>CAVZBW010000007.1:0-90485 GCA_963773635.1 uncultured Actinomycetes bacterium | reverse complement strand
AAACTGGACAGTTACGACGCTCGAAAAGTGAACACTCAACGATTGGAGAGTGATCACTTTGGAAGACTGGGCGTTGATCAGGCGGCTGGCGGCTGAGGGGGTGCCGAAGGCGCGGATCGCGGCGCGGTTGGGGATCTCTCGGACGACGGTCGTGAAGGCGGTGCAGTCCGATTCGCCGCCGACGCTATGTCCGCAAGCCGAAACCGACGTCGTTCACGCCGTTCGAGGCGCGGGTGCGGGCGCTGCTGGAACAGACTCCGGACATGCCGGCGGCGGTGATCGCGGAGCGGGTCGGATGGGAGGGGTCGATCCGCTGGTTCCGGAGAACGTCAAGCGGCTGCGGCCCGAGCACCGCCCGGTCGATCCGGCGGACCGGCTGGTCTGGGAGCCCGGTGACGCAGCGCAGTGCGACCTGTGGTTCCCGCCGAAGAAGATCCCGCTCGAGGACGGCACCGCGAAGCTGTTGCCGGTGCTGGTGATCACTCCTGCGTACTCGCGGTTCATGATCGGCCGGATGATCCCGACCCGCAAGACCGAGGATCTGCTGCTGGGGATCTGGGAGCTTATCGAAGGGCTGGGGCGGGTCCCGCGGCGGTTGATCTGGGACAACGAGCCCGGCATCGGCCGCGGGCAGCGTCGGGCTGAGGGCGTCGCCTCGTTCATGGGGACGCTGGCCACCAGGCTGGTGCTGCTGCCCCCGAAGACCCCGAGTCCAAGGGCATCGTCGAGCGCCGCAACGGCTGGTTCGAGACGTCGTTCATGCCCGGCCGGACCTTCGCCTCGCCGGCCGACTTCAACGACCAGTTCACCGACTGGCTGACCTGGCGAACGCCCGGGTTGTGCGCACGATCGGCGCCGCGCCGGTCGATCGCCTGGAGGCCGACCGGGCCGCGATGCTGGCGCTTGCCACCGGTCCCGCTCCATCTGGGCTGGCGCAACCGGGTTCGGCTCGGACGCGACTACTACGTCCGGCTCGACACCAACGACTACTCCGTCGACCCCACGGTGATCGGTCGGCTCGTCGACGTCATCTGCCGACCTCGACCGGGTCAGGGTCCGTGCCGACGGACGTGTGGTCGCCGACACCCACGGGTCTGGGCGAGAGTGCCACCGTCACCGACCCGGCCCACGTCGAGATCGCCGCCCGGCTGCGCAAGCAGTTCCAGTGCCCGAGCCATCGCCGAAGGTGACCCGGCAGCCAGCTGGCACGGGACCTGGGACTACGACCGTGCCTTCGGCCTGGTGGGGCACCGGCAGACAGCGAGGAGCGATCTGATGGCCGCGCCGAAGACCACTGCAGCTGAGTCGATCAAGCAGATCCTCTACCTCTCCGGCGCGCTCAAGGCACCCAGGATCACCGAGGCCGCGACCCGGCTCGCCGATCAGGCCCGTGACGCCGGCTGGACCTTTGAGGACTACCTGGCCGCGGTGCTCGAACGTGAAGTCTCCGCCCGCAACGCCTCGGGCGCCCAGCTGCGAATCAATGCCGCCGGGTTCCCCGCCACCAAGACCCTCGAGGACTTCGACTGGGACGCCCAGCCCCGGTCCGCACCCAGATCGCGGCCCTCGCCTCGGGCGGGTTCCTCACTGAAGCCCGCAACGTCGTCCTGCTTGGGCCGCCGGCACCGGCAAGACCCATTGTGAGACTGGATCCACCGGTCCATCCAGGACAGGAGTCAGGGTTGGCGCCGGTGGCTCGACGTGACTCGAAGACTCATTGCCGCCAGCAGCGGCTGGCCTTGCTTTGGATATGTCCGTTGAGCTGCCAGCGCCGGCCCGGATCCCGCACACCTTGGCCTGATCAGAAGCCTGTCCGTCTCGAAGAGGCGTGACCCATCACAGTCCTGCCGCGCGGCTCCACCCCGGACCGGCACCGACAACCCGCCGTCCATCATGGAGGAACCCATATGCGCCTTGCTGACCACGTCGACTTCGTGATCGGGGTCGACACCCACAAGCTGTCCCACACCCTCGGTCTGGTGAGCACAGGTGGCGTCGAGCTCGACGACGTCACGTTCGCCACCGACGCGTTCGGCTACCGCAAGATGCTGGCGTGGCCGACAAGCGCACCGCAACCCGTCGCGCCGATGCTGGGCCATCGAGGGAACCGGAAGCTTCGGGTCGGGCCTCACGACCTACCTACTCGAGCAGGGTGAATGGGTGGTCGAGATCGACCGTCCCAAGCTACCGGCCCGCCGCAACGGTGCCAAGTCTGACGTCCTCGACGCCTACCGGGCAGCCCCGAGGCACTGGCCCGTCCGCACCTGGCTCAACCGCGACGACGAGGCGTCCGGCGGCGATCCGTGTCCTTCTATGCACCCGGGAAGGTGCCGTTCGTTCTCGGACCCGAGCCTTGTGCCACCTCCAGGCTCTCATCGTGAACGCGCCAGCCCAGCTTCGTGACCAGCTCCGACGCGACGCCGTCGAGGTCCAAGTGGAGCGCTGCGCCCGGCTGCGGGTCTATGCCGAGCACAGCATCGAACATCGCTCGACCGTCCGCGCCCTTTCGGGCGACCGCCCGACGCATCCAGGTCCTGAGCGCCGAAGCCGATGACTTGGAAGCCGAGCTCGAACTCCTGGTCGCTGAGCACGCGCCCGAGCTACTCGCCGAGCCAGGCGTGGGCACCATCTCGGCGGCTCAGGTCATCAACGCCTGGTCACACATTGGCCGGATCCGCTCGGAAGCAGCGTTCGCCATGCTGTCCGGATCGGCGCCCGTCCCCGCCTCGTCGGGCAAAATCGTCCGCCACCGGCTGAACCGAGGCGGTGACCGTCAGCTGAATCGAGCCCTACACACCATCGTTCTGTCGTGCATGCGTTTTCACTACGAGACCAAGGCCTACGTCACCCGCCGCACCGCCGAGGGCCTTACGCCGTGCGAGATCAAGCGGTGTCTGAAGCGTTACGTTGCCCGTCGGCTGTTCCGGGCGCTGGAAGCGGCCAAGCCCAGTGCTCCGGCCGTGGTCATGGCCGCTTGACAGCCATAGAAGCATCCTCGCCACCGGCTTGGGTGTCGTCGCCGCTCGCCACGGCCACCGCGTCCTGTTTGCGACCGCAACCGGCTGGGTCACCCGCCTCACCGACGCCCACCGCCAGGGTCACCTCCCCAAAGAGCTCACCCGGCTGCGCCGTTATGGCCTCATCGTCGTCGACGAGGTCGGCTACCTGCCCTTCGAGCAAGACGCCGCGAACCTGTTCTTCCAGCTCGTCTCGTCCCGCTACGAGCACGCCTCGCTGATCCTCACCTCCAACCTGCCCTTCAGCGGGTGGGGAGGTGTCTTCGGAGACCAAGCCGTCGCTGCCGCCATGATCGACCGCATTGTCCACCACGCCGACGTCCTCACCCTCAAGGGCGCCAGCTATCGGCTCCGCGGGCGCGGCATCGACAGCCTCCCCAGCATCAGGACCACTACGCCCGACGCCGAGTCCTAGACTCCCCCGAAACCGCTCACTTCTCGGCCGCCGGAACCGCACAGTTTTCGAGCGCCGTCGTCAACGGCGAGGACCGTCGGTCCGTGGAATCTGCGAAACGGATACCCCAACGCGGCCGGACGGCAACGGCTGCCGCCTTGAGGTGGACCGTCTGAACGGGCGGAGTCCCCAGCAAGTAGGCTGGGACCAGCTCATTTTGAGCTTTGGCTCTCCGCTATCGGAGAGAGATCGGGCGTTCCTCATGGAACCTGTTCTGGAAAGCTCCGTACGGCGTGCTCGCGCCCCTCAAACCGAGGGCGTCCCGGTCGCCGCCCTCAACGGCAGCACCACGGCTAAGGGATCGTCCCCGATGCGTGTTCAATCACCTGGTTCTTCGTCGGAGTCTCCGACAAATGAGCGGCTGACGCATCTGATCAGCCAGAAGAAAGCGCCCGACGCAGTGATGCTGGGCGTGCTGTGCTTGGCATTCTTGTTGGGTCTGATTGGATTGGCTTTGCACCCCTTGTGGGTTGTCGCCGTCATCGTGATGGCGGTCGGGATCGGTTTCACTTTCGCCAACAGTCGGCGTGACCGCATCGACTTTGTCAATCGCCGCGTCGAGAGGCGTGCACGTCCGAATAGGTAAGGCGGCGTCCCAGCACCTGCCCGCCGGTCTTTCCCGTCACGATCGCCACCGAGACGCTCTCTCGTCGACGGTTGAGGTGCATGGAAAGAGTGCCGTCTCGTCCAGCGCGGGAAGGTGGCCGATTCGCCGAGGGCGGATCACTCGTAGCCGAACCGGACAATTGACAGGAATCTACCGGGGCTCCGGCAAGTGCGGAATCCTTTGACCGACGACACATGGAGGTAAGACGATGAGATGGTTCAACAAGGCCAAGGACAAGGCTCAAGAGGTCGAAGGCGACGTCAAGGACAAGGCGGGCAAGGCGACCAACGACCGATCGCTTGAGGTCGAGGGCAAGGGCGACAAGGTCGCAGGCAACCTCAAGCAGGCGGGCGAAACGCTCAAGGACGCCCTTTGATCAGCGTTGGGCAGGCAGAAGGTGGAACGTCCTTGCCGATATTTCGCCCTCCGCTTGCGCAAGTGAGGACGCAAGCGCCCCAGGACTGAGAGCAGTCGGCTCTCAGCTGGGACGTTGCAGAGAATTCAGATTGAAGGGGTGACCTTCATCCCCCACCCTGTGGCGAACGCTCCGCGCTCACCCGAGAGGTTTGGGGGCGTAGCAGGGATGCTCGACCGCCAGCGTGTCCGAGCCAGTCCTTGCGCCGGAAGAGAATGTAGAGTCCCAACACCATCCCGACGATGAGTACGGTCGACACGATCAAGCCGGACTGTTTGGCAAATCCCGGATATGGCAGGTTCTGTCCGTACCACCCGGTGATGAGTGTGGGAACGGCAATGATCGCGGCCCAGCTTGTGACCTTCTTCATGATCAGGTTCATGCGGTTGCCCTGCTGGGTCAGACTGGTCTCGACAATGATGGTCACGCAGTCGCCAGGTCATGAATTCCTGCCGAAAACCTTCTCACCGGCGAGCGAGGCGGCGTCCGCTCTCGCTGTCGGGCGGCGTGTAGTTCAGCTCGAAGTGGTGGTAGAGCGTCGACTCGTCCGCCTGAGTGAGTTCGTCGCCATGCATGGCAATGTCGGGTGCTGACCGGACCTGTTCCTTGGTCACTTGGACCTGCAGGTCGTCCGGACCAATCTGGATCCCGCCCAGAGGCACGAAGGTCAGGTGGCGGTCGATGAACCCCTCCTTGACCGTTGCGAACTGTGGCACGTCGGTCTCTATGTCGACGTACACGTCCTGCAGCTTGCCGATCTTTTCGCCGTACCGATCGATCAACATCTTCCCGTGCCATTCACCGGCGTTCCAGGTTGCTTGGCCTTGGTCTTCACTCATCTTCGGCCTCCTCGTAACTGAGTCCAGCCTACCGACGGGGCTCCCGTTTCGGCCCACCGATGTCGACCAAGTCCTGACGCGGGAAGACCCCCGGCGTTCGAAGCCCGGGGCCTGTCGTTCCTCACCCGGGGCGAGGGTGGCCATTACGCATCGGAGGCTTCTTCTGCGGCCACGCGACCAGCGGCCGGCTGTGCAAGGTCGTCACGCTTCACACGAGCTGGGGCGCAGATCCAGGCGGTCGGGTTGAGCTTCCAGCCGCAGGTTTGGAAGAAGCCAGCGTGGCCGCCGACGGGACTCTCGTGGGAGAGGCCGCTCAAGGAGCCCGGGTGATCGAGGGCCGCACTTCGGTGAGCGGGACACGGATGCCACGAAACGGCGGGGAACCGCCCAGACGCCCCCTCTCAGAGCCTCATGTGACAAGCTCGCCTGGTCCCCGGGCGGGTTTGTCCGGGGTCATAGATCCACAAGGGGGGCAACATGGCCCAGCAGGATCAAGGCGGCAGTCGCAGGAACCGTGTGGGACTCAGCGGCGGAGCGATCACCTCTCTCATCGGATTAGGCCTGCTGCTGATCTTCATCATCCAAAACACCGAGAAGATCAGACTCCACTTCTTGGCCTGGTACTTCTCGTGGCCGCTGTGGCTGTACACGATCGTCACCGCGGCATTTGGAGCGCTGATATGGATTGGACTCGGCGTGATACGGCGTCACCGTCGTCGCAAGGAGCGACGCCACGAACGAGGCTGATGACTTCGGTGCGGCGTCTGCCCGGGCTCCCCCTTGATCCTTGCCGGCGAGCGAGGACTCCTCGGGGGATCTCCCGCTAGGCACCCGACAGAGGGAACACCGAATGTCGGAACGCTGTTCTTAACTTAAGGAATCGGCTTTGCAGGCCACTAACCCCTCAGGTTCGGGGAGGTGAGCACAATGTGGAAGAGCACACTGCGCAGGTTGGACGTTCGTCGTCGCCGTCGTGAGGAGGCCCTGGTATCCCAGGGTCGCTGTCCTGATTGTCGGCACAGGGTGGAGGATCCCGCGATCAACCGGTGCAATATGCCGCTGGTCGGCCGTTTCGGATACCACGGCGCGCTTGCGCCGCTCTTCCGGCAGCATCACCCCCCTGTCTTGGAGGATCTCGTGCCCGAGGAATGGCCGCGGTATTGAGGGTCGTCGCAGTCCGTCCCCGCACGCGAGGGTCGTCGAATGCCCCCCCTGATGCGCACCAGGAGCGTCGCACCGATCCTCCGTGCGAGCCACCGGGGCCCACTCCGAAGGACCGAGCTTCGGACGGAGAACAACAGGCCCTCCCCGTGAGGGGTCACCGCCTCCGTGACGAGGACGTCCGCCGGGTCAACGTCGCCGAGATGCAGGCGACGCTGTGCAAGCACATCGGAGAGGATGATGGTCCCGGCCGTGCGGGACGCCTCGCCACGACCGACCACCTCGACCAATGCGATCCAATTCGGGGCCGGGGCGCGGTGGGACGCTCGCGATCGCCGCCCGGGGAGGCGGGCCAAGGTGCGGCGCCGGACGTAGCCCGCAACGAGCCACAGTCGTTGGGCGCGTGCGCAGGAGCTGGACGACGCCGCCACCAAACTCCCGGTGATGGCGTCCGGCGCCCGCTCGACCCGGAGCGGCTCCGGGCGAGCACGGCCGCTGCCCACTTCGACAGCGTCGACGGCTCAAGAGGAGGAGATCGTCGTCGAGGTCCGGGAGGACACCCCCCCGCTGGACGTGGTCGGAGGCGCGATCCCCGTCGTGGCCGTGGCGGGCGTCGTGGTGGTGGGGGTGGTGGTCGAGGAGCTCGGACGCGTGGTGGTCGTCGACGCGGGGGGCGTCGAGGTGCTGGTGCTCGGGCTCGTGGTCGTCGTGGCCGGCGCGGTGGTCGTGGTGGAGCTCGGGACGGTGGTGGTCGTCGAGCCTTGCGGCGAGTCCGGCGAGACGCAGTCGGCGGGGGGCGCCGTAGGTCCGCTCTGGCCGGGCATGAGCACGGTACCCGCACATCCGAAATTGCTGAAGTCGCCCTGTACCGTGACCGATCCACCGTCGGAAAACTGGTAGGTCGTGACGGACCGGACGATGAAGCCCTGCGCGTCGACGGAGACGTCGGCGGTAGTGCCCGACAGCCCCGCGCCCTGGAGCGTCGTGACCGCGGCCTGGATCGTGCTCACCTCTTGGGGGCTCGCGCTCGGATCGTTGGCCAGCTGGTCGGGCTGCACCGACACGTGGTATTGGCTCACGGGCTTGCCGTCCACGGACCCGGTCCCCGTCGGCGACACGCCGACGATGGCGTTCTGGTCCAGCTCGAGGTAGCCGTTGGGGCTGCCGAGCCCCAACATGGCGACGGCACCTTCGCGCGTCCCGAGGGTGCCCTCGACCAGGCCCGCATACCCGGGCAGGTCCTGTCCGAAACCCTGCGAGTTGGGTGAGTCGGGCGCCAATCCTCCGCTGTCACCCCCGGTGATCTCCCAGACGGTCGTCGAGTTGAGCCGCACGACGACCCTGCCGAAGTTGCTGACGTTGGCCGTCGTCACCATCGCCTTGGGATTGACGTCGATGACGCCACTCCCGGTCACCGTGACACCCTGGGAGGTGGAGGTCGCCTCGGGTGCGCACGAGGAGCCGGTCGGCCCGACTTGACACACGACCCCCGTCTGCGGTGGCGTCTCGTTGGACCCCAACACCTCGCTGTAGTCGTACGAGATGTCCCAGTTGCCGGCGTTGGTCGTAGCGCTCAGCGCCGAGACCACCTGGGTCTTGGCGGCCGCGTCCGTCGGCCCCGTGGAATGGTGGCTCCGAGCCTCTCCGTGCTCTCCCGAGCCGCTGCTGCCGGTGCTCGCCGCGACGAGCCCGAGGGGCACCCCGGCGGCCACCACCAACACGGCCGCGACACCGATGAGCACCGCGGTTCGCCCGAATCGTCGCCCCGAGCGCGCCGGTGGTGGGTCGTCCAGGTAGAGGCCGGGCTCTTCGCCGCGACCGATGACGCCCCGATCGCCGGATCTCTCCGGCATGCCCGGCGAAGGGCGCGCCTCGTCGGGGTTGGTGGCGATCCATTGGAAGGTTCGTCGGAGTCGACGCTCCAGGCGGTCGTGCTCAGCCATCGGCCCTTGCCTCCTCCCCGCCCTCGAGGGGATCGGTGAGCTTCCTCCGCAGCGTCGCGAGCCCGCGGTGCAGTGCCGACTTGACCGTGCCGGGCCGGCATCCGAGGACGGCGGCGATCTCGGCCTCGGAGAGGTCCTCGTAGAAGCGGAGCATGAGCACAGCCCGCTGTCGGAACGGCAGCCGCCGGACGAGGTCCCAGGTCTCGTCGATCTCGGGAATTCCCGAGAGCAGTGGCGCCTTGGGGACGAGTCGCCGCTCCAACAGGGTGCGTCGCTGCTGTGACCGGCACAGGTTGACCACGATGACCCGGAGGTAGGCGGCCGGCTCGTCCTTCCTTCCGTGCGATCGGGAGAACTTGATGAAGGCGTCCTGGACCAGCTCCTCGGCCACCGCCAAAGAACCCGTCAACAGACGGGCGAGGCGGAGCATCGGCAGTCGCTGGCAGCGGTACAGCTCCTCGATCTCCGCACTCGGCTGCGAGCCCATGAGGGTGGGCTCGCTCCGATCGTTCCCGACCCCCGGCCAGTCATCCTCAGACACCGGCTCGAGCTGCGCCACGGCGAGCCCCTTCTCCCTCGAGTGCTCCACACCTTGTTGACGCACGAGGGTCCTCGGGAGTTCCATCGATGTGCGTCCCTGTGCCCGCCCGGAGCAGATGGCGGGCCATGGTGCGCACCCGGCGGTCCTTGAACGCCTGCACCACCTCACCTCCTGCGGCCGCGGCGCGCCGGACGATGTCGTCGGTGACGGGCCGGCAGCTGTAGCGGGCTTCTTGCTCGCATTGGGCGACGTGGCCGGCCGCCTCGAGGGCCCGACGCAGTTGCCGCAACGTCGACGCGTCGGAGCTCCTCGCTTCACGGTGGGTCCGGTCGAGCTCGACGTCGATGCCCATGAGCTGCCGCACCTGGTCGACGTGGGCGAGCGGCGTCCGGTTCGCGCGACGGGGTGCGCCAACCCGGTCGAAGGAGCGTTCGCACTCCATCCAGGCATCGTCCACGGCAGCCAGTCCACGAGCGCCGGATCGCCGATGCCGCCGCCGCCGGACCGCCGCGACGCCGACGATTGCGCCGAGGACGGCGCCGACCCCGGCGACCACCAGGGCCGCCCAGAGGACCACGGCGCCGTGACCCCGACGGGAGGGGTGAGCCTCCGGCGAGGTCCCCCGCTGTGGCGCGTTGGCAACGGGTGACGACGAGAAGGGCGACGTCGCGGGAGTGGGGATCGTGGTCGGGACGGGGTTGGCGGTCGGCGCGGGCAGACGGGTATGGGGTGTCCCCAGGCCGCCCGGCCCGAGCACTCCGAGGGGGATGGCGGATCCCGCCAAGGCGACGGGCGCGGGCTCGACGGACATCCACCCGATTGCTCCACCCAGGTACACCTCGGGCCATGCGTGGGCATCGGCTCCCGTGATCGTCGTGGTCCCGTCCGGCGAGCGGGAGCCCGCCGTGAACCCGACGGCGACCCGCGTCGGGATGCCGAGCGAGCGGGCCATCAGGGTGAAGGCGTCGGCGAAGGTCTGACAATTGCCGGTCCTCGTGTCGGTCAAGAAGAGCCCCACGGGCGACTCCCCCGCCGGGGCCGGCGGTTGTGGCGCCGTCGTGTAGCGAAAGCGGCCCGAGCGGAACCAGTCCACCAGGCGCTGCACGACCTGATGGGGGTCCGTCGATCCGTCGGCAACCTGTCGAGCGAGGGCGCGGACCTCCTGGGGCATGGGCGGCACCACCGACGCCTGCTCCACCTGCCGCTGGTCGGCCGGACTCGTTGACCCACCCTCGGCGACCCGCGATGACGGGACGACCACCGGCAGGATCGCAGACGCCGTGTAGCGCTGTCCGGGGACCGTCGGACGGGACTGCACGACCGACCCGCCGACCGGGCGGAACCCTCGGGACACCGAGACGGTATCGATCGGCACCGGGACCAGCCGGCCGGCGTAGGACGCGATCGTCACCCGGGCGACCAGGCGGGACCGGTTGCCCGATGCGTGAGACGACGGGGAAGGATCGGCCGGCGAGTCGGCTCGAGCGGTGGCCTGGGTGAGCCCCGGCGAGGCGCGCCAGCCGTCGCCGACTCGCCTGGTCAAGATGGCCACCTGCCAGTAGGTCGGCGCCGTCATCCGGGCCCGGAAGAGGACGACGTCGGGGTGTCGGTCCGCGAAGCCCACCACGTTGCTCGTGAGGGCCTCAGCAGTAGGAGCGCTCGCTGGCGCGGGAGCGGACATCTCGATCCCTCCGCCGATCCCCGCGCCGGCGGCCGCGGCCAGCGAGAGGGCCGTCAGTGGCGGCAAGAGGACGGCGATGGCCACGAGACACCACCTGCGGAACCCACCCGACCGCCGTTGCTCCTTGGGAGGGGGGTGGGCCGACTGGTCTGCGCGCACGTCGCCGACCAGCAACGACGCCCCTCCGACAAGGACCGTGGCACCGGCGAGCAGAGCGCCGCCGATGCCGTCGTGCACGGCGAGCGACCAGATCACCAACGCCAGGACCGGGGCCACGGCCAGCCCGGCACGCGGGGCCGGGCCGCGGCCGCCGCCGCGGAGCCCGAAGGCGGCCCGCTCGACGAGGGCCGCGGCAGAGGCCAGCACGCACGCAGCCAGCAGGGCCCGGCCGCCGCTCGTCCCGAGGCTCTTGCCCACCTGGTGCCAGGCCCCGGGCTCGACCGCCACTCGATGCCAGGGAGGTGCGACGCCCGCCTCGACGAGCACCACCACGAGCACGGCGACACTGACGGCTGCCGCCACCACCCGGTGGCGACTCCGGACGATCCACCAGCCCGAGGCATAGCCGGCGGCCGCACCGGCGCATAGGGATCCCAACGATTGAGAGGCAGGATCCACGAGCACCCGGAACAGCGCCACGGCTCCGATCAATGCGAGGCCGGCGCCCAGCGCCTCGTCGGCCCAGACGAGACGAACGGACCGCGAGCGGCCTGCGCCCGTTCGAGCAAGGATCATTCGGCCACCACGAGACGTACGCCTCGCCGCTCGAGCTCTCCGAGCGACCTCGCGCCGGTCACGGTCGTGACCACCACGTCCCCCGGGCCGGCACCGCCCGATGATCGGGTTGCCCGCGGTCCCACGGTGCTCGTCCGGCGAGGCTCGATCGCGGCCAACCATCTCAGGAGCGACTCGCTCGGTGACCCGCCGGCAACCAGCACGGCGTCGGCGGACGCCAACGAGCGCAACACCATGGGCGGAGCGCTTGATGGCCTCGTGGCCACATGCCCGACGACCAAGTCGAGTGCCGCCTCGAAGGAGACGCGCCGGTGCACGCCGGCCCGATCGTCCAGCACGAGGTGGGGGGTTCCGGTCCCCGAGTCGCCCAAGTCCCAGACCAGGAGGGGCCATGTGCTCCCGAGTCCTCGCCAATGCACGGAGGACCAGCGATCCCCCGCCCGGTACGGGCGGACACCGACCGCGTCGGCACCGCCGGATCGCGCCGGCGACATCGTCGGGTTGGCGAGGGCCATGCCGTCGTGGAGGCTCCCGTGAGGAGTCGGCGACGCCGGGATCCGGTCGGAGCGCACCGGCACGGGATGCACGACCACAACCAGGTCCGGGAATCCTGCCAGACGGACGCCGAACAGTCCGAGAGGGTCGTACATCCACAGCGCCACGCCGCGGCACACATAGACGCCTCGGTGCCGTGTCGGAACGACGATGCGCGCGCTCGGCGCACCGGACAGGCTCCCCGCGACGCGGAGCCGCCCGTCGGCCGGCGGGGCGAGGCGCGGCGCCCTCGTCGTCCGGTCCTCCGTGCTCGGACTGCGGGTCCCACGCGCCCAACGAACGGAGGAGCGATCGAGGCAGAGCCGGCATCCAAGAGCCGGCGCGACACCTGCCAGACGGAGTGCGATGAAGGCGTCGTGGCCTCGGGCCACGAGGGTGTGACCCTCGAGGACGCTCTGCAGGTTTCCGGCAGTCCTTCGAGTGGCGATGAGCACGCTGGCCACCGCGAGGCCCAGGGCGACGGTCAAGGCGGCGCAGAGACCGGTCCCCGCCGACGATGGCCCGACAATGGCCACCACCACTGCACCCGCCCAGGCCAGCAGGCCCACCGCCCCGCGCCCGGTGGGACGCACGACTCGTGGCGCATCCGACGGCGGTGTGGCGTTCACGGCGTGCGACGACGGGACCGGTTGGGAGGCCCGTCAGTCGCGCGGACGCGGGCGTGCCGGTCCGCGATCACCGGCACTCGGAGCAGCACGTCCTGGACGACGTCCAGGGAATCGGTGCCGGTGAGGACCGCCTCAGGGGTGAGAACCAGGCGGTGGGCCAAGGCCGGAGCGGCGACGGCCTGTACGTCGTCGGGCGACACATAGTCACGACCGGAGCCGACGGCGAGCGCACCGGCGGTCCGCATGACGGCCAGGCCGGCTCGCGGCGACGCCCCGACGAGGACGCTCGGGTGGCGCCGGGTGGCCTCGGCCAACCCGACGACGTAGTCGGCCACGGCCGGCGAGACGTGAACCCCGCGGGCTGCAGCCTGCATCGATGCGAGACGCGGGGCGTCGATGGACGGCACCCGGGCGGCCAATCCGGAGCGGTCGCCGTGGACGAGCAGCTCGTGCTCGCGCTCGGGCGTCGGATACCCGAGCGAGAGGCGGACGAGGAACCGGTCACGCTGGCTCTGGGGAATCATCATCGTGCCGGCCTCGTCGAACGGGTTCTGCGTGGCGATCAGGATGAACGGCCGCGGGAGGTCGTACGTCCTCCCGTCCACGGTGACCTGGTACTCCTCCATCGCCTCGAGAAAGGCCGACTGCGAGCGGGAGGATGCCCGGTTGAGCTCATCGGCCAGGACGACGTTGGCAAAGACCGGCCCGGGCCGGAAGACCGGCTCCCGGGCACCCGGGTCGAAGACCAGGGCACCGGTCACGTCCGCCGGAAGCAAATCCGCCGTGCACTGCACCCGGCGGAAGTCGAGTCCCGTCGCAGCTGCAAGCGCCTTGGCAAGGGTCGTCTTTCCGAGGCCCGGGTAGTCCTCGATGAGGAGGTGGCCCTCGACCATGATCGCGGCCACCGCGAGCTCGACGACCCTGCGATCGACCAGCACGACGTCAGCGACGGCATCGACGAGGCCTGCAAAGAGCTCGGCCACATCGTTGCGGCGAGCCTCCGTCCGATCCCCGGCGGCGGGTCCTCTCTCGTCGAGCACGCTCACCATCGCCAGCCTAAATCGGGATCTTGCACGGCACCGAGATATTGCAGAGACCCCGGGTCTTGCCGGCTCTCCGGGTGCCGCGAAGAGAGAGGATCTTGCAGAGACAGGCCGAGCGCCACGTCTTAGAGACGCTCGAGGCGAGCAAAAGGTTCCGTCGTTCCCTGGTGCGCGCTCAGGCTTCCTCGCGGGAGGTGGTCAACGGGAACTGCAGCAGGGCCAGACGGCACCCGCCCGACCCGGCTCGCCCGGTCACCGAGCCGCTCGGTGGGATCCAGGCTAGGGCGACTGCCTCCGCCCCTCCGTCCCGGACTTCCACCGAGCCTTCGAGCGACAGGACGTAGCCACCCGAGCCGCGGACCGTGCCGGTATCGAAGGTCTGGCGCGCTGCCCAGGTGCCCAGCGCGACCCGCAGCCCATCGTCGCCCGTGAGCAAGGAGACCCACGCATCACGGATCGGCCCGGCTTCCGGGCGGACGGCTGGGGCTTGGTCGAGCAGGTCGACCGAGAGATTCCTGCGGCTTACGGGCGAGCGCGACGAGCGTGCGAGACGGAGGGCCAATACCTCCCTGGCGTCCGGCATGAAGGAGGCACCCGGGTCGTGCGCCGGGCGGAGCGTGAGATACGCCATGCCCTCCGGCCCAGGGCACAGTGGGCCGTAGACGGTGTCGCGGTCGGCGTAGTGGACCACACCGCGGCGGACCCGGTGGCGGCCCACCACCCCACCACCCTGGACGAACACCTGGAACTGGTCGACTCCGTGGAAATGGGTCGGAAGCGGGGTCGTCTCGGACCCCTGGACGGCAAGGTGGGCCTGCGGTCCCGCCGGGACCATTCCCGTCGTCGAGCCATCCGGGAGGGTGGTGGGCGTCCCGAGCAGCATGATCCGGTCGAGACGCTCGGGGGCGATCCGGTCTGGGACCGGATCGTGGATCCATGCAGGCCCTGCCCTGAACGACGCCTCCGAGGGATCCCCACCCATGGCCACCTTCTCTAGGGACGGTCCACGGTGATCGGCTCCTCCGGGCCGACGGCCCGCACGTGCAGTGTGTGCCCCAGCTTGCGTCGCTTGGTCTCGAGGTAGCGCACGTTGTGAGAGTTCGCGGCGACGGTCATCGGCACCTGGGCGGTGACGGTGAGGCCGAAGCCCTCGATCCCGTGGATCTTCTTTGGATTGTTGGTCAGTAGCCGGATCGTGGTGAGCCCGAGGTCGGCCAGGATCTGGGCGCCGATCCCGTAGTCGCGGAGGTCGACCGGCAGGCCGAGCTCGAGGTTGGCCTCCACCGTATCCAGCCCGCCGTCTTGGAGCTGGTAGGCCCGGAGCTTGTCGAGCAGGCCGATGCCGCGGCCTTCCTGCGGGAGGTAGAGCACGACGCCCTTGCCCTCCGCCTCGATCATGGCCATCGAGGTCTCGAGCTGCTCGCCGCAGTCGCAGCGCAGGGAGTGGAACGCATCCCCGGTCAGGCATTCCGAGTGCACCCGCACGAGCACGTCGGACGCACCATCGACATCCCCCTTGACCAGGGCTACGAGTGGCGTACGATCCGTCGAGCTCTCGTAGCCGACGATCGTGAAGATGCCAAAGCGCGTCGGCAGCGACGTCTCGACGACCCTGGAGACCAAGACGTCGTGCGCCCTGCGGTAGGCGATGAGGTCGGCGACGGTGACCATCTTGAGGTCATGCCGGGAGCAATACGTCACGAGGTCGGGCACCCGGGCCATGGTGCCGTCGTCATTCATGATCTCGCAGATGACGCCGGCGGGGATGAGCCCGGCGAGCCTCGCCAGGTCCACGGCGGCTTCGGTCTGTCCGGCGCGCTCGAGGACGCCGCCGGGCTTGGACTTGAGCGGGAAGACGTGACCGGGCTGGACGAGATCGGTCGGGCGGGCGTCGGGGTCGATGGCGACCTGGATCGTCCTGGCGCGATCGGCGGCAGAGATGCCCGTGGTCACGCCCTCTCTGGCCTCGATCGAGACGGTGAAGGCCGTCTCGAACCTCGACTCGTTCTTGGCCGCCATGAGCGGGAGCCCCAGCTGGTCGCAGCGGCCGGGCGTCATGGCCAGGCAGATCAGCCCGCGACCCTCCCTGGCCATGAAGTTGATCGTCTCGGCCGTGGCGAACTGCGCGGCAAGGGTGAGATCGCCCTCGTTCTCCCGGCCTTCGTCGTCGCACACGACCACCATGCGTCCGAGGCGGAGGTCGTCGAGCGCCTCTTCGATCGGTGAGAACACTGTGGTCATCGAAGCACCACCCCCAATACTGGAACAGATTCTAGAACACGTTCTAGCAGGTTGTCCAGGGGGCGGTGGCGGGCAGCCTCGCCGCGTCAGCGGTCGAGCGGCCGAATCCTCTCGGCGAGGAGGGCGACCCAGGCCAGGGAGAGCACCCCGCTGCCGATGACGATGCACCAGAAGCCGATCCCGTAGCCGAGGGTGGCACCCTGGGCTCGCGACACCTGAGACGCCAGGCCCGCTGCCAGGCCATGGATCCCGAAGGCGATTCCGAGGCTCCCGAGTCCCAGGCCGGAAGCAGCGAACGCGTACCTGGGGACCAGAATGGCAAGGGTGGCGATGCCGAGGAAGATCGGAACGAGGTCGAACCAGCCCGAGCTGGCCGAGGAGAGTGACGTCCCGCTCCGGCTGAAGAAGTCCAGGAAGAACCCGATGAAGCCGAGCGCCCCCGCCGCCACTCCGAAAACGCTGGCCACCAGCCGATACGTGACCACCCCGGGACTCAGGCCGGCCACCTGAGGCGCGGGTCCAAATCCGGGGGTGGGAGCCGGCGCACTCGTGACGGGCTCGTCGGCGGCCGGCTCGCTGGTGGCCGGCTCGCTGGCGACCGGCTCGCTGGCGACCGGCTCGCTGGTGGCCGGCTCGCTGGTGGCCGGCTCGCTGGCGACCGCCTCGCTGGCGACCGGCTCGCTCGTGTCCGGCGCGCTTTGCTCGCCTTGCTCGCTCTTGGCGTCTGGAGTTGACGCCGAGGGTCCTTCCGGAACTGCGGCGTCGGATTCGTCGGATTCAGCCATGGGGCAATTGTCCCACGGGCGCTCGACGCACGCTCGGAACTATCGACGGCGCAGTCGGAGGAGCAGCATCTCCCAGTCGAAGCGCCCGGCCTCGGGATCGGCGGCGAGGCGTCGGTGCAGCCGCGAATAGAGGGCATCGAGCACGTCCCGGCGGTCTCCTTCGCTGCGTGCCGGGGAAAGCGCCTGCGCGAAGCAGGCCTCCGACCACGCCCGCGCCGTGGCGGTCGCTCGGTCCGCGAAGCTCTCGCGATCCCCGTCCCGGGCGTAGACGGCGTAGGAGGGATCGGCCACCACCTGCGCTTCGGTCTCGACGACGTCCAGCTCCGACTCGTTCCTTCGAATTGGCCGGAGCAACTCGTCCGCGGTCTGGTGGAAGATCGGCACGACGATCGAGGTGAACTCCTCGGGTGCCACCACTCCCTCGTCGTGGGCCGCCCGGACACATCCTTCGAAGAGCTCGAAAAACGGGAGGTACCGAGGCGAGGCGACGGGCACGTTGACCACCAGCTGACCGCCGCGGCGCAACTCGGACTGTCGATGGACAAGAAACTGCCGCCAGCCGTCGTTCGCGGCCACGGACCAGCACTCCCGATCCGATCCCCGAGCGAGGGCGGGCAAGACGTGCGTCTCGAGCGAACATCCGCTGTCGACCACCCAGTGAGCCGCCATCGAACACCATCCCAGGCCAACCGAGCCTGCGGGAAGGGCCTGCTCGAAGAACGAGACGCCGGCCGCCAACGTGAAGACGTCGTCCTCCCCCCGGCGATAGCTAGACGCCGGGTCGCCGACCAGCTCGAACAGCGAGGTCCAGTCGTTCTCCGGGAGGTCGAGGTGGACGACCGTGACCGGCCACGATCCGTGTCCCTCGGTGTCTCGGAATGCGTCGATCGCCGTCCTGACCGGCTCGACCGAGTTGGCCCCCTGCGAGGATCCGTAGTCCACCAGCACCAGCTGACCGGCCGGCGGGTCTGAGCTACCCGAACCGAGGCCCGACGCCAGCTCGTTGCCGACGCTCGACGCCGCCCGACGGAGCATCGCCGTACCCGCCGCGGCAACGTTGCGCTGGTGCAGGCTGTGCTCGTTGTAGAAGCCCTGTCCGGCCATCGGCGTGCGAGCCACGGCGTTGGATCGTAGGTGACGTCCAGCCCGGGAGATCCCGGCTCGGCCAACCGAAGGGCGGTCCAGCACGGATTGCCCCGGAGATCGGACCTTCGTCCCTGGCGGCAGTGCCGGCGGCGAGACCACAGTGGCGGACGAGACGACACCACGAGGAGGGGCGGGGTCACGATGCGGCAGGGCCCGGCGGGTCAGGGACGGCGCCGACGACGGCGTTGGCCCTGGATCCTGATGGGGGCGCTCCTCCTACTGGCCATAGCGGTCCTCGTGGTCTGGCTGACGACCGGCAAGGCGACACAGGTCACGATGAACCAGGCCGAGAGCCGGCTCGGACCAACGGGAGGCGCGCCCGGAGCGGATCGACCGGCACCGGGGGTCTACCGCTATGCAGGATCGGGCACCGAGACGCTGTCCCTGCCGCCGCTGTCCCAGTCCGAGGGCCCCACGATGCCGGGCTCCGTCACCCTCCAAGGCGCCAACTGCTGGATCTTTCGTCTCGACTACAGCACCCACCACTGGCAGACCTGGCGCTACTGCCGTCACGACGGCAACCTGTGGGAGGCCGGCGGCCAGACCTGGCAAGTGTGGTCGGTCGGACCGCTCGACGTGACCAACCTGACGTCTTTCACCTGCGTCGGCGGGTCGATGGCTCTCCCCGCCGCGGGTTCCCCGGGCCAGCAGTGGCACTCGCGCTGCTACGGCTCGAACAGCTCAATCAAGGGACATACCGTGACGTCGGGTCCCTACCGTCTGCTTGGCTACACGACGGTGCCGATCGGCGGCGTCAAGGTGCGCGCCGCACACTTCCTCCGCCGACGCGAGGACTCGGGCGCCCAGCGCGGAACCGAGAAGGCCCAGGTCTGGGTCGACGCCCGCACCGGCCTCCCGCTCCGCCTCCGGCAGGACCTCACGATCAGGACCTCCACGCCATTTGGCTCGTCCACCTACACCCAGGTGGGCGAGCTCTCGCTCGTGTCGCTGACCGCGCACCGATGAGCGAACCGACGCCAGACCCGGCGGCCTGCGGATAGCCGACAGCCGGGCGGCGTACTGTTTATCCCGGTGGTGGGGATGGTGCGGCGACGGCACGCGATGCGGGCCGAGGGGGCGCGTGCATGAGGGTGGTCGTGCTCGATGACTACCAGGGCGTGGCGCTGTCCGGCGCCGACTGGTCTCCCGTGACGGCGATCGCCAAGGTGGAGGTGATCGGCCACCATATTGACGACCGGGCGGAGTTGGCGTCGCGACTCGCCGCGGCCGACGTCGTGGTCGCCATGCGGGAACGGACGTCCTTCGACGGCGAGCTCCTGCGACGGCTACCCCGGCTCCGGCTGCTCGTGACGACCGGTCCCTTCAACGCGGCGATCGACCTGGCCGCGGCGCATGCCCAGGGTGTCACCGTCTGCGGCACGGGCGGCTACATCGAACCCACGGTGGAGCTGACCTGGGCGCTCATCCTGGGTCTGCTGCGCCACCTGCCGGAGGAGGCGGCTTCCGTACGCACCGGCGGATGGCAGACCTCGGTCGGGGGGGACCTGAAGGGCAGGCAGTTGGGCGTGGTCGGCCTGGGGCGGATCGGCTCACGGGTGGCTCGAGTCGGTCTCGCCTTTGGGATGTCCGTGGTGGCATGGAGCCAGAACCTGGCGGCGGATCGGGCCGAGCGGGTCGGGGCACGCCGGGTCACCAAGGCAGAGCTGTTCGAGAGCTCAGACGTCATCACCGTGCATCTCGTACTGAGCGACCGCTCCCGGGGAACGGTCGGCGCGCCCGAGCTCCGGGCCATGAAGCCCGATGCGGTGCTCGTGAACACCTCGCGGGGCCCGGTGGTCGAGGAGACCGCGCTCGTCAAGGCGCTTTCCGCCGGCACGATCGCCGGGGCCGCCCTGGACGTCTACGACACGGAGCCCCTCCCCCAGGGCCACCCCTTGCGGAGCCTGCCCAACGTCCTCGCCACGCCGCACCTCGGCTACGTGTCGGACAAGACGTACGAGCTCTTCTTTCGCGAGATCGTCGAGGACATCGTGGCCTTTGCACACGGATCCCCAATTCGCACGATCACCCCCTGAGGAGGAATCCATGACCGCCATCGATCAGGGAAGCCCCCACGTGCGCCGAGGAGGCCTCGAGGTCTGGGAGCCCTCGGTGGTTCCCCCCATCGGCGTCGACCTCTCCGACGAGCAGAAGCTCGCCTGCGCCTTCCGCATCCTGGCCCGGACGGGGTTCGCCGAGAACATCTCGGGCCACATCACCTGGCAGCGACCGGGCGAGGAGGACCTGCTCGTCAACCCCTGGGGTCTCTGGTGGCGCGAGCTGTGCGGCTCCGACATCTGCAAGGTCGACGAGAACGGGAGACGGGTGGCGGGACGCTGGGACGTCACGCCCGCGATCCACATCCATACCGAACTGCACCGGGCGCGGCCCGACGCCCGAGTGGTGATCCACAATCACCCCTACCACGTGTGCGTCCTGGCCGCAGTCGGAGCCCTGCCCGAGATCGTCCATCAGAGCGGCGCAGCGTTCTACGGCGACCTGGCCCTCGTCCCCGAGTACAGCGGGGAGATCGACTCGGCCGAGCTCGGCCAGCGCCTGGCACGAGACATCGGCGGGGCGTCGGTGATCGTGCTGGCCAGTCACGGCGTGATCGTGACCGGACCGACGGTCGAAGAGGCGACCTTCCGGGCTGCCACCATCGACCGCGCCTGCCGGATGGCCTACGACGTCATGCTGTTGGGCCGCCGGCCACTCGACATCGACCCGGGCGTACTGATCGGCATGAAGCGGTCGATTCTCGAACGGGGCTCCGACGTCTACTTTGCCGGTGCGGTCCGCATGCTCCTGCGCGAAGAGCCCGAAGTCTTGGATTGACCCGATGTCTCGGACAGACCCGACGTCTCGGACGGAGGCGTCTCCGATGGAAGGGAGCCGGCCGTGCTCAACATCGAGGACCTGACATCCAACAAGGACTTCACCGTCGGCGGGCGCAACGCCGACAAGACCGTGACGCTTCTGCCGGACCCTCCGCGGGCGGCCAGGAGGTACACGGTGATCTCCGCTGACGACCACATCGTCGAGCCACCGGACACCTTCGAGGGTCGGGTGCCCAAGACCTTGGACGACCGTGCGCCACGGGTGGTCGAGAAGGACGACGGCACCCAGGTGTGGCTGTACGACGGACACGAGCTGCCCAACGTCGGGTTCAACGCCGTGGTCGGGCGGCCGGTCTCGGAGTGGCGCATGGAGCCCACCCGCTTCGACGAGATGCGGCGCGGCGCCTACGACATCGAGCACCGGATCGCCGACATGGACGTCAACGGCGTCTACGCCTCGCTCAACTTCCCGTCCTTCCTGCCCGGATTCGCCGGCCAGCGCCTCCAGCTCACCGTCGACGACCCCGAGCTCGCGATGGCCGCCGTCAAGGCGTGGAATCAGTGGCACCTCGAGGCCTGGGCCGGCCCGTATCCCGAGCGCATCATCCCCTGCCAGATCCCCTGGCTCCTCGATCCCGAGGTCGGAGCGCAGATGGTGAGGGACAACGCGGAGCGGGGCTTCAAGGCGGTCACCTTCAGCGAGGACCCGAGCAAGCTCGGTCTGCCCACGATCCACTCGGGACACTGGGATCCCCTCCTCCGGGCCTGTGCCGAGACCGAGACGGTCGTCAACCTCCACATCGGCTCGTCGGGCTCGTCGCCTTCGACGACGCCCGACGCGCCCCCGGACGTGCCGGGGGTCTTGTTCTTCGCCTATGCCATCTTCGCCGCCGTCGACTGGCTCTTCTCGCAGATCCCCGTCCGTTACCCCGAGATCAAGATCTGTCTCTCCGAGGGCGGAATCGGCTGGGTGCCGTCGCTGCTCGACCGGCTGGACCACATGGAGCGCTACAGCTCCATGTACGGGACGTGGTCCGGCGAGCTCACGCCGGCCGAGGTGTTCCGACGAAACTTCTGGTTTTGCGCGGTGGAGGACCCTTCCGCCTTCGTCCAGCGCGACCGCATCGGCGTCGACCACATCCTGCTCGAGTCCGACTATCCGCACGCCGACTCCACCTGGCCCGAGACTCAGGTCGTGATCGAGCGGGAGATCGGTCGGCTGCCCGAGGACGAGGTGCGCAGGATCACGTGGCAAAACGCGTCGGAGCTCTATCGCCATCCGGTGCCCGAATCGGTACGCCAGGACCCCGACGCATTCTGAGCTCGCCCGCGCGGCACATGGCGGTCTCGTTTCTGTTACGTTGCGGAAACGCCCTCGGCCCGCCGGGGGCGGCACGCAAAGGGGGTTCAAGAATGCGTGTGATTCGAGGGGGAATCATCGCGGCCGCGGCACTCTCGGCGACCGCGATGCTGCCGGTGGCGTCTGCCGGCGCCGACTCGTCGGCTCCGACCAGCCCGGGCATCACCAAGACCACGATCACGGTCGGGCAGATCGACGACCTGACCTCGCCGGTGCCCGGGCTCTTCAAGTCGGCCCAGGACGGCACCCAGGCCTACTTCAACTACATCAACTCCCAAGGCGGAGTAAACGGTCGCAAGATCAAGCTCGACGCGCAGGACAGCCAATTCAACTCGGCCACGGTGGCAACCGAGGCCGACAACATCGCGAGCAGCGACTTCGCCATGGTGGGCGGCTTCTCACTGCTCGACGGTCCGGAGCAGAAGGCGATCGACCAGGCCAAGTTGCCCGACGTCACCGTGCCGCTGGCCCTGACTCTGTCGGTCGACCCGAACCTCTACAGCCCGGCCCCGACGGCCAACAACGACTACCCGACCGGGCCCTTCCTGTGGGCCAAGAAGGCCTTCCCCAACCAGTCCCAGCACATCGGCATCCTCTACACCGTCGCGGCGGCCTCGGCGATCGCCTCCCAGGGGCTGTTTAACAACGCGGCGAAGGCCTCGGGTCTGAAGATCGGGTACCAGCGCGGCTTCACGAGCAGCGAGTCCACCTTCAACGCCGACGTGCTCAAGATGAAGTCCCAGGGCATCCAGATGTACTTCGACTCCCAGCTGGCGGGCTTTTACGCCGCCAACCTGGCGCAAGAGACCGCCCAGCAGGGCTACCACCCCGTAGACATCCAGGGCGTCGCCGCCTACATCGACAACATGTCCCAGGCCAGCGGCGGGGGGGCCGAGGGCATGTACCTCGAAATGCAGGACTCCCTGTACGAGGGAGAGGACGCCAAGTCCATTCCCGAGGTGGCGCTCTTCGACAAGTGGGTCACGCAGGTCGACCCCAAGGTCTTCAGCTCGGTGACTCCGCTCCCTTCCGTGGACGGCTGGGCCTCGGCGATGCTGTTCGTGCAGGCCCTCAAGGCGGCCGGGGCCAACCCGACCCGGGCGTCGGTCGAGGCACAGCTGGACAAGATCACCAGCTTCGACGCGAACGGCCTCATCGCCGACGGCAACCCGGCCAAGAACATTCCCTCCAAGTGCTTCATCGTCGCCCAGCTCAAGAACGGGAAGTGGACCCGGGTCAGCCCCACGCCCAAGACGGGGTACATCTGCGAGGGCTCGCTCTACCCCCGTCCTGGCTGGAAGCCGCAGACCCGCTAGTCGTCTCGACCGACCTCCCGGGGCCGAGGGGGCGTGCTCAGCGGTAGGCGGTGGTCCGCGCGCTGCACTCGGGCGACCACAGGCCGCTCCAGGCCTCGTCGATCTCCCCGAGCGGGTCTTCGACCACCGCGCACGGTTCGTCGAGCAGCACGGTCCGCCGCGAGCGGGTGTCGTAGGAGGGCCAAGGACCGAGACCGGATATCTCGCTGCGCCCGTCTTGGGCGAAGGCGGTCCACGCCACCATGTGTTGGCGCGCCAACCTCTGCGCGGCCGGACCGGCGCCAAGAAACTCGGCCCACCCGCAGCGGCCCAAGGTCCCGAAGGTGAACGGCAGGTCGATGGCGTGAAAGGCGCCCCGCTCCCACTCGCCCTCCCGAGCCCGCGAGGCCCAGGAGAACTCCCCCGCGAGGGTCGTCGCGCCACCGCTGGCGGCGTGGTAGTCGGCGACCCGCCGGGCGGGGAGACGCATGGTGCCGTCGGTCTGGAGCGCCGCCCACAGGCGCGAACCACGCTGAGGACCGCCCCCCGCGACCCGGTCCTCATAGAAGGCGAGGAGCTCGTCGGCGCGCCCGGTGCCGGGTTCGCGGCCGAGCCGCCGTCCGAGGTAACGCTGCGTCCATCTCACGAGGTCGGCGCGGCTCGCCTCGTCGGCCGCAGGGTTGGGGAAGAGGCGCAGCTCGTCGCGAGTCCAGGTGACGAGCAGGTCGAGCTCGGACCCTGCGCCCGCCTCCACCGCCGCCGACGGAGTCGTGCCGAGCAGGTCTCCGTCGACGACCGGATGGAACGGTGTGGAGCTCACCTTGGCAAGGAGCTCGAGAGTGGACCGCTCCTGGGCCTCCAAGAGGGCGTCGGACGGGACATCCCACAAGCGGGCCACGTCGCCCGGCCCGAGGTCGAGATGGTGCAGCACCGTCTCGGTCACCGAGCGGGCCTCCTCGGGCCGCAACGTGAGATCGACGCCCGGGCTCTGGAGCGCGCAGCGACGCACCAGGGCGGTGGTCTCCGGCACGCTCGACAGGTGGAGCAGGGACCCGGCCCCCGCGGACTCCCCAAACACCGTGATGTTGAGTGGGTCACCACCAAAACGCTCGATGTTGGAACGGGTCCACCTCATGGCGGCGAGCTGATCCCGGAGGCCCGGGTTGCCGACAGCACCGAGGCGCTCGCCCCCGTGCTCGCCCAGCCACAGGAACCCGAGGGCCCCGAGGCGGTAGTTGGCGGACACGACCACGACGTTGTGGTCGGCCGCCAACGTGGCACCGTCGTAGGTCTCGACAGAGGTGCCGCCCACGAGGAAGGCACCACCGGGGAACCACAGCAGGACGGGCAGCCCGGCTCCGGTCCGTGGTGCCCAGACGTTCAGCGTGAGGCAGTCCTCGTCGACCCGGCCGACCACGTTGCCGGGCACGACCCCGGTGAACAGGTTCGATCGAGACTGCAAGGGCGACGCGCCGAAGGACGACGCGTCGAGCACCCCGCCCCATGCGGGCGCCGGCCGGGGGGCCCGAAAGCGGAGGGGGCCGACCGGCGGGGCGGCGTAGGGAACCCCCCGGTACACGTGGAGCAGCCTCCCCGAGGAGCCCCCCACCTCCCGCCGTCCCCTCACGGCACCGGCGGTGGTCTCGACCAAAGGTTGCATTCCCCCGGCTCCCGTTTCCATCCTCAGTCCGAGCGGAAGGACTCTACCCAGCTCCTTCGCACGGTGCGCCCGATCTGATTAGGGTTGGCCGGGGAGACGTGCCGCGCGCACATAGGGGGAAGGACCATGCCGGCTCATCGCAACGCCCGTCTACGGGCACCGATCATCCTGGGCCTGGGCTGCCTTCTCGCCGGCTCTGCGGTTCTGGTGCCCGCGGCCGCCGGCGCGGCGACCGAGAACGGCACACAACTCCTCACCTCCGCCATACAGGCCACCAAGGGCGCCAATTCGGCCAGGGTCGTCGGCACCGTGGTCCAAGGGAACCAGACGACGTCGCTCGACCTCACCGCCGCGAGCAACGACCACGGGCAGGGTTCGGTCACCGTCAACGGGCAACAGATCAGGCTGATCCGGCTCGGTCCGACCGTCTACATGAGCGCGTCCAAGAGGTTCTGGAGCCAGACGGTGAGCCCGACGGCGGCCCAGCTCTTCGCCGGGAAGTGGATCGCCGGCCCCGTCACCAACAAGGACTTCGCCTCCCTGGGCAAGTTCCTCGACTACCCGACGCTCATGAACCAGCTGCTCGGCGGGAGAGCAAACAGCGTCGTCAACGCCGGGACGACCACGTACCGGGGTCGCAAGGTGATCGTGCTCAAGAACAAGTCGAGCGGAGGGTCGGGCACGGTGTACGTCGCCGCGTCGGGCCAGCCCTACATCCTGAGGATCTCCCAGACGGGCGGCTCCTCCAACGGATCGATCACGTTCTCCGCCTACAACGTCCAGCCGAACCCTTCCGCGCCGCGGGGTGCGATCGACTTCGAGCAGCTCACCAACCCGACCACGACCAGTCCCCCGACGACCGCGCCGATCCAGTCCTCCCCGTGAGCACCGGGATCAGCGCGGCCTCCGAGCCGGGCCGCGCTGCGATCGTCATGGCCTCCTCCGGCCGATCGCTCTCCTTTGGTGCGCTCGAGGACCGTTCGTGCCGTCTCGCCCAGCTGTTGCGCTCACGAGGCATCTCCCGGGGTGGCCATGTGGCCATCCTGCTCGACAACCACATCGGGTACCTCGAGGCGGCGTGGGCGGCGCAGCGTTCGGGACTGCGGTACACCCCGATCAACTGGCACCTCGGCCCGGATGAGGCGGCCTACATCCTCGGCGACTGCGGTGCCACCGCGCTCATCACGTCCGCTCGGTTCGCCGAGCTCGCCGGGTCCCTCGGACCGGCTCTGCGGGGAGTCGAGGTGCGGCTCGCCCATGACGGCCACCTCGAGGGCTTCGAGGACTACGAGCGAGCCATCGCCGAGCATCCGGCCCGGCCGCTGGGCGACGAGACCGAGGGCGCCTACATGTTCTACTCGTCCGGAACCACCGGCCGACCCAAGGGCATCATGCCGGCACTCCGGGACGATCCGTTTGGGACGGGCACGGCGTTCGACGCCCTGGTGCGATCGGTCTACGGGTTCGAGCCCGGCATCGTCTACCTCTGCCCGGCACCTTTGTACCACGCGGCACCGCTCGGGTGGTCCATGGCGGCACAGCGGGTGGGAGGGACCGTCGTCATTCTGGAGCGCTTCGAACCGCTCGAAGCCCTGCGCGCCATCGAGCGCTACCAGGTGACGCACGCGCAGTTCGTACCGACGCACTTCGTGCGGATGCTCAAGCTGGCTCAGGCGGATCGGGATGCGTTTGATCCCTCGAGCCTCCGCACGGTGGTGCACGCGGCCGCGCCCTGCCCGATCGAGGTCAAGCAGCGCATGCTCGATTGGTGGGGACCGATCGTCTACGAGTACTACGCCGGGAGCGAGGGTGGGGGCTTCTGCGCCGTCGGTCCCGAGGAGTGGCTGGCCAAGCCGGGGACGGTCGGCAAATCCCTCCTGGGCACGGTGCACATCACCGACGAGGCGGGCCTCGAATTGCCGGCCGGCGAGGTCGGGCAGATCTGGTTCGAGAGCGGGGCCACCTTCGAGTACCACAACGACCCGCAAAAGACTCGGGAGGCGTACAACGATCGGGGGTGGAACACCCTCGGCGACGTCGGGTACCTGGACCTCGACGGATACCTGTTCCTCACCGATCGGCTCTCCAACATGATCATCTCCGGCGGGGTCAACATCTACCCCCAGGAGATCGAGAACGCTCTCGCCCTGCATCCCGACGTCGCCGACGTCGGCGTGATCGGAGTGCCGGACGCCGAGATGGGCGAGTCCGTGCTCGCCGTGGTGCAACCGGTCCGCCCGGTCGCCGACGAGTCGGCGATGGCCACCGAGCTGCAGGCCTTCTGCCGAGAGAGGATCGCCGGCTTCAAGGTGCCTCGCACCGTGCGCTTCACCGACGCACTCCCCCGCCTGCCGACGGGCAAGCTGCTCAAGCGCGTCCTGCGGGAGCGGTATGGGGGGTCGTCGGCCGAGTCGGTCCGCACGGGCCAAGACCGCCCGCAGGGCTCGTAGGCGCCGAGCGAGCCGCCCGGGCCGCGTCTACTTGACGAGCGGATCGCGCGGCAGGCCCAAGATCCGCTCGCCGATCTGGTTGCGGCCGATCTCCGAGGTACCCCCCGCGATCGTGAGGGCCCGACAAAAGAGCACCGGCACGCCGACGGTCAGCCCGTCGCCCTCCATGAGCGCAGCCTCCCCCCCGATCATCCGCCTTCGAAAGTCGCTCACTCGCTGGGCGTGCTCCGCAGAGAGCAGCTTGGTCACGTTGCCCTCCGGTCCGGGTCCCCCTCCCACGACGGCCCGCTCGACACGCCGGAGATTCACCGCCTGCATGGCCTGAGCCTCGGCGATCAACGTCCCGAGCTCCCGCTCGAGCACAGGGTCGCCCACCTGGCGCCGCCGATAGAGCCGGACGGCCTCGGCAGCCGGGCCGGTTCCGGAACCACCTCCGATGCTGACCCGCTCGTTTCCCAGCGTGGCCCTCGCGACTGTCCAACCGTCGTCGACCGCCCCGACGACGTCGTCGTCGGGCACGAACACCTCGTTGAAGAAGACCTCGTTGAAAAGGGAGTTGCCTGTCGCCTCGCGGAGGGGGCGGACCTCGACGCCCTCCGCCTGCATGTCGACCACCATCGTCGAGATGCCGGCATGCTTTGGCTTGCTCGGGTCGGTCCGGACGGTGACCAGCCCCCGCTGGCTCAGCTGGGCGCCGCTGGTCCAGACCTTTTGGCCGGTCACGAGCCAGCCGCCATCGACCCGCTCACCCCGGGTCCGGATGCCCGCGGCGTCCGATCCGGCGTCGGGCTCACTAAAGAGCTGGCACCACACCAACGCTCCCTCGAGGGTGGGACGGACCAATCGCTCGACCTGATCGGCGGATCCGTGCTGGATCAGCGTGAGGATCACCCACCCCGTGATGCCGTACTCGGGTCGCCGCACTCGCGCCCGGGCGAACTCCTCGTCGATCACGAGCTGCTCCAGGGCCGAGGCCTCTCGACCCCACGGCCGGGGCCAATGGGGCTGGACGTAGCCGGTCTCGATCAGTCGGGTCCGGAGGGCGGTCCCCTCGAGGCCGGCAAACGCTTCGGCGGCCCGTCTCGTCTCGGGCCTGTAGGCCTCCGCCTCGGGGGGCAGGTCGAGGTGGTGATCGCGGACGACACCCCGCAGGGATCGTCGGGCGACGTCGTCGTGCGCCTCGGCGGCGTCGACCACCGAGGCCAGGGCAACGGCCCGCCGCAGCAGAACGTGACCGAGATGCTCCCAGGTAAACCCGATTCCTCCGTGGACCTGGATGTTGAGCTCGGCGTTGCGGACGAAGGCGGGCAGCGCTCGACCCGCGCACACGGCTGCCGCGAGCCGGAATTGCTCCGGGTCGGCGCCCGCCGATGCCCTGCCCGCGTCCCACACGGCCGCCGTCGCCATCTCGGCGTCCACCAGCATGTTCGCGCAGTGGTGCTTGACCGCCTGGAACATGGCGATCGGGCGTCCGAACTGCTGTCGCTCCTTGGCGTACGCGGTCGCCATCTCCACGCAGCGGCGTGCTCCCCCGACCGCCTCGGCGGCGACGAGGGTCCGGCCGAGCGCCAGCGCGTGCTCCGCACCGCCCTCCAGTACGTCACCATCCGATATCGCGAACTCGCGCAGCGTGACCACGGCCGAGCGACGGGTGAGATCCATCGAGGGGGCGGGGCGAACGGCGACTCCGGGGGTCGACGGCTCGACGACGACGACGTCGTCTCCGACCACGAGAGCCAGGGCGCCGGCGAGACCACCGCCGAGGACGATCGCCTCGCCCGAGAGACGTCCTCCATCGCTCGTCACCCCACCGCGTAGACCCAGGGCCCCGCACCGGGAGCCGTCCACCAGCGAGGGTAGCCAGCGGGCCCGTTGTGCATCATCCCCGCGGGCGGCGACGAGGGCCGAGACGAGGACCGTCGGAAGGAACGGGCCGGGTGCGAGTGCGCGACCCAGCTCCTCGACCACGACCAGCAGCTCGGCGAGCCCGTAGCCGGCACCGCCCTCGGCCTCGGGGACGTGGATGCCCAGCCAACCCAGTTCCGCCATCGCCCCCCAAAACGGAGGCACGGGCTCCTCGACGCTGTCGAGCAGAGCGATCGCGGCCCCCTGAGCGTCCTCTCCCTCGAGAAAGGAACGCACCACCTTGGCCAGGTCGACGTGAGCTTCGCTGATACCGATCGCCACTGCTACCTCCCGAACCGACGAGGATTCTGGTCGAGCTCGCGGGCCGGGCGTCGGAGGCCGTCGGAGCCTGGGCAGAAGAGTCTACGTAACCGCCTCAGCCGTCCGTCCGAGACCACGTAGAGGGCTCGCCGTCCTGGACGGTCACCCATCCCTCGTCCTGCAACAGACGGAGGTGCGCCATGGTCTCGCCGACCGCGGCGCGACGCATGTAACCGGCGATCTCTGCCCACGGACGCGACCATGCCATCTTCGAGGCGATGTCCCAGGCCGTCCGTGCACCCCCATCGATCGCGGCCAACACCTCGGCGAATCGATCCCGATGGTGCTGGCGCAACTCCTCGAGCCGCGTCCCAAGGTCCGCGAAGCGATGCTCGTGCGCCGGCAACACCTCGTCGGGAACATAGGCATCGAGCTTGTCGAGCGACCGCAGGTAGTCGCGCAGTGGGTTGACCCCGGCCTGCGGATGAAACGGAATGTTGGGCGTGATCCTCGGCAGCACATGGTCGCCCGAGAGCATCACCTCGTTGCGCCCCTCCCAGAAGCAGAGGTGGCCAGGCGAGTGGCCCGGCGTCCAGATGGCGCGCAGGTCCCAGCCCGGCACCTCCGGCTGCGCGCCGTCCTCGAGGAGGACGTCGGGGGCAACGGTCTCGACCATCGGACGCAGCGGCATGGCGGCCAGCTTGAGGCTGTCGAGCTCCTCGGCCGGGGCGCCGACGCGCCGGAGCATCGTGGCCACCCGCTCGAGAAGGTCGTCGGGCTCGTCGTAGCGCTCGCGGATCAGCTCGGCGTCGGCGGGATGCAGGGCCACCCAGGCCCCCGACTCGGCGCGGATCCGGCCCGCCAGCCCGTAGTGGTCCGGATGGATGTGGGTGACGAGGACGCCCTGGACGTCGTTCAACCGACAGCCGGCGGTCTCGACGCCGTCTCGCAGGGCGCCAAAGGCCTCGTCGGTGTTCCAACCGGCATCGATGAGGTACGGGCCCCGGTCGGTCTCGAACAGGTAGACGAGCACGTAGCGCAGCGAGTTGTTGGGCAGGGGGACGGGGATGCTCCACAGGCCGGGACGCACCCGCTCGACCGGAGGTATGGGTGCCTGGCCGTCATCCTGGACGGAGCGGCCCTCGTGCAGCGTCGTCACGCCGCGCCCCGACGGCACCGGTGGTGGCCCCATCTGCGCTTGGCTCTCCACTTGCCCATGATGTCGACGAACCCCCCTTGCTGGCCCGGCGCCGGCGCCGCGAAGATCGGACCCGGCATCCGCATCGTAGGCGAGCGCCTCCCCGTGAGCGTCGACCGAGCTCCGGGGGACCAACGGCCCTACCGGCGCCCTGCCGCAAGGGTCACTGTGGCCGGAGCCCGCGGAGACGGGTGCGAGAGGAGGCCTTTCACGATGGAGGACCGAGCGGTGCCAAGGGCCGACCCCGTGCCCGAAGCCGATCGTCTCGAGCAGGACGAGCCCGCGGAGGGTGGGAGCGTCGAGGAGCACATCCGATCGATCGGAGGCGCCGACCGACCGGAGGCCGACGTGCTCGAGCAGGACGAGCTGGCAGAGGAGGACCAGTTCATCGCCCGCCCACTGGTCCGGGGCGAGGCAGCCGACTCGTCCGACGAGGCCGACTGGCTCGACCAGTCCCTCGGGGTCTCACGCGAAGAGGAGCGGCGCAGCGACTGACAGGTGCCTCTCTCTTGGGCGCGACCTAGAGTGGATCCGATGACGAACGTCATCGATTCGGACCAGCACCTCTACGAGACCCGATCGCTCTGGGCCGATCACGTCGACCCGGCGGCTCGAGAGGAGGCGCTGGCGATCGTCGACGACGAGATCGGCTACGCCTGGCTCACCTGGCGAGGGCAGCGACTGAGCCTGGCCGACGTGCAACGACCGCACGACACCGCCGCCCTGGGGCGCCACCACGAGCGCGCCCGCCAGGGACTTCCACCGGAGTACGCCTACGACGACGAGCTCCCGCCCGAGTACTGGGACCCGGCCGCCCGCCTCGAGCAGCTGACGGCGATGGGCCTCGAGGGGGCCGTGCTCTTTCCCAATTTCGGCCTGCTCTGGGAGCGGCGCCTGTCGGGTCACCCGACGGCCCTGACCGCCAACATGGGCGCCTGGAACCGCTGGTGCGCCACCGTGTCGAGCCAGGGACTCGGTCGTCTGCACCCGGTCGCGCATCTCACCCTCACCGACCCTGCCTGGCTCGAGGCGGAGCTCGCGACGATCTCCAAGGCGGGGGTGCACCTCGGGATGATCGCTCCGGCCGCAGTCGCCGGTCGCCCGCTCTCCCACCCGGAGCACGACCGGCTGTGGTCCGCCTTCGTCGATCACGGCGTCACCCCACTGTTCCACGTGGCCGACCAACCCCGCCTACTCGACGAGGCCTTTTACGGCGATCCCGAAGACGTCGCCATCTCCGCGCTCGAGTCCATCTTCCTCTGGGTGCCTCCGGCCGTCGCGGTGACGGACCTCATCATCAACGGTGTGCTGCAACGACACCCGGACCTCCGCATCGGGATCGTCGAACTCTCTTCGATCTGGGTTCCCCAGTACCTGAGGATGCTGGACGGGGGTTGGGAATTCACCTCGTCGCTCAACGGCCGATCGCCGGCCGACCTCGACCTGCGCCCGAGTGAGTACTTTCGGCGCCAGGTGCGGGTCTCCTCGTTTTCCTACGAGCTGCCGGCCCGGCTCATGGGCGCCGCGGGTGACCTGTTCATGTGTTGCAGCGACTACCCGCACTCGGAAGGGACGGACACACCGATCGAGGACTACGCCGCCAGCAACGGTCCCGACCACGACGCCAAGGGCTTCTTCCACGACAACGTCGCCGGGCTGCTCGCATAACGCCTGCGACGGCCCCGATTCGGGGCCGTCGATCCTGGGCCGCGAAGTCCCCGCAAGGTCAATCCCACAGAGGGTCGAGATCGACGGGTACGCGCTCTGCGCTCACCGCCTCGACGGGATGCGTCCTCGACTTCTCCTCGACGACCTCGAGGGTCGACCGGACACGTTCGTCGAGGAACCGGCTGAGCGGCGCCAAGCTGTGGCGGTCGTCGCGCCCGTGGCGGTGATGCGGCATGCGCAACGGTGCGTAGAGGTGCAGCTCGTCCCGGGCGCGGGTGACGGCGACGTAGAGCAGTCGGCCTTCCTCCTCCAGGCCTTGCGGCGTGCCGAGTGCCATGTCGATCGGGACGGCACCGTCGACCATGTGGGGCAGATGGACGATCTGCCACTCCAGCCCCTTTGCCGAGTGGATCGTCGAGATGACGACGAAGTCGTCGTCCAGGTGGGGCGGACCGGCAAGATCCCCGGTCGACGAGGGGGGATCGAGGGTGAGGTCTGCCAGGAACGCCGTGAGGTCGTCCACCACCGAGGCGGCGCCGACCAGCCGCTCGAGGTCGCCGAGCCGGACTGCGGCATCGTGGTACCGCTCCTTGACGAGAGGCGCCACGGCGCGCAGCACGGCCTCGGCGCGCCGGCCGGGTGTGGCCAGCTCCCTCGCCCCGAGTAGGTCGCCGAGGCAGGCGGAGAGGCGCGCCCGCGTCGACGGAGGAGCGGCCGCGACCAGCTCGGGCCAACGAGTCAGCGCGTCGGCACCGGGGAGCCGGACGATCTCGACGAGCGCTTGGGCTCGCGCCGGGCCGATATTGCGGTGGAGGCGCAACATCCGGTACCAGGCGACCTCGTCACGCGGGTTGTCGAGCAGCCTCGCCGCGGCGACGAAGTCCTTGACGTGCGCCCCCTCCAAGAAGCGCAAGCCCCCGTACTTGCGGTAGGGCACCTTGCGCGCCGACAGCTCGATCTCCACGAGATCGCTGTGATGAGCGGCCCGTACCAGTACGGCCTGGTCGCGCAGTCGGACACCTCGCTCATGCGCCTCGAGGATCGAGTCCGCGAGGACCCTCGCCTCCGAGTTCGCGTCGTAGCAGCGGACGAGGCTCGGCCGCGATCCCGTCCCCCGATCGCCGCGGAGTTGGATGCCGACGTCTGCGCCGGCGTCCGGCCGGACGGCATTGGCCACGTCGAGGACAGCCTGGCGAGAGCGGAAGTTCCGTTCGAGTCGGATGAGGTCTGCGCCGGGAAACGATTGGACCAGGTTCCGCAAGTGGCGCGGGTCCGAGCCACGAAACCCGTAGATGCACTGCGCCTCGTCACCCACGACGGTGAGACCTTTGCCCTCGGGCGCAAGCCGCCTCACGATGTCCACCTGGACGTCGTTGACGTCCTGGTACTCGTCGACCAGGACGTACCGAAAGCAATCCGACAGCTGAGGCCCGAGCTCGCTCGATTCGAGCAGCGCGCGCCAGAAGAGCAGAAGGTCGTCGAAGTCGAGGAGGGCCGAGCTCCGCTTGCGGCTCGTGAAGCTCCGAAAGAGCTCGCCGATCGCCTCGAGGTGGGGAGCGCACCACGGGTACTCCGCGGGCACCACCGACCGCAGCGGTCGCTGGGTGTTGACGCAACGCGAGTAGATATCGACGAGCGTGGCGGGCCGGGGAAACCTCGTCGCCGTGCCGGACAGGCCTTGCTCGACGCGCAGGAGGTCCATCAGGTCCTGCGCACCCGCCGGATCGAGCACTCCGAATCCCTCCGGAAGATCGAGGACGGGTGCGTGTGCGGCGACATGCCGGTAGGCGACGGCATGGAAGGTGCCACCTCGAGGTCGGCCATCCCCCCTGGTGCCCACCAGGTTGAGGGCCCGGGCCAACATCTCGTCGGCCGCACGGCGGGTGAAGGTGAGGAGGAGGATGCTGTGGGGCGCCACGCCTCGATCGAGCAGGCACGCCACGCGCGAGATGAGCGCCCGGGTCTTGCCGGTCCCCGCCCCTGCGACCACCACGAGCGGCCCCTCGCCGTGAGTGGCGACCGCCAGCTGCGCGTCGTCGAGCCCGTCATCCCACCGGGCGGGATCGAGCTCGTCACCCCATGCTGCGGCGTCCGTGCGGCGCGGCAGAACTTCCCACTTCCGTGGCCGCGAGGTCTACGAACATACGTTCGCACACTACACCGGATGAGGTCAGCCCGGTTGAGGCGAGGCCCCCGCGACTCGAATCCGTCTCAGCGGAGGCGTGGTCTGGGGAATCTCCTGGCGAGGCGGCAAGGTTGCCAGGAGCTCCGCGGTGGCGTCGGCGACTCTACGAACAGCCTCGTCCAACGCCTGTTCCGTCCGCGCTGAGGGCTTCTGCACGCCGCTCACCTTCCGCACGTACTGGCGCGCCGCGGCCTCGATCTCCTCGGCCGTGGCCGGCGGCTGCAGGCCGCGGAGGATCGTGATGTTGCGACACATAGATTGGACCCTAGCGGTCCCGCCTCTGCGAACAGGCGATGAGGTGACGCGTCCGGCCGGGGATCGGTTGCGACGGCTCGGACGGTTTCGGGACCCGAAATTCTGCTCACTTCTGGGTCGGCGAAAGGCCTGGTCAAACAGGGGCTCTGCAATATTCTGTGAAAAATCTCGGCTCGTTCACGCGATCACAAAGTAGCCGCTGACATGGGTAAACACGTGGTGACAACGCCCTGAACTCGTATTTCGCGTGAGTTGCATCCGTGTGACTTTGCTCGCTACATTGCTTAGAACTCGATTAGCCACTGCTGGATGGTGCGCCACGGGATGACTCTCCTGCACAGATAGTGCAGGAACCCGTAGATCAGCGCCCTTACCGGTGATCCGCTGCGTGGGACGTATTTCGGTGCGAGCGCGCGGGTGGCAGCAAGCACGAACACATAACTGATGACCCCATCCGTCCATTCGATAGTCGCCGCACATCAAGGAGTCGCCGTTCGCTGATAGCCCTGGGATCACTCCGTCTGCACCTCGTACGGACTCACACGTCCAGGGTCGTCAGCCCTTCCCGGCACCGGCTTGCGAGATGAATGCAACAGGGACGGTGGCCCGCATTCCATGCCAACTCCAGCCTTCGGGCTAAGACTTGAGGAGGCGCAAATGCGCAAGCACCGGCTTTACGGCGTTTCTCTCGCCATGCTGGCTACGGCAGGAGGGGCTCTCTCCTACCCACTGGTCAGTGCCGCTGCAACTACTTCATCCGGCAAGGCCCCGAGTGGCCACGCCGCCAACAATTCGGGCGACATCCTGTCGCTCGGTGCCAACAACAACGACCTCTACGCGCCGAACGGGCATCGACTCGGCCCGGCAAAGCGCCACGAGGTCGTCCGCTACCTCACCGCCGTCCATCGACAGCAGGTGACCGACTACGTCCAGGCTGCTCAGGTCAACCAGTACCTGACGGCCGCCACCAACCAGCAGGCGTGGTACGCGGCGCTCGCGCAGCAAGCCGCGCAGCAAGCCGCGCAGCAGGCGGCGCAGCAAGCCGCGCAGCAGGCCGCGCAGCGAGCGGCCAACGCGACGTCCTCGTCGAGCCATTCGAGCTCGTCGAGCACGAGCTCGTCGAGCACGAGCTCCGCGTCCGCGAGCTCCGGTTCCAGCGCCTCGGGCTGGCAGCAGGTTGCCATCTGCGAGGAAGGAGGCCGCAACGATCCGACGTACGGCTACTTCGGCATCACGCCTTCTTCGTGGATCGCCTACGGCGGTGGCCAGTACTCGTCGACGGCGGGCGGTGCGAGCGAGAGCGAGCAGATCTCCATCGCGGAGCGGATCTCGCCGACGCCCCCGGACCAGGGAGGCTGCACCGGGGCCTGGTGATCCCGGAGAGGTCCGAGAAGTAAGGGTCAACCCGGAGAGCCGTTCGATCGGCTCTCCGGGTTGACCTGTCTTCGCTGAGGGTCCGACCGTCGAGCGGTCGACGCCGCTCCTCATTGCGTCCCTCATTGCGCCCCTCCAGACCTTCTCTCCCTCGCTGACCTACGTTTGTCCCATGAAACTGGGACTACGACTGGACCTGTACCGGGCGGCGGACCTGTCCGTGCCGATCGACACGGTCCGGCGAGCGGAGGCCCTGGGCTACCACTCCGTATGGACGGCAGAGGCCTATGGCTCGGACGCCCTGTCTCCCCTCGCCTACCTCGCGGCGCTCACCCGACGCATCAAGCTGGCGACCGGAGTCGTGCAGCTCGCGGCGCGACCACCTGCGACGCTCGCCATGCAGGCCATGACGATCGACGCGTTGGCGGGCGGCAACCGAGTCATCCTCGGCGTCGGGGTATCGGGACCTCAGATCGTCGAGGGCTGGTACGGGCAGCCGTGGGGCCGACCCAACCTGCGCCTGCGCGATTACGTGACCATCGTGCGCAAGGTGGTCGAGCGCAAAGGTCCTGTCGCCCACGACGGGCCCGAGATCCAACTCCCCTACCGCGGTCCGGGTGCCCTCGGTCAGGGCAAGGCTCTCAAGTCGATCATGCATCCGCTCGCACCCATCCCGATCTGGCTGGCCACGGGGGGCCCGAGAAACACCGCACTCGCCGCCGAGATCTGCGACGGTTGGCTGCCGATGGGCCTTGGGCCCGAGGGAGTCCCCGCCGAGATGCGGGCACGCCCGGGCTTCGAGGTCTTTACGGGCGCCTCGGTCGTGATCACCGACGACGTGGCCGCGACGCTGGATTCCATGCGTCCGCTCACCGCCATGTACGTCGGGGGCATGGGAAGTGAGACGCATAACTATCACCGTGACGCCATGGCCCGGCGGGGATTCCCAGAGGCCGCGCAAAGGATTACGGAGCTGTGGCGGTCGGGCCGCAGGGCCGAGGCCGAGCGCGCGGTGCCCCGGGAGTACCTGGAGCAGTCTGCCCTCGTCGGATCCGTGGCTCGCATCCGCGCCCGCTGGGAGGAGGGTTTCGCGCCGCCCGGGGTGACCGGTCTCGTCGTCGGCACCCAACAGCCCGAGGCACTCGAGCTCATGGCCGAACTGGCCGGGACGCGAGACAAGGAGGCCGCCTGAGATGGATTACGAATTCCTGCTGGTCGACACGCCGGCCGAGCTCGTCCGACGCATCACGCTCAACCGGCCGGAGAAGCGCAACGCCATCTCGACCCCCCTACGTCGGGAGTTGCTCCAGGCCCTCTGGGCCCACGACAACGACCCCGAGGTGCGAGTAACGATCGTCCGGGGCGCCGGTCCCTGCTTCTCGTCCGGGTACGACCTGAGCTCGCCGCTGATGGAGGATCCCCCGTTTTACTCGGCCCCCGGCGACGGGCAATGGGCCCGGCAGGCCAACGACACCTGGTTCAGCCTCTGGGATCTGGCGAAGCCGGTCATCGCCCAGGTTCACGGCTACGCCATCGCCGGAGCGACGGAGCTCGCCTCCGCGTGCGACCTCGTCTACGTGGCCGAGGATGCCACGATCAGCTATCCGGTGGTTCGCGCCGCCAGCCCTCCCGATTGGCAGTACCACACCGTCCTGCTCGGCATGCGGCGCGCCATGGAGCTCATGCTGACGGGCGATCCGATCACCGGCGAGGAGGCCGCCCGCATCGGCTTCGCCAACCGGGCGTTTCCGGCGGACCGTCTGGAGGACGAGGTCTTGGCGGTGGCCGGTCGTATCGCCGGCGTGCCGAGCGATCTCACTCAGATCAACAAGCGCTCCGTTCATAGGGCGTTCGACGTCTGGGGGGCACGAGCCGCCATACGAGCCGGCACGGAGCTGCAGGCACTCGCCGGCCACACCCAGAGCGCCGCACGCTTCCGCGAGAACGCGCTGGCGCGCATCAAGCAGGTCGTCGAGGAGAGGTAGGAGCAGAAGGCAGCATGGCGGATCTCAGGCCTGCCAGGATCGCCGAGGCCATCAAGCCGCTCCGGGTCAAGCCGGGGTCCAAGGTCCGGCTCGACCGGGACTTCGATCCCCGGTACAAGGCGGACTTCGTCGACAAGAAGGATGCCGCCCAGATCCTGCGGTCCGGTGTCGAGATGTTGGCCGAATACCAGGCGCGCCTCGCCGCGCAGGACACCTACGGTCTGCTCGTGTGCCTCCAGGCCCTCGACGCCGGGGGGAAGGACGGGACGATCCGCCACGTGATGAGCGGGGTCAACCCCCAGGGCGTCCGGGTCAGCAGCTTCAAGGTGCCCTCGGCCGAGGAGCTGAACCACGACTTCCTCTGGCGCTACGCCACCCGGTTGCCGGCCCGGGGCGAGATCGCCATCTTCAACCGCTCCCACTACGAGGAGGTCCTCGTCGTGCGGGTGCACCCGGAGAACCTGGAGCGCCAGCGGCTTCCAGAGGAGGCCAAGCGCAAGGGGATCTGGGAGCGCCGCTATCGGGAGATCAACGATTGGGAGCGCTACCTCGTCGACAACGGGTTCCGGATCGTCAAGCTCCTTCTCAACCTGTCCAAGGAGGAGCAACGAAAGCGCTTCCTGAAGCGCATCGACCTTCCCGATCGCAATTGGAAATTCTCTGCGAGCGACGCCCGAGAGCGGGCCCGTTGGGACGACTACCAGGTTGCTTTCTCGGACATGCTCTCTGCCACCAGCACGGAGTGGGCTCCCTGGTACGTCATCCCGGCCGATCGCAAGTGGTTCGCCCGGGTCTGCGCGGCCGACGTGATCATCGAGGCCCTCGTCGACCTCGATCCTCAGTACCCCAAGGTCAGCCGCAAGGATCGGGAGGCCCTGCAGGCCGAGCGACTGGCGCTCGAGGCCGAAGCGCCGAAGGGGGCGCCCGCCGACCCGTTCCTGGCCTCGGGAGCCCAAGCCTTCAAGCACCACGGGCGAAAGAGAGCCCGGTGAGCGTCGGCGATGGGCGGATCTACCACGCCAACGTCAACTGCTCGAACCTCGAAAGTTCCCTCGCCTTCTACCGCGACCTGCTCGGACTGGGACAGTGGTCGCATACGGCCCCCGGCACCGACCAGGACGGCGAGGCCTTCGGGCTCCCGCGGGCACGCTGGGACGCCTTCATCCTCGGCACCCCCGGTGCCCCCAGGGGCGCCCCTCCGGTGGTCGACCTCCTGGAGTGGAAGGTTCCCCGGCCCGTGGGTCGCCCCTATGCGTCGGCGAACCAGTTGGGCTTTGCCAGCCTCGTCCTGTCCCGTGCCGACCTCACGACGCAGCGCGAGGCGTTGACCCGGTCCGACGCCCGCGGGATCACCGCCGAGGGAGACCTCGACGGCCGGGGCGGAACCGCCTTTTCGTGCCTCGACCCCGACGGCACCCGGCTCGTCTTGGTGTCGGGTGATGCCGATCGGTTCGCCGGTCTCGTCGTGTCCTGTTCCGACCTGGAGCGGTCCCTCCCCTTCTACGTCGACGTGCTCGGACTGGAAGTGAGCGACCCCCCCGCCCCGGGCGCGGCGTCGGGCAACGGTGTCCACGGCATGACCGAGGGCGCGGCGCGAATCGAGTGCACGCTCACCGACGGCCAGGGGTTCGCCGTGCGGCTGGTCCAATGGCAGCAGCCGCCAGCGGAGGGAACCCCCTACTCCCAGGCGCACCACCTCGGCATCTTCCGGGTGGCCATGCTCACCGGCGACATCGGGGCCGATTACGCGGCACTACGGGCGTCGGGGGTGCGCTGTTGGTCGCCACCGATGGCGCTCGACATGGGCCCCGGAATTCCCGACCTCCGAGCCATCCTCTTTGCCGACCCCGACGGGGCGACGTGGGAGTTGATCGAACCCGGAGCCACCTCGTCGGGCACCTGACCCGCCATAGAGGTTCAGACGAGTCGCGTCGACGGGGTCGACCGGAGCGATCCCTCGCTGCGCAGCTCGGTTACCGCGGGCACGGGGTCGGGGTCGCTAAACAGCGACTCGTCGGAGTAGTCCGCCGGCCTTCCCGTCGCGTCCACCACCCAGCAGGACGCCTCGAGAGCGATGCCGTTCGGGTCCGTGAAGTAGATGGAGCGGATAAACCCATGGTCCACCACGTCGGTGACCTCACAATCGGCCGCCTTGAGGCGGGACTGCAACGAGTGCAGCGCCTGCTCGTCGGGCAGGTTGAAGGAGAGGTGGTCGAATTGGACGGCGCGGCGGTCCGGGATGCCCGCCGGCTTGGCGAACGGCTCCAGTTCGATGTCGCGGTACTCGAAGAACGCCACCGTGTTCTCCGGGCCGAACTCGAAGAAGTAGTGCCGGAACGACGCATTGCCCAGGTGCGCGACCAATTCGCGCGCCGAGGACCCCGTGATAGAAGCGCACCGTCGCATCCATGTCGGTGGTGACGAGCGCCAGGTGGTTGATGCCTCGCCAGCGGGGGTGCTCCTCGCCTGGTTGGGCTCGGTCCGGGGTGATCGACGGCATACCCACAGCCTACCGGTCCGGAGTGGCGAGATCCCTTGCCACCACCCGGCCGGCGATGCGGACCATGGACGATCCCCGAAGCCGACAATAAGGTACCGACTCGGCGAACGCCGGGGCCTCGCCCGTGCTCGCCGGCGGCGCCCCAAGGCCATGGTGACGATGCCCCCTCCACTCCTGCCGACGCAGCACCGTGCGCTCGCGATCCTGGCGGGCGACGTCGGTGCCACCCACACACGGATCGCGCTCTTTGCCGACGACCCTCGCGTTCCCGCGGCCTTCGAGTCCTATGCCAGCAGGGAGCAGGGCAGCCTGGAGGAGATGATCGAGGTCTTCCTGGCCGCCCACCCGGCGAGGATCGTGCGGGCCTGCTTCGGCGTGGCGGGGCCGGTACACGAGGGGCGGGTGGAGGCCCCGAACCTGCCCTGGCGGGTCGTGGCCGATCGGGTGGCGGAGACGCTCCGCCTGCCGACCGTCGACCTGATCAACGACCTGACCGCGCACGCTCACGGCCTCGTCCTGCTCGAGCCGCAGGACCTCGAGACGCTGGCCGTCGGCGAGCCGAGCCCTCATGGGTCGCAGGCCGTCATCTCGGCCGGAACCGGGCTCGGTGAGGCCGGCCTGATCTGGGATGGCCGCCGCTATGTCGTGGTGCCCTCGGAGGGCGGGCACGGAGACTTCGCCCCCCGGACGGCGGTCGAGTTCGAGCTCTGTCGCTGGTTGGCCGCCCAGGACGCGCACGTGAGCTGCGAGCGCGTCTGCTCGGGGCTCGGCCTCCACAACGTGTACCGGTTCCTGCGTGCCCGGGCGACAGCCCCGGAACCGTCGTGGCTCGGGTCTCGGATCGCCGCCGGCGATCCCGGCACGGTGATCTCCCGCTCGGCCATCGAGGGAAGCGATCCCATATGCGTCCAGGCCCTGGACCTCATGGTCTCCGCCTACGGGGCCGAGGCGGGCAACCTCGCCCTCAAGTACCTGGCCACCGGCGGTGTCTTCGTCGGCGGCGGGATTGCCCCCCACATCCTGCCGAAGCTCCGGGACGGCACGTTCCTGCGGGCGTTCACCGCCAAGGGCCGCATGAGCCAGATGATGCGACGCATCCCCGTCCACGTCGTGCTCAACGAGCACACGGCACTGCTCGGGGCCGCCCGGTACGCTCGCGAGGCGACGAGAACCGGGGCCTCGGGGCCCGGTTCCGCATGGGGGGTCTCCGACGATCCCCCCTCGGACGACCCGCCAGGGAAAGGTTGACCATGCCGCTCGATCCGCGCCTGCAACCCCTCGTCGACGGAGCGGCCCAGGGTGCACCCGCCCAAGGGCTCGGCGTCGACGAGCTGCGGCAGCGGGCGCACGCCGCGATGGACCTCATGTTCAGCGCCCTCTCGGATCCCGGTCCCGAGATGGCCTCGGTCGTGGACCATCGCGTTCCCGCCCACGGGGGCGAGATCACGGTACGCGTCTACACCCCGGAGGGTGAGCCACCCTTCCCGGTCCACGTCTACTTCCACGGCGGCGGCTTCTGGCTGGGCACCCTCGATCAGTTCGAGGGCGAGTGCCGGACGACCGCGCAATCGGCGCACTGCGTCGTGGCCTCGGTCGACTACCGCCTCGCGCCGGAGCATCCCTACCCGACCGCGCCCGAGGACTGCTACGCCGCCCTCCGCTGGGTGGTCGACCATGCCGATCGACTCGGGATCGACCCGGCGCGGACCTCGGTGGGCGGCGCCAGCGCGGGCGGCAACCTGGCGGCCGTCGTGGCGCTGATGGCTCGCGACCGAGGCGGGCCGCACCTCGTATGCCAGGTGCTCTCCATCCCGGTCACGGACCTCACGATGAGCCATCCCTCCGTGGAGGAGAACGGGACCGGTTACGTCCTGACCGCCGACTCCATGCGTCAGTACCGCGGCTTCTACCTGACCGACGAGCGCGAGGCGACACTGCCCTATGCCTCGCCGATCTTCGCCGACCTCGAAGGTCTCCCCCCGGCGCTGGTCATGACGGCCGAGTACGACCCCCTGCGAGACGAGGGAGAGGCCTACGGCACGAAGCTCGAGGCCGCCGGCGTGCCCACCGTCCTGCGGAGATGGGAGGGCCAGATCCACGGCTCCCAGGGCCTGAGCAAGCTCATCCCCGAGGCGGCAAGGGAGTACCACGAGCTGGTGGCCTCGACCCTGCAGCGGGCCTACGGCCGCTCAGCCACCTGACGATCTCGTCGGCGACGGCGCGCGCACGTCAGCGGGGGCACCCTGGGATTCCGGGGCCGCGGCGCGCAGGAGGGGAGCGTGCTGCTCGTAGACGCCGCGCGCCTGGCACAGGAAGTCCCGGATGGTCGACAGCTCGTCCATCCGGTAGTGCCGGGCCAGCTCCCGCATGTCGGCGATCATCGGCTTGTGGAGGCTATAGGCGCGTAGCGCGGCGTCCGGCACGAGCTCGACCAGCACCCTACGCCGGTCCTCGGTGTCCCGGACCCGGTGGATCACCCCCGCCCGCTCGAGCCGATCGAGCAGGAAGGTGACGGCTCCGGTCGTCAACCCGCTGGCCTCGGCGAGCGCGCCGGCGGTCAAGGTCCCCCGGCGCTCCAGCGTGTCGACGCAGCGGAGGTCCGTGCGGCTGAGACCCATCCGCTCGGCGACGGCATCGTCGTAGAGATCCACGGCGTTGAGGTACTCACGCAGGTCCAAAGCCAGCTGGGCCAAGAGCTCGACGCGGTTCCTCCATCGCCTTGACACCAAGAAAACTTTATCACTAAGTTTCTTATTCGGTGGCTCTCTTACCAGACAGCGGCGCTGGGAGGTCCGTCGACATCGCGGTCTCGGCACACGACCTGGTCAAGGTCTTCCGCGGCAAGCGCGAGGTGCGGGCCCTCGACGGCGTCTCTCTCGAGGTCAAGGCGGGCACCGTGCTCGGCCTGCTCGGACCCAACGGGGCCGGCAAGACGACTGCGGTGAGGATCCTCTCGACCATCATCGAGCCGGAGTCGGGCGTCGCCGAGGTCCTCGGGCACGACGTGGTCCGCAAGGCGGGCGCGGTGCGGCGCCTGATCGGGCTGGCCGGGCAGTATGCCACCGTCGACGAGAATCTGACCGGCCGGGAGAACCTGCGCATGGTGGGTCGCCTCAGCCACATGCCCAAGAAGTCGACCTCGTCGCGCGCCGACGAGCTGCTCGAGCAGTTTGGCCTGGCGGATGCGGCGAACCGGCCACTCAAGACCTACTCGGGCGGCATGCGCCGACGCCTCGATCTCGCGGCGGCCCTGGTGGGGAGGCCCCCCGTCCTCTTCCTCGACGAGCCGACCACCGGGCTCGACCCCCAGAGCCGGCAGGGTCTGTGGCAGGTGATCGAGGAGCTCGTCCGGCAAGGCACGACGGTGCTGCTCACCACCCAGTACCTCGAGGAGGCAGACCGCCTGGCCGATCGGGTGGTGGTGATCGACCACGGCCGGGTCATCGCGGAGGGCACGCCGGCGGAGCTCAAGGCCGACCTGGGCACCACCGTGATCTCGGTCACCCTGGCCAGCCCCGAGTCCGCCCTGGCGGCCTCCGACCTCCTGCGCGGGCTCACGGACAAGGCGCCGACCATCGACGACGACGCCCTCGAGCTCACGGTCGAGGACGGTCCGAAGGTGGCCGCGGAGGTGCTGCGGACGCTCGACCAGCGGGACATCCCGGTGACCGGACTCACGCTGCGCGAACCCAGTTTGGACGACGTATTCCTCAGCCTGACCGGACACCGTGCAGAGCAGGTCGACAAGGCGGAGCCGGAAGAGCGGGAGCTCGCGAGTAGCACGCCCGGCGGCAGCGGCCAATGACGACGATCGACGCCGCCACCCCCTCACCCGACGCGTCGGTCGAAGGGATCGACTCGAGCCATCGCCTGCGGTGGGCCCTCGCCGACGCCGTCACGATGACGTGGCGCAACCTCATCAACTACACGCGCATCCCGGACGCGATCTTCTTCTCGAGCGTGCAGCCGATCATGTTCGTGCTGCTGTTTCGCTACGTGTTCGGTGGGGCCATCCACGTCCCCGGGACGACGTACGTCAACTACCTGATCGCGGGCGTCTACGTGCAGACGGTGATGTTCGGCTCGGTGAGCACGAGCGTCGGCCTGGCCGAGGATCTGCACAAGGGCCTGATCGAGCGGTTCCGGGCGCTGCCCATGGCTCGCTCCGCCGTGCTCGCGGGCAGGACCAGCGCAGACGCGGTCCGCAACGTCGGCGTGCTGCTCCTCATCACGGTGGTGGGCTACGCGGTCGGCTTCCGAGTCCAGACCAACTTCGTAGAGTTTGTGGCCGGCCTTCTGTTGGTGCTCTTCTTCGCCTATGCGCTCAGCTGGGCCTTCGCCATCGTCGGGCTCTCGGCCTCCAACAGCGAGACGGCTCAGCTGGCCGCGTTTCCGATCCTGTTTCCGCTGACCTTCGCGTCCTCGGCCTTCGTGCCGGTGACGTCCATGCCGGGATGGCTGCAGGCGTTCGCTGCCAACCAGCCCGTGAGCCAGGTGGTGGACGCCAGCCGCCAGCTCATGCTCGGCGACACGACATCGGGACTCTGGTCGACGACCAACGTCTGGCTCGCACTGGCATGGTCGGTCGGGATCCTCATCGTCTTCGCGCCGCTCGCCGTCCTCCGGTACCGTCGGGCGGCTTAGCCCCACCGACCGGGGCCCCCACCGACCGGGGCCCCGCCGGCCGGAGTCCCGCCGGGCAGCCCATCGCCTCGCCCACGGGTGTTGGGCTTCCTCTCGGGGCGGACACGCGGTAGTAGCCTGGCGACAATGAGCGATTCGGGTCGGCCCTCTGCGGAGGACCGCGCCGCTCGGGGGGGCGTGGAGGACAACCGCAACCACGACGGGCACTCTCCGGCCCGTCCCAACCTGCTGCGTCGAGCGTTTGTGCAGCCCGTCACCTCCGTCGCCGACGCCGTGATGCCGGTCCTGGTGGACGCGGTGGACCTCAACGAGGCCTTGAGCCGGGTCGACATCGACGAGGTCATGCAACGGGTCGACGTCGACGAGCTGATCTCGAAGGTGAATCCCGACGATCTGCTCGACCGGGTGGACGTCGACCATCTGCTCGATCGGATCGAGGTGGACCGGCTGCTCGACCGGGTGGACGTGGACCGCCTGCTCGACCGGGTGGACGTGGACCGCCTGCTCGATCGGGTGGACGTGGACCGCCTGCTCGACCGGGTCAACGCCGACGGGCTGCTCGACCGGGTGGACGTCGGTCGACTGGTGGCCCGGGTCGGGATCGAAGAGGTCCTCCGGGGGATAGACCTCAACGCCCTGCTCGAGCAGATCGATCCGGACGCCCTGCTCCGGCGGGTCGACGTCAACGCGCTCATCGCGCGTATCGACGTGGACGAGCTGGTCGATCGACTCGACATCAACGCCGTGGTCGACCGGATCCGGCTCGGCTCGGTCGTGACCCGCAGCACCGGCGGACTCCTCACGTCCCTCCTCGACCTGGTCCGCCGCCAGGTCGTGGGCCTCGACGTCGTGGTCATGAGGGTCCTCGACCGATTCCGCCGAGGGGACCCGCCGCAGCCCGGACCACCGCAGCTCGTCTCGGAGGCCGCAGCACTGGGGCCCGGAGGCGTCAGCGGCCGCTACGCGGGTCCCGCCAGCCGGCTGACGGCGTTCGCCATCGACACCGGCGTCGTCTTTGGGAGCTTTGCCCTCGGCAGCGCCATCGTGTCGTACATCGTCGAGCTCCTCTCGGGATACCACGTCGTCCGGAACAACGGGCTCTGGTGGACGATTGCCCTCTTCGCCTGGTGGTTCGTCTACCTCTGGGCCGGGCTCGCCCTGACGGGCCGCACCGTCGGCAAGGCCATCGGCGGCCTGCGCATCGTGTCGAGCGAGGGCTCGACGATCACCCAGCGCCAGGCGCTGGTGCGCGTGCTCGTGTTTCCCGTGAGCTTCCTCCTGTTCGGTCTCGGCCTGTTGATGGCCCTCGTGCGGCGCGATCGGCGGGCGCTCCACGATCTCGCCGCCCGGACCTGCGAGGTCTACGACTGGGGCGATCGGCCCGCCGAGATGCCTGCGCCGCTCACGCGATGGCTCTCCAACCGCGGCGCCCTGGAGGCGCCGCGGTCCTCGCGGCTCGGCCGCAAGCGGCCACATCCCGGAGGGGACGGACCTCCGGTCGGGCCGCTGGCGTAAGGACCCCTCTGCACTATTGTTCGGCCGATCTGGAGGGGAGCCGGGCGATGATGAACCAGAGCAAGCTCACGGCCCTCGGCCGCACGGCGCTCTTTGCCAGTCTCAACGCGTCGGAGCTGGAGGAAATGGCCGGGCTGATGACCGACCATCAGGTGTCGGCCGGCGACTGGCTGTTCCACACCGGCGACGAGGCCACTGCGTTTTTCATCGTGGTGTCGGGTCGCCTGGAGGCCGTGGACGAGGCGCACGATGCCGTCCTGCGCGACGTCGGGCCCGGGGAATGGATCGGTGAATTCGGGGTGATCGCCGGCGAGGCGCGCTCCGCCGGAGTCCGGGCGGTCCGCGACAGCCAGCTCTGGGCCATCTCCGACACCTCGTTCACCGAGCTCTTGGACCGGCATCGGGGCATCCAGAGGCACGTCCTGCGCGTCCTCGCGCAGCTCCTCCGCCAGTCCCGCCCCGCGCAGGAGATCCGGCGCAACGGCATCATCGGCATCGTCTCCACCCGCCGCGGCATCTCGGCCCCCCGGATCGCGCGGGCCCTGGGGGAATCGCTCCGGCCCTACGGCAGGGCGGAGACGATCTCCCTCGAAGAGGGGGACCACCGCGAGCAGGCCACCCGGGAGGAGCTCAGCCGGGCCTACGGGGAGCTCGTGGATCGAGCAGAAGCGGCCAACGACTGGGTGCTCATGGTCGTCGACCATGGCTCCAGCGCAGCCTGGCGGGACTACGTGCTCGACCAGGCAGACCGGCTCGCCTTCCTCGTCGGACAGGAGGGGCCCGAAGGAGAGCACCTCCCGGCCCCGGGCAAACGCTGCGACCTGGTCGTGACCCACCAGGAGACTTCGACGGAGTGGTGGAGCACGCTGGAGCCGTTGTCCCACCACTACGTCGGCGCCCGGCCCACGGCGGCCGACCTGGCACCCCTCGCCCGTCGCCTGGCCGGGCGCTCCCTCGGCCTCGTGATGTCGGGCGGCGGGGCCCGGGGTCTGGCGCACTTCGGGGTCTACAGCGAGCTCGTCAAGGCCGGTGTCACGCTGGACCGCTTCGGCGGCGCCAGCGCGGGCGCCATCGCGTCTGCCGCATTCGCCATGGGCATGTCGCCCGAGGAAGCCCTCGAGCAGGCAAAGCACCTCTTTGCCCACGGCAACCCGCTCGCCGACTACACCATCCCCGCGGTCGCCCTCATCAAGGGCGAGCGCATCGAGCGGCTCAGGACGGACGTCGTGGGCGACACGCTGATCGAGGAGCTGCCCAAGGGATTCTTTTCCATTTCGGCCGACCTGATCACCGGCAAGGAGATCGTGCATCGCCGCGGATCGCTGTGGCGCGCGGTGCGCGCCTCGATGTCGATACCGGGCCTCCTCCCCCCCGTCAAGGACGGGGACCGCATCCTGGTGGACGGCGGGCTGCTCAACAACCTGCCGGCGGACGTCATGGTCGCCGACGCCGACGGGCAGGCGATCTGCGTCGACCTCCGGCGGGCGTTCATCCCCCGCCGGGGCTACGGACTCCTACCGGTCCAGCCCCCGGCCGTCGTCCGCCGGCTCATCGGCGGTACCGACGAGCAGCTTCCTTCGATCCAGGACACGCTGATCCGCAGCATCGACCTGGCGGCGTCGGCCCGGCCGCTCTCGGACCTGCCCCGGCTGGCCGCGGTGATCGAGCCCGACGTGACACGCGTGGGTCTCCTGAATTTCGGACAGATGAACGAGGCCGTCGAGGCGGGACGGATCGCCGCCCGGGCGGCCTTGCAGCGTCACCCCGAGCTCGTCGGCTGAACGGCGGCCGCGGGTCCTTGGACGTCCTCTGGGACCGTCCGCGTCAGCAGGACCACGCCTACGCACATGACGACGAAGGCGACCGAGCCAATCAGCAGGTCCGCCACCCCGCCGGTGAAGTACTCGTCAAACAGATGGACGCTCAGGAAGATCGAGACCACCGGATCAACGATCACCAAGAACGGCTGGGACGCCCGGAGCGGTCCGACATGGAGGGCAGCCTGGACGAGGAGGGTGCCCACGACCCCGCCGACCGCCACCGCGTAGATGGGCCAGCGTGCCAGGGAGCCGCCGATGCCGTCGCTCACCAGCGTGTCCGTCATGGACTTGATGAAGGTGGCCTCGAGGGCCCAGACCATCCCCGCGGAGGTGGCCAACAGCGCCGCCCGACGGGCGGGCGGGCCCCGCAAGGCCAACAGTCCGGCGACCGCCGCCGCCAGGCCGCACCCGAGGATCGAGGAGAGCCAGGCGCCCGAGGTCGGCGTGAGATGGCCGCCTCGAGGCTCGGCCACGGTGAGGAAGACGGCGACGGCCGCCGAGGTCGAGCGCGGCGGAGGCCCACGCCGAGGCGCTGATGGCCTGCCGGATCCAGATGCGCCGCAGCAAGAGCGCGAAGACCAGCTCGGTGATGAGCAGGGTCTGGACCACCGAGAGCTGCCCGGCGTGCAGGGCCAGCGCCTGGAAGACGAAGGCACCGAGGAGCGCCACCCATCCGAGGAGCCACAACGGGTTCTTGAACAGATAGACGACCAGTCGCCAGCCCGTGGACCGCTGCGGGTCGCTCGTGCTGGCGATGTGCTGGGTGATGACGTTGACCGCGTTACCGAGCGCCGCGAGGAGGGCGAAGGCGACCGTCATCCCCCGCGGTGTAGCACTCGGGGAACGTGTGCGCCAACGCGGCCATGCCGGCCACGCCGGGGAGGCCACCCGCTGGCCGCCTCCACGGCTCGGGGGCGACCCTCGGGTGGTTCAGGTCACCTCGTGGAGCTTGCCCGTCGCGACGTCGAAGACGAACCCCCGGATCGAGTCCTTGTGAGGGATGAAGGGGCTGGATCGGATCCGTGCGATCGACTGGCGGACGTCCTCGTCGAGATCCGTGAAGGACTCGGCGGACCACGGCGGCTTGATCCCCGTCTCGTCTTGGACGGCGCGCTTGAACGAGTCGTCGGTGAAGGTCAGCATGCCGCACTCGGTGTGGTGGATCAGCACGATCTCCCTGGTCCCGAGCAGCCGCTGGCTGATCGCGAGCGAGCGGATCTCGTCGTCGGTGATGACGCCCCCGGCGTTGCGGATCACGTGCCCCTCGCCGTCGCCCAAGCCGAGGATCCCGTAGACGTTGAGCCGAGCGTCCATGCAGGCGACCACGGCGACCTGCTTGGACGGCGGCAAGGGCAAGCCTCCGCGGTAGGTCGCGGCATATCGCTCGTTGTTCGCCAAGAACTCGTCGGTGACGGTCATCGCTCCTGCCTTCCCCTCGGTCCGACGACCTCGCCACCCCCGATCGCCGGGGACAACGGGCCTGGACATCTCAAAGACTGGACATCACAAATCCAATGGTATTCCTACAGTATCAAGAGGAGCCCGGGTCGTCACGGGTCGCCGCCCAGGTCCTCTCCGTAGCGGAGACGGAGGTCGGCCAGCATGCCCTCGCGCGCCGTCGGGCTGGCGTTGATCAGCCTCACGAGGCGGTCGCGAGACACCGCGTAGGCGATCACGTGCTCGTCGGCCGTGACGGTTGCTGCCCGGGGACGGTTGAGCAGCAGTCCGCGCTCGCCCACCACGCTGTCGGCGTGGATGCGTGCCGCCACCTCGCCCTCGATCGACACGTGGGCCACGCCCTCGGCGATGACCCAGCACTCACCGGACGACGTCCCCTCGCTGCAGATCGCCTCGCCCGCCTCGAAAGCGATCGGGTACGCCGTCGACACGAGGTCGGCGAGCTCCGCCCGCGTGCATCCGGCAAAGAAGCGGACGCGCGAAAACAGATCGACAAGATCGTCTCGCTCCGCTCCTCCCGGACGCGGGCTGGCCTCGAGGGTGGCGCGATAGGCGGCCCTCCACGAGTGGTCCTCTCCTCCGACCGGTCGAACACCCAATTCGTCGGCCGTCGCGCGGCCCGGTTCGCCGCCGACCAGGGAGGCGAGGCTCCCCACCCGCTCGGCCGGGGCGACGCGTCGCCCTCCGGAGGTCGCTACGTGCACCACGAGCGAGCTCGGGCCGCGCACACCCAACCGGTCCCGGAAGCGAGCCGGCTGGAGCGGTTCGACGACCGCGAAGCGTCCGAACAAACCGCGCAGCGCGGTCTCGACCTCGGCGCGGGCCAGGTGAAAGCCTACGCAGTGATGGACCCCTCCACCGAAGCTCAGCGGACGCGAGTCGGTTCGTTCGACGTCGAGATGGTCCGGGTTGGAATGGCGTCGGGGGTCCCGATTGGCCGCTCCGAGCAACACGATCACGGTCTCGCCGGCACCAATCGTCACCCCCCCGACGCCCACCTCCTGTTCCGCCGTGCGGACGGTGAGCTGGACCGCCGCGTCGTGACGGAACAGCTCGTCGGGGAGCCCGGTGCAACGCGCGGGTCGGTGACGTAGCAGCTCGGTCTGCCAGGGCTCCGCCAACAGGCCGATCACCGCGTTGCCGATCTGGTTGGCCACGTTGTCCAGCCCCGCCGAGAACAGTTGGATGGCGAGGGCGGTCACCTGCAGCGCGACGAGACCGTGCCGTCCGTCGTCGCCCTGGGCGAGGGAGCTCATGAGATCGTCAGCGGGCCGGCGGCGGCGGAACTCGAGCAGCCCCGTGAAGTACTCCTCTAGCGCCGTCGCCGCCTGGTCGGCCCTGGCCAGTTCCTCGGCCCCGACGTCCATCTCGAGCACCGCCGTCACCGCCCGGGCATGCTCGTCGAAGGTCTGGGCTTCCGACGGGGGGACCCCGAGCCGGGCGGCGATCACCCGCCGGGGCAAGGGCGCGCAAAACGTCTCGACCAGATCGCCACCTCCGGAGTCCTCGAGACCGTCGAGCAGCTCCTTGGTGATCGCCTCGAGCAGAGGCTGCAGGACGTCCGTCGCCGAGAACTGGAACGACCGGGAGACGAGCCGGCGGAGGCGCGTGTGGGCGGGTCCGTCGAGGTTGAGGAGCGTTGCGCTGCCGAGGACCGTGGCCGGCCGGTCCAGGCCCTCGGGCCGCAGCAGCTCTTGCGTGCGGTCGTAGCCGCGCACCAATCGCGGATCTCGCAACACCGACCGCGCCGCAGAGTAGCCGGTGACCAGCCAGACTCCCGGCTCCGCCCGAGCGACGGGGGCCACCTCCCGCAGCCGCCGGTACAGGGGATAGGGATCCCTGCGACCCTCGGGTGTGGCCAGGGATCGGCGCACCTGCGCGGCCAGTTCTTGGGCGTCCGCGACCTTCTCGCTCACGATGGCGATCTTGATGTACCAGAGGGTGGGCCACAACACGGCAAGGCCCGGGCGGACGGTCCCGTCCGGGACCTATCCGTTAGGATCGGGCCCCTCGGGCCGCACCCTGAGGACCGCACCCTAAACGAGGTCGATGCGCAATGGACACCCCTGGGCGTGAGTCGTTGGGCGACGGTGCGGAGTTCGTGGACGACGGCATCGACGACGACGAGGTGAGCCCGGACGAGCAGCTGCTGCTCGACCGCAAGGAGCTCCACGAGCTCGGACTCGAGCTGGACAACCCCGAGGGTTTCGCCGATGAGTAGCGTCCGCGGGATCGTGACGAGGGGCTTCCGGGGGAAGCGGGCCGGAGGCGAGCGTTCCCGGGTCCCGCCCGGGCAGTACCTGGTCAGCGACTTCCCGGTCCTCTCCGCGGGACCCACCCCCCACCGCCGCCCGGACGGCTGGGACTTCCGGCTGGTCGGGCCCGACGGGAGGCAGCTGGCGCGCTGGGACTGGGAGGAGTTGCTTGCTCTGCCCCAGGAGACGGTGAAGTGCGACATCCACTGCGTAACCAAATGGTCCAAGCTCGACATGAGCTGGCAGGGGGTCAGCCTCGACGTCCTCCTCGAAGGCATCCTGCCGGAGGCCGCCTATGTGGTCGCCTTTGCCGAGGGCGACTACACGACCAACCTGCCGGTCGCCGACATCACGGACGGTCAGGCCTGGATCGCCACCGGCTATGACGGTCATGATCTGGAACCCGAGCACGGGGGACCCGCTCGGCTCCTCGTCCCGCACCTCTATTTCTGGAAGAGCGCCAAGTGGGTCCGCGGCCTCCGCTTCGTGGAGCGTGACGAGCCGGGGTTCTGGGAGCGCCTCGGCTACAACAACTACGGAGACCCGTGGCGCGAACAGCGATACTGGGGCGACTGACCTGGCGGGTGGTCACCGTCGGCTCCGTGGCGCCGGAAACCGACCGGGCGGTGACGCTGACCCTTGAGTCGGAGGAACGGATCACCCACCGACCCGGACAGCATGTCGACGTGCGGCTCACGGCGGACGACGGCTACCAGGCGGAGCGGAGCTACTCCATCGCCTCGGCCCCGGACGATCCCTCGGTGTCCCTGACCGTCGAGCGCATACCCGATGGCGAGGTCTCGCCCTGGCTGACGACGGTCGCCGAGCCGGGCGATCAGTTCGAGGTTCGGGGACCGGTCGGCGGCTACTTCGTCTGGGACGACACGGACCCCGCTCCGGTCCTGCTCGTGGCAGGAGGGTCGGGGGTCGTGCCGCTGATGTCCATGGCCCGGCACCGGCGGCGGCGGGGCATCCGCACCCGCATGCGGCTCCTCTATTCGGCTCGGCGAGAACAGGACCTGCTCTACCGGGCCGAGCTGGCCGAGATGGCGCACGCCGGCGACGGCTTCGACGCCGTCTACACCCTCACGCGGGAGGCCTCACCGCAGTGGGCGGGATACCGTCGTCGGATCGACGCCAGGATGCTGGCGGAGGTGCGCCTCGCCGAGAGGGGCGCGAGCGCCGTCTTCGTCTGCGGTCCGACGCCCTTCGTCGAGGCCACGGCGAACGGCCTGGTCCTGCTGGGCCACGAGCCCAGCAGGGTCAAGACGGAGCGGTTCGGACCGAGTGGAGGGGGATCATGAGCCTCGACGGCAACGTGCTCGCCGGCGCCCTCGCCGACGTCTTCTCTTTCGAGATCACGGCCACCCTGGCGACGTGCGCCGGCTGTCGCACCCAGGCGCCGGCCGCCACCTGGGTGGTCTTCGCCGAGGGCCCGGGGCTCGTGGCGCGATGTCGCCATTGCGGCCGCGTCCAGGTGCGGCTCGTGCGAGACGGACGGGGGCGCACGTGGGTGGACCTCTCGGGCGTGGACCTCCTCGAGGTGGACGAGACCCCCTGAGCGTGCACCGATGAGCATTCACGGCGGCCGCCCCCGCGGCGAGCGGAGCGAGGTCGCCCCAGGGACCTCCAAGAGCTCACCGCCGCGCTTCGACCGCCGGCACGCGGTGGATCCTGGTCGCAGCAGCGCTGCTCCTGCTGGCCGCCGGCTTGTTCGTCTACCTCGGGATCCCTTCCCAGAACGCCACGACGGAGACCCAACCGTTCCTCTCGCAGCGCCCGGTCAACGACAAGCAATCCGCCGTCGACCTGTTGATCACCCTCGACTCCGTCTACGCGGCGGCGGGATCGGTGCAAGCGCGAGTCGTCGCCGCTCCGGGGACGACCCTGCCCCCCGAGGGGGCGGTGGTCTTCTCCAATTTCGGCGCCAATCCGGCGATCGTCGTACGGCCGGGCCAGCTCATACCCGAGTTGACGACCAGGGTCTCCTTTCGCAGTGGCGATATTGCCGACTATCCCTTCGACTCGTACGCGCTCCAAATCGGCGTCCTGGTCGTGAGTGGGACCGACACCGTCGTGCCAAGCGGGCCCCACACGCGCGACCGGCGACTGCTGCCCTTCGACGTCAACGCGGTCAACGTCGCGGCCGGCTTCTCCGCGGCGGCTCAGATGCAGCTGGCTGCCAAGGGAGAACACCAGCCCGAAGGAACATGGATCTTGACCCTGCAGGTCTGGCGCAGCCCACGGATCAAGGGCTGGGTCCTGGCGATGATCGCGATCTACTGGTCCCTGGCCCTCGTGTCGGCCGGCATCACGGTCGCCATCATCATCCGGCGACGCCCCTTCGACCCGAGGGTCCTGGCGATTCTCGGCGCCCTGCTCTTCGCGTTGATCACCTTCCGCAGCGCCGCGCCCGGCAACCCGCCGATCGGGACATTCCTCGACTTTTACGCCATGTTCGAGTCGGTCGGGATCGTCGCCGTCTCGCTGCTCGCCCTCATGGTGACCTACCTGGCGAGGACCCGGGACGGGCTGGACCTGATCTGACTCCAGCTCGTCTGGTCGGCCCTCGCTAGGAATCCCCGGGTTGGCGGACGATCGTCACGTTGCACCGGGCGTGCTGGGCCACCTGCATGCTCACGGAGCCGAGCAGCAGGCCCTTGAACCCGCCGAGACCTCGGGACCCGAGCACCAGCAGGTCCGTGCTTCCGCTCGCCCCGAGCAACGCGTCGACGGGGGTCTCCTCTCGGAACTCCCCCTCGACCCTGAGCTCCGGCTCGAGCTCGCGGGCCTTTTGGACGGCCTTGTCCAGGATCTCCTGGGCCCGCTCGGCAAACTGCTCGTACATGCCGAGGCGCCGGGCCTCGCCGTAGGGCTTGTCGGCGTGGAGGACCTTGAGGCTGGCCCCGGTGCTCGCCGCCACGCCGACGGCCCATTCCAGGGCCAGGCGGGCCGGCTCGGAGCCGTCGACGCCGACCGTGATGTGCTTGGGGACTTGGAACACCAGCTCCGCTCCTTCGGTCTCGGTCCTCGTCTCGATGCGTTGCCGCCCGTCGCGCGGGTCCGGGCCACCGTGCCCGATCCGGTCAGCCCGGCGCGTCGCCGATCTTTGGCGCGCGTCGCACCAGGATGCTCACCACCGTGAGGGGCTCCCCGTCCTCGCCGGCGACATTGAACAGACCACGCACCGCGTCCAGGAAGCGGCGCAGGACGCCGGCACGCGAGCGGCCGTCATCGGAGCCGTTCCCTGCGGGAGGGTCCTCGACGTCCTCGTCCCCGTCGGTCGTCACGATGCTGATGCGCGTCGGTGCGTCCGCGTTGTCATGGGCGATCGAGTACATCCGCTCGACGACCTCCTTGACGGGAGAATCCTCGTTGGCGATGAACTCCGCCGGGCCTCCGGGCGAGCGGACGAGGCTCAGGCTGTGGGGGATGCGGCCGTCCTCCCCGGCCACCAGGTAGAGCCAGGCCGCGGCCTCGTACAGGGGAACCTCGTCGACGCCCTCGTTCAACCGCGAGAGGGCCGCCAGGACCCCGGCGCCGGCGTCCTCGGGAGACTTCTTGGGGAGGAGGCTCAATACGGTGAGGACGTCGTCGTCCTCACCGAGAAGGTTGTGCAGGCTGCGCAGGCTTACCGGGGACACGGGTCGTCCCGGCTCGTGGAGGCGCGACTACTTGGCCAGCATGACGTCGATCCCATACGCCACCCCCCCGACGACGATGAGGAAGCAGATGACCGAAGCGGCGAGGACGAACGGGTTGCGGCGGACCGTGCCCGTACCCGCCTCGAAGCCCGAGTGCGACAGGAAGACGAGCCCAACCGAGAAGACGGCGACCAAACCGGCACCGGCCAGCAGACCGATGCCGAGAATCTCCCCCATCGCGGACCAGTCGACGTACTGCGACGACGCCAGCAGCATCTTGCCTACCCTCCGTTCCCTGGCCGCACGGCCGGCGTGGCGAGCTCCATCGCCCTACGCCGCCACGGCGGGCTCGTGCGAGCGGCCCCCGCCCTCCGTCCACTCTGCGTTGACGTTGTCCGGGTTGACCGGCGTCCGCCGCGACAGCAGGTAGATGCCGCCGCAGTACAGGGCGAGTGCGAAGAAGAGGATGAAGGTCCCGAGCGTGCCGCCGATGGCGTTTTCCCCGGCGAAGAAGGCCGCACCGACGAGCCCCGCCGCCGGGAGCGTGACCCCCCAGGTCAGCACCATCCGGCCGAACACGTTCCAACGGACCGGCTCGCCCCGCCCCAGTCCCGCGCCGACGACCGAGCCCGAGCACACCTGGGTGGTCGAGAGGGGGATGCCGAAGTGGGTGGACGAGAGGATGACCGCCGTGGACGAGGCCTCGGCGGCGAAGCCCTGCGGGGTGTCGATCTCGATAAGTCCCTTGCCCAGGGTCCGGATGATGCGCCACCCGCCAAAGTAGGTGCCGGCCGCGATGGAGATTCCGCAGGCGGCGATGACCCAGTCCGGGGTCGAGGCTGTCCCGGAGATGGTGCCATTGGCCACCAGGGCCAGGGTCAGGATGCCCATCGTCTTTTGGGCGTCGTTGGTGCCGTGCGCCAGCGAGACCAAGCAGGCGGACCCGATCTGGCCCACCCGGTAGCCGCTGCGTTTGACGCCCTCTTTCATCCGTTGCGTGATGCGGTACGCCATCCACGTGCCGGCCGCCGCGACGGCCATGGCGATGATCGGGGCGAAGACGGCCGGGATGACCACCTTGGAGGCGATGCCGGACCAGATGACCGCGCTCCCGCCGGCGTGGACCAGCATCGCGCCCACCACCCCGCCGATCAGCGCATGCGACGAGCTCGAGGGCATGCCGAGGTACCACGTCGCGACGTTCCAGGCGATGCCGCCGGCCAGCCCGGCAAAGACCACGGCGAGGGTCGCCTGGTTTTGGTCGACGATGCCCTTGGCGATGGTGGCCGCCACCGAGAGCGAGAGGAAGGCGCCCGCCAGGTTGAGCACCGCGGACAGTCCCACGGCGAGCCGGGGCTTGAGCGCTCCGGTCGCAATCGAAGTGGCCATCGTGTTGGCCGAGTCGTGAAAGCCGTTGGTGAAGTCGAAAGCTAATCCGGTAACGACCACGAGTACCAGGACGACGGTGTTCGAGTCCACGGAGTTTCTTCTAGCAAAGTGCTAGGGGCAAAGCAATCGAGGAAAGTCCTGGATCGCGGCCAGGAAACCCTCCGTGATCGGCCTTCCCCTTTTGTTCACCAGACGTTTACCTTCGTGTAGCCATTGGGTGCCGAAGCACCTCCTCCCGCGCCGCTCATAGTGCGCGATCCGCGGGCTCCCGGGGAGCCAGGGTCTCGGCGAGCTCGCGCAGCTTGTTCTTGGCGACCTTGTCGAGGGTGGCCCGGGGAAATTCGTCGACCACGTGCACGGATCTCGGCACCTTGAAGTCGGCGAGCTTGCTCGAGCACACCTCGATGATCGCAGCCTCGAGCTCGGGCTCGTCGACCGCCTGACCTTCGGTCACGATCACGAAGGCGACGGGCACCACGTCGAGCATCTCGTGGGAGCGGCTCACCACCGCCACGTCGCTCAGGCCGGGCACCTGGCGGATGACGTCCTCGACCTCGCGCGCCGACACGTTTTCGCCGCCGACCTTGATGAGGTCCTTGTCCCGCTCGCAAAAGAAGAAGCCACCGCCCTCGCCGATCCGCACGACGTCACCGGTCTTGAACCACCCTTCCTCGGTGAAGCTGTCGGCCATGGCCCCCGGGTTGTCGTAGTACTCGAGGAACAGCTGGATGCCTCGGGTCCCGCGGACCCACAGCTCTCCGGGCTGGCCCTCGTCGCAGAGACGGCCGCTCTCCTGGTCGACGATGAGAAACTCGTAGCCGGGGGTGGGGCGACCCATGGACCCCGCGTCGTTCCCCCACGGGCTCTGGCTGGTCGCATGGATCACCGTCTCGGTCATGCCCCAGGCCGGCAGCACCTCGAAACCGAGCCAGGCCTCGAGCTCGGGCATGATCAGGCCGAAGACGCCCACCTTGAGCGAGTTCTCCGGGATGGGCTTCCCGGCCAGCGCCTTGAAGACGAACGGAATCAGCGAGATATGGGTCACGCGGTTGGCCGTGACCACATCCCAAAACCGAGACGACGAGAACTTGGGCTGCAACACGATCGTGCCGCCGACGCCGAGGGTCGTCCAGAAGGACCAGCTCTGGGCGTTCACGTGGAAGAACGGCAGGTACACGAGATACGTGTCGTCGGGCCCCATCGAGATGTTCGCGGGACCGCTGCGGGCCGCCCAGAGCGCGTTGGCGTGGGTGTGCACGACCGCCTTCGGCCGCGACGTGGTCCCCGAGGTGAACATGATGCCCGCCGGCGCCAGTGGATCTGGTGCACGATCAGGCAGCTCATCGGCGTCTGCGTACAGTGAGGCGAAGTCGTCATGCCCGTGCACGAGCTCCTCGGGCGGGGCCGCCTCCCCTCCGTTGTCCTCGGTGACGATCACCCAACCGAGATCGGGCACCGCCGAGGACACCACAACGGCGTACTGGGGCTGGGTGATGGCCCCGACGCAACCCGTCTTCTCGACGAAGAACCGGATCTCGTCCTCGACGCTGCGGGTGTTCGTGGTGACGCCGACCGCGCCGAGGGTCGCACACGCGTACCACGCGAGGACCATCTCGGGGCAGTTGTCGGAGTGGATGAGCACCTTGTCCCCCGCCACCACTCCCCGGCGCGCCAGCCCTGCGGCAAGGCTGCGGACCGAGGCCCAAAACTCGGCGTAGGTCCAGCGTTGCGGGGCGCCCGAGCGCGGCTCCCAGACGAGCAGCGTCTTGTCCGGCTGAACGGTCGCCCAGTGGGCCAGCAACCAGGGGATGTCCTGGCCTTCGAGCTGGAACTTCGCGATCTGTTGTGCATCCATGCGCACAGAGTAGGTTGCCGACATGACCGCAGAGGTGGCCGACGTCTTCACCGAACCCGACGCCGATCCGGACACGCTCTCCAACCTCGGCCCGCTCGGACCCTTGGCGGGCACCTGGGAAGGGGCGGCCGGCACCGACGAGCATCCCGTCAAGGAGGGAGTCGGGGTCGACTCCTTCGTCGAGCACTACGACCTCCAGCCCATCGATCCGCAGACCAACGGTCCCCAACTTCTCTACGGACTCCGCTACCTGCGCCACATCGTCAAGCCGGGCGAGACCGAGACGTTTCACGACCAGGTCGGGTACTGGCTCTGGGAGCCGGCCACGCACACGGTCTTCCTGACCATCGCCATCCCTCGTGGGCAGGTGGCGCTGGCCTCCGGCTCGGCCGACCCCGACGCCACCACCTTGGAGCTGTCCGCCAGGGAGGGACTCGACACCTTCGGGATCTGCTCCAATCCCTTCCTCCTGGACGCCTTTCGCACCCTCTCGTTCACGACCACCGTGACCATCCAGGGACCCGACGCCTGGTCCTACGACGAGATCACCATGTTGCAGGTCAAGGGCACCGACGAGCCCTTCTCCCACCGCGACCGCAATGCGCTCGTGCGGATCGCCCCCCCGAGGCCCAACCCCATGGCCCAGGTCCCGCAACCCTCTACGGGCTCCGGCCTCGGGATCGGCTCGCTCTCCAACGCACCCTGAGGCGCGTCCGTCACGCTCAGATTCCGACCGGGGACCCTCGCGCCTTGGACCGGAGCTCGAGGAGGGCGGTCAAAAAGACCTCGGAGAAGGACGGGAACGGCTGGATGGTGTCCAAGAAGAGCTCGAGGGGCACCTTGGCGCGGATCGCCAGCGTGGCCTGCTGCATCCACTCCCCGGCTTCCGGCCCGAGCGCAAAGGCGCCCGTCACGCGGTGACCGTCGGAGACCAGCGTGAGAAAGTCCGGGCGATCCTCGTAGTGGCGCCTGTAGGTGGACGTCCGCGGCACCGAGGCGAGGGGAACGGTCGCGCTGAACGCACCCTCGGCCTCGCCGACCGCCGCCGCCTGGGGATGGGTGAAGATCACGGTGGGGACGGCGGAGTAGTCGGCCACGGTCGGCTCGCCCAGGATGTTCGCGGCCGCCACCCGGCCCTGGTACTTGCCGACGTACGTGAGGAGCCAGATGCCGGTGGCGTCTCCGATGGCCCAGAGCCCCTCGGCCGCACGCATCGAGGCGTCGACGTCGAGCTGTCGCGCCTCCGGGTCGAGCCCCACCGTCTCGAGGCCGATGTCCCGGACCCGGGGTCGCCGGCCCGTCGCCACGAGCAACCGGTCTCCCCGGACATCGCCTGCGGTGCCGAGGGACAGGACGTAGTCGTCGCCGTCGCGCTTCGCCGCGGTGACCAGCGCCCCGAGATGCAGCTCGATGCCATCGGCCTCGAACGCCGTGCCCAGGCCCTCTCCGAGGGCCCGCGGCGAGCGGGGCAACAGGCGATCCTGGCTCTCGACCACGACCACCGCTGAGCCGAGCGAACGGAACACCTGGGCGAGCTCCACACCCACCGGCCCACCGCCCATGACGAGCAGCCGCTCGGGTACGTCGATCGCTCCGGTCGCCTCACGGTTGCTCCAGAGTCCGACCAGGTCTTCGAGTCCCGGCACGGGCGGCAGGCTCGGAGAGGATCCGGTTGCCACGATGATGTCGGGCGCGGCGAGCCGGCGTCCCTCCACGTCGACGACGCCCGGACCGGCGAGGCGACCGTGGCCCCGGATGATCTCGACCCCCTTGGACTCGGCCCAGGCGACCTCGTGCCCGTCGTCGTAGCCGTTGACCATGAAGTCCCGCCACGCGAAGAGACCGCCGGGGGCGATCGGTCCGTCGGTGACCCGCTCGCTCGCGCCGGGAGCGTCGAGGGCCGCTGCCAGCGCCTCACCCGGTCGAAGCAGCGTCTTGGACGGAATGCACGCGTAATAGTCGCATTCGCCGCCCAACAATTCGTCCTCGACGATGGCGACGTGCCGGCCGGCGTCAGCCAGGAACCCGGCACAGTGCGTGGCCGCCGGGCCGCCTCCGAGAATCAGGACGTCGTAGGAGCCCGCCGGCTGATCGAAAGCCATGCGGTGCAACCTATACCCGGGCTGCCTGAAGGATCCTTGCCCGGATCTGGTCGGCCGCGGTCGGCAGGGCTCGACCCACCCTCGCTTGGTCGAGCTCCTGCCGGCGTCAATGACGAGCACGCAGTTCACCTGCAGGTACCCGGGTGGGTCCCAATTTCCCGACTTCCAGGACCAATCCGAAGCGATGGCGGCCCTGCGTCGCGGGCTCGTGGCGTAGCGTCATGCAACCCACTAACCTCGTACCGCGTGGAACGCAAGAGCTTCGCCCAGATGGACTGCTCGGTCGCACAATGCCTCGAGGTGGTGGGCGAATGGTGGAGCATGCTCATCATCCGCGACGCCTTGCTCGGCGTGTCACGCTTCGATCAGTTTCAGGCTCGGCTCGGCATCTCCCGCAACATCCTCCAGCAGCGCCTCGCCCGCCTCGTCGACGCCGGCGTGCTCGTGCGGGTCCCCTACTCGGAGCATCCGCCGCGCTACGACTACCGTCTCACCGACAAGGGGCGCGACCTGTGGCCGGTCATCACCGCCATGCGCCAATGGGGTGATCGCCACGCCGCGCCCGACGGGCCTCCCCTGCAGGTCGTCCACAAGGCATGCGGCCACGTCTCGGACGCCAGGCTGGTCTGTTCCTCCTGCGGCGAGCCGCTCGGCCCGCGAGACGTCCGGGCCGTTGCCGGGCCCGGTCGCGACGACAGCGGGATCCCCGAGCGGCCACGGTCGAGAGGTGTCTAGCGTGGGGCCAGCGTCGACCGGGTGGTCACGATGTCCAATGGCAGACAAGTCGCTCTGGCCAGTGCCACTGGTCGCTGCGTGCTGGCGATTGCCGTTGCCGGCTCGGCGATGGTCTTCCTCGACAGCACCGTGGTCAACGTCGCCCTGCCCGACATCGGGCGCGGCCTCGGTGCGTCGACCAGCGCCCTCCAGTGGGTGCTCAACGGGTACCTCCTCACCCTCGCCTCGCTGATCCTGCTCGGCGGGTCACTCGGCGACCGCTTCGGGAGGCGCCGCATCTTCGTCTACGGGGCGGCGGTGTTCACCGCCGCCTCGCTCCTGTGCGCCGTGGCCCCCGACGCGCCGTTCCTCATCGTCGCCCGCCTCCTCCAGGGGGTCGGTGGCGCCCTCCTCACGCCGGGCAGCCTGGCGATGATCGAGGCGACCTTCCAGAAGGACGACCGGAGCCGGGCGATCGGGGCCTGGACGGGCCTGACCGGGGTGGCCGCGGCGGTCGGTCCCCTCCTGGGCGGCTATCTGGTCCAGGCCGTCTCGTGGCGGGCGATCTTCCTCATCAACCTGCCGTTGGGCCTCTTCGTCATCGTCATGGCCAGCTACCACGTCCCCGAGACCCGCGACGCCTCGGTCGCCGGTAACGCCATCGACTGGAAGGGCGCCGTCCTCACGGGCCTCGGCCTCGGCGGAACGACCTACGCGTTGATCGAGGGCCCGACCGTGGGGATCTCGGGGCTCATCCTGGCCATCGGGATCGGGGGCGCCGTGGCGTTGGTGCTCTTCTTCGTGGTCGAGGCACGATCCGAGCACCCGATGCTGCCCCTCGGCATCTTCGCCTCGCGCCAGTTCAGCGCGGCCAACGCCGTCACCTTCGTGGTCTACACGGCGCTGGGGGGCTTCTTCTTCCTCCTCGTCGCCTTCCTCCAGATCTCGCTCGGCTACTCGCCGATCGAGGCCGGTGCGGCCTCCCTGCCGGTCACCTTCCTGATGCTCCTCCTCTCGGCCCGCTCCGGCGCCCTCGCCCAGCGGATCGGGCCGAGAATCCCCCTCACCGTCGGTCCGCTCGTGATCGCGGCCGGGCTCGCGCTCATGACCCGCATCGAGCCGGGCGACTCGTACCTCGAGAGCGTGTTCCCCGCGGTGGTCGTCTTCGGTTTGGGGCTCACCATGGTGGTCGCACCGGTGACGGCCACCGTCCTCGCCGCGGCCGGACCCCGTCGCGCCGGTATCGCCTCGGGTGTCAACAACGCCGTCTCGAGGGTCGGAGGCTTGCTTGCCGTGGCGATCCTTCCCCTCGTCGCCGGCCTGACCGGCAGCCGCTTCTATGACCCCTCAGCGATGACGACGGGCTTCCACACGGCCATGGCCGTCTCGGCGGGTGTCTCGGCCGTCGGAGGGATCGTCGCCTGGATCACGATCCGCTCCGACCTGCTCGAGCCCGGCGGAGAGGGAGCCGCGCCGGCCGGACCCGACACGGAGGGAGCACCCGCGATCGTGTGCCCGCCCACCATGTCCTGCGACGTGGCCGGCGCACCGCTGCGCCCCCCACCGGAAAGGTGACGGCGGGTACTCAGAGATCGCGTGGCCGGTTGACGAACCGGCCGGCGCTCGGCGAGTAGAACCAGCCGCCTCCCGCCTTGCTCCCTCCGTCGGCCGGGATGTTGTGGCCGGTGACAAAGGCCGACAGATCCGAGGCCAAGAAGAGCGCCACCCGGGCCTGGTCCTCGGGCCAGCCCACCCGACCCACGGGAGCCCACGAAGCCCAGAGGTCCTCCCGGTCCTCGGATCCGGTGAGGTAGTCGACCTGCGGCGTGTGGGTGAGGTCGGTCCCGATCCCGTTCGCCCGGATGCCCTTGCGGCCGTAGGAGACGGCCAGGCAGGTCGTGAAGTGGGCCACCGCCGCCTTGAGCGATCCGTACACCGGGTCTCCGGGGTAGCCGCGCATCCCCTCCACCGAGTGCACGTTCACGATCGAACCCTTCCCCTGGTCGATCATCGCCCCGAGGAAGGCGCGCGTCACCAGATAGACGTGATGCAGGTTGATCTCGTACATCTCGCGCCAGCTGTCGGGCGTGGACTCGGAGAAACGCACGAGCGGCCGGTAGTCCCCGACGTTGTTCACGACGACGTCGACACGACCGCGGTCGCCGAGCACCGCCTCGGCGAGGCGGGAGACGTCCTCGGCGCGCCGCACGTCGACCACGTGTGCCCGGGCCGTGCCTCCGGCCGCCTCGATTTCTCCGGCGCAGCGCTCGGCGCGGGCGGGATCGATCTCGGCGATCTCCACCTGCGCGCCGTGCTCGGCGAAGAGCCGGGAGATGGCACCGCCGATGCCGTCCCCGCCCCCCGTCACGACCGCCACCCGGTCCTCGAGGAGCCGGTCCCAGCGTGGGATGGCGGGCACGTTGTCGGGCGTCTGGGTCGACATCACCGGTCTCCTGTCGCGTCGAGGCTCCGGGCGTCGCGCACGATAGTGGAAACTATGCTGCGCCCGGCATGTCGGAGAGACCGAGCCTTGTTTCGGCGCCGGGGGGCGGGCAGGACTCGCCGACCACCCGCGAGCGAGTTCTCGATGCGGCCGTCCGGTGCATCCTCGAGGAGGGCTTCTACCGGGCCAGCTCCAACCGGATCGCCGCCTCGGCGGGCGTCAGCTGGGGGGTGATCCAACACCACTTCGCGACCCGAGAGGGCCTGCTGCTCGCCGTGTTCGAACGGTCCTCCCGGCGCCTCGGCGAGACCCTGACCGGCGCCTCGGTCACCGGCTCGGACATCTCCGAGCGCCTCGAGTCGCTGGCGGAGGTCATCTGGTCCCACTACCGCCAGCCCGACTTCCTCGCCTCCGTCCAGATCCTGCTCAACTTGGGCCGGGACCCCCGCACGGCAGAGCGGACGGTGCAGGTCCTGGAGCGCCTCGACCGGACGGCGGCATCCGGATGGCGGCGCCTCGTGGCGCAGGTCTTTGCGGGGGCCGAAGCCCCCGCGGACCTGGCGCCGTCGTTGTTCGACATCATGCGGGGCCTCGCCATCGGCGAGGTGGTGAGCGACGCCATTCCCAGCTCCTCGACTCGGGCTCGCCTGCCGGGGCCCGGCGGAACGGACCCCTCGCGCCGGGCCATGGTCCGGGCACTGACCCTCCTCGTCGAGGCGGAGCTGGCCCCCCCGCCGGACCCGTCGCGAGGCCTGCATAGTGGTTAGTATGGCGAGCTGACGGCCGGTGCCGTGGACAAGGGGAGGCGAGCCGATGACCGAGCGATTGATCTCCGCTGACTCGCACGTCAAGATCTCCCACGAGCAGGTGAAGCGGCACCTGGCCGGCTGCCACCACGAGGCCTACGACTCGGCGGTCGACTCCTTCGAGGCCAAGATGGGCCGGGGGGCGGGGAGGGCCAACCGAGCGGGGACCGTGCAAAACGCCGTCAACGTCAAGAACGCGGCCTTTACCCGCCCCGGGTACTGGGACCCGGTCGAGCGGCTCAAGGACATGGACGCCGACGGGGTCGAGGCGGAGGTCCTCTACTGCGAGGTCAGCGCCTTTCGATACCTGGCCGACGTGCAGGGCGCGGCGTGGGAGGCGATGCGGGCCTTCAACGACGCGTTGTTCGAGTTCGCGCAGGCCGATCCCAAGAGGCTGGTCGTCTCCTACCAGATCCCGATCCACGACATGGACGCCGCCGTCGCCGAGGTGGAGCGGGTTGTCGCCCTGGGCGCCAAGTCGCTGCAGCTTCCCGTGTTCCCGAACGAGCTCGGACAGGCCGACTACTGGGAGGAGCGCTACGCGCCCCTGTTCGCCCGGATCGAGGAGGCCGAGCTGCCCGTCTGCTGCCACATCGGCCTCAACACGAGCCTGGACGACCTCGCCAAGCGTGACCCCACGCCGAGCGGAGGCGTCATGATCCCCCTCACCCCGCTCATGACCGCCGAGGCCTTCGGCATGTGGATCATGGGGGGCGTCCTCGAGCGCTTCCCCCGGTTGAAGCTGGTCTTCGTGGAGCCCGGGCTCACCTGGGTGGCGTGGTGGCTCGACACCGTCGACGACATGGTCACCCGGCAGGGTTACGTCTACCCGGCCATCTCGCAGCTACCCAGCTACTACTTCCACCGCAACGTCCACCTGACCTTCATCGACGAGGTCCTCGGGCTGCACCGGGTCCGGGACGTGCTCGGCCCCGAGAACATCTTGTGGTCGACCGACTTCCCCCACCCCGTCACGAGCTGGCCCAACTCCCGCAAGATCGTCGAGGAGCAGTTTGCGACCGTTCCCGACGACGAGCGCCAGCTCATCTTGTCGGGAAACGCAGCCCGCGTCTGGGGCCTCTGAGCCCTGGGAGGCCCCGCAGGGGTCTCACTCGGCCTCGACCGGGGCGTCGAGGACGACCCCGGAACGGACCAGCTCGTCGATCTCGTCGTCGCCGTAGCCGTGCTCGCGCAGCAGCTCGCGGCTGTGCTCGCCGCACAGGCACGGGCCACGCCCCACGACCCCCGGCGTCTCGGAGAAGTTGAGGAGCAGGCCGGGGTCCTCGAAGCGGCCCACCCCCCCGGCCCGGGTCTCGACCACCAGCTGCTCGGCTCGGGCCTCGTCGTCGTCGAAGAGGCTCCGGCAGAAGGCCTCGTCGACGACCTCCACCGGGACGCCGGCCCGGTCCAGGATCTCGAACCACTCCGAGGCCGGGCGTTCGCCGAAACGCCGCTCGAGCGTGACGGCCGCATCGGCACCCATTCCCTCGGAGATGGGCCCCCCGGGATCGGAGCCCGCCGGGCTCGGGCCACCCGAGATCGCCTCGGCGAGCCGGACGCGTTGACCCGGCGTGACCGCGGCGAGAAACAGCCAGCCCTCGTCCGCGCACCGGTAGAGGCGGTAGTACGGGGACAGGCCGTACTGACCGCCGTCGACGTGACCCCAGTCGGCCGGGGTGCCGTCCTCGTGGATCCAGGCGTACGAGGTGTTGAAGATGCCGGCGTTGACGATCGAGGTGGCGACGGACTGGCCCTCCCCCGTCCGGGCACGGTGGTACAGCGCCGCGACGATGGCGATGGCGGCGAACAGGGCGTTGCCCGTGTCACCCATGTTGGAGCGGCTCCACAGCGGCGGGTTGCCGGCGTCGCAGGCGCCGTCCTCCCACTCGGGGCCGGTGAGCGCCGCCGCCGTCTGGTCGGTCCCCGGCAGGTCCGAGCGAGGTCCCTTCTCGAAGCCCCGGGTGTTGCAGTAGACGAGGCCCGGCAGCCGCTCGTGGAGCGTCTCGTAGTCCAGCCCGAGGCGGGCAGCCGCCCCGGGCCGCCAGTTGGTCGTCACGACGTCGGCGCGGTCGATCAGCCGCATCAGGGCGACTCGTCCCGCCTCGTGCTTCAGGTTGACGGCGATGCTCCGCTTGCCCCGGTTCGTGCCGAGCCCCATGTGGGTCCCCGCCCAATAGGTGTCGTGGACGGCGTGGACCTTGATGACGTCGGCACCGAGGTCCGCCAGCATCCTGCCGGTGAAGGGCCCGGCCACGCCGAGGCCGAGGTCCACCACCCGGATGCCGCCGAGGGGGTGGGCCAGCACCCTCGCCGCAGCAGGACCCGTGGCCCGGGCGGCTCGCGGCGGCGAATCGGAAGCCGTCGCCTCCGCCAATACCTCGGCGGTGTGCTGGCCGCTCCTGGGTGCGGGCCCGCCCACACGGCCGGGCGTCGCCGAGAACTCGAGGAGCATGCCGGCATGGCGGATCCGACCGACCTCGGGATCGTCGCTGCGGACGACGCATCCGTCGGCGAGGAAGGACTCGTCCGCCAGCGCGTCACGGGGCGAGCGCACGCGGGCGACGCCCATGCCGGACACCGCCGCTGCCTTCTCCCACGCATCGGCGGGGAATTTCGCGAACGCTTCGGCGAGGAGCGGATGGAGGAAGATCCCCGTCAGGAGCCCCTCGGGCTCCATGGATAAGCGGTCCGGGTCGTCGCGATAGGCGGTCTCCGGCGCCTCGGCCCGCAGCTCCCCTCCCTTTGCCCCCTCTGGCCCCTCTGCTCCTTCTGCCCCTTCTGCCCCTTCTGCGGCGCCGAGCACCCAGCGCGGGCGCACCGTCCAATGGTGCACCCACGTGCCGTCGGCGCACTCGTAGAGGCCCTCGATCGATCGCGCATCGACCGGCCACATCCAGTACAGGGGGGCGTCGGGGTCCTCGACCCTCTGCCAGTTGAGACAGACCGCAGCGAGGGCCCCCTGGAGCAGCGACGTCTCGACGCGCTGGCCGCGGCCCGTCGTCTCGCGAGCGGCCAATGCCGCGGTGACGCCGAGCGTGGCCAGGTAGGCCGCCCCGAGGCTGGGCCACGTGGAACGGGGGAAGATCGGGCCCGGCCGCGACGTGCCCCGCTGCAACCCCTCGGGCGCACCGAACTCCGGATGCGGGCCCGGCCGACCGCGGATGTACTCCATCGCCGTGCCGGGCCGGCCGCGCTGGTCGTAGAGGAGCCCGGTCCGAGCCGCCACGAGGGCGTCGTATCCGGGCCGGTCCCGGTGCCGGGGATGCGCTCCGTAGCCGGAGATCGAGCAGGTGACGAGGCGGGGGTTGATCCCGGCCAGGCGGGGGTGGTCGATCCCCAGACGCTCGGTGGTGCCCGGCGCGAAGCTCTCCACGACGAGGTCGCAGCGCTCGGCCAGCCCGAGGAAGGCCGCGAGACCGGCCTCGGAGCGAAGATCGAGGCGGGCGCTGCGCTTGCCGCGGTGCCAGACCCGGTATCCCGACTGCCCGGCAAAGGGATCGCCACCCGGGGGCTCGATCCTCGTGACCTCCGCGCCGTTGTCGGCGAGGAGCATCGTGGTCATCGGGCCGGAGATCCCCCAGGAGAGATCGAGCACACGTACGCCGTCGAAGACCCCCGCCACCGGACAGAGCCTACCAACTACCGCCTAGCAACCACTATGGTCCTCGCTGGGGACCGCTCCTCAGGCCTCCTGGCTCCATGCCGGGTCCGCCTCGGTCAGGGTCGTGAGGACGCGCTCCGTGACGTCCCCCAGGTCGCCCGATCCGTCGACGTCCACCAGGAGGCCCAGGTCCCGGTAGAGCCGCTTGAGCGGCTCGGTGACCTCGTCGTCGAGCTCGAGGCGGTGCAGGATCGTCTCGTACGTGTCGTCCGCCCTCTCGGCACTCCGGCCGCGCTCGAGAAGCCGCTGGACGAGCTCGTCGTGTGCCACCTCGAGCCAGACGACCGTTTCGAACCACAAGTTGCGCGACCGGTCCCACCGTGCGGCCGCCTGAGCCTGCGGGACGCTGCGCGGGAACCCGTCGAGGACGAAGCCGGGGTCCGCGCCGAGCTCCGTCAACCGGTGGAGGACGAAGTCGGTGATCAGGTCGTCGGGCAAGAGCTCGCCGCGGGCGAGGCCGTCCTCGACCCGCCGACCGAGGGGCGTGCCGGCCTCGACCTCCCTCCGGAGGAGGTCGCCGCTGGACAGGTGCGGCACGTGCAGGGCCTCGGCGACCCGGGAAGCCTGGGTGCTCTTGCCCGAACCGGGCGGCCCGAGCACGACCACGCGGCTCGGGGCCGGCTGTACGCGGGACACGATCAGAGGTTCAGCGACGGCTACCCGAGCGGCTGCCGCGACGGAAGGCGAAGCCGACCAACCAGAAGACGAAGAAGACGATCGCCGCGATCCACAGCAGATGGACCACGAAGCCCAGTCCAACGAAGAGCAACGCCAACAGCAGGATGAACAGGATCAGCAACATGGTTACCTCCGCGACTCGAAACCACCGTAGTGGACGGAGAGGTGGATCGGACAACGGCGGTCGTGACGTCGTAGCCTGCGGCGGCGGTCCGCACGTCGGACCGCTTGCCGGAGGAGGACACGTTGTGGGACAGACACCAAGGCTCGGCCTGAGGGCGGCGGAATCGACCACCGTGGTCCCGCTGGAGCCGCGCCCGCCATCCGGCGCGCCCAACGTGGTCGCCATCGTCCTCGACGACACCGGGTTCGCCCAGCTCGGTTGCTTCGGCTCCGACATCTCCACTCCCCACATGGACGGCCTCGCGTCGGGTGGACTCCGCTACAACCGCTTCCACGTCACCTCGTTGTGCTCGCCGACCCGAGCGAGCTTTCTCACCGGGCGCAACCATCACGCGGTCGGCATGGGATTCCTCGCCGACATCCCCATGGCCTATCCCGGCTACACGGCCCGGATCCCCAAGACCGCCGCCACCTTGCCCCGGATCCTGCGCGACGCGGGGTACGGGACGCTGGCCGTCGGAAAGTGGCATCTCGTGCCCCGCAACCACCGCTCGGCAGCGGGGCCGTTCGACTACTGGCCGCTCGGGCTCGGCTTCGAGCGCTACTACGGCTTCCTCCAAGGTGACGCCAACCAGTGGGCGCCGAACCTCGTGTCCGACAACCACTACGTCGACCCGCCCCGGTCTCCGCACGACGGCTACCACCTGAGCGAGGATCTCGTGGACCGGGCGATCCGGGGCGTGCTCGACCAGCACCACGCCGCACCGGACAAGCCCTTCTTCCTCTACCTGGCCTTTGGGGCGATGCACGCGCCCCACCACGTCCCCCCCCAATGGGTCGAGCCCTACCGCGGCAGATACGACGAGGGCTGGGAGTCTTGGCGGGAGGGCGTCTTTGGCCGCCAGCTCGACGGCGGCGTGGTCCCGCAAGGCACGGCGCTCACCCCCAGACCACCCTGGGTCCCCGAGTGGTCTGCCCTTCCGGCCGACGAACGCCGCATGCACGCCCGGATGCAGGAGGTTTTCGCCGGCTTCCTTACCCACACCGACGCCCAGGTCGGCCGCCTCATCTCGTTCCTGGACCAGATCGGGAAGCTCGACAACACGCTCGTGCTGCTCTTTTCCGACAACGGGGCAAGTGCCGAAGGTGGCATCAAGGGCAGCGTGAACGAGCACCGCTTCACGGCGCGCGTCCCCGAGTCGGTCGAGGACAACCTCGCCGCGCTCGACGACTGGGGCGGCTTCAGCACCTACAACCACTACTCGTGGGGATGGGCGTGGGCCGGCAACACGCCGCTGCGGCTCTGGAAGCGCTACACCTGGCTCGGCGGCACCCGGACCCCCCTCATCGTCCACTGGCCCGCCGGCATGGGCGCGAGCGGCGAGGTGCGCCGGCAACTCGCCCACGTGATCGACCTCTACCCGACGGTCCTCGACGCCTGCGGAGTCCCCGTGCCCGACGAGGTCGATGGCGCGCGCCAGCTCCCCGTCGACGGCTCGAGCCTGCGGGACACCTTCGACGACGCCGAAGCGCCGGATCCACGCACCACGCAGTACTTCGAGATGTTCGGCTCCCGGTCCATCATCCACGGCGGCTGGAAGGCGACCACCGACCACGTCTCCCAGGGGATCCTCGACGAGGAGGCCGTCATGACGGGGAGCCGTAACTTCGACGAGGACCACTGGTCCCTGTTCGACCTCCAAGAGGACTTCTCCGAGTCCACCGATCGATCGTCCGAGCGGCCCGAGGTCGTACGCCGGCTGCAGGAGCAATGGCTCATCGAGGCCGGCAGGAACCTCGTCGTACCGATCGACGACTCCCTCATCGGCCGGTTCACGGCCATGATCCCGCCGCTCTACCCACCGGGGACCCGCCGCAGCTTCCGACCCGGCGGGGGCCCGATCCACGACGAGGTGATCCCCTTCCTCGTCGGTGGGTTCCGGGCCACGGCCGACGTCGACGTGCCGGTGGACGGTGCAGGCGGAGGCGCCGATGGCGTCCTCTTCGCCATGGGCGACTGGAACGGCGGCTATGCCCTCTTCGTCGACGAGGGCCGACTGGTCTTTTGCGCCGCCAACCCCGCCTTTACGACCGAGGTGCGAGGCGAAGAGCCCGTGCCGGGAGGCCCCCAGCTGCTGTCGGTCGTGTTCACCCCGACCGGGCAGGGTGGCGAGTTCACCCTCCGGCACGGCACGGAGCTGGTCGGCTCGGCCCCCGTGCCGTGGCCGCTGTCGATCGCGCTCCAGCACGGTGGGGCGCTGTTGCGCATCGGATACGACACCTGGTTCCCGGTCTCTCGGCGCTACGAGCCGCCGGCGACGTGGCGCGGCACGATCCGGGAGGTCGTCTTTGAGACGCCCGCACTGGGCTCCGACCCTCTGGAGGAGATCCGGGCCGCGCTGCACAGCGACTGATCGCCGCCGGGCCGCCGGAGGTCGGCCGGGGTTGCGGGTCAGCCGACGCGCGACTCGAGCTGCTCCAGCAGCGCCTCTGCGGAAACCTGCCCGGGCGGCAAGCCCAGGCGTGCCGCCTCCCTGGCGTGCTCCTGCAGGAGCACGTTGACCGGCGTCTCGATCCCGTGGAGCCGTCCCAGCAGGGCGATCTCGCCGTTGAGGAAGTCGACCTCGATGGACCCGAGCCCCCGGGCGAGGCTCTGCCAGGACGAGCCACCGCCCCAGGGGCGGTCGCCCACCTGCCGGATCTGCAGCCGGTCGCCACGCCGTGCGGCGTCCTCGCTCTTGCTCGCGACGTCGATGCCGGCGACCTCGAGGCACCGCTCTCCCTCCCCTTGCGCCCTGCGGACGAGCTCCCCCGCGGCCTCGGACGGCGGGCAGAGCGCGATCACCGCGTTGGCCAGGTTGGTGAGGAGCTTGCGGTACTTCCACCGCATGATCGCCGGATGCGCCACCGACTCGAACGTCGACGCGCCGAGGGCCTCGGCGCACTCCCGTGCGGTGTCGTCCACGCCGCTCGGGAAGCGGCCGATGTCGAGGATGCCCGTGACGGGGTGCGACGCCGGCTCCACCACGCCAGGGTCGAGATGCTGGGCGGGCAGCATCACGCAGATGCCGTAGACCCGGTCGAACCGGCGGAGGGCCTGGCGCTCGTTGTCGACCCCGTTCTGCACGCTGACGAGGGCGATGCTGGGGGGTGCCGCGGCCGCCAGCTCGTCGAGCAGCGCGGCGCTGTGATGGCTCTTGGTGGCGAGCAGGACGACCTCGTCCCCCCGCCAGTCAACGTCGCTCGGACGACGGAGCGCCGGGACCTCGAGGACCAGGTCCTCCTCCGGCGAGCGGAGGCGCAGGCCCTTGGTCTGCAGCGCCTCGAGATGGGCACCTCGGGCGAGCAGGACGACCTCGTGGCCGGACTGGTGGAGCCGGGCGCCCACCACACCACCGATGGCCCCCGCGCCGACGACGACGAACCGCACCTCGGCATGCTGCCACGCCGGTGGAGCCCGAACCGCCGGCCAGCGACCTCCGCCCCGCGCACCCGACATGGGATGCTGCAGTGGTGCAACCATCCGCCGGCTGGCCCGGCCGCATTGCCACGATCGGCGCCGAGCTCGCGCTCACCCCGGCCCGGCTGCTGCGCCCGCTGGCCACCCCGCTCCTCAGCCCTCTCGCCAGCCCGGTCCGGGACAACGTGCACCGCGGCATCCGTCGCTCCTTCGGGCAGGAGGGCACCAACGGGAACGACGCCGGGAGGACTCCACGAACCGGCACGCCGTTCCTGCCCCATGGCAGCGTGACCCGACGGATCCACGGCGATCTTCCCTCCATGGTGATCGGCGGCATCAGCACCCTGCTCCTCCAGACGCTCCACCCGCTCGTGATGGCCGGGGTGGCGGACCATTCCCGCTATCGCGAGGATCCGATCGGGCGCTTCCGGAGGACGGCGGCCTTCGTCGAGGCGACGACCTTCGGCACGACCGACGATGCGCAACGCGCCATCGACAACGTGCGCCTGGTCCACGCGATGATCGATGGCACCTCGCCCGACGGGCGCCACTATTCGGCCGGCGACCCGGAGCTGCTCACCTGGGTCCACGTGGCGGAGACCTGGGCCTTCCTGCGCTCCGCGGAGCGCTACGGGCCACGTGGGCTGAGCCAGGAAGAGCGCGATCGCTACTTCGCCGAGACCTCGCAAGTAGCCATGGCCCTCGGTGCGCAGTGGGTGCCCACGACCGAGAGGGAGGCGGAGGCCTACTTCTCCCGCCTGCGTCCGAACCTGTACGCGGGGGCCCAGGCGCTCGAGGCCCGCGACTTCCTCTTGCGGGGGGTGGCGCGCCACCCCGAGGACCGTGCCGTCTACGCGCTGATGGCCGCAGCCGCAGTCGGCCTGCTGCCCGACTGGGCGCGGAGTGAGCTGCGCATCCCGTCACCACCCCTGCTCGACCGGTTGGTGGTCACGCCGCTCGTCCGGGGGGTGTGCACGGGGATCCGATGGGCCGCGGTTCCCTGAGGTCACGGTTCGCCGAGGCCACGCCCGGGGGCTCAGCGAGGGCGGATTCCCCACGAGCCGATCCACGAGCCTCCCGGCTCGAGCGTGACGAGATCGGTGCGTGACCGGAACGCGTCCGGTGGGCAGGTCATCGGCTCGACCGCGAGCGACCTGCGCCGCCGGTCCTCCTCCAAGGTGTCCCCGGTGAAGCACATGAGATGCTCGAACTGCTCGCCCACCCACAGGTCGACCGACCGCTCGCCCCCGGGATCCCGCAGCTCGACGGTGGCCCGACCCTCGTCGTCTCGCCTCAGGTCCGTGTAGCAGGTATCCAGGCAGACCGGACCGAGGGGCCGCACCGTCGTGAAGTCGTACTCCGTCCCGAGCACGGAACGGACCTCGCCGGTGGGCAGCCCACGATCGTCGGCCACCAGCCTCGAGGTGGCCGGCACCCGCAGCGAGGCGGCGTCGACGCGGAAGGTGCCGACCGTGAGATAGGGGTGGAAGCCGAGCCCGAAGGGCAATTCGTCGGAGCCGGCGTTCCAGGCCGTCGTGGTCACCTGGAGCCCGTCCCGGCCAAGGTGATATTGGATGCGCAGGGACAGGGTGAAGGGGTACCCGGGCCTCGGATACAACATGCAGCTCACGACCAGCATGTTCTGTGCCTTGGCCTCGAGCCGCCATGGCATCCATCGCACGAGGCCATGGATGGCGTTGCCCCGCTCCGGCTCGTCGAGCGGCAGCTGGGCCGAACGGCCCCGAAACGTGTAGCGGCCGTCCCCCAGCCGGTTTGGCCAGGGAGCCAGCACCTGCCCTCGTCCTCCCTGTGCCCACTCGGTCTCCGTGAACCCGTCGATCACCGCCTCCTCACCGATCGTGTAGGAGCGCAGGGTGGCGCCCACCTCGGTGATCACGGCGGTCTGCCGCCCGTGCCCGATCTGCCACGACTCTCCCGTCGGGCTGGTGGTTTGTGGTGTCGTCCCTGGTGGCATGGGCCCAGATGGCATGAGGTCGATGGGGTACCCGGCTGCCTCGGCGAGGCGGGTGGCCGGTATCGTACTGGCGCGTGCGGATCCTGGTGACCAACGACGACGGCGTGCATGCCCCGGGGCTCGCGGCGATCGCCCGGGCCCTGTCCGAATGGACCGGGCCGGACGGCGTCGAGCGCCACCGGGTCACGGTTGTGGCGCCCCTCAACAACTACAGCGGCGCCTCGGCCGCGGTCGGCACCGTCTACGAGCGCGAGCAGATCCCGTACCAGGCGATCCGCCTCAAGTCGGCTCCCGACGTGTCGGCGTTCGGCATCGACGGATCACCGGCGCTGGCCGTCATCGTGGCGACGCTGGGCGCCTTTGGGCCCTCACCCGACCTCATCGTCTCCGGCATCAACCTGGGCGTCAACGTCGGCCGGTCCATCCTGCACTCGGGAACGGTCGGGGCAGTGCTGACCGGGGCCCAACGGGGTCTGAACGGCCTTGCCGTCTCGTTGCGATCCGGCGACGACCCGCCCTGGGAGACCGCCGCCGCGCTGGCGGTGCCGCTGGTACAGCCCCTCGCCGCCGCCCCTCCCGGCACCGTCCTCAACCTGAACGTCCCCTCCCTCTCGCTGGCGCAGCTCCGCGGCATCCGAGCTGGCCGCATCGGAGGTGCGGCCATCATCAAGGGCGCCTCGTCGGACTCCGCCGCGCATCGGGACACGCCGTCGGTCACTGCCATCCCCTCGAGTGGGACGGATGTGCCGGGCGTCCTCCCGGAGGAGGAGCACGAGGGGTACCTCGAGCTGCGCCTCGGTGCCGCGGTTCCGTCGCTCGGCGACGTGCGTGACGAGGATCCGGCCGACGACGCGGCGCTCGTGGCGGCGGGCTTTGCCTCGCTCACCCCCATCGTCGGAGTACGCGAGGACACCGCCCCCGAGGCGGCCGACCTGCTCTCACGCCTCCTCGGCCCAGAGCTCGCCCCCCTGCAAGGGCCGCTCGACGACACTCCGCTCGACGACAGTCCGCTCGACGGCAGTCCGAACCTCTGAGCCGTCAGTCCTCCTCGGGCGGTCGCCGGCTCCGCTTTCGCTCCGAACGCTCACGCTTCGCCCGGAGCCGTCGCTCCGTGGCGCCGAGCGACGGCGCGGTCGGCACGCGCGGTGCCCGTGGACGCAGGGCGCCCTCGATCCGACGAGCCAGTCTCTCGAGCGCCAGCTCCCGATTGCGCGCCTGGGACCGGTGCTCTCCGGCGACGGCCCTCACCACCGGACCCAGCTGGTGGGTGACTCTCGACCGCTGGCGCGGGCCGAGCCACGCGGCGTGCTCGACGTCGACGCTCACCTCCACCCGGGTGCTGCGACGGTTGGCGTGCTGCCCCCCGGGTCCGCCGGGAGACGTCGCCCGCCAGCTGATCTCGTCCCAGGGGATGGAGACGGTTCTCGTCACCCGCAGACCGTTGCCGCGCCCGCCGTACGGTCCGGGGCCTCCCGTCGTGGAGCCACCCGTCGCCACGGGGCCAGAGTAGGAGCCGGCGGTCGGAAGTGGGTGCACCCGGCCCGACACTGTCCCGACACCGGCCCGACACCGGCCCATCCACCACCCGTGGTGTGGCACTACTCTGCGGTTCATGGACTACCGGCACCTCGGACGCAGCGGGATGATGGTCTCTGCCATCTCGTACGGCAACTGGATCACCCATGGCGACCAGATCGAGGAGGAGGCGGCGGCGGCCTGCGTCCGCGCCGCGCTCGACGGCGGCGTGACCACCTTCGACACGGCCGACGCCTACGCGACCGGCGCCGCCGAGGAGGTCGTGGGTCGCGCGTTGCGCGGCATCCCCCGGCAGTCGATCGAGCTGTTCACCAAGACCTACTGGCCGGTGGGCGACGGTCCCAACGACCGCGGGCTGTCGCGCAAGCACATCATGGAGGCGTGCCACGCCTCGCTGCGCCGGCTCGGCACGGACTACGTGGACCTCTACCAGGCCCACCGCTACGACTACGAGACGCCGCTCGAGGAGACGCTGCGGGCCTTTGACGACCTGGTCCGGCAGGGCAAGGTCAACTACGTCGGGGTCTCCGAGTGGACGGCCCAGGAGATCGCCGATGCCCTGCAGATTGCCGACGACATGGGCTTCGACCGCATCGTCTCGAACCAGCCCCAGTACTCGCTGCTGTGGCGGGTGATCGAGCCCGAGGTGCTCCCGCTGTGCGAGCGGGAGGGCATCGGCCAGGTCGTGTTCTCCCCGCTAGCCCAGGGGGTGCTGACCGGCAAGTACCAACCGGGCAGCCCGCCGCCCGAGGGTTCGAGGGCCACCGCCGGATCGGGGTCGGAATTCATCTCCTGGCTCCTCACCGATCAGGTGCTGCAGCCGGTCCAGCGCTTCGCCGAGCTCGCCAGGGCGGCGGGATACACGCCGGCGTCGGTCGCCCTGGCCTGGCTCCTGCGCAACCCCGCGGTCTCGTCCGCCATCATCGGCGCCACCCGTCCCGAGCAGGTCAAGGAGAACATCAAGGCGCTCGACGTCGTGCTCGACGACGACCTGGTCGCCGCGATCGACGAGGCGCTCGCGCCGGCGATCCTGCGCGACCCCGGATTTACGTTCAGTCCGAAGTCCCGCCCCTGAGCGCCCAGAGCTTCAACCGGTTCACCTGGTCGACCAGCAACCATGGGTGCCGGTAGAGCCAGTCGTGATCGATGGGCGTCCCCAATGGGCTGCGGACGACCGTAAACGAGGCAGCAAGGCCCTCGGCAAAGGCCCGGCCGTCGTCGCGCGCCAGGAGGCTGTCGCGTGACGCCCAGAGGACGTGCGTGTCGATCCCCGCCTCTCGCACGCGGCGCATATCGAGGCGTCGATCGCTGACGAACCCCCACCAGGCGGCCTGGACGATGTGCAGCGGAGCGCCCAGCACCGCAGTGGCGAAGTCCCGAGCCGCGTGGGGTGTGGCCATCCAGAGGAGGCGCAGCGGATGACGCGCCGCCTCCGCGGCGAGCGTCCATTCCCGAGACGCGCCGAGCGTGTCGATGAACACGAGGTCGGCGACCCGCTCCGGACAGGCGGCCGCGAGCTCCAGCAGGAGGCCGCCTCCAAGGGAATGAGCGACGTACGTGGCCCGCTCGATCCCGAGCTCGTCGAGGAGCCGCCGCAGATCGTCGCGCACCGACTCGGGCCGCCAGCGCATCCCCCTGTTCCCGAAGATCGCGGGAACCACGACACGGCATCGCCGCCCGAGCAGGAGGGCCGTCGAACGGTAGGTGCGCGGCAGAGTCCCAAAGCCCTGCAAGATCACGAGGGGCCTCCCCGCGCCGACCTCGAGGTGGGCAAGCGATGGCGACGATGGGCGGTCCGGCGGCGCCACGGTCGATTCGTCGGACATCGCGATCGTCAAGGTAGCGGAGCGCCCTTCTGGGGTGGCCGTCACCGGTCGCCCCGGCGAGCTCGAAGGCGGACCACCTGCGGTGCGACGTCTCGGATGTCCCACTGGTCCGAGGCGCCCTCGAGGAAGTCCTCCAGCGCCTGGCGGCCCGGGTCCGCCAGCAACACGTCGGATCCCAGGCGGGGCAGGAGGTCGATCAGCGGGGCGACATGGCGACGCTCGTAGAGGACGTCGGCCGCCAGCACGAGATCCCAGGGCCCGCGATCGACCAGCCACTCCGGCGAGCCCCAATCCACCACCTCGGCGCGCAGCCGCACCCCGTTGGCGACGGCGTTGCGGCGAAGGACCTCGATGGCGTCCGTGGACCAGTCGACGGCCGTCACCTCCGCGCCGCGGCTCGCCGCCACCAGGCTCGGCACGCCCAGTCCACAGCCGAGCTCGAGCACGCGCCCACGGATGTCTGGCGCCAGCGCCTCGGCGAGGGCCCGACCCGACGGCCACAGCTCGGCCCAGTACGGGATGAACTCGTTCTTGCCGAAGGCCTCCTCGTCGATAAGGGCATCAAGGTCACGGGGCCGGAGTAGGCGCAGCTCGAGGCCCGCCACGCGCACCCTCTCCTCGACCAGGTCGAGCGCGGCGGGGCGAACGTCGTGTCGACCCGCCGCGGGAGCCGCCCGGCGATCGTCGCGACCGCGTGACCCGCTGATGGGACCCGCCGCTACGAGCAGCCGCTCGTCGTCCCGCAGCTGGCGCACACGTAGCACGATCCGGCCCGCTGCATCACGTTGCCGCAGCTGTAACAGAACGGGGCGTCGCGCTGCTCCGCACGGGACAACGGCGCGCCGGCCACCGCCGACTCGGCGGTGGCGCCGCCGATCGTGTACTCGACGACCGGCGTCGGCGACCCGGGCTCGACGACGCCGTGGCTGGGTGTCGCCACCTCCTCGACACCCGGGAGCGTCGGTTGCGCACGCTCTGCGGTCGAGAGCACCCCCAGCTCCTGGCGCTCCTCCGGCTTGAGGTAGTCGAGCGCCAGCCGGCGGAAGATGTAGTCGACCAGGCTCGTGGCTATCCGCAGATCCGGATCGTCGGTGATACCCGCCGGCTCGAAGCGCATGTTGCTGTACTTGCGCACGTAGGTGGCGAGGGGCACCTGGTGCTGGAGGCCCAGGCTGACGGAGATGGAGAAGGCGTCCATGATGCCAGCCAACGTCGAGCCCTGCTTGGAGACCTTGATGAAGACCTCGCCGGGCCTGCCGTCCTCGTACTCGCCGACGTGGACGTAGCCCTCGCAGTCGGCCACGCGGAAGGCGAAGGTGTTGGACCGCCGTCTACGGGGTAGGCGCTCTCGCACCGCACCGACCACGACCGGCTGGCTCGTCCGCGCCCGCTCCTCCAAGGCGGCCTCGAGCTCCCTGACCCTCGCCTCGAGCTCCCCGATCCGGGGCTGGGCCTCGAGGCCCTCGGCGGCCAGGCTCGCCACCGTGGCAGCCTCCGATTTGGTCGTCGCCAACGGCTGGGCCACCTTGCAGTTGTCCCGGTAGATGGCGACCGCCTTGATGCCGAGATGCCAGGCGTCGATGTGCAGCTGCTCGACGTCCTCGACGGTCACGTCCTCGGGCACGTTGCACGTCTTGGACACGGCGCCGCTGATGAAGGGCTGGACGGCGCCGAGCATGCGGATGTGACCCTGGTAGTGGATGGTGTTGTCACCCATCGAGCAGGCAAAGACCGCGAGGTGCTCCGGCCGAAGGTGGGGGGCCCCGACGATCGAATTGTGCTCGTCGATGTGAGAGACGATCTCATCGACCTGGTCGGGTCCGTAGCCGAGCCGGCGCAGCGCCCGGGGGACGGTCTGGTTGACGATCGACATCGTCCCGCCACCCACCAGCTTCTTGGTCTTGACCAGGCCCAGGTCCGGCTCGACCCCCGTGGTGTCGCAGTCCATGAGCAGGCCGATGGTCCCGGTCGGCGCGAGCACGCTGGCCTGGGAGTTGCGCACGCCGTACTGCTCGCCGAGCTCGACGGCCAGGTCCCAGGACTCCTGGGCGGACGAGAGCAGCTCGGGCGGGACGAGCTCCTCGTCGATCTTGGCCGCCTCCGCCTGGTGCATCCGAAGCACGTTGATCATCGGCTCGGCGTTCTCGTGGAACCCGGCGAAGGGCCCCATCCGGGCCGCGGTGCGGGCCGAAGTGGCATAGGCGTGGCCCGTGAGGAGCGCCGTGAGGGCACCCGCCCACGCACGGCCGCCGTCCGAGTCGTACGGCAGGCCCTGGGCCATCAGCAACGCACCGAGGTTGGCGTAGCCGAGACCAAGCTGGCGGAAGCGTCGCGAGTTCTCCGCGATGGGCTCTGTCGGGTAGTCGGCGTTGCCAACGAGGATCTCCTGACCGGTGAACACCACCTCGACGGCGGCCTTGAACCCGTCGACGTCGAACGCCCCGTCCTCGTCCAGAAAGGTGAGCAGGTTGAGGCTCGCGAGATTGCAGGCGGAGTTATCTATATGCAGATACTCTGAACACGGGTTGCTGCCGTTGATCCGGCCGGTGTTGGGCGCCGTGTGCCAGCGGTTGATGGTGGTGTCGAACTGGAGGCCCGGATCGGCGCACTCCCAGGCGGCCTCCGCGATCTCCCGGAACAGCTGCCGCGCCGGGAGGGTCCGCACCACCTCTCCGGTGGTCCGAGCGGTCAGCTCCCACTCGCGATCGTCGACCACGGCCTGCATGAACTCGTCGGTGACCCGGACGGAGTTGTTGGCGTTCTGGTATTGGAGCGAATTGCTGTCGAGCCCGTCGAGGTCCATGTCGAACCCCGCGTCGCGCAGCACGCGAGCCTTGCGCTCCTCCCGGGCCTTGCACCAGATGAAGTCCTCCACGTCGGGATGGTCGGCGTCGAGGATCACCATCTTGGCGGCTCGCCGGGTCTTGCCACCACTCTTGATGGTGCCGGCCGAGGCGTCCGCACCCCGCATGAAGCTCACGGGGCCCGACGCCGTCCCGCCGCCCTTGAGCCCCTCGAACGACGAGCGGATGCGCGAGAGGTTCACGCCGGCGCCGGAGCCGCCCTTGAAGATGACGCCCTCCTCCCGGTACCAGTTGAGGATGGAGTCCATCGAGTCGTCGACGGCGAGGATGAAACAGTTGTGGACCCGCAGGCTGTTGCTCAGGTACTCGCCACTCTCCGTCTGGATGTCGTAGACATCGAGTTCGCCCAGGGACTCGATCCGCTCGATCTCGAGCCGCTTGGAAGATCGACTCGGCTGTCCAGGAATGTCGAGACTGTCCTCGAGCTTGCAGGCCTTTCTCTCGTCGACGAACCCGATCTCGTCGGCAAAGGTGCGCCGATCCGCCAGCGTGCGGATAGCGAGCGACCAACATCCCCTTCGATTCTCACGGCGATCCGCCTTGAACCGAACACGGGAGAAGATCCCGAGCCTCGTCAGCAGCGCTTGCGCCCCACGGATGATCCCTTCCGAGACCATGTCGACCGCGATCACGGCGCCGCGCTCTTTGAGGGTGACGGAACCCTCAGCCTGGAAGAGGCTGCGGAGGTAGGCCACGACCTCGGGTAATGCTGCGGTGAAGAGGTGCTCAGGAACCGTCATCTCGGCGCCCCGGGATCGAAGACCCCAGTGCTCCACAAAGTTCGTGAGCTCTTTCCCGTACAGCCGGATTCGGCGACAATCCAGGGAGGAGTCGAGGGTCTCCACGCTCCGCTCATGCCGGTGCACCTCGGGAAACACCCGATCGATGGCGGCCAAGACCCATTCCCGCTCAGACGCCGTCACCGTCATCGCTTCGATGGTCAACGATCGGTTGGTCCCTTCGTACTGACCGACGAATCCGTCGGATTGCAGCCACCCGGCGAGCGCCGCCTCGGCAACCGACCGGCGCGAGAACTCCTTCCCACCCTGTGCTTCGCTTCGATGCCACGTCACCTTGTCACCGGGCCGAAGCTCGGAAGCCGGGACGAAGGCTCCGTAGCGCTCGTCGGAGGGCCGCCAGACCAGATGATCCGGAGTGACATCCAACTGGTGGCCTGCCTTGGTGTGGATACGGAGGACTTCCTTCTTGCCGTTGTGCTTCGTCGCAAGGATCCGCGTCACCCCGTGCGCGTCCAACACCTTGCGTCCGACCGCATTCTCTTCGACAAGGCGCCCGATCGGAACAAGCCCATCCGGCGTGTTCACCAGTGCGTCGTACGGCTGGCAGGCCGCGCCTTGCTGCGGCACGCCGGCGACGCCGATGTTGAACCACACGGGCGAGTTGAACGCCGCCCTCTGGTGCACGATCAGGTACTTGAGCTCGTCCCGGAAGATGGCCGCCTCGCGCTCGTCGACGAAGTAGCCGTCCTTGACGCCCCAGGCGGTCAGGGTGTCGACGACGCGGTCGGCGACCTGCTTGAGCGACCACTCGCGCTCGGACGTCCCGAGGGTGCCGCGGAAGTACTTTTGCGCCAGGATGTTGGTGGCGTTGACGCTCCAGCTCTCGGGCACCTCCACGCCGAGCTGTTCGAAGGCCACCGTGCCGTCCCGGAAGTTGGTGATCCGGGCGTCGCGCCGCTCCCAGCGAACCTCGTCGTAGGGGTGCACTCCCTCACGGGTGAAGTGTCGCCGGAGCCCGATACCGAGCTGTTGCGGTGCGATGGCCATGCCGCCCTCCTCTGTCCGTCACGGAACCTCGTCCTGGTGCCCGCCCCCGTGGCCCGACACGACCAGTCTGCCGGGGGCCTGTGACACCCCCCTGGTCTGGCCGACCGCTCTCCGTTCCCGACGTTCAAACCACAATATATGGGGTTTGAGCACCAACCCAGCCACGAGATGGAGGATTATTACATCACTGTAGTTACGATGATGTCAATGGATCCCTGCCCCAGACGGCCCAGGTCGCGAGGTGTTCGCGATGGTTAGCAGACGACTCCGGCGATAGCGTCCGCCCTCATGCCGTGCGTGATCGCCATCGACGCCGGGACCACGAGTGTCCGCTCGGTGGCGGTCGACGAGGCCGGCACCGTCGTGGCGACCTCCCAGCGCGACCTCACCCAGTACTACCCGAGGCCCGGGTGGGTGGAGCACGACGCCGAGGAGATCTGGTCCACGGCGCGTGCCACCCTCGAGGAGGTGGGCGCTGTCGTGAGAGAGGCGGGCCGGGACGTCGCCGCCCTCGGCCTCACCAATCAACGAGAGACGGTCGTGGCCTGGGACCGGCGCAGCGGGCGGCCGCTCCATCGGGCCATCGTGTGGCAGGACCGTCGCACGGCGCGCCGCTGTCGAGAGCTGGAGGAGCGCGGGCTCCGACCGCTGGTGCGCCAACGCACGGGCCTCGTGCTCGATCCGTACTTCTCCGCCACCAAGATGCAGTGGCTGCTCGAGGATGCCGGGTTGGACCCGGCGACGGCGCGGGGCGAGCTCGCCCTGGCGACGGTCGACTCGTGGCTCTTGTGGAGGCTCACGGGGGGACCGAACGGGGGCGTGTTCGCCACGGACACCACGAACGCGAGCCGCACCCTCCTCTTCGACATCCATCGGCGGGAGTGGGACCACGAGCTCTGTGCGCTCTTCGGCGTGCCCGTCGGCGTCCTGCCGGACGTGCGTCCCTCCTGCGGACTGCTGGGCGAGATCGATCCCGGAGTCGTCGATGCCTCGGGCGGACTGGGCGGGGTGCCGGTGTGCGGAATCGCCGGAGACCAGCATGCCGCGCTCTTCGGCCAGGCCTGCTTTGGACCCGGGATGAGCAAGGTGACCTACGGCACGGGCAGCTTCGTCCTCGTCAATTGCGGGCCCGAGCCCCCGCCACCGATCGAGGGCCTGCTCGTCACCACGGCGTGGGACCTGGGCGACCGTGGCGGAGACCATCCGATGACCTACGCCCTGGAAGGCTCGGCGTTTAACTCGGGGTCCGCCATCCAGTGGCTACGCGACGGCCTCGGGCTCATCGTCGACGCATCCGAGATCGGCCCCCTCGCCACCTCGGTCGAGGACTCGGGAGGCGTCGTCGTGGTGCCGGCGTTCACCGGCCTCGGCAGCCCGTGGTGGGATCCCGGCGCCCGCGGCACGGTCCTCGGCATCACCAAGGGGAGCGGCCGGGCCCAGCTGGCCCGTGCGGTGGTGGAGGCGATGGTCTACCAGGTTCGCGACATGGTGCAGGCGATGACGGCCGAGGGGCAACAAGAGGTGTCGCAGCTCCGAGCCGACGGGGGGGCGGCCGTCATGGACCTGCTCCTCCAGCTCCAGGCCGATCAGCTCCAGGTGCCCGTGGCGCGACCTCGCTCGACCGAGTCCACGGCGCTCGGAGCAGCGTTCCTGGCCGGCCTTGGCGCCGGGGTCTGGAGCGGGCTGGAGGACCTGTCCGATCTATGGAGCGCAGACCGTGTGTTCACCCCCTCTGTCGACCGATCCGTCGCGGATGCCCAATACGCGCCCTGGCGGAGGGCGATCGACCGGTCCAGGGAGTGGCTCCGGGTCTGAACCGGCGCCTCGGCGCGCTCAGTCCTCCGTGCCCGTGGGCTCGCGCTCCACGCTGGTCACGTCCTCGACCACCGCTCCGTCGACCTCGTGCACCTCGGTGCGCAGGAGCCCCACCAGGTGCTCCCCTGCGAGCTCGATGACGAACTCGTCCACCGCGCTGCCGTCGGAGCGACCCAGGATGTCGATGGAGACGATGTCGCCCCCGACGGCCCCGATGCGACTGGCCACGGCTCCCAGGGCGCCGGGCCGGTCGGGCAGTCGGATCCGGAGTCGATAGCTCGCCACGACCATCAAGCTACGACATCCGGGCGATGCTCGGTGGTCCGACGCTCAGGCGACCTGGCCCGTCTCCCCCGCACCGGCCTGCGCCTCGTCGAGCCGGACTGCACGGGCAGAGGGGGCCAGCAGCCCGTCGTGCTCGGTTTCGTGGGCACCCCTGGCCGGGATGTACTCGTCCACGTAGGCACGGTCGGAGAGTCGGGCGATCTCGCACATCAGGCGGTCGGTCAGGAGTCGTGTGCAGTCGGGCTCATGCGGGGGCTCCGCATCCCGCGCAGGCTCCGCGTCCCGTGCAGGCTCCGCGTCTCCTGCCGCAGTAGACGCGACCGCTTGAGCCGGTCCGGGGATGAAGTCGTGACCGTGCAGGGGCGGTCCAAAGCGAATGGTGATCGAGCGGAAGGGATGGACGAAGCGCGATCCGACCGGTTGGACCCGGTCGGTTCCGACGATGCCGACCGGGACCACCGGGACGTCGGCCTCGAAGACCATCCGGGCTGCCCCGGTCCGCCCGCGGTGGACCCGGTCGTCGGGAGACCTCGTGCCCTCCGGGTACACGCCGAGCAACCGGCCTCGCCGCAGTACCGAGATTCCGGTCTCGAGGGCCCGCTGCGAGACGTCGCCCCCGGTCCGTCGGATCGGGATCATCCCGACGGCGCGAAAGAACCACGCCGTCCGCCGAGCGTCGAAGTACTCGGCCTTGGCGAGGAAGGTGAGCCTGCGACGGAGGACCATCGGCAGGAACAGCGAATCGCAAAAGGACTGGTGGTTGGCGGCGATGATGGCCGGCCCGCGCCGTGGCAGGTGCTCCCTGCCCTCCACGCGAACCCTCCAGAACAGGTACATGAGCGGCGTGCCCGCCAGCTTGACTAGCCAGTACCCCACGACGGGAACGCTATAGCTGCGCACTCCCGGTTGCTCGTGCGAGCCCCGAGAGATTGGACGTTCGACACTCACGAGTCGCGGGCCGAGACCCGCGCCTGCGGTCAGCCCAGCTTGGTGAGGGTCTTCCGAAGGTTGCGGACGGCCTGGCCGATGCGCTGCTCGTTCTCGATGAGCGCGAAGCGCACGTGACCGTCACCCCCGGGACCGAAGCCCACGCCGGGTGACGTGGCGACCTCTGCGTCCGTGACCAGGAACTTCGAGAACTCGAGCGATCCCATCTCGCGATAGGGCTCGGGAACGGGGGCCCACACGAACATCGTCCCCCTCGGCGGCACGACCGGCCACCCGATCCGGTTTAGCCCGTCACAGAGAGCATCTCGACGCTCCTCGTAGATCCGGCAGATCTCCGAGGGATAGGTCGAGGCCTCGTTCATCGCGACGATGGCCGCGATCTGGATGGGCTGGAAATTCCCGTAGTCGAGGTAGCCCTTGAGCTTGGTCAACGCTTGGACGATCTCCGGGTTGCCGGCGAGGAACCCGACGCGCCATCCCGCCATCGAAAACGACTTGGTCAGGGTGTACAGCTCGACCGCGACGTCCTTGGCCCCGGGCACCTGGAGGATGGAGGGCGGTTGATACCCGTCGAAACCGATGTCGGCATAGGCGAAATCGTGCACGAGCACGACCTCGTGCTGGCGGGCAAACTCGACGAGTCGCTCCATCCAGGGAAGATCCACGCATGCGGTGGTGGGGTTGTGGGGAAAGGAGACGACGATCACCCTCGGGCGAGGCCAGGTCGACTCCCAGGCCTCCATGAGCGCCTCGAAGAAGGCGTCGCCGGGACTGACGGGATCGACGCCGAGTGCGCCGGCGCGGGGACCCTCGAGCGGCACCTGCCGCACGTCGGCCCCGGCGAAGACGGGCGCCCAGATGTGGATCGGATAGGAGGGCGAGGGTACGAGCGCCGAGTCACCGGGGCCGAGGAGCACCCACATGAGGTGCGACATGCCCTCTTTGGCCCCGATGGTGGTGACCACCTCGACGTCGGGGTCGAGGCTCACGCCGAACTTGCGCTCGTAGAGGTCGGCGAAGGCGGAGCGCAGCTTAGGGATGCCCCGGCTGGCCGAATAGCGGTGGTTCCTCGGGTTGCGTGCGGCCTCCGCCAGCTTCTCCACGGCGACTGGGGGCGATGGCAGGTCGGGATTGCCAAAGCCCAGGTCGATCACGTCCCGGCCTGCCCGTCGAGTCTCGAGCTTGAGGTCGTTGATCGTGTTGAAGACGTACGGGGGTAGCCCGTTGATGCGGCGGAACTCCACCCATCAAGCGTACCGCCCCGGTTGGCGGCGCCCGGACCGGCTGCCCGCGCCGGCCGCTACCCCCTCGACCGGGGTCCTCTCGCCGCCCGCACACGATCGGCAAGCCGGCGCATGCTACGACGAGCATCCGCCCGGTGGGGTCTGCCCGCGAGCAACGCCGCCCCGATCGCCCCGGCCTCCTCGCCCAGTGCGGCCTGGTGAATGCTCACCGGGGGTCGCGCCTCTCGTCCCTCGACGAGCGACGAGAACGCCTGGCGGGCGGGAGCCATGAGGACCTCTCCCGCTGCGGCCAGGCCGCCGCCGACGACGATGCGCTCAGGGTCGAGGAGAGCCGTCAGATTCGCGAGCCCAAGGGCCAGCCACCAGCCGGCGTCCTCGAGCACTCGACGGGCGCCAGGGTCACCGGCGAGGGCCGCGTCGGTCACGTGCTCGCCGCGCACGCTCTCGGGGTCACCCCCGGCGATCGACACCACCTCCGGCAGCAGTCCTGCGGCCGCCGCATCCCTCGCCATCCGCCCGAGTCCCCCACCGGAGGCGTATCGCTCCCAACACCCTCGCCCCCCGCAGGGGCACGGCGGTCCGTTGCGATCGACCACCATGTGTCCCACCTCGCCGGCAAATCCCGTCGCTCCGCTGACGACTTCGCCGTCCACGACCACCCCGCCGCCGATACCCGTCCCGAGGGTGACCATCACCATGTGGCGGGCGCCTCTACCGGCCCCGAGCACGTGCTCCGCGCTCGTCGCGCACGTCGCGTCGTTTCCCGCGGCGACCTCCCGGCCAGGAAGCCGTGCAGCCAGCATGATCGGGAGATCCGCCCCGGCAAGCGCCGGCAGGTTCGGCGAGAACCGGATCACTCCCCGATCGTCGACCATGCCCGGGGCACCGACGCCCACCGGGATCGTTCCTTTCGGGTCGAGCTCCGAAACGACACGGGCGACGACCTCAACCACCTCCCCGGCGATCGGGGACGTCGCGCCCGGCGCACCCGGACCTCCGCCAAATCGCGCCCCGCTGACCATCCCCTGCGGGGTCGGCAGTCGGGACCGGGCCACCACCCGATTCTCGTCGTCCACCAGTACGCCCAGGACCTTGGTGCCTCCGATATCGACCCCGAGGCGCGGCATGTCCGTCGTCGCGGTCAGAGCGACCCCGCGGACCTCATCCGCCAGCGGGCCGCGACCGTTGACCGGCCTCCCGCCCCTCCCAGGAGGTGGACTCCGCCCGGAGTCGCAATTCCCGCAGAGCCGTGGACATGATCCTGCTCTGCGCCCGGCGTTTGATGAAGCCCGGAATCGGGACCCGGAGCTCGACCTCCAGCCGGTAGGTGACCTCCGTGCCACCGCCCTCGGCGGGCCCGAAGATGTAGCTGCCGTCGAGCTTGGTGGTGATGTCCCCCTCCACCATGCGCCAAGAGAGCACCCGGGGCGCCTCGGAGTAGTCGTAGGCGAGCGTGTAGGTCGTGCTCCGGCCAAAGGCGGCCAAGCGGAATCGGACCCGTGCCGGACGACCCTCGCCATCCCGCTCGAGCACCTCGACCTGCTTGATGTCCGCGACCCACTCCGGGTAGCGCTCGATGTCGGCGATCACCGCGAAGCACCGCTCGGGCGGCGGCGACAACACCGTGTGTTCCGTCGCCAATTCCGCCACTGTCATCCTCCTGTCGGCCAAGTCCCGTCCCTCGACGGGCCCAAGCAGCACGGCCAGCGCCTGCTCAGCCTCCCACTTCTCCGAGTGCGCTGGCCAGCCTAGGTGCGAGACGGGCGTAGTCGAAGTGCGCTTCGACCCGTCGTCGGGCCGCGAGCCCCATCTCGCGCCGGCGACTCTCGTCCGACAGGAGCTGCCGCAGCGCGTGCGCGACCGCTCCGGCGTCGCGTGGCCGATCCACGACCAGTCCCGTGACCCCGTCATCGACCGCCTCGTGGGCTCCGCCGCTCAGTCCGGCGATCTGCGGGACACCCATGGCCGCGGCCTCGAGAAACACCAGGCCGAAGCCCTCCTGCTCGAGGCCCCACCAGCGAGAGCGGCAAGCCATCACGAAGACGTCCGAGGCGCCGAGGAGGGTGACCTTGTCGCTTTCGGAGACGCGGCCCAAGAGCCTCGCCGGCGCTCGGGTGGAGCGGATGATCCTGGCCAGGCGGCCCCGATCGCGACCTTCACCGGCGATGACGACCCGTGCTCTGGGAAACGACGGAGCCAGCCTCCCGACGGCCTCGATGAGGACATCCATCCCCTTTCGCGGCACGAGCCGGCTCACGGAGGAGATCAACAGGTCCCCCTCGCCGATCCCGAGGCGGCGTCGGGCGTCGCATCGCTCCCCGGTCGCCAGGGGCACGAAGCGGTCCGCGTCCACCCCCGGTGGCACCTCGACGACGGGTAGATCCCGCCTGGCCACCAGGCGGTGAGCCTCCTCGGCGGGGTAGCCCCCCGCGGCGACGATGAGTGAGGCGCCCTGGAGGACATGACGGAGCGTCTCGCGTGTCAGCGGGAGTCTCGCGGGCGCCGCCACTTCCGCTCCGTGCAGGACCACCCCGTAGGGCAGGCCGAGCCGCAGGCCAACCGGCCCGAGCGGGATTGCCGGGTCGACCAAGACCAGTGAGGCGTCGATCTCCTCGGCGACTCGGCGGACCCGGTCGATCAAGCCCGGAGTGGGGAGCAGGACCCGTCCCGGTGTCCGCACGATCCGCACGCCTCGTCGCCCTTGTTGCTCGTCGAACGCAAGGGCGCTCGGATCGGAGCTGGCCGTGAGAACCGCGAAGGTCGAGGGATCGAGTCGGCTCCAGAGCTCCCAGAGGTAATTCTGGATGCCTCCGACCTTGGGCGGGAAGTCGTTGGTGACGAGGAGATGGGTCACCCGCAGTGGCTACCTTGATCCGACACCGAGGGTGGAGCAGCGGCGTCAACCCGTCTGCTCCTCGTAACGAAGTCGCGGCA
>CAVZBW010000006.1:0-62413 GCA_963773635.1 uncultured Actinomycetes bacterium | reverse complement strand
GATGGTGCTCGCGCCCCCGGTCCGTAGGTGCTCGAGGCGAGCCTTGAGCACTGGGGCTTCTGCGCGATCAATCTCCCCGCTCAGCGCAAGAGGGGCCCCGGGAATTGCCACGTCGGGCCCACGAGATTGCGGTTGGTCCATTCCTTGTCACCCTCCCCAAGGTGTCCTCCGCGTCGAGCGCCTCTGCGGCTTGATCCTGCGATTATCGTGTGCCGCTTCCGCTGTTTGCTCGCCTCGTCGACTGGGTATGGGGGAGTGGGGAGTCTGCCTACCCATGTGGTGAGCCCGGTGCGTCGTTCCGCGGTTTCCGCGTGGCGGGCCTGGGAGGGCCACGTGTGACGCAGGTGAAATCTGAAGGCGGTGCGAGGCCCGAGAGCGGTGGAGGTCCTGGCACTTCCCCTGTACATCCGTTCCGCCACGAGGCGTTCTTCTACGCCAGCGAGTCCGAGCTCGTCGCCATGGTCGAGCCCTTCGTGCGGGAGGGGGTCGAGGCCGGCGAGGACGTGCTCGTTGCCGTCGACGCCCCCAAGGGAGAGCGGCTCCGGAAACGGCTCGGCCCGGCGGCCGCCCGTGTGCGGTTCGCCGACCTGACGCAGCTCGGATCCAATCCCGCTCGGCTGATCCCCCTATGGCGCTCGTTCCTCGACGGCGTGATGCCCGAGACGCCCTGCCGCGGGGTCGGTGAGTCCGTCCACTCCGCTCGCAGTCGCGCCGAGCTCGCCGAATGCCTCATCCACGAATCTCTCGTCAACCTCGCGTTCTCCCACGATGAGGCCCTGTGGCTCATGTGCCCCTGCGATTCGACGGCCGTGTCCCCGGAGACGCTCGAGCATCTTCGCCGTAGCCACCCCTACGTTTCGGACGCGCTGGGGACCACCGCCAGCAACCGGTTCACCGGGCCGGGCGCTGCGGCCCTCCCCCGCCAAGAGCGGCTCCCACCGAGGCCGGCGGGGACGCGGACCTTCACGGTCGAGGCGGCGTCGGTGGTTGCGGCGCGGCACCTGGTGTCGGCCCGCGCCCACTCGCTGGGCCTGAGTCCCTCGCGCACCTCGGACTTCACCCTGGCTGCGCACGAGGTCATCGTGAACAGCCTCCGGCACGGGGGAGGCCGAGCGGAGGTGTCGGTATGGGCTGAGGAGGGAGAGATGCTCTGCGAGGTGCGGGACCAGGGCCGATTTCGCGATGCTCTCGCCGGGCTCCGCAGGCCCGTCGCAGACGGCTCGGGTGGTCGGGGGCTCTGGATGGCCAACCAGCTCTGCGACCTCGTCCAGATCCGGTCCTCGCAGGACGGCACCGCAGTCCGTCTCCACCTTCGCCTGGCCTGAGGCCGGATCCGCCGGTCCCCTCGGCGGTGCCGGCAGTACGGTGTCGAGAAAATAGAGTCTTCATCCGAGCTCGCTCCCGAGCCACAGATACGGTCGGATCACGAAGCGGAGGCGTTCCGCATGGCCGGGCTCTTGCGGAAGGTGTCGACGTGAACATGGGAGAGGAAAGCGCCAGGCGGGATTCCCGTGCGTTGCTGGAGGCCGCCCGGGCGGCGGGTGAATCGGCCTCCGGCTGGTGGCTCGACCTCACCATGGCGGCCCAGGCGGCCGTCACCCCCTACGCCCTCGATCTCCTCACCATCCAGTTCATCACGAAGGTCAAGGAGGCCCTGGGCGCCGACGCCATCTCGCTGCTCGTCGCCAACGAGGCTGAGGACGAGCTGGTGGCCCGCGTGGCGGTGGGCCTCAACCACGAGATCTCCGTCGGGATCAGCATCCCTCGCGGCGAGGGCATGGCGGGGCAGGTGCTCGCATCCCGGCTTCCCCTGATCGTGAGCGATCTCTCCGGGTGGACCCTGATCTCGCCCGCTCTTCGTGAGAGCGGGATGACGTCGGTGGTGGCGGTGCCGATCGTGCACGACGACTCCGTGCTCGGGGTTCTGCACGTGGGGAGCCGCCTCGCGGACCGATTCGACACGGCCGACGCCGAGCTCCTCGGCCTGGTCGCAGAGCGCCTGGCCCCGGCGATCGCCCGAGTTCGCCTGCTACAAGCCGAGCGAGACGCCAGACGCTGGGCGGAGGATCGGGCACACCGCCTGGCCCGCCTCGAGGACCTGACGGCGACCCTCGCCCAGACGAAGACCCTGGACGAGGTGGCCGCCAACCTCCAGGAATTGGTCGGCCAGCTCGGCCTGACCGAGGAGGTGTTGTGGAGCACGGTCTGGCTCCGCAAGGGCGATCTCCTGGTACGGGCCAGCGGAGCTTGTGTGGAGGACGTCGAGGCGATCGACCTCGACAAGCCCCTGGTGCTTTGCGAAGCGGTCCGGACCGGCCGCACGGTGTTCGCACGGAGCGCGGCGGAGCTCGAGGCCCGACTTCCCCACTTCCACGGCCTGCGGCCCGGGGAGGAAAGTCTCGCCATCGTGCCGATGATGGTCGGGGGTGAGCCCATCGGCGCCCTGCGGGTGACCAGCCCCCAGGCCGGCGCGTTCGGCGCTGGGGAGCGCGAGCTCTTGCAGCTGGTCGTCCACCGGGCCGCCCAGGCCGCCGATCGTGCCCGCATGCACGAGCAGCGAGAGGGCGTGGCGCGAATTAGCGGATTCCTCGCGGACGCGTCCCGGGCGACGGCCGAAGCTCCCGACTTCGCCTCCGCCCTCAATCGCCTCGCCGACCTGGCCCTGCGCGTGCTCGGCGACATCTGCCTGATCGACATTCTCTCCGACGACGGAAGGGTCGAGCGCGTCGTGGCCCGGCACCGAGAGGCACGCTTGCAGCCCCTCGTGAATCGGCTGCAAAGAGAATTCCCCTCCCGCCCTCAGCAGCGCCCATCCCGCGGTGGAGGTGATCCGCTCCGGGCGCGGGGCGTGGTCGGAACTGATGAGTGACGATTTCCTCCGCGCCACGACAAGGGACGAGGATCATTACCGCCTGGTCAAGGACCTGGGTTTCCGCTCGTACCTGACGGTGCCGCTCACCTCGCAGGACGTCAGCGGATCGGTCACGTTCGTCTCGACCACCCGTGCATTCAGCGACGAGGACGTGCGGTTCGCCCATGAGCTGGCGGGCCAGGTCGCTGCCGTGATCGGCAACGTCCATCGGTACGAGGCAACCCTGCGCACGTCTCACGTCTTGCAGCACGCCCTGCTCCCGTCGTCCCTCCCCGAGGTGCCCGGGGCCATCGTGCGCAGCCGCTATCTGGCCGCCACGAACGGTATCGATGTCGGCGGCGACTTCTACGACATCACGCGCCACGACGACCACGGCGCCGACTTCATGATCGGCGATGTCGCCGGTCACGACCGTGAAGCAGCCGCGCTGATGGGACAGATCCGCAGCGCAGTACGGGCGCTCGGGCTCGCCTCGAGCGGACCGGCCGAGATGATGACCACCCTGAGCGGCCATTGGACCGAGCTCGGATTCGATCGGATGGCGACGTTGCTCGTCGTGCGGTATTCGGTGAGGGACCAACGCATCAACGTGGTGTCTGCGGGCCATTACCCACCGCTGCTCGTCGACGGCCGATCGGCGTCCTACCTCCCGGTTCCGCCCAACCCGCCCATGGGAGCGCCCGCGGCATCCATGGTGGAGTGGGCCGGTGAGGTTCGCCCCGGGCAGTTGCTGCTGCTCTACACCGACGGTGCGATCGACGAACGCCGTGCCGGGGTGGATGCGAGCATGGCCCAGCTCGCTGCCGGGGCGACGGACGGCGACCCCGATCCCGATGCGGTCTGCGATCGGGTCATTGCCATGGTCGGTCCAGAGCGCACCGACGACCTGGCTCTCCTGGCCATCAAGTTCTGCTAGGTCCCCTGCCCCTGCGCACCTGCCGGCGCAGCTGGACGATCCGGATGGAGCCGACAAGCAGGACCGTCAGCGACCCCAGCACGGCCGCGAGGAGAAGTGCCAGCGCCAATGGGGCAGACCCAGACGCCGAAAAGAAGCTGACCTTTACGGACTGGCGATTCTGCAGGCAGAACACGAGGATGATGATCAAGGCCAGCGTGCCGACGACTATCCCGATCCATGTCCGACTGGTTCGCGTCGCCCGCGTTACCGGCCGCTCGTGCGAGCCGGCATGAGAAACAGCGACAGCGGCCGAGGCTGGTTGCTCCCTTCCGGGAGTTGGCTCCCCGGTCGTGGCCGCCGACTCGCCGGGAGTAGCCGTCCATTTCGATTGCACAGCGGGGTCTACCCAAGAACCCGACCCGGAAACTCGAAACCCTCATCCGATGGCGCGGTCTCCACGCCGGATCGGGTATCGCCCAGGTCCTCGAGCCCGTGGTTCCCGGGCGAATGTGCGGGGGACCGTTCGGGTAGTCCTCCGTAGTTGGGGAACCGAGTCGATGAGCGACACAGGAGGTGGTCCGATGGCAACCACCGCGGATCAGGCCAACGATCGAGCACAAGAACCGGAGCCCGACCGACGCCCGGCGCGGACAAGCCCGGTGGCGCCCGAGAACTCCGTGCCCTATGGGACAACCGTGGAGAGGGTGCCAGGGGTCAGAGCGAGCCGTGCGAGGAAGCTTCCGGCGACGCGGCTCGGGGTGGCGGCGGTCGTGGCGGCCCTTGTCGGCGCCTGGGCGGCGATCGCCCCCTACGTCGCTCCGACGTTCGGGCTGAGAGCCGACGGGACGAGCTCTTGGACCTGGAACCTCGCACATTCCTGGCTGGCGTTCGCACCCGGAGCCGCGGCGTTCGTGGCGGCGCTGGTCGTGCTCGCCAGCGCATCGAGCCTGGGCCTCGCACGGGCGCGCTTCGCCGTGCGATTGGCCGGACTGTTCGCCCTGGCGTCCGGCGCCTGGCTGGTCGTCGGGCCGGTGGCTTGGCCGGTGCTCGAGGGGACCAGATACTTCGTCGTGAGCGATTCGTGGGGCATGCTCATCCGCCTGTTGGCCTTCTCCTTCGGGCCCGGGTTGGTCCTTGCGGCCTTTGGTGCCTATGCCTTGGGATGGGTGGGTCCCGCCAGGGTCGCCACGGTCAATGCCGCGCACCGGACCACGGCGAGGCCGTCCGAGCGGTCCATGGATCCGGCCGCCTGAGGTTCCCGCACCTCCGCCGGCGACCGGTCCGGCATGAGCCCATAGGAGGCTTCTATGAAATCGAACAGCGTCGAATTTGCGTCGCCCCCGCAGCACCGGCTCTTTGCCATCTTCGACAACAGTGCATCGGCAGGGGCGGCTGTCCGATATCTCCGGACGGAGGGACTTGACGACGACGACCTGTGGACCTTCTCCGGTGCCGAGGGTGAGCGCCTCCTCGACCCCGCCGAGAAGCACCAAGGCTTGGCCGGACACCTCTGGCATGCCGTCCAGCGGGTGTACACGAACGATCGCGAGTACGCAGAAGATCTGTTCGAAGCAGTTCGGCAAGGTGGGTGGTCCTTGCCGTCAAAGCTGATTCGATATCGGCGGAGCAACTTGCACACGATTTGGTGAAGTTTGGAGCACATTCCTTCGCCTACGGGGCGCACTGGAACTTCGTGCCGCTGGCAGGCGGTCAAGGGTGACCCACCCGGAACGGGTACGGGGACTCCTTTAGGCCAGCCCCTTTAGGCCAGCCCCTTTAGGCCAGCCAGCGGCGAAGCTTCTTTCGACGCAACCCTTGCCACTCGCGTTTCCACTCCTTGCGCAGGATCTCCCGACGGGCCCGCACGCGGGACGACAGCTCCCCGGCGGCAAAAGCGGCCATGGGTGAGAGCCCTTGCGCAAGCGACGTCAGCTCGTGCTCGGCCTCGACGAGGTCATGATGCTCTCCGAGAGTCGTCTGGACCCGTTGTGCGCCGGACGCCAGCCGAGTCGCCCTCTTGCCCATGACGGGGGCGGCGGCCTCCGCGGCGTAGCGCAATTGCTTGGCTCGAATCCGAATGCGATGGAGGTCCCGGTCCGACGGACGGCGACCGGCCTTGCGCACACGTTTGCGCAGCGATCTCCATTGGGCTCCGACGACCGCCGGGAGCGCCTCGACCGCTCGGATGTCCGACGGTGAGTACCCGGATGGACCGACGCCTCGAACCATCGGGCCCTCCGCCTGGCCCGCATCCCCTTCGAGAAACGGTGGATGCAACGTGGCTGCGTGGAGGCGGTCGAGCAAATTGAGGTAGCGATCGTGGTCGGCCAGCACCTGCGCCAAGTCGCCAGCGGCCGCCAAACGCTCGGCCACGAGGTTGTTCTGGCACTGATCGCGGAAGGCCGACGCTCCCGGCGAAGGGTCCTCCCCGTCGCGCAGGAGCGACTCGGCGAGGACATCGATATCCCGGACGCGCCCGAGCGCACTACCAACCCACCCGAGGTCGTCGCGCGTGTGGCGTAGCCATACCGGGTCCAGGAGCTCGGCGAGAGTCTTGAGATCCGAGCGAAGGCGCCGGGTCGCCACCCGCGCCTGGTGCACGTCGCGCACCGCGGGCTCGGACGGCGACACGCGGAGCCGCAAGTCATGGTCGAGGAGCCGGTCCAGGCCGGCTGCAATGCTCGACCTCACGACGTCGGAGAGCGATGACACGGAGCTCAAAGGGTCCGGGAACCGTTCGTACGCTTCGGCGTTCGCTTCGCGACCGGCCGACCCGGTCTCGATGGCCTTGGCGAGCTTCGGCTCGTTGTCGGGGAAGGCTCCGGCTCGATGTAGCTCCTCGACAACCGCGCCCAATACACCCGCATCACTGCCCGACAGCTCCAGCTCGATCTGCCGGAACCGGATGCCATCACGACCGCCGCCCATGATGGTGACAACGTCGTCGTCGAGTTCGACCAGGGAGTCACCGTCGGGATCGCCGAGCAAGAGACGGTGCCGCGTCGTGGCAAGCTCGGCAACCTGCTCCAGCGGGGCCCGTCTGATAATGGCCGTCAACAATCGAAGCGCCTCGCCAGGCACGGCGCCCGCTTCACCGGGCCAAGAGAGCTCGGTTCTTTGGAGGGCGGAGCCCGTGCCCTCGCCGGGCAATTTCAGCGTCCAGATGCCCGTTGCCGCGTCATCGCCCTCCGTCCGGTGTCGCAGAGTCATCCCCCGCCGCCACAGGCGCAGGTCTCTCGTGTCGAAGTAGGCCGTGCGTAGGTCCTGGTCCGGTCTCCGAGTCGTCCGACCGACGATCGGCCTCAGATCGGGCAGGTCGAGGGCCCAATCCGCTCCCAGCTTGATTTCGCGCTCCATGTTCGCCGCTGTCGTCGCCATGGAAGAACCGCTACCCAAACCACGAGCTCTCAAAAGGTGGGCTCGTCTTGCGTAAACCGACGGCCTGCTCGGCGGGACGTGTGACCGGGCGCTGGCTACCGCGTGTTGCGCGTGGATTGCACCATCAGTCGAATCGGGCGCCCGGGATGCCCAGCTCGGTGACCTGCAACCTCACGTTTACCGGCTCGGAAATGAGCGGGGTCCGGCACGTTTGGCGGCAGCGTGCTCGCGAAAGTTGCATGCGCCCACAACGGCACATTCGGGATAGAGCCGAAGGCCCCGCCGGGTGTCCTGCCACACCCCCTTGCCACTAGTAGAGGGTGTCTCGTCGTGCTGTGGCTGGCAATGTGGTCATGAGTGGCGGCCCCATTCAGCAGCGCCGACCGACCCAACCGGGGACTTTCGGCCCTAGCGCCCTCTCCAGGTAGAGGGAGGATGGACCTATGGGGCGACCTCGGCGCTTGGTTGCCGGCCACATGAAGGTAGTGGCCGTTGTCGGCCTTCTCGGTGAAATGTTGGTCGCTGGGTCGATGGTTTCTGGCTCGGCAGAAGCCGCGTCAGCCAATAAGGTGACTATCACGCGTGACAGTTCGGGCATCCCTCACATCACAGCCGGCAATTTCACGGCGCTCGGGTATGGCGAGGCGTTGGCGTTCTCTCAGGACAACTTCTGCACACTTGCCCAGGACTTTGTCACCGTCAACGGCCAGAGGTCGAAGTACTTCGGCCCGAATGGCCTGAGCCTCAACTACTCGGCGGGCGCCTCTGACACCAACCTCAATTCGGACTTCTTCTGGCGGTCGGTCAAGGCCAGCGGCATGTTGACCAAGGAGATCCATCAGCCCCCTCCGCTAGGGCCACTTCCCCAGGTCCTTTCCGTGTACAACGGCTTCGTCTCCGGGTACAACGCGTATCTCAAGTCGGGCAAACTCAAGGACCCTGCATGCGCTGGCAAAGCGTGGATCCGACCCATCACCCTCTCGGACATGTTCCTGAGGGGCTACCAGGTGGTCATCGAAGCGTCGAGCGCACAGTTCATATCGATGGAGGCAAAGGCCACCCCGCCGAAGAAGTCCTCACGGACGACCTCGCCGTCCTCGACGGCCACCACAGCCTCCTCGGTTTCCGCGAGCCCGAATGCAGCGACCCTCGTCGCAGCGTTTGGGTCCAACGGCAACGACACGCTGGGGTCGAACGGAATCGGGATCGGCTCCCAGGACTCCGCGGCCGGTGACGGCATGTTGCTGGCCAATCCGCACTTTCCGTGGCGCGGCACTGAGCGTTTCTGGATGGCGCAACTCACCGTGCCGGGACAGTACAACGTCGAGGGCGGAACGCTCGAAGGGTTCCCGTTGATCGGGATCGGCTTTAACCAGCACCTGGCCTGGACCCATACCGTCTCGACCAGTTTCCGTTTTACCTTCTATCAATTGCAGCTGGTTCCCGGAGACCCGACCAGTTACTACGTAGACGGAAAGGCCATAAAGATGGGCCACGTCACCGTCGCGGTGGATACCGGGCACGGCACCGCAAAACACACCTTCTATACGACCCGCTGGGGCACCGTTGCCGACGTCGCCCAGGCGGGATATCACTGGACGAGCACCACTGCCTTCGCCGTTGCCGACTCCATGGGCAACGATAGCTTCCGGGCAGCCAACCAGTACCTGGAGATGGGCCAGGCAACGTCTGTCCAAGACCTGCTCTCGGTCGAGTCCCGGTACCTGGCGATTCCCACGTTCAACACCATCGCCGCCGATGACAACGGGCATGCCTACTACGGTGACGTCGGCAATACACCGAACGTACCGCTGTCTCTGATCACCTCCTGCACGCCGAGTGGGCTGCCCGAGCTGGTCTACAACGTCAGCGGTGTGGTCACCCTCGACGGATCTCGCTCCTCGTGCGCCTGGGACACCGACCCAGGCACCCCAGTGCCTGGCATCTTCAATGCCTCCAATGAGCCGCACACGATCAGAACCGACTACGTCGAGAACTCGAACGACTCGTACTGGCTGGCCAATCCCAGTGCTCCGTTTCCCGCGTACTCACCGATCATCGGTGATATCAACGTTGAGCAGGGGCTGCGGACCCGGCTCGGAAATCAGATGATTGCCCAGCGGATGGCCGGCACCGATGGGTTCGGGCCCCCAAAATTCACCCTAGGTTCTCTGCAGGCGATGTGGGAGAGCAATCAGTCCCTCCAAGCCCAACTGGTCCTCGGGTCACTGGTGGGCGCGTGTCGGGCCACCCCGAACGCAAGGTCGTCCAAGGGCGTCATGGTTGACTTGACCGCCGCCTGCTCTGCGTTGGCCGGCTACGACAAGACAGGCAATCTCGATGCTGGCGGGGGCTGGCTGTTCTCGGAGTGGTCAGCCTATGCACCTTCGAAGGGCTACTGGTCCGACTCCTTCAACTCGACCCAGCCACTCACGACGCCCTCCCAGCTCAATACCGCCAATCCGGCAATCCTCACCGCATTGGCCGATGCGGTGGTGAACCTGCAGACCCACCACATACCGCTAGATGCCACGTACGGTGATGTGCAGCACGTGACTCGCAATGGGACGAGGATCGCTATCCCAGGATGTGACACGGGATGCTTCAATGCCATCTATGCCGCCGACGGCCGGGGCGGTCCGCTCGACGCCGCACCCTACGGCGAGGTCTACGACGGTTCGTCACTGGTCATGACCACCGAGTTGACCCCGGGCGGCCCGGTGTCCCAGGGCATCCTCACCTATTCGCAAGCGACGGACCCGACCTCGCCCTGGTATGACAATATGACCAAGCTCTACTCGCAGAAGAAGTGGGTTTCCCTGCCGTACACGGCCGCACAGTTGGCTCAGGACCATGGGGCGAAGTCGGAGACAGTGGCCGCTCCCTGAGCAGACTGGCCCCTCGGCACTGTCCCATAACGCCGGCTCGGTGGGACACCGTTCTGGCCCGCGCAGAGCCAAGTGCTTGCTCCCGCCAGCGCCAGACCCCGCTCATTTCCGAAGCGCCCGTTTACCCTCTTGCTGTCGGGGTAGCACCATCATCGGGCGCTCTCCAACTCTTGAACTCGGCTCGAGGAGAGTGCCGGCTGCGCTTCCGCCCCTGGCAACGGGGGCGGTTTGCGCATTCAGAAGCTGGGTCTCGAGCCCCGATTACCACGTTTGGATCTTCTCGCATGGGGCAACAACTCCTGGCATCACAGTGAACGGAGGTCTCATGTTGATATTGCTGGCGTTTCTCTTAGTCGTGTTGTTTGCCGGTCTCGGTTTTGCGCTCCATGTCTTGTGGATCGTCGCAGCCGTCATGCTGGTGTTGTGGTTGATCGGGTTTGCGGTTGGCCGGGGAGAGAGCTCTGGTAGGCACCATTTCTATAGGTGGTGACTTCACCTGCCGATCCGCTACAAGTGATCGGGAAAGTGCCGTTCAACTTGTCACGTTGGAGCATACGAAACGGGCTGGTGGTCCCCGCCAGCAAGCCGGACTTACCGGTTCCTAGCCGATCCCTACCGAGATAGGGATCCCGATTTGATCGCTCGAGTATTCAAAGGAGAGGAGAACCCATGAACGCCACACGTCGAGCAGATATCTTGGACCTGTTGCTTTCCGACCATGAGGCCGTAAAGGGACAATTTGCCTTGCTGGACAAGGCTGGCCCAGAGGAGCGCGAGCCGCTCTTTTGTGAGCTGGTGCAGGACCTCATTCGCCATGAGGTCGCCGAGGAGATCGTCCTCTATCCGGCCATCCGCTCGGACGCGCCCCATGGGGACGCCGAGGCGGCGCCGCGGCTCAAGGAACAGGCCGCAGCCGAAGAGAAGCTGGCCATCCTGGAGAAGACCGATCCCACAAGCAACGAGTTCGCTCAGCAACTCTCGAAGCTCGAAGATGCGGTGCTTCGTCACGCCGAGGCTGAGGAGCGGGAGATCTTTCCCTTGCTGCGCGCCGTCGAGGACGACGAAGAGCGAATTGCGCTGGGCGCCCGCTACGACAGAGCCAAGGCGAGCGCGCCCACGCACCCCCATCCCCATGCTCCCGACACGCCCCCCGGCAACCTGGTGGTCGGACCCGTCGCAGCACTCTTCGACAAGGCACGTGATGCCGCACGTGACGCCGTAGCCGCAGGCTGAACCCTTCCCAAGAGGAGGCCGAGATCCCATGACGCAGATTCTCGAAAGCGTGCGGGTGGCGTTCATCGTCGCGAACGAGGGCGTAGAAAAGGTAGAGCTGACACAGCCGTGGCAAGCGAGCCGGCTGCCGTGATCTGTCACGGACCCTGGACCCTGGTCGAGGCTGACGTCGTCCGTGGACGGACCCTCACGTCGTGGCCGAGCCTCCGGACCGATATCCGAAACGCCGGAGGCAACTGGGTCGATCGGGAAGTGCAGCGGGACACCGACGGTGGCAACGTTCTCGTGACGAGCCGCAAGCCCGACGATTTCGAAGCGTTCTGCTCGACGCTCGTCGACGTGCTCTCGACCATCGCCGCCAGCAATGAGGCCGGTCGACGAGCGGGTAGTGGTTGACCAACCGTGGCACCGCGCTCCCCACCGAGAACAGCCGGGCGCGAGCGCCTCGCACGCCGCACCCAGCATTTGCCTGGGGCGAGCCGCCAGCTCTACCGAATAGAGCACTACACCTCTCAGCCAACAGCCACCTTGATAGTCGTCGTTGGAATCGCCACTGTGATCGCGGTGGGCGCCGCGTACGGCTATCCCCTTTGGTGGTTCGATGCATTCACCACGAGCGCCTCCGCCGTGACGTTGGTCATGGTATTTGCTATCCAACACACGGCTGCGAGGGAGCAAACGGCCATCCAACGCAAACTGGACGAGCTCCTCCGAGCGGTTCCCGAAGCGGAACAGGGGTTGATGCTGTTGGAGGAGGCCCCAGATGATGCCCTGCGCACCGTCGAAGCCGATCAACGAGAGGTCCAGCAAACCAACGAATAGGGAAAGGCACTCGATATCACCCCAGGGAGTCGCCGATTAGGGCGTCCTCGGTCGGGTATTCAAGCACGATCTCTCCTGGCGACAAAGGTTGGGCAGGCCCATGCGTAGTCAACTGTCGCTCCCACACGAATCGCACAGCGCCGCCAGGGCGAGGGCCTTCGTCAGGCGGTGCCTGCGCGACGCACCACCGAGCGGTGTTCCCTCGCGGCATCTCGAGGCGTTGGACGCAGCGCTCCTCGTCGTCTCTGAATTGGTGACCAATGCCGTGCAGCACGCGAAGCCGCGGTCAGAGCCGATCGAGCTCGAAGTGTCGATCGACGATCGCACCTTCTACTTGGGCGTTTACGACGCCGATCCCTCTCCTCCCCTGCTCCGGTCACCACAAGGCCTGGCGAAAGGTGGTCGCGGCCTGATGATCGTCGGGCGCGTCGCCGACAGCTGGGGGTGGGCGCCCACACGCCACGGGGGCAAGTGTGTCTGGTGTGACCTCGGTCCGCTCCTCAATCCCCTCCCCCCGGGGTGCATCGACGGCTTCGCACCGACACCCCTGGAGTTTCCTTCCGGCGCCAAGGGGTAATTGAACTACGTACCGGTCTCTCTAGGCCGGACGTGCCACAGCGTTTGCCCATGTCAGCGGTCTTTCCTAGGCGCGATCGCATTTGGAAGGGAGGAATCAATGACGACGACGGTCGAGGGCTCGAGCAGCTCGCGGTTCGAGGAGTTGTCCCGATCGGGCGACCCCGGACTGCGGGCGGAACTGATCGAGGAGCATCTCGATCTGGCCCGCCGCCTCGCGGGCCGATTCGTGCGACGAAACGAGCCGTTTGACGACCTCTTTCAGGTGGCGTCGGTCGGTCTGGTCAAGGCCGTCGACGGATTCCGGCCGGAATTGGGCTATCAATTCACCGCTTATGCCGTGACGACCATCCTCGGTGAGCTCAAGCGGCACTTCCGTGATCAGGGATGGTCGGTGCGGGCCCCGCGCCGTCTCCAGGAGCTGTACCTGCAACTCGGTACCACGACCGAGGAGCTCTCTCAGGAGCTCGGCCGTGCTCCGACCCTCGACGAGCTGTCCGATCGGCTGCAAGTGAGCAGCGAGGACATTCTGGAGGCGATGGAGGCCGGCCAGGCGTACCGCTCGGCCTCGCTGGATGCCACGGTGGAGGATTCGGACATGCCGGCCATCACCCTTGGCTCGGAGGATCCGCAGTTCGAACTGGCCGACGACCTTTTCTCCCTATCGGATGCCCTCCACCGACTGCCCGAAAGAGAGCGGCACATCCTCAAGCTTCGTTTCTTCGACGACATGACGCAGGCGGAGATCGCCACAGCGGTCGGATTGAGCCAGATGCAGATCTCGAGGCTGCTCGACAAGTCCCTGAGCGCGTTGCGTGAGGACGCAATGGTCGGCGTGCCGGCCCTGGCGACGAGCTAAGCACACGGACTAGGCACCAACCGGACTAGGCACAAGGAGGAGGGAGCATGTCCCCCAAGTCCGGGACCCACCACATCGCCGTGTTGGTACAGGACAACGGCGAGCTCGCCGAGGACGTCGTCCATCGTGGGCTGGTCGAGGAAGCCCAACGCCGGCGACACCGCCAAGACGGCGAGCCCAACGCTCGGGGCCCGGACCCCGGGATGGATTCGTTCCCTGCGAGCGATCCGCCGTCCGGTTGGTCCGGCGTAGACGAGCCCGAGGACCGACGGCCGGAGCGCATCCTCGCCAGCGCACCCGTTGACGAGTTACCCGAGCGTCCTCACCCCGCCGCCCCGATTCCACAGACGATCCCGAGGAGCGAGGGGGCCTCACACTAAAGTCGGGCCCCGTCGTTCGCTCCACGGGTCTCGTCTGACGACTCCGAAAAGGGGGCCGGCGAGGCGAGCGGTTGCGCTCTACTTCTCGAAGGCGTCCTTGACCTTCTCCCCGGCCTGCTTCAAGTTGCCGGAGACCTTGTCCGCTTTGCCCTCGGACTCGAGATACCCGTCGTCGCTGGCCTTGCCGGCCTTTTCCTTGACGTCGCCCTTGAGCTCTTGGGCCTTGTCCTTCACCTTGTCCAGTCGTCCCATCTGGCCGTGTCTCCCATCTTGCGTTGTATCGAATATCTCTTGCCCTCCGGTGCTACCCGGATACGTGCCGAACAAACCCGCCCGAGGAGGGGCGTGGAGCGCGCCTTGATCGCTCCGCGGGCAGACTGACGGGTCGACGGGCGACCGGGCCCCGAGCAGCGAGTCAAGGAGATCGGCACTGTGGCGCCACTTCGGATCGTGCAATGGTCCACCGGAAACGTCGGTCGCCATGCGATCGCAGGAATCGACGGCCATCCGGAGTTGGAGCTCGTCGGCGTCTGGGTGTCCAATCCGGCAAAGGTCGGGGTGGACGCCGGGGAGCTTGCCGGCCTCGGACGATCCTTGGGCGTCCGAGCCACCTCCGACGCGGACGAGGTGCTTGCCCTCCAGCCCGATTGTGTCGTGCACGCCGCCATGGCAGACGACCGCTTGGTGGAGGCCCTCCAAGACCTCGAGCGAATCCTCCGAGCCGGAACCAACGTCGTGTCGAGCGGACCCGTCTTTCTGCAGTACCCGGCAGGGATGGCCAACGATCTCGCGAGCGGCGTTCGGCGGGCGGCGCAGGAAGCTGGCGTGTCCCTCTGGGTGAACGGCATCGACCCGGGGTTCGCCAACGATCTGCTCCCACTGGCCCTGTCGGGAATCAGCGAGCGTATCGACCAGGTGCGGTGCGCCGAGATCCTCAACTATGCGACGTACGACCAGCCCATGATCCTCTTTGACGTCATGGGCTTTGGCAAGCCGATGGACGAGGTTCCGATGCTGCTCCAGCCCGGCATCCTCGCCTTGGCGTGGGGCAGCGTCGTGCATCAGATCGCGGCTGGGCTCGGCGTAGAGCTCGACGAGGTCGAGGAGTGGTACGAGAGGCTGCCCACACCCGAGGACATCGTCGTCCGGGCCGGGGTCGTGCCCAAGGGCTCCGTCGGGGCCCTGCACTTCGAGGTGCGGGGCCTGTTGCACGGCCGCCCCGTCGTGGTGCTCGAGCACGTGACCCGGCTGCGGGACGATCTCGCCCCGGATTGGCCGCAGCCCACCGGCCAGGGCTCGTACCGGGTCGAGGTCCGAGGAGAGCCCCACTACACGCTCGACCTGCAGCTCGTCGGGTCCGACGGCGACCACAACACCGCTGGCCTGAAGGCCACCGCCATGCGACTGGTCAACGCGATCCCCGCGGTCGTCCAGGCCCCGCCGGGTCTGCTCACGACCCTGGATCTTCCGCTCATTCCGGGACGAGGACTCCTCCGCTGAGCCGTCCGCTGGCCCAAAGGCTCCGAAACACCCGACGTCCCGGCACAGAGCCGCCGATCCTTCGACGCTAACGGTGCCCGAGCTCCGCCAATATGCGCGCCGGCGTCGTCCCGACCAGGTCGCGAACCTCGCGGCAGAGGTGGGCCTGGTCTGCGTAGCCCGACGCTGCCGCCAGCCGGGCCAGGGATGGACATTCCCCGGCCGACTGGAGGGCTCGACCCAACCGCAGGACTCGGGTGAGGTGCCGGGGACCGTACCCAAACGCGGACAGACAACGACGGTGCAATTGCCTCGTACTCAGGCCGAGCCGTCGTGCCATCTGGGCGGCGGAGGCCCCCGCCTCGGCCCACTCGGCGATTTGAGGGCCAGCGGGATCCAGTCGCCACGAGGCCGCACGATCCACGAGCCAGGCCTCGAGCGACTGCGCCGGGTCCGTTGCGGTTCGTTCGGTCAACGTCCGGACTTGGCCGATGGTACCGATGTCCGAGAGGTCCGGAGAGCGATCGCGCACCTCGTCTGCCGGAATTCCGAGCAACGCTGGACCCCTGCCACCAGAGCATCGGAGCCCCAGGTACCGAGCGCCGGGCTCCTCTGAGTGCCAGCGGGCGGTCGAATCCGGACCCGCCACAAACAGTCGGCGGCCATCCCAGATCACGTCCACGCAGCCGTCGGGAAGGATCCGGGTGCGCCCCTGACCGGGCTGGACCACGCGCTGCCACAAGGCGACCCCCGGCACCGCCGTGGTGCGCTCCCGATAGCTCATGCACTCACGCCAGCGCGAACATCACGGTGGCGAATCGCGCCGGCTCCTCGCCGATGACCCTCCACCGGTGATCGGTTCCGCGTTGGACGACGATGTCGCCGGGGCCGAGCTCCACCGAGACTCCCTCGGGCAGATCCATCCCGAGACGTCCGGAGAGCAGCACGTCGATGTCGATCGTGCGTGTCTGGTGCCAACCGGCCTCCATCGGCGGACCGGGTTGCAGCTCGCACTGGCGAAACGAGACCCCACTCGGGGGCGGTTCGAGCTCCCACGGACCGTCGGGGTCACCACCCTGGCGGACATGGCCAAGGGCCGCTTGGGTATGCCACACATCGACCAGAGAGGCAGAACCTGCCGAGAGAGAAAGAGTCCCGTAGCCGTCGACGAAACCGTCCCCGTCGGTCACGACGCGCCGCGGCAGGGCGGGGTCACCGGGAAGCCATCGCCCGTCCGCCCCCGGCACCGCGACGTCGGGCCGGAGCATGGCGACGAAGTAGGTGCAGGGCTGGTCACCCGCGACCCGCCAACGATGAGGGGTGCCCCGCTGCACCACATAGTCTCCGGCACGAACCGTCGTCTCCGAACCGCCCCCCATGCCCAAGACGACCTCGCCCTGCAGGACCACCATGAAGTCCACGGTGTCGGTCGTGTGCATGCCCGGCGCGTCCTCGTCGTCCCCCTCGACCCTCAACCACGACCCCGTTGCAGGCAGCCGAATGAGGCGAGCGCTGGCACCACCCGGGGGCGGCTCGAGGGCGAAACCCTCGTCGAGTCGATCCCTCCCGGCGGCGACGTCGAGCGGGGCGCCGTCGAGCCAGAGGACCTCGCTGACGGCGAAGCCTCCCGGCACGTCGATGGTCTTACCCGCAGGCCCGTCCGAGCTGACCCCGTCCGGCCCGGTGACGACACGGCGGCCGAAGGGACTCATGGCTTCTGAGGCCGATGGCCGAGAGGAAACGGGGCGACCAAGAGATCCACCAAGTCATCCTTGCAACCCCTCGGCCCCCTGTCGAGCAGGTCCGACGGTCTGGCCCATCACGAAACCTCCGAGCCCGGGCGCGCGATGTCCACCAGGGGACCACGGGTAAGCTGGGCAAGTTGGCGGATCTCCCGCCCACCCCCCTCACCCTGCCGGGAGTAATCCGCCCATGCCCACGCGCCACAGCCTCCGCAACGTGGCGATCATCGCCCACGTCGATCACGGCAAGACCACGCTGGTCGACGCCATGCTCCGGCAGACCGGGGCCTTCCGCTCGCACGAGGTGCCGGCGGACCGGGTCATGGACTCGATGGACCTGGAGCGGGAAAAGGGGATCACGATCCTCGCCAAGCAGACTGCCATCCACCACGGCGGCGTCACGGTCAACATCGTCGACACTCCCGGCCACGCGGACTTTGGCGGAGAGGTCGAGCGCGGGCTGGCCATGGTGGACGGCGCCCTCCTGCTGGTCGATGCGGCCGAGGGTCCACTACCCCAGACCCGGTTCGTCCTGCGCAAGGCCCTGGAGGCCCGCCTGCCCATCATCGTGGTCATCAACAAGGTCGATCGCACCGACGCCCAGCCCGCGGCCACGCTCGACGCGGTCTACGAGCTCTTCATCGACCTCGGGGCCGACGACAGCCAGATCGAGTTCCCCGTGGTGTACGCGAGCGCCCGCTCGGGTTGGGCGACACTGGACCCGCCCGACGGGGGAAACCCGGTGCCGGGCGATGGGCAGGCCGCCGGGCTGCGACCCCTGCTCGAGCTCATGGTCTCGCACATTCCCGCACCCCGGTTTGACGACGGACACCCGCTGCAGGCGCTCGTCACCAACCTGGACGCCACGCCGTATCTGGGTCGCCTCGCCCTCTGCCGGGTGGTCCAGGGGACCCTCCGCCGGGGACAGTCCGTCGCCTGGTGCCGGCGCGACGGCACCAGCGTGCGGGCAAAGGTCGCCGAGCTGCTCGCGACCGAGGCGCTCGAGCGCGTCGAGGTGTCCGAGGCCGGCCCGGGTGACATCGTGGCGGTGGCGGGGATCGCCGAGATCACGATCGGAGAGACCCTGGCGGACCCCGAGGACCCTCGGCCGCTGCCCCTGCTCCGCGTCGACGAACCGAGCCTGTCCGCCACGTTCGGCACCAACACCTCTCCGCTCGCGGGAGGTGCGGGCGGCGTTGCGGCCGGGGCCGCCGGCACCTTGCTGACCGCCCGCCTGCTCGAGTCTCGCCTGGCTTCCGAGCTCGTCGGAAACGTCTCCATCCGAGTCCTCCCAACGGAGCGGCCGGACACCTGGGAGGTGCACGGCCGTGGTGAGCTGGCCCTGGCGGTCCTGGTCGAGATGATGCGGCGCGAGGGATTCGAGCTCACCGTGGGCAAGCCCAACGTCGTCGGGCGCATGATCGACGGCACCTGGTGCGAGCCCATCGAGCGCCTCGACATCGACGTGCCCGAGGAGCACCTCGGGACCGTCACCCAGATCCTCTCGTCGCGACGCGGCCAGCTGCAGGAGGTCACCAACCACGGCACGGGGTGGCTGCACCTCGTGCTCTCGATCCCGGCGCGAGGGCTACTCGGCGTCCGAACGGAGATCCTCACCCAGACCCGCGGAACCGCTCAGCTCCATCACGCCTTTGACGGCTACGCACCCTGGGGTGGCGAGATCCGGTCCCGTGCGCAGGGGAGCCTGGTCGCCGACCGATCCGGTGTCGCGACCGCCTATGCCCTTTTCACCCTCCAGGCTCGAGGCACGCTGTTCATCGGGCCTGGCGATCCCGTCTACGAGGGGATGGTCATCGGCGAGTCGTCGCGGGCAGAAGACATCGACGTCAACCCGACGCGCGAACGCAAGCTCACCAACATGCGTTCGTCGACGGCCGAGGAGCTGGTCCGCCTCACGCCGCCGCGCCGCCTCACGTTGGAACGAGCGCTCGAGATGATCGGCGACGACGAGTGCGTGGAGGTCACACCGGGAGCCGTCCGCATCCGCAAGGTGACGCTCTCCAAGAGCGACCGCGCCAGGGCGCTGCGCCGAAATTCTCCGACGTCGCGCAGCTACAAGTTGTCCCCCGCACCGGCCGTCACGACGTAGGGAGGCTGTTGCCAGGGGACCGGCGCGGACGTCCTGGCCCGTCCCGAGCGACGAACGCACGGTCCTGTCAGAATGTGGGGCACCGATGACGACGGCATTTGTTCTCTCGGGTGGCGGAAACCTCGGGCCGATGCAGGCCGGGACGATCCTTGCCCTCGAAGAGGCGGGCATCCACCCGGACCTCTTCGTGGGCACCTCCGTCGGGGCACTCAACGCCGGGTTCCTCTCGACTCGACCGGGCGTGGCCGGAGCCCGGAACCTCGTCGCTGCGTGGAACGCGCTCCGCCGCCGCGAGGCCGTCCAGCTCAGCCCGATCCGGGCGCTGGCCGGATTCCTCGGGGTGCGCAACCACCTCATCTCGCCCACACACCTGCGGCGCCTGATAGGGCGTTGGATCGAAGTCGACCGGATCGAGGACACCGAGGTGCCCCTGGCCGTCACGGCGACCGACGCCCTGTCGGGGGAGGCCATGGTCTTTACCCACGGCGACGTGTCGGACTGCCTGGCCGCCAGCTCGGCCATCCCCGGGCTCTTTCCTCCCGTACGAATCGGTAGTCGCTGGTTCGTCGACGGGAGCCTCTCGGCCAATCGGCCGGTCCTCCAGGCTCAGGCCCTCGGCGCCGATCGGATCTACGTCATCACCACCAGCACCGCGACACGGTTGAGCCCACCCCGCGGGGCGGTCGCGATGGCGATGAACTCGGTGTCCCTCGTCACGTCGGGCACCGCGCGCCACGAACTCGCCCTGGCCCTCCGCCAGGCCGAAGAGACGGGCGGCCAGATCCACATCGTGCCGTCCTCGGAACCGGCGGCGCCAGGGCCCTTCGACTATGGCAGGAGCGCTTCGTTGGCCGAGGCCGCGTACCGGCGCACACAAACCTGGCTGCGCGAGCTGGAGACCTCGTCCGGCGTCCTTACGGATCTCCCCAGCGACCGAGAGGGACTGCCCTCCCCCAACGCATGAGCCAGGCCTCTGCGGGCGCCGGCCCTCGCGGACCCGCAACGCGCGCACGCCGCCTCAACCCGAAGGTCGAGGCGGTCGCACGCCTCCCCGCTCGCCGGAGGGTCACCGTCGAGCGGCGTATCTCGGTGTCCCCCGTCTGGGTGAGGAACGCGAGATGCTGACTCTTACCCTACCTGGGTCCCGGCAAACGTTCGATTAGGGGCCGCAGGCTGTCGAGACTCCACCGCAACACAACGGTGAACCGAGGTTCCCGTTAGCGGTCGACCATTCGAGGCAGGGAGGACACGGACGTCGTAGTCCCGCATCCGGTTGCCGACCCGCCACGGGGAGCGGGCCCGGACGGTAGTGGCGGCTGCGGCAGCGCCGCCGTACAGTCGTCCCGGCAGCGCCGCCGTAAGGTCACGCATCAGCCAGCACGAGGGGAATGGTTCGTGGATAGCCGCACCGTTGTCGAGTTCGATCAGCACTCCGAGGAGTACCGGGCATCGTTTCCGCAGCTCAGTCACGACATTCGGTCCCGCTGCCCGGCGGCCTGGACCGAGGGGCACGGCGGCTATTGGGTGATCAGCGGGCGCGAGCTCATCGGCGAGATGGCCAAGCACCCGGATCTCCTCTCGAACGACCACGACCCGCGGGGCGTCCGCAACGGCTACGAGGGCATCGCCATCCCCTCCCCGCAGGGTGGCGACAGCCGCGGCGGCTTCATCGAGATGGACCCGCCCGAGCAGCTCGAATACCGGCGCGTCCTCAATCCCTACCTCTCCCCCACGGCGGTCGAGCGGTGGCGGCCCATGGTCCTCGAACTGAGCCACGCATGCATCGACGAGATCGTCGAGACGGGCCGCCTCGACTTCGTGGACGACCTCGCCAACATCGTCCCCGCCGTGCTCACGATGGGCATGCTCGGCTTCCCGCTCACCGACTGGGTCATCTACTGCGAGCCGGCCCACGCGCTCGTCTACACCCCCCCGCACAGCCCCGACTTTCCGAGGGTGCTCGACCAGACGCTCGTCATGGCGGGACAGCTGGCGACGGAGATGGAGCGCGCCCGCACCCGGGCCCGTCCGGGCATGCTCAAGGCTTTGATGGACGCACAGGCATCGGGCGCCTCGTTCGTCGACGACGACATCCTCGGCACCCTCACCCTCCTCATCGGCGGGGGCTTCGACACCACCACCTCGCTCACCTCCCATGCGCTGACCTGGCTCGACACACGTCCCGATGAGCGCTCGCGCCTGATGGACGACCCGAGCCTCCTCGATACCGCCACCGAGGAATTCGTGCGCTTCGTCACGCCGGCCCAGGGGGGCGGACGGACGATCACCGAGGACTGCCAGATCGGGGGACACCAGTTTCACTCGGGAGACCGAGTCTGGATGGCCTACGGCCTGGCCAACCACGACCCGGAGGCCTTTGACGATCCCGACGAGATCGCCCTCGACCGGTTCCCCAACCGCCATGCCGGGTTCGGGTTGGGCGTGCACCGTTGCATCGGGTCCAACCTGGCCCGGATGAGCTTCAAGACCATGCTCACCGCCGTGCTCGAGCGCCTCCCGGACTACCGCCTCGTGCCCGAGGGTGTGGTGCGCTACGAGGACATCGGTACCATCAACGGCTTCCGCCACCTCCCGGCGACCTTCAGCCCGGGCGTGCGCCGGGGCCGGCCACTCGAGCAGGTGATCGCCGACTGGTCGACCGAGCTCTACGGGACCGCGACGGACGTCTAGGGGGATCTCGCCATGCAGGTACACATCGATGCCGACGTCTGCCAGGGCCATACCCTCTGCTCGCTGGCCGCCCCACAGGTCTTTCGGCTCCGGGAGGACGACGGGCACGCCTACGTGGAGTCGCCCGACGTCCCCGAGGAGCTCGAGGATCTCGTCCGCAAGGCCGCGGCCACCTGTCCCGAGGGCGCCATCACCATTCTCGAGTGACCGTGGCCAGCCCTGCCGACGCGTTGCCGGGATCGACGCCGCAGCTGCCGCCGGCGCTCCGCCTCGGCATCGACGTCGGGGGCACGTTCACCGACGTGGTCGTCGACTGGCCCGGCGGGAGCGTACGGACGAAGGTCTTCTCCACACCGGCCGCCCCCGCTGGCGGGGTGCTCGCCGCTTGTGGGGCGGCCGCCCGGCTCTTCTCCTCGAGCGTGGAGGAGTTGCTGAGCCGGACCGAGCGAATGGCGCTCGGCACCACGGCGGTCACGAACCTGATCGCCACGGGGACGGGCCACACGGTCGGCCTGCTCACGACCCGGGGGTTCGAGGATCTCGTGCCGCTCGGCCGCGGCTACCGCCGGAGCGAGGGCGGATGGCTGGTAGCGCCGCCGACCATCGTGCCGCGTGGCCGGATCGTCGGGATCGACGAACGTTGCGATCGCACCGGGTCGGTCGTGCGCAAGGTGGACGGTGACGAGGTCGCCGCCGCCGTCGAGCACCTGGTCCGGGCCTGCGGGGTGGATTCCCTCGTGGTCTCCTTCCTGTGGGCGTTCCGCAACCCGAGCAACGAGGTACAGGCCGCCGCGATCGCCACCCAGGCCCATCCGTCACTGCCGGTGACCGCCGCCTCGCAGCTGTCTCCGGTCATCCGAGAGTACGAACGCACGCAACTCGCCCTGCTCAACGCGTCGGTGGCCGGGTCCCTCGACTGGTTGGAGCCTCTGGAGGACGAGCTCCGTGAGCTCGGCTTCCGACGTCGACTGCTCCTCACCCACTCCAACGGCGGCGTCGTCAGCGCCCCCTACGCCAAGGCCGTGCCCATCGGCCTGGTCCAGTCCGGGCCGGCGGCCGGTGCCGCCGCGTCGAGCCAACTGGTCGGCTCCCTCGAGGAGCCGGGGGCCGTCACGTGCGACATGGGCGGCACGTCCCTCGACGTGGCCCTGATCATGGGCGACACCCCGCTCCTGCGCAGCCGCGGGCGGGTGATGGAGCAGTGGACGTGCCTCCCCATGGTGGACGTCGACTCGGTCGGTGCGGGCGGCGGCTCGATCGCGTGGGCCGATGCGCTCGGTGGGCTGCGGGTGGGACCCCAGTCCGCGGGCGCCGACCCCGGTCCCGCGTGCTACGGCCGCGGCGGGGTGGATCCCACCGTGACCGATGCCCTCTTGATCCTGGGCTACATCGATCCGCACCGGTTCCTGGGCGGGAGGATGACGCTCGACACCCCCCGCGCCCACGAGGCCTGCGACCGCCTGGGCGCGGCGCTCGGTCTCTCCGCCGAGGAGGTGGCTTGGGGAATTCGCGAGATCGCGCTGGCGCGCATGACCAAGGCGGTGAGGAACCGGCTGGCCACCCGCGGGCTGGCTGCCTCCGACCTCGCGCTCGTCGCCTTTGGGGGGTGCGGACCGCTGCTGGGTGCGGACATCGCGGCGCGCGTCGGGACCCGGCGCTGCGTCATCCCGGCGCTCGCCTCCGTGTTCTCCGCCTACGGCGCCGCCACCTCGCCCCTCCGGCGGCAGCGGAGCGCGTCGGTCGTCCGACCGATGCCCATCGCCGACCGGGAGCTGCAGGCGCTCTGCGAGGAGCTGTCGGCCCAGGCCCTGGCGGACCTGGACGAGGGAGCCGCCGTCTCCGAGGTGCGTCGCGTCGACCTGGAGGCCGACCTGCGCTTCGAGCGGCAGAGCCATGAGCTGACCGTGGCCCTGCACCAGGTCGACCCCGCCTCGGTTACCTCGTCGAGCCTGTCGCAACGCTTCGTCGACGAGTACTCCGGCCGCTACGGCACGGCGGCGCTCAGCACCGGGGTCCGAATTGAGCTCGTGACCCTCAGGGCGACCGCCGTGGCTCAGTCGGCCTCGGCCAAGGGCGACGGCTCGCTGCCGGACCCCGCCGAGGCGTCGGGCACCGACCCGCAGCCGTCCGATCGGCGCATGGTCAGGATCGAGCGCGCCGCGTCGCCGACCGCGGTTCCGGTCCGACCTTGGGCATCCCTGCTGCCTGGGCAACACCTGTCGGGCCCGGCGCTCGTCGACGCACCGGACACGACCGCGTGGATCCCTCCAGGCCACCAGGCCCTCCTGTGCCCGGACGGGTCGTTCTCGATCCTCGGGGGTCCCCGTGGCTGAGGCCGCCACCGGCCCGGACCCGATCCGGCTCGAGCTCGTGAGGGCACGGCTCGAGGCCGCAGCGGAAGAAGGCGCGCTGGCCATCGAGCAGACCGCCGTGAGCCCCGTCGTCGCCGAGGGCAAGGACTTTTCGACCAATGTCTTCACCGCGGGCGGCAAGGTCCTCGTCGGCGGCGGCAAGGTCGAGGCGAAGTGGGCGTCGGCGAGGAATGCGGTGCGGGAGGTGATGGAGCGCCACGGCGCGACCGTCGCACCCGGCGACGTGTTCGCCGCCAACGACCCACACCATGGGGGCGGCAACCATCCCCAGGACATCGAGATCGTCCAGCCCGTCTACGTGGGTGCGGACCTGATCGGCTGGATCGCGGCATCCGCGCACCTGATCGACGTCGGGGGGATGGCCTTTGGCTCGTGGGCGCCCGACGCCACCGAGTGCTACCAGGAGGCGCTCCGCTTTCCGCCGGTGCGCCTGCTGCGCGAGGGCGTGGAGCAGGCCGATATCTGGAGCATGATCCTCAACAACGTCCGGCTGCCCAACCTGGTCGAGATGGATATTCGGGGGCTCGTCGCCGGTTGCGCCGTCACCGGCACCAAGCTGGCCGACATCGTCACGTCGATGGGCGTCCAGGAGTACGGGCGCACCGCCGAGCACCTCTGCCGGGCCACGGAGACGATCCTCCGGGAGCGGATCGCGGCCATCGAGCCCGGCGAGTACTCGATGACCGGTTGGGTCGAATGGGGGGCGGAGCGCATCGAGCTCCCGTGCCGCCTGACGGTGGACGGCGACCGCCTCCACTTCGACTTCTCCGGCGCCCCGCCCCAGGTGCCGCACTTCATCAACTCCAAGGCCTACATCGTCCACGGGGAGATCGTGGCCGACGTGCGGAGCCAGCTCGGGCAGGACCTTCCGTTTTGCGACGGGATCTTCCAGCCCGTCTCGGTGACGTGCCCCAAGGGATCGGTGCTCGACTCGACCGAGCCGGCCCCCGTGGGGTCGGCCCATCTCGACGTCGCCATGTGCGCCACGGTCCTGGCGATCCAGTGCCTGCAATCGGCGCTGGCCGCGACGCCCGCCAACCGAGGGGCGCAGCTGTTCAACGGCCCGGCGGGCGTCATCTCGCTCGCCACCCATTCGTGGTCCTACACCAATCCCGACGGCAGCATCGACGGTCTGGTCGTGAACGAAAGCTGGCAGGCGGGCTCGTCGGCAGGCGTGGACCGCGACGGCAGCGATCTCTTTCCGCTCCTCGTCGGGACCCAGAACGTGCTCGACTTCGTCGACGTCGAGGTCTTCGAGGCCTGGTACCCGATCGAGATCGTGGAGAAGCGGTGCGCGCCCGGTCCCTACGGCGCGGGGCGCTACCGGGCGGGCGCCGGCTGCCAGCTCGCCTACCGGGTGACCGCGCAGGAAGGTGCCGTTGGCGCCATGCTGGCCATGCGCGACGGGATTCCGATGTCCGGCGTCGCCGGCGGTGACCCCGGAGCACCCACCGAATTTCGGATCGTGAGCGCGGACGGGACGGCCACGCCGCTGGCTGCGCACCAGCAGGGGGTCCGCATGGGTCCCGACGACGTCTTTGTCATGCGGGCCGGCTCCGGTGGCGGGTGGGGAGATCCGCTCGAGCGGGACGTCGACGCGATCGCCCACGACGTCCGCTCCGGTCGGATCACGCCTGCGGAGGCCGCACGCCAGTACGGCGCACTCGTGGACGCCGCCGGCGAGGTCGACGAGGAGGGATCGTCACGCCTGCGGGCACGGACCCGGCGTGACCGCCTGGCTGCCGCCGTCCCGCCCGAGACACCGAGGAAAGGCCAAATCCTGGACACCTCCACGTGCGACGGCGCCCGGCCGCTCTATCACGGCATCGTCCAGGTCGGTGCGTGTGCCGTCGCCGCAGCGAGCGGAGCCGTTCTGGCCGAGTCGCCCGCACATTGGACCGACGGTTGTCCCGTGCTCGAGGAGCACCATGCATCCGGTGAGGGTGCCGGCTGGATCACCCGGAGGTACCTCGACCCGCTCAGCGGTGCGTGCCTCCACGCCGAGGCGGTGCCGGTCGGCGCCGGACGAGCCCTGAGTACCTTTCCCCGCAGGTGGCTGGCGGCCTCCGAGACTGGCTGACCCCGGCGACTACGCCCGCAGCCGCGGTGCCGAGGTCTCGGCCAGCACGTCGCGCACCACGGACGCCCCGGATCGCCGCAGGTCCTTGGTGGCGGTGAAGAGGACCAGCGGTCCCTCGCCGACCATCTGGCGGAGTCGCTCAAGGGCGTCGCGGGCGGGCGCTTGGGACAGCTCCCCCCGGTAGCGGGCGGCAAACTCGTCGAAGCGCTCGGGCACGTGGCCGTACCACCGCCGCAGCTCGGTGCTGGGCGCCACGTCCTTCAGCCACGTCTCGAACGGGGCGTCAGCGCGCGAGACCCCCCGGGGCCACAGCCGATCGACCAGGACTCCCCGCACGTGCTCCCCGCCTGACGGGTCGTAGACGCGGGCGATGTCGACCCCGGCCGAGGCGCGCGGCTGAGCCGCACCCGCCAGGCCGTGCGTCGGCTGCACCGGGGCCAGACCCCGGGATGCGGCGGGCAACCGGAGGGCAAGGCGTTCGAGCTCCTCGAGATGGAGCGCCGAGAGGTGCTCCAGTCGGTCGGCTCCGACGCCGGTCAGCTGCAGTCGCACGATGCGATGGTCCTCGGGGTCGCGACTGCGGACGACCAAGCCGGCCTGGTCGGCACGGTCCACCAGCTCGACGGTGCTGTGATGGCGCAGGAGCAGGTAGTCCGCCACCTCGCCGACGGTCGGGCCGCGTGGGTCGTCGTGACCGCGAATGGCCAGGAGGAGCTGGTGCTGGCTCGGCGTGAGCCCGGCGGCCCGGGCCTGTTGCTCGCTCCAACGCAGGAAGTGCCGGAGTCCCGTCCGCAGCGCGAGCAGCCGCGCGTAGTCACTCTCCGACAGTTTCATCGTAACACGATAACATCGCTACACGATGGACTCTCAGCCTCATCGCGAGTCATCGGAGCGACCTCTCGGAGACTTCACCATGACGCCGGACATCCTGCGTCTCGTCCCCCTCGCCGTCGTCCTCGGGGCTCTCGGCGCGGGGATCTCCCTCGCCCTGCTCGACATGATCGGCCTGTTCACGAACCTCTTCTACTACCAGCGGCTGAGCCTCCACCTGACCTCGCCGAGCGCCAACACCCTCGGTGCGCTCGCCGTGGCGATCCCCGTCGCGGGCGGGCTGGTGGTCGGGCTCATGGCCCGCTTCGGCTCCGAGCAGATCCGGGGGCACGGCATCCCCGAGGCGATGGAACGCGTCCTGATCGACGGCAGCCGCGTCCAGCCCCGCCTGGCCCTGCTCAAGCCCCTGTCCAGCGCGGTCAGCATCGGGACCGGCGGACCATTCGGCGCCGAGGGCCCGATCATCCTGACCGGCGGCGCCGTCGGCTCCGTCGTCGGGCAGTGCTTCCGGCTGACCGCCGCCCAGCGCCGAGCACTGCTCGTCGCGGGGGCGGCCGCGGGGATGAGCGCCGTCTTTGGCACCCCCGTCGCCGCCACGCTCTTCGGGGTCGAGCTACTGGCGTTCGAGCTGCGGCCCCGCTCGATGGTGCTGATCGGGCTTGCCGCTGCCACCGCCGACGGGCTGAGGGTGACCATGGCGGGAGCCGGCCTGCTCACGCCGCAACCCATCTTTCCCGTCCCCGGCCATGCGCCGCTCGCCGGCATCGTCCTCCTCGGTGCCGCCACGGTCGGGCTCGCCACCGGGCTCGGAGCCTGGGTCATGACCCAGGCCGTCTACCGCTTCGAAGACCTGTTCCACAGGCTCACGGGCCACCTCCACTGGATGTGGTGGCCGATGATCGGTGGCCTCCTCATCGGGCTCGGCGGCCTCATCGATCCGCGTGCGCTCGGCGTCGGCTACGGCACGATCCACGCCGAGCTGCTGGGGCGCTTCACCGTCGGAGCCCTGCTCCTGCTCCTGGTCGTGAAGCTGGTCATCTGGTCCGGCGCCCTCGGAGGAGGGACCAGCGGCGGGGTCTTGGCCCCGATCATGATGATGGGCGCCGCAATCGGCGGCATCCTCGGGCACGTGCTGCCCGGCACCACTCCGGGCGTGTGGGCCCTGCTCGGGCTGGCGGGAGGGATCGGGGGCGTGACCCGCTCTCCCTTCACGGCCATCGTCTTTGCCTTGGAGCTCACCCACGACGCCAATTCCCTCCTCGCGCTGCTCGTCGCCGCTACCGTCAGCCACCTCGTGAGCGTTCTCGTCTTGAAACGGTCGATCCTGACCGAGAAGGTGGCCCGGCGCGGCTTCCACGTCATGCGCGAGTATGCGGTCGATCCGCTCGAAGCCACCATGGTCCGCGACGTCATGGATACGGACATCTTCACCGTCGACCCGGACCGATCGGTCTCGGATCTCTATCGGTCGCTGCCCGAGGGTTCCGCCGGGCGACGCCAGCGCCTCTACCCGGTCATCGACCGCGCCACCGGCCTCGTCGGGGTGCTCCCCTGGTCGGCGGTGTTGGAGGCGCAGAGACTGCCGGACAGGAGCGTCGAGGACGCCATGGTGAGAGTCCCTCTCGTCGCCCATCCGGACGAGATCCTGCGATCGGTCGCCGACCGGATGGCGGCATCCGGGATCGGGGCACTGCCGGTGGTCGATCGGTCCGACCCGCGGCGCCTGGAGGGTCTCGTCACGCAGTTCGACGTCCTGGGCGCTCGCCAGAAGCTGCTCGAGGAAGAGCGCCATGCCCAACGCTTCCTGACGCTGCGGCGGGTGGCGGCGGGCCAAGATGGCGCCGGAGTGACGACCGAACGGCTGCCGCCGCCGGTGGGCGGCTGACGATGCACCGATCGATCAACGGGTACCACCGCGACCAAGACGGTCACTGGGTCGCCGAGCTCGACTGCGGTCACGACCAGCACGTCCGTCACCGGCCTCCCTTCGAGGTGCGGGACTGGGTGCTGACCGAGGAAGGGCGGACGGCCCGGCTGGGCACGCCGCTGTGCTGCCCCCTCTGCGATCACGCCGAATTGCCGGTCGGCCTCCGGCTGGTGCGCTCCAGCCCGGAGTGGGACGAGCGCACCTTGCCGGCGGGGCTCCGCCGACGGCACCGGCTCCCGTCGGGCACGTGGGGCCGGATCGTCCTGCGGTCCGGACGCCTCCGGCTGGCCATGGCGACGGCCCCCACCCTGGAGATCGAGCTGGCCGGCGAAGGAGCCTGCCAGGCCATCCCGCCAAACGTCGACCACGAGGTGGAACCCCTCGGCCCGGTCCGGTTCTCCCTCGAATTCCTCGAGCGCCCCCCGCCCGACTAGGCCCGTCGGGCGCGACGAACCGGGGTCGGCGGGCCGAGCAGCTCCGCCACGGCCGGGTCCGCCAGTCGGTAGCGGATCACCCGTCCGTCCCGCTCGGCAGAGACGATCTCGGCCGCCCGCAGGTACCGGAGGGTCTGGGAGACGGTCGCATCGTTGATCCCGGTGGCCGCGGCGAGGTCGGACACGCTGATCGGGCCGGCGGCCTGGATGCACGTGAGCAACGCGAGCCTCGTGGGGTCTCCGACGATGGCGAACCGCTTGGCACGGCTCGCCACGTCCAACCGGTCGAGGGCCGCAATCGCCTGGCACACCCGCTCGGGCTCGATCATGCGATGGGCCGCCTGCTTCGCGGTGACGAGGTGCACGGCTCCAGTGTTGCAGAACTGCGTCAGCTGATCATCCAATCAGTCTTGACGACCACACCTGCGCCTCGATACCGTGAGCGACGTCCCGGGGCCCGTGCACCGGGACGACAGCCACTCCAGCGAAGTCCGGTGAGATCCCGGCGCTGTCCCGCAACGGTGGTCCCCTCCGGGGGCGAGCCCGGTCGCCTGGTCGGTTGGTCACACGAACACCAGTCCTCGGAGGAAGGGCGGTTCGGGCGGCCCGGGCAGTCCGGCGCCGCAAGGGCTCTCTTCGTCCTCCGACAGCCAGGAGGATGAACGTGAAGATGACCAAGGCTCGCATCCGGCGCCTGGTGCGAGCGCTGAGCCCGGCGGAGTGGACCCGGGTCGGAGCGATGGGCCTCGCGATCCTTGGGCTCAACGCCCTCGGCTGGGCCATCTTCCTCTTGGCCATCGAACCGCGGCACTTCCACTACAAGGGGCTCGGGATCGGCGTCGGCGTCGCCCTGACCGCCTGGACCCTCGGCGCTCGCCACGCCTTTGACGCCGACCACATCTCGGCCATCGACAACACCACCCGCAAGCTGATGGCCGACGGCAAGCGGCCGCTCGGCACCGGCTTCTTCTTCGCCCTCGGGCACTCGACGATCATCGTGGTCGTCGGGATGGGCTTGGCGGTCGCCGCCAAGGCCGTCTTCGGAGCCGTGGTCGACCCGAGCTCCGGATACGAGAGCATCGGCGGCGTCGTCGGCACCTCGCTGGCGGCAGGCTTCCTCTACCTCATCGCCGCGCTCAACATCGTGGTGCTCGCCGGCATCTACCAGGTCTTCCGGGCCATGAGGGCGGGGCATTTCGACGAGGAGGAGCTGGAGCACCAACTCCAGTCGCGTGGGTTGCTGTACCGGTTCTTCGGCCGCTTCATGCGATCCATCACCAAGACCTGGCACATGTTCTTTGTCGGCCTGGTCTTCGGCATCGGGTTCGATACCGCCACCGAGGTGCTGCTGCTCGCGGCGACGGCGACCGCCGCCACCCAGGGTCTGCCCTGGTACGCGGTCCTCGCACTGCCCCTGCTCTTCGCCGGAGGCATGACCCTCTTCGACACCGTCGACGGGTGCTTCATGAACTTCGCCTACGGATGGGCCTTTGCCCGACCGGTGCGCAAGGTGTACTACAACCTCGTCATCACGGGTCTCTCGATCGCCGTGGCCTTCCTCGTCGGGACGATCGAGGTGTTGGGGCTGCTTTCGAGCGAGCTCGACCTCCACGGCGGCCTCTTCGACTTCATGGCCAACTTCGACATCAATCGCGCCGGGTTCCTGATCGCCGGAGTGTTCGTGGTCGTCTGGGCCCTTGCCGTCGCCTACTGGAGGCTGGCCAAGGTGGAGAGCCGATGGGCGCCCTCGGGCACGGGTGAGGGCGACGCGTCAAGGTCCGTGGGGGCCCGCGGCTCCGAGCCCGCCGAGCAGGCCCTCGGCTGATCCCCGCGGCATGACCCTCGGCTCGGTCCTGAAGCTCACTCGCGCGGGTTCATGGCACGGACCTCCTCTGCGAGCCGACGACGCCCACGTGCCCGATCTTCCTATACCCGGCCCCCTGCCCGACCGGACGAAGGGCCTCGAAGGGGTGAACCCACCCCGGTAGGCTGCGACTCGGGACCAGTACCGGGAGGCAAGCCATGAGTAGGGGGATCGTCCTGGATCCGACGGTGGGTGGGGCCGGGAGCACGCTTTCGGACGATCACCCGGGCGCCTCGCATGGTCTCGGGAACTTGACGGGTCGCGTCCTCGGCATCCGCGGGGACGAGCTCTGGCGCTCGTGGGACTGGGTGGTCGACGAGTGGCGCCCCGCCCTCGAGGCAGAGGGGGCACGGGTCGTGTTTTGGCGCTCGGCCGGCAACCGTGCCGGCAAGGAGGCTCAACGGGTCGATCGGGAGCTGCAGACATTCCTCGACGAGGTCGACGTCGTCGTCTCGGGCCTCGCCAACTGCGGATCCTGCACCATGTGGACCGTGCACGACGCGCTGGCCGGGGCCGAGCGGGGGCTGCCGTCGGTGGCCGTGGCCACCGAGCAGTTCCGGGGCTTGGCACGGGCCCTCACCGCGCGGGGCGGCCATCCGGAGCTCCCCCTCCAGATCCTCCCCTACCCCCTCGAGACCCGGGACGAGGCCGACGTGCGGGCCATCGCCCGGTCCGCCTACTCCAACCTCTTGGCGGCCTTTGGGATCGCCAGGTGACGACGCTCACCAGCGAGCGGGTCGAGACCGACCTCGATCCCGTGGCCTTCATGGCCCATGCCGAGGCTGCGGGATGGGGAGACGGCCTGCCCCTCATCCCGCCCACGGAAGAACGGGTCCGCGAGCACGTCGTCGCGTCGGGACGACCGGCGGACGACGTCGTCGCCGTGCTCGACACCGTCGCCACGCGCTTCACGGTGGAGAAGGTCGCCGTCAACGCGGTCATGGCGGGCACCCAGCCGGCAGCAATGCCCCTGTTGTGTGCGGCGATCGAAGCGATGACCGACCCCTCTCAGGAGCTCTCCGGTCTCAACGCGACCACCGCGCCCGTGGTCTCCGCCCTCTTCGTGAACGGCCCCATCCGCCATCGCCTGGACATCCCCTTTGCCGGCGGCTGCTTTGGCGGTGCGGCCGGCCCGGGGCCCGCCATCGGCCGGGCCCTTCGCCTCGTCATGCGCAACGTCGCCGGCCAGCGCATCGGCACGACGTCGGAATCCGTCTTCGGACAGCCGGCACGAGTCACCGGCATCGTGGTGGGTGAATGGGAGGAGCGTTCGCCCTGGGCGCCTCTGGCGGAGCGCCGCGGGGTACCGGGCGATGCCGTGACCGCGTATGCCGCCATGGGCACTGCGAACATTCTCGACATGGTCGCAGCCAGCGGCGCCGACGTGCTCGAGATCATCGGCAAGTCGGTCGCCTACCTCGGCACCAACGCCTTCGTCCCCCAGGCCGTGCTCGCCGAGGTGGCCATTGCCATCAATCCGACCTGGGCGACGGAGATCGTGGGACGCGATTTCCCCGACATCCGCGACGTGCAGGAGCTGATCTGGCGGCATGCCAGCCTCCCGGTCGACTGGTTCCCCGCTCGGTTTCACGGCGACCTCGAGGAATGGGGGCGCATCAAGCCCGATGGCCGCGTCCACCTCGTGTCCTCGCCCGAGGACGTGATCGTGTTCGTCTGCGGCGGCAACGGTGGCCTCCATGCCACGTTCATGCAGTGCTTCTCCGGGACCCTGGCCGCCACCCGGCCGGTCGGAGCCGTCGGCGCGGCGGCCTGACGACGACGCGCAGATCTTCTTCACGTTCATCGTGAGCTCGTAGGCGGAGCCTCGAGGCGGGGCGGCCAGACGATAGGCCCCGACGGCCCGGCGCTCAGGCCTCGTGCAGCGGGGCGGGATCGGTCCGGGTCGGGTGTCCCCGGCCGGGGTCCTCGCCCGCAGGCGGATCCGCCCCCGCTCCCCCGCTCGCCGGGACCGGGGCGTGATGCGGAAGGAAGAGGCACGGCACCAGGAGGAGGGCGGCGATCCCGACCACCCACCAAAACGTGCTGCCAAACGCCGACGCGATGTCGGCGCTGATCGCCGGCGGCAGGTGGGCGACCGACGCCAGGGACAGGCCGTTGGTCACGCCGGGAACCGAAGCCTCGATCTGGCGTTGCAAGACGACCGCCAGCAGTGCGGTCGCGATGGATCCCCCGACCTGCCGCGAGATGTTGATCGTGGTGCTCGCACGCGGCACGTCGGCGTGGTCGAGCTCCGTGTAGCCGGACGCCACCATCGGCATCATCGACAGACCCAGGCCGATGCCACGGGTGAACAGGGCGAGCGCCAGGACCAGCTCCGAGCTCGTGGCCGTCACGAAGGCAAAGGGCAGCGAGCCCACGATGATGAGTGCCACCCCCGCCGGAACCACCCGTCGGGCGCCGACCCGGTCGGTGACGATGCCGGCTCTGCGCATGACGAGTGCCGCCCCGATGCCCTGGGGGGCCATGAGCAGGCCCGCCACCAGGGCAGATTGGCCACGCACCACCTGGTAGTAGAGCGGGAGCAGGAACATCGAGCCGAAGAGCATCGCCCCGAGCAAGAAGATGCTGACGTTGGCGATCGAGTAGCTCCGATAACGAAAGAGGCGGAGATCGAGCAGGGTCTCCGAGTCCCCGTTACGCCTCCGCCAGCCATCCCAGACAAACGCCAACAAGAGCGCGATGCTCACGGCGAAGCTCGCAACCACCTGGGGGCTCGACATGCTGCCGGTGCTCCCGACCGCGGAGAGCGCGTAGACGAGCAGCGTCAGTCCTGGCGACAGGAGCAGGAACCCGCGGAGGTCGAAGCGATGCTCGCGACGCTGGTCGACTTTGGGGAGCCACCGCCACGACAGCACCAGGGCGAGGATCCCGATCGGGACGTTGACGAAGAAGATCCAGCGCCAGGAGGCGTTGGAGACGATGAGCCCCCCGATCACCGGGCCGAGCACCGGTCCCATGACGGTCGGCACGCCGATCACGCTCATCACCCGGCCCATCCGCTGGGGCCCGGCGCCACGAGCGACGATGGTCTGACCGATGGGAAGGATCATCCCGCCACCCAGGCCCTGGAGCACCCGGAAGAGGATGAGGACCGGGGCCGACCAGGCCACCCCGCACAGCACCGAGCCCACGATGAACAGCGACAGGGAGATCATCCACATCCGCCTGGCTCCGACTCGGTCCACGGCCCACCCCGTCACCGGTATCACCATCGCCAGCGCCAAGAGGTAGCCGGTGGTGACCCACTGGATCGTGGAGATGGAGACGTCGAAGTCTCGGCCCAAGACGTCGAGTGCCACCGCCACGATGGTCGTGTCGAGGATCGACATGATCGACCCGAGGACGGTGACGGTCGCCAGCCGCCGCAGTGCCGGATCGAGCACCGGTTCCCGACCGCCCAACCGGCCTGCGTCGCTCGCCATCTCGGAAGTCTCGGCCAAGGATCAGCTCCCACGATGAGGTTGCCCGCCGAGCTCGCGCCCGGCAACGTCCCCCCACCATGTTGACCTTAATCAATGATCGATATCAATGATCGATATCAATCATTGACCGGAGCATAGACTGACGCGGTGGCCAAGACCAAAGCCGAGCGCAGCGTGTCGCGAGCCCGCACCGCGTCCGAACGGGCCTGGGACCTCCTCCGCGAGGTCACCAGCGGCGGGGAGATGGCCGAGCGGATGCGCCGGCTCTGCGAAACATATGGTCTGCCGCCCGGCCCCATCAAGGCTCTCCAGCACCTCCACAGGGGCGGCTACCCCTCGATGCGGGATGTCGCACGTAGCCTTGGCTGTGACCCGTCGTACGTGACGGGGCTGGTGGACGATCTGGCACGGCATGGCCTGGTGGAGCGCCAAAACCATCCCCACGACCGTCGGGTCAAGACGGTCGTGCTCACCCCTCGGGGCGTGACCGTGGCGCACGACATCGAGGAGACGTTCGGCGCGCCACCCGCGTCCTTTGACGTGCTGTCTCCGACCGAGGCCGAGCACCTAGCACGCCTTCTCACCAAGGTGACCGAGTCCGCTCGACCCTGAGTCGGGCGGGGTTCGCTGCTCCTGACGGACGGTTGGGTGGCGAGGCGACACGACCCCCCGGACGAGACGTCGAATCGCCGCGACACCAACCTGCGAGACGGATGGGACGAGCCGGAGGTTGCTCGACCGTGGGAGGCAGCCGCGACGCGCCTCTCGGATCACCCTCCAGAGACGTCGCAGGAGCTTGGTCATCCACCTCGGTGCCGTGATCTCGACCCTGACCTGGAACGAGGCCTTGGGAGCCGCCTCCACCTCTTGGGCCATGGCGGACAGCACGACGGGGAGCTCGTCGTCCACGTCGGGGGCCCAGACCGGAAAGGGCGTCGAGGCGCGACCCCAGTCCACGTTGTCGGGGACGCGGTGCCACCGCCGCAGCGACGGGTAGAAGCCGGCGAACCGACTGCGGATCAGCTCCTCGCCGCTGGATCTGCCCACCTCCGCATCGAGCCGCTCGATGGCGAGGCCGTACAGGTCGACGAGCCGCGCCACGAGCACGTCGGGGTCGTGATGGGCTTCGACCCAGCGTCTGCTCCACGGACCGAGCTCCCCATCGATCCCGGCCAACTCCCGCGCCAGGCGCCCCGGATCTGGGGCGATCCGGGTGGCGAGCCCGTTGTAGTTGCACGCCAGCCCGCGGTCGGCGGTTGCCGGATCACAGAGGCGTCACCACCGTAGGCGCTGTAGAGGAGGGCGGGTCGGCCGCAGGCCATCGCCTCGATGGCGCTCCTGCCGATCCCGACGACGGCGTCAGCGTGATTGATCTCGCTCACGATGTCGAGTTGACGCCGGTTTCCTCCCACGATGCGCAACTCGGCACCGACCCGGTCGCAGGCTTCGCTCAGGGCTCGGCGGAGGGGCCCGTCGTGGTACTTGCTGTGCAGCATTCGCACGGGAGCGCGAGGCGGCTGGAGCCGGGTGAAGCGCGTCAGATCGACGAAATTCGGCACCTCCTGGATCTCGCGGCGGTCGATTCCATCCCGGGCTGGCCGTCTCCCCGAGGTGCGGCGAGAAGCAGGTGACCCGGTGCCTCGCCGCCACCAGTCGCCCGGCCAGGGTGACGACGTAGGTCTCGGTGCCGGCCGGCTCGTCGAGTCGATGGTTCGCGATCAGGATGTGCATACACCGCTCATCGTTGCCGATTGCAGCCAACCGGTCACACGATGCTCGCCACGATGTTGACCACCAGCGCCAGGATGACGGCGCCGAACAGGTACGAGATCAGCGCATGCTGCAGCGCGGCACGTCGCACGGGCTTGGCCGTGAGGTTGGTGTCCGACACCTGGAAGGTCATGCCGATGGTGAAGGCCAGATAGGCGAAGTCCACGTAGGTTGGCGGGTCGGGCTCGTTGAAGTCGATTCCGCCGGGCTCCTCCCGGTAGAAGAGGCGGCCGTAGTGCAGGGTGAACACCGTGTGCAGGGCCAGCCACCCGATGACCACACTGGCGACGCCGACCGTCAACAGGTAGGCCTTCGTGCCTCCGTGGGCGGCTCCCGCACGGACCAGGGCCAGGGCGACGGCGGAGAGTATGGCCACCCCGGCCACGACGACCACGCCGTCGGCCAGTGTACGGCCAGGGTCGAGGCGGGTGGCCAGCCGCCGGGTCGAATCGGCATCGAGGGGCCAGATCTCCAGCCACACCGTCACGAGGTACGAGCCTCCGGCCACGATCCAGCCGATGAGGGCTGCCGCCTGGGTGAGCGTCAGGAACGACGCGACGAGCCCGGCGACCAACCCCAAGCCGGCCGCCCCGATGACCCTCGTCAGGGCCGAGGGGTTGCGGACAACGCTCGCAAGCGTCATAGCGGGTCCGATCCGATCGCCAAATCATCTCACCCATGCCGCCGGGAGCTGCGGATTTGCAGCGATCAGCGTGCCCTCCGCCAGCGACGGGGCGTTTGCCACCTCTCCGGATTGGATAAGTGATGTCCCAGGTGGAGGTGGAATCGTCAGATCCCATGGATACCCTCGACGTGGTGAAGATGCAGATGATCCTCAGCTGTCCGACGGGCCACCGCGAGCTGACACCCGGGGCCCGCTTCTGCACTCGCTGCGGACGGCGGCTGCTTCCTGCAGAGGCCAGCCACAAGGAAGCGGCTCGGCGAGAGCGCCTTCGTGAGGCGGCAAGACGCCTCAGGGCATCAAGGGTGTTGCGCCGGACCGTGATCCACGTCGGAAAGGCGGCGTCGTAACTTCCGCTCTACGGCCAGCTGGAGCGCGGGTCGTCCGGGCGAACATGCGTCAGCTCGAAGCTACCGGCCCTCACGGGAGCTCCGACCCCGGCGGACCCATCGCCTCGTACGGGCGCCGCGGGAAGCCTTGGGGAGCACCGCTCGCCGAGGACCAGGCGAAGGTGTCGATCCAGTCGACCTCCCCGTAGTAGCCGGTGGGACCGGCGGTCGAGTACAGCGGTCCGGCGATCCGTACGCCCGGCGCCTCGGTCGCGGTGTCGGCAAGCCAGAGCGAATTGTCCGCGACGATCACCGCCGCGCTTCCCTCGGTGGCGGGTGCGGCCAGGAGGGCGCCGGCCGGCGCCGAAGCCAGTTGCTGCGGCCCTCCGCCGGGAGCCGAGATCCACAGCATGCTGGTGGCGTCCCACTCCGCCATGTACCCGGGTGTGTAGAGCGCCCGGCCGCTCGAGCCATAGGGAGGGGAGGCCGACGCCGTCGCGAAGACGACATCGCCCGAGGCGGTCCAGCTCGGTGTGAGACCGACGGAACCCGCAGGAATGGGAACCGCCTGGCAGGTGGCGCTGCTGAGGGTGCAGAGCTGCACGTTCCTCCCGTTGGTCCAGATCTCACGTCCCGCGCCCGCCACGACGGCGATGACGTTCCCCACGGGACTTGGGGCCCACCACGACGGACCCACCAGGGAACGGGCCAGCGCCGCCGGCTGGGTGCTCCCCGTGGGGAGGCTGTAGAGGGTCAGTCCGTCGGCGGCGATCGAGGCCGAGAAGTCCGGGTCCTCCCAGAAGAGCAGGCCCCCTCCTTGGGGCCACCAACCGGCGACCCGAAGCCCCGCGCCGGTCAGCTGATAGACGGTTTGGGCCCCCCCACCGACCACCGGAACCACCCCGATTCGGCCCACGGGGTGCACCGCCGGGGAGGTCCCCGTCGGCGGCTGTCGGCCGATCGCATCATCGAAGGCCAACTCGCTTCCGTCCGGCGACCAGGCGATGTCGTCCACGCCGAGGCCCGTGCCGACGCTCAGCGGCGTGGGCGCGGATCCTGGCTTGTCGAGCCAGACACTCTCGTCAACGGAGACCGCAGCAGACGAGTTGGGCATGGCCTCGGTAAAGGCCAGGACCGAGGTGACGGGCGACCAGGCGAAGGTCCCTACCCCGCTCGTGGTGACCTCGGTGGCATCGCTGGCGCCGGCCTCCACGAGCCACAGCGTGGCGGGAGGGACGTCGTAGCCTTGGCTGACGCCGGTGTGGAGAAAGGCAAGCCACTGGCCGTTGGGCGACCAGGCGGGAGTGCTGTCCGAACCGCCACCGGTGGGCCCGGTGACCTCGGTGAGGGAGCCGTCGTTCGAGAGAACCTCGAGCTGGCCACCCGAGACGAAGGCGAGATCGCCGTGCCCCCGCCACGCCGCGCCGTCCACTTGCAGAGGGCCCGGGGGTGGCGGATTCGGAGGGCCGGGCGTGGTCGTCGCGGTGGTGTTGGGCGGAATGGTGGCCGGCGGGCTCGTGATGATGGTGGTCGTGCCCGTGGGCATGCGCTCGCGGGCCGAGGCACTCGGGGTCGAGCCCGGCGCCATCGAGGCTCCGAGCGCGCCGGCCCCGATCGCCAGGATCGCGACCAGGGCTAATAGGACGATCGAAATGGCCCGACCGCGAACTCGCATGCGTGATCTCTCTCTTGGGTACGGCCCTCATCTTGCATACGATGAGTCCACATCGCAAGAGTGCGTCTCACATCGGACGGAACCGCTTGAGGTCTGCGGCGACCATGGAGATCGTCGCATCGTCGAGCTCGGCCTGGCGGGCAAAGCCGGGCCACTCCTCGACGGCGCTGCGGACCTCGCGGACCAGCCTTCGATAGCCCGGCACGTCGGCGCGCTCGCCAACGGCGTAGAGGTCGGCCAGTTCGATGCGCTCGAATTTGCCGTTCACGGCCATCAGGTGCCGGCTCGTCCAGGGACTGTCGGGACGGTAGGCGTGGGTCACGTCGAAGGCCGGGGCAAGAACCCAGTCCTCTTGCTGAGGGCGCAGGAAGGCGAGGTTCTTGGTGTGGTCGTCGCAGTTGACCGCCATCACGTTGAACAGCATCCTGCGGTACGCCTGGCGGATCTGGTCGGGTCCGAGGCCCAGCGCCCGCACCGCCTGCAGGTACTGGTCGTAGCTGTGCGTACCAACCAGGTTGAAATCGAGATGGGCCAGGGCGCACAACGAGATGACGTGGTGTCGTTGGCCAACCGGACCCCGGTCGAACCGTTTGGTCATGAAGTGGCGCCGAGGGCCTTCGGCCAACAGCTGGCACTCCGACATCTCGATCCCCGCGGCACGGGCCATGAGGGAGTAGGCGTATTCGATGCGGCCGTAGGGGGCGCTCTCGCCGAGCCGGTCGCCGTGGCCGTCCATGCCGGTCCCGCTCACCCCGTCGAGCTTGATGAGCCACTGCTCGAATCCGGCCTGGGGCTTTGCGTAGGCCGAGCGAATCTGGAAAGTCACGGGATTAAACGCGACCACCGCCTTGGCCCGGGCACCCCCGGCGCTCGTCCCGACCTGGATCAGCTGCTGGAGCGCCGCGGATGCCGCGGGGTCCCCCGCGAACTCGCCCCTCACCGTGAGGCGGGCGGCCACCACCAGGTCGGCCAGCTGCACCGCAGTGGGCAGCTGGTCGTCGGCGTCGCGCGCCGGCGGTCGGAATTCCAGTGCACCGATCGCACGATCGGCGGCGTACGCCAGACGATCCAGCGGGGTGATCCGGCTCTCCTCGATTCCCTGTTCGGCCATCCAGGCGTTGACCAGCGCGTTGCCAAAGGCGTCCGGGAGCGCATCCGCGAGCATTGCGGGGAGCCGGAAGAAGGTCTCCGGACGGAGCTCGGGGAACTCGTAGGGATCCGTGCGCAACGGCATGTGCAGCGGTGCGAGCTCGATCCCCCCCGTCACCCAGTTGGGGTCGAAGGCGAAGGCGTACCAGCCGGTGGCGGGGTCGAGTGCCACGGCTCCCACGCGATTGCCCCAGGCCAGCACCTCGACGACGTCGGTGGGCTGATAGCTCACGTGGTCTTGCGCCGGTGCCGGACCCTGGTGCGCCGGGGATTGGCCGCGCCCTCCCTCCGGCGCGTCTCGAGGAGCTCGAGCGGGTTGAACTGCGCCGGGGCAGGCCCGAGCGCCTCGATCCAGCGCTCTTCGCCCAGGGCACGGAGCACCTTGGCCAGCGTGGTGGTGGTCGATCCCGACCCGCCCTCGAGGTGCTGGAGCGCACCGATCGAAACGTTGGCCTGCTCGGCGAGCTCGGCCTGGGTCAGGCGTTTGGCAACCCGCAGGTCCCGGAAGCGCCTGCCGAGCTCTCGCTCCAGCTCGTCGCTGCGCATTCCCATCACCTCCTTACCATCAGGTTACTATATTTTATTGCCGGTATCGCGCGTCCCCACTCCGACAGATACACATGATTTTCTAGGTTTTAGGCTGTTATACCCCCTAGAAACATATATTTATGTATGTTCATCGCGAGCCGGCAGCCCCCATCCTGCAGCTCAAGGTTGCGGAAGATGCCCGTCGCAGAAAACATGGTCCCCGACTCGACCCACGCTGCCCACCTGGGAGGCCGGATGACTCCGCTGGAGATTGTGAACACCTTCCTCGCCGCTGCCGCCAAGCGGGACTACGACAGCGCCCTGCCGCTGCTCGCCGAGGACATCGAATACCAGAACATGCCGATCGCCGCCGTCCACGGCCGAGAGGCGGTCAAGGAGCAACTCGAATTCCTGATGGCCACCACCGAGGACGGCGAGTGGCTCGTCGAGCGCGAGCTCGCCGACGGCGATCTCGTGATGAACGAGCGCGTCGATCGGTTCCTCATCGACGGGAAGTGGGCCGAGCTACCCGTCGCCGGCGTGTTCGTCGTCCGCGACGGACGCATAAAGCTGTGGCGCGACTACTTCGACCTGCAAACGATCATGAGCCAGCTCCCGACCGCGTGACGGGGCCGATCCGAGCGGGCACCCCGTGGCGGCGTCAGACCGGCACGGGGGAGTTCATCCCGGCGTGCCACCCAGGGCGCGCACGCAGAAGTGCCACAGCTCTTCTCCGACGTCGGTGGGACTCTCCGACGCGCAGGCGTAGAAGTGGAACACGCTCTGCACCAGCTGGTTGATGAACCAGGCGTCTCGATCCGGGGAGGCCGTGTGCAAGAGGCCGCTCTTGCGAGCCGCATTGATCTCCGTGAGCAGGAGGTCGGCAAAGGGCTGCATGGCGGAGGCGATCTCGTCCGGGAAGCGCCGCTGCAACCGCCAGTGGGTGATCACGAGGAAGCGAGAGGACGACGCCTCAGCTTCCCCAGCGTTGAGCGAGGTCAGGGCCGAGGTGATGTAGAACTTGATGCGCGCTATCGGGTCCGACAGCTCCTGCGCACCTTGGGCAAACCCTCGGCATCCTTCGGAGACCATGTCTTCGAACACGGCCAGCAGCAGCTCATCCTTGCTGGCGAAGTAGCGGTAGAACGTCTGAAGGGCGATACCCGCTTCCTTCACGAGCTCCTGGGTGGTGAAGTCGCTGCCCTTCGTCCCGACCAGGCGCCGGGCCGCATCGATGATGACCTTGGCCTGCTGGACGGTGCGAGACCGGGAGCGCTGCACCGTCGGTGAGCGGTCGGCGACGCGTTGGGCCCACGACATACCGACCAGGGTAGGCGACGTCATGTGGGCGACAGGACGACCACCGGGATCTGGCGAGCGGTTCGGCCCTGGTAGGCGTCGTAGTTTGGCCACGCTGCGGTCATTATCCGCCAGAGCCGCGGCTTCTCCTCGTCTGAGGCGGTCCGCGCCGACACCACAAGGTGTTCCGCTTTGACTTGGATCTCGGCCCGGGGATTCGCGACCAGGTTGAGGTACCACGAGGGATGCCGGGGGGCCCCACCGGTCGAGGCGACGACCAGATAGTCCTCGCCGTCGCGACCGAAGATGAGCGCCGAAGTTCGGAGCTCGCCGGTCCGGCGCCCGGTGGTCGTCAGCAAGAGGGTCGAGACACCGTTCCACAGGTATCCCACCTCGCCGTCCGTCTCTCGGTACCTGCGGACGTGCTCGGCCCCGACCAGGGTGATGTCCGGTTGCTCGTATCCGGGTTGGCTCGCCATCATTCTCCTCTCCCGAAAAGCACCGGGATCTCCATGGCCCCCCGCTCGTACATCCCTATGATGCGCGGCGCTGCGGCCTCCGGATCGAGACGAAGGTTCGGAAGCCGATCGAGCAGGGCCCCGATGCCGATCGTCATCTCGGCCCGGGCGACGTGCATGCCCAAGCAGATGTGCGGACCGCCGCCGAAGGCGAGTGACGCCTTGAGCGGACGGAAGATGTCGAATTCGTCGGGCCGCTCCCAGCGCTCGGGGTCGCGGTTGGCGGCACCGAGGCAGAGGTGGACGACGGCCCCCTTGGGGAGGTGCACGCCTTGGAAGTCGACGTCGTCGGTGACCCATCGCGAGAACATCGGATCGGTGGGGTTCCACCGCACGGACTCCTCGATCGCGGCCCGGAGCAGGTCGCGGTCGTCCCTGACGGCCTGCAACACCTCGGGGCGCTGCAACAACGCGCTCAACGTGATCCCCATCTGCTTCCAGGTCGTTCCGGAGCCGGCGGCCAGCAGCAGCAGCGAGAAGGAGTAGATCTCGGCGTCCGACAGTCGATGGACGATCCCGTCTTCGTCGGTGAGCTCGGCGGATACGAGCACGCTGATGAGATCGTCCTCCGGCTTTGCGCGACGGGCGGCGACGATCGGGGCGAGGATCTCGACGATCCTCTCCGGACTCTGCAACGACGCCCGAATATCCAACGCCTGCTGCTCCGGCACCCCGAAGCTCCCGGTGATCGTGAGGACCGGAATCGCCGCGCAGAAGTCGACATTGAGCTCGGCTCTCCCATCGCCGATGAGTCCATCGATGAGCAGGTGCACGGTCCGCTCGATCCAGTTGCGGATCCACCACTGGGCCTTGGCCGGCACGAACGAGGGCTGCACGAGGCCCCGGTAGCGGCGATGTTGCGCGCCGCCCATCGACAGCATGCTGTTGAGCGGACCGAGCTCCCCACGGGCGACGTCGACCGCCTCGGGGGACGAAGCGAAGACCTCCGGGTTGCGGTAGGCCTCGTCGCAGGCGGCGAAGCTGAACACCGAGAAGTGCGGACGCTCTGGAGACGGCAGCCCGTGGAAGAAGGCAGGGCCGTCGTAACCGGTCAGCTCGTGGACGATCCCGGGATGGACCGGGGACTGCTCCCGCAAGCGGTGCCAGATCGGGTAGGGATCTCCCTCGTAGGCACCGCCGAATTGCGACCCGTAGGCGCGGCGCAGGTCGAACAGCTCGCGCACCCTCTCTCGGTCCAACGTCGATGCGGTCATCGGATCATGCTCCTTGGCACAGCGGCATCCAGAACGGTCAACGTGCGACGTAGCCCCCGTCGATGGGCAAGAGCACTCCGGTCACGTTCGATGCACGATCGGAGACGAGGTACACGGCCGCCTCGGCGCAGTCCTCGGCCGTGATCGGCCTGCCCAGCGGATGCGATGCGCCCACGTGCCGGGCAATCTCTTCGAGGGCCTCGGGTGGGGTCTGCATCCCTCCGGCCGCCATGAAGCCGGTGTACGGCATCCCCGCCGGGCAGATGGCGTTGCACCGGATGCCGAAGGGCGCGCACTCGACGGCCACGCCGCGGGTGATCTGGTTCACCCCGCCCTTGGTCGCCCCGTACACCGTGCCCCCCCAGCCGACCAGGCCGGCCACCGAGCCCGTGTTGAGGATCACGCCACCGTCGCCCTGCTCCTTGAACCTGATCACGGCGTGCTTGCAGCCGAGGAAGACGCCACGAAGGTTCACGGCCACCAGCCGGTCGAAATCCTCCACCGTGTGGTCCTCGAGGAGCGCGCCGAGTCGAGGGGTGGGCACGCCGACGTTGTTGAACATGATGTCCAGCCGCCCGAACTGATCGGCAGCCGAGGCCACGGTGCTGGCCACGTCCTTGTCGAGCGCCACGTCGCAGCGGACCGCCTGGGCCACGCCTCCCGCCGCCTCGATGGCCGACACCGTGTCCTTCACCCGGTCCAGATCGATGTCGGCGCAGACGACGCGGGCCCCTTCCTGGGCGAAGCGCAGCGCAGAGCTGCGGCCCACCCCGGAGCCGGCCCCGGTGACGACGGCACACTTTCCGTCGAGCGTCACGCCGATGCCCGCCCGGCCCGCAGCGGGGGGTCGGCCGGAGTGAACCGGTAGAGCCGCTCCGCGTTTCCCCGGAGCAGCTTGTACTGCGTCTCCTCGGGAAGATGACCGATGCGGTGCTTGACCACCTGGATGCAGTTTGGCCACGTGGAGTCCGAGTGCGGATAGTCCGTCTCGCACATGATGTTGTCCTCGCCGATCTCGTCGATGCTCGCGATGCCGTGGGCGTCGTCGATGAAGCAACCGAAGATGTGGTCGTGGAAGAGCCCTCGCACGTCGATCGTGTCCAGGTCGACGTCGGTGGTGGCGTGCTCCATGAACTGCAGTCCGCGCTGGACCCAGTACCGCTGCTTGTCGAGCACCTGCTCGGCACGCTCGAGGTAGTACGGGATCCAGCCGATCTCGCCCTCGGAGAGGGCGACCCTCAGGTTTGGGAAACGGGTGAACATGCCGCTGAACAGCCACGAGAGCATGGTCCCCGACGTGCGCATGGCACCCCAGGTGAGGTTCGCCATAAAGGGTGCGTCGGGCGCGATCTGAGGGACCTGGGACGACGAGCCCACGTGGATGGACGCCACCATCTCCAGCTCGTTGGCGGCGGCGAACACCGGATCCCAGTAACGGTCCCGGTCGTGGATCGTCGGCAGGCCGAGCGGCGCCGGGTTCTCGGAGAAGGCGAACGTGTTGGCTCCCTTGGCGGCGCAGCGTTCGAGCTCCTTGGCGGCCAGCGGCGGATCCCACATGGGGATCAGCACGAGCGGGATGTACCGGCCGGGAGCGCTCCCGCACCACTCCTCGATCATCCAGTCGTTGTAGGCCTGGAGGCAAACGAACCCGAACTCGTGATCGCTGGCGTCCATGAACAGCTGTCCGCAGAAGCGTGGGAGCGTGGGGAAGCACAGCGATGCGAGGATGCCTGCTCGATCCATGTCGTCGATGCGGGCCTTGGGGTCGTAGCAGCCCGGTCGCATCTCGCGGTAGGGCAACGGCTCCGGGCTGAATTCCTCCTTGGATTTTCCGGCCACGGCGCTGAGCCCCGAGCTGGGGAAGCGCTTGCCGTCGTACACCCAGAAGTCGAGCCCGCCGTCGTCGACCTCCATGTGCGGGGCACGCTCCCGGTCACGCGCGGCGACGCGCTCGATCCAGAGGTGCGGCGGCTCCAGCACGTGGTCGTCCACGGAGATCAACCAGTCCAAGTTCACCTCTGAGCCCGTCATGTGAGTCCCCCGATGGCCATGTGCTTTACCTCCTGGAATCCCCGGATGCCTTCGACCCCGCGTTCGCGCCCGAGGCCGCTCTGCTTGTACCCGCCACCCGGTGCGTAGGCGCTGAACAGGGCGGCGTTCACGTTCACGGCGCCGGTGCGCAGGCGCCGCGCCACTCCGACCGCCTTCGTCACGTCGGCGCCGTAGACCTGGCCCGAGAGGCCGTACACGCTGTCGTTGGCGATCTGGACGGCGTCGTCGAGATCCCGGTAGCCGAGGACGCCGATCACGGGTCCGAAGATCTCGTCCTGAGCGGCGGGGTTCTGGTTGTCGGCCAGGTCGAGGACGGTCGGCTCGAAGTAGTAGCCGAGCTCGAATCCCGATGGCCGCCCGCCCCCAAAGGCGACCTTGGCGCCGTGCTCTTCGGCCAAGGCGACGTAACGCTCGCATCGATCGCGCTGGCTCGAGCTGATCACGGGCCCCATCGTGATGGCCGGATCGGTCGGGCGGCCGACGACGATCGAGGCGTACGCCGCGGCCACCGATTCGATCACCTCGTCCTTGCGCTCCTCCGGCACGAGCATCCGGGTGGCCGCGACGCAGGCCTGCCCGGCCGTGGCCGCGACCACCATGGCGGCGCCCCTTCCCACCCGGTCCACCGCGTCGGGCAGGTAGATCTGAGCCGACTTGCCGCCGAGCTCGAGTGCTACCCGCTTTACGGTCGGCGCCGCCTGCGCCAGGATCCGCCGCCCTACCGCCGTGGATCCGGTGAAGGAGACCATGTCCACGGCGGGATGAGTGGTCAGCAGCTCGGCGCCGGCCGATCCGGACTCGACCACGACGCTCAGGACCCCGGGCGGGATGCCGGCGGCGTCGGCGGCGGCGCCGAACACGAGCGAAGAGATCGGGGTGAGCGGGCTGGGGCGCAGGATCACCGAGTTCCCCGCCATCAAGGCGGGGATCAGCTTCTGGAAAGCCATGATGATCGCGGCGTTGTAGGGCGTGATCGCCGTCACGACGCCCACCGGCTCGTGGCGGCGGATGCTCAGGGTCACTCCACCCTGGAGGAGCTCGTCCAGCGGGACGGGATTGGTCTCTTCGTGGGGCAGGGACAGGTACAGGTCGATGGTCTGGCGCGCCAGGTTGACGCCCATGGCCAGCTGACTCATCTCGGCAAACCACGCCGGCTGACCCGCCTCGGCCACCATCGTGGCGACGAGCTCCGGACCCATCGACTCGATGTGGTCGATGAGCACGTGCAGCACCCGGGCGCGCTCCGCGGCCGGGAGATCGGACCAGACGCCCTCGTCGAAGCTCCGGCGGGCCTCGACGATGGCCCGCTCCATCTCGGCCAGCGGCGTCACCGACACCTCGGCCACGCGACGCTCGTCGGCCGGATTCTCCACCGGAAGCGACTCGTCGCCCTCGACCCAGCTCCCGGCCACGTACGTTCGGCGCTCCCCGATCATCAGAATGGGATTCTACGTGAGATCGAAACCTTCGTCTAGAATGATTCGGCGCTGTAGACGACGGCACCACCGAAGTGCGGTGACGAGTGGCAGGCGAGCCCGACCGTCGCCTGCTCGCGCTGGCGAGAACCGGCCCGACGGGAGAGCTGCAGGTAGCACTCGAGCATCTGGGGGACGCCGTGCATGCGGCCGTTCCCGAGGGCCCCGCCGCCCGACAGGGCGGGTAGCGCACCGGGACGGTCGCTGTCGATGCCGCCGTCGGCGACGAAACGATGCGCTTCGCCGACCGGGCAGAACCCGAGCACCTCCAGCCAGAACCAGACGAACGGCGAGAACCCGTCGTAGACCTGCGGGAGGTCCACGTCGCCCGGGCCGACGCCGGCGTGCTCCCACAGCCGTCGCGCGGTCTCGAAGCCGGTCGTCATGATGTCGTCCAGCGGCCAGTGCGTGGACAGTCGCCAGGTCGTGGGGGAGCCGATGGCGTACCCGGACACGTAGACCGGCCGGTGCGGCAGGTCCCGGGCTCGATCGGCCGAGGTGAAGACGAACGCGGCGACGCCGTCGACCGGGATGTCGCAGTCGTAGCGGCAGATCGGGTCGACCAGACAAGGCGCCGCAAGGTACTCCTCGGCGGTGAGAGGTCGCTCGTACCAGTACGACCACGGAATCCGGGCACCGTTCCTTCGCGCCTCGACGAGCACCGCGGCCATCGCCTCCCGCCTGGCTCCGAACCGTTGCAGGTACTCCATGTACGGCAGGGCGATCATGGCCAGCGGACCGAAGTAGCCCTGCGGCACCGTCCACTGCTGGGCGCCCCGGGCCTCGGTCATCGGGTTGCCGTGGTACGCGGCCCGAGGGTTGTGAAGGGCGCGATGGAGCACCACGTAGTCGGCCGCGCCGCTGGCGACGGCGTTCACGGCCAGGGCCACCGATCCCGGTATCTGCCCGAAGCCCTGGAACCCTGCGGCCTACCGAGGGTTGACGCCGAGGTGCTGGGCCAACCAGTTCGACGTGACGGTGGTCACCCCGTCCTCGACCGCATGCGCACCCGAGGCCGGAAAGAGGGCGCCGGTCGTGAAGCCGTCGATCTGGTCCACGGTCAGTCCGGCGTCGGCGATCGCCCGGCGCGCCGTGTCGAACGTGAGCGCTCCCAACGACTGCGGCGCGTGCCGCCGATCTCGCTCTGCGCGTAGCCGACGACCGCCACCCGGTTGGCCGCCCGGAACGTCCCGCTCACCGATCACCGGCCAGCACGAACGCGGGAACGGCGACCCCGGGCGCCAGCTCTTCGAACGCGACCACGACGGAGTCGCCGACCCGCAGGCCCACCGCGGGCCCGTCGGCAGGCGGCCGATCATCCGGAGGTCCGGCTGCTCCTCCAGCTCGACGTCGACGAGCACGAAGGGGAGGTCGTCCTCGAATCCGGGGAGGAACGATTGACGGACGACCGTCCACGACCGGACGAATCCACGTCCGCTGACCGGCTCGAACACGAATGCGGGATCGGTGTGACGGCAATGCGGGACAGGTCAGGTCGGGAGGGTGCGTAAAGGCTCGGCAACGCGAGCAGCGGGCGATGACGAGGCGACCCTCGGCGGCGGCCGCCCAGTACGGCGCCGAACGCTCGTCGGGCACGGGAACCGGTCGCCGAGATTCGGTCACGGGACCACCCCGGCGCCCCGCAGCTCCTCGATCTGCTCCCAGGTGTAGCCGAGCTCGAGCAGCACGAACTCCGTGTGTTCGCCGTGCTCGGGCGCCCGCCGCAGCGCCGGCGGCTCCTCGTCGAACTGCACCGGCACGGCCGGGAGCCGATAGGTGGGGCCCTGTTCGAGGGTGACCTCGCCGATGTAGCCGTTCGCCGCGACCTGCGGATCGTCGAGCAGCTCCTCGACCGCCTGCACCGGCGCCCACGGAGCGTCGATGCCGGCCAGGAGTGCCTTCCACTCGGCGAGGGTCCGTTTCGCGAATTCCGCGTCGAGCTCGGCCGCGCAGGCCTCCCGATTCTCCCTCCGGGCCGCGAGGTCCACGAATCGCGGGTCCTCGATGAGCTCGTCGCGCCCGATCAGCCGGCAGAACTCGGCCCAGTAGCGGTCGGCCTCGAGGAAGACGAGCTGGATGTGGCGGCCGTCCTTCGTCCGGTAGGCGCCGACGAGCGGGTTTACCGTCGCCCCGCGACCCGTGGCACGCGGCGGCGCGTCCCCTTGCAGCGCCGTGAGCAGGTCGGACGACAAGCGTCCACATCGCGGTGGCGAGCAACGAAACGTCGACCACCGAACCCCGACCCGTGCGGCTGCGCCGCAGCAGCGCGGCCGCGATGCCGAAGGCGAGCGCCATGGCGCCGTTGCGATCACCCATGGCGCCCCTCTGGCCGATCGGGTAGTCGCGGTCCGGCGGCGTGAGCACGTGGGCCAGTCCACCTCGCGCCCAGAACGCCGACGCGTCGTAGCCCGCCTGATCGGCGTCGGGTCCCCGGACGCCGAAGCCGTGGCCCCGTGCGTACACGAGCCACGGGTAGCGAGCCCTGACGGCGTCTGCGTCGAGCCCGAGGCGTCGGAGGGCGGCCGGACGGAAGTTGGTCAGGAGGACGTCGGCCGTCGAAAGGAGCTGTTCCAGCACGGCGCGTCCCTCCTCGCGCTGGAGGTCGAGGGCGACGGACCGCTTCCCGCGGTTGGCCAGCGCCAGCGACAGGTTGACCCCGCCGCTGTCGGTCCCGATCCCCTGCGTGGCCAGTCCACGGTACGGGTCGCCCTCGGGCCGTTCGATGCGGATGACGTCGGCACCCCAGTCGGCGAGCAGTGCGCCGGCGACCGGCACGAAGACCCACTGCGCCAGCTCGACGACTCGCACCCCGTCGAATGCTCGCTCGTCCACCACTTACTCACCTCCACCGGCGGCGACAGCCGTGCCGGCGTGTTGCCGAGGCCCCGGTCACGATGGGACCATACATGTGCTCTACCGGATATCAGACTGACGTTCTACCAAAGGCCGTCCGTCTGACGACGTTGCTCACGAGGGGCGTGCCGACGGCGAGGACCATGGACGACCGGGACGCGATCGAGGGCCGCCGGCTCACGTTTGGCCTCATGGCGGGTACGGGCAATTCGCGGGCCTCCATGGAGGAGCTGGCAAGCAGCGGCTTCGATTCGCTCTGGGTGGGCGGTCACGTCGCATCACCCAACGCCGTGCCCGAGGTGATCACGAGCCTCGTCCGCCTCGCCGCTCAGACGGAGGGGGTTCGGATCGGCACGGCGGTGCTCGTCCTGCCCCTCTACCCTCCGGGGGTCCTGGCCAAGCAGCTTGCCGAGGTCGACCGGATGTCCGGTGGACGTCTGACGGTGGGCGTCGGCGCGGGCGGAGAGTACGAGGAGGAGTTTCGTCTCTGCGGGATTCCGCGAAGCGAACGATTCACCCGGACTGACGAAGCCATGGTCCTGCTCCGAGAGCTGTGGTCCGGCCGCAACGTCAGCCACTCGGGGCGGCACTACCCGATGCGGGACGTGAGGATCGACCCGGCACCCACCCAGAGGGGAGGACCCCCCCTGGTCGTCGGAGGGAGGCGGCGAAAGGCGATGCGACGGGCCGCACTGCTCGGGGACGGGTGGCTCCCCTATCTCTTCTCCGCCGAGCGCTATCACGACTCGGTGGGCCAGATCACCCGCAGCGCCCGGGAGGCCGGTCGGTCGCTCGATGGCTTTCAATGGCACGCCTTCGTCTTCGTCAATGTGAACCGCGACCGGGATGCCGCCCGAGACGAGGTCGTCGAATTTCTCGGCGGCACCTACCACCAGGACTTCTCCCAATTCATCGACCGCGTCGCCGTCGCCGGCGACCCTCACGAGGTCGGTCAACGGCTCCAGGATTACGTCGACGCCGGCGCGCGGCACTTCGTCTTCGTACCCGCGTCGCGGGGCGACCCCCTGGCGGTGCGCCACCGCCTCCTTACCGAGGTGCTTCCCGGTCTCGCCGCCCGCTGAAGACCTGCCGTCGCCCAGAGCTCACGACGACGAGGCGGTGGACGTCCCGGGGATGTCGTGCCCGCAGACCGGCTGGCTCGAGACCGGCACGAAGCCGCTCTGCTGGGCCCGGAGGTACCACTCGCAGGTCGGGTTGAGATCGTGACCGAAGATCGTGGAGTAGTTGATGCTCACGGGCAGGATGCCGTTGCCGTTGTAGGACTTGACGTTCCGGAGGTCCTTGATCACGTTTGCCCGGGTCGGGTTCGCTCCGGCGAGTTGGAGGCCCTTGATCATCAGGTCGGCGCCAAGCCAGCTCTCGTAGATGTTGAACGTGGGGAACTTCGAGGGAGGCCGACCCTGGTACTTCTGGAGGGCCGACACCATTTGCTGCGTACCGGCATTCGGCAACTGCGTGGGTCGGAACCCCGTAAGGAAGTAGCCACCCTGCACCGCCTGCCAGGCTGGCGAGCCCACGACGTCGGGCTCGTAACCTGTCGGGAACACGAGCGCCTTGATCTTGACACCGGCCTGCTTGAGGGAAGTGGCGAGCGCGAAGTTGGAGTTGTTGTCCATGCCGGCGTAGATGGCGTCGACGTTCTTCTGCTTCGCCACCAGCGAGGCCGACGTGAAGTCGATGGCACCGAACTGCACCGACGTGTCGAGCACACCGACCTTGCCCCCCGCATGCTCGAAGGACTGGGCGGTACCGATCGCCGATCGGGTGGACGACGGCGAGATGCTGTAGCCGTACGAGGCGACCGTCGTCCCTCCGTGGGACTTCAAGAAGCTGCCGATGGCCGTGTTGACCGGGTACTTCGGATCCACGCTGCCCGTATCGGAGGCAAACATGTTCGTATAGGGCTGCGTGCCCCACTCCGGCCCGTCGAAGCTGCCCCCCGTCACGGGAATTCCCGCTTGGTTCGGATACTTGGCCGCCGAGAAGAACAAGGGGCTGACCGAGACCAGGCCGAAGGCACCCTTGGAGATCGCATCCTGGACCGCGGTCACGTCGGCCGTCGGGCTCGTCTGGTCGTCGAGGACAAGGGGGATGATCTTGTGGCCGTTGACGCCTCCCTGCGCATTCTGCAGCGCGATGCGAGCCTTGAACCCGATGGGCGCCTCCGAAAATTGTGGACCCGCGGGGCCGGTCAGGGACGTGATCAGCGCGATCGTGATGGGTGCCTTGGTGGCTGCGGCACCCGACGGGGCCGCAAACAACACCGACTCGGAGGCCAACGTCATGGCACAGGCCACGACGGTGCCAAGGAATAGCCGCCCGGTACGCCTCATCATGTGAACCCCCCCACGCCCGGCCGCCGACGTGTCAACGGCCGGGCTTGACGATACAAGCTTCTACTGCGACTGCGCTATGGCGATCTTCCAATAGGTAGAATGACGTATTCTCCAAGGAGGGGCAAGGCCTGTGCCGACGTTCGATCCCGTGCCCTCGAGCCTCGACGTGATGCTCGACACCGAGTGGTTGAGCCGCGCTCTCGGGGATCGCCACGTGGGGTGCGATGTCGTATCGGTGGGAGTTCGCGAGAGCCGTTCCACCGTCGCGAGCAAGCACTTCCTCGAGACCCAGTACCGGAACCCGGGCGTCCCGCCCGCGCCGCGTCGCCTCTGCATCAAGGGCTACTTCGACGACGCACAGACCCGGGCCCGGGCCGGTGAATCCGAGGCCCGCTTCTACCGCGACTGCTCGCAGGGGACATCAGCCCGGATACCCGCATGTAGTTACGCGGCGCTGGACGAAGGCTCGGGTTCGTCCGTCTTGATCCTGGAGGACTTGGCCGCGTCGGGGGCCGTGCTCCTCGACGCCCGCCATCGCATCGCCCCGGACCTCGCCGCCGCTACCCTGCGTCAGCTCGCCCTCCGACATGCCGAGACCTGGAATGACCCTCGGCTGGGAGAATCATGGCTGGCGCCCCGGATGTCGTCTCTGGCGCAGTCGATCGGCCGCGACCGACTCCAGGAGTTGCTCGACCGCCCCCGGGCCGACGGCCTGGACTCCGCCACCCGGACGGCCGAGCGGGTGCAGTCGGCGATGCTCGCGCTGGCCGACCTACCCGAGGACTCGCCCCGCTGCATGCTCCACGGCGACACCCATGCCGGCAATATCTATTCCACTCCGGACGGTCCGGGTCTACTCGATTGGCAGCTCGTGCAGCGAGGCGGCTGGGCTACGGACGTCGCTTACCACATCGGATCGGCGCTCGAGACCGAGGAGCGTCGCAGGGTCGAATGGGATCTGCTGCGCTTTTACCTCGGTTGCCTGGTGGACCTGGGGATCACGCCTCCGTCCTGGGAGTCGGCGGCGACCGCCTACCGCCAACATCTGGCCTATGGCCTCTTCCTCTGGGCGATGACCCAATTCACGCCCGAGGAGCTCACGACGATCACTCTTCGCCGCCTCGGTCGTGCCGTGGAAGACCACCACACCTTCGAGCTGCTCGGCGTCTGAAGGTGGGTCACCAGCAGGTGCTGGGCGGCCTCGCTATGCCGAATCCGGTGTGATCCCGGCGCCTTTGAGCATTCGTCGAAGATCGACGACCTGCTGATCGTCGATATCGTGATGTCGCGGGGGGTCGAACGTCTGTGTCTCGGATCCCAGAGTCACCGTGCAGCGGCCATCGTGTTCCTCGGTGACGGTGCCCGCGCTCCGCAGAAGTGAGAGCACGTCGTGCCACTGGATATTGTGACTGACGGGGTGCCGAAAGATCTTCTCCACCGTTGCTCGATGGTGCCCGTCGAGTCCCATACTTTCCACCGCTCTCTCCTTAGTTCTCCAAGACAACCGCGAATTAGGACGGGTCGGAGTTGGACCCGACCATTTCTCGAATTCGAGCGTCTTCGACTGACCAGGCCGTCAATCGTTCGAGTCCATATCCGGGGCGCTGCCGGCTGTCTCCGGCGCGTCGAGGGTCCAACCGCCTTCGTCCTCACGTCGAGATCGACTCCGCCTTGTGGGCTCTCCCCGGCCATCAGGGTCGTCGACTCCTCCAAGGAGGGTCACCATATCCTCGGGGTCGTCAAGCTCTGCTCCGGCCTCTTCGAGCTCACGTTCGTCCACTTGGAGCGTGGGGTCCAATGAGGGATCTGCCTGAACCTGTTCCATCATCTTCGAATCGATCCTGGAGCCCTCGTCGAATGCCTCGTCGCCCTGCTCAAAAGCCTCAGTGGCCAGCGGTTCGTCGGGTGACCATTCGTCGTCCGGTGTCATGAAATCGCCTTGCTCCTGAGATCGCAGGGAATCGAGCCGACTGACCACAGACTCCCCCGTGGACCGGAACCCCCTTTGACCTGCTTTCGCGTCAGGACGGAGACTCTCGTGGGGCTCCAGTCAAGAAATGTCCTGTTGATTTCGATTCGATCGTAGGCGATCGGGCTCAGCCAGGTGCTTCGAGCGGGGCGTCGCCACCCGCAAGCAAACAGGGCCCGGGGCCTTGTGAATTCTGGCTGGCACTCGCCCGTCGAGAGTGCTAACAATTGCCCCGTCACCGGGATTTGCGGTGCGTGAGCAGGTGAAGTGCGCGCGTAAGGGGGTGATGGGAGTGACCAGCGCTCATTTTGAGACTGCCGTCGACGCTCCAGTCACGGTCGTGACTGCCATGGGCGAGATCGACGTCTCGAATAGCGACGAGTTTGAGCGCGTGATCGTGGAAGCCTGGAAAGCCCAGGGGCTGCCGGTAGTGGTGGACCTCCGCCGGGTCGAGTTCATGTGCTCGCAGGGCATCAACGCCATCTTGTTGGCCGCGCATCAGATCCGCAGCTTGGACGGCGAGATGCGTCTCCGGAGTCCCAGCCGACCTGTAGCGCGTCTCTTCCAACTCATGGACATGGCGCGAGTCATCGACATCGAGAAGTAGCCAACGACTCGATGCGAGCCCAATCGCTCGTGCGCAATCGTCCAAACGCTGGCAGACGACTGCTCGAGTAGTGACCAAGGGCCCTACCGGGAAGGGAGTGCCGAGCGAAACGCTGTTCCGGTGATCCGGCGTCTCGTCCTCGTTGCCGGGCTGCTTCTGGGTGGCCTGATCGCGGGGTGCAGCAGCTCGCCACCGAATGTGGTGTTCACCCTGGGCGCCGCCCACCGGAACCTGACCTACTGCGGTTCCCAGCGCTTGGACCTCTACGTTCCTCGTGCCGCTGTCACCCGGCCTCTGCCGGTTGCCATGTATGTGCACGGGGGAGGGATGACCGCGGGCGACAAGTCCGACCTCAACCCCGTGTTCCTCGACGCACTAGCTTCACAGGGCTACGCCGTCGTCAGCGTCAACTACCGACTTGCCCCTGAGTACCGCTACCCCGCGCAAATCGAGGATGTCAAGTGCGCAATACGGTATCTGCACGCCGAGGGACCGAGGTACGGCCTGAACGGAAACGAGATATTCGCCTTCGGCACCAGCGTCGGAGGGCAACTCGTCGCCCTCGCTGCCCTCACCGGTCCGCATTCGGCATTCGATGTCGGACCGTATCCAACGGAACCGAGCACTGTGCGTGCAGTGGCCGATCTGTTCGGACCAGCGAACCTCACCCAGCGAGGAGCTGGTTTCTCACCCTCCGACGATGAGCAAGTGTTCGGCAACAATCATCGCAACTTGGTACGTGCCAGTCCTACGCACTTCGTCGCCCCGAATGCGCCGCCGATCCTTCTGATTCAAGGTGCAGACGACACGAAGGTCCTCAAGTCGCAATCCATCGAGCTCTACAGGGATCTTGAGGCCGCGGGTGACCAAACGCAGCTTGTCCTGGTCGGGAACATGGGCCACATGTTCGTGCAGGTCGGCTCGAAGCCACTCGACCCCAGTGTTCGACAGATTGGGAAAGACATCGTGAGCTTCTTCGACAGTGAACGAGCGGGGTGACTCCAGGGACCGATTTCGCCTCCTAGGGTGCCGCCGAGCTCAGTCGTGGGCGCCGGTGCGTCACCGGACGAGCCCGCAGGGTCGTTCAGGGCCTGCGGCCCCGAAAGGTGCGGCGCAGGTCGCTGACCCAGGCGTCGGGGTTCTCCCAGGGGATGAAGTGGCCGCCGTGGTCGTGGGCGTTGACGTTGACGTGGTTGAACCAATCGGCCTGGGGGCCGGCCGTGAATACGCGGATCCGCTCGTCAAGGGTGTGGATGCCGGGCGGGTTCTCGTAGGCGACGAAGGTGAGGCCGACGGGGGCCTGCACGACCGGGGTCCGGTCGTGGGCGGGGACCCAGGGGTAGCGGTTGGCGTTGGCGTAGTAACGCATCGACGTGGCGATGGAGTTGTTCACCCAGTAGATCGTGGCGTGGGTGAGCAGGTCGTCCTTGGTGAAGACGGACTCGACGTCGCCGCCGTTGTCGCTCCAGGCGTTCCAGCGCTCCAGCAGCCAGGCGAGCAGGCCGGCCGGTGAGTCGCTCAGCCCGTGGGCCAGGGTGGCGCCATCGAGCATGTGCACCGCGAGGTGGGACGCCGAGCGGTGATCCAGCTCGATGATGCGGGCGCGGACGTCGGCGGGCTGGTCGTCGGTGAGGGGTCGATTCCGGCCGAAGTCCCAGGCACGGGGGCCGGTGAAGAAGTCGAGCGGCAGTCCGGAGCCGATGTGGATGCCGTAGAGCTCGTCGGCGTACTTGTGGCCGAGCTGGCTGCAGACGAGGCCGCCGATGTCACAGCCCCCGGCGGCGTACTTCTCGTATCCCAGGGTCTCGGTCATCAAGGTGTGCCAGAGGTCGGCAACCTTCCAGAAGTTGACGTCCGAAAAGTCGGTGAGGGGGCCGGGGAAACCGAAGCCGGGCAGGGACGGCACGATGACGTCGAACGCGTCGGCGGGGTCACCGCCGAACGCCGCCGGGTCGGCGAGCGGGTCGATCACCTTCGACCAGTGCCAGAACGTCCACGGCCAGCCGTGGGTGAGGATCAACGGGATCGGGCGCGGGCCGCGGCCGGGCTTGTGCAGGAAGTGCACCGGGACACCGGCGACGCTGACCTGGTAGTGCTCGTAGGCGTTGATGGCGGCCTCGGTCGTGCGCCAGTCGTAGCCCTCCTGCCAGTAGGCGACCAGCTCACGGAGATAGCTGCCCGGGACGCCGTAGGACCAGTCCCCATTGCCCTCATCCAGCGGCGGACGGGTCAGTACGAGACGGGCGCGCAGGTCATCGAGGACCTCGTCGGACACACGGATCGGGGTGGACTCCAATGAGAAGGCGTGCGGGGTGGTCATGGCGTCGGTCCTCAATGGGTAGGGGCAAGCGGTTCCCCGGCCTGTTGGGTGGTTGGCGGCGAGCCGGGCCAATTCAAAGGAGTGCGGGAAGCGTGGCGGTGAGTGCCTGCCGGGTGGCGCGGGTCGAGCTGGTCGGCCAGGGCGCGAACATCACGGGCGACGGTCCCCCGCGTAGCACCAGAACGCTCTCGGCTGCGGGCAGGGTGCATCGAGCGGCAGGCACGCGGTCGATCATGCATCACGGGTAGCCATCTTCGAGGCTCCGATCCCCGACCACTCGACGACCCAGCCGGTGATGACGGCGACCACTCCCCAGGTGGGCATCGGCGGGATGCAGAGCGAGGCTCGGCCGCGGAAGGGTGCCCTACAGGGACCTCCTCCACCGCCCGGTCCAGACGCGAGCGCCGCCCCCAGAGGGCGCGGTTCGAGCATCGTGTACGAGGGGATAGGAGATAGGGCCGCCCCAAACGTCCGGAACGCGGGGACCAGGAACTTTGCCCGAAGCCGATCCGCTCGACTTGCCATTTCTCATGGTGACGAATACGACACGTGTCGACCGGCTGATGCCAATGGATTCGAGGCCTTCGCTCAGAAGTGATATCGGGGCTGGCAGAACTGCGCAAGCGATCGACGTCGATGTGAACTGATCACCGCATTTTGACCGGGAACGCCTGGCTGGAGTCCAAGGGCCGGGCGCGACGTGTGCCAGAGACTGCCAGCGTGGCCCGGCGCTAAGGGGACCTTCGTCCCTCGATGGTTCTCTCCCGAGGGTCCATACTGACCGTACGAGGTGAGGAAAGGGGGATCCATGCCAGAGGACGCATATGCGTCATTGATGCGGCGGGCGTACAAAGACTTTGAATCGGGCGATTTAGAGCTTCTTCGCGTGGTCATGTCCCCGGGGGTCGTTTGGCACGAGGCAGGACGCAGCACCTTCGCGGGTGACTACAACGGACCCGAAGCGGTTCTGGGCTTTCTGGGCGAGCTCAAGGCACGGAGTGGCGGGACATTCCGCATCGAGGTTTTGGACGTACTTACCGAACCAGAACGGGCTGTGGTGTTTCAACGGGAGACGGCGACCGTTCACGGGAGGGAGCTGGACGAGATCGCAGTTGTGGACTTCGAGATCCATCATCAGCAGATCACCGAGGTGACTGTCTACCACGCGGATACGTACCACTTCGATGAGTTTTGGGAAGATAGCTGACTGAGACGCGGGGTTTGCATATCCCAGAAGTTGCCGGGGTTTTGCGAGCCTAACCGTCGATACACGCGGTGTGTATGCGTTCATCGACCAGACGGTCGACACCTTCCGCGGCCGGCCTATTCGGAGATCGACGGCGACTGAGGCTAGAACGAAAGCCTTTCGACGCGGTCAGCGAGAGCCCTCAACCCAGGTCATTCGACGGCACCTCGGCGCTTGCCAGGCTTGGGAAGGCCCAAGTTAGACACGGTGCCCGCTCTGGTCAGCCATCAGAACGACAAGGCAACTCCTCGCCCAGTCTCAGGGTAAGTCCGTCCTACAGACCGACGCGCTCCAGGACCTTCGTCCCTGGACGACCGGTGAAAAAGGGTCCATCGTCGAATTTGCGAAAGGAAGTAAAGGGGGTGGGTCCCATGACCGCGGATGCGTGTGGAGGAACGCAGGGGTCAGGCGTTGTTGGCCTCGATCAGTGTCCGGAGTGTTCTGGTGAGCGGCTGGTTCCGGTCAGAGCTGGGATAGAGACCAATTTGTTTTGTCCGGAATGTGTGCTGTGCTGGCAGGTTGGGCCGGGTTACGTGGCGGTGGTTGATCCCTGGTCTTGCCCTGGATGTGAGCTTGGGACGACGGCGTGCTTCGAGCGATGGCAGAGTAACGGCTACTGGGAGCGACCGCCGATTCGACGCGTTTCGAATCCTGAGACCAAAACCACGAAGACGGCGGAGAATCGCTCCGCGAACAGCGATTAGGCTGAGAGCCCCACGAAGGACCACAGGAGCGCAATCGCGCCGCCAGCTTCACGGCGTCTGCTTCGTGCGGGCCTTGGAGGCGTGCCTCATGCCACAATCCCGTTGTGGAGGGAAGAGCTCTAACCGTCGGCGCTGGGCATATCGAACGACATCTTCATGATCCGGAAGACCTGCTCCTCGGCTACCGGATCGACGACGGTCTCCGCTATCTCGACTACGTCCCGGTCTCGTCGGATGACGTCCTCGCCCCTGATGACCTGGCCGTCACTCTTATGATCAATTCCCGTGCCAACGGCATGGCCCGGCCGGGCCTTGGCGGCGTAATAGGTGGAGGGGGCGAACTGCAGCACTGCGCAGATCGGCTCGACCCCCCATCGACGCCCACCGGTCCGTTTGTCCCGGTGAGCGTCGATGAAGGCGATTACTTCTTGTGTCGGCGGTCGAGCTCTGCCCCGAAGAAACTGGCTGCCGCCTGCAAGATGTCATTGGCTCGGCGCAGCTCGAAGTTCTCCTTGCGAAGCCGCTTCAGCTCCGCCTGCTCCTCGGTGCTCAGCCCAGCCCGCTTGCCATCGTCCATATCGGCCTGCTTAACCGGCCCTACGCGACCAACCTGGGACGGCCTCGCAATCGCGTGACCGGTTGAGTCTTCCATGACACGCCGGCAGCGAGCAGCAGACGCAGCCGGTAGTTGTCAAAGCTGCGGAAGCCCCGGCCGCAACGCTTCACGGCCTTGACGGTGAGGTTGACTGCCTCAGTGGGTCCGTTCGAGGCGCCAGTGCTGTGGTGAGCAAGGATCTCGGTCTTCCAGCGGCTGAGTGTTCGACCGAGACGCTGCACTTCGGGCACCGAGGAGCCCTTGCACCAGTCGAGGGTGTCGTCGAGCCGGACCCGGGCCTGGTCAAGGTCCTCGGTCAGGTAGATGTCGCGCACCTTCTCCTTGGCGCTCCACGTGTCGGTCACCTCGTCGATGGAGTCACCGAGTTGCAGGGCCCCTCGGAGGCGCTCCCATCCCCGCTCGTCGAGCCGTTCGGCTCCCACGAGCAGAAGCTTGCGGACGTCGTAGAGAGGATCACCCTGCCAACCGCGGCGCTCGAAGGTGGCCTGCTGGACACGCTGACGACAGCGGGTGACCGCCTGGTTGGCCAGGCGCACCACGTGGAAGGGGTCCACCACGAGGGTCACGTCACGCCAGGGCGAGGGACGCAGGCTGAAGGGGTCACTGCGGGTCACCGCCGAGCGGTAACTCTCGTGGGGGTCGATAGAGACCACCTCGATCTGGGTCAACCACGACGCCGACTGCATGGCCATCCACCTGCGCAGATCCTTGGCGTCGCGACCCTCGAACACGTCGAGGAGCGCCCCGGTCCCGACGTCCACCACGCCGGTGACGAACGACCTTCGGCGCTTCCGGCGGGCGTGGAGGAACACGGTCTCGTCGAGACCAACCATGGTGACGCCCTCGGTGCGGGCCGGATCGTCGAGGAGCGCTCCACCGACGTCGGTCACGCAGCGCCAGGCGGTCGACCAGGTAACGCCGAGGCGCCGGGCCTCCTGGGCAACCGACGAGATCTCCTGACCGACCCGTCGGCAGGTCTCCTCTCTCGCTCGGTTGGTGAGCACCCGGCGGGGTTCGGCCAACCAGGAGCGCTCGGTCCACGTCTTGACCGAGCATCGGCGATTCGCACAAGCCCAGGTGCGCTTGCGCCACCGCAGCACGACCGGCCGCGTGCCCGCCGGCAGATCCCGCAGCGTCACCGTCCGGCGGTCCTTGGCCCGGGCCGGCTGGCCACACCTCGAGCACCGGGCCCAAGTGGCGACGGTCTCGATAACGTTCACCAGCTCACCGTCAAGCTCTTCGCTGCCGATCACCCTGAAGTCGCGCAGGGCCAACAACGCGACGGTAGGTTCGTCTCCCACAGGGGCCTCTCCTCTCGTAGCCGTCAGACAGCCACGAGATTGGCGAGGCCCCTGCCTCATGTGGTGGACCTACACCGGGATGTTCAGGGGTGTCGTCCCAGGTTCAACGCGATGGGCCGCTTAACCCAGTTGCGGAGCGATTCGAGGCCGATGCCGAGCTGACGGGCCACCCTCAAGACCACCGCCTTGTCGCCCGGATCCTCCCGACGGTGCTCTTGGACCATGCGCACGGCCCGCTCCTTCAGCTCAGGCGGATACCGCTTCGATGATGGATTCTTTCCTTCCATGACTCCAACCTTTCCAAGGTTTGGAGTCTCCAGGAAACCCAGGCCGATTCAGTTGAATAGAGGAATCCACAGATGGCTTCGCCGAAGTGAAACACGCTCGTTGAGATTCCAGCCATCGTCACTTCCGCCGGCTCCCGAAGAAGGGAGTCTGCGTACGCGTCTCTCAAGACCTCGATTGTCGTTAGGTGAGGCTCGCGCGGAAGTAGGAAGATGGTTGAGACAGAGCGCACCGCTCCATTGGCAGGCTTCAGATCAACTCTGGAAGTCCAAACGCGACGCGGACGATGGACCAGCATGTTTCGCATGCGAAGCGTCCAATCAAGCCAACCATCCGGACCAGCGGCCCTCTCTGCCAAGTCCATCCACCGTCTGAGCGCATCCTGCTCGAGAGCTCCGTCTCCCTCGGCGCCGGACTCGGAGAAGGCCCGAGAGAGCCCGCCCCACGTGAATCGCTCCACAACCTCTACCGGGAGCGCCACGACGACAACGACAGCGGTAGGGACTGCCCAGACTTCGGTTGACACCGTTTGTGACACTTCATGCCGCCAGCTCTGAACGCTGAGCGAAGGCAAGTTCATACAGT
>CAVZBW010000005.1:0-3209093 GCA_963773635.1 uncultured Actinomycetes bacterium | reverse complement strand
ACGACACGATGTCGGTCACTTTCCATCCGTCGGGCTCGAACCACGTCAGCACGAAGCGGCCGCGTACTGGCGCGGCCGTAGCGGCTGACCATCGACGGTGTAGTTGAGCGTGACCGACGTGTTCACGAAGGCACGGTCACCGGCCGGATCCGGGTCCTACTCGGTGAGGAGCGGCAAGACGTCCGTCGTGGACGTTTCCACCGAGTGCCCGGCAAGACTGGCTGCTGTCTGCTGCCACGAGGTGTCGACCTCGTGCACGAGTGCGTCCGGCGCCGCTGGGCCACCTGACGCGTGGATTAGCGCCGAGTACTCGGTGCGCTGACAGGCAGCCTCGGCAAGCGCGGCGGTGAAGTTGCCCGCTGCATCGGTCGCGCTGATCTGCGGAGCGCGCGGAGCCCGTGGTTGCCGATGCCACCGGCGGCAACGTCGTCGCGGTCACCGTTGGGGTCGGTTGGGTTGTGCCTACGACCGGGTTGTTCGCAGTCGGAGTCGTGTTGCCGACGCCGGTCGTGATCGGTCGAGGGCTCTCGTCGGCGTTGGCTCGGTTGTGGTTGATGACTCCGCCCACGACGATCAACGCCTGCCGACGAGTACGAGTGCGGCGTTCTCGACGAGGCCACTCGGGAGCACCCCTCGAGTTTCTGCTGATACTGGTCGTCATCCGCCGCCCGCGGTTGCAAGGCCTCGCGCCGCAGCTCCGTCGGCGGGTGATGCCGCGTCATCGTGTACTCCGCAAGCCCGCTACGCCCTGCCTCGAAGGCCGAGACCTTCAGCAGGGCAGCAGACAGCGCCGGGCCATCGCCCGTGCGCAGCGCCGCGGTTACCCGGCTTCGTATTGGTTCTTCCGCTCGGCGGGCCGCGACGAGGGGCGTGATCATCCGGCGCCGGCGAGAAGCCACGTCGGCCAGAGCAGGAACCAACCGATCCATCCGATAAAGCCACGTGGGACCCGCTGCGGCTTGTCGGAGTTGAGGTCACGTCCGCTGAGCCAGACGCCCGGAGTCGTACGTGATAGCGATCGGCCATGCGCACGCCCACACAAGCCTCAGGGCAGCGCCGTCGCCAACTGCCCAGTGGTACAGCTCATGCGTTAGCACGGCACGCAGCTCGTCGTCCTCCAGGAGGTCGAGCAGTCCCTTGCTCAGCACGACCGTCCGAGTGTGCGTCCACGCTCGCGGCACCTGAAGGGCTCGCCATCGCGCTAATGTCGGCAGGGTCTTGAGGCCGAGACCAGTGGCCGCTTGGTGTACGAGTGGAGCGATCCGACGTGTCTCGTCACGGCTGAGGCGCCGGTATCCACGCATGCGGGAGCAGCGTCGGCCCAGTCACCGTGATGATGACAACGATCACCGCCGCGACGAATTAAACCCCGACACGAGCGTCACTGCGACGCGGAGCGGGTTGCCGAACAACGTCGTCGCGCAGATTGCTGCGAATGGAGCCGCCAGCGCCCGCAAGTGCTCCGGCGACGATCCCCGCGAAGGTGATCCGCTCGACCTGCTGCCGCATGGAACAGCGAGCGCGTGCCAACGAACTCGTGGCGATGAGCCCGACGCCGATCAGCGCGGCCGAGTCACCGCGCCGATAGCGGCGGCCCGAGAGAGCGACGACCAAGCCGGTCCAACCGGCGAGGAGCGTGACACCGTCGTCGCCGGACCCTGCCTGGTGCGAATCCCTTGGGTCAGCCATTGGTATCGGGTGAATCCCGCGAGGGACGCCCGCAGCGGGATCATTGGGAGACGGCAGCTCGAACTGCGACAGCGCCTTTGGTGCTGCGGGCGTGTGGGGTCCCGTGGCGCAGACGATGCGGGCTTTGCCACGGGTGCCGCAGCCGGCGTGGCGCGGGTCGGCGCAGTTGCTTGCGACGCCTCGGGCTCGTGTCCGGGGCGAGCTGCCTGCTGCTGTCGCGGCGCCTTGGTGGTGTTGCCGACATCCGTGGCGTGGGATCGCTTGGCGGAGCCGCAGTCGGAGCGTCGGTCGGGTTCACGGCTTCGACGGCAGGCTTCTTCGGTGTGGCAGCCGTCTTCTTGGCGGCGCCCGTCGCCTGCTTCTTTGCGGCCGCCGTGGCTTGGTTGGTTCCACCTTCTTTGACAGATCCGCCTTGCGCGACCGCAACGGCTCGCCTGCTGCTTCGGTTGGTCACCGGAGGGCTCGGGTTCGTTCGGCGGACGCTTCGCTGGCGACACGTCGATTCCTTCCCGTTAGGACGGCGCGGTCAGCCGGAGTTGAGATGGACGTGGACGAGTGCCTGCCGGTCGGTCCGCCGCGCGTAGACGGCGGCGATCCCGACGCCGAGCGTCCGGATCTCGTTCGGATGGACGTTGAACTCTTCGACGTTGCGGACCGAGCCCTTCTCGCTCATGCCGGTCTCGTAGTCGACCTGCTACGTGATGATCGGGCGCCTTGTGTGTGCCGAACTCCGCGGCGATCGCTCGGCATCCTTCGCACCGACTCGGTGGACGATGAGGACTCCCGCCGACAGCACGGGCTTCCGATCGTGACCTCCTCGGGTAGGAACTGCGTGGCGACGACTACGGCGCCGCGCCTGGCGTGCCTGCAACAGCAGATCGACGATCTGGGTCGTCTCGCGCAGGGCGGCGAACTCGTCGAAGATGACGAGCACGGGCGTCGGATGCTCGCCGCGTCCATGCGTGCATGCGTCGATCGCAGAGCTGCTTCAAGTCCTGCGTGATGACCCGACCGAACAGCTCGACGTCCTCACCGGCCGCGGTCGCGTGAGCGAGAAGTAGGTGACCTGAGGCGACGTGGTCGCCGCGTCCCAATCGAGCGGAGGTCTTACTGAAAGTGTCGCCGAACTTGCCCTGCATCAGCGCGCCGAGGCCCGCTGGAGTCCGGCGTATCCCGCGGCGGCGATTCCGCCTGCTGTCTTCGAGCTGCTCCAGACGGTCGCGGTATGGCTCGGCGCCGCGCGCGGCCGAGCCGGGAGAGGCCACCTTTGGCGAGCGCGTGCGTAATGCGCTCCAGCGCTGACCCCGCCGTCGCCTGCGACTGGAGCGCACGCACGATGACGGGCATGACTTCCATCGCGATCTGCTTGTAGATCTCGGCCTCGCCGCCGAACGTTGAATGCACCGACGAGCTTGTTGGCGACGTTCGCCGGTTCGCCCGCGCAGGGGTCGTAGCCGATCGTCTCGGGTCGTCCGGATCGACGAGCGTGAACGGGCACGGATGGCGCTCGGCGAGCCTTCGCGTCGCCCGAGGCCCGTCGCCCTTGCAGTCGACGATGACCACGGCGAAGCCGTTGGCGAGTGCTCCCTCGGCGAGACGCATGAGCGTCGTCGTCTTTCCCGTGCCCGATGCGCCGGGAATCAGAGACGTGCTGACCGACTTCATCGATGTCGAGGTCGAATGGCCGCTGCGTTCCTGTCTTCGCCCAGCCGGATCTTCCCGGGTGGGTGTTCGACACTGGATGCGGAGGTGTTGGCGGCCGCCCCGGGTGGATTCCATCCCGGCTGCAGCGCCTTCTTGCGCGTCACCGCGGCCTCATAGCGCCGTGTGTCCAGACCGATTGGCGTGCGACTTCGGGAACACCGCTGCAACGTGCAGCAGCACGAGCAGCGCCGGACGCAACAGCGACTCGGTCGCGATACTCCGACCGAGCACGCTGTCGTCGAACGGACCCGCCCAGGCCGGAACGGCCGAGGCGAGCATGAGGCGCAATGGCCAGGCGAGGACGAGCCACGAGCGCAGCATCGCGCCACGAAGGATTCCGAGCACTGCGAAAAGCAATTTCGCGTACCGACCGGCGGCCGCGTGCCAAGCCGCCAGGACGTATGGAGGACGAGCGCTCCGAGAACGGCACCCGGGAACGTGACCGCACCCGCAATGGCGATGGCGTAGAGCGTCAGCGTGCGCGACTCGTTCAACCGGTGCGCATGTGCGGGGACGTGGCTCCCGCGACGGGCTCACCGATGAGGCACCGCATCAACCCTCCCAGGCCCGGACGGTCACGAAGTCGGCCGCCCGGTTGTCCTTGACGACCGAGCGGAAACGGCCCCACGACCCGCGGCAACACCCACCACCACACCTCGTCGAACCGCTCCTGCTTGTACGCGGTCAGGATGCGCTCGTAGTCCTTCGATCGCTTCGGTGTCAGGTCAAGCTCGATGGCGATCGACTTGCTGCCGAGCTGGAGGACTCCATCCGGGGGCGCGGCCGTGCCCGCGAGGACGGTCGCCGTTCAAGCGTTCGCGATAGCGGTCGGCGTGGAGCTCGCGTCTCTTGTCGTGAGCGTCGCCTTCGGATGTTCGTCGAGGAGTCGCTCGGTCAGGGTGACCACCGCGATGCTGTGGTGAACCTCTGCGAGCACGAGGCGGGCCGGGCGCACGCCGTCTCCGAGGATCGTGGCGCCGGCACCGGTCAGGCGGATCACCTCTGGCTCTTTCCAGCAAGGATTCCGTCACGGCGCAGCAGATCGAGACTCTCGATCTTGCGCAGCCGCCGATATGCCGCCGAGCTTCCGACTGTTCCGCTCCTTGCTGCCAGAAGAACCGTGCCGCGACCTGTTCCAGGAATAAGAGCGACTCGACGCCATGCCGCCCGACCCACGTCAGGATCTCGATGTCCCGATCCGTCACCTCGGGACCGTGAGCACGCCTCACCGTCAGACCCGCCCCCCAACGTGCAGCCATCGCCCAACACGTGGCGATGACCAACTCCCTATCCGTTACAACACTCTCGTTCTCTCGTTCATCACTCGAAGTCTTGCTTCCGCTTCCTCGCCGAACCTGGCCGTTTCTCTTCGGTCTTCAATCAATTCTCGTCGTGCTCGTTCCAAGGGGGTAAGGGGGTTCGGGGGATCTGGGCCACTCGTTGTTCCACCCCGGACGACGAATCCTCTTGCGACCGGGCTGCCTACCGCTGCCACCCACCGCTTTCTGCCGCACCAATTTCTATCCCACCGACCGCTCTCGTGTGCTCTCCTCTGGCTCCACGCTGCCCAACCCGATCTCCGGCAATGTCCGGACCTTCCCGGCCAACCTCGTGCTCACGCTCGACGTATCCGCTGACGACCACTCGGCCACCCCGCGATCCTCAATAATCTCTTTCCAACGCTTCCCTGCCCGCCTCAGCTCCACCTGCCTGCCGACCTCACCCAACCAAGACTCCTCCCCTCCACACGCCCTCCACTGACCCTGGCCACCCCGTGATCTCCATCTCTCCCTTCCTTCTCCTCGTGCTCCAATGCCCACGCCCAACCCAGCGCCCCAATCTCTCTCCTCACTCTTCCTGCTCACCATCGGCCACCCCCGCTACCCTCAATCTCTCCCCACCTTTCCCGCTCTACATCCACCGATCCTCCGACTCACCTCTCCTTATCCCCCGAGCTTCTTCTTCTCTCTCATCTCCCGACTCGACTTCACCAACCCACATCCCCAGATCGTTCCCTCACTCACTTTCCTCATCCTCTGATCTTCCCTTCCAACATCCCCCTGAGCTTCTTCTTCTCTCTCTCTCTCTCCATCTCCCGACTACTTCACCAACACACATCCCCAAATCGTCCTCTCACCCACTTTCCTCATCCTCTGATCTTCCCTTCCAACATCCCCCGACCTTTCCAACCAACATCCCCCGACTACTTCTCTAAGAGGACTCATTTCTTCTCTCTGCTACTGCTTTTCAACTCCCCGCCCACCCACCCGTCCCTGGTACCGCACCTCATCCGATAAAACAGCACGTTGTGCGGGTGAGGTGCGGGAGCCGAACATGTCCAACGGACTGGAGGCAAGGACGGGTGGGTGGGCGGCAGATTGTTCCGAAAAACAGGCGGCGGACCACGCCGGGGCGGTGCGAAGTGTGCGCGGCACGTGTTCAGTCCAATATATACACACCACTGAGCACCCACCGATGGCGACCTGCAAGAGGGCGGTCAAGCCTTAGCGGAGGGGCTGCGACCAGCGTACGCCGTATCGCGATGGTACCGGCCGGACCTCCGTGGCTCCCACCTGTAACGGCAGACTGCGTCGGCGCCACGTCAGTGTCATGGGTGTCGTCGTTCATCCGGGTCCGGTTGCGCCAGGAGCTGGCGCGCCGAGGTTGGTCCGCAACCGACTTGGCGCGTAGGCCGGCGTGAGTAGGCCGACCGTTGGGGCCGCGCTGGCCGGTCGACCGATCGCCGCCTAAGTCTCGGGTTCATGGCACAGGCGCTAGCACCCTGTTCGAACCATCGACGTCATCGACGGTCTCGATCCTCGGTCGGTCGTCGGAGCCGAGCGACCTCGGGCTCTGATCGCGAGATGTGCCCGCCGCCGGAGTCGTCCGGCTAAGGCTTCGAGAATTCCGGCCCCCCGTCTGTCATGACAAGCTCAGCGTGCTCCGGCGACCAGCGATGTACTCGATGTGGGCATCGACTGAATCCAGGCCACGGCCCATGGTCACTACCGACGCACAGGGACCGGTCTGTTCGGGCGTTCGATCGGGATGAACGGCGCCGAGCACGTGCTCATGGGCGAGGAAACCGGTGAAAAGTGATGAAGCGGTGGATGGCCTCGTTGGCGTGGTCCTGAAACGACGGGTTGGCCAGGTCGGGGAGGATGTCCGCTTGGTTGACCATGGGACCTTTCAGCGTGTTGGCCGCGCTGGCGTAGAACACGCCGCTCGACAGGGTCGGGTCGGTGACGCCGTCGACCAGTCGCTTCGCGCCCACGTCAAGTTTGTGGGCGAGACCCAGGGTGGGCATGACGTATTTGGCCGCTATACGCATCGGCAATGGGAGGTCGTTGGCTGCTTGGGTGCCGGTGGTGTTGCCGGGGCTCACGGTGATGAAGCGGCGGTCGGGGTGTTGGCGGGCCAGGTAGGCCATCCATAGGGCCCCGATGTACTTGGCCTGCCCGAAGGCCAGGTTGAAGTCAGGTTTTCTGCTGGCGAAGTAGCTGCCGTCGATGACAGTGGCGAGCTCGTCGGCTGAGGTTGAGACGAACGATGGCCCTTTCATCCGCAACTTCGGAACCCCCCGGACTGCTTCACTTCCGGCGAAGACCGCAACCTCGCCAAGTCGGTCCTCGGCCAGGAGCCCTTCGAGGAGGACGACGTGGCCAAGGACGTTCGTCGCGAACACGGTGGTGACCCCGTCAGCGGTCAAGTCCATCGACTGCGGGCCAATGACACCAGCGTTCATGACCAGCGCGTCGAGGGATCCGTTGATGGCCGCAAGGCCGGCGCGGACCGAACCCAGATCGGCGACGTCCATGAGAATGATGTCGAAGATGGGCCGGCCGGTCGCGGCTTCGAGTTCGGCCTTTGCCGTTGTCGCCCGATCTTGGTTCCGGCACGCCAGGTAGATCCGCGCGATCTCGGGACGTAACGCCAGTTGCCGGGCCACGTCCTTGCCGATCCCGGCGTTGGCGCCCGTGATCAGCACGGTCTTTCCTGGAGTGTGCTCATCCGAATACCAGTACTCACCGTGGGCGGCGAGTGCTTCGGCCGTCGCCTGGCGATGCCGCTCGTCGAGCCCGTTACCAGAGCTGTCTTGCCCTTAGGTCAGTCATGCGATGTGTCGTCCTCTCGCTCCAAATGGGTTGCGCAACCCACTCTGACGGCTCCGACTGGGTTGTCAAACCCAAAATCCTGCTAACGTTGGTGCATGGTCAACGAGACGAGTGACCGGCCGAAGCTCACCCCCAAGGGAGCACGCACCCGGGCGCGAATAGTGGAGGAGGCCGCCGCCCTGATCCATGAGCGCGGGGTGGCGGGCACCACCTTGGAAGACGTCAAGGTGGCGGCGGAAGTCAGCGGCTCTCAGATGTACCACTACTTCCCCGACAAGAACGAGCTCGTGCAGGCGGTCATCGACTACCAAGCCGACGCCATCGTCAATCGCAATCGGCACGCGCTCAGCAGCGCGAACGGAGTCGAAGCTTGGCGGAAGATGGTGATCACCGCAGCGAAGCGCACCAAAGCAAAGGGGGGCTGCGCACTTGGCTCGCTCGTTGGTCAACTCGCCGAGAGTGACCCCGAGGCCCGAGCGCTCATCGCGGCAGGATTCGATCAGTGGGCAGCCGCCATCGCCGATGGACTGAGATCCCTTCATGCCGACGGGAAACTCCCGTCCGGCATCGACCCGGACGACCTCGCCACCACTCTGCTCGCCACGCTCGAAGGAGGACTTCTACTCGCCCAGGTACAACGGAGTACCCGTCCGTTCGAGACTGCGGTCAATACCCTCCTCGCCCTTGCCATCGGCAGATGAGCCCAGGCTGGCACCGGACATCCAAAACAGACCGAGACCCGTCGTCGCAAGAAGCGCTGAAAGCGTGTAAACACAGGCGCTTTTGGCATAGTTGCAACGGCTGACCAAAGTACTTCGCCGGAAGTCAACCGTTGCAGTACCGGGGTCTTTCGGGGTCAGCCATCACAGGTCCAACTCGGTGGCGGAGATTCTTGGAGGTGCTGATAAGGACAACGACTTTGGATCCGCCATTCGAAGGTTCGAATCCTTCCTCCCCAGCCACACTGGAAACCCCTTATGCACATTTGGGATTCCGGTCGACTTCTGACGGGTATCGGAAAAGTTGTGGAAAAGAAACCACCTTTCGACCCGAGCTGTCGTTCCAGTGGAATAGATTCGAGGGGTCGCCACCCATGCTGATCGCATCAAAGTGTTCACCGAGGGCCGCATCATGGCCCTTACAGATCTTCCCGACCGAGGGCAGGCGTCCCCACTCGACCTTCTCATCGACGACTACCTGTGAGCTGCCGGGACGGGGGCTGTCACCCCGGACCGACGAGCAGTACGCTGACGCACTCCGGTGCCGTTTTCCTCCGGTGGTGTGACACCGAGGAGATCACCGGCTGGACGAGCTCGACGGTCGGGCCTTCGATCGGTTCACTACGTCGCTGCTTCGCGGCAGCAACCGCTACGGCAACCGATGTCGAAGTACTCGGTTCACTCCTTCCTCCGGCCGGTGCGGCAGCTGCTGACCTGGGCCGGCCGGGACGGCGAGGACGTCCGGGCCGGCCCGCAGCTCCCCCGCCGCTACGAAGCCCCTGCGGGACGTCCTGAGCCGCGGCGGAGATCGAGCGCATGGAGCGGTCATGTTCAGCGAACGAGACAAGCTGATCATCCGGATCTTTGGCGGACTGCGGGCTACGGCTCGACGAGCTGACGCAGCTCCAGGCCGATGACATCGTCCGGTCCGGCCGTCAGGCGCACCGCGTGTCCCGGGAAGCGAGGTCGGATTCGGGACGTGCCGTTGCCGCCCCGCTCCGCACGCCTGGACCGACTCATGGACGAGCCGCCCGACGAGCGTGACTCAGACGGATCTTCCTGGCGCTCCGGCGAGGACCGAACGGGTCTACACCGGCGCTCACTGATATCGGCGTGTATCAAGTGGTGAAGGATGCAGTGACACCGGCTGGGATCAACAAGCGGGTCTATCCCCACCTGTTGCGGCATTCGTGGATGACCGAAATGCTGCGCAACGGGATGAACCCGATCCAACTGTCCATCATCGCGGGGGCGTCGGTGGAGGTGATCTCCGGCGGCACTGACACCCATCTGAACAAGGGTGACGCGTACGAGGCGATGATCGAGCGTTGGGGTCACGGAACTAAGGCCATCGGCCCGACGGTCCCCGTCGCGTGTCGTTGGCGTCAGGGTCAACCGTCGGCCGTTGGTTCCCCAGCAGAGTCCTGAGCATCCTCGCGAAGCCGGATCGCGGGACGAGGATCCGGCGACCGATGTGGATGCTCGGGATCTCGCCCCGCTGCACGGCTTCGTACGTGAGGCGCGGGCCGATTCCCAGCGCGGCTGCCGCTTCCTCCACGGACATTGTCAGCCGGTCCTGCGTTCGTCGCCGTGCCCGACGTGAGCTGGTCCCGTTTGGGCACCGCTGGAACGGGCGCACCTGGGAGACCCTCCGAGCCACGACGCATCGCGTCGGCAAGCTCGTGTGGTTGGTCGGCCCAGTACGCCGGGTCAAAGACCGTGGCCATGAGCGCCGACGGATTTCCACTCGGGTCAGCAACAACGCCTTGGTCCCTGGCTTTGCAGCGTGGAGGAAGGCGCTCAGTTCGACGGCGTGGTCTGCCCAGTACACCGGACCGACAACGGTGACGTCCGTCGCAAGATTTTCTTCGGAGGTGCATGGACTCGACCTCGAAGCGGATGCGCGAGCGTAGGTCGACCGTTCACTTGGGGCGAGGTGTCCGTCTCGCCGTCTTCCTTTGCGCAGCTTCCAACTGGCTACTGCTGGTCTGGGCTCGAGCACGCGGCCCATGATCTCGGCCGCCGCCCGGTCGCTCCTCGATGGCGTGGCTGTAGACGCGGAGCGTCAGGGACGGGTCGGAGTGGCCGAGCCGCCCGGCGACGGTACGCACGTCGACGCCGGCTCCGATGAGCTGGGTGGCGGTGAAGTGGCGGAGGTCGTGCAGGCGGACGTCGTTGCAGGCCGAGGCCGTCGCGGACCCGGATGAAGAACCCGGTCACGTTGTCGGGACGGAACGGCGTCGAGCCGTCGACGTAGCGGCGAGAAGACGAAGGCATCGTCGGCGACGATCGACCTCAGCCTGCGCGCGCCCACTCGTCCACCTGTGCCCGGTGGCGGATGAGGAGCGCCACGCCGACCTCGTCGAGCGCGACGTCGGCGAGCCCGGTCCGTCTTGGTGCGCCTTCTCGGCGAGCCCGCCCGGCACGACGACCACCGACCGGGACACCTCCAGCTCCCCGTCGTTCGAGGTCGACGTCCGTCCACCGCAGGGCGCACAGCTCGCCGCGTCGCATGCCGGTGAGCGCCGCCAGCATGAGCAGAGGAGCCAGTCGCGGGTCGCGCTCCTCGGCCGCCTCGATGACGGCTCCGGACGACCTCGACGGACGGGGCCTTGACCCGGCGCTGGCGACACCCGGGGCGGCTTCGCCTTCTCGGCGACGTTCGTCCGCACCCATCCCCACCGGACGGCCTGGTGCAGCGCCGACGAGATGATGGCGTGGTGGTTGCGGATCGTCTTCGGCGACTGGCCCTCGTCCTTCATCGCCCCGTAGAGGTCGTCGAGATGCTTGGCGGTCAGTCGGGTGAGCGCCACCTTGCCCGAGCGCGGGCCGGATCGTCTGCTCGATCTGCGACCGGTAGGTGCGCAGCGTCGTCGGCGAGAGGTCCAGCCGCTCGCACTCCTCGAGCCACCGGTCGAGGAGCTGGCCGAAGGTGGCCCCGAAGCCGTCGGCGCTGCGCGGCGCCTGCTTGTCGACGAGGTCCCGGAGCGCGTCGTCGGCCGCCGGGCGCCGCCATGGAAGGTCTTGGAGATCTGCGCGGTACTTGCCGGTGACGGGGTCCTTGCCCGAGGTAGACCCGCAGCTCCCAGACACCCTCCCGCGCTTGCGCTTCGTCCCACGCACGAGCGACCATAGCCTAGCCCGGTTGTAGGGATCGCCGTGGGATGGCTCGTCCGGACAGCAGAAGAGCCGGTCCTTTCGGACCGGCCCTGACCTGCACTTTCGTTGGTGGCGGGGGCAGGATTTGAACCTGCGACCTTCGGGTTATGAGCCCGACGAGCTACCAGACTGCTCCACCCCGCGCCGTTCCATCGCAGTCTATCCTCCCGAGGCGCCGGCCATCCAACGGGGCAGGTCAAGAGGCCTGAGGGCCGTCCGTCATGGTGGCCGCCGGCGACTCGAGCACCAGCGAGATGGGACCGTGCAACTCCTCGTGGTGCTGCAGCGCCGTGATGAGGCGCTCCTGATCCATCGCCGTCGCCGACGTCTGGCGCCCGGTCTTCTCCGCGTAGAGCGTCGCACCGAGATCCCGCAGGATGGCGTCGGCGGCACGCTTGGACTGGATGTCGTCGAGCTTCGCCTGGCCCTTTTGCGCTGCCTCCTTGGCCGCCGCCGTCGCCACCGCAGCCTGGCTCTTCACCTTGTCCATCAGGCCCATCGACTTCGCTCCTTCTCCCGCAGGTCGCCGGCCGAATCCGACGACCACCAAAACCTGCTCCGCCAGTCACGCACTCGGTGCCCGGCCACCGAAGAAATGATTCCACCAAGACGCTGGTCATGGCCAGGCAGGGACACCCTCGGGGCACCCGGGACGCCTAGAGCTTGGAGGAGGTTGCGGGCTTCGCCGCGGGGGCGGCGGTGGTCGAGGTCGATCCCGCCGTGGTGGTCGCCGTGCCGAGTGGCTCGGCGGAAGGGGTCGCCGAGCTCGAGGCCGAGCTGGCACTCTGCGCCGTGCTCGACGCAGCCGGCGCCGTCGTCGACGTGGCCGGTGCCGTCGTCGAGGTGGACGGTGGGGCGGTCGTCGAGGTGGAAGAGCTCACCCCGCTCGGCGACGCGCCGGAGGACGAGCCACCCTGGCCGAGGATGGTTTGCGCGCCTTGGAGCGCAAGGTTCATGTTCTTGATGTCCTGCTCGTACGTCCCGAGGTCCCCGTTCTTCAGGTCAGTCTGCGCCTGCTGGTAGTCGTGGCTCGCCGTGGCGAGGAAGCTGCGGACCTGCTCGAGTTCCGAGTTGCTGAGGCCGGAACTGCCGGTGCCCTTGGACGTCGAGCTCGACGAGCCCGACCCCGCGGTGCCCGACACCTGTACCCCGAGCACGTCGGAGAGGGCGGCATCGAGCGTCGGCTGCATCGAGATGTTGGAGTTGAAGTCGGCGATGACGAATTGGAGCACCGGGAAGGGGTTGCGGTTGGACGTCACGTAGACCGGCCGGACGTACAGCATGGACTGGTCGATGGGGACCATGAGCACGTTGCCAAAGAGCACGGTCGACCCGTTCTGGTTGAGCAGGGTGATCTGGCCCGACACCTTGGAGTTGGCCTGGATGTCCGAGTCGACCAGCGCGGGTCCGTTGATGCTCTGGCTCTGCACCCGGTACACGCTCAGCTTCCCGTAGGTGGCGGAGTCGGAGCTCGCGACGACGAACCCCGAGAGGGTCTGTATCGAGTCGTTGGGGGAGGTCGGCACGTAGGCCTCGGTCGCGGCGAAGGTCAGCTGGGAGCTCCCGGGCAGCTGTTGGACCTGGTAGAGCGGCGACATCCGCTCGACCGGGCCCGTGACCAGCTGGCCCTGCGCGTTGCGCTCGCGCACCACCTGCAGCGCCTGGGACGGCGACCCCACCCCCGCCGTCGGCGAGATGCTCCACGAGTCCGTGTAGCCGTAAAAGGTGCTGGGGTTCGTGATCCGGTACCGACCGTACACGGCGGTCTGCAGGGAGAAGAGGTCCGGCGGGAACCGCAGGTGCGCGAGCAACGTCGCCGGCATCTGCGACTTGGACACGAACATCGACGGGAAGCTCGCCTCGTAGGAGCGCAGGATCGGGTCCGTCGTGTCCAGGGCGTAGAACGTCATCTTGCCCGAGTAGGAGTTGACGACGACGGCGACCGAATTGCGGACGTAGTTGGTGCCTCCCCCGAGGCTGGATCCCGACGGCACCTCAAACGAGTTGGCGTTCTCCGAATAGGGGTACTCGCTGGTGGTCGTGTAGGCGTTGAGCACCCAATCGACGTGACCGTTGACGAGGACCGGGTAGGGGTCGTTGTCGTAGGTGAGGAACGGCGCCGCCTTCTGCGCCATGGCCTTGATGTCCCGGACGAACATGATCCGGGAGTCGGAGGTGATCTGGCTCGAGACCAGCAGGTTGAAGTCGGCCAGCCGGATCGCGAAGGCCGCCCGCTTGAGGAACGAGGTCAGCTGGACACCGCCGGACCCCGAGTAGTGGCTGGTCGCGTTGCTGCCGTTGGTGGTCTGGTAGTCGATCTCGGGCGACTTGGTGTCGGCCACCACCCAGCCCTGCTGGTCGAGGCCGAAGTAGACGCCGGGCTGGGTGATCTTGGGCCAGCCGCCCGTCGAGGTCGGGGGCACCCCGCCGATGCCGTAGTTGGGCAGGCCCGAGCCGTTGACCTGGTTGGAGGGCGCGGTGACCATGCCCTCGCCGTGGGTGTAGACGAGGTGGGTGTTGACCCAGGTCTGGGAGGCCGCGGGCAGGTTGGAGGAGTCGACCTGGCGGACCCCGACCATGGCCGGCGTGAGCGTGTTGCCGATGTCGTAGCGGTCCGTGTCGAGGGTGGGAATCTGGTAGTAGGTCTGCTTGTTCTGCTGCTTTTGCACGGTCGGCACCGCGATCTCGGGATCCCAGAGGCGGATGCTCTTGAGCGTCGGGAAGTTGGTCTCCAAGGTGGGCACGGTGATGGGCGTGTTCCCGGTGTACTTGGTCGTGGTCAGGTTGTCCGGACCGATGTCGTAGGCGGTACGGGTGGCGTCGATGTTGCGCGAGATATACGGCCGCTCCTGCGCACTCTGCGCGGGGTTGACCCGCACCGCCTGGAGGACCGCCGGGTAGATGACGCCGATCACGAGGGCGACGAAGGCCCAGACCCCGACCGCGAGCACCGGGAGGGTCCATCCCTGCCGGCGGATGTTGAACAAGAGGATGGCCGCCGCCGCCAGCGACACCCAGAAGAGGACCTCGAGGGCCGGCAGCCGTGCGTGGACGTCGGTGTAGCCGGCACCCTCGACGTAGCCGTTGTTGGAGACGTCCAGCTGGAAGGTGGCGACGACGTACCCGGCCGCCTTGACGATGGCGATCAGCGCGAGCAGCACGGAGAGGTGCGCCTTGACCGCGGGGCGGACGCGCTGGGTCCGGTTCTGGGGCCGGATCCCGCCGTTGAGGTAGTGGAAGACGGCCACGACCACCGTGACCACTGCGAGCGAGATCAGCGCCCAGTCGATCACAAAGGAGACGAAGGGCAGCTTGAAGACGAAGAACCCGACGTCCCGGTGGAACTGCGGATCCGTCACGCCGAAGGCGACGCTGTGGGTGAACAGGATCCAGTTCTGCCATTCGCCGATGCTGCCGGTCGCCGCCACGAGCGCCATGGCCAGTGCCAGGATCCAGTAGACCCAGCCGGCGTAGGGGCGCACGGCGCGCTGGTAACGGCGGACCAGCTCGTCCTCGGGATCGGACGGGTCGAGGCCGAGGCCACCGACAGGCGGTCGGCGACCACGAGGTTGACCCACGCCAGGACGAAGAAGATCGCCCCGAAGCTGGCGAACAAGCCCACCTTGACCTCGAGGAGGCGAACCCAGACGGCGTGCTGGTCGATCGAGTCGAACCAGAGGGCATCCGTGTACACCGTGGCCAGCGTCCGCAGGGACGCGAGCAGGATCACGACGAGGATGACCAGGACGAGGATCCACCAGCGGCGCCGGTGGCGCGTGCGGACGGAGCGTGGGGCTACGTCTCCGGGGACTCGCACGGGCGGTCAGCCTATGCGGGACCGCAGAGCAAGGGACCCCACCCCACCGCGGCAGTCGGCTGGCGCCACCTGGCTCTTCGGCGAGACGGGCTGGGCTCGGCGGACGGGGCGCCCGGCGAGCGCCACGCCAGGCGGCCCTACCCGGACGGCGCCACCAGGCAGCGACACCCCGCGTGGGCCGGCGGGCAGGGATGGCCCGTCGGGAAGTCCTCGCCCACCGGGAGGCCACCGGCAAGGGAGTTGTCGTCGCAGTCGGCGCACGGCGCGCCGTCGCCGCCCACCACCCAGCGCACCTCGCCACCGGAACCGACGGCGTCGAGGATTCCCAGGCTGAACGCCTGTACCGAATAGTCGCCCACGAGGCGCTCGACCCTGGCGCCCCGCCACTCTCGAAATGCCGCGCCGACGGCATCCGAGGCGTCGTCGAGCTCGTCGACCGTGGGACCTTCCTCCCCTCCCGGGAGCCGGCGCCGCAGGAGGGTGACCACCGTCTCGGCGAGGTCGTCCGCCACCGGCCGCACCATGGACTCGGGCGGCGGCGTCCGCTTTCCCCCGCCGGGTCCGGCCGCCTCGGGGAACCGGCGGCCCGCCGCCGCGGCCTCCCGCAGCAAGCCGAGGGCGGCCCCGGAGTACGCCGCCAGGTGCTCGGCCTCGGTACCGAGCAGGTCGTCGGACCACTTCCCCGAGCGGCTGCGCAGCTCATCGAGGATCCGGTTCTGGTCGTCCTGCAAGGCCCGCTTGAGCCGCCGACTGAGCTTCACCTGGACCGGATCCAGCAGCTCCTCCCGCCGGGCGAGCAAGGCCGCGTCCTCGCCCGATCGCTCCGAAACGAGCTCGGCATCCTCGTCCTTGGCATCCTCGTCCCCTGCGACCCCGTCGGTCTCACCGGGCAGGTGAGCCTCGGCGCCGTCTTCGGTGCCCTCCTCGCTCTGGCTCGCCCGGATCCTCGCGAAGAGCTCCTCGAGCGAGCGGTTGTCGAGCGTCGAGCCCTCCTCGCCGCCCTCGCCCGGCGTCCCCTGGACCTCGCCGCTCGGTGCCTCGCCCGACACCGGGTGTCCCGCACCACCCTCGACGGGTTCGCTCCCGGCGGGCGCCGACTCGACCACGGGCACGACCGCGGTGGCATCGAGGCTCTCCGGCTCGCCCGGACCGGGCTCCGGCACCGTCGGCTGCTGGATCGTCGGCGGCTCGCTCGCCTCGGCGTGCTCCGGCTCCGGTTGCTCCGCCTCGACGGCATCGGGCGAAGGAGCCGGCGTGGTCGCCACTTCCGCCTCCTCGGCCGACGCCGCGTGCGCGCCGGTCAAGACCTCGTGCACGAGCAGGTCGGAGGACTCGGTCACCTCGATCTCGTACTCGGGACCGTCGGCCGCGATGCGCTGACCGGCGGCGGCGGCGGCCTGACGGGCCTCGTCCTCGGCCGTCGCCAGCTTCCCGGTGATCTCGTCGAAGCGGTCGCGCACCGACATCACCGCGGCGGCCAACTCGTCGCGCGCCGCCCGCAGCTGCTCGATCTGCACGTGCACCAGTCGCCTCCGCTGGGTCATGTCGCCGAGCACGCGCTTGCGGGCGTTTTGGGCCTCCTCGACCATGAGACGCCCGTGCTCCCGGGCGCGCGCCATCAGCGTCTCGCCCTCCTGGCGTGCCGCGTCGGCGATCCGCCGGGCTTCCTCCTCGGCCTGGTGACGCACCGAGCCCGCCGCCAGCTCCGCCTCCGCGACGCGCTCGGCCCCGGACGCCTCGGCCTGCACGGTGGTCTCGGTCACCCGCTGCTGCGTCTCACGCATCAGCGTGACGGCCCGCTGCTCGGCGTCCGCCACCAGGCGGGCCGCCTCCTCGTGGGCCTTGCGCAGGATCGCAGCGGTCTGTTGGCCCAGCGCATGGGTGATGGTGGCCTCGTCCAACACGGGGTTTTGGGCGCGGTGCTTCGCCTCCTGGAGCTGCCGGCGGTTGTCCTGCTCCCGCTCCTCCCAGGCGGCGAGCTCCCGACCCACCAGCTCGAGGTAGGACCGGACCTCCCGGGGGTCGTAGCCGCGTCGCACGACTCCGAAGGAGTGCCGCGTCACGTCCGTCGCGGACACCCGGGAAGAGGAAATTGGTCGCTCGTCCGACATAGACGACAAGACTAGGGCGGACCAGGACGGCGATCGGGGTTTGCCCCACCACCCGACGCGGTCCACCCGACCGGCACCAGGCGACTGGGGCCGCGCCGTGCGCACGACTCGTCGGTCTCAGTGCGTCGTCGGTACCTGGCCTCCGAGCCTGCGCAGGACGCTGAGCGCCTGCTGCAGCGTGGAGACGGCGTAGACGTGGAGGGAGCCGTTGGCCTTGGACTCGGCCGCCTTGAGCTCCTGGGGCGGCACGAGGAAATCGGTAGCACCCGCTTGCTCGACCGCGACGGTCTTTTGCGGCACGCCGCTCACGTCCCCGACCGTGCCGTCACTCGCGATGGTCCCCGTCGCTGCGACCACGTGGTGGCCGGTCAGGTCGCCGGTCGACAGCTTGTCGATGATCCCGAGCGTCATCGCCAGTCCCGCGGAGGGCCCGCCGATGTCGGTCGTGTCGACGTTGATGGGAAACGGATAGGTGAAGTCCTGCTGGGTCTCCGGGCTGATCCCGAGGTACCCCTTGGCCGGCCCGGTGACCCCCGGGCATCCCGACGACCCGAGACCGGCCGGAGGCTCGGCCAGGCGCACGGTCTCGGTCATCACGGGGCCCGGCTTGATCTCCGCCTCCGGAGTCACCGTGGACTGCTCGACGCTCAAGCGCACGACGGTGCCGGCCGGCTTGTCGTGGATGGCCCCGACAAACGCACAGTCGTTGGGAGTCGGCGTCCCGTCGACGGCCGTGATGATCTGGGCGACGCTGAGGACGGACGCCGCGGGCGATCCGGACTGCACGGAGAAGATGAGGGTGCCGGCGTCACGCTCGGGCACCGTGTAGCCGAGGGTCTGCAGCGCGAGCGCCTTGGCCGCCGACTGCGACTGGGCCATCTCCAGGTAGCCCTGATCGGTGAGCTGGGCGGGCGAGGTCCCCGGCTCGAGGACGTTCGACGTGGGAATGAGCTCGGTATTCGACGAGAGGAGATCGGGAAGGTAGCCGAGGAGGGTGACCGGGGACAGGTAGACATCGGTCAGCAACACGGATCCGTTCACCGGATGGGCCTTGGAGGGCGGGACGTGGATGAGCGGGCCAACCGACTGCGCCTCGCCCGGTGCGATCGCGTAGTAGTCGAGCGTGACGTGGTCCGCGATCACGCAGAAGACGATCAGCAGGGCGACGATCGCGCCGACGACGATGGGCCAGCGCCGCCGGTGCGGTGGCGACCTCGGGGCAGCCACCGGCGACTCGGTGGGCTGGGGATGGGTGTGGGACATGGTCGGGCCGCTGCGTGTCGAGTGGTGCGTGTCGAGTGGTGCGTTTCGAAGTGGTGCTGGTCGAGCTGATGTGATGGCGGGACCGCGCCCGCCATACTCGGACGATGCAGGAAGATCCTGCCACCGATGCGCCCCGCGACGACGGCGTGCTCCGTCGGGTCGTCCTCTCGGGCTTCCGATCCGACGCCGCGAGCGCTCGTGCCGCCCTCACCCACGGGGATCCTCGGGTCCGTGCCGCAGCGGTCGCCGCCCTGCAGCGCACCGGCGGGCTGCGCACCCCGGAGCTCGCCGGTGCGCTCGAGGACCCGGCGCCCTCCGTGCGCCGTCGGGCCTGCGAGCTCTCGGTCGAGGGGGCCTCGGGCACCGAGCGCGCCCGCGTCCTCGCCGCGGTGCGCCGACGGCTGTCCGACGACGAGCCCGTCGTGGTCGAGGCGGCGTGCTGGGCCCTCGGCGAGCGTCGGGATCGCCGCGCCGTGGTGCAGCTTGCCGGGCTGGCGTCTGCGCACCTCGATCCCCGATGCCGCGAGGCCGCCATCGCGGCCCTCGGCGCTATCGGCGACCGCCGGGGACTGCCCGCGGTGCTCGGGGGCCTGGAGGACCGTCCCGCGGTGCGCCGCCGCGCCGCGGTGGCGCTGGCCGCGTTCGAAGGTCCCGAGGTCGAAGACGCCCTCCGCCGGTGCCTCTCCGATCGCGACTGGCAGGTCCGCCAGGTTGCCGAGGACCTCCTCGCGCCCTGATCGCCCGCATCGGCCCGGGCGTGCAAGGCTTCCCGGGAGACCCATGGCCTACGCCGAGATCCACCCCGACGAGCTGCGCACCCGGTTGACCTCCGGGCGGCCGCCCTACGTCCTCGACGTGCGGGAGGACGACGAGGTGGCCGAGTGGTCCTTTCCCGGCGCGACCCACATCCCCCTCGGCCAGCTCTCAGACCGCGCCGGCGAGCTCCCGACCGATCGCCAGATCGTCGTGGTGTGCGCCGCGGGTGTCCGCTCGGCTGCGGCCGCGGCGGCCCTCGACCGGGGCGGGTGGGACGCCGCCAACCTGGTCGGTGGCGTCATGGCCTGGGTCCAGACCGGGCGGGACGGCTAGAGCTGGCCGGAGGCGGCGGCGGGGCTCAGCGCTCCGCGGCGGCGAAGACGTCGCGCAGGTCCTCGAGCGAGTCGAGGCATCGACCAGCCCCGAGGACGACGCACTCGAGCGGGGTGTCGACGAGATGCACCGGGACCGAGGTCGCGTCGGCCATGCGCTGACCCATCCCTCGCAGGAGCGACCCCCCGCCGACCATGTGGATCCCCTGAAAGATGATGTCCTGGGCGAGCTCGGGCGGCGAGTCGCTCAGGCACTGCGACGCCGTCTGCAAGATCCGCGAGACGTGGACCTCGACGGACTCCCGCACCTCCTCGGGAGTGAGCACGACCTCGCGTGGGCGGCCCGTCGACACGTCCCGGCCGCGGATCTCCGCCTGGCGTTCCCCCTCGTAGGGGTGGGCCGAGCCGATCGCCATCTTCACGGCCTCGGCCGTGCGCTCGCCGATGGCGATGTTGTACTCGTTGCGCACGTGGGCCTGGATGGCGGCGTCGAAGTCGAACCCGCCGCAACGGATGGCCCGCAGCGACACCACCCCCCCGAGGGAGATGACCGCCATCTCCGCCGTGCCGCCCCCGACGTCGACCACCATCGACCCCATGGGCTCGTTGATGGCGAGCCCGGCGCCGATTGCGGCCGCCATGGGCTGCTCGATCAGGAACGTGCTGCTCGCTCCGGCCCGGCGCGCCGCCTCCTTGACGGCGCGCCGCTCGACGGAGGTGATGGCCGAGGGCACGCAGATGAGCACCCGAGACCGGTTGATCCGGGAGACCCCTACCCGCTGGAGCAGCATCCGGATCATCCGCTCGGTGAGGTCGAAGTCGGTGATGGCCCCCTGGCGCATGGGCCGCTCGGCCACGATGTAGCCGGGGGTGCGACCGATCATCTGCCACGCCTCCTCGCCGATGGCGAGCACCTCCCGGCTCCTCGTGTTGAGGGCGACCACGGTGGGCTCGTTCAAGACGATGCCCCGGCCTCGAGCAAAGATCAGGCTGTTGGCAGTTCCGAGGTCGATGGCCAGGTCCCGTGACATTCCCGCTCATGGTACGACGGGAGGGGCGATGCCCTTGGTCCCTTTGGCCTGGATATCCTCGGAGAAATGACCGGAGGAGGCCCGTACCCGGGGGGGAAGGACCCAATGACCCGGAGCTGCCCCGCGGCGACGACGGATCCGAGGACGAGGGCGCCGGCGAGGTCAGCGGGTTTCACGGCTGGGTACCCCCGCAGGAGCGCAGCTGGCGCCACCCCTCCGAGCTGTTCGCCTCGAGCGGTCCGGGATTCGAGGGCAGCACCGGCGATTCGGGCTCGCACCCCCCTCTACCGGACTCCACGGGACCCGACGCCTCCGGATCGGGAGGCCCGGCGGGGCCCTCGTCTCGGCTCGGACAGTTCCGGACCCGGCCCAGCAGGCGGGCCTGGGCGACCGTGCTCCTCGGATCGGGTATCGCTGCGGCCGTGGTGGCCGGTGGACTCGTGCTCGCCACCTCCGTCAACCAGGGAGGCGGCTCCGACGGCGCGGCGCGGACGAGCTCGGCGACCCTGCCCAACCCGATCACCAACCAGATCGCTCCCCCGGCGCTCTCCAGCCTCGCCAACGCCCTGGTGCTCATCTCGGTCACCGGACCGACCGGCACCATCGTCCGCAGCGGCATCGCCATTGCCGCCGACGGGCTCGTGGCAACCACGGCCGGCGGCCTGGCGGGCGCGGACATCCTCACCGTGACCACTTCGGACGGTCAGCAGATGCCCGCGACCATGGTCGCGATCGATCCGGGGTCCGACGTCGCCGTGGTCCGGGTGCCGACCAGCCTGGCCCTCCCCCGGTTCGCGGACGACGGCGGCCTGAGCTCGGGAGAGCGCCTCGTGGGCATGGCCGTCAGCCCCTCGTCGGGACCGACGGTGATCCGGGCGTCGTGGTCCTGGGTGACCCTCGAGACCCTGACCAGCGCGACGAGCGGCAGCGGCGGCATGGCGACCATCGCCGCCCTGCCGGGCACCTCGGGATCGAGCGCCAGCGACAACGTCCTCGTCGACTCGGGCGGCGGGGTCATCGGCATCCGGGCCCAGGACGTCAACCCCACGTCGGGAACGACCCGGGAGGTCTTCCTCCCCTCCCAGCTGGTCCTCGGGGTGGCCCACGATCTCGTCACCTCCGGCCATGTGGTGCACGGGTGGCTGGGGGTCAGCTGCCGCGACGATGTCCCCAGGGGCTCCGACCCCTCGGCCCAGGGAGGCTCCTCGGGCACGGCCAACGCCGCCGCGAAGACCAGCAGGGGCGTGCCCGACGGGGCCCTCGTGGTCAAGGTGCAGCCCCACAGCCCGGCGACCAAGGAGCTGCACGCCGGCGACGTGATCACGAGCGTGGACGGGGCGCCCGTGCGCTCGACGGCCGAGCTCAAGACCCGCCTCTACGTGCTCGATCCGGGCGCCTCGGTGCACCTCGAAGTCCTGCGGGGTGGCCACGAGCGACCGCTTGACGTCGCCCTCGGATCGTCCCCATAGCATGATCTCCATGCGAACCGGCAGCCGGCGACGGTCCTCGTGACGGACCCCGAGGAGTCCAGCAACCCCCTCCAGAACCTCCTCGGTGACCTGCTCAAGGTCGTCGGTGGCGCCACCGGCGGCATGCCGCCGTGGTGGGAGGCGGCGAAGAGCCTCGCCTACGGCGTCGCCACCGACGGTGCGCCCGAGGGGAATGCCGATCCTCTGGAGCGCATGCGCCTGGGCGAGCTCGCCCGCGTGGCCGAGCTGCACGTGTCGGAGTTCACCGGTCTCCCCTTGTCGCCGGACGGCCAGCCCCTCACGTTCGCGGCGACGGGCAGGGGCACGTGGGCGATCCGGGCGCTCGAGGCCTGGCGGCCCTACCTGGACGCCATGGTCAAGGCCCAGGAGGGATCGACCGGGTTGGCGGACATCGCCGGCCTGGGGCAGGGCGGGCTGGGGTTCGACGAGCACGGCTCGGATGGGCTCCAGGAGCTGCTCGGCCGCTTCGCCGTCACCATGGGCCCCGTGCTCATGGGTCTCCAATTCGGCTCCACGGCCGGCCACCTGGCCCGCCGCTCCCTCGGTCAGTACGCGGTCCCGCTCCCCTGGCCGCCCGGCCACGAGCTCCTCGTCGTCCCGGACAACATCAAGTCCTTTGCCGACGACTGGAGCCTGCCGGTCGACCAGACCGAGCTATGGGTCTGCATCCGGGAGCTGACGACACACGCCGTCCTCGGTCGCCCGCACGTCGCCGAGCGCATCAAGGACCTGCTGGGCGAGGCCACCACGGAGGCGGCTGGCTTTCAGCGGGAGATCGCCGATCGCCTGGGCGGACAGGTGTCGGATCCCGAGGCCCTGCAGAGCATCATGGGCGATCCCGAGTCGCTGCTCGCAGACCTGCTCACGCCGGGTGCCCGCCCGGGATCGGCCCGGCTGACCGCCCTGGTCACGGCGCTCGGGGGCTACGTGGACCACGCCACCTCCGTGATCGCCCAGCGGCTGACCGCCTCCTCGGCGACCCTCGGCGAGGCGTGGTATCGCTACCGGATCGACGACGCCAAGGGCGAGCAGGCCGCGGCGGCCCTCTTCGGCATCGACATCGGCCGGACCGAGGTCGACCGGGGGGCGGCCTTTGTCAAGGGCGTGCTCGAGCGGGCCGGCGAGGAGGGGCTGGGCCGCCTGTGGTCGTCCGAGCGCACGTTGCCGACCCCCGCCGAGGTGGACGCGCCCGGGCTCTGGCTCGAGCGCATCGACCTGCCCCAGGACGAGCTCCCCGGCCCGAGCGCCATTGGCGGCGATCCGGGTTCGGGACCAGCCAGTCCGGGACCAGCCGACGACGGCGATCCCGGCGAACCCGGCCCGGACACACCGGGCCCAGCCCAGCCGGGCTGAGCGGCCCCATTGCGGAGCCGTTGAGCTGCGCCGTTGCCGCCCGTCGAGCTCGGCGGCGCCCCGTTCTGGTCAGCCGTCCTCGGGGAAGCCGAGGTCCCACTCCAGGGCGAGGCGCTCCCGCTCGGCGTCGCGCACCACCCGCTCCCGGTTGCGCCGGAACTGAGGGTCGTGCGGCGGCAGGAGCACGAGCCGTGCCTGGACCCGGTCGCGGAATGCATCGATGACCTCGGGATCCCCGTAGTCCGACTGTACCTCCCAGTGGGGCGCGACCGGACCGAGATAGACGATGCGGACGTGTCCGATCGGCGGCTCGGGCTCGACTTCGGCGAGATTCTCGGATTCGTCGACCTCGGACATGGCGGGCCCTGTGTCGGACATGGTCACTCCTATTTATGGCCTTTTTATACGTCTATATGCGCCCTGATAAACGACCTTGTTGGCGCCCTTGGGGCGTCGCCCGGCAGGCTCCACGGGGCGGCCGCAGCGCGGGAAAAATCGAGCGAAGCCGCAGCTTATCGGGTTGACGGGCCATCGGGGCGTGCAGCGCGGACCCGCTGTCGCCCAAAGCGGCGCGGCCAACCTGCCTGCCGCTACACTTGGCCTCGGACAAGGGAGATCGCTTCGATGGACACCGAATGGATGGCACGGGGAAAGTGTCGGGAAGTTCCCCCCGCTGTCTTCTTCCCGAGTGACGGGGTCGGGGTGCAGGCAGCGCAGAGGATTTGTGCGGACTGCCCGGTCGCCGAGCCGTGCCTCGAGTACGCCCTCGTCAACCGGATCGACCACGGCATCTGGGGTGGGCGCTCTGAGCGCGAGCGCCGCCGGATCCTGCGCCGCCGCCGGATGAGCGAGGTCGTCACCACATCCTGAGCGCGTCCGGGTCCCTCCACGAGGGGCCGCCCGGAGAGTTGCTCGAATGTGTCGTGAACGTGAGCGAGGGGTGGGAGCGCGATGTGCTCGCCGGCCTCTCGGCCGAGGCCGGGCCTTGCCTGCTCGACCTGCACCGCGACCGACACCACCATCGTTCCGTCCTGAGCCTGGCCGGGCCTCCCGAGACCCTCGAGGATGCGGTCCGGCGGCTGGTCTCCGTCGCCGTCGGGCGACTCGACCTGGGAACCCACCGGGGTGCCCACCCACGCTTCGGCGTGGTCGACGTCGTCCCCTTCGTGCCCCTCGGTCGGGGTCGCCCGGTCCCCCGTCACGCCGACCTGACGCCGGCGGTCGAGGCCCGTGACCGGTTCGCGAACTGGGCCACCACCGCCCTCGGGCTTCCCTGCGTCCTCTACGGCCCCCTCCCGTCGGGAGAGGTGCGGACGCTTCCTCAGGCCCGGCGCATGATGCGAGGAATGGTCGGGCACGCCACCGCCGGCATCACGGCGGTGGGCGCGCGGCCGGTTCTGGTGGCGTACAACCTCTGGCTGGACGCCGACGACCTCGCGCTTGCCGAGCGGGTGGCCCGGGACGTCCGAGGGCCCTCCCTGCGCGCCCTCGGGTTCCGGCTCGACCGCAAAGTGCAGGTCTCCTGCAACCTCGTGGACCCCTGGGGCCTCGGGCCGGAGCGTGCCTACGACGAGATCGCGGCCCGGCTACGCGGCACGGGGACCTCCATCGCACGCGCCGAGCTCGTGGGCCTGCTCCCCCGAGGCGTGCTCCACGCCATCGATCGGGACCGATGGGACCAACTGGGACTCGCCGAGGCCTCGACGATCGAGTCGCGTCTCGATCGTCAGGGGCTGGTGGGCGCCGCTGTCCCGCGCTAGCCGGGACGCACTCGGCGCAGCGGCGGGCCGGACCTATGAGGCGTTGGCCGCGGCGCGGCGCTGGAGCGTGCGCATGCGCCGGATGCGTCGACGCTCGCGCTCGCTCAGGCCGCCCCAGATACCGAACTTCTCGCCGTTGGCCAGCGTGTACTCGAGGCAATCCTCGCGCACCACGCAGCCGCGGCACACCTCCTTGGCCTCGCGCGTCGACGCGCCCCGCTCAGGGAAGAACAGGTCGGGGTCGACTCCCATGCAGTTTGCCCTCGCCTGCCAGCTGAGCTCTTGGCGATCGTTGAGCAGTGTGGCCAGATCCACCGTCGGGCCTCCCCTCGCCACCCGGGAGTGGCACGTGTGTAACTACAGCCATGTGAACTACAACCGTGTCATCTTCCCCCATATGGCAGGCCAGCGCAAGGGCGCGACCAGCAGTTCTTTCCACAGGGGGATCCGGGTCAAGGGGCGACCCGATGACCGCACCACCCTCGAGGCCCGACGGCGTCGTCTCCCGGGGCGGCCTCAGCTCTCGCAGGCGAGCAGGGTGGCGCGCGCCGCGCGCTTCGCGGCCAAGGTCGCGTCTCGACCGAGACGCAGGAGGTTGGGCACGCGCCGAGGGTGGCCGAGCGCCAGGCGCAGCGCAGCACGCACGTCGGCCTTGCCGTCCTCGTCGAGCAGCCGGAGGACCGCATCGTCCACCATGCCGTCGCGCGGCCGGTCGCTGACGCAACGGATCGCCGACCATGGCGTCGCCGACGCCTGGCACACGTCCGCCACCGCCGCGCTCTCCATGTCGATGGCCACGATCCCTCGCTCGATGAGCCCTCGGACCTCTTGGTCGTCCACGACGAGCCGCCCCGAGCTGGCAAGGGGACCCCTCGTGCCGTCCGGGCACGCGCCACCGAGCGGATGGGCGGCGAACTCCCGCTCGGTCTCGAGGTCGATCACGACGTCGGGCACGACGACGGTCCCGACCTCCATCTCCGGATGGATGGCACCGGCGATGCCACTCACCACCACGTGGTCGACGTCGAGCGCCTCGATGAGCCGACGCGTGCTCGTCCGAGCGCGGTCGGGGCCGACGCCGATGGTGGAGGCGAACAGCTCCCGACCGCCGCGCACGGCCGAGTGCACGACGTCGGGACCCACGGTGGTGCGCCGCGCTCCGATCAGCTTGACCATCGGTCGCAGCTCCGAGCGCATCGGATGGAGGAGCAAGATCCTCCGCGGCGTCGGTCCCCTCGGTCCCCCCGGCATCGAGGCCTCAGCCGCCCCCGGCCTCCGAGGTGCCGGCAGTATTCCCCGCACCGCCACGATCCGCGACCCGTCCCACGTCTCGGTCGAGGGCCGCCAGCTGGCCGCACGCCGCGTCGATCTCCACGCCCCGGGTGCTGCGCACCGTGGCGTTGACGCCCGACCGTGCGAGGCGATCGACGAAGGCGCGGACCCGGCGGGGCGGGGTGCCCCGGGTGGCGTACCCGGCGGTGGGATTGAGCGGGATGACGTTGACGTGAGCGCCGAGCGGGAGGCAACGTCCCGCCAGCTCGTCGGCGTCGGCAAAGGAGTCGTTGACCCCGTCGATGAGGGCCCACTCGAAGGAGAGGCGCCGCCGGGTGCGCTCGGCGTACTCGGCGCAGGCCGCCATCAGCATCTCCAGAGGGTAGCGGCGGTTGATGGGTACCAGCTGGTCGCGCAGCCGGTCGTTTGCCGCGTGCAGCGAAACTGCGAGATTGACCGGCAACGACTCGCCGGCCAGCCGCCGGATGCCGGGCACGAGGCCCACGGTCGACAACGTCAAGTGGCGCGCCGAGAGACCGACGTCGCGATGGAGCCGCTCGACCGCCGCCCAGACCCGGTCGTAGTTGGCGAGCGGCTCGCCCATCCCCATGAACACCACGTTGGAGAGCCGCCGGGGACGGGCCTGGCGCGCCGCGCGCACCACCTGCTCCACGATCTCCGCAGACTCGAGGTGCCGCCAAAAGCCCGCCTGGCCCGTGGCGCAGAACTGGCACGCCATGGCGCAGCCCGCCTGGGTCGAGACGCAGACCGTCACCCGGTCGGGGTAGGCCATGAGCACGGTCTCGATCCGCGCCCCGTCGGCGAGCTCGAAGAGCCACTTGAGCGTGTCCCCGCCGTCCGCCACGGAGCGAGCGGCCTCGCGGAGGGACGGGCGGAGGAGCCCGGTCAGCCGCTCGCGCAGCGCCGCCGGCAGGTCCGTCATCTCGGCGGGCAGCCGGCCCTGCTCGTAGAGGCCGCGCCAGACCTGGCCGACCCGGTAGCGGGGCTCCGAGCCGAGCAGCCCGGCCAGCTCCGCCGGGCTCGCCCCGTAGAGGGGCAGGGGAGACGCGTCGAGGCGCGCCTCGGGCACGGCCCTAGCCGGCCGGGCGCAGCAGCCGGCGGTGCTGGAGGAAGTCGACGAGCACGTAGCCCCCGAGCGCGTCGGGTGTCGTAAAGAAGGCCCGCCCGCCGTTGGCCCTCGAGATCTGCTCGACGAAGGGATACCGGGTGCGCTCCATGTCGAGGACGAACATGTTGATGGTGATGCCGGCACGGGTGCAGCGGATCACCTCGGCCATCGTGCGCTGCAGCGTCTCGGGGATCGGGGGGTAGTTGAAGTAGACCTCGCCGTCGGGGTCGATGTGCGCCGTCGGCTCGCCGTCGGTGACGCAGATGATCTGCTTGGTCCCGGGCTGGTGCACGAGCAACCGGCGGGCGAGCATCAGGGCGTGCTGGAGGTTGGTCCCGTAGACGTAGTCCCACATGGCGCTCGGGAGCTCCTGGGGCTTGATCTCGCGGGCCACCTCCGAGAAGCCGACCACGCCCAGGTAGTCGCGGGGGAACCGGCTCGCGATGAGGGTGTGCAGCGCCATGGCCATCTTCTTGGCCGGCACGAAGTTGTCGCGCATCGGCATGGACATGGAGAGGTCCACGAGCAGCACGGTGGCCGAGCGGGTCAGCGCCTCGGTCTCCACCACCTCGAAGTCGTCGGGCTGGAGGCGCACCGGCACCCCCTGCCCGGAGCGGCGGACGGCGTTGTTGATGGTGTTGGAGAGGTGGAGATTGAAGGGGTCGCCGTACTCGTAGGGCTTGGAGACCTCCTCACGGTCGTGCCCCGCCCCGGACCAGGTGGCTCGGTGCTCCCCCACCCGGTCGCGGGCCATCTGCGAGAAGAGATCGCTGAGGGCGCGCTGCCCGATCCGCCGGACGCCCTTGGGGGTGAGCTCGGTCTCGCTGCCGCGCTGCTCGATCAGGCCCTCCTCCTGGAGGGTCCGAGCCAGGCGGGCCAGGCGATCGAGGGCCCGGGCGGTGTCCTCGCCGAGGTGACGACGAACCTGGTCGAGGTCCACCTCGTGAGAGGGCGGCCGGCGAGGCCGCCGAGCGCATGATCTCCTCCATGCGATCCAGCTCGCCCAGCTGCGAGGCGAGGTCGGTGGCCTGCGCGAGGCCCATCGGCTGGTCCCCCTGGAACCCGTAGGCACGGTCCCAGCCGGCCTGGGGGACGGCGCGCTGGAGGTTGGACGCCAGGCGGTCGAGCTGCCAACGCAGATCCATGTCCTCGAGCAGGGTCTCGGCGAGCCCGCGGAGCTGGGCCTGCTGCTCGGGCGAGAGCGAGCGGAACATGGCCTCGGCGGCGGCCATGCGCTGGGCCAGCTGCTCCAGCAGCTCGTCGAGCGACTGGGGGTCGCCGGGGAAGAGGTCGCCAAACTGGTCCATGAAGTCCTGGAAGCTCGGGTCGAGCGCCTCCCCCTGCTCCCGCTGCTCGAGCATCCGGTTGAGGGCGCCCAGGGCGTCGCGCATCCGGCGCATCTGCTCGGGGTCGAAGGACTGCAGGGCCTCCGAGACGTTCTCGAAGTAGGTCCGCGCCACCTCTTCGCGCAGCTCCTCCATCAGCTCCTCGAAGTGCTCCCGGGCCTCGCTCGAGATGAACTCGTAGTGCTGCAGGCTGCGCACCCGCCCGCTCAGGTCGTCGGGCAGGAGGTCGAGGGCGAGCCGCCGCTCGGCGGTCACCCCCTCGGTGACCTCGGTCCGGCGCTGGTCGCCCGAGTCCCGGGCCTCCTGCTCGAGGTCGTCGATGGCGCCCCGCTCCTCGTCGAGGATGTCCTCCAGGCGCTCGGCCACCCGGGCCATCTCCGAGTCGGGGTCCCCCTCGGAGAGCAGCTCCTCTCGGCGCCGGCGCAGCTGCTCGAGCATGTCGCGCAGCCCGGGGACCTCGCGACCGTCGGCGGTCCGCATCCCGCCCCGGAGCAGCCGCCGGATGGCGTCGTCGAGGCTCCCCCCGGCGAGCAGGTCGTCGGTCAGCCCGGCCAGCAGGTCGTCGGCGTCGAAGTCGGCGAAGTCCTGGCTCCCGTCCCAGCGCCGGTAGTCGTAGCGGGCGGTCACCGCTTGCGGCTCCGGTAGAGGGCTCGGGCGCCGTAGGCGTCCTTGTTGAGCCGCTTGGTGAGGTGGAGGCCCTCGAGGAGGAACTCGAGGGCGCTCGCCACGAGGCCCGGCGTCTCGTTCGCCTCCGGCCCGGCCAGCGCCCGCACGGGCCCCTCGAGCGCGGGCTGGACCTGCAGCACCTTCAGGTACTCCGAGGAGGCCAGGTCGTCGCCCACGTGCACCACCACCTCCTCACCGAAGGAATCGACGACCGAGGCGGGATCCTCGAGGCGCACCCTCCGGCGGAAGACGGCCAGCAGCGCCGCGCCGACGAGCTGCGCCACCACCTCGCCCTCCCGGCCCTCCTCCAGGGCCTCGATCTCCACCTTGCCCTGGGTCGAGGAGCCGAGGGCGCCGAGGTCGCTCACCCTCGGGACCGCCACGGGCTCGCCGGTCCGCAGCGCCCGGCGGGTGGCGTTGGCCACCATCGTCTCGTAGTTGGCGATCGAAAGGCGCACCGAGACCCCGCTGCGCTGGTTGAGGTGGGGGCTGCGGCGGGCGAGCTGGCTCATCTCGGCCACCACCTCGGTCAGGTAGTCCGGCACGACCACCGGGCTCCCGCCCTTTGGCAGGGACGCCTCGGAGCGGATGATCTGCACCTCGATGGCGGAGTCCTCGGGATAGTGCGTCCGGATCTGCGCCCCAAAGCGGTCCTTGAGCGGGGTGATGATCCGACCCCGGTTCGTGTAGTCCTCGGGGTTGGCGGTGGCCACGAGCACGATGTCGAGGGGCAGGCGCACCCGGTGGCCACGGATCTGCACGTCGCGCTCCTCGAGCACGTTGAGCAGACCCACCTGGATGCGCTCGGCGAGGTCGGGCAGCTCGTTGATGGCGAAGATGCCGCGGTTGACACGGGGGACGAGGCCGTAGTGCAGGGCCAGCTCGTCGCTCAGGTAGCGGCCCTCGGCCACCTTGATGGGATCGACCTCGCCGATCAGGTCGGCGATCGACGTGTCCGGTGTGGCCAGCTTCTCGCCGTAGCGGTCCTCGCGGTGCACCCACTCCACCGCCGCGTCGTCCCCCTGCTCGGCCACCCGGAGGCGGGCATAGCGCGACGTCGGGTGGTAGGGGTCGTCGTTGATCTCCGAGCCGGCGACGATCGGCAACCAGGTGTCGAGCAGCCCGACGAGGGACCGGATGACCCGGGTCTTGGCCTGACCCCGCTCGCCCAGCAGGATGAAGTCGTGCCCGGCCAGGAGGGCGTTCTCGATCTGGGGGACGACCGTGTCCTCGAAGCCGAGGACGCCGGGGATGAGCGCCTCGCCCGCGGCGATACGGGCGGCGGCGTTGCGGCGGAGCTCCTCGGAGACGGGCACCGACGCCCATCCCGACTCGCGCAGCTCACCGATGGTCCGGGGCAGGTCCGCGGGGGGATAGTGGTGATGAGTGGGCTGGTCGGCCATGGTCGTGAGCCTACGCCCGGGGCCGGGCGCGCCAACCATCGCCGGGCGTTGGGCGCCGCCTCCCGCCGCCTCCCGGCGAGCCGCCACCCGAGCCGCCACCCGAGCATCGCCACAGGCTCCTCGAATTGCTCTCGGTATTGGCGCAGCCTATGGCAGCCATCGCGTATCGGTCTGGCCAGGGAGAGCCGGCGTCTGGAATGATGCGACGGCGGTTTTTTCGGCCAGGGGGCCGATCAGAGGAGGTAATGCGTGACGACGGTCGAGAGCGCGACGGCCACCCCGGTGGCCATCGGGGGCCGGCGCGGCGGCCCCGATGTGCGAACGCTGCGCAAGGACCGCTGGTGGGTCCAGCCGGCCGTCACGGTGACCGTGCTGACCGCCTTCGTCATCTACACGACGTGGGCGGTCTTCGTGAACAAGAACTACTACGCCGGGGCGGACCTGCACCGGGACCTCATCTCGCCCTTCTTCTCCCCGTGCATCACGCAGAGCTGCGTGGAAGGCGCCAAGGGGTCGACGTTCGTCTTGCACTGGTACTCGGGGGTGACGCCGGCACTCCTCATCCTCGGCGGTCCCCTCGGGTTCCGGCTGACCTGCTACTACTACCGCAAGGCCTACTACCGGTCGTTTTGGGGCTCGCCGGCGGCGTGCGCGGTGTCCGATGCCCACAAGAAGTACAGCGGGGAGACGAGGTTCCCCCTGATCCTGCAGAACGCCCACCGCTACTTCTTCCTGCTCGGCCTCGTGTTCAACGTGATCCTGACCATCGACGCGGTCATGGCGTTCCGCCTGCCCGGTGACGGGGGGATCGGGATGAGCCTCGGGACCCTCGTCCTGTGCGTCAACGCGGCGCTGCTGTGGACCTACAGCCTCTCGTGCCACGCGGCGCGACATCTCTGCGGCGGCGGGTCGCGGAGCTTCTCCACGGCCAAGGTCCGCCACCGGGTCTGGAAGTTCCTGACCCCGCTCAATGCCCGGCACATGCAGTTCGCCTGGGCCAGCCTCGTGTTCGTGGCCCTCACGGACCTCTACGTCCGGCTCGTGGCCTCCGGCACCATCACCGACCCGAAGTTCTTCTGATGCCCGACCCGAACCTCGACTACGAGACCCACGACTACGACGTCGTGGTCATCGGCGCCGGCGGCGCCGGGCTGCGGGCGGCCATCGAGGCGAAGCACCGGGGGCTGCGCACCGCCCTCGTGTGCAAGTCGCTGCTCGGCAAGGCCCACACGGTCATGGCCGAGGGCGGCATCGCCGCGTCGATGGCCCACGTGTACCCCGAGGACAACTGGCAGGTCCACTTCCGCGACACCATGCGCGGCGGGAAGATGCTCAACAACTGGCGGATGGCCCAGCTCCACGCCCAGGAGGCCCCCGACCGGGTGTACGAGCTCGAGGCCTGGGGGGCGCTCTTCGACCGCACCAAGGACGGGCGGATCCTCCAGCGCGACTTCGGTGGCCACCGCTACGCCCGACTGGCCCACGTCGGCGACCGCACGGGACTGGAGATGATCCGAACCCTCCAGCAGCGGGCCGTGGCCATGAACATCGACGTGTTCATGGAGTGCAAGGTCCTCCGCCTCTTGAAGGACGCCGAGGGCCGGGTCTCGGGGGCCGTCGGCTACTGGCGACCCAGCGGGGAGCCCGTCGCCTTCACCGCGCGCGCCGTGGTGCTGGCCACCGGCTCGTTCGGCAAGTCGTGGAAGATCACGTCCAACAGCTGGGAGTCCACGGGCGACGGCCACGCCATGGCGCTGTGGGCCGGTGCGGACATGATCGACATGGAGTTCGTGCAGTTCCACCCGACCGGCATGGTGTGGCCGCTGTCGGTCCGCGGGCTCCTCGTCACGGAGAGCGTCCGAGGCGACGGGGGGACGCTGCGCAACAGCGACCGGACGCGCTTCATGTTCCAGTACGTGCCGGAGATGTTCCGTGCCGAGACGGCGGAGACCGAGGAGGAAGCCGACCGCTGGTACGAGGACCACTCCGCCGCCCGGCGCACCCCCGACCTGCTGCCCCGCGACGAGGTGGCCCGCGCCATCAACTCCGAGGTCAAGGCCGGGCGCGGCAGCCCGCACGGCGGGGTGTTCCTGGACATCGCCTCCCGTCGGTCCCCCGAGTACATCCGGCGGCGGCTCCCCTCGATGTACCACCAGTTCATGGAGCTGGCGGGCGTCGACATCACCCGCGAGCCGATGGAGGTGGGGCCCACCTGCCACTACGCCATGGGCGGGGTCCGGGTGGACGCCGACACCGCGGCGACCACCGTGCCCGGGCTCTTCGCCTGCGGCGAGGTGGCCGGCGGGATGCACGGCTCGAACCGCCTCGGCGGCAACTCCCTCTCCGACCTCTTGGTGTTCGGCCGTCGCGCCGGCGTCGGGGCGTCGGACTTTGCCGAGGGCCGCAGCGATGCGCCCTCCGTCGACGCGGCGGACATCGACCAGGCGCTGGCCTCCGGTCGGGAGCCGCTCCAGAGAGAGGGCGGCGAGAACCCCTACGAGATCCACCACGCCCTGCAGGAGACCATGCAGGCGCTGGTCGGCATCATCCGGACCGGTCCCGAGCTCGAGGAGGCGCTGCAGAAGCTGGGCGAGCTCAAGGAGCGCACGGCCAAGGTCTCCGCCGCCGGGGGCGCCGCCTACAACCCCGGATGGAACCTGGCCACCGACCTCCCCTCCATGCTGACCGTGTCGACCATGGTGGCCCAGGGCGCGCTCGCCCGCCGGGAGAGCCGGGGCGGCCACACCCGCGACGACTACCCCGGGCCCGACGCCGAGTTCGGCAAGATCAACCAGGTCCAGCGCCAGCCGGGCGGCGGCTGGTACGACACCGAGATCACCCTCACCCCCGAGCCCCTGCCGGTCATGCCGGAGGAGCTTCGCAAGCTCTTCGAGGAGACGAAGTAGTGGCCGACGTCATCGAGTCCAACCAGCCGGGCGACACGGGCACCGCCGGAGCCGACGGCCAGGGTTCGGCCACCGAGGCCCGGCCCGGCGAGACGGGGGCGACGGGGGGAGCGGCCGGGACCGCCGATGGCACCTTCACCATGCGCGTCTGGCGGGGCGACTCCGACGGCGGCGAGTTCCGCGACTACGAGCTGCCCGCCTCGGAGGGCGAGGTCGTCCTCGACGTGGTCCACCGGATACAAGCCGGCCCGGCTCCGGACCTCGCGTGCCGGTGGAACTGCAAGGCGGGCAAGTGCGGGTCGTGCTCCGCGGAGATCAACGGCACGCCGCGCCTCATGTGCATGACCCGGATGGACTCGCTCCCGGAGGGCCCGGTGACGGTCGCCCCCATGCGCACGTTCCCGATCATGCGGGACCTCGTGACCGACGTCAGCTTCAACTACGAGATGGCCAAGCGCGTGCCCGCTTTCGCCCCACCGCCGCGCCCCGCGGAGGGCTACCGGATGCAACAGGTGGACATCGAGCGCGGGCAGGAATTCCGCAAGTGCATCGAGTGCTTCATGTGCCAGAACGTGTGCCACGTCATCCGCGACCACGAGGACAACAAGCTGCACTACGCGGGCCCCCGGTTCTTCATCCGCTTTGCGGAGCTCGAGATGCACCCGCTCGACACGAACGACCGTCGGGAGCTCCTCCGCAAGCAAGAGGGCATCGGCTACTGCAACATCACCAAGTGCTGCACCGAGGTCTGCCCGGAGCACATCAAGATCACCGACAACGGCATCATCCCGTTGAAGGAGCGCGTGGTCGACTCCTCCTACGACCCCGTGGCGTGGCTGGGAAGAAAGATCCTCCGCCGCAAGCGGTTGACGCCGGAGGAAGCGATCGAGCGCAGCGAGCGTGCCCAGGTTTCTCTCCCCTGAGTGGGCGGCCGCCGTCACTGCGGTCCTCTCCGAGCTGCCACCCACCGACGCCGGGTCGCCCGGCGCTGGCGCGCACCGGACCTCCTTCACGGTCGCCCAGCTGATCCACGACGTCCCCGAGGACCTGGGTGCCGACGGGGGCCTGCTGGCGTCGGTCCTCGAGGTCGTCGACGGACGGGGGACGCTGTCGGTGCGTACGGCCGAGGGCGAGGGGAGCCTCACCGACGGCGCGGACGTCGTCCTCTCCATCGCCTACGAGGACGCCGCCGCGCTCAGCCGGGGCGACCTCCACGCGGCCTCGGCGCTGGCCCGCGGCAAGGTGCGCGTGCGGGGCGACCTCTCTCTCCTCGTGGCCGGCCAGGACATCATGGCCGTCGCCGGCGCCCAGCTGGAAGAGATCCGGTCGATCACCACCTACTGACCCCCGTTCGCCACCCGACCGCTCACAGCCGACACACAGGGGGCGCACAGGAACCCTCGACGTCGCGGTGCCAACATGCAGCGACGCGACGGGCGACCCGGGCAACTCCCCGGGTGCCGGCGGGGAAGGCAGGCGGTGATGGACCGGGCGGTGATGGAGGATGCAGGGAGCCAGCGGGTGCTCGTGGTCGACGACGAGCCCTCCATCACCGACGCCGTCGCCACGGCACTGCGCTACGAGGGCTTCGAGGTCGAGGAGGCCTCCAGCGGCCGCAGTGCGCTGCTGGCCGCCCAGGAGGGCCGGCCCGACATGATCATCCTGGACGTCATGCTCCCCGACCTCGACGGCTTCGAGGTGACCAAGCGCCTGCGGTCCCAGGGCATCCGCACACCGATCCTGTTCCTCACGGCCCGGGACGCGCTCGAGGACAAGCTGACCGGCCTCACGGAGGGCGGCGACGACTACGTGACCAAGCCCTTCGCGCTGGCGGAGATCGTGGCCCGCGTCAAGGTCATCATCGAGCGCGTCTACGGCGGCCCGGCCTGCGGCGAGGTGCTCCGCTTCGCCGACGTGGAGATGGACGTGCCCGGCCATGTCGTGCGTCGAGGGGGCACGGAGATCTCCCTCACCGCCACCGAGTTCAAGCTCCTGCAGTACTTCCTGGACAACCCCCGCCAGGTCCTCTCCAAGAGCCAGATCCTCGACTCGGTGTGGCACTACGACTTCGAGGGCGACGCCAACGTGGTGGAGACCTATGTGAGCTACCTGCGCAAGAAGCTGGAGCGGCACGGACCGCCGCTCATCCAGACCATCCGTCTGGTCGGCTACGCGCTCCGCGAGCCAGCCGAGAGCGGCTGATGTCCCTCCGGGCGAGGCTGCTCCTGGCCCTCGCGGCCGTGTCCCTGGTCGGCCTCATCGTGGCCGACGTGGTCACCTACTCCTCGCTGCGCTCCTTCCTCCTCGACCGGGTGGACCAGCAGCTGGCCAGCACGACCATCCCCGCGCTCTTCGGCCCCACGGGGTCCGGCTCGGGCACCACCTCCAACCAGCCGCCCCCGGCCGTGGCGCGGGCCGCCGCCGGCGTCTCGCTCGAGGTGCGGGCGTCGGATGATCAGGTGAGGGTCCAGCTGCCGGCCGTCGAGCCGGGGGGGAAGCAGTACTCCCCGCAGCTGCCCTCGCACATCTCGCTTTCCTCGTCGAGCGAGGGCCAGCCGGCGGCCGTCTACTTCGACGTGCCGTCCACGACGAGCGGCGGCCCGGAGTTCCGCGTCCGGGCGAGCGAGACTCCCGAGGGCGGCCTGCTCATCGTCGGGCTGCCCCTCGACAGCACCTACGCCACCTTGAACCGGCTCGTGCTCATCGAGCTGGCCGTCACCGGAGGGGCGCTCATCATCGCCATGGGACTCGGCTGGTGGCTCGTGCGCGTCGGGCTGCGACCCCTGGAGGGGGTCGAGCGCACGGCGGACGCCATCGCCGCGGGCCAGCTCGATCGCCGCGTGCCGGGCGACGACGCCCGCACCGAGGTGGGCCGCCTCGCCCGCGCCCTCAACGTGATGCTCGGGCGCATCCAGAGCGCCTTCATGGAGCGAGACGCCACGGCGCGGCGGCTGGCGGCCTCCGAGGAGCGCATGCGCCGTTTCGTGGCGGACGCGTCGCACGAGCTGCGCACGCCCCTCGCCGCGGTGTCGGCCTACTCCGAGCTCTTTTCGCGTGGCGCCGAGCACAACCCGGCGGACTTGGAACGCGTGATGCGGGGCATCCGGATCGAGAGCGACCGCATGACGGTGCTGGTCGAGGACCTCATGTTGCTCGCGCGGCTCGACGAGGGACGACCGCTCGAACACGCCCCGGTCGAGCTCGTCTCCCTCACCGCCGAAGCGATCCACTCGGCCACCGCGGTCGGGCCCGAGTGGCCCATCACGCTGCGGGCGGAGCGCCCGGTGGAGGTGATCGGCGACGGCCGCCGGCTCCGCCAGGTCCTCGACAACCTGCTCACCAACGTGCGCGCCCACACACCGCCCGGCACCCCGGCCACCGTGCAGGTGAGCGCGGTGGGCGACCGCGCACTGGTAGAGGTCGCCGACCGCGGCCCGGGTCTCGGCCGGGAGCAGGCCGAGCGGGTCTTCGAGCGGTTCTACCGCGCCGACGCCTCGAGGAGCCGCAGCAGCGGCGGTGCGGGGCTCGGGCTCTCCATCGTCGCGGCCATCGTGGCCTCCCACGGGGGGGAGGCCTCCGTGCGACCCAACCCGGAGGGCGGCACGATCTTTGCCGTCTGGCTGCCCCTCGGCGCTCTCCCGGAGCCACCGCACCCGACGGACCAGGCGAGGGAGCCTCAGAATGGGGAAATGGAACCCAAGCGCTTCGCGCTTTGATCACGCGAAAGGATTGATGACCTAGCCATAGTGCTCACGTCGAAAGGACGACCAGGACGGTGGGCGACGAAGCGGCGACGGCGTGAAGGGTGGCTGACCCCGGGATCCGAAGCGCGTTGACGCACCGACATTGCGTTGTCCTGCGCCGCCAAAGAGCTCGTGGCTCCAGCACCGTTGACCCAGGCTTCTTTTGGCTGGTACGCTGCCGCCTTCCGAACGATCCGAGAGGGAACAAACATGATTCGCTGGGGAATGCGTCGGCTCGCTCTGGCTGCGTCGGCCCTGCTATTGGCGTTGACAGCGGCTGTCGCCATGGGGCCAGCGGGTTTGGCCTCGGCGAGTGAGAGTCAATACCCGTTCGCGGGCACGCTCCCAGTCGGATTTTCGTCGCATTCGTACACCTTGAACTGTGCGAACGGGCCTGGATATGTGGCGGCAGAGAACCCCGGGTTCGAGTACAAGGCCGACCCGAAGATCAAGTACTACCAACTGCCGGTTGGCTTCATCGTCACCTCGCGAGCAGTCCAGTCTGTTCCATATAAGTTTTTGGCGCGTGCGGTGACGGAAGAGACTTTCTCGGTCAGCGGCCTCACACTTAGCGCTGGTGAAGTCTTCGAGCTGGGATTGTTCTGTACCTCGAACATCAACGAGGCCCTCAATACTCGATTTTGAGGGAGGGACTCGGCTCGTTGGTCTGAGGCGCAGCCTGGAACCCATAGGCGCTGCAGGCCGTTGAGCGGCCGCCGATCGTTGAGCCTCGGTCCCGCCACTCGCTCGAGACTGGTCCACGCGTGGCCGTGCACTCGGCGAGGGGACCGAGGCTAAGGCCTGCTCTTACGTAGCAGCCTCACAGCCCTGTCACAGCTGGCGTAAAGGAGCGGCCCACAGGATCGGGGGCCATGAGTACCCTGACCGCCCGCACACCGGCCGTACCGTCGCTGGCCCACCAGACGCAGGTGGAGATCGTGGTCCCCGTCTACAACGAGGCGGCCACGCTGCGCCGGAGCGTGCTCCGCCTCCGAGAGTACCTGGATCGCTCCTTCCCGTTGAGCGCCAGGGTGACGATCGCCGACAACGCCAGCACCGACGGCACCTACGAGGCGGCGGTCGCCGTCGCCCGGGAGGTGCGAGGGGTCGGCGTCGTGCACCTGGCGGAGAAGGGGAGAGGCCGGGCGCTGCGAGCTGCTTGGGGCGCCAGCGAGGCCGACGTCGTGGCCTACATGGACGTCGACCTCTCGACGGGGCTCGACGCCCTGCTCCCCCTCGTGGCCCCGCTCGTCTCGGGCCACAGCGACCTCGCCATCGGCACCCGGCTGGCGCCCAGCGCCCGCGTGACCCGTGGGCCCAAGCGGGAGCTGATCTCCCGCTGCTACAACCTGCTGGTCCGCGCCGTGCTCGGCAACTCGTTCTCCGACGCGCAGTGCGGGTTCAAGGCGATGCGGCGGGAGGCGGCCCAGGCGCTGCTGCCGCTCGTGCGCGACAACGAATGGTTTTTCGATACCGAGCTGCTCGTCCTCGCCGAGCGCAACGGGCTGCGCATCCACGAGGTGCCCGTCGACTGGGTCGACGATCCCGACTCCCGGGTCGACGTGGCGCGCACCGCGCTCGGGGACCTGCGGGGCATCGCCCGGCTCGTCCGAGAGTTCTCCGCGGGGCGGGGATGGGCGCAGCTCCCGACCCCGGCCCGCCAGGAGCGTGCCCGTCATGCCCTCCGGCGGGTGGCCGGCGTGGGCATCGTGAGCACGCTGGCCTTCCTCCTGCTGTTCCTCCTGCTTCGGCCGGTGACCGGCGTCTGGATGGCCGACGTGCTGGCCCTCGCCATCTGCTCGGTCGGCAACACGTTGGCGCACGTCCGGCTCAACGCGGGGGAACCGGACCCCTCCTCGCACCGACGCTTCGTCCTCGGCGGCCTCACCGTCTTCGCCACCAACGCGGCCTTCACCCTCGTCGCGCTGTGGGTCGCCCAGACGTTGCTCGGCGGCTCCGCGGTGGCCGATCTCTTCGCCGTCACGGCCGGCACCGTGTCCGCCGGATTTGCCCGCCTGGTCGCGCTCCGCGCCCTCGGGCCGCGGGATCCCTTCGCGGGGGGCTCGAGCCCGGTCGCGGGGAGCCCCGTCGCCGGGAGCCGGGCGCCGACCACCGCCGCGGTAACCAGCGCACCCGTAGACCTGCGCGCCGCTGCACCAGACCTCGATCGGAACCGAGACCAAGGGAGCCAACAATGACCGTCACCGACGATCGTCCGGCGGCGCCGGGGGCCCTGGTGCTCCCCGCGCCGCCCGGCACTCAGCGGGTCGAGCCCGGGAGTGCCGGGCCGGGGCGGCGCACACCGGGTCGGGGTCTCGTCCACCGGTTGGTGCGAGGCCGGCCCGAGGATCCCTCGTGGGTCCGGCCGGCGCTGCTGGCGATCCTGGCCGCGACGGCCGTCCTCTACCTGTGGGACCTCGGGTCCTCGGGATGGGCCAACAGCTTCTACTCGGCGGCGGTGGAGGCGGGCTCCAAGAGCTGGAAGGCGTTTTTCTTCGGGTCCTTCGACTCGTCGAGCTTCATCACCGTCGACAAGCCGCCGGCCGCCCTCTGGGTCATGGACCTCTCGGCGCGGATGTTCGGCGTCAACGCCTGGAGCATCCTCGTCCCCCAGGCCCTCGAGGGCGTCGCCACGGTGGCGCTGCTGTACGCCGCGGTGCGGCGGGTGGCCAGCGCCGGTGCCGGGTTGCTCGCCGCCGGCGCCATGGCGCTCACGCCGGTTGCGGTGCTCATGTTCCGCTACAACAACCCCGACGCCCTACTCGTGCTCCTGCTCACCGGCGCCGCCTACTGCACGGTCCGGGCCCTGGAGCGGGCCGACGGCCGGTGGCTCGCCCTGGCCGGCGTCCTCGTGGGCACGGGGTTCATCACGAAGATGATGCAGGCCTTCCTCGTGCTGCCGGCCATCGGGATCGTCTACCTGGTGGCGGCGCCGACGGGGTTTTGGCGTCGCGTGCGCCAGCTGGCGGTCACCGCCGGCGCCACGCTCGTGGCCGCCCTGTGGTGGCCCGTCGTCGTCTCCCTCGTGCCGAGCGCCGACCGCCCCTACATCGGGGGATCGCAGAACAACAGCATCTGGAACCTCATCTTCGGCTACAACGGCTTTGGGCGGATCTCCGGCCAGGAGTCCGGCAGCGTCGGAGGATTCGGTGGCACCGGCCGCGCCAGCATCTGGGGCCCGACGGGATGGGACCGACTGTTCCTCACCGACATGGGGGGACAGATCTCGTGGCTGATCCCCGCCGCCCTCGTGCTGCTCGCGGCCGGCCTGTGGTTGACCCGCCGGGCGGTCCGCACCGACCGCACCCGGGCCTCGCTGATGCTGTGGGGGCTGTGGCTCCTCGTCACCGGGGCCGTGTTCAGCTTCGCCCAGGGGATCATCCACCCCTACTACACCGTGGCCCTGGCCCCGGCGATCGCCGCACTCGTCGGGATCGGCGGCTGGATGCTGTGGCAACGCAGGGACCAACTCGCGTCGCGCCTCGTGCTGGCTGCGGCCGTCCTAGCGACCGCCATCTGGGCCGCCGTCCTCCTCGGGCGCTCGCCCGGGTGGATGCCGTGGCTCGAGCCGCTGGTCCTCGTGGGCGGCATCGTGACGGCGACGCTCCTCGTCGCCTCCCACTGGATGGGCCGCGTCGCCGCAGCGACGGCGATGGCGGGGGCGATCGTCGTCTCCCTCGCCGGCCCGACGGCGTATGCCCTCGATACCGCGAGCACCCCGCACGACGGGGCCATCCCCTCGGCCGGCCCCACCCTCACCGGAACGGGGGGAGGCCCAGGGGGATTCGGTGGCCCCGGCGGCGGCGCCTTCCGTCCGCCGACGGGCCTACCCGGCTCCGGTCGGGGATTCGCCCGCCCCGGGCAGGGACAGACCGGGCAGGGACAGACCGGGCAGGGAGCGGGTGGTACCGGTCAGGCCGGATTCGGCCCACCGTCGGGATCGGCGGCCGGCGGATTCCCCGGTGCGGGGAATCGGGCGGGGGGCCCGGGCGGCGCGGGTGGCGGCCTGCTCAACGCGAGCGCCCCCGACGCCGCCGTGGTTCGGGCGCTCCAGGACGGCGCCGGCCACTACCGCTGGGTGCTGGCGACGGTCGGCGCCAACTCGGCCGCCGGCTACCAGTTGGCCGCGGAGGAGCCCACCATGGCCATCGGTGGCTTCAACGGCACCGACCCCGCGCCAACCCTGGCCCAGTTTGAGGCGTACGTGGCCAAGGGGGAGATCCACTACTTCGTGGCCGGCGGGGGCGGCGCGGGGCCGGGCGGCTTCGGCGCCAACAGCTCGTCGGGCGACGCCAGCCAGATCACCTCCTGGGTGGAGGCTCACTTCAACACGAAGACCGTGGGCGGCACCACCCTCTACGACCTCACGAGCCCCAAGTCCTCGTGAGCGAGCGGCGACGGCGGGAGCCCCGGCCGACCCCCCCGAGGCGCGGGGCTCCCGCTCACGCCGGGCCCGGCGCCGCCCGGTCGTCGTGCAACTCGTGGCCGGACCGCTCCAGGTCGGCCACGATGTACCCGAGGAGGCGCCGGCCGTGATCGGAGGCCACCGCCACGTCCGCGAGGGAGAAGGTCCCCGAGCGCACGGACTGGAGGCGGAGCACATCGCCGTGCCACTTGGGGTTGGGGAAGACCCCGGAGTAGGACATTCCCACTTGGTGCAGCGGATCGGCGACAAGACCGGTCGACGGAACCTCGAGGGGAAGGTCGACGTAGACGGCGTCGTAGCCGTGGCCAAAGAGCCTCCCGCGTGCGTCGGAGATCGCCTGGGGCAGGTCCGCACCGGGCTCGGTGGCGGTCACGACGGCGACGTTCGTCACCGCGTTGACGCTCGTGTGCAGCGTGGAGCGTCGGGCCAACCGGGTGCGCCGCGAGACTTCGGCCATTCGAGCGTGCAGCTGGCACACGGCGATGGTCTCCAGGACGACGTCGCGGTAACAGTCCGGCACGTAGGCGTGCTGCGCCGGGGCGCGGTCCAGGGACAGGTAGAAGAGGGCGGCCGACTGGCGGTAACCCCTGCGCCGGGTGACGCTGTTCTCGACCGATGCGGGGATGTACCCGAGCAGGAAGCCGCTCTCGTGCGCCCCGAGCTCGACGTTGGCCCTCTGGCTGTAGGGGTGCGCGGCGGTGGCCTCGCTGTACATGCCGAAGAGCCGCCGGCCCGCGGCCTCGTGTGCCAGGTAGCGCTTGGTCGCCGTGAAGAGGTGGTGCCCACGCGCCGCCGGAAGGGTCACCGCCTGCCCGGCGTGGCCCACTCGGTCGGCCGGCGAGTGCAGGGTGAGCCCGGAATGGCAGACGAGCTCGCCGTCCATCTCCGCGATGGCCGACAACAGCACCCCGCGGCTGATCCGGGAGGCCACCTCGGAGGGGTCGTACAACCAGGTGACGTCGTAGGTGGAGCCGTAGACGGCGCGGATGGCCTCGACCAGCCGGCCCGCCTCATGGGCCTCGAGAAGCCGGATCACCGGGTCGGGCACTCGGTGAACGGTAGCCCAGCCGGGCGTTTCCCCCTGCGCCCGACCGGGGGGTGCACCGTCACGCTTGCCTGGGTAGTGTCGAAAAAGACCATGGCCCCGCCCTCGGAGCCATGACCGGCCCGCGGGAGCGGGCCACGACGAGAGGAGGGTTCGTGCCCAAACCGATCGACGACCACTTCCTTCGGACGTACCGGCAGTTGCTGGACGCCGAGGATTCCGCGTTCGATGAGCTGGAGCACGCGTGCGAGGACGGCGACCGACGCCTCTTCGACACCGAGATGACGCTCTGGCAGGGCACCCTTGCGAGGAAGCTGGCCTTCCTCGAGGACGCAGGCTTCAAGGTCCCGAGGCCCGTCGCCTCGTAGCCGACCCCTCGCTCAGCCCATGAGGTCGAGCGACTCCACCTCCTGGCGCTCCGAGAGGAGCTCCTCGGTGGTGATGCGGATGCGCTCCTTGCGCGAAGTCGTCGTGCGGGAGCCCCTCGATCACCGACCAGCCGCCACGGCCGTCGGCGGCCAGCGGGAAGCCAAACTGGAGGCCCTCGGGGACCGAGTACTGACCGGTGCTCGTGACGGCCACCGAGATGCAGTCACCCCCGGGCGTCGGTGTGCGCAGCCCGCGCACGGTATCGACCACGGCCGAGGCTGCGGAGGCTGCGGACGACGCCCCCCTGGCCTCGATCACCGCCGCCCCCCGCTTTTGCACGGTGGTGAGAAACTCTCCCTGGAGCCAGTCGGTGTCCGCGACCACCTCGGTGACCGGCCGGCCGTCGATCCTCGCGTTGGCGTAGTCGGGGAACTGGGTCGCCGAGTGGTTGCCCCAGATCCCGAGCCGGGTGACGGAGGCGACCGGGACCCCCGCCCGCTTGGCCAGCTGGCTCTTGGCCCGGTTCTCGTCGAGCCGGGTCATCGCGAACCAGCGCTCCGCGGGGACGTCCGCCCCGTTGGACCGGGCGATGAGGCAATTGGTGTTGCAGGGGTTGCCCACGACGAGCACGCGGACGTCCGACGCCGCGTGCGCCGCGATCGCCCGGCCCTGGGGCTTGAAGATCCCCCCGTTCACGCCGAGCAGCTCGCCGCGCTCCATTCCCGCCTTGCGGGGGATCGATCCGACGAGCAGGGCCCACGACGTCCCGTCGAACGCCGTCTTCAGGTCCGCGGTCAGCACCATGTCGTCGAGCAGGGGGAAGGCGCAGTCGTCGAGCTCCATGGCTACGCCCTCGAGCGCCCGCATGGCGGGCTCGATCTCGAGAAGGCGCAGCACGACCGGCTGGTCGGCGCCAAACATCTGGCCAGAGGCGATGCGGAAGAGGAGCGAGTATCCGATCTGGCCGGCGGCACCGGTCACCGAGACGTGAAGCGGGGGGTTGGAAGCCATGGGTCGAGGTTAATGTCCGCCGCGCTACCGGGCGAAGCGGGGTGGCCGGCGGGGCCGGCGGGGACTCAGATGCGCGAGGCGATCGCCTGGGCGAACTCGGAGCACCGGACCTCGTGCGCCCCCTCGGTCAGGCGGGCGAAGTCGTAGGTCACGATCTTGGCCGCGACGGTCTCCTCGAGCGCCCGCATGATGGCGGCCGCGGCGTCGTGCCACCCGATGTGCTCGAACATGAGCGCCCCGGAGAGGATCACCGAGCCCGGGTTCACCTTGTCCTGCCCCGCGTACTTGGGCGCAGTGCCGTGGGTGGCCTCGAAGATGCCGTGGCCCGTGAGGTAGTTGATGTTGGCCCCCGGCGCGATGCCGATGCCGCCCACCTGCGCGGCAAGGGCGTCGGAGATGTAGTCGCCGTTCAAGTTGGTGGTGGCCAGCACGTCGTAGTCGGCCGGGCGCACCAGGACCTGCTGGAGCGCGTTGTCGGCGATCACGTCTTGGACGAGGAGCAGGTCGCCGGCATCGCCGCCACAGTCCTCCCAGGCCACGGCCACGTCGGAGAACTCCTCACGCACGACCTCGTAGCCCCAGTTGCGAAAGGCTCCCTCGGTGAATTTCTGGATGTTCCCCTTGTGGATGAGGCTGACCGAGCGGCGCTTGCGGGCCAGCGCGTAGCGGATGGCGGCGCGCACGAGGCGCTTGCTCCCCATCTCGGAGACCGGCTTGATCCCGATCCCCGAGCCGTCTCGGATCGGCCAGCCCATCTCGGCCCGCAGGAAGGCCGTGAGCTTGTCACACTCGGGCGTCCCCGCCTGGGCCTCGTAGCCGGCATAGACGTCCTCGGTGTTCTCCCGGAAGATCACCATGTCGACACGCTCGGGATGGCGCACCGGCGAGGGAACCCCCTGGAACCACCGGACGGGTCGCAGGCAGACGTAGAGGTCGAGAATCTGTCGCAGGGCCACGTTGAGGGAGCGGATCCCGGTGCCGACGGGCGTGGTCAGGGGGCCCTTGATCCCGATGAGGTGGGTGCGGAACGTCTCGACGGTCTCGTCGGGTAGCCAGCTCCCCACCTCGTTGAAGGCCTTTTCCCCCGCGAGGACCTCCCGCCAGTCCACCCGCTTGCCCTGCTTGGCAGCCGCGGTGTCGAGGACCAGCTTGGCCGCCGGCCAGATGTCGACTCCCGTCCCGTCCCCCTCGATAAAGGGGATGATCGGCTCCTCGGGTACCTGGAGGACCCCGTCGGGTCCCATCGTGATTGCCTCGCCCATAAGGTCGAAGCCTACGGGGCGGTGCTCCGGCTGCCCCAATCGGGCAGATCACGCAACGTGGCCGGCCCGCACACGACCGGCAGCGGAGGACGCTGGACCCGGCCGCCGCAAGAAATCACGCAGATTTATGGCGGGGCACATGACCGCCTTACGAAACGCTTAAGGACACCGGGTCTACTGGAAACACGAGCGAGGACGGGGAGGTACCCCGCTCCACGGTCCCAGGAGAGGGCCATGTACGACGACACAGAGCGCAGCGGACAAGATCCAGAGTCGGGAGCGCCAGAGGGCGCTGCCCCCGAGCAAGGCACGAGGCTCGGCGGCCCCGTGAGCGAACCCACACTGCCGACCCCGGTCGAGCGACCGGGGGAGTGGCGGAGTCCGGCCGGGAACCCCCCGGCCCAGGGCCAGGCCCCAACCCAAGACCAGACATGGCCCCACTGGGGCGGTCCCGCCCAGCCCGCGCGGCCGGAGCCGACCTGGCCCGGCTACGGCACCCCCCAGGGTTCCGGCTACGGCACCCCCCAGGGTTCCGGCTACGGCACCCCCCAGGGTTACGGTGCCCACGAATACGGTGCCCAGGGCCACGGTGCCCAGGGCCAGGGCGGCACGCCGGGCCCGCAGGGTCCCGCGGCGGTCCCGAGCCCCTGGGCCGCCCCCTCACCGGGCCCGACGGCACCCCCGGAGGGTGGCTGGGCACAGCCACCGGCGGACCCGAGCGGCTGGGGAACCCCGCCGCCGGCCGGATCGAGCCCCTGGGCCGCCCACACGCCGGCCACACCGGCCACCGAGGCCGGCTGGGGTCAGCAGCCCCCTGCGGGCGGCAGCGGCTGGGGACCCCCGCCACCGGGGGCGGCTGGGGGCAGCAGCCTCCGGCCGGGAGCGGCGGCTGGGCGCCGCCCGCGTCGGCACGCCACCGGGGCAAGGGCGCCCTGGCCGGCATCGTGGTGGGCGCAGTGCGCGGTGGCCACGGTGGCCGGCGTGGCGATCGGGCACGTGGCCTGGCAGCCGACGTCGAGCCAACAGTCGGCCAACGCCCCTCAGACCATTCCCTCGGGTCCCGGCGGCGGCACGTCGCCCGGCGGCGGCACGTCGCCCGGCGGGGGCTCGGGATCGAGCGGATCGAGCTCGTCGGGCAACGGGTCCGGCCCCTCGGACTCCGCGGCCATCGCGCACAACGTGGACCCGGGCCTCGTGGACATCAACACCGACCTCAGCTACCAGCAGGAGCAGGCGGCCGGGACCGGCATGGTGCTCACGTCCAACGGCGAGGTGCTCACCAACAACCACGTGATCGAGGGCGCGACCAAGATCAGCGTGACCGACATCGGCAACGGCAAGACCTACAACGCCGACGTGGTCGGCTACGACCGGACCCACGACATCGCGGTGCTCCAGCTCCAGGGGGCGTCCGGGCTGCAGACGGTCAACACCGCTGACTCCTCGAGCGTGTCGGTCGGCCAGGGCGTGGTCGGCATCGGCAACGCCGGTGGCGCCGGCGGCACGCCGAGCTACGCCGGGGGCACCGTGACGGCCCTCAACCAGTCCATCACGGCCAGCGACGAGGGCAACGGAGCCGAGAGCGAGCAGCTCACGGGCCTGATCGAGACCAACGCGAACATCCAGCCCGGCGACTCGGGCGGCCCCCTCGTCGACACCAACGGCAACGTCGTCGGCATGGACACCGCGGCCTCCTCGAACTTCCAGTTCAACCAGGGATCGGGTTCGAGCGCCCAGGGCTTCGCCATCCCGATCAACACGGCGCTGTCCATCGCGAGGCAGATCAGCTCGGGCAACGCCACCTCCGACATCCACATCGGCCAGACGGCCTTCCTGGGCGTCGAGGTGGGGAGCGGCTCGAGCTCCAGCTCCGGCAGCTCCGGCAGCGGAGGCCTGGGCCAGATCCCCGGTTTTGGCGGCAGCAACGGCAGCGGTCAGGGGTCGAGCGGCTCCAGCGGGTCCAGCGGGTCCAGCGGGCAGCACCCAGGGTGCCTACATCGACAACGTGCCCTCGGGCACGCCCGCCTCGGCCGCAGGCCTCTCCGCCGGCGACACCATCACGGCGGTCAACGGCCAGTCGGTCACCTCTCCGAGCGGCCTGACCAAGGTGATGCTTCAGCAAAAGCCGGGCAACAAGGTGTCGGTGACCTACACCGACGCCAACGGGAACTCCCAGACGGTCCAGGTCACCCTGGCCAGCGGGCCTCCCCAGTGATCGCCCCGTGCCCGCCGTCCGGCGGGCACGGAAGATCCTCCCCCAGCGAGAACGGTGCCGGTCTCCCCTCCCGGCACCGTTCTTCGCGTCGTGGGGCCGACACCGGGGCCCAACGGGCGACGAGCTCGGCGGGGAGCCCTCAGCCCCGGGCGTCGGCGGCCGCCGCGAGGCCCAGTGAGCGGTAGATCTCGCGTGTCGCCGTGGAGCGGTTGAGGGTGTAGAAGTGCAGCCCGGGGGCCCCGGCCTCGAGCAAGGATCGGCACAGTGCGGTGGCGATGGAGATCCCCTCGGCACGCACGGCCTCGCTTCCCCCTCGGCGGTCCGCCGCCTCCAGGCGCTCGACCGCCCAGGCCGGCACCGCAGCGCCCATGGTGGCCATCCGGGGGATCGAGCGCAGGGAGGTCACCGGCATGATGCCGGGGATTACGGGCTTGTAGATCCCGCGCGCCGCCAGGTCGGCCATCAGGCCGACGTACTCGCCCGCCTCGAAGAAGAACTGGGTCACCCCGAAGTCGGCCAGGGCCAGCTTGCGGGCGAGATGGTCCCGGTCCTCGGCCCGGGAGGGCGACGAGGGGTGCCCCGCCGGCTGGGCCGCCACCCCGACCGAAAAGCCCCCGATGGCATGGGCGAGCTCCACCAGCTCGATCGCGTGGCGCAGCTCGCCGGGCCCGTCCTCGGGATCGGCCGGCGGGTCGCCACCGAGCGCGAGCAGGTTGTCCACACCGGCTCGCCGGTACGAGACGAGGATCTCGGCGAGCTCCAGGCGGGAGTGGGCCACGCAGATCAGGTGGGCCATGGGCGTGAGCGCGGTGGTGTGCAGGATGCCCGTGACGAGGTCGAAGGTCCGTCGCCGGGAAGCGGCCCCGCCCCGGTAGGTGACCGAGACGAAGGAGGGCCGCAGGGGCTCGAGGTCCCGCAGCGTCGTGACGAGCTGCGACGCCTCTTCCTCGGTCTTGGGCGGGAAGAACTCGAAGGAGTAGGTGGGCCCGGCCCGGAGCAACTCCGCGATCCGCGTCACCGTCCTGCGCTCCCTCCGCGCTCGGCCGCCCGCACGGCATTGGAGAGGAGCATGGCCCGGGTCATCGGTCCCACGCCGCCGAGCCTCGGGGTGATCCAGCCGGCGACCTCCGCCACGTCCTCGTCGACGTCGGAAAGCACCCGCTTACCCTCCCGGCTGACCCCCGCGCCGACCACCGCCGCGCCGGGCTTGATCATGTCGGCGGTGACCAGACCCGCCCGCCCCGCCGCCGCCACGACGACGTCGCCCTGGCGCACGTAGGAGGCGAGGTCGCCCACCCCGGTGTGCACGACGGTCACCGCTGCGTTGCACCCCGGCCGCTTGAGGGCGAGCAGCATGGCCAGAGGCCTCCCGATGGTGACGCCGCGCCCGATGATGACCACGTGGCGGCCCTCGACCGGGACGTCGTAGGCGTGGAGCAGCTCGACGATCCCGGCGGGGGTGCACGAGATGGGCCCGGGATGCCCGAGCGCCAGGCGACCCAGGTTGACCGGGTGGAGCCCGTCGACGTCCTTGTCGGGGTCGACGGCGAGCAGGGTGCGCTCCTCGTCCAGACCCTCGGGCAGCGGCAACTGGACCAGATAGGCGTGGACCTTGGGGTCCCGGTTGAACCGCTCGATGACCGACTCGAGCTCCTCCTGGGACACGGAGGCCGGCAGCGATTCGTGCACCGAGGTCATGCCCACCTCCGCGCTGTCGGCGTGCTTCATGGCGACGTAGCGGGCGCTCGGCCCGTCGTCGCCCACGAGAATGGTGCCGAGCCCCACCTGGACCCCCTCGGCCCGCAGGCGCTCGACGCGATCGGCGACCTCGGCGCGGATGCGCGCCGCGAGTCGCTCCCCGTCGAGCAGGACCGCGCTCACCTCGAGCCGCCCCGGACCGCCCCTCGCGGCACGCGAGAGCCCGGCTCAGTGACGGAAGTGCCGCTCACCGGTCGCCACCATCACCACGCCGGCCGCCTCGGCCGCCGCCACCACCTCGCCGTCGCGCACCGACCCGCCGGGCTGCACCACCGCGGTGACCCCGGCCCGGGCCAGCACCTCCAGGCCGTCGGGGAAGGGGAAGAAGGCGTCGCTCGCCCCGGCCCCGCCCCTCGCCCGCTCGCCGGCCTTGGACACCGCCAGCTCCGCCGCCACGACCCTCGACTGCTGCCCGGCGCCCACGCCGACCGCCTGACCGTCCGTCACCACGGCGATGGCGTTGGACGTGGTCCGCGCGCACACCAGCCAGGCCAGGGCGAGGTCGCGCCACTGGGCCTCGGTCGGGGTGCTCCTGGTCATCACCGTCCACCCGGAGGTGTCGAGGGCGATGCGGTCGACGTCTTGGACGAGGACGCTCGTGCCGATGGTGCGCAACTGGCGCGTGGCCGCCTCGGGCGGCCCGGCCTCCAGGAGCCGGGTGGCCTTGCGCCGCGCCGTCAGCTGGGCGAGCGCCCCGCCCTCGTAGCCGGGCGCCACCACCACGTCGGCCTGGGGTCCGTCCGCCATCAGGGCGGCCACCTCGTCGGTCACCGGGCCCGAGAGGGCGACGATCCCGCCGAACGCGGAGAGGGGGTCGCTCTCGAGGGCGCGCCCGTAGGCCGTGGCCAGGTCTGGGGCGAGCGCCGCGCCGCAGGGGTTGGCGTGCTTGACGATGGCGACGGCCGCGGAGGCGCCCTGGCGCGCCCCACCCCACGCCGGGGTGGCGCCGAGGCCGACCATCTCGTGGACGAGGCGCCACGCGGCATCGGCGTCGAACAGGTTGAGGTAGGACAGCTCGCGCCCGGAGTGCTGCACCACGCCGTCCCACCACGAGCCCGCCCCGGCGCGGCGGTAGCGGGCCCCCCGCTGGTGCGGATTCTCCCCGTAGCGCAGGTCCTGAGCCCGCTCGAGGGTGAGGTGGAGCGTGGCGGGGAGCGATTCGGTCGCGGCGTCCCCGGCGTCCCCGGCGCTCAGCCCGTCGAGCCATTCGACGATGGCCGCGTCGTAGCCGGCCGTGTGCGCGAAGGCCCGGCGGGCCAGTCCACGGCGCGTCGCCAGGGAGAGCGAGCCGCTCGTCCGCAGCTCCTCGAGCACCGAGGGGTAGTCGTCGGGGCGCACCACGACCCCGACGTGCTCGAAATTCTTGGCCGCGGCGCGCACCATGCCCGGACCGCCGATGTCGATGAGCTCGACGGAGGGGTCGGACGAGAACGGGTAGAGGTTCGAGATCACGAGGTCGATCGGAGTGATGCCGTGCTCGCGCAGGTCGTCCAGGTGCCCGGGCTGGGAACGGTCGGCCAGGATCGCCCCGTGGATCTGGGGGTGGAGCGTCTTGACGCGGCCCCCCAGGATCTCGGGGAAGTCGGTCAGCTCCGCCACCTGCCGATGCTCGAGCCCCGCGTCTGCGAGCGCCTTGGAGGTCTGCCCGCTCGCCACGAGCTCCCAGCCGAGATCGGAGAGGCCCCCGGCCAGCTCCACCAGTCCGGTCTTGTCGTAGACCGACAGCAGGGCCCTCACGGTCGCACCTCCCCGCCGGCGGTGCGCGACACGTCGGGGACGGCCGCCCCGACGGCCCCGCCGCCCGACCCGATCGCCTCGCACACCGCTCGCACCGTCGCAGGGTACAACCGCCGCTCGACGCGCTTGATCCGCTCGTGGAGGCTCTCGACCGTGTCGCCCTCCAGGACCGGGACGCGCTCTTGGGCCAGGATGGGTCCCGAGTCCATCACGACCGTCGCGACGTGCACGGTGCAGCCCGTCTCGCTCACGCCGGCCGCCAGGGCGTCCTCCACCGCGTGCCAGCCCGGAAACTGGGGCAACAGGGCCGGATGGGTGTTCAAGATGCGCTCGGGAAAGGCCTCGTGGACCGGAGCGTCGAGCACGGTCCCAAAGCCGGCCATGGCCACCAGGTCGACGGAGGCGTCGAGGAGGGCGTCGCGCACGGCGCGGGTATAGGCCTCCCGGTCGAAAGAGCTCGAGAAGCCCCCGTAGTCGCGGCGGTCGACCAGGCGGCCCTCGATGCCGGCGCCGGCGGCGACGTCGAGGGCGCGACACGGGCGGTCGGCCACCACCAGGCAGACCGGTACCGCGGACTCGAGCATGGCCTCGAGGATGGTGCCGCTCCCCGACGCCAGAACCGCGACGCGCACGCGCCGCAGGCTACCGGCTCGCCCAGAGCTACCGGACTCAGACCGGCCGGGAATCAGAGCTTGCGGACGACCTCCACCATGGCCTCGCCGGCCTCGGTCGGGTTCTGGGCCACGGTGACCCCGGCCGCGGTCAGCGCATCGATCTTCCCCTGGGCGGTGCCCTGGGATCCCGACACGATGGCCCCGGCGTGCCCCATCTTGCGGCCGGGGGGCGCGGTCACCCCGGCGATGTAGGCCACGACGGGCTTGGTCATGTGGTCCTTGATGAAGTCGGCGGCGCGCTCCTCCTCGGACCCGCCGATCTCGCCGATCATCATGACGGCCTTGGTGTCGGGGTCCGCCTCGAAGCGCTCGAGGCAGTCGATGAAGTTGGTGCCGGGCACCGGGTCCCCGCCGATCCCCACGCAGGTGGTCTGCCCGACCCCCTGCTGGGAGAGCTCGTGCAGCGCCTGGTAGGTGAGGGTGCCCGACCGGCTGACGATGCCGACGGGCCCGCCGGCCAGGGCGATGTCCCCGGAGGTGATGCCGATGTTGCACTTTCCCGGAGAGATGACGCCCGGACAGTTGGGGCCGATCAGGCGGGTGCCCCGGTAGTCGCGGCGCAGCCGGTTGTAGGCGAGCGCCTCGTCCTGCGCCGGGATGCCCTCGGTGATGCACACGACGAGCGCGATGCCGGCGGCCGCCGCGTCGAGGATGGCCTCGGACGCCCGAGGGGGCGGCACCACGACGAAGGAGGCGTCGGCCCCCGTCTTCTCTACGGCCTCGCCGACGGTGTCGTAGACGGGGATGCCGTCGACCGAGCTGCCGCCCTTGCCGGGCGTGACCCCGGCCACCACCTTGGTTCCGTAGTCGCGGTTGCGCAGCCCGTGGAACCGTCCCTGGCTGCCCGTGAGGCCCTGGACGATCACCTTGGTGCCCTCGTCGACGAAGATGCTCACCGTGCCCCCTCACCGGTCGCGGCCGCGGCCAGGGCCACCGCCTCGCGTGCTGCGTCCAACATCGTGGGCCGGGCCACCAGCCGGTCGGAGAGGTGGGGCCGCAAGATCTCGCGCCCCGCCTCGGCGTTGGTCCCGTCGATGCGGATGACGATCGGCGAGGCGATGTCCACCCTGCCGAGCGCCTCGACCACGCCGTTGGCCACCTCGTCGCAGCGGGTGATGCCGCCGAAGATGTTGACGAGGATCGAGCGCACGGCCTCGTCCGAGTTGATCACCTCCAGGGCCGCCGCCATCACGTCGGCGTTGGCACCGCCCCCGATGTCCAAGAAGTTGGCCGCCGCGCCGCCGACCTGGTTGACCACGTCGAGCGTGCTCATGGCCAGCCCGGCCCCGTTGGCGATGATGCCGACCGAGCCGGCCAGCCCGATGTAGTTGAGGCCCCTCTCCCTGGCCCGACGCTCGCGGGGGTCCTCGACCTCGGTCGCCGCGAACTCCTCCCACTCGGGGTGGCGGTAGCGGGCGTTGTCGTCGAGCGTGACCTTGGCGTCGAGGGCGTGGACCCGACCGTCGGTGGTCAAGATGAGGGGGTTGATCTCGGCGAGGTCGCAGTCACCCTCGACGTAGCAGCGGTAGAGGGTGAGCAGCACCGCGGCGGCCTGCTCGCGAGCCTCGGGGTCGAGCTTGGCGTCGTCGACCCATGCCCGGGCCACGATCTCGTCGATGCCCACCGTGGGATCGACGTGCAGCCGGGCGATCGCCTCGGGCTCTTCGGCGGCCACCTCTTCGATGTCGACGCCGCCCCGGGCCGAGAGCATCCCGAGGTGCACCTTGGCCGCCCGGTCCAAGGTGAAGCTCGCGTAGTACTCCTTGGAGATGTCCGAGGCGTGCTCGACCCAGAGCCGCTCCACCGTGTGGCCCTTGATGTCCATGCCCAAGATGGCCCCGGCGTGGGTGCGCACCTCGTCCGCGTCGGCGGCCAGCTTGATGCCGCCCGCCTTGCCGCGGCCGCCGACCTTGACCTGAGCCTTGACCACCACCGGGTAGCCGGCCTGCTCGGCCTGGGCGACCGCCTGGTCCACGGTGTCGGCGACCCCGCCGGGCGACGTGGGTATCCCGAACCGGGCGAAGTACTGCTTCCCCTGGTACTCGAAGAGGTCCACCACATCCCTTCCTGTCGATGTCCCGACACTGTCTAGTGCGCGCCGCGTCCCCGGCGAAAGACGGGACGTGAGGCGGGCCGGGGCGTCCGGCCGGAGGCGGGGCCGATCGGCGGGCGGGGACCGCGCCGGAGCCTGGGGTCCCTACCCGGCCTGTCCGGCCACCCTCTCCTCGCGCTCGTCGAGGGCGCCGGAGAGCCACGAGACGATGTTGGCCAGGGGCTGGCCCGGGGTGAAGATCCGGTCCGCGCCCGCCTCCTGCAGCGCGGCGAAGTCCCCCTCGGGGATGATGCCGCCCACGATGACGAGCGCGTCGTCGAGCCCGGCCTCCCGGAGGCCCTCCACGATCCGCGGCACGAGGGTGAGGTGGGCGCCGGAGAGCAGCGAGAGCCCGACCGCATCGGCGTCCTCCTGGACAGCGGCCTCCACGATCTGCTCGGGGGTCTGGTGGAGGCCCGTGTAGATCACCTCGAAGCCGGCGTCCCTCAGGGCCCGGGCGATCACCTTGGCCCCCCGGTCGTGGCCGTCGAGCCCGGGCTTGGCGACGACCACACGGTAGGGACGCTTCATCGGGCCAGATGATAGGCAGCCAGCCCGGCGCCCGGACGACGTCGCCCCCCGGAGGGCGCAGCTGGCGGCCGCGGCTCGGGCAGCGCCCCTCCTGACCAGGGCGTGTGGTACCGTCGATCGCGGTGGTCGAGCCTGCGTCCACGCCCCCCTTGACCCCTTCGACCCCGACCCAAAGCGCCACCGGGCAGGAGCCCACGACCTCCGTGTCCTCCGGCCCCGCCCCCCCGGACGGGACCAAGCCCTCGGCGCACCGGTTGGTCAGGGACTACGTGCGCGCCCTGCGACCGAGACAGTGGTCCAAGAACGTGCTCGTGTTCATGGCCCCCGCCGCAGCGGGCGTCCTCACCCACCTCAACCCCTTCCTCCACGCCCTCGGGGTCTTTGGCATCTTCTGTGTCGTCGCCTCCGGCACCTACCTGGTGAACGACGCCCTCGACGCCGAGGCGGACCGCCGGCACCCCAAGAAGCGCCACCGGCCGGTGGCCTCGGGAGCCATCTCCGAGCCGGCCGCCGCCTCCATCGGGCTCGCCCTCGCCGCGGTCGGCCTCGCCGGCGCCTGGCTGCTGGCGGGCTGGCAGTTCTTCGTCGTCATGGCCGCCTACGTGGCGGTGCCCGCACTCGGCTACAGCCTCTGGCTCAAGCGGGAGCCGGTCATCGAGATGGGCGTGGTGGCGAGCGGCTTCGTCGTGCGCGCCGTTGCCGGCGGGGTGGGGACCCACGTGCCCCTGACCAACTGGTTCCTCGTCGTCACCTCCTTTGGCGCCCTCTTCATCGTCGCCGGGAAGCGGGCGGCGGAGTACCAGCACCTCGGGAACGACCGAGGCGCTCACCGGGCGGTGCTCAGCCAGTACAGCCGGACCTTCCTCCAGAGCACCCTCGTGCTGTCGGCGACCGTCACGGTGACCGCCTACTGCCTGTGGGCCTTCGACCGGACCGGCCTGGCCGGCCACCGGGGAGACCATCCCGTCGTGATCGAGCTGACGGTCGTGCCGATCATCCTCGGAGTGCTCCACGTGCTGTGGCTGCTGCTCGACGACAAGGGCGGCGCGCCGGAGGACCTGGCCCTGAGCGATCACCAGCTCCAGATCCTGGGCCTCATCTGGGTGGCCCTCTTCGCGATCGGCGTCTACGCCTGAGCCCTCGATGACCGTCGCGAAGGGAGAGGGCGCCGAAGACCCGCTGCACGTCGCACCCCAGCGGCTGCTCACGGGCTGGGGCCGGACCGCCCCGAGCCGGGCGACCGTCCTCACGCCCCCCGACGGCGAGTCCGTGGCGAGCGTCCTCGGGGCCACCGATCGCCCAGGGCGAATGATCGCCCGGGGCCTCGGCCGCTGCTACGGGGACGCCGCCCAGTGCGCCGGGGGCACCGTGATCGACACCTCCTCGCTCGACGACGTCGAGCTGGTGGACCGAGACCAGGGGCTCCTGCGGGTCGGCGCCGGCGTGAGCCTGGACGAGATCATGCGGCGGTTCCTCCCTCAAGGCTGGTTCGTGCCCGTCACCCCCGGCACTCGGCAGGTCACCGTCGGCGGAGCCATCGCCGCCGACATCCACGGCAAGAACCACCACCGAGACGGGAGCTTCTGCCGGCACGTGGTGGACTTCGCACTGGCCACGCCGACCGGCCTCGTGCGGGTGTCCGAGGCGGCCGATCCCGAGCTCTTCTGGGCCACGGCCGGCGGGATGGGTCTCACCGGCGTCGTGACCGAGGCGACGGTGCGGCTGCTGCCCGTCGAGACCACCTGGGTCCTGGTCGACACCGAGCGCACCGACGACCTGGACGGCGTCATGAGCCTCATGGAGGGCTCCGACCACCTCTACCGCTACTCGGTCGCCTGGGTGGACTGCATGACCACGGGGCGGCACTCGGGGCGGGCCGTGCTCACGCGAGGGGACCACTGCGCCCTGGAGGACCTGGATGCCCGCCGGCGCCGGCGGGCCCTCGCCTTTCCCGAGGCCACCCGGCTGCGCGTGCCCGCGGTGGCGCCGCCGGGCCTGCTCAACCCCCTGAGCATCCGCGCCTTCAACGAGGCCATGTACCGGCGGGCGCCCCGCCGGAGGCGGCGCGAGCCCCAGCCGATCCCGGGCTTCTTCCATCCCCTCGACGGCGTCTCGGACTGGAACCTCCTCTACGGGCCGCGCGGCTTCGTCCAGTACCAGTTCGCCGTCGACGACCACCACGGCGAGACCGTGCGGGAGGCGGTGCGTCTCCTGAGCGAGGGGCGGGTTCCCTCGTTCCTCGCGGTCCTGAAGCGATTTGGCCCGGGCGACCCCGGCCCGCTCTCGTTCCCCATCGAGGGCTGGACGCTGGCGCTCGACCTTCCCGTCGGGCCCCCGGGCCTCGGGGAGGTGCTCGACCGCCTCGACGACCTCGTGGCCGGGGCGGGGGGCCGGGTCTACCTGGCCAAGGACTCCCGGCTCCGGCCCGACCACCTCCGGACCATGTACCCCCGCCTCGAGGAGCTGGCGGGGGTGCGCCGCCGCGTCGACCCCGAGGGGCGGCTGCGCTCGGACCTCTCGAGCCGGCTCGGCCTCGACCCGCCGGCACCGGCCACCGCCGAGCCGCCGGCTCCCACCCCGGCGCGGTCCCGGAAGCCGCGCACCGGGACGTCACCTCGGGGCGCATCCGGGCGTGCCGCGGGCTCCGGGCGTGCGACGGGCTCCGGGCGCAGCGGGACGTCGCGTGCGACGGGCTCCGGGCGCACCTCGAAGTCCGGGACCACGGCCAAGAAGCCACGCGCCGGCACCCGATCCACCGATCCACCCGAGAGCCCGCCACCCAGGCCATCAGCCAGCGAGGAAGAACCGTGAACGACGCCTTTGGCAACCCCCAGTCGGCCGTCATCCTCGGCGGGACGTCCGACATCGCGAGGGCCATCGTCCGGCGGCTCGTGGCCGGCCGTTGCCGCAACGTCGTCCTGGCCGGCCGCGACGCCACCCGGCTGGATGAGGCCGCCGACGAAGCCCGGGCGGCCGGGGCCACCACCGTCCACACGGTGGCCTTCGAGGCGGCCGACGTCGCCGGGGCCGCGGGCGCCGTCGATCGCTGCTTCGAGCTGGTCGGCGAGGTGGACCTCGTGGTGATGGCCGTCGGCACTCTCGGGCGCCAGGACAAGGACGAGCACGAGCCGGAGCGGGTCGCCGAGATCGCCGCGGTCAATTACGCCTGGCCCGCCGCAGCCCTCACCCGGGCCTCCTGGCGCCTGGACGGCCAGGGCCACGGCCGGGTCGTCGTGCTCTCGTCCGTTGCGGGGGTCCGGGTCCGCCGGGCCAACTACCTCTACGGCTCGGCCAAGGCCGGCCTCGACGCCTTCGCCGTGGGCCTCTCGGAGGCCACCCGCGGCACCGGCGTGGTGGTCCAGGTGGTGCGCCCGGGCTTCGTCAAGACCAAGATGACCGAGGGCCTGCCCGCAGCGCCCTTCTCCACGACGGCGGACGTCGTCGCCGACGCCGTGGTCCAGGGCCTCACCACCAACCAGCGCGTGATCTGGGTGCCCTCCGTCCTGCGGTGGGCCTTCTTCGTCCTGCGCCTGCTTCCCCAGTCCGTCTGGCGACGGCTGCCCGGCTGAGACGCGGGGAGCTCCCCGGGGGGACCGAGACCGGCGGGCCCTACGGGCCGCGAGCCGACCGGGTGCTCCTCGGAGTCGTGGTCGACGTCGTGCTCGAGGAGATCGTGCCGGCCTGGTTCGATCCGCTCTTGATCGCCGACGGTCGACCGCGCCGACATCGTGACGAAGTCGCGGGACCAGTAGGACTGGAAGTAGCGGTCGGTGCCCCCGGTCATGGACGAGATCAGGTTGGTGCCGTTCTGCGGGGTGGCCGCGCCACCGTCGGGCGGGGTGGGTGCGTAGCTGGCGAAGTTGACCCAGTCGGTGTTGATGTCGAGCTCCATGCCGCGCACGGCGCCCGCCCGCACCAGGAGGTCGGCCACGTCGGTGATCTCCATCGCCGGCCCGCCCACGTAGACGATCGCCCCGTTCGCCGTGATCCCGAGCCCGGAGCGCCACACCGCCGCCGCGCCGCCGAGGGTGTCACCCCAATTGGTGTTGTCGCTGGAGGACAGCCCCGCCGCCGGCGCACCGTTGTTGACCAGCAGGTCCAGGTTCTGGCGGACCGAGGCCACGTTGGGGGTCATGGTCAGGCTGCCCTCGTTCCACGCGCCGATGTTGATCGAGCCGTCCTTGTAGATGACGATGGACGCCGCCCCGTTGACGAGCGGGATCTGCTGGGTGCCGTCGGTGTAGTAGCCGCCGTTGGCTCCGCTCATCAAGAAGCCGGCGTTGAAGGCGGTCACGAGCGTGGTGGCCGCGGTCGGCGTGATGGGCGCCGTGTGGGTGAAGGGGCCGCCACCGGGGATGGTGCTCCCCGAGTACAGGGTGGCCGACAGCAGCTTCGTGTCCATCCAGGCGATACCCACCACGTAGCTCGTGTTGACCGCGTTGGGGCGGACGAAGGCCTCGTAGACCGCCGGGACCCCGTCGATGGTCCGGCCGACCGGCTGCCACTGGCCCTCACCGGGCAGCGGCGGGCTGGCGGGCGACGTGACGGGGGCCGGCGTCGGCAGGTGGGCGACGGTCGTCGCCGCGGCGGCGTTGGTCGAGGACGTGTGGCCCTGCGCGGTGAAGGCCCCCGTGGGCGGCTTGCCACCCTTCTTGGGCTGGTGGTGGCTGTACCAGACGTTCTCGGCCCAGTTGACGATGGGCGCCCCGCCGTGCTCGCGGAACCACTCGGCGAGGCGGGCGCTGACCGAGGAGCCGAGCGCCGGATTGGTCAGCGCCTGGCCCAACGACACCCCGACCCAGCCGACGAAGATCAGCACCACGGCGAGCACGAGGACGGCGATGCGCCGGCGGCGGATGATCTGCTCGCGGGTGCGGCGCTTCCGGGATCGCCGGTGGGACGGTCCGCGACGCGGCCGCGGACCCGGCGCGCCTGGGGACTCGTACTCACCACACGTCGGGGTGCGGGTGGGAGTGCTCATGGGCCCATCCAGCTTGCCACGCCGCCGATGAAAAAGCAGCTCACCGCGCCGCCCGGCGGTCAGGGGCGCTGCAGCGGGGCCACCACCACCAAGAGGCGCTTCTCGCCTGCGCCGGCGAAGCGGACCCGGGCCTCGAGCCGCTCCCCCTCGCCCGACGTGCTCAGCACGATGCCGTCGCCCCAGCGGTCGTGCACGACCGCGTCGCCCGGCGCCAGGTCGAGCAGGGGCGGGCGACGTGGCGCACCCCGCAGGGCGGGCGGGGGGGCGCCGACGCCCCCGAGCGTCCCGTACCGGGTGGGCCGACCGACGTCGTCGATCAGCTCGGCCGGGATCTCCGAGAGGAACCGGCTCGGGATGCACTGCGACGAGCTGCCCCACATGGTGCGGCTCCAGGCGTGGGAGAGGGCCAGCCGTCGCCGGGCGCGAGTGATGCCGACGTAGCAGAGCCGGCGCTCCTCCTCCAGCGCGTCGGGATCGCCGAGCGAGCGCAGGTGTGGGAAGACCCCGTCCTCCATCCCGACGAGGAACACCGAGGCGAACTCGAGGCCCTTGGCGACGTGGAGGGTCATGAGCGAGACGGTGTTGGCGTCGTCCTCCACCTCGTCGGCGTCCGTGACCAGGGCGACGGACTCGAGCATCTCGGCCAGGTCCTCGAAGCCCGCCGCCACGTCGACCAGCTCCCCGATGTTCTCGATCCGGCCGTCGGCCTCGTGGGTCCCCTCGGCGACGAGCTCCTCCAGGTAGCCCGTCCGGTCCGCCACCGCCTCGACCAGCTCCGCCGGCGGCACCCGGTCGGCCAGGGCTCGCAACTCGCCCAGCAGTGCAGCCAACTGGGCCGCCCCCTTGGCGGCCTTGCCGGCGAGGCCGGCCTCCTCGGCCTGTTCGAGAGCCGCCACGAAGGGCACCCGATGGTTGACCGCCCACCCCGTGAGCCGTGCCACCGAGGTGTTGCCGATCCCGCGTTTGGGGACGTTGACGATCCGGCGGCCCGAGATCTCGTCGTCGGGGTTGGCGATGACCCGGAGATAGGCGAGGAGGTCCTTGACCTCCCGGCGGTCGTAGAAGCGGGTCCCGCCGATCACCCGGTAGGGGATGCCCAGGGCGGCGAACTCCTCCTCCATCACCCGGCTCTGCGCGTTGGTCCGGTAAAAGACGGCGACCTGCCCGTAGGGAAGCCGGTCGTCGGAGTGCTGGCGGAGGGCCTCTCGGGCGACCCACGCGGCCTCGTCCCGCTCGTCCTCCGCCCGGTAGCGGGTGATGGGGGCGCCGGCCTCCCCGTCGGTCCAGAGGTGCTTGGGTCGCCGGGTCGTGTTGTGCTCGATCAGGGCGTTGGCCGCGTCGAGAATGGTCTTGGTGGAGCGGAAGTTCTGCTCGAGCGCCACGACCGTCACGTCGGGAAACGCCTGCTCGAACTCCAAGATGTTGCGCACCTCGGCCCCACGCCAGCGGTAGATGCTCTGGTCGGCGTCGCCCACCACGCACACGTTGCGATGGGCGCGCCCGAGGAGGCGCACGAGCTCGTCCTGCGCCCGGTTGGTGTCCTGGAACTCGTCGACCAGGACGTGCGTGAAGCGCTGCTGGTAGTGCTCGAGCACGTCCGGGCAGGCCTCGAGGAGGTTGACGGTGACCATCAAGAGGTCGTCGAAGTCCATGGCGTTGGCGGCGAGGAGCCGCTGCTGGTAGTCGGCGTAGACGCCACCGATGCGGCGACGGTACGGGTCGCCCTCGTCCAGCGCGGCCGACTTGAAGCTCTCGAAGTCGACCAGCTCGGACTTGGCCTGAGAGATCACCGCCCCGACCGAGCGAGGGGGCAGGCGTTTCGGATCGAGGCCGTGCTCGGCCACGACCAGCTCGATCAGGCGTCGCGAGTCGGTCTCGTCGTAGATGGTGAAAGAAGACCGGTACCCGAGCCGGGTGGCGTGGGCCCGCAGGATGCGCAGGCACGCGGAGTGGAACGTCGACACCCACATGCGCTGGGCCCGGCGCCCGACCAGCTCGGCCACCCGGTGGCGCATCTCGTTGGCCGCCTTGTTGGTGAAGGTGATGGCCAGGATCTCCCACGGCGCCGCGTCCGCCGTGGCCATGAGGTGGGCGACCCGCCGGGTGAGCACCCGGGTCTTGCCCGAGCCGGCACCGGCCACCACGAGGAGCGGTCCGCCGCGGTGCTCGACCGCGGCGCGCTGAGGGCCGGTCAGGTCCTCGACGAACCGGGCGGCGGCCTTCTCGTCGACCCACGAGCGCTGCGCCGCAGCCACCGTCTCCTCGCCGGCCTCGAAGAGGTCGTCGGGTCCCCAGTGGTCGCCCGCCGCGGCTGCCGCGGCCGCCGTCGCGGCGGTCGTCGCGGCCGGGCTGGGGCGGTGCTCGGGCTCGCCCGAGTCGCCCCCTCCCCCACGGGCGTCCTCACCGGCGTCGGCGCCCTCCTCCGGGTCCCCGTCCTCCAGGAGGGCGTCGTCAAAGAGGGTGTCGCGCCACACCGTGTCCCGGCCTGGGCTCACTCCCACTCGATGGTGCCGGGGCACCCGGCGCTCACTTCCGGCGCCACCCGATGGACATGCGTCCCACCTTGCCCCACGACCCCGACGGTCTCGAGCACGTCGACCCTCGACGCGTGGCTCACCGGGCGGGCGAGGCGTGCCGGGGGCGGACGCTCAATGGCCCATGCCCACGCCCTGGGCGCGCTGCAACGCCTTGCCCTCGGTCTGGAGGGCGGGGGCGATCATGACCTCGGCCTTCTGGAACTCCTTGACGCTCTCGTAGCCGCAGGTGGCCATCGCGGCACGCAGGGCACCAAAGAGGTTCATCCGGCCGTCGTTCTGGTGCGCCGGCCCGAGGAGGATCTCCTCGAGCGAGCCCCGGACGCCCGTGCGGACACGAGCGCCGCGCGGCAGGGTCGGATGGAACGTGGCCATCCCCCAATGGAACCCGCGGGCCGGAGCCTCCACCGCGGAGGTCAGCGGCGATCCGAGCATCACGGCGTCGGCCCCGCAGGCGATCGCCTTGGCGATGTCCCCGCCCTTGCTCATGCCGCCGTCCGCGATGACCTGGCAGTAGACACCGGTCTCGTCCAGGTGACGCATCCGGGCCCCGGCGACGTCCGCGATGGCCGTCGCCTGCGGCACGCCGATGCCGAGGACGCCCCGGGTCGTGCAGGCGTTGCCCGGGCCGACGCCGACCAGCACGCCCACCGCTCCGGTGCGCATGAGGTGGAGGCCCGCCTGGTAGGAGGCACAACCCCCGACGATCACGGGGATCTCGAACTCCCGGATGAAGCGCTTCAGGTTGAGCGGCTCGGTCGTCTTGGAGACGTGCTCGGCGGAGACCACGGTGCCCTGGATCACGAGCAGGTCCAGCTCGGCGGCCAGGATGGCCGGGGCCAGCTCGACGGTGCGCTGCGGGGTGACGGAGGCGGCCGTCGTGATGCCCGCGTCCTTCATCTGGCGGATCCGCTCGGTCACGAGCTCCGACCGGACCGGCTCGGCGTACATCTGCTGCATGCGCGCCGTCGCCTTCTCGTCGTCGAGGTCGCGGATCTCGTCCAGGAGCTGCGTCGGGTCCTCGTAGCGGGTCCAGAGGCCCTCGAGGTTGAGGACGCCCAAGCCCCCGAGCCGTCCCAGCTCGATCGCCGTCTGCGGGCTCGTCACCCCGTCCATCGCCGCGCCGAGCAGCGGCAGGTCGAACCGGTAGGCATCGATCTCCCAGGAGATGTCCACGTCCTCGGGATCCCGCGTCCGCCGGCTGGGCACGATGGCGATGTCGTCGAAGCCGTAGGCCCGGCGGCCCGACTTGAAGATGCCGATCTCGATGTCCGCCATGGTTTCCTCCGGTTCCGGGAGCCCTCACACATCGCCGAAATGCGTCTCGGCCTCACCGGGCCGGCCACCGACCCCTACGGCTCGAGGTCGGCGCCGACGGGTCTCCGATCGGTCCGAGCCAGCTCTCGGGCGATACCTCAGCCTAGGGCCTGGGGCGCCCCGGCGACGTCATCTCGGCACCGTCTCCGGGGCCGCGGCGAGGCCCAGCGCGACCACCAACAGCTCGGTGAGCATGCGGGCCGTGGCCCCCCAGACGTTCTCGCCGGCGACGTCGTAGAAGTACACGGGGTAGTCCCCGCCCTGCCCCCGATCCTCGAGCGCCGGGATGCGCCAGCGCTCCTCGGTGAAGGTCCCCTCCGCCGCGAGCTCGGCCAGGGAGACGTCGAAGACGCGGTCCACCTCGTGGGGGTTGGCCTCGAGGCGGGGACGCGCCGCGAGCAGCCCCACGACCGGGAGGATCAGTGAGCGCGACGAGTACGTCGTCACGGGATGGAGCCAGCCGAGCGGGGCGAGGTCGCCGGGGTCCATGCCGACCTCCTCGGCCGCCTCCCGGCCGGCGGCCGCCCAGACGTCCTCTCCGGGCTCCATCCGGCCGCCGGGGAAGCTGACCTGCCCGCTGTGCTCGCGCAGCGCGGTCGATCGGCGGGTGAGCACCACCCGGGCCTCGCCGTCCTCCTCGAAGAGGGCGACCAGCACCGCGGAGGGTAGGGCGGCCTGCGCGTTCCAGGCCTCGACGAGCGCCGCCCCCGGCTCGCCCGTCCACTGCTCGATGGCCGGGGGAGGGCCACCCTGCCCGGCGCGCTCCAGCCGCCGGCGCACCAGCGCGGCGTCGAGACCCCCACGGGCCGCCGGCTCCAGTCGATCCCACGGGGCGGGCGCCCCCGGTCGCGCCCCCGAGGGGCGCGGCACGGAAGCGCTCACCACCCGAGGGGTGTCACATCATGCCGCCCATGCCGCCCATGCCGCCCATGCCGGCGGCGGCCGCGGCGGCGGCTGCGGGGTCGGGCTTCTCGGGCTTGTCGGCGACCAGCGCCTCGGTGGTCAGCAGCAGCCCGGCGATGGACGCCGCGTTTTGCAGGGCGGACCGGGTGACCTTGGCCGGGTCGATGACGCCGGCCTTGACCAGGTCCTCCAGCTCACCGGTCAGGGCGTTGAGTCCGGTCGACCCCTCGGCCTGCTCGACCTCGCGCACCAGCACGGCGCCCTCCAGGCCGGCGTTGAAGGCGATCCAGCGCAGCGGCTCCTCGAGCGCGCGGCTCACGATCCGTGCCCCGGTCGCCTCGTCGCCGTCCAGACTGCTGATGACCTTCGCGATGGCCGGCCGGGTCCGCACGAGGGCCGTCCCGCCCCCGGCGACGATGCCCTCCTCGATGGCGGCACGGGTGGCGGAAAGGGCGTCCTCGATGCGGTGCTTCTTCTCCTTGAGCTCGACCTCGGTGGCGGCGCCGACCTTGACCACCGCCACACCGCCGGCCAGCTTGGCCAGGCGCTCCTGGAGCTTCTCCCGGTCCCAGTCCGAGTCGGTCTCCTCGATCTCGCGGCGGATCTGGGCGATCCTCCCCTTGACCTCTGACTCCGTGCCGGTGCCCTCGACGATGGTCGTGTCGTCCTTGGTGACGATGACCCGGCGAGCGCGTCCGAGCAGGTCGACGGTGGCGTTTTCCAGCTTGAGGCCGACCTCCTCGGTGATCACCTGGCCGCCGGTCAGGACCGCCATGTCCTGGAGCATGGCCTTGCGGCGGTCGCCGAAGCCGGGGGCCTTGACCGCGACCGAGGTGAAGGTGCCCCGGATCTTGTTGACCACCAGCGTGGCCAGGGCCTCGCCCTCGACGTCCTCGGCCACGATGAGCAGCGGGCGTCCGGTTTGCATCACCTTCTCGAGGACGGGCACGAGGTCGTGGACCGCCGAGATCTTCTGGTTGGCGAAGAGGATCGTCGGCTCGTCGAGCACCGCCTCCTGGCGCTCGGGGTCCGTGACGAAGTACGGCGAGAGAAAGCCCTTGTCGAACTGCATGCCCTCGGTGAAATCGAGCTCCAGGCCGAAGGTGTTGGACTCCTCGACCGTCACGGTCCCGTCCTTGCCGACCCGGTCGATGGCGTCGGCCAGGACGTCGCCGATGGCGCTGTCACCCGCCGAGATGGAGGCGACCTGCGCGATCTCGTTCTTGGAGTCGATCTCCTTCGCCTGCGCGGCGATGGCGTCGACGGCCGCGCTCACCGCACGGTCGATGCCCCGCTTGAGCGAGGTCGGGTTGGCGCCCGCCGCCACGTTGCGGAGACCCTCGCTGATGAGCGCCTGCGCCAGCACGGTCGCGGTGGTCGTCCCGTCGCCGGCCACGTCGTTGGTCTTGGTGGCCACCTCCTTGACGAGCTGCGCGCCCATGTTCTCGAAGGGGTCCTCGAGCTCGATCTCGCGGGCGATGGAGACTCCGTCGTTGGTGATCGTGGGGGCGCCGAATTTCTTTTCGATGACCACGTTGCGGCCCTTGGGCCCGAGCGTGACCTTCACGGTGTTGGCCAGCCGGTCCACGCCGGCCTCGAGTCCGCGCCGAGCGGCCTCGTCGTACTTAAGGATCTTTGCCATGAGCCTGCTTGCTCTCCTGTCTCCGCGATTTCCGTCGCGTGGTCTGCGCGTTCTCTTCTCGGGCGTTCTCTTCTCGGTCTCTCGTGGGGGCCCCGCCCCGGAGGCCTCTGGTCGGCAGCCGTCGCCGAGGGCCCGCACGACCCATGGGACGACCCGTTGGTTGCGGCCCGCCCGGCCGACCGGCCGGGCGGAGGGCCGCCGGAGCTACTTGTCGACCTTGGCCAGGACGTCGCGGCCGGACAGGATCAGCAGATCCTCTCCCTCCACGGTGATCTCGGTGCCGCCGTACTTGGAGTAGACGACGGTGTCCCCGACCTTGACCTCGAGGGGAATCAGCTCGCCGGTGTTCTCTGCGCGCCGGCCGGGGCCGACCGCGAGCACCTCGCCCTGCTGGGGCTTCTCCTTGGCGGTGTCGGGGATGACCAGCCCGGACGCGGTGGTCTCCTCGGACTCACCTGGCCGAACAACGATCCGATCGTCGAGGGGGTGCAACTTCATCGGTGCGCGCCTCCTTGGCACTCGTTAGCACTCAAACCTTGCGAGTGCCAATGTAGTGCCTCGATGGCGGGTCGGCAACAGGGTCCCCTGGGGCCCGCCCGGCCGCCCCCGCCCGGTCACGGGCTCGATGGGCCGCGACCGACCAGGGAGAGCCCCGGGTCCACCCCGAGTGCCCATCCCGCCTCGTCCCCGGCCGGATCCGACCCCGCAGGCGCCCCGGAGGGCGCCGGATGGCAGAGGTGCCACCACCCGGCCGCCGCCACCATGGCGGCATTGTCGGTGCACATGGCCCGGCTGGGGACGTAGGCCCTGACGCCGTCCTCGGCGCACGCCAGCTCGGTGCGGCTGCGCAGGAGCGAGTTGGCGGCGACCCCGCCCGCCAGGCAGAGGCCTCGGGCCCCGTACTCGGCCACCGCCCGGCGAGCCTTGAGCATCAGCACGTCGACCACCGCCTCCTGGAACGACGCGGCGACGTCCTCCGTCTTGGCCTCCGGGTGGGCCTCGACGGTCCGCACCACGGCCGTCTTGAGACCCGAGAAGGAGAAGTCGTAGCCCTGGTCCCGGAGCGCACGGGGGAATTCGAAGGCCCGGGGGTCGCCGTCCTGCGCCACCCGGTCGATGGCCGGGCCCCCGGGGTAGGCCAGACCCAGGTAGCGCGCCACCTTGTCGTAGGCCTCGCCGGCGGCGTCGTCGAGGGTCTCGCCCAGCACCCGGTAGCGGCCCAGCTCCTCGAGCAGGACGAGCAGCGTGTGGCCGCCCGAGACGAGGAGCACCACGACCGGCCCCTCCAGCTCCGGGTACTCGAGGCTGCTCGCGAACAGGTGCGCCTCGAGGTGGTTGACCCCGATCATCGGCCGACCCCAGCCCATGGCCAGACCCTTGGCGGTGCTCACCCCGACGAGGAGGCTTCCGACGAGGCCGGGGCCGCGGGTGACCGCGATCGCGTCGATGGCCGGGCGCTCACCGACGGCGAGCGCCCCGTTGGCCCCCGGCCGGGCTCCGCGCACTCCCCCGGCACCGGCCTCCTCGAGGGCCCGGGCGACCACCGTTCCCACTCGCTCGAGATGGGCCCGGCCGGCGAGCTCGGGCACGACCCCCCCAAAGGGAGCGTGCAGCGGCACCTGGCTCGACACCACGGACGACAGGACCCGGCGACCGTCCTCCACCACGGCCGCTGCCGTCTCGTCGCAGGACGTCTCGATCCCGAGCACCCTCACCGGTGGCCCCTCATCCGGTTGATGGTAAGCGGCCCTGGATGCGCTCCAACCGGCGGGCGTAGCGGTCCGACGAGAGCTCGTGGACCATCATCACGATGGCATCCTCCCCGGTCGCCGGGTAGTAGTTCTTGCGGATGCCGATGGGCGCCAGCCCGAAGCGGCGATACAGCGCCTGGGCCCGCTCGTTGCCGGTCGCCACCTCGAGCGACAGCGAGTCGGCCCCCTGCTCGAGGGAGATGCGCACCACCTCGAGCATGAGCGCGGCGCCCAGCCCGTGGCCCTGGTGGCCCGGGGCCACGGCGATGGTGGTGATGTGCGCCTCGTCGTCGACGAACATCACCCCGAAGTAGCCGACGATCTCCCGCCCGATGCGTGCAACCCGGTAGGCGCGCCCGCGTCGCAGGGCGAGCTCCGAGGCGAAGACCTGCGCGCTCCAGGGTTCGGGGAAGGCCTGGCGCTCGATGCGCAACACGTCGCCCAGGTCGCGCCGCCGGAGCTTGCCGAAGCGCAACGGCTCGCTCATGCCCCGCTCCTGCGCACCCAGCCGACGTTCACGTCGGGCGCCCTCAGGTACTCGGGCTGGGCCGGCACGCCCGGCTCGGGCAGTCCCTCTCTCACCGCGCGCCGCGAGGCGAGGGAGGCGAGCACGGGCGGGGAGGGAAAGGTCACGGACGGGCCGGCCAGCCGCACGCCCGGGACGTCGCCGAGCTGCTCGGCGTATCGGAGGGCGCCGTCGCCCACCGCGAGAACCTCTCCCGCCGGGCCACCGGCGGGGCTCAGCAGCTCGGGCAGTCCGTCGGGGCGACAGCGGCCCGGGACCCCGAGCCTTCGCACCGAGCCGTCGTCGGAGACGGCGAAGCGCGCCACGAAGACCTGGCCCCTGCGGGCGTCGACCACCGACACCAGCTCGCCGCGCCAGCCGCCGTCGGCGGCCCCCTGCGCCAACGTGTCGAGGCTGCCGACGCCGAGCACACCGATCCCGAGGGAGGCGCCGAGGGCGTTGGCCATGGCCAACCCGACCCGCAGCCCCGTGAAGAGGCCAGGGCCGACGTCGACGGCGATCGCGTCGAGATCCGGCAGCTCGACGCCGGAGTGCCGGCAGACGTCGTGGACCATCGGGGCGAGGGATTCGGCGTGCCGGCGCCGCCCGATCGACCAGCAGGCGGCGGTCGCCACCGCGTCGACCGCGACCGCCGCCCCCACCAGGTCGGTGGCCGTCTCCAGGGCCAGGAGACGCATGGCTCAGGTCCGCTGCAGGGCGCGGGCGAGGTCGGCCACCTCGCCCGCCCGTTCCCGCCAGCGCGGCCCCACGGCTCGCAGGGCGATCGTCCGGGCCTCGTCGGCGAGGGCGCCGTCGGCGAGGGCGCCGTTGACATTGACGCCAGCCTCGCCCGGCTCCTCGCCGGCGCCGGGGCGGTCGCGCACGAGCTCGACGACGAGGGCGTCGGAACCGAGCAGCGGGGCCGCCCGCTCGCCCCATTCCACCGCGGCGACCGCACCGTCCTCCACCAACTCGTCGAGCGCCAGATCCTCGATCTCCTCCAGGTCCTCGAGCCGGTAGACGTCGGCGTGGAGCAGCTCGACGATGCCGTCGGAGCGGCCGGTGCGGTACTGGCGCACGAGCGTGAAGGTCGGGCTCGTGACGCGCTCGCGCACGCCGAGACCGGCCGCGAGCCCCTGGGCGAAGGTGGTCTTGCCGGCGCCGAGGCCACCGACGAGGAGGAGCACGTCACCCGGGCGGCACGCCCCCGCCAGAGCGGCGGCCAACCGCCGGGTGTCCCCGGCGGAGCGCGAGCGGATCACGGTGACGGGCTCCGCCACGGCTCAACGTGCCCCGCGCAGGAGCCGCTTGGCGCGCACGAGATCGGCCCGCATCTCGGCGAGCACCTCGCCGCCGGATCGCAGCGCGGCGGCCGGGTGGTAGGTGGGCACGAGGTGACCCCCGCGGAACGGGTAGGTCTTGCCGCGCAGGGCGCGGATCCCCTGGGTGGTCTGCAACAACTGCCGCGCCGCGAAGTTGCCGAGGGTGACCACGACGCGAGGGGAGATCAGCTCGAGCTGCTTCTCGAGATAGGGCGAACAGGCTTCGATCTCGTCGGGACGAGGGTCGCGGTTGTCGGGCGGACGGCACTTGACGACGTTCGCGATGTAGCAGGCGGAGCGGTCCATGCCGAGCTCCTCGGCCATGAGGCGATCGAGCAGCCGGCCCGAGCGGCCCACGAAGGGCTCCCCGGCAAGGTCCTCGTCACGCCCGGGACCCTCGCCGACGAACATCAGCTCCGCCCGGGGGTCGCCGACCCCAAAGACCACCTGGGTGCGGCGCTCGGCCAGGCGGCAGCGGGTGCACGAGGTGGCCTCGACGCGCACCTCGTCGAGAAAGTCCAGGGACCCGTCCGCGGACACCCGGGGAATGGTACCTGCGGCCACTCAGGCGGTGGCCGGCACGGACGCGCTCGCCAGGTCCGCGAGCAGCTGGTTCAACTCCTGGGCTCGCTCCAGCATCAGCATGTGCCCGGCCCCGGGCAGCCGCACGAGCTCCGAGCCGCCGATCGAGCGCTGCAAGAGCCGCGCCGAGCGGACCGGGGTGAGCACGTCGCGGCTGCCGACGACGATGGTGCTCGGGAGCTTGATGGTCCCGAGGTCGCGGCGCACGTCGAAGCCGACGATGGTGGCGTAGAGCTCGGCGAGGGTCTCGTCGGGCGTCGCGACGAACAGCGACCGGGCGAGCTCGACGTGCTCGGGACGGGGGTGCTGCCCGAAGGCCAGCCGGGCCGCCCAGGCCCCGAGGTCGCCGCCCGGGTGCACGCTCAGGCCCAGCCGGTTGGACGTCTGCAACGTGCGGCGGGTGAGCGCGGCCAGCCGCTCGGCCCTCCGCGCGTGGCCGGGACCGGTGACGAGGGGACCGGCCTGGGTCGCCACCAGGGCCAACGCCACCAGGTGAGCGGAGAGGTCGTCGGGGCGACGACAGGCCAGGCGCAGGGAGATCATCCCGCCCATGGAGTGCCCGGCGAGCACGCCGCGACGGATGTCGAGGGCGCGCAGGACCGTCAGCAGGTCGTCGCCGAGCCGGTCCATCGAGTACCCGCCGAGGCCGGCCAACGACTGGCCATGGCCCCGCACGTCCAGCGCGACGACCCGGTGCGACGCCGAGAGCTGCCGGAGCTGGTAGGCCCACACGGCGGCCGAGAGCCCGACCCCGTGCAGGAGCACGACCGGCGGGCCCGACCCACGCTCGACCACGTGCATCCGGCCGCCGTCGTCGGTGCGGACGAAGTGATGTTCCAGGTCACTGGGCAAGGAGAGGCCGGCCGCCACCAGCTGCTCCTCGTCGGCCCGCCACCGCCTGCCGCCCGCCCGGTAGACCGCGTACCCGGTCGCTCCGACGGCGGCAGCCACGATGGGCGCCGTGACGGCGATCCATCGCTTGCGCATGCGGGACCATCGTAGGGCCGACCGGGCGAGACCGAGCCCGACCCTCCCGCCTCAGCGCAGGCGGGCGTCTTGCATCCAGCGTCCGATCCGCTGTCGCGTTCCCGCCGACTCGTCCTCGTCGTCGGACTCGAACGCGTCCTCGGACTCGGCCCCCACCACGCGCCGGGGCACCCGGGGCCCGATCGCCGTCAGGACCTCGTAGCTGATCGTGCCGGTGCGAGCGGCCCACTCCTCGGCGGTGATCTCCTCGGCACCTTGGCGTCCGATCAGCACGACCTCGTCGCCGACGGCAACGTGGGCGTCCTCGCCGCAGTCGACCACGATCTGGTCCATCGTCACCATCCCGGCCAGCGGACGCCGCCGCCCGCCGATCAGGACCTCGGCCCCGCCGGCAAAGAGCGCCCGGGCGACGCCGTCCGCGTACCCGAGGGGCACCGTGGCCACCAGCGAACGGGTGGGCAACGGACGGAGTCGCCCGTAGGAAGGCCGGTCGCCGGCCGCCAGCTCGCGCACCGCGGCCACCCTCGCCTTGAGCGACAGCACCGGCCGGAGCGTCGCCCCGGGAGCCTGCCGGGCGAGATCCTCCCGGACGCCCTCCGACGGCGGGTAGCCGTAGAGGGCGATGCCGCAGCGCACCATCTGATAGCGGGCCGAGGGGACGGCGATGGCGCCGGCGCTGTTGGCGACGTGCGACACCTTTGGCTCGAGGCCGCGCTGGGCCAGCCGGCGACGGACGTCCTCGAACCGGCGCAGTTGCTCGGCGGTGAAGGCCCGGTCGTCCGCCGACGCCCCGTCGGCCACCGCCAGGTGGGTCCACAGCCCGGCGGCGACGAGCAACGGCGCCCCGGCCGCCACGAGCTCGCAGATCCCGGCGACCTCCCCGGGGGAAGCCCCCTGCCGGTGCATCCCGGTGTCGACCTTCACGTGGACGGGGACTCGCCTGCCCAGCTCGCGGGCCGCGTCGATCAGGCGCTGCACGGCTCCCACGCTGCACACCGTCGCCTCCAGCCCGAGCTCGACCACCTCGCGCTCGGATCCGGGCGGTGGCTCGGACAGCAGGAGCACGGGATCGGGGAACTGGGCGTCTCGCAGCCGGACGCCCTCCTCGACCAGCGCCACGGCCACGCCGACGGCCCCTCCGGCCGTCGCGGCGCCCGCTGCGACCTTCGCGCCGTGCCCGTAGCCGTCCGCCTTGACCACCGCGCAGAGGGTGCTCGGCGAGACCAGGGCGGCCAGCGTCGCTGCGTTGTGGCGGAGCGCCTCGGCGTCGATCTCCGCCCAGGCGGGCCTCGGGTGCCGGCGCTCGAAGGCATCCCCGGGGTCGGGGCCGCCGCTCTTGCGGTCGTTCCAGTCCCGGACCACTCAGACCCCCGAGAGCCAGCGGGCGACGAGGTCCGGGAGGTCGCCCGCGACGAGACCCTCGGCGTGCCCGAGGGAGGCGGCGCGACCGTGCACGTGGGCGCCCAGCGCCGCGGCGACCGAGGGCTCGAGGCCACGAGCCAACAGGGCGCCGATGACGCCGCCCAGGACGTCCCCGGTCCCGGCGGTCGCCAGTCGCGAAGATCCCGCGGTGGCGAGCAGCACCCTTGGTCGACCGGGCTCGGTGACCGGGCTCGCCACCGCCGTCACGGATCCCTTGACCAGCGCCGTCGCCCCGATCCGATCGGCCAGTCGCTCGGCGGCGCCGATGCGGTCGGGACCGGCCGGTGCACCCAGGAGTCGCTGGTACTCGCCGTCATGGGGCGTGAGCACCAACCGGTCGTCATGCTCCCGCGCGGGCCACGGACCTCCGCTCAGCGCGAAGAGGGCGTCGGCGTCCACCACGGTCGGCACGGTCGCCCGCGCCACCAGCCTGCGGATCTCCGACCGGGTCGCCTCGTCCCGCCCGAGGCCCGGCCCCACCACCAACGCACGGCACCGGTCGATCTGGTCGAGCACCCGGTCGGCCCACCCCTGGAGCGGGAGGGGCAGGCGCACCGCCTCGATGGGCCACGGGCCGGGCAACCCTCCCTCGCTGCCGGGGACGGCGAGTCGCACCATGCCCGCACCGGCCCGCGTCGCCCCGCTCGCGCAGAGCGCCGCGGCCCCCTCCATCCCGGGCGAGCCGGCCACGACGGCCACCCCCGTCATCCACTTGTGGGCCTGCTGGGGCCGCCGGGGCAGGAGGACGCGCACGTCCCGGTCCTCGACGAGGGCGGCGGCGGCGTCACCGGGGGGCACGCCGATGTCGGCGACCTCCACCTGGCCGGCGAGTCGCCTGCCCTCAGCGAGCAGGAGACCGCGCTTCCACGCCGCGAAGGTCACCGTGCGGTCCGCCGGCAGCGGCCGGCCGGGGGCCTCCCCGCTGTCCCCGGCCACGCCGGAGGGGATGTCCACGGCCAGCACCCGGCTCCCGGCCGGCACGGGTGGTGCGTCGTAGCTGCCCCGGAAGCCGGTCCCGAGCACCGCGTCGACGACGAGGTCGAAGCCCCCGGACGGCACGTCGTCGCCCGGCCCGGCGACCACGACCCGGGCCCCCCGGGCCGAGAGGCGTGCCCCGGCCACCCTGCCGTCGGCCCCGTTGTTGCCCTTGCCCGCGAGCACGAGGACCCGGCGCCCGTAGGCACCGCCCATCATCCGCATCGCGCAGTGCGCCGCCGCGGTCCCGGCCCGCTGGACGAGGGTGGCCTCCGGCACGTGGCGGATGGTGGCCGCATCTGCCGCCCGCATCTCCTCGACGGTCAGGACCGGGAGCATCGGGTCCCTAGTCCTCCGAGCGTTGCCGCACCCCGGAGACCACCTCGGCCAGATGGTCGGCCGCCGACGTGGCGTCTTCCTCGAGCACCGCCTCCACCATGATCCGCACGAGCGGCTCGGTGCCACTCGCCCGCACGAGGACCCGGCCCTTCTCGCCGAGCCGCTCCGCGACCTCTGCCACCGCCCGCCGGACGGGCTCGGCCTCGACCAGGCCCCAGGGGTCGACCGCCCGCACGTTGACCAGCACCTGGGGCACCCGGTCGATCAGGCCGTCCACCAACTCCGCCAGGGAACGCTGCTGGCGGACGACGAGGTCCCCCAGCACGATCGCCGTCAGGATGCCGTCGCCCGTCGTGGCGCGGTCCCGGAAGACGATGTGCCCGGACTGCTCTCCGCCGAGCGACCATCCCCCGGACTCGAGCGCGGCGAGCACGTTGCGGTCGCCCACGGGGGTCTCCGCCACCTCGATCCCCCTGGCGGCCAGGGCGAGGCGGAGCCCGAGGTTGGACATGACGGTCACCACGACGGTGTTGCCGGCGAGCTCGTCGCGGGACCGGAGGTCCTCGGCGAAGAGCGCCAGGAGCTGGTCGCCGTCGATCGCGGTCCCCCCGTCGTCGACCGCCACCAGCCGGTCGGCGTCGCCGTCGAAGGCGAGCCCGAGGTGCGCGCCCTCCTCCACCACCAAGCGCTGCAGGTCACCGGGATCGGTGGAGCCGCAGTGCTCGTTGATGTTGACGCCGTCGGGCTCGCAGTTGAGCGCATGCACGGTGGCGCCGAGGGCGGCGAAAACCTCCGGGGCCACCACGCTCGCGGCACCGTTGGCGCCGTCGAGCACCACCCTCAGGCCCTCGAGGCGGCGCCCGGAGATGGCGCTACGGAGGTGATGGCGGTACTCGCCGGCGACCGCCGGGTCGGTGACGATCCCGCCGAGCCCCTGGCCCACCGGCCGGCGCGGCGGACGGTCGGGGTCGGCGATCAGGGCGTCCAACTCCCGCTCGAGCGCCACCTCCGTGTCGACCGGGAGCTTGGTGCCCCCGACGTCGAAGAGCTTGATCCCGTTGTCGGCATAGGGGTTGTGCGAGGCGGAGAGGACCGCCCCCGGGGCCTGACGCTGCTCGGCCAGGAAGGCGACGCCGGGCGTCGGCAGGACCCCGACGTCCAGCACGTCGGCCCCCTCCGAGGCCATGCCGGCAGAGAGGGCCGCCTGCAGCAGGGGGCCCGACCTGCGGGTGTCGCGACCGACGAGGAAGAGGGGCGCGGGGATGATCCTCGCTACGGCACGACCGACGGCGAGCGCGAGCTCCGGCGTCAGCTCGACGTTGGCGACCCCACGGAGCCCGTCGGTGCCAAAGGGAGGTCGAGCCACTACCGCTTGGAGTACTGCGGCGCCTTGCGGGCCTTTTTCAGCCCGTACTTCTTGCTCTCCTTGATCCGGGCGTCACGGGTGAGCAGCCCGGAACGCTTGAGGACCGGGCGCAGCTCGGGCTCGAGCTCGCAGAGAGCTCGGGCGATGCCGAGGCGCAACGCCCCCGCCTGACCGGAGGTGCCGCCGCCGTCGATCGTCGCGTCGATGTCGTAGGACTCGAGGTGGTTGGTCACCCGGAGCGGCTCGGTCGCCAGCATGCGGTGCGTGGCCGAGGGGAAGAAGGACTCGAAGGTCCGACGGTTCACCGTGATGGTGCCCTGCCCGGGGCGGAACCGGACGCGGGCGACGGCCTCCTTGCGGCGGCCGGTGTTTTGGCACAGGGGTGCGGGCATGGTCCAACTCCTCTATCGAATGCTCAGGAGGCCCTGCGGGCCGTCGGCAGCTCGAGGGGCTGCGGCGACTGCGCGGCGTGGGGATGGTCCTCCTCGGCGTAGACCTTGAGCTTGGTCAGCATCTGGCGGCCCAGGCGCGTCTTTGGGAGCATCCCGCGGACCGCCTGCCGCACGACCTCCTCGGGTCGCTCCTCGAGCAGCTGTGCGTAGGAACGCTCGGAGAGCCCACCGGGATAGCCGCTGTGGCGATAGGCCATGGTGCGCCGTGCCTTGCCGGCGGTCATCACGACCTTGGCGGCGTTGACGACGATGACGTGGTCACCCGTGTCGAGGTAGGGGGCCACGTAGGGGCGGTGCTTGCCTCGCAGGATTCGTGCCACCTCGCTCGCCAGGCGCCCGAGCACCAGGCCGTCGGCGTCGACGACGTGCCAGGCGCGCTCGAAGTCTTGGGGCTTTGGTGCGTACGTGCGCACGGATGACGCTCCTTGTCAGAGATCTCTTCGAAGTCCGCGCAATCGACTGCCGGCAACACGTGCGCGCTGGGCGGGCTTACGGAGTCAGGACCGGCTCACCAGCATAGCCTCGCCCTGGGGATACCGCACGGCCACCAGGCAAAGCCCGCACGGCGGAGCCGGTCGGGGCGCGCCGGCCCGCTCGCCGCTGCGGAGACGGGCCACCACGCCGGCCACCCGTTCGCGGCCCCGCCCGACCTCCACGAGGACCGCCACCAGGGACCGGACCATCTGGTGACAAAAGGCGTCGGCCTCGATGTCGAAGCGCAGGAGCCGGCCCTCTCCCCCGGGAGCCGCCTCGGCGTCGCCGTCTGCGCCCGCAGGCGGGGGCAGCTCGTGCCACGAGGTGCGCCGCACCCTGCGGAGGATCGGCTGGTCGGCCGACGTGCCGGGCGGGCGCCGACAGAAGCCCCGAAAGTCGTGCTCTCCCTCGAGGGCGTCCGATGCGCCCCGCATCGCGGCCAGGTCGAGGGGCTCGGGCACGTGCCAGACCAGCGGGTCGAGGAGCGGGTCGGGGCAGGGGGAGTTCCACACCAGGTAGCGGTAGCGGCGGGCGGTGGCCGAGCGGCGGGCGTCCCAGCCCGGCGGCGCCGGCTCGGCGGCCCGGACGACGACGTCGGGCGCGATCTGGCGGTTGAGGGCGCTGACCAGGTCCCGGCCCGTCATCTCCCACTCGAGGCCCCGGCGGCGCAGCACGGGCAGGGGTGAGGGGAGGTCGACCTGCACCACCTGGCCCCGCGCGTGGACCCCGGCGTCGGTTCTCCCGGCGCACGTGAGCGTGGGGGCCTCGGCCATCCGGGCCGCCCTCTTCAAGGCCGCCGCCAGCTCGCCCGCCACGGTCGGCACGCCGTCCTGTTCGGCGAAGCCACGAAAACGTCGCCCGTTGTAGGCCACGAGGAGTCGCCACCGACGGAGCGCCGGCGGGTCGGCTGGGTCGGCCGTAACTTGCGCCACCGGACCCTCGCCCGGGGGAACCCCTGAGCTCAGACCAGCTCGATCCGCGCCATGGGGGCGTTGTCCCCCGGGCGCGGTCCCAGCTTGAGGATCCGGGTGTACCCGCCCGGACGCTCTGCATAGCGGGGGGCGATCTCGTCGAACAGCTTCTTGGCCATGTCCTTGTCCCGGATGAGCGCCACCACCTGGCGGTGTTGGTGGATGCCGCCCTTGCGGGCGGCCGTGATGCACTTCTCCACCACCGGGCGCACGGTCTTGGCCTTGGTCTCCGTGGTCACCAGCGACTCGGCCGCGATGAGCGAGGCCACCAGGTTGCCCATCATGGCGCGCTGGTGGGCCGCGTCCGATCCCAGCCGGTGACCCTTTTTCGGAGTGCCGAGCATCAGCTCGAGCGGAGCGCGAGCCCGCGCTCGTCCAGCCGCTGGAGGACCTCGTCGAGCGACTTCTGGCCGAAGTTGGTGATGCTCAGAAGGTCGTCCACGCTGCGCTGCAACAGCTCGCCCACCGTGTTGATCTGGGCCCGCTTGAGGCAGTTGCGGGGCCGCTCCGAGAGGTCGAGGTCCTCGATGCGCAGGTCGAGGTCCGGCGAGCCACCGGCACCGCTGCCGGCCTCGCCGAGCTCGAGGCCCTGCGGCGCCTCCTCCAGGTCGGCCACCAGCCCGACCAGCGTCCGCAGGGTGTCCCCGGCCGAGGCCAGGGCCTCTCGGGGACGCAGCGTCCCGTCGGTCTCGATGTCGAGGACCAGCCGGTCAAAGTCGGTCGACTGCTCGACCCGCACCGGCTCGATGTCGTAGGTCACCCGGCGCACCGGCGAGAAGATGGCGTCGACCGGGATCACGCCGATCGCCGTGGTCCGCTTGTTGCGCTCCGCCGAGACGTAGCCCCGGCCACGCTCCGCGGTCACGTCGACCGCCAGGCGGCCCTTGGCGTTGATGGTGGCCAGCCGAAGGGCGGGGTTGAGGATCTCGACCCCCGCCGGCGTGCTGAAGTCGCCGGCCAGGGCCTCGCCCGGACCGCGCTTGTCGAGGCGGAGGGTGACCGGCTCGTCCGTCTCCATCCGGATCAGGAGGTCCTTCAGGTTGAGGATGATCTCGGTGACGTCCTCCTTGACACCCGGCAGGGTGGTGAACTCGTGCAGCGCCTCGTCGAAGCGCACCTGGGAGACGGCCGCCCCGGGGACCGAGGAGAGCAGGGTGCGACGCAGGGAGTTGCCGAGGGTGTGGCCGAAGCCCGGATCGAGCGGGCCGACGGCGAACCGCTGGCGGTGGTCCTGTTCCTCGTCGATCGCCTCGACGGACGGACGTTGGATGATGAGCATCGTTCGGTGACTCCTCGATGGATTACTTGGAATAGAGCTCGACGATGAGCTGCTCTTGCAGGGGCTCGTCGATGTGCTCGCGCAGCGGCGGGTTGAGGACCTCTACTGCGAACCCTCCGTCGTCGGTCTGCAGCCACGGCGGCAGCTGGCGCTCGAGGGTGTCCATGTTGCGGCGGACCGGGAACATGGTCCGTGCGTCGGTGCGCAGCGAGACCTTCTGGCCCTTCTTGACCCGGTAGCTCGGGATCGTCACGCGCTTGCCGTCGACGAGGACGTGACCGTGGCGAACGAATTGGCGCGCCTGGGACCGGCTGGCGCCCCACCCGGCGCGGAACACGACGTTGTCCAGCCGCTGCTCCAGCATGCGCAGGAGGTTCTCGCCCGTGATGCCGCCCTGGCGGTTGGCCTCCTCGTAGAGGTTGCGGAACTGTCGCTCGAGCACGCCGTAGATCCGGCGGGCCTTCTGCTTCTCCCGCAGCTGGGTCAGGTACTCGGAGCCCTGGCGCATCCGGTCGCGCCCGTGCTCGCCGGGCGGGTAGGCCCGGCTGTGACGGTCGGTGACCGCCTCGGAGACGGGGCACTTGAGCGAGTAGCAGCGCTCCCCCTTCAAGAACAGTTTGGTCCGCTCCCGCCGGCAGAGCCGGCAGACCGGTCCGGTGTATCGAGCCACGCCTTGTTCCTCCTCAGACCCGGCGGCGCTTCTTGGGGCGGCAGCCGTTGTGCGGAATCGGGGTCACGTCCTTGATCCCGACTACTTCGATGCCCACCGCCGCCAGCGAGCGGATGGCCGTCTCCCGGCCAGAGCCCGGGCCACGCACCAGGACGTCGACCTTGCGAACGCCGTGCTCCATGGCCCGACGGGCGCACGCCTCGGCCGCCAGCTGGGCCGCAAACGGCGTCGACTTACGGGAGCCCTTGAAGCCCACGTTGCCGGCCGAGGCCCAGGCGAGCACATTGCCCTCCGGGTCGGCGATGGAGACGATGGTGTTGTTGAACGAGCTCTTGATGTGCGCCACGCCGTAGGCGACGTTTTTGCGCTCCCGCCGGCGGGTGCGGCGACCCTGCTGCTTGGTGGGCCTGGGCATCTACTTGCGCACCTTCTTCTTGCCGGCGACCGTCTTCTTAGGGCCCTTGCGGGTCCTCGCGTTGGTGTGGGTCCTCTGGCCGTGCACCGGCAGTCCCCTGCGGTGACGGAGGCCCTGGTAGCAGTTGATCTCCATCTTGCGCTTGATGTCCTGGGAGACGTCCCGGCGCAGGTCCCCCTCGACCTCGAGCGAGCTGTCGATGTAGTTGCGCAGGCGGGTGACCTCCTCGTCGGTCAGGTCCCGCACCCTGGTGTCGCGGCCGACGTCGGTTGCCTCACAGATCTGGCGGGCCGTCGTGCGCCCGACGCCGTAGATATAGGTCAACGACACCTCGAGGCGCTTCTCCCGAGGGATGTCCACTCCTGCAATTCGAGCCATCAGCTCCCCTGTTCCCCTGGATCCTGTCTCAGCCCTGGCGCTGCTTGTGACGGGGGTTGTCGCAGATGACGACCACCCGCCCGCGACGGCGGACGACCTTGCACTTCTCACAGATCGGCTTGACGCTTGGTCGCACCTTCATCGCTACACCCGTCCTTACTTGTACCGGTAGGTGATCCGCCCCCGGGTGAGGTCGTAGGGCGTGATCTCGACTTGCACCTTGTCACCAGGCAAGATACGGATTCGGTGCATGCGCATCTTGCCCGAGCTGTGCGCCAGCACCTGGTGGCGGTTCTCGAGCTCGACGCGGAACATGGCGTTGGGGAGGGATTCGACTACCGTTCCCTCCAGCACGATCGCATCTTCCTTGGGCTTGGGCAGGTGACTTCTCCTCGGTTCGTTGACCCTTGCTGCTCCCGGCCCGGTACGTGCCCGGACCTCGGGACCGTCCGCCTCGGAAGGCGCGTGGCCGCCTCCGGGAGAACGGGGTTCCCTGCGCTGGTGACCTTCGGTCAGGGACCATCGGGCCGGGGCGCGGAGCCGAACAAATAGCTTACCGCGCTTACCGGGCTCTGCCAGCAGGCCCCGGTCGAAATCCCGGGGCTTGGGCCAGCAGGGCCCCGTTCCGAGCCCCCGGGGAACTTGGGCCAGGAGGCCCGGTGGAGCCCCGGCGGGGGCAGGGAAGGCCGGAACGGTGCCAAGCTCAGCCTATCCGCGTCCACCTGGTCGACGGCACCTACGAGCTCTTCCGGCACTACTACGGCCAGCCGTCCCGCAAGGGGCCGGGTGGGACGGAGGTGGCCGCCGTCGGCGGGGTGCTGGCCTCCCTCGTCACGATGCTGGCGGAGGGGGCCACCCACCTCGGGGTGGCGACCGACCACGTGATCGAGTCCTTCCGCAACGAGCGGTGGCCGGGCTACAAGACGTCGGCCGGGGTGCCCCCCGAGCTCCTGGGGCAGTTCCCCCTTCTCGAGTCCTCCCTGGTGGCGCTCGGCGTCACGGTCTGGCCGATGGTCGAGCTCGAGGCCGACGACGCCCTCGCCTCGGCCGCTGCGGTGGCCGGAGACGACCCGGACGTCGAGCAGGTGGTGATCTGCACGCCCGACAAGGACCTGGCCCAGGCGGTGCGGGGGCGCCGCATCGTCCAGCTGGACCGCCGGCAGGGGCGGCTCATCGACGAGGACGGCGTGCTCGAGCGCTACGAGGTTCCTCCCCGCTCCATCCCCGACTGGCTGGCGCTGGTCGGCGACTCTGCCGACGGATTTCCCGGGCTGGCCGGCTGGGGCAAGCGCTCCGCCTCACTCGTGCTCGCCCACTACGGGACCCTGGAGGCGATACCGGACCTGGTGGCGGAATGGGACCCCGGGGTGCGGAGGTCGGTGCGGGGCGCCCCCCGCCTGGCCGAGCGGCTGGCCGAGGAGCGGCCCCTGGCGGAGCTCTTCCGCGATCTGGCGACCCTGAGGGTGGACCGGAGCCTGCTCCGGCGCCCCGAGGACCTGCGCTGGGAGGGGCCGACGGCGGCCTTCGAGGAGGTGGCCGGGCTGCTCGGGGTGGCCGGGCTGGCGAGCCGGGCCCGGGCGCTGGCGGACCGACGGCCGACCCGGGGCGCGGAGGAGCCCTGAGCCCTCTCAGGCCAGGGTCAACACCTCGGGACCGTCGTCGGTGACGGCGATCGAGTGCTCGAAGTGGGCCGAGAGCTTCCCGTCGGCCGTGACCACGCTCCACTGGTCGTCGAGCACCCTGGTCTCCGCGGTCCCCAGGTTGACCATGGGCTCGACGGCAAAGACCATGCCGCGCTTGAGCGTGGGCCCCGGGCTGCCCGGCCAATAGTTGGGGACCTGGGGCTGCTCGTGCATTGCGGTGCCGATGGCATGGCCGACGTACTCGCGCACCACCGAGTAGCCGGCTTCCTCGGCGACCTGCTGTACCGCCCGGCCGACCTCGTGGAGCCGCTGACCCGGCCGCAGCTGTTCGATCCCGGCCCAGAGGCTGCGGTTGGTCACCTCGAGCAGGCGGCGGGCCTCGGCCGAGACCTCCCCCACGGGGACCGTGCGGGCGGCGTCGCCGTGGTAGCCCTCGATGATGGCGCCGCAGTCGAGCGACAGGATGTCTCCGTCCTGGAGCTCGTAGTCGCCGGGGATCCCGTGCACGATCATGCTGTTGGGCGACGTGCAGATCACCGCCGGAAACCCGTGGTAGCCGAGGAAGTTCGAGGTGGCCCCCCGCCGCTCGAGCACCTCTCGAGCGAGGCGATCCAGCTCCCGGGTGGTCACCCCGGGCTTCGCGGCCTCGGAGGTGACGTCGAGCATCTCGGCCACCACCAGACCGGCACGGCGCATCTTGGCGATCTCCTCCGGCCGGCGCCTCACCGGACCGGCCCCCTGCGGCGGCGCTCCTCGATGACCCGCACCATCCTTCCCGTGACCGCGTCGGGCGAGCCGACCCCGTAGACGCGGTGGAGCAGGCCCCGCTCCCGGTACCAGTCGATCAGCGGCGCCGTCTGGCGCTCGTAGAGCTCGAGCCGGCGGGCGATGGCCTCCTCCTTGTCGTCCTCCCGCTGCACGACGTCGCCGCCGCACACGTCACAGATCCACGGGGTGGTCGGCGGGGTCGCCACCGAGTAGTTGGTGCCGCAGTCGGCGCACACCCGGCGAGAGGCCAGCCGGCGGAGCACGGCCGAGGTCGGGACGTCGATGTCGATGGCCAGGTCGAGGTGCATCGGGAAGAGCAGGTCCTCCAGCATCTCGGCCTGGGCGGTGGTGCGTGGGCAGCCGTCGAGCACGAAGCCGCGCCGGGTATCGGGCTCGCTCAGCCGGCTCTCCACCATCTCCATGACGAGGGTATCGGGGATCAGGTTGCCGCGGTCCATCTCCGCTCTGGCCCGCTCACCGAGCTCGGTCCCGGCCTTGACCGCGGCCCGCAGCATGTCGCCCGTGGAGATGTGGGCCACCACGTAATGGTGGGAAAGTCGCACGCACTGCGTCCCCTTTCCGGCCCCCTGCTTGCCGAGCACCACGATTCGTACCCCGGGAACCACCAGCCCCTACTTAAGGAATCCCTCGTAGTTGCGCATCATCAACTGGCTGTCGATCTGCTTCATCGTCTCCAGGGCGACCCCGACGGAGATCAGCAGGGTGGTCCCGTAGAACGGGAACCGGTTGATGTTCCACGCCGCCATGAGCACCGACGGCAGGACGGCCACCGTCGCCAGGAACAGGGAGCCCGGGACGGTGAGGCGGCTCAGGACGTGGGAGAAGTAGCGCTCGGTCTGCGGGCCCGGCCGGATCGCCGGGATGAAGCCACCCTGCTTGCGCAGGATGTCGGCCTGTTGATGGGGATCAAACGCCACGAAGACGTAGAAGAAGCAGAACAGGACGATGAGGATGAAGTACGAGGTGATGTAAAAGCCGCTGGTCGGCGTGAGGTTGTGGTTGACGAAGTTGCGGAAGTTGGTCGAGGGGACGACGTTCGAGAGCAGCACCGGGATGTACAGGACGGAGCTCGCGAAGATGATCGGGATCACCCCGGACTGATTGACCTTGAGCGGTATGTAGGTGGTCGTGCCCCCGGTCGTGCGGCGCCCCACGACACGTTTGGCGAACGTCACCGGGATCCGGCGCTGCCCCTGCTCCACGAAGACGATGGCCACGAGCAGGAGCAACGAGACCGCGATGATCACCGCGAACTTGACGTCGCCGCCCTCCTGGAGGATGGCGTTGCCACCCGACGGGATGCCCGCCACCACGTTGGCAAAGATGAGGATCGACATGCCCTGGCCGATGCCCCGCTGGGTGATCAGCTCGGCCAGCCACATGACAAAGGCGGTGCCCGCGGTCAGGCACAGCACCATGAAGGCTCCGAGCGGCAGCGAGAAGTTGGGGATCAGGTCGATGCTCTGGCTCAGGCCGAGGAAGCTCGAGTCGTTGCCGTGGAAGACGTAGACGAGACCCGTCGATTGCATCAGCGCCAGCGCGACCGTGAGGTAGCGGGTCGTCTGGGTGAGCTTCTTCTGCCCGACCGCGCCCTGGTCCCTCCACTCCTCGAGCTTGGGGATCACCGTGGCCAGCAGCTGGATGATGATCGAGCTCGTGATGTAGGGCATGACGCCGAGCCCGAAGATGGCGAGCCGGGTGAGGGCGCCGCCCGAAAACAGGTTGAGGAACCCGAGCACCCCCGAGGCGCCCGCGGCGTGCTGCAGCTGCTGGACCCTCGAGAAACTGACCCCGGGCACGGGGACGTTCGCCCCGAGCTGGTACAGGGCGACGATGGTCAAGGTGAACAGGACCTTGTTGCGCAGGTCCGGTACCCGGAAGATATTGCCGAGCCTGGAGAGCATGGTCCTTCCTCGCCGAGGCGCCCGTCCGCCGAAAGTGACTTCGGCGAGACCCTACCTGTTCATCAGGGCGTTGCCTCGTGCAGGCGGTCGACCCTGAGCGTAGGGCAGGGGCAGCCGCACGATGCGACCACCGGCGGCCGTGATGGCCGCCTCCGCGGCGCGCGAGCTGGCGTGGGCGTGGACCTCGACGGAGCGGCGAATCTCGCCGCGGCCCAACACCTTGACCAGGGCCCCCTTGCGGACGACGCCGGCACGGGCCAGGGTCTCGGGGGTCACGATGTCGACCCCCAGCGCCTCGAGGACCTCCAGGTTCACCGGGACGTACTCGATCCGAAACGGGTTCTTGAAGCCCCGCAGCTTGGGGATGCGCTGCAGCAGGGGCAGCTGGCCGCCCTCGAAGCCGGGCTTGACGTTGTCCCGTGCGCCCTGGCCCTTGGTGCCGCGACCAGCCGTCTTGCCGCCCTTCCCGGCGATGCCCCGGCCCACCCTGCGGGCACGGCGGTGCGAGCCGGGGGGCGGCGCGAGCTCGTGCAACTTCACGACGTCACCTCCTCGACGCGTACGAGATGGCCCACCCGGGCGAGCATCCCGCGGATCTCGGGACGATCGGGGAGCCGGTTGACGCGACCAGGGCCCCGCAGGCCCAGGGCCCTCAGCGTGCCCCGGGTCTTGGGCTTGGCACCGATGGCGGAGCGCATCTGGGTCACCTTCAAGTGGGGGCCCGGCGCGACTCCGCCCTCGGCCCAGCGGGCACGTGGCTCGTGGCTCATCTCGCCTCCGAGTACATGTCGATCTCGCGCCGGCGCTCCCGGTAGGCGCGCAGCATCCCCGCGGGGACGATCTCATCGGCGTCCAGGTCGCGCAGGCGGGCCACCACGTCGGGGCGCCGCAGGTCGCGCAGGCCGGCGATCGTCGCGTGGGCGACGTTGATCGCGTTGGACGATCCGAGGGACTTGGCGAGGATGTCCCGGATGCCGGCCATCTCGAGGATGGCGCGCGCCGCGCCACCGGCGATGACGCCGGTGCCCGGGGCTGCGGGCTTGAGCAGCACCCGCCCGGCGCCGCTGGCGCCGAGGACCGCATGGACGATGGTCGAGCCGGCCAGCGGCACCTCGAAGACGTTTTTCCGGGCCTCCTCGATGCCCTTCTGCACCGCCAGGCCGGCCTCCTTGGCCTTGCCGTAGCCGAGGCCCACCCGGCCGTTGCCGTCGCCCACCACCATCAGCGCGGCGAAGGAGAAGCGTCGCCCGCCCTGGACGACCTTGGCCACCCGGTTCACCCGGATGGTGCGCTCTTCGTACTGGGGGTCAGCCATCTCCTAGAACTCCAATCCCTCGGCGCGGGCCCCATCGGCCACCGCAGCCACGCGACCGTGGTAGGCGTACCCGCCCCGGTCAAAGACCACTCGCTGGATTCCCGCCTCGCCGGCCCTCACGCCGACCAGGCGGCCGACGGCCTCGGCGGCGGCCACGTTACCGCCGCCCGCCTTGCCAAACCGCTGGCGCAGCTCGGACTCGACGCTCGATGCCGAGGCCAGGGTGCGTCCGCTGGTGTCGTCGATGACCTGGGCGGCGATGTGCCGGTGGGAACGGTGCACGGCGAGGCGCGGCCGCTCCGGGGTGCCACTCAGCTTACGACGGACCCGAGCGTGGCGCCGCAGTCGCAGGTACCTGGTCGAGCTCTTGGACGTCATCACTTCGCCGCCTTCCCGGCCTTGCGCAGCACGCGCTCGCCCGCGTACCGCACGCCCTTGCCCTTGTAGGGCTCGGGGCGACGATGCTTGCGGATGTCGGCGGCCACCTGGCCCACCAGCTCCTTGTCGATGCCGCGTACCACCACCCGGGTCGGCGAGGGGACCTCAAAGGTGATGCCCTCGGGCGCCTCGACCACCACGGGGTGGGAGAAGCCCAGCGACATCTCGAGCGTACACGGCCCGCGAGCGTTGGCCCGGTAGCCCACGCCGACGATCTCGAGCTCCTTCGTAAAGCCCTGGGTCACGCCCGTCACCATGTTGGCCACGAGCGACCGGGTCAGGCCGTGCAGGGCGCGGTGCTGCCGCTCGTCGTCGGGTCGCTCCACCACCAGGACGTCGCCGTCCTGGCGCAGCGTGATCCGCTCGGGCAGGCCACGAGCCAGGGTGCCCTGGGGCCCCTTGACGGTGACGGCACCGTCACCCAGGGTCACATCCACGCCGGAGGGCACGGGAATGGGCATGCGTCCGATACGGGACATCAGCGATCACCACACATAGCAGAGCACCTCGCCACCCAGGCGCCGCCGGCGCGCCTCACGGTCCGTCATCAGCCCCTTGCTCGTCGAGACCACGGCCACGCCGATCCCGCCCAGGACGCGCGGGATCCCGTCGGAGCGCGCGTAGATGCGCAGGCCGGGCTTGGAGACCCGCTTGATCCCGGCGATCGTCCGCGACCGGTCGGTCGCGTACTTCATCGTGATCTCGAGGGTCGAGCCGGGCCGTCCCTCGGTCGGCTCGAGCCGGTACCCGGAGATGTAGCCCTCCCGGTGCAGGATGTTGGCGAGGGACTCCTTGAGCTTGGAGCCGGGCATGCGCACCGTGTCGAGCTGCGCCGAGTTGGCGTTGCGGATGCGCGTGAGCATGTCGGCGATCGGGTCGGTCATCGTCATCTCGGCATCACCTCACCAGCTCGCCTTGGTCACGCCCGGGATCTCCCCCGCGTGCACCATCGTCCTCAGGCAGATGCGGCAGAGGCCGAACTTCTTGTACACCGACCTCGGTCGTCCACAGCGGCGGCATCGGGTGTAGCCGCGCACCTTGAACTTGGGAATGGCTTGTTGCTTTTCGACGAGTGCCTTCTTGGCCATGGTGGTTATCGAGTCTCCTGTCGGAACGGGAAGCCGAGCGCCCTGAGCAGGCCCCGGCCCCCTGCGTCGTCACGGGCGGTCGTGACGATGGTGATGTCCATCCCCCGCACCGTGTCGATACGGTCGTAGTCGATCTCGGGGAAGATCAGCTGCTCGGTCACCCCGAACGTGTAGTTGCCCCGGCCGTCGAAGCCCGCGTGGGAAAGACCCCGGAAGTCCCGGATCCTCGGGATGGCCAGGCTGATCAGACGGTCGAGGAACTCCCAGGCCCGGTCGCCCCGCAGAGTGACCTTCACCCCGATGGGCATGCCCTCGCGGAGCTTGAACCCGGCGATGGACTGCTTGGCCCGGGTGACCACCGGCTTTTGGCCGGTGATGACCTCGAGGTCGCGCTGGGCTCCCTCGATCAGCGACGGCGACTGGGTGGCGCGGCCGACGCCCATGTTGATCACGATCTTCTCGAGCCGAGGAACCTCCATGACGTTGCCGAGCCCGAGCTCGGAGCGCAGGGCGTCCCGGATCTCCCGGCGGTAGCGGTCATCGAGGCGGGGCAGCTGGCGGGTGCCGGTGGTCGTGCTCACAGGTCGTTCCCGCACTTCCGGCACACACGCACCTTGTTGCCCGACTCGTCGAACCGCATCCCGATCCTCGTGGGCCCGCACGACCCGCAGACGATCGAGACCGCCGAGGCCGGCATCGGCATGAACTTGTCGATGATCCCACCCTGCATCGTGGCGCGGGTCGGCTTGGCGTGGCGCTTGGCCACGTTGACGCCCTCCACCACCACTCGGCCCTCCGACGGGATGGCGCGGACTACCTCGCCCCGATGGCCCTTGTACTTGCCCGACCGGACGATCACCCGGTCGCCCTTGCGGATGCGCATCACAACACCTCCGGCGCCAGCGAGACGATTCTCATGAAGCGCTTGTCCCGAAGCTCCCGACCGACCGGCCCGAAGATGCGGGTGCCCGCGCGGCTGCTGCTGATCGTTGATCAGGACGGCGGCGTTCTCGTCGAATCGGATGTAACTGCCATCCGGCCGCCGCTTCTCCTTCTTGGTGCGCACGACCACGCACCGCACCACGTCGCCCTTCTTCACGGCCGCGCCCGGGATGGCGTCCTTGACCGTGGCCACGAAGACGTCGCCGATGCTCGCATAGCGCCGGCGCGACCCCCCGAGGACCCGGATGCACAGCACCTCCCGGGCCCCGGAGTTGTCGGCAACGCGCAGCCGCGACTCCTGCTGGATCATCGGGCACGCTCCGTCACCTCGGCAAGCCGCCAACGCTTCAGCTTGGACACCGGGCGCGTCTCGACCACCCGTACCCGGTCGCCGACCTTGGCCGAGTTGCCCGTGTCGCTGCAGTACAAGCGCTTGGTCCGCTGCACCGTCTTGCCGTACCGGGGGTGGCGCACCCGCTCGATCACCGCCACGACGATGGTCGACTCCATGCGGTCCGACACCACGATGCCCTCCCGCACCTTGCGCGCGTTGACCCGGCCCTCGCTCGCCGTCTCGGTCGCGGCGTCGGTGCCCGCGGCGTCGTTGCTCGTTGCTTCGGTGCTCATGTCCTCCGCCATCACGCGCCCTCCTCTTCACGGGCCGCCGCGTCGGCGGCGCCCTCCTCTCGGGCGCCCGATCCACCCTGGTCGGTCGCGGCGGCCCCGGGGCTTGCGCCGCCCGACGCCGACCAGCCGGCCTCCGCCTCGGCGATCTCCCGCTCGCGCAGGATGGTCAGGATCTTCGCCACGTCCCGCCGCACCATCCCGAGGCGCGCCGTGTTGTCCAGCTGGCCGGTGGCGAGCTGGAACCGGAGATTGAACAGCTCGCGGCGAGTCTCGACGAGGCGTCCCTCGAGCTCCAACTGACCGAGCTGCGTCAGCTCGGATGCCGACGTCATCAGACCTGCACCTCCGCCGCGCCATGAGTGCCGGGGCGCACCACGAAGCGCGCCTTGATCGGCAGCTTCTGAATGGCCCGAGACATGGCGGCCTCGGCCAGCTCCCGATCGACGCCGCCCAGCTCGAAGAGAACCCGTCCGGGCTTGACCACCGCCACCCAGTGCTCCGGGTTGCCCTTGCCCGAGCCCATCCGGGTCTCGGCCGGCTTCTGGGTCACCGGCTTGTCCGGGAACACCCGGATCCAGACCTTGCCGCCCCGTCGGACGTGGCGGGTCATCGCGATACGGGCGGCCTCGATCTGGCGCGCCGTGAGCCAGGCCGGCTCGAGCGCCTGGATGCCGAAGTCGCCGAAGCTGACCGTGGTCCCGCCCTTGGCGACGCCGGTCATGCGTCCGCGTTGTTGCTTGCGGTACCGCACCTTGCGGGGCATGAGCATCCTCAGTCCACCTCCTTGCGGAAGTGCGGCGCCTCGTGGTGCTGACGGGTACGGCGCTCCATCTCCTCGTCCTCGGCGAGACGACGCTCGAGCTCGTCGGGCTCGGCGGGGGTCGCGACCAGGTCCCCGGGGGAGGGCTCGGTCGTCTCGATGACCGCACCCTCTCCGAGCGGTGCCTCCACCTCCACCTCGGGCTCCGTCTCCCTCTCCGTCTCCGTCTCCGTCTCCGTCTCCGGAGCCTCGGCCTCCTCCGCGGCGGTCGCCGCCGCCCGGGCCGCCTCGCGCGCCTCTCGCTCGGTCGCCATCCCCGGCTCGCCCTGGTCCTGGCGGCGGCGACCGCCGCCCGCCGTGATCAGCCGGCGGGGTCGCGCCTGACCGGAGGTCTCGCCGACCGCCATGGCGGCCTCGCGCGTGATCTTCTCGTCGACCGAGATCTTGTAGGGGAGGATGTCGCCCTTGTAGATCCACACCTTGACCCCGACCCGCCCCGAGGTCGTCCGGGCCTCCCGGAATCCGTAGTCGATGTCGGCCCGCAGGGTGTGCAGCGGGACGCGGCCTTCCCGGTAGGACTCCTTGCGGGCCATCTCCGAGCCGCCCAGGCGGCCAGAGCACTGGACCCGGACCCCTTGCGCCCCGGCCTTCTGCACCGTCTGGATGGCGCGCTTCATCGCCCGGCGGAACGCGACACGCCGCGCCAGCTGGTCGCAGATCCCCTGCGCGATGAGCGCGGCGTCGAGCTCGGGCTGCTTGATCTCCTGGATGTTGAGCTGGATACGGTTCTGCAGGCCGGTGATCTCCTCGAGCCGCTTCTTGAGGCGGTCAGCCTCCGAGCCGCGGCGCCCGATCACGATGCCCGGACGCGCCGTGTAGATGTCGACCCTCAGCCGATCCCGGGTGCGTTCGACCTCGATCCGGCTCACGGCGGCGGCCTCGAGCTCCTTCATCAGGTAGTCGCGGATCTTCCAGTCCTCCACGACGAAGTCGCGGTAGTGCCGCTCCTCGAACCACCGGGACTTCCAGTCCGTGGTGACCCCCAGCCGGAACCCGTACGGGTTGACCTTCTGTCCCATTACCGATCCTTCTCCTGGTCGTCACCCGGCTCCGGCTCCGCCCCGTCGCCCCCGTCGGCGGAGGCCTCGGCGACCGAGGCCTCGTCCCGCACGCCCTCGGCACCGGCGGGCTCCTCGCCCTCCGGCTCTGAGTCCGTCTCGGTCGCGGCCTTCGCCTCCGCCACCTCGGGCTCTGTCACGTCCGCCTCTGCCGCTTCGGCCTCTGCTTCAGCTTCTGCCTCTGCCTCTGCCTCTGCCGCAGCCTCGGCAGCCTCCGCCTCGGCGGCCGCGGCCGCCTCCTGGGAGGCCCGTCTCCGTCCCAGCCGGCTCGCCAGGTCGGCCCTGCGGCGCGACTCGGCGACTCGGCGAGAGCGCTGACCACCCTGCGCGGCCCGCTCGGCCCGGCGCCGCTCGAGGCGCTCCTCGGGCAGCCGGCTGACGATGATCGTGATGTGGCAGGTCCGCTTGCGGATCCTGGTGGCCCGACCGCGGGCGCGCGGGCGCCACCGCTTCAAGGTGACCCCTTCGTCCGCGTAGCACGCAGACACGTAGAGGTCCTCGGAGTCCTGCCCGTCGTTGTGGACGGCGTTGGCGACGGCGGAGGCCAGCACCTTGGACACCACCTCGGCGGCGCCTCGCTCGCAGCCGGCGAGCACCTCCTGGGCTCGGTCGACGTCCCGTCCCCGGATGAGGTCCAGGACCTGCCTCGCCTTGGTGGCCGACATGTGGTGGTGCCGCAGGACGGCGCGCGTCCCGGGACGCTCGTTGGTCTTTAGCCCGGGCACGTCATCGCCTCCCGGCCCGTTCCTGGCCCGCGTGGAACCGGAAGGTCCGCGTCGGGGCGAATTCGCCCAGCTTGTGGCCGACCATCGACTCGGTGATGTACACCGGGACGTGACGCCGGCCGTCGTGGACCGCGATGGTGTGACCGACCATGTCCGGGATGATGGTGGAGCGTCGGGACCACGTCCGTACGACGCGCTTCTCCCCGGAGGAGTTGAGCGCGTCGACCTTGTCGAGCAGGTGCTGGTCGACGAAGGGACCCTTCTTTAGGCTGCGGGGCATCTCACACGTCCTCCACTACCGCCGCGCGCCACGCGTGCGCCGGCGGCGGACGATCATCTTGTCCGAGTCCTTGTGGCGTGCCCGGGTGCGACCCTCGGGCTTGCCCCACGGCGACACCGGGTGTCGCCCACCCGAGGACTTGCCCTCGCCGCCCCCGAGCGGATGGTCCACCGGGTTCATGGCGACGCCACGGGTCTGCGGCCGCACGCCCTTCCACCGGTTGCGACCCGCCTTGCCGAGCTTGATCAGCTCCGCCTCGGGGTTCCCCACCGAACCGAGGGTGGCCCGGCAGTCGATGGAGACCCTGCGCATCTCCGTGGAGGGAAGCCGCAGGGTGGCGAACAAGCCCTCCTTGGCCACGAGCTGGGCGCTCATCCCGGCGCCACGGGCGAGCTTGCCGCCCCCGCCCGGCCGCAATTCGATGTTGTGGATGACCGAGCCGACGGGGATATAGCGCATGGGGAGCGCATTCCCGGGACGGATCTCCGAGCCCTGACCGCTCTGCAGCCGGTCGCCGACCCGCACCTGGGAGGGGGCCAGGATGTAGCGCTTCTCCCCGTCCAGGTAGTGCAGGAGGGCGATCCGGGCGTTGCGGTTGGGGTCGTACTCGATGGCCGCCACCTTGGCGGGCACGCCGTCCTTGTCACGCCGAAAATCGATCTGGCGGTACTGGCGCTTGTGCCCTCCGCCGCGGTGGCGCGCCGTCTTGCGGCCGTAGCTGTTGCGGCCACCGGAGCTGGGCCGGGGCGAGACGAGCGAGCGCTCGGGACGGCTCCGGGTGATCTCGGAGAAGTCCGAGACCGACTGGAACCTCCGGGCGGGGCTGGTGGGCTTGCGTGATCGAAGTGGCATCTCAGAGCTCCTGATCAGCTCTCGAAGAAGTCGATGGTGTCGCCCTCGTGCAACGTGACGTAGGCGCGCTTGGTCGAAGCCTGCCGGCCCCAAGCGCCGGTACGTCGGTTGCGCCGGGCCTTGCCGGTGCGGTGCAGCGTGTTGACCTTGTCCACCCGGACGTGGAAGGCGTCCTCCACGGCGCGGCGGATGTCGATCTTGGTTGCCCGGGGGTCCACGACGAACACGTACGTGTTGCGATCCATGAGCCCGTAGCTCTTCTCGGAGATCACGGGTCGGATCAGCACCTGGGTCGATTCCCGCATCAGGCCTCTTCCTCCCCGTCCGTGTCCGCCTCTTGATCCCCGTCGCGCGTGCCGTCGTCCGTCTCGGCCTCGCTCGTCGGGGCCTCCGGTGCGGTCGTGTCCGCAGTGGCCTCCGCCGCGGCAGGTTCCGCAGTGGCCTCCGCCGCGGCGGTCTCCGGCTGGGCGGCGTCGACCGGCGTGGCACCCGGCAGGGTGGCATCGGTAAACACCACCCAATCGCTGCGCAGGATGTCGTAGGCGTTGAGCTCGGCCGACACCAGCGTGTCGACGCGGGGAAGGTTGGCAAAGGACCGGCGTGCCACCTCGTCGTCGGCGCCGATCACCACGAGCACCCGGCCATCGAGGGACAGTGCGGCGAGCGCCTCGAGCGCGCCCTTGGTCCGCGGGACCTCCCAGCTCCAGCGGTCGACGAGGGCGATTCGTTCCTCGGCGGCCCGGTCCGAGAGGGCGGAGACGAGCGCCGCACGGACCATCTTCTTTGGGGTGCGCTGCCGATGGCTGCGGGGCTTCGGACCCATCGGGATACCGCCACCCGCGAACTGCGTGGCACGGATCGAGCCCTGCCGCGCCCGGCCCGTCCCCTTTTGGCGGTACGGCTTCGCGCCCCCTCCCCGGACCTCGGAGCGACGAAGGGTGGAGGCGGACCCGGCCCTCGCCGCGGCCAGCTGGGCGGTGACCACCTGGTGGAGCACGGCCCGGTTGGGCTCCACCCCGAACCACGACGGATCGAGCGCCACCTCGCCGAGCTCGTCCCCGTCTTGCGACCGGCGGACCACGCTGCGCTGCGCCGGCTCCGGCCTCTCACGGCCGATCGGTCGCAGGCGCTGCAAGGGGGCGGCGGAGTCGATGGAAGGGGTGCCCGACGTGGCGCTCATCACCGGCTCCCGTTCGCCGAGGCGCCATTGGACGGCGCGGCCTTGACGCTGTCGCGCAGGAGGACCATGCCCCCGCGGGCCCCGGGGACCGCTCCCCGGACCAGGACCAGCTGACGCTCCGGATCGGCGGAGACGACCTCGAGGTTGAGGGTCGTCACCTGGCGACCGCCCATGCGGCCCGCCATCCTCGTACCCTTGAACACCCGGGAGGGCGTGGCGCACCCGCCGATCGAGCCCGGAGCCCGGTGATGCTTGTGGTTCCCGTGCGAGGCGCCCTGGCCCTTGAAGTTGTGGCGCTTCATCCCGCCGGCAAAGCCCTTGCCCTTGCTCACGGCGACGGCGTCCACCCGCTCGCCCGGCGACCAGCTCTCGGCGGTCAGCTCCTGGCCGACCTCGTAGTCCGAGACGTCGTCGAGGCGCAGCTCGACGAGCCGGCGCCCGGGCTCCACGCCCGCCGCGTCGTAGTGGCCCTGCTCGGGCTTTGTCAGGGTCGAGGTCCGCCGGAAGCCCCAGGTGACCTGCAGCGCCCCGTAGCCCTCGCGCTCGGGCGTCTTGACCTGGACCACTCGGACGGGCGCGACGCGCAACACCGTCACCGGTACGGCGCGGTTCTGGTCGTCCCAGATCTGCGTCATGCCGACCTTTTCGCCGACAATCGCCTTTGTAGCCACGTCTCCTGGATCTCCTGTCGCGTGCCAGTCCGAGGACCATGCACACCAACGCTCCGCCGGCGGAACCGTGCGGAGCGTGAACGGTTGCGGCCGAAGGTCCCCGGCACTCCCTTACGGAGATGCGCCGGGCGCTCCGGCACGTCTGATGGTTCCGGCACCAACCGCCTCCTTGCGGAGGGCGGCGTGCCTACGGACCGAAAATAGGCCCGACCTGAGAATCTACACGATCCGGTCCGGTGCCGCCACCGCGCCGGGGCGGGCACCGACCGCCCGGACGATCAGGCGGTCTGGATCTTGATCTCGATGTCCACGCCCGCAGGAAGGTCGAGCCGTTGCAGGGAGTCGACCGTCTTGGGGGTGTGCTCGACGATGTCCACCAGCCGCTTGTGCACCCGCATCTCGAAGTGCTCGCGGCTGTCCTTGTACTTGTGCGGGGAGCGGATCACCGTGTAGCGGTGCTTCTCCGTGGGAAGGGGCACCGGACCCTGGACCTTTGCCTGGGTCCGGAGCACCGTCTGGACGATCTTCTCGGTGGACTGGTCGAGGATCTCGTGGTCGTAGGCCTTGAGCCGGATCCTGATCTTTTGCCGTGGCCCGTCAGCCATCGTCGTGCACCCTCGCCCTGTCGCTCGTCATCGTCGACCGCTACTTGAGGATCTTGGTGACTCGCCCGGCGGCGACGGTCCGCCCACCCTCTCGGATGGCGAAGCGGAGACCCTCGTCCATGGCGATCGGCTTACCCAGCTCGACCGTCATCTCGGTGTTGTCGCCAGGCATGATCATCTCGGTGCCCTCGGGCAGCGCGATGGTCCCGGTCACGTCGGTGGTCCGGAAGTAGAACTGCGGGCGGTAGTTGGTGAAGAACGGCTTGTGGCGCCCGCCCTCCTCCTTGGTCAGGACCAGGACGTTCGCCTCGAAGTTGGTGTGGGGCGTGATAGAGCCCGGCTTGCACAGCACCTGGCCCCGCTCCACGTCCTCCTTCTTCGTTCCCCGGAGGAGGGCGCCGATGTTGTCGCCCGCCTGGCCCTGGTCGAGGAGCTTGCGGAACATCTCCACACCGGTGACCGTCGTCTTTTGCGTCGCTCGCAACCCGACGATCTCGACCTCGTCGCCCACGTGGACCGCACCCTGCTCGACCTTGCCGGTCACGACGGTCCCACGACCGGTGATGGACATCACGTCCTCGACCGGCATGAGGAAGGGCTTGTCGATGTCCCGCTCGGGCTCGGGGATGTAGGTGTCCACGGCCTCCATGAGCTCGAGGATCTTGGGCGTCCACTCGGGGTCACCCTCGAGGGCCTTGAGCGCGCTCACCCGGACGATCGGGATGTCGTCGCCGGGGAACTCGTACTCGTTGAGCAGCTCCCGCACCTCGAGCTCGACCAGCTCCAGGAGCTCCTCGTCGTCGACCATGTCGGCCTTGTTGAGCGCCACCACGATGTAGGGCACGCCCACCTGGCGGGCCAGGAGGACGTGCTCACGGGTCTGGGGCATGGGCCCGTCCGCCGCGGAGACCACCAGGATGGCCCCGTCCACCTGGGCGGCGCCGGTGATCATGTTCTTGATGTAGTCGGCGTGGCCCGGCATGTCGACGTGCGCGTAGTGCCGGTTGGGCGTCTCGTACTCCACGTGGGCGATCGAGATGGTGATGCCCCGCTGCTTCTCCTCGGGCGCCTTGTCGATCTGATCGAACGGCGTGAACGAGGTGTTGGGGTTCTCCTCTGCGAGGACCTTGGTGATCGCGGCGGTCAGCGTGGTCTTGCCATGGTCGATGTGACCCATGGTGCCGACGTTGATGTGGGGCTTGGACCGCTCGAACTTCTGCTTCGCCATGTCTGCGAGATCACTTTCTGCTTTTTGACGGCCTGTCGACGGTCACCCGTCGGCCGGTGTCCTTCGTACCGTCACTCACCGCGTGCCCGAGCGATGATCTCCCTAGCGATCGACTCGGGCACCTCGTTGTACGAGTGGAACTGCATCGTGTACGTGGCGCGACCCTGCGTACGCGAACGCAGGTCGGTAGCGTAGCCGAACATGTCGGCCAGGGGCACCTGGCTCCGGATCAGCTGCGAATTTCCCCGCTGCTCCATCCCCTCGACCCGGCCACGACGGGAGGAGAGGTCGCCGATGACGTCGCCCATGTAATCCTCCGGGGTGACCACCTCGACGCTCATGACGGGCTCGAGCAGCACCGGGTCGGCCTTCCGGGCGGCGTCCTTGACCGCCATGGAGCCCGCGATCCGGAACGCCATCTCGGAGGAGTCGACGTCGTGGTACGAGCCGTCCGTCAGGATGGCCCGGATGTCCACGGTCGGGTACCCGGCCAGGATTCCCGAGGTCAGGGCGTCCTGGATCCCGGCATCGACCGAGGGGATGTACTCCTTCGGGATGTCGCCGCCGGTGACCTTGTCGATGAACTCGTAGCCACCGCCCGGGCCGGTCGGCTCGAGGTCGATGACCACGTGGCCGTACTGCCCCCGGCCGCCGGTCTGGCGCACGTAGCGGCCCTGGATGTCGTGGACCGACTTGCGGACGGTCTCCCGGTAGGCCACCTGCGGCTTGCCGACGTTGGCGTCCACGCTGAACTCCCGGAGCATCCGGTCGACGAGGACCTCGAGGTGCAGCTCGCCCATGCCGGAGATGACCGTCTGGCCGGTCTCCTCGTCGGTGCGAACTCGGAAGGTCGGGTCCTCCTCGGAGAGCGCGAAGAGCGCCTTGGACAGCTTGTCCTGGTCCGCCTTGGTCTTGGGCTCGACCGCCACGTGGATGACCGGCTCGGGGAACTCCAGGGCCTCGAGCACCACGGGGTTGGCCGGGTCGCACAGGGTGTCACCCGTGGTCACCGACTTGAGCCCGACGGCGGCCACGATGTCCCCGGCGAAGATGCTGTCCTTGTCCTCCCGGTGGTTGGCGTGCATCTGCAGCAGCCGGCCCACCCGCTCCCGCTTGTCCCGGCTGGAGTTGATGACGGTCGAGCCCTTGTGCAGGGTGCCCGAATAGACCCGGAGGTAGGTCAGCTTCCCGACGAAGGGGTCCGTCATGATCTTGAACGCCAGCGCAGAGAAGGGCGCGTCGTCCTCCGGCGGCCGCTCCACCGCCTGGCCGTCCTTGGGGCGCGTCCCCGTGGTCGGAGGCAGGTCGAGGGGGCTCGGCAGATAGTCGACCACCGCGTCGAGCATGGGCTGTACGCCCTTGTTCTTGAAGGCGGAGCCGCACAGCACCGGGACCGCCTCGCTGGCCAGGGTGGCCGCCCTCAAGGCCCGGCGGAGGTCGTCGGCCGTGATCTCCTCCTCGGCCAGGTACTTCTCCATGATGCCGTCGTCGTGGATGGAGAGGAGGTCGATGAGCTGATGGCGGGCGTCGGCGACCTGGTCGACGAGCTCCGCCGGGACCTCCGTCTCGGTCCACTTCTCGCCCATGCCGTCCTCCCAGACGAGCGCACGGGAGCCGATGACGTCCACGATGCCTCGGAAGTCCGCCTCCACCCCGATCGGCAGCTGGACCACCGCGGGAGTGGCGTCGAGGCGGTCTCGGATCATCTCCACGGTGCGATCGAAGTCGGCACCCACGCGGTCCATCTTGTTGACGAAGCAGAGGCGGGGAACGTGGTACTTGTCGGCCTGGCGCCAGACCGTCTCGCTCTGGGGCTCGACCCCGGCCACCGCGTCGAAGACCGCAACCGCTCCGTCGAGGACGCGCAGCGACCGCTCCACCTCGACCGTGAAGTCGACGTGGCCCGGCGTGTCGATGATGTTGATCCAGGTATCCCGCCACCGGCAGGTGGTGGCTGCGGACGTGATGGTGATGCCACGCTCCTGCTCCTGGACCATCCAGTCCATGGTGGCGGCACCCTCGTGGACCTCGCCGATCTTGTAGTTGCGACCGGTGTAGTAGAGGATGCGCTCGGTGGTCGTGGTCTTGCCCGCGTCGATGTGGGCCATGATCCCGATGTTTCGGGTCCTGGCCAGCGGGAATTCGCGGATCGCCAGAGGATCAGCCATGTGGATCAGCTCCGTATCGCATCAAGAATGCTGGTAGGGAGACGCACCCACTACCAGCGGTAGTGGGCGAAGGCCTTGTTGGACTCGGCCATCTTGTGCATGTCTTCACGGCGCTTGACCGCCGACCCGACGCCGTTCGATGCGTCGAGCAGCTCCCCCGCCAGGCGCTCCGCCATGGTCTTTTCGCGGCGCTGCCGCGAGTAGCCGACCAGCCACCGGATGGCGAGCGTGGTCGCCCGTCGGGGGCGGACCTCGATCGGCACCTGGTAGGTGGCTCCCCCGACGCGCCGGCTCTTCACCTCGAGCTCGGGCCGGGTGTTCTCCACGGCGCGCTTCAAGACGGCGATCGGCTCCGTGCCGGTCCGGTCGCGGACCGTGTCGAGCGCCCCGTAGACGATCCGCTCCGAAAGGGTGCGCTTGCCGCGGCTCAGGACCTTGTTGACCACCTGGCTCACGAGAACCGAGTGGTAGACGGGGTCGGGGACGAGCTCGCGTCGGGGGGCGGGACCGTTGCGCGGCATCAGCCCTCCTTCTTCGCGCCGTAGCGGCTACGGGCCTGGTTGCGCTCGCGGACGCCCGACGTGTCGAGCGCCCCCCGGATCACCTTGTAGCGGACACCCGGCAGGTCCTTGACCCGGCCACCGCGGACCAACACCATCGAGTGCTCCTGGAGGTTGTGCCCGACCCCGGGGATGTAGGCGGTCACCTCGACGCCGCTCGTCAAGCGCACACGGGCGACCTTGCGGAGCGCCGAGTTCGGCTTCTTGGGAGTGGTCGTGTACACGCGCGTGCACACCCCGCGACGCTGCGGGGCACCCTTGAGTGCCGCCGTCTTGACCTTCGACTTCTTTGCCTCCCGTCCCTTACGGACGAGCTGCGCGATCGTGGGCACGCGAGTCCTCTCGGTGAATAAAGAATTTAGGTGAGAAACAGCCGGGGCCGTCCGAGCGCGCAGCCCAATCGGGCCGTGCTCGTCGGCTGAGCCAGTGTAGCCCCTGTCGACCTACCCCAGTGCGGCCGGCCCCGGATTGGCCTCCTCGGCACCCGACGACCCTTCGGTCGCACCGGTGTCGCTCGGGGGCACTCCCAGCCAGCTCGCGTCGATCGAGCTGTCAAACGGCGTGTCGTCGACGCCGTCGCCGCTCATGTCCCGCAGCCAGGCCGCCAGGTCCTCGGTCTCGGTGTCGCCCGCCCCGAGCGCCCAGAAGGGCAGCGCCTCGGCGTCGGGCATCTCGAGCTCGATCGACCGGTAGCGCTCCATGCCGGTGCCGGCCGGGATCAGCTTGCCGATGATGATGTTCTCCTTCAGCCCGAAGAGCTGGTCGGAGCGACCCTCGATGGCGGCCTCGGTGAGGACCCTCGTGGTCTCCTGGAAGGAGGCCGCGGACAGCCAGCTGTCGGTGGCGAGCGATGCCTTGGTGATGCCCATCAGCTCGGGGCGGCCTTCCGCGGGGCGGTTGCCCTCCTCCACCAGGTTTCGGTTCACCTCGGCGTAGACCTGGTTGTCGACCCGCTCCCCGGGGAGGAAGGGGGCGTCGCCCGGCTCGGCCACGAGCACCCGGCGCAGCATCTGGCGCACGATCAGCTCGATGTGCTTGTCGTGGATGGACACGCCCTGGTCCCGGTAGACCTTCTGCACCTCCTCGACGAGGTACTGCTGGGTCTCTCGGATGCCCTTGACCTCGAGCAGCTCCTTGGGGTCCTTGGGCCCCTCCACCAACGCGTCGCCCGCCTGGACCTCCTCCCCGTCGGCAAACTGCAGGTGGGCTCGCTGCGGGACCAGCGCCGAGTCCTCGGACCCGTCGTCCGCGACCACGGTGATCCGCCGTCCGCCCTCCTCGTCCTCGATACGGATCACGCCCGAGTGCCGGGCGAGGATCGCCGCCCCCTTGGGGGTGCGCGCCTCGAAGAGCTCGACGACCCTCGGAAGGCCGTGGGTGATGTCCTCGCCGACGATGCCGCCGGTGTGGAAGGTCCGCATCGTGAGCTGGGTGCCCGGCTCGCCGATGGACTGCGCGGCGATCACGCCGACCGCCTCGCCCAGCTCGATCAGCCGCCCGGTGGCGAGCGACTGGCCATAGCACAGGATGCACACGCCGTGGGTCGACTCGCAGGTGAGCACGGAGCGGACCCGGACCCGGTCGAGCGACGGGTCGTCGCGCAGAGCCTCGACCTGGTCGTCGTCAAGGATGGTGCCCGCCTCGAGCACGGTGCCGTCGGAGAGGGTGATCGGCTCGACCAGGGCCCGGCCGTAGAGGCGGGTCTCCAGGTAGTTGCGGTGGCCGGGGTCGTCCGGGGCGACCTGCTCGATCCAGATGCCGCGTTGGGTCCCGCAGTCGTCGATCCGGATGATCAGCTCCTGGGCCACGTCCACGAGCCGCCGGGTCAGGTAGCCCGAGTCGGCGGTGCGGAGCGCGGTGTCGGCCAGGCCCTTTCTCGCGCCGTGGGTCGAGATGAAGTACTCGAGGACCGAGAGGCCCTCCCGGAAGGAGGACTTGATCGGCCTCGGGATCATCTCGCCTCTCGGGTTGGACACGAGGCCCTTCATGCCCGCGATCTGCCGGATCTGCTGGGCGTTCCCCCGAGCCCCGGAGTCCACCATCATGTCGAGGGGGTTGAAGGCCATCCCCGACAGGGTCTTCTCCATGGCACGACCGACCTCGGAGTTGGCCGAGGTCCAGATCTCGATCTCCTTCTGGCGACGCTCGTCGTCGGTGATGATGCCGCGCTTGAACTGGGTCTCCGCCTTTTCGGCTTCCTTCTCGTAGCGGTCCAGGATGGAGTCCTTGTCGGGCGGGGTGCGGACGTCGTCGATCGAGATGGTGAGACCGGACTGCGTCGCGAACCGGAAGCCCAGGGCCTTGATCCGGTCCAGGCTCTCGGCCACCACGTGCTTGGGATAGACGCTGCTCAGCTCCTCCACGATCACCCCGATGGGAACGTCGCGCTTGCCGATCACGCTGTTGACATAGCGGAAGCCGCCGGGCAGGGCGTCGTTGAAGAAGATCCGTCCCGGCGTGGTCTCGATCTCGCGCCCGGCGACCGAGTCGGCGTCGCCCTCGTCGATCTCCGCCTCGATGGCGTCGGCCTCACTACCGTTGGTGCTCGCCGCTCCGCTCGGGCCGGCCGCGCCGTTGGTCGAGGCGTTGCCCGCGATCGTGCCCGCGGCCAGCCGCCGGTCCATCGACGATGCCGGGAGTGGCCGGAGGATCACCTTGGCGTGAAGGTCGAGGTCGCCTGCGTCGAAGGCCTGCTCCACCTCGAAGGGATGGCGGAACACCCGGCCCTCGCCCTTGACCCCCTCGATGGGCAGGGTGAGGTAGTAGGCACCAAAGACCATGTCCTGGGTGGGCACGGTGATCGGGCGCCCGGTGGCCGGCGACAGGATGTTGTTCGCCGAGAGCATGAGGACCCGGGACTCGGCCTGGGCCTCGGCCGACAGCGGCAGGTGGACGGCCATCTGGTCCCCGTCGAAGTCCGCGTTGAAGGCGGTGCACACGAGCGGATGGACCTGGATCGCCTTGCCCTCGACCAGGATCGGCTCGAAGGCCTGGATCCCGAGCCGGTGCAGGGTGGGCGCCCGGTTGAGCAGGACCGGGTGCTCCTTGATGACGCTCTCGAGCACGTCCCAGACCTGCGGGCGGCGACGCTCCACCATCCGCTTGGCCGACTTGATGTTTTGTGCCAGCTCGGCGTCCACCAGGCGCTTCATGACGAACGGCTTAAACAGCTCGAGCGCCATCAGCTTGGGCAGGCCGCACTGGTGCAGGCGGAGGGTCGGGCCGATGACGATGACCGAACGGCCCGAGTAGTCCACCCGCTTGCCGAGCAGGTTCTGGCGGAACCGGCCCTGCTTGCCCTTGAGCATGTCCGAGAGGCTCTTGAGCGGACGGTTGCCCGGCCCGGTGACCGGACGGCCCCGGCGCCCGTTGTCGAAGAGGGCGTCGACCGCCTCTTGGAGCATGCGCTTCTCGTTGTTGATGATGATCTCGGGCGCGCCGAGGTCGAGCAGCCTCTTGAGCCGGTTGTTGCGGTTGATGACTCGCCGGTAGAGGTCGTTCAGGTCCGAGGTGGCGAACCGCCCGCCGTCGAGCTGCACCATGGGCCGCAGGTCCGGCGGGATCACCGGGACGGCCTCCAGGATCATCGCCCGAGGGTCGTTGACGCGCCGGCCGTGCTCGTCCCGGCGGTTGAACGCGGTCACGATCTTGAGCCGCTTGATGACCTTTTGGCGCCGCTGCGCCGAGAGCGGGCGCCGCCCGTCGGAGGCGTCGATCATGGCGCGGAGCTTCTTCTCCTCCTCGTCGAGGTCGATGCGGTCGATGAGGCGCGAGATGGTCTCGGCCCCCATGCCGCCCTCGAAGTAGTCCGCGTAGCGCAGCTGCATCTCGCGCCACAGCAGCTCGTCCTCGATGATCTTCCTCGCGTAGAGGTTGCGAAACTCGTCGAGGGCCCGCTGGGCGCGCTCGATCTCCTCCTGGGATCGCTCACGCATGGCGGAGATCTCCTTCTCCGCGGCGCGCTGGCGCGCCTTGAGCTCGGCCTCCCGCGCGCCCTCGGACTCGAGTCTCGCCAGCTCCTCCTCGAGAGCCTTGAAGCGCCGGTCGATGTCGAGGTCGCGCCGACGCTCGATGTCGACCACCTCCTCGGCCAGCTCGGCCTCGAGGTTCGGCAGCTCGGTGTGACGCTTGTCCTCGTCGACCCAGGTCACGAGGTTGGCGGCGAAGTAGATCACCTTCTCCAGCTGCTTGGCCTTGAGCTCCTCGCGCGCCTCGGTGCCCATGAGCAGGTAGGCCAACCAGCTGCGGGTGCCCCGCAGGTACCAGATGTGCACCACGGGAGCGGCCAGCTCGATGTGGCCCATGCGCTCGCGGCGCACCTTGGACCGAGTGACCTCGACACCGCAGCGCTCACAGATGATGCCCTTGAAGCGGACCCGCTTGTACTTGCCGCAGTAGCACTCCCAGTCCTTGGTCGGACCGAAGATCTTCTCGCAGAAGAGCCCGTCCTTCTCCGGCCGCAGCGTGCGGTAGTTGATGGTCTCGGGCTTCTTGACCTCTCCGTTGGACCAGCCACGGATGGAGTCCCCCGTGGCCAGCCCGATACGGAGCTGATCGAACATGTTGACGTCGAGTGCCGTCACGAAAAGCTCCTCTCGGCAGCGCGCCGTTCGTCTTCCTCGTCCGACCCTCGCTCGGGACGGCTGATGTCGATTCCCAATTCCTCCGCAGTGCGGAACACGTCCTCGTCGAGCTCGTGCATCTCGATCTCCTCGCCGGTCTGCGAGAGCACCTCGACGTTCAGGCAGAGGGACTGCATCTCCTTGATGAGCACCTTGAAGCTCTCGGGAATGCCCGGCTCGGGGATGTTCTCGCCCTTGACGATCGCCTCGTAGACCTTTACCCGGCCGAGCACGTCGTCGGACTTGATGGTGAGCAGCTCCTGCAGGGCGTAGGCGGACCCAAAGGCCTCGAGGGCCCACACCTCCATCTCGCCGAAGCGCTGGCCACCGAACTGCGCCTTCCCGCCGAGGGGCTGCTGGGTGATCATCGAGTACGGACCCGTCGAGCGGGCGTGGATCTTGTCGTCCACCAGGTGGGCCAGCTTCAAGATGTAGATGTAGCCGACCGACACGGGGTTGTCGTAGCGCTCCCCGGTCCTCCCGTTGAACAGGACCGCCTTGCCGTCGGGATGGATCTGCACCCCGCCATTGACCGAGTCGGGGGACAGGCGCTCGAAGATCTGCTGGATGGTGGGCTGGTTGCCCGCCTCCTCCTGCTCGTCCCAGTGCGCACCGTCGAACACCGGCGTGGACACCCAGACCTTGGGGTCGGTGCGGGGCCGGGTCTTGCGCTCCGCGCCGTCGGCGGTACCGCCGTCCACCAGGGCCGAGCCGTCGACCCCCTCCCAGCCCCACCGGGCGCAGTAGCCGAGGTGGGACTCGAGCACCTGCCCGACGTTCATCCGGCTGGGCACGCCGAGGGGGTTCAGGATGATGTCGACGGGGGTCCCGTCCTCCAGGAAGGGCATGTCCTCGACCGGGAGGATCTTGGAGATGACCCCCTTGTTGCCGTGGCGGCCCGCCAGCTTGTCCCCCTCGGAGATCTTGCGCTTTTGGGCCACGTAGACCCGCACCAGCTCGTTGACCCCGGGCGGCAGCTCGTGGGAGTCGTCCCGAGAGAAGACCCGCACGTCGATCACCTTTCCGGACTCCCCGTGGGGGACCTTGAGGCTGGTGTCACGCACCTCGCGCGCCTTTTCACCGAAGATCGCCCGCAGCAGCCGCTCCTCGGGCGTCTGCTCCGTCTCGCCCTTCGGCGTGACCTTGCCGACCAGGACGTCCCCGGCGTCGACCTCGGCGCCGATCCGGACGATCCCGCGCTCGTCGAGGTCCGCCAGGATCTCCTCAGAGAGGTTGGGGATGTCCCGGGTGATCTCCTCTGCCCCGAGCTTGGTGTCGCGGGCGTCCACCTCGTGCTCCTCGATGTGGATCGAGGTGAGCACGTCGTCGCGCACCAGGCGCTCCGAGAGGATGATGGCGTCCTCGTAGTTGAAGCCCTCCCAGGGCATGAAGGCGACGAGCAGGTTCTTGCCCAGCGCCAGCTCACCGTTGTGGGTGGAGGGACCGTCGGCCATCAGGTCTCCCTTGGCGACGTGCTGGCCCTCCTCCACGAGCGCCCTCTGGTTGATGCAGGTGTTCTGGTTGGAGCGGCGGAACTTGGCCAGGCGGTAGACCTTGCGCGCCAGCGGATGGCTGAGGCGGTCCCGCTGGCCCGGCTGGTACTCGACGACGATCTGGTCCCCGGACACCTCGGTGACGGTGCCGTCGCCCTCCGCGACGATCACGTCCCCGGCGTCGCGGGCCGCCCGGGCCTCGACGCCGGTCCCGATGTAGGGAGCCTCGGGCACGACGAGGGGCACGGCCTGCTTCTGCATGTTGGCGCCCATGAGCGCCCGGTTGGCGTCGTCGTGCTCGACGAAGGGGATCAGGGCGGTCGACACGGAGACGGTCTGCTTGGGCGAGACGTCCATCAGGTCGACCTCGGAGGGCGGGACGTAGTCGATCTCGCTGGTCGTCCCGAAGGTCGTGCTCGCGGCCCCCACCCGGACGCCCGTGCCCTGCGGGCCACGGCGGACGAGGACGCGCTCGGACACGAGCTGGCCGTCGGACGCGACCGCCGCGTTGGCCTGGGCGATGACGTGCTCCTCCTCCTCGTCGGCGGCGAGGTAGATGATCTCGTCGGTCACGGTGCCGTCGACCACCTTGCGGTAGGGGGTCTCGATGAAGCCGTACTCGTTGACCCTTGCGTAGGTGGCCAGCGCCCCGATCAACCCGATGTTGGGGCCCTCGGGCGTCTCGATCGGGCACATCCGCCCGTAGTGGGAGGTGTGGACGTCTCGCACCTCGAAGCCGGCGCGCTCACGCGAGAGCCCACCGGGGCCCAGGGCGGAGAGCCGGCGCTTGTGGGCCAGACCCGAGAGCGGGTTGTTCTGGTCCATGAACTGGCTGAGCTGGCTCGTGCCGAAGAACTCCTTGACCGCGGCCACCACGGGACGGATGTTGATGAGCGTCTGGGGCGTGATCGCCTCGACGTCCTGGGTGGTCATCCGCTCCCGGACCACGCGCTCCATCCGGGAGAGGCCGACGCGGACCTGGTTCTGGATCAGCTCGCCGACCGAGCGGATGCGCCGGTTGGCGAAGTGGTCCTGGTCGTCGATCCGGTACGTCGAGTCCCCGTCCGCCATGTGCAGCGCCAGGTGGAGCATGTAGGTCGACGAGGCAAGGATCTCCGAGGGGCTGAGCACGCCCTGGTTGGGGGCGGGACGCTCCAGCTCGATCCCGAAGAGCTCGGAGATCCGCTCGATCTCGGGCCCGAGCTTGCGGTTGAGCTTGTAGCGACCGACCCGGGTCAGGTCGTAGCGCTTCGAGTTGAAGAAGGCGTTCTCGAAGTACTGGCGGGCCGCCTCGACCGAGAGCGGCTCGCCGGGTCGGGCGCGCTTGTAGATCTCGAGCAGCGCCTCCTCTCGGGTCGGAGCGAGCTCGCGCTCCTTTTCCCACTGACCCGAAAGGAAGTCGAAGTGACGCACAAATCGCTCGAGGAAGGCCTCGTCCCCGTAGCCGAGGGCGCGCAGCAGCACGAACAGCGACAACCGCCGCTTGCGGGCGACCCGGGCGCCCGCGGTGACGTCACGCGAGGGTCGGGCCTCGATGTCCATCTCGATCCACTCCCCGCGATAGGGGTGGATCGTCCCGGTGAAGATGGTCTTGGCGTCCCGGCCCGGCTGGAAGATCACGCCGGGCGACCGCACCAGCTGGCTGACGACGACCCGCTCGGTGCCGTTCACGATGAACGTGCCGCGATCCGTCATCATCGGGAAGTCCCCCATGAAGACGGTCTGCTCCTTGATCTCACCCGTGGTGGCGTTGAGGAAGCGCGCCCGCACGAACACCGGGGCGGCGTAGGTCATGTCCTTTTCCTTGCACTCCTCCACCGTGAACTTGGGAGGCGGGCGGAGATCCGGATCGGCGGGGTCGAACTCGAGCTCGAGGCTCAGCTGACCGGTGAAGTCCTCGATCGGGCTGATGTCGTCGAAGGCTTCCGCCAACCCCTGATCGAGGAACCACTGGAACGAGTCACGCTGGATCGCGATGAGGTCCGGCAGCGGCAGCGCCTCGTCGATGTTGGCAAAGGAGACACGTTCGGGACTACGAGTGGGCAACGCCTACTCCTCCAGGGTGCGGGGTGAACGGGACGTGGTACTCGTGGGACGGGACGGGTAAAGCGACTGCGGTCGGGCAAACTTCGGGCGGACGCGCCTCCCCCTGCCGCTCGGAGCGCCCCTTTTCGGGGGGTCGGCGACGTTCGGGCGAGAGACCGGCCAGCGGCCGGTCAGCTGGATTGACGCGGCCCATTCAGCGGGTCACGCGAGAAAAGCAGCAAGGAGAGCCACGGCAACCCGTAAGCATACCCGCGCGGAGTCGCCTCTACAACACGCGGCGCGAACGCCCTGGAGGCCAAGGCCCCGAGGGTCACGAAAAGGCTAAAGGCAAGCCAAGGGCCCGTCAAGCACTCCGCGGCTACTTCACCTCGACGCTGGCCCCGGCACCCTCGAGGGCGGCCTTGGCCTTGTCCGCGTCCTCCTTGGACACTCGCTCGAGCACCGGCTTGGGCGCGTTGTCCACCAGGTCCTTGGCCTCCTTCAGGCCGAGGCTGGTGAGGGATCGCACCTCCTTGATGACCTGGATCTTCTTGTCACCGGCACCGGTGAGGACGACGTCGAACTCGGTCTGCTCCTCTGCGCCGGCCTCCTCGGCCGCCGCGGGCGCGGTCGGTGCGGCAACCGCCACGGGGGCGGCCGCGGTCACGCCGAAGCGCTCCTCGAAGTCCTTGAGCAGCTCGCTCAGCTCGAGCACGGAGAGTTCGGCGATCCCGTCGAGGATCTGCTCCTTGGTCAGGGTCCCGGCCATCGTGGCTCCTTCCTCATTCTTGACTGGTTGACTCGGGGTCGGGCGAAGCACCCGACCCGGTGGGTGGGGCGGCCGCTTCCTCGCCGGCCTCTTCCTCGCCGGTCGCGGCTTCGGCGGTCGCGGCCTCGGCGGTCGCTTCCTCGCTGGTCGCGGCCTCGGCGGTCGCGGCCTCGGCGGTCGCTTCCTCGCCGGCCTCTCCCCCTCCCTCGGACCGGCGCTGATCGGCCAGGGCCGACAGGCCGTACGCGAGATTGCGGGGCAGGGCCTCCATCAGGCCCGCCAGCTGGCGCAGCGGTGCCGCGATGGCCCCGGCCAGCTGGGCGAGCAGGACGTCTCGGGACGGCAGGTCCGCCAACGCCACCAGATCACGGTTGTCGAGCAGCTTTCCGTCGAGCAGCCCGCCCTTCATGACCAGGTTGGGGTTGGCGCGGGAGAAGTCGCGCAGCGCCTTGGCCACGGTTGTGATGTCGTCGCGCACGAAGGCAATGGCCGTCGGTCCCGTGAGCAACGACTCCAGCGCCTGGTGCTCGCTGCCGGTCACGGCACGACGGACCAGGGTGTTCTTGAAGACCTTGTAGTCGCCACCCGCCTCGGAGAGGCGGCTCCGCAGGTCCGCCATCTCCTTGACCGTGAGCCCGCGGTACTCGGTGAGGACGGAGCCCGACGATTCGTGCAGGCGCTCCCGCACCTCCTCGACCACCGCGATCTTTTCCGCTCTCGGTTCGACCATGCTCGCTCCCGTATGTCCCGGAGACCTCCGGAGAGCGAGGGCCGGCCAGAAGGGGCGGACGAACCGGGCAGCCAGCGTGGCTGCCGGAACGACTCGCCTCGTCAGGCGGGCTCAATGCCCTTTGCGCACCAAAGGGTGCACCGGAGGTCTGCGGCGAAGAACTCGAAATGCCTCCCGCCCTTGGGCAGGAAGAAGAGTAGAGGTTATCAGCTCAGGCGACGGCCTCTTCCACCTCGCGCGCCTTGGCCGGGTCGACCCTCACTCCCGGGCTCATGGTGGACGAGACGGCGATCGACCGGATGTAACGGCCCTTGGCAGAGGCCGGCTTGGCGCGGAACAGCTCCTCGACCACGGCGTGGAAGTTGCTCAGCAGCTGGTCCCGAGAGAACGACACCTTTCCGATCGGCAGGTGGATGTTGCCGACACGATCGGTGCGGTACTCGACGCGACCGCCCTTGAATTCGGTGACGGTCCTCCCGACGTCGTTGGTCACGGTGCCGGTCTTGGGGTTGGGCATCAGACCGCGCGGGCCGAGGATGCGCCCCAGGGCACCCACCTGACCCATGAGGTCGGGCGTGGCGACCGCGACGTCGAAGTCCAAGAACCCCTCGCGCACGCGGGCCACCAGGTCGTCTGCGCCGACCACGTCGGCCCCGGCCTGCCGCGCCTCGGCAGCCTGCTCACCTGCGGCAAAGACGGCGACCCTGACCGCCTTGCCGGTCCCAGCCGGCAGCGAGAGGGTGCCGCGGACGATCTGGTCCGCCTTGCGTGGGTCGACTCCGAGACGCACCGCCAGCTCGACCGTCTCGTCGAAGCGGGCGGGCGCGATCTCCTTGACCATGTCCAGCGCATCCGTCGGGGCCAAGGCCTGCTCACGGTCGACCCGGTTCGTCGCCTGGCGGTACTTCTTTCCGTGCTTGCTCATCGTTCTTTCCTTACCCGACGGCGATGCCCATGGACCGGGCGGTGCCGGCGATCTGCTTCTTGGCGGCCTCGAGGTCGTCGGTGTTCAGGTCGGGCAGCTTGATCCGGGCTATGTCCGCCAGCTGCTCGTCGGTCACCGTGCCCGCCTGCTCCCGTCCGGCCGTCGTGGCGCCCTTCGGGATGCCCACGGCCTCGCGGAGCAGCACCGGCGTCGGCGGGGTCTTGAGAACGAAGGAGAACGTCCGGTCCTCGTAGATCGTGATCTCCACGGGTACGACCGTCCCCCGCTGCGACTCGGTGGCGGCGTTGTACTGCTTGCAAAATTCCATCGTCTGGACGCCGTGGGGGCCCAGCGCCGTGCCGACCGGCGGTGCCGGCGTCGCCGCACCGGCGTCCAGCTGGATCTTTACGACGGCCATGACGCGCTTTCTCGGGGGCATCGTTCTTCTTTCCTCTTGCCTGGATCTTTCCTCGGGGTTTCCCTGGATGGTCTTGTGTCGGGGCGCTGCTCGAGCACCTGCGGCGCACCTGCGGCGCCGTCGGCGTCTCAGAGCTTGGCGACCTGGCTGAACTCCAACTCGACCGGGGTCTCCCGGCCGAAGATGTTGACCAGCACCTTGAGCTTGAGCTGATCCTCGTTGATCTCCGCGATCTGACCGGAGAAGTCCGCAAACGGACCCTCCTTGACCCGGACCGTCTCGTTGAGCTCGAACTCGAGGCGGGGGCGGCTCCTCTTGGGTTGGGCCTCGGTGCCCTCGGGCTTGACCTGGAGCATCCCCTCGACCTCGCGACGCGAGAGCGGCGTGGGCTTGGTCCCGGGTCCGACGAAGCCGGTGACCCCCGGCGTGTTGCGGACGGCCCCCCAGGTGTCGTCGTCCAGGTCGCATCGGACCAGGATGTAGCCGGGGTACATCTTCTTCTGGACGACCACCTTCTTGCCGCCCTTGAACTCGACCACGTCCTCGACCGGGATGGCCACCTCGTGGACGCGATCCTCCATCCCGCGGGAGGTCACGACGCTCTGGAGGTTGGAACGCACCTTGTTCTCGTAGCCGGAGTAGGTGTGGACCACGTACCAGCGGCCCGGCCGGTCGTAGGGGCTCTGGACGTAGGGGGGCTCCTCCTCCAGGTCCTCGAGCTCCTCCTCGGCCTCGGCCTCGGTGTCGGCCTCGGCCTCGGTGCCGAGCGCGCCCTCGGGCTCCGGCTCCAACGTGCTCGTCGCGACCGAACCCGGCGCCTCCTCGAGCCCGCCGCTGGGCGCGGCGGCGCCCTCCGCGGTCGCCAGTTCCTGCTCGGTACCCGACGGGTCGCTGCCGTTGGTCGTCATGTCATGATCCTCGAAGGTCAAATCTCACCGCATCACAATCTCGGAGGAACGGGCCGGCCGCCCGGGCCCGCCATCGAGGCCCCTCAACCGGCCCCTCCGTTGGGGCCGCTACTTCTGGAACAGGTACAGGACCGCCTTGCCAAAGGCCAGGTTGAGCACGAAGATCAGGGCGATCATGAGCACCAGGACCGTGAGGACCACGGTCGTGTAGTTGGCGAGCTCGCTGCTGTTGGGCCACACCACCTGACGGAGCTCGTTGCGCACCTCCCGGGCCAGGCGTGCCGGCGTGAGGCGCCCCCCGCCCGGCCGGGATCGATCCCTTGCCCGCGTCCCGGAGCGGCCGCCTCGGGCCGCGGCGATCGAGGCCGCGTCCAACGCCTCCTCGACGTCGAGGTCCTCTGCGACATCGCCCGACGCCACGTCCTGCTCGGACGGGGGATCGAACGCGGTCTTGCCATCGGCCTCCCGCGCTGCTTGGCGCTGCATCATGCGCTTGCTCTGGCGACTCACAAGGCGGCTCCGGCGTTGACACTTTCGTCCAGCGGACCTGCCGGTGTCGGCAGGCTCCCAGCAGGGCAGGAGGGACTCGAACCCCCAACCGCCGGTTTTGGAGACCGGTGCTCTACCAATTGAGCTACTGCCCTTTGCGGCGATGCGCTCGGTCGTCCTCCGGCGAGTGGTCGCAACCATCCTGACCAGGGGAGCGGGGAAAAGGTTAGCGCGTCTCCTTGTGCAGCGTGTGGCGGCGGTCCCACCGGCAGTACTTGCTCATCTCGATCCGCTCACGATCGTTCAGCTTGTTCTTCATCGTGATGTAGTTGCGTCGCTTGCAGACCTCGCACGCCAACGTGACCTGGACCCGCTTCTCGTTCTTTGGCAATCCACACCTCCTTGTCCTGCCCTCGGGCACCTCTGGTAGCGGCGGCGGGACTCGAACCCGCGACCCCACGATTATGAGCCGTGTGCTCTGACCAACTGAGCTACGCCGCCTGGAGAGCCCCCTGTCGGAATCGAACCGACGACACCAGCCTTACCATGGCTGTGCTCTGCCGACTGAGCTAAGGGGGCAACGCACCGCCCGGCCGTCCCTCGCAGGACCGCAGGTCACCATGCTACCCGACCCGTCGGTATCCTCCGCTGCGTGAGGATTCGGCCGGCACGCCCCGAGGACGGCCCGGCCGTCCGGACGATCTACAACGCCGAGGTGACGGGTTCGCAGCTCAACTTCGACATCATCCAGTGGACCGTCGCGGACGAGCAGGCCTGGCTCGCCCGGCACCAGGGAGCCCATCCTGCGGTGGTGGCCGTGGACGAGGAGGAGAGGGTGCTCGGGTTCGGCTCGCTCTCTCGCTACCGGAACCGGCCGGCCTATGCCACGAGCGTCGAGGACTCGGTCTACGTGGATCGGCTCCGGCGCAGCGGCGGCGTCGGCAAGGCCATCCTCGGGGAGCTCGTGTACCTGGCCGGCGAGCACGGCTTCCACACGGTCATCGCCCGGGTGGTCGGACACAACGAGGCTTCGATCGCGCTGCACCGCTCCTGCGGCTTCGAGGTGGTGGGGGTGGAAAAGGAGGTCGGCCGCAAGCATGGCCAGTGGCTGGACGTCGTCGAGCTGCAGCGGATGCTCTGAGATCAGACCCCGGCGAGCGGCGGCCGGCCCGGCGTCCAGTCCGACCCGCCCCTCGCCTCATCCTCGGGCAGCGCGGACCTCGACCAGGGGCCGAGCGGTGCGACGAGAACGGCGAGCAGAGCCATGAGGGCGAGCGCCACCACCAGCAGGTCGGAATGGATGAGCTGGTCGAGGAGCTGCCGGCCCCCGGTCAGGCCGATGAAGGGCGAGAGCACCGACAGCACCACGATGAGGCGCCTCGTCCACCCGGTGGCGACCACCGCCAAGATGATGAGACCCCACGAGAGGTACCAGGGCTGCACGACCGGGCCGAGGGCGACGAACAGGAGCAACGTGAGGCCGAGGGACCGGAGCGTGCCCAGCCGGTCGGCATTCAAGAGCAGGTAGACGCCGGCCACTGCGGCGCTCCCGAGGCCGATCACCCGGGTGACGGAGAGGACGGCACCCTGGGAGACCCCAAGGTGGAGCAGGTGGGCGATCCAGCTCAAGAGCATCCCGATCCCGGTGGCCGGGGCCAGCCAGCTGCGAACGGTCCCCGGCGTCTCCAGGTTGGCCACCCAGCCGAACCCGAGGCCGCTGACGGCGGTGAAGGCCACCATCACGGCCGCCGAGATGAGCAAGGCCGTGACGACGGGTCTCACGCGCTGGCGCCACGGGATCCCCGCGCCCAGCCACTCCCAGCCGACGTAGAGCACGGCGAGCTCGGCTGGGGCCTTGATCGCGGCGGCCACCGCGCAGATGAGCACCCCGACGACCGGGCGACCGCGCTTCGCGTAGGCGAGGCCGCACAACATGACGCCGAGCATCAGCGCGTCGTTGTGCGCGCTCGCCACGAGGGAGAGCAGGACCAGCGGGTTGAGGACCGCCAGGACGAAGATCGCGGACGGGTCCCGACCGTATTGGCGGGCCAGCTGGGGGATGCTCCAGGCGATGAGCATCACGCCGACGAGGGAGAGCAACCGCAGAAGGACGACCGTGCCGAGCACGTTGTGCATGCTCAGGCTGGCCAGCGCACCGTCGATGATCAAGAAGAACGGACCGTAGGGTGCCGGGGTGTTCCCCCAGAGGGCGTTGACCCCGCTCACGTACGGGCTGCCGCCGAGGACGTAGGGCCCGTAGACGTAGGGGCTGATGTGGTGGCTCACCATCTCGCCCTGGGCCGCGTACGAGTAAACGTCCTGGCTGAACAGGGGTGGTACGACCAACATGGGCAACACCCACAGCCCGAAGATGATGGCCAGGTACTTGACGGGCACCCCCGGACGCACCGCCAACGCCTTGGTCAGCCGATACCAGACCCGCATAAACAGCACCAGACCGCCGTAGACGGCCACCAAGCCGACGAAGAGTCCCTGGTTGGTCGCTCCTGGCGTCGAGGGCATGCCGAAGAACCAGGCCCCGGGCATCTCGAGCTTGAAGGGCGAGCTCGGGAGGGACGCGCCGAGGGACACCATCATCAGGGCGACGAAGCCGAGGATGGCCGGTCGGCGCAGGAAGGTGGCGTCGTCCATGTCGGACACGTCGCCCTGCCCCTGGCGGAGCCAGCGCCCCGGCAGCAGGCGCAGGCGCAGCAGCTCCAGGCGCATGGTGGCATGAGCCGACCAGTGATCGAGCCGGTTCGCCGCGGAGGCCCCCAGGGCGCGCAGACGGAGCCCCGTGGACGGACCCGCCGCTCGCGCTCGAGTGCCCCCCACCTCGGTCGCCGTCACGGGACTCGTCTCCACGTCGCCGGGGAGGCACCGTGGTTGGGCGTCCGTGTTGCGACCAATCTGCGCTCCCCGTATCACCAGGTGCGGACCCCGTCGGTGGACGGGCCAGGGATTCGGGCTCCCGACTCCCTCCGCAAACGACCCGTAACCGTATTGTAATGGGGCAGACCGGGTGTGCAAGTGGCGGTGATCCCGCCACCCGGAACCCGGGGAGCCCTCATCACCCCCTAACGCGCCCCCCATCCGCACCTAACACGGGTGGGCCATAACGAGAGCACATACTCACGAGAGAAAGCGACGTTATCGATGCCCACTCGATCGATCCTGGCCAGGGCCGCGGCAGGCGCGGGCCTGTCGGGCGCCCTGGCGCTGGCCAGCTTTGGCGTGGCCGGCGCCAGCACCACCCCGCAGCCGACGACGCACCCGGCGAATTGCTCGCAGGCGAGCACGCGCCTCCAAAAGATCCAGACGGCGCAGGCGGACGTCCAGAAGTACGCGGGTGAGGTCGCCGGCTGGGTGACCGAGACCCAACAGGGCGGCGTAACTCGGTTGTCCAAGCGATTCCAGGGCCTCGAGAACCGGCTCAAGAACGCCTCGAACCGACTCTCGAAGGCCGAGCAGAGGATCCAGGCGGCCTGCCCCAGCTCGGGCGGATCGTCCAGCTGAGGCTCACAGCGGGGGGAGGCGCACCACCATCCTCGTGCCCCCCTCGCCGGTGACCGGGGACTCGGCCTGGACCTCCCCGCGCATCGCCCCGACCAGCTCGGCGACGATGGCCAGGCCGAGTCCCATGCCGGCGCCCGAGGCGTCCGTGCTGAAGTGCCGCTCCCACACCCGCGCGAGGTCCTCTGGGGCGATGCCCGGTCCGTCGTCGGTGACCCACAGGAGGAGCCCGGGGCCATCCCGCCGAGCCCCCACCTGCACACGGGTGCGGGCGAACCGGAGGGCGTTGTCGATGAGGTTGGCCAGCACCTGACGGGCCCGGTCCCGGTCCGTCGAGAGCATGAGCGGATCCGCCTCGGGCACGTCGGCCTCGACGGACAGGGACCGTCGGGCGGCGGCGGGGCGGAAGCTCTCGACGGTCTCGGCGACCAGCGGGGTGACCTCGGTCGGCTGCGGTCGGAAGGAGAAGCGGCCGGCGTCGAGGCGGGCGAGATCGAGGAGGTCCTGGACCAGTCGCTCGAGGCGGTGGGCCTCGCTGCGGATCACCTCGATCGCCGCCGGCACGTCCTCTGCGGTGCCGTCGGCGACGGCCTGGGCGTAGCCGCCGATCGACGTGAGCGGGGTCCGTAGGTCGTGCGACACCGAGAGGAGGAACTGGCGCTGCTGCTCCCTCGCCTCGGAGAGCCGGTCGCCCATCGTGTTGATCGACTCGCTCAGAGCGACGAGCTCGGGCGGGTCGGACGCCGACGCGTCCACGCGGGCGTCCAGATCCCCACCGGCCATCCTGCCCGTGACGTCCACGGCCCGGCGCAGCGGCCGGGCCAGCCGGCTCGCGAGGAAGTAGGAGGCGGCCCCGGCGATCACGAGGACCACCGCGCCCACGATGGCGAAGTAGCCGAATCCGCCGGCCGGAGCGGAGACCTCTCGCGTCGCCACGAGCACCGGCGTCGCGGAGGTCGGGATGGCGGGGACGAAGCGGGTCCGCTGCCGGGCGTTCAAGGTCATGGGGTCGACCACGTAGACGCTGTCGCTGACGTGGCCGCTCACCGACGAGCCCGCCTCGATGCGGTCGATCGGCAGGCTCACGCCCCGGAGCACCGCGGGCATCGGTCTCGTCCACTCCCCTCCCTCGGCCGCGTTGACCGAGAGCGTGCTGAACCCGCCGACCACGCGCAGCACGGTCAGGCAGCAGCGCCCCGGGCGCAGCCTCCGCTCGCCGGGCAACCGGAGGGCCAGCAGGGCGGGGTGCTCGGCAATGCTGCGGACCTGGGTTCGGAGCTGGCTCTCGGCGCTCGAGAGGGTGTCACGGCGGATCAGCAGGAAGCTGCCGACGCTCGCGAGGACGAGGGTCCCCGCGACCAGTGCCACGATCGCCGCCAGGATGCGCGCCCGCACCGAGCCAACCCCCCTGACTAGTCCAGCCGGTACCCGACGCCGCGCACCGTGTGCAGGGGCAGGCCGTCGCCCAGCTTCTTTCGCAATTGGCGCACGTGGACGTCGACGGTCCGTTCGTCCCCGTACCAGTCGGCGCCCCAGGCGTCGTCCAGCAGCTGGCGCCTCGACAGCACGATGCCGCGATTGCGTGCCAGGGCGACCAGCAGGTCGAATTCGCGGACCGTGAGCTCCACGAGCTCGCCCCGTTGTGTCCGCACCTCCCGGCGTGCCTCGTCGACCTGGTAGTCGCCCACCTCGCTCACCGACGACGTCGGGCGCGGGCCCGAGTCCCTGCGGAGGATGGCCCGGACACGAGCCACCAGCTCGCGGGGCGAGAAGGGCTTGGTGACGTAGTCGTCCGCGCCGATCTCGAGGCCCAGCACCCGATCGATCTCGTCGTCCCGGGCGGTGAGCATGATGACCGGCGTCGTGCCGTGGGCCCGCAGCCTCCGGGTCACCTCGAAGCCGTCGACGTCGCCGGGCAGGCCGACGTCGACGATGGCGAGGCGTGCCCCGTGCCGGCTGACCGCTTCCGGGGCGCTCGCACCCTCTCGGAGCTGCACCACCCGGAAGCCCTCCCTGCGCAGGTACATGGCCACGAGGTCGGAGATGTGCGGGTCGTCCTCGACCACGACGACCGTGCCTGGCCCCTCCGTCATGCCTACGGTCATCTGGCGGTCAGCCGTGGCCGTGTCGGCCGCCGAGACGCTCGCCGGCCTCGCCGGCCTCGTCGGCCTCGTCGGCCTCGTCGGGCGCGTCTGCTGCGGCCGCCTCGGCGCACGCCTCGCACGTGCCGAGCACCGCGAAGTGGCGAGGGTCGATCACGAAGCCGAAGCGCTGACGCGCCTGGCGCGCCAGCCCTCGAAAGAGCTCGTCGGGGGCCTCGATCGTCGTACCACAGGTCCCGCAGACGAAGTGGGAGTGCGTGGCCGTCGCGAGGTGGTAGGTCGCCGGGCCGTGGCCGAGATGAGCGTGCACGACGACCCCGAGGCGCTCCAGCTCCTCGAGGTTGCGGTACACCGTGGACAGGTGCACGTCGGGCGCTCGCGCCTGCACCTCGGCGGCGAGCTGCTCGGCCGTGTGGTGCCCGGGCGACTCGAAGACCAGGCCGAGCAGCAGGCGGCGGGCGGTCGTGACCCGCCCACCTCGGGCGCGTACCCGATCGAGGACGTCCTCTACGTTGGCTTCACCCGAAGGGGCGTGGCCGTCCGGCACGCGGCGCGGGGGCACGTCGACAGCATAGGTACCTACGACCGGCACCACCGGTTGGCCGGAACGCCGGCACAAGGGTTGGGCATGGTGGGGAGATCGGCTGGCAGCGAGTGCATCCGGACCCCGGTCGACGCCGGGTAGTTGGCGCCCGGCGGACACGATCCGTAGCCGGCGTCGCAGAGTGCCTCGGTGAACAGGGATCCGCCCGTGTCGGGTTGACCCACGATGGTCCCGCAGGTCGGATGCGTCCGCTCGAGATCGGCGGGAGCGCTGCCGTCGGGCGCGGCGTTGCCCGAGAAGCAGTTGCTCCGCTGGCCCCCGGAGAGGACGATCTGCCCGTAGTCACCGTTGCTCGGGTTGTTGAAGAACCCGTTGTTGGAGAACGTGTTGCCGATGAGGGCGTCCGCCTCGGCGTCGAAGACGCACCCGAGGGCGGAGGACGCCGTGCCTCCGGCTCCGGTGCAGGTCTGCCCCAGCGTCGGACTGGTGGAATCCGGGAAAGGAGCGAACAGCGTGCCCCAGGCCCCGTTGCCGGTGATGCGGTTGTCCATCACCGTGTCGTCGCGACCTCCGGCGATCGAGAGCCCCGTCCCGGTCGGGACGTTGGCGGCCTGACCGGAGCTGGGGGTGTTGGCGTTGTTGTTCGCCTGGACGTCGTTGTGCAGAAAGACCCAGCAGGAGTGGGTGTGGGTGATGGAGCTGACGCGGTTGCCCGGGCATCGTCCGCTCTGGGGAGCCGGAGGGTCCGGGCCTATGGAGGTGTTGGTGTCGACGCCGTCCCGGTTGTGGTCGAAGCGCGAGTACTCGATGACGATCGCACCACCGGAGTTGCTGGCGTCGTAGCCGAGGGCGTTGTACTCGCTCCAGGCGTGCGAGACCAAGGTGGCACAGGCGTCCTGGCAACCCATGAGGGCGATGCCCGAGTCGTTCATGTTGCTTCCGTAGACCTCGGACAAGGCTCCCGGACCAGCGGCGTTCGCCGCCGCCACGCCATATTCCGCCGCGGTGCTCTCCGTGCCGAAGTACGTCGAGGTCGCGGTCAGGTAGCTCCCGGAATAGCCGTGGAGCCCGAGGTGGCCCGACTCGTAGCCGCCGTTCCACCAGATCTGCTCCCCCGTGACGCCTTCGGTCGACACGCCCCCCGCGGTATCGCCGCCGAGGAAGTTGCACGCGGTGAGGTTTTGGATCGTGACCCCGTTCGCCTTCCAGACGACGATGCCGTTGCGACCGATCGGCTGGGAGTCCGGCCCCGGCGGCCCGGTCTGCTGCCACTGTGGAGACGCATCGCATGGCCGGGGCGCCCCGGGCCGGGTGCCGTCCACCACGACGGCCTGGCGGTTCATGCCCCTCAGGTGGACACCCGGCGTCGTGACGAGCACTGCGCCGAGATCCCCCTGCGCCAGCTGCTCCGGAGTCGGGTCGTCGAGGTTCCGGCCCGTCTCGTGATAGTCGCCGGGCCCGATCAGGATCCAGTCGCCGGGCCGGGCCGCGTCGACCGCCGACTGGATGGACGGGTACTGCCCCCGCATCCCCTTGTAGGTGCCGACGAGGAGGACCCGTGGCCGAGCGGGCGTCGAGGTGCCGGCGGAGATCGGCGCCTGCACGAGGAGGGTCATGGCTACGACAAGGGCCGGCACGACGGCGCGGGCAACCGCCGGGTGTCGGCGACGACCGGCGGAGGGAGTGGGATTCGAACCCACGGGAACCGGAGTCCCACGGCTTTTCAAGAGCCGCGCATTCGTCCGCTCTGCCATCCCTCCTCGTCCTTCTTACCCGACCTCTTCTCCCGCCCGCGGCGATCGACTCCTCGTGCGTCCGATCGGCGCGGGAAGGGAGGCTAGGAGATCTGGTCGCGCAATTCCTGCAGCCACTGGTCGGCCGCGCGCCAGGCGTCGTCGGCCCTCCGCCGCCGCATCGGGCCGTGGGCGCCGGCGGCCGGGTACGAGCCCAGGAACTTGACCCGAGCCAGCCCCGCGTGGAGGTCCCTCAGGCAGTCCGCCACGAGCTCGTCCGCCAGGTGGCCGTCCAGGTCGATCACGAAGCAGTACTCCCCGAGGCTGCGCTTGGTCGGTCGGGACTCGAGCTTGGTCAGGTTGATGTTGCGAGCGGCAAACTGCCCGAGGATGCCGTGGAGGTTGCCCGGGCGGTCGGCGTGCTGGAAGCACACGATGCTCGTACGGTCGTGGCCGGTCGGAGCCGGGATTCCCGACGTCGCCACGGCGACGAACCGCGTCTGGTTGTCGGGGTGGTCCTCGACGTCCTCGACGAGTAGCTCGAGCCCGTAGAGGTCGGCCGCCACCCGAGGGGCGAGCGCCGCCACCGAGGAGTCCGGATGCTCCGCCAGTGCCCGGGCCGCGTCGGCCGTCGAGTTGGCGGCGACGTGCTCGGCTCCGGGCAGGAGGCGGCGCAGGCTGTGCTCGCACTGGGCGAGGGCCACCGGGATCGAGACCACCTTGGCGATGTCGGAGACCCGGGCGCCGGGCATGGCCATGAGGTGCAGGTGGATGTCCATCACGACCTCGCGCTGGACGAGGAGGTCCACGTCGAAGAGCAGGGCGTCCAGCGTGGCGCTCACCGTCCCGTCGATGGCGTTCTCCATCGGCACGAATCCCTGGTCCACCTCGCCGTCGGCGACGGCGGAGAGCACGTCGGCGATCGTGGGGCAGAGCCGCAGCTCGGCGTTCGCGTAGTCGGGCTGTGTGAGCAGGGCTTCCTCGGTGAAGGTGCCAGCCGGACCGAGGTAGGCGACCGTTCGGATGGTAGGTTGCACCGCCCGGGAGGATAGTGACTGCGGTGGACGAGGCGGCATTGCGAAAGCTGCTCGACGGCGTCGCCAACGGCACGTGCGACCCGGACGATGCGGTGCGGCAGCTGCGCCGGCTGCCGTTCGTGGAGCTCCCCTTTGCCCGCGTCGACCACCACCGCCGGCTGCGCCAATCCCTCCCGGAGGCCGTCTACGGACCGGGCAAGACGCCCGGACAGGTCGCCGAGATCGTCTGCGAGCTGCTGGCGGAGCCCGGCGGCCCGGTGCTGCTGACACGGGCCGATCCGGAGCAGGTCCGTGCCGCCTCCGAGGCGGCGACCGCCGCCGGTCACGCCGGTCCCGAGGTCTCCGGGGCCCCGCGTGCCGTCGGGTCGGCCGACCGCGCCGGGCAATTGGCGGTGTGGCGGCCGCTGGCTCCCCGGCAGGCTTCGGTCCTTATCGTCACGGCGGGCACGGCCGACCTGCCCGTCGCCGAGGAATGCGCCGGGGTGCTGCTCGCGCTGGGCTGGCCGACGGAGCTGGTGGCCGACTGCGGGGTCGCCGGGGTACACCGGCTCCTCGCCTCGGTCGACCGGCTGCTGGCGGCCGATGCCGTGGTCGTCGTCGCGGGCATGGAGGGCGCACTGGCGAGCGTGGTCGGCGGCATCACCCCGGCACCCGTCGTGGCGGTGCCCACGAGCGTGGGCTACGGCTCCGCACTGGAGGGTGTGACCGCCCTCCTGGCGATGACCGCCTCGTGCGCCGCCGGAGTGAGCGTGGTGGGCATCGACAACGGGTTCGGAGCCGCCTGCGCGGTGGCCCGGCTCCTGGGTCCGTGAACGCGAGCCCGGCGGAGGGCGGGACCGACCCGCCCGGGCGGCACCTGGCGTGGTTCCATTGCTTCGCGGGCATCGCGGGGGACATGGCGCTCGGCAGCCTCGTCGACGCGGGAGCCGATCTCGATGAGGTCCGCTCCATCCTCCGCCGCATACCCATCGCCGGCTGGGAGCTGGGGCGCCGCGAGGTCCTGCGAGGGGGCATCGCGTGCACCCAGGTCGTGGTCGACGTGCGGGACGACGCGGTCTCCCGCAGCCACAGCCACATCGCGGGGCTGATCACCGAGGCACGACTTCCGCGGCGCGTGACGACCCGGGCACTCGCCGTGTTCGACGCCCTTGCCCGAGTGGAGGCCCGCCTCCACCGCCGGCCGGCCGCGCTCGTCCACCTCCACGAGGCCGGCGGTCACGACGCCATCGTCGACGTCGTGGGAACGGTGGCCGCGCTCGAGGTCCTCGGGGTCGACGAGGTCCGGGCATCGCCCGTCGCCACCGGGACCGGCACCGTGCGGGCCGCCCACGGCGTCCTCCCCAACCCGGCGCCGGCCGTGGTCGACCTCCTGCGGGGCGCCCCCGTACGGGGGGTCGACACGCCCCACGAGCTGACCACCCCCACCGGCGCCGCCCTCCTCGCGGCCCTCGCGACCTCCTACGGCCCTCTGCCCGCGATGATCGTGAGCCGATCCGGGTTCGGCGCGGGAGCCCGGGACCTGGAGGAGCTTCCCAACTGCACCCAGGTGGTGCTCGGCACGGTCGAGGCCCGGGCGGGCGCGGCGGACGACGGCCAACCGGTGGTCGTGCTCGAGGCCAACGTCGACGACGTGACGGGCGAGCAGCTGGCGCTGGCGGTCCGCGAGCTGCTCGAGGCGGGTGCCCACGACGCATGGGTGAGCCCGGTCGTCATGAAGAAGGGCCGGCCGGGGCACGTCGTCCATGCCCTCGCGGATCCCGCCCTCGTCGCATCGCTGCGGCACGTCCTGCGCAGGAGCACGGGCACCTTCGGTGCACGCGCCCTCTCGGCCACCCGGTGGCCCGCCGCCCGGCAGATGGCGACGGTGCTCGTGGAGGGACAGCCGGTCCGGATGAAGGTCGGCGAGCATCGAGCCAAGCCCGAGATCGAGGACCTGGTCGCCCTGTCGTCGAGGACGGGGGTGCCGGTCAGGGAGCTCCAGGCTCGAGCCGAGGAAGCCTGGCGGGCGCAGCGAGAGGCTCCCCCTGTGCCCTGAGCGTGGCGCGGCCCCGAGTAGCTCGCCCGACGCTTCGCTCGGGCGCTATCCGTCGGCACCCACCCCGTCCGGCGGGCGCATCTGGGACCCCGACCGGCGGCGGTAGACGTTCGTTTCCCGGAGCTCGAAACCCAGACGCTGGTAGAGCCGGTTGGCGGCCTCCCTGCTCGGTCGGGAGGTGAGATCGACCGTACGGGCCCCCGCGGCCTCCGCGACCTCCACCGCGGACTGCACCAGCGCGGCACCCACCCCGCCGCGACGGATGCCCTCGTCCACCACGACGTCCTCGATCCAGGCACGCATCCCCGTCGGTACGAGGAAGAGCACGAGCGTGAGCATGCCGTGGACTCGCCCCTCGGCATCGGTGGCCACGAGGAGCCGGGTGGCCGGCGACGTGACGATCTGCTCCAGCTCCTCGAGCGAGAGGAGGGGTGGAGAGCTGGACAACTGCGGGAGGAGCGGGAGGAGCGATCGGAGCAGGTCCGGATCGGCGGCCGTCGCCTCCGACACCTGAAAGCCGGCCGGGTCCGGCATCGACGCGTGGCGGAGAGCGCCGCGGGCTCGGCTCCGCTCACTCGTCGACCTTGGCGTCACCACGCCACACCGGCTGACGAACCTGGTCGTAGAGGACGTCGGGCTGCTCGCCGCGCAGGGCGGCGAAGACCGGCTCGCCCCAGCGCTCGGCCCCGATCAGGGGCGCCGGGAGGGCGTCGGGTGCGAACCACCCGGCATCCCGGCACTCGAGCGGGTGGGGCGACAGCTTCCCGCCGATCGCCCGGCAATGGAACACGAGCGAGTAGAGCGCGAACCTGCTCATGCCGAGCCGGAGACCGTCCAGGACCGCGATGAGCCGGACCGGCTCGATCTCGATGCCGGTCTCCTCCTCGACCTCCTTCACCGCCACCTCGGCCGCCGAGTAGCCGGCGTCGCACCAGCCCGTCGGGTAGAGCCAGGCGCCCGAGTCGGAGCGCTGGATGAGCAGGAGCTCGCCCCGCTCGTTGCTCACGGCCGCCCCGACGGCGACCTTGGGGGTGACGTAGCCCGCGATCCCGCGACCCACCTGCGAGAGCCAGTCCTCAACGAGGCCCTCCGCATCCTCCGCCGAGGGCGTCGACGAATCCGACGCCGCACGGATGTCGGCCGCCACTCGCAGAACCTCCTCGAAGCGCTCGCGCTCGTAGAGGCTCTCGGTAAAGCCCAGGCCGGTACGCGCGATCCCCGCCAGCGCCTCGCTCCAGCGCAGCAGGGTCCGTTCCGAGACGCTCCGGTCCACGCCGAGCACGCTACCGGCTGCGGCTCCAGCGGGGGCGCGTGCCGCGGCGGAGCCGACCGGCGGGTGGTCGGATGTTTGGACCACAATGAAGAGGTGGGCGTTTACGAGGACTGCCGCCACTACGTCATGCAGACGACCGCCAGGTCGGAGAAGCTCGAGCGCTGCAAGCTCGGCGCGAACGAGGCCCTCCCCTTTGGCTGCCCGGACGGTTGCGTCTTCTACGAGCCCCGGCGGGTGTCGTCTGCCGGATGGCAGATCGGCGGTGGCCCCGACGGGAGTGGCTCCTGAATCGATGGGTCGGGTGCGCCGGGCGCCGGGCGCCGGGGCACCCGAGGTCGGCGGAGTCGTCAGCCCTCGAGCACGTCGCCGAGGAGATCGACCTGGACCCCGGTCTCACGGAGCCAGCCGATCGTGCCTTCGACGGCGGAGGGCTCGCCATCGACCTCGCAGAGGATCCAACCCTGGTCCTCTCCGACGTCGGCACGCCGGATGTTGACCTCGACCGGAAACATCCGCAGCGCCCTCGAGAGCACGGGCTCTCGCACCAGGGGTTCGGGGAACGTGAGCCGGACGCGGACCTGGATCGTCACCCTTCCGACATCCCCTCGGCTTCACGGCGGCCCGTGATCACGACGCGGCGACCCCGGCGGAGCTCTCCAGGCTGCGATTGAGGCTCCCCGAGCGATAGCCCTCGAGATCCATCGCCACGTGCAGGAACCCGACGGCGCGGAGGCGCTCCACGATCGGCCCCCGGAGCTCGAGCACCCGTGCCAGGTCCTCCTCGGGGACCTCGATGCGGGCCGTGGTGCCGTGATGCCGCACCCGGACCTGGCGGACGCCGAGGTCGCGGAGGACCGACTCGGCGCGGTCGACCGAGCGGAGCCGGCCGACGGTCACCGGGGTCCCATAGGGGATACGGGACGCGAGGCACGCCGCGGCCGGCTTGTCCCAGGTGCGCAGGCCGAGCTTCCGGGAGCACGCCCGCACGTCGGACTTGGTGAACCCGGCGTCGACCAGGGGGAACCGGGCCCCTCGCCCCCTCGCGACGCGCTGGCCGGGTCGGTGGTCCCCGAGGTCGTCGACGTTGACGCCGAGCACGACGACCGACCCGCTCGATCCGGCCAGGGGCACGAGGACGTCCATCAGCGCACCCTTGCAGTGGGCGCAGCGGTCGGCCCCGTTGGTCACGTACGCCGCGTCCTCCATCTCGTCGGTGGGGACCCCGCGCCACCGCAGGCCCCACTCGGCGGCCAGCGACCGGCACTCCACCTCCTCCTGCCGGGCGAGCGAAGGTGAGAGTGCGGTCACGCAGAGGACGCGCTCGGGGCCCAGGGTGTCGTTGGCCACCCAGGCCAGCAACGAGGAGTCGGCGCCGCCGCTGAAGGCCACCACGACCCGGTCGAGCTCGGACAGCGAGCGCCGGAGCGCCGGCAGGTCGCCCATCAGACCTCCGTGCCCCGAGAGACGGCGTCGAGCACTACGTCGAGCTCGTCGACCGCCCCGACGTAGAAGGGGCCAAACTCGGCGTAACGGGCCGACGCCTCGTCGAAGCGCATCTGGTACACGCAGTCCTTCAGATCCTCGAGGGTCCGACCGAAGAGCGTGACCCCCCACTCCCAGTCGTCGAGGCCGGTCGACCCGGTGATGAGCTGGAGCACGCGCCCGCGAAAGGTCCTGCCCACGGCACCGTGGCCGTACATCAGCTCCTTGCGGCGTTCGAAGTCCAGCCGGTACCAGTTGTCGTCCGCCGTCCGCCGCTTGGACATGGGGTAGAAGCAGAAGGCCCGCATGTCGGCGGGAGGCAAGACGGGGTAGAGCCGTGCCCTTTGCATCTCCTCGGGCACGCCCGCGGCGTACTCGGAGACCTCGGTGAGCGACACGTACGAGGTCTCGAGGCGGAGCCCGGCCCCGACCAGCTCGGACTGGAAGGCGCGCAGGCGCCAGAGGTCCTCGCCCAGTATCACGAGGGCGACGTCCGCCTTGTGCCCGAGCAGCCCCGCCGTGACGACCTGGTAGCCCTCATCGCGGGCGCCCTCCACCGCCTTGGTGAGCGCCGCCCGGTCCACCTGCGCGGGAACCGCGGCGAAGAGGTGGAGGACCGACCATCCCTGGGGCACCACGAGGGGCTCCGGCGTGCGACCGTCTGGCGGGCTCATCGCGGGTCAGTCTAGGAAGCCGCCGCGAACGGCCGAGGGGCGCCCGCAGGCGCCCCTCGAACCACGCGTCTCTTGGGAGTGCGGAGCCGGTGGTGAACCGGCCGACGCCTCGTCCAGGATCAGAAGTCGTCCATCCCGCCGCCCGGCATGGCCGGCGCGGCCTCCTTCTCCGGCTTGTCGACGATGACCGCCTCGGTCGTGAGGAACAGCGCCGCGATCGAAGCCGCGTTTTGCAGTGCCGAACGCGTCACCTTGGCGGCGTCGATGACCCCGTCCTTGAACAGGTCGGTGTACTCGCCGGTGGCCGCGTTCAGGCCCTCCGCCGCGCCCTTCAGGTTGCGCACCCGCTCCACGACGACACCGCCCTCGAGGCCGGCGTTGACCGCGATCTGCTTGAGCGGCTCCTCCACGGCCCGCGCCACGATGCGAGCGCCGGTGGCCTCGTCACTCTCCAGCTTGTCGGCACGGTCCAGGATGGCCGCCTGCGCACGCAGCAGGGCCACGCCGCCGCCGGGCACCACGCCCTCCTCGATGGCCGCCTTGGTCGTCGACACGGCGTCCTCGATCCGGTGCTTCTTCTCCTTGAGCTCCACCTCGGTGGCGGCACCCACCTTGATCACCGCGACGCCGCCGGAGAGCTTGGCAAGACGCTCCTGGAGCTTTTCCCGGTCGTAGTCGGAGTCCGTGTTTTCGATTTCCGTCTTGATCTGGTTGATCCGGCCCTTGATGTCCGACTCGTCGCCGACACCCTCCACGACGGTCGTCTCGTCCTTGGTCACGACCACCTTGCGAGCCCTGCCCAGTAGCTCGAGGCCGACGTTTTCCAGCTTGAGGCCGACCTCCTCGGTCACGACCTGGCCGCCGGTCAGGATCGCTATGTCCTGGAGCATGGCCTTGCGCCGCTCACCGAAGCCGGGAGCCTTGACCGCGACGCTCTTGAACGTACCGCGGATCTTGTTCACGACCAGGGTGGCGAGCGCCTCGCCCTCGACGTCCTCGGCGATGATGACGAGTGGGCGGCCGGCCTGCATCGTCTTTTCCAGCAGGGGCAGGAGGTCGCGCACGGCCGTGATCTTGGAGCCGACGAGGAGGATGTAGGGGTCCTCGAGGACGGCCTCCATGCGCTCGGGATCGGTCACGAAGTACGGCGAGATGTAGCCCTTGTCGAAGCGCATGCCCTCGACAAGCTCCATCTCCATACCGAAGGTCTGGGACTCCTCGACGGTGATCACACCGTCCTTGCCCACCTTGTCGATGGCCTCCGAGATCATCTCGCCGATCTCGGTGTCCGCCGCCGAGATCGACGCCACCTGGGCGATCTGCGACTTGGTCTCCGTCTCCCTGGCGATCGAGTGCAGCGAGCTCACCGCCTCCTCGGTCGCGATCTCGATGCCGCGCTTGAGCGACATCGGGTTGGCGCCCGCAGCGACGTTGCGCAGGCCCTCGTGGACCATCGCCCACGCCAGGACCGTGGCCGTCGTCGTCCCGTCACCGGCCACGTCGTCGGTCTTCTTGGCGACCTCCTTGACCAGCTCGGCCCCGATCTTCTCGAAGGGCTCCTCGAGCTCGATGTCCTTGGCGATCGAGACCCCGTCGTTGGTGATGGTCGGGGCTCCCCACTTCTTGTCCAGCACGACGTTGCGGCCCTTCGGGCCAAGGGTGACCCGTACCGCGTCGGCCAGCTTGTTCATCCCCGTCTCGAGCCCCCGCCGGGCCTCGGCATCAAAGGCGATGAGCTTTGGCATCTCTAGGCAACCTCCGTTGTCGACCTGCCCTGCGCCGCCTGACGCCCCTCGGCGTCCGGCTCGGGCCGTTTAGCACTCTCACTCTACGAGTGCCAACAGCAAACCACGCGCGCGCCGAGAGCGCAACCGCCCCCCTGGGCGACGACCCTCCCCGGCGAGGGCTCAGCCGCCGGCCACGGCCGGCACGACGGAGATGGTCTGGCCGTCGGGCACGGGCGTGTCCAGACCCTGCAGGAAGCGCACGTCCTCGTCGTCCAGAAAGACGTTGACGAACCGACGCAGGGACCCGGCCTCGTCGAACAGGCGCTCCCCGAGGCCCGGGTGCTCGGCGTCCAGCTTCTGGAGGACCTCCCCCACGGTGGAACCCTCGGCCTCGAGCTCCCCCTTGCCCCCGGTGACGTTGCGCAGCTGGGTGGGAATGCGGACCTTGACGCTCATCTCGTCCTCCTGTCGGCTGGGCCTGCGAGGTCCAAACCCTCCTCCAGGGCTTCGAAGGACTCCAGGCTCGGATCGATCGTGGCGGTGGGCCGCACCACCCCGGCCAGCGCCTCGACCGTCTTGAGCCCGTGGCCGCTCACGATCGCGACGACCCGCTCGTCGGGGCGGACGACGCCGTGCGCCGCCAAGTCGGACAGGGTGGCGATGGTCACGCCGCCCGCCGTCTCGGCGAAGATGCCCTCGGTGCGCGCCAGCAGGCGGATGGCGTCGATGATCTCGGTGTCGCCGACCGCGGCGAGCGCCCCGCCGGTCCGCCGCACGGTCTCGAGCGCGTACCAACCGTCCGCCGGATTGCCGATCGCAAGGGACTTGGCGATGGTGGACGGGCGGACGGGTCGGATGGCGTCGGTCCCCTCGGCAAAGGCCGTCGCCACGGGCGAGCATCCCTCGGGCTGGGCCCCCGACACCCGCACCTCGGGCGCCTCGTCGAGCAGCCCCAGGGCGCCCAGCTCCTCGAAGCCCTTCGCCACCTTGGTCAGCTGGCTCCCCGACCCGACCGGCACGATCACGTGGTCGGGGGCCTGCCATCCCAGCTGTTCGACCATCTCGAAGGCCAGGGTCTTGGAGCCCTCCGCGTAGTAGGTGCGCAGGTTGACGTTCGCGAATCCCCACGTCGGGTGCTCGCTGGTCAGCTCGGCACAGAGGCGGTTCACGTCGTCGTAGGAGCCACGGACGGCGACCACCAGGCCCCCGTACACCGCAGTGGTGACCACCTTGGCCTGTTCCAGGTCCTCGGGGATGAAGACGATCGAGGCGAGCCCGGCCCGGGCGGCGTGCGCGGCGACCGAGTTGGCGAGGTTGCCGGTCGAAGCGCAGGCGACCACCTTGAATCCCAACTCGCGCGCTTTGGTCAGCGCCACCGAGACGACCCGGTCCTTGAACGATCCGGTGGGGTTGGCCGTGTCGTCCTTGAGCCACAGCTCCCCGAGCCCCAGCTCCGCAGCCAGACGATCCGCCCGCACGAGCGGGGTCCACCCGGCCCCCAGGTCGACCGGGGCGCCGTCTCCCACCGGGAGCAGGTCTCGGTACCGCCACATCGAGAGGGGGCCCGCGGCGATCCTCTCCCTCGTGACCTCGCGAGCCAACTGCTCGTAGTCGTAGGCCACCTCCAGGGGGCCGAAGCAGAAGTCGCACACGTGGAGCGCCTCGGCAGGGAATTGACGACCGCACTCCCGGCAACGCAGTCCCGTCAGGTGGTGCATCTCAGCCTCCTCATCGATCGGGCATTGGCACCTGGTGCTTCCCCGGAGCATCCTCTCGGAGGCTCCGCCGTCCACACTGGTTGCCGCGGCGTCGCTGGGCCCGTCCCTCAGCCGCTCTGGATGATGCCCCCATGCTGCTCTATTGGGACGCCCACGTCAAAGCACCACGCCCCGGATTCGCATCGAGCGGGCATCGACCCCGTGTCGGCGGGGTGTCGAGAGGGTGACCGACCGACATCGGGAAAACGTCACCGTTCGCGTCGGCAAAGATCGCGAAGTGGCCGACCGACCGCACACCTTCGACCATTCCGGGTTCTCGGCCGATCGCCTGATGGCGGCAAAGCAGGGCCACCGGGTGTCGGTGTGCGTCCCGGCGCGCAACGAGGCCGGCACGCTCGGCGCGGTCGTCGAATCGGTCCGGGGAAGGCTCGTGGCCGAGGCCGGGGGCGTAGGCCTGGTCGATGAGGTGATCGTGGTCGACGACGGCTCGAGCGACGCGACCGCCGAGGTGGCCCGCGTCGCCGGCGCGACCGTCGTGAGCCGCCGGTCTCCACACGGCAAGGGCCGGGCCATGCGCGCCGGCATCAGCGAGGCGGCCGGCGACCTGCTCGTGTTCCTCGACGCCGACGTCATCGGGCTCGACGCGCGCTTTGTCGAGCGCCTCCTCGGCCCGCTGCTCGTCTCTCCGGAGACGGTCCTCGTCAAGGGCTTCTACCGCCGCCCCTACCGGGGAGAGCCGACCGGCGGCGGCCGCGTGACCGAGCTCGTGGCCAAGCCGATCATCGAGCTGCTGTTTCCGGACCTCAAGGACATCCGGCAGCCACTTGCCGGCGAGACGGCGGCGCGACGCCATGTCCTCGAGGAGGTCGATCTCGAGCCCGGCTACGGGGTCGAGATCGGGCTGCTCGTCGACGTCGCCCGCATCTGGGGGCCGGGCTCGGTCGGACAGGTGGACCTTGGCGTCCGGGCGCACCGAAACCGCCCCCTGGACGAATTGCGGCCGCAGGCCCGAGAGGTGCTCGAGGCAGCGCTGGCCCGGCGCCCATCGCCCGTCGCGGCCCGACCCGATCCCACCTGAGCTTCCGCGAGAGACGGCGGAGAGAAAGTCCCGCGGAAGAGTCCCGCCCCGGCGGACCGGGGATAGGGTCCACAGGCGTGGATCCCGTGGTCGTCGTCTCCAACCGAGGCCCGCTCTCGTTCCGCCTGGACGGCGACGGCAACCCCGTGGCGGTGGGTGCCGCAGGCGGGCTGGCCGGCACGCTCCAGCCCCTGCTCGAGGGATCGGGATCGACCTGGATCTCGTGCTCGATGAGCGAGGCCGATCGGATGGCCGCCCAACGTGGCCTGATGCGAGGGGAGGGGCTCCGGCTCCTCAACGTCTTCCCCTCGCCCGACGTCTACCGCATGGCGTACGACGTGATCTCCAACGCCACGCTGTGGTTCTGCTTCCACCACCTCTTCGACCTTTCCCGCCGGCCACGATTCGACTCGCATTGGCGTGAGGCATGGGAGGGCTACCGCGAGCTCAACCGGCAGTTCGCTCAGCTGGTCGTGGAGGAGGCGCCCGAGGGCTCGAGCGTTCTCGTCCAGGACTACCACCTCATGTTGACGGGCCAGCTCATCGCCCGGGACCGGCCCGACCTACGGACCGTCCATTTCCTGCACACCCCGTTTTGCAGCCCCGAGATTCTGCGTGTCCTGCCGCCGGACGTGGCCGGCGAGCTGTTGTCCGGAATGGCGGGTTTCGGCGCCTGCGGGTTCCATGCCGCGCGCTGGGAGGCCTGCTTCCGCCAATGCTGGGAGGACCCCGAGATGGCGGTGGCGGCGGGGAGCCCGCCTCCCCCGACCTTCGTCGCGCCCATCGGGCCGGTGCCGGAGGCGATCCAGGGCGAGGCCGCGAGCCCGGCTTGCAACCAGGCGAGACGGTCCCTGCGCCAGCTGGTCGGTGATCGCCGTCTGATCGTGAGGGTGGACCGGGTCGAGCTGTCCAAGAACATCCTGCGCGGCTGCTGGGCGATGGAGGAGCTGCTCGAGCTCCACCCCGACTGGAGAAGCAAGGTCGTCCTACTGGCGCTCGCCTACCCGTCCCGCGAGGGGCTGGCCGAGTACCTCGCGTACCGCTCGGAGGTGGAGCACGCCGTGGAGCGCATCAACGAGCGATGGGGCCAGGGGGACTGGAAGCCCATCGTCCTCGACGTGGCCGACGACCGCGCCAGGTCGTTGGCGGCCCTCTGCGAGTACGACGTGCTCCTCGTGAACCCGCTGCGCGACGGCCTCAACCTGGTGGCCAAGGAAGGCCCGCTCATCAACGCCAACGACGGCGTACTGGCGCTCTCCCGCGAGGCAGGAGCCTGGCCGGAGCTCCGGGAGCATGCCGTCGGGCTCAACCCCTTCGACGTCCTGGGCACTGCGGAGGCCCTGGACTCGGCGCTCCGCATGGACCCCTCCGAGCGAGGCCGGCGCGCCGATGCTCTGCGCGAGAAGGTGCTCAGCCGCCGGGCCGCCGACTGGCTGGAGGATCAACTACGGGCGACTGGCCGGTGAGGAGCTCTTCGAGCAGGGCCACCGCTCCGCCCGGTCCGGCCACCAGGAGGTCCGCCGCCTCCATCACCTGGGGAGGACTCTCCGCATCGACCACGGCCACCCGGGTCACCGCCAGCCCGAGCTCGGCCAGCTCGCCGAGGGCTCCGAACGCCGCCAGGTCGCCCAGGTCGTCTCCGAAGTAACACGTCGCGCCGTACCCCGCACCGATCTCGCGGACCACCGTCCCCTTGTCGGTGTGGACCGGGGGCCGCAGCTCGATGGACATCCGGCCCCGCTGGCCGACGAGCCCGGCCCGTTCCTCCGCATCCCGGGCGAACTCCTGCACCCAGGGTTCAGCCGCCGGGTTGGCCCGCCAGTGGAGGGTGACCGAGAGGCCCTTGTGCTCGACGTGCACCCCGGGAGGGGCGTCGCCCTCGGCCCGCCGCCGGACCTCGTCCACCGGCGCCCTCCAACGCTCGAGGGACCGGTCGACCACGACCGATCCGTCGCTCTCGACCCGCTCCATCCCGTAGAGGCCGAAGAGGTCGACCCCTCGGTGCGGTCCGAGCGTGGCGGCGAGGAACCTGCCGGGCCGGCCGGACACGACCACCACCCGGGCCATTCGGCCGCCGAGGCGAGACAGGAGCTCGGGCACGCCGGGCCATGGCGCCGCGGCGTCCGGGTCGGCGACGATCGGCGCCAGCGTCCCGTCGTAGTCGAGGAAGACCGCAGCGTGGCCAGGATCGTCCCGTAGCGCGCGCAGCGTCGCCGGCAGGGTCTTGCCCGTGGCCCACGTTGCCGGCGCCCCCTGGGCGGGCTCCCCCTGGCCCACCACGCCTATGTCGACGTGGTCGTGGGAGCCCGGGATGCGAGATCGGGCCCGAGCACGAGGACGAGGTCGGCTCCCGCCACCGAGCTCACCGGCACCGTCGTGCTGAGCGGCTGCACCGCGGCGGGCTTCAGGCCGAGCTCGGAGGCCAGGGACGCGGCGGCAGCCTGGTTGCCGGCCGAGTAGTAGACGTTCGAGGCCGTGGCAGGAGTCGTCGTGTCGGCCGGGGGAAGCGTCGCCCAGCCCTGGCTGTGGAGCTCGTTGGCATAGTCGGTGGCGCCCTCGGCGGTCGACGTGCCGTTGGCGACGAGGACGTGGACGTTCGCACGGTTGACCGTGGTCGTGGTGGTCGGCGCCGTGGTGGTCGTCGAGGAGGTCGCCGCGACCGCCGATCCGGGCAGATGGACCACCGGACGGCTCCCCACCTGCAGGAGGAGCACGCCGAGGACCACGGCGACAACGATCAGGACGGCGGCTCGAGCGAGGTTGGGCCCCTCCTCTCCCGTCATCTCGCCACCTTGGTCGGGACGCATGTTGGAGCTCGCCACGGCCTCAGCCTGCCAACCGCTCACGGTCGACGCAACCACCTCCGGTATCGGTTGCGACCGCCAGTACCCGGAAGATACTTGAGTTGTATTCGCTCAATTTTATTGACGAGGTCTAACCGTAATCGCTATACTGGGCCTCGCTAAAGAAATCAGGCGACGGTGCCGGAAGGATGTCGGGCACCCCGAGAGGACAAGAGAAAGTGGAGGCCTGTGATGACACTCGTGCGATTTGACCCCTTCCGTGAGCTGGACCGCTGGTCGAGGCAAGCGCGGCCCGCCCTGGGATACGCCCGGGCGCCCCGGATGCCGTTGGACGCGGTGCGGCGTGAGCACGAACTGGTCCTGCAGTTCGATCTTCCCGGGGTAGATCCCGACACGATCGACGTGACGGTCGACCAGGGCACGCTGACCGTCGCTGCGGAGCGCACCAACGTGCGGCAGGACGGTGACGAGGTGGTTATCGCGGAGCGTTCGACCGGTCGCTTCGTACGCCAGCTGCGACTCAGCGAGGGCCTGGACGCGGAGGCGGTGCGCGCCGACTACCACTCGGGCGTGCTGACGGTCGTGGTCCCGGTCGCCGAGGCCGCCCGACCTCACAAGGTCCAGGTCGGCAGCGGAACCGAGAGCGCCCCGATCGGCGCTTCGGCGAGCGAGGGCTCTGCCGAGTCGAGCGCAGCCTGAGCCCGCCGCCCACTCGGGCGGAACCCCATGAATAGGTCGAAGGGGCCCCCTGGGCCCCTTCGACGCGCCGGGGCCCGATGTCGTTCCTCACGTGGCGAGCCCACGAGCTGCCCCACCTTCTCGTCCTCCGTAAGCTCGCAGCGACGCCGGTGTGGCGCAGCTGGAAGCGCAGGCGACTTGTAATCGTCAGGTCGTGGGTTCGAGTCCCACCACCGGCTCTCTCAGCGGTCCAAGAGATCGTGCGAGGTGCCGCGGTATCGATCGAGAACGTCGGCTACCTCGCGCCTGCCGGCGGCGATCCGATCGTTCGTGTTCGAGAAGTCGCGGTAGTCGGTCACGGGATCGCCACCCCCGCTAAAGACGATCACCTCCACCCCCTCGGGCAGCGCGGCCAGCTCCCGTGCGAAACGAGCGTGGATCGCGACGTAAAACGCAGAGAGGACGGCCTCGATCGGCCGCCTCGGCACCGCCGGGCGGTAGGGCATCGGGCCACACAGCAGGACAAAGATCCTGGTGGCCCCGCCCGCCGCCGCACGGCCGATCGGGACGTTGTTGACGACGCCACCATCGATCATGAGGTCCCCCCGGACCGACACCGGCGGCAACAGCGCCGGGATCGCCGCGGAAGCCATGACCGCCTCGATCGCCGGCCCGTGCGTGAACCAGCACTCCCGGCCGTCCTTGAGCGAGGTCGCCACCACCTCGATCGGGACCTCCGCGTCCTCCAGGCGCTCGTACGTGAGCCCGGATTCGACGACCCTGCGCAACCCGGTGTCGCGGTGCACGGCTGGACGCTGTTGCAGGTAGCGCCACGGTCCGTGGACCCGGCCCGTCGGAAAGATCTCGGCTCCGGTGAGCCCTCGCCAGACCTTGGCCAGCCTCTCCACCCCCTGGGGCGTCGGATCGCCGCTGTAGGCGGCGCCGTTCACCGCCCCTACCGATGCTCCGTAGACCCGGTCTGCCCGGAACCCACGCTCGACGAGCTCGGCCAGCATCCCCACCTGGACGGCACCTCTCGACCCGCCGCCGGCCAGCACGAAGGCGGTCGTAGGAGACGTGCTCGACCTGCGCCGCCAACGCTCGAGCAAGGACCGGCGGCTCTCGGTCCCGAGGTCGCTCATCGGCGGCCGTTGCTCGACGGGCGCCCGCGCCCCTGGCGCCCCCTCAGCCAGTCCGCCCTGCCCGCCCGGTCACGACGGATCGCCCACAGCAGGACCACCACGGCAAGGACCACCATGGCCGCGACGAAGAGCCCGAAGACGATGGCGAACGCCACGTTCGAGGCGATCAGGACGGCCACGCCCCCAGGCTAGAGATCCGGCGGGGGGCGCCACACGCACCCGCCCGGGGCAACCGGTCCACGGACCCCGCCGAATACAACCGGGATGAAACCGAGCCGAAACGGTGCTGCTCCCCCCCTTTGCAAGATTTCTGCACCGGCCCTGCACCGGCGCCGGGCTCGAGGAGCGACGTTGGAAACGACACGACAAATGCCGCAGAGACTTGGAAGGCGATTCCTCATCGTCGACGACGACGAGAGCATTGCCCTGCTCCTGAAGCGGCTGCTCGGGGGCCACGGAGACCTCGCCCGCGCGGTGACGACCGGCGAGCAGGCCCTCACGGAGCTGGAGGAGGGCTCCTGGGACGCCATGGTGGCCGACGTGCGACTCCCCGGGATGACGGGCCTCGAGCTCACCGCCCGAGCTCGGCTCGCCCGACCGGATCTCCCGATCGTCGTCATGACCGCCGACGTCACCATGGACGTGGAGGGCGAGGCCCGGCGAAGCGGCGCCGACGCCTTCATGGCCAAGCCCTTCAGCCCGAGGGCCCTCAAGGCCCGCGTGCATCAGCTCGCCTCGCCCGACGAGTCGCAGGCCAGCTGATGCGCAAGTTCCTCTCGAGATACCGGGCGCGCCGGGTCCTCCGGACCGGAGTGGTCGGCGCCGCGGCTCGAGCCGCCGCGCTGCTCGCCTGCGTGCTGGCGATGACGGCGGCCCTCGCAGGGTCGGCCGCGGCCGGCGCGGCCACCGTCGTCCCGTCGGCCACCCCGGTGACGCTCACCTTCCCGGACATGGGTCTTCCGGCCAACCTCTCGCTCAACGGATCCGGATCGGCGGTGACGGTCCAGATCCCGGTCCCGCAGGGGCTCCAGGCCGAGGCCCTGGCGGGAACGATCGAGGTCCCGACCAACGTCGGATCGGGCTACATCAGCGTCACGTCGGGGACCCAGCAGCTCGCCGTCGTGAACACGCCCCCCGTCGGGAGCAACCAACCGACGGTCAATCTCCTGGTCAGCCTGGCCGGGGCCAAGCAGGTCGACCAGAGGGTCCCCCTCACCCTGCAGTACCGGCAGACCTCGGGTACGAGGTTCTGCAACTCGACGCAGTCGTTCGTGCTCGTGAATCCCGAGGTGGCCTTCGGGGGGTCCGCGGTGGCGCCGACGACGGTGGCCAACTTCTTCCCGCCGATCTTGCAAAGACTGATCATCTACGTCCCGCCGACGCCCACGTCGAGCGAGCAGTCCGCCGCCCTGAGCCTGGCCGCGGCCATCGCCGAGCGCTACCGCCCGCAGGCCGTCCAGCTCTCGGTCGTCTCCTTGCCGACCAGCGACCCGCTCCCGGTCGCGCCCTCGCTCACCCAATTCGCACGCGCCGTGGTCATTCGGCAGTCGGGGTCGACCGGCCTGAGCGTGGTCAACGGTGGACTGGGCGGCACCGTGCTCGTGATCTCGGGATCGGCGGAGACGTTGCCCGAGCAGACCCAACTGCTGACCCGGGTGCTGCCGCTCGCCCAGGGGCAGAGCGCCTCGGTGCTCAAGGGCTCGTCGGGGGCCACCCTCAGCTCGAGCCAAGCCAGCTTCAGCCAGCTCGGCATCGGCGGCTCGACCACGTTGTCGGGGCAGCAGACCATCGCCCTCGGCTTGGACGAGTCGAGCTTTGGCGGGCTGGTGGCGTCGATGGACGTGCACCTGCAGGCCGAGTACACGCCACCGGGGCCCAACGAGAAGGCCACGGCCATGGCGACGGTGGGCTCGACGGTCCTCGGTAGCTGGACGCTCAACGGGAGCGGCCAGCTCTCACAGGAATTCACCGTCCCCCACCCGGCAATCTCGAGGAGCACCCCCCTCGCGCTCGTCGTCTCGTACTGGCCGGTCGGTGGGTGCAACAACGGGGGCCGGGTCATGACCTTCACCGTGGATCCGCGCTCGTGGGTCGGCGCCACGATGGAGTCGGGCGGTGCCGGAGGCTTTCCCGCTCTTCCCACCGCCATGCTGCCGTCCTTCCAGGTGGCGTTGGCCGACAACACGGCGGTGGAGCTCGACTCCGCGGTCCAGGTGGTGGCGGGCATGCAGCAGATGAGCTCCGTGCTGCTCGACCCGAACGTCGTGGCACTCGGCACCGTCACGGGCAGCGACCTCCCGGCCCTCGTCGTCGGGAGCAGCCAGGTCCTGCGCGCCCACTTCAGCCCCCCCCTGGCCAGCCTGTCCACCACGACGCTCGAGGCGGAATTCCACGAGCCGACGTCGGCCGACGTCACGCTGCCGATCGCCGCCCTCCAGGTCTTTGACCAGTCGAGCCACCAGCGCACCGTCGTGATGGTCAGCACCAGCGGGAGCTGGGACATGGTCACCCACCTGCTGGGCTCGCTGGGCGATTCGGAGAGCCAGTGGTCGTCGCTGACCGGGGACGTCCTCGCGACCACTCCGACGGGGTCGATCGTGAATCTCACCGTGCGGGCCGGGGGGGCCGCCACGACCGAGTACGGCGTGCCCTCTTCCACACCGCCGATCGTCTTGATCGGCGTGCTCGGGGGCTGCGCCCTCGCACTGGTGATCCTCCTGGTCACGTTCCTTCTCGTCCGCAGAGCACGGCACAGCCAGCCCAGGCCGGAGGGATAGCCCATGGAAGGTCTGACGGCACTGCAGCGGGCCATCGAACGCGATCTCGCGGTCGGCGAGGCCACGCAGATCGACGGCGTCGCCGCTCCCCTGCCGGTACCGACCGAGCGCGTCGGCGAAGAGACGAGGGCCCCGGCATCGATCACGCCCCTCGTCCCCAGGGAGTTCCGGGCCCGGTGGATCAGGCTGACCCTCCGCTGGGCGGTCCTCGCCGCCCTGGCCTTCGTCGCCTTCCACGCCACGCTCGACTCCGTGGTCCGGCAGAACAAGGGCGGCGACCTTCTCGCCTATGTGTTCCTGCTCCCGCTGTGGGCAGGGCTGGCGGCGACCGGGAAATGGCTGCGAGAGGAGCCCGGCCCACCCATCGACGACCGGCAGGTCGACTGGATCGTGGCCGGAGTGCTCCTGCTCCTGATAGCCATGGTCGACGGGTTGCTCGCGTCCCGACTCGGGCTCGAGGCCCAGCTGTGGCGAGTCGACATCCTGTCCCTCGTGCTGTTCGTGGCGGCCGGGTGCGTCGTGCTCTTCGGCTCCCGCCCGGCGGGCCGCTACTGGGCCCCATGGATCGTGGTCGCGGCCTCGTGGCCCCTGCTCTACCGGCTCGTGGGGGCGCTCCTCGGGGGAACGGTCGAGGCCTTTGCCCTCCTCAACGTCCTGCTGGCATCGGTGTCGGTGTTCGTCGCCGTCGGAGGCCGGCTCCGGCGACGACTTGCCGCGACCGCCGCCACCATGATCCTGGGTGCCGCCGGCACGCTCGCACTCTCGGGCGCGTCCCCTACCGTGCGCACCCTCGTCCCGGCAGCGGTCGCTCCCCTGCTCGTGGCGGGCATCGTCCTGCGGGATCGCATCGCCGGGCGCCGCCGTCCGAGATCACGCCCAATGACCGTGCGCCGCACGCCCTGGGCCGCGGTGGCAGTTCTCGCCGTCGCTGCGGCCGTCCTGGCGTGGCTCTCGCCTGCGGTGCCGGCGAGCGTCGACGGCGCCTCGCTCCCTGCGGCGGGACCGGCGCTCGTCGGAACCGTCCCGAAGCTCTCCGGTTGGAACCCCGTGCACGAGCAGCGCTACGCCTGGGCAGCCTCGTATTTCGGCTCCGGCTCGACGCTGCAGCGAGTCGTGGAGAAGCCCGAGGCGACCGGCTCCACGGCATCGACCGCATCGACCGCATCGACCGCATCGACCGCATCGAGTCGAGCGCCCCTCGGCGTGGACATCCTCACGATCGGGCAGACGGGCCGCCTGTCCGTCTACCCGGCGACCTCCTACTACGAGCTCGGCAACGCCTACGTACGCGGCGGGAGCTATGCGCTCGGCCACGGCGTGAGCGCCACGCTGTACTACGACAGCACCGCACTGGTGGAGCGGCCCACCGACCTGGCGTCGAGCATGCTGTCCTGGACCTGGCGCGTGGACTCGCACGGCACCGTGCGGTACCAACGGGTCAACGTGATCAGCCCCGATGTCGAGATCGGCGTGGGACGCCTGCCCGAACCGGCCCCACCGGCGGCCAGTCACAGCCTCCGCTCGACGGTGAGCATGCTCGTGCGGGGCAACTACGGCGAGGCGCTCACGGAGCCCGGCCGGGCCACCATCGGGCGGCTGGTCGACGCCGGCCGTCAATTGGTCGCGGCCGCCGACCGCGGATAGTGACATCGTGACAGCCGACACCTCCGCCACGGAGGACGGGGCGCTCGACGCAAGCGTCAACGGACTCCGGCGCGACTCGCCGGCGTTCTCCGCGGCGGTGACCGCAACCGGTCGCCAGCGGCTGACCCTCCTGCTCGCCCTCGCGGTCCTCATCGGGCTGCTCGTCCGATTCCCGACGGGCACGCTCGTCGCGGGGATCAGCGTCGCGATGATCGTCTACCTGGTGACGCTCGCGGACCGGCTGTACCTCTTCGTGCAGGGGCTCAACAACAAGCCGGCCATGCGGGTGAGCGACGAGGAGGCGCTCGCGCTGAGCGACGACGAGCTGCCCGTGTACACGGTGCTCCTGCCCGCCTTTCGGGAGCACGACATCGTCCACGACCTCCTCCGCGGCGTCGGCCAGCTCGACTACCCCAAGGACAAGCTCGACATCCGGCTCCTCCTGGAGGCGGACGACACCGAAACCATCTCGGCCGCGGCGGAGAGCGAGGCCGCCGCGCTGGTCGAGATCGTCCTCGTGCCGGTGGCCGAACCGCGCACCAAGCCCAAGGCGTGCAACTACGGACTGGTCGACGCTCGGGGGGAGCTGGTCACGATCTACGACGCCGAGGACATCCCGGACCCGCTGCAGCTGCGCCGGGTCGTCGCCGCGTTTCGGAAGGTTCCCCCCGACGTGGCCTGCATCCAGGCGATGCTCAAGTACCACAACGTGCGGCAGAACCTGCTCACGCGCTGGTTCGCCTCCGAGTACGACCAATGGTTCGGCTACACCCTTCCCGGTCTCATGAAGGACGCGTCGCCGATCCCCCTCGGGGGCACCTCGAACCACATGCGGATGGAGACCCTGGCCGAGGTGGGCGGCTGGGACCCCTTCAACGTGACCGAGGACGCCGACGTCGGGATCCGCCTGGCCCGCCTCGGCTACTCGACCACCGTGTTGGACTCCGTGACGTACGAGGAGGCCAACAGCGATCCGATCAACTGGATCCGTCAGCGTTCGCGCTGGTACAAGGGCTACCTCCAGACCTTCCTCGTGCACACCCGCCACCCCGTCCAACTGTGGCGACAGCTGGGGACGAGGGGGGTCTTCCGGTTTGCGGGCCTCACCGCCGGCACCCCGACGGTCACGCTGGTCAACTCCGTCTTCTGGCTCCTCACCCTGGCGTGGCTCTTCGCCCAGCCGACGTTCATCCGGAACCTCTTCCCACCCTTTGCCTACTACGCCGCGCTGGTCTCCCTCCTGCTCGGCAACGCCGCGGTCGTCTACATGGGCGTCGTCGCAGCCCGAGCGGACCGCAAGCCGCAGCTGGCGGGGGCCGCGCTGCTCGCCCCGCTCTACTGGATCCTGATGGCGATCGCCGCCGTCAAGGCCTTCGTCCAGTTGATCTTCTATCCCAGCTACTGGGAGAAGACGCATCACGGCCTCCACCTGAGACGCCGGCCCCTCGCCCAGTCCACCCCCCGGTGACCGCCGAGCTGACGAGCCTGCGCTCGGCACCCTCGCCCACCCCGGCACCGGCCGACCTGGTCGAGACGCCCTCGTGGACGAGTGCGCCGGCCGCCGCACCCCCCCGGGAGAGGGTCACCGGGCGACCGGCGGATGCACGAGCCGCCTTCGGCGGATCGTCGCGCAGAGCGACCGCCGCCATCTTCGTCGCGCTCTACGCCATCTATGCGGCGATCGGCCTGGTGCTCGACCTGCACTACAACTACATCTTCGGCGACGGCATCAGCCGCGTCGCCAACGCCAGCTACGTCATCTTCAGCAGGGACCCCCACCTCTCCGCCGTCGGGTTCGTGTGGAACCCGCTGCCGAGCCTGCTCGACCTGCCCCTCCTCCTCCTCAAGGGCCTGTGGCCCGCGCTGCTCGACCGAGGGGTGGCCGGGATCCTGGTCTCGTCCGCCTTCATGGCGGGGACCGTGTGCGAGATCCGGGGGATCGTGCTCGACCGGGGCGGCTCGCGCCTGTGGACCGCAGGGCTCACGCTCGCCGCCGCGTTCCACCCGATGATCGTCCTGTACGCCGGCAGCGGGCAGAGCGAGCCCTTCTACCTCTTCTTCACGACCTGGGCGGTGCGACGGCTCATGCGCTGGATCCGCACGGAGCGGGTCAACGATCTCGCCGTGGCGGGCATCGCCCTCGGGCTCGACTACCTGACCAGATACGAGTCACTGGCCGTGGGGCTCGGCGCGGTGCTGCTCGTCCTGGCGGTCTCGCTCTGGCGGCGCCGGCGCGAGGGCACCCCGAGGCGGGGGGCGCTCTCGTCCGGTGCGCTCGATGCCGTCATCGTCGGCTTCCCGCTCGCGCTCAGCTTCGTCCTGTGGACGTTCAGCAGCTGGCTCATCACCGGGAACGCCCTGGCGCAGTTCTCCTCGCAGTACGGGAACTCGACCATCGTCAAGGCCACCAACGGCCTCGGGTCGGCCGCCGGCTTTGGTGGGGCCAACGCGTACGCCGGCGGCGCGATCGGGCTGATCTTCCGCGACGCCCTCTCGCTCGAGCCCCTGTTGTTCACCATCGTCATCGTGGCGGTCGTCCTGGCGGCCTGGCGGCGCGACGCGGAGGTCCTCCCGCCGCTCGTGCTCTACGGGGCGGCCCTCGCCTTCGAGGCGCTGAGCTACCTCTCGGGCTCCACCTTCCCCTGGTTGCGCTTCTACCTCATGACCGTCCCGCTCGCGGTGGTCCTGGTGGCGACGCTGCGCCCGTCGCCCGCCTATCGAGGGCGCAAGATCGGCGACGCCGTCACGCCGGCTCGATCACTCTCGCTCACCCAGCGCCTGGCCACCGGCCTCTGCGCGGCGATCGTCTTGATCCCGGCAATACCGGTGTCGTGGAACGCCATGTTGAACCCGGAGATCGGGATCCAGGAGTATGCCCTACGCTCGGTCGTCTCCCCCCATCAGTACCCGCCGGCGACCAACCCCCAGCTGCAGGGGTTCCCCCAGGAGGTGCGGCTCGCGCAGTACCTGGACTCTCTCCGGCTCTCGAACGGGTCGATCCTCCTGGACACCTTCGTCGGCTGGCGCATCTTCATCTCGTCGAACCGCCCTCACCAGTTCGTGATCACGAGTGACTACCAGTTTTCGCGCGACCTGAACGACCCCAAGCGCTACGGGATCGAGTACATCCTCGTTCCCGACCGCGTCAACGGGAGCCTCGACGCGGTCAACCGCCGGTACCCGACGTTCTGGTCGACGGGGGCGGGGATCGCGCATGCGCGTCCTCAACGTCCCCGGCATCGGCACCGAGCCCTCGTGGCGGCTCTACCGGGTCAACCCCTGAGGGTCAGGCGGCGCCCAGGCGGACCCGGTGCCACACGTGGTGACGACGGGCGCCCCGGTCGACGGGACAGGCCCGCGGGAGCACCCGGGTCTCCGGCACGGGGACGCCGAGGTGGGGCCGGTAGTAGTGGACCACCTCGGCGCCGCTGCGGCGGCGCCGGACGTAGCTGATGACATTCGGAAGGTACCGCCACCGCTGCCAAAACTCCGGAGTCCCGCAGTGGATCTCGCCGGTGGCCTCATGGGCGAGAAAGGCCATCTCCTCGGGTCGCCCGACGAGCTGCAGGTGGTGGCCCTGCCGCCGCCAGATCTGCTCCCCCAAGACCACGTCACCGGAGTGCCTCAACGAGACCCCCTCTACAACTCGGTGGCCGACCCCACGGCCACTGACCAGAGCGTACCCCACGGACGGCCGTTCCCACCCCCAACGGCGAGCGGCGCCAAGACGGACCTGCGCGTGGGCCGGGAGGGATTCGAACCCCCGTAGGCTGCGCCGGCAGATTTACAGTCACGGCGCGATGGTCTGGAGGGGTCCGGGCAAGTCCGTCTCCGTCCTACTCAGAGACCGTTTCAGCCACTCGGCCTGTAGTGCTCATGACGGGCCGTCCGGGGTCGTCCGGGCGAGTCCTGTGACCACATTGTGACCACCGGGACCGCCGCTTTCTGCGCGGCGCCGGTCAACAGTGGCCGGTCACGCACTCACTGTGTAGCTGCTCCAGCTCACGGAAGAGCTGGTCGACCGATCCGGCATGGTCCGCATGTGCCAGGTCACAGAAGAAGGCGATCGAGCACGAACAGAGGCTCAATACTGGTCCCCCAGGTGTGCGAGGACGTCGGTCAGGGGGAGGAAACTCCCCCCGCCTTTCCGCACGAATCCCAAAGGCCATCCGACCTCGTCGTATCCCCATTCACCGGCGCTGTCGCTGTCCGCCAGCGACCGGATGTAGTCGAACAGTACTCTGACATGAGCGACTGTCGGCCGGCTGTAACCCGCGGCGGTTGGGTCATGACGCGCCGGAACCCAATCGAGGTCGTCGAGCACGAGTAGCCCGCCTGCTCGAAGGTGCGTCCAAGCGCACAGCGTGACAAACGCGTCGACCTCTACCGTGTGTGAGCAGTCAATGAAAGCGAGATCCAGTTCCAGGCAAGGATCTTTAGCAAGGAGGTCCAAGAGGAACCAGCGTGCGTCACATCCCAAAGTGACGTCGCACGAAGCGCTGACATTTGCGTCACGCAGCAAACCCTCGACCGTCCGCCCACGGTACATCGGAGCGGACCCATCGACTGCGCGCACGAAGCCGCCTGTTTGGGCAGCGGCAGCGGCCAGATACGTCGTCGCCTTGCCGAAGCCGCAGGAGACTTCCAGGATCTGGGGACGATACCGAGAAGCCGCAAGATGAAACAGGAGATGGCAAACACGAGTCGAAGTCCAGGGCACGCCTGCGGTCACGGTGTCGATACGATCGAGGACGACGCACGAGGCTCGCAGGTCCCCGCTCACTCGGCGGGCGCTCCGTGGCAATGCTGAGTGACGAGCTCGCGCTGCTGGCGGCGGCACCGCCGACCCGGGGCCGCCGCTCGGGTCGAGGGGACGGCCCGTCGGATCCGAACGCCCGTACCTCGCGATTTGCATTACCTTACGCGCCAACCGGCCTGCCAGCTCGCTTCGCGTACTCAGTCCCCATCTCCATTGCAGGTACTCAACGAAGGTGCCCGCCACCGGCCCCGCCTCGGAGCCGCGATCCCCTGCGGTGGCGGCTGGCAGGAGCGCCTGGAGTCTGCGCCAACGATCCCATTGGTGCACGTAGGTCGCCCCGTGACGGAGATCGTGGGTGAGGGCCCAATGAGAGAGCCGTTCGTGTGCCGGGGCGGGGAACTCTTCCAGGTAGTCGAGAACCGACTTCGGGACGCCGGCGGCGAAGGCCTCGTGCAGGTAGCGCAGTCCTGCTCCTACTCGAACGGTCACCCCGCGCCCGACCGCGGCGTGGACCAACCGATCCCAATCGAATGCCTCTCCGGTCGTGGCCAACACGGTCAACGAGTCGGCAACCCACCGGACAGGGGCTCCGAAGGGGCCAGTACCGTGGACGACGAGGACGAGGAGCTCATCGCTGGGATTCATGGCGAGCGTGCTGGCGCGGCCAACGCGAGCGGATACCGCCGCCTCCCAGAACTCATCGTCGCTCCCTGGCACGTCGAGGGCGTTCCAATGGAGGTCCACCTCTTGGCGAGCCGGGCCGACGAAGGCGGCAGCGTGCCGAGTAACTCGCTGCGTGGCGAAGGGAATGCCGCTCCGCTCGAGCCAGCCGGACCGTTCGAGCGCCTCGAACGCCCGAGGCGCCACGGCGGTCGGCACGAGCACGTCCACGTCGGCCATTGGTCGAAGACCGGCATCTCGGTAGTGGAGATCAACGAGCGCGCCGCCCTTGAGGACCATGGTCGGGATGCCTACGGACTCGAGGCAGGATATGAAGTCCGCCCCGGCCTCGAATACCCGTAGGTTGGCGGCCCACGTGGCCCGGTACGCCGCTTGCAGCTGTTGCAGCTCCGGCCCGTCGATGCCCTGGGAGGCGAGTCGCCGGTAGAGCATCGGCATGATGCGCCACGAGTCGGGGTCCACCCTGTCGAGCCCTAGGTGGCGCCGGCGCCATTGCTCCCAGGCCGCCATTCCCTCGGAGGTCATCGCCGCTCGGAGGAGCAGCTCCTGGTCTGCGGTCGGCCGGCACCCAGTGTCCCGCCGGCGGCGGAGGCCGATCGGCCGCGGCCCCACGGTCATCGCCAGCCGGGCCTCAGCAACTCGGACGGCAGCCGTCCGAGTTCTGGCTTGCCACTCCGACCTCAACCATAACCCCCGTATACCCACCCTCTCCATCAAATCGCCGGACCCTCGTCGGTTCGCCGGGCATTCGCCTCACGGGCGGCCGTCACGATAACCGCCCCGACTCGATCTGCCTCGATCACTGGATCCACTGGCTGAGGCGGTGGTGGCAGGGACCGAGCGACTTCTCGCCTGGCGGCGGGAAGGTGACCGCCCTGCCACTTGGGTCTTGGTGAGGTGCGTGGCTCGGATTCAGCTGCTCACCGAGTGGTTTCCCGCCCAAGGGCCGTTTGGCCGGCGAGGCACGATGCGACCCGCGCCGTCTCGTCTAACGTACCGGTCGGCGCTACCGATTGCGAGACCACATGACTGAGCCAAGGCGGAACGGACTTACGCCGCTGGCGTTCGTCTTCGCCCATGCAGGGGAAGAGAGGCGGGCCGTTGCGGGAACCAGTGACCGGGCTGGTTGAGCGCCCCCGGCATGGCGACGGCTTGGAGGTGAACGACGTCGCCGACGGCGTGGTCGTGTACCAGCCCGACCGGGACCGGGTGCATTTCCTCAATGCCACCGCGGCACTGGTGTTCGAGCTGTGTACCGGCGCCAACTCCCGCGAGGAGATCGTCGAAGCTGTCCGGGTGGCATTCGACCTCGCCGAGGCGCCTACCTCCGACGTCGAGATGTGCTTCGCCCAGCTGCGCCAGGAGGGGCTGATCGTGTGACCCTGGCACGCCAGGTCCAACTCGGTCCATGCCGGGTGTTCATCGAGACGGACAGCCGAGACGTCCATGAGCAGCTCCGGTACCTGGACCACGACGCCGTGCAGCCAGTGCCCGCCACTACCAAGCTGGAGCTCGGCGCCTGGGAGGAGGACCGCTCCTTCCGGCTCGTCCGGGACGGCCGGCCGATGGGTCGGGTGAGCCGGCCCGAGGACGTCCTCGACCACTTCTACGCCATCGCCTATCGCGATGCGTTTGCGGCAATGGCCGCAGGCACCCTGCTGCTACACGGGGTGACCGTGACGCGCCGGGGCAGGCGGGCCCTGCTCGTCGGTCAGCAGCACGCCGGGAAGTCGACGTTGGCAGCTCGCCTTCTGATCGACGGCTTCGAGGTGAGTGGTGACGAGTATGCCGTCCTGGCCGACGAAAGGCTGGCGGCCTTTCCCCGCCGGTTCCATCTCAAGTCCCGTAGCCTGGTCCTGCTGCCCCAGCTGGCCCAGATCGTGCCGAACCTACCGTTCTTCGACACCCGCTCGGGTCGCATCGTGGCACTCGGTCCAACAGACCTCGGCCTACCCTGGGTGTTGGATCCGGGTCCGGTCGATGTCATTGTCGTCCTGGAGGCCAACCACGGCGGTCCCTCGACGCTCAGTTGCCTTCCCCAGTACGAGCTCGTACGAGTTCTCATGACGCAGACGTTCACTCCCGACCCACACCCGCGGGGTTGGATAGCCAGCCTGAGCCACCTCGTCGGTTCGGCCACATGTGGCCGCATGGCCGTCGGGGACTTGAACACCGCAGTGGTTGCCGTGGAGACCCTCCTTGGTTAACGTATCGGCACCTCATCGAAGGAGGCCGAGTGATGGACGAAGACCGCGTCGAGCGAGAGGTCCTGGGGCGTGTTCCGCTCGACCGGCGGCAGTTCGTGAAGCGCGTCGCAACTACGGTCGCCTTCGCTGCTCCGGTCGTGGCGTCCTTCTCCATTGACGGTTTCTTGGCGGACCGCCCGGCCGCCGCAGCGGGCAATAGCGGATAACCGAACATCTTCGTAGTAGTCGAGCCCGACGGATGGCCGAGCAATGTCCACGTAGAAGCCAAGGGTTATGCCAAGGGTGAAGGACTCCAATCGGCACCGTCCGTTGGTGAGCGCGGCGCTGATCGTACGCAACGAATCCCACCGCCTCGAACGATGCTTCGAATCGATCCGGCCGTTCGCTGACGAGCTGGTGGTGGTCGACACCGGCTCCGTCGACGGCTCGGCTCAGTTGGCGGCCGAGGAAGGTGCCCGAGTCGTCGAGTTCAGGTGGACCGGAGATTTCTCCGAGGCGCGCAACATCGCCCTCGATGTCGCCAGTGGCGAGTGGATCCTCTACATCGACGCTGACGAGCGCCTGAGGCCGGCAGACATTCGTTCAGTCCGGGATCGACTCCGGTCGGGCCCACCGGCCCGCACCGTGTGCCTTCACCCCCGACCCGGCTGGACGGGTTACCGGGAGTTTCGGCTCTGGCGCAGCGCCCCGGCTATCCGTTTCCGCGGGGCCATCCACGAGACCGTTTTGCCCAGCCTGACCGAGGCCGTCGGAGGCGATCTAAGCGCGGTGGCCCCAAGCGGACTCGTGATCGACCACTTCGGCTACGAGGGTGACCTCGATGCCAAGTACCGCCGAAACCTGGCATTGCTGCGCCGCGAGCTCGACGTGGATCCCGACCGCGTGTACCTCTGGCACGACCTCGGATGCAGCCTCGCTGGCCTGGGCCGCCACGATGAGGCGGAGTGGGCATGGGTGGAAGCCGTCGCTCGGGTCCGGACAAAAAAAACCGAGCCGACCCCGCCCGACCACGTCCTGCCCTACCTCAGCCTGATTGCGTCCCAGGCCGAGACTGGACGGTTCGACGCGCTGCTCGAAGAAGCGCAAGTCCTGTTTCCAGAGGACAAAGCGTTGTGGTGGTGGCAGGCCCGGCGGCTAGTCAGCGAGGGGGGTTACGACGAGGCGGTCGAGCTCTTCGCTCGCCTGGCCGCCGTGGATCCGGCCGCCCTCGACGGGGCGGTCGTCGCCTATCCTCGCGCCCTCTTCACGACGTGGGCCGTTGACGGGCTTGCTGCGTGCCTCTTCCGCTTGGGTCGGTTCGCCGAGAGCGCGGAGCGCTACGAGGAGCTCGCCGAGCTCGGAGTATCGCGTGTGGAGTACCGGGCCAAGGCCACCGTGGCCCGCGCCCGAGCTGTAGCACATCGATCCGCCAGGAGGTTATCGGACTGACGGTCGAAGTCATCGGTCTCATCGTCTCATCGGCGAAGGGGGAACGGGTTCGCCGAGGTCGCTATGCGAGCCCTGGTGACCCGGCGTGGCCGGGTTTCATCGGCAGCCAACTGTCAGGGGCGCTCCTTGCGCCTGGGGCCTACCGTGCGTGGGGGAAACTCAGAGGGCAACAGGGACGATCAACTCGCAGAGTGTGACACCTCGAGCGGCTCAGTGTCCGAAGGCTGAGGCTGCGTTGATTTCGGCGATCACGTCGGCTGCCGAAGAGACCGGCTCGATGAGCTTGTTTCGCAAACCCTTCGGCCATTCTCGGCCCCACCGTCCGAGGTCGCCACCTTCTGATTCGATCAGATGGCACATCCACTCCTGCATGCGGCTGCGGTGGGCTGCCACCTTGGAAAGCGTGGCCTCGCGGATCATCCACGGATCGAGATCGAGTTCGATCAGCTCGGCCACCGCGTCGGCCACGGCATCGGGGCCATCGTCAACCCAGCGTGTGTACGCCGGGTCGAGGAACTCGTCGCGTCCGCCCAGGTTGCGAGTCGTCACCACCGGCAGTCCTGCCAACAGATACTGGATACTCGCGTACATGGGCCCTTCGACACTCGAGAGGCACAGACCGACTCGGGCCCGGTTGTAGGCGGCGTTGACCTCCTCGAGCGAAAGCCACTCCGACTTGTCGGTCCACGGACGACGGATCCATGTCGCATGCCTGACTGCCGCCAAGGCGTGCAGGCCGTGGGCAACGGTGGCGTCCTGCAGGGGGTTGCCGGACGGCCCTGCAAGCAGGGCCAATGATCGGATGCCTCCCGCCAGGTGATGGCGCTTGTAGTCGGCCCACTTGGCGTCGTAGATGGCATCGAAGGTCGGATCACGACCGGTCGAAGGGACGAAGAGGTCCTCCCGGACGAGCGTGTTGTTGGAGCAATGCAATGGAGTCAAGCCCTCGGCCTGGAGCGCCGCCACCTCGGCTTTGGTACAGCACGTGGTGATCGTCACTCGGTCCATGCTCTCGGTGACTTTTCGAATGCCGGACACGTGGTGATCTCGGCTATTCGGCTGTTCGAGTGTCCAGGTGGCGCCCACCAGGAGATGCAGTGGGCGACCGGCCAATGCCTCGACGATGGACCACAGAGCCGAAGCTGGGTCGAAGACCTCCCAGGCATCGAGGGTGTACAGCACCACGGGGAACGCCTGGAGGAGGCTGAAATGCCCGGCCTCACGCCGCGGCGCCGCGTCAGGGTCGGATCTCGCGGCTTCGCGGGCGCCCACGTCGCCGACTCTACTTATGCGAGGCAGCGCTGATGGCATAGGGCTTCGCCGTCCCGACTCGGAACGTGCGGCTGAGCCAGGTCGGTTCGAGCTCCTCGTACCGGGAGGGGTCGGCGAAATACTCCTCGGGTCGGGGGTAGTGGAGCCAGAGGGCATCCTGGGCGGGCCGGAGATCATCGCGGGCGCAAGAAGCCCTCGATGATCGTGTAGCCCTGTTCACGCAGCTCGCCGACTGACCCTATCGGGGACCCTCATGCCTGGGCATTCCTCTCTTCCTTGCCCCGGCGCCGACCCAAAGTACTGTTTCTTCGTGCCGCTGCCCGCCACCTTTGCCGAGCTGCAGGCCGGCGGCGGGCTCATGCTGTACCTGCCGCGCGTGGGCTGGCGAGCCGACCACTCCTTGCAGAAGTTGCGCGAGGTGGGGTTCGACGACATAGTCCCGGTGGAGGGTTTGGACGGCGCCACGGAGGATCCGTGGGCCATCGGGGCACAGCGCGGTCTGCACTTCGACGTCGGCCTCACCGGGGGCGAGGTGGCGTGCGCGCTTTCGATGATCGCGCTATGGGAGCGGGTGGTCGACGAAGCGCTATCGTACCTGCTCGTTTTCGAGGACGACGTGCTCCCACATCCCGACATCGAGCGCCTCGGAACGCAGTATTGGGCAGAGACCCCCCGTGATGCCGACTTCGTCTTCCTCGGGAACCAGATGGATGTCGACAACGTGGCCGATTCGCGGTGCAGGGTGTTGGCGTCGCCGTCATGGTGCCTGCACGCATACGTCATAAGCAACGAAGGCGCCCGACGGGCGTTGTCGCTTCTTCGCACACAGATGGAGTTCGATGACCGCTGGTTGTCGGCGGTCGACATCGAGGCCCGGACCTGGATGGAACGCGGGGACATCCGTTACGTCTGTTGGAACGGCACCATGCTTCCAAAACCGTTCCCGGTGTCGGACGGACCGAGGACTGGCGTCGACCTGGGGCCCGACGTGATGCGGCCGAAGGCGGACACCGGCCTGTTCTTCCAGAATTTCTCCCTGGGTTCGGCTATTTGGCCCCAACATTCCGCGACCAGCGGAGGGCGGCGGCTGCGCAAGCCGAGAGCGGTCCTGATAGCGCCGACGGCTCCGCACCGCGAGGGCAACGGCCTGGCCATGCGGGCAGGGGTGGCGCTCGAGGGCCTCGCCAGGACGTGTGATGTCGCCCTCGTGGTCGCACCCTACGGCTACGGAAGGGTCTCCTCGTGGGCCAAGGAGATTGCGGAGCGGATCCTCGTCCTGTCAGACGCCCACGCTGATCCGTTCCTCCGGCGGATCCCGCACGTCACTTCGTCCGAGCGCGATCTCGCCCGGCTCGCTTATCCTCGCCCGTTCGCCTCGACGTGGTCGACGCCGGCGGGGGCGGCGGCCATCGTCGAACTCGTGTCCGGGCGTGCCGACCTGGTCTATGTGACTCGTAGCTACCTGGCCCCACTCGCAGAGCCCTGGTTGGCGGGTGACCACCGGCCGCCGGTCGTCCTGGACGTCGACGAGGACGATGCGCAAGCATTGCGGCAGCTGGCCGACGTTTGGAGGCTCGACGAGGACGATCTCGTTGCCGCTCAGTTGATGACGGCCGACGCCGACAAGCTGGAGTTGATAGCCAACCAGTGGATCCCTCGCGCCGACCTCGTGTTGGCCTCCAGTGACGTCGAGGTCGCGGCTCTACGAACCCGCTTTGCCGATCTGCCCGCGCGTGTCCTCCCGAATCCTGTGCCAATGCGGGGGAACGAAGGGTGGGCCGAGCCAGTAGACGTCGCGTTCGTGGCCAACTTCGACTACCGGCCGAACCAAGACGCCGCGCGCTGGTTGTGCCGTCAGGTTCTTCCCCGCCTGCGGCGGCGTATGGGGCGGGAGGTCCGGGTCGCGCTGGCCGGAAGCCACATCGGTCCGGCCGTCGCCGAGCTCGATGGCGATGGGGTCATACTCGTCCGGGACCCCTGGTCGGTCACGCCGATTTACGAAGCGACCACCATCGCCGTGGCTCCGTTGCGCGCCGGTGGCGGGACCAGGATCAAGATCTTGGAGGCATTCGGTCACCGGCGGACGGTGGTCAGTACCTCACTAGGGGCGGAGGGTCTCCCGGTCACCTCGGGCAAGCACCTCCTGATAGCCGATAGCGCCGATGACTTCGCCGAGGCATGCGGACGGGCTCTGTGGGACTGGAGCCTCCGCGCCGCGCTGGTCAGTGCCGCCGTCGAGGTAGCCATCGCTCACGCCTGGCCACGAGTGGCGACCATGGTCTCGGAGATAGCGGCGGAAGTCCGTGTGTCATGTGGCGGAGCCGGCGCCAGTCCGGCGATCACTCCCCCGACTGGAGAACCCCCTCGTCGTGGAGCTGGGTGATACAGGCCTCGACCACCGCCTCCCGCCTTAGGCCCCGCTTGCCCGGCACCTTGTCGCTCTATGCGCTGTCGCAACCAGGGCTGCCACTGCACGCCGATCCGCCTCGCCCCATTCACACTGATGGCAATTACAGGATCAACGACTCCCCGTGCGGCCGTGCTTGGTTCCTCACCGGCCCTCTCGAAATCTCGTCCTCCGAACCGAAGAGGTGGCGGAGAGTGGTCGATCAAGGGACCGTGTCCAATTTGTGACCGGAGAGGTGGACTCCCGGGGCTTCGGCTCTGCAATGACAGGCATCGTCCTGGTGGGCCGGGAGGGATTCGAACCCCCGTAGGCTGCGCCGGCAGATTTACAGTCACGACACGGTAGTCCGGAGGGGTCCGGAGGGGTCCACGTAAGTCGTTGCTGTCCAGGTCAGGAAGCACTCGACCCACCCTGTCGGTGGTGTCCATGATGGCCCGTCTGGGCTCGTCCGGGCGAGTCCTGTGACTTCCTTGTGACCAGGCCGCGAAACCTGACCCGAGCAGCGTGCAGCCATCCACAACGGGATGGGCCTCCGGTTGACGTTTCGATGCCGCCGATTTCCGAAACTCCCCAGGGGCGATCAACGAAATTCCCCAGTTGACGGACCGGTGAGTTGTTTGGATCGAGATTACTCCTTGACCTTGGTCACCCCCTTCCGGAGCCCTTCGGTGCGGGCCCGATGCGAGCGCATCCGGTAGCTCTCGCCGTCGATGTTGAACACGACGCTGCGGTGCAAGAGGCGGTCGAGCATGGCGGCGGCCACCATGGGGTCGTCGAAGATCTTCCCCCACGAGCCCACGCCCAGATTGGTCGTCATGACGATGGAGCTCTTCAGATAGCGCTGCGTGATCACCTGGAACAGGGCGGCAGCCGCTTCGCTCTGGAGGGGCAGGTAGCCCACCTCGTCGATGACCAAGAGTCTGGGTCCGGCGAAGAAGCGCATGGTGGTGGCCCACCGTCCCTCGAGCGCGGCACGGTGACAGCGGGCAGCCAGGTCGGCGGCCGTCGTGTAGTAGGTCCGATAGCCGGCGTTGATGGACGCCCGGGCCAGACCGACGGCCAGCATGGTCTTGCCGACGCCGGGTGGCCCGATCAACAGCACGTTGGTGGCGTCTTCGAGGAACCGCAGCGTGCCGAGCTCGGTCATCAGCTTCTTGTCCACCGACGGCTGGGCGGAGAAGTCGAAGTCGTCCAGTGTCCAGGGGGACGGCAGACAAGCGAAGCGTTCGAGCCCGGCCCGTCGCCTGATCTCGGTGGCGGTCACCTCGACCTCGAGGAGGCGGTGCAAGAACTCGCTATGGCCGAGCTTGTGCTCTCGGGCGTGGTCGAGTTCGCCGGGCAGCGCCTCGGCAGCAGCACCCAGACGCAGGTAGGCCAGATGCGCCCGGATCTCTTGATAGGTGGAGGAGTCGCTCATCGTCCCTCCGCGATCTCACCATAGACGGACAGGTCGACGACGGGCTCACGCCCGATGGGTCCGAGCAGTCGGGCTGCTTCTTCGAGTGCCTCTTTGCCCGGTGGGCGGTTGGCCTTCTTGTCGCACGGACGAGCTGTCGTGAAGGCGCTCAGCACGGCGGCCTCGAGGGCTTCACGGTGCTCGACGCTGCGCACCAGGGCGCCCGAACCAGCCGGAGCGAGGCGGTGGGTGACGAGGATCGCTCCCGAGGGAGCCACCACGTCGATGGTCGGAGACGACAAACGATGCCGGATGAGCAACGTCGTCCCGCTGAGCCCGGGCGGCACCGAGTAGCGGTTGCCCGAGAAGGCCACGCTGGCATTGTCGGCCACGATTCGTTCGACCTCGGTGGTGGCCGGAAATGGGGCCGGCGGGAGGGCGAGCAGCGGCTCGGTGTCGGCCAGCTCACCGACGGTGGTGCGCTCGCCGTTCGGTCCTCGGCGCTCGCGGTCATCACCGATGGTGGCGCAGAAGACGTCGAGGGAGCGTTGGGCGTCTTCGGGGTTCTCTGCGCTCATGGTGCGCCACCAGCGACCCGAGACGAAGCGCACCGAGGACTCGACCGCACCCTTGCGATTGCCACGCCTCGGCGGACAGGGTTCGACGACGGCCCCGTAGTGCTTGGCCACCGGAGCGAAGGAGGCCTGCACGTCGCTCGTTCCCGGGACGATCACTGTGGCCAGGCGATCGGTCCGCCACACCCGAGCTGTCCCGCCCAGGTGCCGGAGCACCTCGTCGATGGCCTCGATGAGATGGGCCTGGTCCATCTTCTCGCCCAGCACGCCGCGCACCTTGCCCGAGTGCGACAGCGTGCCCAACAGCACGTAGGCCGTCCCACCCCATGGAGCGTTCCGGCGTTCGAACCAATCCCACTGGATCTCCTCACCCGGTGGATGGTCGATCTCGATGGTGTCGCGTCCCTTGACGCCGGCACAGGCCTCGCAGTGGGGCCGGAGTCCGGCCAGCCGGATCTGGCGGACGAAGCTCGGGTAGCTCAGCGGATAGCCGAGCCGTTTCACCTCGTCATAGAGGGCCGAGGCCCACACGTGCGGATCGTCAACGAACCGGGCCACCAGGTACTTGGTGAACGGCTCGAGCGGGTCGGGGGCCGAGCGGGCCCGGACGCCGGGGACTCGCTCCCCATTGATGTAGGCCCGGATCGTCTTTCGGTCCCGGCCGAGGTGCCGGGCGATCGCCGAGATCGTCCAACCCCTACTTCTCAGTGCATGTACTTCCACGTCTTCCCCATGTGTGAGCATGCGGAGCGGGACTCCCTTCGAGCTGGCTGGCTTGGTCGCTCGTCAGCTTCGAAGGGGGCCCAACCCCGCGGGTGGATGGTTCAGCTCACCGGGCTCAGGGTGGGGAATTTCAGTGATCGAGGGTGGGGAGATTCAAAAATCGCGGACATCGACTGCGGAAAGGATCGTCGAGGATGAGGCACGACCCGCGTGTGTTGAAGGGCGTGTCGGAGGGGCGTTTGACACCCCTAGTACACCGCCCTTCCTGAAGGGAAGGCTCCAGCTCACGGCTGCATAGGCGGCCGAGTGCCAAAAGGCCACTCCGATCCCCTCAGACTCCCCGAGGCTCGGTCCGCGTCGGGACGGCATGCGATCACATACCTGTAGCGCGCGTTTTCCGGTCCCCTCCCGGTCCACCTTGGCGTCGATGAGTCTGGACAGGCGGCGAACAGAAGCCTTGCAACCGTCAAACTCCAGCGTCAGTCCGGAGCGCTGGATGACGGCGTCACAGTTGGCCGAGAAGCGACCCGGGTTCGTCCCGGCGTCCAACTCGTCCATCGCCCTGAGAACATAGAGGTCTACCGTCGTCCAGAGCTCTATCTGGCGTCCGGCAAAGTGCGGTCCGCTCTCGGATCCACCACCTTCGGGGCTCGTCGGGGCGGCGATTGCAGGTGCTGGACCACGCTGGCGTAAAAGTGGTCGACCAGCTTCACCACCGAGTCGATGAAGGATCCCTCCTGGAGAGCTTTTCGCTTGGAACCCAACGGGTGGCCAAGACTCAAGGTAAAGCGTCGAACGTCGCTGCGGGGGTCATCCAGCAACGCCAGCGGATCCTCAGCTACAGCCGTGAACATCCGCTTCTGGCCGGAAAGCCGTGAGTGGGTGATGTGAGCCTGAATCCGCAGGTCGCGCGGCGGTTCTTTGAGTTGGCCAGTAAGCCACTTCACCCGCCCGGGCGGGCGATGGTTGGTTGGTGCGTTGATGGTGACCGAGCATTCGCCGTGCAAAGAAGCCACGTTGACGCTCAGCCGCATGGGGTTGACCGCCCCCGGGACGCTCAGTGCACCAGTTAGGAGCCCTCGGCGCTGCAACTCATTAGTCCCCGCTTCAAGCGCCTTCGCCCGATCATCATTGGCATTGCGGTGGATCACCGGGCGAACCTCCACACCCAACAGGGGTGTCTGGCGCATGCCGGTGTAGGCGACCAGCTGTGCGAAACGCTGAACGACATCCCGGAAGTCATCGCGCTCGGCTCCGCCGACCTGCTCTGTGAGCGCCTTGCGGACCCTGACCCACGAGGGCCCCATGTCGTCGAAGTCGATCGCGCCCGATCTCGGTGCCTCAAGGTAGCGGAGGAATTCGTCAAGGATCATGGCCTGGTCGGGGTCGCTTACAGCGTGTTTATTCTTTTCTAGCAGTGCCTCTGCATGGATCTCACTCCAGGAGAGATGGTGGAGCTGCACATTCCTGAGCTTGCGCCCATCAACTTTCACAGGATGCGTGTTCGGAGATGGGCGCAGTTGAGAGCTGACCGTGAGCACGCTCTGGATGTCCTGGGCTGCCGCGACGTCGAGGTAGTCCTCGATCTGCGACGTCCGGAGGGTGTTGGATGCCGTCTTCAGCTCCACCAGTGCCCGCCAGATGCCCCGGCGACCCGTAACCCGGATGAGCCCATCGGGACGACAGTTGCGTCTACCGAGTGGATAGGAACACTCGATGAAGGTCTCGATTCGCCCTGTTGGTGCACCGAGCGGCTGTGTCAGCGCCCGTCCAAACTCCTCCACCTCCCGCATGACGGCGAGGAGGATTGAACTCGTATGGCGTTCCTCGTCGAAAGTCCTTCCCGCGCCGGTGATCGGGAAGAGTCTGGCCCGTTGGAAACCAGCTTCAGGCTGCGAGTTCACGCTGCCGGTCCTGGCAATGGGCCCGGCGCTGGCGCGCTGGTGCTCGTCAACCTCTCCCTCACCGATTTGACCACCGCTGCGTACAAGGCCCACGCAGCTTGAGGATCGGGTGAGACCACGTCACTGCGATACTCGAAGCCCGGACTTCCGAACTCCTTGAGCTCCGGCGGCCGGCCGAGTCCCTCCTGGAGCTGTGTGAATCGAAGGCTCTGCTCGGCGAGCCACCCCAACTTATAATGCCGTTGTTGCTCCTCCGCTTGGGCTAGTCCCTCGTCTCGGCTCGCCACAACGATTTGCCTCTCGAAAGGCTTACCACCCAACGCCTCGAACACGCCGATGGCGAAGCCGTGTTGGTCGACCGGAACGAGAGCGACTCGCACCGGCTCTATCGGTGACTCCTGGCCGATCGCCGCGTAAAACGCACTCATGTCCCCACCGAACCAGTGGTTCGTGGCCGCAAGGGCGGTCCTGGCGAACTGTTTCGGGGTCGGCGGCTTCCCCCGTTCCGCCACTGCCTGTGCGTGCAGCCGGGCGGCTTCTCGAAGTTCGATTTCCCACCGGTCGCGGAGGTAAGACTCGAGGTAGCAGTCGGCCCAGGCTCGGCGGTACCGGGTCAGGATGTCACGAAGACCCTCGAAGCCTGAGCGTCGCGAGCCCATGCTCGGAAGGGAGACGGTCAACCCCGGCGTGACCTCCACTGAAGCTGACTCGCGATCGAACGGCTCAGCGGGGCCCAGCCCCCGTTCTTCCTCAATCAGCTCCCCGAAGAGAGCCGGATCGATGGGGTATCCCGACCGCTCGAACTGAACCAGAATGCCGTCGTAGTAGCCGGCCAGACCGGCCATGTCCGTCCGGGAGTAGGGCCCCTCGCTTACGAACCAGGCCGTGAGGGCAGTCCCGTTCCAAAATGTGAGGGCCGGGCCGAAGGTCTCGGCCATCAGAGCATGTGGAGCGATCTCGGTCACGATGTGCTCCGGCCACCTCGGGAGCATGATCGTTGCCCATTTCACCTCGATCTGCGCGGCAGAGTTCAGGTGAAAGCAGCTGCTGGTAGAGCGCTCGCGTGAACCAGTCCGGCCCGTCCCACCGGATCTGCACCCCGGTATGGTCCTCCTCGACCATTCCCCACAGCGAGGGCATCCCCGGAGCTTGGCGGCTATGGATCGCATCGAACTGCTGCCAGTAGGCCTTCAGGATGGTGACGCGTTCTTCGACGGGTGATGCTGCCGCAGCGACAACCGGAGCTCCCTCGGCAGCTTCTGTCGGCTGCACGTCGGCACCGGTCACGAAGAGCCTCGTTTCGGGAATGGCGGTGACTATCTCCTCCTTGGGGTGGGGCGTCTCACCGAGGTAGTCGAGGAAGCGGAGCCAGTCACCGCCGAAGAAGCCCGCAAGCGTGGGTTCCAGCGCACGGGTGACCACCTGCTTGCGCCGAGCCTGGCCGTTCTTCGCCTTCTCGTAGTAACGGGCGATCAGCGGCAGGAGCCGATACGCCCGGTAGCGAGGGGCCAATTGCACGCCGGCCTGGGCGCCCATCGCGGCCAGAAGGCACCGCTTCGCCTCCAACTGCCCGGGAGCCGCGAGCTGGCCCCATCCACCTCCGTATCGCATGACCGCGAGTTCGTCATCCAGGGAGAAGCCGAGGGCCGCGATCAGCTCATCGAAGTTCGCCCAAGCGGCGAGCTGCTCCTCGGGGGGCTTGGTGCCGACGAGGTGTCCGCGGAGCTCGAAGGGGATGGCGAGTTGCTCGAACAGCGGCTCGGATACCGCCCAGACGAACACCGCCGCAGCACTGTCTACCAACTGGACTCGCTGGGCCCACCCCCCGAATACGACCCCCGTCGCGAATCGAGGGAATTGGGAGAAAGCCCACGGAAGCGCATCAAACCCGACCTTGAGCCTGACCTGTTCAGGCAGGAACCACGCTCCCCTCGTGTGCTGACTCGCCACGGCGTAGGTGCCCTCGAGAGTGGCTTCGTTTCTTGGAGCGAGTCCGTGGATCGCCACCTTCGGTGGATCTCCATAGAGGGTGACGACCCGTTCGGCGCGGAGAAGCCGGACGACCACGTCTGTCACAAGCGCATCGACGTCACTGAACAGCTCGGCCTTCCCTTCGGCGATCTCGAACTGGACGAGGGTGCCGGCATCTGTGAGTGCCAAGGCCCGGGATCCGAAGGATTCGACGCTCACGAGGTCACCCCACTCGTCTCGTTCTCCACCACGGCAATGCGCGCGACAAGCTCCTCACGCTCTTCGGTTCCCTGCCCGAACTGCACAGCACGGTCAGCAACGGCGAGGGCCTCGTGCAAACACCCCTCCCCCTTGTACAGGCCGATGAGCAAGCCGAATGACACGACCCTGTAGTACGACGGCCCGTCTCTATACTCATCCCTAATCGAATCTGGCTTGGCTTCAATGAGCTCGACGTCGAGCCAACAGAGTCGCTCCATCTCGGCCAGCGCGGATGGGTCCTCGCGGCTCAGCTTCAACAGAGGCTCTGCGGTGCCCTGGATCAGGTAGTGGTAGTCACCCGCACGGCCCGGGAGCTCCAGACCCCCGTGGAGGCTCGTCAACAGCCCAACCACATCGTCACCGGAGACTTTGTACATCTGCACCGGTGACGCTGACGTTGTCCCTTCCTCCCCCTCCCACGACCACCAAAGACTTTCGTGCCGCTCCCCATCGAACTCGTAGCTCGTGAGTTCGGGCACCGCGCCGAATCCAGGCAGCCCACTGGCGTCAATGCCCGGCGCGCGCTCGTAGGTGACGCCGGGAATGTCACCGAAGCGTGGGAACCATTCGACGGATTCGGGCACTAGGAGGCCTCCGGAGGAAGATCGGCAATGACTCGAAGGTGCTTCCCCTGCTCCCGGAGGATGCGGACCTGACACGTCAAGGGGAACCCGCCATCGCGGGCCGCTTCGAGTGCCGAGTTCCTGTCGTCGATCATCCCCATGCGCGTTCCGTCGATCGTCAGCTGCCACGCCCCGTCGGCAAATGGGAGCTCGCCCAGGACGACAAAACGCTTGGACTTCGCTCTGCTGTGGAGTCCTTCGTCGAGGCGCTCGGCCTCACCCGGATAGAGGCGGACCGTCGAAGAGCTCAATGGCGGCAGGAACGGATCGTCTGCGCTACGAGGCTCGGGACGGGCATCGAGCCAGACGTCGACCCACTCCCCCTCATCGAGTTGAGCCCGGCACGTAGCGGGCGATCCCGAGGCTTGCAATTGCGTAACCACGGCTCTGAACTTGTCGCCGAGCTCGTGGGGGATGCTCCCTAGCACCTTCCCAACGACATACACCCGTACTGCACTCGCGTATTGACCCTCGGCTTCTATCCCGAGTTGTGCCATGACCAACGGCCCTACGGTCGCTCTGACGCTCCGAAGTCCATCGGCGTGGTGCCGTGCACCAGCCATTTTGATCTGCCCGCCGCCGCAGCGCATCGTCGGCCACGCCAGCCACACGGCCGGGACCCCTGAGCTTGCCAATTCGGCGAATTGAGCCCTTCGTTTGTCGAACACCGGCCTCCTCCTACTCCGCCCTCGCGATGCCGCTATTCCTCATCGCGGTCATGGCACTGCGATGTCAAGGTCAGCGCCCAGCTCGAAGCGCTCCTCCTCGTCGAGCCACTTGGTAGTCGATCCCCCTGCCCCATCGGGCTGGACAAGGAGCACGTCCTGGATGCGGTCCGCAACCGAGCCGATGTGGGTGATGAGCACGATGCGGCGGCCAGCTGCGACCTCGCTTTCGAGCACGTCGAGGGCCCGGTTCAGGTGCGACTGGTCGAGCCCGGCGAAACCTTCGTCCAGGAACAACGTGTCGATGCGGACGCCAGAGCGGCCGGCGATCTCCGAGACTCCCAAGGCGAGGGCGAGGGACGCCTCGAACTTCTCACCGCCCGAGAGCGTCGAGGACTTGCGCACCACGCCCGCCACCTCGTCCGAGATCTGCAGGGTGGGGTCGAAGCGGAACCGGCTGTCGGTCATCTCGGCAAGATGCTCCGAGGAGACCTCCACCAGGTGGGCCATCTTGAGACCTCGGGCCCACTTAGGGAAGTTGTCCTTCTTCAGGACGTTGGTGGCTCCTTCGAGGTCGACCACCCAGGACTCCAAGGCCGTGATGCGTTGGTCGAGCTCCTTGGCGGTCTTCACCGCCTCCTTGGCCTTGTTGGATCTCTCAGTGGCCACGGTGGCGAGGCGCTTCGCGCCACCGATGATCTGTTGAACCAGGTTGCGCGCCTCGGTCGAGAGCGGGTCCTCGGCGTCGGGGACTGCGCCCGAGCTCGGTGCCTTCGGGATCGGCCTCACACATAAGGGCGACCAGGGAGTCCACGACCTCCGATGCCGGTGCTGTTAGGGCACCGACTTGTTGGCGCAGCTCGGCGCAACGTTCGCCGGCGGCTTCCACGGCATAGCGGGCCGTGTCGTCGACCTCCCTGGCCGCAGCAATCAACGCGGCGGTCCCCACGTCGTTTCCGATGGCCTCGGTCGCGGCAATCCCGACTCGGCCAGCCAAGTCATTCACGAGTTCCGTCAGAGTGCGGAGAGTCGTCCGAACACCCTCGAGCGGGGCGGTGACCTCACGGGCGCGCCGGCCCTCAAGCTCCTGGAGGCGCCGTTCCTGGCGCTGGACCTCGGCGACGGCCTCTGTCCGTTCCCGTGTAGCGGCATCGACCTTGGCCTGGTCCTCGGTCACCACGCGCTGGGCAGTCTCGACCGACGAGGCGGCGCCCAGATCGATGAGCGAACGCCATCGCTCGCCGATGCCCGTCAGCGTGGTCGTGAGCCGCACCTCCGAATCCTTCCACGCCCGTAACGCACCTTCGTGCTTCGTCTTCGCCGTCGCCAGTGCGGTGGTGGTATCTGCCAACATGCCAGCGGCCTTGGCCTGCCAAGCTTCGGCGGCCGAGAGTGCATCATTGGCAGTCGCCACGCGGCGTTGGCTTCCGCCTTGAGCTGACGAGGTGGAGCCAGTGCCTCGCGCAGCCCGTCGAGCCAGCTACTCGCTGCCGAGCGCAAGGCCAGGGCCGCCTCGGCTGCGGCGCTTAGTGCGGCGGCGGGCTCGGCATCGCCCGGCGCGAGATCCGCACCGGGCGTCGGTGGCGGTGCGAGTTCGTGATCGGAGGCGAGCCCCGCTATCTCGCCCCGGGTCGTCGCAACTCCTGCGAGGGCTCAGCGCAGCCGACCCACCACCTGCGCGTAAGCCTCCGACACCCGACGCTGGGTCTTCGTCGCCTTCTCGAGGGTGCCGTCGGCTTCGGCGAGCAGCTTGCGTGCCGCATTGAGGTCGGTCGCCTTCGGGGCCACCCAGGAGTCGGGAAGCGAGCGACCGCACACCGGGCAGTCGTCTCCGGGGTGACACTCGTGCGCCGCCGCGGCGGCCCAGTCGGCGCGGGTGGCCGACTCGAGGGCCTTCGCTGCGCCGGCGCGCTGCTCGGTGAGGGGTTCGATGGCCCGCTCGGCTTCGATGACGGCCGTCCGAGACGACGCGAGTTCACCGAGGGCCCCTTCTACCGTGGTGACCTGGGCATCGAGCCGCTCGATCGCAGAGGCAGCAGCTTCGACGACCCGTTCGGCGAGATCGAGAGCATTGGTGGCACCCTGGGCCGCCTCCTGGGCGCTCATGGAGGCCTTCCGTAGCTGATCGGTGGTTGCCTTGGCCGCGGATGCCGCTTCGCGTGCCGTCTCGAGGTCGCCGCCGAGCCTCGCCGCCTCGGCTTGGGTCTTGGTGACCGCCTGTTCCTGACCTGGCTTCTCTGCCAACAGCTCGCCCAGGAGCCGGAGCTGCTGGGCCACGACCTGGTGGTGGCCAGCGGCGCCATGCTTCTCCTCGACCTTGCCGAGCGCGTCGGTGGCCTGTTCGAGGCGCTTCGCGCTGCCTGGAGGCCCGTGCTCGTCTCCTGTTCGGCGGCAGCGAGTACTCCATCGACTGCGGCGATGGTCTCGAGATTCGCCGCGGTCTCGGCAAGGCGGTCGCGGCCAGCAGGGCCACCGGCCGTTGTGCGCAAGGCGGTGGCCCTCTCGAGCTCGTTCGCCTTCTGGGAGAGATCCGCAGCCTCCTCATAGAGATCGTCCAACTGTTTCCCACCCTCGGCAGCCTGTTCGGCAAGGGTGGTCATGGCCTTGGCGAGGGCCTTGGCATTCCGTGCCTCGGCTGCGGGGTCCGGCGGGAGGTTGCCACGCCGATCGGTCAGGCGGGCGATGTTGCGCACGGCGGCACTGCGGGTCTTCTGGAGGGCGCTGCGTGCGTCGTGGAGGGCGTTGAGACCGAGCAGTGTGTCGAGCAGGGCCTCGCGCTCGGCCGGGTTGGCCTCGAGGAGATCGGCGAAGCGGTTCTGGGCCAACAGCACTGCCTGGCAGAACTGCTCTCTGGTCATCCCGCCGAGGAGGGCGGTCACCGCGGTGTCAACATTGCGCACACCCTCCGTGTGGGTGAGCACGTTGTCGGCGTCGTCGACACGCCGGAGGTAGACGACCTTGTTCATGAACTTACCGTGGATGTCGGGGCGGACCGTGCGCAGCATCTGGAAGCGCTCGTCGCTGATGCTGAAGGTCATCTTCACTGTCATCTCGCAGCGACCGTCGGTGGAAAGCTCCTCGTAGGCCTTGCCCCCGTAGGTGGCCTCACCGAAGAGCACGAAGGTGATCGCCTCGAGCAGGCTGGACTTGCCCGCGCCGGTGTGGCCGACTATCGCCACCAGGCGCTTATCGGTCAGATCGACGCACGTCGATGGATTCCCACGGTGCGAGCGCAGCCCCGAGACCTCGAGCTCCTCGATCTTCACGACGTCTCCCCGGTCGGTCGTCGACCAGGGCCTCGACCAGTTCCGCGGCGGCCGCCTCGGCTTCGAGGTCCACCCACCCCATCGCCGAGACCAGGTCGCTCGACAGCTCGGCGGCGATGTCCTCATCGAGGAGGGCTTCTCCCTCCAGTGGATTGCGACGATGGCTAAGGGCGTTGGCCACGATGTCGCGCACGGTGGCCGCGGCTGCGGTCAGCGTCGGCGCCGGTGAGCTCGTTCTCGGCCAGCCACCGCTCCAACATCTCCCCCAGGTCGGAGGACTCAGCCACCTTCTTCGCCTGGGCCTTCCCCGCCGACGTCGGAGCTGCGGGATGCTCTGGATGACGATGGCCCCGGGGAGCGCGTCGGTTACCTGCATGGATAGGCCCGGGACGGGCCTGTCCACGGGGACCGTTACCCGCACGAAGCAACCCTCGAGCTCCGCCCGCGTGCTCGGGAGCTCCTCGAGCGTGGCTGTGAGCTCGACGCAGCCGGCGGCCCGTGTCGAGGGGTACCAAGTTCATCTTCGCCGCGCCGTTTGCCGGGAGCTCGACGCGGACCACCGATCTTTGCCTCAGCACCCTCACGGGCCTCATCGAAGCGGAACGGCAGCATCCCGCCGGCGTAACGCCCCGTGATCGGTGCCGGGAAGCTTCTGGGCGATATGGATGTGGCCGAAGGCGGCGTAGGCGACGGGCGGGATCTGCGTCGTCGAGGTGGCGTAATCGTCCGCCAGGTCCACCTTGCGCTCGCTCCCCGCCGGGCGGGCCCCGTCCACCAGGAGGTGTGCGGCCCAGATGACCTTGTCGTGTCGCCGGGTCGGCATTGCGCCTCCAGCCACGCGTCGAAGGTGTCGTGGATGCGCTTGATCCCGGCGGTGAACCCCGCCGTGGTCTCGCCGGGGCGGTCGAACCGAGCGAAGCTGTGCTGCGTGATGAAGGGCACCGCACAGACCAGGATCCGGCGCGTACCGTTGTCGGCGGGGATCGATAAGCACGCCGTCGTCCTCGGGACGGTGCAGCCGCCCACGGAACCGGATCCGCCCCGCCCCCGAGAACCCGGCGAGGAGTCCCATGCCTTGTCCAACATGACGTTGTTGTCGTGGTTGCCGCCGACGACGACCGTCGGGGCGGTCTCCGAGAGGCGCCGGAGCCCCTCGACGGCGAGCGCTTGGTCGTCGGCACCCGGCCGGGCGTTGTCGAAGAGGTCGCCGGTATGGACGATGGCGTCAGGGCGGAAATCGGAGGCGATCGCCACCAGGCTCTCGATCGCGGCGATCGTGATCCGGCTGGCCGTGACTGGCTGCCCAGGTTGATGCCCAGGTGCCAGTCGCTCGTGTGCAGACAGCCGCAAAGTCGCTGGGCTTCGACGGCAGGCATCAGCCCGCTCCTGGCAGATTGAACGGGTCGACATCTCCGGGATCGGGATCAGCCGCGACCGCCTCCTCGGCCGCGGTGGCGAAGGGTGGGAAGGGGATACGGATCGGGATTGGAGCTGGGATGACCGGCTGGTGCAGCACCATCGATCCGGGCACGAACAACGTCGCACGATCACGCATCTCCGCGAGGCAGGAACCGGTAGGCATCGAGGTCCCCGGCGTCGAGTCGGCCGACCAGCTTCACCGACGGCGTTGCGGATGACCGTCGGCTCCACACTGCCCGGCGTACTGCTCCGCCCCGAACAACAGCACGCCCATGGAGCGCCCGCGCTCGGCGATGTCGACCAACAGGTCGCGCAGCGGGCTGCGGCCGTGGCTAGGGCAGAACTTGTTGAGCTCGTCGAGCATGATCGAGCCGCAGCGGCTCACGCCCGGTCGCCTGCTTCTGCGTCGAAGATGCGGTTCACGATCGCGCCGACCACGAAGCGCTGGGCCGACTCGTGCAGGGCGTGGATGTCCACCACAGTGAGCTGGTGGTCGAGCTCGGGGGCCTGGACGCCGAGGCGAACCAGCGGCCCGATCCGGGTCACCATCGCCGAGATTCGGCGGGAGAAGGCCGAGATCGTCTGCTGGGCCGGGTTCGGGCCGCAGAAGTCCGGGTGGCCGGCATCGAATTGCGCCTCGATGAAGTCGACGAGTTCGCTGAAGTCCCGCACGAGGGTCCCGTCGGGACCGGGCTGGGTCGGCTGCCGGCCCGAGGAGGTGACGCTGGGCACGCTCGAAGGTGCGCGGCGGGTTGTCGTCGGGTTCGCGTAGCACGACCGCGCCGGGCTGGTTCGGGGCCGGCCAGGCCCATCGCACCAGGGCCGCCCGGACGCGCTGTTCGATGAAGCTCAGCTGATTCAGGGCATCGTCGGCGTCGGCCAGCACGTAAGCGAGCAGGCCTTCCGCGACGAACTCGAACGGCGCCCACCCGAAGGCCGAGACCGCGCCTGGTTCGACCCTGGTCTCCGTCCACGGGACGACGTTTTCGGCACCGGGTCGTGGGGGCACGAAGAACCCGACGTCGCCGAACCCACCGGGATTGGCCGCCCCGAGGACCGCCCAGCGCCGGCGGTCGTCGTCGCCGAAACGTCGGTTCGGGCCGGTCGATATGGAGAAGGTCCTCGTTCTTCACCGACAGGACCAGGGCTCGGGTGGCGTCGATGTGGCGGCCCAAGAGACGACGCCCGCCGGGTGTCTCGAAGAGCAGGTAGAGCAGGGCCAGTAGCGAACTGGTCTTGGTGGCCACCCCCGAGATCCCCGAGACGTTGATGTGTCCGCCCTTGCGGCCATTCACGAAGTCGAAATCCACGTGGACCGGCTGCTCTCGGGCGTCAAGGCCCACCGCCAGATGGTTCTCCATCTGGTCCATGAACAGGGCTCGGTCGCGTTCAGCAGCCCGGGCCCGGCGCACCTCCTGGGCCGGCTCGGGGGCCACCCAGCGTTCGGGGAAGGGGCGCAGCACCCGCACCTCAGCACGCCGCACGGTCTCCCCCGGCATCGTCCGTTCGGTGACCCGCACGGTGTCGCTCGACCAGCTCGTCCCCTCGATGGCTCGGTCAAGCCCGACGACCATGCCGTAATGGGTGAGGACCTCGCCGTCGGGCAGCGTCTGATCGACGGCCACGAGATCATCGAGCTCGATACTGGCAGCGGGGTGCGAGACGACGATGAAGGTCGTGCTGGTGCACTCCCGGGTACCGTCGACCACGCCGAGGATCTCGACCCTCGTCGGCCGAGGCGGGAAGGTCGGTCGTGCTCACCGTTTCACCTTCAGGAGCTTTCAGCGGACAAAGAGGCCCCGGGCGATGCCGGGGAGTGGTGTGCCTCGTCGTGGAGCGCCGACGCATCCGACGCTGCGCGCACCGCGCCCGCGGGGTCGCCGAGGCAGTGGCGCAAGCGGGTCTCGAGCGCGGCAATCGGCTGGAGGTTGGCCGGGGCGCGCGGGTCGATGTATGGCACTCCGGAGTACCGGGGCAGGAGCGCACAGACCCGGTTCGCCACTTCGACGGCATTGTCGAGGCCGCCAGCGGCGGGGACGTCGACACGCACTATCCCGTTCCACGGGCTCACCCTGCCCGTCGTCGGCAGTCGTAGGTAGCAGCCCCAGACCTCGTCGCGCAGGCGGAAGAGGCTGGTGCGCTGTCCGGCCCGAGCGACCACGACGGGCACCCGGCGGTGGATCTCCGGCGGGAGGTATGCCTGGTAATGCGACTTCACGAGCCCGGCCACGTCGACGTTGATGCCGTAGAACCGGTTGAGCGGGCCATCGCGCACCACGAGCGCACCTTCGGTGGCGAGCTCGTCGGCCAGATCGGCTTCGGCATCACGCATGCGGCGCTGCAGGGCAGGGAGGAGATGTTCGGGGTCCTCGATGGTCAGTGCCTCGACCTCCCATTCCCATCCTCCGCAGGCGGGGAGTGCCTCGGCATACCCATGGGTCCACAGCAGCACCCGGCGGATCCCGGCCCGTGCGAACTCCGGACGAGCTTCAGGGGCACAGCGGACGGCGCCCACGCCATAGGAGCCGCCGAGGCCCCGGACCACAGTCCCATCGTCGAGGAAGTCGTGGACTCGGAAGTCAGTGCGCCGGACCCCGTCGACGAAATACAGCATGCCCTCAGGCAGGGCTGGGTCGAGGCTGTGGGCGACGAGCGTGTCCTCCCCATCCTCGAGCAGCACCACCTCGCCGGCCAGCTCGGTGTCGTCCTCGATCTCGTACGGATCGCGGTACCGAGGGTTGGGCTCGACGAACATCAGGACGGCCCTGAAGGCGGGACAACGAGGAGGACGCGCTGACCCTTCCGGCCAGGAGTTCCTCTGCCGTCTCCAGCCACTCCCCGCATTGTAGGACGAAGGTGTGTCCGCAGCGCCGGCTTGTGACCGTCATGGACCAAGCATCGCTTTGAATGCGGGCGATGGGAGACCCAATCAGAGGGGGCAGCGTGAGCGTTTGGGTGGACAGCGCTTGTCTCCATTGCGTCCCCGTGGCGCGCACCCGGAGTCGTTGGACACCGAATAGAGGAGGGCCAAGATGGCACTCATGACGGTGGACAGCGAAGGGACCGGGGACTTCCGCTCGAGCCCCCGATGGTCGGCGGGCAAGAAGATGGACGTGGTCTTGCGACTGCTGCGGGGCGAGAAGCTCGAAGAACTCTCTCGTGAGTTCGGTGTCGAGGCCCATCGGATCGCCGCCTGGCGGGACGAGTTCTTGGAGGCGGGCAAGGAGGGGTTGAAGGGCAGGCGCCTGGTGACCGAGGACGATCGTCGGCTGAGGGAGGCCGAGCGCAAGATCGGCGAGCTCACGCTCGAGAACGAGGTCTGGAAGAAGGTGGCCGAAAAAAGGGGGCTGCAGATGCCGCCGCAGAAGCGGCCGAAGTGAGCGCCGAGATGAACGTCGCACTGGCGAGGGTCTGTCGGATCACCGGAGCGCCTCGCTCCACCATCTACCATCGCCGGTTTCGAGGCGCCCACCTCGGGTGTCGTCCCGGCCCGAAGACCGCGCTGAGCGACGAGGCGCTCAGCGAACTGATTCGCCAGGTCATCGTCGAGTGTCCCTTTGCCGGCGAGGGACACCGCAAGGTGCGAGCCCGCCTGCGGCGAGAGCACCAGGTGGCGGTGGGCAAGAACCGGGTGCTGCGCCTGATGCGCTCAGCCGGACTGCTCGCGCCGCAACGAGCGAGACGCCGTCGCCGCCCCCGACTCCACGACGGCCAGGTGATCACCCAAGCGCCGAACCTGCGCTGGGGCACCGATGCCACGATGGCGTGGACCCGATTGGACGGCTGGGTGTGGGTCTTCGTTCTGGTCGATCACCACACCGACGAGGCCTGGGGCCACGTGGCCAAGGTCGGCAACCGCTTCGCCGCTCTCCAACCCGTCTACGACGCTGTCATCGACCGCTTCGGCGGGCTTGGCCCCGACATTGCTCGAGGGGTGAAGCTGCGGCACGACTGGGGAAGCCAATATCGGGCGCACCACTTCGTTGGCTCGCTGGCGTGGCTCGGGATCGATGACGACGCCGCCTTCGTGGGCGAGCCGCAAGGCAACGGCGTGGCTGAACGCTTCATTCGGACCCTGAAGGAGCAGTGCCTGTGGTCCCGACTCTTCGAAGACGTGGACGACCTGCGTCAAGGGGTCGCCACCTTCGTCGAGACCTACAACCGCGAGTGGCTCATCGAGCGCCTGGGCCACCGCACCCCACGAGAGGCGTTCCTCGAAGCAACCGCCAGGGCGGCGGCGTGATAGTCAATCAATCTGTCCAACGGACCGGGACCGCAACAGCCGGAACCCGTTGGAGGTATCCCGTCGGCTCGGTCACGGCTCGATCGCGTTCACCCTGGCCGTGTACGGCCACTTGGCGCCGGACGCCGATGCCGAGGTGGCCGCTGCATCAGCCGCCCTGGTCGACGGAGCAGTTGTGACCAACTTGTGACCTTCGGTCCTCGTCCCACGACCACCCTCGATCACAACGGTGCGGCGGAGGTAGTTCTGAGCAGGCAAAAGGTGGTGCGTGGGCCGGGAGGGATTCGAACCCCCGTAGGCTGCGCCGGCAGATTTACAGTCTGCTTCCTTTGGCCACTCGGACACCGACCCGCCCGGCAGATTAGTCGGCGGCGTCTCGGGCCTCGCGACGGTACTGTGACACCCGTGCCGAGCTTTGACATCGTCTCCCAGGTCGATATGCAGGAGGTTCGCAACGCCGTGGACCAGGCCAATCGGGAGGCGTCCACTCGCTTCGACTTCAAGGGGACGGACTCGTCGATCGAGCTCGGCGAGACCGAGCTCGTGCTGCGATCCGCGACCGAGGATCGCCTGCGCGCCCTCTACCAGGTGCTCCAGGAGAAGCTGGTCCGCCGCGAAGTACCTCTCAAGGCACTCGACCCCGCCAAGGTCGAGGAGGCCACCAAGGGCACGGCGCGCCAGCGCATCGGCATCAAGGCAGGGATCTCGGCGGACGACGCCCGGCGGATCAACAGGTTCATCAAGGACCAGAACTTGAAGGGCGTGGGCTCGCAGACGCAGGGGGACCAGCTGAGGGTCACCGGCAAGCAGCGCGACAGCCTCCAGACGATCATCGCCGCGTGCAAGGGCGAGGACTTCGGGATCGCCCTCCAGTTCGTCAACTTCCGGGACTGAGATCCCCGTAGGCGAGGGATCAGCCGATCGAGGCGCCCTCCGAGTGCTCCTCCATCTCCAGGTGCTCCTCGACCTCCTCGAGCTCGCTCACGTGGAAGATCCGGTTGAAGAGCAGGAGCTTGAGCACCCAGAAGACCCCGAAGGACAACACGTTGGCGACCAGGACGACGATCGTCAGGGAGAGGTGGTCGAGCTGGTACTTGATCCCGATGTGCCGGGCCACCGAGGCGCCGACGATCGAGAAGGCGATGCCGATGGCCGACATCGTCCAGAAGGGCACCACCTCCTTGACGAAGTGGGAGCGCCCGCTCTTGCCCCACGCCCACTGGCGGTTGAGCCAGTACGAGGGGAAGGTGGCCACCGAGTTGGCAAAGACCGTGCTCGGCACCTCGGTCCAGAGCCGGAGCACGCCGTAGACGAGGGCCAGGACGATGAAGGACACGGCAGTCGAGATGACCGACACCATCGTGTACCGGAAGATCTTGCGGCCTTCGTGGGTGTGCAACCACGCCCAGAGGCGCTCGATCAGTCCGGACATCTTACGATCCTATCCGTGGGAGGCCGGCCCCTCCGTGCGCCCCGTTCCCCCTGCCGGCGATACGTCACGGGTCGGCGGATCTCCCTGCAAACATAGGCGGCGTGAGCGAATCCCTCGACTTCCTGGTCCACCTGCTCGACCTCGAGAACATCGAGGTCAACATCTTCCGGGGGACCCAACCCAAGGAGGAGCGCCAGAGGGTCTTTGGCGGCCAAGTCGCCGCCCAGGCCCTGATGGCCGCCGGCCGCACGGTGGACGAGGGACGCATCCATTCGTTTCATTCCTACTTCCTGCGGCCCGGGGACCCCACCGTCCCCATCCTCTACGAGGTCGACCGGATCCGGGACGGCCGGTCGTTCACCACCCGCAGGGTGGTCGCCATCCAGCACGGCAGGGCGATCTTCAACATGGCGGCATCCTTCCACCGTGACGAGCCCGGCCTCGAGCACGAGTTCCCCATGCCCGACGTGCCGCCTCCCGAAACCTTGGCCCCCCTGCCGGAGCGGCTCGCACCCTGGCGGGAGGAGCTCGAGGAGTGGTTTGCCCGTCCTCACCCCATCGACCAGCGCTACCTGGGGGAGCTCCCGTTCAAGCACGCCGGGCAGAACGAGCCGATGCTGCGCCTCTGGATTCGCGCCGACGGCCGGCTGGACGACGACCCCCTGCTCCATGCCTGCGTGGCGGCCTACGCCTCGGACATGTCCCTCTTCGACACCATGCTCCAGCCCCACCCCGTCCGCTGGGACGACGACGACTTCATGGGAGCCACCATCGACCATTGCATGTGGTTCCACCGGTCGTTCCGGGCCGACGACTGGCTCCTCTACGACATGGACTCCCCGGTGGCCGCCGGCTCCAGGGGCCTCGCCCGCGGCTTCTTCTTCGACCGGTCCGGCAGGCTGGTCGTCTCCATGGTGCAGGAGGGCCTGATGCGGGTGATCGACCGGTCGTCCGCAGCCCGCCGAGGCTGAGGACCCAGGCTCAGCGGTCGGCCATGCCCACGTAGTCACACGGGGCCGCGCCGACGTAGAGCTGCCGGGGGCGGACGATCTTCGAGTCCTGGTCCAGGAGCTCCTGCCAGTGGGCCAGCCAACCCGAGGTCCGGGGGATGGCGAAGAGCACGGGGAACATCTCCATGGGAAAGCCCATCGCCTGGTAGATCAGCCCCGAGTAGAAGTCGACGTTGGGGTAGAGACGGCGGGACACGAAGTACTCGTCGGAGAGAGCGATCTCCTCCAGCTTGAGCGCGATGTCCAGCAGGGGGTTCTTGCCGGTCACCTCGAAGACCTCGTCGGCGGTGCGCTTGATGATCTTCGCCCGCGGGTCGTAGCTCTTGTAGACGCGATGCCCAAAGCCCTGCAGGCGCCCGTGGCCCGCCTTGACGCTCTCGATGAAGCCGGGAACGTTGTCGATCGAGCCGATCTCGGTGAGCATCCGGATCACCGCTTCGTTGGCGCCCCCGTGGCGCGGGCCATAGAGGGCGGCGGCGGCGGCGGCGCACGCCGAGTAGGGATCTGCGTGGGACGAGCCGACCACCCGCATCGCCGTGGTCGAGCAGTTTTGCTCGTGGTCGGCGTGGAGGATGAAGAGGACGTCGAGCGCCTTGGCCAGCACCGGATTGGCCTCGAAGCGGGGTTCCGCCACCTTCCACATCATCGAGAGGAAGTTCGCCGTGAATTCGAGCGAGTTGTCGGGGTAGACAAAGGGCATGCCGACGCTGAAGCGGTGGGCGGCACCGGCCAGCGTCGGCATCTTCGCGATCAGGCGGATGATCTGCTTGTATCGGGACTCCGGATTGAAGATGTCCTTGGCGTCGAGGTAGAAGGTCGAGAGGGCGGCAACGGCGGAGACCAGCATCCCCATCGGATGGGCGTCGTAGTGGAACCCCTCGAGAAACCGCTTCCGGACGTTTTCGTGGATGAACGTGTGGTAGGTGATCTCGTGCTTCCACGCCTCGTACTGCCCGGCGTTGGGCAGCTCCCCGTGGATCAGGAGGTAGGCAACCTCGAGGTAGGTCGACTTCTCGGCCAGCTGCTCGATGGGGTAGCCGCGGTAGTGGAGGATCCCCGCCTCGCCATCGAGATAGGTGATGGCGCTCTCACACATCGCCGTGGAGACCAGCCCTGCGTCGTAGAACCAGAGGCCCGGGAGCAGCTTGGTCCACTCCGCCGCCGAGACGCCCCCGTTCACGATGGGGATCTCGATGCTGTCGCCGCTCCGGTTGTCGGTGATCGTGATGCTCTCGGCCACGTGCGCCAGATCCCTTCGTTTCAGCCGCCCTGGGCGGCGTCTCATCCCTCGGGTGCTCCCCAGGCCCGGGGTGCTCACCCTCCCGTGGGCGCTCCATTGCTCGACTCCTGGTGGTCCTGCCCGGTGGTCCTGCCCGGAAGCCCGGATCCGATCCTACGGCCCGGGGGGACCGGCGGTCGACGCGAGGGCCACGAATTCATCGGGCCGCCTCATTGCCCCCGCCCGAGCCCCACGCCTTGGAAGGCCCGGGATCAGCCGCCGGACACCGACTTGGTGGCGGGGGCAACCCAGAGGGTGAAGGCCTCCGAGAGTCCGCTGCGATCGCTCTGTCCGGCCGGCGCCACCACCGTCACCGTGAGCGTGTAGGTCTGCGAGGGTTGGACCCGGAGGTGGGTCAGGGTCGCGATGGCGGCCGTGCCGGGAGGCATCGAGACGCGGGTGCTCTCGACCTCTGCGGCTCCCCCCGATGACGGCTGTACCGACGCCTTGACCACCACGCCCGACTCGGGGACGTTGCCCAGGTTCTGGACGACGGCCTGGACACCGAGCCGAGTCGTCGGGGGGAGCACGGAGGCGCCCGGGGGTGCCCCGTTCTGGGCTGCAGCCTGGGCCCCGGGGGGCACGGAGGCGGGGGTCAGGCGAACCCCGTTCGGGGTGAGGACGACGTGATGGACCACGGCGAGGCTCGGAGCGGTGGCCAGCGCCTGGGTCAACGCCGCGAGCTGCGCGCTCGTCCACTGCGCCGGATCCCGGAGCCACACGGAGTCCACCATCCGGGCGTGGCCCGGCGCCGACTGTGTCGCCGACTGGAACGCCGTGTACTGCTGGTCCGACCGGCGCAGGAGATCCGCCACCCCCTGGAGTCGGGTCTCGGCTTCGGACGTCGTCAGGATCGCCGGGGCCCCGGACCCGCCGGAGGCCTCCGAGGTCGTGGTCCCCGAGGAAGAGGGCTGGATACCGAGCAGGCCGAAGAGCGCGCCGCGCAGATCGCCCACGGCCGTCGCCCGATCGTCCATCGAGGCGGCAAAGGCGGTGGCGATCGGTGCCGATGGCTCGGGAGGCACGAGACCGGTGGCCAGCGACGCATCGTCGGTCGTGATGCGAACGAGCGCTTCCAGCTGGGCCTGGACCTGGTGCCGCCCGAGACCGGGCGCCTCGCTCATGAACGTTGAAAGCGCCGAGGCGCTGGCGTTGGAGCTCGTGACGATCGGCACGGCCTGCGCCGCGTAGGACCGGTTGATCGAGCGCCAGTAGGGGCGCGAGGCGTGCCCGACGTCGACCAACCCGCCGATCAGGAGACCGAACAGGAGCACGGCCGCCAACGCCACGAGCAGCCATGAGGCGGCGCGGCGGCGCCGGGCGCGACGGCTCTCTAGGGGTGGCAGAGCGTGGGTACGCTCACGTTCCAAGTGCAGCACCGGGCATGGACGCTACTGCGACCAGGGAGTCTGGGTGTCGCGCTGGAGCCCGCCCGGGGGAGCGACGTCACCCGGTAGTGCGGGGGCGACTCAGCCGAGCCGTGTCGCCCGGTCCTCCAACGAGACCGCCCCGACATCGGCGTGGCCGTTCCGCTCCGGACCAAGGCCCGAGGTCACGAGGGTGCTCGAGGTCTTGCGCCACTCGACGGTCGGGCGGATGGCGACGGGATCGACCCGTCCGCGATGCTGCTCGGCCACCGACAGGATGGACTTGATCGTCTGCTCCGTCAGCAGGTGGGGCACCAGGCCGAGATCGAGAAGCCGGGTATGCGCGGCCCGGTAATAGTGCTCCTCCTTCTCCACCCTCGGGTCCTCGATGTGGGAGATCTCGACGCGGCCCGGGTAGACGTCGGCGACCATCTCGGCGAGCTGGCCAACCGAGAAGGACTCGGTGAACTGGTTGAAGACGCGGTACTCGCCCTCGTCGGGTGGGTTGAGACAGGCCAGCTCGATACAGGCCAGGGTGTCCTGGATGTCGAGCATGCCGCGGGTCTGACCACCCTTGCCGTAGACGGTCAGCGGGCTGCCGACGACCGCCTGCACGCAGAACCGGTTGAGGACCGTGCCGAACACCCCGTCGTAGTCGAACCGGGTGGCCAGATCGGTGTGCAACGCCGTCTCGTCCGTCTCCTGCCCGTAGACGACGCCCTGGTTGAGGTCGGTCGACCGCAGTCCCCAGATGCGGCAGGCGAACATGATGTTGTGGCTGTCATGCACCTTTGACAGGTGGTAGAAGGAGCCCGGCTGCTTGGGATAGGGCAACAGGTCCTTGCGTCCCCGGTGCTCGATCTCGATGAACCCCTCCTCGATGTCGATGTTGGGGGTCCCGTACTCGCCCATCGTCCCGAGTTTGACCAGGTGGATGGACCGGTCCGTCTCGGCGATGGCGTAGAGCAGGTTGAGCGTGCCAACGACGTTGTTGACCTGCGTGTAGACGGCGTGCTGGCGGTCGATCATCGAGTAGGGGGCGGAGCGCTGCTCGGCGAAGTGCACGACCGCGTCGGGCCGGAACTCCTCGAGGACCCGGAAGGTGAAGTCCGGGTCGGTGAGATCGCCGACGTGGCACTCGACGCGCCGACCCGAGACCCTCTCCCACGTCCGCACCCGCTGCTGGAGGCTCCGGATCGGGACCAGGCTGTCGACCCCCATCTCGAAGTCGTACTGGCGCCGGACGAAATTGTCCACGACCCCCACCTCGTGGCCGTTTCGCGAGAGGTGCAGAGCGGTCGGCCAGCCGAGGTATCCGTCACCACCGAGAACCAGGATCCTCACTCACGTCCTCCTTGCTCGCGCCTACTCGCCATCCCGTAGCCCGACCCCGGAACCCACGTCGACCGGTATCAGGGCCGCACCCATCGCAACAGGATCGCAACACAGCATGGCGCGTCAAACTGGGAAACGGCTGAGAACTTTGCGCCCTCCAACGTAAACACTGTTGCACCTTCGCGACGTTTGCGGCGAGATGGGGTCGAAGCCGCGAACGGCTCCGGATCCCGGGAGGCCGCCTGGCTAGGCGCCGCGGGCCTGGGGGCGGGCGTCGTCGAGGGCCAGGAGCTCGTGGGCCGGCAGCAGCTCGGCGGGGCCCTGGTCAGCGCCGTCGTGGCCGAGCTCGGGAGACTGCAGGACGCGGGTCGTGACCGGCACGGGCTCGAGGTTGTGGAGGGCCCTGTCCGGCGAGGTGGCGCCGAGATCGGGGAACTTGCGCGCCGTGACGAGCACCCGGCTCTCGAGGGATCCGACCGCCGAGTTGTACGCCTCGACCGAGCTGTCGAGGGAGCGACCGAGCTTGCCGAGATGGTCCCCCATGGTGGCCAGGCGCTGGTAGAGCTCGGCGCCGAGCCGCTGTATCTCGGCCGCGTTGTCGGCCAGGGCGTCCTGCCGCCAGCCGTAGGCGACCGCCCAGAGCAGCGAGATCAGGGTGGTCGGGGTGGCAGGGAGCACGCGGCTCGAGACCGCGAACTCGATCAGCCCCGGATCGTGCTCGAAGGCGGCGGCCAGCAGGGGGTCTCCGGGGATGAAGGCGACCACGAACTCCGGCGACGGATCGAACCGCCTCCAGTACTCCTTCTTCGAGAGGGCCTCCACGTGCTGGCGGACCTGACGGGCGTGGTGCACGAGGGCCGCCCGCCGCTCGTCGTCATCGTCGCAGGCCACCGCCCGCTGGAAGGCCTCGAGCGGCACCTTGGCATCCACCACGACGTGCTTGGAGCCCGGCAGGTGGACGACCATGTCGGGCCGCAGCCGGTCGCCGTCGCCCGCCGCAGTCAGCTGAACCTCGAAGTCGCAGTGCTCGAGCATGCCGGCCATCTCGACCACCTTGCGCAGCTGGAGCTCCCCCCAACGCCCACGGGCGCTCGGCGAGCGCAGCGCCGTGGCTAGGTTGCGAGTCTCCCGCTCGAGACCCCTCTGCGTGTCGTCCAGCTGCCGCACCTTTTCGAGGAGGTCCCGGTAGGCGTCCGTCCGGATGCGCTCGACGTTGCGAAGCTCGGACTCGTAGCGCTGCAGCTGTTCGTGCAGGGGACGGACGAGTGCGTCGATCGCCTGCTGGCGTTGGGAAAGCTCGCCGCTGGCGGCGCGCTGGGTCTCCCGCAGGCGCGAGTCCGCGAGCGAGAGGAACTGCTCGTTGTTGGAGGCCAAGGCAGCCTGGGAAATCCGAGCGAACTCGTTGACGAGCTGCTGGCGCGCCGACTCCCAGGCCTCCGCACGCTCGCCCGAGACCAGACGCTCGTGCTCGAGGTCCCTGCTGATCCGGGCGCGCTCGACCTCGAGCTCCCTCGCCCAGCCCGCCGCCGAATCGAGCTCGCCCCGCAGGGCCCGGAGGTTGGCCTGGGCGTCCTCGAGCCGGACGCTCAGCTCTCGCCGCTCGGCCGCCAGGTCGCCGCGGCCGCGGAGATGGGCAAGCGCACCGACGAGGAGGCCCAGTGCCACCCCGACCACCAGCCCCAACACCAGTCCGAGGATCATCGTGGCTGCATACTCCCAGCTAAAAGGGGTCGGAGGATCCGACACCCGGCTTGCCGGCAAGCGTACCGAGGGGGTGTGACGCGACCGCGGATCTCGTGGACGGAGGCCTCGGAACGGGACCCGCCGGGACGGGCGCCGGGGCGGCCGAGCGGGCGGGCCGAGGAGCGCCGAACGGGCTACCGGCCGGCGGGCACGATCCTGCGGTCGAGGAGGGCCTGCGCGATCTGGACCGCGTTGAGGGCGGCACCCTTGCGGAGGTTGTCGCCGACCACGAAGAGGGAGAGGGCGTGGTCGGCCCCCGAGGCCCGCCGGATCCGGCCCACCAGGCACGCATCCCGGCCGGCCGCGGAGAGCGGCATCGGCAGCTCGGAGAGGGACACTCCCGGCGCCCCGGCCAGGATCTCGGTCGCCCGCTCCGGGGCGAGCTCCCGATCAAACTCGGCGAGGAGGGCCGCCGAGTGCCCGGTAAAGACGGGAACCCGGACGCAGGTGCAACTCACCGCGAGCTCGGGCAGGCCCAGGATCTTGCGGCTTTCGTTGACGTACTTGCGCTCCTCGTCGGTCTCGCCCGAGCCGTCGTCGAGCAGCGACCCGGCAAGGGGAAGGACGTTGTGGGCGATCGGGCCGGGGAATTTCTCGTTGGGCGGGAAGTGCACCGCCGATCCGTCGAGGGCGAGCTCGGCCGCCGATCCGGCCGTCTTGATCACCTGCTGCTCGAGCTCGGCCACCCCCTCGCGCCCGGCCCCCGAGACGGCCTGGTACGTGGCCACGACCAGGCGCCGGAGGCCGGCCTCCCGGTCCAGGGGGTGGAGCACGGGCATGGCGACCATGGTCGTGCAGTTGGGGTTGGCGACGATGCCGAGAGGTATCCGGTCGAGTGCGTCGGCGTTGACCTCCGGCACGACGAGGGGGACGTCGGGGTGCATGCGCCAGGCGGACGAATTGTCCACCACGATGGCGCCGGCCTCGGCGATCCGTGGGGAGAGGGTCCGGGAGGAGGTGGCCCCCGCCGCCGAAAGAACGACGTCGAGCCCAGAGAAGTCTGCGGTTGCGGCGTCCTCCACCTCGACGGTCCCACCGTCCCAGTCCAGACGTCGGCCGGCCGACCGGCTGGAGGCGAAGAAGCGCACGGCATCGACCGGGAAACGCCGCTCCGCGAGCACGGAGCGCATCACGGAGCCGGCCTGGCCCGTGGCGCCGACGATCCCTACCCGCATCGTCCCAGCCTACGGGGTGGTGTCGAGCGAGAACGCGCTGTGGAGGAGGCGCACCGCCTCCTCCACCTCCGCCGTGCGGATCACGCACGAGATGCGGATCGAGGAGGTGGAGATCATCTCGATGTTGATGCCCGCCTTGGCCATCGTCTCGAACATGGTCGCGGTCACGCCGGGGTGGGACTTCATCCCGGCGCCGACGAGGGAGACCCGAGCCACGTCGAAGTCGGAGACGACGGCGGAGGCGCCGAGCGAGCCCTTGAGCTCCTCGCACACGGCCACGGCCTCTTCGACATCCACCTTGGGGGCCGTGAAGGAGATGTCGGTCATCCCTCCCGTGGAGACGTTCTGGACGATCAGGTCCACGTTGACGTTGCGGTCCGCCAGGCCGCGAAAGAGCGTGGCGGCGATGCCGGGACGGTCCGCCACGCCGCTCACGGTCACCTTGGCCTCGGACTCGTCGTGGGTCACCGCGGTGACCACGGCCTGTTCCATCAGGTCCTCCTCCTCGAGCACCCAGGTCCCGGGCTCCCAGGTGAAGCTTGAACGGACGTGCAGGTTGACGTGGTGGTTGCGAGCGAACTCGACCGACCGCAGGGCGAGCACCCTCCCCCCGCTCGCCGCGATCTCGAGCATCTCGTCGAATCCCACCCGGGGCAGTCGCCGGGCCTCGGGTACCACGCGTGGATCCGCGCTGAAGACGCCGGTGACGTCCGTGTAGACCTCGCAGGCCTCGGCGCCGAGAACCGCAGCCAGGGCCACCGCGGTGGTGTCCGACGCCCCCCGGCCCATGGTCGTGACCTCCCGCTCGGTGGAGACTCCCTGGAAGCCCGCCACGACCGGGACCTGGCCACGGGCCAGGGCCTCGCGGAGGCGACCCTCCCGGACCTCGAGGATCTTGGCGCGACCGTGGGCGGTGTCGGTGATGATGCCCGCCTGGCTCCCGGTGAAGGAGACCCCGGGCACCCCCACGTCCGCCAGGGCCATGCAGAGGAGCGCCATGGAGATCCGCTCACCGGAGGAGAGGAGCATGTCCAGCTCCCGCGGCGGCTGCTCGGGGCTCACCTGGCCCGCCAGGCGCATGAGGTCGTCCGTGGTCTTTCCCATCGCGCTGACCACCACCACCACCTCGGCCCCGGATCTCCTGGTGCGGGCGATGTGGTCGGCCACCGCCCGGATCCGATCGGCGTCGCCGACCGAGGTTCCCCCGTACTTCTGGACGAGCAGCGGCACCCGACGACCCTACCGGAGCGGGGTAACCTCCCTGGCCTCGCCGACGGTCGCTTGCGGGGTGCCACCGTGTCCGACATGAGAGACGTCAACTTGAGCCGCGGGCTGCCCGAGACCGTGCTCCCACCGGTCGACCCAGAGATCGAGAACGCCCTCGCCGCGGCGGGAGCGCAGCCCAGGGACGGCCGTCGAGCCGCCTTTTCGGCGATCGCCGCGCGTCACCCCCGCTGCCTCGAGGCGTGGGCCTCCCTGGCGGAGCTCACCGCGGACGAGGTGGAGCGCTACGCCTTCGCCCGCGTCGGCTACCACCGGGGGCTCGACGCCCTGCGGGGTTCCGGATGGAGGGGATCGGGGTACGTGCGATGGCGGCACCCCAGCAACCGAGGCTTCCTGCGCTCCCTGGCCGCCCTGCAGCGCGCCGCCTCGGCGTTGGGCGAACGGGACGAGGAGGAGCGGTGCGCGCAATTCCTCCGCCAGCTGGACCCCGAGTGGCCGCCCGGAGACCTCCCGGCGTGAGACGACCGTCGGCCGGTCAGCCGGAGGGGGGCAGGGACGCGGAGGGCGGAAGCTGGCGCACGAGGGTGTAGGCCCCGTGCCCGTCCATGGCGACCACCCAGACCGGTTGGTACACGTCGTGCGTGGGAGTGAAGCGGAAGGGGCCCGAGACGGTCATCAAGTGAACCCGGGCGAGGGCCAGGCGGAGGACCGCGCGGTCGAGGGGCAGTGAGGCGAACGTCAGGGGAGCGTGCCGGAGCGCGGCCGCCAGAAGCTGGACCCCGGTGAAGGCCAGCGCCGAGAACTGGTCGGGCGCCTCGCCGTACCGCCGGACGTAGGCGTCGACGAAGGCGCGGTTGGCCGGGTAGCTCGCTCCCGCGAACCACCCGGCCGCACTCTGGGCGCCGACGCTCGCGTCGCCCGCCACGCCCTGGGTGGCCGGGCTGTTAAAGGCGTTCCCTCCGAGGATGCCGCCCGTGAAACCCTGGGCGCGGGCGGCCTGGATGACCGTGCCGGCCACCGTGGACGATGAGGCCGTGACCATGAGGACGTCGGGATGGCTGGCCAGCGCTTGGGCGACCGCCGTTGCTTCTCCCCCTGGCTGCGCGATCTCGACGCTCGAGACCTGGGTCACCCCGTCCGCCTCGAACGACTGCACCGCGATCTGAGCCGTGCTGGCGGCGAAGGCGTCGCCCTGCGGATAGAGCACGGCCGCGGTGGTGGGATGGGCGCTGTCGACGTACGCGCCGATGTTCGCCGGTAGCGCGGAGGCCTCGCCGAGCGAGTCTCGGAACACCCACCCGCACGGATAGGGACAGGTCCCGACGATCCCCGGACCCGTGTTGCTGACCGCCAAGACCGTGGTGCGCAGCTGGTTGGCCACGGGATCGGCCTGCGCCGCCGAGTTGGAGAAGGTGGGGCCGAGCACCGCCAGGCTCCGCCCGGTGTTGATGAGGGACGCCATCTCCTGGGCGGATTGGGCGGGCTGCGAACCGTCGTCGTCGATGGTCAGTTGCAGCCGGGCGCCACGGATGCCGCCCGTCGCGTTGATCTCCTCGACGGCGAGGCGGGCCCCCTTCACCTGCTGAGGCCCGTAGGCGGTCCCGGCACCGGTGGTGGAGAAGATGGCGCCCAACCGGATGACGCGCCCCGACCACGGTCCGGCGGTCTCGGCACCCGCGGTCTGGGCCCCGACTGTCTGGGCCCCGAGCGTCGCCGCGATGAACGACAGGACGGCCGCGAGGGCCAGCAGCTTGCTCCGCAGCCCGTGCACGTCGACGAGCTCCTAGGTCGACGGAACCTGGTAGCCGGTGGCCTGCGCCCAGGTCGGGTCGATCACGTATTGCCCGGAGGAGTCGATGTCCAGGATGACGACCGGCGGGTTGCGGCGGTTCCCGCTGCCCGGCTCGATCGTGATCGTCCCGGTCGCACCGGAGAATCCCGAGGCGTGGCTCAACGCCGAACGGAGCTGCTGGCCCTTGACCTCACCCGACGCCTTGGCCTCGGCCGCGTACAGGCCGAGCGAGTCGTACGTGAAGGCGCCCCAGGTGCCCGGTGCGGTGTGGTACTGGTCCTGATAGGCGGAGACATACGCCCCTCCGTTGGGCAGCTGCGTGGCCGAGGGCACCCCGCTGTTGAGGCACGCTTCGGCGGCTGTCACCCCGGCCGCCGACACGAAATCGGAGCCCTGGGCCGCCAGGTCGACGAAGCATCGGCCCGGCGGGGTCGCGGTCTTTGTGCTGGCGCTCCCGTCGTAGAGCGCCTTGGCCATCAGTCCCGCCTGCGGCCCGTACATCGCCAAGTAGGTGATGTCGGCATGGGCGGAGGCGGCGGCGTTGAGCGCTGCGGTGCGCTGTCCCGAGGTGGCCGTCGGCGACACGGAGCGGTAGAGCGGCACCGAGATGCCGTCGGCACGAAGCAGTGCCCGCAGCTGGCTGGCGATGCCAGAGGTGTAGGTCGACGGGTCGTAGAGAATGTCGACCGACCCGGCGTGGAGCACCGAGTGGAGCTCGTCGGCCTCGACCGGTGCGATCTGGGTGACCATCGGCTGGGTCGTGACCCCGTATCCCTCCGTGGACGTGGCCGACGTCAGCCGGAGGATCGTCACCCCGGCGGACCGGTAGATCGGGAGGTTCTTGACCCCGACGGCCGAATTGAACGGCCCGATCACCGCCGAGACACCGTCGGACACCATCTGGTGCGCGACCTTGACTCCCGTCGAGGGATCGGCGCGGTCGTCCGCCTTGACGATCGTGATCTGGCGCCCGGACACGCCGCCCTGGGCGTTGATGGCGGACGCCGCCAACTGGGCGCCGCGCAGCATGTCGATGCCCGTCGAGGCCTGGGCTCCGGTCATGGGCCCCTCTACGGCGATCCGAATCGAGGACGAGGAGGCCGCGTCGGCGCTCGAGCCGAGCGCCAGGGTCCCGATGCCGGTCGACGTGCCCGCCAGCACGATCGCGACGGCCGCACGGGTCCGAAGGTTGAGGCTTGTCGCCGATAGTTCCCCCATGGGCGATGCAGGTTACCCGCGTGCCCCGTAGCCAAGGGTGGCGGTGCCTCCTCGGCAGAGGGGCCAGATAGGGTGTCGCCCCGTGCCGAACGAGAAACGAGCGCGGCAAAAGGCCAACCGGGCGGCCAGATTGGCTCAGGAGGCTCGCGCCAAGCGTCGCCGATCATTTCTCAAGAGGGGCGCCATCGTCGTGGTCGGCGCCGCGGCCGTCGGCGGCATCGCCTACGCGGTGACCGGTGGTGGATCCAGCAAGCCGGCGAGCACCACGGCCACCACCAAGCCCTCGGCGACCAACTCCACGGAGGCCGCCGCCCAGACGGCGGCGGACAAGACGGCGGTGGCCGCCGGCTGCCCCAGCAGCCCCAAGACCAAGGTGAACGACCTCACCTGGACGTCGGCGCCGCCGATGACCATCGACCCTTCCAAGACGTACACGGCGACGGTCAAGACGGATGTGGGGACGTTCACGATCGCCCTCGACGCCTCCAAGGCGCCCCAGACCGTCAACAACTTCGTGTTCCTGGCCGGCAAGGGCTTCTATCGCTGCGTGACCTTCCACCGCGTCATCCCCGGGTTCGTCGACCAGACCGGTGACCCGACGGGGACGGGATCGGGCGGTCCCGGCTACACCATCCCCGACGAGTACCCCGCCAAGGCCGCCAATGCCGCAGACCAGTACCCTCTCGGATCGGTCGCCATGGCCAACACGGGCCAACCCCACACCGGCGGCAGCCAGTGGTTCGTGGTGGCGGGAGCCCAGGGTGAGAGCCTGCCCCCGCAGTACTCCCTCTTTGGCCAGGTGACGTCGGGGATGGACGTGGTCAACCACATCAACCAGGACGGCTCGACCAGCGGCACCCCCAAGGTGATACACCGGATCCTGTCCCTCAACATCTCCTCGTAGGAGGTACCCATGCCTGCGCCCGAATGCCCCAACCCGGACGGGTCGAGCCCCACGCGCCGGCGTTTCGACGCCCCGCCTCCGATGTGCATCGACCCCGAGCGCCGGTACTCGGCGACCATGGAGACTTCGAAGGGCACGCTCGTCATCGCCCTCGACGCCGTCTCCGCGCCCAAGACCGTCAACAACTTCGTCTTCCTCGCCCGCTATCACTACTTCGACGGCATCGTGTTCCACCGCATCATCCCGGGCTTCGTCGTGCAGGGAGGCGACCCGGAGGGCTCCGGCAGAGGTGGACCGGGGTACCGGTTCGAGGACGAGCTGCCCGCCCCGGGGCGTTACCGGATCGGCTCGCTCGCCATGGCGAACGCCGGACCCAACACGAACGGGAGCCAGTTCTTCATCATCAGCGGCCCCGACGGAGCCGGCCTGCCTCCCCAGTACTCGCTCTTCGGAGAGATCGTCTCCGGTGGCGAGGTGGTGCAGGCGCTGGACGCGGCGGGCACCAAGGGCGGCAAGCCGAAGGAGCGCGTGACGATCGATCGCGTCACCATCACCGAGGCGGAGTAGGTCACTGCGGCGGAGCCCGGGTCTCAGCCGGGCAGGATCGCCCAGCCCTCTTCCGCCGGGTGGCCGTCGACGAAGACGCGGACCACACCCTCGCCCGCGCTGCGCCAACCCGTGCCCGGGTCCCTGATGAGCGCGGTCCGCTCGGGGATGGCGGCGACCGGCACGCCCTCGGGCGCCAGCGCGACGGACCGGTGGATCTTCTCTCCGTGAGCGTCCTCGTGGAGATCCCCAAAATGGGTCACCACCGCCATGCGGTCCACGAGACCGAGGCCCACCGTGAGCGCCCCGCCACGAGGATCGACCATCGGATCGGTGAGCACCATGGCACCGGCGCCCGACCCGGCCACGACGGCGCCGTTGACCCACGCCTCGCGTAGCGCGGCGAAGACCCGGGAGTCCTTGAGCACCGACCGCAGGTGCAACGGGGACCCTCCGCTCAGGTAGACGAAGCTCGCCTCTCCCACGAGCTCGGCCGCGCTCTCGTCTTGAGCGTCGGCGCGCGACAGCACCATGAGGCCCTGTACCTGGCCCCCCAGGCCTTCGAACCAACGACCGGCCTCAAAGACGACCCTCTCGGGTTGCTCGTACGCGGCGGCCGTAGGGAGGACCAGCACGCGGCCTCCACCCGAGCGCTCGAGCAGCTCGGCATCAAAGCTGCAGCCTTCGGTCCATTCGCTCCCGCCGACGAACGCGAGCGGCCCCGGCTCTCCGTTGTGTTGGCTCATGCCGTCACTCTGCCATCTCCCTGCCATCTCCCTGCCATCCGCCCGGCGACCGGTCGGTTGCGCTCGCGCCCGCTCGCGCTCAGGGCAGCAACAGGCGGGCCAGGCGCCGCGAGCTGATCAGCAGGCCGGCGATACCCATGATGGCGAGATAGGCGGAGTGCCCGAGCATGGCCCACGAGAAGTCCCCGAGGTCGAAACCCCGAACCAGTGCCACTCCCTGGTAGAGCGGCGTGCAGCGCACGACCAGTTGCAGCCAACCGGGGTAGACGGTCAGCGGATAGAAGGTGGCGGAGAACAAGAACAGCGGCAGGATGGCGAGAGAGACCATGTCGAAGTCCTGCCAGCTGCGCATGTACGAAGTGGCCGCCATGCCCGCCGCCGCAAAGGCGAAGGCGATCAGCAGCGCCGCGGGGTAGGCGAGGATCACCCACGGCGAGGTGGCGTAGCCGAGCAAGGCCATGATCACCAGGAAGGCGGCGGAGTAGAGGCCGCCTCGTATGAGGGCCCAGGTGAGCTCGCCGAGGGCCACGTCGCCCACGCCGAGGGGCGTCGCCAGCACGGCGTCATAGGTCTTGGCGATCTTGAGCTTGAAAAAGACCGCGAAGGTCGAGTCGAAGACGGCACCGTTCATGGCGGCCGAGGCCAGCAGACCGGGCGCCACGTAGGCCGTATAGGGGATGACCTGCCCGTCGACGTGGAGGTCGCCCACCAGGCCGTTCAAGCCGAGACCGATGGACAGGAGGTAGAAGAGCGGCTCGAAGAAGCCAGAGAGGAGGTAGATCCACCCCCGCCGGTAGACGAGGAGGTTGCGCTCGACCAGGCGACGGGCACGCCGGCTCCCGACCAGGGCCGGCGGCGTGATGCGGAGTGGAAAGGACGGGGTCGGCGACTCCGTCGTCGTCGCGGCGCTCATACCACCAGCCTCCGACGGAACGACAGCTTGGCGAGCAGGTAGCCGATCGACGCCACCGCCAGCAGGTAGGCGACGTCTCCCAAATTGGACCAGCCCACCTGGCCCAGCGTGAGCGAGCGGCACAGCGTGACCCCGTGGTAGAGGGGGGTGGCGTAGGCGATGGGCTGCAGCCAGCCCGGGAGCTCGGAGACGGGGAAGAAGGTCCCCGAGAACAAGAAGAGCGGGATCAGCCCGAACCGGTAGATGGTGATGAATCCCTTGTCGCCGTCCTGGGTCGCCGAAAAAGCGGCGATCGGCGCGGCGAAGGCCAACCCCGTGGCGATCCCGGCCGGAAGGGCCAGGATGGCGAGCGGGGACAGGATCGTGCCGAAGGCCGCCATGACCACCAGGTAGACCGCCGAGACCATGGTCAGCCGCACGGCGATCCACGCCAGGTGGCCGCGGAGGACGTCGACCACGCGAAGGGGCGTTGCCAGCATCGCCAGGTAGGTGCGCATCCACTTGATCGCCCCCATGACGGGGTACATGGACTCGTTGCCGCCGATCTGCATGGCCGTCGCCGCCAGCAGGCCCGGGGCGATGAAGTCGAGGTACGAGACCTGGTCGACGTTGTGGATGTGGCGGTCCACCAACGTGCCCAGGCCGACGCCCATCGCCGCGAGGTACAGGATGGGGAAGAGGAAGCTGGTGGCGAGCGAGCTTCGCCAGGTCCGCTTGTACTGGTACAACCAGTATTCGAGCCCCCGGTACCACAGCGGCGTCGACCGGACGTCGCGCTGGCTGATCGTCCCGAGGGCCATCAGTCCACGAGCGATCGACCGGTCAGGTGCAGGAAGACGTCCTCCAGGGTGGACCGCCGGACCAGGGCGCTCAAGGGCCTCAGTCCCATCCGGTGCACCTCGGCGAGGGTCGCGTCGCCGTCGTCGACGTAGAGGAGCAGGCGGTCCGGAAGCGTTTCCACCCTCGGCACCAAGTCCTCGAAGCGGCGCCCCACGGGCTCGTGATCGTCGGGCTCGAGCCGGATCTCGACCACTTCACGGCTGGAATACCGCTCGATCAGATCCTGGGGAGAGCCCTGGGCGGCGAAGCGGCCATGGTCCATGACCACGAGCCGGTCGCAGAGCTGCTCGGCCTCCTCCATGTAGTGGGTCGTGATGATGAGGGTCACTCCGTCCTGCTTGAGCCGGTACAGGCGGTCCCAAAGGAGGTGTCGGGCCTGCGGGTCGAGGCCGGTGGTTGGCTCGTCGAGTATCAGGAGCTCGGGCTCGGAGATCAGCGCCCGGGCGATCGTGAGCCGCCGCTTCATGCCGCCAGAGAGGGGGTCCACCTTGTCCCGAGCACGCTCGGTGAGCTGGGCGAACTCGAGTAGGCGGTCGGCTCGCTCCTTGATCTCGCGGCGGGGCAGGTCGAAGTAGCGACCGTAGATCATGAGGTTGTCGAGGACGGTGAGCTCGAGGTCCAGGGTGTCCTCCTGGGGGACGACCCCGAGGCGGGCCCGAATGGCCGGGCCGTGCGCGGCCGGGTCCATGCCGAGCACCCGGAGCGTCCCGTCGCTGACCGGGGACAGGCAGGAGACCATCCGCATCGTCGAGGTCTTGCCCGCCCCGTTGGGCCCGAGGAACCCGAAAGACTCGCCCCTCCCGATGTCGAAGTCGACGTGATCGACCGCGAGGTGGTCGCCAAAGCGCTTGACCAGCCCCCGCGCCCAGACCAGGGCCTCGTGCTCCTCCGGCACGGGCGCGTCGGAGGAGCCCACCCCGATCGTGGGAGCACCCGCGGCGTGACCCGCCGCCGGCGGACCGTCGATCTCCGTGCGTTCCGTGGCCCCGGGGGCCGTTCCAGGGGATGGCACCGGTGGCACGCTAGTGCCAGCGATGGGGCGAGCCGCCCGACGGCCGTGGCTACTGGTCGGTAACATAGCTGGCCATGTCTGTGAAAAGAGTCGCCATCATCGGTTCGGGAATCATGGGCTCGGGCATCACGGAGGCCGCTGCCGCCTCCGGCCACGAGGTGGTGCTCCGGAGCCGCAGCCAGTCCACTGCGGACGCCATGTTGGCGGGGCTGGAGAAGTCGCTCAACAAGCAGGTCGACCGGGGCAAGCGGACCGCCGAGGAGCGGGACGAGATCCTCTCTCGGGTGACCACCACGAGCGACTTCCAGGCGCTGGCCGACTGCGATCTCGCGATCGAGTCTGCGGTGGAGGACCTCAAGGTCAAAAAGGAGCTCTTCGTCGAGCTCGATCGCGCCTGCCGGCCGGGAGCCGTGCTGGCCACCAACACCTCCACCCTTCCCGTGGTGGAGCTCGCCATGGTCACCAGCCGACCCGACGCCGTGTGCGGCATCCACTTCTTCAACCCGGCGCCCTCGATGAGCCTGGTCGAGGTGGTACGGCCGCTCACGGCGAGCGACGAGACGATCGCCACGGCCCACGCCTTCGCACAGGCGTGCGGCAAGGAGACCGTGGAGGTGAAGGATCAGGCCGGGTTCGTGGTGAACGCCCTGCTCTTTCCCTACCTCAACAACGCCGTCCGCCTGCTCGAGCAGGGTGTGGCCTCCAAGGAGGGCATCGACACGGCCATGAAGGGCGGGTGCGGGTTCCCGATGGGCCCCTTCGCGTTGCTCGACCTCGTCGGCCTGGATACCTCGCTCGCCATCCTCGACGCCCTCTACGCGGAGTTTCGGGATCCCAACTACGCGGCGGTACCCCTGCTCCGGCGGATGGTGGCGGCCGAGCAGCTCGGCCGGAAATCCGGACAGGGCTTCTACGATTACCGGAAATGACCCGGCGCGGACAGAGGAGCTGAGCGACCGACGGGAGAGCACTTCGTGAGGGACATCGGGCGATGGGATCGGGCGAGCGACCGGTGAGCGAGCCGGTGGAGGAAAGGGAGCCGCCGCAAGACCCGTCGCCCCGGTCGGCGCCCCGGCCGTGGGTCATGCGCACCTACTCGGGCCACTCGAATCCGCGGGCGTCCAACGAGCTCTACCGGACCAACCTGGCCAAGGGCCAGACGGGGCTCTCCGTTGCGTTCGACCTGCCCACGCAGACCGGCTACGACCCCGACGCCCCCCAGGCCGCCGGCGAGGTGGGCAAGGTCGGCGTCCCGGTGGCCCACCTCGGGCACATGCAGCAGCTGATGCGGGGTATCCGGGTCGCCGAGATGAATACCTCGATGACCATCAACGCCACGGCCCCGTGGCTGCTCGCCCTCTACGTGGCCAACGCCGAGGACCAGGGCGTCGATCCCGCGCTTCTCCAGGGCACCACGCAGAACGACATCGTCAAGGAGTACTTGAGCCGCGGGACCTACATCTTCCCCCCGGCACCGAGTCGCCGCCTCACCGTCGACCTGATCACCTACACGGTCCGCAACGTGCCCCGGTGGAACCCGATCAACGTCTGCAGCTACCACCTCCAGGAGGCGGGCGCCACCCCGCTCCAGGAGCTCGCCTACACGCTGGCCACCGCCATCGGCGTCATCGACGCGGTGCGCGACTCGGGCCAGGTGTCGGAGGCAGAGCTGCCGACGGTGGTCGGCCGCATCAGCTTCTTCGTCAACTCGGGGGTGCGCTTCGTCGAGGAGACCTGCAAAATGCGCGCGTTCACCGCGCTCTGGGGCCGGATCTGTCGAGAGCGCTACGGGGTCGACGACGAGAAGCTGCGCCGCTTCCGCTACGGGGTGCAGGTCAACTCGCTCGGACTGACAGAGGCTCAACCGGAGAACAACGTCCCCCGCATCGTGCTCGAGACCCTCGGCGTGACGCTGTCGGCGGACGCGCGTGCCCGGGCCATCCAGCTCCCGGCGTGGAACGAGGCGCTGGGCCTCCCGCGCCCGTGGGACCAGCAGTGGTCGTTGCGCATCCAGCAGATCCTCGCTTTCGAGTCCGACCTCCTCGAATACGGGGACATCTTCGAGGGCTCCAAGGTGATCGAGGCCAAGACCGACGACCTGATGGAGGCCGCCTGGACCGAGCTCGGAGACGTGCTCCGCCTCGGGGGGGCCTTCGAGGCCATCGCCGAGCTCAAGGGCCGCCTCGTGCGCAGCCAGGCGGAACGGCTCCGGCGGATCGAGACGGGCGAGCAGAAGGTGGTGGGCGTCAACTGCTTCACCTCGACGGCACCATCGCCGCTCACCGCCGACGGTGGAGCCTCGAGCATCTTGAAGCTCGACCCCACGGTCGAGGCCGAGCTCCGCGAGGACGTGGTGCGCTGGCGGGCGGCGCGCGACCCGAGCGCCGTCCGGCGTGCTCTCGACGACCTCCGCCGGGTTGCCGAAAGCGACGGGCCCGAGGCGGGCAACGTCATGGTCCCGACCATCGCGCTCGCCCACGCCGGAGGCACGACCGGGGAGTGGGCCGGGGCGCTACGCGAGGTCTTCGGCGAGTACCGCGCGCCGACCGGCGTGAGTGGCGGCGTGGGTCATCGGGGTGCGGGCTTCGACGCCGTCCTGCGGCGCAGCCAGGAGCTGGCCGAGCGGACGGGCGGGCCGCCCCGGCTGCTCGTGGCCAAGCCCGGGCTCGACGGCCACTCGAACGGCGCCGAGCAGATCGCCGTGGCGGCCCGAGACGCCGGATTCGAGGTCGTTTACCAGGGGATTCGCCTGACCCCGGAGGAAATCGTCGCCGCGGCACGCGACGAGGACGCCGACGTGGTGGGGCTCTCGATACTCTCCGGATCGCACCTGGAGCTGGTGCCTGAGATCATCGACCGTATGCGGGCCGCGGGCGTGGACGCCCCCGTCGTCGTGGGGGGGATCATTCCTCCCGACGACGCCGAGGTGCTGCGCGGCAAGGGCGTGGCCGGCGTCTACACGCCGAAGGACTTCGAGCTCGGCCGCCTGATGGAGGACCTGATCGGGCTGGCGGAGCGACACCGGCCCCCCGCGGCCTGACGAGCGCCGCGGGCGCCTCGAGGGTCTCCGCCGGCCTCGCCGATCTCTGCCGGCCTCGGAGATCTCTGCCGGCCTCGGAGGTCACGCCGGTCGGTGGTGCCTCCTCTTAGCCGGTGGCGGCGGCCATCCAAGGCCGGTCCCGGCGGGCGACGGTTGGTTGCGCCCACCATCTCCCGCTGAAGCGCCAGCGGAGGTGGTCGGGCTGCCGGTCACCGGCGGCGGGCGCCGTCGCCGGTCGGGGCCAGGCCTGGTCGACCGCTGCCGCCAGCACGGCGAGGATGTCGGGTTCCGGCTGGGGACGAGGGCTCAGCCCGAGCGGCTCGGCGGTCACAGCGGCATGTTCCCGTGCTTGCGGCGAGGGAGTTCCTCGCGCTTGGAGATGAGCATCTCGAGGCTGCGGATCAGGACACGGCGCGTATCGGCCGGATCGATGACGTCGTCGACGTAGCCGCGCTCGGCCGCGACGTAGGGGTTGGCGAAGCGCTCGGTGTACTCGTCCACCAGCTCGTTGCGCCGGGCGGGGGGATCGGCCGCCTCGGCGAGCTCCCGCCGGTAGACGATCTCGACCGCGCCCTGCGGTCCCATGACCGCAAGCTCGGCCGACGGCCACGCAAAGGCCAGGTCCGCGCCGATCGACTTGGAGTTCATGACGACGTAGGCGCCGCCGTACGCCTTGCGCGTGATCACCTGGATCCTCGGGACGCTCGACTCGCAGTACGCGTACAGCAGCTTCGCGCCGTGGCGGATGATCCCGCCGTACTCCTGATCGGTCCCGGGCATGAAGCCGGGCACGTCCACGAAAGTGATCAACGGGATGTTGAAGGCGTCGCAGGTCCGCACGAAGCGGGCCGCCTTCTCGGACGAGTCGATGTCGAGCACGCCGGCGAGCACGGCCGGCTGGTTGCCCACCACGCCCACGACCCGGCCGTTGAGGCGGCCGAACCCGCAGGTGATGGACATGGCCCAGTGGGCGTGGGTCTCGAGGAACTCCCCGTCGTCCAGCACGCCACCGATGACCTTCTTCATGTCGTAGGGCTGGTTGGGCGACGCCGGGATGAGCCCCACCAGCTCCGGGGTGGCGCGGCCGGGGTCGTCGGTGGCAAGGACCGCCGGCGGCTCCTCCAGGTTGTTGGAGGGAAGCATCGAGAACAGGTAGCGAACCTCGTCCAGACAGGACTTCTCGTCCGCACAGACGAAGGTGGCGACACCCGACTTGGTGGCGTGGCTCATGGCCCCGCCGAGCTCCTCGAGCGTCACGTCCTCACCTGTGACCGTCTTGACCACGTCGGGGCCGGTGATGAACATGTGCGAGGTCCCCTGGACCATGAAGATGAAGTCGGTCATCGCCGGCGAGTACACCGCCCCACCGGCGCACGAACCCATCACGACGCTGATCTGGGGGATCACCCCCGAGGCGTCGACGTTGCGCTTGAAGATGCCACCGAAATAGTGGAGCCCGACCACGCCCTCCTGGACCCGTGCACCGCCACCGTCGTTGATGCCGATCACGGGGACGCCGAGCGATGTCGCAAGGTCCATGACTTTGTGCACCTTCTCGCCGAAGACCTCGCCGAGAGACCCGCCGTTGACCGTGAAGTCCTGGCTGAAGACGCAGACCCTCCGGTCGTCGATCGTCCCCATGCCGACGACGACGCCGTCGGTGTAGGGGCGGCGGCTCTCGGGAACCCCCGGCGCCCGCGTCCGGGCGAGCATGTCGAGCTCCTGGAAGGAGCCCTCGTCGAGGAGGTAGTCGAGGCGCTCGCGGGCGGTCATCTTCCCGCGTCCGTGCTGGCGCTCGACTGCGGCCGGGCTCCCCGCGTGTACCGCCGTCTCCTTACGGCGTTGCAGCTCCTCGAGCCGTTCGGTCATTGCGTGCTCCATGGCGGCGAAGGCTACCGGAGCACTGCTCGGAAGAGGAAAGCCGCCTGGCCGGGCCCGCGTGTTCGTCGGGCCCGGCGGGCTCAGGGCTCCTCGACCAGCTCGATCAGGGTGCCAAAGGACGCTTTGGGATGGACGAAGGCGACGGTGGTTCCCCTCGAGCCCGGCCGGGGCTCCTGGTCGATGGTCCTGCCGCCGTGGGCCTGGACCGTGGCGAGCGCGGCGGCGCAGTCCTCGACCCGGTATCCCACGTGATGGATACCCTCGCCCCGGCTCTCGAGGAAACGGGCCACGGTCGAGTCGGGCCGGCTCGGGCTCAGCAGCTGCACGTAAGAGTCCGCCACCTTGATGAGGGCCTCTTCCACCCCATCACGCTCGACCAGCTCGCGATGGACGACCTCGGCTCCGAAGACCTCCCGGTACCACGCAATGGCCTCTTCGAGATCCCGGACCGCGATCGCCACATGGTCGATCTCGGTCAACATCCCGCCTGGGGTCCCGCTCATGCGCCGTGCCTCCGAAACAAGGTGATCCGCTCCTCTCCCACCCGGGCGCGCAGCTCGGGATCCTCGATGCCGAGGCCCTCCGAGGGAGCCAGGCACAGTACGCCGATCTTGCCCTCGTGCAGGTTCCGCTGCACCTGCAAGGTCGCCTCGCCCACCTCGACCAGCGGATAGACCGCGGAGAGGGGAGGGAGGATCTTGCCCTCGCACACCAGCTGGTTCGCGTTCCAGGCTTCTCGGTAATTCGCGAAGTGCGAGCCCTTGATGGTCTTCAGCTTCATCCACAGATGGCGGTTGTCGTACTCGATCATGTACCCCGACGTCGCGGCGCACGTGACGATCGTCCCTCCCCGCTTGCACACAAAGACGGACGCACCCATGGTCTGGCGCCCGGGATGCTCGAAGACGATGTCGGGGTCCTCGCCGACGAGCGCCCGGATGTCCTTGCCGAGGCGACGCCATTCGCGTTCGTCCTGAGTGTGCTCGTCCGACCAGAACCGGTATCCCGCCGCCCGGCGGTCGATAACGGCTTCGACGCCCAGCTCGTGCAGCAGGGACACCTTCTCGGGAGAGGACACGACGCCGACCGGGACCGCACCCCCGTTGAGGACGTACTGGACGGCGAAGCTGCCGAGACCCCCGGTGGCGCCCCACACGAGGACGCGCTCCCCCTGGGCGAGCGGAGCACCATTGCGGGACACGAGCATCCGGTAGGCAGTGGAGTTGCAGAGGGCATTGACCGCCGCCTCTTCCCAGCTCAGATGCCTGGGCTTGGGCATCAGCTGGTTGGCCTTGACGACGGTGACGTCGGCCAGGCCGCCGAAGTTGGACTCGAATCCCCAGATTCGCTGGTTATCGGCCAGTATCGAGTCGTCGTGCGCGGACGGATCCTGGTCGTCCACGTAGTTGCAGTGCACGGTGACCCGGTCACCGGGCCTCCACTTGCGGACCGCCGAGCCCACCCGGAGCACCACCCCGGCGGCGTCGGAGCCCACCACGTGGTAGTCGAGCGCGTGCCGGGCGCCCCACTTGCCCTCCTTGCCGAGCCGGTCCAGGAAGCCGAAGGTGGGAAGGGGCTCGAAGATCGAGGTCCACACGGTGTTGAAGTTGATGGAGGAGGCCATGACCGCGACGTAGGCCTCGTCGGGTGCCAGCTCGGGGAGGGCGACCCGATCGACGTGGAGCGACTTGCGAGGGTCCTTGTCGTCGGACTCCACCCCCGCGAACATCTCGACCTCGTCCCTCCGGACGAACGCCGCCCGATAGGACTCTGGAAGGGGCATTTGTGCCAGCTCGTCGCCGGGGGCCCCGTCGATGACGGCCTGGAGGATCTGATCCATGGGCAACGACGATACCGGGCCCGTAGTATGGGTTACCGGCCGGTCAGCTAGCCGGCCCAACCAACCTGGTGGTGCGCCCGCCGAGGGCGCCCGCCGGCCAACAAGCGCATCTTTCGGAGGTCATCGTTATGCCCGGTTCGGTCATCGTCGCAGGAGCCAGGACTCCGATCGGGAAGCTCTCCGGCGCCTTTGCCGGCTTCACCGCCATGGACCTCGGAGGATTCGCCATCCAGTCGGCTCTCGAGCGTGCCGGCCTGAGCCCGGACCAGGTCGATTACGTCCTCATGGGTCACGTGCTCCTCGCCGGACAAGGCCAGATCACGGCACGCCAGGCGGCCGCCAAGGCCGGCATCCCGTTGAGCGTGCCGGCGACCACCGTCAACAAGGTGTGCCTCTCCGGCCTCAACACCATCTACCTCGCCGACCAGATGATCGCGGCCGGGGACGCCGAGATCGTGGTGGCCGGGGGAATGGAGTCCATGACCCAGGCCCCGCACCTGCTGGCGGGGGCACGCGCCGGTTTCCGGTTGGGCGACGCCACCCTGGTGGACTCGATGATGCACGACGGCCTCACGGACGCCTTCGACCATGACGCCATGGGGCTCTCGACCGAGCGCTACAACAAGAAGGTCGGCGTGAGCCGGGAGCGCCAGGACGCCTTTGCGGCCAGCTCCCACGAGAAGGCGGCGGCCGCCATCAAGGAGGGTCGGATGGCGGAGGAGATCGTTCCGGTGAGCGTGCCCCAGCGCCGCGGCGAGCCGATCGTCGTCGACACCGACGAAGGGGTCCGGCCCGGCACCACCGCGGAGTCCCTCTCCGCCCTGAAGCCGGCCTTCGACAAGGAGGGCACCATCACCGCCGGTAACGCCTCGCAGATCTCCGATGGCGGTGCCGCCGTGATCGTGACCTCCCGGGCCAAGGCGGAGGCGCTGGGCCTCGCCCCCCTCGGAGAGTTCGTCAGCTACGGGCAGGTCGCAGGTCCCGACAACTCCCTGCTGCACCAGCCGTCCCGAGCCATCCTGCGAGCCCTCGCAAAGGTGGGGCTGGACAACGACGGCGTCGACCTGTTCGAGATCAACGAGGCCTTCGCCGCGGTCGGCCTGGCCTCCATGGACGAGCTCGGCATCCCCGAGAGCAAGGTCAACGTCAACGGCGGGCGCCATCGCCCTCGGCCACCCGGTGGGCATGTCGGGCACCCGGGTGGCTCTCACCGCCCTCTACGAGCTGCGCCGGCGTGGCGGCGGGACCGCTGCCGTCGCGCTCTGCGGCGGCGGGGGGCAGGGCGACGCCCTGGTGGTCCGGACGCTGGCCTGAGCCGCGGCCCGGGCTGAGCCGGGCACTCTCGCGATCCCCTTCCGACGGGGTTCAGTAGGGAGGAACCAGGATGGCGACCACGGATCCCTCGCCGAGATCGAGCTCGCCCCAGCTCTTGGCGCGGAACCGGTAAACGACCAGCGCGCACGTGGCGAGCGTCTGGCGCCCCAAGAGCTTGCGTCCGGCCTTGTCATGACGGTCGACAAGCTCGATGGCCAGCTCCTGGGCGGTCGGGTTGTGCCCGACCACCATGACGGCGGACAGGTCCGGTCCGGCCTGGGCGACCTGACGCAGCACCTCTCGCGGCGTGGCCGCGTAAAGCGAGTCGAGGTAGCGAATCGGCGGGGGATCCGACACCTTGGCCCACACTCGTTGGGCCGTCTGTGCCGCCCGGGTGGCGCTCGACGACAGAACCAAGCCGGGGCGCGCCACGCCGTCGAGGCCGGAGAACTTGCCCCTCTTGGAGTCCGCAGCCAGGCGGGCACCCATCGCATCCGCGTCGCGCTGACCGCGAGGGGCCAGGCATCGGTCACGGTCGGCGCCACCCGGCGGTGGGTCCTGCAGGGTCTTGGCGTGACGCAACAACCAGAGATGGCGGTCGTTCTCCCTTGGGCGGCGGGGCACCCCTCAAGTGTGCCTCAGCACCACCCACTTCCGGACGGACCGCCGATGACGGCGAGAGGAGGCCGCCGGAGTCCTGAACCCCGACGGCCCCACTCGATCACGATCCCGAGCCGCCCGAGCTCGAGCTGCCGGAGCTCGAGGAGCCGGAGCTCGAGGAGCCCGAACCCCCGGACATGTTCGGGCAAGGTCCCCCTGGGTGACCCGAGCCGCCGGAGGGCATCTCATTGGAAGAGCCACCGTTGGAAGCCGGGCCGCCATTGGGGGCCGACGTCGAGGGCGATCCGCCCGAGGAACCCGAGCCGCCCGAAGAGCCCGAGCCGGACGCGTCGTTGCTGGCCGTGACCGACGCCGAGGGGTTGGAGCTGGCGCTGGTCGAGGCCCCCGAGAGCGCCGCCGTCGCCCCGAGCGAGATGCCGAATGCCGCTGCCGTCACCGAACCGATCGCGAGGGTCCTGGCAATTTTGGGTTTCATATGGTCCTCCTCGGCCGCGCTGTCGCCGCCACTGCCCAGATGTGACCATTCGACCTTGGGACCCAGCTGGCACCCCGCTGTGAGATGACTAAACCTTTTGGAAAACCCGCCGACGCCGGGAGCGGAGCCCGCTTCGGTTGGTCAAGGTTCGAGCGTCCGTCGCCCCTCCAGGGCCCGCCCCAGGGTGAGCTCGTCGGCGTACTCGAGGTCCCCTCCCACTGGGAGACCGCTGGCCAGACGGGTGACACGTACCCCGAGCGGGGCGATCAGACGGGCCAGGTACATCGAGGTGGCTTCACCCTCGAGGTTGGGGTTGGTGCAGAGGATGACCTCGGAAACCTCCTCTTCCTCCACGCGCTGCAACAGCTCCTTGACGCGCAGCTGGTCGGGGCCGATCCCCTCCAGGGGATTGAGGGAGCCCTGCAGGACGTGGTAGCGCCCCCCAAATTGCCTGGTCCGCTCGACCGCCACCACGTCGCGGGGGTCCTCCACGACGCAGAGGACGTGAGGATCCCGACGGTCGTCGGTGCAGACCGAGCACAGCTGTCCCCGCTCCGCCACGTTGAAGCACCGTCCGCACAAGGTGGTGTGGCGCTTCAGGGCAACAATGGCGTCGGACAGGCGCAGTGCGTCCTCCTCGGGCACCCTGAGGAGGTGAAAGGCGAGTCGTTGGGCGGACTTGGGACCGATGCCCGGGAGTCTGCCGAGCTCGTCGATGAGGGCGCGGAGCGGCGGCGTGTACACCGCTACTCCGCGACCTCTTGTGCACCAGGAAAGGCATCGAGCAAGCGGGCCTGCGCCTCGGACTCGGCCTCCACCTGCGCGGAGAGGTCGTCCGGATCGAATTCGACGCCCTCAGAGGGGTCCGCTTCTACGGCCGGGCGACCGGTGTCCGGGGCGTCCGTCTGGCCCTCGACCACGAGCCGGATCACCACCGGTTGGTGGAAGTACTCGGAGAGCGCGGTCTCGAGCAGCGGGCGCACGTCCTCGCAGCGGTCTCGATGGGCGGCGTTGGGAAGGGCAAAGTAGGCCGCCCCCTCGTCCACCTCGACAAACCGCCCGGCGCTGCAAAACGCCTTGGCCCGGGCGGGCAGGCCACGCAGGATGTGATCTCCCCAGGCCTCGACGACGCTGTCCCGGTCCGGGAAGGGTGGCGCCTCGGCAGCACCTCCGCCCTCCGAGGACCCGGCGGTCGGAGGCTCGGGCGCCGCCGGAGCCTTTGGCGGCGCCGCTGCCGGCGGGCCGGAGCGGCAGCGGCGCGGCGCCCGAGGGCGCGGCCTTCGCCTGGGCCGTTCTGGGCGGCGCGGTGCCGGGAGGGGCGGTGCTGGACGGGGCCGGGGGCGCCGTGCCCGGAGGATGAGGCGGCTCCGACGTCGCGGACGACCGGACGGTGCGCTCGAGACGGGCCAGGCGCTCGATAATCGCCTCCGGGGTCTCGTCCAGCTCGGGACGGACGAGGCGCACGAGGGCGATCTCCAGAACCACCCGAGCATCGGGAGCGTCGCGCATCTCGACCTGGGCGCGGCCCAGCAACTCCATTCCCCGGACCACCTTGGCGAGCCCCAGCGACTTCCCCATCTCCTCGAGCCGCGCCCGGTCGGTGCCGGCGGCCTCGGAGAGATTGGGCGCGAGGGTCAGCAGGAAGGCCTGCCGGAGCTCGTCAACCAGTTCCCCCGCCAACTGCTGAGGGCCCCAGCCAGCCTCGTGCAACCCGGCCACGGCGACGAGCAAGGACGAGGCGTCCTCGTCGGCCAGGAGCCCGGTGACCCCGCCAACCGTGGGGCGACCCTCGTAGGCCCCCCCGAGCGCCACCATCTGATCCAGGGCAGAGAGGGCGTCCCGAGCCGATCCACGCCCCCGACGTACGGCCGCCGCGATCACCTCGTCGTCGATCTCGAGGCCCGCTTGCTCCCGAACGTCACGCAACAGGGTCTCGAGGGTCTCGGCACCGATGAGCCCGAGCTCGAAGTGCTGGGTCCTGCTCCTGATGGTCGGCGGCACCTTTTGCGGATCGGTGGTCGCGAGGACGAAGACGACGTGGCCGGGAGGCTCCTCCAGGGTCTTCAAGAGGGCATTGGCCGCCGCGTTGGACAGCATGTGGACCTCGTCGACGATGTAGACCTTCCACCGTCCGGGCGTGCTGAGCGCGGCATGCGCCACCAGGTCGCGCATGGCCTCGACTCCGTTGTTGGAGGCAGCGTCCAGCTCGTGGACGTCGAGCGACGTGCCACGGGCGATCTCCAGGCACGACGCGCAGCGGCCACAGGGCTCGCCGTCCTCCGGGGCGGCGCAGTTGAGGGCTCGTGCCAGGATCCGGGCCGCCGAGGTCTTACCGGTCCCCCTCGGACCGCTAAAGAGGTAGGCGTGAGCAACGTTGCCCTCCCGGACCGCGGCCGTGAGGGCACGCACGACGTGGGGCTGGCCACGGAGCTCGGCGAAACGGCCCGGCCGGAATCGCCGGTAGAGGGACACGAATCCCTGGTCCTCGGCCACCGCCTCCTGCTGACCATCGCTGGGCACGGTCGGCAGCCTACGGGCTCGATGTTGCGCCGGCGCTCGGTGCGGCAGCCAGGTTTGCTACGGCACACGGCCTGACCCGCTGAGAGCTGCTGCCTTCCGACCCTGACTCGGTTCACGAGCGACCGTTGCGCAGGACCCGGCCACCGCACCCAGCGCCGGCGCGAGGGATCAATCGTAGTCGCCCGACGGAGAACCGAGGCGTGCGGCAGCTCCGGTAGCGTGGTTGCCCACCCGGCGAGGCGTCACGGAAGCTGCGGCGAGCGAGCCCCCGTGACGGGCCGTGGTCTGGAGGAGTGCGAGAGCGGCCGAATCGGCACGATTGGAAATCGTGTGTGGGGCAACCCACCGTGGGTTCAAATCCCACCTCCTCCGCTCGATGGCAATACCTGGACCGCCGCGCGCCGTCACCTCCGACGAGGAGGCCATGGCGCTCGCCCTCGAGGAGGCGGCGCGCGCCCTCGATCACGGGGACGTGCCGATCGGATGCGTCGTCCTGGCGGAGGGTTCGGTGGTGGCGAGTCGCCACAACGAGCGCGAGCGCCTGGGCGACCCGACCGCGCACGCCGAGGTCCTGGCGCTGCAGGACGCCGCAAGGGCCCTCGGCCGGTGGCGTCTGTCCGACGCCACGGTCGTGGTCACCCTGGAGCCGTGCCCGATGTGCGCCGGCGCCCTGGTGGCCGCACGGGTCCGCCGACTCGTGTTTGGCGCCGACGACCCCAAGGCCGGCGCCTGCGGCACCCTGTACAACCTCTGCGTGGATCCGCGGCTCAACCACGAGCTGGAGGTCCTCGGTGGCTTGCTGTCCGAGCGCTCGGCATCGCTCCTCGACGACTTCTTCTCGGCCCGGCGCACCTGACGACCGGGGGGCTGCCGTACCGCCCGATCCTTCCCGGTAGGGGCAGGCCCGGACAGGCGTTAGCCTCTCCCCCGGAGGGATGCGAGAGTGGCCGAATCGGGCGGTCTCGAAAACCGTTGTGCCCTTTGCGGGTACCGTGGGTTCGAATCCCACTCCCTCCGCTCGCGATGTCGTACTTACAACGTTTCTCCACATGAGACGAGGGGTTTGAATAAGAGCAACTTGGTGAGCCGTCACGGTGCCTCAGCAAACAGGTCGAGTCCCAAACGCAGCACTGTGCCAAAGCGTGGAATCAGCACCGGCGGGCTTTGTGACCTCGAGGCGAAGGAGAGCCGCGAACCCGAGGAGCAGGACGGTGGCTCTGAGGCACCCGCCTGACGGCAGGTCGCCCAGTGACCGACCGAAGCCTCCGGACCCCGCACCCAGGTCAACCTAAGTCGTTGGCACATGTCCCGCCGTCAGCGTCGCTATTCGTTCCGTCCGGACATGTCGTGTCGCCCCAATCGACGTTCATCAGGTTTGCAGTTGCCATTGTGGCGCCGTCAAGATTGGCGCCCACGAGATCAGCGCTTACGAGAAAAGCGCCAGTGAGGTTCGTTCGAGACAGATTGGCATTCATGAGGTTTGCCTTCTCGAGGTCCGCGACTGTCAGGTCGGTGTCAATGAGATCGACGCCCTCGAGATCCGCGAATTGAAAGCCTGCTTCGGGTCCCACGAGATACCCGTCGACTCGTCTGGGTCACCTCTGCCAATGCCTATCTGGGTGGAGCCCGACCAATTGCTGTTCTCGTACACGATGTGTGGACGGGGCTTTGGGCCCCACAGGGTCTTGGTGCGTCAACTCGCGTTCCTCGACCGCTGGAGTCGTGAACGATAAATTTGGAGGAAAGCAACGCCAGAGACATCGTGGCAACGCTGGTGACCTTTTCGGCAATTCCGTGCCGACAGTGGAAAGAGAGTGGGGGATCATGGCATCGATATCCATTCCGGAGTGGCTCGCGGACGTGGTGACCCCAGTGCCCGAACGTGCTTCGGCGACCGAGGTCGCCACGGCACGCGCCTTGGTTCTCGACACCGCCATGATCGCCATCTACGACGAAGCGATGGCCCGGTTCGAGGCGAACATCCGGGCCAACTGTCCGATCATTCTGGCTCTCTTCTCGGATGCGGGCGGTGACTACACCCTTTACCGGCCGGGGGAGGAACCGCTCGTCGCACCGCCAGTACCGGTCGCTTACCAGGTCGTGAAATCGGTCGGTCACAGCTCGATGGCCGTTCACGAGCTGGTTGCTCCTTACCTCGGAGATCCGGCGAACGGTCTCTGGCAGGCCCCAATGGCGATCTACCGCGAGCAGCAGCAGCAGGTCCTCGATGTGGTGGATGACCTCGACTTGCCCGATGCGGCGAGGAACACGGTACGAAACCTGCTCACGGCCAACATCGGCTACCTGACGTCGTGCCTCGAGGCACAGACGTTGGACCTCGAGGGCTTGGCGACGTTTGCCCGTGGCCTGAAGGCGGATATTCAGGCAGCGATCGGCTTCGCTGCCGGTACCCAGGTCTCCCACTGGATGGGAGTCATGGACGAGTGGAAGACGCTGCTGGGCTCGGCCTGGGACAAGACCTATGGAGTTGTCAACTCGATCTACGTGGCCCGAACGAACAACATCATGTTCACCATCCTGGCCCAGTATTTCGGAAAGGACGCCTTCAACGACCGCTTGATCCTTCTCGAAACGACGGACTTCATGACGACCAACGGCGAGATGCTGAGCGCGCTGTCACGTATCGTCGCCGACCGCGCCCTGGGGAAGATTTTCTTCAACGACTACTTCTTGATGGACTTCGAGCTGCTGGCGACCGGTGCCCGCGATGCCGTGGCCAACGAGATGAGCCGACGTGTCCCGGGGTCCGGAGACGGTTATTCGGTCTTCTCCGGTCACGACAAGATCGTCGAAGAAGCTCGGGCTCGCGGCCTCGAGCCACTCATGCCCCCGCGGGCTCCCTTCCACAGCCAGGAGTGGCCGTGGCGTACCCGCGCTGAGGAGGGCCAAGGCGCCAGCTCGCTGGCCGAAGCCAAGTAGTCGCACCGTGACGAACGGGACCACGACCGGTGAACCCGTCACTATCGTCATCCAGGCTCGGGTGAAGAGCGGACGGGACGAGGAGTTCGCCGGACGGCAGCATCATTTCCGTCTCGTGGCGCAGGCTGCTGGCTGCATCAGTCATCAAGTCCTACCCCCCGAGCCTCCGGACCAGCAGGACTGGGTGATCATCGAGCGCTTCGAGACCGGCGACGACGCGCGAGCGTGGCTGGCATCGCCGGAGCGAGCCGAGGCCCTGGCAGGGATCGTCGATCTCCTGGAGGGCGACCAGACCGTCTCGCTTCTCGAGTCGGGCGGTTCGGCTCCGCGCAGCGCGACCGCGGTCATCTTGACGAAGGTCGAACCTGGCCAAGAGGAAGCATTTCAGCGCTGGAACGCGGAGATCACCGCGGCGCAGGCACACTGGCCTGGTTACGTGGGTGCCAACCTGCAGGCTCCAGTCGCAGGCGTCCAGGACCAATGGGTCACGATGGTGACGTTCGACTCCAGCGCCCATCTCGACGCCTGGCTCGGCTCGGAAGAGCGTTCGGCCTTTTTGGCCAAGAGCGATGGGGTCTTCCGCGACACCCAGACCAGACGGGTGGAGTCGGGCTTCTCTGGTTGGTTCGACTTCCAACGGGCCGAAGGAGCGGCTGCTCCTCCCGCCTGGAAGTTCAACTACCTGATTCTGGTGGGCTTGTACCCGATCGTGATGCTCGAGATCCTCTTCTTGAACAACAAGCTGGACTGGATGAACCTGGCATTCTCCAACCTGATAGGCAACATCTTCAGCGTGGCCCTCCTGGGCTGGCCTGTGACGGCGATCTTGAGCAAGCTCATGGGTTGGTGGATACAGCCTCGTCCCGATGCGCCTCGTTCCGTCGATCTCAGGGGTGCGGTCGTCATGCTCGTGACGCTGGCCGCGCTGGTCTTCGGGTTCTTCTTCGTCGTCAAGTACGTCGGCTTTGACGCCAAGATCCTCAAGATATGAGCCAGCCCTCGACCGGTTACGAAAGGAAACCATGATCTGGAGCATCATTCCGATGGTCACTGGGCTCGTGTTCGTTCTCTGGTTTTCGCCCCTCGGGCTGAAGGTTGGGATCTGGCGCTGGCCGAAGTAGACCGAAGTGGATAGACGCTCTACCGACCCTCGGGCGGAAATGCAGCTGCATAGTGGTCGGCGATCTCGTCACTGGTCGTCAACCAGATCCCTGGGTGACTGGCGACGTAGTCGAGCGCTAGATCGAGGTACGTGGCCCGAAAGGCTTGGCCGGTGATGTACGGGTGCAGAGCCAGCCCCAGCACTCGGCCGCTCTCCGAGGACTCGGCGTACAGCACGTCCAGTTGGTCCTTGACGATCTGAAGGAAGTCGGCGCCCGTGTGGTGCTTGGTCATGAAGATGGCGACGTCGTTCAGCTCGATGGAGTAGGGCACGCTCAGCAGCCCCGGGACCTTGGTCCAGTAGGGCTGGTCGTCGTTGGCCCAGTCCAAAAGGTAGCTGAGCCCCAGCTCGGCCAGCAGGGTCGGCGTTTGGAACGTGGCGGTCACTCCCGGGCCGAGCCAGCCCCCAGGTCGTTGTCCGGTTGCCTTTTCGATGGTGTCGACGACCTCGGTGAGGATGGCCCGTTCGTCTTCGGTGGACAGGTCCGCGAGGAGGGTGGCGTTGGTCGTGCCGTGCCCTAACCACGCCCAGTGCCGCTGCCGGCCGGCTTCGATGATCTGTGGATAGCGCTCGCAAACATCGGAGTTCAGCAAGACGCTGGCCCGGATGCCGTGCCGGTCGAGAGCTTCGATCTGCCGCCAGATGCCCACCCGAGCTCCGTAGTCCCGCCATCCGTAGTTCAACGGATCGGGAACCTGCGAGGCGGTTCCCTCGAAGATGCTGGCGCCGGGGCGATCGATGTAGAAGTGCTCGATGTTGAGCCCCACATAGAACGCCACCCGGGCATCCCCCGGCCAACGGACCGGAGGGCGCTCGACAATCGGGCTGTAGTCGTAGAGTTCGTTCTCGATCACGGTCCAGCTCCTTCCACCCAACGGATCCAACAATACGATCACCCGCTTGGCCAGGCAGAGTCGAGGCAGCGATCCCGCCGACTCGTGTACTCGGCTTCCTTTACCGTCTGGCCCGCCACGTCATCGAGATCCTGTCCACCCCGTGATGTCGCCGAAGAGTCCCTACGCAGAAAAGGTTGACGTTGCCTTCTCTGACGTAGTTCTGCGAGACGGCCACACGTACTTCGTCCTCATGAACGAGGATTCCAGGAACCCACGGATCAGAAGTCTGATTCGTGAGATCACCACCAAGTAAGCCGGTTGTAGCAGGTTGCGATTGTCAAGTTGCCTCTGACCTGGGAGACCGTCATTGACTCATCGAACACATGTTCGTACTCTTGAAGTGTGAAGACGCCACTCGACTACGCCGTAGCTGGACCCATGACGGACCTGGGGGCGGTCCCTTCTTCCGCGTTGGAAGGGCTACCGACCAACCCTCTCGATATCTGCCGCTGCGTGCACGGCCTGTTCATTCAGCCATCCGTTGCAGCGATGCGCGGGATGGGGCCCGATCGAATTGCCGAGAAGAACATTCGACCAGCCAAGGCGCTAGCGCAAGCGCTGTTGAAGTTGGACCCGGCTCCGCTGGACGCTCGGCGCTCAACGGAACAGCGAGTGGTTGGCACCTGCCGGCACTTCGCAGTCTTGAGCTGCGCACTGCTGCGCTATCGAAACATTCCTGCTCGTGCTCGGTGTGGCTTCGGCACCTACTTCAAGCCTGACCGAGGTCTTGATCACTGGATCACCGAGTACTGGAATGATGCCGACGAGCGTTGGGTTCGGGTGGATCCTGAGTATCTCGGCCGCCCACTTGACGTGAACCCAGAGGATCTACCTACAGGGGCCTTCCTGACTGGCGGCGAGGCCTGGAGCGAGTTCCGTGCAGGTCGCGTTGATGCTCAGCACTTCGGTGTGGAGGGAACCGACAACTGGGGGCCAGGTGAGATTCATGGCAACGCCATCAGAGACCTTGACCGGACCCCGTTGATCGGCCCACCCGCTATGTGAGCTGTGGTTGGTGGTTAATCCACCATCGGTGCGCGAACTCGACCGGCGTGAGCATGCCGAGCGCGGAGTGGGGACGGTAGGAGTTGTACTCCTCGCGCCAGTCGGCGACAAGGACTTGGGCCTCGAGGAGGGTATCGAACTGCTCGATGCGAGAGCAGCTCGTCGCGCATTCTCGAGCCGTAGGACTCGACCCAGGGGTTCTGCCAGGGGCTGCCGGGATCGATGTAGCTCGTGCCCGCGCCGGTGAACCGGCACCAGTCCCGGAGAGCGTTGGCGGTGAGCTCGGGCCCGTTGTCGCACCGGATGAACGTGGGACGGGTGCCTCGGGCAGCCACGAGCTTGTCGAGGACGGCCACTGTGGCATCGGCGTCGATGCTGGTGTCGACGAGGTCCGAGAGGCTCTCCCTCGTGAACTCGTCGGTGACGTGCAGGATCTTGATCGTCCTCCCGGTGGTGGTGACGTCGAACTGGTAGTCGAGGGCCCAGACATGGTCGGGGTGGGTGGCGACCAGGCGGTCGGCGGCCGTGGTGGAGATCCCGAGCCGTTGCCGCTTGTGGCGCCTCGGTGGGACCCGTAACCCCTCTTCACGCCAGAGACGTTGGACCTTCTTGCGGTTGACCCGGTGGTGGCCCTGACGACGGAGCACGGCATGGGCCCGGCGATAACCCCACCGTGGATGCCGTCTCGCAAATGCGCGAAGCTCGGCGCGCAGCGCCGAGTCGGGGTCGGGGCACTCGGGCCGGTGGCGCTGGGTGGAGCGGTGCTGGCCGACGATCTGGCACGCCCGCCGCTGCGAGAAGCCCTTGCGGTCACAGAGCATCTGGACCGCCCGGCGTCGCTGCGACGGGCTCAGAAGTTTCCCCGGGAGATCTCCCGCAAGGCATCGATCTCGAGCTCTTTGTCGGCCACGATGCGCTTCAGGCGCTGGTTCTCCTTGCGGAGTTCGCGCAGCTCCTTGGCGTCGTCGGCCTTCATGCCGCCGTACTGGTTCCGCCAGCGGTGGTAGGTCTGCTCGGACACCTGGAGGTGTCGACAGACCGCAGCGACGTCTTGGCCTTCGTTGAGCAGCTTGTCCGCCTCTCGGAGCTTCCGGACGATCTGCTCGGGGGTGTGCCTCCGTCTCGGCATCGTGACGATCCTCCCTTCGCCCAGAAGTCTGGGCAACGGGCTCACGTCACGGGTGGACCGATCTCACGGGGTCAGGCCAACCTGGCTGCCCTCAATAAGGTCGAGATGCTTCCGTGGGACGAGTGGGGACGGATGAAGCAGTCCTACCAAGGCAAGACCGGTCCTGATTACGACGAACTGCTCGACAAAGTGGCGGCAGTCTGCGCCGCTGATGACACCTCTGAGATCGTTGACCTTTACTCGCTCGACGAACTACGAGCTCCGGCTGGGCTCATGAGCAACGACCATTCCGCCGTTGTGCCGAAGCGCTCTCTGCAGGACCGCCCAGTCTTGCTGCACCGGCCCTGACCTGGGATAATGGTGTTCACGCAATCTGATCCAATAGCCGGATCAGGCGTAGAGGAGGGTTTGAAAGAAGTCTCAGGCTCTCCGCCAAACTACATAAATGTAGTTTGAATAACAGAGGTAAAAGGTTTGAAACCTAGCTTTCCGGTACGTCAAATCTGATGTACGCGCAACAGCATCAGTAACCGGCCGCCCCTGTTACTGGGTTTGAATCTCATCCCGGGTTTTTTCAATCGGTACATGTATGAGACACTATTCCGTAGGAGAAGCATGTACCGGAAATGGCACGAGTTACTAATAACGAATACTTACGACGACACCACCTACTGAAGCCACTTCGAAACGACCATCGAAGACTGGTCTTCGGTGTGCTGTCCCCCAACCAGCAGTGGGACCTCCACCGTTACTACTTGACTGGCTCCACCAACGCTGATGAAAAGCTCTTGCTGGAGAGAGACGACCTGCGCCAGGAAGCTCCGTCGTTGCCTCAGCGGGCCGGCAAGGCCTTTGCCAAGCTGGAGAGGTTGTACAACCAGGCCGAAGCACGAACCGGCAATGATGAACTGAAGTTCTGCCGCGTTGTCCTGAGCTTCATCCCTGCGCGTGTGATCAAGAACCGTAAGGTGAAGGTCTTGCCCTTGGCGACGCCTGAGCCCAATTTGAAGGCGATTGCGAGAGCGTTGATGGCGCTGGCGGAGGAGGCAGCGTGAACTTCAGTGATTTCTTCGGTGTCTCTCATAGCACGGTCGATTCGTATGGCGCTTTTGACATCTCCGTGGATTCGGACCTTCCGCTATTCATCGATCCGTTCTTACTGTTTAATAGTGATAGGCCAGAATACCAGGGGCTACACGAGTCGATTCTGAAATACCTCACCTTCCTCCGGGATAAATCCCTAGGAGGCAATGTGGACGATGGCCTCCTTCGCGTGGTTTTGCTTTGAGGAGGTGCGACAGAACTGGCTGGGGTTCACAATCTTGAGCAATCGAGGCCATGGATTGGGTATGGACTTCGCCCGGTCCCTCATTAGGAACCTTGGATTGCTTTTTCCCGATTCTGCCGCACCCATTTCAAGCAGTAGACATCTTGAGAAGATGTCTCTGATTCGAGGCGGAGTTGGGAGAGACAGCGTTAGTGACTTCACGACGAACCTGATCAAGGACTACCTGCTGGCCTACACTCAGACCTTCGCACGGGAGCACCTAGCCGCAAGAAAGCGGAGAACGTTTCCAGTTCGGCGGGTGTCGTTTAACTATGACACCGAGTCATGGCGGGACGGAAGTTACGAACTGCCGGCCCTAAGCGAGACGGAGTTTATACTCCTAACACCAACTGACATGCTCACAAGGGACGACACTTGGATCAATCGCACGGATTTGATTCGAGGATTTGAAACGATACCCCCGTCTATAAGTGATGACAGCCTTCGCTCACAGATGTCGAACTACTTCGAACAGGAGCTCCGCAGACGCCCCCGGCCATTTCGTGCGCCTACCCAAACCGACCGCACGGCCGCGGCTGATGCAACAATCGAACGATACCCAGAGCTCCTCGACTATTACATTGCCCTGAAAGAGATCGATGGAGAAAGGGCCAAAGTCGCTAGCCAAGAGCATGTGTCGGCAACAAGGTACGTCTTTTACGATCAGCTCCGTGACCTGCTCACTCAACTGCTTGACCAAGAGGATTTCTACCGGGGTCCTGTGTCCTCGTACTCCGAAGCGCTGACTAAGGCACGAGCGTTCAAACACTATGTCGAGAGCAAAGACGGCTACCGCTTGATCAATAGCGGGAGCGGCTCTTTCGGCAGCGAAGCGGACGTCCAACTGTTCTTTGGCTTAGCCTTCGTTGGTAGTACGTTTGATGTCAATCGAGAGCCAAACAACGGAAGGGGACCGGTAGACTTCGCGGTCTCCAAGGGCGCCTACAATAAATCGTTGATCGAGTTCAAACTAGGAACTAATTCTCAACTCAAACGCAACCTGCAGAAGCAAATCGCGGTCTACGAGCAAGCCAACCGGACCCGCAAGTCGGTCAAGGTGATAGTGAACTATACGGCCGCAGCCGAGAGACGCGTTGGGCGAATAATTGCAGAACTTGGGCTGCAGAGCGAGGAAAGCATCGTTGTCATAGATGCTCGTTCAGACAATAAGCCAACTGGAAGTCGCGCATGAGCAGCTCGGCGACGTCTTCATCTATCAACTAGAGCCCACTTTGGAGGCAGTACTGGAAGTTGGCGGGGGGCGTCGGACAAGCCTCGGCGCGTTCTTGCTGCAGTGAGGAGCAAGGAGCTCGAGGACCTACCAACAGCCTTGATTGATTCGACCAACGCCTTCGTTGGCATCGGAAGGCCGGGTTGAGGCTTGCCTTGGGGGCCCTGACCTGGGAGAATGTCTAAGTAGCTTGTTCAGCTAGCTCGTCCAGGAGTGTGCGGAGCCCTGGTGGAGGGTTTGAAAACTGTCCCAGGCTCTCCGCTGTGGTGAGATTGGCAGCGTTCCCCCAAGAGCGTCCTGAACTTCGTACCCACCTGGTCAAGGAGCGGGGAGCTCATGTTCGATTCTCGACGACGGTGAAAACGCTCATCGGCCATGTGGCGGAAGGAAGAGGCGGAAGATGACGCCGCTGTTCGGCAAAGAAAGACGAGGGGCCAGGCAGCGACGCTCTACGGGTTGAATGCGAGCGTCTGGGCGCACTTCCGGTTGCGGAGCTGGCTGCAACAATCTTGCCCGCCTTTGGTCCTACGCACCAACCTGGACGGCCTCGCATCGCGTACCGGTTGAGTCTTCCATGACACGCCGGCAGCGAGCAGCAGACGCAGCCGGTAGTTGTCGAAGCTGCGGAAGCCCCGGCCGCAACGCTTCACGGCCTTGACGGTGAGGTTGACTGCCTCAGTGGGTCCGTTCGAGGCGCCAGTGCTGTGGTGAGCAAGGATCTCGGTCTTCCAGCGGCTGAGTGTTCGACCGAGACGCTGCACTTCGGGCACCGAGGAGCCCTTGCACCAGTCGAGGGTGTCGTCGAGCCGGACCCGGGCCTGGTCAAGGTCGTCGGTCAGGTAGATGTCGCGCACCTTCTCCTTGGCGCTCCACGTGTCGGTCACCTCGTCGAAGGAGTCAGCGAGTTGCAGGGCCCCTCGGAGGCGCTCCCATCCCCGCTCGTCGAGCCGTTCGGCTCCCACGCGCAGAAGCTTGCGGACGTCGTCGAGAGGATCACCCTGCCAACCGCGGCGCTCGAAGGTGGCCTGCTGGACACGCTGACGACAGCGGGTGACCGCCTGGTTGGCCAGGCGCACCACGTGGAAGGGGTCCACCACGAGGGTCACGTCACGCCAGGGCGAGGGACGCAGGCTGAAGGGGTCACTGCGGTCACCGCCGAGCGGTAACTCTCTGGGGGTCGATAGAGACCACCTCGATCTGGGTCAACCACGACGCCGACTGCATGGCCATCCACCTGCGCAGATCCTTGGCGTCGCGACCCTCGAACACGTCGAGGAGCGCCCCGGTCCCGACGTCCACCACGCCGGTGACGAACGACCTTCGGCGCTTCCGGCGGCGTGGAGGAACACGGTCTCGTCGAGACCAACCATGGTGACGCCCTCGGTGCGGGCCGGATCGTCGAGGAGCGCTCCACCGACGTCGGTCACGCAGCGCCAGGCGGTCGACCAGGTAACGCCGAGGCGCCGGGCCTCCTGGGCAACCGACGATATCTCCTGACCGACCCGTCGGCAGGTCTCCTCTCTCGCTCGGTTGGTGAGCACCCGGCGGGTTCGGCCAACCAGGAGCGCTCGGTCCACGTCTTGACCGAGCATCGGCGATTCGCACAAGCCCAGATGCGCTTGCGCCACCGCAGCACGACCGGCCGCGTGCCCGCCAGCAGATCCCGCAGCGTCACCGTCCGGCGGTCCTTGGCCCGGGCCGGCTGGCCACACCTCGAGCACCGGGCCCAAGTGGCGACGGTCTCGATAACGTTCACCAGCTCACCGTCAAGCTCTTCGCTGCCGATCACCCTGAAGTCGCGCAGGGCCAACAACGCGACGGTAGGTTCGTCTCCCACAGGGGCCTCTCCTCTCGTAGCCGTCAGACAGCCACGAGATTGGCGGGCCCCTGCCTCATGTGGTGGACCTACACCGGGATGTTCAGGGGTGTCGTCCCAGGTTCAACACGATGGGCCCCTTTGGTCCCGGCGAGAAGCGCCCGCCAAACGGTCCCATCATGGCGGCCGACTGGCTCCTGGCCAAGTATCCGCGAGGATCGAAGGCGAAGTGCGTTCAAGAGCTCCAGCGACCCGTCCTCGCCGCCATCCAGGCGTTGCAACGCGCCGGGTTACTTCAGGAGCAGGCTCGAGGTGGGGGTGCAGGAGGCAAGCTCTCCATCACCATCCTCGGTGAACAGGCATTGGCTGAGAACAACGCGCGGCAGTACTTGTAGCTGGCCCTCCTCGACGGGCTCCACGTCGGGAGGCTCTTCGCTGCGGATGCGGCGCTGCTGAGGTACGCCGTGGCCTGATCAGTCAGTGCCTGCATCGTGATCGCCGGATGCCGCACCGAGCGCGAGGGCGGCCACCATCGCCTGGAAATCTTCGGTCGTGTTGGCCCATGGAAACGGCTCGTCCGGGACCGGGACCCCGAGCCGACGACAGATGGACGTCCAGCCATCGGCGGGGGTCCATTCGAGCAGACGGTCGGCGGGCACAGCCCGACGCACGGCGTCGTTGTGTCGCTCGTAGGCGGCGATCATCGCGTCGGGGTCTGAGAATTGATCGCTGAATCGCTGGCCCAACATCCGCCGAACCGCAGCGATCCATGGGCCGACCTCCTCATCGCTTCGACCCATGGCCGCAAAGATCGTGTCGGACGCGCTGGTGTACCACGAGTCCGGATCGCGAACCGACAGGATGACCAGGGCGTCCGGGTTGGCAGCGGTCAGCTCGGGCCAGAAGCTGGCCCCTGGCCAGTCGACCTGGGCCACGTAGTCGGCCAAGAGCGCCGACCAGTCCACGGGCTCGCCTCGAAAAGCCGCGGTCCACCCAACGACCTGTGGTTCGTTGTCAAGCATCTCGAACATGTGATGGCACCGACCCCCGAGCAGCTGCTCGAGGGCAGCCTTGAGGGAAGTGGTCCCGGTCCGGCCGACGCCGGCCCCCACGACGCGCAAACTCATTTGGCTCCCCCCCGACGCGATCACCTCGTCGCGACGCGGACGCTAGAAGATCAGCCTGGGAACCACAAACGCGTCGCAGGCCACCGGCACGCGGTGAGGTCAGGGGACGCCGGACAGGAAGGCGCTGGCGCGGCGCTCGAGGGCGCCATAGCCGATCCGTTGTGCCGTCTCGAGCGCGTGGCCGACCAGGTCCGTCGCCTCGCCGACCCTCCCGAGATCGCGCAGCACGTCGGCGTAGTCGAGTTGGGTGTGTGCGATCCAGTACGGGGCCGCGATCCGCCGGTGGACGTCCAGGGCCCGCAGGAGGTGGGTCTCGGCCTCCTCCAGGCGCCCAATGAGGCGGGCGAGGCTTCCGAGCGACCGGGAGAGCGATCCGTCGATCGTCCCTGGGGTCAGCGCCACGAGGTGGCCAAAGGGCAGCAGATACTCGTAGAGGAGCTCGGCTGCGGCCCGGTCCTCCAACGCAACTGCGGTCTCTTGGGCGAGGACCATGGAGGTGGTCCAGGTGTAGTCGCGGGGGAAGTCCGCGAACTCGCCCGCCACGGCCGGTTCGAACAGGTCCCGGGCCTCGTCGTGGCGACCGACGGCGCAGTACCCGAGCGCCATTGCCACCCGCAGCACGGGGAGGGCCGGGTTGTCGGCGACGGCCTGGGCGAAGAGGTCGATCAGCTCGTCGAGCCGACCCTGCTCGAACCGGATCTCGAAGAGCACGCCGCCATAGGCGCCGAGGGCCTCGGGGGCGCCCAGGGCGCTTCCGACCACTAGGGCTTCGTCGTTGTGCCGTTCGGCGGCGGCGGTGTCTCCGGCCAAGAGGCTGCGCCAGGCCTTGGTGAGCAGCACCTCCCATCGGCAGTACGGCAGCCCGGTGCGCTCGAGGATCGACTCCATCTCCTCCAGACAGCGATCCGCCTCACCGAGCTCGGCCACCTCCATGCAGGCCCATTTGCGGAAGTGGCACGCCCGGAAGCGCAGCACGGGGTCGCCGAGCCGGGCACTGATGGCGAGCGCCTGGGCGGTGTCGGCGAGGCGCTCGTCGGAGGTTTCGGGCTGTCCCCGGAAGTGGTAGCAGTTGAGGAGCACGTCGGCCGCGACGGCTTCGTCCTCGAGGCGTTGGGCGATGGCCACGGCGGCGTCGCCGAGCTCCCGGCGGAGGCGCCAGTCCCGGGTGTCGACTACCTCGCCGAGGGAGGCAAGCAACAAGGCCCGCGAGGCCGCATCGGAGTCTCCCACGGCGTCGAGCGCCGCCTCGAGGACGGCGATGCGTTCGGAGTCCGCCTCCGATGCGACGTCGAGTCCCCGCCTGCTCCCGAGGGCCGCGGCAACCAGCAGCTCGGCATCCCCGAGGCGCTGGGCCATGGCCGCGGCGTCGAGAAGGGTGGCGCGCTGCTCGGGCATGCCCGCCTGGTGCTGCGCGGTCCCGAGCTCCACCAGGAGGCGGCACAGCTCCCGCCCGTCCGGGGCGCGCCGACCTCCGACCAGCTCCAAGGCCTCGGAGAACCAGCTGACGGCGTCCAGGGGCGCGAACGCGGCGAGAGCGGCCTCGCCGGCCCGCCGGGCGTAGTGCAGCGCCTTGCTGACGTCGGTCGGACGCGTCGCCGCCAGCCAATGACGGGCCAGCGCCGCCAGGCGATCGGGGTCGTCGGCGCCCACCTCCTCCAGGGCCTCGGCCACACGCTGGTGCGCCCTACGGCGCCGGGTGGCCCCGAGATCCTGGTAGAGGGTGTGCTGAATGAGGGCGTGGACGAAGCGGTAGCGGTCGACCTGCTCGGTCTCGATGATCAGCCCTCCGGCGATCGCCTGTTCGATCTGGTCGATGAGGTCGAGCTCGTCAACATCGAGGAGGCCGGCCAGCACGGTGAGATCGAAGTCGCGCCCGATCACGGAGGCCATCGAAAGGGTCCGCTCGATCTCGGGGCCCAGGGTGGCCACGCGGTGGGCCACGACCTCTCGGACGCTCCCGGGGAGCCCGACCTTCTCCAGGTCGGTCGTGAGGTGCCACATGCCGTCGGCGCCCTGGACGAACGTCCCGTTTTGGGCGAGATGGCGGACCAGCTCGACGACGAAGAAGGGGTTGCCTCCCGTCTCTCGCCGGAGGGCGTGGGCAAGCCCGACCCCTTCCTCGGTCATCGCGTGGCCGGCTGCAGCCTCCAGCAGGCCGATGATCTCCACCTCCTCCAACCCGCCGAGACTTAGGCGCTGCACCGCCGGCTCTCGGCGGAGGTCTGCGAGGAGCGAGGTGAGGGGATGCGACTTGGAGAGATCGCTGTCTCGGAAGGTCCCCACCACGGTCACCCGCATGGCCGCCGGCGATCGAGCCAGATGACGCAGGAGCTGGAGGCTGGCCGCGTCGGCCCAGTGGAGATCGTCGAGCACGACGAGAAGCGGCGCCGCCTCCGATACGGTGGCGAGCAGCCGCCCGACGCCCTCCATCACCAAGAAGCGCTCGGCGTCGGAATCTGCGACCGCGGCCGGAGCTTCTTCTCCAAGTCTCCGCGCCAGAGCGGGCACGATGTGGCAGAGGGCCAGGCCGTTGGCGGCGACGAAACCCTCGAGGTCCTCCTTGGGGACGGACTCGACGAGAGGGGTCAGAGCCTCCGCCCACGGCTTGTACGGAATCGCCAGGTCCTCGTCACAACCGCCGTACAGGACGCTCGACTCGGCACGGTGTGCAGTTCTCGCCGACTGCGCGACGAGCGTGGTCTTGCCGACGCCGGGCTCGCCCGAGACCAGCACGACGCCGATGTGGCCGTCGTTGCTGCTGCGCTTATGCGCCTCGAGGAGGGTCTCGAGCTCGACCGCACGACCGAAGAAGGCAAAGAGACTCTCGGCCGACGTGGCCACCAGCCGGCTGGGGAGCGGCAACTGGTCGCCCTCCTGCTCCGCCTCCGTGGAGGGCGCCCATTGCACCTCGACCACTTCGACGGGTTCGGGCAGGCCCTTGAGCCCGACCTCCCCTTTTGATGCGAACTCCAGGGTGGCATGGCGACCCGCCATGGCCCGGGCCAGGCCGGTCGTGAGGATCTGGCCCCCCTCTGCGTATGCGCACAGCCTCGCCGCCTCGATGACGGGCTCGCCAAAGAAGTCGCCGTCCTCCTCCGTCGCCTCGCCCGTCGAGAGGCCGACTCGGATGGAGAGGGGCCGTACGGCCCGACGGTTGTGGCGCTCGATGCCCTGCTGCATCCCGACGGCGCAGGCGAGGGCCCGGCTCAAGCTGGAGAACGTCACCATCAGCCCGTCGCCGAGGTTCTTCACCTCCGAGCCCCCCGCAGCGCCCACGGCGGAACGCAACAGCGCGAAGTGTTCTTGGCGAACCTCGTCGGCCTGTGCGGGGGCAAGCGCCGAAAAGAGCTCGGTGGAGCCCACGAGATCCGTAAAGAGCACCGTGACGGTCTGGGGTGTTCCCGTCATGCCACTCCCTCCTTCACCGAAAAGCTACTCCGGCAACTGGCAACCTGCACATGCGATGCCCCTTATCTTTCTCTCGAGAACGTTTGGAAAACCCTCGGCAAACGGTGGGCAAACCCATGGGAAACGAACCGAGACCTTTTCCTTGACAGCGAACACCTGTTCGTATAACCTCTTTCGCAGAACGCCTCGAGGTCGGGCCTTTCGACCTCCTCGTACAGGATGGCCTCCGCGTCTGGGGGGCTGCCGAGGAGGTGCCGGCGTGCCCGATGACCTGTGGCGACTCGCCCAGCGCTTTCGCGAAGCGCTTGCCGAATTCGATCCGTCCCTCCTGTCTCCGGAGGATTGTCTGTCCGCGGTCGAGAAGCTTGCCGCTACCGAAAAGGCGTGCGCAGCTATTCGGGTCCGCGCCGCGGCTCGGGCGGTGGAGCACGGAGCTCATCGCGAGCAGGGATTCTCGACCGGCGTTGATTGGCTGGCACAACGCATGGGCTCGACGAACGGGGACGCGCGAAACGCACTCGAGGCGGCAAAGACCTTGGAGGAATGTCCCGAGACCAAGGCTGCCCTGCTGGCCGGCGAGCTTTCGCTTGCCCAGGCCCACGAGATCGGCCGGAGCCACTCCGAGATGCCCGACGCGGAGCACGACCTCGTCGAGCTGGCACGCACGTCGGGGTTGGGCGCGCTGCGCGACGCGGTGCGAGAGCGGAGGTTGCGCGACGCCGACCCTACGCGCCTGTATGAAAGGCAACACCGGCTCCGGGAGTTCCGCCATTGGCAGGACCGTGAGGGCATGGTCCGCTTCTCGGGCGCCCTGACCCCCGACGTCGGCCTCCCGTTGGTCAATCGAATCGAGGCAGACGCCGATCGGCGACGTCGAGAGAGCCGAGCCGAGGGAGTCGACGAACCGTTCTTCGCGCACGCAGCCGACGCCTTGGCGGCGATGCTCTCGGGCTCGGGACGGGGCCATGCGACTCGGTCAGAGCTCGTCGTCGTTTGCGACCTCGCTGCGTACCGGCGCGGTCACATCCACGATGGCGAGCGTTGCCACCTCGTCGGCGGCGGCCCGATCCCGGTCGAGCTGGCACGCACGATCGGAGAAGATGCTTTCCTAAAGGCCGTGATCGTTGACGGAGTGGACATCCAGACCGTCAAGCACTTCGGCCGTCACATCAACGCCGAGCTGCGCACCGCACTCGAGCTCGGGTCACCGCCAGGCCTTCGAGGCGCCGAATGCGTCGAAGCCGAGTGCCGGCGCCGCTACGGGCTCGAATGGGACCACATCGATCCGGTTGCCAACGGAGGACCGACTTCCTACGACAATCTTCGGCCGCGCTGCTGGCCCCATCACCGGGACAAGACCGAACAGGATCGCCAAGCCGGCCTCCTCGGGCGCGCCCCGCCGTCATGAGTGATCGTCGACGGTGCCGGGATCCTCGCAAGGCCCCGAATGGCCGGCGCGTGCAAGGCTCGATCTGGGGCGCCGGGGGCGCCCGGCGTCAGTCCAACAATCGTCGCATGAGGGTTGCGTACGCGATCAGGTGGCGATCCCCGACGTAACCGGCGATCACGCGTCGCCGGGCCCTCCCGCCCAGTGCCCGGATGGTCTCGGGCTGCTGGAGCAGGGAGGCCAGGGCCAGCCCGAAGGCGTCGAGGTCGGTCGGATCCTCGAGGAGGACCCCGGTGTCGGCGGTGAGCTGATCGGTGATGCCGCCGACCGCGGAGGCCACGACCGGCTTGGCCTTCCACATGGCCTCCGCCACCGTGAGCCCGAAGCCCTCGGCGAGGCTCTTTTGCACCACGACCGTGGCCTGCCGCTGGATCGCGTTGACCATGAGGGCGTTTTCTCGCAGGTCCTGCATGGGGAGGGTGATCAGCCGCACGCGCCGCTGCGTATCCGTCGGGAGGTGGTGCCAGGCCTCGGTGCACTCCGCGAGGATGCCCTCCCCCTCGGGATCGTCGGCCACGCCATCGACCTGCGGTCCCACCAGGGCCAGCTGCGCGTCGGTCCGTCCCACTACGGTCGAGGCGAAGCCCTCCATGACTCCCGCCATGTCCTTCAAGCGATCCCACCTCGACACCTGGACGACGAGGGGGTGTCGTGGGTCGATCGTTTCCCGTCCGGCGACGACCATTGCCGGGCGCTCGACCGGCCAGATCCGACTGCGCCGGACGGGCGGCTTCGCCCGACGCGGTGGCCCGACCACCTTGATGTCGCGAAGCACCCGCACGACCTCGTCCTTCGGCATCGCCTCGTTCTTTGGGGAGAACGGATCGATCGACGGCGCGATCACGTAGACCCTCCCCGCAGGCGCCCATTCGGGGACGTACTCCTTGCGGGAGAACACCAGCGCCGCGCTCGCCTCCATGTGCGGTCGGAGAAAGGACCACGCCTCCTCGGTATAGGCATTCACGACGTCGGACCCGATGTGGCAGCGCCAGATGGTCACGACCCCCGCCGCGGCAAGCGGGCGCACGAGGCCGGCCGTCTGGGGGTCGTGGAGCAGGGCGACGTCGCCCGGCCGGATGCGTCGAAGCAGCTGCGACGCAAAGGCGTCTGTCATGGACTCGTAGAGGTCCACCTCCTTGAGCCCGAGCTCGCCGTCGTCCCCGGGGAACCCGTGCATGCGGTTGTGCAGCCGCTTGGTGACGGCGTAGAAGTCGGGGTTGCCGGGCAGCACCACCCAGCGCGCGTCTACCCCGGCATCCCGGCTGTAACCGACGAGCACCTGGAGGATCTCCGCCACCCCGCCGCCGGCCGCCGTCGAGTTGACGTTCCAGACCGTGACCCCGTCAAGCTCTGTGCGCGCCTCGGCCGCGGCGGCGCGCAACTCCCCGTATCGCTCCTTTCCGATGCAGCGGCCGCAACTTGGAGAGGGGGCGCGGCCCTACGTCGATCTCGCGGACGTCCTTCCCCTCCCCGGTAGGGGCGTTCATCGCTCCTCGTCGACGGGCGAAGTCCCGCTAGTCCGCATACATCTCCTCGATCAGGGAACCGTAGTGCTCCGTCACGGCGTGGCGCTTGACCTTGAAGGTGGGGGTGAACTCGCCCGAGGCCACCGTGAATGCGTGGGGCAGCACCCGGTATTTGCGGATGTTCTCGACGCGCGCATGGCTTCGGTTGACCGATTCGATCGTGCGGTCGACCTCGGCTTGCAGGTCGGGATCCGAGACCAGCGCCTCGTAGTCGGCCACCTTGCCGTGGCGCCGCGCCCAGGGCACCACCGCCTCTTGATCGAGGGTGACGAGCGCCGTGAGATAGCGGCGTCCCTCCCCCACGACCACCGCCTCCGAGATCAGGCCGTTGTGCCGGAGGTCCTCCTCGATCTCCTGCGGCGAGATGTTCTGCCCCGCCGCGGTGATGATCAGATCTTTTTTGCGCCCGGTGATGGTGAGGTAGCCGTCGGCATCGAGCTGCCCGATGTCGCCGGTGTGCATCCAGCCATCGGCGTCGATGAGCTCGGCGGTGCTCTCCGGGTCCCGGAAGTAGCCCCGGCAGACGTTGCCGCCCCGCACCAGCACCTCGCCGTCCGAGGCGATCTCGACCAGTACCCCGGGCAGCGGCACCCCGACGGTGCCGATGCGGATGTCCTCCGGGGGATTGCACGTGGAGGGTCCACACACCTCCGTCTGCCCGTAGATCTCGATGATCGGCAACCCGACGGCGTGCAGCCAGCGGAGGAGGTCCGCGCTCACCGGCGCCGCGCTTGACGCCAGGATGTGCGCCTTGTCGAGACCCAGCTGTTGGCGGATCCGCGAGCCGATCGCCGCGTCCAGGCCCCGCAGCGCCAGGTCCTCCCAGAGGGGCACCGAGCTGTGCGCCTGCCGCCGGGCCGTGACCTGCCGTCCAAGCCGGATGTAGCGCTGGACGACGAATTCGAGCACGGGGGCCGAGTCCCCGAGGCGGGCCAGGACCGCCTCGTAGAGCTTCTCCCACACGCGGGGCACCGCAAAGAAGATCGTCGGGCGGCACTCGGCAAGGTCCTCCACGATGGTGCTGAGGCTTCTCGCGAACCAGGTCTCCCCCGTCACCGCGACCGAGGAGAAGTCGCTGATCATGCGCTCGGCGACGTGGCTCAGCGGGAGGAACGACAAGAACCGCTCGCCCCTAGTCAAGTGGATGAAGGGGATAGCCGCCCGCATGACCCACATGATGTTGGCGTGGGTCACCTCGGCACCCTTGGGTGGTCCGGTGGTGCCGCTCGTGTAGACGAGGGTCGCGACGTCGTCGGGCTTGACCGCGTCGGCCAACCGTTCGAATCGATGGGGATCACGCTCCAGGGCCTGGGCCCCGACGGCGCAGATCTCGTCGAAACCCACCACGAACGGATCGTCCAAGCGGACGCCGTCCTCGAAGACCACGACGCGCTGAAGCTTGGGAAGCTGGTCCCGAACCTCCAAGAGCTTGGCCAGGAATTCCTCGCCCTCGACGAAGCAGACCCGAGACTCGGAATGGTCCAGGATGTACGCCACCTGCTCGGCCGAGCTCGTCTGGTAGATGGGCACGACGGCCGCGCCGACGGCCATGGACCCGAAGTCGGCCAGATGCCACTCGACCCGGTTGTTGGACAGGATCGCGACGTGCTCCGACGGCCCGACGCCCATCTCCACCAGCCCGGCGGTGATCTCGGCGACCCGCTGCACGTAGTCGCGATAGGTCAGGGTCTCCCAACCGTCCGGCGTGCGGCGCCGGAGCGCCGGACGGCCGGGAAAACGCTGGCCATTGTCACGCAGCGTGTCGACGATCGTGCCACCGACGATCTCCGGAGATACCCCTATCTGCATGTCGCACTTCCCGTACTACTCGAGGCCCCCATCGGGCTCATCAATGGGACGCTGTGGCCCGTCAATGGGGCCTGTGACCCACCACTAGCGAGGCTGACCGCTCCGATCCCGGTAGGCAAGGGCCCAAGGTCCCGCTGCCGTCAGCTTCAACTTGCCGGCTGGAGCTCGTTGAGCTCTGCCGCGTTGGCCCACATGATGCGGCGCACGGACTCGTCGTCGAACTTCTGCAGCTCGGTGAGATAGTCCAGCGGATCGGGCAGCCCCTCGATGTGGGGCCAGTCGGAACCGAAGATGACCCGGTCGGCGCCCATGAGCTCGACGACCTCCTGGACGTCGTCCTCCCAAAACGGGTTGATCCAGACGTGCCGGCGGAAGGTCTCGACCGGGTTCTCCGAGAAATAGCCCGGCGTCTTCTTGGCCACGCTGGCGAGCTTGCGAAACAGGTAGGAGAGGAACTCCGACCCGTTCTCGACCGAGGCCACCCGCAGGTTGGGGAACCGGTCGAACAGCTTGCCGAGCACCAGGGTCGCGAGGAAGTCGTGGGCGGCCCGCTCGATCGAGAAGAGCTTGATGTTGGGACCGCCGCCCTCGCCGAAGGTCGCCGAAAAGCCCTCCGGGGCGTAGCCGTTGGTCGACAGTCCGCTGTCGCCGGCGTGCGCGACGACCGTGATGCCCGCCTCGTTGACCCTCGCCCAAAACGGGTCGAAGACGGGATCGACGGGGGACCGCTGGCCGGAGGCCGTGACCGGTGCGGCGGGGCGCATCACGAGGACCCGCGCACCTTCACCGAGGGCCCACTCGAGCTCGCGCACCGCCTCGTCGACGTCCACGAGCGTCACGTAGGGAGCGGAGAAGATCCGGTCCCGGTAGTTGAATCCCCAGTCCTCCGAGAGCCAGCGATTGAAGGAGCGGAACAGGAGCACCACCGCCCCGGGGTCGTGCTTGAGCACCTCCTCGTAGAGGATGCCGAGCGTCGGGAAGAGCCACATCTTGGTGAGCCCCTGGGTATCCATCACCTCGAGGCGGGCGTCGCGGTCCCGGTACTCGGGCCGGATCGCCTCGCGCGTCCTCAGCAGCTCGATCGGGGAGCGCCCGTCCGGGTTGCCCCGGAAGTAGTCCGACAGAGCTCCCGCCGAGGCCACCGGATCGAAGGTGGGATTGACGACCGCGTGGTTCACCCGACCTCCGACCACGTGGTACCGGCGACCGTCGATCTCCGCCCATTGAAGGACCCGGCCGCCCAGCTTGGGATCGAGGTGGCGAGTAAAGGCGTCGAGTGCCTCGTAGTAGTGATTGTCGGCGTCAAAGGCCAGGTCGCCAGAGGGCAACTTGTCGGTCGCAGGCATGACCGAAACGGTAGTCGTCAGGCGCCGGCGGCGGGCCGCTCGCGCTGGTCGAGCCACCTCCGAAGCCCGGCGGCGTTGGAATGGACGCCGTTCATGACCTCGAGCTTCTCGAGGTGCTCGGGCGCCAGTCCGGCCACGTCGGAATCGAAGCGCCGCGCCAGCGCCTCCGCGATGTCGTCACCCGACCGGTAGGCCGCCTCGGCCGTCTCGGCCCACTGCCGCAGGACCCCCTCCGCCTCCTCCAGGAGCTCTTGGGGGTTCGGCAAGAGGCCGTAGTGCGCCAGGGCGATGCCGGTCGGCCGGCGGGCCGCGAAGCGTCGCAACGACTCCAGCGCCTGGTCGAGATCGAAGTCCGGCGGCGGGGTGGCCGGTCTGAGCACGCCGCCGTCCGGCAGCTTGACCCCGACCGCGTCGCCTGCGAACAAGATCCCGGTCACCGAGTCGTGCAAACCGACGTGGTGCTTGGCATGGCCCGGCGAGTCGACGGCGGTGAGGACCCGGTCGGGACCGATCGGGATCGTCTCGTCGTCCGGGAGGACGCGTATGCGTTCGGCGGGCGTCGGATCGAGCCGTCCGTAAAGGGAGTCGAGCAGCGACCCGTACACCCTGGCCGCGGAATCGATCAGGCGGGTGGGGTCGGCCAGGTGCCGGGCGCCCTTCTCGTGTACGTAGACCGTTGCCGCCGGGAACGCACGCGCCACGTCCCCCACCCCCCCGGCGTGATCGAGATGGATGTGGGTGACGACCACTCCGGCGAGGTCGGAGGCTCCGACACCGAGTCGCTGAAGGGAGTCGAGGAGGGCCGGCACGGAAGACTGGCTTCCCGTCTCGACGAGCACCGGGGCGGGTCCCTCGATCAGGTACCCGGCGGTGACCCGCCGCCACCCGCCGAGCAGCGTGTCGATCTCGAGCACGCCGGATCCGATGCTGCGGTGGCGGTCATCCCCGGCGTCGGACGGTGTGGTCGGCGCCGCCGGGCTCGATCCCGAGCGATCACTCATCGAGCGTCGCGACTCACTCGGAGGCCACCCCTCACTCGGAGGCCACCTCGATCACCACCTTGATGTCGTCCTTCTCCCGGTTGAGCGCGCTCTCCCACTCCTCCAGGGGCACGCGGCGAGTGATGAGACCGGCCAACCAATCGGGGTCCGCCTGGGCGAGCACCTCGGCCGCGCCCTCGTAGTGGCGACGGTTGGCGTTGACGGAGCCGACCACGGCCTCGTTTTCGAGGACCATCTCCCGGTTGAGCTGCCCGGCGTCCAACGAGAGAGAGTGCCCGCCCGAGGACACGCCGGTGAGACAGACGACCCCGCCAGAGGCGGCATGGTGCATGGCGTCGAACACGAGCGACCCGACCCCCGTGCACTCGATCACGACGTCCGGATCCTGGCACGCCTGGTCGATCGTGCCGGTGTGGTAGCTGGCGCCGAGCGCCTTGACCAGCTCCGGCTTGGGACCTTCGCTGACCCGGTCGATGACGTGCACTTCGAGGCCACGTTGCACGCCGATGAGCGCCGCGAGCAGGCCGATGGGGCCTGCACCGGTGACCACTGCCCGGCGAGGCGCCCAGTGCGCACGGCCGCCGATGCGATCCACCTGCTCCCAGGCCTTGGCCACGACGCTCGTCGGCTCGAGCAGCACGCCGTGGAGCCCGAGCGAGCTGTCCACCTTGACGAGGTAGTCGGCGGTGATGCGGTAGCGCTCCGAGAGGTAGCCGTCGTGCGCCTTGATCCCTCGCTCCGTGTACTGCCCGTTGCGGCAAAAGTCCCACTCGCCGACCGCGCAGTTGGCGCACGGCACGGGATCGGGCCGTCGGACGATCCCGACCACCAGGTCGCCGGCCGCGAATCCCGAGCCTTCCGGGGCGTCGACGACCTTCCCCAGGGACTCGTGCCCGAGCACCAGCCGCTCGCGACCCGGCGGCGCCCAGCCGTACTCGCCCGACAGGATCTCGATATCCGTCCCGCAGATGCCCACGGCCTGGGTCTCGACGAGGACGGGACCGTCGTCGTGAGGCGGGTCTGCCACATCGGAGAGCTCTGCGGAGCCTGCCCGCATCGGTACGACGGTCAAGGCCTTCATGGATGCTCCTTCCCCTTGGGTTCCTGTGCCGGCGCCTGCGGTTCTTGCGCCCGAGGCTTCTGCGCCTTAGGTTCCTGCGCCTCGCGTTCCCGGCCCTCGCTTCTTCCGGCCAGCGTCGTGGCCATCGGAGCTCGGCACCTCTTCGGCCAATGACGGTACCTCGCCCCGGGAGGAGTCGGACGCGTCGTGACCGACCCAGCTCTCGCTGTGCCACTTCTGGGCACCGCCCGAGGCCCGGCGAAAGGGTCCTACCTGCTGGGTCTCGCCGCCCGCGCCGGCCGGCGCGCCCAGACAACCGCGGATCCGGTGGCCGAGGGCCTCGTGTTCGGGGGTACCCGGCTCCGGGGCGGTGCTGCCCGAGAGGCGGTAAGCGGTATTGACCAGCGACACGTGGGAGAAGGCCTGGGGGAAGTTGCCGACCTGGCGTCCCGTCACGTGGTCGTACTCCTCTGACAGGAGTCCGACATCGTTGGAGAGTCCGATGAGACGCTCGAAGAGCTCCCGTGCGTCGTCGACCCGACCGATCATGTGGAGGCAGTCGGCGAGCCAGAAGGAGCACGCCAAAAAGGCGCCCTCGCGGCCGGAGAGCCCGTCCACCATGCCGTCGTCCTTGGTGGCGTAACGCAGGACGAAACCTCCTTCGGTGAGCTCTCGCTCGATGGCCTCGATCGTGCTGACCATCCGGGGATCCGTCGCCGGGAGAAACCCGACCAACGGCATCATGAGGATGCTGGCATCCAGGTCGTCGCAGCCGTAGTACTGCGTGAACGCCTGCCTGCGCTCGTTGAAGCCCTTGGCCAACACGTCGGCGTGGATCTCGTCGCGAAGGGCCCGCCACCGGTCCAAGGGTCCCTCGACCGGCCACTGCTCCATCGTGCGCACTCCCCGATCGACCGCCACCCAGGCCATCATCTTGGAGTGCGTGAAGTGCCGGCGTGGCCCACGTACCTCCCAGATGCCGTCGTCGGGCTGGCTCCACGACTGCTCGACGAAATCGATCAGCGCCCGCTGCAGGCTCCATTGCGCCTTGCTGTGCATCCCGGTCACGGAACACGACGTCTGAAACGCCGACATGACCTCTCCGTACACGTCGAGCTGGAACTGGCCGGCTGCGGCGTTTCCCACCCTCACCGGAGCGGCGCTCTCGTAGCCCGGCAGCCACTCGACCTCCCACTCGTCCAACCGCCGCTCGCCCGAAGGGCCGTACATGATCTGCAACTTGGTCGCGTCTCCGGCGACCGCTCGTAGCAGCCAGTCCCTCCACGACATGGCCTCGTCGTAGTATCCGCCCTTCATGAGGGACTCGAGAGTGAGGGTCGCGTCACGCAGCCAGCAGTACCGGTAATCCCAGTTGCGCGACCCACCGAGGCTCTCCGGTAGCGACGTCGTGGCGGCCGCGACGATCCCTCCGGTCGGCTCGTAGGTCAGCGCCTTGAGCGTGATCAACGACCGGACCACGGCCTCCTGGTAGTCCCCCTGATACGAGCACCCCGCAGTCCAGTCCTCCCACCACCGAGTCGTCGTAGCGATCGCGTACCAGGGATCGATGGGACGGGGAGGCGTCAGGTGCGAGGGAAAGTAGATGAGCGAGAACGGGACCTGCTGGCCCTCGGAGATCGTGAACTCGGAGACGGTGCGGAAATCCTGTCCCCGGGTCTCGGCACGGGTGAAGAGCGCGAGGGCGTCGGGACCGGCGGTCGCGGTGAGCAACCCGTCGTTTTGCATGACCCACGGGAGACCCTGCCCGTAGCCGAAGCGGATCACCAGGTCCATCTGCATCGGCACCCTGCCCGACAGACCCTCGACCACGCGGACGACCTGCGGGTGGTCCTCCCGGATGGGCATGCAATCGGTGACCCGGATACGTCCGTCCTCGGTCTCGAACTCGGTCTCCAGCACGAGCGTGCCCGGGCGGTACCTCCGCCGCACCGCGGTCACCGAAGCCGGCGCGCCGACCGGGGCGATGCGCCAGAACCCGTGCTGTTCGTGTCCGAGGAGGCGCGAAAAGCAGGACTCGGAGTCAAAGCGCGGGAAGCACAGCCAGTCGATGGACCCGTCCCGGCCCACTAGGGCGGCGGAATGCAGATCGCCGATCATGGCGTAATCCTCGATCCGCTGGGCCATCGCGATCATTCTTGCGCGTCTTGAGCGGCGGAGCGCTCAGCCGTGGACGCACGCTCCGGTGCTCACCGCGGCCGTCCGGGCCTCCGCCTGCTGGACCCGGGAGAGGACGTCCGGTGAGGTGAGGGCATAGCCGACACCCTGGTCGATGGTGGAGCGCGAAAAGACCACGCCGACGACCGTCCCGTTCGAGGTGACCACCGGGCTGCCGGAGTTGCCCGGCTGCACGTCGGCGTTGAGCTGGTAGATCTCCCGCGTCACCAGACTGTCGTTGTAGATGTTGCGACCCGCGGCGGTGATGGTCCCCGCCACCCCGGCCGGGGCCGCGGTCAAGGGACCGTCCTCGGGATAGCCGACCACCGCGCCCTGCGTGCCGCGGGCCGCGGTCCCGGCGTCGAGGGGAAGGCTCGGCCCGAGCGGCGCGTCCGTGCGGAGCACGGCGAGGTCGTAGTTGGGGTCGAAGTAGACCGGCGTTGCCGGGTAGCCGACGCCGTCCACGAAGACCTGGGTGCCCCGCTCGCCGGCGATGACGTGGGCGTTGGTCGCCACCATGCCGGGTGCCACCACGAAGCCCGTCCCCTCCTGCTCTTCACCACACGCCACGCCGAGGACCTTGACCGTCGATCGGGCGACGGCGGCTCCGATCGTCTCGGCCTGTGCGCTCGTGGGGGTCGGGACCGCGCTCCACGTCGGCGGGGCGAGCTCCGCGAAAGCGGGAGGAAAGCCCTCGCTCTGGAGGAAGGCATCGATGCGGGAGAACACCGACGGGACCGGCGGAAGCACCCCGTCGACGGCTCCGAGGATGTGGGACCGCTGGATCGCCGTGCTCACCGGGATGAAACGACTCTGGGCCAGCACGTTGCCCACGAGCCAGGCCGAGGCGAGGACGGCCGCCATGGAGACGACCACACCGAGGACCGAGTCCACCCCACCGAGGTGGTACCGGCGCACCGCCAGGCTCGAGCGGCTGCCGACGAGGTGACCGACCGACGCCAGGAAGAAGGCCAGGCCCAGGAGCGCCGCCAGGCTCAGCGCGGCCTGGAGCGCCAGAGAGGTGACGGCCGGGACGACGGCGGCGGCGAGCAGCGCGCCGAGGGTGAGGCCCAACCAGAAGCCGCCGAAAGTGAAGAGCTGGACGAGCGCGCCCATCCGGAGCCCGTACAGCGCTCCCAGCACGACCAGCACGCCAAGGACGATGTCGACGACCGGCACTCCGGGGAACGGTAGCCAAGCCCCGTGCTATTTCGGCTTCGGCTCCCATGCCATGATGTGGCACTGCATGACCTCTCAACCCCCAACTGCATGACCTCCCAACCCCCAGACCAGCCGGAAGGACCCGCCGGCGGCGGGAGCGCACCGCCGCCTCCCCCCTCGCCCGGCCAGGCCGGGGCTCCTCCCTCGTTCCCGGGCCAGGAGCCGGCTCCGGGGTACCCCGGGCAGGCGCCGCCTCCTCCACCACCTCCTCCGCCCTACCCGTACCCGGGACAGGAATCGCCCCCCCGGTACACGCCGCCCCCGTACCCTCCCTACGCGTCACCGGCGTATCCGTCCACCACCCGCCCCGGTCCGGTCGACGTCCAGGGTCGCCCGCTCGCCCTTTGGTGGAAGCGCGTCGTCGCCTTCCTCATCGACGCGGTGATCGTCTACGCGGCAAGCGTCATCATCGAGCTGGCCTTCGGGAACAACGCAGAGGCTGCCGCCATCCTCATCGGGTTGGTCATCCACTTTGCCTACTTCTCGGCGCTCAACGGATCGCCGCGGGGTCAGACGGTCGGCAAGATGGCGTTGCGCATCTCCGTGCGGGACATGGACAGCGGCGGTTCGATCGGCCCGCTGCGGGCCTTTGCCCGGGCGGTCGTCGAGTACATCTTCTTGATCCTGTTCATCGTCCCGTGGATCCTCGACGTGCTGTGGCCGCTCTGGGACCCGCAGCGCCAGGCCTGGCACGACAAGGCCGTCCGCAGCGTGGTCGTCGACCTTTCCTGATCCGGGCGTCTCTCCCGATCCGGGTACCGGGGGGGCCTAGCCGCCCACGACGGCAACCGACGTGCAGATGCGGCCGTCGCCGCCGGCCATCCGACCGCGCCACGAGCCGAACGAGCGAGCCGCGGCCGCCCGGTCGTCCCCCCGGAACACGACACCGAAGCCGTCCCCGCGGGAATCGAAGCGGACCTCCACGTCGAGGAATCGAAGTGAGGTCCCGGCCAGCGGATACCACGCCTTGTAGACGCTCTCTTTGGCGCTGAAGATCGCCAAGAGGGGATGCTCGACCGCCCGGGCGGCCGCATGCAGCTCCGCCTCGTCGCAGAGCCGGCGAGCCAATCCCGGGCGAAGCGGCCTCACCCGCTCGATATCGACACCGAGCGAGCGGACCTCTCCCGCGGGACACACCACCGCCAAGGCCCGCTCGTCGTCGTGGGTGATGCTCCCGACGACGCCTTCCGGCCAATCCGGCTGGCCACCGGGACCACGACGGACCGGCACGTCGCGACAGCCCAGGGCCGCGAGGGCAGCGGCGGCACAGTGACGCCCCGCTGCAAACTTCTCGACCCGTCGCGGGCCGGCCGAGGCGACGGCCTCGAGCTCGACGGGAGACAGCGGGCGGAGCCCCCGAGCGGAGATGGACACGCAGCACGCCGCCGCCCCGTCGGGCAGCACGGCGTCCCACCACCCGGCACTCCGGCGGATCACCCCGGGAGCCGAGGCATGACCTCCTGCGCGATGAGCCGGACGTGGTCGAGGTCGTCGAGGTCGAGGACCTGGAGGTACATCCTCTGTGCCCCCGCCTCCAGATAGACCGCGATCTTGTCGACCACCTCGTCCGGCGTGCCGGCCGCCCCGTTGGCGCGCAGCTCATCGGGCTGGCGGCCGATCCGGGCGGCCCGGCGCTCCACCTCCGTCTCGTCCGTCCCGCAGCACACCACCAGCGCTGCCGAGAGCACCATCTCCCTGGGATCGCGCCCGTGATCCTCGCACGCCGCGATGCACCCGCTCATACTGTGCCGCGACATCGGCCACCGGACGAAAGGCGACGTTGAACTCGTCCGCGAACCGGGCGGCCAGCCGGGGCGTGCGCACGGCGCCTCCCCCACCCACGATGATCGGCGGATGCGGGGACTGGGCGGGCTTGGGCAGGGCCGGACTGTCCTCGAGCTGGTAGTGCTTCCCACCGAAGCTGAAGGTGTCCCCGACTGGCGTCGACCACAGGCCCGTGACGATGGCCAGCTGCTCACCGAGGCGCTCGAAGCGCTCCCCGAGCGGCGGGAAGGGGACCCCGTACGCCCGGTGCTCCTGCTCGTACCAGCCGGCGCCGAGTCCGAGCTCCACCCGGCCGCCGCTCATCCGGTCCACCTCGGCGACCTGCACCGCGAGGAGGCCCGGCAACCGGAAGGTCGCCGACGTGACGAGGGTGCCGATGCGCAGGCGTCGCGTCTCCCGTGCGAGCGCGGCAAGCGTGACCCACGCATCGGTCGGACCCGGGAGCCCGTCTCCTCCCATGGTGAGGAAGTGATCCGAGCGGAAGAGCCCGTCGAAGCCGCTCTCCTCGACCGTCTGCGCCATGCGGAGCTGCTGGTCGTAGCTCGCCCCCTGCTGGGGTTCGATGAACACTCTCAGCTGCATGACGCCTCACCGTACCCGGACCCCAGGCCGGGGATGCCCGGGCGGCGATGGGGTAGAGGCGATTGGTAAACAGAGGTACATGCGAGTTGGCGTCGTGTTCCCCCAAACGGAGATCGGAATGGACCTGGGCGCGGTCCGCGCCTACGCCGAGGCGGCCACCGACCTCGGCTACCGCCACATCCTCGCCTATGACCATGTGCTGGGAGCCGACCCGGAGGTTCACCAGGGCTGGCAGGGGTACTACGACGTGCACGACACCTTTTACGAACCCATGGTCCTGTTCGCCTACCTGGCGGCGATCTGCCCGCTGGAGCTGGCCACCGGGATCCTGATCGCGCCGCAACGCCAGACCGCCCTCGTGGCCAAGCAGGCGGCGACGCTCGACGTCCTCTCGGGTGGCCGGCTGCGACTCGGGCTCGGGCTCGGATGGAACTCCGTCGAGTACCAGGCGCTGGGCAGCGACTTCCAAGGTCGCGGTCGGCGGCTCGACGAGCAGATCGAGCTTCTCCGCCTGCTGTGGACCCGGCGCAGCGTCACGTTTCGTGGAGAGCACGACACCGTCGTCGGCGCCGGGATCGCCCCCCTGCCCGTGCAGCGGCCCATACCCATCTGGCTCGGCGCCGTGGCGCCGGCCGCGTTGCGTAGGGTCGGCCGCCTGGCGGACGGGTGGCTCCCGCAGGTGCCACCGGGCCACCATCTGGACGACGCCTTTCAGATCGTCGCCCGGTCCGCCCAGGAGGTCGGGCGCGACCCTCGGGCCATCGGGATCGAGGGTCGGCTGCAGTGGTCCGCATCCGACCCGGCGACCTTTGAGCGCCAATTCGAGAAATGGCGGGGCTCACCCGCCACCCACGTGTCGCTCAACACGATGCGCTCCGGGCTCGGGCCGGTCGACGATCACATCGATGCCCTGGCCTCGGCCGCCGAGGTGCTCCTGGACGACGCCTGACCGGCACGCATCCTGCGCACGACCGTCGCCGATCCACACCCGAGGTCCTTGGGGTGTGGAAGATTTCCCGCTCCGTTCAGCTCGGTGTCAGTTGCGTGTTTCCAAATGTTCACCTAGCGGACCTACCATCCCGCGTCGGGCGGAAGGGAACCGATTGACCGCGTAACGACCCTGGCCGCCGACAAGCTGAGGAAGGCCTCCATCAATTCCGAACCCATGAGAGACCCAGTGGCACAGCGCGAGGTGGCGAGCCCCGACGGGACCCGGGAGGCGGTCGACCCTGTGCTCGAGCGGCTCGATCCCGACAGCGGCCGTCCACCCAACGTGATGGAGGCGAATCAGCTCTGTCTCTCGTTTGGCACCAAGCGCGTGCTGACGGACGTCAACATGCCCTTCACCCGGGGTTCGATCATCGCCCTGATCGGGCCGACCGGATCGGGCAAGTCGACGCTGCTCCGGACGCTCAACCGGATGAACGACGGCGTGCCGGGCTTCGAGCGCATCGGCGACGTCCTCTACGACGGGTCCAGCCTCTGGGACCACAAGCGGGATCTCCTGGAGCTCCGCCGCAGCGTCGGCATGCTCTTCCAGCGGCCCAACCCCTTCCCCATGTCGATCCGTGACAACGTGGTGGCCGGGGTCAAGGCGCACCGGATCGCCAAGGGCAAGCAGCTCGACGTCGTGGCCGAGGAGCGCCTTCGCCAGGTCGGGCTCTGGGACGCCATCAAGGACCGCCTCAACGACTCTCCGTTCCGCCTCTCGGGCGGCCAGCAGCAGCTCCTCTGCCTCGCCCGGGCACTCGCCGTGGGTCCCGAGGTGCTGCTCTTGGACGAGCCGACCTCTGCCCTGGACCCCTTCTCCACCGAGGCCGTGGAAGAGCTCATGCGCAACCTGAGCCCCGCGCTCACCATGATCGTCGTCACGCACAACCTGGCCCAGGCCCGCCGGGTGTCGCACACGACGATGTTCCTCTTCGAGGGAGAGCTCGTGGAGCACGGCCCCACCGAGGAGATCTTCGAGAGGCCGCGCGAGACGCCCACCGAGCGCTACGTCAGCGGCACCATCGGGTGAGCCGCCGCCGGGTGGCGTCGGTGGCGAAAGGGCTGAAAAGCAAACCTACAAGGAGGGATATCTAGTGACCCGCAATATCCAAAGAGGGCTGCTCGCTTCCGCGGCAGCCCTGTGCGCCGCCGCCGGCTCGCTGGCGGTCGGGGGCACGGCGTTCGCGTCGTCGTCTAAGACCAGCACGACCGTCCAGAAGCCTCCGTCCGGGTCGGTCTCGCTGACCGAGACCGGCAGCACGCTTCTCTACCCGCTGTGGAACCTCTGGGTACCCGGCTACACGGAGAAGTACCCCAACGTGAGCATCACCACCGCAGGGACGGGCTCGGGGACGGGCATCTCCGACGCCGCCAACGGCACCGTCGACATCGGCTCCTCGGACGCGTATCTCTCGCCATCCGTGGTGTCGGCCAGCCCGCACCTCGTGAACATCCCACTGGCCATCTCGGCTCAGCTCGTCTCCTACAACATTCCGGGCGTCACCGCGCACCTGAAGCTCAGCGGCAAGCTGCTGTCGCAGATCTACCAGGGCCAGGTGACCAACTGGAACGCGTCGCAGATCGCCAGCGCCAACCCGGGGGTCACGCTGCCCAACCTCCCGATCGTGACCCTGCACCGCTCCGACGGCAGCGGCGACACCTTCATCTTCTCCCAGTACCTGTCCAAGGCCGACCCGAGCGGGTGGGGCACCAAGGTGGGCTACGACACCACGGTGAACTGGCCCAACGCACCGGGGGCGCTCGGGGAGAACGGGAACAGCGGGATGCTCACGGGATGCAAGGCCACGCCCGGCTGTGTCGCCTACATCGGCATCAGCTACCAGACCCAGGTGCTGCAGGACGCCCTTGGTGTGGCTGCGCTGCAGAATGGTAAGGGCCAGTACGTGCTTGCCAATTCGTCGACCATCGAGGCCGAGGCCAGCTATTTCACCTCCAAGACGCCCGCCAATTGCACCATCTCGTTGATCTACGGTCCCGTCAACAACGGCTACCCGATCGTCAACTACGAGTACGCCATCGTCAATACCGACCAGTCGAGCTCCAGCACGGCCCAAGCCATGCGCTCGGTTCTCGGATGGACGATCAACTCCAAGGACGGCAACAGCTCGCAGTACCTGAACCCGGTGTTCTTCCAGCCCCTGCCCTCCGCGATCGTGACCAAGTCCGAGGCCTTGATCGCGAAGATCAAGTAGCCGGCTCGGAAAGTCGTCGATCGAGGTTGATCGAGTAGGTCCATGTCAGCTGTCAGCGGAACATCTACCCCGCTGCCATCACCTCCAAGTGCGGACGCGAACCGCCGGGCACCCCTCACCCGGCGGTTCGCGGACGGCTTGGGGAGCGCCGTCTCCGGACTGCGCTCGAGCGAAGAGCACGTCTGGCGATGGGCCGGGCGGATCGCGGTCATCGTCCCGCTGGTCGCCCTCACCTTCTGCGTGACCGTGCTTGCCATCAAGGCATGGCCGGCGATGAAGCTCGGCGGCACCCACTTCTTCACGAGCTCCGAGTGGAACCCCGGCGGCGGCTACGCCCAGCCGGTCACCACGGACGGGGTGACCCACCCCCAGGGCGCGACCTACGGCGCCTGGCCTCTCATCTTGGGCACCCTGCAGTCCTCCTTCATCGCCCTCGTCATCGCCGTGCCCATCGCCATCGGCGGCGCACTGGCGCTGACCCAGCGGCTCCCCGGATGGATCTCCCGATCCCTCGGGTTCACCCTGGAGCTCCTCGCCGGCATCCCGAGCGTGATCATCGGGCTGTGGGGCGTCTTCACCCTCGGACCGATACTGGCGGATCACGTATACCCGCACATTGCCGCCATCATGCCCGATGTGCCCTTCTTCGACTGGTTCCGCGAGCCCACGGGGCACGGCGAGGGCCTGCTGACCTCGGGCATCATCTTGGCCCTGATGATCATCCCGATCATCGCCGCCACCACCCGGGAGCTGTTCCGGCAGGTGCCGGTGCTCCCCAAGGAGGGGGCCTCCGCCCTGGGCATGACCGACTGGGAGGTGACGAGGCGGGTGACCATCCCCTGGGTGCGCGCCGGCATCATCGGCGCCAGCGTCCTCGGGCTCGGACGCGCCATCGGCGAGACCATCGCCGTGGCCATGGTCTCGGGAACGGTCCTCGGCCACGTCGCCCCCAACATCTACAGCCCCATGACCACCATCGCGGCGACCATCGTCAGCCAGCTCGACTCCGCCCAGACGGACGGGACGGGGTTCGCCGTGGCCAACCTCGCCTACGCCGCCCTCATCCTGGCCGTCATCTCGGTGCTGGTGAACGTGGTGGCGCGCGTCATCGTCGTGAAGACAGGCCGCCATGCGGCCCCCGTGGGCCGATGAGCCCGGCCGTTCGAGCCGACCGCCTCGGCCGGGCCCGTCGTCGGCGGCGGATCGTTGAGGGCATCTACCGGGGTTGGAGCTACCTGGCACTGCTCCTGATCCTCGGTCCGGCGGCGTGGCTGGTCATCGGCGTGGTCGCTAAGGCCATACCCCACTGGCGATGGGACGTGCTGTGGACCAACACGGAGGGCAACGGGGGAGGGCTCGAGAACGCCATCCTGGGCACCCTCCTCCTCATGTTCGGCGTGCTCATCCTGGCCGGGTCGGTGGGGCTCTTGACCGGCATCCACCTGGCGGAGCTGTCCAAGCCCCACCGCAGCGGCCGGTCGGGTGGGACCATCCTCCGTGGGGCCACCGACATCCTCTCGGGATTTCCCTCGATCGTGCTCGGCTACGTGGGCTACGTGGCCCTGGTGGTGGGCCTGCACTGGCAGTTCTCCTTGCTTGCAGCCTGGCTCGTGCTCAGCATCATGGTGATCCCCTATATCGCCAAGTCCACCGAGACCGCGCTGCGCCAGGTGCCGACCGCCTACCGGGAGGGTGCCCAGGCCCTCGGCATGTCGACCGGCTACGCACTGCGCAAGGTGGTGCTCCGGACGGCCCTGCCGGGTATCGTGACGGGACTACTCGTGGCCCTCGCCATCGCCGGCGGCGAGACGGCTCCCCTCCTCTATACGGCCGGATGGAGCACGCAGACGCCGACCCTGCAGCTGACCCACAGCCCGGTCGCCTACCTCACCTATCCCATCTACGCCTTCTACAGCGAGCCCGGCGAGCAGGCCCACGCCCTCTCCTACGACGCCGCCCTCATCCTGATCGTCCTGATCCTCCTCCTCCTCGTGGCCGCGCGCATCATCGTCTCCCGGAGCTCCAAGAACTCCGAGGGCGGCTGAGTCCGGAGCACACCCGGCGCACTCGGTCGCCCGCCACCGCAGCTCGTCCGGGCGGTGCCATTCACGGTGGACCCGTCGCCCGATCACGAGCAACCCCACGGTCGCTGCGCCGCTGTCCACCAGCGCCGCCGCCGCCGAGTGCAGGTGCGCCCCGGTCGTGTAGACGTCGTCCACCAGCAGGATCCGCCGGCCCGAGACCGACGGCCCGGCCACCGTGAACCCGGAGGCCGAGGCCCGGCTGTGCCCGATCCGGCGTGGACCGGGCAGGAGCGGACAGCAGAGGCGTGACGCCAGCTCGGGCACGGAGCGCACGACGTCATTGAGGGGATGCCGGGGACGGTCCGGAGACGGCACCACGATCACCAGGTCGAGACCGCCGGGAGCCACACACCCACGATGGTGCGCCCAAAACACCGCCAGGAGAGTGGCGAGGCGCCGGCGGTGACGCCACCACTCCGGCGCTGCCGGTCGCTTGTAGCCGACAAGGGCACGGTAGAGCGGCGTCCTCTCGTCCACCAACGCGACGGGAAAGGCCCGCCCGAGGGGGCGCGCCAGTTGCCGAGCGACCAGCCGGCAGCTCGGGCAGGCGTCGAGCCCGGGGCGCAGGGGGGCGCAGCAGACGGCGCAGGCGCCCGCTCCGCAAGGCGGCACGCCCCGGCAGGCACCCTGGAGGCCGATCATGCAAGTTAACGGTCGACGCCCCTGCGTGTCCGAGGCTGTTGCCCGAGACTGTTGCCCGAAGCTGTTGCCCGAGGCTGTTGCCCGGAGGCGTCAGCCGCCGTCGGGTTCGGCGCCCGGGCGACGCGAGAGGCACAGCTCGACGGCCTGGGCATTGGACACCGGAGCCCAGGGCATGCGCTCGACGCTCGAGCTCCGTGCCGCCGCCAGGGCCGCTCGCACCACGCCTCCGTGGGTCACGAGGAGGGGCCTCATGGGTGGGCAGGCCCAGAGCAATTCGTCGAGGTACCAGGAGACCCGCTGCACAAGCTGGCGGATCGACTCCCCACCGCGGGGTCGGGCGTCGGCGTCGACCACCCGCCCCCGGTCGACCCCGCCGCCCCCGAGCGGTCCGGTCAGCTCGCGGGCCGGGCGCCCCTCGGCGATGCCCAGGGCGCGCTCGCGCAATCGCGGCTCGAGACGCATCTCCACGCCGAGGCGTTGAGCAACGATGCGGGCCGTCTCCTCGGCCCGGAGCAGATCGCTCGACAGCACCACCGAGATGCCGGCCCCTTGGAGCTCACCGGCGGCCGCCGCCGCCTGGCGCCGCCCCCGCTCGGTGAGCCCGGGCGCGTCCTCGGTCTGACCCTGGGCCAAGCCCATCTCGTTCCACACGCTCTGTCCGTGGCGGAGGAGCCAGACGATCGCCGCCGGGGAATCGCTGGCGGATGGCGCGGGACCCGAGCGGTCGGATCGCGCGGACCCGGCCTGGTCGACTCCCGCGGTCGGGTCCATTCTCACACCGTACGATAGGCCGGCACCCGAGGAGGCAAGCGTGGACCCGAAGTACACCGTCAAGTTGGATCGGACGGTCGGAAGATGGATCTACCCCCTGCATCGCCGCCTCTACGAGCGCACCGGCGGACGCATCGGTCACCACAGCATGTTCGGGCCGATCCTGCTGCTCACGACCACGGGCCGACGTTCGGGCCAGCCCCGGACCACGCCGCTCCTCTACATGCCGGACGTAGAGAGCTTCTGGGTCGTGGCCTCCAACGGGGGACGCCCCGAGACCCCGTCGTGGCTGCACAACCTCCGGACCCGTCCGGAGGCCTCGGTGCAGGCGGGGACCGACCGGGTGGAGGTCGATGCGGAGATCCTCGCCGGCCCCGACCGTGAGCGCATCTGGTCGCGGTTGACCGAGTACTACCAGGGCTGGAGCTACTACCAGCAGCTCACCGACCGCCAACTGCCCGCCGTCCACCTCACCCGGCGCCCATGAGCCCCGAGGCGGGACCCTCCCGCTGGCAGGCCGCCCCCTTCCTGCCCTGGCCGGCCGACATCTCGCACGCCGACGCCAAGTGGCGAGCCGCACGACGCCTCGCCGGGGTCGCGCGAGACGGCGAGGTGATCGGCATCGGGTCGGGATCGAGCGCGTATCTCTCCCTGTGGGCGATCGCCGAGCGCGCCCGGGACGAGGGGCTCTCGGTGAGGGTGGCCACCACGTCCCAGGAGACGGAGCTCGCGGCCAGCACGCTCGGCCTGCCCCTCGTCCGCCTCGGCCTGGGTTCCCTTTCGTGGATCGTCGACGGGGCCGACGAGGTGGACCCGGCCGGTCGCTTCCTCAAGGGCCGGGGCGGGGCGCTCTTCAAGGAGAAGCTCCTGTGGTCGAACTGCGACCGACGCTACGTCGTGATCGACGCCTCCAAGCGGGTGCAGCGCCTCGGCAGCCGCTTCCCGGTGCCCATCGAGGTACACCCCAACGCCATCCAACATCTGGTGACGTTTCTGCAACGAAACGGCAGCAGAGATGCCTCCTTGAGATGCGGCTCGGGCAAGGACGGGCCGGTCATCACCGAGAGCGGTTTCCTCCTCGTAGATGCCTATTTCGACGAGATACCGCCCGGGCTGCACGCCGAGATCAAGCAACAGCCCGGCGTCCTCGAGACGGGCATCTTCGAGGGCTACGAGGCCGAGCTGGTCGAGGACGGCGGTGGCGACTGATCGAACCGGTACGCTCGCCTGCATGACGGACACGACCGCAAATCGTCCGGTGGAGATGAGCGGGACCCACGTGATCGGCGACCGGACCATCCACCGCCTCGGGTACGGAGCGATGCGCATCACGGGCCCGGGCATCTGGGGTCCGCCCGCGGACCACGACGAGGCCATCAGGGTGCTGCGGCGGGCCGTCGACCTCGGGGTCGACTTCATCGACACGGCCGACTCCTACGGTCCCTACGTGAGCGAGGAGCTCATCGCGGAGGCACTGTCCCCCTACCCCGACAACCTCCTGATCGCCACCAAGGCGGGCCTGGTGCGAACCGGGCCCGGACAGTGGCACCCGGTCGGTCGGCCCGAGTACCTGCGCCAGGAGTGCGAGATGAGCCTGCGGCGTCTCCGCGTCGATCGCCTCGACCTCCTCCAGCTCCACCGGATCGACCCCAAGGTGCCGGTCGACGAGCAATTCGGCGTGCTGGCCGAGCTCCGCAACGAGGGAAAGGTCGCCGAGGTGGGCCTCTCCAACGTGGGCACCGTCGACATCGACGCCGCTCGGCGGCAGGTGCCGATCGTGACGGTCCAGAACCAGTACAACCTGACCCAGCGCCAATCCGAGGACGTGCTCGACCACTGTGCGGCGCTCGGCATCGGCTTCATTCCCTGGGCTCCCATCGCGGCAGGTTCGGTCGCCTCGGAGAGCGGCCCCCTCGGGGAGACGGCGGGGGAGCTCGGAGTCACTCCGGCCCAGGTCGGCCTCGCCTGGCTCCTGCAACACTCTCCGGTGATGCTGCCGATCCCGGGCACCTCTACCGTGAGACACCTCGAGGAGAACATCGTCGCAGCCACGCTGCGCTTAAGCGACGAGCAGGTGCGTAGGATCAACGGCCTCTCCGGGTGAGCGGCCCGGCGGTCCCGAGCCCCCTGCCGCGGGCCCTCTTCCCCATCTGCGACACCTGGCGCTACCTCAACCACGCATCGGTCAACGCCCTGGCCGCCCCGGTGGCCGAGGCCATGATGCAATGGACGGCATCCGCGCTCGAGAACGGATCGTTCTCCGGCGAGCCCGCGGAGCACGTGGAGCTCGTCCGGTCGAGGGCGGCGCGCCTCATGGGAGTCGAGCCCGACGAGATCGCCTTCGTCAAGAACACGAGCGAGGGGCTTGGCTTCGTGGCCTCCGGCATCGACTGGCATCCGGGCGATCGCATCGTGATCCCGGGCCTCGAGTTCCCCTCGAACGTGTACCCGTGGACCGCGCTCGAGTCCCGCGGCGTGGTGGTCGACATGGTCCCTCCCGAGGGCCCGGGAGAGGCCGTGACCCTGGAGGCCTTCCAACGAGCCATCCACGAAGGACCGCCACCGCGGCTGCTGGCGCTGAGCTGGGTGCAATTCCGCAGGGGTTGGCGCAACGACCTGGCCGCGCTGACCCGCATCGCTCACGATGCGGGGACCCTCGTGTGCGCCGACGTCATCCAGGGTCTCGGCGTCCTGCCCGCAGCCCTCGGGGAGTGGGGCGTGGACGTGGCGGCAGCAGGTGCCCACAAGTGGCTCCTCGGGCCCCCCGGCATCGGGCTCCTGTTCGTCCGCAGGGCGATCATGGAGCAGCTCCGGCCGGCCGAGCCCGGATGGGCCTCGGTTCGCCATCGCGAGCAGTGGGACAACTTGCAGCTCGTCTGGGACGACTCGGCGAGACGCTACGAGTCGGGAACGGCGAACCTCGTCGGGATCGCCGGACTCGGGGCGGCGCTCGACCTGCTGCTCGCGGCTGGCGAGCATGCGTTGTGGGAGCACGTCGACACCCTGTGCCGGCGCCTCGACCAGGGCCTCACCGACCTGGGCGCGAGGGTCCTGTCGGAACGCCAGGGTGACGGACGATCGGGCATCGTGACCTTCGAGCTCGAGGGACACGACCCCGGCGAGCTCGTCGAGCACCTGGCCCAACGCAAGGTGGTCGTCTCTCCTCGGGGCGGAGGGGTCCGGGCCTCTCCCCACGGGTACAACGACACCGAGGACGTCGACGCCCTCCTCCGGGCGGTGGGCGAGATCACTCGTCGGGCCTGACGTAGCGATCCAGGGTCGGCCCGACCAGCTCCGCCACCTCTTGACGGCTGGCCGAGGCCAAGGGCTCGAAGCGCATGACGTAGCGGGCCCATCCGAGGCCAACCAACTGGGACGAGACGAGCGCCTGGCGCCACTTGGGGCCCTCGCCGTCCCCGAGCGCGACGGCGAGGCGCTCGAGCAAGAACTCCCGCATGGCGTCTGCCGCCGCAGGGGACGCAGCCATGGCCTGTACGGCCGCCAGGAAGGACCGCGATCCCGGCCCCTCCTCCTCCCTCTCCCACTGCTCCAAGAACCGCTCCACCACCCGGCGGCCGTCGAAGGACCCCGTCGGGGCGGCGGCCTCCTCGGCCACCCGGCGAGGGTCCTTGGGCAGTCCGCGAGCCTCGACGAAGAGCTGGGCCTTGTCGGTGAAGTAGTGGTGGACCAGCGCCGGGTCGACCCCGGCTCGCTGCGCGATGCCCCGGATGCTGGCACCGTTGAAACCCAGCTCGTCAAAGACCTTCCCCGCGGCCTCGACGATCTCTTGGCGGGTGTTGGCACCGCCGGGCCTCCTGCCCGCCCGCTGGCTCACGGCCGCCCCCCCGGCCCGTCATCGGTCCAGCTGAGGGCATATTCATCTCTGAGGAAATTCTGTGGTACAACTCATCAGTGGTGAATATTACGCAGCGATCCGCACCGGCCCCGGCGGCGGCGGGGGAGCCGGGCGGCACCGGTCCCCCGGGCCCGCTCGGTCACCTCGGTCGGCTCGCCGGATGGTGCTACGACCACCGGCGCCGCGTGCTCGCCGGGTGGATCCTGGCGATCGTGGCCATGACGGTCCTCGGCCAAGTGGTCGGGAGCCACTTCCAGACCAACTTCAGCAACGGGCAGTCCCCGTCGGAGCGGGCCCAGGAGATCCTCTCGACCAGGTTCCCGCAACAGGCCGGCACTCCCGCCTACGTCGTCGTGCACACCACCGAACCGCTCGACGCCGCCGCCAACGTCGGGCGCACGGCGCGCATGGACGCCGCGTTGCGCCGCATCGCCCACGTGAGCCGGGTGGTCGGCCCCCACGACCCCGGGGCACACGACCAGATCTCCAAGGACGGACACCTCGGGTTCAGTGTCGTGCAGTTCGACGAGGGCCCCTCCTCCCTGCCCAACAGCGCGGTCAAGGAGGTCGTGACGACCGCCCAGTCCTTTGCCGTGCCGGGCTACTACGTGGCCGTCGGCGGGCAGGTGGTCGAGAACGTGGTGTCGGCCGCTCCGGGCTCGAGCGAGGGCATCGGCATCACCGCGGCGATCATCATCATGCTCATCGCCTTCGGATCGGTGGTGGCCATGGGCCTGCCCATCCTCACCGCGCTGTTTGGTGTGGCGATCGGCTTCGCCGTCGAGGACCTCGTCAGCCATCTCCTCAACGTGCCGACCTTCTCGCCCGAGCTCCTGGCGATGATCGGCCTCGGCGTCGGCATCGACTACGCCCTCTTCATCGTCACCCGCTACCGGCAGGGCCTGGCCCAGGGTCTCGAGCCGCGCCGGGCGGTCGTAGTCTCCCTGGCCACCTCCGGGCGGGCCGTGCTCTTCGCCGGGACCACCGTGATCATCTCCCTGTGCGGGCTCTTCATCGTGGATCTGCCCTTCATGGTCGGGTTGGCCGTCAGCGCCATTGCCGGCGTAGTCCTCGTGATGGCCGGCGCGCTCACGCTGCTCCCGGCCCTGCTCGGGTTTGCCGGCCGTGCGATCGACCGCCTGCACATCCCGGGCCTGCTCGTGTCCGGCGCACCTCCGGGCCCCCGCAGCTTCTGGTCCCGCTGGAGCCGGGTGGTCCAGCGTCACCCCTGGACCACGGGAGGCGGCGCGCTCCTGGTCCTGGTCGTCCTCGCGATCCCGCTGTTCTCGATGCGGTTGGCCTTCACGGACGCCGGGAACGACCCGACCACCCTGACCACCCGCCAGGCCTTCGACCTCCTGGCCGAGGGCTTCGGACCCGGGTTCAATGGGCCGCTCCTCCTGGCGGCCGAGCTGCCGCCGGGCATCCAGGGAACGGCGACCGTCGACCGGCTGGACGCCGACCTGGCACACACCCCCGGGGTGGCCTATGTCACCCCGCCGACGATCAACTCCGCGCGCGACGCCGCGGTCATCGTCGTGTACCCGACCGGGGCCCCCCAGGCGGCGGAGACCGCCGCGTTGGTGACCCGCCTTCGCGGGGAGGTGATCCCTGCGGCCACCCAGGGCACGGGCGTACGCGTGGTCGTCGGCGGGCAGACCGCTGCCGGCGTAGACGCTTCGGCGTACCTGTCGGGACGGCTGTTCTGGGTGATCGGCACGGTGATCGTGGTCTCCATCGTCCTGTTGATGGCGGTGTTCCGCTCCATCGCCATTCCCCTCAAGGCGGCCGTGATGAACCTCCTCGCGGTCGGGGCCGCCTACGGGGTGGTGGTGGCGGTGTTCCAGTGGGGCTGGGCCGATGGCCTCTTCGGCAATGGCGCGAGCGGTCCGATCGATCCGTGGATCCCGCTCATGATGTTCACCATCCTGTTCGGGCTCTCGATGGACTACGAGGTCTTCCTCCTCACGCGCATCCGGGAGGAGTGGCGGCGGACGGGGGACAACTCGCGCGCCGTCGCGGACGGGCTCGCCCGCACGGCGAGGGTCATCACCGCCGCGGCGGCCATCATGATCTGCGTTTTCGGATCGTTCGTCATCAACGACCCACTCCGGGTCCTCGCCGTCTTCGGGTTCGGGCTCGCTGCCGCCATCCTCATCGACGCCACTCTGGTGCGGATGGTCCTCGTGCCTTCGGTCATGGAGCTCCTCGGCGATGCCAACTGGTACTTCCCGCGCCGGCTGGACCGGATCATTCCCACGCTGGGAGTCGAGGTGGACGTCGCCGAGCTCGGAGACCCCCCGCTCGCAGTGCAACACGGCGATCCAAGGCCCTCGGGCGAGACGCCGCGGTTCCCGGGGCCGGGGTAAGGGAGCGAGGTCCGTGACCACCCCCGTCGACGAGCTCGACCTCCCGGACCTCGACGTCCAGGGTCTCGATCGCATGCAGGCCCTGGCGGCCCTCGCTGAGGCAAGAACGCAGCACTGGCTGGCGCGCACCACGATGGGTTACGCGCTCACCGACTATCCCGATGTCGTCGCCCTGCTGCGAGAGAGACGCTTCCATTCTGCGATGTCGCTCATCCCACAGATGTCCGGCGTCGCCAGTCCGGGCCGGCTCGCAACGCGCCGGGCTTCCATCCTCGAGATGGAGGGGGAGGAGCACGCCCGCCTCCGACGGCTCGTGGCACCAGCATTCACCCCGTCGTCGGCCGACCGGCTTCGGCCCTCCATGCGCAGGGTGATCGCCGACCTCGCCGAGCGCTTCGGCGACGCGGGGCGATGCGAGCTGGTCGGGGACGTGTGCGGGCCATATCCGATTCCCATCATCTGCGAGCTACTGGGCGCCCCCGGGACGGATGCCGACCGTCTCTCGCGGTGGGCGACCGACATCTTTCGGATCTTCAACCAGGACCTCGATCGCGACCTGCCGCTCATCGGGCGTGCCGCCCAGGAGCTCGGGGACTATGTGGGCGCGCTCATCGAGGATCGGCGGCGATCGCCGGGCACGGACCTCCTGAGCGATCTCATCGCCGTCGAGCAGTCCGGCGACCGGCTCTCCACTTCGGAGATGGCCATGCTGACCGAGGCCGTCCTCATGGCCGGTACCGACACGACCCGCAACCAGCTCGCCTGCACGGTGGCCCTCTTCGCCGAGCACCCCGCCCAGTGGGAGCTCCTGGCGCGACGACCGGAGCTCGCCCCCCGGGCGGTGGAGGAGTCGATGCGCTACCTCGGAGCCGTCCGGGCGACCGTCCGCTTTGCTTCCGAGGACGTCGAGTATCGAGGGGTTCTGTTTCCTCGGGGAACGATCGTCTCTGCGTCGTTGGCGGGGGCCAACCGGTCACCAGGGGTCTTCTCGCAGCCGGACCGATTCGATATCACCGCCGAGCGCGACGTCGGCCAGCTGGGCTTCGGCTCGGGGATCCATCACTGCCTGGGAGCCGCCCTGGCACGGGCGGAGCTCCAGGAAGCCCTCGTCGTCCTGCCACAGCTGATGACGAACCTCCGGCTCGATGCGCCGATCGAGTGGAAGCCCCCCAACTTCGGGATATGGGGACCGGCCCGGCTCCCCCTCCGCTTCGAACGCCGGCCTCAGGCGTAGAGATCGGGGCGCCTCCTCGTCCGCAGCAGCTCCGATCTCGGATCGCACTGGTCGCCGATGCGAAGGTCGATGCGTCGCACGAGCACCTCGGCCGGCGGCGTCACGCCCGGCAACGCCCTGGCGGCCTCCGCGATGACCGTGCCCGACGGGGCGACGACCCGGCTCCCGCCGAGGTACGTCCCCGAGGACATCCGCCCGCACTGGTTGGCCTGCACCCACCATTGCCCGTTGACCAACGCCGTCGCGGGATAGACGAGATCCCACCACTGGGCGGACTCCACCTCGCAGGCGCACGGGGCCACGACGAGGCGCGCCCCACCGCGACTGAGCGCGGCCGCCACCTCGGGGAAGTCGCCGTCAAAGCAGATCACCACCCCCACCGAACCCAGGGAGGGATCGGAGAACGTCGTGAGGCTATCCCCGGCGGTGAAGATCGACTCCTCGCCCCTCGGCGGGTAGAGATGAGCCTTGCGATGCCGGGTCACGAGCTTCCCCGAGGGCCCGAAGACGAAGCACGTGTTGAACAGCCGGCCGCCTTCGGCCTCGGGCAGGCTGCCGGCCACCAGCCACATCCGGTGCTCTCGAGCAGCCGCGGACAACCTCGTCACCACGGGGTCGCCGGCCTCGACCGCGGACTTGACGGCGTCGGTCGCCAAGGTGGCCGGGTCGTACCCGCTCAGCCAGAGCTCGGGCAGGACCATCAGCTCGGCCCCCATGGCTCGCGCCTCGGCGATCAGCGAGAGGGCGGCAGCCAGGTTGGCCTCGGGCTGACCGGCGAGAGCAAGCCATTGCGCGATGCCCACGGCCAGGCTCTGCCTCATGTCGGGGAGCTTGTTCCACATCCGTTTCCGGCATGTGAACGGCCGATGAATGGCGGAAGGCCGGAGAGGCCGAGGCCACGACCGCGCCGGTCTCCTCCGCTGCGGCGACGGTTGGGCGGGGTCAGGCGGGGGGGCGGCGGCCCACGACGAGGCCGGCCTCCGACACGAGCATGCGCGACGACTCCACTTGGAAGCCGGCACGTGTCAGGAGCTCGTGCCAGGCCTGGAGGGAGATCGGCCGCTCGTGAACCCGCAGCGTGAAGCGAAAGGCGTTCTTGACGATCCGCCACCACCCACCCGGACCCTTGCTGGCGAGGGCCCGGACCTTGGAGCGCAGGACGGCTCGATCCTGTCGCGAGGCACCGCGGCCGAACATCATGTCGGCGACGACCAGACGGCCGCCGGGCCGGAGCCATTCGAAGGCGCGCCCGACCACCTTGGCCTTGTCGCCATCCTGCAGATGGTGCAGCGCATAGCTCGTGACGACGAGGTCCGCGCTCTGCGGAGGCAGGTCCAGAGCCTCGATCGGGAGGGTGACGACGTCCACCCCGGATACTCCGCGCCGGGACGCCTCCGCCTGCAGCCGTCGCGTCATCTCTGGGCTCACGTCGACCGCGACGACCCGCGCGCCCCGGTCGGCCAGGGGCAGGCTGATCTGTCCCGTGCCGCAACCCAGGTCGAGGACATCGTCGCCCGGCCGCACGTCCGATGCCTCCACCACCGCCCTGGTGACCTGCTCGAGCCCGACGGACCCTTGGCCCGACCAGCTGTCCACCCTGGCGGACCAGACCCGTCGTTGACGGCGGGCGGTGTGCCCGAGATCCGCTGGCTCCCGCCCTGATGGCGAAGCCGGGAGTGTGCTCACGACCGCCGCACGGCTCATCCGCCCACCGTTCTCATGCCTCACATGATGAGTGGGAAAGCTGACCAGCACATTAAGGGAGCCCGAGACCCGCTCGGGGGGCGACACGCCCTGGTCGCGGTGTGCGGCGCCCTCAGAAGCGCAAGAATCGGACGTGCCTCTCGGGAGTGACCAGAGGGTTCCAGCCCCGTCCCAGTCCAACGAGCGAGCCGGACGGACCCGGGCTTCCCGCCGACGCTCGAGACGCCGGAGGCGCTTCGCGCTCACGGCTTCGGCGATCCTCCTCGCCGGCGGCATCGCGGTCGCGCTGCTCTCCCTCAGCGTCGGAGGTTCCGGGCCGTCGCCCTCGGCAACGTCCCCGAGCGAGTCGGCGGGATCGACATCGCACGCCTCGACCACCGGGCAAGCCCGCCCCGGTCCGATGCGGAATCTTGCGGTCAGCACGACGCAACTTGCCCTCGTCGATACGTCCCGTCCGTTGGTGAGCGACGGCCAGGAGCTCGCGCCCAACCGCAGCCTCCCGACCACCGTCTACCTTCCGGCTGCCGCAGGACGATTCCCGTTGGTCGTCTTCGCCCACGGCTACGACGTCGGACCCTCGACCTACCAACGGTTCTGCTCCGAGCTCGCCTCGGCCGGCTATGTGGTGGCGGCCCCGTCCTTCCCCCTCGAGGATCCGTCGAGCGGCTATCCCCTGGATCGCAGCGACCTACCCAACGAGGTGAAGGACATCTCCTTCGTCATCTCGAGCCTGCTGCACGGCTCGGTCGCCTCCAAGATCGACCCGTCCAAGATCGCGGTGGCGGGGCACTCCGACGGCGCGGACGTCGCCCTCATGGTCGGCTATCAAGACGGCCTGTTGGATCCCCGCGTCCATGCGGTCATCGCGGACGCACCCGACCCGATGAGCGGAGCCATCGCCACGTCCGCACGGCCGCTCCTCCTCGTCCAGGGCAACGCCGACTCGGTGGTCCCGTACTCGAGCAGCCAGGCCGTCTACGACCAGGTCCACGCCCCCCGCTACTACGTCACCCTGCTCGGTGCCGACCACCTGGCGCCGATCGAAGGCGGCACGCCCTGGACACCGGTGCTCGACGACGCGGCGATCGACTTCCTCGATGCCACCCTCGCGGGCCGTGGTCCGGGCGTGTCGGCGCTCCCCCGGGAGCTGAGCAGCTCGTCGCTCGAGCAACTGCAGGTGGCCCGCTAGCAGCCGGTCGATTCGACAGCCATGGCGGCTGATCGTTTAGGGTTTCCGGATGCCACGAATCAGGGGTGGAGTCTCCACGCTCGTCGTCACCACCACTCTCGTATCGGTTGCAAGCATCGCCATCCCGGTCGGATCGGCATCCGCGGGCACGCCGCCAAGCATCGACGGCTACGAGAACCCGCTGCGATCGGTGAGCAACCTCGTTCCCAACCGGATCGACCAGGGCGTCGACTACACGGGTACGGGGAAGGTCTACGCGCTCGGGCCCGGCGTCATCACGTACGTGAACACGACCGGCGCATGGTTCCCGCCCGCCCCGGACTACATCGCCTATCAGCTCACGAGCGGCACGGCGTCCGGACTGACCGTCTACGTGGCCGAATGCATCACGCCCAAGGCCCGAATCAAGGTCGGGCTGACCGTCGGAGTCAACACCGTCATCGGGAACATGAACAATTGTGGCTACGGCATCGAGACGGGATGGGCCAACGCCAACTCACTGCCCGACACCATGGCTGCGGCGTGTTACAACAGCAACCCCAACTACGACTCGGAAAACGGGGCCAGCGGCTACGGCATGAACTTCTCTCACCTGCTGCGTCGGCTGGGAGCACCACCCGGGAAGCTGGATGGGCCCAAGATCTGCTCCATTCCGGCAAGCGCCGGCATGCCCGTCTGGCAGGGCTGACGACGGGTCGAGCTGCCGAGCGACACGCACCCTCCGCCGGCGGTCGCTCATGAGCCGAGTCGTTGATCGGCGAGGCTCGGCTCCGTGCGCTTGTCGACCGACCAGCCGTCCGAGTCGACCCTCACCGCCAGGAGATCGACCCGCAACCGTTCGAGTAGGGCGCCGAGGCGGGCACGATCTCTCGAGGTCCAGTCGCTCAGGGCCACGTCGTAGTCGTTCAGCGTCACGTCGCGCATCCGCTGCAGCAGGCGCCTGCCCTTGGTCGAGACGCTCAACCAGACCACTCGCCGGTCCCCCGTGTCGCTTCTGCGCTCCACCAGTCCCTCCTTCTCCAATGGCCGCACCTGGCGACTGAGCGTGGACTGGTCGAGGTTGAGGCGCCGCGCCGCCTCGGACATGGCCAGCGGCCCGACCCGCTCGATCAGCCGCAGGGCGGTCAGCGAAGCGGTCGTGACCGGGGCCTCCGTGGCGCGCCGCAGGCGCTCGCGCTGAGCCGAGCTCCGGGCGCTCGAGGCGACGAGGTCGGTGAATTCCTGGATGGCGAGGAGGTCCTGATCCCGGCGGAGCTGGGTGATCGACCGTCGGGTGCGGGCGGTGCTCATGGGGTGGTGCTCATGGCGTGCGGCGGCCCTCACTCCTCGATGAGCTGCTCGAGCCGCTGCGTCGTGGCGATCCATTCCTCGACCATGTCGAGCATGACGTCTTTGGCCGGGCGGACGCTGTTGAGCCGGCCGACGATCTGGCCCACCGGGAAGCCGGACAGCTCCTTGTTCTGCACCCGGACGAAGCGCCGGGAGGCGTAGTTGTACAAGAGCCCCTGCAGCGGCATGGGCAGCGTGCCGGGCGAGTCCTCGCGCTCCCACGCCTGCGTCCAGGCTGACCGCAACTGGCGAGCCGGCTTGCCCGTCATCGACCGCGAGCGCACGGTGTCGCGTGAGCTCGCCTGCAGGAGATTCTCGAGGGAAGCCGGGTTCGTGTCGGCCTCGGCCACGGTCAGCCACATAGAGCCCGTCCAGACCCCCTGTGCGCCGAGCGACAGTGCGGCGGTCATCTGGCGACCGGTGGCGATGCCACCGGCGGCGAGGACCGGGACGTCCGGACCCACCGCGTCGACCACCTCGGGCACGAGGACCATGGTCGAGATCTCGCCGCAGTGACCTCCGGCCTCCGTGCCCTGGGCCACGATGACGTCGACGCCCTGCGCGACCTGACGCTCAGCGTGTTGCTTGGCCCCCACGAGGGCCCCGACCAGGACCCCGTGGTCGTGCGCGGTCTTTACCACCTGCGGCGGCGGCGGCCCGAGGGCGTTGACGAGCATCTTGGCCCCGTGGGCCAGGGACACTTCCACCTGGCCCAGACCCTCCTCGTCCACCGCCAGACCCGCAGCCTTGGGGGTCTGGCGCTCGAGGTCCTCGGGGAGGGGAGGGACGTCGTGCTCCGCCAGGATCTTGTCGGTGAAGTCCCAGTACTCCTGCGGGATCATGCCCTCGAGATTGGCGACCTGTGCCTCTTCGCCGCCCCCCTTGCCCACGTACTTCATGGGCATGACGATGTCCACGCCGTAGGGCTTGCCGTTGACGTGCTCGTCGATCCAGTTGAGCTCGATCTCGAGTTGATCGGGGCTGAAGGCGAGGGCGCCCAACACCCCGAAGCCCCCCGCCCGGCTGACGGCGGCCACGACGTCCCTGCAGTGCGAGAAGGCGAAGATCGGAAACTCGATGTCGAGGGTCTGGCAAATAGGAGTCCTCATGGTGGCGAAGGCTACGCCAATGCATGCATACATACAAGGGACGATCCTCGGGGCTGCCTCTGGAATACTGGTCGGCCGATGGCGGACGGCATGGAAACAGGCGGCAGGGGAACGGGCAGCATGGAAACAGGCGGCAGGGGAACGGGCAGCGTGAGGATCGGAATCCTCGGGGCCGCCAAGATCGCCCCCAGCGCCCTCGTGAAGCCGGCGCAACGGGTCGAGGAGGCCACGGTGACGGCCATCGCCGCCCGGGATCCCGGGCGCGCCGCGGCGTTCGCCCGCAAGCACGACGTCCCGGTCGTGCACCAACGCTACGAGGACATCCTCGCCGACGACCGGGTCGACGCGGTGTACGTCCCACTCCCCAACGGGTTGCACGCCCGATGGGCCATCCAGGCCCTCGAGTCCGGCAAGCACGTGCTGTGCGAGAAGCCCCTGGCGTCCAACGCGGCAGAGGCGCAGCAGATGGCCGACGCCGCGGCATCGACTGGCCGCGTCCTGATGGAGGCCTTTCACTACCGTTACCACCCCCTCGCCGAGCGGCTCCGGGAGATCGTCCAAGGCGGTGAGCTGGGGGAGATCCGCGAGGTTCGGACGTGGATGTGCTTCCCGCTGCCCGTCTTCGGCGACATCCGCTATCGCTACGAGCTCGGAGGCGGCGCCACGATGGACGCGGGCTGCTACGGGCTGCACTGCCTCCGGCTTCTCGGTCCGGGCGAGCCCGAGGTGGTCTCGGCCCACGCCTTGACTCGGGACCCGAGGGTCGACCGTGCGATGACCATCCGCCTCCGGTTCCCCAACGGCGCCGCCGGTCGCACCGACACCTCGATGTGGTCCTCGCGTCTCCTGCACATCGCGGCACGGGTGAGGGGCGACCGCGGCCAGCTCCACGTGGTCAACTTCGTTGCTCCCCACGTCTTTCATCTCGTCCGCCTGACGGTCGGCGGGCGGACCCGGAGATTCCGGGTGCGCGGGGACTCCACCTACCGGTACCAGCTGCAGGCCTTCACGAGTGCGGTGCTCGGCGGCACACCCCTCCTCACCCCCGGGTCCGACGCGGTCGTCACCATGGGCCTGATCGACGACGCCTACCGGGCCGCCGGGCTTCCGCTCAGGGGTGAGCCGAGCAGCGAGTAGCTCAGTCCCCGGAGGCCACCGATCCCTGAATGTGGCGCAGCACGTCCTCGTAGCCGTCGATGACCCGCTCGACCGGAGAGGAGTTGACGAGATCCCCACGGAAGGCGGAGACCGCGGCGGAGGCGTCGATGCGCAGCACCTGCGCTCGTCGGGTGGCGGTCACGGTTGCCCGGCGGACGCCGCCGTGGAAGACGCCCATCTCGCCGAAGGAGTCCCCCGGACCGAGCGTGCCCACCGGTCTTCCGGCCCCCACGGTCACCACTGCGGTACCGCTCTCGATGACGTAGTACGCGTCGGCGGGCTCGCCCTCGGTCACGATCTCCTCACCCGCCTCGAAGATGACGAGCCCGACCGATCGCGTCAGGTCGTCCAGGTCGCCGGTGGCGAGGGCGACCAGCTGCGGCTGGCGCGCCAGGAGCCGGCGATGTGAGGCGGTCGCACACAACTCCGCCACCCCCTCCCGAAAGGCGTCGTCGAAGGTCCCGCCCTCCCCGGTCCCCGCGTCGTGGAGCAGCGTCCCGTAGACGACCTCGCCGAAGGTCACGAAGGTGATCTTTCCCCAGGACGTGTCGTAGAGGCTCGAGACACCGAAGGCGTCACACAACGGAGCCCCCTCGCAGTACAGGGTGAAGGGGAAGCCGGGCATGTTGGAGAGCGCCAGGTCCGCCCGGTCCAACCGTCCCCAGCGGATGCCTTGCCAGGCGGCCGGAAGGTGGGAGCGGAGACGTCCCAGCTCGTCGAGCACCCTCGCCTGGTCCTGCTGCTTGGCCTTGGTGGAGCGGGCGTGCGCGGCACGCACCGTGCCCAGGGCGTCGAGACGGCAGGGCACGCTCACCAGGACGTACCCCACCCGGTTGGTGCTCGTGATCTCGCCCGGCTCTCGCAGGTCGACGGGTACGAGGACCCAGACCTCCTCGGCATCGGGGCGGATCCGCCCCCAGGCGAGTGCGGCCGCGGCGAGGAACAGATCGGTGATCGTCACCCCGAGGGCACGCGAGGCGAGCCGGAGCTCGAGGAGGGAGTGACGGTAGAGGTGTATCCCCCATGCGGCCCGGTCGGCGAACGTCTGTATCCGGGAGGCCCGCTCGTTGCGAGGGGGCTCGTCGTGCAGGTAGCCGGCGAAGCGCGCCGCCCCGGCGCTCGCGGTGCGCTGGTCGATCCGCCGCACCGCCCGCCCCGCCCGACGACCCGCCTCGACCAGTGATGCGAGTCGATCCACGACCGCGACCGAGACCGCCCCGGCGGTGGTTGCGGCTGGGCTCGGTGTCCACGGATCCATGACGGGATCCAGGTTCCTTCTGTCCGGCGTGAGCTCGAGCGCCGCCACCAGGATCGCTCCAAAGGCGGCGACCCCGTCGGCGATCGCATGGTGGAGCGTGCTGAGCAACCCGACCGAACCGTCGTCGAAGGTGTCGACGATCTCGACGCGCCAGAGGGGCCGGTTCGGATCGAGCGGGCGGCTCGTGGCGTCGGTGAGCAGCCACCCGGGATCCTCGGACGAGACCCGCTGCCGACAGCCGTGCCGGTAGAAGTGGCGCGACACGTCGAACGACGGATCGTCCTCGAGGAACGGGGGCGCGATTCCCATCGGCGTGTGACGAACCCGCTGGCGCATCGAGGCGACGATCGGTGGCACGTCTGTCCTGTCGACGACCGCCCGCACGCGGGAGACGATCTCCTCCGCAGTCGGGACGGTCCCGTCGGGGCGGGCGGAGAAGCGCAGCAGGCTCACCGACAGATACTGAGGAGCGAATTCGAGGTACTCCCGATCGACCCGGCTCAGACGTCGCACGTGCTGCAACGGGCGTCCCCTCCCTCCTCGGTGCCGCCATCGGGCCGAACGCCGGCCACCCATCGGGCCAGACTCCGGGCCAAACTCCGGGCCATTCTGCACCGGCGTCCCTTCCCTCGCGACGCGCCTACCATGATGCGGGCGCCGGCCCGGTGCACGACAAGGGGGGATGGGTGCTCTTCATCCACGAGGTTCACAAGGTGGTCGGGAAGTCCGCGGCCCGGTTCGAGGAGGCCTACCGGGAAGAGTGGATGCCGGCCCTCGGCTCGGGTACCGATGCCCGGCTCCTGTGGTACTTCGACCTCGCGCACGGCAGCGGCCTCGCCTACCGGGCGGTGACCGTCACCGCCGTCGCCGACGGCGACGCATGGGCCCGCCTGGCCGAGCGGGTCGCACGCGGCGATCTGCAGGACTGGGCCCGGCGACTCGACGGCGTGCAGCACGAGTCTCGGGCGCGGGTCATGGCTCCCCTCGAGTGGTCCCCCTCGATCGGCCAGCTCGTCGACGTCCCGGCCGAACCGGGTGAACACGAGCCGACCATGTACATGGAGGACACGATGTGGCCCTTCCCGGGGAAGGTCCGCGACTACATCCGTGAGGCCGGCGGCCACTACCGAAGCACCCTCGGAGCCGAGGGATCCCAGGTGCAGATGAGCATCGAGCTGGCGCTCCAGACGATGCCGGGCGCCGGCCGGTACCCGGAGGTCACCCTGATGCAGCGGCTGGCCAGCCTGCCTCCGCTCATCCGGCTGCTCACCAACGACATCCCGCCGCAGGTCACCCAACCCGGATCCTGGATGCACGAGGCGCTCGAGCTCCGGGACCAGTGGCGCAGCAGGCTGCTCCGGACCGCAACGTGGTCACCCCTCCAATGACGGGTCACCGCTCCAACGACGGGGCACCGCCCCGACGTCTACCCCAGCAAGTGAGGCGCTCGACATGCTCCTGATGCACGAGGTGCACAAATTGATCGGCCGGCACGCCTCGACCTTTGAGGACGTCTACCGGAACGAGTGGATGGGGGCCTTGGGCCGCTCCGACGACGCCCGGCTCCTGTGGTACCTCAACCACGCGATGGGGAGCGGTCCCGCCTATCAGGTGGTCACGATCACGGCCCTCTCCAACGGTGCCGCCTGGGAGACCCTGGGGCACCGGATGCTCGCCGGAGATCTGAGCGATCTGGCCTCCCGGCTCGACACCTGTCGCTACGAGGTCACGGGAAAGCTCCTCCTGCCGGTGTACTGGTCCGCGATACAAGAGGTGGACCTCGGCGAGGTGGCCATCGACGGGCGCGAGCACGACCTCTCGCTGTACATGGAGGACACCGGTTGGCCCGATGCCCCCCTGGACGAGTACATCGAGCTGTGGGACCACGACTACTGGCAGCACATGCGGCGGACGCCTCCCGACAGGAAGCTGCTCGACATCCAGGCCTGCTTCCAGGTGGCCCATGGCTCGGGCATCCGCCCGGAGGCCATCTTGATGCAGAAGATCATGAACTTCTCGATCCTCGGCGGCCTCCTGACCACCAAGGAGGAGTACCACGACGCCGACAGCTGGCCGGGCTCCTACATGATCAAGGGGCTCGAGCTGCGCGACCAGTGGGAGAGCAAGCTCCTGCGCACGTCCAGCTGGTCACCCCTCTGGTAGCCGCTTAGTAGCTGACGTTCCCCTGGCCCGTCACGACACCCCAAAACCCCAGGGGGCTGGCGCTGTTCGTGTTGCAGGCTCCGACCTTGGTCTTGGGGAGCAGGACCGCGAGCTGGGCGGTGAGATCCACCGAGCCGCTGATCCCGGCATACGCCCCGGTGCCGCTGACGACCGGAGCCGCGGCCGGCCCCGCGCTGAACGATCCGGTGCAGGTTGTCGAGTTGTAGTCCGCGGGTGGGTTTCCCGCCGCGTTGAGTGCGGCGTTGAACTGGGTCCCATTGAGTGTGAGCGAGCCCTTGCGCAGTGTCAGCTTGAAGTAGCTCCCCTTGCCGTCGGGCTTCCCCGACGAGTTGACGTTCTGGACGGTGCCCACGTCGCCGATCACGCCGGTGACCAACACGGGGGTCGGCTTGTTGCCGCTGCTGCTGTTGACGACACCCCACACCTTGACGGGGCCGCTGGTGCCCGACTGCGCGAATGCCGCGCCTCCGAACGCCAGGCTGCCGAGCAGCACACCGAGGCCCAGCAGGGCCTTAATGAGTCGCATCATGGTTCTCCCCTCAACCGGGGAGCAACCCGACGCGACGCCGGTCCCCGGCTCCCATCAGATATTACGGTTCCCTGAGAGGCGGATCGAGTGCTCCTTGGGTGCTCCGCGAATTCCGGGACATCGCAGCCGGCCACCACCGCGCCCACCACCGCGCCCACCACATCGGGCCGGAGCGCCCACCACACCGGGCCGGAGCGCCCACCCCATGACATAATGCCGGCACCATCGTGGCCACCGGCGGGGGTTTGATGATCGAGATCCTCCATCCAGCGTCGTGGCGGGGACGTGGGATCACACGGCTCGGCATACTCGTCGCCGTCGCCGTCGCCGTCGCCGCATGCAGCTCAGGGACCTCGAGCAGCTCGAGCACGTCGACCACCGCGCAGACGGCCGGCACGCTGCACGTCCTCGTGACCAACGACGACGGCGTCGGGGCTCCCGGAATCGACGCGGCCGTACAGGCCTTGAGGAAGCTGCCGGGAACACAGGTGACGGTAGTGGCGCCGGCGACCAACGAGAGCGGCACCGGCAGCGAGCAGACCAGTGGCAATCTGACCGTGACCGACGCCACCACCGCCAGCGGCTACGCGGCCAAGGCGGTCGCGGGATTTCCGGTGGACACCATCGTCTGGGCGATCGACGACCAGGGAGTCTCGACCCGACCCAACCTGGTGGTCTCGGGAATCAACTACGGGGAGAACGTCGGGCCTCTGGCCAACGTTTCGGGGACCGTGGGCGCAGCTCGCGCCGCGCTCCAGAGGGGCATCCCGGCCCTCGCCGTGAGCCAGGGGGTCGATGACGGCGTCGGGCCGAATTTCAGCCAGGGGGCCCAGCAGCTGACCACTTGGGTGCAAAAGAACCGCGACGCCCTGCTGGCGCCCAAGTCGGGCGGGGGCTCGCCAGAGGGAAACTTGAACGTGCCCACGTGCGTCGGCAAGAAGCCGCGCGGTCCCATCGACGCGCCCCAGGCCACCTCGCTCGCCGGGATCAACCTGAACCAGGTCAATTGCTCGAGCACGGCGACCAATCCACCCAACGACGCGGAGGCTTTCGTCGAGGGCTTCGCGGTCATCTCGCCGCTCGGCAGCTCCACGCCGGTCACCCCCACGACGTCGGCACCCACGTCGACGACGACCACCACGCCCCGATCGACCACTACGGTGCCGCGCACCACCACGACGGTGCCGCGCACCACCACGACGGGGTCGACGACCACGACCTCGACCTCGAGCACGACGACCACGACCTCGACTACGACGACCACGACGGCGCCGTAGCGCTCGCCGACTCGTGCTGACCCGGGCCATGGATCGATCTCCTTCGAGCGGTCGGAGCTGACACCATGTCGAGGATCGACGTGCTCCTGGTGGTCGAGCCGGACGAGGCACCGCGCCGCCTGGCGGCTCGAGCCCGACGCATCGTGAAGGTGCCCGCCCGGTCGACGTCGCCGGCGCTGATCGGCGAGTTGCGGGGGATCATCCCCGGCCTGGTCGGTGTCGTCGGCAATTCCCCGCTGTCCGTGGAGATCGCCCGCGACGTGCACGACGCCGGCTTCCCCACCGTGCTGTACACCGATGGCCCCGTCGCTCCCCCCGCCGGTGTCGCGGTGGAGCCGGCGACCGATCCCGGATCGCCGATGGACGTGGTCGACAGCGCCATCGACCTGGTCGGCAACACCCCGTTGGTGCGCCTCGACCGGGTCGGGCGCGACCTCTCGTGCCACCTCCTCGCGAAGCTCGAGTACCTCAACCCGGGAGGCAGCGTCAAGGATCGCCCGGCCCTCGCCATGATCGACGCCGCAGAGTCCGCGGGCCTGCTCGGCCGGGGCGCGACGATCGTCGAGCCCACCTCGGGCAACACGGGGGTGGCCCTCGCCATGGTGGCCGCCCAGCGCGGCTATCGGTGCATCTTCACGATGCCGGACAAGATCGGCCACGAGAAGCGGCAGCTCCTGCGCGCCTTCGGTGCCGAGGTGGTGATCTGCCCGACTGCGGTGCCACCCGATCACCCCGACTCCTACTACTCGGTGGCCAACCGGATCACCGAGTCGACGCCCGGTGCCTTCCAGCCCAACCAGTACGGCAACCCCGCGAACCCGGCCGCCCACGAGAGGTCCACGGGACCCGAGATCTGGCGCCAGACCGCCGGCCGGATCACTCACTTCGTCGCAGGGGTCGGGACCGGGGGGACCATCTCCGGCGTCGGGCGCTACCTCAAGGCACAAAATCCAGAGGTCCAGGTGATCGCGGCCGACCCGGAGGGTTCCATCTACTCCGGCGGCGGCGGACGGCCGTACCTGGTCGAAGGGATCGGCGAGGACTTCTGGCCGAGCACCTACGACCCCGACGTCGTCGATCGCGTGGTCGCCGTCTCCGATCGAGACTCCTTCCTCACGGCCCGCCGGGTGACGAGGCAGGAGGGGATCCTCGTCGGTGGCTCGACCGGTACCGCGGTGTGGGCGGCCCTCGAGGTCGGCAAGACGCTCGGCCCCGACGACGTGATCGTGGTCCTCGTCCCGGACTCCGGTCGCGGGTACCTCTCCAAGCTCTACGACGACGCATGGATGGCCGACCACGGGTTCGTCCGGGCGGCCGGTCAGACCGCCGCCACCATCCTGGCCGCGAAGGGGCGCCGGCTTCCCCCGCTCGTCCACGTCCATCCCTCGGAGACGGTCCGGGCGGCGGCCGCGGTCCTCGAGGAGTACGGCGTCTCCCAGGTTCCCGTCGTCCAGGCCGAGCCCCCCTTGGCGCTGGCCGAGGTCGTGGGCGCGGTGACGGACCGCCTCCTCCTCGAACAGACCCTGCACCACCCGGAGATCTTCGACCTGCCGGTGAGCTCGATCATGGAGCCGCCCATGCCCACGGTGGGTCAGGGCGAAAGTGTCGACCGCGTGGCCGACCGCCTGCACGCCTTCCCCGCCGTGCTCGTGCTCGACGGAGGCCGTCCGGTGGGGGTCCTGACGCGCTCGGACCTGCTCGCGTTCCTGGAGCGTGGCTGACGATGGGCGAGGTCGACGACGAGCTGGCCTTCGAGACGCTCGCCATCCATGCCGGGCAAGCACCGGACGACTCGACCGGCGCGGTGGTGCCCCCCATCTACCAGACGACCACGTTCCGCCACTCGGAGGTGGGCGTGCACCGGGGCTACGAGTACAGCCGGTCCGCCAACCCGACGCGCGCCGCCCTCGAGACATGCCTGGCCACGCTCGAGGGGGCGGCGCACGGACACGCCTTCTCGAGCGGGCTCGCCGCCGAGGACGCGATCCTGCGGCTGCTCGATCCGGGAGATCACGTCCTGATCGGCAACGACGTCTACGGAGGGACCTACCGGCTCCTCTCCCAGGTCCACGCTTCCGTCGGCGTGCACTCGAGCCCGGTGGCCCTCAGCGACCGCGACGAGGTGCTCGCCTCGTGGCGGCCGGAGACTCGCCTCGTCTGGGTGGAGACGCCGTCCAACCCCTACTTGCGCATCGCCGACATCGGCGCCCTGGCAGAGATCGCCCACGAGCGCAACGCCATCGTGGTGGTGGACAACACCTTTGCCACCCCTTACCTCCAGCGGCCCCTGTCGCTCGGCGCCGACGTGGTGGTCCACTCGACGACCAAGTACCTGGGCGGCCACAGCGACGTGGTCGGGGGCTTCGTCGCCACCTCCCAGGCCAGGATCGCCGAGCGAATCGGGTTCCTACAAAACGCCACCGGCGCGGTGCCCGGGCCCTTCGACTGCTTCCTCGTCCTGCGCGGAGTGAAGACCCTCGCCGTCCGGATGGACCGGCACGCCGAGAATGCCGGCCGGGTCGCCGAAGCCCTCGAGGGCCACCCGTCCGTGGAGCGCGTCTACTACCCGGGGTTGCCCGGGCACGAGGGTCACGACGTGGCGCGCCGCCAGATGCGCTCGTTTGGGGGAATGGTCTCGTTCACGGTGCGAGGAGGCGAGCCTCGCGCCCTCGAGGTGGCCGCGTCGACCTCCATCTTCACCCTCGCGGAATCCCTCGGGGCGGTCGAGTCGCTGATCGAGCACCCCGGGCGGATGACCCACGCGTCGGTGGCCGGATCGGCCCTCTCCGTGGACCCTGCACTGCTCCGGCTCTCGGTTGGTCTCGAGGACGCCGACGACCTGGTAGCCGACCTGACCCGGGCGTTGGACACGAGGCCTGGTGCCTAGGGCGTCCGCCGCTCCGCCCGACGGGGGCTGACCAGGGGAGAAAAACCCGAGTTGAATCGTCGACTTTATCGGGTTAATCTTGCCGGACTCATCGCCCGTATGCCTACACCGTGAAATCGGGGGCGCGAGCAGGGCGTCCCCCTTACCAAGGAGTGCACATGCCCGATTGGGGCTTCGAGACCCGCCAGGTTCACGCCGGCGCCTCGCCCGACCCGACGACCGGCGCCCGAGCGGTTCCGATCTACCAGACGACGAGCTACACGTTCCGCGACACCGCGCACGCCGCCGCGCTGTTCGGGCTGGAGGAGCTCGGCAACATCTACACCCGGATCATGAACCCGACGCAGGCCGTCTTCGAGGAGCGCATCGCCTCGCTCGAGGGCGGGGTGGCCGCGCTGGCGACCGCCAGCGGGCAGGCCGCGGAGACCCTCACCCTGTTGAACCTGGCCGAGAACGGGGGCCACGTGGTCTCGTCGGCTTCGCTGTACGGCGGAACGTACAACCTGTTGCACTACACGCTGCCCAAGCTGGGCATCGAGGTCACCTTCATCGACGAGCCGGACGACCTGGACCAGTGGCAACGCGCCGTGCGCGACAACACCAAGGCCTTCTTCGCAGAGACGCTCGGCAACCCCAAGGGCGACGTGCTCGACTTTGAGGGGGTCTCCGGCGTGGCGCACGCCCACGGAATCCCGCTCGTGGTCGACAACACGGTGGCCACTCCCTACCTGGCCCGCCCCTTGAGCTACGGCGCGGACATCGTGGTGCACTCGGCCACCAAATTCATCGGGGGCCACGGCACGTCCATCGGGGGGGTGATCGTCGACGGCGGGGCCTTCGCCTACGAGGCGAGCGGGAGGTTCCCCAACTTCACCGAGCCCGATCCGAGCTACCACGGGCTCGTCTTCTCGCAGCTGCCCGAGGCACTCTTTCCGGCGCGCTTCGTGCTCAAGGCACGCCTGCAGTACCTGCGGGACACCGGGCCGGCCATCGCACCGCTCAATTCGTTCCTGTTCCTCCAGGGGCTGGAGACGCTGAGCCTGCGCATGGAGCGCCACGTGGACAACGCCACCAAGGTGGCGCAATGGCTCGAGCGCCGGGACGAGGTGAGCTGGGTGGCCTACCCGGGCCTCGAGTCCAGCCCGTGGCACGAGCGGCAGCAGCGCTACCTCCCCAAGGGCGGCGGCGCCATCCTGGCCTTCGGCATCGAGGGCGGCATCGAGGCCGGCCGCCGCTTCATCGAGGGACTCGAGCTGTTCAGTCACCTGGCCAACGTCGGGGATGTCCGCAGCCTGGCCATCCATCCGGCGTCGACCACGCACTCCCAGCTCAACGAGGCGGAGCAGCTCACCACGGGCGTGACCCCGGACCTGGTGCGCCTGAGCGTCGGCATCGAGACGATCGACGACATCCTGGCCGACCTCGAGGCCGGGTTCCGGGCGGCCAAGGGCACTTGACTCCGCCGGCCGCTCCCGGGTACTGGCGTCCGGGGGACGATCCGGGCCGGAGGCAACTCGCGCGGGTGGCGACCGAGGGGCTCACCCTCGAAGCCGGGGGGTGGCTGCCGTTCGTGGACGTCGCGTTCGAGACCTGGGGCGCGCTCGACCATCGGCGCTCCAATGCCGTCCTGGTCCTGCACGCGCTCACCGGAGACTCCCACGCCGCGGGCCCGGTGGGTCCCGGGCACCCGACGGCCGGTTGGTGGGACCCGATCATCGGGCCGGGGGCGGCGATCGACACCGACCGCTTCTTCGTGGTCTGCCCCAACGTGCTCGGTGGCTGCCAGGGCACCACCGGGCCCTCGTCGCTCGCGCCCGACGGCCGGGCCTACGGCTCCCGTTTCCCGATCCTCACCATTCGTGACCAGGTGGCGGTGGAGGTGGCGTTGGCCGACCGCCTCGGCATCGAGCGCTGGACGGCGGTGATCGGCGGGTCCATGGGTGGCATGCGCGTGCTCGAGTGGCTGGTCGACCAACCCGAGCGCGTCCGACGGGCCGTGGTCCTCGCCGTGGGGGCCTCCTCGACCGCCGAGCAGATCGCGCTGTCCTCCCTCCAGGTGCGCGCCATCAGGGCCGACCCCGGCTACCTCGGAGGCGACTACTACTCGGCCGGCGCGGGAGAGGGCCCGAGGCGCGGCATGGCGATCGCGCGCGGCATCGGGCAGGTGAGCTATCGGTCCCCAGCGGAGCTCGCGACTCGGTTCGGACGGACTCCCCAGGGGGAGGAGGACCCGTTCAAGGGCGGCCGCTACGCCATCGAGTCCTACCTCGAACACCATGGCGACAAGCTGCTGTCCCGCTTCGACCCGAACTCCTACGTCGTGCTGAGCGAGGCGATGAACCACCACGACATCGGTCGCGGACGCGGTGGGATCGAGAGGGCGTTGGCGCGGGTCCGCGCCGAGGTGAGCGTGGCGGGCCTGTCCTCGGATCGCCTGTACCCGCTCGAGCTTCAGGAGGAGCTCGCGGCCCTCCTGCCGGACGCCGTGCAGCTCGTCGCCATCGAGTCCCCGGTCGGCCACGACGGGTTCCTCGTGGAGACCGATGCCGTGGGCGCCGTCGTGCGCTCGGCCCTGCGGGAGTAGGAGTCGGGCGGGACGAGTCGCCGGCCACCTACGATGCCGTCGACGACGCGCTGGGCAGGGTGGGCGGCAAGGAGCCTGGGTGCCGCCCCCTGCAGACGATGCTGCCCGGCTCAGACGCACGAATCGTTGGAGGAGACCAATGAGAGGGCTTGCCGGAAAGGTCGCAGTGGTCGCCGGGGGTGCGGGCGGGATCGGGTCGGCCACCTGCCTGCGGCTCGCCGAGGAGGGCGCGACCGTGGTGGTGGGCGACCTCAACGGCTCGGCCGCGCAGGCCGTGGCGCAGCAGATCGTCGAGCGAGGGGGTCGGGCCGCCGCACGGACGACCGACACGAGCGACGACGCCTCGGTGGCCGAGCTCGTGGGCTTTGCGGTCGCCGAGCACGGGGGCCTCGACCTCCTGCACGCCAACGCGGCCGACCTGTCCCCCGACATCATCGGGCGCGACAGCAACGTGGTCGACGTTCCGCTCGAGGTCTTCGACCGCACGATGGAGGTCAACATGCGCGGCTACCTCCTCTGCGCCCGGCACGGCGTGCCGGAGCTCCTCCGGCGAGGCGGTGGCGCGCTCGTGTTCACGAGCTCCGTCGCCTCCTTCGTCGGCGAGCCGGAGCGGCCGTCGTACGCCATGGCCAAGAGCGCGATCAACGCCCTCGTCCGTCACATCGCCTCCCGCTGGGGCAAGCAGGGGATCCGCGCCAACGCGGTGGCCCCGGGCCTGGTGCTCACGGGGCCGGTGCGGGACTCGATCGCGCCGGAATTCCGCGACCGCGCCCTCGGCATGACGCGAAGTGCACGCCTCGGCAAGCCCGAAGACATCGCGGCGATGGTCGCCCTGCTCGGATCGGACGACGGGGAGTGGATCAACGGCCAGGTCATCAGCGTGGACGGGGGCACGGTTTTCCGGTAGCGCCGGCGGGGCATGAGTCGGCTCGTTCCCCCTACTGTGGCGGGGGGAGGAGCGGGAGCGGGGAGACCGGGTGGGGCAGACCGAGAACGTCACAGTCCTGTTCACGGGGCTCGTGCAGTCGACCGACCTTGCGCCGCCGCCCACGCCGGAGACCGCCGACTCACAGCGCCGGGCGCTCTTCTCCGAGCTGCGCCGGGCGGTCGCATCGTCGGGCGGCACGGAGGTCAAGAACCTCGGCGACGGCATCATGGTGGTGTTCCGAAGCAGCTCCACCGCGATGACGTGTGCAGTGGACATGCAGCGGGGCGTCGACCGACGCAACCGACAGGGCGGCCCCATCGCCGACCTGCGCGTGGGACTGAGCACGGGGGAGGCCACCCGGGAGGGCGACGACTACTTTGGGGACCCGGTCGTCGAGGCGGCGCGCCTGTGCGCCCAGGCCGAGGGCGGCCAGATCCTCACCACCGAGTTCGTGAGGATGATGGCGGGGCGCCGCATCGGCCACGCGCTCCGCCCCTTGGGCGAGATCGAGCTGAAGGGACTGCCCGAGCCTCTCGAGGTCCTGGAGGTCGGCTGGGAACCGGTGGTCGAGGACGACGCCCCGTCGACATCCATCCCCCTGCCCCCCCGCCTGGCGATCGCTCCCTCGGTGGGGCTGATCGGCCGTGAGACCGAAGCCAACGTGCTCTCCAACGCCCTCAAACGGGTGACCGCGGGGGACGGTCGAGAGGTCGTCTTGATCTCCGGGGACCCGGGCGTGGGGAAGTCCGCGCTCGCCGCACACACGGCGCGTGTGGCCTTTGACGCCGGTGCCTGCGTCCTGCTCGGCCGCTGCGACGAGGACCTGGCCGTTCCGTACGGTCCGTTTGTGGAGGCCCTCCACCACTACGTGAAGTCCGCGCCGGAGGAGACCCTCGCCTCGCACGTGCAGGGCCACGGGGCGGAGCTGGCTCGGATGGTGCCCTCGCTCGGCCAGCGCCTGGGGGAGCTCCCGGCCCCGCAGAGCTCCGATCCCAACACGGAGCGTTACCTGCTCTTTGGCGCGGTGCTGGCCATGCTGGAGGAGATCTCGAAAGACCAACCGCTCGTGCTCGTGCTGGACGACCTCCACTGGGCCGACAAGCCGAGCGTGCAGCTGCTCCGCCACATCGTGACCAGCGACCGTGCCGATCGGGTGCTCATCGTCGGCACGTACCGCCGCTCGGATCTCACGGAGACCCACCCGCTCACCTCCGCCCTGGTATCGCTCCGAAGGGAGCGCGGGGTGGGCGAGATCGACCTGGCCGGGCTCGACGACCGCGGCGTCGTCGCCTACGTCGAGGCGGCAGCCGGTCACGACCTCCGGGAGCCGGGTCTCGAGCTTGCCCACACCCTCTACCGGGAGACCGACGGCAACCCGTACTTCGTCGGCGAGGTCCTCCGCCACCTGTCCGAGACGGGGGCGATCGCGTACGAGGGCGAGACCGGCCGATGGGCGCCCCGGGGCAGTCTCGAGAACATGACGCTGCCCGAGAGCGTCCGACAGGTCATCGGATCGAGGGTGGCGCGGCTGGGCGAGGACGCGCGAAAGGTCCTGTCCTTTGCCTCGGTCATCGGGAGGGAGTTCGACCTCGACCTGCTCGCGGCCGTGACGGAGCGCTCGGAGGACGAGCTGTTGGACATCCTCGACGCCGCGACCTCGGGCGCGCTGGTGCGCGAGATCGAGGAGTTGCCCGGGCGCTACACGTTTCCCCACGCACTCATCCAGCACACCTTGTACCAGGACCTCGGCGCCACGCGCCGGTCGCGGGTGCACCGCAGCGTCGCGGAGGCGATCGAGGCCGGGTGTAGCGGCAATCCCGGCGGCCGGGTGGTGGAGCTGGCCCATCACTGGTCCAACGCCACCAGGCCGGTCGAGATGACCAAGGCCATCTCCTACGGGTACCAGGCGGGACTCGCTGCGCTCGACGCGCTGGCGCCGGACGAGGCCCTCCGCCACTTCTCCCAGGCCTGGGCGCTTCTCCAAGACGACCCCACACAGGACCCCCTCCTCGGTGTCGACCTGTTGATCGGGCTGGCCACCGCCCAGCGCCAAGCCGGGATCCCCTCCTACCGAGAGACCTTCCTCGACGCCGCCCACCGTGCCCAGGACCTCGGCGACACCGACCGGCTGGTCGCCGCAGCCCTCGGCAACAACCGGGGGGTGGTGAGCTCGTCCGCGCGCGTGGACGTGGAGCGCACCTCCATCCTCGAGGCTGCCCTCGGCGCGCTGCCTGCCGGGGACAGCAGGGAGGGTGCCCTGCTCCTCGGCACGCTGTGCGCCGAGCTGACCCTGGGCAGTCCCCTGAGCCGGCGCATCGAGCTCGCCGACGAGGCCCACGCGATCGCGCACCGGCTGGGGGACGACGAGACCTCCGTCCTCGTGGCCTGCCTCGTCCACGCACCCCTCTCGGTGCCCTGGCTGCACGAGAGGCGTCTGCGGGACTCCATCGAGGCACTCGAGCTCGCCGAGTCCCTGGGGGACCCGGGGCTCTTGTTCCGCGCCGTCACCAGCCGCCGGCTCACTGCGCTCAAGGCCGGCGACTTCGAGCTCGGCGCACGTTGCCTCGAGAGAGCACGGCAGCTGAGCGAGAGGCTCAAGGAGCCCGCTTTTCTCTGGCTCCACGCGGTGCACGAGGCAACCGAGGCGCTGATGCTGGGCGACCCCGGGGAGGCCGAGGCACGCGCCGAACGGGCCCTGCGGATCGGTATGGACACCGGTCAGCCCGATGCGCTGGCCTTCTATGGCGGCCAGCTCGCGGTCGCCCGGCTCCAGCAGGGTCGCCTGGCGGAGCTGGTACCCCTCCTCGATCAGGTGATCCTCGACAACCCCGAGAGCCAGATCTTCCCCGCCGTGCGCACGGTGGCCTTCCTGGAGATGGGTGACCGTCGCCAGGCTGCAGAGCGGCTCGAGATCGCCGCCAGAGAGGGCTTCTCGATCGTGCCCCAGGATGCGAATTGGTTCGACACCCTCTTTGCCTACTCGTACGTCGCGATCGAGCTGCGGGCGGTTGCCGTCGCGCAGCAGCTGCACGACCTGCTGGCCCCCTACCGAGGACAGGTCGTGCACGAGCACCCGACCTGTAACAACGGCCCCATCGCCAACCCTCTGGGCAGTCTGGCCACCGTGCTCGGTCGCTTCGACGACGCCGAGTCCTACCTGTCGGAGGGCACCGAGCTCACCGCTCGCGGGCACCTCAAGTACGCAGAGGCACGCGTCGAGCTCGGATGGGGTCGGATGCTGGCGGCTCGGAGACGACCGGGCGACCCCCAACGCTCCCGGGAGCACCTCTCCCGGGCCAAGGGCCTGGCACGCGATCATGACTACGCCATGGTGGCCCGAAAGGTCGAGGAGGAGCTCGCCTCGCTGCCCGCGTCCTGAGGTTCGACAGCGGCGTTCGGCCCCCCCTACTGTGGCGGTCACCCAAGAGGGGTTGGGGAACAGATGGCCCAGACGGAGAACGTCACAGTCCTATTCACGGATCTCGTCGGATCGACCGAGCTTGCCTCGTCGCTCACGCCCGAGGCCGCAGATTCGCTGCGCCGGGCACACTTTTCTGCGCTGCGCAAGGCCATCGCCTCGACGGGTGGCACCGAGGTCAAGAACCTGGGCGACGGGATCATGGTGGTGTTCCCCAGCAGCTCGGCCGCCCTCTCCTGCGCAGTGGCCATGCAACAGGCCGTCGACCGGGAGAACCGGACCGGCGAGCGCGCCCTGGGGCTGCGGGTGGGGCTCAGCACCGGGGAGGCCAGCCGAGAGGGGGATGACTACTTTGGCGACCCGGTCGTCGAGTCGGCGCGGCTGTGCGCCCAGGCTCGGGGTGGCCAGATCCTCACCACCGAGTTCGTGAGGATGATGGCGGGGCGTCGCATCGCCCACACCCTCCATGCTCTGGGCGAGATGCAGCTCAAGGGGTTGCCCGAGCCCATCGAGGTCCTCGAGGTGTCCTGGGATCCCCTCCCCGAGGCAGAGGCCGTCAGCGGCCCGGTCCCGCTCCCCACCCGGCTGGCGATCGCACCCGCCGTCGGCTTGGTCGGACGCCAGGGCGAGGTCGCCCATCTGGCCGACGCCCTCAAGAGGGTGACGGCGGGTGACGGTCGGGAGGTCGTCTTTGTCTCGGGCGATCCCGGAGTCGGCAAGACGGCCCTGGCCGCCCACGCGGCGCGCCTCGCCCACGAGGCGGGTGCCTGCGTCCTGCTCGGGCGCTGCGACGAGGACCTCGCCGCGCCCTACGGTCCGTTTGCCGAGGCCCTGCACCACTACGTCGCCTCCGCGCCCGACGAGATCCTCGCCTCGCACGTCCACACCTACGGTGCCGAGCTGGCCCGGATGGTGCCCGCCCTCGGCAAGCGACTGGGCGAGCTCCCGGTCCGGCAGAGCTCCGATCCGGACACCGAGCGCTACCTCCTCTTGGGCGCCGCCGTCGGTCTGCTGAGCCAGGTGGCGCAGTCCCAGGTCCTGGTCCTCGTGCTCGACGACCTCCAATGGGCCGACAAGGCGAGCCTCCAGCTCCTCCGTCTCCTGGTGACGAGCGACGACACCATCCGGCTCCTCGTCATCGGCACCTATCGCCGCTCGGAGCTCACCGACGCCCACCCGCTCACCTCCGCCCTGGTCACTCTCCGGAGAGAGCCGAGGGTGAGCGAGATCGCGCTCTCCGGTCTCGACGATGCCGGCGTCGTCGCCTTCCTCGAGGCCGCGGCTGGGCACGACCTCGCCGAACCCGGTCACGAGCTCGCGCTCGCCCTCTACCGGGAGACGGAAGGCAACCCCTACTTCGTCGGGGAGGTCCTGGCCCACCTCTACGAGACCGGCGTCATCTACCGAACCGAGTCTGGTCGCTGGCGAGCCCGCGACGGCCTCGAGAGGTGGACACTGCCCGAGAGCGTGGTGCAGGTCGTGGCCTCCCGTGTCGCCCGGTTGGGGGAGGGAGCCAGGCGGGTCCTGTCCCTTGCGTCGGTCATCGGGCGGGAGTTCGACCTCGACCTGCTGTCCACGGTGAGCGAGCGCTCCGAGGACGAGCTGCTGGACATCCTCGACGGGGCGAGCTCAGCCGCGCTCGTGCGGGAGGTTACCGAGCGCCCGGGCCGTTACACCTTCTCCCATGCCCTGGTGCAGCACACCCTGTACCAGGAACTCGGCGCGACCCGCCGGGCGCGCGCCCACCGCAGCGTGGCGGAGGCCATCGAGGCGGCGTGCCAGGGCGTGCCGGGTCGACGCGTCGCGGAGCTCGCCTATCACTGGTCCAACGCCACCCGGCCGGTCGAGGTGGCCAAGGCCGTCTCCTACGGGTTGCAGGCCGGCAAGGCGGCCCTCGAGGCTCTGGCGCCGGACGAGGCGTTGCGGCACTTCTCCCAGGCACTGGCACTGCTCCAGGACGAGACCAACGCGGATCCCCACCTCCAGGTGGACCTTCTGCTCGGGCTCGGCAACGCTCAGCGGCAGGCCGGGTCCTCCGAATATCGGGAGACCTTCCTCGACGCCGCACGGCGTGCCCGGGATCTCTCCGACACCGACCGGCTCGTGTCGGCCGCGCTCGGCAACAACCGGGGCATGGTCAGCTCGGCCTTTGGCATCGATACGGAGAGGATCTCCGTTCTCGAGGCGGCGCTCGCCTCGCTGCCGCGCTCGGACAGCCGGGAGGGCGCGGTCCTCCTCGCCACCCTTTGCACCGAGCTGACCTTCGGCAGCCTCCTGAGCCGGCGCCTCGAGCTCGCCGACCAGGCGATGTCCATGGCACGAAGGATCGGGGACCGCGAGACCTTCCTCGTCGTTGCGGATCGCGTGCAGGCGGCAATTTCGGTTCCCTGGCTGCACGAGCGGCGGCTTCGAGACTCCATCGAGTCGCTGGAGCTCGCGGAGTCGCTCGGTGATCCGGGACTCCTCCTGCGTGCGCTCACCGTTCGCCGGAAGACCGCCATCCAGGGAGGTGACTTCGAGCTCGGCGCGCGTTGCCTCGAGAGGGCGAGGGGGATGATCGAGCGGCTACGCGAGCCCACCTGGCTGTGGGCCCATGCCGTCCACGAAGCCACGGAGGCATTGATGGTCGGCGAACCCGACCGGGCCGAGAGCCTCGCCGACCGCGCTCTCCGCATCGGGATGGACACGGGACAACCCGACGCCCTCTCGTTTTACGGAGGCCAATTGGCGGTCGTGCGGCTCCAGCAGGGTCGCATGGGCGAGTTGGTCCCGCTCATCGAGCAGTTGCTCGACGAGCACCCCGACGCCCCGGCCTACCGGGCGGTCCTGGTCGCCGCACTCGTCGACGGAGACGAAGAGAGTCGAGCCAGGGGACTCCTGGAGGAGGCCGCCAGCGACGGGTTCGCCTCGGTTCCGGAGGACGCGGCATGGCTCGACACGATCCTGTCCTATGCCTACTCTGCCATCGAGCTGCGAGCCGCCTCGGTTGCGCAGTTGCTTTTCGACCTCCTCGCGCCCTACCGCGACCAGATCGCCAACGAGCAACTCACCTCCAACAACGGGCCCGTCGCCAATCCCCTGGGCGGCCTCGCAGCGGTTCTCGGACGCTACGACGAGGCCGAGTCGTACCTCAGTCGAGCCGCGGAGCTCACCACCAGGGGGAACCTGCGCTTTGCCGAGACGCGAGGGCACCTTGCCTTGGGTCGGATGCTCCAGGCTCGGGACCGGCCCGGAGACCTCGACCGGGCACGCGAGCACCTCGAGTTGGCGCGCCGCCAGTCCCTCGAGCGCGGCTACGCGAGGCAGGTGCGGTTGGCAGAAGCCGAGCTTGCCGGCCTTCCGGATCGCTGAGGGCCGACGCCCCGGGCGCCGGCCAGGTGCGGGGCGGCCAACGCCTCGACCTCTGACTTCGGTCCTGCGACGAGCAGATACTCGAGGTTCCTCAGGCGAGTCACCTCGCCAACCCGTTGCCCGCTCGGGTTGTAGACGCCGATCTGCGCACCCACGTAGCGCTTCGAGTCGAACGCCAGTGCACGTACGTGGCCGTGCACGGAACACCAGTCCACCAATTGATCGAGCGAGATCCAGGACTCGTCGTTGTACGAGAGAACCACCACTCGGGCTCGCACCCGGCGGATGACCTCTCGCAGGGCGTCGGGCATCTCGCGCTTGCGGTTGAACGGGCTCTTGTTGCTCGCCTCGCGCGCGTCCACCCGCTTGCACGCCGTCCCGTAGTGGTCGGGGTCGTCCCAGGCCACCAGGGTCTCCCAGATGTGGTAGTTGGTGAAGTAGCGGTGCTGGTTGTAGGGAGGGTCCAGGTAGGCAAGGTCGAACTCGCCCAGTGCGTCGACCACCTCGGTCGCATCGGCCCGGACCGCCCGCCCCGGACCTACCAACAGCTCGGGCGCACGAAGCTCCAGGCGGTTGTACGAGCGGGGAGCCCACCTCTTGACGTAGGCCATCTGCAGTCCCGTCGTCGAGTCGACGCGATCAGCTGCGTCGATGAGACTGGTCAGGAGGATCGGATAGAGGTCGCTGCCCCGGAAGTCCGACTCAATCCGATCGCGGATCGCATCCACCCTCTCACCGTTGAAGGGTTGGAAGAACCGCGATCGGACGCAAAACGTCTCCGTGAAGTAGCCGGCGTGCCCAGGCAGGGCATTGAGGTACTCGAGCGCCTCGCGCAGACCGTCCTTGTCGACCACGCTCCCGTCCGTCTGGATGTGGCATCTCGCGAAGACCTCGGAGTACCGGGCCGTGTCGACGGCCGTGACGCACGCGCCACGACGCTTGAACTCCTGAGCCACCCGTGTGGTGCCGGTGAAGAGATCGAGTGCGGTCGACGCACCGCTGGAGGCCAGCATCTCCCCGAGAACGGGTACGAGCCTTCTCTTGGATCCGATGTACTTGATCACCGGTGGACGCGAGACCTCCTGCGGGCGGCCGTGCGAATGCTAGCGGTCGGTCGCCATACTTCCCGGGACCATCGGCGTGCGCCCCGGGGAGCAGCGGTCAGGCCGAGCGGCCCGATCCAACGTCGAAGATGGGCCAGCCGATCTCGGTGACCCACCGTGCCTCATCGGAGGTCTCGCGGCGGCCGATCACGTAGTACTCGCGGATGGGACCCTCCACCGCAATGGCGTGCTCGGCCACGTAGGCCGCAAGGGCACCGTACGAGCGGTCGATGTCCCGGTGGTTGCCGACATGTGTGGTGAGTGCCAGCTCCACCGCCGGCACGACCAGCTGCTCGACGCGACCGGCAGGACGGAGGGTCCCGCTCGAGGGAACGAAGACGGTGCACTCGCCCCGCTCGTGCGAGAAGAGCTCGGTCGCGTAGATTCCGCCTCCGACCCCGACCGGGCGGAGCCTCTGCGCGCCCAGGACGGCGTGGATCTCCCCAAACGCTCCCGGGAACCACGACGAGATGTCCTCGAGGTCGACCACGTCGTGGACGGCCGCCGCCTTGGTGGCCTCGATCCTGCGGTGCTCGAAGCCCGCGACCGCCGGCTCCTCGTGGGGCTGGAGGAGATCGCGCAGGGATGCGGTCGCCTCCTGCGTCCGGGCGAGGGCGTCCTCGAGTCGGCCGAGGTGGACCGAGATCAGGTCGTTGCGTCTCTCGACGTCCGCCGTGCGGATCACCGCCCCGACCTCGTCGACCGGCATGTCGAGGGAGCGCAGCCGCTTGATGACCTGCGCGCTCACGATCTGATCGGACGTGTAGCGCCGATGCCCCGTCGCCGGGTCGACCTCGGCGGGCTCGAGGAGGCCCACCTGGTGGTAGTAGCGCAACGCCTTGATGCTCAGATGCGTCGCTCGCGAGAAGTCGCCGATCGAGAGCGAGGGTCGCACCCCACCAGTATCGGATCTCCCCCGGGGGGAGTTTCAAGCCCGAGGACGGGGTTGACACTCCCCCGACAGGACCGGTGACGGTGTGAGGAGACCCCCGATCCCTACGAGGAGGACAACCGCATGACCACCGAGCACCCCCTGACCTCGGAGCACCCCGAGTCCGCCGAGCGATCCGGCGTGGTCGCAGAGCACATCTCGGCCATCAACAGCTTCGATCTCGACCGGATCATGGCGACGTTCGCCGCCGATGCCTACGTCAACGACAATCGCCGCGAGATCGCGGGCGCCGATGCGATCCGGCGATTCATGGCGAAGGAATTCATCGGCGATCGCGTCACGATGGACGTGCGCGAGGTCATCGACCACCATGGGGACGTCATCGTGCGGGCCAGGTACGACGGCACCTACGACAAGACCAACCTGCCCGAGGAGCTCGTCATGTCGAGCTACTTCGGCATCCGTGGAGACCGGATCGTCAGCCTCGCCATCATCTTCAACCAGCCCTCGCCATATTGAGAGCCCCTCCCGGGCGAGGAGGGAGGCGACGGGGCGCCAGGAGCGCGATCATGTCGGGCGTCCCGTCCACCCGGCCATGGCGACAGGGCGTCACCTCCAAATCGACAGGAGCGCAGTCATGGACATGAGGCTCGAAGTGGTGGTCGTGCCCGTCTCCGACGTGGACCGGGCCAAGGCCTTCTACCAGATGCTGGGGTGGCGGCTCGATGCCGACATCGCCGGTGCGGAGGGCTTTCGGGTGGTGCAGCTGACCCCTCCAGGATCGGCGTGCTCGATCATCATCGGCAGCGGGCTCACCTCGGCCGCACCGGGCTCGGCCGAGGGTCTGCAACTGGTCGTCGACGACATCGAGGCGGCGCGGGCCGAACTGACCGGCCGGGGGGTGGAAGCGAGCGAGGTGTTCCACGACTCCGGCGGGGTCTTTCACCATGCCGGACAGGTCGCACGGGTCACCGGCCCGGCGCCGGACCACGAGAGCTACGGCTCGTTCGTCTCGTTCCGCGACCCGGACGGCAACGGCTGGTTCATCCAGGAGATCACGACCCGGCTCCCGGGCCGATGAACGGAGGCCGGCAGCTCCTCTCCAGTTGAGCCGCTCCAGTTGAGCCACTGGCCGCAGACGCGTCGACGCGAACGTGCGCCCGGGACGGCGGACCCCGGCGCAGCTATCGTCTACCCGATGGTGGGCCGCAACCCCCATGCGGGGGAACCGTTCGACGACGACGACCAGGCGATCGCCGCCGCGCTGGAGCAAGTCAGCGTGCCGGCACTGATGTGCTCGCTCGTCCACATGACCGGCGATCCGTCGTGGATCCGTGGAGAGATCAGACCACGGGTGGCGGTGTCCACCGAGTTTCAGGGTCGGATGCCCGACGACGAGCTCGCCGAGGTGCGCCGCCGGGCACTGCCCGCGATCGCCGCGTATCGAGACGGGGGATGCCGCCCGCACACCCTCCCTCACGAGCTCTTGCGGGAGATGATGGAGTTCCTGGGACGCCGGCCCGTCGGTGGCTCGCTCGAGGGCATGTTCATCGAGGACATGCAATTCGACGGTGCCGACGCCGGCGCCATCTCCTGGGGGCACGGAGATCTCGGCCGAAGCGCAGGTCGGCGTCGCCCGTCGTCGTGATCGGCTGCGGCGAGTCGGGCATCCTCGCCGGCATCCGGCTGGCCCAGGCAGGGTTGCCGTTCACCATCGTCGACAAAAACGACGGGCCCGGCGGGACCTGGTGGGAGAACCGCTACCCCGGAGCCCGGGTGGACGTCGGCAGCCACCAGTACTGCTATTCCTTCGAGCCGGGTGACCATTGGAGCGAGTACTACTGCCAGCAGCCGGAGCTCCAGGACTACTTCGTCGAGCATCGTCGACCAAGTACGGGCTGCAGTCCCACTGCCGGTTCGGCACGACCGTCCAGTCGGTCGAGTGGGACGAGTCCGCCGCGCGGTGGCGGGTCGCGGTGCAGGGACCGGACGGTGCCGAGGAGGTGCTCGAGGCGCGCTTCGTGATCAGCGCCGTCGGTTCGCTCAACCTGCCGAGGCTTCCCGACATCCCGGGGATGCGACGACTTCGCCGGACCGTCCTTCCACTCGGCTCGATGGCCCGACGGGTTGGACATCACCGGCTCGCGCTTCGCGCTCGTGGGCGCCGGGGCCAGCGGCTTCCAGATCGCACCGACGATCGCCGACCGCGTCGAGCAGCTGACGATCTTCCAGCGCACCGCGCAATGGATCATCCCCAACCTGATGTACCACGCGACGGTGCCGCCCGGCGACCGGTGGGCGCTGCGTCACCTTCCCTTCTACGCACGCTGGTTCCGGTTCCTCATGACGTTCCCCGGGATCGCCATCGGCACGGAGCAGTACCGGATCGACCCCGAGCACCACGACGAGGCGGGCCAGTCGGTCAACGCGACCAACGCCCAGCGGCGGGACCTGCTGGCGGCGTGGATGCAGTCGGTGCTGGCCGACCGACCGGACCTGATCGAAAAGACCACCCCCGACTATCCCGCCATGGGCAAGCGCGTGCTGCAGGACAACGGGTCCTGGCTCCGTTGCCTGGCCAAGCCGCAAGTCGACTACGTGCGCACCGGCATCGATCGAATCGTGCCCGAGGGCGTCGTCACCGTGGACGGCGTCCTCCACGAGGCGGACGTCATCTGCTACGCGACCGGGTTCCGGCACAACGAGTTCCTCGCCCCGATGGAGATGACCGGGCGCAACGGCACGTCGCTGCGGGAGCAGTGGGGCGACGAGCCGACCGCCTACCTCGGCATCACCATTCCCAACTTCCCGAACCTGTTCTGCATGTACGGACCGGGGACCAACCTGGCGCACGGTGCCAGCCTCTTCTACCACTCCGAGTACCAGATCCACTACGCGATGGAGGCGATCCACCGGGTGCTCGAGTCGGGAGCGCGAACCATCGAGGTGCGGAGGGAGGCCCACGACGAGTACGCCGAGCGGCACCAGGAGGAGATCGGCCAGCTGGTGTGGGCACATCCCTCCATCACCCACAGCCACTACAAGAACCCCCAGGGCAAGGTGTACACGCTGTCGCCGTGGCCGATCGACCGGTACTGGGAGTGGACCCGGACCCTCGACATGGACGACTACGTCGTCGCCTAGGCGAACAGGCTGCGCACATTATTATCGAAGTCGAATTCGACTTCTTGGGGGGCCGATGAAGGTCACGGTTCACGATCCACTCGACTTCGAGGTCCTCGACGCCGGCCTCGGCTTCACCGAGGGGCCCGTCATCGCGGACGACGGCGCCGTCCTGGTCGTCGACATCCACGGGGGGCGGATCCTGCGGCTCGCCGCCGGCGAGACGACGGTGGTGGCGACGCCGGGCGGCGGGCCCAACGGGATGGCGCTCGAGACGCCCACGACGGCGATCGTCGCCAACAACGGCGGCTTCCTGTGGAGCGAGCTCGAGGACGGGACGTCGATCCCGATCGACCGCGCCACCCACACCAACGAGCCGCCCGGCTTCTCCGGCGGGTGGATCGAACGGATCGACCTGACCACCGGAGCCGTCACCGTCCTCCACCGCCGATGCGACGGGCGGCCCGCTCCGCGGCCCCAACGACCTCGTGTTCGACGAGGCCGGGGGCCTGTGGTTCACGGACCACGGAAAGGGCCGGCACGAGAGCGTCGACCGCGGCGGCCTCTACTACGTCCCGCCGGACGGCGGCAGCGTCCAGGCGGTGGCGTTTCCGCTGCTCGGGCCCAACGGCGTGGGCCTCTCGCCCGACGGCCGGCGCGTGTACGTCGCCGAGACGCACACCGGGCGCCTCTGGGCGTGGGACCTCGCGGGTCCCGGCCAGGTGGCGGCGGCCGGGGGGTCGCTCGCGGTGCGTCATGGCGGGGTCTGCGTCGCGGCGACGCCCTACTCCTTCGACTCGCTCGCCGTCGAGGATGACGGGCGGATCGTCGTCGGGGCCATCGCCGACGGGATCGTCGTGATCACTCCCGACGGTCGGGAAGTGACCGTCCACCCGATTCCCGGCGACATGACCACCAACATCGCCTTTGGCGGACGCCGACCGCCGTCGCGCCGTCATCACGCTCTCCCGCTCGGGACGCGTCGTCGAGACGACCTGGCCCCGTCCCGGCCTGGTCGTGGGTCCGTCGCGCCGGTGACGACCGTCGCAGAGGTCCTGCGTGGGCGCTCCACGTACGACGGAGACGCCCTCTACTTCGAGGAACACACGTGGACGTACCGCCAGCTCGTCGACGAGGCGAGCCGTCGCGCCGCACTCTTTCGAGAACCTTCGCGACGGCGCCCGCCCGCCGCACATCGGCGTGCTGCTCGACAACGTGCCCGACTACCTCTTCTGGCTCGCCGCAGCGGCCCTGTCGGGAAGCGTGATCGTCGGCATCAACTCGACCTACCGCGGCGACCAGCTCGGCCAGCTGATCCGCCACACCGACTGCCAGCTGCTCGTCACCGCCGCCGCCCATCCACTCGCTGCTCGACGGCGCCGACACCCGGGTTCCACCGGACCGGGTGCTGCTGGTCGACAGCGCCGAGTACGCGGCGGCCCTGGCCGATTGCGGTCGCCCTCCCGACCGGGCCGGTCCAGGAGGACGACCTCTTCCTCCTCATCTTCACGTCCGGGTCGACGGGGCTGCCCAAGGCGGTGCGGTGCACTCAGGGCCGGTATCGGCGGACCGGCTCACACGTTGCGGCGATCGCCGACCTCGGCGACCGGTGACGTCGGTCTACTCGCCGCTGCCGTTCTTCCACTCGAGCTCGCTCTTCACGGGATGGGCATCGGCCATCACCGCCGGCATCCCGATCGCCACCCGCCGCCGGTTCTCGGCGTCGGGCACGCTTCCGGACGTCCGCCGCTTCGGGGCGACGATGCTCACCTACACCGGCAAGGTCCTGAACTACATCCTGGCGACCCCTCGAGGAGCCCGACGACGCCGACAACCCGCTCCGGCTGGCGATCGGCAACGAGGCGTCGCCCCGGGACATCAAGGAGTTCGCCCGCCGCTTCGGGTGCGCGGTGCGGGACAGCTACGGGTCCACCGAGGGCATCATCATCATCCGGCGCGATCCCATCGATGCCCCGCGGGGCGCTTGGGATCCGCCGAGTCGAGCGTCAAGGTGCTCGACGCCGAGACCGGCGAGGAGTGCCCGCCCGTGGCCTTGGGCGCCGATGGACGCCCGACCAACCTCGAGGAGGCGATCGGGGAGATCGTCGAGACCCGACCGACCAGCGGCTTCGAGGGCTACTACAAGAACGAGGAGGCCACGAGCAGCCGTTTCCGCGACGGCTGGTACTGGTCGGGCGACCTCGCCTTCCGCGACGCCGACGGCTGGCTGTACTTCGCCGGACGCTCCAACGAGTGGCTGCGGGTCGACGGGGAGAACTTCGCCGCCGCGCCCGTCGAGGCCATCGTGGCGGCGCCATCCCGACGTCCGCTCCGTTGCCGTGTACGCGGTGCCCGACGAGCCCGTCGGCGACCGGGTCATGGTCGCACTCGAGCTGGCCTCCGGCGCGACCTTCGACCCCGGCGTCTTCGACGCCTTCCTCGACCAGCAGCCGGACCTCGGCACGAAGTGGCGCCCGGCGTTCGTGCGGGTGACCGACGAGCTTCCCAAGCTCGCCAGCATGAAGGTCGACAAGCAACGGCTCCGTCGCAGATGCCTGGCGCGCCGACCAGGTCTACTGGCGTCCCGGCAGGGGCGAAGCGTTGCGCCCGTTGAGCGACGCCGACCGCTCGCGCCTCGACCCGCTCCTCGGCTGAGTCATGGGGGAGCTCGACGACAAGGTCGCCGTGGTGTCCGGCGCGGCCCGGGGCCAGGGTCGGGCGATCGCGCTGCGGTTGGCCGAGGCCGGCGCTCGCATCGTCGGCGGAGACGTCCTCACCGACGAGCTCGCCTCGGTGAGTGAGCGCCTCGGCGACGACTGCGTCGTCGGACACCTCGATGTCCGCCATCCGGCGTCATGGACGGCGCTGATCGATCGCGGTGCGGCGGCTTTTGGCCGCGTCGACATCCTCGTCAACAACGCCGGGGTGCTGCGGCGAGCCCCGATCGAGCGCGAGACGCCCGGAGACCTCGAGGACCTCTGGCGCGTCAACTGCCTCGGTGCCTTCCACGGCATGCAGGCAGCGCTACCCCACCTCCGACGAGCCGGCGGCGTGATCGTCAACATCCTCTCGACCGCATCCGTCGGGGCATGGAGCGCGCACGGCGCCTACGTGTCGTCGAAGTTCGCGCTCCGCGGCCTCACCAAGGTCGCAGCCCTCGAGCTGGCGACCGACAAGATCCGTGTCAACGCGGTGCTGCCCGGTGCCATCGCCACGCCCATGATCCTCCGCGAGGACGATCCGGACGCCGTGCAACGTCTCGGCGCGACCCCGCTGGGCCGCATCGGTGAGCCCGGGGACGTGGCGGAAGCCGTCTGCTACCTCGTGTCCGAGCGCGCCTCGTTCGTGACCGGCGCCGAGCTCGTCGTGGACGGAGGCACCATGGCCGGCACATCGCTGCCGTCGTCGTAGGTCCGAGCCGGCATGGTACCGACCCCTCGAGGTATGAGGACCGCCCCAGATGTGCGCTGACCTCGCCGCATTTCGCGAAGAGGTCCGTGCCTTCATCGGGGAGCGCGCCCCGCGCCTCCGCGCCGAGGGCGTCCGGAGCCCCCACGGCGCCGGCGAGGAGCGGGAGATCCGGCGGTGGCTGGCGTCCCTCTACGAGGTGCAATACCTGGGCGGAGGATGGCCCGTCGAGTGGGGCGGCAGCCAGGGTCACGGGCCGGCGCAAGACCTCGTGGTGATGGAAGAGCTGATCCGAGCCGGCGCCTACCGGCCCCTCGACCAGGTCATGCTGGCGGCCCACGCGATCATCGCGTGGGGGACCGAGGCACAGAAGAGCGAGCTCCTGCCGAAGATCCGCAGCGGCGAGCACGTCTGGTGCCAGCTCTTCAGCGAGCCGGACGCCGGCAGCGACCTGGCCTCGTTGCGCACTCGCGCCGAACCGGACGGCGACGCGTTCGTCGTCACCGGCCAGAAGATCTGGAGCACCGACGCCCACTGGGCGGAGATGGGGTTGCTGCTCGCCCGGACCGATCCGAAGGCTGATCGGCACGCCGGCATCACGGCGTTCCTCGTCCCCATGGATCTCCCCGGCATCGAGGTGCGTCCGATTCGGGAGATGACCGGCTTCGCGGAGTACTGCGAGGTGTTCCTCGACGCCGTGCGCCTCGGCCCCGAGCAGGTCCTCGGCGACGTGAACGGCGGCTGGTCGGTCGTGACCTCGGGGCTGGCGTCCGAGCGGGCATTCGTCGGAGCCAACGTCATCCAGCTGGAGACGATGTTCCGCGACCTCGTCACCCTCGCCGGCGCGGCCCGGCTCCCGGACGGGTCGGTCGCCCTCGGCCACGAGGACGTCCAAGCACAGCTCGCGACGGCGCTCGCCAAGATGGAAGGAGTCAAGCTCATCACCCGGGACGCCGTGGAGCGGATCCTCGGCGACGACGAGCACCCGGCCGACGGGCCGATCACCAAGTTGAGCTACACGGAGATGAACGTCGAGCTCTGCGAGCTCGCCATGCAACTCGTCGCTTCGTCGAGGTCCATCGACGACCCCGGGACCGAGGTGGCCGAGCGTTGGCACCACAATTTCCTTTGGAGCCGGGCCCTCACGGTCTCTGGAGGATCGTCCGAGATACTGCGCGGCCTCGTCGGTCGACAGCTCCTGGGCCTGGCGCGAGCATGACCTCGATGGCCCTCACCCCCGACGACCACGCCGAGATCCGGAACCTGCTCGCCCGGTACTGCCTCGACCTCGACCTCGACGACCTCGACGGATGGGTTGCCCTCTTCACCGTCGACGCCACCTACGAGGTCTACGGGCGTGCGTTCACCGGTCACGACGGTCTCCGCAAGATGCTCTCCGGCGCGCCGGGCGGGCTGCACCTCGGTGGTCCACCGGTGATCGAGGCCGTCGACGGCGACCACGCACGGACGCTGCGCAACCTCCTGTTTGTCGACCGCACGACGGGCGACGCCCGGCACGCCGTGTATGACGAAGAGCTCGTCCGCACGGCTGACGGGTGGCGCATCGCGCGGTGCCGGTGCCGGTTCATCGTGGCCGAGGGACTGAGCGACCGTCCGGCCAAATAGGAGTCGGGCCCCCGCCGCTCACGCTGGCCCGCCATTTCCGAATTCGGCGTCGACTTTGATACCGTCCTCGGATGGGCTCCGCGGGCAGCGGCATGCCGACGGGGGGCATCGGGTCCGGCGAGCATGCCGACCCCGAGGACTTCCGCAGCGCAGTGCGGTCCTGGTTGGACGAGCACGCTCCGGCCAAGGGGGACCCTGAGGACTTCTCGACCATCCACGTCGTCACCGCCGCCAGTCGGGAGGAGTACCGCGCCCGCGAGCGCACTGCGCTGAAGGTGACGAGCCAGTGGCAGCACAAGCTGTTCGATGCGGGGCTCGCTGGGCGGTCGTGGCCCGCCGAATACGGAGGTCGCGGGGCGCCACGCTGGCAGGACGACGTCGTGGCCGAGGAGCAGGTTCGCTACGGGGTCTCGACCAAGATGATGGCCGTCGCCCTCGAGATGGTCCCGCCCGTGTTGTTCGCGCACGGTACGCACGCACAGCGGCTCGAGCACCTCCCGGGCGTGATCCGTGGCGAGCAGAGCTGGTGCCAGCTGCTCTCCGAGCCGGCCGCCGGGTCCGACCTGGCCAATATCTGCACCCTGGCCACACGGGCCGACGGTGGGTGGTCGGTCACCGGTCAAAAGGTGTGGACGTCGGGGGCCGGCAGCAGCGACTTCGCGCTGCTCATCGCCCGCACCGAACGGTCCGTGCCCGGCCGGGGCGGGCTCTCGTGCTTTGCCATGCCCATGTCGCAGAGGGGTGTCGACGTCCGCCCTCTGCGCCAGCTCTCCGGCTCCTACCACTTCAACGAGGTATTCCTCGATCGCGCCTTCGTACCCCACGGCGGCCTGATCGGCGACCTCGGCGAGGGGTGGGCGGTCCTGCGGACCATGCTCCGCCACGAACGGGCCGCGATCGGCGGAGGCACGAGCGGCCGCGCTGCGGTCCCGCTCGTCGCGCTCGCCCGGAGGCGTGGTCGCGATCAGGGGGCGGTCGTGCGCCAACAGGTGGCAAGGGCGGTCTCCAGGGAGCGGCTGCTCGACCTGCTGCAGGCAAGGGCACCGGGCGGTGCCGGGGTCCCGGCCGGAGGATCGGTCGCCAAGCTCTTGTACTCCGAGCACGCCCGCCTCACGGCGGACGCCGGGCTCGAGCTGCTGGGGCCGGCGGCGACCGCTCCCGATGGCCCGACGGCCGAGGGGTGGATCGAGCGGTTCCTCTTCGCCCCCGGTCTCCGCATCGGGGGCGGCACCGACGAGATCCAGCGCAACACCATCGCCGAGCGGGGCCTCGATCTTCCGAGAGAGCGGTGGCCGAGGTGAGTGCGGATCCGTCGGCCGTCGTCGCCCAGCTCGCCATCTCGAGGACGCTTGCCGAGTACTGCCAGCTCTGTGACGACGGGGAGTTCGCGCGCCTCTCCGAGCGGTTCACCCCGGGCGGGTCGTTCGCGTTTGGCGGCGACGTAGTCACGGGCCGGGACGCGCTCGAGGAGTGGTTCGCAGAGAGGCAGCGACCGGAGTTGCGGGGCAAGCACCTGACCACCAACGCCATCATCGACGTCGATGGGGACCATGCGAGATCGGTTTCGGACTTCCTGTTCGTTCGGACCATCGACGGCAGGGTGACCCCACAGGTCGCGGGCCGGTACCGGGATACGTTCGTCAGATCGGGAGGCCGCTGGCTCATCGAGCGGCGCGAGGTCGAGGTGCCGCCGGCCTGAGCGGGGTGTCAGAGCTGCGGCATCCCGAGGAGGTCGAGCGCGTTCTCCCGCGCGATGCGGCGGACGTCGCCGTCCGCAAGACCCTGAAGCGTCTGGGAAACGAAGTCCGCGGGCTCCCGGGTGCCTTCGGCATGCGGCCAGTCCGACCCGAGGAGGAGCCGGTCGGCGCGGACGTCGCCCAACAGCTCCGGAACGCGGTCCTCCCAAAACGGCGTGACCCAGACATGCTCCCCGAAGAGGCCGCGCGGATGCTCCGAGAAGTAGCCCGGGTTGCGGTTGGCCGCGTCGTCGAGACGGTGGAGGAGGTCCGGGACCCACGAGGCCCCGTTCTCGACGCTCGCCATACGCAGCCGAGGATGCCGTTCAAAGAGCCGGTGGCAGAGGGCGGCTGCGTAGAAGTCGCTCACGGCCCGCCCCTTGGTGACGACTCCCCGCAGGGGCGAGCGGAACAGCGAGCTCTCGCCCCCGCCCGGCTCCCACATCTGGACCACGGCGTCGTAGCCGTCGACGCCGGCGTGCGTGGCAACGACGATGCCGGCCTCGTCGGCGAGCGCCCAAAACGGGTCGTAGGGCGGATCGAACGGAGACCGGTACCCGCCGGGGACGGGGACCGGCCCGTTCCGCACGTTCACGACGGTGGCACCGGCGTCGACGACGCGCCGCAGCTCGGCGGCGGCCGCCGCCGGGTCCAGCAGCGGGAGGTACGGCACCGCCAGAATCCGGCGGCGGTAGCAGAATCCCCAGTCCTCGCCGAGCCAGCGGTTGAACGCGTGGAACACCTCGACGCATGCCTCGGGATCGTGTTTGAGCGCATCCTCGATGCCGACGCCCAGGGTCGGGAAGAGCAGGATCCCCGCGAGGCCCTGCCGGTCCATCACCGCGAGACGGGCCTCCCGGTCGCGGTACTCGGGCCGAATTGGCTCGAGCTCCCCAAAGGCCTCCCGGATGGACTGCTGCCGGGGGTTGCCGCGATACCAGTCGTACAGCGCGCCGGGCTTCGAGACGGGATCAAAGGTCGGGTTGGCGACGTACGAGTTGACCGCTCCGCCGACGAGGAGGCGACGCCTGCCGTCGACGTCGGCCCACCGGATACCACGGTTGCCGAGGCGGCGGTCCTGGTGCCTCGTGAAGGCGTCCTCGGGCTCGTAGTAGTGGTTGTCGAAGTCGAAGATCCAGGCATCGCTCGGCATGGCAGCATTCCCCGTGAAGCGGCCCCGGCGCTCTCGAGGCGGAGGAGTCGAATCTGATTTCGAATTCGATCGTATCCCGGGACCTTGCCGACCGGTACCGGTCGGAGGGTTGGTGGGACAGCCGCAGGCTGGCCGACGGCATCGAGTCCGCGGCCTTGCGACGTCCCGCCGCTCTCGCGGTCGCGGACGACGCTCGGCGACTGACCCAGCTGCAGCTCGCCGAGGCCGTTGCGGCGGGTGCCGCCCGGCTCGCCGATCGCGTCCGGCCCCAGCAGGGCGTCGTCCTCGTCACCGGCAACACGGTCGACGGCGTGGTGGCCTACCACTCGATCCTCCGCTCCGGGTCGACCGCGATCTGTCTCGATCGCCGCTGCGGCCCGGCCGACGTCGCGCACGCGCGGAACCTCTTCCCTCGGGCCCTGTTGATCGTCCCGGGACGCGAGCACGCCCGGCTCGTCGACGCGGGGGACGCCGACGTGCTCGCGCTGGAGTCCTTTGGCGACGGGATGCTCCTTGGACCCGAAGGGGCGCTCGAGGACGGCGATGGGGCGCTCGAGCCCGACCTCGACGCGCCGGCCCTGATCCTGTTCACGTCGGGGACGACCGGGCGGCCCAAGGGCGCGGTGCACTCACTCAACACGCTGACGGCCGGCGCCGCCAACATGGCGCGCATCACGTCCGCCGACCACGACAGCGTGCTGTTCCTCGTGAGCCCGCTGACCAGCATCGCCGGCATCATGCAGATGCATCTCGCCGCCGACTGCCATGCCGCGCTCGTCCTCGAGGACCGGTTCGCCCCCGACCGTTCCCTCGACCGGCTCAACCGGGAGGGGGCGACGATCCTCGGGGGTGCGCCGGTCATCGCCGAGAGACTGCTGCGATCCGCTCAGGCGAGAGGCTCCCACCGCATCACCCTCCGGACGCTCGCCCTCGGCGGCGCCATGCTGCCGCGGCCGCTCCTCGAATGGGCCACCGACAGGTTTGGCATCGAGATCGCCCGGGTGTACGGCTCGTCGGAGGCCCCCAACTTCAGCGGAAGCCTCCCCGGGGACGATCGTGAGCGACGGCTCTCGGACGACGGGGCACTGATGCCGGGAAGCGAGGTGCGCGTGGGCTCGGTCGGCCAGCCGCAGGAAGGGATGCTCCGCGGTCCCGGGGTGTTCCTCGGCTACGTCAACCCTGAGGACAATGCCGGGGCATTGGAGGACGGATGGTTCCGCAGCGGGGACCTCGTCGAGGTGAATGGGAACCGGCTGACCGTGGTGGGTCGTCTCAAGGATGTGGTGAACCGCAACGGGTTGAAGATCTCGCTCGACGAGATCGACGCGGCGCTCGCCGGGCTGGCGGGGGCCAGTGAATCAGCATCGTTTGGCGCGCCGGACCGGACCACGGGCGAACGCCTGGTGATCGCCGTCGTGCCCGAGCCGGGCGAGGCCATCGCGTTGGGGGACGTGGTCGCCCATCTCCTGCGACGGGGAACAGCGCGCCGCAAACTCCCCGAGGAGCTCGTGGTCTGGGACGGCCCGCTCCCCCGCACGGCCTCGGGCAAGGTCGTCAGGCCCAAGATGGCGTCGGAGGCCTCGACCAAGCGCTCCGAGCGGGCGCGGCCCGACCCTTGAGCGGCGACCGCCCAGAGCGGGACCGCCGCGCCGACTCATCCGGAGACCGGCGCCCCCTGCGCGTTGGGTGACGCCGGTGCGGCGCGCCCCTCGGTGCGGGGCGCTCGCCGGCGGGACGTGGGGTCGGGGGCGAGGCCGAGGGCGTTCCCCCAGAGGACGGTGAGCTGCTCGACCGCGTCGTCGAATTCGTAGTCGCGGTAACCCTGGACGAGCCAGAGCTCGGCGAAGCGCGCCACCATGGCGCCGAGCGCGTCCGCCGCCATCGACGGCTTGATCCGCCGGTCGACCAGGCCCGACCGCTGGAGGTGACGTATGCCCCGCTCCGCCCGCTGGACGAAGTGCTTCATCGTCGCCATGCGCGCTGCGTTGACGTGGGGGTCGTACCGCGACACCTGCTCGATGACGCCCATGAGGGCCGCCTCGTCGCGGTACCGCTCGAGGTAGAGGCGGTTGGCCCGCCGGATCCGGTCCCAGGGTGAGGCGCCGGGCGACGCAGAGGCGGATGCGGCCTCGGTCGCGTCGGGCGGCGCGGTGAGGCGTTCCTCCTGGGCCTGCGCGACCTCGCGGAATATCTGCTCCTTGGAGTCGAAGTAGTGGTAGAAGGAGCCGGGCGCCATCCCGGCCGTCTCGGCGATGTCCACGATGCGCGCCTCGAGGAAGCCGTCGCGTTGGAATACCTGCTTCGCGGCATCCACCAGGCGGGCGCGGGTCCGTGCTCCCTTGGGTGAACGCCGCGGCGAGCGGGCGGCGGCGGCGGTCCCGATGCCCGAGACGTCGGTCACCGGGTCAGGCTACTGCCGCAGGCAACCTCTCCCACCCTCGCACCGTAGGCGTGTGTGCCTGTACCACCGCGTCCCAGTCGACCTGCCAATCCGGGAAGCGCTGCAGCACCTCGTCGAGCGCGACCCGACCCTCCAGACGCGCCAGCGCGGCGCCCAGGCAAAAATGGATGCCGTAGCCGAAGCTCAGGTGATGGTCGATCGTGCGGTGGATGTCGAACCGGTCGCCATCATCGAAGTGCCGGTCGTCCCGGTTGCCCGATCCGTTGAGCAGCACCATGATGCTGCCGGCGGCGACCTTTTGCCCGTGGTGCTCGACGTCACGGGTCATGACTCGCGCCTGCACCGGCGAGGGCGCCTCGAAGCGGAGGATCTCCTCGATCGCCTTGGGCACCAGCGAGCGGTCGGCGGCGAGCTCTCTTCTCTGATCCGGGTGCTCGGAGAGCACCGCGCCCGTCCAGCCGATCAGACGGGTCGTCGTCTCGTTGCCCGCGCCGGCCAGAAGCATGACGTAGGTGAGCACCTCGTCCCGGGTGAGCCGCCGCCTCACGCCGGTCTCGTCGTCAAACTCGGCGTTGAGCAGCTCGGTCATCAGATCGTCGGTGGGATTGTCGGCTCGCCAGTCGATGTACTCGGAGAAGATCTCGCCTCCCGCCGCAAGCACGTCGTTCGTCGGGACCTCCTCCTCCTCCTTGATGCGCAGGCCTTCGTCGATGCGGTCGCGGATGGCCACCTGGTCCTTTTCGGGTATGCCGAGGAGCATGCCAATGGTGAGCATCGGCATGACCGCGCCCAGGTCGGAGATGAAGTCGAAACGGCCGGTCCCCACGAGCGGGTCGAGGGTGCGAGCACAGAACTCCCGCACCTTCGGCTCGATGGCGTTCATCTTCTTGGGGGTGAACACCCGCGAGAGCAGGCCGCGATGGACGTCGTGCACCGGCGGGTCCTCGAACAGGATCAGCCCCGGCGGGATCTCCATGTTCGCCATGATGATCTCGAGCGTCGACCCCCGCCCAGAGCGGTAGGTGTCCCAGTCGACCAGGCCTTGCTCGACGTCGTCGTAGCGGCTGAGCGCGTAGAAATTGAACTTCTCGTTGTAGTAGAGGGGTGCCTCGTCGCGCATGCGGCGCCACAACGGATGCGGATCCTTGTCGATCTCGATGTCGAACGGGTCGTAGTAGATGTCACTGGTCATGGTCACCAGATACCCTCCTTGCGGTCACGTGGGGGATGGACGCACGGACGCGCTGCCACGACCGTCAAGATAGATGAAATCGACGTCGTCTTCGAGAACGATGGAGCGGCGCGGTAGTGTGGCTCGACATGGCAGATCGTCGGATCCGGGTCGAGGCCCGTGCCGAGGACGCCCCGCCGGTGGAGCACGTTTGATGGACGTGCGTCTCTCCCCCGAGCAGGAGACACTGCGCGATTCCGTGACCCAGGTCGTTGGACGCCTGGGGCCGCGGGCGGTCGTCGACCTCGACGACGGGGAGCGCTCGGCCAAGATCGACGCAGCGGTGGACGCGTCGGGCTGGCGTGAGTTGCGTTCGGCATCGGGTGCCGGTGGAGCCTGGGCCTCGGGGGTGGAGGTGGCGATCGTCGCGGAGGAGTTGGGGCACGGATTGGCCGACACGCCGTTTTTCGGGCCGACGCTGGCGACCGAGTTACGTCGCTTGACCGGAGGGGTGGCCGTCGGGCGGGAGACGGTGTCACTGAGCGCCGACCTGTCCGAGCTCGGCGACTCGCTCGCCGTCGATGCCGCCGGCGCGTCGCTGGCGCTGGGCCTGCGCCAAGGCGAGATCGTCGAGCTTCCTCTCGCCGGGGTCGCCTCCATGGCCGACGTGACCCGGCGGATGGCCACGGCGGGGTCGGCGGGGACCCCGATCGGTGCCCTTTCCGCTGACGACCTCGACAGGTGGGCCGCGCTCGGGTTGGCGCTGACGTGCGCGGACCTCGTGGGGGTCATGCGGGGAGCGGTGGAGCTGGCCTGTGGCTACGCAAGGGAGCGCCGGCAGTTCGGAGCACCCATCGGATCGTTCCAGGCGGTGCAGCACCTGTTGGCCGACGCACATACCGCGACGGAGGGGTCGCGCAGCATCATGTTGCACGCCGCGTGGGCCGTCGACGGCTTGCCGCCCGGTGACGCGCTGTCCGCAGCGGCGACCGCCAAGGCCTATTGCGCCAGAGCCGCTCGCGATGTGTGCGAGGCGGCGATCCAGGTCCACGGCGGGATCGGCAACACGTGGGAGTGCATGGCCCATGTGTTCCTGCGGCGGGCGCTGGTCTCGGCGGAGCTGCTGGGCGGTGTCGGGCCGAGCCTCGATCGGGTGCTCGCCCATCACGGCATTGGGAGTGGCGATCGACCTCGGTGACTCCCCGGGAGGGGGCGCTTCGCATGAGCGGCACCTCTCAGGTCCGGCGCAACCTCGTCGCCACCCCCGATCCTCGGGCTACCGCCGTCCCGACCCCGCGCCCGACCATCCCTCGATGCCGGCAATGCGGCGGATCGACGCACGGGGATTGGCGGCCAACCGGGCGTCCTGATGGGCGCGGCGCTCGTAGAGGTGCAGGCCGTACTCCCAGGTGAAGCCGATGGCCCCGGTCAGCTGCACGAGATCGTGGAGGATGTGCACCGCGCCCGAGCTGGCGGCCACCTCCGCCAGGGCGACGAAGCGTGCGGCATCGGTGGACCCCGCTGAGATCAACCGGGCGGCCTCGGCGACGACGAGCAACATGCCCCGCGCCCGCACGGTGTGATCGACGAGGCGGTGCTGCACCGCCTGAAACCCGCCGATCGTGCCGCCAAATGCCTGACGTTGACGGGCGTAGGCGACGGTGCGGTCCAGCATGCGCTGCACTCCCCCCAGCGCATCGGCCGACAGGATCAGGCCGTAGAGGTCGCGGGCCGTCACCCCATCCCCGATCCATCGACCGGAGGCGACGTCGACGATGACGTCGCCATGGGTGCGACTCACGTCGAAGGTGGGCCCCGACGGGCCGGCCGTCCATCCCGACGCATCGGGGACGAGCAGGAGCTCCTCTCGCGAGGGATCGAGGAGGACGAGCGAATCGACCTCCGGGCCCCCGTCCACGAGGCGGGCGATGCCGGACCCGTCCACGATGCCGGCAATGCCGGACCCGTCCTCGAGGCTGCCGAACGCGCAGAGCCGGTCACCGGAGAGGATCCCGGCGAGCACCTCGAGGGCGACGGGGTCGTCGACCCTCGAGAGGGCGTAGGCGCTCGCCGTCAACCCCGCAAAGGGAGCGCCGTGGAGCGCCGCACCGAGCTCGAGCGCGCCCGCGACCGCCGCCTCGACGTGGAGGCCCATACCGCCTCTGTCCTCGGGTACGCACAACGCGACGAGACCGATCGCGGAGAGCTCGTTCCATCCGCGGCGCCATTGCGGGTCGATCGACGGCAGTGCCTCGTTGCGGGCTCCGAGGGCGCCGCGGAGTGCCGCCCGCATCTGGTCGATCTCGTCGTCCAAGGCTGCCTCGCCGGTTCGCTCGCGTTGCAGGCGCAACCTGCCCGGTTTCAGATCATTTGCTCTACAGCACCCCGAAGATACCGACATCGGCGGTAGCTGTCGCTCGGTACGCTCCCTTGCGTGGACCTTGCCACCGGATCAAGCCTCGGACCGATCATCGACTGCAACGTGCACCTCTGGGACCAGGCGAGCAATCCGGTGTTCTGGTTGTCGGACCGCTCCATGGTGCGCGACATGCTGGGGGACTACGACAGCCTGCCCGACACCTACACGCTCGCGGACTACCGACAGGAGACCGAAGGCCACCACCTCGCCGGCGTGGTGTGGTCGGATGCCGGAGCGGCCGATCCGATCGCCGCCGTCGACTGGGTTGTCCGACAGCAGGAGGCCCCCCCACCGGTCATCGGAATGGTGACCTTGGGTGATCCCGCATCGACCGGGTTCGTGGAGCTCATCCAAGCGTGCCGGAGAGTCCGTCTCGTACGGAGCGTGCGGATGCGCCTCGTCGAGGGGATGTCGATGGGAGGTCTCGGCGGCGAGGACTTCCTCGAGGATCCGCTTGTCCGGAGCAACTTGCGGCTGCTTGCCAAGGAAGGTCTGGTTGCCACGATCGAGGTCTCGGCCGACCGGTTGGACGTCGTGGTCCGGATCGCCCAGCAGTTTCCCGATCTCCAGGTGGTCGTCGACCACTTCGGCTGGCCCATCGACCTGAGCGATGGTGGTCGAGCCGGGCATTTGGAGCGCCTCGCCCCAGTTGCTGCCATCCCGAGCATCGCCACACGGATCGATGCCCTGGGGACGATCTTCGGAAATTGGACCGTTGCCGAGGTACGACCCTGGCTGCTCGAAGTGACCGAGACCTTCGGCCCGGAGCGATGCATGCTCGGGTCGGACCTTCCCATCGAGCGCTTGCGGTCGGGCTTCACCAACCTCTACGCCGCCTACGACGAGATCTTCTCGGCGTACTCCGAGCACGAACGAGCCCTGTTGTTCCACAGGACCGCTCGACGCTGCTACGGGGCTTGAGCCAGGGGCGGTGAAGAGTGGACGACCGTCAGGAGCTCGGAAGAGTCCAGAGATTGGCCAACATCGGCTCGAGGGCGCGCGAGACGAGCTCGATGCGCGGTCCGGAAGAACCGCGGTGATAGGCCCACATGGCCTGGCCCCCGGGCCCAACCCCTGACGCTTCGTGTGCGAGTCCGCTCGACTCGAGCTTGGCGGCGTCGGCGGCAACGTCGTCGGACCAATACCCGATGTGGTGGACGCCCGAACCGGCGGCTGGCTCCCACACCGTCCCCGGTACCCGCTGGACCAGCTCGAGGCGCGGCGTCGATACGGAGTACACCAAGCGGAGATCAATGTCAGCCGAGGTCGAGCCGAACCGCACCGTCACGACACCCCGAATGTCGGCCGCCCATACGTAGCCGAACAGCTCGCTGAGCTGCGCCTTGCCGGCGTCGAGGTCGCTGAGCACGATCCCGACGTGGTACTGGTCACTGGCGTGCATCCGGTGCACCTCTTCGTTTGGTCGTGCTGTCACCAGGGCTCGACAACTACCCGCAACACACCCTTGGATCGGTCCTGAGCGCGTCGAAACGCCGCTGGTGCATCATCGATCGAGAATCGCTGAGTGATGACCATATGGGACAACTCCGGTCGGGCGGCGAGCAAATCCGCCGCCTGGGCGAACTCCCGACGGCCCTCGTGGGCGCAATAGCCCAGGGAGGGCCTCAAGGCGACTTCCTTCGTGAACGCCTCCTGCATCGGCCACCGGAGATCGCCGAAATAACCGAGATGCACCACGGTCCCACGTGGGCGGACGAGACCCAGAGCGCGGTCGATGCCGCTCTGACTGCCGGCAGTCTCGACGACGACGTCATACCCATCGCTCGGTGCGGCAACTCCGATACGTTCGCAGGCCTCATGCTGATGGCGATGACGAGCTTGGACTGCGACCTCCGCGGCACCGAGCGCCTGCGCCGAGGCGGCCGCAAGGATTCCGATGGCGCCACCACCGACGATGGCCACCCGAGTATGTGGACCGATCTCACCCATATGGCAAGCGTGCAGTGCTACGGATGCGGGTTCAACGAGACAGGCATCGTTGACGTTGAGCCCGGTGGGTAGCGGTACGAGGGCGTGCCTGGGCGCTCGGAACCATTCACACATTGCCCCAGGGTCGGTCATGCCGAGGCCTCGAACACCGCGCTCGCAGTGGTTGTAATTGCCTTGTTCGCACTGCGCACAGGCACCGCAGCCGAAGATCGCCTCCACTGCGACGGCGGTCCCGTCCGACAAGGTGCCGGCCATCTCGTGGCCGGCGATCTGCGTGCTCCCCCATCGGAGGTAGTTGAGGTCTGAAGCGCAGATGCCCGCCGCCGCCACCCGGACAAGCTCGCCCTCCCCGTCGGGTTCGTCCACCTCGATGACCTCAACGGTGGGCGGCGCGTTTCGTACTGCTCTCATTGGTCCCCATCCCACGACTTGCAAAGGATCCACGACCAACCCGGAAGAGCGATCATCGATCCATCAGCACAACGTAGCGGCACGGGGGTGTTTTCGTCTTGGACGACGACAGTTGCTCGGCCGGCGGCCCCGCCTCTGGGTCTCCCGGCGCCCGCCGGGTCGTGTCGCCCCTGCAACTATGCTGGTGCCGAAGATCCCTCTAGGTGAAAATCGATCCGAGCAGCCAACGACAATCCTCAGTGGTCCGAGATGCTCAACAGCGTCAAGCTTCTGATCCCGCCTCGTCACCGGCTCTTTGCCGTTTTCGATCATCCCCACGAAGGGACACGTTGCCTCCAACGTGTGTCACAGGAATTCTCCATCAAGCAAGACGAGATCTGGGTCTTTCAGGGCGAGGCCGGCATGCGGTGCATCAATCCTCGTCTTCGCACGATGAGCCTTTGGTCGCGTGCCGTAATGACCGTGCAGCGGGGATATACCAACGATCGAGAATACGAAGAGAGCCTCTGTGCCGCCCTATTCGATGGTGCAATGGTCCTCGCTATCAAGGTCAGCGACCGGCGCGCACCCCAGCTCGCGCGATGGCTCCAGACGCAAGGTGCCCGGCTATTCGGCTATTCGACCCACTGGAACTACATCCCCATCGCCGCTGCGGCCTGATCCAGTAGCTGCCCATCCGAACTCGAGCGAGGTGCGGGCTCAGATCGAGCTGACTGGCAGGTCGATCGCGGAAGGCCTCGCGGGATCGTGGAACACCTCCTGTTCGGCGACGAACAGGGGGGTCGCCGAGGCCAGCGGCTCGCCGCTCCCGGTGTTGCGTGCGATGAGCGGGTGGGCGCCACTCGAGACCTGGAGGCGCACGCGTTCCCCACGCCCGAACGTCACGGCTGCCGGCCACATCGCGACGCGCACGTGTAGCACCGACTCGGCATCGGGCTCGGCGACGTCCGGGGAGAGGCGCAGGACCCCGTCGCTCAGATTGGTGGACCGGCCCTTCGCCGAGACGACACACAGGCGCACGATCAGGTCCGTGTGGCGGAGCGACGAGCGGAAATAGAGATCGGCCGACAGCGGACCGGCCACGGTCATCGGCTCCGTCATCGGCGCGCTGGTGTAGGTGAGGACGTCGGTCCGATCCTCGCGGCCGCGCTGGTCCTTGGGCCCGGCGTTGCGCACGTCGAGCGTGGGGCCTCCGATGCCGGGCGTCGGATCGGCGGGGTCGTAGCGGAACCGGTCGGGCGCCGACGCTACCGGCCCCTCGGGACCGAGTCGTCCGCCGGCGTGCAGATGCCAGCGCACGACGGTCGCAGGAGGTGGCCAGTCGGGCACCTCCACCCACCGCCGGGCGCCGACGAGGTAGAGGCGGACCCTCGCAGGGGCGTTGCGCGCTCGGGGGGCGCCGTCGGCGGAGAAGCAATCGTCGAACCAGCCCAGCGCTTCGCGGAGGCTCGCTCCGAGCCCACGGGGGCTCCCGTGGGTCCACGGTCCAATGGTGAGGGAGGCCTCGCGTCCCGCGGCGCGGAGTGTGAGGAAGTCGTCGATCTGCGCGGGGAGGAAGATGTCGTACCAACCCGCAACCAAGGTCGCGGGCGGCGCACTGGAGCGGGCGGCCCGGAAGTCGACCGGGTCCCACCACGGATCGCCCGGTGCGTCGTGGACGAGCCACTCCTGGTAAAAGGCGACGTTCCGGCCGACGACACGGCGATCGGCGTCGCGCAGGGGCAAGGTGGAATAGCCGCGACCCAACCCTCGACGGGCACGCAGCATCGAGGCGAGCACCCGGTGCGGTGGGAGCTCCTGGTGCTCGACCTGGTTGACCCACGAGAGCATGCTCTCGAGGGCAAGCGCGTTCCCCGGGTATATGACGGCGTCCCGGAAGTTGGCGGCCGTGACGGCGGGGGCGATCGCTCGCAGGTACTCGGGTGCGTCCTCGCAGATGGCCCACTGGACCAGGCCGAGGTAGCTCGGACCGAAGGTGGCGACCCACCCGCTGAACCAGGGCTGGCCGGCGAGCCACGCCAGGGTGTCGCGCCCGTCGTCGCGCTCGTGGCGGAAGGGTAGGAATTCCCCGCCCGATCCGAAGGTCCCCCGGCAGCTCTGGATCACCGCCTGGTAGCCGCGCTCTGCGAAGATCCGGCCGACGACGCCGATCTGGCGGCGCCCGTAGGGGGAGCGCAGAAGCACGATCGGCGAGCGGCTCGCGATGTTGGAGACAGGCACCCAGCGGTCGGCCAGCAGCACCGTCCCGTCGGACATCTCGGCGGCGAGGTCGCGCTCGACAGCCACCTGGCGGTAGTGCGCCGGTGGCAGCCTGGCCAGCGCCGAGAAGATCCTGCTCCCGAGTGTCGTGAAGGTCTTTCTAGCATCCTTGCCAGCGTGGACTCCGGCGTGGACTCCGGCGTGGACTCCGGCGACTCCGGCGTCGACTCCTGCGTCGACTCCTGCGTCGACCCTGGGGCGTCGCCGGGTTCCGGTCGTCGCCATCACCAAGGCGCGGCCATCCCGGCAAGGTGTATCTTGCTGTTCGTCGGACACATCGATGCGATTGAAGCCTCGCCCGTCCATGCACGACGCGAGCCAGCGCTTCGCTTGTCGCGCATCTCGGGCGCGCATCTCGAGCATCTGGCCACGCGCGTCGCCGCCGCCGACGCATCCGGCGGTGTCCTCACGGTAGAGCAACCGTTCACCGCCCAGCCATTGGGCGAGGTCCCGCGCAGCACGGAGGCCGACGTGAAAGTGGCCTTCGACCGTGCGCGGGTGGCACAGGAGGCATGGAAGGACATCGCCTTCCCCGAGCGGAGAGAGATCCTCCTGCGCTTCCACGATCTCCTTCTGGACCGGCGGGAGGAGCTCCTCGATCTCATCCAGCTCGAGACGGGAAAGGCGCGCCGCCACGCGGTCGAAGAGGTCCTCGACGTCGCCATCGTGGCCCGCTACTACGCCAATACCGCAGAGCGTCACTTGCGCTCGCGGCGGCGGCGGGGCGCCCTCCCGGTGCTCACCGCGACGTCGGTGCACTACCACCCGGTCGGCGTCGTCGGCCTGATCGCCCCGTGGAACTACCCCTTTACGCTCACCTTCGGCGACGCTCTGCCGGCTCTCGCCGCAGGCAACGCCGTGGTGATGAAGCCCGACAGCTCCACACCTTTCACCGCGCTCTGGGGCGCCGGGGTGCTGGACGAGGCCGGGCTCCCGACCGGCCTCGTCCAGGTGGTGGCCGGATCGGGCACGCAGCTCGGGCCACACCTCGTCGATGGTGCGGACTACGTCATGTTCACGGGCAGCAGCGCGACCGGTCGAACCGTGGCCCAGCGCGCCGCGGGGCGCCTCATCGGCTCCTCGATGGAGCTCGGCGGCAAGAATGCCATGATCGTCCTGCCGGACGCCGATCTGGAGCGGACGGTCGAAGGTGCGGAACGCGCGCTGTTCTCCAACGCAGGCCAGCTGTGCATCTCCATCGAGCGACTCTTCGTGCACGAGTCCATCGCCGACGAGCTGACGCGGCGCCTCGTGCAGCGGATCGGGGGAATGCGCCTCGGGACCGAGCTCGACTACCGCGTGGACATGGGATCGCTCATCTCTCGCTCCCAGCTGGACACCGTCCGCGAGCAGGTCGAGGACGCCGTTGCGAAAGGCGCGGCCGTGCTGGCCGGCGGGCGTCCCAGACCCGACATCGGGCCGTACTTCTTCGAGCCCACGCTCCTCTCGGGCGTGACCGAGTCCATGATGCTGTGCCGCAGCGAGACTTTCGGGCCGGTCGCCGCGGTGTCGTCCTTCGCCTCCGAGGAAGAGGCCGTACGTCGCGCCAACGACAGCGACTTCGGACTCAACTTCAGCATCTGGACCCGCGACACGGCTGCCGGGTGCCGCCTGGCGACGCGACTTGAGGCGGGCACGGTGAACGTGAACGAGGGCTACATCGCAACCTGGGGATCGGTCGATGCGCCCATGGGCGGAATGAAAGCCTCCGGTCTCGGACGGCGCCATGGCCCTGAAGGCATCCGCAAGTACACCGAGTCCCAGACCGTCTCGGTGCAACGCCTCCTGCCGATCGCACCAGTCCGGGGGATGCCGGCCGGGCTGTGGGCCAGGCTCATGGTCGGCGCCCTGCGCTTGCTCCGTCGGACGCCCGGCGTGCGATAGATCCACCCGTGTCGGAGGAGCGGTCATGACCGAGCTGCAAGGTCAACTCGCCGTGGTCACCGGCTCCGCTGCGGGCATCGGCCGCCTCGTGGCACTCGAGCTGGCGTCGCGCGGGGCCATACCGCTGCTTTTCGATCTCGACGAGCAACGCCTCGCTCCGGTACTCGACGAGTTGGCCGCCCTCGGCGCTCGCAGGGCGCGGGGGTACGGCTGCGACGTGAGCAACCGGGAGGCCGTTTACGAGACGGCGGACCGGGTCCGGGCCGAGGTGGGCGACCCCGCGATCGTCGTGAACAACGCGGGAGTGGTGAGCGGGGCCCGGCTGCTCGACGTCTCCGACGAGAAGATCCGCCGGACCTTCGAGGTGAACGCCATGGCCCTGTACTGGGTGACCAAGGCCTTCCTGCCGGCGATGCTGGCGCGCGGCCGCGGCCACGTCGTAACCGTGGCGTCGGCGGCCGGCCTCGTCGGGGTGGCGCGCCAGACGGACTATTCGGCCAGCAAGCACGCAGCCGTCGGCTTCGACGAGTCCCTGCGAGCCGAGCTGCGCCAGTTCGCCCCGGGGGTCAAGACAACGGTCGTGTGCCCGTACTACGTGGACACGGGCATGTTCGGGGGGGTGCGAACCCGGGTCCCGCTCCTGCTGCCCATCCTGCGAGAGCGGGACGTCGCGACAAAGATCGTGGACGCGATCCAGCGCGACCGCCGCTCCCTCGTGCTGCCACCCATCGTCCGGCTCCTGCCCGTGCTGCGCGTGCTGCCCGTGGGGGTCTTCGACCGCCTGATGGACCTTTTCGGGATCAACTCCTCGATGGACAATTTCGTAGGGCACGGCGACTCGCGTTGAGCAGACCGCCCTCGGCTCACGACGTCAAGGTCGGATGCACAGACCGAGTACGTCGGCCAGCGGTACTCCACCGCACCCCCGTCGTTCGATCACGGAGACCGAAGAGATCGAGGGGGTGCCAGGGTGGTCCGGGGTGAGGGAACGGTGGTGGCCATGGGCGTGAGCCCGGACGAAGTGTTCGACTTCGTGCTCGACCCGGCGCAGTACACCAAGGCGGACACCAAGATGCTCTGGGTCACCAACCTGGCGGACACCGACGACGGGATGATCGCTCGCGAGGATGGAAGATTTCTCGGCCGTTTCCCCGGCTCGGTCATCACTCGGTACCGCTGGAGGCGTCCCAACCGCATTGACGTCACGTTGGAGCACGGCGTGCCGGAGCGTCTCCACGCGTGGTTCGAGATCGACCCCGTGGACGGTGGCACGCGCATTCGTCATGTGGAGGAGATGGACCTCGGTCATGGCCCCCTCGGATGGTTGCACGATCTGGTGGCTCGCAATTGGTTCGCCCGCTCCGTCGAGACCGAGGTGGCCGAGATCGGGAGGTTGCTCGAGGCCGGTGGGCGCGGTCGCCGGTTGCACGGGGCCCCTTCCCGGGAAGATGAGGCCGGAGGCGACGCGCCGACGCGATAGGGCGGATCCGGTCCGTTGTGCCCGCGGGTCGACCAAGCGGACGAACGCCTCTGCGGCGAGCCGTCAGCGAGATCCGGCCACCGGCCGGCCCCCGCCCGGAGTGAGCGCTGCCACGCCGGCCGGCTGCGCGGCGTAGGAGGAGCCGAGGCCGGTCACGAGGGAGTCGCCCACCGTTGCGATCCCCGACCAGATCGGAGCGGGCATGGCCAACTCCTTGAGTAACCGGCCATCGGAGGCCTCCCGGATCGTGAGCAGATTCCCGTCGAGCGCCAGCCCATTGAAGGTCATGCCCCCGGCCACGGTGGTGGGCCCGAATGATTGCCCATCCTGCGCCTGCCAGACCACGTTCCCGTTCTCGGCGTCGAAGGCATGGACGCTCGGCTCCTGCATGGGGGTGTCCCGGGGATCGCTCGGATCGCAGAGGACCTGCGAGCCCTTCTCGAACCTCCCGAAATCGCCGAGAGCGGTTGACCCATAGACCCGCCTGCCATCGAAGGCGGTCGTGGCGATAAATCCGCCGGCGAATCCGCCAAAGACCACGTTCGTCGCCCAACGCTGGCGGCCGGTGGCCGGGTTCAACGAGTAGTAGGTGCCGCCCTTGGACCCGAGGCCGAGGAAGGCCGCCGTGCCGGCGTTGCTGACCCCGGCGTTGGCGGTGGCGCCGAAGTCCCAGTCACAGGCGAGGTCGGGGATGTTGGGCCGAAAGACCCAGGCCAGCCGGCCGGTGACGATGTGGAGGGCCAGCACGACCTCGGACAGCCGCTGGGTGTTGGTGAATTCGCAGTCCGCTGTGCTGTAGACGACCAGTCCCAGGCGGGGCAGCACGGTGCCCGAGGACCACACGCTGCCACAGCCGTTGTTGACGACGCGTCCGGCGGCGTCGACGTCGGTTTGGAACTCCCAAACGGGCTTTCCGGTGTTGAGGTCGGCGGAGGCGATGTATCCCCGGTAGCCGTCGGCGCCGTCGACGTCGACGGCGAAGAGCACGTTGTCGCCCGTGACCACCGGCGAAGAGAAGATGCGGGTCCCGTCCTCGTTGGGGTTTGGGGGCTGCTCCGGCCGACCCGTGTAGTCGTGGCGCCAGTAGAGCGACCCGGTCGAGGCGTTGAGCGCGTAGAGCGTGTAGCCGCCGCCGAAGATGACCAGGTTGGGCCGCTTGCCGGCGCCCGGCTGGTACCAGGCCGAGGAGGTCACGAGGCCCCCGTCCGAGCCGACCTTCCGTGGGTTCATTCCCGGATACGGGGAGACCGCATTTTGCTGGCTCAGCTGGAACTTCCACCGCATCGCCCCCGTTTCGAGATCGAGGGCGTAGAAGTAGCCGTCCCAGGAGCCGACGTACACGGTGCCATGGACCACGGTAGGGGTGGCGGTGACGGCGTCCCCGGTGGGGAAGAACCACGCGACTTCGAGGGTCTTGACCGCGGACGGTGTCAAGGTGGTCCGCCCGTGAAACGTGTGCTGGGCGTCGTGCCCGTAGGTGGGCCAATCCCAGGGTCCGGGGGCCATCGACCGGCTACCGATGCCTGCGGCCTGGCTCTGGGCCGGCAAGACCGGTGCCGCCTGGAGGACCGAGAGGGCCACCAGCAGCACGGCGGCCAGCAACACAGGGGCGCGTGTCCGCCCGGTCGGCGTGGGTCGAAGCACCGTCAGGGCCGGTGCGTCATGGTCGGGTGGTCCGCGGTGCCGACGCCTCAGCCAAAGCCGGCCCTGGCCTGGGCGTCGGTCGGTGGACCGATGGCCGGCGTCGGGTTCTCCGACGGACCCGAGAGGGGTGCCACGATCTTGCCGGTCGGATAAGGGCAAACCTGTTTGGACGGGACGCAGACGGTCACGCTGGTCGGAAAGTCGTACCCGGTGGCGACGGCGGTCGGCGTCGACGGTCGTCCATCAGTGAAGGTCACCCGCATCACCCGGCCGCCGTAGTTGGCGGGACCGCAACCCGTGAGCACGCCCGCACAGGCGATGTGGATGTCGATGAAGTACAGGGTCCCGTTGGGTGCGAAGGCCATGCCAAAGGGGTTGAACTGGTCGGCGCTCTGCCCGATCTCGGTGACCGGTGTTCCCGGCACCGTGCCCCGACTGGGCAAGAGCTTGCCGTCGGCCGCGACCCACCGAATGGCCGGATCGCCGACGTAGCTGGAGACCGCGAAACAATCGCAGGTGGGGTCCTTGGCCACCCCAGCGGCAAAGGGGACGTTCCCGACGAAGGTCGTGAGGTGCACCTTCTGGCGCGGATAGATGCCTCCGGGACACTGCGCAGCGCTGGTCGGCATGGACGAGGCGGCGAAGCGAAGCACGCTCGAAGTACCGACGTTGGGCACCAAGAGGTCGCCGTTGCCCGCCATGGCCATCGTCCCCGGCTGGGCGAGGCCTCCCGTCCCGTCGGTGTGGTGAGGTCCCACGCCGCCGGAGTCCGGCCCGAAGACGATGCAGTAGGTCCTGTACTTGGGGGCGAACCACTCGACCAGGCGCCCACTCGTTGGCGGTGGATAGTCGCCCTGCGCGGTGGCGATGTCGTTGGCGAACACGTTGCCCACCCGGTCGACGGCGCAACCGGTGTAGGTCTGGTTGTTGTTGAACACCCCGTCGGCCGTCGGGGGCGAGTCGGTGCCGGTGGTCTGTCCCTTCATCTTGTAGGGGCCCGGCACGTACAGGGTCTGCCCGGTGAACGACCCGTTGGGGTTGTCGAGCTCCTCCCCGTCGGCCGGCTGCTTGTAGGGCTTGGTGCCTCCGAGGTTGTGCTGGGAGGGGAGTGTCGGGTCGTACCCTCCGACGAAGCGACCGTCGGGAAGAAGGCAGACCTGGCCGTTGAGATCCCAGGCGGGCAACAGCTGACCCTGGTGACCGGCGGGCATGGAAAGGAAGTCCACCTCTTCGTTCTGGTCCCAATACACGAGATATTGGGCCTTGCCGGCCTGGCCCTTGCTTGCTGCCAGCTCGGAAGTCGCGCCGGCACCATCGGAAATGGGAGACGCGGCTGCCAGGAAACCTCCGCAGCACACAATCGCGGCCAGCCCGGCCTGCAACCTTCGCACGCGCACGTGTCGCCCCCTCTTCCCCTGAGCAAACCCGCCACCCACACCCCCCTGCGGCGACCGGCGCGGGCCCTGAGGTGGGTGTCACATTAGCCCTGGGCTCCGGGAGCCAGTCGGACCCGCACGGTCACGTACCGGGGTAGGCGCTGGCTCTCCGGTGCGCCCCGGCCAGCCCGATGCGTCCATTCCTCTAGCCTGGACCCGTGGCTCAGACGGTGATCGACGCCGACACCCATCTGTTCGAGACCGGCTCGCTCTGGGCTGACCACCTTCCGGTTGGGCGCCGTCATTTGGCACTTCGGATGGAGGACGACGAGTTGGGTTACGTGTGGCTCACCGCTCCCGACGGGAGGCGCATTCACCTGGCCGAGATCCATACCCCGGGCGACATCGGCTCCATGGGTAAGGAACGGGTTCGCCAACGCACCGGGCTGCCCGCCCGAGTGTCGTTCCACGACCTTCCCGCTCACGACCACGATCCCGTAGCGAGGCTCCAGCTGATGGATCGCCAGGGTGTGGACGAGGCGATCCTGTTCCCCAACTTCGGGCTCTTCTGGGTGCGGACCCTCGAGGATCAGGTTGAGGCCCAGCTGGCCAACATGGAGGCGTGGAACCGGTGGGTGATCGAGGAGATCGGACCGGCGGGAGGGGGCCGGCTGCATCCAGTGGGACACGTATCGCTTCGCGACCCCGCCTGGCTCGAGGCCCAGCTCGCTTCCCTGGCCGCGAGCGGCGTGTCGGCGGCGATGGTGCCCATCGGTCCGGTGGACGGCCGTTCCTTCTCGAACCTCGAGCTGGACGCCTGCTGGAGCGCGTTCGAACACCACGGCATCGCCGTCGTCTTCCATATCGCGGACGGCCCCCGCCCCTTCGACGACGCCTGGTACGACGGGGACATCAATCCGGTCGAGCCGATGCTGATGTCGACGTTCATTACGACGACACCGATGTTGGCGCTCACCGACCTGGCAGTGGGTGGCGTGTTGGCGCGTCATCCGCGGCTCAGGGTGGGTCTGGTCGAATTCACCTCCTTGTGGTTGGGGCAATTCCTCTCGGCCATCGACGCCTGCTACAAGTTCCACGCCGAGTACAACGGTCTGCCACTCGGCCGTCTAGAGCTGACCCCGAGCGAGTACATCCGGCGCCAGGTGCGGGTGGCGACCTTCGGCTTCGAACAGCCAGCTCGCCTGTCGTCAGCGTTTGGCGACCTTTTCATGTTCGGCAGCGACTATCCGCACGCCGAGGGGCTGGCGCGTCCTCTGCAGGACTTCGAGGCGTCGGGGGGACCTGCTCCGTCACCGCAATACCGTGGGCTCTTTCACGACAACGCGGCCTGGGTGCTCGGGCGTTGAGCAAGTGCCGGTTGCTGGGCCCAAGTCGCGTTTCCAGTTGCTCTCGAGCGATCGCTCCGGCCCTCCTCGTTGTGCTTCCTCGGGACCTTGGTGACGCGCTCCATGCAGTCCGGCTACGCCGAGCCTGAGTCGGGGCAGGTTTGCCGGCGAGGTACTACCCGACGTTCCACCCGGCAGGCCGGGCAGGCCGGGCAGGCCGGGGCTTCGATTCCCGGTCGTGCAGCCTCAGATGGTACGAGAGCGGCCGATTGGTGGTGGCGCCCCCGCAGTCTGCGACAAGGATCAGGCCGGGCTCGACACCGAACTGAATGGCTCTCACCGCCGAAAGCACATGTCCGACGGCAAGACACTCCCCTGTGTCGACCCGCCACACTCGGACCTCACTGTCATGGCCCCCTGAGGCCAACAGATCGCCATCGGGAGACCATGCCAACGCACTCACCCCTTGGCCGCGGGTGAATCCCAGTCGCCAACCCAGGGCCGAGTGTCCTGGCAGCACCGACGGAGGCTCGGTTGTGGTCGGCTTCCAGAGCCATATCGACCCATCGTCCCCGGCGACAGCCAGCCTCGCCCCGTTCGGGGACCAGGCAATGGCCCTCACCGTGCCGCCGTATCCTTGCAGTGTCGCAACCGGCTCGCCACCAGCGATCTGCCACACGTTCGTCGAGCCAGCGAGCAGCCTCCCGTCCGGCGACCAGGAGAGCGCCGAGCTGTCGCCAGCGTGTTGCGACAGCACCCGCAGCCTCCCCTCGGGAAGCTCGAAGACGCCGAGCCAACCGAGATCGGTAGCGAACGCGAGATGGTCCCCCGTAGGGTCCCACGCAACGGAATACACCGAGTGAGCACTGTCGAGGGGGAGAGGGCGCAGCTCGTGCGAGAGCGGGTTCCAAATGTGAACCTGAGGGTGGTTCAGACTGCCGATGACGAGGCGAGACCCATCCGATGACCAAGCCAGGCTGGTGACCCAGCCCGCGTCTTCGAGGAGACCAACCGATTCCCTGCCGTCGGAGGTCCAGAGGCGTACGGTCCCATCTTCGGCGCCGGAGGCGAGCAAACGCCCATCGGGTGACCAACTCGCCGTCTCCACGGCTTCGTCGTGGCCTTGAAGCCCGATCTCGCCATCGGCTCGGAGCGGTTCGAACAAGCGGACGGTGCCGTCCCCTCCGCCCGAGGCAAGCAGCGAACCGTCTGGGGACCACGCCAATGCGAGGATCGCGTCGCGGTTTCCGCCAAGTGCAATCGTGGCCTCGCGCGTCGACCTGCTCCAGATCCTGATGGTTCGGTCACTGCTGCCGCCTCCCGACGCCAATTGGGCACCATCGGGCGCCCACGCGAGCGCCCAAACGTTGTCACGATGAGGCCTCATTTGAAACGCCTCACTCCCGGCGCCACGATCCAAGATCGTGATGGTGCCCTCGAGGTGGGCGGCCGAGGCGAGCAGAATCCCGTCGGGCGACGGAGTCGCAACGTCGGCCTCGGGCATGTCGGCCAGCCGGATGGTGCTCCAATCGACCAGTTGCCAACGCTGGACCACGCCGTCGGATCGCCCTACGGTGAGAAGCTGGCCGTTTGGCGACCATGCAAGAATCACCACCGGCGCTGGCACCTCAAGAACTCCCAAGGTCGTTCCCGTCGACGTCTCAGCGACACGCACGGCACCGTCACCTCCGGCACTCGCAACCAGGCAGCCGTCCCACGACCACGCCAGCGCATAGATCGCTTTGCTGTGGCCCCGCAGCTCAACCTGGAGGACACCGCTTCCCGGATCCCACAGTCGGACGGTGGCGTCACTGCCCGCAGAGGCCAGCAGATCTCCGCTCGGAGACCAGGCTAAGGCGTCGACCGGGCCCTCGTGGTCCAGCAGCTGGAGCCCTGGCTCCCCGCTTCTTGGGTTCCACAACCGGATCATCCCGCCGTCGTCGGCTGCGGCGAGGACCGAACCGTTGGGTGACCAACCAAGCGCTCGCACCGGCGCGCCGTGTTCCATGACCCGGACCTCGGCTGAGCGAGAAACATACGGACGCTCGAGCAGTTCAAGCCAATTCCTTCCGGCAAGTGCTCCTCGAGCCCCTTCCAAGAGGGGCGCGACCTCCGCGCTCTCGTCCCCATCAACGATGAGCATGTTGTGAAGGTGCGCGGGCAGGAGCCGTGGATCTGCCGCGAGCACGTGCGACTCCCGCGCCACGGTGTGCCCCAACACGTCTAGCGACTTCGTCGTCGCGCCCAACAGTCCTCCATCAACACGTACAACGGCACGTCGGTTCGTGAATGCACACCCCGCTGCGCCACCGCACGGACGTCGCCTTGGTCTTCCCCCTCCGGGTCGAGCCCACTCGGGACTTCTGGCCCTGGTCCAGAGCCTGCCTGCACCCCCATACTGGGGGATCGGAGAAGAGCTTTGGAGCGCTCGGAGAGAGCGAGGCAAGGCGGAATCTCGGTTGAAGCTCTTGTAGCCGAGCAAGTGCAGTATGGGGTGGGAGGAGTAGCACCATGTTCAAGAAGGTTACGGTCGACCTCATCGAAAGCTACCTCAAGAAGCACGGATGGACTCAGTTCCAGACGCTGCCCCAGCCAGGCGAGAAGGAGGGGATGGTCATCACCGGCTGGCAGGGCGCCAGCGGCCAAGGCCACACACTCTTCATCGACCCCGATGTGGAGAGACGCTCCTTGATCTTCCACGCGCACAACATCGCGGAGGCCCCGCCGGACTCGACCCCGGCCGAGCGACTGAGTGGCGTCCTCATCGCCATGGGAGCGCTCAACTACGAGTTGGTGTTGGGAAAGTGGTCCTACGACCCGAGGGATGGAGAGGTCGTGTTTCGCCTCGGCATTCCCATCGATCGGGGCGACCTGCACTATGACGACTTCGAGCATGTCCTTCGGTGCGTCATTGCCGCCGTGGAAGGGGACGGGCCGAAGCTCAAGGCCATTGTTGAAGGGACGAAGACGGCCCAGGAGGTCATCGAAGGGGAGGGCATGCGCGTCGGCGGCGGCGTGTGATCGACGGAGCTGCGGCGCGGCCATAGGCGATCTCACTCCGCTGAGCGGCGCCCCACGACGAAGTCGTTCACGCGCAGAGGACCCCTGCAGGACGGATTGGGGCAGCCGATGTCCTTGCCCTCCCAGTCCTCCAGGTGGTGTGTCGCGCCGCACGTGGGGCACTCCCCGCGGAACGTGTGCACGACGTTGCAGTGCGGGCAACGGACCACCACGCCGTCCCCCAGGTCCACCGCACTCACGATGATCCGCGGCCGCTCAGGCCCCGATTGGCCGGACATCGCGCGCACTGCGGCGTCGAGGTCTTCTTGCAGGAGCTGGACGCCGGTGTAGGTGGTGACCTCCTTGCCCTCGGCGTTCCTGGACGTGATCCGGCCCACGTCGGTCGCTTTGCGCTCGAGAAAGTCGAAGTCGGTGAGCGTGTCGGTGAGTTCGTCCCAGCGCTCTTCGCCCGCCGCGATCAGGTGGTGGGGGAGCTCAGCGAGCGCGTGCCTGGATGCCTCCGACCACTTTGTTCTCCCGTCGTCATCTCGCCCGGGGCGGAAGTAGTCGGCCACCCGGCCATGGAGAGTGCGACCGCTGGCGGCCTCGGCGATTCCTTGGATCTCGGTCTCGTCTTGCAGGTACGTCCTGGTGGCGACCTCGTCCAGCTCGCGATGGTAGAAGCCGATCAAGAACGCATCCTCGTACGCACGCTCGGTCAGGTACGGGCGCAGATCGGCGTACAGCCGCGCCCAGAGGACGACGGGGAGTCGCAAGCTGCCTCGCGGCAGCACCCCGGTCAGGAACCTGTCGAGCTCGCGGGGATCTCGTTCGCCCTCCCTTATTTGCCGCACCCACTCGGCGACCTCGTCGTCGGAGGCGACGTCGACGTCTGGCCCCTCGTGTCGCTGATGCGTGACCGTCTCGGCGAGATGCTCGTGGAGCTGCTGGCGGAGGTCGAGCGGCACATGGAAGCTGCTGAGTAGGAACCACCGGTAGACCTCCGGATCACGCGACAGCAGGTCGAGCAGCTCGTCCTCGGAGAGGCCGTAGCGAGAGGCGGCCAGGTAACCAAGTGCGTGTGACACGAGCACGGCGCCGTGGTTGCCCTCATGGGCGAGACGGGCAAAGGTATTGCCTTCGATGATCGCCTGCACGGCCCAGGGGTGTCGCCCCTGCTCCCGCTCGCCCACCTCGAGCCTCGCGGGCTCTTGGTCGCTGGTCCAACGCCGGGCCTCCTCGAAGGCGAGGCGCAGGTAGAGCGGGTTACCACCCGCCTGGTCGAAGGCGTCGAGCACCGCGTGACGCTGCCTTTCCGTCAGCGTCCGACCCACGCTCGTCAGCCATAGGCCGAGCAGCTCGTCGCCAGCCTCGGCGCCCAGCGGGCCGACCTCGACCAGGAGGCCCTCTTGCCCCTCCGCCTCAAGCCGGCGGCGAAGTGGCTCCAGCGTCTCGCCGGGGCGGGTCGAGACGACCAGGCGGACGTGCCCGGGAAGGCGGGGGGGGATCCAGGCGAGCCGCCGCGCACCACTGTCGGGCGAGAGCTGGTCGAGCGAATCCAGAACCAGGCAGAGGGGCTGTTCGGCGCTCGCCAAGGCCAGGCGCTCGCGGAAGTCGCCGACGAGCTCCTGGTAGTCGGACGGCACCGCAGACTCATCCGCGGCGTAGCGGCGGGCCAGCTCACGGCAGATCCCCTCAAGGAGCTTGCGCCCGTCCGCCGAGCCGGGAGTGGCGCCGATGAACCGGTAGACAAGCTGGACATTCGAGTGTTCCGGCACCCTGGCCACAGCCTGTGCGAGCAGTGCCGACTTGCCGGTTCCGCCGCCGCCGTGAACCACTAGCGGGTAGGGATCCGAGGCGTCGATGTACTCCCCGATTCGGCGCAAGTGGTCCTCGCGACCAACGAAGAAGCGGATGCGTTCGTCGGCGAACTCGCGATGGGTCCGGCCCTCGTCGTCGAGTCCCTCGTGCACCGCGATCCGAGAGGTCGCTTCCGTCCTCCCCGCTGGCTCGATGGGATGCCGGAGCTCTCGTTCGATCGAGCTCTTGAGCGCACCTTCGACCTTTGCGGCGAGCGTCGGGAGGTGAGCCCGGGTCGGCGCACCGCGGCCATCGTCCCAGCCCACCTCGAAGTGCCACACCTGGAGCCCCTCCTCCGCCTCGAGGCGCTCCTTCAGTTCTCGCAGCGGCGCTTGATCCGGATCGACGTAGGTGAGAACCGGGTTGCTGCGTTCGATGTCCTTCGCTTCGTGCTCCGCGGCCCGGCGCTCGCTCGCGGCGTCCTCCTTGGCTAGGCCGCTGGCGGCGTGCTCCCTTTGCCAAGCTGCGGTCAGCCTCCTTCTGGCGGCGTCGCGCTCGCTTGCCGGTGGTGTCGGATCGGGAGCACCCTTGATTTCGCGGATGAAGCAGAGGGCGCGTCCCTCCGCGGCACCGACCTCGAGAGCTCCGGCCGTGATCTCCTGCTCGGTGGCCGAAGCTCGGTAGTCATCACCATCCTCGACCGCATCACAGAGGATGCGGTGCAAGTGACGCTCGACCTCTTCCCAGGCCCACGCCTCCTCCCGTTGCCACTCCCTGCGATCGTCGAGGTCTTGGGCCGCTGGATGCCCCGGGGGGGACCATTCCCCGGCGCGTGGGCGGAGCCGGTACTCAGTCGGTACCGCGTTCTCATCGCGCTGGAACCAGCGATCGAGGAGGTCCAGATCATCTTCGTCGCGCACTCGCGCTCGAATCTGGTCGAATCTGTCTGCTGGCACCTGGGGCGGCAGGGCCCGCCAGCCATATCGGTTCCCCAACAGGACAAGAAAGTTCGGGCGTGGCGTCACCTCGCGACAGCGCTCGATCTCGCTCAGGCAGATGTTCATCGCCTGCTGGTCCAAGCTGGCCTCCTCGCTTACCCCCCAACGCAGGTCAATTGCCTGGAATCGAGCGCCGGACAGGGCGCAGAAGGCCCGCAAGCTCGGATAGACGTCTTGATGGAGGACGTTGCGCTCGTCCTCGAGGTCGGTAAACGTGGAGCTCACAAAGACGCGGAAGGTGCGGGGCCGATCCAGCGTCGCCAGCTGCTCATCGGTCCCATCCGTAGCAGGAATGGGGGGTGGGTTGGCCACCGCCGCGGTGGGTTGCGCCTCGGCGACGACCTTCTGGGGTCGCTCGCGCATCGTTGGCCGTGGCGCAGCTTCGACGCCTCGGGCTGCCTCGAGCACCGCCGCAGCGACGTCCGACTCCGTCGCAACCGCGGCCCCACGCGCCTGGGCGCGGCGCCCGGCGTCGCTTGCCAGGTCGTCTCGAGCGAGTTGCGCACCCCGATCGGGGAGCTCTCGAAACACCTGTTCGAGCGCGGACAGATCGATGCCACCGGACGCCTCTTCAGCCACCGGACGATGCCGCTGGAGGAGCTCGAGCACGACGCCACGCAGGTCCGTCACCGCGCCGCGCCCGCCGCCGACCGAAGTGAGGAGCTGCTCGGCCGTGAAGCTCAGGGGCACCGGCGCGGCCTCGGCCATTGGCGCCTTGGCCGTTGGCGCCTCGGCCTGGCGCTCGGGGATCTGGCCCTCGCTCGAAATGGTCCCAGCAGTGGCGCTCTCGAGCACCGCCGCAGCGACGTCCGACTCCGTCGCAACCGCGGCCCCACGCGCCTGGGCGCGGCGCCCGGCGTCGCTTGCCAGGTCGTCTCGAGCGAGTTGCGCACCCCGATCGGGGAGCTCGCGAACCTCCTGTTCGAGCGCGGACAGATCGATGCCACCGGACGCCTCTTCAGCCACCGGACGATGCCGCTGGAGGAGCTCGAGCACGACGCCACGCAGGTCCGTCACCGCGCCGCGCCCGCCGCCGACCGAAGTGAGGAGCTGCTCGGCCGTGAAGCTCAGGGGCACCGGCGCGGCCTCGGCCATTGGCGCCTTGGCCGTTGGCGCCTCGGCCAGGCGCTCGGGGATCTGGCCCTCGCTCGAAATGGTCCCAGCAGTAGCGCTCTCGAGCACCGCCGCAGCGACGTCGGATTCCGCCACCAGCGCCGCCCCCCGCGCCTGGGCACGGCGCCCGGCCTCTCCTGCCAAGGCCTGGTAGCTGAGCGGCTCTGCCAGTTCGCCCCGTTCAAGCCGCTCACCAATGGACCCGGCCAGCGCCGTCAGGTCGAACTCGGCGGCGACCTCCATGGCCGTCTCCGGGTGCCGCTCCAACAGCGCTTGCAGGACCTCGCGCAGCGTGGCGACACCGGTCTTGCCGCCAACAAGCGATGCGATCAGCTCTCCCGCGGCGGGACTGATCGGCAGGTCGCCGGCTCCCGCCATCACGACCATCCGATCAGGTCGAAGACGTACAGCTTGCCGCCCGAATCGGTGCAACATATCGCCCGACTGGTTGCGTCGATGTCGCAGGACTCGATGAACCCGACGCCGATGAACCTCGACAGCTCCCGTGCGGAGGCCGCGTCCCACACGATCATCGTGTCGTCTTTGCCGCCAGATATTGCCAGCCTGCCGTCGTGTGAGAACCCGCAACAGGCGACCTCACCATCGTGGCCGGAGAGAGTCGAGACGGCCGCTCCCCTCTCCGCGTCCCAGATGCGCAAGGTCCTATCCTTGCTGCCGGAGACGATTCGCCTACCGTCGGGCGAAACGGCGCAGGATGTGACGCGCTCATGATGTCCTGACAGCACTGCAATCTCGGTTCCTGTGCCGACATCCCAGACCTTCAAGGTCTCATCCCAGCTTCCCGAGACCAGGCACTCTCCATCGGGCGAGAAAGCGCAGCAGGTGACGCGCTCTTCGTGTCCTGCCAGAGTCGTGATCTCCGTTCCTGTACCGACATCCCAAACCTTCAAGGTCTTGTCTCGACTGCCAGTTGCGATCAACCTCCCGTCGGTCGAGAAGGCACAGGCCGTCACCCACCCCTCGTGTCCCTCCAGTGCGAGGACAGGTTCGCTCCGGAGGATGGAATAGACCTGCAGGGTGTTGTCGGTACAGCCCACCGCGACGAGTCCACTGTGTGGGTCATAGCAGTAGGAGACCTTGACGCCTGGACTCATCGAGACCAGTGACGTGGGCGGTGCGACAGGCTCGGTCGGGGGACCGGTCACGACGATCGCGGTTTCGGTGACGACCACGATGTCGCGGTCAAGAGTGAAGCGGCAGAAGCGAGCCCCAATCGAGGCCGACCGAGCGCTCCCTTCTTCTGTGGTCAGAGCGGCGCCAACATCCCAGACTCGGAGGGTGAAATCGTCACCTGCGGAAAGAAGCCGCCGGGATCCAAGGTCAAAGGTGCAGAACTCGACCGGCCCCGCGTGACCCTGGAAGTTGGCAACCTTCTGAGACGACGCCAGATCCCACAGCTCGATCATGCCCTCGCTGTCGCTCACAACGAGCATCGTTCCATCTCGGTTCAAGCTGGCGGACGTGACCACGCCCCCGTGCATGAGCGAAACCAGATTCGCGCCGGTACCCGAATCCCACAACCGGACCCTCCCGTCCCAACCCGACGTCATGATCCACCGACCGTCGGAACTGAAGGTGCAGCTCGTGATGAAGCCATCATGCGCCGGGATCGAGAGCATCGCCTTTCCGGTCATCCTGTCCCAGATGATGGCGCTGCTGCGACTTGCGGACACCACCGCCTTGCCGTCCGGGCTCAGCGCACACGCAGAGACGGGATCGTGATGTTCCGTAAACACTGCCGTGCTCCTGCCGTCCGACAGGTCCCATACTCTGCACGTCGAGTCCCTGCTCCCCGAGACGGCGAATCTGCCCTCTGGGTCAATGGCGCAGCAGACGATCTTGTCCTTGTGGCCGGACAAGGTGAGGAGCTCCTCGCCTGTCGCCGTCTCCCACAGCTTCAGGGTCTTATCGGTGCTCGCCGTGACGATCAGGCTTCCATCCATCGTGACGTCGCACGACTCGACCGATCCCTGGTGGCCCGCGTATACCTGGAGGACGCCCCCAGTATCCAGATCCCACGTCCTGGCAGTCCCGTCCACACTCGATGACACGGCCAGTCGGTCGACCAAGAAGAACCGACATGACGTCACCTGGCCGTTGTGCCCGACGAGGGTCTGAATGAGCGATCCGGCCTCGTAAATATCGGTCCTGAGCAGCATCCACGGAGCGGCAGGGAACGACGACCGGATCTCGAGCTCGTCCGACACGCGACGCCGGAAAGCCGCTTGCTCGCGCAGAATCTCGCTGAACTGCAGTCTGCCGTAGATCTGCTGCCAGAGCAGGTCCGGGCGCCGTCGCAGATTGTGACTCTCTCTACGCAACAGAGCGGAGAGGGCACGCAACACATCCTGATCCCGCAACGGCGGCGCCAGCGATTCGGGCGGGTTCGACATGCCCACTACGCACCCTTCAGGTGCAACCTCTTACTCTCGTTTCGACACTCGGCGGCCTTGTCCGGTTGGCCGCTCGCGTCGTAGACGATCGCCAGTGCATCCAGGTACCGCCCTAGCAGCCACCGCTCGCTGAATGGTACGCCGGCTACGTCCACGCTCGGGCGGTCGGTCTTCACATCTTCTTCAACACGCTGCAGTTTCCTCGCCTCGGCCTCAAGTTCATCGGTTGCCTGTTCGGTCACTGCCCTTCCCTCCAGGAGGACCGCAATGGCCTCTTGCAAGTCGCCGAGCTTGTAGTGCGCAATGCCGATGTTGTAAAGGAGCCGCGCCTCTGCCGCCACGTACGACTTTTCTCGAACGGTGACGAGCGCCTCATTGAACTTCTCCAGACTGTAGGCGTCGTCGCCCCGCATGGAGCCAAGAAAGGCCTCGCCCAACCAGAGCTGGTGCGCATCCGGCGCGATCCCGGGAAGGTCGGCCGGCGGTGCGAGGTAGCTGAGCCCGCCAGAAGCGAGGTTCCCGCTCATCTCCTCCATGCTCGATCCAGACTTCTCGCCAGGGTCCTCTCCGAGCATCTGCCGCATGATCTCCTGCATCTGGGGGTTGTCAGCGATCCTCTGGTTGACCTCGTCGATATCCCGCAGCTTGTCGTAAAGCTCTCTTTCGGACGGAACCTCGTAGGTTCCGCTGCTGCTCGCGCTGCCCTTCTTCTTCCTCGAGAGCCATCGCATGTCGTTTCCCCCTTTGAGCTCTGATCCGCCGACCAAGACCCCTTTACCGATGCGCGTCGCAGAGATGCCGACCAGACGAGTCCGTGTTCACCGAGAGTGCCGGATCGATAGGCCAACCGTTGCCAAGAGGGCTGGAATCTCACGCACCGATGCTCGGTCGTACTCTCGGACCTCCTCGGGAAGGTCGCCCCACCCCACGAGGTGCGGACTCGTGCGGCCGAGCGGATCCCGCTTCTCTCCCAAGGTCCACCCGGCGAGAAGGCGCTCGGCAGTCCACCGTCCATGCTCCATCTCGGCCAGCTTCTCGATTTCGTCTTCGGTCAGCACGACCGGACTGCCGGGCGCATCGGCAGGGGTGATCGCGCACCCGATTCGCTGGAGCTTCTCCGCAATGTGATCCGCCTGTTGACGGTTCGACGCACGGAGGTCGCCGGGCAGGTCGTCCCAGCTCGCCAGGGCAGGATCGGCTGCGGCCCGGTCCTCCCTTCGGGCCCTGCAATACGCGTCGTGGATGGCGCGGGCCACAATTTCTCGAGTCTGCTCCACCATCGTGGTCGGTCGAGATGTGAGAAAGGCCCCGACCGTCTCGGCGTCGGCCGGGAGTCGCAGCAACCCAGGTGCGGACCCCCAGTCTTCGTCAGCCAGCAGGCGTCCGGCCTCTCGTCCGCTATCGGCCAGGAGGCCGACGGTGGCCCCCGCCGCAAGAGCGATCCGGTACTCGGCGGCCGCGATCGGCCCGCCGTTCACGCCGAGAACACGGACGGTGCCCGGGTCGACGCCGGAGGCCAACAGATCGATCCAGTTCTGCAGCGGTTCGAGCGGGCTAAAGCCGTGGCCGGCCGTCTCCCGCAACTCGTCGTAGCGGGCGTCCAACGTCGCGTCAGCGGGGATGAGCTCGGGGATGTAACCAATGGTGTGGACTCGTCCCGAGGACCCGTGGCCGATGCCCCCGACGACGCCACTGATGCCTTGCGTGGTCCCGCCGGAGATGACCGTTCCCTCGTAGTGGGCGAAGGCCCGCCCGACCATCGCGGCGTACTCCTCCATCTGGCCTTGCACTCTGGGATCGGTCCCGCCGGCGACGATAACCACGGGCGCCGCGAGAGGTCGATGCCCCTCGCTGGCCATGGCCCCGACCCGGCTGGTCGCCTCGGGTGAGGGGAACCGGCAGGCGAGGCCGATCACCAGCAGGCGGCGGATCCACTCGTAAGCCGGCCGGCCCCCGAGGACCGGCTCCAGGCGCTCGAGCGAGGTCAACGAGGTCTCGATCATGAACGGAGCGGCGCTCGTCCGGATGGCCCGGGCGTAGGCGTCGAGGCTCTCGAAGTGCTCGTCGAGGAGGAGGTGGAACCGGCCCATGTCGTAGTGGGCCCAGGGGAGGTTCATGCCGGCCTCGACGTGGCGACGACTGCGTTGGATACCGCGACGCAGGAGCGGCCGGACGGACTCGAGCTGGGCGGGATCCAGCAACAACTCGAGCTCCAGGTAGTTCCCGAGGGCATAAGCGTGGGCTGGGTCGAGCTCGAAGGCCCGTCGATAGAGTTGCCGGGCCCGGTTGTCGTCAACGCCCTTGAATGTCCCCGCGTACGAGCACATGGCGTCGAGATCACCGTGCTCGGGCGCCGCTGCCAGCTCCAGGTAACCGCGTCCACGTCGGTATTCCTTGCCGTCCCGCTGGAGGTGATGTGCCTTGCAGAGCGAGACTCCGAGGTCACGGAGCACCGGTTGTGGGGTGGCGGAGACGTCTTCGACGACGAGAGGCGAGAGGATGTCGATGGCCCGATCCCACTCGCCGAGGGTCATCGCGAGCTTGGCCATCCGGACGGCCAGCTCGATATTCCTCGGATCATGCTCGAGAACAATTCCAAGGTTGATCATCTCAGCTCGTATCTGCTCCTCGGTGAGGTAGGCACCGAAGCTGGTGGCGTACTCCCGAAGTCCCTCCTGGACACGGGCGAAGATTGTGTCGACCTCTTCGAGCGTCGCAGCGACACCGGCCAACTCGCGCTGCCAAGCGAAGGGCAACCGGAATGCCCCCTTGTAGGTAAGGTCGTGGGCGAAGTCCGAATAGGCATGCTCGGTCATCGTGCGGAGCTGGATCTCGGCCTTGAGGCCGTAAGTATCGTCCGGGATCGCTACGCCGTAATCCACGTCGTGGCGGAACGTCACGATGTAATGCACTGACCTGTAGCCGAACTCGGACGGTTTGAGCCGCGTGCTGGTGTCGACGCTATTCTCCCAGTCGATCTCGAAGTGGTCGACTACATATCGGGCGAAGGCATCGACCTCCGGACGGGTGCGTCCTATCACGCGGCCGCCGCAGAGATCGGTGAATTGGTTCACGGGGTCAGGGTGCCCCGCTCGCTTCCGAACGATCTTCTCGGCAAAGCTCGCAATGGACTTGGATCGAGCCTGCACGATGGCCAAGGGCGCGAGATCCTTGGCTACGAGGCGCAAGACCTCTCCTAGCGTCCCCGCAAATCGTCGGTAACGGGGCTCTACGGCGGCGTACTTCGCGACCTGGTCCGCAACCCACTCACGCAGGTCATCCATGTCCATGCACCGACGATCCTGCTCGTGCCGACTCGCCGTCGAGGAGGTCTACGTACGCTTCGAGCTGTTCGCGGACGGACTGGGCGTACTCACGGCCGGCCACATCCGTCGGCGAGATCCAGGCGTGGTCCACGTGCTCGTCGCTGTAGCGGACATCACCTCGGAACGAGCGGCACTCGAAGGTGACGCAAGTCACCCAGAACGGCTCCTTGATGAAGTGCGTCACGACGATCGGAGGGCCTGGCGTCACGATGAGGCCGGTCTCCTCCAAGGTCTCGCGCACCAGTGTGTCGACGAGTGCTTCGCCGTAGTCCATCTTTCCTCCGGGTAGGTCCCAGCGCCCGGGATCGGTGCTCGAAGTCGGTGCCCGTTTGATGATGAGTATCGTGCCGTCGTCGCGCGAGACGATGGCCTTTGCCGCCACTCCGAGAGCCGGGTAGGCGGGTGAAGTGTGCGCCATAGACCTATCCCCCTTGACCTGCTCGAGACCGAGCTTGTTCGATACTCAACTTCATGGTTACGGCAGCGAAACGACGAGGGTGTCTCCCTCGACCCTACGGAGGGGCATCCCACCGGGCTCTCCGGCCCCTTCCATCGTCTCGAGCCGGATCCGGCGGATACCACGCATCTCTCCCTGCGCATCGGCGATAGCCAGCTGCTCCACGACCCGATTGCGAAGGATCGTCGTCAGGAAGCGCACCCCGAAATGTGGCTTCCACGACGAGAGCAGATGCGCGATGGTCTCCTCGCCGTACTCGAGCTGCAATCCACGGAGCTCCGCGGTCTCGTGAAGCGAGTCGAGTTGCCGCCGCAACACGGTGTCGATGTCGGCTCGGGCCATTCCCCGAAACACGATGTAGTCGATGTTGCGCCCGAGAAACTCCTCGCCGAAACCCCGATCGCGCAGATCCTCCTGTACCGCCTCGACCGTCACGGTCGGCACGGGCTCACCGGCCACATTGGCGGAGCTCACGCCCTTCCAGCGGTCTGCGGTGAAGCCGATCTCGTGATGGGCGGACTCGTAGGTGCACCCGGCGTTCGTCGTGAAGATGATGAACGATCGCCGGAAGTCGAGGAGGTTGTCGTCGTGGTCGTAGGCACGACCCTCGTCAAGGATCTGCAGCAGGATCTTGCCGACCGCAGGGTGCGCCTTTTCGATCTCGTCGAAGAGGACGACGCTTTCGGGCAGATCGCGAACTTTTGATAGGACGCCCCCCTGCCCGCGTACATAGCCGATGTACCCTGGGGGCACCCCGAGCAGGATGTTGAGGATCGGGCCTTCGTCTCCGAGTGTGCCCTGGAGCGTGTTGCAGTCGACTCGCACAAGAGCGTCACGTCCAGCCCCGAGGATATTCGCAAGCTCCTTGGCGGTCTCGGTCTTGCCCACGCCGGTGGGACCGCAGAAGAAGAAGATGCCCCGAGGATGTTCACGGTCTCGCCACTCCTCGCTCAACCCGGCCACCAGCTTGGTGGAGAGTTGTTGAAGGGCCTCATCCTGTCCAATGATCTTCGACGCCAGCCGCTCGAACACCTGCCTGCCGGTGAGGGTCTCCGGGCGCACGAGCGAGTGCCCGATGGCATCCTCGAGCGATTCGGTCAGCACATCGGCGGTCAACTCCTCTTTGCCCTCGATCTCGCAGGCGGCACAGGCCTCGTCGAGGAGTCGGATGGACTTGGCCGGCTGGAACTCCGTCGGGAGCATCTCTTCGGTGAGATCGACGACCCGTTTCAGGATCTCATCGGGGATCCGGAGTGGTGAGTAGTGCTCCTCGAACCTGGGGAGCCGGGCTCTCAGGATCTCGACCGTAGCGTCGGGTGTGGGCGGGTCGATCTTGAGCAGACCGAAGCGTCGCGCCAAAGCACCATCGGGGGCGATGTAGTGACGGTACTCAGCGGTCGTCGTCGCCCCGATGAAGCTCACGGCACCTCGTCCGAGCACCTGCTTGAAGGCTTCGTTGGCGTCGGTGAACGGGCCCCGCTCGTGCAGCCCGCTTTGGAGTAGCGAGTGGACCTCGTCGACGAAAAGGATGATCTTGGGATAGGCCTCGAGGACCTTGAGCAGCGCCGATACACGCTCGTCGTACTGCCCGACCATGGAGGCGCCCGAACGAAGAAACGATGGCGAGAGCTCGAAGACATCGCGATCCCTGAGCTTTGGATGGATCACCGGGTCCCCGCTCAGTATCCGGCGCGCGAACTCGTAGACCAACGCTGTCTTGCCCGTGCCGGGCTGCCCGATCACGATCACGTTGGGCCTGCGCATCTGCAACAGAATCTTCTGAAGGCGCGCCAGGTATCTTTCGATCCCCACGACGCCGTGGTGCGGTGGTTCCCCGACGGTGAGCATCCGACCGAAGCTCGCCAGCGACTCGACTGCCTTGTCGCGCTCTTCGGAGGCGCGCCATGAAAGATCGGTTCCGGACTGCCCCGGGACGAGGTCGCGAGTCCCGCGCAAGGCGGCCTCGACCTGCTGGAGCTCCTCCTCGGAGAGCCCCCGAGACTGCAGCGCTTGACGTCCCTGCTCACTCGCGACCAAGGCAAGCATCAGCTGCTGGAGGGTAACCATGTCGTCGTTGGAGAGCCGCTGCAGGACGGACTGGAGCTCCTTTGCGACATGGACGTGCTCTGGCGTTTCTTCCTGCCGTGGAGTCGGCTCTGGAAGGTGGGCACCGAGCTGGGGGGCGTCGCGCTCGAACCCGCCGACGTGGTACGCCGCAGCCATCAGAATTTCGGGAGTCAGCTCCTCGCCCTCTCCGACAGCACGCTTGGCCAAGTCCAGCGCCTCTTGGGCCTCGGGCGAAAAGAAGTCGAGACTCATTGGTCACACCTCCCCGAAGTCGGCCTTCTTCTCCCCGCCGTCCTTCGCCTTTTTGTCGCGTAGCTCGTCGAGCACATCCCGCAGTTTCGGATCAAGCCCCGCGATCAGGTCCTCGGGACTTACCTCCCCCGGATCCTGCCCGGACTCGATGGTCTTGCTGATACGCGGAAAGTTGATGTCGAGCGCCGGCATGTAGCAGGTCAACATGGCGTGGAGCTGCTTCTGCGTTAGCCCGCCGTCCTCGAGCCACAGATCGGCATAGGCGACGATCTCGCCGTCGCTCGCATCCCAACCGAACTTCGTCAGGCGCAGCTGATAATTCGAGCGCGGCCAACACCTTCAAGACTTCCGGCAGATGGGGGTGATCGACCGGGCACGAGAGGTACATGACCGTGCGAAACTGGAGAAAGCGCCCCTCGAGCTCCAAGGGGATCGCCACCGTGTAATGCCCATTGATGCCGCCCATTGGCATCATCACCATGTCCTGATCGGGCGAGAGGAAGTACTTGAGGCCTTCGCCGTCGAGCAGCTTCCTCAGGTTTTTCATAGTAAGACCCATGATCGAACCCCCTTCGGTCAATCCTGCGTTGCGTGACCTAGTCCCGTAACAACTCGACGTAACCCTCGAGCGAGTACGCATGGCGGGCCAGCTGGAGGAGATCGTTCGAGGGAGTCTCTTGCACGTAACCGCGCATATCGTGCGGGGAGTTCAATGACAACGACCACTGGGTCAAATCCCAGAAAGCCGTCATTCGACCAGTAAACTTCAGCGTCATGTTCTCGAGCTGGGATTCTTCTTGGATGAACTGGTAAGTTCCTTCAAATGCCCGCACTGGTTTCACCGATAATCCCCCTCCCATCCACCGGCTAGTAATGCAGGACAACATCCATCCCGCCCGTTGATACGACGACCCAAACGGCGCATCACGCCTCTCCCGATCGATCGTGGTATCTAAGTGCTGTGCCCGGAAGGGCCCAAGGTCCCTAATTTCGCCTGGAGGACGGTCATAGGTGCGAACCAGAAGCATCGCCAGTTCGGGGGCCAACGTCTCTGGCCCGCAGTCGCCGGCGAGCAGGCGACAAATCCCGCAAAGGGTGTACGTTCCTGCTCGGAGGTGCTGGAACGAGACCAAGGCCAAATGCGACCCTGACAACGCCCCGAGCTCCGAACAGGACATCCCGCCGGCCTAAGGGCATGTTCGGCACCTCGCAGCGGCGCGCCGTACGGGCGGCACTCGAGCGCGACGGTCGCCTTCTACCTGGGCTGGATAGTGATCGACGACCCCGAGCTCGCGGTGTTCGCGATGCTGACCGTGGTCGGGCTTCTCGTACTCGCCGACTTCGGCGGCGATCTGGGGCGGCAGGCACGCGCCTACACACTTGCCACGGTCTTCGTAGCCGCGCTGGTCGCGCTCGGGACGGCCGTATCCGAGAACACCGCCGCCGCGGCCGTGCTGCTGTTCGTGGTCGCGCTCTGCGTCTCCCTGTCCACGGCGGTGGGGCGCAACGTGGCGATGGGTGCGAACGGCGTGGTGCTGTTGTTCCTCGTCGCCTGCACCGTCCCGGCACCGATCGGAAGCCTGGACTCGCGGGTGTCCGGAGCCCTGCTCGGCGGTGGCCTCTCGTTGCTGGCGGCCCTGACGATCTGGCCACAGCGCCCGACCGACCGCCTGCGCCCGGCGCTCGCCGACGCTATCGCCACCCTCGCGAGACGCATCGGACGGTTGAGCCAACGGCAGGAAGGCACTGCCGACTCGTTTGCCGAGCCCGTCCGCGACGCGCTTGCCAGCGCGGGACCGGACCGTCTGGCGGTCGGAGAGCGCCCGACCCTGGCCACCGAGCGGGACCACGCGCAACTGCGCATGGGCTACGGCTTGAGCCGCGTACAGCTCCTGCTGGACCGGCTGGCGCAGCGTCCGGTGGCACCACCCGGCGTTGCCGAAGCCGAGCGGATCCTGGTGCGGGAGCTGCGCCAGGTGCTCGACGCGACCGCCGCGGCCTTGCGTGGCGAGGGCCCAGCCCCGGATGAGCTCGCGGTGCTCGATGCCGGGCGGGCGCATCGGGAGCGCACCGACGCGGCCCTGGTGGGCGATTTTGCCTCCGGAGCTTGCGACGACACGCTCGCAGTCGGCGCCGACCGCTCGGTCCTCGTCGGCGAGATCTCCACCTCGGTGGGCGGGGTGGTCGCGGACGCCCGCGTCGTAGCCGGCACCGACCGGTTCCCGGCCCGCTTCGGCTCACTGAGCGACGGGCTCGAGCGTCGAGTCGTGGCTGTGCTGGACCGCCTGGTCGCGATCGTGTCCTCGACCTTCAGCGCCCGCTCTGTCGTGCTCCAGAACAGCCTGCGCCTGGCGGCCGCGTTGTCGCTGGCACGGCTGTTGGGCGGCCTGCTCGACGTCGAGAACGCCTTCTGGGTCTTGTTCGCCACGCTGAGCGTCATGCGCACCACCGCGATCCGAACGGGCGCCACCGCACTTCAAGCCGTGCTCGGCACGCTCATCGGGTTCGCAGTTGCCGTCCCCCTGCTGCTTGCGATCGGTACAAGTGACGACCTGCACCTGTACCTGCTTCCCATCGTCATCGTGTGCGGGTTGCTGGCCGGTTCGATCAACGTCGTGTGGGGGCAAGCAGGGTTCACGGTCATCGTCTCGGTCCTCTTCGATCTCGTCGAGCCCAGGGGCTGGGAGATCGGTGTCATCCGCGTCCAGGATGTCGCGCTCGGCGCAGCGGCGGGCGTCGTGCTGGGTCTGGCAGCGTGGCCGCGAGGCGCCGCTGGACAGCTTGCGCAGTCGCTCGCCGACGCGGTTGAGGCATGTGGAGACTTCGTGGCGGCCATGCTGCATCGGCGCCTGCGATCCGTCGGCCTGGAGCAGCTGTCCCGCCTACGCGTTCGCGCCCGGGTCCAGGCGCTGCGCGCTGACGGTGTGCTCGCCGTGTTCCTCACCGAGCGACCCAACGCCGACGAGATCTCGCTCTGGGAACGGATGTCCGTGTTCGTGCATACACGCTGGTATGGGGCGGAGATGCTGGCGCGCCAGTCGGTGGCGTCACCCCCGCCGCAGGCCGCGAAGATGGTCGATGCACTCGTGGAGTGCGTGCACGAGCTCCAGGCCGCGCACGCGGCGGTCGCCGCGGCGATCGCCAAGCGCAAGCCACCGCCACCCGTGCGCGTGCCGATCGACGTGGACCGGCTCGACGCGCTGTCCTGCGAGCTGACCACCCACCCTTTCGTGGATGATCCCTGGGCCGAGCGGGGTGTGGTCGAGATCTTGCGAACGCGCGCGCTGATCGCGGAGATCACGATCTCCCTGGCTCGGCTGCGTGACCTGGTCGCCGAGGAGTCGCGTCCTCGGCCGAGCTCGACCAGCGGGATCCTGCGCGCTCGGAGGGACTCGAACCCCCGACCTTCTGGTCCGTAGGCCCCTCGTCCGTCCGGAATCGACACTGATAACCTGACGACGATCGGCAGCCGATAGTTGTTACATCTTCCGTAGCGGTTACATCATCCGTGGAATGCGGAGCGAATGGGTCTGAGACGCCCAACGGGGAGTGACGCAGCGACCGGGGGAGGGGGCCCAAGATGACCGATTACGTGCCAACGGACACGATGTCCACGAGTGAGCACGCCCTCAGGAGCAGTCGTATTCGGCGACCCGCTGCCCTCGTGGCACGAGCCGGGAAGCGGCTGCGCACAGCACGCAGGACAAGGGTCCGACTCTTCCTCTTCGCCACTGCGGGCTCGTGACCACCGAGACGCCGAGACGGGCGGAAGCAACTCCAGCTGCTAACCGGTGGTATGCCCGTAGCACAGAGGATGTCGCGGCTGCATTCGACGTCGAACCAGCCGGCGGGCTGTCGAGTGAACGTGCCGCGCAGCTGCTCGTCCGCAATGGCCCGAACGCCCTACCCGAGGAGAGGCAACTGCCCGGATGGCGACGCTTTCTCGAGCAGTACCGCACCTACATGCAGCTCATCCTTCTCGTGGCGGCGATCGTGTCCCTCGCCATCAAAGAGTGGAGCACGGCCATCCTTCTCGTGGCAATCACCATCTTGAACGCCGTCATCGGACTCCGACAAGAGGGCAAGGCGGAGAGCGCCATGAACGCGCTCAAGTCGATGATGAAGGTCACCGCTCGCGTAAGGCGTGATGGGACCGAATCAGAGATTCCAGCCGAAGAAGTGGTGCCCGGGGACATCGTCCTCATTGCCGCCGGGGACCAAGTCCCCGCCGATGGTCGCATCATCGAGGCCATCGCCTTGCAGATAGATGAATCGGCCCTCACGGGCGAGAGCGTTCCCGCGGTCAAGGAAACGACGACGCTTGCTGAGGAAGCACTGGGTCCAGGCGATCAGGTGAACATGGCCTTCATGAACACGCCGGTCACCCACGGCAGCGGAACTGTCATCATCACCGGTACCGGCAGTGACAGCGAGCTTGGAAAGATCTCGGGAATGCTTGCCGCGACGGCCACGGAGCAGTCGCCGCTCACACGAGAGCTCAACAGGCTCACGCTGTGGATCGTCGCGGCAGCCGGCATCACGATGATCGTGATGTTCGCCCTTGGTCGGAGCAGAGGTGATGCTTGGGATGCCCTGTTTGTCGCCGCGATTTCCCTCGCCATCGCGGCGATCCCCGAGGCCCTGCCCACGGTCACCCAGGTGATCCTGTCGCTGGGGAGCGTGGAGCTCGCCAAGCAGCACGCACTCGTCAAGGAGCTGCCTGCAGTAGAGACGCTCGGGTTCACTTCAGCCATCAATTCCGACAAGACCGGAACGTTGACGATGAACCAGATGACCGCGGTCGAGGTACTGGATCCGACGGACCGCTACACCATTACCGGCTCGGGCTACGACCTCGAAGGTCGGGTGCAGCACGCGGCGGGGGCGACCGACACGATCGAAGCTGCGATCTTGCCTTTCCTCGTCGCCAACGACGCGGAGATGGCGGAAGGCGCCGTAGTGGGCGACCCGACGGAGGGGGCGCTGCTTGTCCTGGGTCACAAGGCCGGAATCGACATTGACGCGACGCGCGAACGCCTACCTCGCCTTGCCACACTGCCATTCGACCCGAACTACAAGTTGATGGCCACCTTCCACTCCGCCACTGATGTGGAGGGGCACGCGGTGGTCCGGTGCTTCGTAAAGGGAGCCGCACCGGCCGTGCTCGACCGGACCACCAATGCCCTCTCGGCGGGAAAGTCCATCTCGTGGGACACAGATCTTGCTCGGCGAGCCCAGGTCAACATCGAGAGAATGGCTGGTCTCGGCGAGCGCGTGATGGCCGGAGCCACCAAGGACCTCGATCCGCGCGAGTTCCGACCCGACGGCGACCTACTCGCCCACGTCAATGGCCTCCAGATAACGAGTCTCGTCGGGATGGTGGATCCGGCCCGAACAGAGTCACGCGGGGCAGTGGCCCAGGCCCAGGCGGCCCACATCAAGGTACGGATGGTCACCGGAGACGACGTCACAACGGGAGCGGCCATTGCCAAGCAGGTCGGCATCCCGGGCGAGGCCGTGCTCGGCGCCGACTTCGCTGCCATGTCCGAAGCTGAGCGCCTTGAGCGGATTGGCGACATCGGAGTGGTCGGCCGTGTCGCTCCCGAGCACAAAGTCCTTCTCGTCGAAACCCTCAAGAAGAACGGCGACGTCGTGGCCATGACGGGCGACGGCGTAAACGACGCTCCGGCCATCAAGGCGGCCGACATCGGCATTGCGATGGGTACGGGCACCGAGGTTGCCAAGAATGCCGGTCGGATGATCCTATCGGATGACAACTTTGCCACCATCGTCTACGCCGTCGAGCAGGGTAGGAAGATATTCGACAATTTGACGAAGTACATCCGGTTCGTACTTGTCCTACTGGTCGTCTTCGTCCTCACCTTCCTGGGAGCTTCGCTGTTCAACATCGCCGAGGGAGCGCCGTTTAATCCGGCCCAGGTGCTGTGGATCCACTTCGTCGTGAACGCCGCCTTTGGATTCTCGCTCGGCTTCGATCGCGAGACGCCTGGCCTCATGGAGCGGGTACCCAAGCCTCGCAACCAGTCGGTGCTGACACCAAGCCTTGTCGTGACTGTCGGCCTGGCTGGTCTCGTCATTACGGTCGGGCTCCTCGGGATGATCCAACTTGGGACCTCTCACTTTGGCAACGTTGACATCGGGAGGTCGATCGCATTCACTGCCTTCGCGCTGTGTCTGATCGTTGCAGCCCTCGAATGCCGCAGCGAGACAGCTTCGGTCTTGACAACGTCGACCTTCGATAGCCGGCAGATGAACCGCGCGATCATCGTCGAGTTCATCTTGGCGGTGCTCACCACCCAGATGGACGCATTGCGCAGGATCCTCGATACGACTCAGCTCAACCTCCGCGAGTTCGGCTGGGCGCTGGTTCCTCCGTTGGGGCTTCTCTTGCTCTGGGAGTTGGGAAAGGTGCTGATGCGGCGCCGCGTGGCGCAGAGGCCTCGGATGCCTCTGACGGATGGCATCGTCGGCGCGGCACCGTGACGAGGGTTACAAATCCACCATCGGTCTTCGTCACTGGACGCGCTGGACGGGAGGTGGAGCCCACCTGCCCTTCACGATGGCCGGCCCCGGCCCGTAGGCCCTGAAGATGAGGTAGAAGGCGTCCGGCGGAGCTGGCAGCCATGTGCCGCCGGCAGCTTCCTTTCCATCGTCGAGTCGTGGACGAAGATGCTGGATGACGACGGTGAGGCCGCCATCCCGATCGAATGTCAGCCCCTCGGTTCGGTCCCCGATCGAATAACGATTGATGGGGTTGTCGACAAGGTTGTTGTCCATGCCGTACATGGTGAGCGACCAGAACTCGCTGACGTCCGGTAGCTGGTCGGGCGGGAAACTGAGCCGGTAGCGAGACTGGCCGGTCAGAGCCTGGCCCTCGGCATCTTGATAGGCAGTGGAATAGATGTTCTCTTCCGGATCGGTCGCCACGAAGCCGATCTGAACGGTCATCGCCCGGAGAAGGAAATCGTCCCCCGGGTGTCCGACGGTGGAGGGAGGGAGTTTCCATCCGTTGACCATCCGGAACCCTGGCTGTTGGGTCACGAGACCGTCGATGATGGCTCGACCAGTAGCTATGGCTCGGGCCAGTCCACGCTGGATCGAGTCGGGACCCGAATACGGGTCAAGTCCCGGTCCCACATTGACGGAAGCGAATTGGGCCAAAAGGGGAGCGTGGCGATCCGGAGGGGGATTCTCTGCCAACAGGAGGTTGAGGGTACGCCACTCGGCCAGGGGATCGCCGGCCGGCGGCATCGGCACCAGCACGTCCCGCCCGTCCCGCGCTACCTCCGGTTCCGTGCGCCGCGAACTCGCGGCAGCAGCGTTGGCCGCCGCGGCGCTTCTGCCATCGACCTGTTCGGCCCGCCACTTCGACAGCGATGCAAGCCGATAACCGTCTTGCACAGCAGCCACGTTGCCCAGGTCATCCCGTCCTCGCACGCCGGTGCGTCCCAGCACGAAGAGCCACGGCGTCTGGCTCGGACGGAGCGCCTCGACGCCGTCGGGCAGGGTGCCGCTCCAAGCTGGTCCCGTGATGGCCCAGGTTCCACCGGCATCACCGTAAGTCCGTGATCCGACGACCGCGAAGTTCTCGCCGTCGAAGCCAGTGAGCTGGAAGGACCAGTACCGTCCGTCGGTCGGTGCCACCGAAAGGACCACGGGTTCCCGACCAACATCAACCCACGCGGTCGAGTACAGGGTGTCGTTATTGGGCGATCCGCCGCCCCTGTAGCCCGGCAAGCTGAGCCGTCTCGCATGCCAGAAGTCGTTGACCGCGGCGTACGGTTGTGGGTCCTCGCCAGGGTCCTGTGTGACCCACATCCACCGAAGAAAAGAGAAGTAGAGGTAGGGAAAGCCGTAGAGGTACGCGAGCACCCCGACCGCATACCCATGCTCCTCCTGCCAGTCGATCGAGGTGTCGATCATCAGATGCCCTCGGTTTACTTCTCCGAATAAGTCAGTACTTCTCCGGAACAAATCGGTACAGGTGCTCGAGCTCCTCGTATCCCTTGGGCTTTTGACGATTTGGTAGTACGACCCGCTCGCGGGGTGCAGACTCATATGGAATCTGAGAGAGCAGATGACTGATGATGTTCAGGCGGGCACGCTTCTTGTCATTCGAGTCAGCAACATACCAAGGGCAGAGATCACTGTCGGTTGCCGCGAACATGTCGTCGCGCGCGCGCGAATAGTCGTACCACCGACTGTAAGACTTGAGGTCCATTGGCGAGAGCTTCCAGATCTTGCGGCCGTCATCTATTCGACCCTTGATCCGCCTGATCTGCTCCTCCTGACCTACCTCCAACCAGTACTTCAGCAAGATAATTCCCGAGTGGATCATCGCCCTTTCAACAAGGGGGATAAGTTGCAGGAACCGCTTCACCTCGTCCTCTGGAGTGAAGCCCATCACGCGCTCGACGCCCGCGCGGTTGTACCAACTGCGATCGAAGATAACGATCTCACCTGCGGCCGGGAAGTGCGGGACGTACCGCTGGATGTACATCTGCGTCTTCTCGCGATCGGTCGGTGCCGGAAGGGCGACTACCCGAAACACTCGGGGGCTAACCCGCTCGGTGATGCGTTTGATGACTCCGCCCTTGCCCGCAGCATCGCGGCCCTCAAACAGCACGCAGACCTTCAATCCCTCCGCCACCACCCACTCCTGGAGCTTGACCAGCTCCGTTTGGAGATGCGCAAGCGCCCTTTCGTAATCCTGGCGGTGCAACTTCTTGGCGCTCGCCGCCCGCTCTTCAATCGTGCTGTGTTCATCCGCCATTGCTACGCATCTTCCCTATTTCAATATCGCCACGTACGACCCAGGCGTCGAAGGCACACCCAGGTTACGCGTCATCACAATCAGTATGCTTGTGACGCGGGGTTACAGGCAGGGTCAAAGGTCCTTACGGTCCCGTAGCCATAACCCGTGACACGATGTCGACGAAGACAGAAGCCATCGTGTGCTGATACCGAAGGAGCGACCCTCAGGAGGGCCACCGCAGCCGGTCTACCCTGAGCCCGGCCACTGCCCGAAGCCGAGGCGGGGCCCCCGTCCGCTGTCTCGCCCAACTGGCATTGTAAGAGTGAAGGCTTGTCTCTGAGGGAGCCACGAATGGCCGTTACGACGTCAAACCGCTCCGGACTCGTGGAGACCGACGATGGGGCCCTCATCTACTACGAGGCGAGCGGCGACGGTCCCCCCATCCTGTTCGTCCACGGCTGGACGATGTCGAGCAGGTTCTGGGTGCGTCAGGTGGAGGGACTCTCGCGCGATTTCACCGTCGTCACGATTGACCTTCGAGCACACGGCAATTCGAGCAAGGTTCTGCACGGCCACACGATCCCGCAGTATTCCGAAGACGTACGTGCCGTCGTCGAGGCGCTGATGCTCGATGATGTGACCCTCGTCGGTTGGTCTCTCGGTGGCCCGGTGGTGCTCGACCACTGGAGCCGCTACGGCGGCGATCACCTGCGAGCACTCGCCCTCGTCGAGATGACTCCGTTCCCGTTTTCGCCGGGCGCATGGAACGCGCACCGGCTGAATGGCCACAATTACGACCAGATGAACCTCGCGTTCGCGTCGTTCTTCGCGGATCGCGAGGCCTTCGCTCGGAGCTTCATCGACGACGTGTTCAAGTCAGGCACCGCACCCGCCGACGACATGCGATGGATGCTGGCGGAAAGCATGAAGACCCCCGCGACCGTTGCCGTCGCCATCTACTCGGATTTCGTGATGCGCGACTACACGGCGGTGCTCCCAACAATCACGATACCGACGACCGTCTTCGCCGCCGACTCGAACATTTTCAAGCGAGGCATCGAGCAGGGACGCTGGGTCGCAAGGCAGATCCCCGATGCGACGTTCGTCCCATCGGACAATGGGGGCCACATGCTATTTCGCGAGGATTCGGCAATGTTCAATGCCGCTCTGGCGCGATCGATGCGGTCCACACGCTAGCGGTGGGTCGCTGGTCACCGACTGGGAAGCCATCGTGGCTTGGGCGCTGGCGGCGGCCACCGATTGCGCTGACGCTGGCGGCGGCGACGATGGCGATCGCGTCCGCCGCATGCTTGAGCGTGTTGGACTCCGGCGAACAGAGGCCTTCGGAGCATGCCGCAGCTCTACCGACGAGCCCTTAGGACCTGGAGCCATTCAGAGTACGGCCTGCAGTTGTCCTCATTGAGCCGAACCTGTTCGGCCACTTCGGTGTTCAGATAGCGAGCCGTCGCGACCTCGATCGCGGCTTGTAGTCGATCAGTGGGGCCCATCGCCTCGAAGGCGAAAGTCCACCAGGTCTCATCGTTGACGACGAGGTCGGTCAGTTCCGCGGTGCAAGTGAGGCGCCCGCTGTCTGATACCGGAGTCGGCGCGATCATCACATCGTCATCGGGAAGAAACGCGCTCAACGTTCGCCGCTTCTCCACTCCGCACCAACTGAGCGAATCGTCAGGGCGCTGGACCTTGGCACTGAGCGGGAATGACCACTTGCTCCAGGAGCCCAGGGGTCCTTGGGCGATTCGTGGTATGTACAGGATGCCGGGGGTACCACGGTAGACCTTCACATCTACTGCAAGCTCTCCGCGCAGCTTCACGCTCAAACCCGGGAGTTGCGGAGCCACGAGGTAGGAATCCCGGCGGATCTCAGTCGATGTTGGGAAGCGCCCAAACCATTCGCTCAGCATTGCGGGGACCGGGCCGGGCAAGATCCACCGAACCTCGAGGCGCGAACTTGCCTCTACCGCTGGCCCGTCAGTGAGTCCGGCAACGATCGAGTTCATGACATTCATCGGTCCCGGAGTTGTGGTGCGCCTGCTGCTCGCCCGAGCCACCGCCTCCCAGAGGCATGCCGACCGACGTCGACCGGCTCGACGCACTCTCTCGTGTGCTGACGGCCCGCCCTCCCGTCAATGATCCCCGGGGCCGAGCGGGGGGTGGTCGAGATCCTGCAAACACGAGCGCTGATCGCTGAGATCACGATCTCGCTGGCCCGGCTCTGTGACCTGGTTCCCCAGAAGACGGTCTCCCCTGCCGAGCTCGAACCAGCGGAATCTTGCGCGCTCGGAGGGACTCGAACCCCCAACCTTCTGATCCGTAGTCAGATGCTCTATCCAAATTGAGCTACGAGCGCAGCACCGGGGACGTCCAGAATCGCGATCGGGGCGTCCACAGCAGCAAGTCATTGTAGACGCGACGGAATTGCCGGCGAGACCGCCCGCCGTGGCCGGCCTGCCATCCCCGGCCTGGCGTCGCGGCCTGGCGCCCTGGAAGCGTCCGGAGGGTCGTGTACGTTTGACGGATCACCGATCTCGCCAGCCCCCCTTCCGAGCGAGCGGAGGCAGCTCCACCCGAAGCGGCCCCCCACGGCCATCACGGGGTCATCCACCTCCCCCACCCGCTCGCCTCGCTGCGTCACTCGATCCCCACCCTGGTCGAGGGCGTCATCGGTCCGTTTGCCGTCTTCTATGTCGTCCTGTTGATCTGGGGATTCCGGGGAGCGTTGATCGGCGGCCTCGCATGGTCTTACGCCGCGATCGTGGCGCGGCTCGTTCGCCACGAGCGGCCGTCGGGCACGCTCCTGCTGGGCGCCGCCCTCCTCTCGGTGCGCACCGTCATCTCCTTCATCACGGGGAGCGAGCTTCTGTACTTCGCGCAGCCCACCGCCGGCACCTGCGCCGTCGCCCTTCTGTTTCTCGGCTCGGCCGTGATCGGAAGGCCGTTCATCGAGCGGCTGGCCAGGGACTACTGCCCCCTGGACCCGGCCGTCGTCGCCCGCCCCGCCGTACGCCGGTTCTTCATCCAGATCTCGCTCCTGTGGGCGGTCGTGTTGCTGAGCAACGCCGGCTTCGTCATGTGGCTGCTCTTCACGTCGTCGCTCCACGCCTTCGTCGTCGAGCGCACCGCCGTCAGTTGGGCGCTGACCGGCCTCGGCATCGTCGTGTCCACGGCCTGGTTCGTCCGGACCATGCGCCGCGACGGCATCGCCGTGCGCTTTGGTGGCCAACCCAAGGTGGCCACCGCCGCCGTCAAGCGCTGACGGAATCCTCCTCCGGCGGGGGTCAGCCCTCGAGGTCGGTCGGGTAGTCGACGCTCACCCGGAGCTCGAATCGAGGAGGTCGGCGCTCGAGAAAGGCCATCACGCCCTCGACGGCGTCGGCCCGGCCCATCACATGGTGGTGCAGCTCGGTCTCGGCCTCGCCCACCCAGGCCCGGTCGCGCTCCATCCCCTTCCACAAGATGTACTTGGAAAGGGCGACCGACATCGGAGCGACGTTGCAAGCGATGTCCCGGGCCACCTCGAGCGCCTGGGACAGGACCTCGTCGGCCGGCAGGCAGCGGCTGGCCAGGCCGAGGTTCGCCGCCTCGCGGCCGTCGATCATGCGCCCCGTGAGCAGCAGGTCGGCGGCGGTCGAGAGACCGGCGATCCGCGAGAGTGTCCAGTGCGAGTAGGCGTCGGGGAGGACTCCCCGGCGTACCTGGACGATCCCGAGCTTGGCGTCCTCGGCCACGAAGCGCAGATCGCACTGGAGGGCGAGGGTGAGCCCCAGCCCGACGGCGTGGCCGTTGATGGCGGCGATCACCGGCTTGCGCACCTCCCAGGCTGGCGGTTCGACGGCGGCCGCCCGGAACGTCGGCTCCTCGCGCCGGGCAAAGGTGGCCCCGCCGGAGGACATGTCGGCGCCAGCGCAGAATGCCGGTGGCGTGCCGGTCAGCACCACCACACGAACGTCGTCGTCGGCGTCGCATCGCCGGTAGTACGCACCGAGGGAGGCGCCCATCTCACCGGAGAACGCGTTGCGGACCTCGGGCCGGTTGAGGGTGAGGACGGCGACGCCGTCGTCACACCGGTAGAGGACGGGAGCCGCGTCGGGGGCGGCTTCGGGTGCGGCGTCGGTGCTCACGATTGCGACGAGCGATTCTTGAGGGCCGCCGCCAGCTCGGCGATGGCCTCGTCCCCGACGGGATAGCCGGGGAAGTAGCAGCAGACCCGTCGCGCCGTCGGGCAGAAGCGCTCGACGATCTGGTCCGCGCACTCTTGCGGGGTGCCGACGACCGCCAGGGTCTCCACCATCTCGTCGTCGATGAGACGTCCCATCTCCGCCCACTGGCCGCGCTTGGAGAGGGCGTTGAGCTCCGGCTGGAGGTCTTGCCAACCCTCGACCTCGAGCACGGGTCGGTAGGCGGGGGTCGATCCGTAGAAGGCGAGCAGGCTGCGCACGCCGTTGCGGGCGGCCTCGAGCTCGTGGTCGCGGTGCCCAGTGGCGACGATGGCCTCGCAGATCACCTCGACCTCTCCGTCGCCACGGCCGCCCGCCGCCTGGCCCCGCTCGATGGCCGGGATCGTGCGCTCCGCGAAGTGCCGCGCGCTGTTGAAGGGCATCACCAGTATCCCGTCGGCGACCTCGGCGGCCATCTCGGTCATGCGGGGCCCGAGCGCACCGACGAGCACCGGTGGCGGCCCGTAGGGGTTGGGGCCCGGGTCGAAGTTGGGGGGCATCAGGGTGTGCGTCGTGAAGTCGCCCCGAAAGTCGAGCCGGGTCCGGTCCTGCCAGCTCGCGAAGATGGCGTGGACGGCCGCCACCATCTCGCGCATGCGCTCGACGGGTCGGGACCACTGGGCCCCGTACCGGCGCTCGACGTGCACGCGGATCTGGGAACCGAGCCCCAGGCGGAAGCGGCCCTTGGAGAGGAGCTGCAGGTCGTTGGCCGCGTAGGCGAGGTGCAGCGGGCTGCGCGGGAAGGCGATGGCCACGTTGGTCATGAGCTCGAGGTCCGTCAACCCGGCCGCGAGGACGAGCGGGAAAAAGACGTCGTGGGCGTTCTCGAAGCTGAACACCCCGTCGACGCCCAACGCGGCGAGCTCGCGAGCCCGCTCCGCGGCCCCCATCGGTTCGGTCGCCAGCATGACGTCCACCGCGACTGGGGTCATCTAGTGCACCTGACGCTCGGACTCGGCCCAGTAGCGGGAGCGGAGCGCCTTCTTGTCCGGCTTGCCGAGCGGGCTCACGGGGATGGCGTCCACGACGTCGACCGACTTGGGGGCGTGGACGGCGCCCTTGCGCTCCTTGACGAGGGCGATGAGCGCGTCGGCGTCGATGGTGGCGCCGGGTCGGGCCACGACCACCGCCTTGACCGCCTCGCCCCACTTGTCGTCGGGCACCCCGATCACCGCGGCAGCCGAGACGTCGGGGTGACTGCCGAGCACGTCCTCCACCTCACGGGGAAAGACGTTGAAGCCTCCCGAGACGATCATGTCCTTTTTGCGATCGACGATGGTGAGGTAGCCCTCCGAGTCGGCGCGCGCCACGTCTCCCGTGTGCAACCAGCCGTGGGCCAGCGTCTCCTCGGTCTGCTCGGGCTTGTTCCAGTAGCCCTGCATCACCAGGGGACCTCGCACGCAGATCTCGCCGGGTTGACCGTCTGGCACCTCCTCGCCCTGGTCGTCGAGCAGGGCCACGTCGAGCCAGGGCACCGGCCGGCCGCAGGTGGCCAGGCGCTCCAGGTCACCGGGATCGTGCTCGTCCTTGCGCAGGACGGTGATGGTCATGGGGCACTCGGCCTGCCCGTAGTACTGGAAGAAGATGGACCCGAGCCGCTCGATGCCCTCCTTGAGGCGGGTGGGGGACATGGCGGCCGCGCCGTAGAAGATGGTCTCGAGGCTCGAGAGGTCCGTGGCGTCGAGCTTGGGGTGGTCGAGCAGGGTGTAGATCATCGTCGGCACGAGCATGGTGGCGGTGATCCGGTATCGCTCGATGGTCTCGAGCACTCTGGCCGGGTCGAAACCCGGCAGCACGACGATCGAGCCGCCCTGCAGCAGGGTGGGCACGAAGAACGCGGCGCCGGCGTGGCTGAGCGGGGTGCAGATCAAAAAGCGCGTCTCACTGGGCCATTCCCAGGCCGCCATCTGGATGCTCGCCATCGTGCCGCCGCTGCGGTAGGTGCCCATGACGCCCTTGGGCTTCCCCGTCGTGCCCCCGGTGTAGGCCAGTCCCGCGACGTCGTCGGGATGGACGTCCGGAGGGCGCAGGCGCTCGGGGGCGTAGGGCGCGGCGGCCTCCATGAGGTCCTCCCCGAGCCCGGTCGGGCCGAGGGCGAGGACCCTCTTCAGGCTCGGGACCCTCTCGAGCAGCTGGCCGGCGCGCTCCTCGAAGGCGTCGGGGTCGTAGATCAGCGTCTCGATGCCGGCGTCTTGGAGCACGTAGGCCTGATCGTCGAGGGAGCCCATGGGGTGCAGCGAGGTGACCCGGCAGCCGGCAACCATGTTGGCCCCCATCGCCATCAGCACCTCGGGACGGTTCAGGGCCAGCATGCCGACAGGGCTGCCGCGGCCGATGCCCCACGTCGAATAGGCCTGGACCAGCCGGCTGATCTGATCCCGGAGCTGCCGGGAGGTGAGCACCTCGTCGCCGAGGTAGACCGCGGGACGGTCCGGGTGAAGGTCGAGCGCCCGGATCAGCAGATCCGGAAGGGCGGCGGGCCTGTGGAGCGAGGCCGGTAGGTGGGGCTCGTGCGACATGGGACGACGTTACGGCCTGACGGCCAGTCAGGTCGAGGGCCGGTCAGCCCGAGTGGAGCGGTCAGGCCTCGGCGATCGGTATCAGGAGGTGATGGGCCAGCTCGCCGGTCAGGTCCACGATGATGTGCTTGCCGACGATCCGCCAGCCCTGGTCCCGGAGCTCGAAGCGGTGGCGGTAGCGCCCCGCGACGATCGGCTGAAGCGTGAGATGACCGGGGACCGACTGAAAGACGGTGAAGTACGACCTCGAACGCGCCGCCGACGGGCCGTCGAGATCGACCATCACGTTGGTCATCACGTGCTTGGTCTTGGGGGTTCCGTCGTCGGGGTACCGGCGCGTGCTTGCCGTGTACATCTCGAGCACCTGGTCTCGTCCGGTCGACACGAGATCCCCGTGCTCCACGGTGACCTCGGCATCGGCCAGGTGGTCGGCGACCCCGTCGAAGTCACCGAGGTCGATGAGCTCCGCATAGCGATAGATCAGCTGGGCGCACGAGACTCGCGGATCTTCCACGATTGGGACACCTCCAGTCCGGTCGTTGTCCGAGGTGACGGTTGCGGTGCGTGTGAAAGGGTCGGGTCCGAAGTGGTGGTTTGCGGCCGGGCGCCAGCGGGCCGCATCAAACGGCGAGCTGGACCCTGTCCCACAACTTGATCCCTCCGAGAATCCCGGCGGAGTTGTCGACAAGGCTCACCCGGTCGAGGAGCTCTCCGAGCTCGTCCAGCTTCACTCGCTTGGCATTTCCGCCCCCGATGTACAGGTGGTCGAAGAAGAGGAGAGAGTCCAGCTGGACCACCGCCTTGCGCACCCGCCGATTCCACCGATGATCGCCGATCTCCTTGCGGGTCCGCTCGCCCAGCTGGTCGTTGAAGGTCTCGGCCTTGCGAAACGGCTGATGCGCGAATTCCATGTGGGGCAGCAGACTGCCGTCGAGGAAGAGGGCGGTCCCAAAGCCCGTCCCGAGGGTGATCACCAGCTCCAGTCCGTCGCCGTTGGCCACCGCGGCGCCCTGGATGTCGGCGTCGTTGGCGACGCGCGCCGGGAGCTTGAGCGCCGCACTCAGGGCGCCGGCCAGGTCGAACTCGTGCCATGCCTTTCGCAGCTCGGGGTCGATCGGCGATCCCGGACCCTTGGCGGCGGAGAAGTGGGGGGCGCTCAGGATGCGCCCACGCCGGACCATCCCGGGAAAGCCCGCGGAGACGCGGTCGGCTCGCGGAAGCGGTGCGGTCAGGTTGACCAGGGTGGGCACCATGCCACCCTTGCCGTCGGGGGGCATCGGATAGGTCGTCGGCACCCGGACGCGATCGGCCACCATCGCGCCGTTGGCGTCGAGCACCGACGCCTTGAGGCCCGTGCCGCCGATGTCGATCGACAGCGTGAAGGGTCGGGTCGGCTCGCTCTCGGTAGCGGGGCTGGTCGTCGCCGGCGTGCTCACGCCCCGCACTGTACCGCCAGACCATCGGCACGACCGGTTGCCGACGACGCCCATCCAAGGCTCGACTTCCCCCGTCGGCTCCCTCGCCTCAAGGCTTCGTGCCGTCGGCCCCCGCAGGAGGTCCTCCGATCCCTTGCAGGTCAGGGTCCTTCCACCACGGCTGCAACCCGAGACGCACCGGCGGAAGCGAGCCGTAGACGAGCACTCCGGACCGAGGGGGCATGCGGCGGAGCGCGTCGCCCGGCAGGAGCGGCCGCGGTGCAGGGGCCATCGTGACCGCACGGCCCCCCGCCGGGTCTCGGGTGATCGACGGGACCAGTCGTTGCTCCTCGCCGGCGAGCTGGCTCGCGTGGTCGAGGGTGGCCGGGTCCGAGATGCCGGCCAGGAAGATCTTGGCCCGATGGTTGTTGACCACCGTCGCCGAGCGCACCCCGTAGCGGGCGGAGATCTGGGCCAGGTCCTGCCAGACGGTGACCAGCTGGACCCCGTGCCCCGCGCAGGTGGCTGCAAGGCCGTCGAGCTCTGCCAGCGGCGCGATGTTGGCGGCCTCGTCGAGCACGACGAGCAACGGAGGATCGATCGGGCGACTCAGGCGAGCCGAACGGGTAAAGGCCGTCTGCACCACATCCTTGACCACCGCCGTAAAGAGCCCGACGAGACGCCGCTGGTCGTGCGCGGGTGCGCAGACGTACAAGGTGTGCTCGCCCTCGAGCAACGCCTCGGGATCGACGTCTGCGCCGGATGCGGCGATGTCGGACGCGGCCGGATCGCCGGGAGCGACGTCGGCGAAGGGCTCGAGGACGGACTCGGCGGTCGTGTACACCGAGCTGCGCTGACGCTCCTCGCGCAGCCAGTTGGCCCGGGCCGCCTGCAGGGCCTCGGTCGAGTCGGACCGCTCGAGCAGCTCCATCACCTCGCCGACCTCCTGCGTGTCCACCCATCGCAGCACGTCGGCCATGCTGCGCCCGCCCACGGCAGCCGCGAAGAGCAGCGGCGCCAGCAGCTTCGCGGCCATGGAGTACCAAAACTCCCCGTCCGGCGTCGTCGGCCCGGATCGACCCGACTCGGTCATGTCCGCGGCGATCCGCCGCGCCCCGTTCCACGTGGCCGCCACGCGCAGCGGCGACCAGGTCCCCGGCCGTAGACCGGTCACCTGCGCGGGATCGACGCACCACACCCGTCCGCACCGCGTGCGCCAGGACATGGTGTCGCGCAGGAGGTCCGTCTTGACGGAGGCGGCCAGCACGGGTCCTTGCCAGCCGAGGATCGCCGGCACGGCAAGGCACGAGGTCTTCCCGCTCTGGGTCGGTCCGATGATGGCAACCGACTGGGCCACCTCCGTGGCGAGCGCGCAGCCCGTCGGTCGTCCCCCCGGTCCGAGCACCACGCCGAGCGTCATGCGGCCCGGCGCTCGGGCGCCCAAGAGGGGTCCGAGGTCTGCCCTCCTCGCCCAGCGGGCGCCCGGCTGCACTCCTGCAGAGGTCCCACCGAGCCGGCCGCCCCCGCCGATCATCCCCCGCGCCGTTTGCCACCAATCGGCGACCGCCGCCCCCAGTCCGGCGCGCTTGCCGGCCCCGGCGCGGCTCCGTCCCCCGAGTGTCGCGACGAGCACCAGGAGTAGGACCACCAGGAGCAGACCGACCGATGGCACCGTCACGGGGTCTTGCCCATGCCCTCTGCGGGCCCCGAGGTCATGGCGGCGTCCGTGTCGACGAGTGATCGCTCCCCTCTGCCAACCAGATGCTGGACGAGGTAGGAGCACTCGCCCAACTTCCACAACGCGACGCCGCGCCGCAGCTGGGGCAGCAGCTCGCACTCGGTGGACGAGAGCGACAGCAAATCCGCCGCCCGCCCGGCCTCCCCGGGCGGCTGCGCGTAGATGACCCGGGTCTCGGAGTCGGCCAGGATGCCGCGGGCCAGGCTCACCTCCTCGGAGCCCTCCACCCCCACCGAGCTCAGGTCCGAGAGGCGGTGGAGCACTGCCAGGTTGGAAACCCCACGCGCCCGTGAGAGCTTCCACGAGGACTGCAGCCACCGTGCAACGGGGAGCTGGTTGAGGATGGCCCAGGCCTCGTCGACCACGAGCAGCATGCGGGTGCCCGACGGGGATCGCTCGGGAGCAGCCGTCGCCGCGCCCTGCAGCCAGGCGGTGGCACACAACATCAGCAGGCCGAGGGCCGCGGAGTTGTAGAGCGCCGACAGGTCCAGGACGACCAGGGGTCCCGACAGATCGAGGCCGGGCGTGGTCGGACCGTCGAACATCCCGCGAAGGTCGCCGTGGACCAGGCGGCGCAACTCGAGCGCGACGTCGCGCCCGTCCTCCACGAGCGCGGCGCGGTCGGTGTGCACGCGCTGCTCTACCCGAGGTGCGGGGTCGAGCATCCGCTGCACCACGAGGGGAAGGGTGACGAGTCGAGCCTCCGAGCGCGCCGTGGTCAGGGCGAGCTCGAGCGCGGTGCGCTCCCGGGGAAGGACGTCGCGCCGCAGCGAGGAGGCGGCGAGGGTGGCAAGCAGGTCCACCTGGCTGGCGTCCCGATCGGTGGCATCGAGAGGGTTGAGGCGGACCGGTCCGTCCGGACGGAGGGCCACCGGTCGCACGCCCCAGTGGCGGGCCAGGGCCCCGTACTCCCCCTTGGGATCGACCACCCAGGCGCGGCGGCCGAAGACGGCCTGTCGCCACAGGTAGGTCTTGACGAACGCGCTCTTGCCTCGACCGATCTGACCGAACACCACCATGTTCGGGTTGGACAGCACCCCCCTGGCGTACAGCTCGAAGGGGTCGTAGACGAACGGTCCACCGAGGAGGTCGCGACCGATCAGCGCCCCCCGCCCGTCGCAGTCCGATCCCATGACCATCGGATAGGCGGCTCCCAGGTGACGCGTGGTCAGCTGGTGCGAGGGGACGCGAGGCCCGATGCCCCTCATCGGGAACCGATCATCGGAGGCCGATCCCGAGCGGCAGCCCGCACAACACGCCGAGGTCCTGCTGTCCGTTGAGTCGGCGCAGCTCGAGGCCGGCCTGGGCGGCTTGCTGGAGCGTGGACTGACAAGCGTCCTCGAGCTCCACCGAGGAGACCGCGGTGACGGTCAGGAAACCGCTGAACCGGTAGGCGCCGTGGCCGTCGGCCAGCTCCTCTTCGCGTCGAGTGGCGAGATCGGCCTCCCGGGAACGGCGGGCCGACCCGAGGCGTCCGGCGCGACGACGTAGCTCGGCGTCCGCGGCGTCCGCCGTACGGGCGCGTTGGGCGAGCCGTGTCGCCCTCGACGGATCGATCGGCTCCATCACGACCGACACCGTGCGGCGGGAACCGGACACCAGGAGCGGGGCCAGGAATTCGGGACCGACGTCGATCCTGGGCCACTCGGCGATCCAGAACGCGGCATGCCACGTGCCGGAGACCTCGATCGAGCTCCAACGACGGCGACCCAACGTGGGCCACAAGGGGCCCGCGGCATCCGCGGCGCGAACGGCCCACTGCTCCCGCACGAGCCGGCTCAACGCCGCCGCGTCGAGCGGACCTTGCGCCTCGAGGTCGACGTCTCGCAGCCCTCGCTGCACGTGACCGAGCTCCCGGCGCAGCATCCGGCACCCCGGCGCCAGACCACTTCCCGAGGCACGGCGCCCGGCACCTGTACCGGCCGGGCGCACCTGCAGGCAGAGGAGCGCGCGATGGCGCATCAGGCCGGCGGCCACCTGCGCCAGGAGGTCCGCGTACGATCTCCGGGCCGGAGCCGAGCCATCGAGCACGGCCCCCCGGCCGAAGTGCGCACTGAGCAAACGGGCATCGTCCGGCGTCGACACGAACAGCCATTGGACGCGGCACCAGGCCGAGCGCTCCCGGGCCAGGGCGGCGAGGACGGAGGACCATCCCGCCACCCGCCGTTCCTTGTCGCGCGGACCGAGCAGGGCAAAGCCCGGTGCCGAGAGGAGGAGCACGGCCGTCAGCGTCCGGCGCCTCGCGTCGTGGACGACGCCCAGCGTCGTGAGACCCCGGCCGACCTCCTCGACCTCGACGTCGAGGATGCGGACCCCCTCTCCGAGCGATCGGCGCGCCCCGCTCACGGAGGCGATCGCTGCGGTCCACAGCCACCTCGACGCTGTCGGAAACCACTGCTCCACGGTGAGGCCGCCGATCGGCCACCACGCCAGAGCGAGGGCGATCAGCGCCGCCACCAGGGTGACGACGCCGCCGGCGACACCGCCGATCGTCCGAAGGGCCAGCAGGCCGAGGGCCATCCCGACCACCACCGTCGCGATCTGCCCGCCCCTCCAACCGAGGAGCACCCCACGCCGCTCCAATGGGCCGAATCGGTAGCGGACACCCTCGCTCATGTCCGGGTCCCCTGCTCCGGCGGAGGGCTGCCGGGGACGCTCGGTGCAGAGGACCCGGCGTCGGCGTCAGCGTCGGCGCCGTCGTTGCCGTCTTGGACGTGCCGGATGACGGGACCGAGGTCGTCGTGGTCGATGACGTGTCGGGAGCGATCTCCACGGCGCGTGTCCTCGGGGCCGGCGACGCCGCCGGAGGGTGGGGGCGCGGCGTCGGGACCTCCGGCGGGTTGGGAGTCCGGACCGTCCCAGGACCGGCCGTACACGGGCGGACCCCCGAGACGCCACTGCGACGAGGAGCCGTGCCCGCTCCGTTGCGGCCGGCCCTCGAGGGCATCGGCGAAGACGGATTCGGACGCGGGGTCGCCCCGCCAGGCAGGGATGCCCCCGCCGGGCGTCACGCCCGGAGCCTGGGGCTCCCTCCCCGACCCCCCGGAACTGCGAGGGCCCGCGAACGCCGATGATCGGTCTGCGCTGTCGGCGCCGCCTTCCGGTGGTGCGGTGCCCGAGGCCCCGTCGTCGGCTCCGGACCTATCCTCCCCGGGCCCCGGCCGAAAACCGTCGGTATTCGGGGCTCGGGGCCCCGGCGTCCCTGAGGGCGTGTCGCCATCGGGGTCGCCGGGTGCCGGATAGTCGTCGGCGAGCCCCGTGCCCGGCACCGAGCCCGGGAGCGGGGCCTCCGAGGCCGCTCGGAGCGCCGCCTTTGCCGCGGTTCGGTAGGCCATCGCGGCCGTGGTGGTCACGCTCGACTGCGCCCGCTGGCGCAGTCCCTCGGCGGCCAGCGCACCCTCCGCCATCGGCACGAGCCGCAACAGGGCGTAGGGCGACACGGCCGCGAGCAGCAGCAACGCCGCCCCGGCGAGTGCCGTGTCCATTCCCTGGTCGTTGGAGGTACCCGAAGCCACCGCTCCGACGGCCAGGCTGAGAATGGCGACAATCAAGAATTTGGACAGGACGAGCGCGGCCAGGATCTCGGTCAGCCGGCGGGCCCAGTGGGAGATCGCCGGCCAGACGAGGCTGGCCAGGGCGAGAGGCAGGAAGAGCACCGCCACATAGATCGCTGCGCCACGTACGAGCAGCTCGAGCCACAGCGTCAGGGCCCCGATCACGACGAGCGAGGCAACGATAAAGACGACGAAGCTCGAGACACCCACGTTGTCCTGGATCGCGGCGCGCACGAACGACGCCTCCAGATTGGCGAGCGCCTGGTGAAGAGTGTCCCCGGATCCCGACGCCACCATGGCCGACAGCTGATCGGTCAATGAGAGGGCGAGCTCGACGAGCTGGACCGCGACGGCCGTCAACAGCAGGGCCAACGGGAGGTTCACGAAGGCGGCGCGCAGGACGATCCTCGGGTCCTGTCGCAGGATGGCCTGAATGGTCGCGGCCATGAGCAGCGGCGCGATGAACGCGGCCCCGAGGTCCACCATCACCGTCTCGTGCGAGGCGAACCAGGGTGCGCCGAGGTGGACCTCCGACGCGGTCCCGAGCACGGTGCCGATCCGGTCGAGGAACCACGCCGCTCCCGAGGCGACCCAACCGCCGAGGGCGTCAAGGACGCTGTTGCCCGCCGCGCTCGCGGCGTTGGAGGCCGCCCCGGTGGCGGCGTTGCAGACCTCGCGCAGAGCGAGGTCTGCCCAGCACACCGAGCTCAATGGACTTGCTGACCAGTGTGGAAGAAGAAATTGATGAGCGCGGGCGCCGCGCCGATCACGAGTGCCGCCGCGCCGGAGACGAGCACGGCCCGCCGGCCCGCCATCGATTGATGGTAATTCTGCGAATGGGACCCGAGCGCCCACACCACGGCCCCGATCAGGAGGGCCACGAGGGAGAGGATGAGGGCCCAGCCGGCGATGCCGTTGGTCAGGTTCTGGAGGACGCTGTTGCCCGGTAGCTGGGACGAGTCGGGGCTGAGGGTGACGTCGGCGAGCCGCAAGAACGTCGCCGGATGCAACAGCGCGGCGGGCGCCAGGACGGAGAGGTTGACGGCACTGAGCATGGAGATCGCATCTCCTTTCCGAGGGAGTCGCCGACCACGGGCGAGCACGCCAGGCGCGCGCCGATGGCCGCGACGAAGTGACGGAGGGACCGGGGATGGTCCAAGGTCGGGTGGGCTCCCTGGTCCGATGCGTTGGCCGACTCCTCGGCCGGGGTAAGCGGTCAAGGTAGGGGGCGGGCACCACACTTCTCGGTCGCCGCCGCGGGTCGGGGAGGCCCGGGAGTGTCACCGGACCCGTCCGCTCCTGCCATGCTGGAAGGGTGACGCCGTCGGGCGAGTTGTGGGCGACGACCTCCAACATCGGACTTCCTCCCTCGGCGGACTGGGGAATCGCGGCAGGTGTGCTGGTGGTCGCCGTGGTGCTCGCCCTACTCCTCGGCCGCCGCATGGGTCGAAGGGCGCTGGCGCAGCGGCTGACCGCCATCGGGACTCGGCTCGGCCTCGATCCCCCGGCCGCCGATGCCTCGATCGAGGCCGCGGTGGGCTACCTCGAACAGGTCACCGGGGCCGCCGCCGAGGCCGTCAACGAGGCCAGCTCGGACGCCATCCGCCTGCGGAGGGCGCTCGACACCCTGCCCCAGGGCGTCGTCATCTGCGACGACCACCGCCAGGTGATCTACCGCAACGCCCCGGCCAACGTGCTGGTCGCCAGCCGCCACGGCGACGCGCTGGCCGCCCAGGCGGTTACCGAGCTGCTCGAGAGCGCCTGGAGCGAGGGCCACACGGAGCGCACCCTCGACCTCTACGGCCCCCCCCGCCGCACCCTGAGCATCCGGGTGCGCCAGATCGACGACGGGCGCCGGCCTCTGGGGGTGATCGCCATCATCGAGGACGTCTCGGAGCGGCGCCGGCTGGACGAGATCCGCCGAGACTTCGTGGCCAACGTCAGCCACGAGCTCAAGACCCCCATGGGCGCCCTCGGCCTCCTGGCCGAGACCCTGGTCAGCGAGCCGGACCCGGAGGTGGCACGCCGGCTGGCCGACCGTATCCACGCCGAGGCCTTCCGGGTCAGCCGGATCATCGACGACCTGCTGGACCTCAGCCGGATCGAATCCGCCGAGATGCCCGCTCGCGAGCCGGTCCTCGTCAACCTGGTCATGGCAGAGGCGGTGGAGCGGGTGCGGTCCGCGGCCGACCAGCGGGGGATCGAGATCGTGCTCGAGGAGCCCAACCCGCCGGTCACGGTCCTCGGGGACCGCCGACAGCTCGTCTCGGCGATGCATGCCCTCCTGGAGAACGCGGTCACCTACTCCTACGACGGGAGCAAGGTCCTTGTCTCCGGGCGGGCCGCCCCGGACCCCGTTGACGCCACCGTGGCTCCCCTCCTGCCGGAACAGCCACCGGACGCGGAGGGCGGCGAGGATCTGGGCGGCGAAGGTCCGGCCGACGAAGGTCTCGGTAGTGAGGGTCCGGGCAACGAGGGGCTCGGTGGTGAGGGGCTCGGCCGCAAGGCGATGCGGCGGAAGGTACGGATCTCGGTCGTCGACCACGGGATCGGCATCCCGGCCCGTGACCTCGATCGGATCTTCGAGCGGTTCTACCGGGTAGACCATGGACGGAGTCGCGGCACCGGGGGCACGGGGCTCGGACTGTCCATCGTTCGTCACGTGGCGAGCAACCACCAGGGCCGTGTAGACGTCGAGTCGAGAGAGGGCGAGGGTTCCACATTCACCCTGGTGCTGCCTCTGGCACCGGATGTGGGACACTGACCCCCACGGAGCAGCAGCGCGTCGCGATGAAGACCAACGGGCCCACAGCGAACCACGCCGAGGAGCGCGGCACCATGGTGCTGCTCGCCGAGGACGAGGATTCGTTCGTGGATGCCCTCGTGGTCGGCCTGCAGCACGAGGGCTTCGAGTCTCGGTCGCCCGCGACGGCACCGAGGCCATCCAGCGCTTCGACGAGGTGGCCCCCGACCTCGTCCTCCTCGACCTCATGCTCCCCAAGCTCTCGGGGATCGACGTCTGCCGGGCGCTCAGGAGCCGTTCGTCGGTGCCCATCATCATGGTGACGGCCAAGGGGACCGAGATCGACACCGTCGTGGGTCTCGAGGTGGGGGCGGACGACTACGTGACCAAGCCCTACCGGCTGCGCGAGCTGGTCGCCCGCATGCGCGCCGTCCTGCGCAGGACGCCGCCGGGCACCGCGGAACCGAGCAATGGCAACGGCTCCGCGCCTGGCGAGCTCGGGGCCTGGGAGGCCGGGAGCCTGCGCGTCGAGCCCGACCAGCGTCGGGTGTTCGTCCGAGGGGAGGAGGTGCATCTCCGCCGCAAGGAGTTCGAGCTCCTGCGTCTGCTGATCGAGAACGCCGGTCGCGTGCTCACCCGCGACGTCCTCATCGACCGCATCTGGGGCTCGGACTACTTCGGCGACACGAAGACGCTCGACGTCCACATCAAGCGCCTGCGGGCCCGGGTGGAGCCCGACCCCTCCCATCCGACGCTCATCACCACCATCCGCGGGGTCGGCTACCGGCTCGACCCGCCGACGCAGTGACGCCCCATCTTGAGAGGGTGACGGCCTACCCAGGGATGACGGTCTTCCCTCCGAGGTAGGGCCCGAGGCACGCGGGCAGCCGAACGGAGCCGTCGGCCTGGTGGCCGTACTCCACCAGCGCGCCCAGATCCGGGCCCAGGCCAGCGCCGAGCCGTTGAGGGTGTGGACCAGCACCGGGGCGCCCCCACCGCTCGGCCGGTAACGGATGTTGGCCCGCCGGGCCTGGTAGTCGCGGAACCAGCTGACCGACGAGACCTCGAGCCACTGGTCGACGCCGGGCGCGTACACCTCGAGGTCGAAGGTCCGGGCCGCGGAGCCACCGAGATCTCCGGCGCACAGGTCGAGGACCCGGTACGGCAGCTCCAGGGCCTGCAGCACGCCCTCGGCCCGCTGCAGGATGTCCCGGTGCACCCCGGGCGCCTGCTCCGCGGTGGCGTAGGCGAACAGCTCGACCTTGTCGAACTCGTGCACGCGCAGCAGCCCGCGGGTGTCTCGGCCCGCCGCTCCGGCCTCGCGACGGAAGCAGGCGCTGGCCGCCGTGTAGCGCAGCGGGAGGACTTCCTCGGCAAGGATCTCGCACCGGTGCATCGAGGTGAGCGGCACCTCGGCCGTCGGGATCGCCCAGAGGTCGTCCCGCTCGATGTCGTAGGCGTCGTCGGAGAACTTGGGGAGGTGGCCGGTGGACACCATGGTCTCGGTGCGGACCAGGGTCGGGGGTCGCACCTCCTGGTAGGCCTCGGCGTGGCGGTCGAGGGCGAACGCGGTCAGCGCACGGATGAGGCGAGAGCCGATTCCCCGGTAGAGGGGGAACATGGAGCCCGAGAGCCGGGCCCCCCGCTCCATGTCGAGCAGGCCCATTGCTCGCCGATCTCCCAGTGCGGCACCCGTTGGTGCTCCGCCACGAGCGGCTCGGGGGCCCCGTCGTCGATGCCCGGCCACCACCGGCGGAGCTCGACGTTGTCCTCGGGCCCCGCCCCGTCGGGAGCCTCCTCGGAGGGAAGGTTGGGCAGGCCGAGCAGCGCCTCGCGCACCGCGTGCTGGGCCTCCTCGGCCTCTCGGCCGGCCTCGCGCTCCTCGTCACCGATCCGGCGGCTCTCGGCTGCCAGCTCGTCGGCGCGCCGCTCCTCGCCGGCACGCTTTGCCTGGCCCACCTCCCGGGACAGCGCCTTGACCCGGGCTCGCAAGGATTCCTGCTGCGCCAGTCGGGCTCGCGGCCTGCGAGTCCAGCACGGCCAACCCGTCGACCTCACCGGGATCGACGCCCCTGCGTGCCAGCGCCGACCTCACGGCGGCGGGGTCGTCGCGGACCAGTCGGATGTCGATCATGTTGCCGCCAAAGGTAGCGTGCAGCCCGGTATGGCCACTCCGAGCGCGTCATGACCCCGGCGGGCCCGTGACGTCGGGCACGGATCCAGACGGACCGCCCGGGGCGCCGACCGCAGTCCAGTGCACGGACCTGTTCGTCCGCTACGGCGCCCGGGTCGCCGTGGGTGGGCTCTCCTTCCGGGCCCGTCGAGGCGAGGTGGTGACGATCCTCGGACCGAACGGCGCCGGCAAGACGTCCACCGTCGAGACGCTCGAGGGCTACCGGTCACCCGACGCCGGGCGCGTCCGGGTCCTGGGGCTCGACCCGGTTGCCCAGCACCGCGAGTTGATCCGCCGGATGGGCGTCATGCTGCAGGGGGGCGGGGTCTATCCCATGCTCTCGCCCCGCCAAGCCCTCGATCTCTTCGCCAGCTACTACGAGGAGCCCGAGCCCACGGGCGCGCTCTTGGAGCGGGTGGACCTGCGGGGCGTGGCCCACACCCCGTGGCGCCATCTCTCGGGCGGCGAGCAGCAGCGCCTGTCCCTGGCCCTGGCGCTGGTCGGTCGTCCCGAGGTCCTCCTGCTCGACGAGCCCACCTCCGGCGTCGACCCCCATGGACGGACGGCCATCCGCGAGGTCATCGGCGACCTCAAGTCGCGAGGCGCCACCATCGTCCTCACCACCCACGAGCTCGGCGAAGCAGAGCGACTGTCCGATCGCGTCGTCATCCTGCGGGACGGGACGCTCGTGGCCGAGGGAAGTCCGCGAGAGCTGGCGGCGGCGGCGGGCTCGGAGACCGTCCGCTTCGTTGCCGAACCCCGCCTCGACGTCGCCTCGCTGTCCACCGAGCTCGGGGCGACCGTCACCGAGGAACGACCCGGTGAGTACCGGGTGGAAACGGCACCGACGCCCCGGATCTCGGCGGCGCTGACGGCCTGGTTGGCGCAGCGGGACGTCAGCCTCATCGAGCTGCGGACGATCCGCTCCCTCGAGGAGGTCTACCTGTCCCTGGTGGGCGAGGGCGCCAAGCTCGGAGAGGGTGAGGACGAGGGCCTCGCCGAGAGAGGGGCGAGGACGCCGAGGTCCCTCGTGTCCGGTCGCCGGTCGCCTCGTCGGGGGCGCCAGTGAAGGCGTTGCTCGCCCAGACCCGGGCCGAGACCTGGATGACCTTGCGCCGCGGCGAGACGTTCCTCCTCGTGGTGGGCATCCCGGTGCTCTTCCTGGTCTTTTTCTCGTTGGTGCACGTGCTCCCCACGGGGGACCAGCAGGCCGTCAGCTTTCTCGTGCCCGGCATCCTCGCGCTGGCCGTGATGTCGACCGCGATGGTCTCGCTCGGCATCGCCACCGGCTTCGAGCGCGGCTACGGCGTGCTCAAGCGACTGGGCTCGACGCCGCTCGGGCGCCCCCGCCTCCTCACCGCCAAGATCACCATGATCGTCCTCGTCGAGGTCGTCCAGGCCGCCGTCCTCATTCCCGTCGGGATCGGTCTCGGGTGGAGCGCCGCGGACGGCGCGGAAGGCGGCCAGGCTCTCGGGGTGGCCCTGCTCGCCACGGTTGCCTTCGCCGGGGTCGGGCTCCTGCTCGCCGGAGTGCTCCGGGCCGAGGTCAACCTGGCCGCCGCCAACGGCCTCTATCTGATCCTGTTGCTCCTCGGGGGAATGATCGTGCCCCTCTACAAGCTCCCCTCGGGCCTCGCCTCGTTTGCTCGGTTGCTGCCGGCCGCGGCGTTGTCCGACGGGTTGCACGCCTCACTCGGCCGCGGCCTGCCCGTCCCGATGCACGCCTGGATCGTCCTTGCCGTCTGGGCCATCGCGGCGCCGCTCGCCGCGATGCTCACGTTCCGTTGGGACTGACGAGCTTTCGCTGCCACGCGGTGAGCTCCGCGGGCGAGATGGCCCCGTAGTGGATCCCGGCGATGGTCCCGTCGCTCCGGACGAAAACCGCCTCGGGCAGGCCCGTAAACCCGAACTTGCCGTTGGTCACCGAGTAGTCGCCGTCGCGGCCGACCGGAAAGGTCACCCCGCTGCGCTGCACGAAGGCCACCGCAGACGAGGAAGGATCGCTGCCGTCCACCCCGACGACCCTCACCGCCGCGAGCCGGCTCCGGCTGTCGTGCTCCTGGGTGTAGACGTGGGCGATCGCCGGGATCTCGGTCTGGCAGGGCACGCACCAGCTGGCGAAGAAGAGGAGGACCGCGGGGGTCCCGTTCCCTCCGCCGTCGGTGGGTACCCCCACCCCCGACCCGCCCTCGAGCGAGGCCAGCGAGAAGGTGGGCGCCGGGTCACCCACCTGGGGACGACCGGTGCTGCTGTTGCCGGAGCCCCGGGACGTGAAGAGACCCACCCCGAGCAGCGCCGCGACGACGATGCCGATTCCGAGGAAGAGGAGGCTCCGCCGAAGAGACGGGCGGTGGTGGTCTCGGGGCCGGCCCTCGTCCGGCCTGGGGCGGTCCTCCGGAGGTTCCTGCGGGGACGTGGTCTCGCCCCTCGCGAGCTGCGGCCCACCCCCGCCGGAATCAGTGGAAGCGGACGAGGACATCACAGGCCATGACTACGAACAGCAGCGTCAGGTAGGTGATGGAGTAGCCGAAGAGGCGCATCGGCTCCCGCGAGGTCGCCCGGCCCCGCTGGGCCAGCCACCACAGTCGCACCGCCATGGCCACGAAGACTGCGCCGAGCACGGCCGCCCCGGCCACGTAGAGGGCTCCCAGGTCGGCGACCGGCGCGAGCGCCAGCGAGATGGCCACCAGGACCACCGTGTAGGCGACGATCTGGCGGGTCGTCCGCTGCAACGTGGCCACGACCGGCAGCATGGGCACGTTGGCGGCCTGGTAGTCGTCCCGGTAGCGGACGGCCAGGGCCCAGAAGTGGGGCGGGGTCCAGACGAAGATGACCGCGAACAGGAGGACGGGCGTCCACGACAGGCCGCCCGTCACCGCGGCCCATCCCACGAGCACCGGGACCGCCCCCGCGGCGCCGCCGATCACGATGTTCTGGCTGGAGCGCCGCTTGAGCCAAACCGTGTAGACGCCGATGTAAAAGGCGGTGGCGGCGATCGCCAGGACCGCCGAGAGCGCGTTGACCCAGATCGAGAGCTCGACAAAGGCCGCTGCCTCGAGCGAGAGGGCAAAGACCAGGGCCGCCTGAGGGGTCACCTGGCCCGTCACGAGCGGCCGGTTCTTCGTCCGGTGCATCAGCCGGTCGATGTCTCGGTCGATGACCATGTTGAGCGCGTTGGCGCCACCGGCCGCCAGGGAGCCTCCCACCAGCGTGGCCACGATCAGCCCGAGCGACGGCAGGCCGCGGGCCGCCACCACCATGGTCGGAAGGGTGGTGACCAGGAGCAATTCGATGATGCGGGGCTTGGTCAGCGCGAGGTACGCAGCCACCCGCTCGACCGGTCTCGCCCGCTGGAGGGTCTCGGCCCTAAGGGACATGGCGAATCTGCAGCCTACGACCCCGGTGCCCCTCTCCACCAGACGGGGCCGGCTCGGCCGTGCCTCCGGGGGGACTCCGGGCGGTCGGTACGATGCCGCCAGTGGCTCTTGCGGCACCTCAAAGCACGGCGGACGCTGCCGGTCCCTCCCGGCGGAGGCTCCCGAGGGTCTCTCCCGACCACTTTCGCAGGCTGGCGACGGTGGCGCTGGCGGTGACCGTGCTGATCGTGGCCACCGGCGCGCTGGTCCGTCTCACTGGCTCTGGCCTCGGATGCCCCGACTGGCCGAGCTGCTACGGCACCCGCTTCACGGCCCAGGTCTCCTTCCACCCGATGGTGGAGTTCGGGAATCGGCTGGTGACCGTCCTGGTGACGATCGTCGTGGGCGTGACCCTGGTCGCCTCGTTGCTGCGCACGCCGAGGCGGCGCGACCTGTGCTGGCTGTCGCTGGGCTTGGTCGCCGGCGTGCTTGCCCAGGCCGTGCTCGGGGGGATCGTCGTCTACACGAAGCTCAACCCCTATCTCGTGATGGTCCACTTCCTGGCCTCGATGCTGCTCGTGGCCAACGCCGTGGTGCTTGTCCACCGGTCGTCGCGCGACTACAGCCCCGGCTCGGGGAACCTCCTCGTGGCTGCTCCCATCCTGTGGCTGTCGAGGGGGATGCTGTGCCTCCTCACTCTGGTGCTCGCCGCGGGCACCGCCACCACCGGGGCCGGCCCTCATGCCGGCGACGCGGCGGGCCAGCAGGTCGCCAAGCGCATACCCATCGCCCTAAGGGACATGGCGGAGCTCCACTCGAGCCTGGCCCTCCTGCTCGTCGGGCTCACCCTGGCGCTCGTCGTCACGCTCCACGCCATCGATGTGCCGGAGCGCGTGCGTCGGGGAGGCCGGATCCTGATCGCCGTCATGGTCGCCCAGGCCGCGGTCGGTTACTCGCAGTACTTCACGCACCTGCCCGCGGCGCTGGTGGAGATCCACGTCATCGGTGCCACCGCACTGGTGGTGGGAGCGGTGGAGTTCCATCTCCGGCTCACCCGTCATCCCGCCGAGACGCCGGTGGTAGCGTCCGCGAGCTGGACGGGGACCACGACCCCGACGACCAGCCCCCATCGTCCAGCGGCCCAGGACGCCGCCCTTTCAAGGCGGTAACACGGGTTCGAATCCCGTTGGGGGTGCTGACGCCCGGTGAATAGGCTGAACATCCCTGGTAGAGGTCAGGTTTGAAGCTCTATCCCTTAGGGGAGCGAATGGTCATCTTTCAAGCCCTCCCGTTTCCGGAGGTCCACTCCTGCGGCACTTTGCCCGGCGTCGCGCTGGCCACGCTTGGCTCTGGAGCTGACGCTCGACCCGCTTCTCGGTGCTATCTCCCGTCTGGTTCTTCTTCCTGCGGCGACAGGAATTTCTCGAGGTTTGGATTGAGCCGGCCCTCATAGCTAGAGGCAGCACCGTTCACGAATCGCTCAACGCCCTTGGGTTGCGCAGTCTGGGCACGAACCAATGATCTCGACGGTATGCGTGATATCGAGAAAGCCGTGCTCCTTGCCCGTCTTGGTGGCCCAGCGTTCGACTTGTGGTCCTTCGACCTCGATAGCGGTACCGCAGTGGCGGCAGACAAGGTGGTGGTGGTGCTCGTCGCTGGCGCAGCGGCGGTAGCGAGTTTCGCCGTCTTCGCTTCGTAATGCGTCGAGTTCGCCGGCGTCGGCAAGCGCTCGGACCTGGTTGTAGACGGTAGTAAGAGCGACGTTCTCACCTTGGACTTGAAGTTCGGCGTGAAGCTCTTGAGCGGAGCGGAATCCGTCGGATGCCTCCAAGACGGCTGCCAAGGCGCGCTTTTGCCGTGTCGAGCGCTCTTGGGGCGCTTTCGGCGGCTCGCCGGGGGCGTCATCACGAACGGCCATTGCGTCAGTACCGAAGGGTCTCAGTGGTCGTCCCAGTGGCCGTTGTGGGCGGCGTGTCGGTGTCCCTCGTGGATGTAGTCGACGTGGTCGTCGTGGGGGACGGCGACATGTCCGCAGCCTTCCCCGTGGGTGTGATCGTGTCCTTGATGCTCGGTGTGGCTCTCGGTAGCGCACTCGTCGAAGTGCCCCTCATGAGCGGCGTGGAGATGCCCGTCGTGGACGTAGTCGACATGGTCGCCGTGCGGGACGGCGACATGTCCGCAGCCGTCACCGTGGACGTGACTGTGGTCGGAGTGTTCGACGTGGGTGGTGGTCATGGATGATCCTCCTGTGAGTGTCGGATGGCGTCGCTGACGATATGGCCGACGTGAGCATCGGCCAGCTGGTAGGTGATCTCGGTACCGCGCCGGGTCGTGGTGACCAGGCCGGCTTCGCGTAGGACCTTGAGGTGCTGGGACAACAGTGGTTGGCTCACGGCCCGCCCGGAGGCCTCGAGCGACGTCTGTAATTCGTGGACGCATCGAGGCCCTTCGCCTAGCTCGACGACCGTAGCCAAGCGGGTGGCGGACGCCAACGCCTTGAGTAGGTCGGCGGCTCCAGCCAGCACGTCGGTCACTCCCGTGTCAACCACATCGAAACATTAGCACCTCCTTATATAAGGAGCAAGCCATGGAGTGAGGTTTCCCATGGGAGGTATTTGCAGCCATTCCAGATACGGTCTACAGTTATCTGAAACCGATCCAGACAAGTTGGCTAAGGGCGCGGGTTCGCTCCGAGCTTGGAGGTGGGTCGGCAGAGACCGTGTCGGGCACGCCGACGACGACCAGGAAAGACCCGGAGGACGATGTTCAGATTCGCGAAAGTGCTCGCTGGAATGGTGGGGCTCACGGCGGTACTTGTGGCCGCCGGGTGCGGCTCGTGGTCGACCGCCGCCGGGGCGAGCGGTACGAAAACCGTGGCGGTAGTGGCGGGGGAGAACGAGTACGGCAACGTGGCATCGCAAATCGGTGGCAAGTACGTAAGCGTGTATTCAGTGGACTCGAACCCGAACACCGATCCCCACACCTATGAGGCCACGCCCAGCGTGGGGCAGAAGATCGCCAAGGCCAACCTGCTGATCGAGAACGGGGTCGGTTACGACACCTTCATGGGCACGCTTGCTTCGGCGTCGCCGAACTCTGCTCGCAAGGTGATCAACGTGCAGCATCTCCTGGGTCTGCCGGACAACACGGCGAACCCGCACCTGTGGTATAGCCCGAGGACGATGCCGGCGGTGGCCCAGGCGCTGGCAACCGATCTATCGAAGCTCGACCCGGCCCACGCGTCGACCTTCCACGCCAACGAGACCAAGTTCGTGGCCTCGCTTCAGCCGTGGCTCAACGCCATCGCCGCCTTCAAGGCCAAGTACGCCGGGACGACTGCGGCGACGACCGAGCCGGTCGCCGACTACCTGCTGACGGCCATGGGGATCAACAACTTGACGCCGTGGCAGTTCCAGGCCGACATCATGAACGGCACCGACCCCACTCCCCAGGACGTGTCGTTGGAGAAGGGGTTCTTCACCAAGCATCAGGTGAAGGTGTTCTGCTACAACCAGCAGGTCACCGACCCGCTCACCGACTCGATCCGCCAGACGGCGCTGTCGGCCGGTGTGCCCGTGGTCGGGGTGTACGAGACGATGCCCGTTCCCGGCTACGACTACCAGTCGTGGATGATGGCCGAGCTCAACGCCATCCAAAAGGCCATCACCACCGGTGCCTCCACCCAGCACCTATGAGTGTGACGACTGACCCCGTGGCGTCCTTGGGAAGTCCGCCGCTCGAAGACAGCACCGGCGTGGGCGCGTCCGACTCGGTCCTCCGGGTCGAGGACGTGAGCGTGTCGCTCGGCGGCCGCCGGGTTCTCGACCGGGTGTCCTTCTCGGTCGAGGCCGGCGGGTTCTGTGGGCTCATCGGATCGAACGGCGCGGGCAAGACCACCCTGTTGCGGGTAATCCTTGGCCTGATCGCGCCGAGCGAAGGTCGGATCGTCGTCACCGGCGGGGCCCGGTCACGACACCATCCGCAGATCGGCTACGTCCCCCAGAAGATCGTCCTCGAGGCCGACATGCCGCTGCGGGCCCGGGACCTGGTCGGGCTGGGTCTCGACGGGCACCGCTTCGGGATCGCCAGACCGGCGGCGAAGCGTCGTCTCGCCGTAGAGCGAGATGCTCGACGCGGTCGGAGCGATCCGGTTCGCGGACGCTCGGATCGGGACCCTTTCAGGTGGGGAACAGCAGCGGGTCATGATCGCCCAGGCGCTCATCTGCCGCCCGAAGTTGTTGTTGCTCGATGAGCCGTTGGCCAATCTGGACATCCGCTCCGCTGCCGAAGTGGTCGAGCTCCTGGCCCGGATCGCCGCCGAACAGCGCATCGCCATCCTGCTCTCCGCGCACGACATGAACCCGCTGCTGCCGGTCATGGACCGCGTCGTCTACCTGGCCGACGGCCGGGCCGTGTCGGGCACGACCGAGGAGGTGGTCCGAACCGAGACCCTCAGCCAGCTCTACGGCCACCACGTCGAGGTGATCCACGTCGAGGGCCGGGTGCTGGTGGTCTCGGGCGCTGAACATCAGGCCCACCATCCCGGCGACGCCGACCCCTTTGTTCGCGGGGCGTGATGATGGTCGGAGTCTCGTGGTCCTCGCTCTTCGAGCCCGGATTCTTCTCCTCGGAGCCGGTCCAGGTCGCGCTGGTGGTGGGTGCGATCACGGCGGTCGTGTCGGGCATCGTGGGAGTGTTCACGGTCATCCGGGGGCAGTCCTTCGCCGGACACGCCCTCTCGGACATCGGCACTGCCGGCGGCTCCGCCGCGTTCCTGGTCGGAGCGTCCACCCTCTACGGGTTCGTGGCCTTCAACGTGGTCGCCGCCGCGGTCATGGAACTCATCGGCATCCGCAAGCCCCGCGGCCGGGACCTCGCCACCGGCATCGTGCTCGGCGCCTCGCTGGGGCTGGCCGCCCTGTTCCTCTACGTAGGCACCACCAGCTCGAGCACCACCGGGGCCACCGTGAACGTGTTGTTCGGGTCCATCTTCACCCTGCCGCCGGGCATCACCACGGTCATGGCCGTCCTCGGCGTCGCCTCGGTGGCGTTGATCGCCGTCTTGTACCGGCCCCTTCTCCTCAGCTCCGTGAGCTACGAGCTGGCGGCGGCGCGACGGGTGCCGGTCCGCCTGGTCGGCGCCGGCTACCTCTTAGCCCTGGCTCTGGCGGTGTCGATGTCCGCGGTCACGATCGGGGCCATCCTCTCGACTGCCTTGTTGATCGGACCGGCCGCCATCGCCCTTCGGGTGGCGACCCGCACCGGGGTCGCCATCGCGGTGGCGGCCGCGGTCGGCGTGTTCGCCTGCTGGGTCGGAACCCTGATCGCCTACGACAGCACTGTCTGGGCTGGCGGGAACGGCTGGCCGGTCAGCTTCTGCATCGTGGCCGTGATCTTCGTCCTCTACTTCGCCTCGGGAGTCGTCGCCCGCCTCCGACCGGATCGGCGACGGGCGACGACCAGCGACCGGCCAAGGGCACTCGACCCAGTGGAGGTGGCCTGATGTTCGCCAACTTCATGATCAACGCCTGGGAGGCGGCCACCATCGTGGCCATCGTGGCCGGCGTGGTCGGGTTCTTCACGGTGCTGCGCGGTGCCGCCTTCGCCGCGCACTCCCTTCCCAACGGGGCCTTCGCCGGTGCGGCGGGGGCCTTCCTGATCGGCGCCAACACCATCGTCGGCCTCGGCGTGTTCTCCCTCGCCGGGGCCGGGATGATCGCCGGGCTGGGCCGGCGGGCCCGAAGCGACGTCGCCACCGCCCTCACCATCGTGCTGATGCTGGCGCTCGGGGACCTGTTCTTGTCGCGCACCAGCGAGTACGCCCCGGAGATCTTCGCCCTGCTCTTTGGTGAGGTCCTCGGCGTCTCCACCAGCAAGCTCGCCCCGACTGTGGTCATCGCCGCGGTGTGCATCGTGGCGGTCATTGTCCTGTACCGGCCGCTGATGCTCTCCTCGGTCGCCCCCGACGTCGCGGAAGCCCGCGGCATCAACACCCGAGTGATGGACCTGGCCTTTCTGGTCGTGGTGGCACTGGTGACGACCATGGCCGTCCCCGTCGTGGGATCCCTGCTCATCTTCAGCCTGCTCATCGGCCCGCCCGCCGCCGCCCGGTCCTTCACCAACCGGCCCCCGGTGGCGATGGGCCTCTCCGTGTTGTTCGCGCTCGTCACTGTGTGGGTCGCCATCGCCGTCTCCTACGAGACGAACCTGCCCATCGGCTTCTTCGTCGGCGCCATCAGCGCCTTCGCCTACACCGTCGGGCGTGCGTGGGCCGCCTGGCAGCAAAGCCGCGGGCGGCGACAGCGCGGCGCTCGGGAGCGAGCCACTCCGGCCGACCTTGCCGAGCAGGGCACAGCGAATGCGGGGGCCAGATGACGCACGTAACCGCAGCCAGAACCGAACACGCCGACTTCGGCCCTTCACAGACAGCGCGTGGTCGCGCCAACGGTCGGCGGCTGCAGCGGACGCGCAACACGCCGCGCAAGCGGGCCCTGCTCGAAGTTCTGGAGGGTGCCGACGGGTTTCTCAGCGCGGCGGAACTTCACGGTCGTCTCCGCGCCCACCTGGCTCCTCAGGGTCTGCGGGTGGGGATCACCACGGTCTACAACCAGCTTCGGAGGCTGGCCGAGTCCGGTGCGGTCGACACCCTTCATGGCGACGATGGTGAGACCCGCTACTGGCTGCCCCGACGTGACGCCCACCACCACTATCTGGTGTGCCGGTCCTGTGGTCGGGCGCTCGAGATCGTGGCCGACCCCGTCGAAGAGTGGGCCGAGGCGGTCGGAGCAATGGTCGGCTTCCGTGAGGTCACCCACACCCTCGAGTTGTTCGGCCTTGCGGCGCTGCACGCCGACAACTGGTAGCCGCGAGACCAACCTGCATCGTCGATCCTTGGCCAGGACGACGGCTGAGGATCCCACGGGTCTGATGATCCTCTCTCCAGGAGCGTACGCAGCCCCGGAGAAGGGTTTGAAAACTGTCCCGGGCCCTCCAGAGAGCGGGAGAGCGGTTTCTTATCGATTCGGCGTCTCGTCCCTGATGCCAAGAACCGCTTGTTGACCGGGGTTCAGGCTTGAAAGTGACTCCAACAGGGGTGCTACCTGGCCTATACCCCTTGGGCCGAGCCAGCGTTATGAGAGTTGGGTCATGAGCTACCAGGAGGTAGTCCATGCCCAAGCGCTATCCGAGGGAATTGCGGCGGTCCGTCTGTGAGCGACTGGTGGCCGCCGAGAAGGTGAGCTCGCTCTCGAAGAGTCTGGGGGTCTCAGAAGGAACCCCTTATCTGTGGAAACGCCAGGCCCTCATCGACGCCGGCCGCGCCGAGGGCATCAAGAGCTTCGAGGCGGACGAGCTGGCGCAGGCGACGCTCGACGCCGTCGGCTCTTCCCTCCACTTCCGAAGGCATCGAGGACGAGATCGACAATCTCCTCGGCCATGTCCGGGCCGAGGAGTTCGCCGCGCACCACCGATCGCATGAATAGGGGCCCGATCAGAAGGTCATAGATGAAGACGAAGTTGGCGTCGGACTGCAGCTCGCCACGGTCGACGCCCCGCTGGAGAGCCTGCCAAACCGAATTCCTACGCCGATCGACGTAGTCGCCGAGATACGTCTCCGCCAGCTCCGGGTCGGCCACCACATCGGCGACCAGGCCAGCTGTGATGCGGCGAGACTCTTGCCCGTTCATCATCCTCACCTGTTGGCGCTGAAAGGCGAGCAGATCGTCACGCAGACTCCCGGTATCCGGAGTTGGCGAGAGGCCCGGGGACTCTGCGAGGGCTGCTATGACCAGCGCCGCCTTCGAGGGCCAACGCCGGTAGATCGTCGGTCGGCCAATCCCGGTCCTGGTCGCGACGTTGTCGATGGTGAGGCCGGCGTAGCCCTTGTCGTTGAGTATCTCGAGCGTGGTGTCGAGTATGGCCTTGTCGTAGCTGGGGTCGCGGGGCCGTCCCGGGCGCCGGTGCACCCCATCCCCGTCGCCGGCGCCCTCAGGTTCCGTGGTCTGGGCCATCGTCTCCTCTTCTCATCAGTGCCCGAGAAAGAAGTTTCCCGGGAATTACTTTACAGGCCCTTGCGTAATGGTAATGGTCGGTTTACAGTACAGCGGGTAACGATACTCACTGTCCGAAATGTGAGGGTCCATGTATACCGCCCCCAACCCAGCTGCGCCGTCGCGTTCGCATACAGACGACGCGTCCTCGGATGAGGCGCTGCTCGTCGGGCTGGGGCATGGGAACCCACAGGCGGGCAGCGCTTTCGTGCGCCGGTTCCAGCGGCGCGTCTACGGGCTGGCCAAGAGCATCGTGGGAGACCCGACCCAAGCCGAGGACATCGCCCAGGAGGCGCTGATCCGAGCTTGGAGCCACGCCCAGGCCTACGACTCCCGCCGTGGCTCGGTCTCCTGTTGGGTGCTCACGATCACCCGCAATCTGGCCGTGGACACCCTCCGACGGAAGGGCGCAGAGCCCTCCGATCCGCGAGCTGCGATCCTCTTGCATCGACTGGGGCGAGGACCCGATCCCGAGGAGTCGGCGAGCAATGCCCACGACAGGAACCGGGTGCGCACCGCCCTGGACCAGATCCCCGTCGAGCAACGCCGGGCGTTGTTGCTGGCCGCCTTCTATGGCTATACGGCCCGAGAGATCAGTGACGCGGAGGCGATCCCCTTAGGCACGGCCAAGTCCCGCATCCGCTCCGGCCTGATGAAGGTGCAGGGCCTCTTGCGCCAAGACGAGTCTGTCGAAAGGGAATCGAAGTCACGGATAGCGGTGCCGGAAGCATCGCAGCTTCATCCCCTACACCATCGCGACACAGAAAAGAGCGTCCCTGGTTCTTCGCGGCTTGCAACCTCGGCCAGGAGTCGCCGGTGTCTCGGTCTCCACCCGAATCCAGTGGAGGGCGCCGCTGAGCCGTAGGCGGCGGAGCGAGCCGTAACCAGGGCAGCGAACGGAAGGTCCGTTCGCGCCCCGTCACGTGGCGTGGCGTGGCGTGCATCGGGTGGAGCGCCGCCTTCGAACGGAGAAGCCCACCAATTTCTGATGAGACCTTGCGGTCCCCGTGGCGACGCTCGTGCTCCTGGCAGCAAGCGTCGAGTCCATGTCCCCGATACACCATGAACCCTACATAGGAGAAGAGAGGAACCGATATGCGAAAACTATCGAAGCGAATTGGAGTGGCACTGGGGACGACGACCCTCGTGGCCACGGGTGCCGCCGCCGGCGTCGCGGCTCTCGGACCCGCCGGCGCCGGCGCATCGACCCCGCTGGCCGTATTCCAGATGACCCGCTCGGCGGCTGCGGTCAACACCGGTTGCCTGCCCAACGCGCAGGCCAACGTCATCATCAAGTCGCAGGGTCCGGTCGAGGCCATGGTCGTGTCGGCGAACCACCTCCCACCGCATACGGACTTCGACTTCTTTGTCATCCAGCAGCCGGATGCCCCCTTTGGGCTCTCCTGGTATCAGGGGGACATGGAGACCGATGGCAACGGCAACGCTACCGGTACATTCATCGGGCGCTTCAACGTGGAGACCTTCATCGTGGCACCAGGTGTCGGGACTCAGGCTCCCGTGATATTCCCGACGGACACCAACGTGAACCCGGCCACCGCCCCAGTCCACACGTTCCACCTGGGTCTGTGGTTCAACTCGCCGGCTGACGCCCACGCCGCCGGTTGCCAAGCGTCGGCAATGGCAACCACGCCATTCAACGGTGAGCACAACGCTGGCACCCAGGTGTTGAGCACACGCAATTTCGCCCCCAACAATGGTCCATTGGACAAGATCCAACCCTGACGCCAACTACCCGGAGGGGCAGGGGTCTCTGGCCCCTCTTCAGTACGAGACGACGACAGGGCTCCGGGACTCAGCGCCGGAGCCCTGTCCGGGCCGCACCGGGTGGACCGGGATCCGGCAAAGCGTTTCCATCGGCCGTGTCGTGGAAGTTGGCGGGGCCGTCTTACGCCAAGAGGGCACCACATCGGAGGAGGCTCAATCGTCGCCGAGCAGGCGGGCCGCCTATAGGTCGAGAACCGCTGCCAGCGCCACCTCGTGAACCGGACAAGAGGTGTCCTATTTGCCCTCTTAGATTAACGCTCCCGCTCCGCGGAAAATGCCCCCTCAGTGGGAAAATGACGGTGCTTAACGTCGTCGTCACCCACACACGAGGAGGCACTTTCTGTGAGGTCAGTATCGCGCGGAATCGACCGGATCGCCGTGACCTTTGATGATCCGAATCTGGTGGCCAATGCCGGGCTGCTGCTCGTCGCCACCTTGGTGCGGCGGCTCGGGCTCGAGGGCCTGTGCAACACGACCATCGGGCTCACGTGGCCGCACCGGTGGCTTCCAGCCGGGCCGCAAGATCTTGACCCTGGTCCACGCCCTGGTGGCCGGGGCCATCCCACATCGACCACGCCGACATGTTGCGGGCCGGGTCGACGGCCAAGGTGTTGCCCCACCGGGTCATGGCCCCCTCGACGCTCGGGACCTTCCTGCGTGCCTTCACCTTCGGTCACGTCCGTCAGTTCGAAAAGGTGATCGGGGACACCGCTCGAGCGCGCCTGGGCGCTCGGGGCGGGCCCCGGTGGCCAACCAGCTGGTCGTCGACATCGACTCGACGATCCGTGAGGTGTTCGGCAAGCTCAAAGAAGGTGCCGCCTATGGCTACACCAAGGTCCTCGGCTATCACCCGATTCTCGCGACGAGGGCCGACACCGGCGAGATCCTTCATGCCCGGCTGCGCAAGGGATCGGCCAACACCGCCCGTGGCGACCAAGCGCTTCGTCGAAGAGCTCGTGGCCCGCCTGCGCCGAGCCGGTGCCGACGGGCAAGATCATCATGCGCTTCGACTCGGGCTACTGGTCCAATGAGACCATCGCGGTGCTCGGTCGCCTGGGGGTCTCCTACACCATGGCGCGTGCGCACGGGCACAAAGGCCTTCGACAACGACCATCGCAGAGATTCCCGAGTCGAGCTGGGTCGCCATCGAGTACCCCGCCGGCGGAGAGGCGATGGTCGCCGAGTCCACCTACAAGGGACGACGCCTCATCGTGCGCCGCACCCGCCTCATCGGTCCCCAGGCGACGCTTGTGGCCCAACTGGCGCCACTTCGCCTTCTTGACCGACCTTGTCGGCAGCGGCGGTGGAGCTCGACGCCTTCCACCGCCGCCACGCCGTCGTCGAGCTCTGCATCGACGACTGGAAGGAGGGTGCGGGCATGGAGCACTGCCCTTCGGGTGACTTCTCGGCCAACGCGGCGTGGATGTGCTGCGCCGTGCTCGCCCACAACCTGATCCGCTGGAGTGCGCAAGCTCGGCGGCCTCGTCGAAGAGGACACGCTGGTCGTGGCCCGAACCCTGCGGACCCGGTACTTCTCGGTCCCCGCTCGACTCGTGAACCGTTCCGGACGCCGACGCTGCGCGGGCCAACCTATTGGCCATGGGCCCGCTCGTTCTCCCGAGCACTCACCAATCTGCGCGCCGTCGCGTTCGCCCCCATCTGAGCAACCCCGGCGGACCGGCGCGGCCGCAGACGATCACCCACGCGCTGACAATCGAGACGAACCACAAGGACCTCTGGTTCCTCACGTCCCGGGGTCAAAACTCAGCACCGTCGAGGGCTAACGAGACGCGAGGCAATGCTGGTGCGTGGCGCACTCAGTTGGCCGATCGTGCATTCGTCGGGAGCGCCTAGCCTCCAACGACGAGGAAGCATTCCGGATCAGTTCAGACATCCGGTTGAGGGCACGGAGAGCCGCAGACCGACCGAGTCGGGAGTGGTGACGTCCACCGAGTCCGCAATCCGACTGGAGGTGCCGTGAGCAGCGCGAGATCTGACAAGCAGGGTCGGACCCTCGTTGACGACGCCGATCCGAGACGTTGGGCGATCCTGGCCGTGGTCGTGATCGCACAACTGATGGTGGTGCTCGATGCCTCGATCGTGACGATCGCGCTGCCCTCCGCCCAACGGGCGCTGCACATTTCCGTCGCCAACCGGCAGTGGGTCATCACGGCCTACACACTGGCCTTTGGCGGCCTGCTGCTCCTCGGGGGCCGCGTCGCCGACTTCGGAGGACGAAAGCGGATGTTCGGTATCGGGCTCATCGGCTTCGCGTCCGCATCTGCCCTGGGCGGCCTGGCGGTGAACCAGGGAATGCTCTTCGGCGCTCGGGCGCTCCAAGGGGCGTTCGCGGCCCTCATGGCGCCGGCCGCGCTGTCGATCCTCACGACCACCTTCCAGAACAACCCGGCCGAGCGGGCCAAGGCCTTTGGTGCCTATGGCGCGGTCTCTGGGGCGGGAGGGGCCATCGGCGTCCTCGCCGGAGGCCTGCTCACGGAGTACGCCTCGTGGCGGTGGTGCCTGCTCGTGAACATACCCCTTGCCCTCGTCGCCGCCTTTGCGGCGAGTCGCGTGATCAGGGATAGCCGGGTGGCCGGAACGACCAAGTACGACCTCCCGGGGGCACTGTTCTCGACCTTGGGGCTCGTGAGCCTCGTCTACGGGTTCACCAAGGCGAGCCAAGACGGATGGACCTCGGCACCCACGCTCGCCTTCCTCAGCATCGCCTTCGTGCTGCTCACGACCTTTGTCGTCATCGAGCTGCGGTCGCAGAACCCGCTCCTGCCCCTCCGGGTCGTGTCCGAACGAAGCCGGGGCGGCTCGTTCCTGGCCTCCTTCCTGCTCGGGGCCGGGCTCTTCGCCATGTTCGTCTTTCTCAGCTACTACATGCAGTCCGTGCTCCACTATTCGGCACTCAAGGCTGGAGTGGCCTTCCTGCCGTTCGCGGTGGGAGTGATCGTCGCGGCCGCGGCGTCTTCGGCCATCGTGCCGCGGTTCGGACCACGAGTGCCGATGGCCTCGGGTCTGTTGGTAGGGGCGATCGGACTGGGTTGGCTCACGCAGATCGGTGTCCACACGTCGTTCTGGCTCTACGTCTTCGGTCCGCAGATCCTCATGAGCCTCGGTCTCGGGTTCGCCTTTCCCGCTCTCAGCAGCACTGCGCTCACCAACGTCCGACCAGCCGACTCCGGGGTCGCGAGCGCGCTGGTCAACACGACCCAGCAGATCGGGGGATCGCTCGGGATCGCCCTACTCAACACCGTTGCCGCCACCGCCACCGCGAACTACATCCAGGCGCATGGTCCGGCCTTCGCCTCTGCCGGGCTCGTCCACGGCTACGGCGTCGCCTTCGGCGTCGGAGCTGCATTCCTGCTCCTTGCGGCGTTGGTCAGCGCCGTCTTCGTCACCGGTCGAGGGTCCCCGGTACCAACGCCCGGAGCCGAACTCGCCGTCGATCCGCTCCCCTCGTGACGGTGTCGACTACGCCTGGGCCATCGGGCCTCCGGCCGCGCCCCACATCGGACAACCGTCACCCTTGACACGCGATCGTCGCACGAGGCGTGTGACTTCGGTTGTTATCGTGAGCCCGTGGGCAAGGGACTGCTGGCCAGTAGAGGGCGGCGGTGGGCCAACGGCCGGTGCACGGTTCGTGGAGCAGCCCTGTCTCTCGGCGCCGGGCTGATCGTGACCGGTCTCGGCGCACCTCCGGTTGGTGCGATGGCGGTTGGTCATCCCCCGTCGGCGCCCACGCTCCCTCGAGCGGGTCCCCTCGGCAACTACGACGTCGACGGAACGGCCGTGTTCGACGTGGGTCCCGGAGTCGACGTGACGATCAATGGACCCCGCGGTGGTGTCCCCGAGAGCAACTGCACGATCGACGAGACCAACGGCGTGCACTTCACGACCACCGCGCAGAGCACGACGCAGCGCATCCACATCGAGGCGAGAGAGAAGGGCTCCTGCAAGGTGGAGCCGAGCTACAGCAATTTCCACATCACCTTCGGTGGGGCGATCACCGGATCCGGTGTCATGTGGCTCGGTCAGATCCAGGGCGGCGCTGGGTACATCCTGACGTGCTATTCGGGAAGCAATCACGACGTCATCGCCAAGAACCACTACGACTGGACCGGGGTGCAATGCGCTCCGAAGACCGTCCAGCAGGCGACGACCACTATCACCCTCACACGCTGACCGGCCGAGCTACGGACCCTCCGACCTGGACCCATCGTGCGCAGAGCGGTGGCAGAGGTGGTGGTGCTCGACGCCCCGCATTGCCGCTAAGGGGCTGGCGTCAGCTCCTCGACCAGGCCAGCCTGACGGACGCGAGCAGAGCAAGTGAGGCCAAGAGCACTGTTTCGATGGCAATGGGTCCGAGGAGCCACAGCCGGACGGAACCGCTCAACAGGACGAGCACCTGCCGAGACGGCGGACCGTAAGGCACGAGCACGTCGGCCATTCCGAGAAGCACGCCCAAGAGAACGGCCCAGGCCGTCCGCTGGACGACGGGTCTGGCACAGAAGCCGCCGATGGCGGTACCCGCGAGGGCGGTGATGAGGAAGGCTCCCGCCCCGGCCCCAATCTGTGCGGCCGTCGCCCCGCTCGGTGATGCGAGAGCGGGCCCAGCGAGTCCGACCAGCCCGAGAAGGACAGAGCCCAAGTAGGCAACGGTGAGCTTGGCGAGCCGAACCCGAGCAAAGCTCCCGGCGCTGGTGACCGTGACCGGGACCTGCTCGGCCTCTTCTGCGTTGAGAGCGAGCACCGTCCACCAGATGGAGACGAAAAAGAGGGCAACGGCTACCCCGGCGTAGCTCGGAAGGAGTTCGCCCGTAGTCGCGCTGAGGACTCCCACGGCGCCCAGATAGAGGATGAGGGGTGCCGTCCACCTCTGCGAGGTCAGGGCAATCCTCCAGAGGTAGGCGACAAGAGCGATCATCAATCTTGGCGGCGCACAATGGAGATCACGGACCAACCAGCGTCGAGCACGGCCCTGAGGAGTCGATCGACGCCATCCGGACGAACGAGTACGACCGCAGTACGCCCGTCCACCATTGAGATCTCGATGACTTCGGAGTGGGTCCCGAGGGCCTCTGACCCACTTCCAGATGGGGCCGTCAGCGTTACCTCCGCAACCTCGCGAAAGGCGCGGCACCGACGCCGCCTCCGGTACTGGTTCGACCCGTCCGCCCGCTATCCGCAACACCCGTGACCGCGACGTCACGAGGTCCGGACGGTGTTCGCTCATCACGACGGACGACCCACTGACTTGCGCCTCGACCAACAGCTCCTTGAGTACGACGGTCGCCCGAGCATCCAGACCGCCTAAGGGTTCGTCGAGAATGATCGCTTCCGCCGGTGCCACGAAGGCTTGGGCGAGAAGGACCTTTTGGCGGTTCCCCTTGGACAGCGAGTCCAAGGACGCGTCGACGTCCGGCTCCAGCGCCAGGCGCTCCAGAATCTCGGAGCTGCGCCGCCGGGCCATGTCCTTCTTCATCCCCCGCAGTGTGCCCATGCGCGTCACGTACTCCCGACTGGAGAACCGGAGGCGTGCGGGTGCTCGCTCGGGGACGTAAGCAACGGTGTGGGCGGGGATTGCACGACCCCGAGAGAGCGGGACCACGCCGGCGATCGCCCGGAGCAGGGTGGTCTTGCCGGATCCGTTGTCGCCGCGCACGATGACCCTTTCGCCTGGCCCGACCTCGAGGTCGACATTGTCCAGGATCCATCTGCCGCGGCGCGAGTATTTCTTGCTTGCCCCGATCAGGGCGCCGGACGTCCACCTCACGGCGCCTATTTTGGGCCGCGTTGACATTGCAGCGAGCGTCGTCGGCGAGGCCGCGCCCCTCACGAGGCCCCACCTTTGCTCACCGCCCCACATAGACCTACGATGGGTAGTACCATGATCCAAGTCAACGTCGACCGGTCCGAGCCGACCCCGCTGCACGACCAAGTGGCCGCCGAGATCCGACGGGCCATCGCCGAGGGCGAGGCTGGACCCGGCGATCGGCTTCCTCTCGCCAAGGACTTGGCGGCGGTGCTCGGAGTGAACAAGAACACGGTGCTGCGGGCGCTGCACATTCTGCGCGAAGAGGGACTCCTCGAGTTTCGTCGTGGGCGAGGAATCACGGTCGCGGGAACGCCCGAACGCAGCGCGTTGGTCGAGCGGGTCCGCGAACTCCTCGACTACGCGCGCCACCAGGGCTACCGCCCTGACGACGTCGTGGGCCTCATCGAGATGGTGTCCGGTATCGGCGAGTGACCTTCCTCCAAGAGGCGTCGGGTCGGGTCGGCCGAGCCCGGGCCTCCTCGGTCCCGGCGGCGTATTGTCGGGCCGTGTCACTACAGGATTTGGACCCCGAAGTAGCAGCAGCCATCGGCGCTCTCGAGTTGGGGGGCATCACCCTCGAAACGCTGCCGACCTACCGCCAGCCGATGCCCGCCGTCCCGTTGTCGGACGCCGTGGTGCGAAGGGACTACATGGTGCCCGGCGACCCGGACGTTCCGGTTCGTGTCCACCGGGCCGCCGACGCGGAGGGCCCCCTGCCGTGCGTCTACAGCATCCACGGCGGCGGCTACATCATCGGGTCCTACTCGATGGACGACCCCAAGTTCGACAACTGGTGCCCGAGGCTGGGCATCGTCGGCGCCTCCGTGGAGTACCGGTTGGCGCCGGAGACGCCGTATCCGGGACCGCTCGAGGACTGCTACCAAGGGCTCAAGTGGGTCCACGACCACGCAGAGGAGCTCGGGATCGATCCTGGCCGCATCGGCATCGCGGGCATCAGTGCCGGCGGTGGGCTCGCGGCCGCTCTGGCGCTGCTGGTCCGGGACCGCGGGGAGCTGCCCCTCGCCTTCCAGCTCCTCGACTGCCCCATGCTCGACGACCGCCAACAGACGCCGTCGAGCCAGCTCGACGGGCTCGCCGTCTGGTCCCGCGAGACCAACGCCTTTGGCTGGCGCTGCTACCTGGGAGAGCTCTACGGCACCGAGGAGGTCCCCTATACGGCGGCCGCCGCACGTTGTCTCGACCTCTCCGGGCTGCCACCGGCGTACGTGTCGGTCGGCACGGTCGACGGGTTCCATGACGAGGACATCGACTACGCCCTGCGCCTCAACCAGGCGGGTGTCCCCTGCGAGCTGCACGTGTACCCCGGCGCGTCGCACGGCTACCAGATGGCGGTCGATTCGGCGATCGTCCGCCAGTCGAGCCGGGACATCCTCGAATGGCTGAAGAGGCGGCTCCGCAACTCGCCGTAGAGCGAGACCTCAGGGCGTCGTGGACGACACGGTCGTGGACGACACGGTCGTGGACGACACGGTCGTGGGCGTCGCAGTCGTGGGCGGCGCGGTCGTCGGCGACGTCGACGTGGCCGGCACGGTGGTGGGCGATGACGGACCCGTCGTGGAAGGAGCTGTCGCCGGAGTCCCGGTCGTGGGCGGCGGATTGGTGACCGCCGGCTCGGCCTTGGGCGTCACCGGATCAGACAGTGACGACGCGATCCCCTTCACGTTCGTGGTCATCCCGTTGGCACGGACGTCGACGCTCACGCCGTAGCGGTAGGTCGCGCCGCTCGTTGCCGGCACGGTGATCGAGACAGTGCCCCCGGGGGTCGGGGCGGGTTGGCCCGCGTCGACCGGCACGAAAACGCTCGGCTGGGCCGACCCGTCGAGATACGGCGTGACGGTGTAGCCGGCCACCGAGGAGCCGTCGGTCTCGCCGAGATTAAGGTCGAACCTCACCGCGCCGGCGGCAGCGCTCGCCGAGGTGATCGTCGGTGGTGCCGGGACCTGGGTGAGCACCGCGCTGGGCCCGGCCGGTGTGACCTGGTAGAGGGCGCTGCGGGCCGAGCCGGAGTTGGCCAACTCCGACCAGCGGGCGCTCGCCGTGCACATGATCCGGAAGGGTTCCGTCGCTGGGAAACCGCCATCGGTGGCGAACGTGGTGTCGTTGAGGGCTTGTCCGGCCGGCTCCTCCACGGTGCGAGTGGTCGCCCCGCTGGCGCTGGCCGTTCCCCACTGCGCGCTCCACGTCGTCGGAAGGTCTTCGGCCTTGCCGAGCGTGCCGGGACCCTGGGACCAGCCCTTCGCGTCGCACGAGGTCGACGAGCCGCTCTGGCTCAGGGTCGGCTGACCGCTCGGCTCCGGTGAGGGCTGGGTCGGGTCCGGGACCGTGCCGTTCAACCAGGTGGTGAAATTGTCCCCGCAGGGTCTCGGCAGGCCCAAGATGTCGAGACAACTCACCTTCTTCCCGTCGACGGTGATGGAATCGGGCACGGGAACGGTCCACTCGATCGGCTCTTTGGGCGTCCAGGTCGTGAGGGGCTTCCCGCCGGGCTGGAGGTCCGCGACGATCTGGGCCGAGCTGAGCGCGGCACCCAAGTTGGTCCCGGGCGTGAAGTAACCGGGCTCTCCTCGGGCGTACTGCGTGTACTCAGGACTGCATTCGATCCCGCCGGCCAGTCCGCCCATGGACACGAAGCACCGAACGGTGGCGTGCTTGATCTCGCCCGCAGACGGGTTGAACTCCTTGATCTGGCCGGGCACCCAGTAGAAGGACTTGCTGAGCGCCCAGAGCGCATAGGAGTCCTTGTCGGCCTTCTCCAGGTCCGTCCACTTGGGCGGCAGGATGGCACGAAAGGCCCCCGACGTGTTCATCGTCGTCAGTACGCTGTCGCCGTTCCCTCCGCTCTCCTTGAGGGCACCGTAGAGCTGGGCCCAGTCGTCGGTCGTGGCGATTCTCCAACCGCGATAGCCGCCGTACGAGGACAAGGCCGAGGGTGGGTCGCCAAAGGTGCTGTATCCCCTGCCGTCGGGGAGGGTGCTCGGCTCGCGGATCCACAGGGTCGCCCTGACGTCTCCCGACGAGCCGCGGGCGAACGAGGGGATGCTCAGCACCACCTGGTCATTGCTGTAGGGCACACCGGCCAGCTGCCACTCGGCGGCCAGATCCTTACGGGCGCTTTCGAGCTCGGTGGCAATGCTGCGGCAGAGCTTGGCGGTGGCGCCATCGGGATGCTTGTCGAGCGCCAGCCGGCACACCGCCCCCGGCTGCGAGGGACTGAGCTTCTCGCTGGGATACTCCCTTGCGTAGAGCTGCGCCGCCCGGTAGTAGCCGGCTTCCTCGATGTAGCCGAGCGCCTGGACCTGGTAGCTCTGGTACCAACGGACCTCGTCGTCGATCCCCTGGTAGTAGCTGCGATCGTCCACCCAACCGGCCTTGGGGTTGGCCTTGAGGGTGCCCTGCCACTGCTCGAGGGCGACCCGGCCGCAGGTCCGGATGAGACCGTCCTGATCCGGACCGCTCCCCATGAGGGCCGTGTGGATCTCGCTGATCCTCTGCGCCATTGGCCAGGAGCTGATGAGCAGCGAGTCGCCCGGGCCAAGCACGTTGTTGGTGAACTCGGAGAAGCTCCGGTCCAAGGTGGCGACCGCCTCGGCCGGATGAGTGGCATCCGCGAGGTGCGCCTCGTCCTGGAGCAGACCCTGGTAGTCGCGAGCGAGCAGCGTGACGGACGCCACGGCCGGGTTCTGGAGGCCGTGCTGGGTCGTGCACGTGGCGGCGTGGATCTCCTGAGCGATGGCCGCCCCGAGGGCCCCGAGCTGGGTCTGGATCGCGTTGAGCTGGGTCTGGATCGCGTCGAGCTGCTGGCTCATGGTGTCGAGCTTGTTCAAGACGTCCTGGATGCTCGGACCGGAGGGCTCCTCGCGACCCACCCCGAACAACGTCAGGAAGTCCGAGGCCAGGGCCAGCCCGTAGGCGTAGGGGATGTGCGCCTTGTACCCCTTGCCCTCGAAGATCTTGGACCCGTCTCCAAACACTCGGCTCGCCCCGGCGATGAAATCCCCGACCGAGGCCGCGCCCGCCGGTGCCGGGGTCGTGGCCACCGCACCCACCGCGGTTGAAGCGACCAGCGCCAGGCTCATGATCGCCGTCGCGATCCTGCCGGCGCGCCGGCGGCGGTCGATGGTCACGACTGTTCGCCCTCCTGCTGCGTGGTGTCGTCGACAAGGGGCCCCGGCCAAATGAAACCGAGACGAAGGATCACGTCAATGCCGTCGCCGACAGCGTCGGGACGAACGAGAACGATGGGTGACCAACCTGACGAGTCGACGAAGCCCCGTCGTTGCCTCTCGGGGGTCGGGCCGCGAGGATGGGCGCCCGTGCTGCTCCACCAACTCGTCGAGGCCAGGGCGACGGCCGCCCCGGACGACCCGGCGCTCCACTTCGAGGACCGGACGATCACCTTTGGCGAGCTCGGCAGGCGCGTCCGGCAGGTGGCCACGGCGACGCGCGAGATCGCTCCGAGGGCGGGGAGCCGGGTGGCCATGGTGGGCCCGAACCACCCGGCCTGGATCTCGGCCTACTACGGCGTGCCCCGGGCCGCTCGCATCCTGCTCTTCCTCAACCATCGCCTGGCGCCGCCGGAGCTGGCCTCGTTGGTCGAGCGCTCGGAGGCCGCCGCCGTGATCGGCCCTCCCGAGCAGCTCGATCCGCTCCGCAGGGCCGTACCCCGTGCTCGCCGCCTCCGGTTCGTCGAGCTGGACGACTGGGAGGGCCTCTGCGACGAGGTTCCCGCCGAGCCGACCGAGGCCCCCGAGCGGGTCTCCGTAGACGGACCCGGCGCTCCCGGCGGACCCGACGCTCCCGCCTGGCTGCTCTACACGAGCGGGACGACCGGCCGGCCAAAGGGGGCGATCCTGACGCACCGGAGCCTCCTCGCCGGCGTTGCCGTCAGCAGCGTGGGGCGCCCGGTGGCCCCGGACGCGATCGGCGTCTTCCCCTTCCCGCTGTGTCACGTGGCGGGTTACAACGTTCTCTGCCATCACGACGCCGGTCGTCCGGTCGTGCTGCTGCCTCGCTTCGAGGCGGCGACGTTCCTCGAGGCGGTCGCACGCTGGCGGGGGACGTCGACCACCGTGACGGCCACGATGCTGGCGGCCCTGCTCGACGACCTGGACGCCGACCCGGCCGCCCGCCCCAAGCTGTCCAGCCTGGTCAGCATGACCTACGGCGCCGCGCCAATGCCCCCGGTCCTCCTGCGCCGGCTCCGCCGGCACCTGGACGTGGCCCTCTCCCAGGGTTACGGCATGACCGAGCTGTCGGGCAACGCCGCCTTTTTGGGGCCCGAGGAGCACGAGCGTGGGCTGGCCGGGGAGGACCACCTGCTCACGGCGGCCGGCCGCCCCGGGCCCGGCGTCGAGATGGACGTGGTGGACGACGACATGCGCCCGCTGCCCTCCGGTGGGGTCGGGGAGATCGTCGTCCGCGGGGCCCAGGTGATGGCCGGCTACTGGGGTGACCCCGAGGCAACCGCCACCACCCTGGTGGACGGGTGGCTCCGCACCGGTGATCTGGGCCGGTTCGACCGGGAGGGTCTGCTCTACGTCGTCGATCGAAAAAAGGACGTCATCGTGACCGGCGGGGAGAACGTCGCCTCCCGGGAGGTCGAGGACGCCGTCCTGCGGTGCTGTCCCGAGGTCCGAGAGGTCGCGGTCGTCGGCGTGCCGGACCGGCGCTGGGGGGAGAACGTCTGTGCCGTGGTCGCCGCCGCCCGCGGTGCGCAGATCGATCCGGACGGGCTCGTGGCGACGCTGCGGGATCAGCTGGCGGGCTTCAAGCTTCCTCGGCAGGTGGTCGTCGTCGAGGAGCTACCCAAGAACGCCACGGGGAAGGTCCAGAAGCACCAGCTTCGCACCTGGCTGGCCGAGCACCCGGACGCAGCGGGCCGACGCAGGGGTTGACCGACAAGGATGGCCGCTCGCCCGAGATGTCGGGCGGAGTGAGAGACTGCCCACGCCGGTCAAGGACCTCCCAACTCCCGACAATGAGCCTGCCCAAACCCTCCGTCACCGCCTCTCCGCGCATCGGGCAGCGCTCCGATGCGACCTCCGAACCGCCGGAGGCCGAGAACCCCAGTGATTCCGGGCAGGAACGGTGGCGCCTGACGCTGCCCCAAGACCGTCCGTGGCTCTTGGAGCGAGCCGCCTGGAGCCTGGTCTGGCTCGGGATCATGGCCGGCGGGCTCGACCTCACGGGCTCGTGGTGGTCGTGGCCCGGGATCGATCTCCTGGCGCCGGCGCTCGTCGCCGTGGCACTGGTCGGCCTGATCCTGTGCTGGTGCACCAGCCCGCGCTCGTGGCTCCACCAGGGACTCGCCATCGGGACCGCCCTCGTCTCGGTGGCCGCGCCCAGGTCGTGCGGCTCCACACGCGGATCTACTATCCGACCGACGCTGCGGCGCTGGACCACGTCGCCGCCCGGGTCCTCGTGAACGGGCACGACCCCTACACGGCGTCGCTGTCCTCGGCCGGCACGCTGCTCGACACGGCGTCACAGTTCTGGACGTACACCGTGAGCGGCACGCACATCACGGGCGCCTCGTACCCGGCCGGATCGTTCCTCGTCTACGCGCCGGCCTTCGCGCTCGGGTTCCATCACGAGGTCGTCGACTGGATGGACCTCTACGCCTGGCTGGCGAGCTGCGTGCTCCTCTTCTTGCTCTTGCCGCGGGCTCTCCGGTGGCTCGCCGTTCTGGTCGCGCTGAGCGGGGTGTTCATCGGCCAGTTTGCGGTCGGTGGCACGGACGCGATGTTCGTCCCCCTTGCCATGCTGGCGGTCTGGCGCTGGGACCGCTACGGCCGGGGGCGGGAGGCCGGCATCGCACGCTGGCTCGGACCGATCGCCCTCGGGCTGGCATGCTCGATCAAGCAGACGGTCTGGTTCTGCGTGCCCTTCCTCGTGGTCGGCATCTACCTCGAGACGCGACGTTCGGGACGGTCCCCGTTGCCCGTGGTCGGGCGGTACATGGCGATCGTGGTGGCGGCGTTTGCCGCGGTGAACCTGCCGTTCATCATCTGGAGCGCGGGCGCCTGGTGGCACGGCACGCTCATCCCGCTCGCCCAGCCGCTGATCGCCGACGGCTCGGGCCTGGTGACGATCGCGCTGCACGGGATCACCGGCGGGGTGGACCTCACGACGCTCACGTATGCCAGCGGCCTCGCCTACCTGGCCATCCTGGTCGCCTTCGCCGTCTGGTACCAATGGCTCAAGCGGATCTGGCTGCTCCTGCTGCCGATCGCCTTCTTCTTTTCCCCCCGCAGCTTCGCCAGCTACCTGGTCGACCTGTTCCCGGTGGCCGTCCTCGCGGTGATCACGGTGGAGGGCGTAACGCGACCCCTCCGATCCCGCGTCCGGGGTCGGATCGGCGCGGGTCCCGTCGCCGTCGGCGCCCTGGCCCTCGCCACGGCGGCCACGTCGGCGTTGGCCTTCACGTCGGCCCCCCTGGGCCTGGAGGTGCGTCACGCCACCGTGGGCACCGACCACCAGCATCTGAAGGCCGTCACCGTCACGGTGAGCAACCGGACCGGCTCCGCGCTCACCCCTCACTTCATGGTGGACGTGGGGCAGCCGCACCCCACCGGCTTCTGGACCACCGCGGGGGACCGACAGGTCGTCGTGGCGCCGCACGGCTCGACCACCGTCACCCTCTTCCCACCCACGCCGACCTACCTGCCCCCCTTTGCCGCCGACTGGGTGGTGCAGGCCTACACGCAGGACCCGCGCGCGCTGAGCACGAGCGGCGACGTCTGGCACAACGACGTGTCCGAGCTTCCCAAGCACTAGCCCGTCCGGGCACCGGCCCCGAAGGTTGCGAGCACCAGCTCGTAGCCGGGGCGGGGATCGACCCCGTAGGGGTTGGGCAGGCCAACCGCTCGGTACCACGAGCGATCCGCTTCGGGATGGGGGCCGCAGACCCCGACGGATCCCCGGCCGAGCCGGGTTACCGCAGCGGCGATGCGACCGTTGGTGTAGGTGCCGACGACCTGCGCGGACGCCCCGGGGCCGAGCTCGAAGTAGGGACCGTCCTGGTAGTACAGGTGGACCGTCCGGCCGAGCCACCGTACGGTCACGATCGAGTCTTTCGACGTGTGGACCTGCGCGTCGCGGGTGGTCGTGTAGTCGCCAGAGTCGCCCGGCAACAGTGCAAACCCGGGATCCCGGCCGGCGAGGTATCCGCCCATGCAGATGCCCAGGTACCGACCGCCACGTGCCACGAAGCGGCGAATCGACTCGGCGTGCGGACGCATCGCCCGCCAGGCTGCGCCCAGGTCGTCGCCGCCACCGGGCTGCGCGTACAGGGAGACCTGTGCCAACGCCTCGCCGGACAACCTGATGCGCTCGGACGGCCCGCAGTAGGCCACCTGGAAGTGGAGGGGGCAATTGCGCAACATGGCGGCCGTCGACTCGGGGATCCCGGGCGACGACGCCGGCCCGCGGTAGACGAGGGCACGTGGCCGGACGGGTTGGGCGGCCGCCTCCCCGGCTCGCTCGGCGACCAGGCCGGCGGTGCTCCCGCACAGGACCTGGGCGAGGAGGGTTCGCCGGCTCAGGCGATGCGGGATTCTGCCTCCGAGATGGCCCACGCCGCGTTGACCAGCCCGATGTGGCTAAACGCCTGGGGGAAATTGCCGAGCAGCTCCCCCTGATCGTCGACCTCCTCGGCCAGCAGCCCCAGGTCGTTGACGTAGGTTGCGGCCCGCTCGAAGACCGCCCGGGCGCGCTCGGGTTGGTCCGACATGGCCAGCGCCTGGGCCAACCAGAAGGTGCAGAGCACGAAGGTGCCCTCGGAGCCCTCCAGCCCGTCGACCCCTCCCTTGGTGTCGTAGCGGTAGACGAGTCCCCGTTCGTCGGAGAGCCGCCCATCGATGGCGTCGATGGTGGCGAGTATCCGGGGGTCGCGGGCGGGCAAGAAGCCCACGATCGGCAGCATGAGGTTGGAGGCGTCGAGGTCGTCCGAGCCGAAGTACTGCGTGAAGGCCCCTGCCTTGTCGCTCCAGCCCTCGCGGAGAACGGTCGAGTGGATCTCGTCCCTCGTCGCGCGCCAGGCGTCGACTCGATCCTCGGCGTGGAGCGTGCCGGCCAGCACGATGGCGCGGTCCAGGGCGACCCAGCACATGACCTTGGAGTACAAGAAATCCTGCTCGGGGCCGCGTATCTCCCAGATGCCCTGGTCCTTTTCGGTCCAGCGTCGCGCCGCGGCGTCGGCCACCGCCACCAGGAAGTCCCTCGTCGCAGGGTCCGGGTCGCCGATCTGGTCCCTCAGCCGGTAGACGGCGGCCAGCAGCTCGCCGTACACGTCGACCTGGCGCTGCGTCCAGGCTCCGTTGCCGACCCGCACGGGGGCGCTGCCCCGCCATCCCGCCAGATGGGGCAACTCTCGCTCGGTCAGGTCGCGTTCTCCCCGGATCCCGAACATGATCTGCAGGTCGCTGCCGCGACCGAGCGAGGTCGCCGCCGCCGTGCTCAGGTAGGTGAAGAACTTCTCCGCCTCGTCGGGACAGGCGGCCACCCAGAGCGCGTCCATGGTGAGGCTGGCGTCGCGCACCCAAGAAAAGCGGTAGTCCCAGTTGCGGTTGCCGCCGGCGGCCTCCGGGAGGGAGGTCGTCGCCGCGGCGACCACGGCCCCGGTCGGGTAGTAGGTGAGGGACTGCAGGACGCGGCCGCTCTGGTGGACCAGATCGCGCCAGGGCCCGTCGTAGCTCTGATGCAGGTCTGACCAGGATCGCCAGGCGGCCACGGTGTCCGACAGGCGACGGGCCAGCTCGGAGGGGGACCACACCTGCGGCGGCGCCTCGCCCAGCCGGCGGTGGTGCAGCCCGAAGGCCAGACGCTCGCCCTCGGAGAGGGTCACCCGTCCCGCAGCCGTCCCCGTGGCGAGCTCGAGCTCGACCGGGGTGGAGAGCATCGTGACGTCGGCACCTCCCCGTCCGGCAACGCCACCATCGACCCGGCTCAGGAGTGGGTGGACGAGGCCGTACTCGGTGCGGGGCACGTACTCGATCTCCAGCTCGACGCGACCACTCACCCCCTCCAGCTGGCGGATGAGCAGGCTGGGGGCGCCGCCGCCGAGATCGTGGCCGCGCTCGTTCGCCCCCATCGCCAGCGCGTCGACGAGGGTGGCCGATCCCGTCGGAGTGGTGAACGTGGTCTCGAGGACCATGGTCTGGTCGAGGTAGCGGCGATCGGCCCGGAATTCGCCCGCCGGACGGATGGACCAATGGCCGGCCGCGTCGTCGAGCAGGCGCCCAAAGACCGAGGCGCAGTCGAAGGCGGGAAAGCACAGCCACTCGACCGAGCCCTCCCGGCTGACCAGCGCCGCGGTGTGACAATCAGAGAGCAGCGCGTGCTCGGCGATCGGCGTGGAGCTCACGACCATCCTCCCCTGGGTTGCCAGCGAGCCACGACGCTAGCCAAGGCCGCCCGGGGTCGCGCTCAGGCGAACACGTACGAACTAGCCCGTGATCTGGGCGGCAGAGACGGTCGAGCCGCTCGGGGGTGCCGAAACCGAGACGGTCTCGCCCCAGCCGGACAGGGTGGTGGTCGCCCGGTTGCCGCCGGACGCCGTGGAGATCGCCACGATCGGCAGGGTCTGCCCGCTCGCCGATAGCTGGAGGGTGTTCGCGAGCTGCGGCGCGGAGCTCGTGGCGGCCTCGGTCCACTTGAGGACGTAGAGCGAGCGTCCGTTGGCCGTGACGGTCGTCAGCTTCGTGCCGTTGGCCTGGGGGAGGAGGCCGGTCACCGACGACATCGTCACGTCCGCCTTGAGCGTGGAGTACTGGCTCGTCCCGGACTTCCAGTACACCCAGCGCGAGCCGACCTTTTGCGCCTCCGACGAGGTGAGCCCGAGGATCGTCGAAAGCCCCGACGAGTTGCCGCTGACGTAGGCGGCGCTCGGCGTCACCCGGACCACCACGTGCGCGCCACCGTCCGTGATCGTCTCGGTCCCGGCGTGGGTCCCGACGTCGGCGGAGATCCTCTCCTGCTTGGACGACGACCCGGACCGGGCCACAAAGACCACGTGGACGCTCGACTGGGCATCGATCGCCGTCCGGGACGCCTTGATGACGGAGCTCGCCGTCGGCGACGCGGCGGACGCGGGGGTGGAGAGGAGGGCAGGGACGACGAGAGAGATGACGCCGAGCGTGGAAGCGGCAGCGAGGCCGCGGGCACGACGTCGAACGGGGTGATCCATGGCGCGTCAAACTACTGGCGCCCGGCACCCACCGGACCCCGCCCCCAGCCTCGGCTCAATCCTCCTCGCTCGCCGCCTAGTCGAGAGCCGCCTCGACCGACATCCCGCGGCGACCTCCCGGGCGTCGGCCAGGGACCGGGGATCGAGCGCCGCAAAGGCCGAGCCCAGCGTCTTCCAGAACCAGTCGAGGAGGTCGGGGTCCTGCCAACCGGTCTCGGTCTGCAACGACGAGGCCACCTCGGCGAGCATGGCGGCCCGGCGTGCTCGTCCCTCGGCCGCCGCAATGGACGCCGAACCTGCGTCCCTGGGAACCGGCCTCCTCGGCGTACTCGGCTAGGAGGGAGAGGGGGGGAGTCTTCCCGATGGTGGCCCACGGAGACGACGGCCAGCTTGTCCCGGTCGATCTGTCCAGCGGTCGCCACCGCCACGGTGCAGTCGGTGACCGCTTGTAGGGAGGCGGTGCGACGCCCCCCCTCGAGCACGGCGCGCTCGCCGACGATCGCGCCGGGGCCGAGGTCGGCGAGCTTGTCGCCGTCGACGACGACCTCGAGGATGCCGTCGAGGAGAAGGTACATCTCGGCACCCTCCTCGCCCTGCCTCGTGAGCAACGAGCCCTCCGGGATCCTCCGGACCGAAGGCTTCTCCCCGCCACGCATGATGGTCTCGGAGAGCTGGCGTTCGAGCGCGGTCTCGGCCAGCGCCACAAAGGGCTTGGAATCCTCGTCTCCCCATGGACTGTGCAGGCCGAAGGAGGTCTGGTACCACTCTCGCAAGGCCGCCAGCCCGCTCTTCGCCTCGAGCAGGCCGTCCGGCCCGTAGACCCAGTGCCGGGGAAACTGGCTGGCACCCACGAGCTCCCCCTGGGAGGAGCCGTCGGCTGAGATCGTGAGGGCCAGGGTCGTCCAGACGGAGGGAGACGCCCACTGCACGAGCGGTCGCCTCCGGACGCGGCGAGGAGCCGGCATGCCCGTCCGACCGCCCGTCGTCTGCACGAACCGGACGGCGGTGTCGCCTATCTCGGGCTCGGCACGCAGCTCGGGAAACTCCGCGGGCTGGAAGACGATCTCCGCGACACGGCCCAGCCGAACCCGGGTGCAGCTGATGTAGCCCCGGCCGCTGTAGCCCGCATCCACCACTCGGCCCCCGTCGACCTCGATCCAGGCCGAGAGACGGTTGGCGAACCGGAACCGCTCGGCCGCAAAGAGGCTCACCAGCTCCTCCGTCGACTCGATGCGATCGGGCGGAGGGTCGTCGTAGTGGGTGGCCCCGGCGACGAACGCGACCTTGGGCAAGCCGGAGACCGACTCCGACGGAATCCAAGAGATGCTGGTCACCGACGATTCGAGACGCATCGGGCAACTCCCCCTGTCCGGTGTGACTGTAGCTCCTCCCGCCGGCACACCGTCTGGCTGTCCTGGCGGGTGACGTGCTATTTGTGGAGCTTGCCCGTCGGTTCCCCCTCTCCCCAAGGACCGCCGATCTGATGCCTTCCCTTCACCCCAGGTCGCCCGTGTGGTCCCAGGAGTGGTCGCTCGTGAGGTCCGGCTCGAGGTGATGCGCTTCGTGGTGGTGGGCGGGGGTCCTGCCGGCATCCAGGCCGCGTCCGCCGCGGCCCGTTTCGGCGTCGAGGTGGTCGTCGTCGAGCGCGACCTCGCCGGTGGAGCGGCCCACCTCCTCGACTGCATCCCCTCCAAGACGATGATCGCGACCGGTGGCGCTCTCTCCGACCTCCAGCGGATGGGCGGCATGGGACTTGCGGACGTCGGGGCCCGACTCGACCTCGAGACGCTCGCCGCGAGGGTCGCCGCCATCGAGGCGCGTCTCGAGGCGGCCACCGTCGAGCTGCTCGGTCGCCAGGGAGTGGAGCTGGTCCGGGGGTCCGGGCGTATGGGTGGGCCCCACCTCGTGATCGCCGAGACCGACGAGGGAGAGCGGGAATTCGAGGCGGACACCGTGCTGCTGTCGACGGGAAGCCGACCTCGGGTGCCCGACTGGGCCGATCCCGACGGCGACCGGGTGCTCACGACCCGCGAGGCCTACCCCCCCAAGGAGCTGCCGAGGCACCTCGCGGTCATCGGCTCAGGGGTGACCGGCGTCGAGTTCGTGCACATGTTCGGTTCCCTCGGCTCGGAGATCACCCTCGTCGTGAGTCGCCAGCACGTCCTCCCCAACAAGGACCCCGAGGTGGCGGCCGCGCTCGAGGAGAACTTCATCCGCCGGGGCGTCCACCTGCTCAAGGGCGCCCGGGCAAAGGGCCTCACGCGGACCCCCGAGGGAGTCCGCGTCGGGTGCGACGACGGCCGGGTCGTCGAGGCCTCGCACGCGTTGTTGGCCATTGGATCCGTGCCCAACAGCGAGGGCCTCGACCTGGCCGCCGCCGGGGTGGCCGTCGATCCGGCGGGCTACGTTCCCGTGAACCACCACTGCCAGACCAACGTCCCGCACATCTACGCCGCGGGGGACCTCTCCGGCAAGCTCCCGCTGGCCTCGGTGGCCTCGATGCAGGGCCGCAAGATCGCCGAGCACATCGCGATCGGCCACTCGGTGGCCCACCGCCACCTCAACTACGACCGGGCGCCCTCGGCGATCTTCACCGAGCCGGAGATCGCCGACGTCGGCGTCGCCGAGGCGGAGGCCTTCTCAGAAGGCAGGAAGATCCGGGTGACCAAGGTACCTTTCGCCTCCACCGCCAAGGCGCTGATCAACAACGACACACGCGGCTTCGTCAAGATCATCTCGGACCCTGCGACGGGGGTCGTCCTCGGAGGGTCCATCGTCGGCGAGTCGGCGGCGGAGCTCATCTCGATCATCGCTCTCGCGGTCACCGCCGAGCTGAGGGTGGCGGACATCGCCGAGTCCATGCTCGTGCACCCGGCGCTCGCCGAGGCGCTGGCCGATGCGGCCGAGTAGCTGCAGACGTCTCGAACGCTCCCGGGGTCTCGGCCGGATCTTCACGAGGACCTGGATCTTCACGAGGACCTGGATCTTCACGAGGACTTAAGGCGGGACCGCGAGGATCGGTACCGTGCAGCCGATTGGCCATCGCCACGATCCAGCCGCCCGCGACGGCGCCATCGAGCGGGTCCGCCGCCTCACCCGCTGGCTCGTAGCCGCCGCGATCGTCGGGACCGGATCCTTGATCGGAGTCGTCGCCCACGACTTCCCCGGTCACCACCCTGCGAGCAGCTCTCTGCCTCCGTCCGCCGGTACCGGCTCGGCGGGGGGCGGCGTCTCCGGAGCCTCGTCCGGCTCATCGGGGTCGTCCGGCTCGTCGGGCTCATCGGGCCTCGGCCAACCCGCCAATCCCCCGGTCGCCGCCCCGCCGACCACCACTCCGCACGTCCACGCGGCCACCGGCGCCTCGTGACGACGTCCCCCGCCGTGAGGGTGTCCTGGCGGATGCGTGTCGATCCGGTCGCCTGCGACGGATTTGGGTACTGCTCGGAGCTCGTGCCGGAGCTCATCTGGCTCGACGAGTGGGGCTACCCGGTGCTCGACGACGCGGAGGTTCCTCCCCAGTTGATGGACCTGGCAGGGCAGGCCGTGCAGACGTGCCCGCGCAAGGCACTGCTCCTGGAGAAGATCGTCGTCGAGGCGCCCCGGACACCCGTCGCTCGCCGGCGAGCCACGAACAGGCCCAGTGACGGGCGGGCGGAGCGGTCCAACCCGGCCGTTCCACGACGACGCATCCGGTACCCGGCATCGTGACCGGCTCGGGTGCAGGTCGGCTCTGGCCGACACTCACCCTTCCTACACGGGACCTCGCTAGAGGCCGTCGCGCAGCGCCACGGGCAGGGAGTCGAATCCTCGCAGCGTGAACGTGGCCCGGCGGACCGGGGTACCGGCGAGTTGGAGCCGCGGGAAGCGGTCGAAGAGGGACCGGAGCGCCACCTCGCCTTCCAGCCGCGCGAGCGCTGCTCCCAGGCAGTGGTGGATGCCTCCGCCGAAGGCGACGTGTTGACGAGCGTCTCGACGGACGTCGAGGCGATCGGGGTCGGCAAAGGTCGCCGGGTCGCGATTGGCGGCACCAAGCCCGAGAACGATTTCCTCCCCTGCGGCGACTCGGTGGCCATCGACATCGAGATCCGTTGTGGCGACGCGCCAGGTGATCTGCCCGGGGCTGTCGAAGCGCAACAGCTCGTCGACCGCGTGGGCATACAGATCGGGCGACTGTTGCAGAAGTTGGAGCTGCTCGGGAAACTCCAGCAGCGCCACCACGCTGTTGGCGATCAGGTTGACCGTGGTCTCGTGGCCGGCAACGAGCAAGAGGACAACTAGGTCGACGACCTCGGAAGACGAGATCCGATCCCCCTCGGCCTCCGCACTGAGAAGGGCGGACAACAGGTCGTCTCGTGGCGCGCTGCGCCGCTCCTCGATGAGGCCGTCTATGTAGGAAGCAAGCGCCCCCTGCGCCTCCAACATGGCGTCGTCCACCTCGGCGGTTCGAAGCACCCAAGGATCCGGCAACCTGGCCAGGGCCCGCGACCAATGAGCAAAGGTTGGCTCGTCAGCTTCCGGCACGCCGAGGAGACTGCAGATGACGCGGATGGGCAGCGGGTAGGCCAACGATCCGACCAAGTCCACCTCAGCGCTGTCGCCATGGATGGCCATCTCGTCGAGGAGCTCGGCGGCGATCGCCTCGATCTGGGGTCGAAGCTCCCGCACGCGCTTCGGGGTGAAGGCGCGCGATACCAGCTTTCGCAGCCGGGTGTGATCGGGCGGGTCCATGAAGAGCAGCGTGCGAGCTTTGAGCTCGTACACCTCGGGTCGGGCAAGGCCGGAAGTGGCCCGGATCGTGTTCGGAGACAGCTCCGGGCGGCGCATGAGCGTCGACACGTGCTCGTGTCGAACGCAGAGCCACATCGTGTCCTGGATCCGTTGGAGTGCCGGTCCGTCGCGGTATGACTCGTAGGCGGGGTACGGGTTCTCCCGGAAGGCGGGAGACATGACGTCGGTCAAGAACCGACCCGCCGGCGCAGTCTCAACCTCGGTCACGTCGACCTCGCATAGCCCCAATCCCCCGGTACGAACTGCGCGACAGGCTGCCACACGATGCCGTCGGGAGTCGAGTCGGACGGCACCGGCCGTTCGACTCCAGGGCGAAGCAGGTTGTGATTAAGTGGGACAGTGACGGCCGAGCGGCTCCGTCCCCTCGACGCGATGGTCTGGGGTAGTGAGCCTCAATCGATGATGGTGTTCGTCATCTCGTTCGGCCCACGCCCGGACGGTTCCTTGCCGACCTCCGAGGAGTTCATCGCCCACGTGGAGCAGGGGTTGGCTCCGACCGACATACCCGACCCGGTACGGTTCCTACGCCAACGAGTTCGTCGCCCGACGGCCCATCACGGCCAACCCTTCTTTGAAGACGATCCGAACTTCGACGTGAAGCACCACGTCCGCCGGCATCCCCTCGACGCTCCGGTCGACGTCGACCATCTCGGTGAGCTGCTGATCGATGCCATGAGCCGACCTCTCGATCTCGCACATCCCCTGTGGCGGATCGAGGTCGTGGACAACATCTCGGACAACTCCTTCGGCCTGGTCCTCACCCTCCACCATGCAATGGGCGACGGCCTCTTCGGCTTTCTCGCCGCCAGCATCGTGGCGCTCACCTTCACTCCGGACATTCCACCCCCGAGGGACATCACCGAGCGCTGGTCCCCCGATCGTCCCCGCTCGCTGCCCCGCATTGCCGCGGACGGCATCGAGGACCGCTTGAGGGGCTATGCCAGGTCATGGCGAAGCTCAATTCAGCGTGCCAAGCACCTCGACGTCTCGTCGGCGTCGGCGTACGTGGCGAGGATCACGTCCCTCGTCCACAACGTCCCGGCGTCGTCCAGCCGACCGCAGGCAACCCCGACCCGGTCGGACCGTACCGATTGGAAGGTCGGCGAGTACCGCCTCTCCCTCCTCGATCTTCGAATCATCTCGCGGACCTTCGGGACGACGATCATGGAGGTGCTGCTGGCCGCCGTGGGCGCGGCGTGGCCCTCCGTCAGGCCCGGCGCGTCGTCGCTGACCATCTCCTTCCCCGTGAGTCTGCGAACCTCCGGCGATTCGTCTCGTTCGAACCTCATCGCGATGGTGGACACGGCGGTGCCGTGCAGCGACGACCTCCTCGTCATGGTGCGGCGCGCCGGGACCGCCGTGGAGAAGATCAAGGCGGAGGGACACGCCAGGGCGCTCGCCGACCTCGGAGCGACCATCTCACACCTGCCTGTTCCTGCACAGCAGTGGATCTACCAGCGCACGCGCAAGCCGGTTGACGTGGTCCTGTCGAACCTGCCGGCTCTCCCGATGGACGTCTACTGCCTGGGCGCGCCGATGCGCCACGCCCTGAGCACCTCCTCGTTGCATTTCAGCCCGTTCAAGTTCACCTTCGCTTCCTTCGGGGACTCCCTCACCGGCACGCTCCTGAGCGATGCGGGGCTGGAGGACGCCGCGGTGGAATTCGATCGCGCCTTCCGGGACAACGTGGAGAGGCTCCTCACCCTCAGCCGCCACTATCGACTCCTGAGCGAGCAGCCCCACTTCGTCGCCTTGTCGACCAGGGAGCTCGACGCCCTGGCCCGCTCGGCGGAACCGGTCTCCTTCAAGCCGGGGGATCCGATCGTCACCCAGGGAGAGAAGCCCGACGCCTTCTATGTCATCGAGACCGGTTCCGTGGCAGTCACGAAGGACAATGGTGACGCGGTCACCTTGGGTCCCGGAGACTCCTTCGGAGAGGTAAGCCTCGTCCGCGGCGGAGGACGATCGGCGTCCGTCGAGGCCCTCGAGCCTGTCGAGGTGCTCCGCGTGCCCGCCGACGTCTTTCGGGCAGTGTTCGAGGATGAGCTGAACGCCAGGCCGGTACACGCCATCGTCGAGGGGTATCTGGGCGTATCCGGGTCCATCGACTGACCGCTCGGGCTGCGAGAGCGCCGCGGCGCACGCAGACCTTTCACGTCACTCCTTCACATCACTCGTCCATGTCTGTCTCATAGTTGGCGACGATCGCCCCCAGGGGTCGGGCGTTGACCGGGTCCGAGCCGAATACCGCGTGGAAGGAGGCGCCGTCGATGCACAGCGCCTCGACCGGTTCGGCAGCCGTGACCGTGGCTTGCCGGCCCTCTCCACGGACGAGGGCCACCTCGCCAAACCCCGTTCCCACACCGATGACACTTCGCTGCACACCGTCGACGCTGACGGTGGCCGAGCCACTCCTGACGACATAAAAGGCGTTGGCCGGGTCGCCTTGGGCGACGATCTCGTCGCCAGATTGGAACGAGACGACCTTGGAGCGACGGGTCAGCTCGTCGAGACGAGTCGGGGAAAGGGCCATGAAGTGGGGCTGGCGCGCGAGCAGGTTGCGGCTCACCGCGATCCGGCACAGCTCCTCGAGGTTTTCACCATAGATACGGTCGAATGCCGCACCCACACCACCCGGCCCTGTGGCTTCGATCAGGGTCCCGTGGATCCACTCGCCGAAGGTCACGAAGGTCAACTTGCCCCAGAGTCGCTCCCCCAGCGAGGACCCGGCCAGCGCGTCGCAAAGAGGTGACCCGTGGCAATAGAGGGTGAAGGGAAAGCCGGGCATGTTGGAGAGAAGGAGCTGAGCGTTGACCCGGCCCCAGGGGCCGTGACGTGACAGGCGGGGTACGTGCGAGCGGAGGAGCGCCAGGTCGGCGCTGGTTCCGCGAGCTCGTGCTGCTTTGCTCGGGACGAGCTGTCCTGGGCGGCCCGCAAGGTCGTGAGGAGGTCCTGGCCGCAGGGCACGCTCACGCTGGCCAGGCCGAATCGGTTGGTCGCCGATTCGTCGCCGGCCTCCCTCAGGCTCACCGGCATCGCGATCCACGCCTCGGTCGCTTCGGGATCGACGACGGACCAGGCGGCGCCGACCGCAGCGAGCAGGAGATCGGTGATGGTGCAGGCGAAGGCCCTGGAGGCGACCCGGGTCTCGAGGAGCGAGAGACGGTACTCGTGAAGTTGCGGGCTTCCCCGGCCTGCCCGATCGTCGTGGTGGCGCCACCGTGACTGCTGCACCGACCTCTCGTGAAAGTACGAGGCGACCCGAGCGATCTCCCCGGTGAAGGTTCCGGGATCCCTCCGGCCGGCGGCGCGCGCGCCCGACCGGCAGGCGGCGACGGCGGACGAGAGACGCTCGGCGAGAGCCGTCCCGAGGACCCGGCCGGGGGGAGCTTCGCTCGACGGCCGCCAGGCCCCCACGGTGTCGTCCACCTCCGGTACGTCGGGCGTGAGGGACAGGGCGAGCTGTGCGAGCGCCGCGAACGACCATCCGCCCTCGCCGAGAGCGTGGTGCTGAGTACCGAGCAGCCCGAAATCCTCCGTCCCGTCGAGCGACGGGACGATCTCGACTCGCCACAACGGCCGCTCGAGGTCCAGCGGGCGGCTCATGGCGTCGAGCACGATCTCCCTCGACCCGTTGCCGACCCGGGAACCGTCGTGGAGGCACACGTGCCGGCGAGCGTCGAAATCCGGATCGTCCTCCCAGAACGGCCGAGCGACGTTGCCCGGCACGCGGCGGACCCGTTGACGCGCTGCCCGGAGGGCTAAGGAGGCATCGGGTTGCATCAACACGTGCCGGGCGTGCGAGATGATCTCCTCGGCCGCCGGCACGGATCCGTCGGGGCGGGGCGAGAAGCGCAGGAGAGTGACCGAAAGGGGCTGCCGATCCGCCGAGAAGTATGCCGTGTCGGTCGGCCCCAGCCGGCGCACGGTCATCGGATCGCCCGGAAGAAGGCCCGGACGTCCTCCGCCAGCGCGAGGGGTTGCTCCATGGCGGCGAAGTGGCCTCCGGCGGGCATCTCGGACCACCGCCGGACGTCGTACTTTCGCTCCACCGCACGTCGGGGAGGGCGGAGGAGCTCCGCGGGAAAGACGGCCACGCCGGTCGGCACGTCGATGGGCACGGGCCGCATCGCCACCGGTGGGGTGCAGCGGTGCTCGTAGTAGTAGTGCATCGAGGACCGGATCGTCTCGGTGACCCAGTAGATGGTCGCGTTGGTCAGGAGCTCCGACTTGGTGAAGCACGACTCGACGTCGCCCCCGCAGTCGCTCCACGCCCTCCACTTCTCGACGATCCACGCGAGGAGACCGACCGGCGAGTCGTTGAGGGCGAAGCCGAGGGTCTGGGGGCGGGTGCCCTGGATCGCGATGTACCCGCCCTCCTCCGCGAACCATCGCATCTGGGCCTCGAGCCAGTTGCGCTCCTCGTCGTCCAGGTCGGCCCCCTCGCCGACGATCGCACCCGGGAAGTTGAGGTGGATGCCGAGGACCGCGGACGGGTGACGGTGAGCCAAACCTGCGGACACGAACGCGCCGCGATCGCCGCCCTGGGCCCCGAACCTCGGGATGCCGAGGACCCCCGTCATCAGCCGATGGACGGAGCTCGCACACTCGTCGGCGCCATAGCCGGGACGGAGCACCGCCTCGGAGAACCCGTGGCCGGGCAGCGAGGGCACGATCACCTCGAACGCGTCGGCCGGATCGGCCCCGTGGGCGCCGGGGTCGGCAAGGAGGGGTGCGATCTTGTACATCTCGAAGAAGGAGCCGGGCCAGCCGTGGAGCAGGACGAGCGGGAGCGGGTCGGGCCCGACCCCCGGCAGCCGGGCGTAGTGCATCCGACCACCGTCCACGTCCGCGCTCCAACCGGGCAGGTGCTGGTTGACCAGCCGCTCCTGGGCGCGCCAGTCGAAGCCGTCCACCCAGTACTCCGAGAGCTCCCGCAGGTAGTCGAGGTCGGTGCCGTGGGACCAGCCGGAGCCCCTCACCGAGTCGGTCCAGCGGGTCGCCAGGACCCGGCGACGCAGGTCCTCGAGGACCTCGTCGGGGATCGCCAGGGGAGACGGCGCCGGGTCAGCCATCGAGTGCGAGGCACCCGCGGGCGGCCGCCTCCGCCGCCAGGCGGGCGGCTCGGGCGGTGTCCTCGGCCAAGCGCCCGAGCTTGGCCGCCAACCCGGGATCCTCGGCGAGCAACCGCTCGATCTCGGCCATGTTCCCCGTGCCGTCGGGGTTGGTGGCCGCCACGATCCGCTCGTCCAGCAGGCCGTCGAAGGGCCGGTCGCTGATGCAGCGATAGACGGACCAGGAACAGGTCCTCGCCTCGCAGACCTCGGCAACCGCCGAGGACTCCATGTCGACACCGAGGCAGCCATCCTGGTGGAGGCGGCGGGTCAGCTCGAGGTCGAAGCTGACCGTCTCGGTCGTGGCGAGGCCACCGCGCTGCGGGGCGTCGCCGGGCGGGCGATGCACGTAGCGGGATCCGCCCGGGTGATCGACGAGATACTCGGGGTTGAGCAACGTCCCGACTTCGATGTCGGGATCGAGGCCGCCGCAGATGCCGACGATCATGACGTGGTCGACGCCCCGGGTGCCGAGCGCCGACTCGTCGAACAGACGGAGGGTGGCCGCACGGGCCGCAGGGGGTCCCATGCCCACGTGGACCGCCGTCACCTCGGAGTCGCCGAGCCGACCGGTCCAGGTCGCCTCCCCGGACCCGCCGGTCGGGCCGAGCCCGAAGGCCGCGACGATCGCCTCCAACTCGAGCGGCATCGGCGCCAGCACGACGACGCGGCGCCGGCCGCTGGATCCCCTCTCCCCAGACATGGCCATAGCTTGCCCGCTCCGGTGACCGCGTGCCGCGGGCAGCCGCCGATACACGCCCGAGCGGGCGGGCACCGGCTGCGTCACACTAGACGCGGTGACCACAACGACGGAGGGGACCTACAGCCGCGGCCGGCTGGTGCACGACGCGGACGCCCACCTCATGGAGACACCCAACTGGCTGAGGGACCACGCAGATCCCGCCATCCGCGAACGGATTCCACCCCTCTCCTACCCGAGCGGCAACGAGCTGCGGCAGACTGGCGATCCTCACGAGCAGCGCGGCGATCTCGAGGCTTCGTTCACGAAGCTCCGGGAGCGACACCGCTCCGCGGCGTACCGCGAGCAGGAGGCGGCGCAGATCATGGGGCGAAAGAACTTCGCCGCGACGGGATCCTTCATCCCAGAGGATCGGCCCCGGGCGCTCGACCTGCTCGGCTTCTCGAGCCAGCTGGTCTTCAACACGTTCCACAATCGTCGGCTCCGCGACTGGGAGCATTCGGGCGATCTCGACCTCGCCTACGGGACCGCCACGGCCCACAACCGCGGCATGCTCGAGTTCTGTTCGGTAGACGCCCGGCTGCTGCCGACCTGCTACGTGCCCCTCGTTGACTTCGCGCGGGCCGCGGCCGCCGCGGAGGAGGCGGTGTCTGCGGGCGCCGCCGCGCTTCTGGTCGCCTCGGGCTGCCCTCCCCGCCACTCCCCCTCCCATCGCGGGCTCGAGCCGGTCTGGGCCTGCGCGGAGCAAGCGGGGATCCCGATCGTGTTCCATGTCGGGGGCACTGGTGACCTGGTGGACCCGCACTACTTCGACAACGGTCTTCCCGTGCCACCGGACTTCCACGGCGGCGACGAGAATTTCCGCTCGGTCGACTACATGGGCATTCCCGCTCCGCCCTCCCAGACCCTGGCCACGATGATCTTCGACGGCGTGCTCGAGCGGCACCCGGACCTCCGGTTCGGCGTGATCGAGCAGGGTGCCATCTGGGTTCCCTCTTGGACCCGCCAGATGGAGGCGGCATTCGAAGCGTTTTCCCGCCACGAGGAGCGACTCCGCTCGCTGTCGCTGCGCCCGACGCAGTACGTCGAGCGTCAGGTGCGATGCACGCCCTATCCAACCGAGGACGTCGGGTGGATCATCGAGCAGAGTGGACCGCATGTGTGCATGTTCTCGTCGGACTTCCCACACGTGGAGGGAGGGAGGCGCCCCATCGAGCGATTCGACGCCTCGCTCGGCGCCGCGCACACAGCGATTGACGAGGGGACCCGACGGCGCTTCTACTGCGACAACTTCCTCGATCTCATGGGCAGGGCGGGAGCCGGTTTGGCGCGATCGCCGCGGTAGGGGGCGACCGCTGCCGGCGTCCGGGATCGAGGCGTCGCCGGAGGCGTGCCGCTGCCGTCAGGAACGGTTGGAGTAGATGCGCTCGGGGTGCACGAGTACGACGGCCCGGCGCTCCTCCGCCATCACACGGTCAAAGGTGGCCCAGTCATCGTGCGTGCCGCCCGCCGCGACGAAGACGGCGCGGAGCAGGCCGGGGAGGCCAGGCAGGCCCGCGGGATCGAAACCGGGCAGCACGTCGTCCGGACCGGCGATCTCGGCTCGCCCCTCGACGGCACCCCATTGCCACCCGGCCCGGAAGACGAGCGTGGCTCGAGGCCGTTCCCGCAGGTTGTCCAGCTTGGTCCTGCCGTAGGTGGCGAAGCCGACGACCGGCTCGTGGGAGATCGGATGCTCCAGCAGGCCGGCGTTGACCACGGACGACTGGACGCTCCCGTCCGCTCGGGTCGTGCTCACCACCGCCAGGTGGTGGTCCTCGGCAGCGATCCGCTCCACGTCGCCCAGCCCAAATGCCACGAGCGCCAATGTAGTGGCGACCCCGTCGTGGCGACTCTGTGGCAGCTGGTCAGGTGGAAACGACCGGCCTGCTCGGCTCCCGGTCCGAGGGTGGCGGCGACCGGTCCGGCGACCGGTCCTGCGACCGATGCGCTTCGTCGGCGTCGCGAAGGTCGTCCTCCGGCATGCCCATCGACGCGGCCGTGGGCTTCCGTGCGGGAGGCAACCTTGCACCGAGCGCGGAGAGCACGAGGGCCAGCAGCACACCGAGCCGCAGCTGAGCCAGTCCCTCGATCGTGTGCCTCGTCACCTCCTGCCCGTCGCTGTGCCACACGATGAGCATGACGGGGATCCCGAGAACGGCGAGCAGGATGGTGGCGCGCAACCTCGGGTCCCCCCACATCCGGCGCAGGCTCGCCGCGACGATGACGGCGACGGACAGGACGAGGAGCCAGGGCCACGCCGGCCACAGGACGGGCTCGAGTCCCGAGGGAACGGGATCGGATCCGGCATAGAAGGAGAGGTCGCCGCCCGCGAAGTTGTAGGCACGGGTGGGGGCCACCAGCGGCTCGGACACCACGTACCAGGGGTGGGTCACGAGCCACAGCCCGTAGGTGCTCGGCGCGTCCGTGCCGACCCAGTGTTCGAGCGGAGCAAACTGCTTGGACGCCAGATCGGGCGCCACCACGGGTGCGCCGGTGGTGGGGTGGCGTGCCTCGAGGCGCGCCAGCTCGTCGACGAGCCCGGACTGAGGCATCCCGTGCTCCGCGAACCACGAGACGCGGGCCGGGTACGGAAAGACGCGCACGTACAGCACGTCCTCGACGTTCTGGTCGGTCCGGCCGGAGACGCTGAAGCCGATCGCGCAGATCACCACGACGAGGGCCAGGCCTACCGCACCAACGGCCGGCAACCTCCAGCCGTGGCGACCCCGAAGCAGCAGGTAGACGGCGACGAGGGCCAGCAGCACCGGCAGGGCGATGCCGCTGTCGCGAGCCGCGCCGGCCCAGAGCGCCACCGCCACCAGGGCCACCACCCAACGCCGCGTGGGCCGCTCCGCGAGCCGCATGGCCACCGCGAAGAGCACGGCCACGGCGCTGAGCGACAGGGTCTCGGACAGGACGGACCGGTTCCACAGGGTGACGGGCAGCGTGGTGGCGAATGCCAGTACGGCAAAGCAGGCCAGAGCTCGGCGAAGTCCCCGGGGCACGGCGCGCCCGACCGTCAGGACGAGAAAGCCCCAGGAGAGCGCGGCGATCAGCGTCTGGACCACGACGAAGGCGGTCGGGGAGCCCGTCAGCTTCCACAGGAGAGGGACCAGCGGTGGTCGCTGACCGAACCAGAACCCGGTGCTCCACAACGGGAGCGAGCCGACTTGCTCATAGCTCCTCGTGTCCTGCCAGACCATGGGCGCAGAGAGCGTGACCTGCCAGAGGAGAAAGCCCGTCAGGGCCAGCCAACCGCCGAGGATGGCCCACCCGTCCCAACGGCTCCAGCCGTCCCAACGCCTCCACCCTTCCCAACCCCTCCAACGGGCAGGCAGGTGGAGCGGGCGCACGGTCCCATTATTTGCCAGCCGGGACCCGTGATGTCCCGCGCCTGGTCGCCGTCGCCCAGCCTTCGTCGGCGCGCCACCTCGTCTTGGGTACGCTGCGCGACTGTGACGGGTTTCCACCACGTGGCCGACGAGTACGACCGAATCGGGGCCGACTACCAGGAATCGAAGCTGCTGCCGTTCCGCCTCTACGTCGAGGAGCACTCGACCTTCGGCCTCCTGCCCGACCTCTCGGGCCGATCGGTCGTGGACCTGGCGTGCGGGGAGGGGATCTACTCGCGCAAGCTCCTCCGGCGGGGGGCCGCCCGGGTGGTCGGCGTCGACATCTCGCCCGAGATGATCGCCTTGGCGCGGCGAGAGGAGGAGGCCGCTCCTCTCGGCGTCGAGTACGTGTGCTCCGACGTCGCCACGGTCGAGCTGGGCGAACGCTTCGACGTGGCCCTGTGCTGCTTCCTCTTCAACTACGCACGCTCCCGGACCGAGCTGCGGGCGCTGGTCCAGAGCGTGGCCAGGCTCGTCAAGCCCGGTGGCCTCGTCGTCGGCTGCAACGACTATCCGGACAACCCACCGGCCCACTACGAGCGCTACCGGGACTACGGGTTCGTCAAGCTCGGCGGGGAGGATCCGGAGGAGGGCGACACCATCCGCTACCGCTTCTTCAACCCCGACGGCACGGCGTTCGAGCTCGACAACTACTACTTGCCGACGGAGGCCTACCGCAGCGAGTTCGCCGGCGCCGGATTCACCTCCTTCGACTGGGTACTGCCGCAGGTCGCCCCCGAGGGCCTGGCCGCGTTTGAGGCGGGATTTTGGGACGACTACGTCGAGTCGCCCCCCATTGTCAGCTTCCTGGCGACGGCGGGCCCGGCCGGCTGACGCCGGCTGACGCCGGAGTGGCGTGAGCGACACCTGGACCGCCCAGCACGGTCACCGTGTCCGTTTCGGGTGGGGTGCCCGAGGGGTCGAGAGCCTGGCTCCTCACGTCGAGGTCCTCGCGGTCGTGGACACGCTCCGCTTCACGACGGCGGTCGAGGCTGCGCTGGTGGCCGGCGCTCGTGTCTACCCCTACCGCTGGAAGGACGAGTCGTTGGAGGGCTTCGCCGCATCCATCGGGGGCCACGTGGCCGATGGCCGGGCGCCACTCGGGCTCTCCCTCTGCCCCGAGAGCCTCGGGAGGCTCGCGCCGGGCGACACGGTGGTCCTCCCGTCGCCCAACGGCGCAGCCTGCTCGCTGGTGGCGGCCGGGCACGGCGCCATGGTCGTCGCCTCCTGCCTCCGCAACGTCTCCGCCGTCGCGTCCTGGCTCAACCGGGCACGGGGCCCCGTGGCCGTCGTTGCCTGCGGGGAGATCTGGCCCGACGGCTCGCTCCGCCCGTCACTCGAGGACCTGCTCGGCGCCGCCGCGCTCATCCGCGCCCTGGACGGCTCGCGCTCGCCAGAGGCCGAGGTCACCGCGGGAGCCTGGGCCGGCGCCCGGTCGCAGCTCCGCCGACTGCTCGTGGCGTGCGCGTCGGGGATCGAGCTCGAGGCCAAGGGTCACGGCGCAGACGTCGGCTACGCCGCCACCCTCGACGCCAGCCAGGTGGTGCCCGTGCTCGCCGACGGCTCCTACCTCGACGCCCGGCACGCCACCTAGCGAGGGAGCGCTCCCCAGAGGAGGATCCGCTTGAACGTGTAGAAGTAGGGCCGGCGGTCGCCCAGCTCGGCGACCAGGCGTCGCCGGTACTCGTCGACGAACCGCTCGTAGCGGTCGGCCTCCAGGAGCGGCTTGAACCGGGTGAGCGAGGTGCCCTTGGTCCACTCCACCACGTCGGCGGTCGAGCCGAGCAGGTGACCGTAGACCTGCATGCGGACGTGCTGGCGCTCCATCCCGAGGTCGTACAGCGTCTGCGCGTACCACTCCGGGGCCATGACGTGCTCGACGACGGGATCCGGCGGGGCGCCTGCGCCCAGCCACTCCGCCGCCAGCGCCGCGACCACCTCGTGCGAGGGATGATCGGCGTTGGTGGGCATCTGGACCGCCAGCTGGCCGCCAGGCGCCAGGCTGTCCCGCCACCGGCCGAGCACGGCGGCATGGTCGGGCACCCAGTGCAACGCCGCGTTGCTCAGGACGATGTCGACGCCCTCGCCGTGCCAGGTCGACAGGTCACCCGGCACGAACCGAAGTTGGTCGCCGGCACGGCCCCGGGCCGAGTCGAGCATCGTGGGGGAGGAGTCGATCCCGGTCGTCCTCGCGGCGCCGAGACGCCGATGCAGCTCGGCGGTCAGCCGCCCGTCCCCGCAGCCGAGGTCGACGACCGTGGGCGACTCGACCGTTTCGAGGAGGGAGCAGAGATCGAAGAAGGGTTGCTCCCGCTCCCGGGCGAACCGCGCGTACTGGTCGGGGTCCCAGGAGGACTCCTGGTTCGGCGCCGCGGGGTCGGGTGGCTGGGGGCCGGGCACGGGGGTCACGGCCTGCGGAGCTCCGGGGCGATCGGGGCGGTGCGCATCGAGTCGAGGATCTCCTCGACGATCTCCATCGTGGTGTTGGGGTGCAAGAAGACGAGTCGAGCCACCGGCTCACCCTCCCACGTCGTAGGCGTGACGAGGGCCACCTGGTCCTGGAGCAGCCGCCGGGACCAGGCCTCGTAGTCGGCGCGCGACCAGCCCGGCCGGCGAAGGAGCACGACCGACAGCCCCGGCTCGCGCACCAGCTCGAGGTGGTCGGCCTGGCGGACCCGCTCGGCACACCGGCGGGCGATGTCGAGCGCAGCCTCCACCGACCGGCGGTAGGCATCGGTGCCGTGGACGGCGAGGGAGAACCAGATCGGCAGCCCCCGGGCACGCCGGGTGAGGTGGATCGCATAGTCGCTCGGGTTCCATGGGGCGCTGGTCGTCGCGTCCTCGGGGTGGATCACGTCGAGGTACGAGGCGTCCTGGGTGTGCACCGCCTTGGCCAGCTGCGGATCGCGGTAGACGAGGCCCGCGCAGTCAAAAGGGGCGAAGAGCCACTTGTGGGGGTCGACGACCAACGAGTCGGCCCGCTCGATGCCGCGAAACCGCGGCTGCGCCTCGGGAGCAAGCAAGGCCGCGCCCCGTACGCCGCGTCGACGTGGAACCACAGTCCGTGGTCCGCGGCCACGTCGGAGATCCCCTCGAGATCGTCGATCAGGCCGGCGTTGGTCGTGCCCGCCGTCGCCACCACGGCGACCGCGTCCCGACCCCTCCCGGAGCTCTCGAGGGTCGACCGCAGGCCCTCCCCGGTGAGGCGGTGGTCCACCGTCGGGACCCACAAGGGGTCCACGCCGATCACGTGGAGCGCACGCACGACCGACGAGTGTGCCTCCTCGCTCACCGCGGCCACCGGTCGGCCGGCAATCCCCGGAGCGCCCCGGGCCACACCCACGTCGCGCGCCACGAGCAGGGCGGAGAGGTTGCCCTGGGTCCCGCCCGAGACGAAGCACCCACCGGCGCCTGCGGGGAACCCGGCGAGGTCGGCGATGAAGCGCAGGGCCTGGTTCTCGGCGGCGACCGCACCGGCGGCCTCGAGCCAGGACGTCGCCTGCAGGGACGAGCAGGAAACGACCATGTCGAACAGCAAGGCCGCCTTGGTCGGCGCGGCGGGGATGAACGAGAGGAACCGGGGGCTGTCGCACGAGATGACCGCGTCGGCCAGATGCTCGGAGAAGATCTCGAGGACCCGCCGGGGGTCGTTGCCGCCGGGCCCGATGAGGCCGCGCAGCACCTCGTCAAACGACTCGAGGATGCCGCCGAAGTCGAGCGGCACCGGGTCCAACGCCAGGCGCCATCGGCAGTAGTCGAAGACGAGGTCGGTCATGGCCTCGTCGAAGGTGAACATCGGATCGGCCATGGGCCGCGGCCTCAGCGGAGCTGCTCGATCGGGATCAAGACGGCGCCCTCACCCGCTCCGAGCGCTCCCCGCAACAGCTCCTCCTCGCGCACGGTCCGCCGCCAGAAGTAGGCGACGAGCTCGGCCTCGCGATCGAGGTCCTCCTCAGCCACGAGGGCGTTGAGCTCACGGTCTCCGTCCCGGAGGTCGCCCGGTCGGTGGCCCAGGACGCCGGCCAGGTCGTCGAGCTCGAGCGCCACCAGCTGGCGGTCGAGCCCGTCGGCGTTTCGCATCATGTGGACGAGGCGGAGCGCGAGGCCCATCCGGTAGCGGCCAAACTCGTCGGCGGGCATGAACTCGCCGCCCAGGTTGTCCTCCAGCACGTCGAACATTCCGGCCACCCGACCCGGGGTGCGCTTCGGCAGCTCCACCTCGCCAAGGGTGACGCCGACCGCCTCGGCCAGGGCCTGGGCGGTCGCCCGACCGTAGGTGGCCGTCTCCGCGTACCACTCCGCGTGGTCCGTGCCCGGGAACATGTCCTGACACAGGCCCGCCAGCGAGAGGGGGGTGATGGCCATGGCCTTGACCGTGTAGTAGGCGAGCTTGGCCCAGTCGATCTTGGCCCCGCCGAGCTCCTCGTAGGTCTGGAACCAGTCCCGCAGGTCGGCCCCGGGGTTGTAGAAGTCCCGGCCCCGGATGAGCGCCAGGTCGAGCATCGGATCGCCGATGTGGGCGAACTCCCAGTCGATGATGCCGACCATGCGGTCACCGTGGAACATGTACTGCCCGGGTCCGGTGTCGCCCTGCACGAGGACGGGACGTTGCGGCGGTGGGGGGATGTGGCGCCGCAGCCAACGGCACGTGAACTCGAGGAGCGGGACCGGCTCGCGGATGGTGGCGCGGTACATCCCCTCCCAGACGTCGAGATCCAGCGTGACGTACTCGGCGGGCGAGGAGGGCACCGCCATGCCGAGATCGACGAAGGGCTGGACGTCGGCTTGGTGGAGCTGCACCAGCTCCGCGAGAAACTGGTGGTCGAGGGAGCGCCGGCGCTCGGGCTCGGTGATGAGCAGGTAGTCCCCCTCCCCCGGGAGACACTCCATCAGGATCCCGATCGGGTCCGTGCTGAACCCGTAGACCTCGGGAACCTTCACGCCCGCCGCGGCGAGGGCCCGGAGCAGCTCGAACTCGCGGAGCAACGCGGCACCCTCGTCGTTGTTCTGTGGACGCTGCATGCGTGCGTAGCAACCGATGCGCTCACCGTCGCGTTGGACATCCACGTACCAGGCGGGCCGACCTCCGTGTCGGCGGGCACCCTGACGTTCCGCGCGCACCACGCTGCCGCCGACCAGCCGCCCCGCCCAGGTGAAGTCCTCGCTGACGCCCGGCATGGTGCCCCCTTCGCCTCAGGTGCTCGCCCGGTGGGGCGCGCCAGGCTTGATACCACCCACCTGCGACGCTGTCTATTCGCCGGACTCGCCGGACCCGCCGGACTCGCCGGCGAGCGAGGGCTCGGCCGGGCCAGAGCGGTCCCCTCCCCCTACCCGTTCCCCCCGACGCCGGAACCCCCGACCGGCTCGCCCGACGCGGCGTCGAGGTACAGCGGCGGATCGCTCGGGCCGCTCCAGTCGAAGAACGAGGACAGCGATCCGGCGTTGCCGTCCGCCGCGCCATTGCCCATGGCGGGCAGGCCCCAGTTGTGCTCGATGAATCGCACCACCGAGCTCTGGTCGATCAGCGTGCTACTGACCGAGTTGGGCCGCGAGTACGGGGAGACGACGAGGAAGGGTAGGCGGGGCCCCAGACCACACTTCCCCTGCTCGGGGCCGGATGCGGAATTGGTCGGCACGAGCTTCGAGCTCCCACACGAGTTGGCCGCGGTCAGGTTGTCGAGGCTGGTCTGGGACCCGGTCACGATCGGGGCCAGCACGTGGTCGTACCAACCATCGGAGTCGTCCATGGTGACGACCACCGCGGTCGAGGACCAGCTCGGGAGGCGCTCCAGCTGGTTGATGGTGCCGACGAGCCAGTTCTGCTCGTCGAGAGGGTCCGAGTAGCCGGCGTGCCCGTCCTGGTAGGCGGGCGCCTTGAGGTACGAGACGGCCGGCAGGTTGCCCGTGTTGGCCGCCGCCCAGAAGTCGGCCAGGTCGTACTGGTGGTTGGCCTGGTCGGTGCGACCGATCGCGGCCACCGAGCTCGGCGGCTTGTGCATCGGGTTGGCGGTCGAGGCGTAGTACTCGAAGGGCTCGTGGTGAGGGATGTAGTCGACCACGCTGGCCCCGCCGACGTTTTTGTGTTGCCCCGAGCAGATCTGGGCCGTGGTCGGCGCCGTACCGTGACCGGGCACGTAGCCGTCGTCGAACCCGCCTTCGAACCAGCCCCAGGTGACCCCGGACTTGGTGAGCTGCTCACCGATGTTGTTGCCGCCCATGGCGATCGTCGACGCGGGCGCGTTGCCGTCGCCGCCGTCGGACTTGGGCAGGTACGAGCAGATGTCGTAGGTGGGGTCGGCGTCGCTGTAGGTGGTGCCGGGGCCGGCCGGCGGCTGCTGATCCACTCCCGTGGTACCCGTCGTGAGGTCCGACGCCACCACGTTGGACGAGCTGTACCCGGACGGTGCGGCGCACGCCGGGGCGTTGATGGTGGCCGAGGTGGGCCCGCAGATCGCCCCGTAGGTCTGCGCCGCCGAGACGTTGAGCGCGCCGGGCGTGGACGGCCCGTAGGTCGTGCCGTACATGTTGTCGCTCATCGAGAAGTGCTGGGCGTAATTCCACAGGGCGGTCACCGTGTTGCCGTCGTAGTAGTCCATGACGGCGTAGTTCGAGTCGGCGCCCGGCGGAATGGGTGACTTGTTGGTGAGCCCGGCGTTTTCCTGGGTCAGGCAGTCGGACAGGGTGAGTCCGTTACCGGTCTCCTGGGCATAGAGGTCCTCCGCGCCGTGGTCGGCCGCCGCCTGCTCCGCGGAGTAGCCGTGGTCCTGGTCACACGTCATGGCGTCACTGCGGTCGAGCCGCAACGGGTTGGACAGGTTGCCGTTCTGAGTGAGCAGAGGACCGGTCGCCTTGGTCTTGGCGATCGAGTTGGCGAGGCCGTTGACCGACGGGGTGTCCGGCTTTGCGTGGAATGCGGGCTCGCCGGGGGGGTTCGTGGCGAAGGGATAGGTGCCGAAGTAGTGATCGAATGACACGTTCTCGTCGAAGATCACGACCAGGTGCTTGATCGGGGTCTTGGTCGCCGTCCCGGGAGTTGCCGGCGCCGGATTTCCCAGCGCGCCCGCCGGTGACCCCGCGACGCCCACGAGCGACAGGCCGCCGCCCACCAGCCCGAGCGTCGCCAGCGCCGCCACCGCGCTTCGTCGGATGTGTCGCACCCACGCCTCCCTCCGAGTCGTTCCAGCCGCCCCCGGAGCCTCTCCCGGACGTCGCTGGCCGCCGCCCAGTCCCTGGGCCGCTATTGGTTATAGGCAACTAGGTAACCCCGCCGGTAACCGTCCGCCGAACACGCAGTGATCTAGAGACAAAATGTCGGTGACGACCACCGTCGGGCTCTGCATCCCGGACGCGACAGGATGGCGCCATGTCCACGAGCAACCTCCTCGAGCAGATCCGCGAGTACTGGGACGAGGACGCGCCCACGTACGACGACTCCCTCCAGCACCGGCCCCGCGATCCCGCCGTGATGGCGGCCTGGACGGCAGCGCTCCAACAGCTGCTCGGGCCTCCTGCCCGCGTCCTCGACTGCGGGGCCGGGACCGGGTTCCTCAGCCTGATCGCCGCCCGCCTCGGGCACCGGGTGACCGCGCTGGACCTCTCTGGACGCATGCTCGACCGGCTTCGAGCGACGGCCCGCACCGAGGGGTTGGCCATCGAGACCGTCGAGGGTCCTGCCCACGAGCCTCCGGGAGTCCATGACGTCGTCATGGAGCGCCACCTGCTGTGGACCCTGCCCGATCCCCATCTCGCGCTCCGGGCCTGGCGGGGCGCTGCTCCGACCGGTCGCCTGGTCCTCGTCGAGAGCCTGTGGGGCGCCGCCGACCCGCTGGCCCGCTACCGTAACCGGGCGCGCCGCCAGATCGAGCGGCTGCGGCGGACGGCTCCCGAGCACCACGCGGAGTACCCCGAGTCGCTGCGGTCCGCACTGCCCCTCGGGAGGGGCACGGCACCGTCGGCCTTGGTCGACTCGGTGACGGCGGCGGGGTGGCAGAGGCCCCGCCTCCGGCGGCTCCGCGACGTCGAATGGGCGGAGCGCGCCCGGCTCCCCCTCCCCGAGCGGCTGGTCGGCACCTCCCCGCGCCTGGCCGTCGTCGCGGACGCGTAGGCGGGGATCAGGCCCGGCTGGGGCTCCAGAGCGGGACGGGCCTGCCCGTCGACCACAGCCCACGGGCGCGAGCCACGATCGGCTCGAGCCGGCGCAGGTCCTCGAGATCCTCGCACGCCCACAGCAGCCTCATCATCACCAGCGCGGCGCCCGAGGCCCGCGTCGACCGGACGTCGGCGAGCGCCGTGGCCAACGCGCCGAGCAGCTCGGGGTGCCGGGGTTGCGGCGGGATGTCGGTGCGGTGCCCACCGAGGGCCTCGCGGACACCGAGGTACCAGCGGCGCACGTCGTCGCAGGCCAGCCGCAGCTCGTCCCCCGCCAACCGGACGCTCGGGTGGTCCACCAGGTCGAACGTCTCGCCCGACATCGACAGCCGCGGAAGGTTGGCGATCGACTCGGCCGCCTGGCGTACCTCGACGGCGCCGGCCATCAGGGTGACGAGGTCGGTCGTCCTGACCTCCTTGGCCCCGCGGTCGACCAGGTAGTCACGAAAGGCGTCGTCGAGCACCCGCCCCGCTTCCCTGGAGGCGATCTCTGTGCTCGACACGTCCACGCTGCGGTCGGGGTTCATGATGCGCTGGATGCCCGCCTGGAGGTAGTCCGCGCTCGTGGCATACGCCCGGCACAGGTTCACCCCGAGCAGACGGGTGGCGCCGCGCGGCCAGAAGAGGAGCCCGACCAGGAGGGCGACGCCGCAGCCGATGGCTACGTCCTGGATCCGCACGAGCCCCACGCGCCAGCCGGTCGGCTGGATGATGTTGAAGAGGATCACCACCACGAGCGTGAACGCACCCTGCCCGGCCGCGAAGCTCCCGATCACGGGAGCGACCGCGGCCACGAAGACGGCGATCGGCAGGAGGATCCACAGGACCACCAGGTGGACGCCGAGGATCCACAGCAGGAGTGATGCGGCGGCGACCCCGGCCACGGTGCCCGTGACCGCCCGCACCGCGGTGCGGCCGGTGTTGACGGCACTCGAGCGGAGGACGGAGAGGACACCGAGCGCCACCCAGAAGCCGTGCTGGACGTCGGTCAGGTCGACGACGAGGATCGCCAAGGACAGCGCCAGCGCGCCCCGGATGCTGTTGCGCAGGCAGGCGGAGTCCGGGTCGGCGTAGAGCGAGAGCCGGGCCCACGCGGCCCGCAGAAACGCATGGGCCCGCTCCTGCCAGGAGAGGGTCCCCCGCCCTGCAGCCACGACGATGTCTTCGAGCGCCGTGGTCACCGCGCAGGTGAGGGCTCGCGCCCGAAAGGCGGGGTCGAGGGTTCGATGGAGCCACTCCTCGTCCTGGTCGAGGTCGCCATCCTCACCGGGAACCTCCGGGAGGGTGTCGCGGGGGCCAGCGGTGGGTCGCTCGGCACCGACGGTCGGGTCGGCACCGACGGTCGGGTCGGCACCGACGGTCGGGTCGGCAGCCCCGGTCGGGTCGGCAGCGAAACCGAGGTAGTGGCGCATCCCGAGGTAGACGCCCCGACGGCGCAGCTCCTGCAGTACCGCCGACTGCTCCGTGAGCCGAGCCACGGTTTCGGGCCGCGCGGCTCCGTCGGTCCCGAGCTCGCGCAGGACGGCCGCCCCCGTCCGCAGCGCCCGCGCATCGGCGTGCAAGAACTCGTCCGCCTCCGGGGACGGGGTCGAGTCCTCCCGGAAGTACACCGACGCCCTCCTCACCTGCGCGACGGTCCACCGGAGATGCCCGACCAGCTTGCAGAGGACCTGGTCACTCGGCACCACCCCGGCCGGGAGGACGTTGCCGGCATCGAAGATTTCGAGGAGGGTGTGGACGGCTCGATCCAGCTCCGCCTGCTCCCCGCGCGGGAGAGTCCCTCGCATCCGGCGTCGGTCAGATCCGCCAGGGCGTCCGCGGTGTCGGCCAGGCGCAGCCGGAGACGACCCTGGCCACGTGGCGGCCAGATGAGCATGGCGGCCGGGACGGACAGCGCGGCGGCGATGGCCACCCCCGCCAGCCGCGCGGGGATCTGATCGGGATCCTCCGGCACGGCGACCGAGAGGATGAGGAAGAGGAGCGTTGCCGTGGTCGCCTGCGCCGAGAGCGGGCTGAGCACGGCCGAGAAGAGCACGGCAAAGACGAGGACCGCGGTGACCGGGACCGCTGCCGCGGTCACCTGGGAGGAGGCCGTCCCGACCACCACGAGGAAGGCCCCGACCAGGACCATGACGACGAAGGCCCGCAGACGCTGCTCCTGGCGGCCGGTCACCTCGACCATCAAGAGGAGGGCAAAGGCGCCAAAGGCGCTGAAGAGGGCGATCTGGGAGTTGCCGGTCGCTTGGCCGAGGGCGAAGCTGATCGGCACGATCACGGCCGCCCGGATCCCCCTCTGGACGGCCGGAACCATGAGGCGACGATCGGAGAGGCGCTGCCGCCAGGTCCCGAGGACCGTGCCGAGCCACCCGGTCGCCCTTCGTTGCACGGCGAGACCCTCGGCCCCGGGGCCCTCTGCTACCGGCGCCCCTGCTACCGGTCCCCCTGATTCGGACACAGCCGAAGTGTAGAGAGGTTGTCTGCCCGGAGCTGCGAGGACGCGTACCCTCAAGCGGACCTGCGGGCTAGGTTCTCGACGTGTCGCGCGGCCGTGGTCCAGCCCACGCCGCTCGCGGCAGACGGGACCCGCCCGGCGATCCGGAGGCCCCCATGCCGGGCTCGGCGCCACCTGGGGGGCCGGCAGATGTGCCCGACCCCGCAGCGATGGCGTCGCCCGATCACCGGAAGGGGCGGTGGTCCTCGAAGCGGCGGCGGCGCCTCAAGCGCACCCTGCTGGTCCTGTGCGCGCTGATCGTGCTGCTCGTGGGCGCGGTCGCCGGCTACGCCTGGTACCTCAACAGCCAGATCCACCGGATCGCGGTGCACAACCTGGCGAACGCCCCCAAGGGGGTGGACAACGCGACCGAGAACATCTTGATGGTGGGATCGACCTCTCGCTGCGCGCTCAAGGTGCAGAACCCCGCCTATGGGCTGTGCTCGGAGGGGGTCAACGGGGTCAACAGCGACGTCATCATGATCCTGCACCTCAATCCGGCCAACAACTCGGTGTCGATCCTGTCGATCCCCCGGGACCTCTTCGTTCCCAACGCCCGGACAGACGGCGCCAACAAGATCGACGCCGCCCTGGCCGACGGACCGAGCCAGCTGGTCAACGCGATCGAGGAGGACTTCGGCATCCCGATCCAGGACTACGTGGAGCTCAACTTCGACACGTTCGCCAACGTGGTCGATGCCCTCGGCGGCATCAGCATGTACTTCCCCGAGCCCGTGTACGACGCGTACTCCGGGCTCGAGGTCCTGACGCCCGGATGCCGTCACTTGACCGGCTACGAGGCCCTCCAGGTCGTGCGCGCCCGGCACCTCCAGTACAAGGGCCCCGAGGTCACCTCCGACGACGTGACCTACTGGCCGCAGGAGGCCCAGAGCGACCTGGCCCGGATCCGGCGGGACCACGAGTTTCTCCGCGTGCTCGCAGCGGCGGTCGCCAGGCAGGGCCTCGGGGACCCGCTCACCGACCAGAAGCTGATCTCGTCGGTCGCGCCGCAGCTCACGGTCAACCAGGGCTTCGGCACCGCCCACATGCTCAACCTCGTGCTGACCTACCACGGGATCAATCCCCAGACGGCCCCGCAGCTGACCATCCCGGTCATGGAATCGACGTCCAACGACTACTACTACCAGGGCTACGACTACGGGAACATCGAGTTCCCGAGCTATCCCCAGGATCGCCAGGCCATCGACGCCGCCCTCGGCCTCGACAGCCACGCCAACACCTACCAGGGCGGGTCCCTGCCAAAGCCCGGTGACGTCACCGTGTCCGTGCTCAACGGGACGGGCGGCTACAACCAGGCGAGCGACACCGGCTCCGCCCTGCAGGCACTCGGCTTCAAGGTCACGGGCCTGAGCGACACCACCCCGGTGGGCCAGGAGTCCGAGACGCTCGTCACGTACTCCTCGGTCAACAGCATCGGTGCCGCCGAGGCGGTCGCCAACTCCCTTACCGGGGCCGTGGTCCTCCAGCGGGCACCCACCTACGGCGGAGCCCAGGTGACCGTCGTGACCGGCAGCGACTTCTCCGTCAACCCGCCCCCGAGCGCGCCGTCCTCCACGTCCACCTCGCCATCGGCCGGCCAGACCACCACGACCACGACCTCGGGCAGCGGCAGCTCGACGACCGGGGACTTCCTGGCGGCAACGCCCGCCACGTCGGACCTCGCCCCCTGGGACCCTCGGTCCTGCACGGCCTCCGGCAAGGCCGGCCCGTGAGTCGCGCGTGCCCCGCCTGAGCGCCGGACTGCTCCTCTACCGGACCGTCGACAAGATGGTGGAGGTGCTGCTGGTGCACCCCGGTGGCCCGTTTTGGGCTCGCCGCGACGATGGCGCCTGGTCGGTGCCGAAGGGAGAGCACGGCCCCGGGGAGGATGCCCTGTCCGCCGCCGAGCGCGAGTTCGAAGAGGAGCTCGGTCGGCCCGCCCCCCGTGGCGATCGGCGTCCCCTCGGAGAGGTGACGCAGTCGGGGGGCAAGCGCGTGCAGGTCTGGGCGGTGGGTAGGGACTTCGACACGAGCCGCATCGAGAGCAATACCTTCGAGATCGAATGGCCACGGGGATCGGGTCGGCGCCGGAGCTTCCCCGAGGTCGACCGCGCCGCATGGTGGCCACTCGACACGGCCCGGTCCAAGCTCGTGAGCGGCCAGCGGGCCTTGGTCGATCGGCTGGAGCAGCTTCTCTCGCAAGTAGCGGAAGGCTGACCTCACCGGACGCCCCGGGTGCGCGGTCGTCATGAACTGTCCTGATCGATCCGTCCCCTGGGTGAACGAGGGGCTCGAGCCTCTTTCCTGCTCCTGCCCGGAGACCCCACCCGAAGGAGACCCGCCTGACGATCGCGCTCGGTCTTGTCCCGATGATGCGGCCAGCAACGCGGCTGCAAGTTGTCCAAGGACGTCGGCCCCCCGTTGGCGACCGGATCGACGTGATCCCACTCGAGTCCGTATCGGCGCCCGCACTCGGGCTCGACACATTGGGCCCCCTTGAACTCCGGCGGAGACCCGAGCTCCAGCACCGTCCTCAACTCGGCGCTGATGTGGCGGCCGAGGTGCCGGACCGTCTGGACCTGGACTCCGTCGTGGAGCACCGCCTTGATGAAGGCGTCCTGACCGAGGTCGCGGGCAGTCTGGACGGGGATGGGTCCACCACCCACGATGTGGCAGAGCTCACCGGGGTGCTGATGACCTCGCCGGTACGAGCGGAGATCGCACACGATCACCAGCTCGGACCGTGTCGAGTGGCCACGCCCGGATCCCGACAGCATCGCCGCCAGCGCGTCCGCGGCGTGAGCGGAGAAGTCTTCTCGCACACCTGAAGCACGCGCCGCCCGACGTCGGCGATTGGCCTCCGCCTCGATCCGGTTGACGAGGGGAATGCCCACCTCGGGCGTCAAGGCACCCGAGAACCGGACCATCCCCTCGCGATCCATGAAGTGACGAAACTCCCGCAGACGCTGCTGACGCTCGTGCAGGGCCGCGGGATCTGCCCCGCGGCTGCGCCGCTCCCGCACGGCGTCGCGCAACGCCGACAGTCCCGACCGCCTGGCGAGCTCGACCAAGTCATGCTCGGCGTCCGGCATCTCCGCGCAGTTCCGGCTGATCTCGTGAGCCTGCTGCAGCGAGACCTCGCCCGCGAGCAATGCCTGCTTGGTCTCCGGACACTGCTCGACGGCCGTCGCGGCCTCGAGCGAGTTGCGCGCGTCTCCGTTGGTGGAACCCATTTGCCGGGCGAGCCAGTCCACCCCGCTCGAAAAGCCCTGCTCTCGGTGGGCCCCCAACTCGACCGCCCTGGCCCCGGCCCGAGCTCGTGCCGCACTGCAGGCCTTTTCGGTGGCCGTCAGCATCTGCACCGCGCCCACGCAGTCCTCGGCCGACATCAAGGCAGGATCGAACTTCTCGAGCGCCTGGCGCAGCTGGTGAGCAAGCTGCCAAAGGGCGTCGGACACGCCGTCACCTCCTCGCGGAAATGCTCCTCATGAGGAGATCGATCAGCCCGACCTCGACGGCACCTGTTATCTTATACGAACAGGTGTTCGTAGTCAAGCAACCGCGGCGGGGCGCGGCGACGGCGCCCCGCCCGCAGATCGGCCGCCCTCTTCGCTGGCATATAGTGGGAGGTCGCCTTGGAGCAGGTGGCGCGGCCGGACAACGGTGCCGCGCCAGTCGCTCCAAGGGCGCCGAGTGGGGACCTGTGGTGCAGCTCGGAGTGCACGCCGGCCTGTCAAGCCGGAGGTCGCGGGTTCAAATCCCGTCAGGTCCGCTCCCGGAAGGGCTCGCCCGTCCGGACCCGGTCGGGTAGCTCAGTTGGCAGAGCGCGCGCCTGAAAAGCGTGAGGTCACCGGATCGACGCCGGTCCCGACCACCAAGGCGCGGACGCGGGAGACTGCGGCTTCGAGCCCGACGTCCTAACGCGGCGATGTCGGACTCCTAACCGGATCCTCATCCGCGCGGTCATGAATGGAGAGGTGGCCCCTCGTAAGCAGCGCGCATCTCGAGCACCTCGGGGCGCGCCGGCCCTCCGGGCGCTCGCCACCATGCTCGGCGTCGCGACCGCCCTGGCCGGGTGCGCGGACGCGGGCGCCTCCACCGCGCACACGTCGACGACTAAGGCGGCGGCGTTTCGCGTAGCCGGTGCCTCCGGCCCGGTTCCGGCGTCGTACCAAACCGAATACGACCAGGTCGAAGGGGAGGTCTCGGCCTTTGCCAAGGTTGCCGCACGGCCTAGCGGCCATGCCTCGACGATCATCGGCACCGAGCTCCTGGCCGCGAACGGCAACATCGGCACGGGCCTCCTCCGGCCGTCTGCGATCTCGGGCGTGGACAGAGAGCTCGATGCCTATGCCGCCCTGGGCGTCCGGGGCGTGACGGTCGACGTGTCCTTTCCGTTGCTGCTGATGAGCACGCCGGACAGCTCCGGCTATCTCGACTTCTACGAGCAAGTGAGCGATCAGGTCCGTCGCCACCACATGGTCCTGTCGGTCGAGGAGAACCCGATCTTCTCGGGCACGCCACTCACCACGTTGTCGATCAGCTACGCGGGCCTCACCCTGACCAGCTACGCGGCCGAGCAGCGTCAGGAGGCCCAGACCATCATCGACGATCTCCATCCGAGGTACCTCTCACTCCTCACCGAGCCCGACACGTACGCCGACACCTTGGACCTCGACCTCAACTCCCCCAACAATGCTGCCGAGGTGGTGGCCACCGAGCTCCAAGGTCTTGACCACCACGGGACCAAGGTGGGAGCCGGCACGGGCACATGGACCAGCCCTGCGATCGACCGTGCGCTCCTCTCTCGAACCTCCATCGACTACCTCGACGTGCACGTCTATCCCCTCGGTCCCCAGCAGGTGAGCAACCTCTCCACCGACGTCGCTGCGGCGAGGGGTGCCCATAAGCCCCTCGTCATGGACGAGACGTGGCTCAACAAGCCGACGGCGACCGCCGCGTCAGGGCCGCAGGGCGCCCCCGACGCGCTCAAGCTCAAGAGCTACAGCTTCTGGGAGCCGCTCGACGAGCGCTACGTCGCGGCAATGGAACGCTATGTGCGAGCGGACGGCTTCTCCTACGTGTCCTTCTTCGACGGGGCTCGCGCCTTCTTCTCCTACCTGACGTGGTCACCATCCCTGGCATCGGGCTCGTACGCATCCTTCTCGCAGGAGTACAACCGCCAGGTCGCGGCCAACATGCGCAGCGGGACCATCACGGGCACGGGCCTCTCGCTGTACAAGGCCAACACTGGCCGTGCCGGCCCGGGAGGCTAGAGGACGGTGAGCGGGCCCAAGCGGGTCAAGGGGGAGCCGGGCTAAGGGGGAGCCGGATTACGGGGGAATCGGACTCCGTCCTGCGCGATGCTGACGCCTTGGCAAGAGCCGACTTCTTTACCGAGCCCCTCCACGCCCTCCCGGCCCAGCCGGCCGGCGTCCCCTGGCCCACCAAAGACTGGCCGACCGCCGAGGTGGCTCTGCCTCTGGAGACCCGGCGGCTGGTGGACCTCGCCTTCGACCCCGCCTCCGAAGTCGGTCAGTCGCAGGCCCTCCTGATCGTCCAGGGCGGCCGGCTGGTCTACCGTCGCTACGCCGGCTCCATCGAATACTTCGATCGCCCGCCCGACCCGGTGACATCCGACACCCGACTCCTCGCGTGGTCGCTCGCCAAGTCCGTGCTGCACGCGATCGTCGGCGTGCTGGTCGGTGACCATCGCCTCGAGTTGGACGCCCCCGCCCTCGCGCCACAGTGGGGGAGTGACGGCGACCCTCGGCGCGCCATCACCCTTGCCCACCTTCTCGAGATGCGCGACGGCCTCGACTTCGCCGAGGAGTACGAGGACTTCGAGAAGTCGGACGTGCTCCAGATGCTCTTTGGGTCGGGCAAGGACGACGTCGCCGCCTTTGCCGCCGACCGACCGCTCGCCGCGCCGCCGGGAGAGCGCTTCTACTACTCGAGCGGCACGAGCAACGTGATCTCCGGGCTCGTGGCCCGCACCGTGGGTCCCGGCGAGCCCTATCGGCGGCTGCTCGAGGATCGGCTCTTTGGACCGCTCGGGATGGCCTCGGCCGATCCCGGCTTGGACGAGGCGGGAACCTGGGTGGCCTCGTCGCTCCTGCACGCCACGGCCGAGGACTACGCCCGCTTCGGCCTCCTCTACCTCCGGGGCGGAGTATGGGAGGACTCGCCCCTGCTCCCACCGGGCTGGATCGACTACGGGCGCCGGCCCCGTTCGGTCGATCCAGAGGAAGGCCACATCCACGGGGCCCACTGGTGGGTCGAGCCCGACGGCCTCGGCACGTTCCGCGCCGCGGGGTACGAAGGGCAGATGATCCTCCTCGTCCCCGACCTCGACGCCGTGATCGTCCGGCTCGGCAAGACACCTCCCAGCCTGAAGCAGGAGCTCGTGCGCTGGCGACGCGCCCTCGTGCCCGCGCTCGCCCCACTCGCAGCGTCTCGTGGGCCAGCGCCTCGTGAGCCGGGTCCGGCGAACGGCCCGGGTCAGCCGCCCTCGTAGTCGAAGCCGAGGTCGGGGGCGGTCACCAGCGCCCGAAAGGAAAGGCCCTCCGCCGCGGCCATCGCCGCCACCGTGCCGCCTCGATCCACCATCGCCACGAGGAGCACCACCTCGGCGCCGACCTCACGCACGACGTGTGCAGCCTCGAGGAGGGACGTTCCGCGGGTGACGGCGTCCTCGGTAACCACGACTCGGTCGCCTGGCTCGAGCACCCCGGCGATACGCCCGCCCCCGCCGTGGTCCTTGACCTCCTTGCGCACGCTGAACGCCTTGAGGGATCGGCCCCGGGTGGCGGCGACGCCAGCGGTGACGAAGGCCACGGGATCGGCACCCATCGTGAGTCCCCCGATGGCGGTCGCGTCGTCGGGGATCACGGACAGCACCGCGTCGGCCATGAGCAGCATGGCCTCGGGCCGGCACGCCGTCTGCTTGGCGTCGATGAACCAGCTGCTCCGGCGTCCCGACTTCAAGACGAAGTCGCCTCGCCGCACCGAATGGGCGAGCACGTGCTCACGCAGCTCGGCAAACTCCGTCGTCTGTCTCATCGCCATCCAACACGCTCCCCTGCGTCCCGCGGGATCACCCGCCCGATGACCACCGTCTCCTCTCCCGCCTCGGCGAGCACGGCTGCCACGTCGTCGGCGCGCTCGGCGGCTACGACGAGGATCATGCCGATCCCGAGGTTGAAGACACGGGCCATCTCACCGTCCGCCACTTCTCCCAGGCGCCGGATCTCCTGAAAGATCCGCGGGATCTCCCAGGACGCCGAGTCCACCTCGGCACCACAGTCCTCGGGCAGGGCTCGGGGAAGGTTGCCGGGGATGCCCCCGCCCGTGACGTGAGCGGCTGCGTGTACCGCCCCGGGCCACTCCCGCAGCACGCGCCGCACCGCCGGGGCGTAGATGCGCGACGGGAGGAGCAGCTCGTCGGCCAGGGAATGCGACGCCCCGGGCCAGGCCGGCCCGTCGAGGTCGAGCGCCGATCGCCGCAGCAGGACGTGCCGGGCGAGGGAGTAGCCGTTGGAGCGAAGCCCCGGCGATCGGAGCCCGATGAGCACGTCGCCCGCGCCCACCCGATCGGGTCCGAGCATCTCGGCGCGGTCGACGAGGCCCACTGCGAAGCCCGCCAGATCGAGGTCGTCGGGCGCCATGGCGTCGGGGTGTTCGGCCGTCTCCCCTCCCAACAGCGCGCATCCCGCTTGGCGGCACCCCTCGGCGATGCCCTCGACCACCTCCGCGATTCGCGCCGGCGAGACGCGGCCCGTGGCGATGTAGTCGAGCAGGAAAAGGGGCTCGGCCCCGCTGCACACCACGTCGTCGATGCACATCGCCACGAGGTCGATGCCGATCGTCGAGTAGCGGCCGGTGGCCCGGGCAACCAGCAGCTTGGTGCCCACCCCGTCGGTGGAGGCGACGAGCGCCGGGGAGGTCCGGGTCCCGGCGTCGAGGGAGAAGAGGCCCCCGAACCCGCCGATGCCACCCAGCAGCTCGGGACGGGCGGTGCTGGCCACGGTGGCCCGAATCTGCTCCACCGCGGCATCGGCGGCGGCGATGTCCACGCCTGCCTCGGCGTAGGACGACCCACCCACCGGCGGTCGTCGCCCGGTGCCGTCCGCGGTCAAGGATCAGATCCCGGGCAGCGCGCTCTGGAGCACCGAGGCGTGAAGCGACTCGGGGTCGTCGTGCACCGGTCCGGCCCCCGAATCGAAGGTGACGTGGCGCGGCACCGGCGCCGGATAGTCACCGGTCAAGCAAGCGTGACAAAAGCCGTCGCCCGGCGCACCGATAGCGGCAAACAGGTTGTCGAGGGTGAGGTAGGCCAGGGAGTCCACGTCCAGGAACCGGGCGATCTCCTCCACGCTCATCTTCGCCGCCAGCAGCTCCTCCCTCGTCGGGATGTCGATGCCGAAGAAGCACGGCCAGCGCAGTGGGGGTGACGGGATCCGCAAGTGGACCTCGGTGGCACCGGCCTCCCGCAGCATCCGCACGACGGCCCGCTGCGTGGTGCCGCGCACGATGGTGTCGTCCACGACCACGAGACGCTTGCCGGCGATGCTCTCGCGGAGGGGGTTGAACTTCCTCCGCACCGCGGTGGCTCGGGTCTCCTGGTCGGGATTGATGAACGTGCGGCCGATATAGCGGTTCTTGACCAGGCCTTGCCCGTAAGGGATGCCGCTGCGGTGCGCGAATCCCTCCGCCGCCGGGACACCCGAGTCCGGCACTCCCATGACGAGGTCGGCCTCGACGGGGGCCTGGTCGGCCAACCGCTCGCCCATGCGCCGCCGAGCGCCGTTGACCTCCTGGGAGTACAGGCGGGAGTCGGGGCGGGCGAAGTAGACGAACTCGAAGATGCAGAGGCTCGGCCCGCGCTCGGAGGGCTGCGCGATCTGCTCCGAGTGCACGCCGTCGGCATCGATCATCACCAACTCGCCCGGCTCCAGCTCTCGCACGAAGCTCGCGCCGACGACGTCCAGGGCGGGCGTCTCGGAGGCGAGCACCCAACCCTCCGGCTCCTCGGCGTCCCCGAGGCGGCCGAGGCACAGCGGGCGGAAGCCCTGGGGGTCCCGTAGGCCGTAGAGGCGCGCCTCGTCGAGCAGCACGAGGGAGAACGCGCCCTCGAGCTGGGGCACCACCAGCCGGAGGGCCTCGCGGAGATCGGCCTCCCCGTCGTCCCTCCGGGGATGGGCCTCGGCAACGAGCTCGGCGATCAGGTCGCTGTCGGAGGCCACCAGGCCCGGCAGCATCCCGGTGCGGCGTGCGAGCTCTGGTGCGTCGGTGAGGTTGCCGTTGTGACCGAGGGCGAACCCCGCCGGGCCGACGTCGCGAAAGACCGGCTGCGCGTTGCCCCACGACGAGGCCCCGGCCGTCGAGTAACGGGTGTGCCCGATCGCCAGGTGCCCGGCCAGCCCGGACAGCGTGCGCTCGTCGAAGACCGCAGTGACGAGGCCCATGTCGCGCACCACGATGAGGCAGGCGCCGTCACCGACGGCCATCCCGGCGGACTCCTGACCCCGATGCTGGAGGGCGTAGAGGCCGTCGAAAGTGAGCTGCGCCACGTTGCGGCCTGGCGCGTACACGCCAAAGACGCCACAGGCTTCTTTCACCGAAACGGTCCTCCGCTCCTCCCGGGTACCGGTACCGACGTTACCCGCTCGCCTGACCCGAGGTGCCGACGACGGCGATCTCCCCCAGTGCCCACCGGGCGGACGCCCGGATCTCGTCGACGTGAAGGTCGGCCATCCCCTCGAGCACCAGCCGGTCCCCGCCCGCCCGGCCGAGCCCCGTCACCTGGACCCCTGCGCCGGCGGCGAGACGTACCACGGTCTCCGGGTCCCGGGTCGCTACGACCACGCGCCCGGGAGACTCACCGAACAGGGCCCTGTGCCCCCCCGGCGGGACCTCCACCACCGCGCCCACCCCCGACGCCGCAGCCATCTCGGCGAGTGCCACCCCGAGGCCGCCCGACGAGACGTCGTGGACGGCACAGACGGCGCCCGAGCGACCGGCCACCACGTCGGCGGCCAACCTACGGACCAGGTCCGACACCCGGGCGTGCTCGGCAAGGGAGACGGGCGGCAACGCACCGCCCGCCCGGCCTGCTATCTCGATCGCCCAGCGGCTACCGCCGAGTGGTCCGCCGCCACCGGCACCCGCCCCGCCGGAGACGCCGGCGCCGTCCAGGAGCAGGACCGTGGCCCCCGCCTCCCACCCGACGCCGGGCGGGCGATGCGCCAGCTCGTCGACCAGCCCGAGCGCCCCGATGACGGGCGTAGGACGGATGTCGACACCGGCGCTCTCGTTGTAGAGGCTCACGTTTCCCCCGATGACGGGAAGCCCGAGGGCGCGGCAGGCCTCCGTGAGGCCGTCGATCGACTCCGAGAGCTGCCACATCACCTCCGGGTGCTCGGGGTTGCCGAAATTGAGGCAGTTCACCACCGCCACCGGGGCAGCACCGACGCAGGCCAGGTTGAGCACGGCCTCCGCCACCACGAGCGCCGTGCCGGCCCTCGGGTCGAGGGCACACCATCGGGGATTCGAGTCCGTCGTGAGCGCCAGGCCTCGCCGGCTCTGCGGCAGCCCCGGGCCGGCCAGACGCAGCAGGGTGGCGTCCCCGCCGGGTCCCTCGACCGTGTTGAGGAACAGTTGGTGGTCGTACTGCCGGTAGACCCACGACGGGTCCACGAGGAGACGCAGCAGGTCGGCGCCCACGTCGGACGGAGCCGGGGCGGCGTCGGGATCGGAGGACGGATCGCTCTGGCGGCTCGGGGCCCGAAGCGGGCGGTCGTAGAGGGGCGCCTCGTCGGAGAGGGAGTGGGCGGGGACGTCGGCCAGCACCGGACCATCCAGCCCGTCGCGGACTCGCAGCCTGCCGGCTGCGGGCGCCTCCGGCGCCTCCGGCGCCTCCAGCGCTGCGTCCACTGGCGCCTCCGGCTCGGTCACCCGGCCGACGACCGTCGCCAGGACCTCCCAACGCTCGCAGAGAGCCCGCACCGCGTCGAGGTCCTCCGGGCGCACGATGGCGAGCATGCGCTCCTGGCTCTCGCTCGTCATCACCTCCCACGGCTCCATTCCGGGTTCCCGACGCGGCACGGCGGAGACGTCGACGTCCATGCCCGTCCCGGCTCGCGCCGCGGTCTCGCTCGTGGCGCAGATCAGCCCGGCCCCGCCGAGGTCTTGGATGCCCACGACCAGGCGGGCGTCGAGCAGCGCGAGGCAAGCCTCGATGAGGCGCTTCTCCTCGAAGGGGTCACCGACCTGGACGCTCGGGCGCTTGTCGTCGTCGGCCGGCCCCCCGTCCGCCTCGCCCGCAAAGCCGGCCGAGGCGAGCACGCTCACCCCGCCGATCCCGTCCCGCCCCGTGGTCGCGCCGAGGAGCACCGCGAGGTTGCCCGGACCGCTCGCGGCGCCGAGGACGAGACGATCGACCGGGAGGGCACCCAGGCACAACACGTTGACCAAGGGATTGTGCCGGTAGCACGGGTCGAAGGTGAGCTCGCCGCCGACCGTCGGCACACCCACCGAGTTGCCGTAGCTCGAGATGCCCGAGACGACACCCCGGACCAGCCACTGCTGGCGAGGGCTGTCGGGGGGTCCGAAGAACAGCGGATCCATGATGGCCAGCGGGCGTGCCCCCATCGTGAAGATGTCGCGCAGGATCCCTCCGACCCCCGTTGCCGCGCCCTGGTGGGGCTCGATCGCCGAGGGGTGGTTGTGGCTCTCGATGCGCAACGCGACGGCGATGCCATCACCGGCGTCGATGACCCCCGCATTTTCGCCGGGCCCGACGAGAACACGCTCGCCCTCGGTCGGCAGCCGGCGCAGGTGCAAGCGGGAGGATTTGTACGAGCAATGCTCGCTCCACATGACCGAGTAGAGAGCGAGCTCGAGGCGGTTGGGCTCGCGACCGAGAATCTCCCCGATGGCGTCGAACTCCGCATCCGTGAGACCGAGAGACCGGTGGAGCGGCTGGGGGTCGGTCGGCGCCGCCTTGGTTGCCATTCCCTCACCGTACCGGACCGGTTCACACCCTAAGTCAGTGCCCAGCAGCGCTCATGGATAGATCCGCTCGTGCCGGCGAAACGGCTGCAGGATCGGCCGCCACCAGACGCTCTGCCGGCCGGCCCAGGCCGGCAACAATGCCGGCAACAATGGCCGCCACATTGGAGCATCACACTTCCAACTTCTCGAATCGCAGGAGGGATTGACCTGCTCACCGACGTGTTCTTATGACAACTGGTGCAGAGTTGCGCTATCCTTTATCGTCAAGAATCGCGTAGCGCACCCTGACTAGGGGGAAAATAGGCAAATGCCCAATAACAAGAGTCGTACATCTCGGCGAGCCATGAGCGTGGAGCACAAGGCGGCCCTCGCCAAAGGCAGGGAGGAGGGGCTCGCCGTCCGTCGCTATCTCGAAGGTTTGGAGTCGTCCCGTCCTCGCCGCGGTCGTCGCCGGACGCCCGCCAGCATCGAAAGACGACTCAAGGCCATCGACGCCCAGGTCCAAGAGGCCGATCCCCTGAGCAGGCTCCACCTTCTCCAGCAGAGAAAGGACCTGGAGGACGAATTGGCGCGAAATGGGGACACCCAGGACCTCGGCGAACTCGAGAAGCAATTCATCAAGGTGGCCCGCTCCTACGGGGAGCGCAAGGGCATCAGCTACTCCACGTGGCGTTCGGCCGGGGTGCCGGCCTCGGTGCTCCAGAGCGCCGGCGTCGCCCGCACTCGGGGCTGAGCCCTCAGGCCGCGGCGGCCGCCCCGAGGAGCGCCTCGAGGAGGACGACCCCGTCGGCAGAGCCCAAGAGCGCGTCGGAGGCACGCTCCGGATGTGGCATCAGGCCGACGACATTGCCGCCCTCGTTGGCGATGCCGGCGATATCGTCGATCGAGCCATTGGGGTTGCCGATGTAACGGAGGATGACGCGATCCTCCTCCCGCAACGCCGCGAGCGTCGGCCCGTCGCAGACGAAGTTGCCGTCGAAATGATTGATCGGGAGCCGCAGCTCGGTGCCGATCGGCACGCCGGCCGTCAGCACCGAGCGTGACGACGTCACGGCCACCGTGGTGTCGTCACAGATGAATTCGAGGTCCCGGTTCTTCTGCAGAGCACCGGGGAGGAGCCCGATCTCGGTGAGGACCTGAAAGCCGTTGCAGATCCCGACCACGGGACCGCCCGCCCGGGCAAACTCCTCCACCGGTGACATGATCGGCGAGAACCGGGCCAACGCCCCGGGGCGGAGGTAGTCGCCATGAGCGAAGCCCCCGGGGATCACCACCGCATCCAGTGCCGGCAGCCTCGGGTCGCCGTGCCAGCAGAGCGTCGCTTCGGCCCCGAGGCGGTCGAGCGCCCCGACGACGTCGTGCTCGCAATTGGTGCCCGGAAACACGACCACCCCGATGCGCGGCGCCACCGTCGTCACCCGCCCCCGGCTGGGGAGATGTCGAGGGCGGTCTCCTCGATCACGGGATTCGCCAGCAACCGATCGGCCAACCCGGCGACGCGCTGGCGGGCAGAGGCCTCGTCGTCGGCCTCCACCTCGAAGCGAAACCAACGCCCGGACGTGAGCTCGTGGACGTCGCCGTAGCCCAACGCCGGCAGGGACCGTTCGATCGTGGCGGCCTCGGGGTCGGAGATGCCGCTACGCCGCCGCACCTCGACACGAGCCTCCCACCTCATGCTGGGGCCCGCCCGATGACCTCTCGGCACTTCTCGCTCACGTGCCGGCACCGTACCAGTCGGACAGCGACCGCCCGGTGACCCGCTCGTAGGCGGACGCGTAGCGCCGCGAGGTGGCCTCCACCACCTCGACCGGCAACGCCGGTGGCGGTGGGCGCTTGTCCCAGGGCTGCTCCTCGAGCCAGTCACGCAGCGGTTGTTTGTCAAAGGCGGGGGGGGTCTCGCCGGGGACCACGTCCCGCTCCTCCCACAGGCGCGAGGAGTCTGGCGTGACGATCTCGTCGCACACCACGAGCTGCCCGTCGACCAGGCCCAGCTCAAACTTGGTGTCCGCCAGCACCAGGCCCGAGCGGGCGGCGCGCTCCGCCGCCTCTCGGTAGACGGCGAGGCAGAGCTCGCGCGCGGCGTCGGCGAGCGGCCGTCCGACGAGGGCCGCCGCCGCCTCGAAGTCGATGTTCTCGTCGTGGCCCTCGGGATGGTCCTCGGAGGGGACGAACTTGGTCGACGGCGTGAAGAGGGGCTCGGGCAGGCCGTCGGCAAGGCGCAATCCTGCGGGCATCGGCATCCCGTGGACGGTCCCTCTCGCCGCGTACTCCGTCCAGGCGCTTCCGGCCAGGTAACCGCGGACGATGCATTCGATCGGCAACATCTCGGCGCGGCGCACAAGGAGCGCCCTCCCGTCCCGACCGTCTTGGGGAACCCCGGCAGCGGCCAGCCGAGCGGCGATCTCTGCGGGATGCGCGGAGACCAGGTGGTTGGGCACGTCCGCCAGCTCGGTGCACCAAAAAGCCGTCATCGCGGTGAGCACCCTCCCCTTTTGGGGAATCGGCTCGGCCATGACGACGTCAAAGGCGGAGATCCGATCGGAGGCCAGCATCACGAGCAGGCCATCCCCCACGTCGTAGAGCCGGCGTATCTTGCCCTCGTGGACGGGGGCTGGTCCTGGGCTCACGCGAGCCGCTCCTCCAGCTCCCCGAGGGGCTCGAGGAAGCGGCCCACGTGTCGCAGCACCCGCTCGAGGTCAAACGCCTCGTCCAGCTGTGCCTTGGCGAGGGGGACCTCCGGATCCTCCTCGAGGACGTCTCTCAGGTGGCGGCCCTCCTCGGAGGCCCGGCGAGCGTCGCGCTGGACGATCCGGTAGGCCTGGTCCCGGGTGGCGCCCGCAGCCACCATGGCGAGCAGCACCGACTGGCTGAAGACGAGCCCGAGCGAGCCCTCCACGAGCCGACGCCGTGCCCGGTCCGCGTGGATCACGAGGCCGCCCGCCAGGCCCTCGGCCTTGCGGAGGACGTAGCAGGCGAGCATCGAGGCGTCCGGCAGGACCACCCGCTCGACCGAGCTGTGGGAGATATCCCGCTCGTGCCACAGCGCGACGTCCTCGAGGCCCGCGCCGGCGTAGCCGCGCAGCACCCGCGCCAGTCCACAGAGGCGTTCGGAGAGGATGGGGTTGCGCTTGTGCGGCATCGCCGAGCTGCCCTTTTGGCCGGCGGCAAAGGGCTCTTCGACCTCGCCGACGTCGCTGCGCGCCAGCAAGCGGACCTCGGTGGCGATCGTCTCGACCGTCGCCCCGACCGAGGCGCAGGCCCACAGGTACTCGGCATGGCGGTCCCTCGAGATCACCTGGGTGGCCGGCACCGGGCGCAGGCCGAGCGCACGGCAGACGTAGTCCTCCACCGCCGGATCGATGTTGGAGTAGGTCCCGACGGCGCCCGAGAGCTTCCCGACCGCCAGGCGCTCCCGGGCCCCCTGGAGCCGCTCCAGGTCCCTCGCGGCCTGGAGGGCCCAGAGTGCGTACTTCGCGCCGAAGGTGGTGGGCTCGGCGAACATCCCGTGCGTCCGGCCGGTGACCGCGACGTCGATGAGCTCCCGGGCCCGCCGGCACAGCGTCGAGACGAGCTCCCGGCTGGCCCCGATCAGCAGGTCGCAGGCATCGACCAGGGTGGCACACAGCGCCGTGTCCACGACATCGGAGGAGGTGAGCCCGTAGTGCACCCAGGAGCCCTCCGGGTAGCCGACCCGGCCCTGCACCACGTCGACGAATGCGGCCACGTCGTGGTCGGTGATCCGCTCCCGCTCGGCGACGGCCTCGACGAGCGCGTCGTCGACCTCCGGGGCGCGCCCCCGCACGGCCGCGGCGTCGGGTCCGGGCACGACCCCCACCTCGGCCAGGCCCTCGACCGCCAAGAGCTCGACCTCCAGCCACCGGGCCAACCGGGCGCGATCGCTGAAGAGGGCGGCCATGTCCGCCGGCGCGTACCGGGGGATCACGACGCCGCCCCTCCGAGGGCGGCCGCCCCCCCAAGGGCCGCTCCCTCGACGGCCGGCGCTCCCTCGACGGCCGGCGCTCCCTCGACGGCTGCGCCGTCATCGGAACCTCCGGCGTCGACGCCTGCGGCAATGTCCCCGCGGAGGTGCGCACCCGGAAAGTCCACGAGCTCCGCGGCCCCGTAGGCGCGGTCCCGGGCGCCGGCCACGTCCGCTCCCAGCGCCACCAGCCCGAGCACCCTCCCCCCGGCGGTGACGAACCCGCTCCCCTGGCGGTCGGTGCCGGCGTGGATGACCGTGACGCCGGGCCGCGGCTCCTCGAGCTGGCCGTCGGGACCGAGCCCGCCGATCGGTCCACCGGTCTCGGGCGCCTCCGGGTAGCCCGGCGAGCACATGACGACGCACACGGCGGCCTCCTCGACGAAGCGCAGCTGGTCGACCACCGAGCCCGTGAGGCGGCCCTCGGCAACGGCGACGAGGACCTCGACCGGATCCGCGGCCAGCCGGGGGAGCACGACCTGGGCCTCCGGGTCCCCGAAGCGAACGTTGTACTCGAGCACCTTCGGTCCCGAGTCCATGAGCATCAGGCCCGCGTACAGGACGCCGCGATAGTCCACCCCCTGCCGTCGCAGGGCATGGACCAGGGGCTCGACGGACTCCTCCATGAGACGGTCGACCAGGCCCGCCTCGACCCACGGCAGTGGCGAGTAGCTGCCCATGCCGCCGGTATTGGGGCCCTCGTCGCCGTCGGCCACCCGCTTGTAGTCCTGCGCCAGCGCCAGCGGCGCCACCCTGCTCCCATCGCAGAGCACCTGCAACGAACACTCCCGGCCCGACAGGCCCTCCTCGACCACCACCCGCCGCCCCGCCTCACCGAAGGACCGCCCGGAGAGCTTCGCCTCGATGTCCGCCCTCGCCTCGTCCCGGCTCCCGGTCACGAGCACACCCTTGCCGGAGGCCAGGCCGTCGGTCTTGACGACGTAGGGGCCGTCCAGGGTGTCGAGGAACTCCGCGGCGGGTCCCAGCTCGTCGAAGCTGCCGTAGCGCGCCGTGGGAACCCCGGCCTCGGTCAGGAGGCGCTTCATCCACGCCTTGGAGCCCTCGAGGCGCGCCCCGTCGGCCCCTGGGCCCACGACGAGCCGGCGGTCGGCCCGCAGGCGGTCGGCCAGCCCCTCGACGAGCGGGGCCTCGGGACCGATCACGAAGAGGTCCGCCTGGATCGCCGCCGGGGGCTCCGGGCTGACCGTGATGTCGAACCCGTCGGGGACGGTGGCCGGCATGCCGGGGTTGCCCGGCGTCACGACGACCGGCGCGCTGCGGGCCAGGACGCGAGCGAGCGCGTGCTCGCGCCCGCCGGCGCCGACGACGCAGACCCTCACGCCGCAGAGAAGCTGACGAACTGCTCCCGGCTCGGCCCGACCCCGACCATGCGGACGGGGACGCCGATCTGCTCGGCCAGGAAGTCCACGTACCGGCATGCCGCCTCGGGCATCTGCGACAGCGTGGTGACGCCCGTCAGGTCCGTGCGCCACCCGGGAAGCTCCTCGTAGATGGGGGTCACCTGGTGGAGCACCGACTGGTGGTAGGGCGGGTACACGTAGCGCTCCCCGCCGGCCTCGTAGGCCACGCAGACCTTGAGCGACTCAAACGTGTCGAGGACATCGAGCTTCGTGAGCGCCACCTCGGTGAGCCCGTTGAGGCGCACGGCCTGCCGCGCCATCACAGCGTCGAACCAACCGCAGCGCCGGCGCCGGCCGGTGTTCGTGCCAAATTCGTGGCCCCGCTCGACCAGCAGGTCCCCCACGTCGTCCTGGCACTCGGTGGGAAACGGTCCCGCGCCCACCCGGGTCACGTACGCCTTGGAGATCCCGATGACCCGGTCGATCTCGCGGGGGCCGATACCCGAGCCGGTGCAGGCGCCGCCGGCCACCGGGTTCGAGGACGTGACGAAGGGATACGTGCCGTGGTCGAGGTCGAGGAAGGTCGCCTGCGCCCCCTCGAGGAGAAGGTGACGCCCCTGCTCGAGGGTCTCGTGGAGCAGGGCAACGGTGTCGCCGACCATCGGCCGCAGCCTCGGCGCGTACTCCTCGAGATAGCGATCGCAGATCTCGTCGGCCGAGAGCGGCAGACGGTTGTAGACCTTGGCCAGGATCGCGTTCTTCTCCTTGAGCACCACGTCGAGCTTTTGGCGGAAGATCTTCGGGTCGAGCAGGTCCTGCACGCGTAGCCCAACACGGGCCGCCTTGTCGGCGTAGGCCGGACCGATCCCGCTCTTGGTGGTGCCGAGGCGGTTCTTGCCGAGGTAGCGCTCGGTCACGCGATCCAGTTCCTGGTGGTAGGGCATGATCAGGTGGGCGTTGCCGCTCACCATCAGTGGCTCGGCGTTGACCCCCCGCGCCGAGAGCATGTCGAGCTCGGCGATCAGCACGGAGGGGTCGACCACCACGCCGTTTCCGATCACCGAGGTGATCCCGTCGTAGAGGACCCCGCTCGGCACGAGCTGGAGCGCAAAGCTCTCGCCGTCCACCATGATGGTGTGCCCGGCGTTGTGGCCTCCCTGGTAGCGGGCCACCACGTCCATCTCCCCGGCCAGCAGGTCGGTGAGCTTTCCCTTGCCCTCGTCCCCCCACTGGGTACCGACCACCACGGTTGCTGGCACAGCCCAATCCTCCGTCTGCGATGAACGGATTACGTCACAGTTTACCCCGGCTCCGGCCCTGCCCACGAAGGACCGGATCAGCCAAGCACGATCCTGTCGTCCGCCACGTCCACCACCACGGTGGAGCCCTCGGGATAGCGACCCTCGAGGAGTCCCAAGGCGAGGGGGTCCTCCACCTCGCGCTGGATCACCCTGCGTAGCGGCCGGGCCCCGTAGTCGGGGTCGTAGCCATGGTGGGCCAGCCACCGCTCGGCCTCGGGCTTCACCTCGAGGTCGAGGCGCCGCTCGGCCATCCGGGTGCGGAGCCGTCCGAGCTGGATGCCGACGATGATGGCCAGGTCCTCCTCGGTGAGGGCGCGGAAGCGCACGATCTCGTCGATCCGGTTGATGAACTCGGGCTTGAAGAACCCCTGGGGGTCGCCCGGCAGGTTGGAGGTCATGATCAGCACGGTGTTGGTGAAGTCCACCGTCCTGCCCTGGCCGTCGGTCAGCCGGCCGTCCTCCAGGACCTGCAGCAAGATGTTGAAGACGTCGCTGTGGGCCTTTTCGATCTCGTCGAGCAGCACCACCGCGTAGGGCCGCCGTCGGATGGCCTCGGTGAGCTGGCCGCCCTCCTCGTAGCCGACGTAGCCCGGCGGCGCGCCCACGAGGCGGGAGACGGTGTGCTTCTCCATGTACTCGCTCATGTCGATGCGCACCATGGCCCGGTCGTCGTCGAAGAGGAACTCCGCCAGGGCGCGTGCCAGCTCGGTCTTGCCCACACCCGTGGGCCCGAGAAAGAGGAAGGACCCGATCGGCCGGTGAGGATCGGAGAGCCCGGCCCGGCTCCGGCGGATGGCGTTGGACACCGCCCGGACCGCCTCGTCCTGTCCGACGACCCGGGCGTGCAGCTGGTCCTCCATCCGGACGAGCTTTTCCACCTCACCCTGCAGGAGCCGGCTCACGGGGACCCCGGTCCAACGGCTGACCACCTCGGCCACGTCCTCGGCGTCGACCTCCTCCTTCAAGAATCGTTGGTCCGCCTGGAGCCGTGAGAGCTCCTCGGTCGCCTGGTCGATCTTGGCCTCGAGGTCGGGAAGCTCGCCGTAGCGGATGGCGGCGGCCCCCGCCAGGTCGCCCTCGCGCTCCAGGCGCTCGGCGTCGTTGCGACGCTCCTCGAGGGCCCCCTTGAGCCCACGGATCTCGGTGATGGCCGCCTTCTCGGCCTGCCAGTGGGCCGTCATGGCGTCGCGTTGCTCGGTCAGCTCGGCGAGCTCCTCCTCGAGCTTGTCGAGCCGCTCCTGCGACGCCTCGTCGGACTCCTTTTCCAGCGCCATGCGCTCGATCTCGAGCTGGCGCATGCGCCGGTTGACCACGTCGAGCTCCGTCGGGAGGGAGTCGATCTCGATGCGCAGGCGGCTGCCGGCCTCGTCGATCAGGTCGATGGCCTTGTCCGGCAGGAAGCGTCCGGTCACGTAGCGGTCCGACAGAACGGCCGCAGCCACCAGCGCGGCGTCCTGGATGCGGACGCCGTGGTGGACCTCGTAGCGCTCCTTCAGGCCGCGCAGGATGGCGATCGTGTCGTTGACCGAGGGCTGACCCACGAACACCTGCTGGAAACGGCGCTCGAGCGCGGCGTCCTTCTCGATGTACTTGCGGTACTCGTCGAGGGTCGTGGCGCCGATCAGGCGGAGCTCGCCACGCGCCAGCAACGGCTTGATCATGTTGCCGGCGTCCATCGCGCCCTCGGCGGCGCCGGCCCCCACGATGGTGTGCAGCTCGTCGACGAAGGAGACCACCTCTCCCTCGGAGTCGGTGATCTCCTTGAGCACCGCCTTCAGGCGTTCCTCGAACTCGCCGCGGTACTTGGCTCCGGCCACCATCGAGCCGAGATCGAGGGCCACCACCCTCTTGCCCTTGAGGCCCTCGGGGACGTCCCCCTCCACGATGCGGTTGGCCAGACCCTCGACGATGGCGGTCTTGCCGACGCCCGGGTCACCGATGAGGACCGGGTTGTTCTTGGTGCGTCGAGAGAGGACCTGGATGACACGACGGATCTCCTCGTCGCGACCGATGACGGGATCGAGCTTGCCCTGCCGAGCCAGTTCGGTCAGGTCCCGCCCGTACTTCTCGAGCGCCTGGAACGTCTCCTCCGGTGTGGGCGAGGTGACGCGGTGGCTACCCCGGACCTCGCGCAGCGCGGCCAGCAGCTGGTCTCGAGACACGCCCAGGTGCTCGGCTCCGGCGAGCAGCAGGTGCTCGACCGACAGGTAGTCGTCCCCCATGTCCCGACGCAGCGTGTCGGCGGCCTCGAGCATGTCCCTGGCCTCTCGGCCGAGGCCGGGCTCCGATCCGCCCACGGCGCGGGGCATCCGGCCCAGCTCCTCGTCCAGCCTGCGGCGGACGTCGTCGGCCGACGTCCCCACCCGCTCGAGCAGCGGCCCGGCGATCCCCTCCGGCTGGGCCAGCACGGCGGCCAGCAGGTGGGCGGCCCCGATCTCGGCGTGGTGCGCGGCGGAGGCCCGTTGGGACGCCTCCGCAAACGCCTCTCGCGTCTTGACGGTCCAACGTTCCGGGTCCAGTGCCATTTCAGTCGTTCAACTTTCGCTCGATCTTCCGGTACGGGACGGGGGCGTGGCTGACCGGCACGAGGTCGCGGCGGTAGGTGCGGTGGATGCGCTCGACGGCCTCCCGCGCCTCGGCCCGCACGCGCTCGAGCTCGTCGCGCAGGCCGGACACCTCCCGCTCGAGCTCGAGCACCCGGCGCACTCCTTCCAGGTTGAGCCCGGCGTTGGTCAGCTCCTGTATACGTTGGAGACGGTCGAGGTCGCGCTCGGAGAACCGGCGGCTCCCACCGCTCGTGCGGCTCGGGTCGAGCAGGCCCTTGCGCTCGTAGATGCGCAGGGTCTGCGGATGCATGCCGACCAGCTCGGCCGCCACGGAGATCACGTAGACGGCCTGCGACCGCTCGGGTCTCGCCGAGCGACCCGTGGAGGCCCGGTCGCGATCTCGGGACGCCCCTGTCCGCGACTGACTGGCTCGTGCCGTGTCCACCTCATGCCTCCAGGTTTGAGCGCGGTGCCGCATCGCTCACCGCGGCCAGGTTCTCGACGGCCGACCTCTGCTCGTCGGTCAGGTTGGTCGGCACCGAGACCTCGATCTTGACCAGCAGATCGCCGGGCTTGCCGTTCTTGGAGCCGCCGGCGGAGACCCCCCGGCCGCGGACCCGCAGCGTCTTGCCCGACGCCGTCCCCGCCGGGACGCGGACCGTCACCGGCCCGTCCAGCGTGGGCACCGTCACGGTCGTCCCGAGCGTCGCCTCCGGGAAGGTCACGGGGACCGTGATGGTGAGGTCACGCCCCCGGCGGCCGAACAGCTTGTGCCGCCCGACCCGCACCACGACGTAGAGGTCACCCGGCGGGCCCGAGCCTTGGCCCGGAGCCCCCCTGCCCTTGACCCGGATGCGCTGGCCGTCCTCGACGCCGGGTGGGATCCGCACCCGGATCTTGCGGACACGTCGCTCCATCCCCGAGCCATGGCACGTCGGGCACGGGTCGTCGACCACGGTGCCCCGGCCGTTGCAGACCGGGCAGATCGTGGCGAGGGAGAACAGGCCCTGGTTGTCATCCAGCACACCCCGGCCGCCGCAACGCTCGCAGGTGTGCGCAGAGGTACCGGGCTTGGCGCCCGTGCCGTGGCACGTATGGCAGGTCGCCTCCTCGGGGACGTTGACCGAGGTGGTGGCCCCGTGGACGGCGTCCTTGAACGAGAGGTGCAGCTCCGTCTCGACGTCAGCCCCGCGCTGGGGACCCCTGGCGCGCCGTCCCCCTGCCCCGCGGCCCCCGAAGATGCCCCCAAAGAGGTCGCCCAGGTTGCCCATGTCCTCGACCCGGAAGGTCCCACCTCCGGGCCCACCGAAGCCGCCGCCGCCAAAGCCGCCGGGACCGCCGAGTCCCCCGGCCATCGGGCCGAGGCGGCGGACCTCGTCGTACTCCTTGCGCTTGTCGGGATCGCCCAGGACCTCGTAGGCCGCAGCGACCTCCTTGAAGCGGTCCTCGGCGCCCGGGTTCCGATCGGGGTGGAGCTCCTTGGCCAGCTTCCGATAGGCGCGGCTGATCTCCTTGTCGGAGGCCGTCGAGGCCACGCCGAGCACCTTGTAGTAGTCCTTTTCGAACCACTCACGCTGTGGCGCCATCGCTCACTTCCCGATCCAAATTCCCGTCGAACTCCACCCGGTGCACCCGACTCAGCCGCGCACCTGGACCATCGCCGGACGCAGGGTCTGGCCGCGCCAGCGATAGCCGGCCCGCAGTACCTGCCCGACCCGGGGCAGCGAGGGCTCTCCCGGGTCCGGGGCCGATCCGTCCTCGCCGCCTGGTTCCCCGGCTTCGTCGGCCGGCTGGTGGCTCACCGCGTCGTGGACCACGGGGTCGAAGACGACCTCGGCTTGGTCGATCCGCTCGAGGCCCTCCTTGGAGAGGGCGTCGAGCAACAACGTTCGCGCCTGCGCAAGGGCCTTGCCCTCGGCTCCAACATCGCCGCCGGCCGCGTCCACGTCGCCCGATCCCCCGGACTCGCCCAGGTGGGCCTGGGCCAGGTCGAGCACGTCGAGGATGGGCAGGAGCTTGGTGATGAGCGCGCCCTCGGCGCGAGCCACCCCGTCCTCCTGCTGACGCTGCGCCCGCTTGCGGAAATTCTCGAAGTCCGCCTGGAGACGCTGCAGCGCGGTCAGGTACTCGTCGCGCTCGGCGGCGATCGCCGCGGCGTCGGCGAGGGATCCCGACCCCGCACCTTCCCCGTCGACCTGCTGGTCTGCGGGCCACGGAGACCCACGGGTAAGCCCGGAGCCGGACGGCGGGCCCGGCGAGGCCGCGGCCTCTCCAGCTGCGCCCTCGCCGTCTTGGCTCACCCCGGGTCCCCGCCGCTGCTCATCGGGCATGGCAGGTCCCCCGCTCACTTCTCGTCGACGATCTCGGCGTCGACGACCTCATCGTCCGACGGCTCGCTACCGCCACCGTCCGAGGCACTCGAGCCACCCGCCGAACTACTCGCCGCTGCGGCCTCGTACAGGCGCTGCGAGAAGGCCTGGCTGGCATTCATCAGCGTCTCGGTGGCGGTCTTGATCGCCTCGACGTCCGTACCGGACAGGGAGGTCTTGACTCCCTCGAGCGCCTCGGTCACCCGATCCTTCTCGTCCCCCTGGATCTTGTCGCCCTGCTCCCGCAGCAGCTTCTCCGTCTGGTACACGAGGGTGTCGGCGGTGTTGCGGACCTCGGCCTCGTCGCGACGGCGGCGGTCCTCCTCGGCGTGCGCCTCGGCGTCACGAACCATCCGGTCGATGTCGTCCTTGGCAAGGGAGGACTGCCCGGTGATGGTCATGGACTGCTCCTTGCCCGTCGCCTTGTCCTGTGCAGACACGTGGACGATGCCGTTCGCGTCGATGTCGAAGGTGACCTCGATCTGCGGCACGCCGCGAGGGGCGGGCGGCAGGTCGACCAGCTGGAACTTGCCCAGCGTCTTGTTGTACGAGGCCATCTCCCGCTCTCCCTGCAGCACGTGGATCTCCACGGAGGGCTGACCGTCCTCGGCCGTCGTGAAGATCTCCGAGCGCTTGGTCGGGATCGTCGTGTTGCGCTCGATCAGGCGGTGCATCACGCTGCCCTTGGTCTCGATGCCGAGGCTGAGCGGGGTGACGTCGAGCAGGAGCACGTCCTTGACGTCGCCCTTCAACACGCCGGCCTGAACGGCCGCGCCGACCGCGACGACCTCGTCGGGGTTGACGCCCTTGTGGGGGTCCTTGCCCGCGAGCGAGCGGACGAGATCCTGGATGGCGGGCATCCGGGTGGAGCCGCCGACCAGCACCACGTGGTCGATGTCGGAGGTGGCAAGCCCGGCGTCCTTGATCGCCTGCTCGAAGGGCCCGCGACACGCCTCCGCCAGATCATGGGTCAGCTCGTTGAACTTGGACCGCGAGAGTCGCTCGTCCAGGTGCTTCGGACCCTCGGAGGTGGCGGTGATGAAGGGCAGGTTGATCTCTGTCTCCTGCACCGAGGAGAGCTCGATCTTGGCCTTTTCCGCCGCCTCCTTGAGGCGCTGGATCGCCATCTTGTCGTTGGAGAGGTCCACGCCCTCCTTGTCCTTGAAGGACTTGACCAACCAGTCGATGACCTTCTGGTCCCAGTCGTCACCCCCGAGGTGGGTGTTGCCGGAGGTCGACTTGACCTCGAAGACGCCGTCGCCGATCTCGAGGACCGAGACGTCGAAGGTGCCGCCGCCGAGGTCGAAGACCAAGATGGTCTGATCGGCGCCCTCCTTGTCGAGTCCGTAGGCGAGGGAGGCCGCCGTCGGCTCGTTGATGATGCGCAACACCTCGAGCCCGGCAATCTGCCCGGCCTCCTTGGTGGCGGTGCGCTGGGCGTCGTCGAAGTAGGCGGGCACCGTGATGACCGCCTGGTTGACGGTGTCACCGATGTAGGCCTCGGCGTCCCTCTTGAGCTTGCCGAGAATTCGAGCGGAGATCTCCTGGGCCGTGTACTTCTGGCCGTCGATGTCGATCGACCAGCTCGTGCCCATGTGACGCTTGACCGATCGGATGGTCCGGTCGGGGTTGGTGATGGCCTGCCGCTTGGCCACCTCTCCCACCAGCACCTCGCCGGTCTTGGAGAATCCGACTACCGAGGGCGTCGTCCGGCCCCCCTCTGCGTTGGGGATGACCGTCGGCTCACCCGCCTCGAGAACGCTGACCACCGAGTTGGTGGTCCCCAGGTCGATTCCTACTGCCTTTGGCATGGTCCGCTCCCATTCCTTTCACGAACGCCACTCACGAACGCCGCACTCACGAGCGCCGTACCCACGAAACGCCACACGGGGACGCCCCTCGGCGCGTGCTCCCGGGACCTCCGTATGTTGGAAGTTAGTATAGCAAAGTTGAGTGTGTCTATAGCAACTTCTGTGGCAAAATCGCTATCCGATTCGAACCCTACCGGGCGTTCGTGGCCGTTCCGGTACGCTGCCCTGCGTGCTCGACCTGGTGCTGCTGCGGCATGGGCAGTCAGAGTGGAACGCCCTCAACCGCTTTACCGGCTGGGAGGACGTCGGGCTCACCCTCGAGGGGGAGAAGGAGGCCCGCGAGGCGGGGAGGCTCTTGGCAGAGGCTTCCGACCTGGACCTTCGCGTGGTCCACACCTCGTTGCTGACCCGGGCGATCCACACCGCCGAGCTGGCGCTCGAGGTCGCCGGGCGTTCCTGGCTGCCCGTGCGCCGGCACTGGCGGCTCAACGAGCGCCACTACGGGGACCTGACCGGGCGGAACAAGGCCGAGACGGCCGAGCGATTCGGTGCGGACCAGGTCAAACTGTGGCGGCGGAGCTACGACGTACCGCCACCAGACATCGCCCCCGGCGACCCCCGCCAGCGCCTGGAGGACCCCCGCTACGGCGACCTACCGCCCGACGCCCTCCCGTTGGCCGAGTGCCTGGCCGACGTCGTGAGGCGAGCCGTGCCGTACTGGCAGGACGCCATCGTGCCCGACCTCAAGGCGCTGGGCGCTCGGGGCGGGGCGGTACTGGTCGTGGCCCACGGCAACAGCCTCCGGGCCATCCGCAAGTATCTCGAGGACATCGCCGACGAGGAGATCGTCGGACTCGAGATCCCGACCGGCGTGCCCTACCGCTGCCTGCTGGACGGGCAGCTGCGCATCGTGGAGCGGGGATACCTGGGGGGTCCCGGCTGAACGCACCGGGACCCCCGGTATCCGTGAGCTAGAGGGCGTCCGTTCCCCGCTCGCCGGTGCGCACCCGCACCAGCGTGTCCACCGGGATGACCCAGACCTTTCCGTCGCCGATCTTGCCGGTCGCCGCCGACTGGACGATGGCGTCGACCACCGTGTCGACCTGAGCGTCATCGACCGCGATCTCGAGGCGAAGCTTCGGCACGAAATCGACCTCGTACTCGGCTCCCCGGTAGATCTCGGTGTGCCCTCGTTGGCGCCCGAAGCCCTGGGCTTCGGTGAGGGTCAGGCCCTGGACGCCCAGGTTCTTGAGGGACTCCTTGACGTCATCGAGCTTGAACGGCTTGATGACCGCCACCACGAGCTTCAACGGTGCACTCCCTTCCCTGTGGGTTGTCTGGTTTGCCGGCTGCCGCGATGTCCGGTGCCGGTCACGTGACTCCGGCCGGCCGCTCCTCGGCCGCCGTGCGATCGGCGGCCGCCGTGCGATCGGACGCCCTCGTCAGCGCGGAGACCCGCTCGGCGAGCGTCTCGACGGGGAAGGCCTCCTCGTCGTGGACCGCCAGGTCGCCGACCTCCAGCACCGAGTCCTTCTCTCGGAGACCCCGGCAGATGAACTTGACCACGTAGATGATTATGGCGGTCATGATGGCCGAGTAACAGATGACCCAGACGGCGGCCAGGAACTGTTCCCATTCCTGGTGCCAGGAGCCCGTATAAAACAGGCCGCCGATCGAGATCGAGGGTGTCTTGCCGAGCCCTATGTACTCGATCATTCCCGGATCGGCCAGGAAGCCCACCAAGAGTCCGCCGACCAGTCCGGCTATGCCGTGGGTATAGACCACCCCCATGGCGTCGTCGACGTTCTTGAACGGTCTGATCTTGGGCAGGTTGTACCAGGCCACCCAGACGATCGCCGAGGCCACGACCCCGACCACGATGGCCCCGTAGCCGTTGACCCACCCGGCCGAGGGCGTGATCCCGACCAGTCCACAGATCATGCCGTTGATGGCACCGAGGAAGGTGGGCTTGTGCTCCCGGGTAAAGAGCATGTCCATGAACATCCAGATCAACAGCGCGGCCGCAGTCGCGATGTTGGTGTTGACCACGGCCGAGGCGGCGTCCGCACCCGCGTAGTAGGGGTCGCCACCGTTGAAGCCGTTCCAACCCAGCCACAGGATGCCGGCGCCGACCGCCACCATCATGAGGTTGTTGGGCACGGCATGGGTCCGGTCTCGCAACAGTCGAGGCCCGATGATCGCGGCGGCCACGAAGCCGCTCACTCCAGCCGACAGGTGGATGACGTAGCCACCGGAGTAGTCCACCGCTCCCTTTTGGGCGAAGAAGCCACCACCCCACAAGAGAAAGGCGTTGACGCTGTAGACGAACGTCGACCACAGGGGCACGAAGAGGAGCCAGGCCTTGAACTTCATGCGGCCCAGCACGCTGCCGAGGAACAGCAGGGGGGTGATGGCCGCGAACACGAACTGGAAGTAGAAGAGCGACGATTCGGAGAAGTGGAAGGGCGGTCCGACGGTCACCAGGGGCAACGTCGCTTGGTTCTGTTCAGCGAAGTGGCTGACCGATACCCGGGGTATGCCGACCAGGTCTCCCCAGAACGAGCCGGTCGCGCCCCAGTGCGCGGGTGTCCCGAATCCCATCTGGAAGCCCCACAGGGTCCAGACGATGAGGACCAAGCTGAAGCCGGAAAAGGCCATCAGCATCGTGTTGACGACCCACTTGCGCTGAACCAGGCCGCCGTACAGCACGGCCAGGCCGGGGAGGCTCATCAGGCCGACGAACGTTGCCGCCGTCAGCTGCCAAGCGTTGTCCCCGGGGTTGAGCCAAGACGGGTATGCAATCCAAGTGGCCCCTAGCACGATGCGCTGTTCTCCTCCCTCTCGGTCGATCCACGGCCTTGCCGCTGGCATATCGACCCGTGGTTGCGGGTACCCTGCAGGCACGCCGTCGGCCGTCAGTATGGTGGCGAGGGATTTCTGAGTTGCTACGCGCGTGTTACCAGAATGTGAACTGGTACGGGGGCCTCGTGCGAGCTCCGCTCCCCTTCTCCATCCGCTCGCTGCACCGGGATCCGGTCAGGATCCCTGCTGAGACGCCAGACGGTCACTAGCCTCTCGGCATGCCCCGCAGCGCCAGCACGGACCTCTCGAGCATCTGGCTTTTCTCGTCCTGTACTGCGAAGGAGCTGCGGACGCTCCGCCGGGCCTCCGCAGAGGTCTCGGTGCCCAAGGGCAAGGAGCTGGTCAAGGAGGGGAGCATCGGGCGGGAGTTCTTTTTCATCCTGGAAGGCACCGCCTCGGTCCGGCGCAACAACCGGCGCGTGGCCACCCTCGGTCCCGGTCAGTACTTTGGCGAGCTCGCCCTGCTGGACCGCCGTCCCCGGTCGGCGTCGGTCGTCTCGGACACCGACATGCGCCTGCTGGTGCTCGGCCAGCGGGAGTTTGCCGGGGTGGTCGAGGCCATTCCCTCGCTCAGCCGCAAGCTCCTCGCCACCATGGCTGCGAGACTGCGTGACGCCGACGCCCGCGCCTACCACTAGGGGTCTTGCGGGGGCGGCATGGAGCTGACGGTCGCCCTCGAGATGGCGAGGGAGCACAACCAGGGGGTGCTCGCCACCGTCTCCTCCGATGGCCGGCCCCACCTGACCAACGTGTTGTACTCGGTCGCCAGCCACCCGGTCACCAGCCACCCGGTCACCGGCGATCCGGGCACCGGCGAGGCCGCCGAGGTCTCGATCACCGACGACCGGGTCAAGACCCGCAACATCCGTCGCGATCCCCGCGTCGCCCTCCACGTGAACGGCGACAGCTTCTGGGAGTACGTGGTGCTGGAGGCCAGGGCCGAGCTTTCGCCGGTCGCGGCCTCGACCGACGACGAGACGGTGGAGGGGCTCGTCGCCATGTACCGCCGGATCCAAGGCGAGCACGCCGACTGGGACGAGTTCCGCCAGGCCATGGTGGACCAGCGCCGCATCCTGCTGCGGCTCTGGCCCGAGCACGCCTACGGCATCGTCAGGAGCTGAGGGACTCCTCCACCACCTGGGAGAGGTCGAGCACCCTCACCTCGTCCTCCTTGGCGTTGGCCCGCACCGCGTCGTCGAGCATGATCATGCAGTAGGGGCACGCCGTGGAGACGACGTCGGCCCCGGTGCCGAGCGCCTCCTCGGTGCGCTCCATGTTGACCCGCTTGCCGATGCTCTCCTCCATCCACATGCGGGCCCCGCCCGCACCGCAGCAGAAGCCCCGTTCCCGGCACCGGCGCATCTCCACCTGCTGGACGCCGGGGATGGCGCCCAGCACCGACCGTGGCTCGTCGAACACCCGGTTGTGGCGCCCGAGGTAGCAGGGGTCGTGGTAGGTGACGCTGCGCTGGAGACCCCCGGGGGTCAGCCGACCGCTCGAGACGAGGTGTTCGAGCAGTTGGGTGTGGTGGATGACCTCGAAGTCGCCGCCCAGGGCCGGGTACTCGTTCTTGATGGAATTGAAGCAGTGGGGACACGACGCCACGACCTTGCGGGCCCCCACCTCGCTGAGCGTGGCCACGTTGGCCTTGGCCTGCTCTTGGTAGAGATACTCGTTGCCGAGGCGGCGGGCGGGGTCGCCGGTGCACGACTCCCTGGGCCCCAGGATCGCAAAGGTGACCCCGGCCCGGTGGAGCATGCGGGCGGTGGCCTGGGTGGCCTTGCGCGCCCGCTCGTCGAGGGCCCCGGCACACCCCACCCAAAAGAGGTACTCGACGTCGTCGGGGATGGAGTCGGTCACCACGGGGACCTCGAAGTCCAGGACCTCGGTCCACTCCGTGCGCTTGGACTGGCCGAGACCCCACGGATCGCCCTGGTTCTCGATGTTACGCAGCATGAGGCCCGCCTCGGTCGGGAAGCGGGACTCCATCAGCACCTCGTAGCGCCGCATGTCGACGATCGCGTCGACGTGCTCGATGTCCACGGGGCACTGCTCGACGCAGGAGCCGCAGGTGGTGCAAGACCACAGGACGTCGGGATCGATGACCCTCGGGACCAGGCTCTCGGGCTCGACCTCGGCGGAGCCCGAGCCGTTGGCCGACTCCCCCGACCCGTTGGAGCCTCCCTGGGCGGCGAGCAGCCGACCCGCGGACGAGAACATGTTGTCCCGGAGACCCATGATGAACAGCTTCGGAGAGAGCGGCTTCCCCGTTGTCCAGGCGGGGCACACCGACTGGCAGCGGCCGCACTCGGTGCACGTGACGAAGTCGAGCATCTGCTTCCAGGAGAAGTGGTCGATCTGGCCGACGCCGAAGACGGTGTCCTCGGTGACGTTCTCCATGTCCATGTCCGGAGTGGAGTACAGCGCTCCGAGCGCCCGTGGGCGCCGGGAGAAGGCGACGTTGATCGGCGCCACGAAGATGTGCAGGTGCTTGGAGTACGAGACGAACACGAGGAAGCCGACGATGACGGCGATGTTGAGCAGCAGGAACGTCGCCTCGAGCACGCTGTTGACCCCGGTGCCGAGCGGGTGGAGGGCCTGGCCGACGATGTGCGAGGCGAAGGCCCACCAGCCAAACGGGAAGTACCCCGTGTTGACCTGCGCACCCCGGTACAGGAGGAGGGTGATCATGACCCCGGCGATCATGGCCAGCACCAGCCACGCGGCACCCGTGTGCGAGCCGTAGAAGCGTGAGGTCCGCTCCCGCCGCCTCGGGGCGTTGATGAGCCGGATGATGGTGAAGGTGATGAGCGCCAGCAGCACGGCGGTGATGAAGAAGTCCTCGAGGAACCCGAGGACCGCGGTGTGCCCGATCCCCGGGAAGTGGAAGTCGCGCTGGAAGAGGCAGCCGTAGGCCTCCACGATCGTGAAGAGGAGGATGGTGAAGCCCCACATCGTAAAGAAGTGGGCCACGCCGGGGATCGTCCATCGGAGGAGCTTGCGCTGACCGGCCACCTCGGTGACCTCCGCCTCCGCCTTGGGAAAGACGCTGCCTCGCGCCCGCTTCGGATCCGCCCGGCCGGAGCGGACGAGCCGGGACACCCAGTGGAACCGGCGACCGGCGACGACGAGGGCGATCACCGTGATCGACAGGCCGATGGCGATCCTTACGGGCAAGGGTCCTCCTGATTCTCGTGCCCCAGTAACGAGGGGCGCCCGGCGAACTCACCACGGGGCGTGGCGAAGAACGTGGCGCAGAACAAGGTAGTTGGTCATTTCGATTCACCGGGCCACCCAGCTTGTGACACCCTTTTCGTACCTTTCAGTCGATGACTCGAAGCCGGACCTTCCGCTACCGGCTGTACCCCACGGTCAAGCAGACGGCTGCCCTTGAGCGGCTGCTGGCCGCCCAGTGTGAGCTCTACAACGCCGCCCTGGAGGATGGCCGTCGGCTCCACCTCAAGGGCATCGGTGCGGTGAAGCTCCACCTCCACCGCTCGATCCGAGGCACGCCCAAGGCCATCACGGTGCGCCGGGAGGGACGGCACTGGTGGGCGTCCCTCCAGTGCGTGGACGTCCCGGCCCGGACCCTCCCAGCCACCGGTAGGGCGGTCGGCATCGACCTCGGGTAGGAGTGCTCGTTGCCACCTCCGACGGTGGGACCGTGGAGGGAACTCGCCCAGGTCGAGCGGCCGAGCAAGAGTTGGCTCGAGCCCAGCGCCAGGTGGCCTCGAAAAGGCGAGGGTCCAACCGCCGCCGCAAGGCCGTCGCCTCCCTGGTCGCCACCCACCGAAGGATCGCCAACCGCAGGAAAGACGCCCTCGACAAGCTGTCGGCGACACTCGTGGCGGAGAACGACCTGATCGTCCACGAAGCCCTGGCCATCACCAACATGAAGAGGAGGCCCAAACCTCGTCCCAACGGCACCGGCGCCTACGAACCCAACGGCGCCCGTGCCAAGGCCGGCCTCAACCGATCCATTCACGACGCCGGGTGGGGAACCCTGCTCGCCATGATTGCCTACAAAGCGGAAGAAGCTGGTAGGACCGTCATCGCGGTCGATCCCCGCAACACCAGCCGTCGGTGCTCGAAATGTGGGCACACCGACAGCGGGAACCGGCGAGGCGTGTCGTTCGTGTGCGGTGCCTGCGGCCACCAAGAGCACGCAGACGTGAACGCTGCCAAGAACATCCTTCGGGCCGGTAGGGCCCAGCAGCTCCTCGCTGCGTAGGGTCGCAACTGACCCACTTCCCAGGGAGACGATAGTGTGGCCTCCGGCCGCGGGCGTAGTTCAGAGGCAGAACATCAGCTTCCCAAGCTGAGAACGCGGGTTCGATTCCCGTCGCCCGCTCTCAACGACGAGACCGCCCTCACCCCGGCGTCGTGGCGTGCCGATCGAGGAAGTCCAGGATGGCCCGGGTAAACGCGTCGTTGCGGTCACCCGCCACCATGTGGCCGGCGCCGGACACGTCGACGAACTCGACCTCGGGGAAGCGAGCGAGAAACTCGTCGGCCTTCCGCTGGCTCACGAGGTCGCTCATCCGGCCGCGGACGAGGAGCACGGGGACGCCGCCGGCAACGATCCGGGCCACGGCGGCGTGCATCCGATCGACGTCGGTCACCTCGGATGGCCGGAGGGGCGACGTGGTGTCCATGAAGGCGGGGTCCCAGTGCCAGTACCAGCGGTCGCCCCGGCGCCGGAGGTTCTTGCGGAGCCCGTCGAGGTCGGCGGGTCGGGGGCGGTGCGGGTTGTAGGCGGCGATGGCGTCGGCCACCTCCTCGAGCGACTCAAACCCCGACGCGGACCTGTCCGTCATGAACGCCTGGATCCGCATCGCTCCCGCCGCCTCCATGTCGGGAACGATGTCGACCAGCACGATGGCGCGGGCGATGTCCGGAGCGAGCTCGCCGGCGAGCAGCATCGACGTGAGCCCGCCGAGCGAGGCGCCGACCAGCACGGGACGGGGTGGCAGCTCTCGCAGCACCTCGAGCACGTCGCCGGCAAAGCTGACGCCCCGGTAGTCGCCGTCTGCCGCCCAGCCAGAGTCTCCGTGGCCGCGCAGATCGACGGTGATCCCCTGCCAGCCGCGAGCGGCAACGGCCGCTGCGGCCCCGCCCCACGAATGGCGGGTCTGGCCGCCTCCGTGTAGGAAAACCACGCTCGGCGCCTGTGGATCACCGCGACGGTCGCCCACGATCCGAACCTCGCCGACCCCGCCGACGGAGAACGGCTCCGTCACTCGCTCGGGCGCCGATGGCGGCCGCTGCCGGGTGCCACTAGAATCTGCAGTGTTACTGTAGGTGCTTCGTGGGTACGAATCCACGTGGCGTAGGATACGGCGATCGAGGCAAGGGGGGCGCGTGAAGTTCGGACTGCTCACGAGATCGAGCCGATGAGACCCTGGATGTTCTGCGGCAAGGACGACCACGACGCCCTGAGCCGCGGCTACGAGGGCGTCTCCTGGTACGCCAACCTCGTCGAGCACACCTACGCCAGCATGGCCAAGATGGAGGGGGCGACCGACGAGAGCTACTCGTGGTACCGGGAGCGCTTCGCTCGGGTCGGTGAGCGCGTCCGGGACGAAAGCGGACATGCGGGCCATGCACTCGATGGTCCTCGGCGGCCCGGAGACGTGCATCGGGGAGGTGAGCTGGTACGCCGACCAGGTCGTGGACCTGTTGCTGATGCTGGTCCAGGCAGGGACGATCGAGCACGGGGACATCTGCGACTCGCTGCGCCGGTTCGGCACCGCGGTCATGCCGAAGTTCGCCTGACCCCGGCGGCGCGCCGCCGGACCACTGCTGTCGCCAGGTTCGCAGTGCCTTACGGCGGGGGGATCCGGCTCAGGCGCGAGCTGTTCCAGACCACGAATCCCGACGACAGGGCCATCGCCGCGCCGGCGATAAGGGGGTTGAGCAGGCCGGCCGCGGCGACCGGTATCGCGACCAGGTTGTAAGCAAACGCCCAGGCGAGGTTGCCGCGGATCGTCCTGAGGGTCCGCCGAGCGAGAGTGATGGCGGTCGCGACGACCCGGAGGTCGCTGCGGACGATGATCAGGTCCGCGGCGTTGATGGCCACATCGGTGCCCGAGCCGATCGCCAGGCCGAGGTCGGCGACGGCCAGGGCCGGTGCATCGTTGACCCCGTCTCCCACCATGGCCACCGACCGACCCTCGTCTTGGAGCTGGCGGACTATCGCCACCTTCTCGGTCGGGAGCGCTCCAGCGACAACCCTGTCGACGCCGACGGACCCGGCGACAACTCCTGCGGTCGTCTCGCTGTCTCCGGTCAACAGCAGGCAGTCGAGACCGAGGCGTCGCAGGCGGGACACGGCGGGGGCGGCCGATGGGCGGACGACGTCGGATACCGCCAGTAGCCCGATGAAACTGCCTCCGCGCCGCACCACCACCACGGTGCACCCCCGCTCCTCCCAGGTCCGACAGAGGCTCCATATCGAGGGGCCCAGCTCGTCCGCGTCATCGTCGTGGCCGGGGCGCCCGACGGAGACGCAGTCCCCGTCGACGACACCGCTCACACCCAGCCCCGGCTGCGCCAGGAAGGACTCGACCGTCGGAAGTGCCCCGAGCTCCTCGGCGGCCGCAGCTGCGACGGCCCGGCCCACGGGGTGCTCCGATGCAGCTTCGACCGCGCCGGCAAGGCGGAGCAGCGTGCTTCGAGCCGTGCCGGAAGCGGGCTCGACGTGGGCGACTGCCATCCGACCCTCGGTAAGGGTGCCGGTCTTGTCGAGGACGACAGTGTCGACCGCACGAGAGGCCTCGAGGGAGCGATAGCCCTTGAAGAAGATGCCGAAGCGGGCCCCCGTCCCAGACGCCACGAACAGGGCCGCAGGCGTGGCCAGCCCCAAGGCGCACGGGCACGCGATGATCAGCACCGACAACGCCGGGCTAAAGGCGGCCGACGCCGAACCGGTGACCATCCACCACGAGATCAGGGTGATCAGAGCGACGCCCACGACCAGCGGGACAAACACGTTGGCGATGCGGTCGGCCAGTTTCTGCACGGCGGCCTTCTCGTTTTGGGCCCGCTCGACAAGGTGCAACATCTGGGCCAGTTGGGTGTCCCCACCCACCTTGGTGGCCCGGACCACGATGCGACCGGTGAGCGCGACCGTCCCCCCGAGGACGCCGTCACCGGGGCCCGCTTCCGCAGGCAGCGATTCGCCGGTCATCACACGACGATCGACGGCGGTCTGCCCGGCGACGACCTCGCCGTCGGTCGCGACCGTCTCGCCGGGTCGTACGACGAACCTGTCGTCGACCCTGAGCTCCGCCGTCGGACGCCTGGACTCGACGCCCGAATCGTCGAGAACCGTGGCCTCCTTCGCCCCGACTGTGGCGAGGGCACGCAGCGCGCTGCCGCTCCGCTTCCTCGACCACGCCTCGAAGTATCGGCCGAGCAGCAGGAACGTGGTCACCCCTGCGGCCACGTCCAGGTAGATCGAACCGCCCGATCGATGGATCAGGACATAAAGCGCAGACTCGGCGGAACGATCGGTGTCCCGGAAGAACATCGCGTACAACGACCAGCCGGTGGCCGAGAGGATGCCCATCGAGACGAGCGTGTCCATGGTCGCCACGCCGTGCCGGGCGCTCCGTACGGCCGCCTGGTAGAAGGGCCAGGCTGCCCAGGTCACGACTGGGGCGGCCAAGACCACCAGCAGCCACTGCCAGCCCGGGAACCGCAACGTCGGCACGATCGAGAACGCGATGGACGTATCGCAGAGGGGCATGAAGAGAAGCGCCGACACGATGAGGCGCCTCCTCAGCGAGCGGACCCGCCGTTCCACCTCATCGCCCTCCGCCGCCACCTCCCGCACCTCGTCGCGCACGACCTGCGCCGAGTACCCGGTCGCGGAGACGGTTCGGATCAGCTGGTCGACCGTCAGGTCGTCCGGCAGGACGACGGTGGCGCGCTCGGTCGCATAGTTCACCCGGGCCTGCACGCCGTCGAGGCGATTGAGGCGCCGCTCGATGCGAGCCGCGCAGGCACCACACGTCATGCCGTCGATGGTGAGGGAGACCTCTCGTGGCGAGGTGGTGGTGGCCCGGGCGCGGCTAGCGGTGAGGGCCATCTGGTCGGGCGCTAGGAGGCAGTGCTCGCGGCCACGGACGCCGGATAGCCCTGCTCGGTCACGAGAGCGCAGAGCCTGCCGGCGTCGATCTCGGAGGGATCGAAGATCACCTTGGCGGTGCCGGCGTCGAGGTCGACCATGGCGCGTAGTACCCCTGGCTCCTCCACGAGCACCTCTTCGAGGAGGGCAACGCACGAGGCACAGTGCATACCGGCGACGCCGAGCGTGACGGTGTCCCGCGGTTCGGAGGGCACCCGGCGATCCTAGAACGCTCCCGGCAGTGGTCCGCCAATGCGGAACTTGGCGACCCCCTCCGCTTCTGGTACAAATAGGAAACCCAACTACAAAGCGTAGTAGGGGCCGATCGGGGGCGACCGACGCAGGCCCGACCCCACCTGCGAGGCGACATGACCCTGCAGAGCGAACGCGTCACCGTTGAGCGCCCCGTCCGCCTCGGCGCCGCCGATATCGGGCGACGGCGCAGCAGGACGGACCAACGCCGCCTGCTGCAGCTCACGCTGGCGGCGCTCTGGCTGATCGACGGGGTGCTGCAGCTGCAGTCCTTCATGTTCACGACCGGCCCGAACGGGTTCAGCGGGATGCTCGACGCCACGGCAGACGGCAACCCACACACCATCGCCCAGTCGATCAGCTGGAACGCGTCGATCGTCTCGCACCACCCTGGCCTCACGAACGGGCTCTTCGCGCTCATCCAAGTCCTGATCGGACTGGGGATCGCGTGTCGGCCCACCGTGAAGGCCTCCCTGGCCGCCTCCATCGTGTGGTCGCTCGGCGTGTGGTGGTTCGGCGAAGGCCTCGGCGGGGTGCTCCACGGGAACGGAACGCCGGTTGGCGGAGGTCCGGGAGCGGTGCTCTTCTACGCCCTCCTCGCGGTGGTCCTGTGGCCCGCTGAGCGTGGCGGATCACACCCGGTCTCCGTCGCCGCCCGCGGAGTCGGAGAGGCCGCCTCCAAGGCCGTGTGGGCGGTCCTCTGGGTCCTGATGGCGTTCCTCACGATGACGGGCTCGGGCCGGTCTCCTCAGGGCATCCACGACGTCATCGACGACGCGAGCCAGAGCGAGCCCAGCTGGCTGGCCACCCTCGACCGTCACGTCGAATCCCTCATCTCCCAGCAGGGACTCACGGTCGCCGTCGTCCTGACCGCGGTCTTCCTCGTCGTGGCCACCGGGATCTTCTTCCCGCCACCCCTGGCCCGAGCGATCCTCGTCCTGGCGATGATCACCGCAGCTGTGATCTGGCTCTTCGGTCAGAACCTCGGAATGATCCTCGCCGGGGGCGCGACCGATCCCAACTCCGGGCCGCTTCTCATAGCGCTCGCCCTCGCCTATTGGCCGGTGCAGCCGAATCCGGCGACCGAAGCCGTCCGGACGCCCGGGGTGGGGGCATCCGGGCGGCTCGTGCGGGCGGTTTGAACGGTGCCGGATCCCACATGGCTCGCCTACACCTTCGCCATGTTGATGATCGCCGTCTCCGTCTACTGCCTGGGGCGGTCGCTCCTCGCCGGGCGCCTCGGTCGCCGCACGCATTCCGACGTCGACATCGCCCACGTGCTGATGGGGCTCGGTATGGCGGGGATGCTGGCCCCGCATTGGAATGCGCTTCCCGTCGGGCTCTGGGAAGTGGTCTTCGCCATCATGGCGTCGTACTTCCTCTACCTCACCCTACGGCGCCTGGCCGACAACGGGCTCTGGGCGTCTGCCGCCACGGATCACGCAGCGCACCCGCTCATCCACATGGTCATGGCCTGCTCGATGCTCTACATGTACTGGCTCGGTATGCCGATGCCGTCTTCACGACACTTGGCCGGCATTTCGATGTCGGCCGCTCCGAGCGAGGGCGACCCGCTCCTCACGTTGTTCCTCGTCGTCGTCCTGCTCGTATCGGCAGTCCGGCAGCTCGACGCGATCGGGAGGCGCTCCCCGTCACGGATCGTGGCGCTCTCTACGGTCGGTACGGGATCGTCGCCCAACAACGGGGCAGACACGACCCACCGTGGGACGGTGACTCGGGGCCAAGAGTCCCCGATCGCCCCACGACTTGAGGTCGCGTGCCACATCGCCATGTGCGTGACAATGGCTTATATGCTCGTCCTGATGGTGTGAGCGGAGCTTTCGCAAACGCTGCCCCTGTTGAGGGTCGGACGTCACTGGACGGGTGCTGGCAATGAGCATGACGAGAACGTGCGACAACCCGAGATGCACCTGCTCCCCGTGCACGTGCACCGACTGCCGGTGCGGCACGGTGCGGCTGGGCCAGCTCGAGCAAAGGGTCATGGAGATCCTCTGGGAACGCCCAGGCCAGGAGCAGACTGGCCGAGCCGTTGCCGACCGCCTCCCCGACCACGCCTATACGACGGTGGCGACAGTCCTCGACCGTCTGTCCAACAAGGGTCTGCTGCGAAGGCGACTCGAGGGTCGCACGGTGCGCTTCGCGGCGGTCAACACGCAGGGTGACCACGGTGCACAGCTGATGTGGGAGGCACTGGAAGCCAGCGGTGATCCGAGCACGACACTCGAGCGTTTCGCGGAGACGGTGTCCGTGCTCCAGGCCGAGATCCTGCGACAGGCCCTTCCCAGGGCCGGTCGCAAGCCCACGCGGTCACGTCGGTGATCGCGGCCAGTCCGGAAGAGGGCTGTCTCGCACCCGGCGGCGAGTCGTCAAAGTGAGGTAGAAGTGCCCGAGTACACCCAGGGAATGGTTCTCACCTGCACCCATCAAGAGTGCAACTGCCGAATCGTCATCCAAGCCGAGTGCCACTGTCCGGGGGTTACGCCCGACTCGACGTACATGTGCGCCTGCGGGACACCGCTGCTCCCCCTGGACGATCCCACGGGGAGGTAGGCCGGGCGTAGCGATCAGCGCACGGCTTCGCCGGATGGGCTCACGACGTACCAGAGCCCGCCGAGGTTGTTGATGCCCTGGCCCGTCGCCTGACCCGGCTGGGTGTCGTTGGGCCACAGGTAGAGCGGCCAGCCCGCGTAGGTGACCTGGCGAGCTCCGCCCGGCCTGGTCGTCGTGCCCAGGAGCGTGGACTTCACGCCCGGGCCCGCGACGGGGGAAGAGACGTCGCTCGGCAGCGTGAGCGGCGGCCACTGTGCTGCGCAGAGGCCGAAGCAGGTCGACCGTCCGGACGCGTTGTCGGGGAGGAACAGGTAGAGCGTGTAACCCTTCCCGTCGATGAGGATCGTCCCGAGGTTTCCGACCTTGGCCGTGGAGACCTCGTAGGTGGGGCCGCTCGGATGGGATGTCTTTGCGATGGAGCTCGGCGACCCGCCGCCGCAGGCCGCGAGCGCCATCGAGGAGACAAGGACCAGCGGCGCCCCCCACCGCAGCCGGCGGTGGGCATGGCGGGACCCGTTCAACCAGCAGCCGCCAGGTTGCGGTGCAGCGAGAGCCCGAGGGCCCCGAGGATGGTCGCGGCCGTGTAGCTCGGCTTCGCCGGGTGATCCTGGTGCTGGTGGCCGAGCGGCGAGAGGAAGTGCTCGAGCTTGGGGTTGAGCCGCCCCTTGAAATCGGGGGCGGCACCGTTCACGAACCGCTCGTTCCCCTTGGGGTCGAGGATGACGAAGCCGTCGGAGTGGTCGAGGTCGTAGGTAAGCGGCTTGCCGGTCAGCCAGTCGATATCGGGGGGATTGTCCTCGGGCACCTTCTGGTAGGAGAAACCGAAGAACTTGGCGATCGTGGCCAGGTCGGTCGGCGACTCGGTGACCAGCTGCCAGTTGGCGCCCGTCAAGTTGGCGTAGGCGGCCAACCGGGCGGGGTCGTCGCGACCGGGATCGACGGTCAGCTCGACGATCTGCACCTGCCCGGAGGCATGGTCCTTCTTCAACGCACGCTGAACCTGGTAAAGGACACCCGTGGTGAGAGGGCAGATGTCCGAACACAGTGTCAGGAAGGGAACGAGCACGACCGTCTTGCCACTCCACGTCGAGAGGCTTACGGGCTGGTCGAGCTGGTTGGTGAGCGGGATGTCCTGTATGGACGCCGGCACCGGGCGGTTGACCTGAGCACCGGCACTCGCGGAGAGCGCGCCCGCTGAAGCAGAGCTGAGCGCGAAGATGAGAACGCTGACCATGGTCGAGATGACGAGCAACGCTCTTCTCGCCTGTCCTCTATCGACCATCACGTCCTCCCGGCCCGTCGGCAACAGCCTGCTGTTCTACACGTCGTAGTAGTAAGGGGTCAAAATCGCCCGTCACGGAAAACCGGCCGTCCGGGCGAGTTGGGGCCACCGGCACAACGCTCTCGGAGCATGCAGGAGTCCCCTCGGGATTAGGACGCCCTCAGATACGATCGTCGCTGCTCCTACAATACGGTGGTGCTTCCCGGGATGGAGGTCGGTCGGCGACCAGAGCGGGCGTACCGCCCGCATCCCACCGGGTGAACGCCACTGATCATGTCACCGACGGCATCCGGAAGGCGCATCGCGAACGTCCCGCGCGGGCTGTTCCTCGTCTGCCTGGTGGTCGCCCTGATCGTGGTGCTGCCGGTCGTCTTCACGATCGTCCAGGCCTTCCAGGGTGGGTGGTCGGGTGCGTGGGCCTCGATCAAGAACTCCTCTTCCCTGAGCCTCCTCGGACACACCCTCCTGGTCGCGCTCGTCGCCACCCCCGTCTGCGGACTCCTCGGGGTCGCGGCTGCGTGGCTGGTCGAGCGGACCCGGCTGCCGGCGCGCCGCCTCTGGGCGCTGCTACTCGTGGCGCCGCTCATGGTGCCCCTGTTCGTGACCAGCTACGCCTGGGCGACGATCGGCACGTGGCTCCAGGGATTCGCCGGGGCCGCCGGGATCATCGCCTTCTCGTACTACCCGATCGTCTTCCTCCTGGTCGCCGCCTCCCTCCGGGTCATGGACCCCGCCCTGGAAGAGACGGCCCGGTCACTCGGGCTCGGGGCCTGGAGGACCTTCACCCGCGTCGTGCTGCCGCAGATCCAACCTGCGCTCCTCGGGGGACTGTTGCTGGTCGCCCTCGACGCGCTGGTCGAGTTCGACGCCTTCGTGGCGCTCAAGTACCAGACGTTCACCCTCAACATCTACGCCCAGTACCAGATCAGCTTCAGCGCCTCGGGCGCAGCCGCCCTCTCGTTCTTCTCCATCGTCTTATGCCTCGTCGTCCTCCTCGTCGAGAGCCGCCTCCGTGGCGGTGCCAACTACACGCGGCTGAGCCACGGCGTCCGCCGGGGCGCCGTGCGTTACGAGCTCGGGCGCAGCAGACCGGTGGTCCTCGTCGGGCTGGGCGTACTGGTCGCGATCAGCCTCGGCATCCCCGTCGGCATGCTCGTGTACTGGTTCACCCAGAGCAGCAGCGCGGCGCTGTCGAGTGCCGCGGCAAACCTGCAGTACCTGTGGCCCGCCACCTTGACCTCGATCCTGCTCGGGCTCGGCGCCGCCGTCGTGGCCCTCCTCCTCGCCCTGCCGATGGCCATCCTGGCGGTGCGCTACAAAGGCAGGGTCTCGACCCTGCTCGAGCGGAGCGTGTACCTGTCCTTCGCGCTGCCCGACCTCGTGGCCGGCATCGCGCTCGCGTACGCCGCGAGCCATTACGTGCGGCCCCTCTACGGCAGCGTGCCCCTGCTCGTCCTCGCGGAGGCCATGTTGTTCGTGCCCTTCGCCGTGGTGGCCCTGCGCAGCACCCTCGGGCTGATCGAGCCGGCCATGGAGGAGTCGGCGCGCTCGCTCGGCCTCGGGCCCCTGCGCACGCTCTGGAGAGTCACCGTGCCGCTCGTGCGGCCCGGACTGGCTGCGGGCGCCGTGCTGGTGTTCGCCTTCGTGCTCGGCGACCTCTCCACCGCGCAGATCCTGCTGCCGCCGAGCATGTACACCCTCGGCACGCAATTCTGGGCGAACAGCCGCACCGTGGCCTTCGCCGCCGCCGCGCCCTACGGGGCGGTCCTGATCGTGCTCGCCCTCGCCGCCACCTACGTGCTCATGAGCCGCTTCGGCAGGACCCGCGCGGCGGGAGGGACCTGAGGTGGCCGAGCTGCGATGCCGGGGCGTGGGCAAGGCCTACGGAGCCCGTCCCGTGCTGAGCGGGGTCGACCTCCTCGTCCCCGAGGGCACGCTCACCGCCATCCTCGGGGCGTCGGGGAGCGGCAAGACGACCCTGCTCCGGCTCATCATCGGGTTCATCGCTCCCGACGAGGGACGCATCGAGGTGGGCGGCGCCGTCGTGGCCGAGGCCGGATCCCAGCACCTCCCGCCCGAGCGCCGCGCCGTCGGCTACGTGGCGCAGGAGGGCGCGCTCTACCCCCACCTCGACGTCGCCGGCAACGTCGGATTCGGCCTGCCACGCGCCGAGCGAAAGGCCGGCCGCAGGATCGACGAGATGCTGGCCCTGGTGGGCCTCGGACGCGACTACGCCGGCCGCCTGCCGCACGAGCTGTCGGGCGGTGAACAGCGCCGGGTGGCCCTGGCGAGAGCCCTCGCCCCGCGCCCGCGGCTGGTGCTGCTCGACGAGCCGTTCTCGGGGCTCGACGCAGCCCTGCGGGTCGAGACGCGCGAGGCCGTGCTCCATGCCCTCGCCGAGGAGGGGAGCACCGCCGTGCTCGTCACGCACGACCAGGCCGAGGCGCTCTCCATGGGGAGGGAGGTGGCGGTCCTCCGCGACGGGCGACTGGTCCAGACCGCGACGCCATCCCGCCTCTACGCCGCCCCGGCCGACCTCGACGTCGCCCGTTTCGTGGGCGAGGCGGTCGTGATCCCCGGGCAGGCCGCGCACGGGCTCGTCCAGTGCGCGCTCGGAACGTTGCCGATCGCCGACGATCGTGTGGAGGGTGCCGTCCACGTCGTGATCCGCCCCGAGCAGATCGACATCCACCCCCTGTCGGACGGCGCGGTCACCGATGACTGCGCCGCCGGGGCGCCATGCCAGGTGACCGGCTGCACCTACTACGGACCGGAGACCCTGGTGCGGCTCACCCTGGTCGGGACCGAGCTCGGCGAGGGGGCCGGCTCCGACGCGCCGATCGTGACGGCCAAGGTGTTCAGCCACCAGGCTCCCCGGGTCGGGGAGCTCGTCGGGCTGCTGGTGTCCGGCCCGGTCGTCGTCTACCAAACCGCCCGGCGGCGGGCAGCTCCGATGATCGCGAGGTGCCGGTCGGGGAGGTCGCCGGGTCGCCGTCGGCCTGCCTCGTGGCGATCGCTGGCGGCGGCTGCGCTCGGAGGGTGCGCGAGCGGGGGCGATGCCCGCTCCATCGTCCTCTACAACGGTCAGCACCCCCAGCTCACCGATGCCCTCGTCTCGGCGTTTACCCGCGAGACCGGCATCCACGTGAGCGTCCGCACCAACGACGGCGTGGTGCTGGCCGATCAGATCCTCCAGGAGGGTGGCGCGTCGCCCGCGGACGTCTACCTCACCGAGAACTCCCCCGAGCTCATGGATCTCCAGGAGCACGGGCTGTTGGCCAAGCTGAGTACGGACGTGCTCGACCAGGTGCCCGCCCAGGACAGCTCGCCCTCGGGGCACTGGGTCGGGGTGGCCCTACGAGTGAGCGCCCTCACCTACGACCCGGCCCTGGTCAAGTCCGGCGACCTCCCGACGTCACTGCTCGATCTGGCTCAGCCACAATGGAAGGGCAAGGTCGCCGTCGCCCCGACCGACTCGGACTTTCTCCCCCTGGTCGGGGCGGTCATCGCGACGTACGGCAAGGCCGAGGCGCAGCAGTGGCTCGCCGGGCTCAAGCGCAACGCCGAGATCTACCAGGACGACGAGGGGGTGGCGGCCGCGGTCAACCGGGGCGACGTGGCCACGGGGATCATCAACCAGTACTACTGGTACCGGTTGCAGCTGGAGGTTGGCAAAGGGGCGATGCACAGCGCGCTGTACTACTTCCCGGACCACAACGTGGGCTCGGTCGAGAACGTCTCCGGTGCGGCCGTGCTGGCCTCGAGCGCGCACCGGCACGAGGCCGAGGCGTTCCTCCGGTTCCTCGTCAGCCCGGCCGGTCAGCGCATCATCTCGAACAGCGACGACTTCGAGTACCCGGCCCGGCCCGGGATCGCCCCCAACCCGGCCCTCACGCCGCTCGGCACGATCTCGCCGGCGACGATCAACGTCGTGGCGCTCGGCAACGACCAGCTGGCCGCCCAGCTCGTCCAGCAGGCGGGGCTGGTCTAGGGCCGTGACCGCTCGGGGCCGGGTCCGGCGCGTCGCCGGGTTGGCGGCTGTCGCCGTCGCGGCGACCGTGGTCGCCTCGGGAGGCGCCGGCGCCACGACCGCGCCCTCGTCCACCGCGACCACCACCGGCCTCTCCGCGGCGTCACCCGAGGTGCGCGCCGTCGTGCAGGCCGCCGCCGACACCGGCCGGCTGACGGAGACCGTCGCCCTCGACCTCACGCCCGGAAGGCTGCTCGGCAAGAGTCAACCCAGCATCTCGGGGCGGGGCACCTACGACCTGTCGGCCATCCAGGGCAAGGTCGAGCTCCGCGAGTCCACCGGCACCGAACAGGTCGTCTTCATCCCCCAGGCGCTGTACGTGCGGGAGCCGCCGCCGGCGACCGGCGCCTCGGCGCTCCCGGCCGGCAAGTCGTGGATCTCCGCAGGGCTCAACGAGAAGCCGGGCCCGGGCTCGCCCATTCCCCAGTTCGTGAACCAGGTGGAAGCGGTGAACGCGGCGCTCCTGCTCGACGAGATCGCGTGGGGGACCGTCAAGGCGGTGCCCGAGGGCACGGCACAGCTCGGTGCTGCCACGACGCACCGGTACGCGGTCACCGTGGACCTGCGCAAGGCGGCGAACGGCGCCCCCGCCTCGAAGGCCACCACGTTCTCCCAGTCGGTCGGGTACCAGATCTCGGCGCTCTCCCCGAGGTCGGGAGACGCCAAGACGCACGTCACGGTTTGGATCGACGACCAAGGGCACGTGGCCCGCCTGCAGTCGACGCCGCCGGGGAGCGGCGTGGGCAGCGTGTCCATCACGCTCTCCCACTACGGCGCCCGGGTCCGTGCGCCGGTCCCGCCGAGCTCCGAGGTGGTGGACATCGCCAACCTCAGCCCCGGCGGGGAGAGCGAGAGCGGCCTGGGCGACGTCGCGTAGGCCGGGTGGGACCGCCTCCGCCCCGCCGGCGGGTCAGCCGGAGCAGCCGGTGACGCTGCCGATCGGGAAGCAGTTTTCGGGCTTGTTGGCCGCCACGGCCGTGGCCGTGAGCGACACGAGGGCGCCGCCCGAGTAGAGGATCCCCCCACCGTGGGGTTGTGCGCCGACGGCCCGGTTCCCCACCACGGTGCTGCCGACCAGAGCCGTCTTGGTCGAACCCTCGTCGACGTAGAGGCCACCACCCTCGGCCTCGCCACCCGGATCCGAGACCACGTTGGTGCTGACCCCGGCATTGGTGAGGGTCAGGGAACCGGCGTTGTAGAGCCCCGCCCCCACGGCCCGGCCGGTGGACGTCGTCGCCTGGTTGGAAACCACCGTGCTGTTGGTCAGGTTGAGCTCGCCCGCGTTGTAGACGCCACCACCGGTGGCCGGCCCGGCGGGAGAGGTGACGGTGTTGCCCTTGATGAGCGTCGTCGTCACCGTGAAGACGAAGGGGTCGTCGGCCTGCTCCTCGTTCCGGAGTCCGCCACCGACGCCGGTGGCGACGTTGCCGGTCACCGAGCTGTTGGCGAGGGTGAGCAGGCCGGAGTTGTCGATGCCGCCGCCGGACGCCTGCGGCCCCGCGGTGGCCGAGTTGCCCGAGATCGTGTCGCTGCTCATGTGGATGGTGCCGAAGTTGTTGGCGATGCCACCGCCGGCGCCGTTTGCCGTGAGCTGGTTGTGCGAGATGGTGCTGTAGTCGAGGGCGGTGATCGTCCCGCCGCTCAGGATGCCGGCGCCACCGCCGCCCGTGTTGCCCGAGACGGTGTCGTAGTCGAACGTCGTGATCGTGCCCAGGTTGGCCACCCCGCCGCCGGAGCCGGGAGCCGCGTTACCAACGATGGAGTCGTTGGTCAGGGTCGTGACGGTGCCGTTGTTGAACAGGCCGCCCCCGATGGCGGCCGCGTTGCCCGAGACCGTGTCGTTGCTCAGCGTCGCGATGGTGCCCTCGTTGTCGATGCCGCCGCCCTGAGATCCCTCACCGGCAGCCTGACCCCCGGCGATGGTGAGGCCGGTGAGGGTCACGGTCGCGCCCTCAGCGACCTCGAGGATCCGGAAATCGGGCGTCGCCGGCGCGCCGCTGCGGACGATCTTGGTTCCCCCGCTGCCGGAGATCGTGATCGGCGCCGCGAGCACCGGGAGGCCGTTGCCACCATCCGTCGGGTTGTCGACTTGGGTCAGGGTGTAGGTGCAACCATGCGCGAGGTCCAAGGTGCCACCCCCCGCGGTGTTGGCCGCGTCGATGGCCGCGATGAGCCCGGTCGGCCCGTTGACCACACAGGGCACGTGCGTCACGGTGGCCCCCGAAGCGACCCGTCCACCGGCGCCGAGGGCGAGACCGCCGACAAGTCCCGAGAGGGCCCCGACAGTCGCCAACCCGAGGTTCTTCGCGCCTACCAGCGTCCTCACCATTGCCTCCCTCCGCCAGGCCCCGGCCGTGGGGCCGACCACACCGCCGCGGTGTGCGCCATATAACCGCAAATTCCTAGCGGTCGCCACCTCTCAGGCCTGCGAACCCGAGATGTCCTCGTGTCGCTGGGGGTGTTGGAGGGCGCAAAGGGCGCGAAGGGCGCGGCGCTCGACGGCTCCGTAGCCGTGCACGGACGCCGTTGCGCGGGCCTCCTCGAGGAACGCGCGTGCCCGGTGCTGTTGCGAGGCCGCGGGTCTCGCCATGAGGATTCGACCCCAGGCGAGCTGGATCTGCGCCTGAGCGAACCTCATCCGGCCCCGCATGCTCATCTCCAAGGCCTCGGCGAAGTACGACTCCGCCGCTTCGTCCCGGCCGAGGACGGCCGACAACCCGCCCAGATAGTAGGAGACCGGGTCGTGCACGCTCACGCCCTGAAAGACGAGTTGATCACGGTACGGGGCGAGGAACGCCAACAGGGGCTCGGCCGGTCCCCGGGCACCGAGCTCGGTGGTGACCCTGACGTAGATGGCCACCGCGTCCAGCTGCGTCACGTCGCGCAGGATGCCCACGAACCCGTCGGCCGACGCCTTCTCGAGCAGGGCCAACGCCTCCGCGTCGTTGCCCGCCTCCGTGTGGCCCAATGCCACGGCGGCCTGATACGCCGCAACTCCGGGATTCTGTTGGGCCACGTCGGAGATGAGTGACGCGAGCTCGGCAAGACGCCCCTGCTGGTACCTCGTCACCATCAGCTGGGCTCCATAGAACCCAAAGGCGTCGGGTTGCGCGCTCGAGGTTCCGAGCTCGAGGGCACGGGTAGCCAGCTCCTCCGCGTGTGCGCTGTTCCCGAGCAGCAACGCGTCGCTCGCCTGATGGTAGGCCGACACCCAGAGCATGACGGGTTGGCCAAGCTCATCGCTCAGCTTCGTCATCACGTCCAGCTGTTGGCGGCCGCGCTCGAAGTCGCCCGCCTGTAGGGAATTGAGGCGGTCGAAGCACACCGCCCAAAAGAGGCGGCCCGGATCGTCCAAGTCCCGGGCCATTGCGACGGTCCGGCCGGTCGCCAGTCGGCGCTGTTCGAGCATGCTCGGGATGCTGAGTGGCAGCCCGAGGCTCACGACGTCGACCAGCGTCGCAGGGTCGGCCAACCGTTCCGCCATCTCCAAGGTCTGATCCGCCAGGGCGAGCCGTCGAGGGTCGAGTGGTCCGTACGAGAGTTCGGAGCACAACGTCGCGAGCAGCAGGGCGCGCTCGCGGCTGTCCCCCTCGGGAGCCGCCAGCAATGCCGACTCGAGAACCGCGACCTTGTCCTCGTCGATCACGCCAAGGGCGGTATACATACCCCGGCTATTCGCTAAGGCCGCCCGGACGAGTCGATCCCGGTCGCCGAGCGCCCTTGCCCGACGAGCGGCCTTGAGCAGGGTCTCCCGGAAGTCCGCCATGCCGGCCTGTCGTTGGGCGACCCCGAGGTCGATGAGGAGGTCCATCTCCAACGTCGGGTCCGACGCGCGAAGCTGGTCCAAGAGCTCGAGGGCCTGGAGGAGGAAGCGCACCGCATCGACCGGCGCAAGCGCTTCGAGCGCGGCCAGTCCTGCCAGGTGGGAGTAGTGAACGGCCCTTTCGGCATCGGATACCTGCATCGCATGAAACCAGTGGTGGGCCAGCTCCCCCACCCGGGGACCCGGATCGATCCCGCACAGCTCTTCGAGGACCTCGGCCACCCGCCGGTGCGCCCGGGCCCTCCGGGTCGACCCCAGGTCCTGGTACAAGACGTGCTGGACGAGCGCATGACAAAACGCGTAGTGCCCCGGTCTGTCGGGAACCTCCCGGACCACCGAGGCGGCACCCGCTGCGTCGAGAAGATCGATCAACTCGTCTTCGTCTCGCCCGGTGACCCGGCTCAAATGCGTGAGCTCGAAGTCCCGCCCGATGACCGCTGCGATGCCGAGGACCCGCATGGAATCTTGGCCGAGGCGGGCCACGCGGGCGGCGACCACTTCGTTGAGGCTGATCGGGAGCATGGTCGGCGCGGGAGCTTTCGCGACCCGGTTCCCGCCGCCGCTCGCGGCGGTATCTGCTTCTGAGAGGTGTCGCAGCATCTCACTCACGAAGAAGGGGTTGCCGTCGGTCTCCTCGTGGACGGCGTGGGCCAGCACGACGCCGTCGATGGCCAACTCGTGTCCGGCCCGGGCCTCCAAGAACGCGACGACCTCCTGGTCGTCGAAACCCCGCAGGGCGAGCCGACTGACACCCCGCTCCCGCCGCAGTGTCGCGAGGGTCTCGAAAAAGATGTGGTTCGAGGACACTTCGGTGTCGCGGTAGGTGCCAACGACGAGCAGGCGAAGTGCATCGGACGCCTTCACCAGGTGGCGCAGCAGCTGAAGGCTGGCCATGTCGGCCCACTGCAGGTCGTCCAGCAGCAGCAGCACGGGCTGGTTCTCCGAGGCCGAAGCCAGGATGCCGAGCACCTCGGCATAGAGCAGGTAGCGGCCTGTCTCGGCGTCCACCTCCTTCAACTTGGGAATTTCTCGGATCCGAGACCCGAGTGCTCTCGTCAACCGCGCCAGCTCGGCACCGTGCTCCGCTACGTGCGCCGCCAGTACCTCGTCGGGCGCGTTCGAGATGTAGTGGCTGAGAGCTTCGGCGAACGGTGAATAGGGGGCGCCGAGCTCCTCGTCGCAGCGGCCGAGCAAGACGATGGCACCGTCGCGTTGGGCTCTGCGTGCTGCCTCGGCCGCCAGGGTGGTCTTGCCCTGACCGGCCTCTCCGGAGATGAGGACCACCTCGCGACCCTTGTGGTTTGCAACCCGCTTGTAGGCCTCCGCCAGGGCCGACAGCTGCTCAGGACGGCCGATCACCCCGGTGTCGGGCCGATCCGCGAGCCGGCGGGGCAACGCGATCCCGTCCTCTCGGGAACCGCTTGGGTCGTCCGCGAGGGGCGCCCATTCGATGTCCACGACGGCTACCGGCTCCGGCAGTCCCTCGAGCTGAAGCTCGCCGAGCGGCGTGAAGCCGTGCACGCTCCGTCGACCAGCCGACATCTGCAGCAGTCGCGTCGCGAGGATCTGGCCGCCCTCGGCCCGCGCACAGAGCCGGGAGGCCTCGACGACCGGAGCGCCAAAGTAGTCGTCGCCCTCCCTCGTCACCTCGCCGAGGCTGATGCCCACCCGGATCCGCAAGGAGTGTCCGCCACAACGGTTTTGCAGGTCCACCGCTTGCTGCATTGCGACTGCGCAAGCGATCGCCGTGGACGCCGCCCGAAAGGCGACCATGATCCCGTCACCGAGGTTCTTGATCTCCTGGCCCTCGGCGGAGGCGACGGCTCTTCGCAGCGTGCCGAAGTGGGCCCTCCGAATCCGGTCGGCATCCTCGGGTGCGAGGGACTGCGAAAGGTCCGTTGCCCCAACGAGGTCCGTGAACAGAATGGACGCACTCTCGGTTACGTCTACGTCCATCACCGCCCCCGTGACGATCGACCTCGAGGATCCTACTCAGACTCGGGCTTCGGACCTCGGCGAACCGCGTCTTGGCTATGGTGCTCCGAGGAACGCTCGCCCGGGGACGGTGCCCGATCCTTCGAGTGGTCGCGCAGAACGATCCCAAGACCCCGAAGGGACACCCACGCAGGAAATTGGAGAGACCGTCTCGACCACGCTGGAAGCGCAGGTTCTCCACGTGGAGCCGCTCGAGCCGCTCGAGGTGGACGCGGTGGTCACCACCAGGGAGGGCGGGGTCTCGACGGGTCCCTTTCGCAGCCTCAACCTCGCGCTCCACGTGGGCGACGAGCCCTCGAGGGTCCTCGAGAACCGCCGGCGGGCGTTGACCTCGCTCGGTGCCGGCCCGGAGGACCTTGTGCTCGGCGAGCAGGTGCACGGTGCGGAGGTCGCCATCGTCGACGCTTCGGCGCGGGGCCGGGGCGCAACCACCATGACCGACGCCCTCCCGGCGGCGGATGCAATCGTGACGGCCGACCCCGGCATCGTCCTCGGTGTCCTCGTCGCCGATTGCGTCCCCATCGTGCTCGTCGACCCCGCGTCGCGGGTCCTGGCCTGCGTCCATGCGGGCTGGCGGGGCACCGCGGGCGCCGTCGTCGACCGCGCCCTTGCCGCCATGGTCGGACTGGGGGCGCGCACCGAGCGTCTCTCGGCTTACCTGGGCCCGGCCGTGTCGCCCGCCCGGTACCAGGTCGACCGGCCCGTGATCGACGCCATCGGGCGCCGGACCGGCGGCGGCGACCCGGGCGTCTCACCGGACGGGCCGGGTCGATGGCGCCTCGACCTGCCCGCCGTGAACCGGAGGATCCTGGCCGAGGCCGGCGTCGCCCCCGAGCGGATCCACCGCAGCCCCTACACCACGTCGGACCCACGCTTCTACAGCCACCGAGGGGCGGGCGGTCGTGCCTGCGGCCGCTTCGCGCTCCTGGCCCGGCTCCGTCCGTAGCATGGCCGGACCGCTCGCTATGGACGCCGTCACCACCAGCCAGGACCTTCGGACCTTTTGCTATCAGGGGTTCGACCTCGACCGTGCCGGCACCCGGCTGTCTTGCCACTATGCGCTGGGCGGTCGCCGCTTCGTCGAGCGCTTCGAGCTGGACGTGCCCGCTCCGGCCCGGGCGGGCGTCGTCGCGGCCAGGGACGTCGTCGCCGCAGCCCGCCTGGTGCACCTGCTGGCCGGGGTCTCCTACTACAAGACCTCGGCCCCGCCCGTCGTCGACCTGGGCGAGGCCTCGAGCGAAGCCGAGCGGAATTTCCTCCACCGCTTCTACCTCGAGGGGCTGGGCGAATTCGCCTATCGCAACGGCCTCGACCTCTCCGGGTTGGAGATCCGCTCCGCTCCGGCCGATCCACCGGGGGATCGCGCCGGGGATCGGCGGGGGAGCGGGGAGGGCGAGGCCACGGCCCGATACCCACGACGAGAGCCGCGACCGCTCGTGCCCTTTGGGGGCGGTATCGACTCGGTCGTCACCGCCGAGGAGGTACGGCGTCGGGCGCCGGACACCGCCCTCCTGGTCGTGGCCCACGGAGGGCGTCGCTTCGCCGCCATAGAGGAACCGGCGGCGGCGACCGGTCTGCCCGTCGTCCGGGTGGACCGCCATTTGGATCCCCAGGTGCTGCAGTCCCGTGAGCTCGGCTTCTTGAACGGCCACGTGCCCGTCACCGGCATCTACTCGGCGGTCGCAACGTGGGCCGCCGCTGCGGCGGGCCGCAACCAGGTGATCATGTCCAACGAATGGTCCGCCTCGGCGGGCAACCTGGTCGTGTCCGGTCGGGCCATCAATCACCAGTACTCCAAGAGCCTGGACTTTGAGGAGCGATTTCGCGCCCGGTTGGCGGAGACGGTTGGCTCGGTCGAGTACTTCTCCTACCTGCGGGCACGCAGCGAGCTGTGGGTCGCCCAGCGCTTCGCCCGACTCCCCGCCTACCACTCGTTGTTCCGGAGCTGCAACCGGGCGTTTCACGTCGATCCCGGCGCCCGGCTGGTGGAATGGTGCGGGCAGTGTGACAAATGCTGCTTCATCGACCTGGTGCTCGCGCCCTTTGTCCCCGCCCCACGCCTCGCCGCCATCTTCGGCGGGGCCGAGCCCTTGGACGATCCCGGCCTTTTCCAACGCTTCCGCACGCTCGTCGCGACGTCAGAGGCGACCAAGCCGTGGGAGTGCGTGGGCGAGCCCGGCGAGTGCCGGGCCGCCGCGGTGCTCGCCGCCGCACGCCCGGATCGTGCCGGCTCCTCGTCCCTCGCCCGGTTGGCCGCCGAATCCGCCCCCCTCATGGACCGGGACCCCCGGTCGTACCTCGAGCCGATGGGCGCCGACCACGTCCCCGATGTCCTCCAGGCCCAGGATCTCCTGGTCTGACCTCCGCTCCTCCCGTGTGGGCGTCTGGGGAGTCGGGGTCGAGGGCCGATCCAACCTCCAGCGCCTCCTTGCGGAGGGGTCGGAGGTGGTCCTCGTGGACGACCTCCCGCCCGCGGGCCAGGTCGAGGGACATCCCGTCCTGGCGACCGCGCAGGGCGGGCTGGACGAGCTCGTCCGCTGTGACGCCGTGGTCAAGACCCCGGGGATCAGCCGCTACCGGGACGACGTCCGTCACCTCGGCGAGCAGGGAGTGCCCGTCGTGGGCGGCCTCGGGCTGTGGCTGGAGGAGGTCGACCCCTCCCGGGTGGTCTGCATCACCGGCACCAAGGGCAAGAGCACGACGGCCGCCCTCTGCGGACACCTCCTCGGCCGCCTCGGCTACGACGTCCTGGTGGGCGGCAACCTGGGCGCGCCCCCGTACGAGGTCGGCGCCGGGACGCACGACCTCTACGTGGTCGAGACCTCGAGCTTCCAGGCCACCGATGTCGCGACCTCTCCCCCGGTGGTGGCCGTCACCGCGCTCGACCCCGACCACCTCGACTGGCACGGCGACGTCGAGACGTACTACCGGGACAAGCTGTCGCTCACCACCCAGCCCGGTGCAGAGCTGACCATCGCCGCGGAGGGCCCCAACCTCCGGGCACACGAGCGCCTGCTCGGGCCCCGGCGCCGCTGGGTGGCCCCGGACGATCCCCTGGGGGGACCGTGGGTGGAGGCGCTCGGCCTGAGGGGCCGGCACAACCTCACCAACGCCCTGGTCGGACGGGCGGTGCTCCAGGCGCTCGGGATCCCCGAGGCCGACGACGAGGAAGCCATGGCCTGGGCCGCCGAGGGCTTCTCGGGGCTCGAGAGCCGACTGCAGACCATCGCGACCGTCGCCGGCGTCGCCTTCGTCGACGACAGCCTGGCCACGAACGTCCTGCCGGCGTGCGAGGCGCTGGCCGCGTACTCGGGCCGGCGGGTGGCCCTCATCGCCGGCGGCTTCGACCGCGGCATCGACTACGCGCCGCTGGCCGACGCCCTGACCGGGCGCGACACCCCGGTCATGGTGTCCACCCTCGACCGCGCCGGCGAGCGGGTGGCGGCCGAGATCGCTCGGCACCCCCGGGGGGATCGCGTCACCGTGTCGAGCGCGCAGTCGATGCGGGAGGCGGTCGAGGCGTCGTGGCGGTGGGCTCGACCCGACGGGGTGGTGCTCCTGTCCCCCGCCGCGCCGAGCTTTGGGCGCTTCCGGGACTACCGGGACCGCGCCGCGGCGTTCGCCACCGCGATGCGGGAGGTCACGGAAGGAGCACGTTAGGGCTGAGGATGCCCTCGGGGTCGAGGGCCCCCTTGATGGCACGAAAGGCCGCGATCTCGCTCTCGCTGCGGCACCAGTGCAGCCATCGTCGCTTCACCGTGCCGATCCCGTGCTCGGCGCTGATGCTCCCGCCGGCCCGCACCGCGGCGCGATACACGGCCTCGTCCACCGACTCGTCGTCACGCGCCACCCCGACCACGTTGACGTGGAGGTTGCCGTCGCCGGCGTGGCCCCACACGAACACTCTGGCGTCGGGGGCCGCCTCATGCACCCGGGCGGTCGCCTCTTGGGCGAAGCCCGCCAGGGACCGCTCCGGCAGAGTCACGTCCATCTTGTGGGGCGCCCCCAGCGTGTTCACCGCCTCGGTGTGCAGCTCCCGGTACTGCCACAGCTCGGCCCGCCGGGCGGGCTCGGTCGCGATCGCGCTGTCGGCCAGTCCCCCCACGGTGGCCAGTGCCTCCACCATCTCCTCCATCGGGTCGGCGAGGGCGGCCGACTCGACGAGGAGGTAGGCGGCGTAGGGTCGATCGAAGGGCGGCCGGAGCCCCCGGACCGAGCAGACCAGCTCCAACCCCTCGGCAAAGAAGAGCTCGACCGCCTCCAGGGACGGGAGCTGGCGGCGTACGGCGAGGGCGGCCTCGACCGCGGCATCCTGGCCGTCAAAGGCAAGCAGGACGGTCGCGCGGAACCGAGGGATCACCGCCAGGCGCAAGCGAGCGGCCGTGACCACCCCGAGCGTGCCCTCGCTGCCCGTGAGGAGCCCTGGCAGGTGGTAGCCGGTGTTGTCCTTGACCAGCCCGGAGAGGTGGGAGACAACGGCACCGGTCCCGAGCACCGCCTCCACCCCCACGACCTGCGCCCTGGTGTCCCCGTAGCGAACCATCCGCAGGCCGCCGGCGTTGGTGGCGATCGTGCCTCCGACCGTGGCGCTGTCCCGGCTCCCGAGGTCCACGCCGTAGGTCCACGAGCACTGTTCGGCCGCCCGCTGGAGGTCGCCGATGGTGCACCCCGCCCCCGCCGTTGCCTGACCCGCCCGCTCGTCGATGGAGACCCCATCGAGCCGGCGGAGGCTGACCAGCAGCTCGCCGGAAAGCGGCACGCCACCGCCCACCAGTCCGGTGTTGCCACCCTGGAGGGTCAGCGGGAGGTCCCGCTCGCGGCACAGGTTCACGACGCCCGCGACCTCGTCGGTCGAGCCGGGCCGGACGAGTGCGGGCGTCCTCCCTGCGAAGCGTCCGGACCAGTCGACGCACGAGCCGGCGACGACCTCCGGATCGGTCACGACGTGGTCGGGGCCGACGATGTCTACGAGCGCCGACAGCGTGGCGGCGCCGAGGCGGCCCATCTCCTCGAGACGGGCGGAGACGTCGCTCAACCGCCGCCTGGGCCGGAGAGCTTGCGGTGATCCCAGGACACGACCCGGTCCACCAGCAGCTTCACGACGATCCGCTTGTTGAGCATGGTCTCGACGAAGGGCTTCATGTCGTCGGTATAACCCCCGTAGTAGCGCTGGAAGACGTCCACGCCGAGCTCGAACATCCGCTCGGGCTCGGTGACGATCTCGGCCCGACCCACCAACTCGACCCCCCGCAGCTCCTCGTAGGTGTCGCCGTCCTCCATCATGCAGGTCATCCGGGGATCCCGGCGGAGGTTCTGCGCCTTTTGCGACTTGGCCTTGGTCTCGATCGCCACCGCGCCCTCCAAGAAGCCGTACCACATGGCCACTGCGTGGATGCTCCCGTCATGGTTGAGCGTGCACATGGTCATCGCTCGTCGCTCGTGGATGAACGCATCCACCTCGTCCGTCGTCATCTTGATGAGCCCGCGTTGGTTGACGCCGCGGCCCATTGGTGAATTGGGAATCGTCATCGGCCGAAGCGTAACGGGACCAGACCGGATCGTCCCCGACCAGGCCCGTCAGAGGGCCGTGAGGGCCCAAAATCCAGAGTTCACCCGCGGGTCACCGAGGGATCATTGCCAGATCGCGAGGCGTTCACCTGGACTTCCTAGCGTGCGAGCCGACGACACACGTGAGGATCCCGTGACCGCTCTGACCGAAACCGATTCCGTCGACCGCAGGGCCCGGGAGCACCGGCCCCTGGTGCTCGTGGTGGACGACGAGGAGTCGTACCGCCAAGCCCTGGCCGCCGGCCTCGAGCGCGAGGGGTTCACCGTGGAGATGGCGGCCGACCAGCACGAGGCGCTCCGGCTCTTTCACCGGGTGCACCCCGACCTCGTTCTCCTCGACGTCATGCTGCCCGACGGCTCGGGCATCGAGCTCTGCCAGCGCATGCGGGCCATGGCCGCCGTCCCCATCATCATGGTCTCGGCCCGCGACTCGGAGATCGACGTGGTGCTCGGGCTCGAGCTCGGCGCCGCCGACTACGTGGCCAAGCCCTTTCGCCTGCGGGAGCTCGTCGCGCGGATGCGTGCGGTGCTGCGTCGGGGAACCGCCCCACCGGCACCGAGCCACGAGGTGCTGCAGGGTGGACCCATCCGGCTCGACGTGGCCCGCCGCGAGGTTACGGTGAACGGCCGCCTCGTGGAGCTCTCCCGCAAGGAGTTCGACCTGCTGGCCCTCGTCATGTCGCACAGCGGACAGGTCATCACCCGGGAGTGGTGCATCGACCGGATCTGGTGGGACCAGGACCTGGCAGATACCCGCACCCTCGACACCCACGTCAAGCGCATCCGTCGCAAGATCGAGCCCGATCCCGCTCATCCCCGCCACCTCGTGACGGTCCGCGGCGTCGGCTTCCGCTTCGAGGCCTGAGCCCCCCAGGGCCCCGAGGGGCCACCGGCTGCGGAGCGCCCGCTGCGGCAGCCGTCCGGACAACCCGATACGCTCCGGATCCGTGCAAGTGGGGGATACCGTTCCGGACTTCGAGCTACCCGACGAGACGGGGACCAAGCGCAGCCTGAGCGGGCTGTTGGCCGACGGCCCGGTGGTCCTGTTCTTTTACCCGGCCGCCATGACCTACGGGTGTACCAAGGAGAGCTGCCACTTCCGGGATCTCCACGCCGAGCTGTCGGAGCTCGGGGCGCAACCCGTGGGCATCAGCGTCGATCCGGTGACCAAGCAGAAAGAGTTCTCCGAGACCCACGGTTTCGGGTTCCCGCTGCTCTCCGACTCGGACGGCGAGGTTGCCAACCTGATGGGCGTCAAGCGCCGTTGGGGTCCGATACCCGTCCAGCGCACCACCTTCGTGATCGACACCGATCGCAAGGTCATCGGGCGCTTCCACAACGAGCTCCAGATGGGTGCGCACGCGGACCGGGCCCTCGAGTTGCTGCGCGGCCGGGCCGGCGCTTGAGCCCCGACGGGGCCCCCCTGGCCTTTCCCGACGGGTTCCGCTGGGGGGTGGCCTACGCCGCCCACCAGGTCGAGGGGGGCAACTGGAACAGCGACTGGTGGGACTTCGAGCACACCCCGGACTCGGGCTGCGCCGAGCCCAGCGGCGACGCGTGCGACTCGTGGCACCGCTGGCCCGAGGACCTGGCCCTCGTGGAGCAGCTCGGGTTCGGCGACTTCCGCTTCTCGGTCGAGTGGGCGAGGATCGAGCCTGAGGACGGCGAGTTCTCGCAGGTCGCGCTCGACCACTACCGCACGATGTGCGTGGCGATCCGCGACAGGGGCATCCAACCGGTCGTCACCCTCTACCACTTCACGTTGCCACGCTGGTTCGCCACGCTCGGGGGTTGGGAGAGCGACGAGTCACCACAGCGCTTTGCCCGCTACTGCGACCGGGTTTTGAGCGAGCTCGGGGACGTTGCCGCCAGAATCTGCACGCTCAACGAGCCCAACGTGATCGGCATGATGGGCTACGTCATGGGCATGTTCCCGCCGGGCAGGGCCAACGACATGGCCGCCTACCGGCGGGTGACCGACAACCTGCTCGAGGCGCACCGGCTGGCCGTGCAGGCCACCCGGCGGCACGCCCCGGGCGTCCCGGTCGGGTTGACCCTGTCGATGACCGACTACCAGCTCGCCGAGGGCGGCGAGAGGATGTTCGACGAGATCGTGGCCACCGAGGACGTCTTCTTGGACATCACCGGCGACGACGACTTCATCGGGGTGCAGGCCTACACCCGGATGGTGATCGGGCCGAGCGGCTGGGCGGGCCCCCAGCCCGGCGTCCCGACCCTCATCATGGGGTACGAGTACTGGCCGGAGGCCCTCGAGGGCACGATCCGGAGAGCGGTCGCGCGCACGGGCGGGCGCCTCCCGGTCCTGGTGACCGAGAACGGCATCGGCACCGACGACGACGCCCAGCGGATGGACTACGTCGAGCGTGCCCTGCGAGGCGTGCGGCGAGTGATCGACGACGGCATCGACGTCGTCGGCTACACGTACTGGTCGCTGCTCGACAACTTCGAATGGGCCGCGGGGTACGGACCACGCTTTGGCATCGTGTCGGTCGACCGGCGGACCTTCGCCAGGGAGATCAAGGGGAGTGGTCACTGGCTCGGGGAGGTGGTCCGGGGCAACGCCCTCGTACCCCCTCCCCTCGCGTGGACGCCCTGAGTGGGCTCGCCCCTGTCGCCGTGTCGGGCCGCCGCTGATCTTCCCGAGCGCGGCGTCGACGCTACGTCCTCGCCTTAAAATTGACCCACTACCCGCCGGAAAGCGGCGCTCTCCCCTTCGTTACGATGGGCGCAGCTGATCCATGGCATGTGGGAGGAACGATGGGTTGGACGCGAAGGATCACCACAGCCGCAGCAGGCTTCGCGATTGTCCTTGGTCTCGCCGGCGCGGTTACCGGTCTCGCCGGCGCTGACCCCACAACGGAACCTGAAACGGTCTCGGGAACGGTGACCCACACCCTGCACTGGTGGGACAGCACGCCCGTCCCCATCCAATGTCCGAGTGGCTACTACGTAGAGCGGGGAGCGAACCAGTCCGTGCCACGACTCAAGGTGCTGGTCGAGCCACCGGTGGTGTTTGGTCCCGTCGTTGCAAAAGACACCGTTCCGAACGAGTTCGGCTCACGTGCCGTCACCTCTATGGACGTGTGGTTCCACAACCCCGGGTTCGGCGATGCGGACTTCACTGTTACGACGTATTGCGTCAACACCATCAGTAAAGCTTGGCTCGTCTTCGGCTGATTGCCCCGCGGTAGAGGCCGGTCAGCCCGCCATCGTCCCAGCGGCTAAGGCGCTGCTCGCCCGGGCGGTCAACCCACGCACTGCCTTCGGCCGGCACGACGTCGCGGCTCGCCTCCTGGGGAGCGCCCAGTCAGCGGCCAGTGGCCAAGGTGGCGGTCAGGGTGCCACCGACAGGAAGTCGGCAAAGCCCGTCGGGTCGTGCCGGCCGACGCTGGCGTGCTCGAAGAGGCCCCATCCCTCCTGGCCATCGCAGGTGCCGCGGGCCGTGTGGTCGATCACGCCGAAAGGGATCCTCCCGTAGATCTCGGGATCGGTGAGGTCGTAGACGCGACCCTCCGCCCAGTTGTTCCCCTTCCATTGACCGTGCGACCACTCGGGGTCTCCGCCGTAGCCGGCCCCGATGTGGATGGCGACATGGATGAGGGAGTCGATCTCGACCGTGAGCGGCTTGCCCCCCTTGGCAGTCAGGTGCAGCGTCGCACTCTCGGGGATCCTGCTGCCGGAGCGGTACTTGATGTCGTACCGGGGCCACCCGAGCTGCTCCAGGCTCCCGTCGGCCCTGACGCGCACGGCGTCGTTGAGGGTGCGAAAGCCGTCGGGGCTCTCCTGGAGGATGACGATGAGGGCAAAGTCCTCGAAGCGCATCGGCACGTACATCCACCAGAACCCCTCGTTGGGGTGCTCCGCGCTCGAGGCCGGCAGGCTCCGCCTCCCCCACCGGGCGGATGCCCCAGGACCGATCGCGCGATCCCAACCACACCTCGGGGTCCACCGCCAGCTCCTCGCCGTCCACCCGCAGCACGCCGCTCCACGACCCGAGCTGGGCGAAGCGCGAGGTGTCCAGGATCGTACGGGTGGCCGAGCGGATGTAGTGGTGACCCTCCTCGACCACCGGGAACGAGCCATCCCAGGTGAGGTCGAACCCGATCCCGTACTCGTCGCCATCGCAGATCAGGCGGACCCGCTGCAAAGGCTCGACGACCTCGATCCGGTACGGACCCACCTGCTGCTCGAGTCGGTTGGCGGCCATGGCGTCGGAGAACCGGACCGCCCACTGGCGGTCCCCCTTGCGGACGGTGGCGTACGTGTCGACGACCCCCAGGTTGGGATAGAAGCCCATGCCGCTGATCAAAAACACGTTGCCGCTCCGGTCGTGGGCGTTGAAGTAGCAGCGGTCGTAGAAGTTGCGGTCGGTGGTGCCGACCTGAGACATGGTCCAGGGCACCTGGTGTATCGGGTACTCGTCCATCGGAGAGGTCATCGAGGCTCCCTTTTCGGGTTGGTGGGGGTCGGCTCCGAGAGGACGCTAGGTCAACGCGGCTCGTCCGGCACGCCCGTCACCTTCCTGCAACGATGACGGGGATCGCGAGTGCAGGGAGGGCACCGACCGATGGCAACCCAAGTGCTGGACGACCCGGGCCGGCGACGATTCGAGATCATGGTCAACGGGCAACTGGCCGGGTTCACGACCTACCGCAACGAAGACGGTGCCGTCGCACTCGACCACACCCAGATCGACCCCCGCTGGCAGGGACGGGGCCTCGCCTCCCGACTGATCGGCGACAGCCTCGACAAGATCCGCGCCAGGGGCGCGACGGTGGTGCCCTACTGCCCCTTCGTCCGGGATTTCATCGTCCGCCACCCCGCGTACGCAGACCTGGTGCCCCCCGCGCATCGCTCCCTCATCGACGACTGAGGGACGGGCGGTCGGCAGTGCCTCAGCGAGAGTCGGGCGGGACCACGAGGGCCAGGGCAAACCCGTCGTAGCCCTTGGACCCCACCGTTTGGATCTCGGTGGCGACCACGCGGGGATCGGCCGCCATGAGCTCGTTCATCCGCCGGGTGCCCCGCACGAGCGGATCGTCGCTGCTCGCATCCGCCACCGCTCCTCGACGAACCATGTTGTCGGCCACGATGACGCACCCCGGCCTCGACAGCTCGACGGCCCACTCGAAGTAGTCCGGGTAGGAGTCCTTGTCGGCGTCGATGAAGACGAAGTCGAAGGGCCCCGCCCCCTCGGCCCGGAGCCGAGCCAGGGTGTCCAGAGCCGGACCAAGCCGGACCTCGACCTGCCCCGAGAGCCCGGCCCGGGCCAGGTTGGCGCGGGCCACCTCGGCGTGACGAGGGTCGGCCTCGAGGGTCACCAACCGGCCGTCCGGCGGGAGGGCCCGAGCGAGCCAGATGGTGCTGTAGCCACCCAGGGTGCCGATCTCGAGAATGGCGCGGGCCCCGGCCATCCGGGCGTAGAGGTGCAGGAGCTTGCCCTGGTTGGGCGCCACGTTGATGGCCGGCAGTCCGGCCTCGGCGCTCGCCGCGAGAGCTCCGTCGAGAACCGGGTCGGAAGGTGCGAAGAGGCCGTTGATGTAGCCGTCGACCTCGGACCAGAGCTCGTAGCCGTCCACCCTCATTGGTTACCATGTCGGGAACGGACCGACCGCAGACCCGTTCACACCGGCGCCCACTCGCTCACACCGCCGTCGCGGAGCACCCGCCAGAGGTCGCGTCGACACGGGTGAGGGGCCAACGGTCGCGCCGGGAGGCCGTACGCTGTGGTCGTGGCCACCCTGCGCCTTGCGCCGGCCCGCCCTGCGGTGCGCGACGAGGCCGTCGACATCCTCACCGGGTCCGATCTCGATCCGATCGTCGACATGGTCGCCTGGTCCCCCGGCCCCGACGTCTACGAGGTCGCCTCCTCCGACGGGCGGGTTCGCTTCCGGCGCGAGCGCGGCGGCGACCGTCCGGCGTGCGTCGTCGAATCCGTCGAGGGCTCCAACCCGCTGGCGGTGCGGGATCCGGCGGCACTCTCGTCGGTGGAGGAGCAGCTACGCCGGCCCCACCCCCACCGACGAGAAAACTCGTATCCCCACGGCTACGAGCAGTTCGCTCAGCTCTTCGATCACCCGTCGGCGCCAGATCTCTGTGTCGTCCACACGGCATCGCACCACTGGCCGGAGGCCGGCGGGCACTTGGGCGAGCACGGATCCCCCGGCGTCGTCCAGGCTCGGGCTCCATTCGTGGCCAGCGGGGCGGGGATCGCAACCCTCGGCCCCGTCGACCGCTCCTGCCGGCTTGTGGACATCGCGCCGACCGTGCTCGCCCTCCTCGGTGGGGCCTCGTCGCTAGAGACCTCGATCCGATCGGACGGGACCCGATCCGACGGCGACACGCTGACCGAGGTCCTGGACGGCACGAGGCCCCACCACGTGATCGGGCTGCTCTTCGACGGCACGAACGCCAGCGTGCTGTACGACCAGGCTCTGGCGGGGCGCGCGCCGAACGTGGCCCGGCTGATGGCCGAGGGGCTCTGGTACCGCCACGGTGCCATGGCCTCGCTGCCCACCGTGACGCTGGCCAACCACACCACGATCCTCACCGGACTGCATCCGGGCCACCACGGCATCCTCCACAACGCGTGGATGGATCGAGCCACGGGGGAGCAGGTGGTCACCAACTCGCCGCTCACCTGGCCCACCTCGATGCGGTGGCTCTCGCCGGGCGTCCAGACCCTCTTCGAGGCGACGCGCGCCCGGCTCCCGGGGGTGGTGACCGCCGCCATCAACGAGCCGTGCGAGACCGGCGCCGATTACTCCACGTTCGACCTCGTCCGTCGGGGCGAGACGCTCGAGAGCCAACCGATGCCCGACGTGCTCCCGGACGCCACCCAACGCTTCGTCCGGCCGTTGAAGAGCTACCGGTGGTCGTCTCGGGTCGACCACACGGCGGTCGAGCAGTTCTGCGGGCTCTGGAGCGGTTCGTACCGGGGCCGCCAATGGCCGGTGCCCGCCTTCACCTGGGTCAACTTCACGCTGACGGACGCCGCCTTCCACGAAGGGGGGCCCTACTCGGAGATCGCGTCGGCCTCCCTCGCCGACACCGACGCCCGCCTGGGTCGGCTGATCGACGCCGTCGAGCGATCCGGGCGCTACGGCGAGACCGCTTGGATCCTCGTCGCCGACCACGGCATGAGCCTCACCGACCCGAGCGTCCGCGGCGACTGGGACGAGGCCCTCCGGTCGAAGGGGCTCGACGTGCGCGACGAGGGCTACGGGTTCGTGTACCTGCCGAGCTGACGACGCTCGGGCAGGCTCAGGTCTCCGCCGTCTCGGCGGGCACCTCGTCGGCCGGAACGTTCACCGCCCGGCTGGAGGTCAAGAACCCGTACACCAACGCCGCGATGAAGCCCCCGATCAGCGGGGCGACGATGAAGAGCCAGAGCTGGCTCAGGGCCTGCCCCCCCACGACGAGGGCCGGACCGATGCTGCGAGCGGGGTTGACCGAGGTCCCGGTCAGCGGGATGCCCACGAGGTGCACGAAGGCGAGCCCGAGGCCGATGGCGATCCCCGCGAACCCCTCCATGGAGATCTTGCTCGTGGCGAAGAGGACGACCATCACGAAGAAGAACGTGAGGACCACCTCCGCACCAAACGCCCCGTCACCGTTCAGGTGGATGATCGAGGCGCTGCCATACCCATCGGCGCCGAGACCCTGACGATGCGTCGAATAGATGGGGGAGCCGCTGAGGATGCCCCACAGCGTGAGCGCGCCGAGGATGCCGCCCACCACCTGGGCGATCCAGTAGCCGATGCCCTCGAGCCAATTCATCCGGCCGGAGGTCACGAAGCCGAGCGTCACCGCGGGGTTGATGTGGCAGCCCGATACCGGCCCGATGGCGTAGACCAGCGCCACCAGCACCAGCCCGAACGCCAGGGCCGTGGTCACCACGCCGGCGGACGTGCTCAGCCCGGCCAGGTGGAAGCCGAAGGAGAGCGTGGCCACACCGACGGCCACGACCACCAGCACGAAGGTCCCGATCATCTCCGCCAGCAGTTTCTTCACGTCGAACACGCCGCACCCCCTGTAGACCGGATATCTTCCGTCCCGTCGCCGGGCCCGCCGACGGGCCCCGACGATTATCCCCCGTCAGAGGCGGCGATGCGGTGGATCACACCACCAGGTGGCGTGTCTCTTGACCGACCGGATGACCGCCGACGTCTCCAGTCGGGTCACTCCCTCGAGAGAGGCGATCTCTCGCGTGATGAACTCGAAGAGCGCGTAGTCGTCGCTGCAATTCAGACTGGCCGTCAGGTTGGTCGATCCCGTGGTGGCGGCGGCGAAGGGCACATCACCCTCGACACCGTCGGTAGCTGGCGTCGGCGGCCTCAGTTGGGACCGCTGCGTCCCACGAGATGAAAGACGCGACTGAGTTGACGGTAGGGGTCTCGTCGGCTGGCTTCGAGCTCGACCGCAGCCGTGGCCGCTACCTGCTCTGTATCGTTCGGGTCCAGCTCGACCCCACTGAACTCGAGCCAGTCGACAAATAGCCATACCCCGTACCAGCGCAGTGGCTCCACGCCCCGGCTTCGCATGAGCTCGATGAGGTGCTCCACCGTGTCGGCTCGGCCCGGCACTCCCAGCATCCCAATCTCGGCGGTCGCGTCAAAAGCCGCCAGTGCGTCGTCCCACCGCTGTTCCAACGCGGGGCGCACCGCCATCGCCTTGGCGTTTCCCGTCATGATCGAGACCACGCCACCGGTGGCGGCGCACCGGCACAGCTGGTCGACGACCGGCTCGGGTTGCTCGAGGTACCCGAGCACGCCGTGGCACAGCACAGCGCCGAAGCGTCGGCCACGCACCGCCTCGACGGCGTGTTCACCGTCAGCCCGCAAGAGCGTCACCCGTCGCCGGGCATCACCCGGCAGCCGCTCGAGTCGCTGTCGAGCCTTGTCCAGCATCGCGGGCGACGGATCAAGCAACGTCACGTCGTAGCCGGCTCGGGCCAGAAGAAAGGATTGGTGGCCCGCCCCACCACCGACGTCGAGGACCGGCGCCGGAGGCTCCGGTAAGTGCTCGAGCAGGTGCTGGTGCATCACAGAGGTGCGCACGTAACCCTTGACTGAGGCATACGCCTCGTCGGCAAAGCGGTCGGCCAAGCTGGCAAAGGTGTCCTCGCCCACGAGACCAAGCTACCCATGCCCGCCAGAACCTCACCATACGGATGGGGATGCAGTGCTTTGCCCGTTTGATCAACGGGTTCAGCCTGATCGCCTCGCTGGAGGAGCAGTCTTGGCTATCCCGATCTTCTGAGTCCGCCCAAGAGGCGCTTGAGAGACTGACGCGCTTGGGTGCGGGCTCGTTGTCGGTCCGGAGCATTGGCGATGTAGAGGGCGGCTTCATCGACGGCCGCCAGGAGCATGTGGGCCAACGGACCCGTCGGCTGGCGGGGAATGACCTTTTGCGTGACCGCTGTATCGAGCATCGAAGTGATGACACCGAGGCCGTATTGCGCTTCGAGGGTCCGCCACTGGTCCCAGCCGAGGACAGCCGGGCCGTCGATCAGCAGAATCTGCTGCACGTCGGGGTTGTCTGCCGAGGCGTCGAGGAACTGCTGGAGTGCCGTGGCCAGGCGGCCTAGCGCGTCATCACGTTCGTTGACGATGGTGGCATCGGCGAGGTCAGCTTGCACCCGATCGAACACGGCACGGAATAGATCCTCCTTGTCCGTGAAATGGTGGTAGAGCGCACCGCGAGTGCCGACGCCGGCTTTGGCGACGATCTCCTCGGTGCCGGTGGCGAAGTACCCCTTGGTGACGAACAGTTCCCGGGCGGCGCCAATCAAGGCCGATTTCGTGGCCTCCCCACGCGAGGCCCGCTTGGTGCCCGGCTTATCGAGGGTTGACATACATAGTGTATGTTACTAGAAGGTACAGACTGTAGGTTTCAGTTTCCAGACGAGAGGACATGCCATGACGACACCGGGTGAGGTGGTGAGGGTCTTCTGTGCGGCGATCGACCGGAAGGATCTGGCCGCCGTGGAGTCCCTCTTGGACGAGAAGGTTGTGTACCACAACATCGGTTCGGAGCCCGCGGTCGGACGTGACGCCGCGCTGGCGGCGTTGAAGTTCCAGTTCGACATGTTCGATCCCATCTCGTTCCGTATCCGCAACCTCGCAGAGAACGGGGGCACGGTCCTGACGGAGCGGGTGGACGAAGTGACAGCCAACGGAGTCAAGGCTCCCGTCCCTGTCATGGGAACGTTCGAGGTGAGGGACGATCGAATCGTGCGGTGGCGCGACTACTTCGACATGGGCCTTACTGGAAGACTGATGAATGGCGAAGACGTCGCCTCCCTCCTCCCTGGCTGAGACCCGCCTCACGCCGGAAGTTCATTCTCCTTCCGAGCCGGTGATGGATTGCGGGCCGCCCAGTGGGGGACGATTTGGCCAAGTTGATCGGGGCCCTACAGCGCGACTCAGATGCGGGACATGTTGTCGAAGCGCGCGTACTGGCTGCGAAATGCCAGCTGCACGCTCCCGGTGCGGCCGTTGCGGTGCTTGGCCACGATGACCTCGGCCAGCCCGCGACGGTCCATCGGCGCGTCGGCGTCGTAGGCCTCCTCGCGGTAGAGGAAGATGACGACGTCGGCGTCCTGCTCGAGGCTCCCGGACTCCCGCAGGTCCGAGAGCATCGGGCGCTTGTCCTGGCGAGTCTCGAGGTTTCGCGAGAGCTGCGAGAGTGCCACCACGGGCACCTCGAGCTCGCGAGCGAGGATCTTGAGGCCGCGGCTGATCTCGGCCACCTCGACCTGACGGTTCTCCGCCCTCGAGCGGCCGGAGCCGGTCATCAGCTGTAGGTAGTCGACGACCACGAGACCGAGATCGCCGGCCGTCTTACGGAGGCGGCGGGCCCGGGCTCGGATGTCCATCACCGTGGCGTTGGGATTGTCGTCGATGTAGATCGGGGCGTCGCTCATCCTGCTGATGGCGTGGCTCAGCTTGGGCCAGTCCGGGTCCCGCAGGTGTCCGATCCGGAGGCGGTGGGCGTCGACCAGAGCCTCCGACGACAAGAGGCGCTGCGTCAGCTCGAGGTGGCCCATCTCGAGCGACACGAGGAGGACGGGTCGCTGGACGGTGACACCGACGTGGGCCACCATGCCGAGGGCGAAGCTCGTCTTTCCCATGGCCGGCCGGGCCCCCACGATCGAGAGGCTCGAGGGCTGGAGCCCGGCCAGCATCTCGTCGAGGTCGACGTAGCCCGTGGGGGTCCCCGTCACCGTGTCGCCCCGCTCGTGCAGCTGCTCGATCCGCTCGAGGCTCGGGAGGAGGAGGTCCCCGAGCGGTGCCACTGTGTCCACGGCCTTGCGCTGAGCGACGTCGAACACCATCGTCTCGGCCTGGTCGAGCGCCGCCGTCACGTCCTCCGGCGCGCTGTAGCCGATCTCCGCGATCTCGCCGGCCACCCCCACCAGTCGTCGCAGCAGCGCGTGCTCCTCGACGATGCGGGCGTAGTGGATGGCGTTGGCGGTGGACGGCGTCGTCGTCTGCAGCGACACCAACACCGAGGGATCCCCGACCGAGTCGATCAGGCTCTTGCGCCGGAGCTCATCGGTGACGGTGACCGCATCGACGGGCTCACCGGCCTCGAAGAGGCTCTGGATGGCGGAGAAGATGTGGGCATGCGCCGGCTTGTAGAAGTCCTCGGGGCCGCAGATGTCCATCGCCGCGGCGACCGCGTCGGCCGACAGCAGCATGGCGCCGAGGAGCGACTCCTCGGCCTCGAGGTTGTTGGGGGGTACGCGCGCACCGGCCGACGCGGTCCGAAGGGGACGCGGCCGGCCTTCGTCAAAGGCCTGAACCATGGTGCCCCTACGTTGCTCCTACCGGCCTGTGTGACGGAAGAGAGAAAAGTTGGGGATTCTCCCCTCTTTGGGGAACATCTCTGTGGACAGGCGGTGGATGTGCGATGCCCGCTTGGGGAAGTTCCGATCCACTCTGCGTGGGAGCCATGCACCCATGGTGCAAGGGGGTTGTAACAGCCCCCTTGGCCGGGGTCAGCCCGCCCCGACCACCTCGACGGTCACAACCGTGACGACGTCCCGGTGCAGCTCCACGGTCACCTCCGTGGAGCCGATCTCCTTGATGGGATCGGGCAGGACCACGTGCTGGCGATCCAGGTTGACGCCGAGCTGTTGGAGCGCCGCCTCGGCGACCTCGGAGGGGCCCACGGAGCCAAAGAGGCGCCCGGTCGAGCCGGCACGGGCGCTCACGCTGAGCGTGGCACCCGCGAGGACCCGAGCCTGAGCCTCCGCGGCCTCCCGGTCACGCGCCGCGCGCAGATCGCGGGAGCGTCGCATGGCTCCGGCCTGCGCCTCGATGCCCTTGGTGGCCACGATGGCCCTGCCGCTCGGCAGCAGGAAATTCCGGGCGAAGCCCCCTGCGACGTCCACGATGTCCCCGCGGTGCCCGACCCCGGTCACGTCAGCTCGCAAGACCAGCCGCATCAGGCCTCGCCCTCAGCCGTCGCGCCGCTGTCGGCGAGCACGACCTCGACCTGGTCACCATCCCGACCCTCCGGAGCGGTGGCGGCGGCATCGGACACCGGTGCCCGATCGGACGAATCGGGCCTCGGACGCTCGCGACCTTCACGGCCCTCGCGACCTTCACGTCCCTCACGACCCTCGCGTCCGTCACGGCCCTCGCGTCCGTCACGGCGGCCGCGGGTCCCGGGGCGCTCGGTGACGGTGCGTTGGGTATAGGGAAGCAACACCAGCTCGCGGGCCGTCTTGATGGCCTGGGCGATATCACGCTGATGCTGTGCGCAATTCCCCGTGACCCGGCGTGACCGGATCTTCCCCCGATCGCTCATGTACTTGCGCAGGAGGTTGACGTCCTTGTAGTCGACCCAGTCGATGTGGTCACGACACAGGACGCAGGGCTTCTTTTTGACCTTGCGGTTCACGTCCTTTGGGGACCGGCGGCCCCTGAAGTTTCCTCGCGCCATCAGAAGGGCTCCTCGTCGTGGCCGTACCCGGCCTGCGGAGCGGAGGCCTGGGAGGGCTGGGAGGGCTGGCCCCGGCCGCCGCCACGGGCGCCATCACCCGGACCGCGTCGATCGTTCTTGGTCACCTGCGCGGTCGCCCAGCGCAGCGACGGACCGACCTCGTCGGCCACCACCTCGACCTTGGATCGGCGATCCCCGTCGGGGGTCTCCCAGCTCCTCTGCTCGAGCCGGCCGGCGACGAGCACCCGCGAGCCGCGGGCCAGGCTCTCGCTCACGTTCTCCGCCATCTCGCGCCAGCAGACGACGTCGAAGAAGCTCGTCGCCTCCTCCCATTCCTGGGTTTGGCGGTTCTGCCAGCGGCGGTTGACCGCCAGTCCAAAGGTCGCGGTCGGCTGTCCGGTGTTGGTGAACCGCAGCTCGGGATCACGCGTCACGTTGCCCACGAGGACAACGGTGTTGTCAGTCGCCATGTGCCTCTCCTCTCCCTGCCGGCACGCGTCTCTGGCCGCCGGCACCGTCCCGGTCCGGCCTGGATTGCTCCCGGCGCGGCTGCTCGCGGCGCACGGGCTCCCGCCGGGCCGTTCCCTGGGCCACCTTGTCGGGAATCCGCACCACCTTGTGTCGCAAGACCTCGTCGGCGAGGGAGAGCATCCGGTCGAGCTCGTCCACGAGGGCGGGCTCCCCGGAAAACTCGATCACGACGTAGTAGCCCTCGCGACGGTGGCGCACCTCGTAGGCAAGGGGTCGCCGCCCCCAGCGATCGACCGCCCCGGGCGTGCCGCCCCGGGTGCGCACCGTCTCGAGGATGCGCTCGACGACGGCCTGGATCGCGGGCGGCTCCGCGCCGGTGTCGAAGATGACCATGACTTCGTAGGGCCGCACGAGCGGCTCACCTCCCTCCGGACCGGCCAGCTTCCGCCGTGGCCGGGCCCCGACGCGCGGGGCAGGGTTCGTCTGTTGATGGAACTTCTCTTGATCGGGTTCGTCGCCGGTGGCTCGGAGCGACCGATCGGATCGTTAGCCCATTCATCCTACCCGCGACCGGCAACCCAGCCGGACGCAGGCGTCACGGGAACCCGCCCTCAGGTCGCGCCGTCCGCGGCGGCCCCGGGGAGCGCGGCCGATGCGGGCGGCGAGGCGGCGGCCTCGAGGCCGGCGTCGCCGTGGTAGCTCTCGGCGTCGGTCGGAAACCGGCCCGCCCGAACGTCGGCCGCGAAGGAGGCGACCGCCGAGGTCGCCTCGGTCCCGAGCTCGGCGTAGCGCCGGACAAACTTGGGGGTCCTCCCAAAGGAGAGGCCCAGCAGGTCGGGGCCGACGAGCACCTGGCCATCGCAGTGGGGGCCCGCCCCGATCCCGATGGTCGGTACGTCCACCCCCGCCGTCACGGCCGCCCCGACGACGTCGGGCACGCCCTCGATCACGACGGCGAAGCACCCTGCGCCAACCACCGCTCGGGCGGCGTCCGCCAGTGCCTGGGCCGTCTCCTTGGTCCGGGCCTGCACCCGGTAGCCGCCCATGACGTGGACCGACTGCGGGGTCAGGCCGAGATGGCCCATGACCGGGATCTCCGCGGCCACGATGGCGGCGATGACCGGGGCGCGGACCGGCCCGCCCTCGAGCTTGACCGCACCGGCCCCGGCGCGCATGAGACGGGCGGCGTTCCGGACCGCGTCCTCGGGGCCGAGGTGATAGCTCATCCAGGGCATGTCCCCGACCACGAGCGCCCTCGGTCGGGCGCGAGCGACCGCCGAGATGTGGTGCACCATGTCGTCCACGGTGACCTGGAGGGTGTCCTCGTAGCCGAGGACGACGTTGGCGACGGAGTCCCCCACGAGGATCATGTCGACGCCGGCGGCATCCACGATCCGGGCCATCGGGTAGTCGTAGGCGGTGACCATCACGAGGGCCTCGCCCCCGAGGCGTCTCTTGCGCCCGCGAACCTCTGGGACGCTGATGGCCGGAGGGGTCATGCGCGCTGGCCCGCCCGGCGTCGCCGTGGCGCCCGCCCCCCCGCCGGGTAACGCCGCAGGAGGTGGTGCCAGGAACAGGTCGGGCACACCTCGACCGCATAACAGACGACGGGCTCGACGCGGCTGCAGAGCCGCCGCAGCTCCGTCTCGCTGCCCGGACACCGTCCGCCGGGCGGCAGCCGCGGCCCAAAGACGAAGGTGACGGTCACGGTCCTGGTCTTTGCACAGATCGGACAGTCCTCGTCGGTCGGGATACCCACGTTGCGCGCCGCCCGGACCAGTTCGGGATGGGCGTCGCAGACGTCTACCCGTGACAGCCGTCCCCGTTCGACGTCGCGTACCACGGCGTCCCGCAGCAGGCGGTACTCGACGCGTGCCATCCCATCTCGGTCGGCCTTTCCCGACGTCCCGGTTCCGGGGGTCACGGTCATCGGCCACAGGCTACTGAGACGGCGGCTCGCATCGACACCCTGTTATCGACACCTCGGTGAGGCGCCGTCGACACCTCGGTGAGGCTCCGTCGACACTTCGGTGAGGCTATGTATCAAGCCGCTATATCGATTCGATATACTCGTCTCGTGCTCGACATGGCGATCCTCGGCCTGCTCCAGGGCCAAGAGCTCCACGGCTACGAGATCCGCCGTCAGTTGAGGGATCGGCTGGGCATCTGGGCCAACGTCTCGTTTGGTTCGCTGTATCCCGCACTGGCACGGCTGGAGCGCACCGGCGCGGTCGAGGCCATCACGACGCCCAATGCCGCCACCACGACCAGCCCGCCCCCGCCCCCCACGGGCTCGCTCAGCGGTGAATGGGCCGTCCTACGGGCCCGCCGACGGGACCATACGCACCGGCGGCGCTCGCGCAAGGTCTACCGGATCACCGAGGAGGGCGGCCGTCTGTTCGCCGCGTTGCTGGAGGAGGACCCCGGGCCGGAGGACGCCCGGGGTTTCGCCCTGCGATGGGCCTTTGCCCGTCATCTGACGCCCCGAGCTCGACGATCGCTGCTTGTCCGGCGACACGACCAGCTGGTCACCCGGATGTCCGAGGTGCGGGGGGCGCTCGCCGACCCGCAGCTCGATCCCTACGCGAGATCCGCGGTCGAGCATGCGGCCGACACGCTCGAACACGACGTCGGATGGACCCAACGCCTCCTCGAGGCCGAGGACGCGTCGCGGCCCATCCACGAGGACCTGGAAGTTCAGTCGAAGGAGCCCAGATGACCACCATTCGCCTCGCCATCGCTGGAGTCGGCAACTGCGCCAGCTCGCTGCTCCAGGGCATCTCGTACTACCGGGATGCCGAAGTGGGAAAGGTGGTGCCGGGCCTCATGCACGTCCAGCTGGGCGACTACCACGTCTCCGACCTCCAGCCGGTGGCGGCGTTCGACGTGGACAGCACCAAGGTCGGGATCGACCTGTCCAAAGCCATCTTCTCGGGTCAGAACAACACGGTGCGGTTCGCGGAGGTCCCCGAGACCGGGGTGACGCGTGCAGCGGGGCCCGACCCTCGACGGCCTCGGCCGCTACTACCGCGAGGTGGTGGAGGAGTCGCCTCAGCCCGCGGTCGACGTCGCCGCCGCCCTGCGGGCGTCGCGTGCCGACGTGCTCGTCTCCTACCTCCCGGTCGGATCCGAGCAGGCGCAGCGCTACTACGCCCAGGCCGCGCTCGACGCCGGCGTCGCCTTCGTGAACGCCATCCCCGTGTTCATCGCGTCGGATCCCGAGTGGGCCGCTCGCTTCACGGAGGCCGGAGTGCCGATCATCGGCGACGACATCAAGAGCCAGGTCGGGTCCACCATCGTGCATCGCATCCTCACCCGTCTCTTCGAGGACCGGGGCCTCGCCCTCGACCGCACCTACCAGCTCAACGTGGGCGGCAACATGGACTTCCGCAACATGCTCGAGCGCGAGCGTCTCGAGTCGAAGAAGATCTCCAAGACCCAGGCCGTCACCAGCCAGATCGAGCACGCGCCGCTCCCCGCGGACGACGTGCACATCGGGCCGTCCGACCACGTGCCGTGGCTCGGAGACCGCAAGTGGGCCTACGTCCGGATGGAGGGCCGCAACTTCGGCGACGTGCCGCTCAACCTGGAGCTCAAGCTCGAGGTCTGGGACTCGCCCAACTCCGCCGGGGTCATCATCGACGCCGTGCGGTGCGCCAAGCTCGCCCTCGACCGTGGCATCGGCGGCCCGCTGTTCGGCCCGTCGGCCTACTTCATGAAGTCGCCGCCCGATGCAGTACCACGACGACGAGGCACAGGACCTCGTGGAGCGCTTCATCGCCGGGGACTGAGGTCCGGCCGGGCGTCTGAGTCCGCCCCGTCGCTCCTTCCACCACACGTCGAGTCGCCGGGTGGCCTCGTCCGCGCCGAGCGGGCCCTCATCGATCCGGAGCTCGAGCAGGTAGTCGAGCGCCTCGCCGACCACCCGGCCCGGCGGCACGCCGAGGTGCGCCATGACCTGGTTGCCGTCGAGGTCGGGCCGGATGGCGTCGAGCTCCTCCCGCTGTCGCAGCTCCTCGATGCGGCGCTCCAGCTCGTCCATGCGTCGGGCCAGCGCACGCGCCTTGGCCGGGTTGCGCGTCGTGCAGTCGCATCGGGTCAGCTCGTTGAGGTCGTCGAGCTGGTCGCCGGCGTCACGGACGTAGCGGCGCACGGCCTTGTCGGTCCACCCCAACCGGTAGGTGTGGAAACGCAGATGGAGCTCGACCAGCCGCGTCACGCGATCGACCACGTCGTGGGGATACCGCAAGGCGGTCATGCGGGCCCGGGTCATGCGGGCGCCGACCACCTCGTGATGGTGGAACGTGACCCCTCCGTCGACGAAAGCTCGGGTCCGGGGCTTGCCGACGTCGTGGAACAGCGCAGCGAGCCGGAGCAGACGAGGCGCGGCTTCGTCTTGTCGACCACTGCCAGGGTGTGGGCCAGGACGTCCTTGTGACGGTGGATGGGGTCCTGTTCGAGGGCCAGCCCGGGAAGCTCGGGCAGGAACTCCTCAGCCAGGCCGGTCTCGACGATGAACCACAGCCCGATCGAGGGCGACTCGAGCACCATCACCAGCTTGTCGAGCTCGTCGCGGATGCGTTCGGCCGAGACGATGCCGAGACGTCCGTGACCTCGCCGGACCGCCTCGACGAGGGCCGGATCCGGCTCGAGGCGATAGGCCGCGAGGAACCGGGCGGCGCGCAGCATCCGGAGCGGGTCGTCGCCGGAACGAGATCTCGGGATCGAGCGGCGTCCGCAGCCGGCCGGCGGCCAGATCGTCGATCCCGTGATAGGGGTCGACCAGCGTCATGTCGGGCAGCCGCAGCGCCATCGCATTGATCGTGAAGTCCCGGCGGGACAGGTCCGTCTCGAGATCGTCGCCGAAGACCACCTCGGGCTTGCGCGAGTCGGAGACGTAGGACCTCGGCCCGGTGCGTCGTGATCTCGTAGATCTGCTCACCACGCCGGGCCCCGATGGTGCCGAACCGCTCGCCCTGGGTCCACACGGAGTCCGCCCAGCCGTGCAGCACGGCCTCGAATCTCGTCCGGGCGGGCGTCGGTGGTGAGGTCCACGTCGCCGAGCGGTGGGCGGAGCTCCCGATCCGTTGCGAGCAGGGCGTCGCGCACCGATCCCCCGACCAGGTAGACGCGGTAGTCGCGGGCAACGAAGCGCTGGGCGAGCTCCGCCGATGCTTCGCGCAGGGGCTCGAACCGCTCCGGAACGACGCTCGACGACACCAAAACACCGTAGTTCGACCCGAACCAGGTCCCCTCCGCGGATAGCGTCGTCCGGGTGTCGCCCCGGAGCATCCGAGCCGGAGAGGCAGCCTCGCTCCTCCTCGCTTCCGTCCTCACGCTGGTCGCCTCCGTGGCCGTGCTCTCATGCTTCGCGCCCGCGCAGGCCGCCTCGCAGCCCCCGGCCGACCATTCGGCGATCGGCGTCGGGACCGGCACCGGCTCCGATCCGTCCCCGCTCACGCTCGTGCACGAGACCGCCTTCGTGTCCAACCAGATTTTCAACATCCAGGTGCGCACCGGCTCGGGCCTGCCCCCCAGGTCGGAGCTGGCCCTCGACGTCTCCGTCTACGACTGCGTCAGCTACCGCAGCCCCCTCGAGCAGATCTCGAGCAACGGACCCTCGCCGGAGAACCGGCTCGGCTCCACGGGTGCCCTCAGGCTGGACGGCCTGGCCCTCGTGGCGGGGGCCGACGGCGGCGGACCCGCCTACCAGGCGTCGGTCGGCCTGAACGTCGACGGGGTCGCGCCCACTGGCGCGTTCAACGGATCGGCGATCGATCTCACGAGTTGCAAGCAGACGGGGGCGGGGTCGGCCGACGCGGGCGTCTACCCCGCCACGGTCGCCCTGGAGAACCTTGCCACCCGCCACGTCATCGCCCAATTCACGACCTACTTCGCACACACGGAGGAAGTTGCACCGGCCTCCAAGCGGCTGCGGGTCGCCGTGGTGGTCCCGGTCAGCGCCCCCGTGACCCCGGACTCGAGCGCCCGGGCCGGCAGCGCCAGTGCGCTCTCTTCGGGCCAGGCCGACCGGCTCGCGCAGGTGGTGGCCACCGTGGCCTCCCACGCCCAGACGGCACCCGTCACAGTCAACGCGACACCCCAGACGGTCGAGGACCTGACGGTCACGGGCAGGTCGGGCCCCGCGACCCTGCGGCTGCTCCAACAGGTCGTGCCCCTCCGGGACGAGGTGCTCGACCAGCCCTACGTCCCCATCGACGCCGACACCATGGCCGCCTCGGGGCTGGGGTCGGAGGTCACCGCCCAGAAGAACCGTGGGCATCAGGTGCTGTCGCTGTCGGGTCTCCATGCGACCTCGAGCCCGAGCGTCTGGCTCGCCCAGCAGACCGTCGACGGCGGGGCGGCCGAAGCCGTCGCCGCCCTCGCCGCGCAACGGGCGGTCGTCCCCGCATCGAGCCTCGAGTCGACCCCTAACGGCGGCTTCACCAACCCCTTCCTGCTCAGCCTCGGGCACGGCAACCAGATCCCCGCCGCAGCGTCCGACACGGCCCTCACCCGGGAGTTCACCGCCGACCCCGGGGACCCGGCACTCGCCGCCTACCAGATGATCGCCGACCTCGAGCTGATCTACTGGGCGCTCCCCAACTCGGACCAGGCCCGGGGGGTCGTCGCCGTCCCGCCGACGAGCTGGCAGGCCGATCCGACGTTCTTGAACACCTTGCTGGCAACGCTCAGCCCCGCCACGTCCCTCAGCCCGAGCACGTCGGGCAACCCGTACCTCCAGCCGCTGACCCTGTCGGACTTCTTCTCCCAGGTGCCCCTGGAGAGCGGCGGTGGCAGCCGGTCGCTCGCCGGAGGGAGCGGCACCGGCCTTCCCGCCTCCTTCGTCGGTGCGGTGCGAAACACCCGGGCCAAGCTCAATTCCTTCACGTCCACGACGTCGGGGGCCGGCAACGTGATCAACCAGCTCGGCGACGCCCTGTTGACGGCCGAATCGTCGCAGCTCTCGAGCCAGGGGCGGTCGGTCGCCCTCCAGGGCTTCAACAGCGCGCTGGGCGCCCAGCTGTCCCAGATCCAGCTCACCACCGACCGCACCATCACCTTGACCTCGCGGACGGCCGCGCTGCCGGTCACGATCCTCTCCTCCGCCCCCTACACGGTGCACACGGTGCTCTCGCTGTCGAGCGCCAAGTTGGAGTTCCCAGCCCCGGGCACCTCGGGGTCAACGGGACCCTCCAAGACCGACCAGTTGGTGGTGATCGACCGCAGCACGACGGCGCTGCGGGTGCAAGTGGTGACCCGCACGTCCGGTGACCTGCCCGTCAGCGTGAGCCTCACCTCCCTCGACGGCGCGCTCGTCCTCGTGCGGGGCCGACTCACGGTCCGCTCGACGGCCTTCTCGGTCGTCGGCGTCGTCTTGACCGCCCTCGCGCTGGCGGTGCTCCTCGGCTGGTGGGTCCGCAGTTCGATCTCCCGCCGCCGCACCCGGGCGGCGCAGGAACAGCCGCCCCATCCATGAGAGTCGGACGGCCATGAGGGTCGAGAGGAGGGCCTCGGCCCTCGGCAACGGCGTCTCGAGCGTCTGGGCCAGCCTGCGCGTCCAGACCGCCGGCATGGCGGCGGGCACCGGGCTGAGCCGCCTCACCGGGCTGCTGCGGATCCTGGTGCTGGCCTACGCGCTCGGCTTCACCCCGCTGGCCGATGCCTACAACATCGCCAACAACGCACCCAACATGCTCTACGACGTCGTCCTCGGCGGCGTGCTGTCGGCCACCTTCATCCCCGTCTTCGTCGACCGCCTGGTCACGCGCAGCGAGCGAGAGGCCTGGGACGCCATCTCCGCGGTGGTGACGGTCGCCTTCGTCGTGCTCCTGTTGATGACCGTCCTGTTCTGGCTGATCGCGCCCCAGATCATCGACGCCTTCTACGTCCTCGGTCATTACCACACCACCCACGCACAGCTCGAGCAGGAAAAGGCCGTCGCCACCACCCTCCTGCGATGGTTCGTCCCCCAGGTCGCGCTCTACGGCTGCATCAGCCTGGCCACCGCCCTCTTCAACACGCGTCGGCGGTTCGTGGCGCCGATGTGGACCGCCATCGCCAACAACGTCGTCTGCATCTTCGTCCTGCTGTGGTTCCACCACATCGCCGGCGTCCCGACCCTGGCGACGGTCCAGCTCCACACCGGGCAGCTGGTGCTGCTCGGCCTCGGCACCACCGCCGGCGTGGCCGTCCAGGCGGCGCTGCTCATCCCGAGCCTGCGGCGGGCCAACCTCTCGCTGCGCCCTCGCTTCCATCCGAGACACGAGGCGGTGCGCGCCGTGGGGCGGCTCGGGAGCTGGACGCTCGGCTTCGTCGCGGCCAACCAGGTCGCGCAATTCATCGTGCTGGCCCTGGCCGTCGGGGTCGGCGGGGCGGCGCCGGTCAGCTCGTACATGTACGCCTACACCTTTTTGCAGATGCCGTACGCCATTGCCGCGGTGTCCATTATGAGTGCAGTGACCCCGCAATTGTCGGAGCGTTGGGCGCTCCGACAGTTCGACGGGTTCCGAAAACGGCTGGCCACCGGGCTGCGGGCGGTCATGTCGATCATCCTCCCGGCGGCGGTCGGGATGCTGCTGCTGGCCAAGCCGGGGGCCTCGCTGCTGCTGGCCCACGGTGCAGCGTCGCCCAAGGTGCAGGCGGGGGCGGTCGATACGACGGGAGCCAGCCTCGCCATGTTCGCCCTCGGGCTGCCCGGCTTCTGCGCCTTCCAGTACATCGTCCGGGTCCTCCAGTCGATGCAGCGGGCCCACGCCGCCTTCTGGCTCTACCTCATCGAGAACGGGATCAACGTCGTGCTCGCGGTCGCGCTGGTCCGCCCGATGGGCGTCCGTGGCCTCGCGCTCTCCCTCTCGATCGCCTACAGCGTGGCCGCGGTCATCGGCTTCGTCCAGCTGCGCGGCTGGTTGGGCCCCCTCGGCGACCACCGGATGTGGGCGCCGTTGCGCCGGGTGGCTGCGGCGACCGTGGCCATGGGCGCCGTCGTCCTCGTGGTCGTCAACCTCTCCGACGCGGACTCGGGCTTCGCCCTCCTTCTCCGCGTGGTGGGCGCGATCGTCGCCGGCGGGCTCACCTACGTGGCGGTCGGCGCGGCGCTCGGCGCACGGGCGGCCAAGCGTGACCGGGAGGAGCGCCGGGCGAAGTCGACATGGCAGACTCCCCGACATGGGTGACGTCCTGGTGGTGACCGACAGCGCGTGCGACCTCACCGAGGAGCTCGCCGTCGGCAACTCGATCACGGTGGTGCCGCTCACCATCCGGTTCGGCGACGAGGAGTTCGTCGACCGGCGGGACCTCTCGCCCGAGGACTTCTGGCGGCGGTGCAAGGGCGTCGAGAAGCTCCCCGAGACCGCGGCGCCGGCGCCGGGTGCCTTTCGCACGGCCTTCGAGGCGGCGGCGGACGCCGGAGCCTCGGGCGTGCTGTGCCTCACGATCTCCGGCGGGGTCTCCGCGACCTACCAGTCGGCGTGCACCGGGGCGGAGGGGCTTCGCGCACGGCTGCCCATCGAGGTCGTCGACACCCGCTCACTGACCATGGGTCAGGGACTCCTCGCCCTCGACGCCGCCGAGGCGGCGCGGGGGGGCGCCAGCCTCGAGGAGCTGACGGCGAGGGTGCGGCGCAACATGCAGCAGACGCGGGTCTACGGCGTGGTCGACACCCTCGAGCACCTCCAGAAGGGGGGCCGCATCGGCGGGGCCGCGGCCCTGGTCGGCTCCTTGCTGTCCATCAAGCCGGTCATCCAGGTCAAGGAGGGCGTCGTCGAGCAGGAGTCCCGTCAGCGGACCCGGATCCGCTCGCTCGAGTACCTCGCCGGCAAGGTCAAGGGCGACGCCCCCCTCGATCGGCTGGCCGTCGCGAGCGGGGCCGCGGAGGACATCGGGGTGCTGCTCTCGATGCTCCAAGACGTCGAGGTGGCACACCCGATGATCACCACCGATCTGGGCCCGGTGGTGGGAACCCACGCAGGCCCGGGTGCGATCGGGGTGTGCTACCTGATGACCCGCGCTGCGGTGCACGAACCCCAGTAACCTGCCCCCATGCCCGACGACGTGGCGACAAACCCGGCCGGCGCCGAGCGCCTCGGCGCCAAGAGCGGGCCCTCGGCAGCGACGGGCATCGGGGCCGAGCTCACCGAGGAGCTGCCGGCCAAGGCGGCGGACCTCGTCGACTCCGCCGTGTCCCTCGTCCGGGACAAGGCCATCCGCCCCCTCATCCTCGTCGCCCGGGGCATCGTCTACGGCACCGTTGCCGCGGTCCTGGCGATTTTCGTCCTCGTGATGCTGGCCGTCGGCCTCATCCGGCTCCTCGACGTCTACGCCTTCCCGGGCAACATCTGGGCTTCGTACTTACTCGTCGGCTTCGTGTTCTCGGCCGCGGGGATCACCCTCTGGGCGCTGCGGACGAGCCGCAGCGATGGCACCTGACCGTCCGGCGCGGCCGGCACGGTCGGCAACGTAGGCAAGGAGTGGTTGGCGGATGTCGACCCGAGCACAGGTATTGATCGCGGGATCCGGGCCGGCAGGGCTCACGGCGGCGGTGTACACGTCGCGTGCGCAACTGTCCCCGATCGTCGTCGAGGGAGAGCCGTCGTCGACCAGCGATCAACCGGGCGGGCAGCTCATGTTGACGACCGAGGTGGAGAACTACCCCGGCTTTCCGGACGGCGTGATGGGTCCCGAGCTCATGACGGCCATGCGATCCCAGGCCGAGCGCTTCGGCGCACAGCTGCTGACCGGCAAGGTGAGCCGTGCCGAGCTGGCCAAGGGCTCGCCCTTCGGCATCTGGGTCGGCGATCCCGCCGAACCCGAGCCCACCTACCTCGTCGATGCGCTGATCGTCGCGACCGGTGCCTACTCGCTCATGCTGGGCTGCCCCAACGAGGACCGGCTCCTCGGGCACGGCGTGTCCACGTGCGCCACCTGCGACGGGTTCTTCTTTCGCGGACAGCGGATCGCCGTGGTGGGCGGGGGCGACTCGGCCGTCGAGGAGGCCACGTTCCTCACCCGCTTCGCCGACCACGTGACCCTGCTGCACCGCCGCGACCGGTTGCGTGCCTCACGCATCATGCAGGAGCGCGCCTTCGCCAACCCGAAGATCGACATCCGCTGGAACAGCGTCGTCAAGGAGGTTCTCGGCGACGACAAGGTGCGCGGCATCGTCGTCACCGACACGGTGACCGGCGAGGAGAGCACGCTCGACGTCACCGGCGTCTTCGTGGCGATCGGGCACCGGCCCAACACCTCGGTCTTCCAGGGACAACTCGAGACCGACGAGAACGGGTACCTCGTCACCATGGAGGGCTCGTCGCGCACGTCCGTCGAGGGCGTCTTTGCCTGTGGCGACGTGCAGGACCACGTGTACCGACAGGCCGTGACCGCCGCCGGTTCCGGTTGCATGGCCGCGATCGACGCCGAGCGCTGGCTCGAGTCTCGCGACGACTGAGCGCCAAAGGCGCCTTCGAGTCGGGAACAGTTTCCCGCCCAGTGTGTTGAACTGTCCGCTGCACGACGAGGCGCAGATGTGATCGATGACACACTCTCGAGGTCTCCGATCGAGCGATGCCGCGCGGCGTAGACATCAACACGAACCTCGCCCCCACGTTCTAGGGTGACGTCGGGCGACTGGAGGATTCACATGAGCGACAAGGTCGTGATGCTCACGGACACGACGTTCGATGAGCACGTCAAGAGCTCCGAGGTGCCCGTCCTGGTGGACTTCTGGGCCGAGTGGTGCGGGCCGTGCAAGATGGTCGCCCCGATCCTGGACGAAATCGCGCAGGAGCAAGAGGGGAAGCTTCAGGTGGCCAAGATCAACATCGACGACAACCTGGACGTCACCCGTCGCTTCGACGTCATGAGCATCCCGACCCTGATCCTCTTCAAGGACGGCGAGCCGGTCAAGAAGATCATCGGCGCAAAGCCGAAGGGCCAGTTGCTGCAGGAGATAACTCTCAGCCTCTAGTAGACGTGTTGGTTAGGCAATCCGGTGAAACAACGGGCTCGGTGACGCCACTACCCCTCTCACAGGGGGATCGGGGCGAGGCGGTGGCCGACGTCCAGGCCCGCCTCCATGGCCTGGGCTTTGGCGTCTTCAGCGACGAGGTGGGCTTCTATGGCGCCGCCACCCGCGCCGCCATCGAAGCCTTCCAACACCATCGAGGCCTGCGGATCGACGGAATCTGTGGCTCGCAGACCTGGAACACACTCGTGGAGGCGAGCTTCAGCCTCGGCGACCGTTTCTTGTACCGCCGCACCCCCTACCTGCGGGGCGACGACGTGGCCAGCCTCCAGCAGTACCTCTCGGCGCTCGGGTTCGACCCCGGTCGCGTCGACGGGATCTTCGGCGACCAGACGGCCTACGCCCTCCGGGAGTTCCAGCGCAACGTCGGGCTGCCCGTGGACGGCATCTGCGGCGCCGAGACCCTGATCAGCCTGCGGCGGCTCCAGGCCCCGCACCATCCCCACAACCTCGTCTCCACGGTGCGGGCGAGGGAGCGGCTGCGCGAGACCCAACATCGCCTGTCGGGCAGCAGGGTCGCCGTCGGCGAGCACGGCGGCCTCAGCCAGGCGTTGGCGGCGCTCCGGCGCCGCCTGTCGGCCGCGGGAGCCCGCGTCGTCTCGCTCCACCATCCCGACGGTTCCGCCCAAGCCCAACAGGCCAACCAGGCGGTCGCGGACGTCTACGTGGGGCTCCAGATCGATCCCTCCGAGCAGGGGTGCTGGACCGCCTATTACTCGGGGTACCGAGACGAGTCCCCGGGTGGCCACCGGCTGGCCCAGCTCGTCCAGGAGGGCCTGCCCGTGAGCCTCGAGATCCCCGACCGAGGTGTCCGGGGCATGTCCGTCCCCGTCCTGAGGGAGACCCGGATGCCTGCGGTCATCGTCGAGATCGGGCCCCCCTCGGTGGTGGTCGAGCGGGGCCATCTCCTGGCCGACACGCTCACTCGCGCGCTGGGCACGTGGGCCGAGGCCCCCTGGGCATAGACCGGGCCGCAGGTGGGTAACGCTCTGGGGGCGCTACGTGTCGTCGGTGAACCCTTCGCGAACCCACGCGACGAGACCCTGTAGGAGACGGTCAACGCGACAATCCACAACCTGTGCATTAGGTTGTGGAAAACCATGCATCACCGGTTCAGGGTCTCCTGCTGCATCGCGTCATGCCTGGTGAATCGGCCTTTTCCGTCGGCCGTCGGATGCGAATCCCGTGGGACGCGGCTTCTGGACGCCCGAAAGGGCCTCAGAGGGTCGAACTCGGGGCTGGAGCCACGCCGTCGGCGCCCGCCTGAGGACCAACCATCAACCTATAGATACGCTCGAGGTCCTCGAGGGTGGCGAAATCGACCTGCAGCCGCCCGTGCCGCTGATGCATCTCCACCTTGACTCGGGTGTCGAGGTGGGAGGACAACAACTCCTCGAGCTCCAGGATGCCGGGCTCGGGTAGGCGCGGCACCCTTGGCGCCGGGCTCGCAGCGGTGGGGGGACTGGAGAGGGGTGCCCCACCGGGCTCGGGCGGGATCGCACCCGACCAGCTCTGATCGACCCGATCCGCCGCGGCCGCTTCCGGAACGCCCACCTCCGGTGCGAGGGGTTCGTCTTCGGTTGCGAGGCTCGCACGCGAATGATCTCCTCGACCGCCCGCACGCTGAGTCCCTCGGCGACGATCCGCCCGACCAGGGACTCCTGGAGGCCCCGATCGGGCGTCCCGAGCAGTGCCCGGGCATGCCCAGCGCTGATCGTGTTGTCGGCGACCGCCCGCTGCACGCCGCTCGGGAGTTGGAGCAGTCGCAGGGTATTGGTCACGGCGGCCCGGCTCTTGCCGACCCGACCGGCCACCTCCTGGTGGGTCAGGTGGAACTCGTCGATGAGCTGCTGGTAGGCCGCCGCCTCCTCCAGGGCGTTGAGATCCTCACGATGGAGGTTCTCGACCAGCGCCTGCTCGAGGCTGGCAACGTCGTCGACGCTCGTCTCGACGAGCACCGGCATGGTCTGCAGGCCGGCCCGCTTCGCCGCCCGCCATCTTCTTTCGCCGGCGACAAGCTCGAAGCCGCCGTCGCCTTGGTCCCTCACGAGGACCGGCTGCAGCACGCCCACGGCTCGAATCGACGCCGCCAGCGACGACATCGCCGCCTCGTCGAAGTACCGGCGCGGCTGCAACCGGTTGGGACGGATGTCCGCAATTGGCACCTGACGATAGGTCCCCTCGACGTCGCCCGTGGGCTCCGTGGGGATCAGCGCCCCGAGGCCCTTACCCAGCCCGTGTCGCCGCGCCACGGCTCACCTCCTTTGCCAGTTCACGGTAGGCGATGGCACCCCGGGAGGACGCGTCGAACACCGTGATCGGTTGGCCGTAGGACGGTGCCTCCGACAGGCGTACCGAGCGGGGGATCACGGTGCGACAGACCAGCTCGCCGAAGTGCTTGCGGACGTCTGCCGCCACCTCGGTGGACAGCCTGGTCCTGGCGTCGTACATGGTGAGCACGATCGTGCTGATCTCCAGGCCCTCGTTGAGGTTGGAGGCCACCAGCCGCACGTTCTTGAGCAACTGGCTGATGCCCTCGAGGGCGTAGTACTCGCACTGGATGGGCACCAGGAGCTCGCTGGCGGCCGCCAGGCCGTTGATCGTGATCAATCCGAGCGAAGGTGGGCAATCGATCAGCACGAAGTCGAAGTCGTCGCGAACGCTGTCGACCGCCTTGCGCACCCGCAACTCCCGACTGAACGCAGGGACCAATTCGATCTCGATGCCCGAAAGGTCGATCGTCGACGGAGCAAGAAAGAGGTTCTTGACGCTCGTGGGCTCCAGACAGTCCTCCAGTGCCGCGCCATGCATGACCACGTCGTACATCGACAACTCGAAGTTCCGGGCATCGATTCCCAGCCCGGTCGTGGCGTTGCCCTGGGGATCGAGGTCGATGATCAGTACGCGATAGCCCAATTCGGCGAGGGCGGCACCGAGATTGACGGTGGTCGTCGTCTTGCCCACCCCGCCCTTTTGATTGGCGACCGCGATGACTCGCCCGGTCGAGCTGGGAGTGGGGACCTCCGCCCTTTCCGCGGTCCGCAGCTGGGAGCCGTTGCTCAACTCGTCTGCGAGCAGAGCCCGGCGCTCCGTAGGGGTCCGGCCGGCTGGAACGTCTGGCTCCTCGAACTCGCTCGGCTGCAGCGCCGGCATCGCCGACTTCGGGTCGGGCGGGATCGCCCGTAAAGATCCCCCAGACGCCTCGACCTCACCCCGGTCCCCGAGACCTCACCGGTCTCCTCGCCCCGGCCGATCTCCGGAGACTCGCCGGTGCCGACGGCGCCGACCAGGCTGTCGACCCCTGGCCGGTTGTCCGCCGATTCGACGGCTCCTGGAGGAGCTGTCTCCGCAGCCGCTTGAATCGTGACGGCTACCGGATCCGGCTCGGAGACGTCCGGCTCGGCTGGGAGGACGGCGGTCGGACGGACGCTGCCACTCAGAGGAGGGGCCTGCTCTTTGGGTTGGCCCGAGTCCCTATTCCCGCCCCGTCGCCACAGCGGCGTCACCTCACACTCCCCGGCGTCGCAGCACACGAACATACTCCTCGGGCTGAAGCTCAACGTCAAGCTTTGACCGACGTGAGCCCGCCAGAAAGTCCGGTTTCACGTGGAACCGTCCGGGCACGACCGGTCTCGCTGACCTGCCGACCGCCTCTCTCGGCTCGCTCTGGGCAACTTGTCTTTGCCGGCCTCGTCGGGGCGCTACTCGGCCCGGGTGAGGAGCCGCCCGGCACTCGTCGAGCTTCGTGTTGCGTGCTTGACCGCATGAAGGAGATCGGTCACCTGGGCGACATGCGGAACGGCGGTGTCCAACACCGAGCGACAGGTGCCCGAGAGGTCCCGGGTGGCGAGGCGGACCCCGGGCAGCCACTCCCGGCCCCGTGCACGCAGAGGGACCACCCGGTCGCGCCAAGGGGTCAGACTCCGCAGGGCTCTCCACGATCGAAGGTTTGGGAACTTTTCGATTCTGAGAGCCCTGCTACTCCGGACTGGAGCGAGAGCGCCAGGCGTGGCACGACGAACGACGCGAGAAAGATCGGCAAGAACCTCTTTCCGGTGCATCGGAAGGCGACGACCTGGCCCTCGGCCGAGTCGAAGTCCAGAATGCGGCTCGAGTTTCGGCCGTTGCGGACTTGCAGGGTGTGACGTCCGGCTTCGATTGGTAGCTCGATCGTGCCGTTCATTTCAAGCGACCCGACATCCTCGCCGTCGACCACGACGTCGTACGCGCCACGACGGACCTCCACTCCGATGGATTTATGCGTCAGCTTGAGCGTTGCCGACATCCTCCGTCTCCTTTCTCTGTCAGCCGATCGACTGTTGCCAAGGAAGGCCGTCTGTTCGCAACCACCTTGCCCCAGGCAACAAAGCCGAGGGTCGGGGGCTCCTACGCCAATCGACCCGAAGCCCTGTGGAGACCGAACCTACGCGCATCTGCGAGCTGCTTGTTTGGATTTCCCAATGTGAACGTCGTCAGGATCGCTCACCGAGCCGCAGGACCGCTGCACGTGCACGTGGAGACTCCCGGCGCTCGCCCGGGCCGCCCGGACGGGTCCAACCGGCCGAGCCCAGCGTCGTGGCAACGCGGGCCGTTGATCGCGGCGCCAGAGATGAGTCTGACCCGACGGCAGCGTCCTATTCGGCAACGCATCGCCACGAGGCAAGGAGCACACCGTGGGCAAACTCATCGTGACCGAGTTCGTGACGCTCGACGGAGTGGCACAGGCGCCCGGAGCGCCCGACGAGGACCGCGACGGCGGCTTCGCGCACGGCGGGTGGCAGGCGCCGCTGGCGGACCAGGAGTCGGGCGGGGTCATATTCGAGCAGGCGAGGAGCATGGACGGCCTGCTCCTCGGGCGAAGGACCTACGAGATCTTTGCCGCCTACTGGCCAAACGCTCCGCAGGAGATCCCCTTCACCAGCCTGCTCAACGGCGTCCCCAAGTATGTCGCCAGCCGCACGCTCGCTGGCTCTCTCGCCTGGCAGGGGTCGACGCTCGTCACCGACGACCTCGCCGAGAACATCACCGCCCTCAAGGGGCGCCATGACGAAGTCCACGTCATCGGCAGTCTCGACCTCTTGCAGTCTCTGCTGCGCCTCGGTCTCGTCGACCGGTTGAACCTGTGGGTGTACCCGCTGCTGCTCGGCGGCGGCAAGCGGGTGTTCGCCGACGGGACCCTGCCCACGACGCTGCGTCTCACCGAATCGGTCACCTACCCGAGCGGCACGCTCCACCTCGGCTACGAGCCCGCCGGGGTGCCCACGTACGGCAGCATGGCCGGCGAGGAGTAGGACCACAACTCCTCGCCGGAGGTGGCGAGCCTGCCGCCACGGGCGGATGTTCCACGGGAAACACCCCCTCAGCGGCTGCCGCACGGCGCTCTCAGAAGAGCGGTCGTTTTTGCGGAACGCCGGTGCGTCGCGGGAACCGATCCGGGCAGTCCTCGCGCATGAGCAGAAGTCCGAACTGAAACGCGCCGGTGGGCGCCGTCACCTTCTCCAGGCCGAGCTCTGCCAGGCCCTCCGACGGCCATCGCTCACCCGCTGCCTCCGCGTCCGGAGGATCGGACACCACCAGGAGCCCTCCACGGCGCAGGAAGCCCGCCGCACACTCTGCGGTGACAGCCGGCGCTCCGAACCCCCGAGCGCAGACCAGATCGAACGCCCCACGGAGCTCGGATCGGGCGAGAGTTTCGGCCCTGCCCTGCCTCACGGTGACCAGAGGGGTCAGCCCCAGGTCTACGACGGCAGCCTCCAGGAAGGCGGTGCTCCTTGCTCGGGAGTCCAGGAGCGTCCAACTCATGATGCCGACGCGGTCCGGCATCAGCCCTGCCATCGCGTCGCTGGCCAGCACGAGTCCCGGCAGTCCGCCGCCGCTTCCGAGGTCCAGCGCTCGCCCCGCCACGCCGCCCGAATCCGCGAGCACCCGCCCAAACCCTCTTGCGTGACGGACCTGTTCCTCCAGGGGGGGTGGCCCCAGGAGCCCCAGCCCTTGTGCACGGCCAAGCACCTTCTTGAGGCTCGGCGACACCTCGACCCCGGGGCTGGGCTCCCACCCCTGACTTGCTCGCTGCCGCGCCCCGACCTCACCGCCCGGGCGTGGGCTGGGCCCGGCCAAATAACCGCCTAGACGGCCCGGGCGATCACCACGTAGCGCGACGGATCTTCACCCTCTGATCGGGTGACGACCCCCTCGAGCTCGTTGACCTTGTCGTGCACCACCTTGCGATCCGCCGCCGACATGGGCTCAAGGGCCCGCTCCTCCCCGGAGCTCATGACGTCCTCGGCCACCTTCTCCGCAAAGCGCTGGAGTGCCTCCGCCCGCCGCTGACGGTACCCCGCCACGTCGACGAGGATCCGATCCGTGCGAGCCGGGAACTGCCGCTGGACCGCGGTCCGGGTGACCTCCTGCAACGCGGCCAGGGTCGTGCCCCGGGGACCGATCAGCACGCCCAGATCCTCGCCCTGAGCCGACACCTCCACGGTGTCCTCGTCCACCAGGCGACTCGCTACCGATGACTCGAACCCATACGCGCGAAGCAGGCCGTCCAGAAAGGTCCTTCCCGCCTCGCCCTGCTCCTCCAACGGGATCTCGTGTGCCACTTCCGTCCCCTCTCTCGGCTCCCCACTCTCGGCTCGAGTTTCCCCGTCCTCGACCTGGCGCGACGGGCCTCGCTCTGCGACAAGCGTCGCCCCTTCCTGGCCCCCCGTGCGCGTGCGGCTACGGCGCTTGCGCCCCGAGGCTCCGGAGCCGTCCCCGGCCGACGCACCGTTGCGGCTCGCGGTGGTGGAACGTGACTCGGATGGCCCGGCTCCCTCCGAACCCCCTTGTCCCCGCCGGGGGCGCGTCTTGCGGGAGCGCTTCGGTCGCGGGCTCACCGGTCGCACGCGTGCCCGGACCCGAGCCTCCTCCCGGATCCGGCCAAACAGCCCGGTCCGGCCCTCGCTGACTACGACGATCTCCGCATCACCCTCAGCAATTCCAAGTTGCGAGAGTGCCGATTCCTTTGCCTCTACGACGGTTCGACCCGCCACTTCTACCCATTCCACGCGTTAGCGGGCCTTTCTCGCTCGCTTCGATTTTGACCGGGGGTGCGGCTTCGGCCCGGCGGCCGGCTCGGGTGCCGACCGTCGGCGACCCGAGGATCCCGCCGGGCGCTTGGCGCTCGCCCCGCCCGGCGATCGGCCGGAGGCCCCGTTGCTGCCCACGCCGTTCCCCTTGTTTCCATTCCCCTTGGGCGGACTCGATCTGCCCTTAGAGGATGCCGCCCCATCCGTGAGCGCGGCCGTCCCGGCAGGAAGGGCCGGCGGGCGCCCCTTTGCCTGGCTGCCGTTGCGCTCCCCTCCGCCGCTCGCGCCGGCGCCCGCTGGCAGGGTGCGTTCGACACGGGCGGGCTGCACGATACCCATCCGGAAGATCACGTCCTGGGTCCCGATCCGGATGACCGTCGAGACGATCATGTAAATGACCACCGCCGCAGGGACCAAGAAATAGATATAAGCCATGAGCAACGGCATGACCTTTTGCATGGTCTGCATTTGCTTGTTGGCTTGAGCGGCAGCGGGATTCCTACGAGTCATCTGCGACATCTGGAAGTACTGCAATCCGACGGCAATGATGACCAGGACGAAAAACGGTATGGCGGCCCATACCGACGGGTGATGGGAGAACGGGCGATCGGCCAGGTTCATCCCGAAAGCGACCATCTGGCCGTGGCTGAGGACCAGGGCATGGTACATCTGAGAGGAGTGTGAGATGTACTTGGGCTCCGCCACCACCTGCCCATTTACGGTGGTGGTGGCGGTGATCCCCCGGATCAGGTCGTAGAGCACGATCAGGAAGGGCATCTGCAGCAGCATCGGGACGCACCCGCCAGCCGGATTGACGCCCTTCTCCTTGTACAGGCGCATCATCTCGCGGTTGAGTTCCTCGCGATTTTCGGCGCCCTTGTACTTTTGCTGCAGCTTCTTGATCTCGGGCTGCAGCTCCTGCATGGCGATCATCGACTTGGTGCTCTTGACCGTCAGCGGGGTCAAGACGCCCATCACGATGATGGTCAGGATGGCGATCGCAATGGCGTAATTCGGGACAACCGCATAGATGCCGGCCAGGATGGTCCCGAACAGTACGAAGACGGGGTGGAAGATCTCCCCGACGGTCTTGAACAGCGAGTTCTCGCCGAGTATCGGGGTCAGGGTCGAGATCATCGAGGGCCTCTTGCCGTCGCGACCGGGCTGGGCACGGGGTCGATGCCCGAGGATCCCCACGGGTGGCAGCGCATGAGCCGCCGAAGGCCCATCCACGAGCCTCGCACGGAGCCGTGCAGCTCGATGGCCTCCTTGGTGTACTCCGAGCAGCTCGGCCAGTACCGGCAACCGGAGGGTCGGCCGGCGCGGGCGGCCTGGTAGACGGCGATGGCCCTCGTCAGGGCACGCTGCCCACGCTTCTTGGTCATCATCGGGACTCCTCCGCCGACGCCGCCCTGATCAACGCCGATCGGACCGCTGCCGCCAGCTCTTCGTAGTTGCACGTCGCCACCTCTGGGCGGCTGGAGATCAGGTACGCCCCCCGCCGTAACTCGGGTGCCGCCGCTGCTGCTGCCGCGCGCATCCGGCGGCGAATTCGGTTCCGCGCCACGGCATTCCCGCAACGCTTGCTGACCGCGTAGGCTACCAGGGGGAACGGGAACTCGGACTCCGCCGGGACGTAGGCCGCCCGCACGGGGCCCTGGGTCGCCCGTCGGGTGGTGCGACTCAATTCGCCGAACAGCCTGCGGTGCCGGATTCGGCCGATCGCCGGCGTCGCCATGGTGCCCTCACACCGTCAGCCGGCGGCGCCCCTTGAGGCGGCGGGCACGCAGAACCTCTTGACCGCCGCGCGTCGACTTGCGCCGACGAAAGCCATGGGTCTTGGCGCGCTTTCGAGTGTTCGGTTGGTACGTTCGCTTCATCGCTCAGCCTTTCGCGTCACCGTGGTTGCTCTAGCCACCGGCGGCCTGCTCATCCCGGCCAGCTGGGCGTGGTCGGAATTTGCCGACGCCACAAACCAAGCCACGACGCTTCACTCCATCGTACCTGCGTTTGCTGGAGCACACCCAGTCGGCGGGCGGGCAAAGACGAGCCCGGGTCCGCCGCCGCTCGAGCGCCACTAGTCCGTCGGCCCGCAACGGTGTAGCGTCCTTCGATTACGCCCCGCAGTGTGAATCCCCACCTGTGGAGCAGCCTGTGGACAGCAAACACCGGCGCATGCGGAGGAGCAGGTGAACGAAAGTGACGGCCTGTGGATGCAATGCGCGACGGCCCTCCGAACAAAGGTGCCCGAGGCAACCTGGCAGCTCTTGTTCTCGGGCATCGTTCCCCTTGCACTCGACCAGCAGACCCTCGTCCTGGGGGTCCCGGACCGGCTCGTGCGAGAGGGCGTCGAGTCCCGCTTCCTGCCCCTGATCGAAGAAACCCTGGCCACCGAGGCCGACCAACCCCTGCGGGTCCATCTCCGGATACTCGAAACCGGGAAGAAGGCCTCCGCGCCCACGCTCGCCCCGGGTCCGGCCACCGACGATCCTCTCGACCCGCCTCGGCGATCCGAACGACCGGCGACCCCGCCACTCCGGTCGGTCCCCTCGCACGACGAACCGAGGCGGCCGTCCGCCGGCGCGCTCGACTCTCGCTTTACCTTCGAGACCTTCGTGACCGCCTCGTCCAACCGCCTGGCGGCCGCGGCCGCCCAAGCGGTGGCCGAGACCCCCGGCCGCTCGTACAACCCCCTCTACATCTACGGCGACTCCGGACTCGGCAAGACCCACCTCCTCCACACGATCGGCAACTACGTCCTCGAGCACTTCCAACGCCACCGCGTGCTCTACCTCACGACCGAGACCTTCTTGAACGACCTCGTCGAGGCCATCCGCTCCGGGACCACCAACGCCTTTAAGCGTCGTTACCGGGACTGCGACCTCCTGCTCATCGACGACGTGCAGTTCATGCAGGACAAGGTCTCCCTCCAAGAGGAGTTCTTCCACACCTACAACGATCTGTACGGCGCGGCCAAGCAGATCGTCCTCACCTCGGACCGCTCACCCAAGTCGATCGAGACGCTGGAAGAACGCCTCCGCAGCCGCTTCCTCTCCGGGCTGATCACGAAGATCGACCCGCCGGACCTCGAGACTCGCCTGGCCATCCTGCGCATCAAGGCCGAGGCCGACCACGAGGACGTCCCCGACGACGTCCTCGAATTCATCGCCACCCACATCCGCGACAACATCCGCGAGCTCGAGGGTGCGCTCATCCGGGTGAGCGCCTTTGCCAGCCTCAACGGCGAACGACCCTCCCTCGACCTCGCAGAGCGGGTCCTGTCCGACATCATCTCGACCAGCGAGCCCCGACCCATCACCCCGCAGATGATCCTCGAGGCCTCCGCAAACGCCTACGGCTTTTCCATCGAGGCCCTGTGCGGACCCCTCCGCACCCGACCCCTCGTCACGGCGCGCCAAGTCGCCATGTACCTGGTCCGCAACCTCACGGACTACAGCTACCCGGCCATCGGCCGGGTCTTTGGGAATCGGGACCACACGACGGTGATCCACGCGGTGGAGAAGATCAGCACCCAGATGAAGGAACGTCGTCCGATATACGAGCAGGTCACCGACCTCATCCACCAGATCAAATCCGGCACCTGAGGTTTCCGTGACCGCAGGGAGGACAAGGTGACGCCTTGGGGAAGAGATCCGGGACAACTGTGGACGGCCGCGCCGTTGGCTGGGGACCGCGGCGGCCGCCGTCCCCAGGCCCCACCCCGATCCGGTCGACCGGTCTCCGGCGCCGGTGATACACCCACAGGCCAGCATTTCGCCCATAGGCGCTGAGCTGCTACTTCTATCCCGCATCCACAATCCACAGGCCCTACTACGACTATGTATTTAAATAAGCCAATTCCCCAAGACGGGGATACGAAGGAGATCAAAGGGTGAAGTTCCGTTGCGAACGCGATTCGTTGGTCGAGGTCCTCTCGTCCGCGGGCCGAGCGGTCAGCACACGGGGCGCGTCCTCCCAAGCCCTCTCCGGCCTGCTCCTGCACTGCGAGGGGAACCTCCTCACGGTGACGGGCACTGATCTCGATCTCACCATCCGCGCCCAGCAGGAGGCCATCGGGCTGGAAAACGGCTCCGCCGTCGTGCCGGCGCGCCTCGTCGCGGATGTCGTCCGAGCGCTCGAGCCGGGAGCCGTCACGATCGAGAGCGACGAGGAGAAGGTGGAGATCTCGGCGGCGCGCTCGCGCTTCGAGCTGCGTTCCTTTGCCGTCGTGGAATTCCCGGTCACCAATCCCCCGGTGGATGGCGGGGTCCGACTTCCGGCGGCGCTCCTGGCCGAAGGATTGCGCCAGGTGGTTCGCGCCGCGTCCAACGACGACGGCAGACCGTTGTTGACCGGGGTGCTCGTGACGACGGATCACGGCGTCGTTCGGCTGGTGGCGACGGACTCCTACCGGTTGGCACTGCGGGACCTCGAGGGCACCAAGGCGTTCGAGGACCAGGAGGACACCCTCGTGCCGGCGCGTGCCCTGGCCGAGTTGCAGCGGGTGAGCGGTTCGCCGCTCGTCACGGGCTCCGGTGACGAGGAGTCGTCGGTCACCGTCGTGACCAGCGCCAACGAGATCAGCTTCCGTCTCGGTCCCGTCACGATCTCGACCCGGCTGCTCTCCGGGACCTATCCCGACTATCGCGCGCTCATCCCCGCCGAGTACCCCAACCGGCTGCACACGGGCAAGGAGTCGCTGCTCGCCGCGCTGCGCCGGGTCCGGTTGCTCGTGCGCGACAACACGACACCGGTGCGCCTGGCCATGCGACCCGGCGGGGTGGATCTCTCCGTGGTGTCCCAGGAGATCGGGGAGGCGACCGAGACGGTGGACGGGGACTTCACCGGCGAGGAGCTGTCCATCGCCTTCAATCCCTCCTACCTGATCGACGGTATCGAGGCGGTGCTGGACGACGAGGTCCTCGTCGAGACGGCAGAGCCGTCACGGCCGGCGACGGTGCGTGCCGCGGACCGCGACGAGTACCGATATCTCCTGATGCCCGTTCGCGTGTCTTGAGGAGCTCCTTCGCCGCGGTCGCGGGGGCGGGAGACGAGACCGCCGGGAAGGGACCCGGCGAGGCGGGGTCACAGGCCCTCGTCGATCTGGAGCTCCGGGACTTCCGGTGCTTCGAGCAGATGCGCCTGCAGCCCGCGGCGCAGGGCATCACGGTGCTCACCGGCCCCAACGGATCGGGCAAGACGAGTCTTCTCGAGGCGGTGGGCTATCTCGCCTCGTTGCGCTCGTTCCGGACGTCGCAACGGGAGGCCCTCGTCCGCGGTACCGCCGACCGGGCATTTGTGCGGGGCTCGATGGTCGACTCCGAGCGGCAACTGCTGATCGAAGCGGAGATCGCCCGCGCCGGCCGCTCACGGACGTTGCTCAACCGCCAGCCCGTCCAGTCGAGGAAGGTCCTGGCCGAGGCCGTCTCCGTGTCGGTCTTTTCGCCCGAGGATCTCGACCTTCTGCAGGGCGGGCCCGCGGCGCGTCGAGAGTTGCTGGACGAGGCCGCGGTCTCGATGCATCCCGCCGTGACCGTCTCGCAGGAGCAATTCGAGCGGGCCGTCCGGCAGCGCAACGCCGTGCTCCGGCAGGCCGGGGGGCAGGACCCGACGGCGATCGGCCACACGCTCGACGTCTGGGACGATCGCCTCGACCTCTCCGGTGCCGCGGTGCGCGCGGCGAGGGAGGCCCTGCTCGGCGACCTCCGGCCGCTCGTCGAAAGGGCTTATCGCCGCCTGACCGTGGGTTCGGAACCAGAGGACGCCGACGTTTCCCTCGTCTATCGCGGTTCTTGGGAGGGCTCCCTGCTCGAGGCCCTGCGGGAGTCTCGTCAGACCGATCTGCGAAGGGGATCCACGTCCCTCGGTCCGCACCACGACGAGCTCGAGGTCCTCCTCGACGGGCGTGACGCACGCCAGCAGGCCTCGCAGGGGGAGCAGCGTTGCCTGGCGCTGGCGTTGCGACTGGGGGTGCACGAGCTCGTGACCGCCCGGCGCGGGGTCGCACCGCTGCTGTTGCTCGACGACGTCTTTTCCGAATTGGACCCATTGCGCTCGACGGCACTGGTCGACGCGGTGCCTTCCGGGCAGACACTGCTCACGACCGCCTCTCCCGTTCCCATGGGTCTCCCGGTCTCGATGGTGGTGGACGTGACGAGGTCCCAGGGTCCCGGTGCTGGGGAACGCGGACGTGGCTGACCGAGAGGCACGTCCGGACGCGATGCGCATCGGGGAGGTCTTGCCGGCGGCCGTCGGCCGACGGTCGGCGGAACTGCAGGTCATGGTGGTCGTGTTCGACCGGTGGGAGGAGGTCGTCGGCGCACGCGTCGCTCGCCACGCGCAGCCGCTCCGGGTGGAGGGCGACGTCCTTGTGGTGGTCGTGGACCAGGGCGTTTGGGCGACCCAGATCCGGGTCCTGAGCGCCGAGATCGGTGGGCGCCTGGGTGATCTCACGGGTGGTGAGCTGCGCTCACTTCGGATCGTGACCGCCAACGGTTGAGCATCGCCGGTGTGGCGGGGTGGGGGTGTCCGGCGCCAAGAGGGCGGACGGAAGCGCCGAAGAGTCCGGCAAGTCCGGTAAACTGTGCACCTCGCACCGGTCGATCACCGGTCGGTTTCGCAGAGACCTGGACCGGATCTGCGACCTGGTGCCCGACTGGAACGGTACGTCGAAAGGCCGCGTGTGGCGCTGAACGTGGAAGCTGAACGAACGTCATCTCACGCGTCGTACAGCGCCAGCGACATCACGGTCCTCGAGGGCCTCGAGCCGGTCCGTACGCGTCCCGGCATGTACATCGGCTCCACCGGTCCGACGGGGCTGCACCACCTGATCTGGGAGGTCGTCGACAACTCGGTCGACGAGGCCATGGCCGGCCGCGCCTCCCGCATCGACGTGGTCTTGCTGGCCGACGGGGGATGTCGGGTGTCCGACGACGGGGCCGGCATCCCGGTGGAGCCGCACCACCAGTACCCGGACCGGTCCACGGCCGAGCTCGTGCTCACCACGTTGCACGCCGGGGGCAAGTTTGGCGGGTCCGGCTACAAGGTGTCAGGAGGACTCCACGGCGTCGGCGTCTCCGTGGTCAACGCCCTGTCCCGTCGGCTCGTGCTCGAGGTCGATCGTGGCGGAGACCACCACGTGGTGGAGTTCGTCAACGGTGGCGAGCTGGTCGCGCCGCTCCGGGTGACCGGAAAGGCGCCCCGCGACCGCACCGGCACCACGGTGACCTTCTGGCCGGACCCGGACATCTTTGAGGAGACCGAGTTCCGGGCCCAGACGGTGATCGAGCGTCTCCAGGTGATGGCGTTCCTCAACAAGAACCTGGAGATCCGCTTTGCCGACGAGCGGCCGGGTCGGGAGGACAAGGTCACCTACCGCTACAGCGGCGGCATCGTCGACTTCGTCCGGCACCTCAACGCGCCCAAGGAGGGCCTTTTCCGCCGGGTCGCCTCCTACCAGCAGGAGGAGGACGACCTGGAGGTCGAGGTGGCCCTGCAGTGGAACACGGGGTTCCACGAGAGCATTCACTCCTTCGCCAACGGGATCTCGACCACCGAGGGCGGGATGCACGAGGAGGGCTTCAAGAAGGCCCTGACCAACGTGGTCAACCGCTACGCGAGGGCCCGCAACCTGGTCAAGGACAAGGACGTCAACCTCCAGGGGGAGGACATCCGTGAGGGTCTGACGGCCATCGTGTCCGTCCGGCTCAAGGACCCTCAATTCGAGGGGCAGACCAAGGCCAAGCTGGGCAACGTGTCGATCCGGTCGCTGGTCGAGCGGGTCACCAACGACAAGCTCGCGGAGTGGCTGGAGGAGAATCCCCGCGAGGCCAACCAGATCGTGCAGAAGGCCACCCTGGCCGCGAGGGCCCGCATGGCGGCCCGCCAGGCGCGGGACCTCACCCGTCGCAAGACGGCGCTGGACGGCGCCGGCCTCCCCGGCAAGCTGGCCGACTGCTCGTCGGGCGACCCGAGGGAGTCCGAGCTGTTCATCGTGGAGGGCAACTCCGCCGGGAGCTCGGCCAAAAACGCGCGGGACCCGGCCATCCAGGCCATCCTGCCGATCCGCGGCAAGATCTTGAACGTCGAGCGCGCCCGCATCGACCGCATGCTCAAGAACACGGAGATCCAGGCGCTGATCTCGGCGATCGGCGCCGGTCTGGCCGACGATTTCGACGTGGACAAGATCCGCTACCACAAGGTCATCTTGCTGGCGGACGCCGACGTCGACGGCTCCCACATTCGCACCCTCCTGCTCACCTTCTTCTTCCGGCAGATGAAGGCGCTGGTCGAGGGCGGGTTCGTGTACGTCGCGCAGCCCCCGCTCTACTCGACGCTCGTGGGCAAGGAGAAGGTCTACCTGCGGGACGAGGCCGCCCGGGCGGAGTTCCTGGCGCAGCGTCCGGACCACAAGCAGGAGTTCCAGCGCCTCAAGGGCCTGGGGGAGATGGACTTCGCGGAGCTGCGGGACACGACCATGGACCCGGCGCAGCGATCCCTGCTCAAGATCACGGTCGAGGAGGCGGCGCAGGCCGATGAGGTGTGCTCCATCTTGATGGGGGAGGACGTGGAATCCCGGCGGTACTTCATCCAGAAGAACGCCAAGGACGTCCGCTTCCTCGACATCTGAGATGCCCCGTCGCACCAACCCACGTGGCCGGTCCGCCAGCCAGAGCAACGGCCACGACGGCGGGACTCCTCCGCCCTCGGCCCCGGCCATCGAGCCCATCGACCTGCGCGAGGAGATGGAGCGGTCCTTCCTGGACTACTCCATGTCGGTCATCGTCGCCCGGGCCCTGCCCGACGTCCGCGACGGGCTGAAGCCGGTACACCGCCGGATCCTCTATTCGATGCTCGAGCGCGGGCTTCGACCCGACCGGCCGCACAGCAAGTGCGCGAAGGTCGTGGGTGACGTCATGGGCTCCTACCACCCCCACGGCGACTCGGCGATCTACGAGGCGCTGGCCCGGATGGTGCAGGACTTCAGCATGCGCCATCCGCTCATCAACGGGCACGGGGCGTTTGGCGACCGGGGTCCCGACGACGGGCCCGCCGCCATGCGCTACACGGAATGCCGCCTGGCGCCCCTGGCCCTGGAGCTCATGGCCGACATCGACCAGAACACGGTCGACTTCGTGGCCAACTACGACGGCTCCACCACGGAGCCGGTGGTGCTCCCGGCGCGTTTCCCCAACCTGCTGGTCAACGGCTCCCAGGGGATCGCCGTGGGCATGGCCACCAACATCCCGCCCCACAACCTGGGGGAGGTCGTCGATGCGGCGGTGCATCTGCTGGAGCACCCCGAGGCCACCCCCGACGACCTGATGGCCTTCGTGAAGGGCCCGGACTTCCCGACGGGAGCCACCATCCTCGGGCGCCAGGGGATCCTCGACGCCTACCGCACTGGACGGGGGTCGATCCGCCTACGCGCGGTGGCGGAGATCGAAGAGGGCCGGACGGGTCAGCGCGTCGTCGTGACCGAGCTGCCCTATCAGACGTCGGTCGAGGCCATCGAGCAGAAGATCACCGAGCTCGTGCGCTCGGGCGACCTCGAGGGGATCTCGGGGCTGCAAAACGCCACGGCCAACCAGCAGCCGCGGCTGGTCATCAACCTGAAGCGCGACACCAACGCCAATGTGGTGCTCAACAACCTCTACAAGCACACGCCGATGCAAACCAGTTTCGGCGTGAACATGCTGGCCCTGGTCGACAGCGTGCCGCGGACCCTCAACCTGGCGCAGGCCCTGGGCCACTACATCGCGCACCAGATCGAGGTGGTGCGGCGCCGCACCGAATTCCGCCTGGCGAAGGCCCGCAACCGGGCGCATATCGTCGAGGGGCTGTTGCGGGCCATCGACATGCTCGATGCGGTCATCGCCACGATCCGGGGCTCCGAGGACCGGTCGTCCGCACTGGGCGCCTTGATGGCCGCCCCGTTCGAGTTCAGCGAGGTCCAGGCCGAGCACATCTTGGACATGCAGCTGGGGCGGCTCACCCGGCTCGGTCGCTCGCAGCTCCAGGAGGAGCTCGCCCAGCTCCGGGAGACGATCGCCGAGCTCGAGGGCATCCTCGCCGATCCGGCCAAGCTCCGGGCCGTGATCGCCAAGGAGATGGGCGAGATCCGGGACCGATTTGCCAACGAGCGCCGCACGGTGATCGCCCACGATCCCGGGGAGCTCGGCCTCGAGGACCTCATCAGCGACGAGCCCCGAGTGGTGACGATGACCGCGGCGGGCTACGTCAAGGCGGTGCCCGCCGGGGCGTTCCGCACCCAGGGCCGCGGCGGGCGAGGGGTGCAGGGAGCCCGCCTCAAGGAGGAGGACCTGGTCACGCACGTGGTGCACACCACGTCGCACGCCTACGTCCTGCTGTTCTCCAACCGGGGCCGCGTTTACCGCCTGCGAGGTCACGAGATCCCGATGAAGGAGCGGACTGCCCGCGGCACGCCGATCGTGAACCTGCTGCCACTCGAAACCGGCGAGACCATCCAGGCCATCGTGGAGACGCGCGACTTTCCCGCCGACCACTACCTCGTCTTTGCCACCGCCAAGGGCCAGGTCAAGAAGACGGCGTTCTCCGAGTACGACAAGTCCCGCCGGGAGGGCTTCATCGCGCTCAGCCTGCGCGACGAGGACGAGCTCGTGCGGGTGGTGGTCACGGAGGGGAACGACGAGCTGTTTCTCGTCACGCAGCGCGGCATGGCCATCCGGTTCTCCGAGGACGAGGTGCGCCCCATGGGTCGCGACGCCGCGGGCGTGCGCGGGATCCGCCTGCGCGAGGACGACGAGGTGGTGTCGTGCGACGTGGCCCGTGACGACGCGGACATCCTCATCGTCACCGACGCCGGCTTTGGCAAGCGCACCAAGCTCGAGCGCTTCAACGCCCAGGCCCGGGGCGGCCAGGGCGTGCGTGCCATCCGGCTCACCGCTCGGCGGGGAAGGGTGGTCTCCGCGTTTATGGTCGGCTTCGACCAGGAGATCCTGCTCGTGTCCACCTCGGGAGTGGTGATCCGCCTGGCCGTGCGGGAGATCACCTCGCAGGGGCGCGACGCCACCGGGGTTCGGGTGATGAACGTCGACGACGGCCAATCGGTCGCCGCGGTGGCCTCGGTGGCGCTCGAGGAAGAGGAGTAGCCCGGCGCGAGGAAGGCGTCGTGTCGCCGTCGAGTCCGACGCGCCGTGACGCCTGCGCCGGCTCCGGTCAGCCCTGCGCGAACGTGTAGGTGAAGGGCGCCGTGGCGGGCGCGTAGGTGCGGGGTGCCGTGTGATCCACGGACACCGCCAGTCGTGCGGCCGACGAGCCCACCTGGATCTCGAGCGAGGCTTGGACGTCGAAGGTCTTCTGGCTGCCGCTCTCGATGTCGGCGGCATAGATCGGGCTGCTCTGGCCAGGAGCCTTGACCTCGACCCAGGAGGGTCCGCCGACGGCCGAAACGGTGACCTTGGGGTTGGTGCCGTGCACCGTGATGGTGGCGTAGCTCGACGACGAGGTGCTCTCCGTGATGCTGCCGGCGGCCGGCGTGTTGTGTGCGGTCGCGGAGGTGGTGGGGGAGTCGTTGGAGGCGTTGTGCTCGAGCGATCGCAGCCACTGCGGCCGCCAGTGATGGATGGCCAGGGCGGCCCCGCCGACGATCACGAGAAGGAGCATCAGCGCAACCGTGAGGCGGAGGAGCACGAGGCCGCCACGACCCGTGTGAACGGGAGACGTGGACGAGTGGGTGTGGATGGCCGGGGTCGACCCGGTGTCGACGACCGAGACGGCCACCGGACCGGTGTCCACCGGCGTCATGACCGTCGCCGGTCCGTTGCCGGGTGCCTCCGACGTGGCGGTCACCCGGGTCGGTCCGGTGTCGCCGGTCCGGCTCGCCGGGGGGCGCGCCTCGCGTGACGGCCCCTCGTGGCTCGTCGGGTCGTAGGCCGGATAGACCCCCGTCGAGGGGCCCTGGGCCGGATAGACCCCCGTCGTCCCGTGGTCGGGACCCCCGCCGGCCGGGCCGCCGTTGGTGGCCTGGAGCATCCCGGTGGGTTGGGCGCCCACCCAGGTCGAGGCATCGCCGGCGTCCGGGGCCGGACGGGCCGGGGCGGGGGAGGGGGTCACGACCGGAGGGCCGGCCCTCGGATGTTGGGCGCCGGCGTCGCGTGGGCGGGGTGCGGCCGTCGGCCAGGCATCGAGCAGGGCGAGGGCATAGCGATCGGCGGGGAGGCCCAGTGACTGGGCGTAGCGGCGCAGCAGGTTGACGGTGTGCACCTGATCGGGCATGCGGGAGGGATCGCCCGTCTCGAGGGCTTGGGCGTCGTCTACGGTGAGGCCGGCGGCGCGAGCGGCGTCCTGGATGGCCAAGCCCTGGCTCACCCGTGCCCGTCGCAGTGAGTGTCCCACCTGGGCCAGACCCTGCGACAGCGACGTGCCCTGACCCTGGGCACCCCGGTCGCGCTGCAGCATCCCGTCGCCTCTCCGCTGGCTCCTACCTCAAAAAAGAGTATCCGCCCCATAAGGGGCGCGGTCCGTCATGGCCTCCGGGGAGGTCAGAACCAGTGGAGATGGGAAAGCGGCCAAAAGATGGCGACGACCTTGCCCACGATGAGCGAGCGGGGCACGGGGCCCCAGTACCGGCTGTCGCAGGAGTCGGCGCGGTTGTCCCCGAGGACGTAATAGTCGTTGGTCGGGATGGTCTCGGGCGGGATGGGTTTGCCCAGGGGGTCGGGCTTGGGAAGCCAGGGCTCGGCGATGGCCTTTCCGTTGATGAGGACCTGGTTGCCCGCCGACGAGATGCGCTCCCCGGGCAGGCCGATCACCCGCTTGACGAGGTCCGGGACGGGAGCGGAGCCGCAGTGCTCGGCGGGCGGCCGAGCAAAGACGACGATGTCGCCCCGGTTGACGCTGTGGATGTGGTAGCTCAGCTTGTCCACCACGATCCGATCGCCGGGCTCGATCGTGGGAGCCATCGACGGCGACGGCACGTAGTAGGTCTGGAGCACGAAGGCCCGCAGGAGGACCGCCACGAGAAGGGCCACCAGCAGGATGACCGCCGTCTCGATGAGGAAGCGTCCGCGCCGGCGGCGCCGGGAGGCCGCCGTGCGTGAGGGCGGCGGGGTCGCGGGAGGCGTCACCCCGTCGGCACCCTGTGGCCCGGCGGTGGTCTCGGGATCGGTGGTCGAACGCTCGCCGGGGCCCACAGGGCGTGAAGGCTACTTGCCGGACGGGGTGTGCAGAGAGCGGTCCGGGGTGTCGGACGGCCGTGCTCCACGCCTTAACATCGACCCGACACCGACGTGGTGTGCCGCCGCGGGCGGCCGAGGCCGGGCGTGAGCGAGGGTGAGGTGGCGGAGATGGCACTGGGAGTGGGAGACCGGATCCCGAGCGTGCAGCTGTGGACGATGACGACGCAGGGCCCGAGCAAGGTCGACTCGGGAGAGGTGCTCGGGGAGGGCAAGGTCGTGCTCTTCGCCGTCCCGGGGGCCTTCACGCCGACCTGCTCGGACCATCACCTCCCGGGTTTCGTGCTGCGAGCCGACGACCTCCTCGCAAAGGGGGTCGACAAGGTGGCCTGCATCTCGGTCAACGACCCCTTTGTCATGGGTGCCTGGGGCGAGGCGCAGGGCGTCGGGGACCGGGTGACCATGCTCGCCGACGGCAACGGCGAGTTTGCCGAGGCGATGGGGCTCACGATGAACGGGTCCGGATTCGGGCTGGGCGCCCGCTCGCAGCGCTATGCGGCGATCCTGGAGGACGGGGTCATCCGCTGGATCGCGGTGGAGAAGACGCCGGGTCTGGACGTGAGCTCGGCCGACGGAGTGCTGGCCGCGCTGTAGCGCCGCCGGCCTCTGCCCCTTGTCGCCGGCGGCTCGGCGGGGGCCGCCCTCAGCAGGGAGTCGGGTCGAAGGACTCGACGGCGGGCTTTGCGATCGCCGGCGCCGTGACCGTGGTCGTGCCGGTGGCGCCCGGGGAGGCCGCCGAGGATCCCGAGGAAGAGGAACCCGACGAGGGGGAGCCCGACGACGGGTAGATCGGGTCGCCGTACCCGTCGACCGGGGGGGTGACCACGGCCTTGGGGCTTCCCCCGAGGAAGGCCTCGATGGTCTGCTGGGCGGCCGGCTGGCTCACGGTCTGGACGTCCGAGCCCCCGTTGGTTGTCTCTGCGTTGGTGGGCAGGGTATAGGTCTGCAGGCTGGACGGAGAAAAGGCGTGGTAGCGCTCGGCCAGGGCGTACATGTCGCCGAAGCTCATGTTCTGGTCCACGTCGATGTTGTGGACCATGGTGCCGATGAACGAGTTGAGGGCGATCGGGTTGTAGGTCGACTTGGCCTTGGCGTCGATGGCCTGGATGATGGCGTTTTGTCGGGTGATGCGCCCGATGTCCGAGGTCACGTCCTGGTTCCACTGGCCGTTGGCGTAGTACTGGTAGTAGCGGGACCTCGCCAGGGCCAGGGCGGTGTTGCCGTTGATGGTCTGGCACCCGGTCTTGGTCACGTTGAGGCCGGAGTTGTTGTTGTCCGTCTGGGTGTCGTAGTCGCGGACCGGGTAGTTGAATTTGAGGTTGATCCCGCCGAGCGTGTCGACCGTGTTGATGACCCCGCTGAAGTCGACGATGACAAAGTGGCTGATCGGGATACCGAACGTGTTTTCGATGGTCTTGATGAGGGGGTTGGGGCCGTCGGTGTAGGCGGTGTTGATCTTTTGGTTGCCCGTCAGGCCGGTGCTCTCGGGGAGGCCCGACATCGTGACGTAGGTGTCGCGGGGGATCGAGAGCAGGCGGGCGGACCCCGTCTGGGGATCGACGTGGAGGATCTTGATCGTGTCGCTCCGCTGGCCGGGCACGAGGGCCGAGGACCCAAAGGACTGGGCGGCCTGGCCGGTATCGCCCGCCCGGGTGTCGGAGCCGACCAAGAGGACGTTGAACGGCGCCCCGCTGGCAACGGCCACGCAGGTGGGGCACTGGATGGTCTTGACCTGGCTCCACTGGTATCGGAGGTAGGCGTAGCCGCCCGCCACGACGAGGAGGGCGAGGATGACGAAGGACACCAGGCCGGTCACGACCTTGCGGCGGGTGCTCCAACGCTTGCGCCGAGGCTTGCCGAGCGGCGGCGGGGTGACCGGGGGACGGGGTGGCGGGGCGACCCGGGTGTTCCCGTAGGGGGGGCGGCCATCCGGGAGGCGGCCGTCGTCGGCGTATCGGCCACCGGAATTCCCGTTCCGCCCGCCCCCGCCGCGTCCGTTGGTCAGACCGAGGGCGCGGTCCATCTCCTCACCGAGCGCGCGCAGACCGTCCTCGTTGGCGACCGAGCCAGCGGTGCCGCCCCGGTCGATCTGCTCACCGAGCGCGCGCAGACCTTCTTGGTTGGCGGTCCAGCCGCCGGTCGCACCGTGGCCCGGCGCGTCGCGCCCGCGACCGCTGACCATCCTCGTACGGTAGCAATTGGGTAGCGCGAATTGGTTGCAGGCGACGACTCGGGGTCGTCTGCGTCAATTCCCCTCGAGGTGCAACATGCGGATGGCGTTGCCCCGCATGATGCGCTCGACCTGCTCGTCGGAGAGGTCCCGGACCATGTCCAGGGCGATCTCCCGGGTGTCGGGCCAGGTCGAGTCGGTGTGGGGGTAGTCGGTCTCGAACGTCACGTTGGCGAGACCGATCTCCCCGAGGGATGCGAGGCCGTGGCGGTCCCGGAAGAAGCAGCCGTAGACCTGCCGGTGGAAGTACGAGGAGGGAGGCTCCGGGACGATGTCCTTCACGCCCCCCCACGCCCGGTGCTCCCGCCAGACGTCGTCGGCGCGCTCGAGGATGTAGGGCAGCCACCCGATCTGGCCCTCGGAGTAGGCGAGCACGAGGTCCGGGAAGCGGACGAGGACGCCGGAGAAGAGGAAGTCGCAGAGGGAGGACATCGCGTTGCCGAAGCTGAGCGTCGCCGCCACGGCCACGGGAGCGTCACTGCTCGTGGCCGGCATCTTGGAGGACGACCCGATGTGCATGCACACGGTGGTCTCGCTGGAGGCGCAGGCCTCGAAGAAGGGATCCCAGTACCCGCTGTGGATGGACGGCAGGCCGAGATGCGGCGGGATCTCGCTGAAGCAGACCGCCCGGACACCCCGCTCGGCGTTGCGCCGCACCTCTCGGGCGGCGAGCTCCGCATCCCAGAGGGGGATGATGCAAAGGGGAATCAGTCGTCCCCCGCTGCCGGCGCACCATTCCTCGACCATCCAGTCGTTGTAGGCGAGGACGCAGGCCATGGCGAGCTCGCGATCCTTGGCCTCGAGGAAGGTCTGGCCACAAAAGCGGGGGAAGGTGGGGAAGCAGAGGCTCGCCTCGACCCAGCCGCGATCCATGTCCTCCAGGCGGGCCTTGGGGTCGTAGCAGCCGGCCCGCATCTCGTCGTAGGTGATGGGCGACATGGTCATGTCGTCCCGGTCGAACCCGACGGCCGCGACGTGCCGCTTGTGGACGTAGACCAGGTCCTCGTACACCCAGCAGTCCGCCTTGGGCCCGGCGGGATCGAAGGTCTGCCGGTAGGTCCCGCCCCCGATGTGCTCCATCTCGCCGATGCCCCGGCGCTCGACCCGCGGGCCCCGGTCCTTGAACCGTTGCGGAAGCCAGCGCTCCCAGACGTGGGGCGGTTCGACGACGTGGTCGTCCACGCTGATGATGCGGGGCAGCTCGCGGCCGCCCTGAGGCGCCGCTCCGGTGGCGGATTCGGGGGAAAGCGTCGTCGCCATGCCGACAGGTGTAGCCGATCCCCGGGTTGGTATCCAATATGCGATCGGGGGTGGGCCGCCGATGCGGCCCGCCGGAGGGCGGCGTCCCGGAAACAACCAACGGCCAACGCCCGGGCCGATACATTCGTCGGGGGACACGGCTCCAGCCGGGAGCAGTGACGAGTGGCGAGGTGGGTGATTGGTGAGCTGGGCCCAGCCCACACCGGACGCGACGGCTGGTGCGGCCCCGTCCCAGGTCCTGGACCTGGCCGTCCGGCCCAACGCCCGTCAGAGGCGATGGACCGCGGCGCTGCGGCTCCTCCTCGCGATCCCCCACCTGTTCTTGCTGTTCTTCCTCGGGTTGGCCGCCGTGGTCGTCGTGGTGATCGGCTGGTTTGGTGCGCTCTTTACGGGGCGCCTCCCGGGCTTTGCCACGCAGTACCTGAGCGGCTACGTGCGGTGGCAGGCCCGGGTCAACGCCTACCTCTACTTCCTGACCGACTCCTACCCTCCGTTCAGCTTCGAGCCGGTGCCCGAGTACGCCGTGCGCCTGGCCGTCCGCCCGGGGCGGCTCAACCGCTGGGCCGTGCTCTTCCGGATCATCCTGGTGATCCCGGCATACGCGGTGGGGTCGGTGGTGAGCAACGGGGCCAGCATCGTCTCGATCGTCTCGTGGGCCGTCACCTGGATCACCGCCCGGCTTCCCGAGCCCTTCTACGAGGCCTACCGGGTGGTGCTCCGCTTCGAGGCCCGCCTCTGGGCGTACCTGTTCATGCTGAGCTCGGAGTACCCGTGGTGGGGCATGTTCGGCGACGAGGCGCCGCCCCCGGCCACGACGGTTCCGCCGCCGGGGTTTTACCCCGGCGCCTGGGCGCCCCCGGCTCCGTCGAGCTACCCGCCGCCACCGCCCGCGGCGCCTACGCCTCCCAGCTACCCGCCACCGCCGCCCAGCTACCCGCCACCCAGTTACCCGCCGCCACCGCCTGCGGCACCTACGCCTCCCAGCTACCCGCCACCGCCACCGCCCTCGCCGGCCTACGAGGCGACCCCCACGGTGCCCTCGCCGATGCCGGTCTATCCGGTCGGAGCTCCCTCGGCCGGACCGCCCGGAGCGGGAACGCAGCCGCCGGCCGGTGCCTCGGTTTCCTCCGAGCCGTCGTGGCGGCTCACCCTCCGGGGCGGCGGCCGGGCGCTGGTGATCATCATGATCGTGCTCGGCGTCTTTGCGGCGGCGATCAACGGAGCCGTCAACTCGTGGGTGGGCACCAAGGCCGGCGCCATCCAGGCACGTGACGACACGACCTCGGCCTACGACACGTTGGTCGACGGGATCAATCGCTACAGCTCCGCGGTGCAGGCGTGCTCCACGTTGCCCTGCGCCCGCAACGCGGCGAGCCAGGCCGCCGATGACCTTCAGAGCTTCACCTACTCCATCTCCCAGATCGACTATCCAAGCGCCGCCTCTGCCGACGCCGACCAGCTCGAGTCGAGCTCCCTCGCGGCGCATCAGAGCTTTGTCACGCTCTCGCAGGTCGACAGCGGGCTGGCCTATGGCGCGCTGTCCCGGCTGGCGGGCAACCGGCTGGACGCCGTGGAGTCCGACTACCACCAGCTCGTGGACGAGCTCAACCAGCTGGGGTGACCCCGCCGCCGGGCACGGAGCGGGGCCCGGTCGGCGCCGGTACGGTTTGCGGCATGACTCCGACCGATGTCGTCAATGCCTTTGTCGCGGCCGTCGAGGCCCGAGACCTCGATGCCGCGCTCCAGCTGATGGCCGAGGACGTCGTCTACGACAACGTGCCGATGCCCACGATCCACGGGAGGGACGGGGTGCGCGAATTCCTCGGACCCTTCATCGAGTCGTCGTCCAAGGTCGAGTTCGAGGTGCATCGGCAGCTCGCCGAGGGCAACTGCGTGATCAACGAGCGCACCGACCGCTTTCACATGGAGGCCATGCTCATCGAGATCCCGGTGGTCGGCGTGTGGGAGGTGGCCGGGGACGAGATCGTGCTCTGGCGTGACTACTTCGACATGAACATGGCAACCGGGGGATCGGGGGCCCCCGAGGCGAGCCAATCCTGAAGCGGAGTGGTCGTGGTCGGGAGCGCCTGACCGTCGGGGGGGCCCGAGTCGTCGTAACGTTCGGTGCTGTGAGCGTGCGGCGTCGCCTCGTCGTCGGAGTGATCGCGGCCCTCTTCGGTGCCGCGGCTCCGCTCTCGACGGTCTCGGTGGCACAGGGAGCTGGTGTGCCCGGACCGTCCGGCCGAGCGATCACCGCAACCGATGTCGCGGCGGACGTCAGCGGATCGGGCTCGGTCGGCATCGAGGGCTGGGTCTACCCGGGCACGGCCGGGCAGGCCACCTGCGACGCGCCCGCCGAGATCGGCGCCATGCCCAACGGCTCACTGGCGGTCGTCAAGCCCCAGTACCTCGACATCGGAAACGACGGGCGGGTCTCGGTCGTGACCGCCCGGCAGATGCCGTGCAACGGGTACCGTCCGGCGACCCTGCGCCAGCTCCAGTCGGCCGCCAAGCAGGTCTTCGTGACCGTCGCGGCCGGCCCGACGGCGACGACGGCCGTGCTCGCGACGCCCTCGGCCATGTCCGCGGCGCAGCAGGCCATCACCTCATTCGTGAGCCAGAACCGCCTCCAGGGGGCCGAGCTCGACTTCCAGCCGACGGGGTGGACCCAGGACCTCTGGAGCTCCTACATGACCTTTGTCTCGGGGCTCGTCGCCTCGCTCGACGCCGACGGGAACTCGCTCGAGGTGGACCTGCCCGCCTGGACGAGCACGCCCCCCGACGCCGAGCGCTACGCCAACCCCGTTGCCGCCGGGGCGAAGCTCGTCGTCATGGCGCTCGACCACCAGTACGTGCAGGCGTGCAGCCCGATCGCGCCGTACTCGTGGCTCCGCTCGGTGGTGGGGTACGCCGAGTCCCAGGTCGCGGCCTCGTCCCTGGTCGTGGGCATCCCCTCGTATGGCTACATCGCCCGGTCGTGTGCCACGACCACCGCGGTGCGGGACAACGTGCCGTACGTGACGATGCAGGAGCAACCCGGCTTCCCCACCTCTCCACCGGACGTGGCCACCCACCGTGATCGGGGATCGGGCGAGATTCGCTGGCGGGTGGGACAGGCCCAGTACGACTACGTCGACGCCATCGCCATGCGCTCGAAGCTCCGCCTCCTGCAGGGTCTCGGAGTCGCCGAGGTTTCGGTGTGGGCCCTCGGAGGAAATCCCTGGTTTACCGGCGACCCGGGCGCGAGCTGAGATCCGCTTAACCGTTGGTCGGACCGCGCACAATAGAGCCCATGCTCGACGAACCCGAGGTTGACCCGCGTCAGCTCCGTTGGCCGGACGACCTGGAGGCCCCGACGGGACCCGGCGACCTCACGCTGGTCGAGCCCCCGGAGGGCTCCGTGCCGACCGATCCCGCAGAGGCCTCCGTGCCGATCGAGCCGCGAGTGGTGGTGCGGACGAGCCGACGCCGGCGCAAGACGGCATCGGCACACTGGGAGGGCTCGAGCATCGTCGTCCTGCTGCCCTCGCACGTGCCGCTCAAGGACCGCTCCGAGCTCGTCGACCATCTCGTCCAGCGGGTGCTGGCCAAGCGTCCCCACCTTTCGTCGTCCGACCGGGCGCTCGAGCTGCGCGCCGCGGCGCTCGCCGACCGCTATGTCGACGGGGTGCGCCCGACGAGCATCCGTTGGGTCTCCAACCAGGCCAAGCGATGGGGTTCGTGCTCGACCCGGTCGGGCGAGATCCGGCTCTCGCACCGGCTGCGGATGGTGCCGGGATGGGTGCTCGACGCCACCATCGTCCACGAGCTGGCCCACCTCGTCCATGCGGACCACTCGGGTGCCTTCCACGCCGTGGCCGATCGCTACCCGCGCCAGCGGGAGGCGACCGTCTTCCTGGAGGGCTACTCGCTCGGCCTCGAGGCCGCGCCGGAGGTCACTCGAGGCTGAAGGTCCGTCGGGCCGGGATGCGCCCTACGATGGAACCGTGATAATGGGCTACGTCCAAGGCTGGTACGGGGGCGGTAGCTGGGTCCTTCTTGCGTTCCTGGCCCTGGCCCTGTTCCGTATCTTTGCCGCCCGGAGCCGCAGGGGGACGCCCCCTGGCCGTCCCGGGCCCGGCCGACCCTGGGCTTCGGGTCCTGGATCGGCCTCCCACTTCGCCGCTCCGACCACCCAGGAGGCCAAGCAGGCCGTGCCCGAGGCCGCAGGACAGGGCATTGCCGCGGGGTGGTTCGCCGATCCCTCCGGTCGCTACGAGCAGCGCTACTGGTCGGGCACCGAGTGGACCGATCACGTCACCAAGGGCGGCGTGCCGTCGATCGATCCTCCGCCGGGTCGCCGAGAGGCCTCACCGGGGGGAAAGGAGCCAGACCAACCGCAGAGCGGCGGAGCGCCCGGCGAGGCAACGCCCGATCCCGGCTCGAACGCTCAGGACGGAGCGGGCTGAGGGAGCTCGAGCCTCCGGCAATGCCGGCGTGGGCCCCGATCAGCGCAGAGCCAGCCCGTCGGAGTCCTCATGGGGTGCGCTGTCGGGCAAGGCGGTCCCGTTGGCCAACGCAACCGCGGCGATCTGGGACTTGACGTTGAGCTTCCTCAGGATCGAGCGGATGTGGGCGCGCACCGTGCTGAGAGCCATTCGCTGCATCGTCGCGATGTCGCACGCCGGGTACCCCCCGACGAGAAAGTAGAGCACGCGCAATTCGATCGTCGTCAGCCGAGTCAGGCGATCGATGCGCTCGTCCGAGAACCGCTCCCCGAGGACCGCTCCCAGCGAGACGTCGCAGCCGAGCGACGCCTCGCTTCGTTCACTCAGCAGGTCCAGGGCCTCTCGGACGCGGTCAACCGGCACGACGGCGCTCGCACCGTTTTTGAGGCACATGGCGACACCGGCCGGGCGGAGACCGGCGTCGACCAGGGCAACCGTGGCACCGAGCTCCGCGGCGGCGGAGGTGAGCTGGGACCACGCCTCCCAGGGGACGGCGCTGTCGATGGAGCCCCAATCCGAGGACACGGGGTACACCATGATGAGGGCGATCGCCCCGCCGGCCAACCCCGCCTCCGTGAGCTGGGAGAGCCCGTCTGCTCCGACCAGCTCGGCGTCCAGCCCCCGGGCCTCCGCTTCCGACATGACCCACTTGGCGACGTGGTGCTGGCTCGTCGCGTCGAGCGGCATCCTCTCCACAACGAACAATCGAAGCCCGGTCCAACGAACGTTCGATTCCGCTCCTGGCGCAGAATCCTCGTTCGAGAGTGATTGCATGGGACCCATCCTCTAGTCGGTGACCGACTGCCCTCAGATCCCTCCCAAGGCACATCCCACGTGCCTTCCCCCCCCGGGATTCTCCCGAGAAATACGTTACCGCTCCTCCGCCGCGTTCCGCGGGAACGCGCCGAGGAGTGTACTGCAACGTGTTGCATTCTGCCCGTCGGGAGACTGTAAGGGTCGCAGGGGTGCAGTAACCCAGCCCACGGGCAAATTGTAAAGCGTCAAATTATCGAATTTTGACGATTGTCCCCGTGTTACCGCCCCGTTACGTTCACTTCGGCCGAGCAGGGGCCAGGAGTTTTGGGTTCCCTGAGCGGCGAAGGTATCGGCGTTTCGGAGGGGCCGGTGCGGGTGGAGTCGGGCCCGGACTCGGCTCTCCAGGGGGGAGAGGGGGTCCACGAAGGTCGGAATCGTCTTCGACTGTGTCTTTCTCACGCCCGAGCGCCTCGCGCAAAAGCGGAGGACATGCTCCGGAATAGCCAAAAAGGAGAGCAATATTTATGGATCACTATAAGAAGCGCAGAGGAATACGTGTCCTCGGCGCCGTAGCGTTGATGGGAGGGGCGGCCACCGGACTTGTTGGCCTGGGCAGCCTCGCGGTCAGCGGTCCGGCGGGCGCTGTCAACAACAACCCAGCGGGCAACCCGACGAGCCCGGCCGTCTCCTACGAGTCGGACTGCACGTCGTCGCTCGAATCCGGGGAGGCGGCACCGTTTTCCACGAGTACGGTGATCAACACCACCGAGGACAGCGGGGCGGCCACCGGTTCGACGTTCGGTATTGCCGGATCGGTGTCCGAGACGCTGATCGGTCCTATCGTCGCTGGGGTCAACGGAAGCGTTATCGGTCCGTCGTCGTTCTGGAACCTCCAGGTGACGCAGACCTTCGGGTCTACCGACGGGACTGCCACCGGTACGTACACGTACACCACGCCGACCTTCGCCAACCAGACGGACGGCGGTGCGGTGTCGAGTGCCTCATGGAGCAACGCCAGCACCACGCTGACCGGTGACTTCAGCGGCGCAACGGTTGGAGACTCCGTCAGCGGCACCGGTATCCCGAGCACGGCGGTCATCACGGTCATCAACGGGACCACGAGTGCCACCATTAGCGCGGCGACGACTGCCGCCGGATCCGGGAAGGTCGGATACGGTCACGCGATCACGTTTACCGACAACTCGATGGCCTCGCCGGCGACCGCCTTCACCACCAACGGGACTCCCGGTGGCAAGGCCAGTGTCGGCATCATCGGCACCACGTCGGTTGGTGTGGTGACCTCCGCCCTGACCATCGGCTTCGGTGGCGCGGAGGGCGTGGGTACGGCCAACTGCCTGCTGACCGGCTGGCAGAGCACGAACCCAGGCCCGGTGCAGACGTTCGCCACCACCCCGCAGTTCCCTCCGGGGACCTTGACGGACCTGGTGGCGGCCAGTGGTGGGGCTATCACCCAGCCCGGGACGACTCAGGCCATTACGCCTGAGGCCGGCGCCTACGTGAACCTCAACCCGAACCCGCCGACGGCCAACCCTGCCAGCTACAACCTGGGTAACGGGGCCACAGTCACCGAGACGCTTCCCGTGACGCCTGGCACGGACCCGGTGGGAGGCTGCAACTTGATCAGCGGTCCGGGCGACGCCGACAACTCGGTGACGATCAACAACACCCCGTCAACGTGTACGGCGCACATCACGAACAGCGGCAGCACACCGGAGACGGACACGTTCACGTACAACGCGTACGACAACCAGACCCCGCCGAACACCGGCAACACGGCTACCGTCACCCTGCACATCGGGACGCCACCGGTGGACCAGGAGATCGGTCAGCAGGTGAACGCGGGACAGCTGGTGGTGAGCTGCCAGGGCCCCGGCACCTCGGGATACCCGACGAACACGCTGCTGACGTGTCCGATCATCAACCTGCCGGCGATCACGCTGAACGGTGTCACGCAGACCACGACCGATCCGGCCAACACGATTTACGTGTCGGACGACCGTGGTGACCCGACCAGCGGGTGGACGCTGACCAGCTACATGGTCCCGACGTCTACCAACACCAACCCCGCGTGCGCATCGGTTGCGGCCTTCTGCAACCAGAGCACCGGGAGCGGTACCGGCAACGCCGTGATCTCCGGTAGTGAGCTGGCCATCAGCGTGCCGGTGTGTGCCGACTACACGGGGAACACCAACCCGGTGACCCCAGGTCCGGCCGGTGACTACGGCGGGACCCTGACCCTGTGCTCGACGAGTGCTGGGACGAGTGGAGGAACGTTCACATACAACACGGACTTCACTCTGACCATCCCGCCGTCGGTGTTCGCAGGGCAGTACTACGGCACGGTCGAGTACCTGGTGACTGGTACCTGATCGGGAGAAGCAGTAAAAAAGCAGCAATGAACTAAAGCAGTAGTGAATCGGGGAGGGTGGCGCCATAGGCGCCACCCTCCCCATCCGTCTGGGGGGTGTCTGTGCAAATCCGAAAGGTCGCGAGGGCGCACCGCCAGGGCGGCAACCCTGTGAGGAGCGTGGCGGTGGGCATGAGCCGACGTTTGCTGGCGGCCGTGGCTTCGCTGCTCCTTTGCTCGGGACTTCTCCTGACCCTTGGCGGGACAGCCTCTACGCCGGCTGGGGCAGCCGGCAACGGCATCTTCTCGGTCCAGCCGACCAGTCCTCCGGGGACCAACCCGATCTTCTTCCGTCCCGCTTTCACGCCCCAGCTCAAGGCGGGGGAGAACCTGAACGATTCGGTGACCGTCGTCAACGAGACGGGAGCCCCACTCACCCTCAATCTCTACGCCGCCAACGGCTACACCACCCGGGCCGGTGCATTTTCCATCCGGCCCGATTACTGGCCCAAGACGAACATGGGATCCTGGGTCCACCTTCCCGTGTCCCAATTGACCCTCCCCCCCCCACAGCGGGGATCTCGTGCCCTTCCTCTACGAGGTGCCCTCCAATACCGGCCCTGGTGACTACGCCGGGGGCATCGTGGCCGAGGAGACGAGGGGCACGGAGTCCGGAAAGGGCTCCGTGAGGGTCCACGTGCTCCAGGCCGTCGGCTCGGCGGTCTACGGACGCGTCGCCGGACCGTTGGAACCCCGCCTGGCCGTGACGCAGGTCAGCGTCAGCATCGTGAACACCTCGGTTGCGACGCAGTTCGGCGGTGCGGTGGACGCACGGGTCGTGTACTCGGTGACCAACACCGGGAACGAGAACCTCAAGCCCAAGGTCGAGGTTTCGCTGTCCCCCCTCATCGGAAGTGGGCCCGCGGCCAGGACGGTCCAGCTTCCCCAGATCCTGACCGGCTCGACGGTGACGTTCGCCCAGACCTTCAAGGACGTCGTGCCGTTCGGTGACCTCACCGCCAACGTGACGGCCACCGCGAAGGGCGCGAGTGCGACCGGAAGCGGCAGCGTGATCGTGATCCCGTGGGCGCTCCTGCTCATCGTCATTGTCTTGATCGCCCTGATCGTCTTCCTGGTGTACCGGCGCCGGCGTAGACGGCGGTCAGTCACGCCCAAGGATGGGGGGTCCTCGGGAGGGAAGACCCCCGTCGCCTCGACCAGTTCGAGATGATGAGGAAGTCCGCCTGTTGGCTCGCCGTGCTCACCGCCCTGGCGACGGCCGGTGCATTGAGCGGGCCGGCAGGAGCGGCGGCCGAGCCGCCGGCGGTATATCTGAGTTCACCCAGTTTCGTCGCTGGTCAGACGATTACCATCCTGGGCTCGGGATGGAAGCCGGGCACCAGGCTCCAGGCCGCGTTGTGTGGAGGAAACGCCGTCAACGGTCTGAGCGATTGCGACCTGGCGTCAACGCAGACCGTCGTTGCCCAATCCACCGGAAGCATTTGGCAGCCGACTGCCTTCCAGTTGCCGGCCCAACCCTGCCCGTGTGTCGTCCTGGTCACGGGGCCCAACGGCGGGACCGTCAACAAGATCCCTGTGACGGTGATCGGCGCGCCCACCGGTCCGATACCCCCCGTGTCGACAGTGGCGGATCTCCAGGTGCAAAGCGTACGGGTCACTGGCGGCCTGACCCTCGCCTCGGCCTTTGGTGGGGCCGCGGAGCGGACGGTCTCCGTGGAGATCTACAACCCGGGCAATGCTGCGGTCACGCCCGTGCTAACGGGTCGGTGGGGCAGAGGCAGTAATCCCCAGAACGTGATCGCCATGGCCAAGGCGCTTCCGGTGCAACCGGGTCGGACGGAGGAGGTGCGAACAAACTTCACGCTCAGCCCATTGTCGGTGGGGGAATACACCGTCAGAGTGGAAATGGAACAACTGAGCTCCTCCCAACGCACGCCGTCGTTCAGCACTACGACTGCAAACTGGCCCATCGGCCTCTTTGCCATCGGCTTGCTCATAGCCTTGGCTATCCTCGCCGGAATAGCCGTGGCGGTGCGAGTGGTGGTGCGGCGAATCCAGGAAGAAGACTCCGATGACTCTGCGAGGCCGCAGGTTCCGACAGGCGTCTGATCCGATCGTCGAGCTATTGCTCTGATTGGACCTTCTGGGTGGCGGTTTTTGCCACTTGCTGGGCAGTTGCGGCGGTGTCGAAGCCTGTACCCGTGGCGATCACGGAGAGAATGCCACCTCCGACGGAGACTATGTAGGTGCTCCCACCGTTCAACGAGTACGCAGCGTCACCAAGATTGGGCACGCGTTGGACACCCTGGATTCCCTTCGTCCGCTTCGTGATGTAGGAGGAGGGCGTCTCGTTGACATACGCCAATTGCGACTGGGTGTAATAACTCACAGTGACGGCGTTTGGAGACGTGCCTCCGGTCCCCGGCGGACCCACCGTGTAGACACAGTTTGTGGCGCCCCTCGGATAGAGCACGGAGACTTCCCTCGACGTCACCGGTTGGCCGGCTATCTGACTCACCTGCTTGGTGCTCACGTAGGAGCAGGGACTGGCCGAAGTCGGGTAGGGGCCGCTGAGGGACGAATTATTCGAGCCAGAGCTGCACGAGGACGCGTCAGGGCAACCAACGCCAGACCGCCCAGAAGTCCCGTCGAACCGAAATTGCCCCCCCCTCCGCATGCACCCGAAACTGTACATGGCCTGCCGCCCTGAGAGGCACCAGGCGCCGGAATGTGTGGGTGATCCTTCGCCTGATCGGCTTTTCGCTGGCGTTCGGTATATGGATGTCAAATCCCGACGACTGTAGTAGCCTTCGTTCGCCGCAATTTCCGAGGTGACGGCGAGCGGGGGCGCAAGTAGGTCGGACCTCGATGGCTGGCGACGAGGGCAAAAGAACCGTGGAGAAGGACGTGCGAGGAAGGCGCAATGCGATCCCGAAGGTTCTTCAAAAGCCAACCTTCTGCGAGTCGGGCCCCAGGATGCCAATCGCACTGCTAGCGCGTTCGCGCGGTGTTGGCGGCTTTGGTCGTGGCGGGAATGCTCTTTCCTCTAGCCGTCGGTGTTCCACCTGCTGCAGCCATTGGGATACCGACGGTCGCCGCCCTGAGCCCCGCTTCCGGTCCTGTCGACGGTGGCACGGTCGTGACGATCACGGGGACCAACTTCGGGTCGAGCGCCACAGTGGACTTCGGCTCTTCTCCCGCCACCGACGTCACCGTCAACTCGGGCACGTCCATCACGGCGACCTCCCCGTCCGGCACCGCCGGCTCGGTCGACGTGACGGTCACGACCTCGGGCGGCACGCTCCGCCACGGCTGTCGCACGACCTCTTTGCCTACGGCGCCCCGACCGTGACCGGGGTTTCGCCCAACGGCGGGCCGCCCGCCGGGGGTACGGCGGTGATCATCGACGGCACGGGCTTTGCGGGGGGCCACCGTGCGCTTCGGCACGGCGGCCGCCACGAGCGTGGTCGTCGACTCGGGGACCTCGATCTCCGCGGTGGCCCCAGCGGGCTCGACCGGCTCGGTCGACGTGACCGTGACGACCGACCAGGGGACATCGCCGACGGGGGTGGCGGACCAGTTCGAGTACGCCGACCCCTCCGTCACCTCGGTCAGCCCGAACGCCGGCCCGACTTGCGGGAGGATCGATCGTCACGATCGTGGGCTCGGGCTTCGCGCCCGGTGCGACCGTCCACTTCGGAGCCAACGCCGCGACGGGCGTCGACGTCGAGTCGGCCAACGTGCTGAGCGCGACGGCGCCTGCCGCCTCGGCGGGCAGCGTGGACGTCACCGTGACGACGGCAGCCGGGACCTCCCCGACCTCCACCGCCGACCTCTTTGCCTACGGGGCGCCGGTCGTGACGGGCCTCAGCCCGAGCAACGGCCCGGCGTCGGGGGGCACCGCGGTGACCATCGCCGGGTCCGGGTTCGTACCCCGGAGAGGTGGTCCGGTTCGGATCCGCCACCGCCACGGTGACCACCGTCGATGCGACGGGATCCGCCCTGACCGTGACCGCGCCCGCCGGCGTCGCCTCCGTCGACGTGACCGTGACGACGCCCGCCGGCCGCTCGGCGACGACGCCGGCCGATCTCTTCGCCTACGACGTGCCGACGGTCAGCTCGGTCAGTCCGGGCAGCGGCCCCACCGCGGGTGGCACGGCAGTCACCATTGCCGGCTCGGGGTTCGTCCCCGGGGCCACCGTGAAATTCGGCGCCAACCCGGCCACCGGTGTGACGGTCAACTCGTCGTCCTCGATCACCGCGACGTCTCCCGCCGGCGGCGCGGGCTCCGTCGACGTGACGGTGACGACGCCGGTCGGCACGTCGGTTGCCAACCTCGGCTGACCAATTCCTCTACGGGGACCTGGAGGTCACGGCCCTCTCCCCGTCCGGTGGTCCCGACCGCGGGCGGCACGGTGGTGACGATCACCGGCACCGGGTTCGCCCACGGCGCGACGGTGAGCTTCGGCGGCAACCCGGCCACCGGTGTCGACGGTCAACTCGCCCACCTTCGATCACCGCGACGTCTCCCGCCGGCGGCGCGGGCTCGGCCAACGTCACGGTCGGCGTCGGCGCCGCAGACCTCGCCCGGCGCCCCCGGCAACCTCTTCGCCTACGGCGCCCCCACGGTCGCGGGCGTCGGCCCGAATGCCGGCCCGACTGCCGGGGGCACGGTCGTGACGGTGACCGGCACGGGCTTCGCCCCCGGGGTGACGGTCGACTTCGGCACCGACCGCGGCGAGCGGCGTGGTCGTGTTGAGCGGCACGACCCTCCTGGCGGCCGCTCCTGCGGCGAGCGAAGGGCCGGTGGACGTGACCGTCGTCGATCCGGCACCGGGGACCGGAACCTCGCCGGTCTCGGCGGCCGACACGTTCACCTACGACCCGGTGCCCACTGTGGTCTCCGTGAGCCCTAACGGAGGCTCGGCTTCGGGGGGCACGTCGGTCGCCGTGACCGGCACGGGCTTCACCGACGACGCGACCGTCGACTTCGGGTCGACACCGGGCACCGGCGTCACGGTCCACTCGACAACCTCGATCACGGTGCAGTCGCCGGCGGGCACGGGTGACGTGGACGTCGTCGTGTCCACCCCCGGCGGCTCCTCGGTGTCCAGCGTGGCCGACCTCTTTGCCTACGGGGCCCCGAGCGTGGGCGCGGTGGGGCCGAACGGTGGTGCCGTGGGGGGTGGGACGGTCGTCACGGTCCGTGGCGACGGGTTTGCCCCCGGCGCAACCGTGAAGTTCGGCGACGCGGCGGCCACGGGGGTGACCGTGCTCTCGGGCACGCTCCTCACCGCGAGCGCGCCCTCGCACGCCGCCGGCTCGGTCGACGTCACGGTGGCCACCTCCGGCGGCACCTCGGCAACCGGGGTCGCCGACCTCTTCGCCTACGGCCCCGCCACCGTCTCGTCCGTGGCGCCCGACGCCGGGCCCGACCGCCGGGGGCACGACGTCGCCATCGAGGTCGGTCCGGGCTTCGCCCCCGGCGCCCTGGTGCTGTTCGGGACCACTCCGGCGACGAACGTATCGGTCGACGCGAGCGGCACCTCGTTGACGGCGACCTCCCCGGCCGGGACAACGGGGGTGGTCGACGTCTTCGTCAGCCACGTCCGGCGGCGCCTCGATCTCGGGAGCGCGGCGACCGCTTCGCCTACGGACCGCCCACGGTGACCGGGATCACGCCGCACGCCGGGCCCACCTCCGGGGGCACCGTGGTCACCGTCACCGGCACGTCGTTCTCCCAGGACGCCAACGTGAGCTTCGGCGGCAACCCGGCCACCGCAGTGACCGTCAACCTGGCGGGCACCTCGCTGCGAGCCACGTCGCCGTCCGGCGCGCACTCGGTCGACGTCACGGTGACGACGCCCGCCGGCACGTCGTCGACGAGCCCCGAGGACCTCTTCGCCTACGGCCGTCCGGCCGTCACCAGTGTGAGCCCCGACGCCGGTCCCACCACCGGCGGCACCACCGTCACCGTCACCGGCACCGGCTTTGCACCCGGGGCCGAGGTCGACTTCGGCACCACCCCGTCCGGGTCGGTCACCGTCGACTCGGGAACCCAGATCACGGCCAGCTCGCCTCCGGCCTCGAGCGGGCCCGTCGACGTCTCGGTCACCACCTCTCAGGGCACGTCGCCCAACGGCCAGGGCGACGTGTTCACCTACGGAGCCCCCGTCGTGGACTCGTTGCGCCCGGTGAGCGGGCCCACCACCGGTGGGACGAGCGTCACGATCACGGGGACGGGTTTCACCCGCGACGCCACGGTCGACTTCGGCCCGACCGCGGCGTCGTCGGTGACGATCACGTCCGACACGTCGCTGACCGCCGTCAGCCCTCCCGGCGGCTCGGGCGTCGTCGATGTGACGGTCACCTCGCCGGCAGGGACCTCCGCGACGCAGGGCGCGGACCAGTTCGCCTACAGCGACCAGCTCGAGCTGAGCTGCAGCCCGCCGCCCTACACCTCGCCCGGCTCGACGTGCCCCGGGATCGACCTCCCGGCCGTCACCCTGGACGGGACGGAGCAGTCCACGCAGGCACCGGGCAACACGATCTACATCATGGACAACCGCGGCGAGTCCAGCGCGGGATGGTCGGTGAGCGCGTACCTCGTGCCCACGCCGGGCAACCCGCCCACGGGCTGCGCCGCCTACTCGGGGTTCTGCGACTGGAGCGTCGGGGATGCATCGACGAGCCCCAATGCCAAGATCCCGGCGTCGGACTTCTCGGTCGGATCGCTGAGCTGCACCGCGGCTCCCGGCAACACGAGCCCCCAGCCCCATGTGGGGACGGGCGGGAGCTTCCCCGACGCCGGAGGAGCGGTCTCCCTGTGCACTGCCGACCCCGGGTCAAGCGGGGGCGCGTTCGAGCTGGGCTCCACGTTCTCCCTCGTCCTGCCGGAATCGCTCTTCGCCGGGACCTACCACGCAACGGTCGAGTACCTGGTGATGTGAGGCCGATCGGGCGGAGACCGGCGTCTCGACTCCCGGCGCGCCGCCGGTTCGGTGTGAGTCGGCTCGTGCCCGCGCTGGCGCTTTCCGCGGCGATCTGGTTGGGCCTGTCCGCTCCGGCGGGTGCCGCGAGCAACGGACTGTGGTCCGTCGCGCCGACCGCCCCATCGGCGCAGGCGGGGCAGCCGTACATCGAGGTCTCCCTCGCTCCCGGCGCCTCCTACGAGAGCTCGGTGACGATCGACAACCTGACCGCCGCGCCGCTGACGCTCAACGTGTACGCCACCGATGCCCTCAACCCGCCCGGCGGGGGTCTGTCGCTTCGTGCGCGGACCGCGACCCAGGAGGGTCTGGGCAGCTGGACCCACCTCGCACAGGATCAGGTGACGCTGCCGGCCGGCGGCGGCGCGCTCGTTCCGTTCGTCGTCGACGTGCCCGCCGATGCCCGGTCCGGAGACCACGTCGGGGGGATCGTGGCCGAGGAGACGCAGGGCACGCAATCGTCGTCGAAGTCACTGCCGGTCACCGTGCTGCAGGCGGTCGGCGTCCGCATCTATGCGAGGGTGGGCGGCCCGATCCGGCCGGGGTTAGCCGTGCGTGGCACGTCCGTGTCGGTCTCCGGCGGGGCGGGATCGAGCTTCGGGGGCAGTGTCTCGGCGAAGGTGCGCTTCACGGTGACCGACACGGGTAACACCGTGCTCAACCCGCACACCACGGTCGCCCTGTCCACGCCGTTTGGGAACGCCACCGCACCGGTGTTGGCGTTTGTCGGCCAGCTGTTGCCCGGGTCGTCGGTCTCGACCACGGTCACGTTTCCCGACGTCGCGCCGTGGGGCCACCTCCACGCGGGTGTCACGGCGGCCACCGGGAGCCTGAAGGCGACCGACTCGGCCAGCAGCACCGTGGTCCCCTGGGGGCTCGTCGCCCTCGCCATCGCCGTCATCGCCGCCCTCGTCGTGGCCGGTCGACGCTGGCGCCGCCGGCGGTCCACCCGACGTGTGGCGACGGTTCCCCCGGACCAACGCCCCGAGGGGCCCCACCCGGTCGGGACGTCAAGCGGAGCGCTTGACGTCGGATCCCCCATAGGGAATCAGTCCAGCGAGAAGGGCGGGTAGATGTCGGTCAGCAGGTAGGTGTAAAGGCTGACGCGCATGCCCCAACGCACCACGCCGATGGCGAAGTTCCGCATGCCCTCGGGCCACCGGCCGGTGATGAGCACGGCGAAGAAGGCGATGATCCACACCACGTAGAAGGCGATTCCCACGAAGATCAGCACGAAGAACTGGGGGATGATCAACAGCCACTTGACGAGGGGAAGCCAGCGATTGAGCTCCGGCTGCTCGCCGACGGTGAGCTTGGCCGGGTCGTTGCCGGGATCCTGCGAGACCAGGTCGAACTCGAACGGCGGGTAGGACTCGCGAAACCACAAGATGTAGGAGGTCACGCGCCACTCGTAGCGGTGCACCATCACGAGGAAGTCGTAGACGCCGGGCGGGATCCGCGTGGTGAAAAGGATCGTGAAGAAGGCGACGATCCACAGGATGCCGGCAACTCCCCGCAGCACATAGATGACCGCCAGCTGGGGGATGGCGAGCAGCCAGTGCACCAGGGGCCGCCACCGGGCGATCTCGTCGGGTGAGTCGATCGAGAGCTCCATCGGGAACCCCGAACCAAAACTTGCAGGCATTGTGTTCACCCGGTGAACGGTACTGCCTCACCCGCCGCGGGGCCGGAAAACGAGCGTTGGGCGTCCCTGTATCCGTCCTGGTCAGGCGTCCGCCAAGTATGTGAACCACATCACTTGTGGAGTAGCCGGATCGCCCTCAGGGGGCCCCGGCTGTGCTACACCAACCGGGGAGGGTGAGGGGCGAGACGTGGCGGACGAACCGGACGTACAGGCGGGGCAGGACATCGACACCCTCCGGGCGGAGGTGACGGACCTGCGACGCCAGCTCGACCGGACCCAGTCGGAGAAGAAGGGGGGGATCAAGCGGAAGCTGCGCTCGATCGTGGTCGTCGTGCTGATCGTTCTCGGCAGCGTCCTCACCCCGATCGCCGCCATGACGATCTACCTGCGGGCCTTCGTCCTCGACACGAACGAGTACCTCGCCGTGGTGGGGCCGCTCCCCAAGGACCCGGCCGTCGCCACGGCGCTCGCCGACCAGGTCACCAACCAGCTCTTCGCCCGGGTCGACGTGAAGAATGCCATCAAGGAGGCACTGCCCAACAAGGCGGACTTCCTCGCCGATCCGTTGGCCAGCTCGGTCAAGTCGGCCACCCACGCAGCTGCCTACAAGGTGGCCATCTCCGACCAGTTCCACGAGGCCTGGGTCCGGGCCAATCGACGGGTGCACCAGGCCCTCGTGGGCATCCTCACGGGGTCCGGCAACAGCGCCGTCTCGGCGGACAAGTCGGGGAAGGTCACGCTGGACCTCCACACCCTTGCGGTCCAGGTCGTCGACCAGCTCAAGGCCAGCGGCCTGACGGTGTTCGACAAGGTCCCCGTCGACAAGATCGGGGGCCAGGTCACCCTCTTCACTGCTCCCGGGCTGGTCAAGGTCCAGGGTGCCACGAGCCTGCTCAACACCCTCGCCTACGTGCTGCCCTTCCTCGCGCTGGCCTGCTTTGTGGGCGCCGTCGGCGCCGCCAACCGCGGCCGACGACGACGAACGCTCCTCTACGACGGGATGGGCCTGGCCATCTCCATGGCCGTGTTTGCCATCCTGCTCGGCCTGACGCGCTCCTATCTGCTCACCGCGGCGGAGGGCCACGCCTTGAACCCCAACGCGGCCGGCGTCCTCTTCGACGCCTTCCTCGCCGTACCCAAGGGCTGGGTGCGGAGCCTCTTCGTCATCGGCGTGGTGGTGACCGTGCTGGCCTGGCTGGCGGGGCCGTCGCGCCCCGCGGCGGCCATCCGCCGCAGCGTCGTCCGGGCGGCGAGGTGGATCGCCGGCCTGTTCACCGGGAGGGACTGGCACCTCGGGTCGGCTGGACGGTGGATCGGCGAGAACGAAGGCCCCGTCGAGTGCGGGATCGGCCTCGTGGGCTTCATCATCCTCGTGGTGTGGGGAAGCCCGGGGATCGGGGGTGCGCTCGTGGTCGTGCTGATCATCGCGGCCCTCATCTTGCTCGTGCACTTCGTCGCGACCCGGTCCCGGGTGGCCCAGGCGCCTGGGGAGGGGCAAGGATCCTCGCAGCTTCCCTCCGGCGACGTCGGAGGGGACCAAGGGGAAGCCGGGCCGGGCGACGGAGACGCCGACCGCTCGCAGGGCGGGGCCCTCACCTCGGGGGAAGCCCCTTCGGGGGTCTCCCCGCACGGCAGCGGCTAGCCGGGGTCGGGCGGTGCCGATCGCCATCAACGGGAGGACTCTGCGGGAGGCGGTGTGGGCCAAGGACAGCTACGGCCTGCTGTTCATCTTCCTCCTGGTCGACTACCTGGTGTTGATGGTCGTGAATTCCCCGCGTTGGGGAGGGCTGGCGCGTAGCCTGCCGGTCGCCATCACCGTGCTCTTCGCCATGCACACGTCAGATGCTCGGCGCCACGTCCTGCGGGCGGCCCAGGTCGCGGTGGTGATCGCCTTTCTCGCCGGCGTCGCCCAGGCGATCGCCGGCGATGTGAAGACCGCGGCCGGGGTCAGCTTCCTGCTGGTCGGCCTCATGCTCCTGGTCACGCCGGTGGCCATCCTGCGCCGGATCCTGCCCAAGGAAACCGTGGAGGTCGAAACGCTCTTTGCTGCCGTTGACGTCTACGTCATCATCGGCCTGATCTTTTCCGTCCTCTTTATCGCCCTCGCATACCTCTTCCCTTCGCCGCCCTTCTTGGCCCAGCCTGGCAGCCACCCGCCCAGCAATTACGTGTACCTGAGCTTTGTCACCCTGACGACCGTCGGCTTTGGGGACCTGACGCCCTTTACGAACACGGCCCGCTCGGTCGTGGTTCTCGAGGCCCTGATGGGCCAGATCTTCCTCGTGACCCTGGTGGCCCGGCTGGTCTCCCTCTACAGCGCCGAGCACCGGACCTCGTTCATCTCGCGGCAGGCGCCCCAAGGCCCACCTCGCCCGAGACTGCGGCGTCGGGCCGGGAGTCGTGAGGCCGATCCCGGGCCGGACGCCCGAGAAGACCTGGACGGGGACGTGGAAGAAGATCTCGAACCGGCGGCCGATCCCGAGCCACCGAGCGGCGGAGAGACCCGGTAGGCCACGGAGACGGGGCGGCGGGGAGCGTTCCCGCTGCGTCCTACGTCGCGTAGCCCCTTTCGTCGCCGGCGCTGCTCGACGACCCCTGCCCAGCGCCTGGGCGACGGGCAAACCACCTCGCCCCCGCGGCGGCGGTCGCCCCGTGCACCACGACGCTCAGGAGCACCACGCACGTGATGACCGCCAGGACGAAGTTGGCCTGCCCCGTCCGCAGCTCGCCGTAGGCGAGGAGGGCGAACACGACCGTCGCGAGTCCCCGGGGACCGAACCAGGCCACGAAGGCCCGGGTCGCCCTGTCGTGGCGGCTGCCCACCATGGCGACGGCGACCGCGAGCCCGCGCACCACGGTAAGGCTGAGGGCCGCGTACGCCACCATCGCCCAGCTGGCGTGCTCGAGCGCCGGCACGAGCAGCGCGCCAAACAGGAACCACACGATCATCGACAGCAACTGACCCCCGCCGCCAGCCAGAGCGAGGGATCCATCCTCGACCTTGGACGTGCTCGAGTCGCGTCCCGGCGAGAACCAGGCGGCGCCGAAGCCCACCCCGGCGGCGAAGGTGGCCACGAAGCCGTTGGCGTGGGCCGACAGTGCGGCGCCGTACACGAAGAGGGCCAGGGCGAGGATGGCGATGGGGTGGTGCCGGGTGCCCGCCCAGCCCCGGCTGGTCGCCAGGCGCAGCAGGCGTGCCCCGACCAGTCCGATCGCGAAGCCGCCGACCGCCCCGCCGAGCAGGCCCCACAGGGCTGCCGCTGGAGCCTGGCCACTCCCGCCCAGGTCGTTGACCGCCTCCGCGAGGAAGAAGGTGAAGATCGGGGTGGCGATCCCATCGTTGAGGCCACTCTCGAGGTTGAGCTCGTCGCGCACCCCGGAGGGCACCGCACGGTTGTCGACGATCGGCGCGATCAGGGCGGCGTCGGTCGGGGAGACCGCGGTGGCGATCACGGCGGCGATCCAGGGATTGACCGAGCCCAGGGTCCACAGGGCGCCGACCGTTCCGAGAGCGACGGTCAGTGGCAGCCCGATGGTGAGCAGGCGCACCGGTGGACCGACCTCGGCCTTGAGGCGGCGGAGGTTGACTCGGAGCGCGTCGGTGAACAAGACCATGGCGAGCGCCAGCTGGGCGATGGCGCGCACGGCTTCGCTCCCCGGCTCCACCTTGAGCAGCTCCAGTGGCTCGTTGGCGCAGACCAGGCCGAGCGCGATGAAGGTCATCGCCGGCGCGACGTTCCATCGCTCGAGGCGCGCCGAGACGAGCCCCCACAGCAGGATGCAGCCCGCCACGATGGCGAGTGCCTGCGGATCGATGCCCTGGCCCAACACCGCCGGCGTCTATGCCCCCGTCGACTCCTAGTCGTCGACCGCCAGGGAGACCTCGGTGGCCTTGATCAGTACCGTGACCTGCTTGCCGGCCGCCAGCGCGAGGTCCTCGGCCGCCTCGCGGGTGATGGCGGAGGTGACCACCTCGCCGCCACGCAGCTCGACCTTGACCGTGGATATGGCCTCGCCGTGGTGGACGTCGGTGACCGTCCCGGGCAGCTGGTTCCTGGTGCTCAGTTTCATGGGTGCACGATGGCAGAGTCTCGGACACCGTGCCACAGGCCCGCGCCGGGTCGGTGCGCTACCCTGATGGCCCGTCCGAGGTGGGGACGAGCACGCCCCGTTGGTGCTGGCCGGGTTGCTCTCCTCACGGCCAGATAGGTCGGTGGCCCGCATGAGCATCACGCATTGGATCGATGGCAAGCCGTACACGGGCGAGGCCGACCGCTGGGGCGACGTCTTCGACCCGGCCACCGGCGAGATCCGCGACCGGGTGGACTTCGCCTCGGTGGAGGTGGTCGACCGGGCGGTCGCCGCGGCCTCCCGGGCCTTCGCCGGTTGGGGTGCCCTGTCCCTGGCCAAACGCTCCCAGGTCCTCTTCTCCCTGCGCGAGATCCTGAGCCGACGTGTGGACGACCTGGCGACCGTCATCACCGCCGAGCACGGCAAGACCTTCGACGACGCGCAGGGAGAGGTCCGTCGGGGTCTCGACGTGGTGGAGCTCGCCTGCGGCCTCGGACATCTGCTCAAGGGCCAGTCCTCGGAGGACATCTCGACCGGGATCGACGCCAGCTCCGCCCGCCAGCCGCTGGGCGTGGTCGTCGGCATCACGCCGTTCAACTTCCCGGCCATGGTGCCCCTCTGGATGTGCCCGATCGCGGTGGCCTGTGGGAACGCCTTCATCCTGAAGCCGAGCGAGAAGGATCCGTCGGCCTCGCTGCTCCTGGCCGAGCTGTGGGCGGAGGCGGGACTCCCCGAGGGGGTCTTCAACGTGATCCAGGGCGACCGGGTGGCCGTGGACGCGCTCCTCACCCATCCCGACGTGGCGGCGGTCTCCTTTGTCGGCTCCACCCCGATCGCCCGCCACGTCTACGAGACCGGCACGGCCCACGGCAAGCGCGTGCAGGCCCTGGGTGGCGCCAAGAACCACATGGTGGTGCTTCCCGACGCCAACCTGGACGTGGCGGCCGACTCCGCGGCGTCCGCCGGCTTCGGCTCGGCCGGTGAGCGGTGCATGGCCGTGTCCGTGGTCGTGGCCGTCGATCCCGTCGGCGACCGCCTCGTGGAGGCGATCGCCCAGCGAGCCCGCTCGGTCCGGGTGGGGCCGGGGGCCAACCCCGACAGCCAGATGGGCCCCTTGATTACCCGGGAGCACCGCGACCGGGTCGCGGGCTATCTCGACGACGGCGTCGCCGAGGGGGCCACCCTCGTCGTGGACGGGCGCGACCTGCCGACGAGTGGCGAGCCCGGAGGGTTCTGGCTGGGTCCCTCGGTTCTCGATCGCGTCCAACCAGAGATGTCCGTCTACACGGACGAGATCTTCGGACCGGTCCTGAGCGTCGTGCGGGCGGCGTCCTACGACCAGGCCCTGGAGCTCGTCAACGCCAACCCCTACGGCAACGGCGCCGCGATCTTTACCAGCGACGGCGGCGCGGCCCGGCGCTTCTCACACGATGTCCAGGCCGGGATGGTGGGGGTCAACGTGCCCATCCCGGTGCCTCCCGCCACCTTTTCCTTTGGCGGGTGGAAGTCCTCGCTCTTCGGCGACACCCACGTCTACGGCACGGAGGGCGTCCACTTCTACACGCGCAACAAGGTGACCCTCACCCGCTGGCCGGAGCCGAGCGACGAGCGTGCGCTCCAGCTCGGCTTTCCGAGAAACTCCTGAGGAGAAGCCCCACGGCCATGCCGTCGCGTCCCCGGCGGCTTGCGGCTCGGATCCGCGAGCTCGTCCGGGCCATCAGTGACGGCGACGACGACCTCGTCGAGCGCGCCGTCCTCGACCTCAGCCAGTCCCGTCGCATCTTCGCCCCGCTCGCATTCCTCGTCGGGGCCTTCGCCATGCTCTTCGATGGTGTCCGGCTGCTCATCTTCAATTGGCGGCTCACCCTGGTCGAGATCCTGCCGGCGATGTGGATCTGGCTCGCCATGCTCGACCTGAAGCTCCACGTCGTGAAGGGGAGGACCTTCTCGGGGGTCAGGGGGTCCTACCTCATCCCGGTGATCGCCGCCATCGCCATCCTGACCGCCGCCTCGTTCTTCTTGAACGCCGTGTTCGCCTTTGCCATCGCCCGTCCCGGGAAGCCCGAGATCCGCCCGGCGTTCCGCGAAGCCCGCAGCCATCTCGTTCCCATCGTCGGCTGGGGGCTGCTGGTCGGAGTGGCCCTGGGCATCTCCACGATGGTGTTCCCGCGATGGGGGCGCTGGTGGTTTGCCGTGTCGGTCAGCATCGTCGTCGGGGTCATGATGTTCGCCTACGTCGCGCTGCCGTCGCGGCTCGTCGGCGTCAAGGTCACGCACTCCCGCCGGGATCAGCTGTCGGCCACCGCCGTCGGCGGCGCCATCGGCGCCGTCGTGTGCACGCCTCCCTACGTGCTCGGCCGGATCGGGATCCTCATGCTCGGGACGCGCGTCCTCTTTGTGCCGGGCATCATCGCGTTGACCCTCGGCATCACCCTGCAGGCGGGCGCCACCGGCGCGGTCAAGGCGATCAAGATGAGCGCCAAGCTGGTGGTCGGGCGGTCCCCCGACGAGGATCCCACACAGGGCGAGCAGGCCAAACAGGCCTAGCCGTCGTCTCGGACGTCCAAGTCCCTCGAGGCGGGGTGGAGCGCGAAGGTGGTGGCGGTGGCCAGGACGAGCAGTGCCACGATGGCGAGGGGCCATGCCACCCCCTGGTGGAGGTAGATGACGGCCCCGGCCAGCGCGCCGGCGAACATGGCGACGACCGCCAGCACCCGCCTCCCGCTCCGCTGGTTGTTGCCCCCTGCAAGGGCGGAGTCGGCGGCCAGTCCGGTCAGCGTCATCGTGAGGACCGTGGTCGTCACGTCGGGGACGCCGAGCCGCCGGACGGTCGAATTGCGGACGCCCATGGCAAAGGCGAGGATCGCGATCATCGTGTAGCGGGGCCATCCCGTGCCGACCGGAGCCGGTGCGGTCGCGCCGACCACGGCGGTGGCCCCGGTGAGGAGTCCCTCGATCCCCATGGCGAGCAGGAGCCAACGGCGCCGGGATCCGATGTGAAGGCACAGACGCCCGGCGCAGATCGCTCCCGCGACGAACGAGCCCAACGACGTGAGGCTCGCGGGCGCGGAGAACCCCTTGGCGCCCGCGGCGGCGAAGCCGAGCAGCACCACGTTGCCGGTCATGTTGGCCGTGAACACGTGGCCGAATCCGAGGTAGCTCACCGCGTCCACCATCCCGCTGACCACGGTCAACACGATCAGGGTCGTGAGCAGCAGACGGGAAGAATCCGCTCGAGCGGCGACCGCACCCACCGGGCGACTCTACCGACAGGGGGTGCCAGCGAGGGAATGCACCGTGCCTACCCGCTGACCCGCGCCCACTCAGTGACACGAAGCCCGGGGTTGGGGGACGGCTGGCTGTGCGACCGGAGGGCAGCTGCTCCGATCTGTTGGAACCGCCACCCCGAGGGGCACGGTACGGCCGTGGCGAGATGGTGTCAATGGTCTGGGCGACACGGCCATGTGCGAGGAGAAATTTGCATGGCACCGGTGATGCCAGCTCGACGGGTACGCCAAGCCGCCAAGTTCTGCCTGCTCACTGCCTAGGCACTCCGAGTTGGTTGACGTCACAATGCACTTACCGGAAGACCTCTACCCGGCCGACCTCCACCAAACTGTTCTCTCTCGAGCTGCTGACCTCTCGCGGGTCAGCAGTTCGGAGGGGTCCACCGTCCGGGGAACCAAGGGTTGCCAGCGATCGACGGTCAATGCGAGAAGCTCACCTTGGGGAGGATTCTGCCCAGCCATGCTGGCCGGTGCCAGCTGCGGTGACGACCAAGGCGCAGCAGTACCGGCAGCAGGACCAGCCGGACCACGAAGGCGTCGAGGGCGACGGCGATGGCCAGAATCACACCCATCTCCTTGGGGGCTAGCGGACCCGACAAAGCGAAGGTCAAGAAGACGGCGATCATCACCGCCGCAGCCGAGAGGACCACGCGACCCGAGGTGCGCATCGAGCCGATCATGGCGTGTTCGGGGTCGGTGTGCGTCTCGTAACGTTCCTTGGCCGCGGACAGCATGAACAGCGTGTAGTCCATAGCCACGCCGAAGACCATCGCCCCGAAGAACAGCGGAGCCCATGCGTCGACGAAGCCTTGGGGCTGGAAACCGAGGAATCCCGACAGCAGTCCGTTCTGGAAGATCAGCCGACCGATACCGAACGCCCCGGCCACTGACAGAGCGGTGATGGCCACCCCGAGTGCGGCGATCAGGGGTGCCTGGAGAGCGATGAGCAACAAGAGGAACCCGAGGACCGCGAGTAGTCCGAGCACGAGCGGCGTATGGGACGAAAGCGTCGCCTGCAGATCGTGGTTCTCGGCGGCGGCGCCACCCACCAGGCTGCCGGCAGGCAGCGCTTGGCGGAGATGGTCGATGGTCGTCCCGGTGGCTGACGTGGAGGGCCCGGTGGTCAGCACGACCTGGTCGAGCACCCATCCGGCACGAGCTGGTCCGGGTTCGCTGCCCGCCACTCCAGCAGTGTGGGCAAGGGTGGCAAGTGCAGAAGACTGCTTCGCCGCGGGCACCAGTACCTGGAGCGTCCCCGGAGCACCCGGACCAAAGGCGCTGACCACCTCGTTGTAACCGATCCGGGCGTTGGCGCTGGCCGGGATGATCGTGATGGAGGGCATATTGGTCCGCATCCCGATGATCGGTGCGGCGGCCAGGAGAAGCAGCACCAGTGCGGCCGCGCCGGTCGGGAAGGGGTGGCGCCACAAGAAGCGGCCCCAGGCGTGGAGATACCGGTCGAGCGGTCCTGGACCTTGGGGGCGCTCCTTACGCCGCAGGTGGATCGCTCCCTTGTTGATCCTCGTCCCGAGCCGGCCGAGGACCGCTGGCAACAACGTGAGGGTGGCCGCCAACACCGCAACCACCGACAGCATGATCCCAAAGGCCATGCTCCGAAAGGCCGGGCTCGGAACGAGCAAGATGGCGGCCAAGGAGGCAAGCACCGTGAGGGCGCTGAAGGCAACGGCCTTCCCCGCAGTGTCGATCGTCTCGGCTACCGAGGCGACGACGGCATCCTGGTCCCCAGCTCTGACCGCTCGGCGCTGAAGCGCCGACCGGAACCGCATGACCAAGAAGAGGGCGTAATCGATGCCGAGGGCCAGTGCGAACATCAAAGCGAAGTTGAGCGCCCAGATCGAGACGGGCGTGAACTTCGTCGTGATCACCAGCGCCCCGGCGGCCACCAGGAGGCCGGCCATGGTGAGGAGCAGAGGAAGACCCGCCGCCACCAGGCTTCCGAAGGCGATGACCAAGATGATGATGGTCACCGGCCACGAGAGCATCTCCGACCGCAGCATGGCCGACCGATTGGCATTGTTGAAGTTGGACCACAGGGCACTGTCGCCGGTCAACGTGACGGTGATGCCTGGCCGAGATAGCGCGCCAAGCGGTGCCGCCAGGGCATCGGCCGCTTTGACCATGTCGTTCGAGTTGGCGGCAGCCCCCGCCGTGATCACGCCAGTGCGACCGTCCCGGGATAGTGAGATCCCGGCCTGGGGCGGCACCACCGTCGACACCCGATGATCGCTCTTGAGCAGGTGGGTGGCCTTGGACACGATCGCCTGCGCTTGGGGATCCGAGGCGATCGGGGCGTGATGATCCACCACCACGACCTGGAGGGCCGTCGCCCCGAGTCCGGAGAAGTCCCGCTCGATGATCGCCCGAGCGTGCACGGACGGGCTGTTGGACGCCTGCCAGCCAGCACCGGCAAGAGCGCCCTCGACCCGGACGGCGAAGAAGCCGAACACGACGAGGACCAACAGCCAGCCGACCAGCACCCGGCGAAAGTGGGTGGCCGTCCACACTCCGAGCCGCGCAAAGGGACTGGCATGGGTCTTCGGAGTCTCCCGGTCCTCGCCCGCTCCGGTCGGGTCGGAGGAGGTCAAGGGACCCGTCGAAGCTGCAGCGCCGGCTCGGGGGTCGGTGCCGAGATCGATACCTGGGGTCGCTGTCATGGGGGCTTCCTTTGGTCGCACCTGACTCGGTGAGCGCGGTCCTCATACCCGGGTGGGTATCGGAAGCTTACCACCATACCCAGGGGGGTATAGCGGTCCAGACCGAACTGCCTTTGCGGGTTGGACCGCTCGGCGGGCCGTGAAGTGGCCCGTGATGGCGTGGACACCCAGCGCAGCGACGATGGGAGCGCCTGTGGCCGACGGTTGTGCGCATGCTGGTCGAGGGCCGAGACTGTCGAGACGTTGTCGCGCAGCCTTCTGCCGCCACCAAGGCATTGGAGCAGGCCGGATTCAAGCTGGTCGCTTCAGGACTGGTCTACTGCCTCGAAAACCCCGACAGAGGCGGACGGCTACGCGATCGAAGAGGACCAACGCATGTTCATGAAGTTGGCCTGAGGGGAAGAGTATGTGGAGAACTGTGACCGGTAAGAGGTGCGGCAAGGCTCCGTGGAAGGGATGCGGCGCTGACGTCGAGCAGGTGCTCGGCGACGTGGCTTCGAACCAACGGTGCCAGTGCAACGAAGCAACGGTGCCCACCGCCAAGCGCAAGTCGTGGTTCTCCCGATGAGCTCTGCGCGTGAAGGCCAGACATACCAAGTGGTGATCGTGGGCGGCGTGGCCGGTGGCATGTCCACGGCCACTCGACTTCGCCGGCTCGATGCCGACGTGGGGATCACCGTGATCGAGCGCTCGGGCCATGTCTCGTTCGCCAATTGCGGATTGCCGTACTTCGTCGGCGGGTTGATCGAAGAAGAGGACGATCTCACCCTCCAAACCCCGGAGCAGCTCTTCGACCGGTTTCGGCTCGATGTCAGGGTCAACGACGAGGTGGTTGCCATCGACCGGGTCGCCCACTGCGTGACCACCCGCTTGACGAGCACTGGCGAGGAGCATGCGGTTCCCTATGACAAGCTGGTGCTCAGCATGGGTGCGGCCCCGGTGCGGCCTCCCATCCCCGGATACGAGCGGGTGCGCACCCTTCGCACCGTCGAAGACGCGGCCCGTCTGGCTTCCTACGTCGATGTCGCACCGGCCACGGCCGTCATCATCGGGGCCGGCTTCATCGGCCTGGAGATGGCCGAGAACCTTGTCGCGCAGGGCATCGACGTCACCATCGTGGAGGCGGCCCCCCAGGTGCTTCCTCCCCTTGACCCTGAACTGGCCATCTTGGTCAGAGACGAGCTGGCAGCCCATGGTGTGCGCGTCGAGACCAGTGCCACGCTGGCCTCAGTGGAAGAAACGATGGTCACCCTCGTCGACGGTCGAGTCCTGCCGGCGGACCTCGTGGTCGGCGCCATCGGGGTCCGTCCCGATGTCCGACTGGCGGAACTGGCCGGCTTGGATCTCGGGCCGAGCGGAGGGATCGCGGTCAACGGGGCGAACCAAACGAACGATCCCGACGTCTATGCCGTCGGAGATGCCGTCGAGAAGCCAGACGCTGTCTCCCATGCCACGTCGCTCATCGCACTGGCCAATGTCGCCAACCGGCAAGGCCGCCGAGTGGCGGACCACATTGCCGGAAGGCCCTCGCGCCCGATCGCTTCGCTTGGGACGGCAATCGTCAAGGTCTTTGACGTGGTGGCCGCAACCGTGGGCTGGAACGAGGGCCGGCTACGAGCTGCAGGCCGCTCGTACCGGGCCATCCACTCGCACCCTTTCGATCACGCCACCTATTACCCGGGCGCGACCCGGATGGCCGTGAAGCTGCTCTTCGACCCGAACGACGGCGTCATCCTCGGGGCACAGATCGTGGGGCGGAACGGGGTCGACAAGCGGATCGACGTCATCGCAACGGCGATGGCGAGTGGCATGACCGCCGACCAACTGGCTGATCTCGAATTGGCCTACGCCCCACCGTTCTCTTCGGCCAAGGATCCGGTCAACCTTCTCGGCTACATGGCCGAGAACATCCTGAGCGGCGATTGCGATGTCGTGGCCGCTGACGAGCTCGCCGGGCTCATCGCAGCGGGGTGGTCGCTCGTCGATGTCCGCACCGCAGAAGAGAACGAACGTGGAGCAATCGAAGGGTCAACCAATGTGCCGATCGACTCGATGCGAGACAATCTCGATGCGCTGGGCAGCGGCCCGGTAGTCGTGTACTGCGAAGTCGGCCAGCGGGGACACACCGCCACGGCCCTGCTGCACGAGCTCGGATTCGAGGCCCGCAATCTCGACGGCGGGTACCAGACGTGGAGCGCGTCGATGCGGGCCCGTGCCGATGGGACGCCCGCTCCAGTTTCATAGCTGTTCGTCCCATCGCACCGATACGCCTCAATACCGACCGGAAGGCTCGGGCGTTCCTTGGCGGAGCAGATTCGGGTCGAGGCGCAGCTCTTGGCGGACGGCAGCCTCCCAGAACCCGACGAATCCGGTGCCATCGGAGCGCTGGAGGTTAGCGGTGACCTCCTCCAGGAAGACCCCGACCACCCCCGATCACTTCTACCAGCAAGGCGCGGCGACACCGCTGTTCGAGCGCGACAGCCCGCTGATGGACGGCCCGGATGGAACGACCCAGTACGAACACGCCGTGGTTGGCCAGCAGCGCGATGTCGGCTTGGCCCATCGTTTCTACCGTCGCGCGGGCATTGGCCGGATCGTCCACCGTGCCGGCGGCTTGGTCGACCATGACCAGCTGCCCGCCGCCGAGAGCGCTGCTCCGGTCGTGGCATGGTGGGATACGAACAGCGTCAGCCCAGATCGTTCCATATCGGGGATGGCCATGAAGAGCGACGGCGATGTCGGGGCGCAGGCGGTGCAGCTCGAGATGGAGCGAGATTCCGATCGGGACGGGCCACTTCCCCTCGATCTTCTTGCCGTCACCGTCGATGCGAATTACGTGCTCACGGACCAACTCGTTCCATTGCAGCAACCAGGGTGAACAGAGGAAGGTGCCGTCGGGCTGCTTGAAAGTGATGTGGCCGGCGAGGTGGTCGTCGTAGCCTTCCCGCCACAGAGTTCGGGCCAAGAGCACGAGTTCCTCTCGTGGGCTGAGATCGGGCAGAAGCTTCTCTTCGGTGGGCTCGAACATCACGACCACCCTAGGTGAGACCTCAGCGCCGCCAACACGCTCTACACGCACCTGCTCGCACCGGAGTGGAAGTCGTCGGCAACGGCGCGTGCCCGTCCCAGGAGGGCTGGGTCGGCGCTCCCCGTCCGCCTCGGCCGCATAGCCGGAAGAGGGCGTTAGCTAGATCGCGTGCGGGAGGGTGACGGAGGACGGCCTGCCGGGCTCGTGGTACAGGGCCTGGTCGGCGGCGCACATCGTCCTGCCCGTGGACAGCGGCTCGCCCGTCCCCAGGTTGCGCGCGTACACGGGATGGGCCCCGCTCGAGACCTGGATGCGCAGGCGGTGGCCGGGAGCGAAGCGGTGACCCGCCGGCCACATCGGCACGGACGCGGTGAACGAGCCGTCGCCGGCGCGCTTGATCGAGTCGGGACCGAAGCGACGGAGCCCGTCGCACACGTTGATCGACCGCCCGTCGGGGTGGACGTCGCACAACCGGACGAAGAAGTCGCAGTGGTCGATGCTGGATCCGACCCAGAGCTCCGCGCCGACCGGTCCGATCACCACCAGCGGCTCAGAGAGCGGCTCGGAGGTGTAGACCAGCACATCGGGCCGGGCCTCGAGCGGGCGGTTGTCCGCCGCACCCCCGCTCAGCATGCCGATCCCGCCTGCGGAGGGGGTGGGGTCGGTGGGGTCGTAGCGGTAGCGGTCGGGGGGCGAAGCAGCGATCGGCGGCCTGGTGCCCAGACGGCCCCCCTCGTGCAGGTACCAGCGGACGGGCTCGGCGCGGGGAGGCCAGTCGTCGAGCTCGCGCCATCCCCCACCCTCCCCCTGGACGTCGACGCACACCGGGGAGGGGGAGAGGAGGCCGTCCTCGCGCCGCAGGTAGGTGTCGAACCAGTCGAGGGTCGCCTCGGTCATGGAGCCTTCGCCCCCGCCGCCGAGGTGTCCACCGGCCCCGATCCGGAGCCGCACCGGTGCGGCCGACCGCTGCAGATGGACGAAGTCCTCCAGGAGGCGCGGCAGCGGGTAGTCGTGCCAGCCGTCGATCAGCAGGGTGGGCACCGTCCAGCCCTCGAGGAGCGGACTGAAGTCGACCGCCGCCCAAAAGGGATCGTCCACCCGCGGGTGGGCCAGCTGCTCCCGCCACAGCTCGAGGTCCACCCCCGTGTGCTCGCGGATCGCCTCTCCGAGCGGGAGATGGTTCAGGCCGATCTGCAGCGCCTCGACGCGGCGCTGCAGGGCCTCGGGCGACATGTCCACCGGCTCGTCCGTCCCCGAGGGGTTGTTGAACTGCGTCGCTCCGGCGTCCCAGGCGAAGACCATCTCCAAGGCGAAGGATCCCCCCGGGTACCACGACATGCTGCGGACGGACGACGACAAGGGGATGGCCATCGCCTTGAGGTGTGGCGGCCGCGTCGACGCGAGGGCCCACTGGGTGAAGCCCATGTAGCTGGCCCCGTTGGTGCCGAGGTCGCCGTTGAACCAGGCCTGCTGGGCGATCCAATCGGCCGTGCGTCTCCCGTCCCCGGCCTCCGCGAAGTAGCTGTGGGCGCCGCCCGAGCCGTCGGTCCCCCGGCATGCTTGGACGACGTAGCGGTAGCCCCGAGCGGCAAATTCGGGGGCCAGCAGGGCCGAGACCGTCCGCCGTCCGTAGGGGGTGCGTTCGAGGATGGTGGGCGCGTCGTCCACGCCGATGGGGTGGTAGACGTCCGTGAGGAGGGTGACGCCGCCGGCCATGGAGACCTCGACGTCCCGCTCGGTCTTCACCTCGTTGGTGCGCTCTCGCATGTGCTCCCCCTTCCGCCCCCTCAGTGGCTGAGGATCACGGCGCTGGCGTTGGCGCCGCGCCCGATGGTGTGGGCGAGGGCCACCCGGGCGCCGGGGACCTGGCGCAAGCCGCAGCCGCCGCGCAGCTGGCGAGCCAGCTCGACGACCTGACCGAGCGCCGAGGCTCCCAGCGGCTCGCCCTTGGAGAGGAGGCCGCCGCTCGGGTTGACCGGCAGGCGCCCACCCAGCGCCGTGGTCCCCTCGTCGATGAGGCGGCCGCACTCGCCGGGTGGGCAGAGCCCGAGCTCCTCGTAGGCGAGCAGCTCGCGTGCGGCGTCGGCGTCCTGGCACTCGACGACGTCGAGGTCCGAGGGACCGAGTCCCGACGCCTCGTAGGCGGCCCGCGCCGCCGCAGCGCTCGGCGGTTCCGGCTCGACGTCGACGAGGCCCGAGAGCGGGGTACCCTCGTTGAGCACGTATCCCGGCAGGTGGCTGCGGAGGGAGGCCGCCCGCAACTGCACGCCGACGCTCCCGGCCCGGAGCACCACGGCGGCCGCCCCCTCGTTGGGCGAGCAGAGCATCCAGAGGTGGAGCGGCTCGCAGACCACCCGGGACGCCAGGACCTCCTCCTCGGTCACGGCGGACCGGAACATCGCGTCCGGATTGTCGACACCGTGCCGACGGTTCTTGACGACCACCCGTGCCAGCTGCTCCTTGGTGAGGCCGCGCTCGATCATGAGCCGCTGCGCGCGCGGAGCGCGAAGTAGGCCGGCGCCGGCGTGAGGCCGGCGGCCTCCTGCCAGGGCGCGAAGAAGCTCGACCGGATGACCCCCTTCGGCATCTTCTCGATCCCAAAGACGAGCACCGTGTCGTACTGTCCGCTCGAGATGGCCCCGGCGCCCATGGCCAGCGCCGCCGCGCCCGAGGCGCAGCCCGCCTCGACGTCGACGATCGGCCCCCCGGTCAGGCCCAGAGCCCCGAGCACCCGGTGGCCCGAGGCCACGCCGCCGTACGCGGTGCCGCAGTAGGCGGCCTGGAAGCCCCGGCCGCTCACGGATGCCTCTCCGAGCGCCGCCAGGACCGCCTCGGCCCCCATGTCGGTGGCCGTCTTGTCGCCATGGCGACCGAAGGGGTGGATGCCGACCCCCGCGACCTCTACGCCGTGCACGTAGGGCCCCTCATGCCGGCTCGAAGCACCAGGTCGTGGTCGCCGCGGTCACGGCGACCGTCGTGAAGCGCATCGCCATCCCCTGACGGAGCGCCGAGGGGTCCGGCTCGCTCAATCGGGTGATGACCCTGAGGCGATCCTCGGGGAGCTCCACCACCCCAAAGCCGTAGGGCACGGGTCCCTCGTATCCCGGCGCGGCCGTGTTGACCGCGGTCCACGCCCAGAGCGTGCCGGTGGTCGAGAGCGTGACCGTGGAGACCTCGTCGCCACCACACCAGGGGCAGCGGATGCTGTGGGGGAAGTGACGCCTCCCACACGTCGCGCACTCGCCACCGATCAGCCCGTCGGGACCGAAGAGCTCACTCATCCGAGTGATCCGATGCCGTGCGTTGCCCGTGGGACACGGCGTGAGTCTACGAGAGCATGCTGTTCGTGACCTACGGGCGCAGCTTCATTGGAGAGGTTGCCTTGTCCAATTCCTGCTTGGCCCTCCTCGTCCGGCCGCCCCGAGATTCATTTCGCCTCCCGGTCGGGCCGAGTGGACGCGAGCGGCTCGCCCGTTTCGAGAAGCGTCTTGAGGCTGGACAAGAAGACGGGCCAGCCGTTCCTGACCATGGTTGCTGCGGTGCTTCCGGACTCGAAGTCATCATGAACGACGGTCAGTTTGACCATCTCCCCAACCGGCTCGATGTCGAATGCCACTCGTGACCGCCGCTCGCCGGCCAGCTTCGCGAACAGCTCATCTCCGAATTGCAGGCGCTCGTTCAGCTCCGGCGTGAACGTGTGCCAGCTGTAGGCGAGCCTCCGATAGGGATCGGACTCGAGGACGACCTGCTCGGGGTCGGCGATGATGATGCCGTTGTTGTCCCAGATCATGGGTGATCCCACCGCCCAGTCCGTTTCGAAGGTGGTCTGCCACCATCGACGAGTGAACGACGGTTCGGTCAGTGCCTGCCACAGGCGTTGGGGTGTGGTCCTGATGTACGTCGTGTAGACGAATTGCGGCTTGTCCACGGGCGTTTCCTCCAGTGCTCGCTTGAGGTCCGAGAGGGCTCGGACCCGTGCTCGGTCGTAGCGATTGATCCAGCGTTCAGCGATCTCGTTGATGGGTGCAGCGTTGAGGTAGTGGAGCTTCTCCCGGCCCCGTCGGATGGTCGTCACGAGGTGGGCAGCCTCCAGGATCGCCAAGTGCTTGCTGACGGACTGACGGGCCATGTCCAAACCCTCGGAGAGCTCCCGCAGGCTCTGTCCGTTGCGAGCGTTGAGGCGATCCAGCAGTTGACGGCGACTCGGGTCTGCGAGCGCCCTGAAGACATCGACCATCGTCGGCTCCACTCCAGCCGTCAGAACCTCAAGTCCTCCGGGAAGGGGGTGCCCTTGCCAGTCTCCAGGTGGCTCTTGAGGCTCAGCAGGAAGTAGGCCCACCTGGCGCTGCAATGGGCCATGAACTCGACCGGCTCCCGCCAGTCGGCGTGCGTGAACAACACCACCGTCTCGTCGTCCTTGGGGGTGAGGTCGAAGGCGAGCTTGGTCCCGACCCACTCGTCAGGGCCCTCCACGCAGTTCCAGCTCACGTGCCCGTCGGGATCCAGCCGAGTGATCTCCATGACGGCGGCCGGCTCCGGCTGACCGAAGAAGAACTGAAGTCTGGACCCCTCGCTCGATTCCCCTCGGACGCCGTCTCGGGTCCACCAATCGGAGATCCCCTCGGGCGTCGCCACTGCCTCGTACACCCTTTCGAGCGGGGCTGAAACGACCACACGATGTCTGATGTCTACCACGTGATCCTCCTTTGAATGTTCGCCGATCTGGCTGTGGACCAGGGATACGCAGCCGTACGGATGCCTAAGGATAGGCAGCCATTTGGATGCCTGTCAACCCCGATGCGCCTCGGCGGAACCACGATTCGGGGCCGCCGGGGGACCGTCTACGGTGGCGGGCGGTGCTCACCCACCCCTTGTGGATCGACGAGTTGAGCGCTTCGGAGCGCGCTGCGCTCGATCCCGGGGTGCCGCAGGATCTCGATCGACGTCCGGACGTCCTCGTCGTGGGCGGTGGGATGCTCGGGCTCGCCACCGCGCTGGCCTGTCGCCGGGCCGGCCTCGGTCGCGTCGTCGTCCTCGAGGCGGCGCGTGTCGGCGCAGGCCCAAGTGGGAGCGCAGCCGGGCTCCTCACCCCCGAGGCCCACGTCGGCCTCGATCCCCCGGCCTTCGTCGAGATGGGTCGGCGGAGCCTCGGCAGGTGGCGGGCGCTCGCTGCGGAGCTGCCGGGCATCGGGCTCTCGGACCTGGACGTGGTCGTGCTCGAGCCCCACTCGCCGAGGTTCGCCGCCGACCCCTCGGGGCCCGCCACGGCCCTGGAGCCCGAAGAGGTCGCGCAGCGCGTGCCGGGCCTCCAGGGTCGATACGAGGGGACGTTGCTTCCCGGTCAGGCCAGGGTCAACCCGTTGCGGGCGCTCTCGGCGATCGCCCGGTCCCTCGGCATCGTCGCGACGGGGGTGGGCCTCGAGTCGGTCGAGCTCCGGGGCGGGAGGATCCGGGCGGTGCAGACGGGGGCCGGAAGGCTCGAGCCGGGAGCGGTCGTGTGGTGCACCGGAGGACCACCCTCGGGCGTCGGTCTCGAGGTCGACGTCCCGTCGTCGTGGATGCGGGGCCACCTGATCGTGACCGAGCCGGCGCCGTACCGGCTGCCCGGAAGGGTGGATCCCCTTTGCACGCAGCTCCCCGACGGCCGCCTCCTCGTGGGCGGGAGCCTCGACGCCGGGGCCACCTCTCCCGAGGTCGACCCGTCGATCGTCGAGGGGATCCGCAAGTGGCTGGTGGCGGCCCTCCCGTGGGCCGAGTCCCTGCCCGTCTCGCACGCCTGGTGCTGCTTCCGGCCCCTGCACGCCGACGAGATGTTTGTCGTGGACCGCGTCCCGGGGGTGGACAACGCGTGGTTCACCTCCGGGCACTTCCGCACCGGCGTGATCATGGCGCCGGTGGTGGGCGACGAGCTGGCGCGTTGGGTGGCGGGCGGCGAGCCGTCGGCGGCGCTGGCACCCTTTGCGGCCGGGCGCCTGGCGGGCACGGGCGCCGAGGAGCGCGGATGAGCCAGGAGCAGCGGCGCCTCGACGAGGCCGACCACGACGGCGTGGCCTGGCGGCGGTGGGGGCCGTACCTGAGCGAGCGGCAATGGGGAACCGTCCGGGAGGACTACAGCAAGGACGGTGATGCCTGGTCGTCGTTCACCCATGACCAGGCCCGGTCCCGGGCCTACCGCTGGGGCGAGGACGGCATCGCGGGTGTCTCCGACGATCGCCAGCGGCTGTGCCTGGCCCTCGCACTGTGGAACGGCCGGGACCCCATCTTGAAGGAGCGGCTCTTCGGGCTCACCAACAGCGAGGGGAACCACGGCGAGGACGTCAAGGAGTGTTACTTCTACCTCGACGCCACCCCGACGGCCTCGTACCTCAAGATGCTGTACAAGTACCCGCAGGAGGAGTTCCCCTATTCCGACCTCGTCGTGACCAACGCGGCGAGGGGCAAGAACGACCCCGAGTACGAGCTGCTCGACACCGGGGTGTTCGACGAGGGCCGCTACTTCGACGTCTTCGTGGAGTACGCCAAGGCGGGGCCCGAGGACGTGCTGTTGCAGGTCACCATCCACAACCGTGGCCCCGAGGACGCCGTGTTGCACGTCGTGCCCACGCTGTGGTTCCGGCACACCTGGTCGTGGGCGGGCGGTGCGGAGAAGCCCACGCTGCGGGGGTTCCCCGGCGTCGGGACCGCCCGGGGCGGCCCTCCGCCGACCGCCGCGGCGGATGCCTCCGGCACGGAGGCCCCGGGCTTGAGCGGGGTGGCGGCGCAGCACGCCGAGCTCGGACCGCGGTGGCTGTACGCCGACCGTGTGGTCCCCGTGCTCGTGACCGAGAACGAGACCAACAACGAGCGCATCTACGGGACGACCAACGAGACCCCCTACGTGAAGGACGGGATCGACCGCGCCGTCGTGCACGGCGACCTCGCGGCGGTGGACCCCGGCGGGGTCGGTACCAAGGCGGCGCTGCACCACCGCCTAGTGGTCCCGGCCGGCGGCCGCGAGATCCTCCGGCTGCGACTGACCGACACCGAACGGGCCCGGGAAGGGAGACCCGATTCGCTGGCCGGCCCCTTCGCCGACTTCGACGAGGTCATGGAGTCGCGGCGGCTCGAGGCCGACGAGTTTTGGTCCGGCCTGCTCGGCCTCCGGCTGCCTGACGAGGAGGCCCTCGTCGTCCGCCAGGCGCTGGCCGGCATGCTGTGGTCCAAGCAGTACTACGGCCTCGACGTCGAGCGCTGGCTCTCCGAGCATGGCGTCGACCCCCTCGGTTCGGGCAGCGGCGTGCGCAACCAGGAGTGGCGGCACCTCATCGCCGAGGACGTCATCTCGATGCCCGACAAGTGGGAGTATCCGTGGTTCGCGGCGTGGGACCTCGCCTTCCACGCGGTCGCCCTGGCCGTGGTCGACGTCGAGTTCGCCAAGCAGCAGCTCGAGCTGCTGCTCGACCGCCGCTACCTGCACCCCAACGGTCAGCTGTCGGCCTATGAGTGGAACTTCAGCGACGTCAACCCGCCGGTGCACGCGTGGGCGACGTACTTCGTCTACGAGATCGAAAAGGCCAAGACGGGCGCCGGGGACCGGGAGTTCCTCGAGCACTCGTACCACAAGATGATGAAGAACTTCGTGTGGTGGCTCAACCGCAAGGACCTGGACGACCGCAACATCTTCCAGGGCGGGTTTTTGGGGCTCGACAACATCGGCGTGTTCGACCGCAGCAAGCCCCTTCCCGACCGGGGGGTACCTCGACCAGGCGGACGGGACCGCCTGGATGGCGCTGTGCGCGCAGAACATGATGCAGATCGCGCTGGAGCTCTCCCGGGAGGACCCCGTCTATCTCGACGAGACGCTCGCGCTTTTCGAGAACCTGGCCTGGATCGCCGCCGCGGCCGGCCACGTCGGGCCCGACGGGGTCAGCCTCTGGGACGAGGAGGACGGCTTCTTCTACGACGTGTTGCGGCGGCCCGATGGCAGCTCGGTCCCCCTCAAGGTCCGCTCCGTCGTCGGGCTCATGCCCCTGGCCGCCGCCACCGTGATCCCCGAATCGATCCGCACCGAGTTTCCCGACGTGGTCGAGCAGGCACTCCGGTTCCTCGACCGGCATCCCGCGGTCACGGCCTCCCTCTCCGGGCAGGGCCGGCAGGTCCGGTCGACGGGCCCGCTCCTGTTTGGCCTCTTCGACGAAGAGCGGCTGCGGCGAATCCTGGCGAGGATGCTCGACGAGGACGAGTTCCTCGGCCCCCACGGGATCCGATCGGTCTCCAAGTGGCACGAGGCGCACCCCTACACCTTCACCGTGGACGGCCAGGACTACCGCGTCCACTACCTGCCGGCCGAGTCCGATACCGGGATGTTCGGTGGCAACTCGAATTGGCGGGGACCGGTGTGGTTCCCGATCAACCTGGTCCTGCTCCGGGCGCTCCTCAACATCTACGCCTTCGCGGGCGACGACTTCCTGGTGGAGTGCCCGACCGGCTCGGGCCGGCAGGTGAGCCTTCTCGAGGTGGCCCTCGACATCGGCGACCGTCTCACCCGGATCTTCCTCCCCGACGCCGAGGGTCGCCGGCCCGTGCACGGCGGCCAGGAGCTGCTCCAGAGCGATCCCCACTGGAGGGATCTCCTCTTGTTCTACGAGTACTTCCACGGCGACAACGGGGCGGGGATCGGTGCCAGCCACCAGACGGGATGGTCCGGCACCGTCGCGCTGCTCCCGCTCCTCTCCCACATCATCGGCGGGGGAGGGGTCATCCCGGGGGCCCTGGGCCTCGCTCCCCCGGTGTTGCAAGTGGGAAGGCCGGCACCCTCATCCAGCTGATCTCCTCGAGGCCGGGTCGCCGCGAGGCGCGGATTCGGCGACGGCGCGCATGCGGTCGAGCGTCGCGGCCATGCCCGCCCGGAGGTCTGACCGGCGATCCTTGCGGCCGAAGAGGATGCCGATGATGAACCATCCGACGGGACTGAGCGGCCGGGTGACGTCGTAGGACTCGGTCACCTTGGTGCCGCCGTCCTCCGGCTCCAATCGGTAGGTCCATTCGACGGTGCCGGCGAACTTCTCGGTGCGGGCGAAGGCAAAGGCCCGGTCCGGCTCGACGACGGTGACGACCGGCTTGTTCGTCCACGACGGTCGGTTGGGGACCTTGTTCACCGCGGCAAAACGGGCACCCACCGCAGGAGCGGTGGCGCCGTCGAGCCACGTGCATCGGAGGATCTCGGGGCTGAACTCCGGCATCCGGGTGACGTCTGCCACCAGTGCGTAGACGGTGGCCGGGTCGGCGTCCATGTGGAGGGTCGCCTCATCGTGGTCGAGTGTCTGCATCGTTCCTTCCCTTGTCCCTTTGTCGGCCCTTTTCGGCCCTTTGTCGGCCCTTTCGGCCTTGTCGCCGTTGTCAGTCGCTCGGTTCTCGAGTGTTCGTTGGCCCGGTCAGTCCGAGCGCGTCGCCGCCGTCAGGCGAGCCTCGTAGTCGTCCGCCAGCGCCCGGAGCACGCCGGCGCCGTCACCGGTGTAGGAGGAGCCGTGCATCACCGCCAGGGTGACGGGCTCGAGCGCCGCGAGCCGACGGATCGTCGCCGCGGTCTGCGGCGTCAGGCACGTTGCGCCGAAGGCGTCCTCGGCCTGGCGGGCCGCCTCCACGATGGACGCGTCGCTCGTGATCGCCGGGCCGTTGCCGAGTTGCGTGCCGAGGTCGCCGGACAGGAGCGTGCGGGTCTCCTCGTCGTACAGGACCCGGGCGTCCCATCCGTGCGGGACGTGTGGGGTGTCGAGATGCCGGATCCGGTGACGGCCGAGCTCGAGGGTCTCGCCGTCGGAGAGGGCGACCGGGGGACGGTCGGCGAGATCGTTGAGCGAGACCATGCAGCCCACGGCCCCGTGGGCCACCTGCGCATGGGGTGCGGCGGCGAGGAAGTCGTTCATGGCGCCGCACTCGTCCGCCTCGAGATGGCCAAAGGCGATCCATCGCAGTCCGGCGAGCGCCACCACGCGAGACACGGCCTCGGAGACCAGAGGGAACATTCCACGGGGACCGGTGTGGAAGAGCAGCGGCTCGTCATCGTCGACGAGGAATTGATTGAAGGTAAAACCGGTGGGTCCGATGTCCGGGACGTAGGTGGACAGCCGGTAGATCCCGTCCGCCACCTCTTCTACGGTCGTCGTCATGTCGTCTACTCCTTTCGGCGTGGTGGTGACTCTTGAGTGGGTGCCATCTCCGCCAGGAACATGTCCACGGTCCGGTCGACGAGGAGGGCCCAGCGTGAACCCCCCGGGTCGTTGGCCAGCTGCTGGGCCACCAGGCCGCCGACCATCGCGGTCCACAGGTCCATGGCTTGCGGATCGGTGATGCCGTGCCCGGCCATCACGGACCGCACCCGCTCCACCGTCTCCACGGCCGGCGCATAGGACTCCGCCGACGGCTGGAACCCCGGGATCGTCCGCTGAAAGAGGAGCTGGGCGCGGACCGGGTCGCCGGTGGCGAAGCGGAACATTCGATGGGCGCTCTCCCGGAGCGCCTCACGCCGGTCCTGCGTGGCGATCTCGCCGCCCACCGCGGCCAGGCACTCGAGCGCGCCCTGACGGAACATGGCGTCGTAGATGGCGTCTTTGGACGGGAAGTACTGGTACAGGGAGGGCGCCTGCATGCCGACCTTGGCCGCGAGGTCCCTCAGGGAGAACGAGATCAATCCCTCGCTCCGGGCGAGGGACCATGCCGCCTCGAGGATCTCGGCCATCGTCGCCTGGCGTCGAGCGGCACGTCGATCCGCCTTTTGGCCCGCCGCCACCGCAGCCTGCGCACTGTTCCCTAACATTGTTAGGAGTATCTAACAGCATTAGCCAGCTGTCAAGGGCCGGGTGCGTCCGCCTAGAAGACCCCGAATCGGATGGCCGAGGCCAGCCCGACTGCCAGCGAGTAGACGGCAAAGGGCATCAGTGTCCTCGTCTTGAAGTACCGGGAGAGGAAGACGATGGCGAAGAGGGAGCTCGCGGCGGCCGCGGCGCTCCCCACGATCACCTCCAGACGGATGCCGTTGCCGAGCGATCCCGTGAGGTCGGGGATCTTGAGGACCCCGGCGGCGAAGATCACCGGCGCAGAGAGGAGGAAGGAGAAGCGCATGGCGTTCTCGTTGTCGAGTCCCCGGAAGAGCCCGCCCACCATCGCGACGCCCTCCCGGCTGATGCCTGCCAACAGGGCGAGGGCCTGCGAGGCCCCGATCACCGCGGAGCTGAGCAGGCCGATCCCCGCCAGGGCGTGTTCGGCCTGGGCATCCATCGGGACGATGTGCTCGTCCCGGAACCGGCGCCGGGCGGGTGCGTGCCGCGCCCTGGAGGGCGCACCCGGCGCGGCGTCCCGCTCGGCGGCGGCCGTGGCGAGACCCAGGTGTCGGCGCCGGAAGAGCTCGCCGGCCAGCAGGATGAGCCCGTTCACCATGAGAAACAGCGCGGCCGCCAGCGGCTTGGCGAAGAGCACCCGGAATTGGTGCTCGAAGACGACACCGAGCAGACCCACCGGGATGGTGGCCACCACGATCAGCCAGGCCAGCCGCTCCTGGTCGGTCACGGCGCGCCGCCTCACGAGCGAGGTGGCGAGACCCTTGACGAGTCGGGCCCACTCCCGGATGTAAAAGCCGATCAGCACGACGGCCGTGGCCAGGTGGAGCCCGACGACAAAGGCGAGGTAGGGGCTCTCGGGGCTCGATTCCTGCCGTACCAAGGTGGCCCAGGTGCCACCGATCCACGACGGCACGATGACCGTGTGCCCGAGGCTCGAGATGGGAAAGAGCTCGGTCACCCCCTGCAGCAGGCCGAGAACCAACGCCTGCAGGAGGTTCATGTGGTAGATCTGGGCTGACATTCACTCCCCGGGCGGCCACGATCGCGCTTGATGGCGATGATGGGGGTCGGCCGGGCGCCGATCAACCTCCCCAGGTCGGATTCCTGCGTCCCCCCTAGGGATGACCCCTGGCGGCGCGAGCGTCAGGAGGGCCGGACCAGCCCGGCCTTGTAGGCGGCGACCACGGCCTGGACGCGATCGCGGAGTCCGAGCTTGGCGAGGATCCGGCCGACGTGGGTCTTGACGGTCGCCTCCGAGACGTAGAGGCGATCGCCGATCTCGGCGTTGGAGAGGCCGTCCGCGAGGGCGACGAGCACCTCGCGCTCCCGGTCGGTCAGCTCGTCAAAGGCGCCCGCGGGGCGCAACGGGGCGCCCTCGACCACGGAACCCCCGGAAGTCATGAGGTGGGCGTAGCGGTCGAGCAGCCGCCGGGTGATCCTCGGCGAGACGATGGCATCGCCCGACGCGACGATGCGGATGGCCCCCACGAGCTCCTGGGGCTGGGCATCCTTGAGGAGGAACCCGCTCGCGCCGGCCTGGAGGGCGCCAAAGGCGTACTCGTCCAGGTCGAAGGTCGTCAGGACCAGGATCCGGGTTGGGGATCCCGATGCGACGATGCGCCGGGTCGCCTCGATCCCGTCCATCACCGGCATGCGCACGTCCATCAGGACGACATCGGGACGACAGGCGAGCGAGCGCTCGACGGCCTGGTCGCCGTTGTCCACCTCGGCGACCACCCGGATGTCCGGTTCCTCCTCCAGGATCATCCGGAAGCCCTTGCGCAGCAGCGGCTGGTCGTCGGCGAGCAGGACCCCGATGGTCATCCCGAGCGCGCTCGATCCTCGACCGGAATGGCTGCGGCCACCCGCCACCCCCCGCCGTCCGCGGGTCCCACCTCGAGGTGACCGCCGAACATGCCCACGCGCTCGCGCATGCCCTGGAGCCCGTGCCCCGACGCCGTGCCGCCGCGAGGGCTGCCGTCGTCGGTCACCACCACCTTGACCAGCGGGTAGTTGAAGTCGAGCTCGATGCGAGAGGTGCGCGCCGTCGGTGCGTGCTTGACCGTGTTGGTGAGGGCCTCCTGGACGATCCGGTAGGCCGTGAGCTCGACGGCCGGGCTGACGGCGAAGGGCTCGCCCACGACGTCGATCTCCGCCCCGAGTCCGGTCGACCGGATGCGATCGACCAGGCCGCCGAGCTCGCCGATCCCCGGGAGCGGTCCGAGCTCCCCCCGCTCCTTCCCGTTCCGGAGGACGCCGAGGGTGCGCCGCATGTTGTCCAGGGCCTGGCGGCCGCTGGAGGACACCTCGGCCATGGCCTCCGCCGCCCGGCCGGGATCGGACGGCAGCACCCGGGCCGCTCCGTCGGCCAGGGTGACCATGATGGACACGCTGTGGGCGACGATGTCGTGCATCTCCCGGGCGATCCGGGTGCGCTCGGCGGCCGCGGCGAGCATGGCCTGTTGGTCCCGCTCCCGCTCGAGCCTGGCCGTTCGTTCCATCACCGCCCCCCAGTAGGCGCGGCCGGCCCGGAGGGCGAGCCCGGCCAGCACCGCCACCGCGACCAGGCCGGTGAGGAGGACGAAGGACTCGAGGAAGCTGTGGGCTGGATCCCACCGCTGGCTCGCCATCGCGGCGCCCGCCACGAGCACCGAGGTGCAGCCGGCGATCTGGGTCCTGCTGCCGTAACGGGACACGGTATACAGGCCGACCAGGAGCCCCACATCCGCCAGGAGCGGCGGCATCGTGCACCACTGGGCCAGGGCGATGCCCGCCATGACGGCCAGGGTCGTCGTCGGCCACCTGCGCCGCCACAGCAGGGGTACGAGCAGCACGACCTGGAGGACCAGGGCGGCGAGGCCGACCTGGCGGTGGACGCCCCAGGCCGTCGAGGCGACGACGAGGACCCCGACCAACCCGGCGTCGAGCGCCCGGACGTGACGGTCGAGCCAGCCCTGGAGCTCCTCCCACGACTCGGGCGACCGCAGCGCCCGCTCCCAGAGCGGCTGCGAGCCAAGGTTCACCAAGAGCTCCATGGAACGTGCCATCGGATCCATCATGCCGTGCCGGGACGCGAGGCCGGCTGCAGGGTGACCCCGAGGGCCTCGAAATCATCCTCGAGGGGGACGACGGCGCCGGGGTCGCCTGCCTACCCTCCTTCCCGTGGTCGGCACTCGTCACGGCGGTTCGCGTTAGCCGCATGCAGCACTTCCTCGAAACGTGGGGCTACGCCGCGATCTTCCTGCTCACAGTCCTCGAGTCCGCCTGCATCCCGATTCCCTCGGAGGTCACCCTCGGTCTCGGCGGCGCGCTCGCCAGCGGCGCGACCATCGCGGGCACCGAGGGCGACCTCAACCTCGGCCTGGTGATCCTCGTCGGGATCCTGGGCTCACTCGTCGGCTCCTTGATCGCCTACCTGGTGGGGCGCGTCGGCGGCCGTCCGTTCGTCGACCGCTTCGGCCGGTACCTGCTCGTCACCGAGCGGGACCTCGATCGGGCGCACGGGTGGTTCGAGCGACGGGGGGAGCCGGCCGTCCTCATCGGGAGGGTGGTGCCGTTCGTACGCACCTTCATCTCGCTGCCGGCGGGGGCGGCCCGCATGCCCGTCGGGAGGTTCACCGTCTTCACGACCATCGGCGTGGCCATCTGGGTGACGCTGCTTTCCTCCATCGGCTACGCGCTCGGCGGGAGCTGGAATTCGATGACCCGGGCCATCGGAGTGGCGGGGTACGTGATCGGCGCCATCGTGATCGTGGCGATCGTCACCTTTCTCGCCCTCCGGTACCGTGCGCAGCGCCGGCGCCGCATTTCCAGTGGTTAGATGACTCCGACGGTTGGGCACTGCAAAGCACGAGGGGCGGTCGTCTCCCATGACCGATGTGGCGGTGATTGGCGGAGGACCGGCGGGCATCGTGAGCGCACACCGTGCGGCGGCGCTCGGCGCCCGGACCGTGCTGGTGACCCGGGACGAGTTTGGCGGGATGGCCGCCCATGACGGGCCCGTGCCGGTTCGCACCCTGGCCCACGCCGCTCGCCTGATCCGCGACGCCCGCCAGCTCGGACGCTACGGGATCACCGTGGGCGAACCGACGCTGGACTACGCCAGGCTCCTCCAGCGGGTGCGCGAGGTCGTGGAGGACGTGACCTCGCGCTCGGCCCTGCGCGACGACCTCGGGCGACTCGGGGTCGAGATCCACGAGCAGGCCGGCACCGTCCGGTTCGTGGATGCGCACACCATCGAGACGGACCGGGGGTTCCGCTGCGAGTCCGAACGGGTGATCCTGTGCGCCGGTGCCCGCACGCGCCGGCTCCCGGTCGAGGGCTCGGAGCTGACCGCGACGCACAGCGACGTGTGGGAGCTGACGAGCATCCCCCGGTCCCTGATCGTCGTGGGGGCGGGGGCCACGGGAATGCAGGTCGCCTCGATCTTCGCCGCGTTCGGCACGGAGGTTGCGCTGTTCGAGGCGGCGCCCCGGATCCTGCCGGGCGAGGACGAGGACGTGTCGGCTGCGGTGTCCGACGCCTACCGCGAGGCGGGCATCTCCGTCCACGAGGATTTCGGATCCGTCGAGCGCTTCGAGAAGACGCCCGACGGCGTCCGGATGGTCTACTCGGACCGGGGTGTGGCGCGCACTGCGGAGGCGTCGCTCGTCGTCGTCGCCATCGGCTTTCGAGCCGACGCTGCGGCGCTCGACCTCTCCGCCGCCGGCGTCGAGACCGATCCGCGAGGGTACGTCGTCGTTGACGCCCACCTCCGCACCTCGGCTCCGAATGTCTACGCGGCCGGGGACGTCACGGGTCGGTCGATGCTCGCGTCCCAGGCGGTGTCCGACGGCTACGTCGCCGCCAGCAACGCGGTGCTCGGCGATGCCTTGACGACGCCCGACGTCCTGCCCGTCGGCAGCTTCACCGATCCCGAGTACGCGAAGGTCGGGCTGACCGAGTCGGCGGCGCGCCTCAGCCACGAGGTCGTCGTCGCCACGTTCCCGTTCGACTCGTTTGCCCGCTCCCTCATCGATGGCCGACCGACCGGGTTTTGCAAGCTGGTCGCGGACCGCCACACCCGCAGGATCCTCGGTTGCCACGTGGTCGGTGAGCGTGCCGTCGAGATCGTCCAGGTGGCCGCCGTCGCGATGGCATCCGGGATGCCCTTCGACGAGCTGGCGCAGACCTCCTTGTCGTTCCCGACTTATGTGGGCGTCCTGTCTCGTGCCGCCCATCTGGCGGTGCGCCAGCTCGACCAGGGGGCGGGGTGGTTGGGAACCCCACTCGGCTGAGTCGACGGCGCCGCTCGAGGGCGGCGAGCCGCCTGCGACGTCAGGCGGGGCGCAGCTCGACCAGGCGCACCAGGGGAAGCCGGCGCTCGGTCCGCGACTGGTAGTCGTTGTACCAGGGCCGGTCTGCCGTGAGCGCCGCCCAGGTCTCCTCGTAGTCCCCTTCGTCGAGGACCTGCGCGTCCGCCCAGAAGGACCCCTCCTGGACCTGAATGAGCACCTCGGGGTTGGCCGATCGATCGCTCAGGTTGAGATACCAGGAGGGATGCTGCGGAGCCCCGGAAAACGACGCCACGACCACCCGATGGCCCTCCGGATCCCTCCAAAACGGCAGCGCGACCTTGTGCTCTGCGCCCGAGCGCCGGCCCGTGGTGCGCAGCACGACGTGATGCATGCCGGCGACGATCCAGGCCTCGTCGTCCTCGCTCGTTTCCATGGCGGCCACGTGGCCGCGGCTGATCCCCGGGATCTCCTCCCGGGAGGGCTCGACAAAAGGCTCCGCTTCCTGACCACTCATGGATCGGAGGATAATTCGGGAATGTCGGACGGTCACCGCGACCACCATGGTCACCACGACCACCACGACCACGACCAACACGGCGGTGTCGTCGGCTTCGTGAGAGACCTTGTCCGCCCTCACAGCCACGACACCTCCGACGCCGTCGCCGCAGCGCTGACGACCGGAAACGAGGGTATGAGGGCACTCGAGATCTCGCTGGTGGGCCTGGCCGTGACCGCCGGCCTCCAGCTGGTGATCCTCGTCCTCTCCGGATCGGTCGCCTTGTTGGCCGACACCATCCACAACTTTGCCGATGCCCTCACCGCCGTCCCGCTGGCCGTGGCGTTTTGGCTCGGCCGCCGACCGGCGAACCGCCGGTACACGTACGGCTACGGACGGTCGGAGGACCTGGCGGGGATCTTCGTCGTCCTCACCGTCGCCGCCTCTGCGGTCCTGGCCGCCTACGAGGCGATCGACCGGCTGATCCATCCCGCCGCGGTGACCCACCTGGGCTGGGTGGCGGCTGCGGGAGTCGTCGGCTTCCTCGGCAACGAGATCGTCGCCCGCTATCGGATCGTCGTCGGTCGCAAGATCGGTTCCGCCGCGCTCGAGGCGGACGGCCACCACGCTCGGACCGACGGCCTGTCGTCGCTCGGGGTGGTGGCGGGCGCCGTCGGAGTCGCACTCGGATGGCAGGCCGCCGACCCGGTCTTTGGTCTCGTCATCACGGTCGCCATCCTGTTCGTGGTCCGCAGCTCCGCTCGGGACATCTACCGGCGACTGATGGACGCCGTCGATCCGGAGCTCGTCGATCGGGCCGAGTCGGTGCTTCGCGCCACCCGAGGGGTGGAGGCGGTCGACGCGGTCCGGCTGCGTTGGATCGGTCACCGGCTCCACGCGGAGGCCGAGATCACCGCCGACCCGGGTCTCAGCCTGGCCCAAGCGCACGGCATCGCCGAGGTCGCCCATCACCGGCTCCTGCACGAGATCCCGAGACTCAGCTCGGCGACGATCCACGTCAGCCCTCGTGCCACCGGCGACCACGATCCGCATGCGCTGACGGCCCACCATCTCGCCGCAGTCGAGCCTCCGCCACGGCGTGGCGGCGATGCCGGCGTTTGACCGGCGTTTGACCGGCGTTTGACCGGCGGAGCGTCGGTGACTAGACCGGCCTGGTCGTGCGGGCGGCCACACGCCCAGGTCCCTTGGGCGAGGGCCGAGACGGAGGTCGGGTAGGGGGCGAGGAGTTGACGGTGGTTCGAGAGTGGGTCATCGATGCGGACAGCCACGTCACCGAGCCCTCCGACGTCTGGACCTCCCGCGTGCCGGCGAGGTACCGGGACGACGTCTTTCGTGTCGTGCGCAAGGACGACGTGGACACCTGGATGCTCCGTGACGAGCCGGTCGGCCGAGTCGGGGTCACCGCGCCGGCGGGCTGGCCGACCTTTCCCCCCGAGTACCCGGGTCGCTACGAGGACGTCCATCCGGCCTCTTACGACGCGGACGCGCGACTGCGCTACATGGACGAGGCGGCGATCTGGGCGCAGGTGCTCTACCCCAACGTCGGCGGCTTTGGCAGCGAGAACTTCCTCCGGCTCCATGACGAGCCTTTGAAAGGACTCTGCGTCAGCGCCTACAACGACTTCCTCCTCGAATGGTCGTCGGCGGACGCCCGCCGGCTGCTTCCCGTCGTGGCCACGCCCTTTTGGGACGTCGAGGCCACGGTCTCCGAGATCCAGCGCTGCGCCGCCCTCGGGGCGCGGGGCATCCTGTTTACGGGAGAGCCGCAGCGCTACGGGCTTCCCGTCCTCGGTGCGCCGCACTGGGACCGTCTGTGGGCGGTGGCGCAGGAGACCGGCCTGCCGGTCCACTTCCACATCGGCAACGCCGGCGACACGCTCGAGCACCTGACGCCGGAGCGCTACGAGCACCACGGCGGTGCCGGGGCCCAGGCCTACACCGCCGTCGGCCTCTTCATGAAGAACGGCGTGCAGTGCGCCGACCTCATCACCTCCGGCGTGCTCGATCGGTACGCGGACGTGAAGTTCGTCTCCGTCGAAAGCGGGATCGGCTGGCTACCGTTCGTGCTGGAGGCGACCGACTACAGCTGGCTCGGGGCGTTCCGCAAGGGCCGCGAGCGGCCCCCGGGGACGCTCCTGCCGTCCGAGCTCTTTCGCCGTCAGGTCTTCGTGACGTTCTGGTTCGAGTCCCTCGCCCCACGGCACTTCCTCGAGATCATCCCCGTCGACAACGTCCTCTTCGAGACCGATTTCCCACACACCACCTGCTTGTTCGGCAACATCCAGGAGACCATCGCGTCGGGACTGGGTCACGTGGACGCCGCCGTGCGCCGCAAGATCCTGTGGGAGAACGCCGCAAGGCTGTACGGGATCGAGCGGCCACCCGAGTCGTGGTGGCGCCCAGCGGCCAGCGGCGCACGTGGCCCCGGGTAGCGTCGACCCGTCCCCGGCGCCCCTGGGACGTGCGCTGATCGGCGACACCTCCTGCCACGGGGAGATCGAGGGCGACCGGTTCTTCGTGGTGGAGGGCGACCTCTTTGCCGGTCCCCGTCGCAACGGCCAGTCCCTCCCGATGGACGAGCTCGTGCTCGGGACTCCCCTGGCCGGGGTCCGCTTCGTCAACGTAATGGGCGGATTCCTCGAGCCCGGGACGGTGCGCGACGCGGACGCGCAGCCGATGTGGCTGCCCAAGGCGTGCAATTACGCCACGGGGGACGGTGGGGAGATCCAGGTGCCCGGAGTCCTGCGGGGTCCGGTGGTGATCGAGTCGGAGCTCGCCGTGGTCGTGGGAAGGCCGTTGCGCAAGGCATCGCCCGCAGAGGCCCACGACGCCATCTTCGGTTGGAGCGTGTTCAACGACGTGACCGCGCCCGAGTACGGGGCGTCGGGCCTCTGGGCCCTGGGCAAGTCCATCGACGGCTTCGCCTCGTGGGGACCCTGGATCCGCCGGGATTTCACCGAACGACGGGTGCTCGAGGGGCTCGCCATCACGGCCACGGTCAACGGGGAGCAGGTGCAATCGGGCAGCACGCGGCACTACCGGTTCTCCCCCAGCGAGGTCTTGAGCCACATCAGCCACCGGATCAGCCTGTTCCCGGGAGACGTCGTGGCCCTCGGCACCCCGCCGCCGCCGGCCCAGGTGGTCGTCGGAGATCGGGTCGTATGTCGGGTGGAGGGGGTGGGCGCGCTCCATAATTGCGTGGTTCCCGAGACCTTCGAACCGCCCTCGACCCTGCCGGGCCGCGCGTCCCCGAGGCTCGTGACCCCCTCCACCGATCCGACGTCCCGCCCGAGATCTTGGTAACCATCGAGACCACCGCCCCGCCACGCGTCGATCTCCGCGGAGCCCGCCACGCCCGCCGTCCGGCCCCCACCCGCCGGCTCCCGCCCGCCGTGGTGGTCGCCGCGGTCGCCGTCGTCTACTGCGGTCTCTCACTCCTGGCCCTCTGGCCGATCCTTCCCTTCGACGGCACGCACCTGCCGCAACATGCGCCGGCGGGAGACCCTCAACAGATGTCGTGGTTCCTGAGCTGGGGCGCCTTCGCCTTCCTGCACGGGCACAACCCGTTCCTGACCAACTATCTCGACTACCCCGCCGGGGTGAACCTGGCCGGCAACACGCTGGCGCTGCCCCTCGGCATCGTGGCCATTCCCGTGACCGAGTGGCTGGGACCCATCGCCAGCTTCAACCTGCTCACCCACCTCGCCCTGGCCGGCTCCGCGCTGTCGATGTTCTTGGTGTTGCGCAGCTGGACCCGCTGGTGGCCGGCCGCCTTCGCCGGCGGCCTGCTCTTCGGGTTCGGCTCGTACCTCCAGTCCGAGGGGGGAACGCATCTCGATCTGGCCTTCCTCGTCATCCCACCCATCCTCGTGTGGTGTCTCGAGAGGGTCCTGCTCAGCCGCCGGATGCGGCCCCTTCCGGGGGGTGCCCTGCTCGGCATCCTCGGGGCGATCCAGTTCCTCATCGACGCCGAGATCCTGGCCGACCTGGCCATCGTGTGTCTCGTCGGACTGATCCTGGTCGCCATAGCGCACCGGGACGAGGTCAAGGCTCGGCTGCGGGATGCGGCCACCGCCCTCGGGGTGGCGTCGGGATGCTTTGTGGTCGTCGCCGGCTATCCCTTGGCGCTGCTCCTCTGGGGCCCCCAGCACCTCAGCGGACCCTTCGAGAGCGCCCGGTTGAGCGAGACCTTCCGCCAGGACCTCCTCGGGCCGGTGATCTACCGGGTCCGGCTCCTCATCCCCGGCTACGGACCCCATGGGGTGTGGGGGCTGCGGTACGGGTATTTCGGCGTGCTGCTCCTCGGGTGGCTGATCGTGCTGGCGGTGCTGAAGTGGCGGCACGCCTCGGTCCGCCTGCTGGTCGCCCTCGCCGCGGTCGCGTTCGTCCTCTCGCTCGGCTCGACCCTGTCGGTCGACGGGCTCAACACGCACGTGCCGCTCCCGAGCGCGGTCCTGCAATTCGTGCCCCTGCTCGACAACGCCCTTCCCGTCCGGTTCGCCGCGGTGGAGACCCTGTTTGTCGCGGCCCTGCTCGCGGTGGGGCTCGATCTCAGCTACGGCGCGGCCGGGCGCTTGCCGCTCACCGATCGACGGCACGCCGGCCCGGCCCGCCTGACCGTGGTCCGGGGGGCCGCCCTCCTCTCCGTCACGGCCCTCGCCATGCTGCCCGTCCTGCTCCACCTCCGCATCGTCGAGCCGCAGCACGCGACGTATCCCGGGCCCGACAATCCGGTGAGCAGCGCCCTCACGGAGCACGTGCCGGCGGGCGGCGTCGTCCTCACCGTCCCGGAGATCGATCAGGGTCACGACACCCCGATGCTCTGGCAGGCCCAGGCGCAGATGCACTACCGGCTGGTCGGCGGCTACGCCATCGTGCCGGGGAACGACGGCCACGGCTCGATGGAGCTCTCGGCCACCGGAGGCCTCCGGGCGCTCTACGAGGCGACTCCCGCGCCGACCATCTGGAATCCCCGGCCGGCCGCCACGCCGAGTGAGATGCGGTCGGCCCGTTGTGAGCTGCCGGGCGTCCTGCGCAGCTACGACGTCAGCTCCGTCGTCGCGTGGGATGCCAAGGGCGCGGACCTGGGTGCGATCCTCCGCCTCCTGGAGCCGGCCCTGGGCGCGCCCCAGTACCTTCGTGAGGGCGTCGCGATCTGGTACGACGCCCACGCCCGGCCGTGCGCGTGATGGCATGATCCCGGCGCCTCGACGGAGCGCCTGCGAGGGGTGACGGTCGTGGCACAGGGCAAGCGCGGCGCAGCGGGTGGCCGACACGCGGATGCGCCTGATCGAGGTCTCGCTCGACCTCTACGCACGCCAGGGATTCAGCACCACCACGATCGACCAGATCGTGGAGGCCGCCGGCATCCACCGGAGCACCTTCTTCCGGTACTTCGACGGCAAGGAGGCCGTGCTCTTCGCACCCATCACCGGGTCGCACGACTGGTTCGTCGAGCAGCTCCGGGCGCGCCCGACCGGAGAGCCGCTCGTCCGCAGCGTCGCCATCGTCTGCACGGAGGGGGCGTGGCCTCTGATCGATCGCCAGCATCTCGGAAAGATCCGCCGGATCATCAAGGCGGACCCGATGCTCCAGGTCGCGGTCGGCACTCCGATGTCCTCGGCCTTCGCGCCGCGACTCGTCGAGTGCCTCCAGTCGATGGACCCTCAGGCCGACCGCCTCGTCATCGAGGTGGTGGCGGCGCTCGCCGCCACGTGGTCCGATCGTGCCATCTCGACGTTGATCGAGAGCGGGGGGTCGCTGCGCGACCACTTTGCCGCGGTGATCCGAGCCACGGCGCACGTGGCGCCGGAGATCGTGACCCTCTCCGAGGAGCTCAGGTAGACGCCGCGATCACCGACTCGCCGTAGCGCTGGACGGTCTCCACTGCATGGTCGACGCCGTCGCCGGGGAGCCCGACGTGCACCCAGGTCACTCCAAGGGCGGCGAGCTTGGCGAGGCCGTCGAGGTGCTGGTCGGCGTTGAAGCTCGCGGACCAGGGGTTGCCACCGGCGGAATTGGTAAAGGCGATGTCGATCGATCCCGGGTCGCGGCCCGCCTCCTCGAGCCGGATCTGCAAGTCGTCGATCGCCGCCTGCAGCTTGTCCAGGGAGTCGAGCACCACCGTCCTCGCCGTCTGGGCCACGACGGCGGGAGCGGGGAACGGGCACCAGCCGTCGCCGAATTGGGCGACCCGCCGGCGGGCCCGGCCGCTGTTGCCGCCGATCCAGATCGGGGGATGGGGGACGCTGACCGGTCGGGGGTGGGCGGTCACCCCTCGGGCACGAAAGTGGCGGCCCTCGTAGCTGACGTCGTCGTTGCACCAGATCGCCTTGATCACCTCGAGGGACTCGTCGAAGAGCTCGTTGCGCTCGGCGTGATCGACCCCGAGCGCCGCGAACTCGGCCTTGAGGTATCCGGCGCCGACCGCAAGAGTGAAGCGGCCGTCGGAGAGCAGATCGAGCGTGGCGCCCGCCTTGGCGACCACGAAGGGGTTCCGGTAGGCGAGGACGACGATGTTGGGGACCAGGCGGATCTTCTCGGTGCAGGCCGCGGCGTAGCTCATGGCGACGAACGGATCGAGGGCGTCGTGCCCGCCCGCCTCCAGCCACCGCTGGGAGGGAGCGGGGTGATCGGTGAAGCCGAAGCCATGAAACCCGGCGGCCTCTGCGGCGGTGGCCAGCCGGGCGATACCGCGACCGGTTACCAGCACGGGGTCGTACGGGCTGCCGATGATCGGATGGGTGATGGCGAACTTCATCGGGTCCCTCCCTCGCCGCTTGGTCGGCCATATCTTGGCCGAACGGTGCGGGCGGCCGGTGCGGGTGGCCGGTGGGGGCGAAACGGCGCGGGCAGGCGGCGGGGGCGAAACGGTGCGGGCGGGCGTCCCACCCACGGTGCGGTGGCGGGTCCCGGACGGATATGCCAAACTGCGACTAGTCGCAGTTTGTTTGGGGGAGATCGATGGAGCAGACGCCACCTCCGTTGTCCGGCCTTCGGGTCGTCACGACGGCCAACGCGCTGCCGGCGGCCGTGGTGGGCCAGGTGCTCGCGGACCACGGTGCGGAGGTGTTCCTGCTCGAGCCACCGTCGGGCTCCCGGCTGCGCACCCACGCGGCGTGGTCCTATTGGGCTCGCGGTCAGCGAAGCGTGAGCCTCGACCTGCACGATCCCAAGGAGCAGGAGCGTGCGCGGGGACTGGTCGATTCCAGCGACGTGTTGGTCGACGGGTGGGGCACGGGAGTGGCCGCACGCCTCGGGCTCGCGCCGGAGCTGTTGTCCGAGAGAAATCCTCGCCTGATCCAGGCGAGGATCAGCGCCTTTGGCGACGAGTCGCCGCTCGCCACGGCCAAGGGCTGGGAACCGATCGTCATGGCGGCCATCGGCGGCAGCACCGGCTTCTCCAACCTCGTGGCGCGGGACGGCCCCGCCTACGTGAGCACCCCCTTTTGCTCCGTCGGCGCCGCCCACCTGGCGCTCCACGGGATCCTGGGCGCGCTCTTGGAGCGAGAGCGGAGTGGCCTCGGCCAGCGGGTCTCGACGACCCTGGCCCAGGGTTTCCTCGCCTTTGACACCTGGAATTGGCTGTTGCACGTGCTGGCGCTCCGGTACTCGAGCGCCTTCGAGATGGAGGCGCCCTACGACCGCGAGCGACTCGTCCCGAACACCCCCTTCTTCTTCCGGCTGTTCGTCGGTCTGACCAAGGACGGCATGTGGCTGCAGTTCTCCCAGACCACCGACCGCCTCTGGGAGGCCTTCCTCGGTGCGTGCTCGCTGGACCCGTCCGATCCGGCGGTGCGGGAGGCGCCGGTGTCCGAGGATCCGCAGGTGCGGATCGCCTTCTGGGAGACCCTGCTCGCCGCGGTCGCCAGCCGCACCATGGAGGAGTGGCAGGACGTGTTCGACGCGGACCCCAACGTCTGGGCCGAGCCGTTCCGGGACGAGACCAACGCGCTCGAGCATCCGCAGCTCGTCGCCGACGGGCGGATCATCCGTGACGCCGGGGGCATCGCCATGCCGGGCGCCCTCGCCCAGGCCGCCGCGTGGCCCGGGCTCACCGCACGACCTGCCCCCGAGCTGGGTGCGGACAACGATGCCCTCTCCGCGCCGGCCGTTCCCGCTGCGCCCCCGGCGGTCCCGACGGACGCGCCGCCACTGGCGGGGGTGACGGTTCTCGAGCTCGGCATGTTCTACGCCGCCCCGTACGGGGCGACGCTCCTGGCCGAGCAGGGTGCCCGGGTGATCAAGGTCGAGCCGGCCGACGGGGATCCCATCCGCACCGTGATCCCGTTCCCCGATCTGGCCGCCATCAAGGTCCTCCACGGCAAGGAGTCCGTCGTCCTCGACCTCGCCACCCCCGAAGGGCGCGACGTGCTCGCCGAGCTGGTGCGACGCTGCGACGTCGTCCTGCAGGGCTACCGCGCCGGAGTGGCCGAGCGCCTCGGCTGCACCGCGCAGGAACTTCTCCAGATCAACCCCGACCTCGTCTACGTCAATGCTCCGGGCTACGGCGACGGCGGCCCGTGCGGTCACCGCCCGGCCTTCGCTCCCACCATCGGTGCGGCGTCGGGTCTGGCCGTGCGCAACGTCGGGGGACCCCGCAACGTCCCGACCGGGACGACGTTGGATCCGACGACGGTCAAGCGCACGGCGATCAAGCTGGCCAGCGGAGCGATGGCACAGGGCAATGCGGACGGCTTCGCCGGCCTCGGCGTGGCGACGGTCATGCTGCTCGGCCTCGTCGGCCGGGCCCGCTTCGGCGGCGCCAACGTGCTGCGGTCCTCGATGCTCTCGACGATGGCCCACGCCCTGGCCGACACGGCCACGAGCGGCCCGGGCCGGCCCACGCTGCCGCCCGACGAGGACCTCTACGGCCTCGGACCGTTGCACCGCCTGTACCGCACCGCCGAGGGCTGGGTCATGCTGGTCGCCGACGGCCCGGACGAGCGAGCCGCGCTGGCGGCCGGCACCGGGGTCGACCCGGGGGCGGAGGACTTCGGAGAGGAGCTCGAGGCGGCCTTGCTCACGGGGACCGCCGCACAGTGGCAGGAGCGCCTGGCGTCCCGCGGGGTGACGTGCGTCGCGGTGTCGCCACATGGCACCGAGCGGACCGTGATGCTCGGGTCCCTGGGCGCCGATCTCGGTCTCGTGACCACGGAGACCCATCCCACCTTGGACGAGTACCCGCGGCTCGGCGCGCTTACGAGGTTTTCTCGCAGTCGATCGGTACTCGGGCCCGCGCCGCTGCTCGGCCAGCAGACCGAGTCGGTGCTCGCCGAGCTCGAGATCTCGGCGGTGACGACGTGACCGCAGCACAAGAAGGGGAGGCATGATCGAGCTCCGCAACCAAGCGGCCATCGTGGGAATCGGCAACGTGCCATTCGGCCGGCGCGGCGAGTTCGCCGACAAGGGCCACGTTCGGCTCGCCGTCGAGGCGATCTCCGCCGCCTGCGACGACGCCGGCATCACGCCCAAGGAGGTGGACGGCTACAGCTCCTACTACTCCTCGGTCGAGCCCGCCGAGCTGATGGCGGCCTTTGGGGTCGACCGCCTGCGGTACGCGTCGCAGACCTGGGGCGGCGGAGGGGCGTCGATGTGCGGAGCGTTCCAAAACGCGGCGATGGCGGTCGCCACGGACCAGGCGGACTACGTGGTGGTCCACAAGGTCGCCACGATGGAGTCGACCAAGCGCTACGGCCAGTCCTTCGGACAGATCGGCCAGGGAGTCTCCGCGATCGGCGGGCCCTTCGCCTTTTCCGTGCCCTACGGCCTGCAGTCCCCCGGACAGATGTTCGCCCTGGCCGTCCGGCGTCACATGCACCTCTACGGCACGACGACCGAGCAGATGGCCCATGTCGCCATCAACGCCCGGGCGATGGCCGCGAACAACCCCCATGCCCGGTTTCGCGAGCCCCTTACCGTGGCCGACCACCAGGCCAGCCCGATGATCGCCGATCCCCTGCGGCTGCTGGACTTCTGCATGGAGTCCGACTACGGATGCGCGGTGGTCATCACCTCGGGCGAGCGGGCGGCCACCCTGCGCCACCGGCCGGCGTACATCGCGGCGGCCGCGGTCGGGGCTCCCTTTCGCTACGGCAACGCGCTGATGAGCTTTTACAACCAGCCCGACGAGGACTTCGCCTCGAGCGGGCACCGCACGGTCGCCGAGGACCTCTTCCGGCACTCCCGCCTGACCCTGGCCGACATGGACGCCGCCATGGTGTACGACCACTTCACCGGCATGCTGCTCATGGCACTCGAGGACTTCGGGTTCTGCCCCAAGGGCGAGGGCGGTCCCTACGCCGCCGACGGCAACCTCGGTCTCGCCGGACCGGTTCCCGTCAATACGCACGGCGGCAATCTCGCCGAGGCCTACACGCACGGCATGACGCACGTCAACGAGGCGGTCCGCCAGATCCGGGGCCAGGCCATCAACCAGATCGAGGGCGCGACCAACGTGCTCGTCGTCGGGGGGGCCGGCCCTGCGCCCACCAGCGGCATGATCTTGACGGGGGAAGAGTGAGCGATCGATTGCCGGGCCTGCCCGGGCCTCAGCCCGACCCGACCACCGAGGGTTACTGGACGTCCGCCGGGAGCGGGCAGCTGGTAGTCCAGCGCTGCGGCGGCTGCGGGGTGCACCGTCACCCTCCGACGGAGGTCTGCTACGCCTGCGGGTCGCTCGAGTGGTCCTGGGATCCCCATGCCGGCCTCGGGACGGTCTACAGCTACACCTGGACCGACCGCCCGATCGTCCCGGCGCTCGCGTCCCTCGGCGTCTACAACGTCTCGGTCGTCGAGCTCGACGACACCAACGGCGTGGTGCGGATCTTGAGCCAGGTCACCGACGTGCCGCGTCAGGAGCTGATCGTCGGCCTGCCGGTCGAGGTCCACTTCGACCCCGCGGGCGACGGCGTCGCCCTTCCCATGTTCCGCCCTCGATCCAAAGGGGAACGATCGTGACCGGATTCATCTCCGCCGACTCGCACGTGACCGAGCCCATCGAGCTCTACGCCGAGCGCGTGGACGTCGAGTTTCGAGATCGCGTGCCAACCATCCGCAACGTGGACGGATGGCGGATGCTCCTGGCCGAGGGCCTGGCTCCCCGCAAGCTGATGACCGCGAGCGAGCTGGACCTCGCCGTCGTCGGCGGCTCCGATCTCGACCAACGCCGGCGCGAACAGGAGGGTGACGGCGTCGTGGGGGAGGTGGTCTACCCCAACTGGGCCCTGCAGACCGCCTTTGTGGGAGATCCCGGCCTCCAGCTGGCGATCTCGCGCGCCTACAACGACTGGGTCCTCCAACACCTGGCCGGCGAGCACCGCACCCTCCCCGTCGTCATGATCCCGATGGCCGACGTGGGTGCGGCGATCGCCGAGGCGGAGCGGGTCACCGCGCTCGGCGCACGGGCCCTCTCGCTGCCTTCGCGCCTGGACGGCGCCCAGTACAACTCGACGGAGCTCGATCCCTTCTGGGCCTGTGCCAGCGAGCTCGGCCTGCCGCTCACGTTCCATTCCGGGACCGGGTACGACCCACGGCTCTTCCGCGGCCCCGGTGGCCACGTGCTCAATTACGTGCTCGCCGCCCAGCTGGACGGCCCGAGGGTGCTGCTGCAGCTGGCGGCCGGAGGGATCCTCGACCGCTACCCCGCGCTGCAGATCGTGGCCGTGGAGACGGGCGCGTCGTGGTTGGGATGGGTGATGACCCAGGCCGACGAGGTCTACGTGGACCACGCCATGTACTCGAAGACGCCGCTTTCGGCCAAGCCGAGCGAGTTCATCCGGCGGCAGTGCCACGCGACCTTCATGGTCGACCCCGTCGCCGTCCGTAACCGAGAGGTCACGGGGGTCGACTGCCTGCTGTGGGGCAACGACTATCCGCATCCGGAGGGCACCTGGCCCAACTCGGCCAAGGCCGCGACGGCCCAGCTGGACGGCGTTCCACCGGACGAGGTCGCCGCGATCATGGGGGGCAACGCCGCACGGGTCTTCGGCTTCGACGAGGCACGGCTGTCGACCGGCCCGGTCGCCCGCTCGAGCTGACCGAGTCCTCCGTGGGCTTCGCTCCCGAGCTGGCCGGCCCCCATGCGCCCGCCCCGCCGTCCGCCACGGAGCTGCGCCGCGGCTCCGTGCGTCGCACGACGACGATCGAGACCGTCCGTGCGATGGCCGCCGGGTCTCGGACGGTCGTGCGGGCCAAGGCGCTCGACGAGAGGCGCCGGGGTGGCGGACCGGTGGAGCCCATCGGCGCGCAGTGGCTCTCCGCCGCGCTCTCGTTCCCGGGCGACCGGATCGAGGAGATCGAGGCGGAGCCCGACGTGGCGCCCGTCGGCGGGCTCCTCGGCCAGCGCGTCGGGCCGGGCTTCCGGCAATCGACGACGGAGCTCCTGGGCGAGCGCCTGGGCCTCAACTCCCTGTTGCACCATCTCCTCGACGACTGGGCCGGAGCGAACCTGGTCTCGGGCTATGCGATGCAACGGCGGGCCGACCGTGACGGCAGACCGCTGCAGACGACGGCGGAGCATCTGGCCGGGTCCATCGACATCTGTGCGGGCTGGACGGAGGACGGGTCGATCCTGCGCACGGTCCGGCGCACCAACGTCGTGCCGACGGCGCTCGGGCCGAGGATCCCGCTCGCCGTAGGGGCGGTCGACGCGAGTGCGGCCCTCGGTGCCGGGCCCCAGCGCCGGACCGAGCAGCCACCCGTCGGAGGCACGCGCCGACGACGACGGCTGGACCTTTGGCCGGACGGTGGCGAGTACCGGTTCGAGGAGCACTTTCGCGACTCCTACGTCGAAGCAAGCGACGCCGAGAGCGTGCTCCACGAGTACCTCGTGCACGGGACGCTCGATCCCGATCGCCTCGTCGTGGCCTCGATCGAGGCCGAGGCCCTGGTGCTGCCGTGGCAAGAGTGCCCCCGGGCGTTGGCGAGCGCCCAGCGGATCGTCGGGTGGCCGGTCGCGGAGCTCCGTGCCCGGGTCCGAGAGGAGCTCGTCGGCACGTCCACCTGCACCCACCTCAACGACACGTTGCGGGTCTTGGCGGATCTGTCCGCCCTGGCCCCCGTCCTCCCGGGCTGATCGACCGCCCGAAAGCGCTTTGGGCGCCCCTACGAACGGGGGGTCATGGTCCAGGGAAGACCGCACGGAGCGCGTCGAGCACCGCCGGGTCGCCAACGACCTCCGTCGGCGTGTGTGCGGGATCGAGGCGTCCGTACACGAGGCGAATCAAGGCCTCGGCGGGCATCGTCACCGTGGGATCGGCCGGGCCGTCGACACGTCGAAAGTCGATGTGGTCGGGGGCCAGGACGATCTCAAAGTTGCGCTCCGACCCGCTGGTGGTGACGACCACCGTCCCGGTCTGGTCGCCGGGCCTCGCGGTGAAGCGCGCGATGAGGTCGAGGTTGTCGATGACCTCGGAGGTGCCGTCGGCCGCGAGGGATGCCGACGGGTCGAGTGCGACCGCCACGTCCCATTCGTGGAGCAGGTGCTCGTTGAGCCGCATGCCCACGAGCATCCCCCAGCCGAGCACCATTGGACCCATCGCGATCTGGACGGCGGCCCTTTCGTCGGGTGCGAGCGCCTCGAGCCGCGCGGTGAAGGCCGAGTCGGCGGCGATTCCGTCGACCGCCTTGGCCTGGGGGGACTTCGTGTTCCATTCGGCCCAGACGGCCTCGCTGAAGCCCTCCGGGGTGTCGCGTCCGGCGAGGGCGTCGTCGAGCCGGCGTTGGAAGATCACCGCACCAGACCCCAGGTGGGAGACGACGTCCGCGATCGTCCATTCCGAGGGATAGGCGGGTCGGCTGACGGCGTCCCCCAGTGGTTGGACGAGCCGCGTGAGGCGATCCACGGACGTGCGCAGGGCCTCCAGCGCATCGGACATGCCTGGAGCGTATTCGCCTCGCTCGAAGGCCATGTCGCCTCACCTCGACGGCCCGGCGCCCGACGAGCGGTCATCTCGGCGTCACATGGTTTACCCGGAGTTCGGGTGGCTGCTTGACCCGAGCCCGGTGGTCTGCCACAAGGAGACCGTGAGCATCGCCAACGCTCGAGCAAGCCTCGCACGCGCCCAGGGCCATCTCGCCGGGGCCAGGCGGGGAGGATCCGACGTCCCGGAATTGGCGGAGGCCCTGAGCCGGTCCGTCGACGCGCTCGCCGAGTGCCTCGATGCCGTACGCGAGGTCGTCACCGAGCTGGACCGGCCGGGTCGAGGGCGACCGCGCTAGGGGGCTCCTTCGAGACACCTTTCCATTTGGGTGTTGAATGGGTGATCAATGATCCGGCGTTGCGATGGCACCGATCCGTTCCTCGTGGGCAAGGACGACGACCCGTGTGGGTGTGGTGCCGTCTTTGACGACGTCGAGTGGGAGGTCGGCTATCCCCATCGCCGGCTGACCGGGACGGAGACCCTGCGTTCTGCCCCGCCGGTTGGGCTACTGATCGTTCGTGTCCGTCCGGGACTCGGCCGGCGACGCCAGCGTCCGGCCCTTCACCATCGACGTGGCCGACGAGGAGATCGACGACCTCCGGCGGCGCCTCACCGCCACTCGTTGGCCGGATCCGATTCCCGGTACGGGGTGGGACTACGGGACCGACGTCGCCTGGCTACGCGACCTATGTGCCTATTGGTCCGAGAGCTTCGAATGGCGTGAGCAGGAGACGCTGCTCAACGCCCTGCCGCAGGTCCTCGTACGACTCGGCGGCCTCGACGTCCATTGCGTCCATGTCCGGGGGCGGGGCCCGGATCCCCTACCGCTGATCGTCACGCACGGGTGGCCGAGCTCGTTCTTCGAGTTTGGCAAGGTCGTCGGTCCGCTCGCCGATCCGGCGGCCCACGGCGGCGATCCGCGTGACGCGTTCGACGTGATCGTGCCGTCGCTGCCGGGCTACGGGTTTTCGGGCGCGCCGTCGGAGCGGGGCATGTCGGCCGGGCGGATCGCCGATCTGTGGGTGGACCTGATGTCCGCACTGGGCTACGAGCGCTTTGGCGCCCACGGCGGCGACTGGGGCTGCGCCGTCGCGACCGCGCTCGGTGCCTCCCACCCGGACCGGATGATCGGCCTCCACCTGACGATGACCAGCGTCCCCGTCGATCCGGACACGCTGACCGAGGACCAACGCCAATGGTGGGAGGCGCTGCAGCGCTACCGGGAACGGGAGTGGGGCTACGTGCATCTCCAGCGGACCAAGCCCCAGACGCCGGCCTTCGCACTGAACGACTCCCCGGCGGGCCTCGCGGCGTGGATCCTCGAGAAGTGGTGGCGCTGGAGCGACTGTGCCGACGAGCTCGGCAACCGAGATCCCCTACGCGTCTACACGGCCGACGAGCTTTTGACCAACGTCTCGATCTATTGGTTTACCCGGACGATCGGGCCGTCGATGCGGCTGTACTACGAGACCTTCGGCCCCGGCGGGACCATCGAGCCGCCGGCTCGGGTGGAGGTGCCGACGGGCCTCTCGGTGTTTCGGGACCCGAATGCCCCGCCGCGCGAGCTGGTCGAGCCCTGGTACGACCTTCGCCACTACGCGTCCATCGACCGAGGCGGCCACTTTCCGGCACTCGAGAACCCCGGCGCCCTCGTCGACGAGCTGCGCCGGTTCTTCCGACCCCTGAGGCGGGGGTGAGCACCCTCGGCGAGACGCGTCGTCTCGCTTAGGCTGGGTAATTGGGACCGACACCGCCAACCGCGGAAGCGCCCCAGACAGGGAGGCGAGGATGGTCGGAGGATCTCGTCGTGATGCCGCCCTCTCGGCGAAGGAGTCCCCGGGGGCGTTAGTCGGGGCCGACCGGCCCTGCGTCGACTGTCTGGACGACGTGGTCGGCCCGAGCCGGCCTCGCCTGGAGGTCGGACGCCCCGTTGCCTTCTGGCTGGTGACGTACATCTTTGCCGCGCTCATGCTCGGCACGACTTTGCCGACACCGCTCTACGTCATCTATCAGAGCCAATGGCACTTCTCCTCCGGGATCATCACCGTGATCTTCGCCTCCTACGCGGCCGGCGTCCTGGCCGCCCTGCTGTTGGCCGGTCGGTCGTCCGACCAGGTGGGGAGAAGGCCGGTTCTCTTCACGGCGTTGGCCCTGAGCGCCGCAAGCTCGGTCGTGTTCATCCTTGCTCCCGATCTGGGCTTGCTCTTCGTCGGTCGCATCCTGTCCGGCCTCGCGGCCGGGCTCACTACGGGCACCGCGACGGCGGCGCTGACCGAGACCTACGCGGGCTCGTCCTCTCGGCGGGCTCCGATGGTGGCGACGGCCGCCAACATGGGCGGGTTGGGGCTCGGTCCGTTGATCGCAGGACTCTTCGCCGAGTACGGCCCAAATCCGACGGTGCTCGTGTTCGAGGTCTACCTGGCCTTCCTGGCGGTCGCCGCCGTGGGTCTGGTCCTCGTCCCGGAGACGGTGACGAACCGCCAGCGGCTCACGCTGAGGTTTTCCGGTCTCGGGATACCGGTCGCCGGACGCCGCGAGTTCGTCGCCGCCGGGGTGGCCGGCTTCGCGGCCTTCTCCCTCCTCGGGCTGTTCAGCGCACTCGCACCCAGCTTTCTCGGAGGGGTGCTCCACGAGGACAGCCACGCCGTCGGTGGCGCGGTGGTGTTCGCCATCTTCGCCGCCGCCACGCTCACCCAGCTCGTGTTGGCTCGGTTCCCGAGCCGGCCCGTGATCTTCTCCGGGCTCGCCACCCTGCTCGCCGGGCTGGCACTGATCGTGGCGGCGTTGTCGCAGGCGTCGATGTCCCTGTTCCTCGCCGGCACCCTGGTCGGCGGTGTGGCGGTCGGGGCGGTGTTCATCGGCAGCCTCTCCACCGCCAATCGCCTGGCTCCCCCGGAGATCCGGGGAAGGGTCGTCTCCACCTACTTCGTGTTCGCGTACGTCGGCCTGACGATCCCGGTCATCGGAGTCGGCATGGCGTCGGAGTCCTACGGAGACTTTCGGGCCGTGCTCGTCTGCGCGATCGCCCTGGCGGTGCTGTGCGCCGTCTCCATGGCGGGCATCTGGCGATCGGGAGTCCGGGAGCAACACGAGCCGTCGCCGGCTCGGTCGTGACTTATCATCCCTCCCCGTACCGGCCGCCCAAGGTGTGACGGGAGAACGTCCGTGGACGAGCGCAATGTCATCGTGCGCCGACTTGTCGAGAGCGAGCGCTGCCTACGTGGAGTCCGACCGTCGACTCCGGCGCCCGGTCCTGCGCACCGGGTCGTTGACCACGGCGGGTCGGCGATAGTCGAACGACGAGTCCGGCCGGCGCTGCGGCGGGCGCCGTGGTGCGACGAAGCCCGCGGCGAGGTGGCTGCGGTGTCCCGACCAGGGCGCCGGGGGCGCGGTGAGGCGATCGGCGAGCCGGTACGAGACGGTCTCGTAGTTGACCCGCCAACCTCGGAAGTCCGGCCATGCCTCCTCCGCCGTGCGCTCGGTGTCGAAGCCCACCTCCTGCAGCATGCGGACGGCGTCCGCAAACTCCTCGTAGGTGAGCTGGATGGGCCCCTCGGGATCGGGGTCGAGGTCGACCTCCCAACCGATGGTGGTGGCGACGCGATTGAGCGCCGTGAAGCCCATCCGCAAGCAGAGTCTTGCTTGGGATGACGCGGTCGTCGGACTGAGCGCGAGGTGCATCGCGGCGCCGTCGAGCACGGCGAGGAGGCCGACCAGCCACGAGAACCACGGCTCCGGCGATCGAAAGAGCAAGAGGACCGGGTACGTCGTGTGGCTCTCCGCGACCCCGGCGGACCACTCCTCCCACTGGGCGTAAAAGTCCGGGAGCGTGTCGGTGATGCCGACCAATTGGTGGCGTGCCAGGAGCTCGGGACCCCACGCCGGTACCCCGGCACGGCTCTCGAGCATCGCCACCAGGCCCTCCCTCTGGCTGAAGGAGGCGTAGAGGGCCGGCAGGTACGCAATCTGGAGTGCCACGACCACCACCCAGATGGCGCCCACGCAGATGTCCACCGCCTCGTTCTCGGGACCACCCGCGTGAACGGCGCCGACCGTGAAGAGCGCGGTCATCGCTTGGAGCAGCCCTTTGGACAGGTCGTGCGTCGTCGGCTGAAGGATCAACCCGAAGCCGATGATGAAGCAGGCCGCCCAGAACAACAGCTGCGCCAGGAGGGCCAGGGGGGCGGTGGGCGCGAGTATCGCGTCCTTGCCCTCGTACGTCCGGGCGAGACGGGAGATACCCCCAACCGTGTTGCGGACCAGGCGATTGACCAACAGCGACGTCCGTTCGATGCCTCTCGGTCGCCGAGGCAAGACCATGGTGAACAACACGCTGGCGGCGTTCAAGGTGACGACGACCACGCCCAGGGCGAAGAGCAGCCAATCCACGACGCCACCGATACCACGACTCGTTGATCGCTGTCCTGGCGCTGCCCTGGCCGGTTAGGACCATCGGCCCTGTTTCCCCTGTTCACCGTACTCAATGATGGGTGCGTGAGCGCATTGGACCTCGGTCGCCGGTCTCCGGTGGTGCCCCCTTCCGAGGGCACACCTGCCGTGGAGGTGCGCGGCCTGACCAAGACCTACGGGGAATTCGTCGCCGTGAAGGACGTCAGCTTCGAGGTCGCCCAGGGCGAGATCTTTGCCTTTCTCGGGCCCAATGGAGCGGGAAAGTCCACCACCATCAAGATGCTCTGCACACTGGCTCGCCCCACCGCCGGCTCCGCGAGGGTGGCCGGCTTTGACGTCGTGACCGAGGCCCGGTGGGTCCGCCGTCGTATCGGGCTGGTCTTCCAGGAGCAGACCCTCGACGACCAGCTCACCGCCGAGGAGAACCTGCGCTTCCACGCCGTCCTCTACGGGGTGCCTGCCGCCAAGGTCGAAGAGCGCATCAGCCGCGTCCTGAGCCTGGTTGCGTTGACGGAGCGGCGCAAGGACCTCGTCTCGACCTATTCGGGCGGGATGGCACGGCGCCTCGAGATCGCTCGTGGCATGCTCCACACACCACGCGTGCTCTTCCTCGATGAGCCGACCGTGGGCCTGGACCCCCAGACACGCGCCCTCATCTGGGAGGACGTCCACCGCCTGCGCCGTGAGGAAGGGATCACGATCTTCCTCACGACGCACTACATGGACGAGGCAGAGAATGCCGAGCGCATCGCCATCATCGACCACGGCACGATCATCGCTCTCGATACCCCCGGTGCTCTCAAGGCCTCGGTTGGCAGCGACACCGTCGAGCTCCACTCGGCCGACGACGATGCGGCGCTCAGCACGTTGCGGATCGCCGGGTACCGAGTGGAGCCAACCGAAGATGGGCTCACCGTCTACGTGGAGGACGAGGAGACCGCCGTGGGGGCACTCATCGCAAGCGTTGGCGTGCCGGTGTACAGCGTGCGGGTCCACCGTCCGACGCTCGACGACGTGTTCTTGCACTACACGGGCCGAGAGATCCGCCAACAACATGGCAACGGTGCGCTGCCGATGTTTGCCCGGGCGCACGGCGCTCGCCGACACTGATCGGAGTGGGGAGATGACGGTCATCACCACCCGACCTCCTGGGGAGGAGGCCAAGCCGCCAGCCCCCGTTGTGGACCTCCGAGGCGGCCCCTTCGCCGAGCTCCGTGTCGTGGCAATGGTGTGGGAGCGCGAGCTGATCCGCTACGTCCGGACGCGGACCCGGATCCTGAGCGGCCTGATCCAGCCGATCCTGTTCCTCTTCGTGCTCGGCTACGGCATGAGCGGGCTGGTGGGGACCGTCGGAGGCTTCAACTTTCACCAGTTCGTCTATCCCGGCGTTGTGGCCATGAGCGTGGTGATGACGGCGATGTTCTCGGCGCTCTCGATCGTGTGGGACCGCGAATTCGGGTTCCTCCGCGAGATGCTCATCGCGCCCGTGAGCCGTGCCACCCTCGTCCTCGGCAAGATGTTCGGTGGCGCCACCGTGGCGGCCCTGCAAGGCACCATCATGTTGGTGCTGGCTCCTCTGGTCGGGATCCACCTCACCCCGCTGCTCGTGCTGCAGATGCTCTGTCTCGAGCTCCTCATGGCCGTCGCCATGACCACCTTCGGGGTCTTCGTGGCCAGCCGCATCTCCAAGATGGAGTCCTTTCAGGTGGTCATGCAGATGTTGCTGTTGCCAATGCTCTTCCTCTCCGGTGCGCTGTTCCCTCTGAACGGGCTGCCTTCGTGGTTGGCCTTCATCACGCGGCTCAACCCGTTGACCTACGCCATCGCACCCTTCCGCCAGGTGATCTTCGAGGCCCAACACATGTCCACCCTGGCTCGGGCGCACTTCTCCACCAGTGTGACGTGGTTTGGATGGCCCTTGCCCATGTGGCTCGAGCTGGCGATCGTGGTGATCTTCGCCGTGATCTTCTTCGGCTTGGCCGTGAGGGGACTCTCCCGGACGGAGTAGGGATGGGCCGGGTGAGGACAAAGGACCCTGGTCCGGGAGCCGAGCCCCGCCGACAATGGGCGAGGTGGGAGATCTGCGGGACGGTCCAGTCGTCGGCACGCTCGGTGGGCAAGGCGAGAGGGCCCTCACGGCGGATCGCTCGGGGCCGCGCTCGCGGTGGCTGACGCTCGCGGTCCTGTGCTCGACGGTGCTCATCTTGAACCTCGACAACACGGTGCTCAATGTGGCGCTCCCCACGCTGGTGCGGGACCTCAGCGCCACGTCCACCCAACTGCAGTGGATCGTCGACGCCTATGCCCTCGTCTTTGGCGGGCTGCTGCTGGTCGCCGGCAGCCTCGCCGACCGGGTCGGCCGCAAGCGGGTGCTCCTCACGGGGATGACGGCGTTCGCCGGAGGCTCGGCGTGGGCCGCCTTCTCCGGTTCCGTGGGGATGCTCATCGCCGCTCGCGCCAGCATGGGCATCGGGGCCGCCCTGATGATGCCGCCCACGCTGTCCATCGTCACCGCCGTCTTTACGGACCCGGCGGAGCGGCAGCGGGCCATTGGATTCTGGGCGGGCAGCAGCGGCGTCGGCTTCGCCGTCGGGCCGATCATCGGCGGCCTCCTGCTGGCGCGCTTCTGGTGGGGGTCGGTGTTCCTCATCAACGTGCCGATCGCCGTGGCGGGGATCCTTTGTGCCCTCAAGCTGGTGCCGGACTCGAAGAACCCCGCGGCCGGCCGGCCGGACGTCGTCGGGGGGGTGCTCTCGGTGTGCGGCCTCGGCCTGGTGTTGTGGGCGATCATCGAGGCTCCCATCCACGGCTGGTCCTCGACCCTGGTCGTCTCTGCCGGGGCGATGGGCCTGCTCGTGCTGGCCGGGTTCCTGGCTTGGGAGCGCCACAGCGAGCACCCCATGTTGAACTTGGAGTTTTTCCGACGCCGGAGCTTCTCGATGGCCGTCTCGTCGGTCGGCCTCCTCCTGTTCTCCCTCGTCGGTGCCCTGTTCGTGCTGACGCAGTTCCTCCAGTTCGAACTCGGCTACTCGGCCCTCGAGGCGGGGCTGCGCATGCTCCCCATCGCCGCCGCCCTCGCCGTCGTCGCACCGTTGTCGTCGTTGTTCGTCCGCCTGCTCGGTGCAAAGGTCGTCACCGCGAGCGGGCTCCTGCTGGTGGCCGTCGGGCTGTGGCAGGTCTCCGGGGCCTCGGCGGCCTCGACCTACGCGAGCATCTTGCCCGGCATGGTCCTGACCGGCGTCGGGGGGGCACTGGTCATGCCGACCGTGTCCGGGTCGGTCATGGGGTCGGTGCCCCGCGGGGACACGGCAGTGGCATCCGCCACAAACGGCACGTTCATCCAGATTGGCGGCGCCCTCGGCGTGGCCGTCGTGGGAAGCGTCCTCTCCACCCGCTACCAGGAGCGGATGTCCGCGGCGTTGAGCCACGCCTCGGTCCCCGAGACGTTGCGGCACACCATCTTGGGCTCGGTTGGCGGCGCCCTCGCGGTGTCCGCCCGGGCGGGCGGCGAGGTGGGGCGACTCCTCGAGACGGCTGCCCGCTCGGCCTTTGTCGACGGAGCGGACCTGGGTCTGGTGGTGGCCGCCGCGGTTGCCCTCGCCGGGGCCTGCCTGGCGCTGGTCGGTATGCCGACGCGCCTGCCACGTGGCGCCGAGGCGGCCGGCGATGCACGGGAGACGGGCGAAGACCCAGGTGCCCGCGTGACAGATGCCAGCGGCTGCACCAAGCTGTGTGCCGGCGTCAGCGAGGATGCCGAGGTCGGCGCGCGTGCCTGGAGCGACGGACATGGGGGGAACACCGATGGGTCGGGCGGACGTCGGTGAGGCCACTTCGCTGGAGGCGGCTCGCTCGCTCTACCAGGAGGTGATGTGCCGCCCCCTTGACGACCCGAGGAGTCCGGCGATCGAGACCGGACTGCTGGGCTTCGTCTTTGGCGAACTCTGGGGCAGACCGGGTCTGAGCCGACGAGACCGCCGGTGGGTCGCCATCACCTGCGCCTGTGCGGCGGACACGGTCGGCCCGATCGAGGCGAACATCTATGCCGCGCTGGCGAGCGGCGACATCACCTTCGAGGAGCTCCAGGAGTTCGTCCTCCACTTCGCGGTCTACTGCGGGTGGCCCAAGGCCTCCTTTGCCGACCAGGTCCTCTGGCAGCAGCGGGCCCTGCTCAACTCGGAGCGGGGCGAGCCGCCGCCCGAGACGCGCCCGCTGGAGGTCTGGAAGCCGGGGGTCGATCCGGAGGAGCGCCTGCGGGGCGGAGAGGCGTGCTTTGCCGCCGTCAATTGCGTGCCGCCGCCAGGCCGAACCAGCCCGTATACGACGGCGGGAATCTTGCACTTCGTCTTCGGAGAGGTCTGGCAGCGTCCCGGACTGTCCGTGCGGGATCGCCGGTTCATCACGCTGGCCTCCGTTGGGGTGGACGACGCGGTCCTGCCCATCCGCTCCCACGTCTACTCGGCCCTCAAGAGCCGGGACATCTCCTTGGACGAGATGCGTGAGCTGGTCCTCCACTTTGCTGCGTACGCCGGGTGGCCCAAGGCGTCGTTCCTCGACCAGGTGGTCGGCGAGTCGTGGGCGAGGATCCAGGCCGAAGAGGCCGAAGCGGTCCCGTGATCGCCGACCTTGCGGGACGCGTCGCCGTGGTGACGGGTGCGGCCAGCGGCATCGGCCGCTCGACCGCGATCGCCTTGGCCGAGGCGGGCGCCCGGGTGGTCCTCGCCGACGTCAACGAGGAGCGCCTGGCCGCCTGCCAGGTCCGCATCGTCGACGGGGGAGGCCGGGCCGTCGCTCAGCGCTGCGACGTGGCGGAAGACCGCGACATGGCGGCCCTCCACGAGGCGGCGCTCTCCGCCTATGGTCCCGTCGATCTGGTCATGAGCAACGTGGGCGTCCTGGTGATGGGACAGCCGGCCGAGATCCCGATCGACGCCTGGAGACGGGTCCTCGACGTCAACCTCCTCTCCGTCGTCCGGGCCATCCGGGAGTTCCTGCCGTCGATGCTCGACCGGGGCAGGGGTCACTTCGTCAACACGGCTTCGACCGCCGGCCTCTGGGGGTACGGCTGCGAGCGCCTGCCCTACGTCGCCACCAAGGCGGCGGTCGTCATGGTCTCCGAGGCCCTCGCCGTGTACGGTCGCCCATTCGGCATCGGGGTGACGTGCCTGTGCCCCGGACCCGTGAGGACCAACATCGCCGAGCAGATGACCGTCTATGGCGAGCTCGGGCCCATCTCGTCCCCGCCCCTCCCGATGCTCGAGCCCGACGCCGTCGCCCAGCAGGTCCTCCAGGCGATCGCGCAGGATCGGTTCCTCGTGCCGACCAACCCGGAGGTCCTCGACATCCTGCGCCGGCGCGCCGCAGACCCCGAGGCCTTTATCCGTGAGCTCGTGGACACCCGCAGGGACCGATGACGCCCGACCAACTCAAGGTGGGCTTCATCGGGCTGGGTAGCCAGGGCGCGCCGATGGCAAGGGCCATCATCGCAGCGGGGTTCCCGACGACCCTGTGGGCCCGGCGACCCGGATCCCTGGAGCAGTTCCTCGGCGACGCCGAGATCGCGGAGAGCCCCGCGTCCCTCGCCGCCGCCGCCGACGTGGTCGGCGTCTGCGTCCTGGCCGATTCCGACGTCGCACAGGTCGTGCTGGAAAGGGACGGGCTCCTCGAGGGACTGCGGCCCGGAGCGGTCGTGGCCATCCACAGCACGGTTCATCCCGATACCTGTGCCCACGTGGCGACCGCCGTTGCCGGGGTCGGTGCCGACGCCCTCGACGCCCCGGTGAGCGGGGGAGCCCCGGCCGTCGCCGCTCGCCGCCTGCTCGTCATGGTCGGGGGAGACCCCGACGTCCTGGAGCGCGCCCGGCCGGTCTTTGCGAGCTTCGGCAACCCGATCGTCCACCTGGGACCCATCGGCTCCGGGCAGATGGGCAAGCTGGTCAACAACGTGCTCTTCACGAGCAACTTGTCATTGGCACACCAGGCGATCCGGCTGGGGTCCACTCTCGATCTCGATCCGGACGCCCTGATCGCCGCCCTCCTGAGTGGGAGCGGCCGCAGCTACGCCTTGGAGACGTACGGCGGCCTGCGGTCCCGGATCGGTGTTCCCGGGTCCCCCGCCGCGGGTGTGGCTGCCCTGCTGCGAAAGGATCTCGACTTGCTGAGAGAGCTCGTCGGTCCTCGAGACACCGACGCCGACCTGTTGACCACCTGTGCCGGGGCGCTCATCGGCGAGATGGCAGAGCCGGAAGCTCCCGGCGACCTGCCGGGGCAGGGGTCGCGAGGCTGAGGGCTCACGGAGGCCGGTCGTTGCCGCCGGCCACCTCGACCCGGGTCCCGGGCAGCAGGCGCCGCAGCCGAGTCGCCACCGACCCGAAGAGCCGCTCACCCAGCCGGGACCGGTTTCGGGCGACGACCACCACGGAGGCCTCCTGCGCACGAGCCAGCTCGGACAGGGCCTCGGGCACCGACGAGCCCCGGATCTCGACGAAGGTTCCCCCGAGCTCATCGGTCAGTCCCCGGTAACGCTCGAGCACCCCCTCGAGACGCCGGACCGTGGCGTCGATCACGTCGACGTGCGCCACGAGGAGCTCGGCGTCCTCGTCCCTGGCGATCGCGGCCGCCCGCCGGATCACGGGCTCACCCGAGCGAGATCCGCTGATGCCCGCAACCACCGCCGGCGTCGGTGGTGCCGGCAACACGCCGTGGCGGGCGAGGAGGTCGGGTCCCGCCTTGTCCAGGGTGCCGTCCATCCAGGACCGCCCCAGTTCTGCGAGCGCCTCCAGATTGGACAACCGGAAATAGTCCGCCAGGGCGCCGCCCACCTCCTCCGCCGAGTACACGTTGCCCGCGGCGATGCGCTGGCGAAGCGCCGCGGGGGGCATCGTGACGAGGACGACCTCACCGGATCTGACGAACTCGTCGGGGACGAACTCCACCGTGCCCACGCCCGTGATCTGCGCCGCGTAGTCGCGCGCGGACAGAAGGTTGGCGATGTTGGCCGTCGTGAGCACCGTGAGACCCGCATCCAGGATCTCGCCGACGTCCTCCCAGCGACGCCGGTGCCCGTCCGGCCGGGTGTGCGCCAGCTCGTCGACGATCACGACGTCGGCGTCGCTCCCGACCACGGCGGCGACGTCCATGTCCTCGAAGGTGGCGCCCCGGTGGCGGACGATGGCCGGCGGGATCACCTCGAGATCTCCGAGCTGCCGGCGTGTTTCGCTGCGTCCGTGCCGCTCGATCCAGCCGACGACCACCCGGTCCCCGCCTTGTTGCCGGCGCCACGCCTCCGCCAGCATCGAATACGTCTTGCCCACCCCGGGAGCGATTCCGAGGTAGGTGTGCAATCGCCCCGGTTGGGCGTCACCCGGGAGGTTCGGGTTCACCATGGCCCGGTTGAAGCGGCCTGGCGGTCAGCTACCTTCGGACCGGGCGTGGTCCGTGCTCGCCAGGTGATCGCGGAGCTCCTGGAGGGCGTTGCCCCGGTCGTTCCAGAAGTTGCCCTCCCAATCGCAGACCGAACAGACCGGGTTGAAGCCCCATTCGAGACCACCGGGGTTGGGTGGTTCGCTCGCATAGGGATCGCCCCGCTCCGACAAGGTCCAACCGCTGGAATCACCGTCCATCCAGTAGCGATCGATGGTCACGGGAACCCCCTCGAATAGGGCGCCGGGGCGGGGCGAGGGCGCTGACGAGAGCTGCCACGAGCCTACGCCGGGGCAGGGGAGTGGCCCGTGTCGGGAGAGTGCCCCCCGTCCGGAGTGCCACCCATGTTCTTGAGCATCGTCAGCCCGCCGGTGTGGAAGAAGCGGTACACCAAGCCGGCGGCCAGGAGCAGGAAGACGATGTTGAGGACCGTGGTGTAATTCCACTGGATCGAGGTCTCGGCCACCCTGGCGTGACGGGTGGCGGGGATGAGTCCGAGGCCGCCAAAGATCAGCTCGACCGCATAGCCGGCCAGGACCATCGTGGCGTAGAAGGTGGCCAGGATGAACAGCATCATCTTGGTGCCGTAGTACTTCTTGTAGATCAAGAGGATCGGCACGATGATCAGGTCGGCGAAGATGAACGCCACCACGCCCCCAAAGCTGATGCCCCCATTCCACAGCACTCCGGCCAGGGGCACGTTGCCGATCGAGCACACGAAGCTGAGCATGCTCACGACCGGACCGATCAGTGGGCCCCAGATCTTCGCCACCACGGGATCGCTCGTGAAGAAGAGGTGGCTCCAGAAGCTGTCGGGGACCCAGGCCGCCACGGCGCCCGCGATGAGCAGCCCGAGCACGACGTCGCGCAGCACCGCCGCCCACTCCATGACGAAGATGTGCGACACCGAGGTGACGGCCGTCCGGGAGCGCAGCCGCCGCCAGAGGCTGCCTGCGTCCTGGACGCTCATGTCCATCGCGGCGTGCCCCTCCATCGAGCCCGCGAGCCCTTTGTCCGCCTGGGCCTTCGCCCCGTCCAGGAGGCGCTGACGCAGGAACAGGCGGAACAGGACCGCCAGCAGCACGATCATCAGGGGACCGCCAACGAACTCCGCAGCGGTGAACTGCCAGCCGAGCAGCAGGGCCAGGATGATCCCGAGCTCGATGACGAGGTTGGTGGAGGCGATCTCGAAGGTCATGGCCGCCGTGAAGCTGGCCCCCTTGCGAAAGAGCGATCGGGCCAGGGCGACCGCGGCGTACGAGCAGGAGGACGACGCGATGCCAAAACCGGTGGCCGCGGCCAACGCCTTGGGTCGATCGCTCCCCAGCACGCCCACGACCGTGCTGCGGCGGACCACGGCCTGCACGACGGCCGAGAGGATAAAGCCCAGGATGAGCGCCCAGAGGATCTGCCAGGTCATCGACCCGCTGATGGTCAATGCATGCCCGAGTGCATCGATCCAGCGCACGCCATCCTCCTTCACGCCCGGCGCAGGTCTCGAGCATAAGGCCGGCCGGAAGCGGCAGATCCCGTGGGCCGTGACAGAGTGGAGACATGCGTGGTCGTCGTCGCCACCCCCTGTTTGCCCGGCTCTACGGGACCCTCTCGAAAAGAGCGGAAAAGGCCGGAATCGCCGACCATCGCCGGGAGGCACTGGCCGGTCTGCGCGGGCGAGTGATCGAGGTGGGCGCCGGCAACGGGCTCAATTTCGCTCACTACCCTCCCGAGGTGACCGAGGTCGTGGCGATCGAGCCGGAGCCCTATCTCCGATCCAAGGCGGGCATCGCTGCCGCCGCCGCCCGGGTACCCGTCCGGGTCATCGGGGGTTCGGCGGAAGACCTCCCCGTGGACGACGGCGGCTTCGATGCCGCCGTGGCCTCCCTGGTGCTCTGCTCCGTCTCCGACCCGGCGCGGTCCCTTGCGGAGATCCGACGGGTCCTCCGACCCGGTGGCGAGTTGCGCTACTACGAGCACGTCAGGGCGGAGGCGGCCGACCAGGCGGCGGCGCAGGATCGCATGGATCGGATCTGGCCGCTCCTTGTCGGCGGCTGCCATTGCAACCGGGACACACCTGCTGCCATCCGCCGGGCCGGGTTTCGCGTCGAGCGCGAACGACGATTCCTCTTCGAGCCGTGCGTGATCTCCAAGGCGGTCGCTCCCCACGTCATCGGGACTGCGACACTCCCGATCGACTGACCGCCCCACGAAGTGGCGGGCGGCCGCCCGCGTCCCGGGTGGAAGTGGGGGCCTCGCGCCCGCCGCCGACGTCGGGGGTCAGGGCGGGGCCGCCCCAGGCTCGCCGGACCATCCGAGGAGGGAGATGGCGTTGTCCCGCAAGACTTTCTGCAGCTCGACGTCGTCGAGGCGGTCGGCAAAGGCGCGAACCGCGTCGAGCGTGCGTGGCCAGGTCGAATCTTGGTGCGGGTAGTCGGTCTCAAAGGTGATCTGGTCGATCCCGATGACGTCACGGGCCGCCAGACCGGTGAGATCGTCGTAGAAGCAGCCGTACACCTGGCGCATGTAGACGCTCGGCCGTTCCGGAAGGCGGCGGTCCCCCTGCCCCCAGATCTCCTTGGCCCACAGGTTGTCGGCTCGCTCGAGCACGTAGGGAATCCACCCGATCTGGCCCTCGGCGAAGCAGATCCGTAGGTCGGGGTGTCGGGCCAGCACCCCCGAGAAGAGCCAGTCGGTGAGCGCCATGGTCGAGGTGAGGAACACCAGCGTGGCGGTAACGGCCGGCGGCGCATCGGCGGACGAGGTCAGCCAGGTGGAGCCGGAGCCGATGTGCATGAACACCGCGGTCCGGGTCTCGGCGCACGCGGCGAAGAACGGCTCCCAGTGGCCGTCCGGGTCGTGGATCGTCGGGAGGCCCAATTTGCCCGGCAGCTCGGAGAAGGCCACCGCCCGCACCCCACGAGATGCGTTCCGGCGCACCTCTTCGGCCGCCAGGAGGGGATCCCAGAGCGGCACGATGCAGAGCGGCACCAGGCGACCCCCCGAGTCGCCGGCCCACTCCTCCACCATCCAGTCGTTGAACGCACGGACGCAGGCCAGGGCGAGCTCCTTGTCCGAGCGCTCGGCGAAGAGCTGGCCGCAAAAGCGGGGATAGGTGGGAAAGCACAGGGACGCCTCGACGTGGTTGAGGTCCATGTCGTCCAGCCGGGCGCTCGGGTCATAGCAGCCCGGCCGCATCTGGTCGAAGGCGATCGGGCCCATCCACCAGTCGGACTCGTCGTAGCCGGCACAGGCGTTGAGCATCTGGTGGCACCACGCCAGGTCCTCGTAGACCCACCAGTCCGTCTCCGGTCCGTCGCCGCCCTTGCGGAACACCTGGTTCCCTTGGACCCAGTCGGTGGCGTAGGTATCGCGGACCACCCGGGGTCCCCGGTCACGAAGGGCTGCGGGCAGCCACCGTTGCCAGAGGTGGGGAGGCTCGATGACGTGGTCGTCGACCGAGATGATGCGAGGAATGTCGCGCAAAGGGGGGCCTCCTTGGTGAAATAGTGCCCCGAATCGCCCGGACCTGGCCAGGGGAATGATCCGTTTGCCGTGTTGGTTCGTAACTCCAAGTGGTGAGGAAGCGGCGGGACCAGCCAGACGACCCGGTCTCCGACGAGGCCCTGCTCTCGGGCATCGCGGTCGGGGACGAGCAAGCCGGCCTCGCATTCGTCCGGCGCTACCAGGGCCGTCTGTACGGGCTGGCCCTTCGGATCGTCGGGGACCCGGCCCTGGCCGAGGACGTCGCCCAGGAGGCCTTTATCCGGATCATCCGGCACGCGGAGGTCTTCGACGCCCGGCGCGGGTCGGTCACGACCTGGGCGCTCACGATCACGCGCAACCTGGCCATCGATACCCTGCGCGTCCGGCGGAGCACCCCCACCGATCCCGATGACCGCGTGTTCCTCGAGCTGATGAGCACCGAGCGGCTCCCCGAGGAGGTCGCCACGAGCGGAGATGCGCTCGATCGGGCCCGGACGGCCCTCGCGGACCTGCCGGTCGATCAGCGCCGAGCCGTCGTGTTGGCCGCCATGTACGGACGGAGCGCCACGGAGATCGCAGAGTCGGAGCAGATCCCACTCGGGACGGCAAAGGGCCGTATCCGGATGGGCATGGCCAAGCTCCGGGATGCGGTGGTAATTGAGGAGTCCCCATGAGCGGCTACGTCGACGATCCGAACACCTGCGAGTCGATGCAGGAGGAGCTGGCCGAGCTCGCGCTGGCGACGCTGTCGGGCCGCAGCCGATCCCAAGTGCTGGAGCACGTCAAGTCCTGCCCGAGGTGCAGCACCACCCTCGAGCGCCTCTCGGACGTCACCGACACGCTCTTGCTGCTCTCGCCGGAGGTCGAGCCACCGCTCGGCTTCGAGAGTCGTCTCGCGGCGAGGCTCAACGAGCCGCCCAAGGAGCCCGAGCGCGTGACTCGGCTGCGGCGGCTCCGTCGAGGGAGCCTGCTGTTCGCTGCGGCGGCCGCCCTGGCCCTCCTCGGTTTTGGCCTTGCCTCGCTCGTCGGATCGGGCGGCGCCAACAACCCGGTGCAGTCGGCGTCGGCCGGCCACGCCACGGCGAATCTCATCTCGGACGGACACGTCGTCGGTGTGGTCAGGATCTCGGGAAGTCAGCCCGCGTGGATGTACATGACGGTCACCGGTGTCGACTGGTCGGGGACCGTGACGTGCCAGGCGACCCTGGCAGGAGGAAAGGTCGAGACCGTAGGGGTGTTCAACCTCTCGGGTGGGCGCGGTGACTGGGGCGCCCCCCTGACATCCCCTGCGGGCGAGGTGCGCTCTGCGCGACTCGTCTCTCCCAATGGCACGGTCCTCGCCAGTGCACGGCTCTCGGCGTAGTGCGGTAGTCGCTCCTCCCGCCGCCGGGCCGGAAGTCGCCGGCCCTCGTGACGATGGCGGCCCCGCCCGGCGACCGTCCACGTTGCTCCGGCGTTGGCGGGTGGGCGAGTTGGTGCCCGGTCGGGTCGACCCACTCCTGCGGCTTGCGGCGAACCTCGTGGGCGCGGGCGGCGCAGCCCTTTTCGCCTACGCCAACCTGCGCTTCTACCTGACGACACACCGCCTGATCGGCGTCGCCTTCTTCGCCGAGCAGATGTGGGTGGTGGTCGCGTACCTGGTGCGGCGACCCGCACGGATCGCCAGCCGGCGATCGGGCGACTGGATCTTGGCCTTTGGCGGCACCTTTGCCGGGGTCCTGTTCCGCCCTGTCGGCGCCCATCCGCACTGGGGGCTCGACGCCGGGCTGGTGCTCCAGCTGGCCGGCCTGACCGTGTCGATCTGGTCCTTCCTCGCCCTGGGCCGATCGTTCGGCTTTGTCGCCGCCGATCGAGGCTTGGTGAAGCGCGGCCCCTACTCGGTCGTCCGTCATCCGATCTACGCCGCCTACCTCCTGCTCTATTCGGGCTATCTCCTCCAGAGCCTCTCGGTGCGAAACGCTCTCGTGATGGTGCTGGCGACGAGTTGCAACCTCGGAAGGGTCCACGCAGAGGAACGACTCCTGGCGACGAACGAGGAGCACGAGAGCTATCGAAGCCGGGTCCGCTGGAGGCTGGTCCCCGGCGTGTGGTAGCGGTGGTCGTCCCTGCTGCTTCCCGGTGGCGCGGGGCGCCGTCCACCGCCACCGGTGGAAAAAGTGCCCCGAGCGAGTGATCTCTCCCCCGGGGTCGTCCGTAGTCCCTAATGATCGGAAACGACGCACAAGAGGAGAGAACCCGACATGAAGGACACGATCGAACACCGCAAGCCATTTCGCACGCTGCGAGCGGTGAGCATGGCGGGCGCGCTCTTGGCCGTAGGCGGCCTCTCGACGGCCTTCGCCGCGGGAACCGCTGGGGCGCAGACGAGCTCGACCGTCTCGACGATGAAGACGACCAAGTACGGCACGGTCCTCGTCAGTGGCAACACGGTCTACACGTTGCAGCCGAGCAAGACGGCGTGCAACGCCCAATGCCTGAAGATCTGGCCCGAGGTCCTGCTACCCAAGGGCGTGACCAAGGCCAAGGCGGGCGCCGGGGTGAACGCTTCCAAGCTCGGCACCGTCAAGCGGAGCGGCGGCACGCTCCAGGTGACCTACGCCGGCAAGCCCCTCTACTGGTTCGCGGGAGACACCGCTCGCGGACAGGTCAACGGGAACATCACCGACTCGTGGGGCAAGTGGTCGGTGTACGTGACGTCCAAGGCGGGGGCGGCGAGCTCCGGCTCGGGCTCCGGTTCCTCGGGCGGTTCGAGCGCCGGCTCGGGCGGCGCGTCCTTCTAGGCCGGGTCGTTCCCGGCCAAGGCCCGAGCTCGAGAGGTTCCCATGTCCTCCGTCGCAGTCACGCCCGCCCGGTCCCCCGCCGCACAGCCCTTGGTGCGGGGGGACCGGGCGGGTTCACGGTCCCGGAGTGGGCTGTCGTCCCGCGTCTATCTCCCCGCCCTCTCCATCGCCGCCGTCGCCGCGGTGCTGGTGGGGCTGGGCTGGTGGACGAATTGGGGAGGTGCGACGTTCACCGGTTCGGTGACGGCCCTCCGTGTGGTCGTCGTCGGTCCGCTGACCCTGGCGATCGTTGCGGTCTTTTTGGTCGTGGAGCGAATCTGGCCGGCGCAGCGCCGTCCCCTGTTTGCCCGCGGCTACCAGCACGACGTGCTCTTCACGCTGCTCAACGCCGCCCTCGTCGTGCCGCTCATCACGGCGCTCACCCTCTCCTTCGACGAGGTGGTCCGGCACCTCTTCCCATGGATCGTGTTGCCCAGGATGGGCACCGTGCCGCACTGGGCCGCCATCGCCGCCATCTTCGTGGCCATGGACCTGTGCAATTGGTTCGCCCATCTTGCGAATCACCGTGTCCGGATGCTCTGGCGCTTTCACGAGCTCCACCATTCGCAAGAGGACCTGAACGTTCTCACCGTCTTTCGGACCCACCCCCTCATCCACGTCTCCTATCTCATCGCCCTCGTGCCGGGATTGGTGCTGCTGGCCAACGGGGCGCTCTCGACGACGCTGCTCGCCGTCTACGGCGCGGTCGTGGCCTTCGCGCATTCGAACACCCGCCTCGGGTTTGGACCGCTCGGGCGGGTGGTGGTGAGTCCCAACTATCACCGGATCCATCACATGCTGGACGGACCGCAGGACGTCAACCTTGGCTTCGTGCTGACGATCTGGGATCAGATCTTCCACACCGCAGTGTTCCCGACCGACGAGACGGTCAGGACGGACACGGGACTGCCCGGTCGACCCCTGGTCGTCGAGCAGGCCGCACCCAAATCGCGCCAGCTCTCGGTCTTGGGCGCCCAGCTCCTGGCGCCGTTTCGGCCGGTGCAAGGGCGGAGCGACGGCTCGGTCGACCCGCCTGGGACACTGTGGACCCGGGGCTCGGCAAGGCGAACTGCCCCGGACGGGCGAGCATCGTGAACCCCACCGGACGGAGCCCTGCCCGTGTCGCGGAAAGGGAGGGAGACATGACGACGACGACGGCCCCACCCCCGGCGCACGGGCGCAACGTGCGTGCTCTCCTGGCCACGGTGGTCGGCACACGCACGGCCGCATTTCCGACAGACTGCGCGCTACTGGCGGCGCGAGTCGCGCTCGCGTGGATCTTCATCTACTACGGGGCGGGAAAGCTCTTCGGTTCCTTCAACGGTCCCGGTCTTCACAACACGGCGCTGTACTTCTCGAACACCGCCCATCTCCACCCGGGGGGATTCTTTGCCGTGGTCGGCGGCATCACCGAATTCGCGGCGGCCATCGCGCTCGCCATCGGGCTGGGCTCACGCCTGGCCGGCGCGGCGCTGTTCGTCGACATGGTGATGGCGATGATCACCGTCACCTGGTCGACCGGGATCAACTCCTCCAACCCTCCCCCCGGCTACCAGCTGAACATGGCTCTCGGGGTGCTGGCTCTGGTCGTGGCGATCCTCGGTTCCGGCCGCTTCAGCCTGGATGCCCTGATCGAGCGGCGGGTCAAGGGGACCGGCGAAACTCCCGCGCACCTGACGGTGTTGCACGGTGCACCGGGAGTGCGGGACCAAGAGGCCCCGACCCGCTGAGATGAGCCTCGGCACGGCGAGGAACGGAGACGTGGCGGCGAGGTCGCGGCCGTCGCGTCCGGATGGGAAGCGGCTCCTGCTGCGGCTGGCCGGGGCCGGGCTGCTCTTCGCCACCGGCGGGATCCACCTGGATCTGTACCTGACCGGCTACCAGACCATCCCGACGATCGGCTGGCTCTTCCTGCTCCAGATCATCGCCGCGTTCGCGCTCGGGCTCGGGGTCCTGGCGACGGGCACTCGGGTGGTGGCCGCCCTCGGCGCGGGCTTCGCACTCGCCACGCTCGGCGGCTATCTCCTGTCGCTCTGGGTCGGGCTCTTCGGGTTCCGCGAGGTCCGGACCACCGTCGGAATTGTGGCCGGGATCGTCGAGATCGCGGCGTTCGCGGCCCTGGCGGCGTTGGCCTGCTATCCCGCCGGGCAGGGTGAGCCGGGTGAGCCGGGTGACTCGGGCCCGCCGGGCTTCCGCCGCCTCGAAGGGCTCCTGGCGGGGATTCCCGGCGCCGGCTGGGCCATCGCCACCCTGTCCGTGCTCGCTGTGGCGCTGTTGAGCGTGGCCCTGGCGGCCACGGGGCCGGCGTCGTCGAGTGCGAGCTCGTCGACTGCGCTGCTCAAGGTCGGCGAGGTCCACGGGGCGCAGGTGGTGACGAATGCCAAGGGATACACCCTCTATTGGTTCGTTCCCGACAGCCCGACGAAGTCCACCTGCTACGGGACCTGTGCCGCCTACTGGCCGCCGGTGACGGGAACCCCGGTTGCCGGTCCGGGCGTGACGGGGAAGATCGGGACGATCAAGCGATCCGACGGCCAGACCCAGGTCACCTACGACCGGCACCCTCTCTACACCTACGTCGGCGACTCCGCGCCCGGCCAGGCAAACGGCAATGCCATCAACCTCAACGGCGGGCTGTGGTACGAGATCAAGCCGTAGGCCACGACGCACTCAACGCTGCCCGCTCCCCAGGTTGGTGCGGTTCAATCCAGGTTCGAAAAGCCTGTATCGTGCCTTAAGCCGGTAAGGGGGCGGAGCGGGCGCCCTCTTTACGCTCCCCGTTCACGAATACGAGGCACCGTGGCGCTCACCGACCAAGCACCCGCCCAACCCGGCTCGGCCACGCCGGCCGCCCACGCCGTCGACCTGCGCAAGACCTACGGCGAGGGTCAGGCGACCGTCCACGCGCTGGCCGGCATCGACGTCACCTTCGAGCGCGGCCGCTTCACCGCCGTCATGGGCCCGTCGGGATCGGGCAAGTCGACGCTCATGCACTGCATGGCCGGCCTCGACCGGCCGACCTCGGGGCACGCCTTCGTGGGCGACCTCGACATCGGGAGCCTCGACGACAGGGGCCTCACCCAGCTGCGTCGCGACCGGATCGGCTTCGTGTTCCAGTCGTTTAATCTCGTCCCGACGCTCACGGCCGGCGAGAACATCACCCTGCCGGCCGACCTCGCCAGGAAACCGGTGGACAAGGAGTGGTTCGCCTATCTGGTGGCCCAGCTGGGTATCGGAGACCGCCTGTCGCACCGGCCCAGCGAGATGTCGGGCGGCCAGCAGCAGCGCTGCGCCTGCGCCCGGGCCCTCATCAACAGGCCGGACCTCGTCTTTGCCGACGAGCCCACGGGCAACCTGGACTCCAACTCGTCGGCCGAGATGCTGGGCTTCCTGCGCCGGTCGGTGACCGAGTTTGGCCAGTCCATCGTCATGGTCACCCACGACCCCCATGGGGCCTCCTATTCGGACCGGGTGGTCTTCCTGGCCGACGGCAAGGTCGTCGACGAGCTCGCCGCGCCGACGGCCGACTCCGTACTCGAGCGCATCCGGACGATGGGCGCCTGACGTGTGGCGGGTCACCCTCAAGGGAATCCTGGCCCACAAGCTTCGCCTGGCGCTGACCGCGCTGGCCATCGTGCTCGGGGTGACCTTCATCGCCGGTACGTTCGTCCTCACCGACACCCTGCACAACACGTTCGACACGCTGTTTGGGAACATCTACCAGAACATCGACTTCCAGGTGCGCGGCGTGGCCCAATTCGGCAGCGGTGGGACGGCGACGCGCAACCCCGTCCCCGAGTCGCTCGTGACCACCGTGCGCGCCGTCTCCGGCGTGGAGGCCGCCGAGGGCTCGGTCGCGGGCTACGCCCAGTACATCGCGCACGACGGCAAGGCCGTCGCCACGGGCGGGGCGCCCACGCTCGGGGTCTCCTTCGACCCCAACCAGCAGATCTCGGCCCTGCGTCTCGTCGAGGGCGCAAAGCCGACGACGCCCAACGACGTCGTGATGGACCTCGGCACCGCGCAAAAGTACGGCTTCCACGTCGGCCAGCGGGTGCGCATCCTCCTGCGGGGCCCGCCCCAGACCTTCACCATCGTGGGTATCGCGCGCTTCGGGACAGCCAACAACCTGGCCGGAGCCACGCTGGCCGCCTTCGACCTCCCGACCGCCCAGGCGCTCTTTGGCCAGGTCGGCGAGGTCGACACCATCAACGTCGTGACCCAGCCGGGCGCGAACAAGGCGGCCGTCCAGAGCGCCATCGCCCACGTGCTGCCGCGCGGCGTCGAGGTGGTGACCGGTCAGACCGTGATCAACGAGCAGACGGCCGCCATCGGCCAGGCCCTGGGCTTCTTCAACACGGCGCTGCTGATCTTCGCCTTCATCGCGCTCTTTGTGGGCGGCTTCACCATCTTGAACACCTTCTCCATCATCGTGGGCCAGCGCACGCGGGAGCTGGCGCTCCTGCGCATCGTCGGGGCGAGCCGGCGCCAGGTGTTCCGCTCCGTGCTCGGTGAGGCAGCGGTCGTCGGGCTGGTGTCGTCGCTGGTCGGACTCGGGCTCGGGGTGCTGGCGGCATTCGGACTGGAGAAGCTGCTCAGCGGGTTTGGGGTGACGCTTCCGACGGGCTCCCTCGTCTTCGAGCCCCGCACGGTGATCGTGTGTCTGGTGGTCGGCGTCGGCGTCACGCTGGTGTCGGCCATCAGCCCGGCGCGGCGCGCCGTGCGCATCGCGCCCGTGGCGGCGGTCTCGGACCAGGCGACCGAGGAGGAGATCCCGCTGCGGCGCCGGTTCATCCGCGGCGGCGTGATCACCGTCCTCGGGGTCCTCGCGCTCGCCTTCGGGCTGACCAAGCCGGCCGTCGGGCTGGTGGGCATCGGGGCGGTGCTCATCTTCGTCGGCGTGGCCATGCTGGCGCCGGCGCTGGCCCGGCCGATGGCCAGCTTCATCGGGCGCCCGCTGGCCCGCATGCTCGGGATCTCGGGCCGGCTGGGCCGGGAAAACTCCATGCGCAGCCCGCGCCGGACGGCCCAGACGTCGGCGGCGCTGATGGTGGGGCTGGCCCTCGTCTCGGCCATCGCCGTGTTTGGGGCCTCGTTGTCCCGCTCGGCCACGAGCAGCGTCGACAACGCCATCAGCGCGGACCTCATCATCTCGACGACGAACAAGAACGGAAACGGAAGCTTCAGCACCGCCATCCCCAAGGTGGCCTCGTCCGTCCCCGGCGTCACCGCGACCTCGACCGTCTACGGCAACCAGTTCGAGGTACGGGGTTCGCTCCAGTCCCTGCTCGCCCTGGGGACCAAGAACCTGTCCCAGACGGTCATCTTGAACATGACCGCCGGCACCGCCCGGGCGCTGTCCTCGGGCCAACTGCTCATCGACACCAACACGGCCACCGCCGACAACCTCTCGGTCGGCGACACGGTCCCGGTGCGGTTCGCGCTGACGGGCCCCACCACCATGCGGATCGGAGGGATCTACCGGCCGAACGCGCTGGCCGGGAAGTACCTCGTCAGCGACGCCTACTTCCTCGCCCACTTCCAAAACCCCCTCCCCGGTGCCGTCCTCCTCAAGACGGACGGCAGCCCCGGGGTGCAGCAGGGCGTCGAAAAGGCGCTGGCGCCCTACCCCAACGTGCAGGTGCAGACCCGTGCCCAATTCGAGGCGTCACAGTCGGCCCAGATCAACCAGCTGCTGGGCCTGATCTACGCGTTGCTGGCCTTGGCCGTGCTGATCGCCCTCATCGGGATCGTGAACACGCTCATGCTGTCGGTCTTCGAACGCACCCACGAGATCGGGCTCCTGCGGGCGGTAGGCATGAAGCGGCGACAGATCCGCGCCATGATCCGCTCCGAGTCGGTGATCCTCGCCGTCTTTGGCGCTGTCATCGGCATCATCGTCGGGACGTGCCTGGGCATCGCCCTCGTCTCGGCGCTGCACTCGCAGGGCGTCACCGACACGGTGGTCCCGATCCCGAACCTGGTGGTCTTCCTCGTCCTCGCCGCGCTGCTCGGTCTGCTGGCCGCGAGCTGGCCGGCCCGGCGCGCCGCCCGCCTCGACGTGCTGGCCGCCATCGCCGCCGAATAAGCGCCTGTCCCGGCGCACTACACGGCCGGGTCACGGGACACGTTGACCCAGCAGAGCGGTGACGCGGCGCAGACGTTGGGTCAGCGACCGGGCGATCGCCATCGTGAGCACATGGGCCAACGCCGGTTGCTGCCGGACGAGGGCTCGGAAGTCTTCGTGGTCGAGCCGACGACCCTCGCACGGTTCGAGTGACCGCACGGTCGCGGTCCTGCTCGCACCGTCGATGAAGGAGACCTCTCCCAAGAGGGTGGGCGCCGCCTGCACGCTTACTCGCCGCATCTCGTCACCGCTCAACGGGAGCAGCGTCTCCGTCGAGCCGCGGGACAGAAGGTAGAGGACTCGATCGCCGAGCTCCTCCGAGATGATGATCTCACCCTCGCCGAACGCGACCGGCTCGCCGATCGCCAGCAGCTCTTGCAGGACGTCAGCCGAGAGGGAGGAAAGAGGGCTGGTCTCGTTGCCGAGGTCAGGCTCGGACCAGGGAAGGAAGCTCAGTTCATCCACCATCTGTCTCCGTTCGTGGTGACCCGACGCCCTGCGACAGGGCCCGGCGGAGAATCGCCGAGTCACGAGCGATCAACTGGGCGATCTCGTCGGCGCCCCCCGCGTCACCGCTCGTGATCGTCAGTCTGAGCGACTCGGGAAGGATCTGGTAGGCGACGCCGATCGTCCCCGTCTCGGTGGGTGGTGGAAAGACGAAGGCCTCGAGGAGGAGATGGTTGAACGACGACGTCGAGACGTCGATCTCCCGGTAACGATGGACGTAGATATCGCCGAGGAACAGGGCCGACGACGCGGGATCGGATCCGCCCCCTGTGGCCCCCCCTGCCGCGTGGCGATCGGCGTCGGGCGTCGTACCTCCCATCGCCAGGTGGGCGAGAAGGTCGAACTGACGCAGCCCCCAGGTTCCGCGCTTGCACCGTTCGACGGCGCGTCGATGAGCGACGGCACACTGCTCGAGGAGGGCCGGGAGCGAAGGTGGCGGTGACGAGTTGGACGCCCGTAGCAGGGCGGCGGCCCACGCGGTCCGGGGTGAGACGGTGTGCATCCTCTCGGTTCGGCCGAAGGGGAAATGGCTGACGTCCACGGGCTCGTACTGGGTTGGAACCCGGCTCCAGAGACCGGTGTACGCCGCTTGCAAGAGCAACTGGATCATCGCGTCGGGGCTCAAGACGTGGCCCCGGGTCGGGTGGGGACCGATCGGTGGCGTCTCGATGCTGGCCACGTTCCAACGGCTCGCCGCCAGCCGTGACCGTCGCTCGGCCTCACGCAATCGTTGCTCGAGCTTGCCGGTCAGGTCCCATTCGATGAGGGTTGGCCGGGTGGGCGTCTGCTGGGGCGGCTTGACCGGCCGTGACCCGAGATGGGCAGAGATGCGCGGGACGAGGAAATCGTGGAGCAAGGCGATGCCGGCACCGTCGACGGTGGTGTGCTCGACCTGGAGGGCCAGTCGGCCGGCCGGTGTCACGATGATCTGGAGGCCCTTGTCGCGCCATCGGTTGGCCGGTTGGCCGCCCCAGCACCAGTCGATGCCTTGGAGCACCGATCCGATGTCCGTGTCGTCCAGGGATATGAGCACGAGTGCGGACTCGATGGCCTCCAAATTCTCCCGGTTGCGCCGGCTTCGCGTGCGAATCGCTTCGCGGAGGGCGCACCAGCTGTCCCGATCGAGGCTGGTCGCTGCCCCGACGGGCACGGGATCGCGATGGCGCCGCCGTTCACGGCACTGCACCACGATGGCGTGTATCTGGTGCACGAGCACCGGGAACGGCACGGGGCTTCCGCCTGCGTCGATGACATCCACGCGCCAGAAGTCCCCGCCGACAGCGAGGACGACGTGGTTCGCACCTGGGTCCACCTGCACGGAGTCCCGCACCGGGCCCGGGACTCGAGCGGACCCGAGCGTGGCGACCACTCGGTCGTCGACTTGGCCGACACGAGATGCCCGGGCCGCCTCGGCGATCGCGGCGGCGTAGCTGCCGGCGATGAAGGCCGACGGGGTCTCGTGAGCGACACCGAGCGGAACGAACACGATCCCGTAGCTCGACGCCTCGGTCAGCGGTCGGCGGTCCGCGAGGTACGCCTCCCGGGCCCAGTGGTCGAGGAGGTTGGTGCCACGATCGAGGGCACGTTGGAGACGGCTCTGTACCGCCCCGCCGGGTCCCTGGACGAAGTCGCCAACCAGCCGGATCTCACGATCGATCTCGTCTGGGGTGCACTGCGGTGCGACCGCTTCGAGGTACCGGTCTGCGGCCAGCGGGAGCGGCACCAGGGGAAACGCCGGGCTGACGCTCAAGGCATTGCCCGCTCGAAGCGAGCCCGGGCCGCGACGAAGGAGCGGTTGAGGTAGCCGATCAGGAGCCTGCGAGGACGGAGGGGATCGAAGCGGGCCCGCCCGTGGAGTACCCGCCGGTTGTCGATCACGATGCAGTCGCCGGGTGCAAGGGTCAGTCGCAACTGGTTGGACGGTGAGCGCACCAGGTCGAGGAAGGTGCGATAGGCGTCGTAGTACGGGACGACGAGATCACGGGGAATTTCCCAGGCCCAGGCATGGGCATGGCCAAATCGGATCGCTCGGATCCGACCATCCAGGTCGCGTTCGACGACCCGTGCATCCCCCCGGAAGTCGTACCGCCAGCGAGCGTACGTCTGCTCGAACTGGATCGGCACCGTGGCGAGAAGGTCGAGCGCCGCCGGATCTTCGACGCCGAGCTGATCCGCCACCGCGAAGCCGTCGACGAAGAGCGAGCAACAGTCCGCGTCGTTGGTCGTGCAGTACAGGAATTGGGCGAGCTCCGGCGCGCTCATGTACGTCGAGTAGTCCGTATGGGGGAGCAACTCGTCGGCACATGCGGAGGGGTCCTGCGGATCTGCAGACACCGAGACCGGGGCGAATTCCCCGTATTCCGTGTGGTACAGGGGACCGAGGCTGCGAACCCAGTCTTGAAACGCCTCCTCGGCGAGGCCATGTACCAGCGCGATCCCGGTGGTGTCGAGAGCGTCATCGAGGGCGACGGTCGTCGGGGGTGATCCGTGAAGCTCCAGGCGCGTCATCGACAGACTCGTCGCGTTCCACAGCTTCGGGCTCGGCGGGGCGTCATGGTCGAGGTGGGCGCGCAACCACTCGTGGGAATACCTACTGCGGTGGCCGGGCTCCTCATCCCAGTCGATACACACCGCGTCGTCGTCGATCTGCACGCTCCTCGGATGCACGCCGGGTGGGGGGACATCTGGCGCCAGCTTCTGGCGGAGGTCCGGGTGCCGACAGCCAGGGCAAGGGCAGTTGTCTCGCAACCAGACGAAGGGCAGGTCTCCGTAGGGGAGCACCAGCACCAGATCGGGTTGGATGCTCGTCACTCGACCCTCGCCTCCCTCCGGCCCAACCATCGGGCCCCCTGGTCCGCTGGGTGTCATGAGCGGTCGACCCCCGCCCGATTGCCCTCGGACGCCAGCGCGAAGAGAATACCTGGGGAGAATCCGGTGGAACCTGGTGGTCGAGGTGGGTAGCCACTCGACGACGGGGCAGGGGTGGCATGGTGCCCGCCCGACCGCCGGGCAGGGGAATGATGGCAGGGCTCCCGCACACCGAGCTCGACACGCAGCGGTTCTACGACACGCACGACGGTACCTACCGTTCCTTTTGGGATGCCGGCGGCGCTCTGCATTGGGGCCTGTTCCACGGCACGAGCAGCGGCGACGACCGCGAGACGTGGAGGGCGGCGCACGAGCGCTCCACCCGCCTGCTGGCCGATCTGGCCGGGCTCGGGGAGGGCGACCGTGTGCTCGATCTGGGCTGCGGCAACGGGACCGTGGCGCGCTGGATCCGCTCCCTGTTCGGCTGTTCGGTCCTCGGCATCGACCTCAGCACGGTGCGGATCCGAAACGCCGGGCGAGCTGGCGGGTCGGGAGTGGGTGACCCCACCTTTGCTGCCGGCTCCGCCAGTGCGCTGCCCCTTACCGGTGCATCGTTCACCCACGTGTGGTCCCAGGCTGTGCTCTATCACGTGCAGGCACGCGAGCAGGCCATTTCTGAGATCGCCCGCGTCCTGCGTCCGGGGGGGTGCCTCGTGCTCGACGATCTCGTCACGCCGCTCGGCGCGGGGATGCATCCCGACTCCGTCACCCACGTCTACGAGCGGCTGATGTTCGAACCGGGATGGGACCCCGTCCGGTATGCGGAGATCCTCGGTCGCCATGGCCTCTACGTCGACTACGAGGCCGACCTGACGCCACACCTCCTGCGCAGCTACGAAGTGCTCACGGGCTTGGCTCTGGATGTCTCGCCCGACTTGGCTCGTGCTTTCGTCGAGACGTCCAAGGCAGTGCAGCGCGGGGACGTCGGTTGGCATGCGATGCGCGCCCGTCGGATCGACGATCCGGTGGAGTGGGTGTACCGCTCTCCCGATCGAGAGACCCTCCGCCAGCGATACGACGTGTGGGCGAGACGGTATGACGAGGACCTTGCTGCGTCCTATGGCCATGTACCGAGAGCTGCCGCCGAGGCGGTGGCGGGCCTTCCCGAGGATCTCGCGACCGTCCGGGTCCTCGATGCGGGTTGTGGCACTGGCCTGGTCGGCTGCTCCCTGTGGAGTCGTGGCGTACGTCACCTGACCGGTGTCGACCTGTCGGAGGGAATGCTGACGCAAGCGCGGGCGCGCGAGATCTACGAGCACATGATCTCGGGGGACATCGCTCAGGACTGCGGGCTCGAGACGGAGTCCTTCGACGTGGTCTGTGCCGTCGGCGTGGTGACCTTCGGCCATGCCGACGCCTCGGCCCTCCATCGGCTGTTCTCCTATGTTCGCCCGGGTGGCCACTTGGTGTGCACCCTCCGCCCGGACTACCTGGCCTCGTCGGCTTCGAACCAGCAAGCCCTGGCCTGCCTGCCCGGTCGCCGGACGTCACTTACCGAGCTGAGCCTGTTTGATCACGAGCGGATCGACCTGCTGGTCTTTCAGAAGCCGGCGTGATCGAGCCCGCTCGATGGCCTCACGACCCCCGGCCGAGTTGATGCCATGCCCAGCTGTCGCCAAAGACCAACCCCACCCGGTCTGTGCCCCCAAACAGGAGGAACTGACTGGTGCTGGCGTCGTAGGCCGACGCGGCGTCGTAGCGAGCCGCGGGGCTGACCAGCGGGCTGACTTGCGCCCAGGTGGTGCCATTCCACACCCAGGTGTCGTGACGGGTACGTGGGGTGTTCCCCGAGCCGCCAAAGAGGAGGATCCGACGCGTGCGGGGGTCGTAGGACATCGAGGCGTCGACGCGGGGCGGCGGGCTGCTCGGCGGTCCAAGGAGGGTCCAGGCGTCGCCGGTCCCGTCCCATTCCCAGGTGTCGTTGAGGTTGACGGCGGCATTGGTCTGGCCGCCAAAGAGGATGAGCTGGCGGGTCGACGAGTCGTAGGCGAGACGCGCTCCGGTGCGGGACGGCGGACTCGTGGTCGGGCCGTGGAGCGTCCAGGTCGTGCCCGTCCAGCCCCACGTGTCCCCATAGAACGGAGACTGGTTGGTGAGACCGCTCGCCCCGCCAAAGAGGATGAGCTGACCGGTGGTCTCGTCGTCGGCCACGGCGGCGTTGAAGCGGGCTGGTGGGCTCTGCGTCGGGCTCAGCTGTCGCCACGTCCGGCCGGTCCACGTCCAGGTGTCGTCGAGGGCCCCAGACGTGTCCGCCCCGCCAAAGAGAATGAGCTGGCCGGTCGACGAGTCGTAGGCGAGTGCCGCGTCGAGACGGGCCGAGGGGCTCTGGGGGGGCCGGAGCTGGCTCCAGCCCTGGGCGGTACCGTTCCATACCCACGTGTCATTCAGGTCCGTCCCATTGCGGTCCTGGCCGCCAAAGAGCACCAGCTGGTGCGTCGCCGCGTCGTAGGCCATGGGGGCGCCCCAACGGCCCAGGGTGGGTGACGAGCCGACCTGGATCCAGCTGCCAACCGTGGCCGCCCCGGCTGGCGATGCCCCGCCGAAGGCCGCAATGCTCAGACCAGCCGCGGGCGCGAGAAACGCCGCCATCGCGCGCCGAAACGCCCGACGCCACCCAGGTCTGCCCCGAAGGTTCGGTTCCTGGGTTCCGTTCTGCATGTTCCACGGCTCCTCTTGTTCGGTCTTTCGGGGTCCGGCCGGCCTCGCCAGATTCGTCCGTCTCGGAAGTATTACATCGTTGTCACAGCCGTAGAGCACATCAAAGGTGAAACGAGCGCACCAGTTTGCCGACGAGGAGTCGGGGCACCCTCGGCACGCCTCCGCCCATAGCCGGGACGCTATCCGCCGCCCGACGGGTGGATCTGTCGCCAGTGACGGCTGTCGCAGATGAGGCCGAGGAATTCGACGACCGTGTGCGCGGCCAGGTAGCCGGTGACACCCGTGCCCACGTCGAGCTGGGGGTTGAGCTCGACGAGATCGAAGCCGACGATGCGGGCGTGCTCTGCGAGCGCGGCCAGGCAGTCGCGCAGCTCGGCGTAGAGCATCCCGTTGGGCTCGGCGGACACGCAGCCCGGGACGAGGGAGAGGTCCAGCACGTCGATGTCGATGCTCAGGTAGCAGGCTGCGCCCCGGGGCACGAGCCCGGCCACGAACTCGGGTCCCCTCTCCCGGAAGCGGGACATGGTGACGACGTGGTTCCCGTCGGCATGGGTGTCGCGGTACATCACCTCCGTCGTCCGGAGGCTCCGGATGCCGACCTGGGTGAGCGACTGGACGTGGGGCAGGTGCGCGATGTGCCGGAAGGCGTGGGCATTGGTCATGGACGTCCCGTGCACGAAGGGCATGTAGTCGAGGTGCGCGTCGAAGTGCACAACGTGGAGCGGCTCCTCGAACGCCCGCACGACGGGGTACGAGATGGCATGGTCACCGCCCAGCACCACCGGGGTGGCTCCGACGGCCAAGGCGCGGGCGGTCAGGGCCGTGATGTTGTCAAAGCTCCGCCGGGGATTGGTCGGGACGATGTCGGCATCGCCGACGTCCACGATGCGGCGATCGCGGACCTCTCGCTCGAGGAACCGCCGACCGAGGATCGGGTCGAAGTATCCGGGCTCGCCCGTCACGAACCGCAGCGAGTGCTCCCGAATTGCCCGGGGACCGAAGCGAGATCCGGGAAGGAAGGGGGAGCCCTCGTCGGTCGGGGCCCCGAGGACGACGACGTCCGCGTCGAGCTCCCGATCGGGACCCACGACCGGGGAGCGGAGAAAGGAGGGGATTCCGACGAACGGGAGATCCGCACGTTCGGAGGGTCCGTTACTCGGGCTGGTCACGTCGATCGGGCTCCTTCGTATCGGGCGGCCTGGCGCTCATCGGGTACCTGTGCCCCGGTCTCGAGACGAGGTCGCGACCCTTGGCGATCATGAAGACCCGGGAATGCCGGGGACCCAGTCGCCGCCCGCCCGGGCGCGAAGCCGCTCGAGCAGCCGGCCACACTCGGCGAAGTCGTCGCCCAAGGCGATCAACTGGGTCCCCCCGTGGGCGAGCGGCAACGAGCCGCCCCATGCACTCCCCAGGCGCTCGGTGCCCGCCTCGCACGGTCGCGCCTCCGGATCGATCAGGACGAGCGACTGCAGGCAGTGCGCGCCCCCGAGAACCGCTGGCGAACGCCATGTGGGGAACAGCGAGCCCAGACACAGGTCGCTCACGATCCGGGGGGTGCCCGAGCAGCGCACCGAGAGCCGGCTCCGCCACGATCCGGGGGCCTCCCCGGCTCTCCCGAGACGGACGGCGTCGTACCAGGCCAACCTCGAACCGCACGCCAGCTGGACCTCCGCGGCAACCTCGTGGGAGGCGCCGGCGGCCGCCACGGCGGGTTCGGTGAGCCACGCGATCGCGCCGCCCCGCTCGACCTCGGCGGTGACGCGGACGGCCGAGCGGGGATCGACCCGTCCCCGACGGGCCACCGAGGCCGAGTTGGCGCGCACGACCAGGGATGCCGCCGGGCCGACCCGAAGGTCCACTTCGACGAGATCGCCCCCGATCGGGCCAGCCGCCGCCCCGACCAGGTAGAGGCCGTCGCGAGCGACCCGGGCGGCGACCGATCCCGTGCTGTAGAGACGCCGGTAGGCGGGCGACCCGTCGCCGCGGGCACCCACCTCCACCTGGGCTCGGCCCGAAGGCCCCGCCGGCCGATCCACGGCCTCGTCAACCGGGGGCGGCGCGATCGCCATCGACCCACTCCCTCACCCAGCTGCGCAGCGCCTCGAGTCCCCATCCCTCGCGGACGGAGACGAAGAGGACCGGACCCTCCCCGCGCATCCTCCCGGCGTCGTCGGCCATGACCCGCAGGTCGGCGCCGACGAGTGGGGCGAGATCGATCTTGTTGACGACCAGGAGATCCGATCGGATGACGCCAGGGCCGCCCTTGCGGGGCACCTTGTCGCCTCCGGCGACGTCGATCACGAAGACCTGACGGTCGGCCAGCCCACTGCTGAAGGTGGCCGTCAGGTTGTCGCCGCCGCTCTCGATCACGACGAGCTCGAGCGACCCGTGCCGCCGCTCCAGCTCGTCGACGGCGTCGCAGTTGGCCGTGATGTCGTCCCGTATGGCGGTGTGCGGGCAGCAGCCCGTCTCCACGGCCACGATCCGTTGGGGTTCGAGCACGCCCCGCCGACGGAGGAAGTCGGCGTCCTCCGTCGTGTAGATGTCGTTGGTGACCACTCCGAGCTCGATCTCGTCCCGCAACGCCGCGCAGAGCTCGGCGACGATGGCGGTCTTGCCGGAGCCCACGGGTCCACCGACTCCGAGCCGCAGCGCACGGCGCCCCTCACGAGGCAAAGAGACGGTCCCTTCGTGCATGGTGTTCCTCCGCGAGCAGATCGAGGACGGGGGACGACGACGCGGCGAGCGCCTCGAGCGGTCCCTCGGAGGCCTGGGCCGCCCGGATCGCCACCGCATCCATCGTCGGCCCCAGCTCGACCAGCACGGTCGTGACGTCGGTGGGGTCCAAGCCGAGGAGCCGTGTGGCCGCCGTGGCCGCGCCGGCGGTGGACGAGTAGGCGAAGGTGGAGGCGGCCTCCGCCGGGCTCAGGCCCGCGACCGCGCACACCGCGCCGTGTGCCAGGGGAAGGTGGGGCTGCTCCGTCGCGATCGCCACGGCCTCCAGGACGCCCGACGAGAACAACCGGCGACCCAGGCGGAGAAGCGCTCGACCCTGCCGGCGGGAGACGAGCCGTAGGGCCGGCGAGGGAGTCCGGGCGTCGGCCTCGGCCTCGAGTGCGGCCCACCCCGTGGTGATGAAGGCCGATCCTGCGGCATCGCAGGCTGCGGCCGCCAGCTCGGCCCCGACCGCAGTCGCCGTCGCGAGTCGGCCCTCGAGAAACGTCCGCAGTGACGCGGTATCCACGACCAGGCCGGCCCCGATCGCCTGCTCGACTCCGCCCGAGTGGGCGTGTCCGCCCGCCGGGAGGCGGGAGTCGGCGAGCAGCCAGCCCAAGGCACTCGGTGTCGGGGGGGCATCGGACACCGGGAACCTCAAAAGAGGAAGTAGCGCTGCGTCATCGGCAACGACGTGGCCGGGGCCTCCTCGACGACCTCGCCGTCGATCCGCACGGTGAACGAGTCGGCGTCGACGGCGATGTCGGGGAGGGCGGAGTTGTTGGGGAGGTCCACCTTGCTCCGGCCCCGCACATCCGCCACACCGACCAGACGTCGAGAGAGGGCGAGGCGATCCTCCAAGCCGTGCTCCAGCGCCACCGGTGCCACGAAGGCCACGCTGGTGGCGGCGGCCGCCCTCGGCGACGCGCCGAACATCGGCCGGGGGAGGACGGGCTGGGGCGTCGGGATCGAGGCGTTCGCGTCACCCATGGCGGCCCAGGCGATCATCCCGCCCTTCAGGACGACGTGCGGTCGCACTCCGAAAAACGCAGGGTCCCACAAGACGAGGTCGGCGAGCTTCCCCGGCTCGACCGACCCGACCTCCGCCTCCAGGCCGTGGGCCACGGCGGGGCAGATCGTGTACTTGGCCACGTAGCGGCGAGCCCGGTGGTTGTCCGCCGCGCCGTCGCCGGCCAAAGGCCCCCGGCGGGCCTTCATCACGTGTGCCGTCTGCCAGGTCCGCAGCACGACCTCGCCGACCCGGCCCATCGCCTGGGAGTCGGATCCGATCATGGAGATGGCGCCGAGATCGTGCAGGACGTCCTCTGCGCCGATGGTGCTGGCTCGGATGCGGCTCTCCGCAAAGGCCAGGTCCTCGGGCACCGAGGGGTTGAGGTGGTGGCAGACCATCAGCATGTCGAGGTGCTCGTCGACCGTGTTGACGGTGTGCGGCATCGTCGGATTGGTCGACGAGGTCAAGAAGTTGCGCTGCCCGGCCACGACGATGATGTCGGGGGCGTGTCCTCCTCCGGCTCCCTCGGTGTGGTACGAGTGGATGGTCCGCCCGGCGATCGCCGCCAGCGTGTCCTCGACGAAGCCCGCCTCGTTGATGGTGTCCGTATGGAGGGCCACTTGCACCCCGGCGTCGTCGGCGACGCGGAGGCATTGGTCGATCGCCGCAGGGGTGCTCCCCCAGTCCTCGTGCAGCTTGAACCCCGACGCCCCGGCGCGCAGCTGCTCCCACAGCGGCTCGGGAGCAACCGTGTTGCCCTTGCCGAGCAGGGCGACGTTGACCGGCGCCGAATCGAGTGCCTCGAGCATCCTCGCGAGGTTCCAGGCGCCCGGCGTGACCGTGGTGGCCCGGGTGCCCTCGGCGGGCCCGGTGCCACCACCGATCAGGGTGGTGATGCCCGAGCCGATGGCCTCCTCGACGATGCCGGGGCAGATGAGATGGACGTGGCAGTCGACCGCCCCCGCGGTGAGGACCTTGCCGTTGCCCGCCAGGATCTCCGTCGACGGTCCGATCACGAGCTCCGGGTGCACCCCGTCGGAGATGTCCGGGTTCCCCGCCTTGCCCAACGCCACGATGCGGCCGTCACGCACGCCGACGTCGGCCTTGACCACTCCCCAGTGGTCGAGGACGACGGCTCCGGTGATCACCAGATCGGGCGTGCCCTGCGCCCTCGTCGCCACCGACTGGCCCATGGACTCGCGGATCGTCTTGCCACCGCCGAACACCGCCTCGTCTCCCGGACCCGATCGGTCCTCGCTCACCTCGATCCACAGATCGGTGTCCGCCAGACGGAGGCGATCGCCGACGGTCGGGCCGTAGAGGGAGACGTAGCGCGCCCGATCGATCTTCATGGACGCGGGGGAGGCGGGTCCAAGGGCCCCCCGGCCAGCCCCCGCAGGCCCGGCACCCGCCGAGCCCCGGCGAGTGGGACCAGGGTCACGCGGCGGCCCAGCCCGGGCTCGAAGCGCACGGCCGTGCCGGCCGGGATGGCGAGCCGCCGCCCCCATGCGGCGGCCCGGTCGAACTCGAGGGCTCGGTTGGCCTCGGCGAAGTGGAAGTGCGAGCCGACCTGGATCGGCCGGTCGCCCGCGTTGAGCACGTCGATGGTCGCCGCCTTCCCGGTCGCAACCTCGACCGGGTCGGGCGCCATCCGCACTTCGCCGGGCACCACTCCGGGGTGCTCGCTCACGATGGCGCGGCCGCCCCGCTCGCGTGGAACCGCCTCACGGGATCGGGGCGTGCACCGTGACCAGCTTCGTGCCATCCGGGAAGGTGGCCTCGGCCTGGATCTCCGGCAGCATCTCCGGCACGCCGTCCATCACCTCGTCGCGGCGCAGCACCTCGCGGGTGGCCGATGCCAGCTCCGCGACGCCCCGGCCCTCGCGGGCGCCCTCGAGCACGTAGGCGGTGAGCAGCGCAACCGCCTCCGGGTGGTTGAGACGGAGCCCGCGTGCCCGACGGTCCCGGGCGACCATGGCGGCCACGTAGACGAGCAGGCGGTCCTGCTCGTGGGGGCTCAGCCGCACCGCCGTCGGCGCGTCCGCGTGGGCCTCACGATCCTCCCGTGGTGCTCCCGAGGTGGCCGGAGCGGACCAGCGTCGCCAGGACATCGCAGATCATCCGCACCCCGACCAGCGCCGTGATGTCCGCCGAGTCGTAGGGGGGTGAGCACTCGACGACCTCCATGCCCGCCAGCCCTCGCGAGGCGACCCCGCGGACGAGTGCCAGCGCCTCTCGTGGCAGGAAGCCTCCCGGCTCCGGCCAGCCCGTTCCCGGCACGAATGCGGCGTCCAAGCAATCGACGTCAAAGGAGAGCCAGACGGCAGAGGTGCCGTCCCAGGCCACCTCGAGAGCCCGCTCGACGCTGGCCTCGATGCCCATCTCCACGCAGTCGTTGACCGTCATGACCGTGGTGCCGCGCTCTCGGCCGACTCGCACACCGGGCCTCGGTGCCTGCCACCCGCCGATCCCGATCTGCACCAGGTTCTTGGGCGGGACGTTGGGGATGTCGGTGGCGTGGAACCACGGCGTCGTGTGCATCCGCTCGTCCAGGTCCGTCTCTTGGGTGTCGACGTGCCGGTCGAAGTGGATGATGCCGAGGTCGCCGTCGAGGTGCTCGGCCACGGCACGCACGGTCGGGTAGCCGATCGAGTGGTCGCCGCCGAGGACGACCGGCAGGGCGCCCGAGGCGAAGATGTGGCCGACCCCCTTGGAGATCTGGTCAAAGGTCTTCTCGATGTTGCCGGGGATGGTGAAGATGTCGCCGGCGTCGCCCATGGTGATCGATTCCCTGAGGTCGACGCCGAGCTCGAAGCTATAGGGGCCGTAGAGGCCGGAGATGCGACGCATCCCCTGTGGACCGAAGCGGGTCCCCGGCCGATAGGTGGTGCCCGAGTCGTGCGGCGCGCCCACCACGATGACGTCGTAGTTGCCGCACTCCGCGACGTCCTCGACGTAAGGGGCCTTGAGGAACGTGTTGATCCCGGCGAAGTGCGGGAGCTCCCCTCGCGAGAAGGTGGGGATGGTGCGGTCGACGATCGAGTCGGCGCCTTGGAGGCCGAGCTCGAGCCCGCGAGCCACCTCGCGTTCCCAATTGGTGGTCGGAAGGTTGGCCTCCGCGGCAATCGCCCGTTCCGCCTCGGGGCCGTGCCGGGGGCTCACCGGGATCCGCGCCTCCGAGGCTCGACGACGGCGACGTCGAGCCTGCGTTGTTCGGACGTTCGCTGCGCTTCATGTGGTCGGGCATCCATGTGCACCGTCGCACCGTATGGCGGCTCGATTTCTGAGCCGTGTCCACGCTGTGAACAACGCATTACTTGGCGGCGCCCTTGCCCGGGGCGCCGACCGCAGGGGATAGTGAGGCATGACGACGGTGCCCCGGTCGAGCGGCGACGGGCGAGCGCCGATCGGACCGGTCGACGGGCGTGTCGTGCCGCGCTTCGCGGGCAGCTCGAATTTTGCCCGACTACCCGGGATCGGGGAGGTGGAGGCGTGGGACGTCGCGGTCCTCGGCGTTCCCTTTGACACCGGGACCTCCTACCGTCCGGGAGCACGTTTCGGGCCGCAGGCCGTGCGCCAGGCCTCGCGCCTGGTGCGCGCCTATCACCCGGACCTCGACGTGCAGCCCTTTGCCGCCGTCCAGGTCGTCGACGCGGGCGACGTGCCGTGCACCCCGTTTTGCATTGCCGAGGCCCTCGAGCAGATCGAGGACGCGGCGAGGACGCTGACGAGCGACGGGCGCGCCCTCGTGGCCATCGGTGGCGACCACACCATCGCCCTGCCCCTCCTCCGGGTGGCTGCGGCCCGGCACGGCGCGGTGGCGCTCGTCCACTTCGACGCGCACCTCGACACGTGGGACACCTACTTTGGCGCGCCCTACACCCACGGGACGCCGTTCCGGCGGGCGTGGGAAGAGGACCTCCTGCGCGCCGACCGCTGCGCACACGTCGGCACCAGGGCCTCCCTGTACGACCCGTCGGACCTGGTCGAGGACGACCGGATGGACTTCTTCCGCTATTCGACGATGGACGTTGCCGAGCAGGGCACGGGACCCATCGGCGCGGCGCTCCGCGAGCGGGTGGGCGATGCCCCCGTGTACGTCTCGATCGACATCGACGTCCTCGACCCGGCGCACGCCCCGGGCACGGGCACCCCCGAGCCCGGTGGCCTCAGCACCCGGGAGCTGCGTGCCCTGCTGGTCGGCCTGGACGGTGTCAACGTGATCGGGGCGGATGTCGTCGAGGTGGCCCCCGCCTACGACCATGCCGAGATCACCGCGCTGGCGGGTGCGGCCGTCGCCTACGACTGCCTGGCGCTGCTGGCCAGACGGGCGCTGCGGGATGCGGTAGGTCATGGCGGGGATGCCCCGCGTGGCGAGGTGCGACCCCGGTAGCGTCACAGGGGCACGGGCAAGCCCAGGAACTCCACCGCATTGCGTCCGAGGATGCCGGCCCGCTCCTCGTCGCTCAGGTGTGGCAGCGCCAGGAGCTGGTCGATGGTGCGGTCCACGTCGTACCAGGGAAAGTCCGTGCCGAACAGCACGCGCTGGGGCCCGAGCTCTTTGATCAGGCGCCCCAGCTGGTCGCTGGTGGGGGCGTCCGGCGCCCCCGTCCAGGCAATGATCTCGCAGAGGTCGAATCGCACCTCGGGAAAGGCCTCGGCGAGCCGGCCGACCTGATGCCAGCGCGCCCCCGAGATGTGCCAGCACGAGCTTGAGGCGCGGATGCCGCTCGACAACCGGTGCGAACGCGTCCGGCTCCGCGTACCCGTGCTCGTCCCTCGAGGCACCGGCGTGGGCGATCACGGCGACGCCGAGCTCCTCGCAGGTGTCCAAGACGGCGGTCATGCGCGGGTCGTCCGGGGCGAACCGCTGGAGCACCGTGTGGAGCTTGATCCCGCGAGCACCTCGCTCCACGGCCCAGCGGAGATGCGCGGCCCCTGCGGCTCCGGGCAGCACGCTCGGATCGGCGGCGACGAACACCGAAAGATCGCCGCGTTGGCGGGCGACCTCCAGGGCCCAGGAATTGAAGTCCACCAGGCGCCGTTCCAGCTGCTCCCGGTCGTCGTGGACCGACCCGCGTCGTCGGGGCAATCCCGGGGAGCCATCACCCGCCTCGGCCCACTCCCGCTCCAGTTTCGAGAGCTCGAGGTCGGGCACGAACATGTTCACGACGACGAAGTGGTCGCAGTGCGCGGCACGCATGGCTGCGGTCGCCTGCTCGAGCGTGCCGGGCAGCTCCAGGACCTCGACGTCGGGCTTGGTCCCGTACTCCCAGATCTCGTAGGGATCACGCTCTGGATCGCCGAGCTCGGATCCCGGGACGAGGTGCACGTGCGCGTCGACGACGGGCGAGTCGGGCATCGGTCGCCACCCTTCTGGTTCTCGGCGGGTCTCACATCACCACACCGCCGTTGGGACTGAACACCCATCCGGCGTAGAAGGAGGCCTCCTCGGAGGCCACGAATCGGACGGTGGCGGCGACGTCCTCGGGCTGGCCCCACCGCCCGAGAGGCACGCCGGACAGCGTCTGGTCGTTGTACTCGTCCGGACACGAGGTGAGCAGGGGGGTCTCGATCGGACCTGGCGCGACGGCGTTGACGTGGACCCCCCGGGGCGCGAGCTCGCGGGCCAAGGCCTTGGTGAAGGCGATGACGCCGCCCTTGGACGCGCTGTAGTGCACCATCGAGGCGGCGCCGACCAGCCCGAGCTCGGAGGCGACGTTGATGATCTTTCCCCGACCGAGGTCCTGCATGACCGGCACGACGGCGCGGCAGGTGTTGTAGACGCTCTTGAGGTTCACCTCGATCATCTCGTCCCACTGCTCCTCGGTGATGTCGACGAAGCGTCGATGGACGCTGATGCCCGCATTGTTTACGAGCACGTCGACCGCCCCCAAGGCGGCCTGGCCTGCGGTGAGCGCCTGATCGACGCCGGAGGTGCTCGCGACATCGACCTCGGCGACCCAGCGACGTTCGAGTCCCGCAAGCTCGGCGAGCTCCGCCGACAGCGTCTCGGGGAGTGGGCGACGGTCCAAGAGCAAGAGGCGGTCGCCTTCTCCGGCGAAGACTCGGGCGACTGCAGCACCGATGCCGCTGGCCGCACCGGTGATCGCCACGGTCCGCGGCGCACGGCTCTCGCTCACGGAGCCCCACGAAGTCGACGGGACGTGATGATGCCGGACTCTACGCGGCTCCGCGGACGCCGGCTCCTCTGATTCACACGAGTTTACCCATACGAAACACGAAGGAGACCGCTCGGTAACAAAATTGATGTTCAATCGCAGTATTCCCGAGTCGGTGCCGAGGTTGCGGCCTCGTCGGGATTAGGGGATTGAGGGATTAGGGGATAAGGGGGTAGAGAGAGCAGAGGTTGCGTGAACGGTCGCAGGGAATTCTTGGTCGGCAAGACGGCGCTGGTGGTCGTCGACATCCAACGCGGTGGAGCCATGCCGGCGGAGGAGGTCGGGATCCCCCTCATGGGTGGGTTTCCCGAGATGGTTGCCAACGCCGAGAGGATCGTGGTGGGTGCGAGGCAGGCCTCCGTGCCCGTGGTCTTCGTTCAGGAAGCCCATCGACCCGACGGAGTCGACTTCGGCAGGGAGCTCGACGGCACCGAGGGCGTCCACTGCGTCGAGGGTCGGGTGGGGACGGACCTCTGGCCGACACTGACACCGGAGCCCGGCGACTACCACATCGTCAAGCGCCGGTACTCGTGCTTTTTCGCAACGGACCTCGAGATCCTCCTGCGGGGGTTGGGCGTGTCGACCGTCGTCCTGGTGGGTGCGCTCACCGACGTCTGCATCCACTACACGTTCGTCGACGCTCATCAACGGGACTACTACACACGGGTCGTCGAGGATTGCGTGATCGGCTCGACGTCGGCCCGACACCTCGCCGCCCTCGACGCCATGGAGTATCTGCAGGCCGGTGCTCGGCGGGCCACCGACGAGGTCATCGAGGCGTTCACCATGCGGGGCGCCTTCCGGGAGCCCGCTGCGGTGGGGGTGGCCTGATGCCCGGCGGTATCTCACTCCTGGGGCGGGCATCGATCGCTCTCGTGGGCGCGGCCGCGCTCGTCGTGCCCAGCCTGGGTGGCGCCACCGTCGCGGGCGCGGCGAGCAGCAGCAGCGCCAACCGGACGCTGAACCTGTCGTTCCTCCAGGATCCCGGTCAGCCGCCCGATCCGGACGTCTACTACGCCGGCGAGGGCCTCCTCACGGTGCGCAACATGTACCAGGGCCTCGTCCAGTACGAGCCGGGGACGGCGAGCCGGGTGATCATCCCCAACCTGGCCACCAGCTGGACGATCTCTCCGGATGGGTTGACGTACACCTTCCAGCTCCGCCAGGGGGTCCAGTTCCACGACGGGACGCCCTTCACCTCGGCCGCGATCGAGCCGAGCTTCGCGCGTCGTGCGGCGGTCAACGGCGGTGCGGCCTACATGGTGAGCGACGTGGCCTCGGTCACGACGCCGGGCACCTACACCGTGGTGATCACGCTGAAGCAGAAGAACACGGCCTTCCTCGACTACCTGGCGTCTGCCTACGGCCCGGCGATGGAGAGCCCCACCGCGCTCGCCAAGTACGCCGGGAGCGACAACGCCCAGACCTACCTGCAAACCCATGACATCGGCACCGGCCCCTACACGTTGACCGAGGCCAAGGTGGGTGTCATGTACCAGATGAAGGCTTATCCGCAGTACTGGGGGACCAAGCCCTACTTCACCACCATCAACATGCCGGTGATCGACAACCTCTCGACGCAGGAGATCCAGTTTAACAACGGGCAGCTCGACGGGATCCTGCACGACCTGAGCACGTCGGCCGTCGCCCAGTATCGCCACGACTCCTCGGCACGCCTCTACACCCTGCCGATCCTCGAGTCGGACTCGATGTACGTCAACGAGAACAAGGGGTTCCTGACCTCCCTCGACGCCCGCAAGGCGCTCCTGCAGGCCATCGACTCCAAGGCCATCGTCAACGCAGTCCTGCCCGGCCGGGCGATCGTCCCGCCGCAGACGGCCCCGGCCCACCTGATCGGACCGAGCTATGCGCATCAGGACATCACCTACAACCCGAGCGCCCTGCGCAGCATCGTGTCCAAGCTGTCCTCCTCGGAGAAGAACATCACGGTCGGCTACGACACCGGAGCGCCCGACGACCAACTCATCGCCGAACAGGTCGGGGCGGAGCTGCAGGCCGACGGGCTCAACACCAAGGTGGTCGGTTACCAGACGTCGTCCATCTACGGTTGGGTCGGCTCGGTTCAGACCGCCCAGTCGGCCTCGACGCCCAACATCTTGATCGACTACTTCTGGCCCGACGCCGACAATCCCTACACCTGGACGCACATCAACTACGACCCGAGCGGCGGTCTCGAGTACATGTCGTGCAACGTGCCGGCGGTCACGCCGATCGACGACCAGGCGGTCGCCACGGGTTCGTCGTCCCTCTACAGCCAGGTCTCCGACACTGCGTTGGCCAGCGGGTGCTGGCTCAACATCGCCGACAAGGACGACACCATGGTCTTCCAACCGTGGCTCAAGGGGGTCGCCGCAGCCCACGTGGTGGCCTACCCGCAGATGCTCTACCTGAACCTGTTGCGGCGGAGCTGACCAGGAACGTGACCGCCTCGAGCGGCTCTCGGCCGCCCGTGTGGCCGCGGGGAATCGACGATGCGAAAGAAGGAGGCGTGCGGCGGTCTCACCGGGCGATCCGGTGAGACCGCACTGGACGAAGGCGTAGCAAACAACTGAATCGCCCCTAGGGTTCCGCTCCGCTCGCGCTGGAGGGTCTGGTCCGAGAGGGGCACATGTCGGCGCTGCTCGCCCGGCATGACACGGAGGGACAAAAGCCCGGGAGGTCTCGAGACCTTCTGGGCTCTTTCGTTTTAGAGAGGCCACCCTATGGACACGATCATGCCGGTCGACGAGCGGTACGCAGAGCTTGCCCGGTCGCTGCAGGACCGGGGAGTGGAGTACGTCTTTGCTTCCTTTGTCGACATCACCGGCCGGGCGAAGTCGAAGGTCGTCCCCATCGACCACCTCCCGAACCTGCTCGCCGGCTCCGAGCGCTACACGCCGCGGGGCATGGGCGACCTCGGGCAGATGACGCCGAACGAGGACGAGTGCGTCGCCGTCCCCGACCTCGCGACGCTGCGCGTCATGCCGTGGGACACGCCGCTTCGCGTGGATGGCCGCCGACCTGCAGCTTCGGCGGTCGCGAGCCGTTCGCGCACTGCACCCGCTCGATCCTGAAGCGGCAGCTCGCCAAGGCCGCGGCCGAGCTCGGCTACATGCTCAACCTCGGCGTCGAGCCCGAGCTGTACGTGTTCGACCCTGACGTCGCTCGACCGCACGCGACGGCTACCTCGAGCCGATCGCGCCGTCAGCGGCAAGCTCAGGCCGACGCAGGCGTACGACGTCGAGGCCGAGCTCGACGCGATGCCGTTCCTCGAGCCGATGGTCGCGCTACCTGAGCGAGTCGCGGCTTCGGGCTCTTCAGCTTCGACAGCGAGGGCGGCGACGGCCAGTACGAGTTCGACTTCGACTACGCCCCGGCGCTGCGAGATGGCCGACCAGCTCGCCTTCTTCCGGCTGATGGTCAAGCAGGCCGCCAAGGAGGCGGGGCTCGTCGCGACCTTCATGCCCAAGCCGTACACGATCGGCCTGGGGCTCCGGGCACCACTTCAACATGAGCATCGCCGACCTCGACGACCGAGGCGAACCTCTTCCGCGACGCCGACGACGAGCGGGGCAAGGGCTGGAGCAAGCTCGCCTACTCGCTTCGTCGCCGGCATCATGCGCCACGCGCCCGCGATCGCGGCGATCTGCGACGCCCACGGTCAACTCCTACAAGCGGCTGCAGCCGCGCCTCGCCGACGGCACCGTGTCGTGGGCGCCGCGTGTTCGCGGCGTACGGCGACAACAACCGCTCGTGCATGCTCCGGCTGCCCCGCAACCGGCCCGCGGTCGAGAACCGCGGCGTCGACTCGGCCGCCAACACCTACCTCGCCGCCGCGTTCATGCTCGCGGCCGGGCTGGAAGGCATCCGCGAGGGCCTCGACCCGGGCGAGCCGATCGAGGACATCACCTACGACTGGAGCGCCCGGGCCGCCGGCGGCGACCTGCGCCACCCGGCTGCCGCGCAACCTGCTCGAGGCGATCGAGGCGTTCGACGCCGACCCGCTCACCCACGAGGTGTTCCCGGAGTCCTTTGTCTCCGCCTACGGCGACATGAAGCGGGCGAGTGGGACGCCTACCACGCCCAGGTCTCGGACTGGGAACGCGAGACCTATCTGACGATGTTCTGAGCCGAGGGCGAGACGAGGCGTCGGACGAGACGAGGCGGCGAGATGGCGGAGATGGGTGACAACGGGAATCGTCCGGTGGGCGAGGACACGCCGTCTCGGCCGGTCCGGTGGGACGAGCTGGCCTGGCCCGAGATTCGCGCCCTGCTGGAAGAGCGTCCCAACGAGGTCGGTCTGCTTCCGGTGGGGGCCACCGAACAGCACGGACCGCATCTCCCGGTCGGGACCGACACGATCGTCGCCACCGCGATCGCCGAAGCCGTCTCCGCTCGGACCGCAGCACCGGTCCTCCCGTCGATCGCCGTTGCGTGCAGCTTCGGCCACGGTCGTGAGCTGCCCGGGACCCTGTCGCTCACGCCGACCGGGCTGGCGGACGCCGTGCGTGCGGTCGCCGATTGGGCGGGCGGATCCGGGCTCCGTCGGCTGCTGGTGCTCAACGGCCACTTCGGAAACGCCGCTGCGCTGGGCGTCGCATCGGACCACGTGAGGCTGGAGAGGCCCGACCTGCGTATGGGTGTCGTCGGTTGGTGGGAGGCCAACGCCGAGGTGGCGGCCGAGATCTCGCTCGACGGCGCGGACGTGCACGCCAACCGGGCCGAGACGTCGCTGATGCTCGCCGTTGCCCCGCACATGGTCCGCTGGCCGCGGGTCGCCGATGCCGACGACCCGGACCGGACCGGGGACCTGGTGTTCCGGTATACGGCTCCCTCCCTCTCGATCAACGGCGTAACGGGCCGCCCGTCCGAGGCGACGGCCACGCTGGGTCGTCGCCTGTTCGAGTCGGCCGTCGATTCGATCACCGAGATGGTCGGCGCGCGGACGGGCGGAGGAGCCTCCGCTCGCCGGGAGCCCTCAGCCCCTGAGGGCTCCGTGAGGTGCCGCGCTCGGTGGTCGGGAGGATGACCGTGCTGCCGTCGATCGGCCGCCGCTCCCGTGACGTCGAGCACGGCGGACTCGACGCGGAGCGCCCTCCCGCGTCCCGGGTGGCGCCGCCCTCCGCCGGCGGACGGCCTCCCGAGGGGACCCCGACCGTCTCGGTCGAGGACTTGCACCTGTCCTTCTCCCGGGCGGGCGGGACCGTGCGGGCGCTGCGGGGGGTCTCCCTCGAGATCGCCCGCGGCGAGATCCTCGGCCTCGTGGGAGAGTCGGGATCGGGCAAGAGCGTGCTCGGCCTGACGCTGCTCGGGCTCCTCCCCTCTCGAGCCCCACCCCCAGGTGAGGGGCGCCGCCCGGTGTGCGGTACCGACATGGTGACGGCGTCGACGCCGAGGAGGCCGGCTCGTGCGCAAGCGTCACCTCGGGGCCGTCTTCCAGGATCCGATGACCTCGCTCAATCCCGACCATGCGCGTCGGTCGCCAGGTCGCCGAGGCGGCCGGCTCGAACGACGAGGCGGTCCGACTGCTCGACGCGGTCGGCGTCCCCGATCCCGACGACGCCTCCCGCCTATCCCCACGAGCTCTCCGGCGGGCTCCGCCAGCGGGTCATGATCGCCATGGCCATCGCCGGAAGCCCGTCCCTCGTCGTCGCCGACGAGCCGACCACCGCCCTCGACGTGACCGTCCAGGCACAGATCCTGGACTTGCTCTCGACGCTGCGCAGCGAGCTCAAGACGAGCTTCGTCCTCGTGACGCACGACCTCGGCGTGGCCGCCCAGATCTCGGACCGCATCGCCGTGCTCTATGGCGGGCGGCTGGCAGAGGTGGGGCCGGCCCAAGAGGTCTTTTTGCACCCTCGCCATCCCTACACGGTCGGATTGCTGCGCTCCCGGCTCCTGCTCGACACGGACCGCAGCAGGCCCGTCGTCGCCCTGCGGGGAGAGCCGCCGGACCCCCAGCACCTGCCGCCGGGTTGCGCGTTCGCACCACGGTGCGAGCATCGGGGCGACGAGCTGTGAGGTCGCTCCGCCCGAGCTGGAGTCCGGCCGGGATCCCGCAAGATTCCCGGACCGCCGCGTGCGTCCGCCTCGAGTCCGTCGGCGCGGCGTCGCTCCAGGAAGCGGTGGCGCCGCCGTGGCCCTCTGCCGAGCCGCGCATCGGCGGTCCGGCGCCGGCGGTGCTCGTGCACGACATCCACAAGGGCTTCGAGGTCGGCTCGACTCTGCACCGCCGGCGCCTCCACGCGCTGCGGGGGGTCGATCTCCAACTGGTGGAGGGCGAGGCCGTCGCGCTCGTGGGCGAGAGCGGCTGCGGCAAGTCGACGCTGCTCCGCTCCATCGCCGGTCTCCAGCCGCTCGACGCCGGGGAGATCGAGGTCGGCCGGGGCGGCCGGCCCCAGATGGTGTTCCAGGACGCCGGGGCCTCGCTCACGCCGTGGATGACCGTCGGAGAGCTGATCGGCGAGCGGCTCCGGCACGAGGGCCTCGGGCGGGCGGGCCGCTCGGAGCGGGTGCGGACGGTCCTGGGCCAGGTGGGGCTTCCCCAGCAGGTCGCCGGCGCGAAGCCGATGCAGCTCTCGGGCGGGCAGCGCCAGAGAGTGGCCCTGGCCCGCGCCACCGTGATCCCCCCGGAGGTGCTCCTCTGCGACGAGCCCACGAGCGCCCTCGACGTGTCCCTTGCGGCGACCGTGCTCAACCTCATCGGCCGGCTGCGGCGAGAGCTCAACATGGCGGTGCTCTTCGTCACCCACGACCTCGCGGCCGCCCGCATGGTGGCCGACCGGATCGCCGTCATGTACCTCGGCCGGATCGTCGAGCTCGGTCCCGCCGAGGAAGTGTGCCGATCGCCCTCGCACCCGTACACCAAGTCGCTGCTCGACGCGGTCCCGGGACTCGATCGACACCGGATGGCGCTCCTGGGCGAACCGGCCAACCCCATCGATCCCCCCTCGGGCTGCGAGTTCCATCCCCGATGCCTGTCGGCCATCCCCTCGTGCTCGAGCGGGCCCGCACCGCCGCTCGCGGACTCGACCGGTGGTCGTCGGGTCGCCTGCCCCGTGTCGCTCGGTGGCGGGGGGACGCCTGCGAGCGGTGCGCCCGACGAGGCCCCGGTGGCCCCGGTGGCTCCATCGACGTCGAAGGAGCACGGCGATGGCCGTCGCTGAGGCATTCGTACCCTCGCCAGGTCGGCGGGGCCTCGCTCGACTGGGAAGTCCCACCCAGGCGCTGCGCCGCTCTTCGATCGTCGACCGCTGCGGCGCCGTCCTGCTCCTCGTGTTGGTGCTCCTGGCGGTCCTGGCGCCGGTCATCGCTCCCTACAACCCGATCGTGCCCTCGGGCCAACCCTTTACGCCGCCCTTCCACGCGGGCCACCTCCTCGGCACCGACGAGGTCGGCTACGACATCTTCAGCCGGGTCCTCTACGGGCTGCGGACCAGCCTGTCGGGCGTCTTGATCGTCGTGACCTCGGGCGTCGTGATCGGCGGCGTGATCGGCCTCGTGGCGGGGGCCGTGGGGGGGTGGGTCGACACCGTGCTCATGCGGTTGACGGATCTCTTCCTCGCCCTGCCCGGACCTCTCCTCGCGATCGCCATCGTTGCGGCCCTCGGGCCGAGCTACTTCCACATCCTCGTCGCGGTGATGATCGTGTGGTGGCCCTTTTACGCCCGCATCATGCGCGGCGAGATCCGTGCCCTCTCGGCCCGACCGCATCTCGAGGCGGCGAGACTGGCCGGCGCCGGCCCGGCTCGGCGGGCCTTGCGTCACCTCCTGCCCGGTGCCGTCCCCGCCATCGTGGTGACCGCCAGCCTCGACGTGGGCAACCTCGTCGTCACCCTCGCCTCGCTCTCGTTCCTCGGGCTCGGAGCGCCGGCACCGGCGCCGGAGCTCGGGGCGATGTCGGCCCGCGGGCTCGAGTACCTGCTCCAGGAGTGGTGGATCCCGGTCATGCCGGCCATCGCCATCTTCCTGCTGGCGCTCGCGGCGAACCTGTCCGGCGACGCCCTCAACGACGTGACGGGCGGTTCGAAGTGATCCGGCTGGTGGCGAAGCGGCTCGTGGCCATGGTCGTCATCCTGCTCGTGCTGACGGCCATCGTCTTCCTGCTGCAGAAGCTCAGCCACACGAGCCCGGCCCACGCCTACCTCGGCCCCAATGCCTCCGCCGCGGCCGTCGCCCACGAGAACAAGGTCCTCGGCTACGACGAGCCGCTGATCTCGCAGTACCTGCACTACGTGGGGCATTTGTTTGACGGGAACCTCGGAGAGTCGTTGCGCACGCGGCGCGCCGTGTCCACCGACCTCGCGGCCTACCTCCCGGCCACCGTCGAGCTGGCGGTGACCGGGCTCGGCATCGCGGTGGTGCTGGGGGCGCTGATGGGCCTGGCCGCAGCGGGCCGCTGGCGGTCGTCGGCGGTCATCCGGGTCCTCATGATCGGTGGCGCCTCGGTTCCGTCCTTCCTGCTGGCCCTCCTCGGCATCCTCCTGCTCAACAGCACCCTGCACTGGCTGCCGGCCACCGGCGACACCTCCTACGTCAACGCGCCCACGGGCCCGACCGGCATCATCGTGGTGGACGGCCTGCTCCACGGCCAGTGGGCCGTGACCTGGGACGGCATCCGCCATCTCATCCTGCCGGCCTTCTGCGTGGCGCTCGGTCCTGCGGTGTCCATCGGCCGGGTGCTCCGCAACTCGTTGGAGTCGGCCATGAGCTCCGACTTCGTCCGTACGGCGCGGTCCAAGGGGCTGCGGGAGCGCACCGTGGTCCTCCGGCACGCCCTGCGCAACTCGCTGACCGCCGCCTTGTCGATGACCGGCCTCCAGGTCGGCCTCATGTTCGCCGGCGTGGTGGTGATCGAGACGATCTTCGCGTGGCCCGGCATCGGCCTGTACACCGACCAGAGCATCCCCCAGGCCGACTTCCCCGCCATCGCCGGGGTGACGCTCGTGCTCGGCGTCGGGTACGTCCTGATCAACACCGTCGTCGACATCCTCCAAGCGGTGGCCGACCCGAGGATCGCCGTCGAATGAGCGCCGGCGAAGAGGCCAACGCGCCACCGACCGCCGATCCGAAAGGAGCCTCCGTGTCGCAGAGCGAGCAGGGGCCGCCGCGCCCTCCGGGGCCTCCCCGGCCTCCGGGGCCCCTCTATCTGCATCGCTACGAGCTGGAGCTCGCCTGGCAGGGCATACCCACGTTCATGAAGCTGCCCGTGTGCCTCACACCGGACGACCTGCGGGCGGGCGGCATCGACGTAGCCGTCGGCGGCGCTCCCTGGGACGGCACGGCGGTGACGCGCTCGGGGACCCACCTCGGCCCCCAGGCGATCCGGACCTGCGACCACCTGCCTTCACCCCCTTGGGCCCGCCCGCACCTCCACGTGAGGGTCGATCCCTTTGAACACCTCCGCGTCTGCGACTACGGGGATGCGGAGATCATCATCGGCAGCACCGATCGCTCGTACGCCAACATCCGGTCCTTCGTGGCCGAGATCCTCGAGGGCGGCGCCATACCGGTCATCTTGGGCGGCGACCACGGCATCACGTGGCCGGCCGCGACGGCGGTGGCCGATGCCTACGGCTACGGGCGAGTCGGCATCGTGCACTTCGACGCGCATGCCGACACCGCGCCCGACATGCAAGGTGTCCTGGCTAGCCACGGCACGCCGATGCGCCGGCTCATCGAGAGCGGCGCGGTGCTCGGGCGCAACTTCGTGCAGGTCGGCCTGCGGGGCTACTGGCCGGGCCCCGACGTCGTGGCCTGGATGGAGGAGCAGGGGATGCACTCGCACTTCATGGCGGAGGTGCAGCGCCATGGCTTCGACACCGTGCTCGAACGGGCGGTGAACGAGGCGCTCTCGGGTTCGGCCGACCACCTCTACATCTCGGTGGACGTGGATGCCGTGGACCCCGCTCACGCCCCGGGCACGGGCTCGCCGGAGCCGGGCGGCCTGACCAGCGCCCAGGTCCTGCGTGCGGTTCGGCGCCTGAGCGCCGAGGTGGGAATGGTGGCGATGGACGTCGTCGAGGTCAGCCCGCCCTATGACGTCGGGAACAACATCACGGCGCTGTTCGCACACCGCTGCGTCCTCGAGGCGCTGACCGGCACGGCGATGCGACGCCTCGGCCTGACGTCGCCGGACTACCTCGACGAGCGGGCCGCGGAGGGACCCCCGGCGGATCCCACGGTCGCAGCCCCGGGTGGCCTGGAACCGGGTTCGGCGGGGGGATGACGCTCACCCGGTTGGGTTGGCAAGAGGAGGAGGCGGCCCGAGTGGGCCTCTCCGAGCTCGGTCAGCTCTACAGCTCCGCGCAGTTCCTCGAGCTCGAGCGACGGAGGCTCTTCGCCCGCTCCTGGGCGCTGGTCGCCTCGGGAGACGAGCTGGGTCCGGGGCGCTACCTCACCCAGACGGTCGGGGGGGTGCCCCTCGTCGTGCTGCGGCGTCGCGACGGGGCGCTCCGCGCCTACCACAACCTGTGCCGCCATCGCGGCCTGCCGCTGCTCGAGGGGTCGGGCGAGCTGGGGAGCATCATCACCTGTCCGTACCACCAGTGGAGCTTCGGCGTCGACGGCTCGCTGGTGCGGGTCCCCCAACAGGAGGAGCAGTTTTGCGACCTCGACCGGCGAGCGTGGGGACTCCGTCCCGCCGCCGTCTCCGAATGGCACGGCATGGTCATGGTCAACCCCGCCGACGATGCCGGGAGCCTGTCCCAGGCCTTGGGCGGGCTCGACGGGCGCCTCGAGCACTTCCTCGCCGGTGGCGGGGACGGGTCGCTCGTCCAGCGAGCCAAGATCGAGTACACCGTCGCCTGCAATTGGAAGTTCCTCGTCGAGAACCACGTCGACGTCTACCACCTCTCTCACCTGCACCATCAGTCTCTGGGGGCCTACGCGCACCGCCGGTTCGAGTGGGAGACGCTCTCGGGAAACTGGTGGAGCTACGAGCCGCTCAAGACGCTCGTCATGCAGGAGGGCCCGCAGTCGGCGGCCTCGTCGCCGGAGGCGCCGAGCGGCCCCCCCGGCCTGCCCTGGCTGAGCGCGAGAGCGTGGGGGGATCGGTGCGCACCTGCTGTTCCCGAATCTCATGATGGTCACGACCCAGGACTACTTCGCGACCTACGACGCCGTGCCGCTGTCGCCGGACCGTACTCACCTGACCCTGCGCGTCCGGGCCGACCCCGACGCGGACGGCGAGTATCTCGTGGAGCAGATCCGCAAGTTCCTCTCGGAGGACGTCGTCATCTGCGAACGGCTCCAGTCGGCCGTCGCATCGCCCGGATTCGAGGTCGGTCCCCTGGCTCGCACGCACGAGGAGCCGATCCTCCGTTTTCATCGGACGCTCCGGGATCGGCTCCGGTCGTGACGATGTCGGCGCTTGCCACCCGCTCGTCCCGCGAGCTTGGCCGGCTCGAGGGAGCCTGGCTCCGGGAGGGCCGGTCGATCGACGGCGGTCCGTGGCGTGAGCCCAGCGACGTCCTCTGGCTGCAGACCGCCGAGGGATGGTTTGCGGACGTTCGCCGTCCGCGGCCGGGAAGCCTCGCCGATCATCCACTCGACGCCGCCCAGGCGTTCAGCGGGCAGCTCGAAATTCGTGCGACCGGCGAGGGTGGTGGCTCCGCCACCGGTCCCGCCGGTGGGCCATCCGCGTCGTTTGCCGACGTCACCTGGGTGCACGACCTCGACAGTGATCTGACTCGCCTGGAGCGGCCCTCGGACGCGGCACGGCTGTGGCCGGACGAGGATTGCCTGCTCGAGGTCGGCCCGCAGTACCGCGAAAGGTGGCGCCGCCTGACCGGGATCGGCCCGGACTCCGAGGTGCTGGTCCGGCTCGAGCACGGGCAGGTCACGGCCCGGCTGGTACGGGTGAGCCAGGTGGCCCTCATCGTTCGGGGTGACGGCACGGCCGACGTCTTCGTCGGGGCGGTCGCTCCGGCACTCGCCCACCTGCGGGAGCGGTGCCTCCCATCCGACGGATGGAACCGGCCGCCTCGGCGCGGTTGGCAGCAGCCGACGTGAGCGGCTCGACCGCGGGAGTGCGCCGGGTGGTGCTCCTCACGCTCGGATGGGAGGACCTGCCAAAGTCGGTCTCGGTGCACGGAGCGCCTGCCTCCGAGCGCCTGGTCGAGCCCGTCCCGGGAGTGCTCCTCCAGTGCGAGGGCGGTTGGCTCCTGCTCGACACCGGGTTCAACCCCGCGCTGATCCGCGACCCCGCCCTCCGGCGCCGGTTCCACGGTGATCCGAACTTTGCGCCCGTGCTCCCCGGCCCCGGGGACCCACTCGAGGAGGCTCTCGCGGAGGCGGACATCGCGATGGAGGACATCGTCGCCGTGGCGGTCAGCCACCTGCACAACGACCACGCGGGCGGGTTACGACACTTCGCGGGCCGGGTGCCCGTCCATGCTCAGCGCGCCGAGGTGGCCTACGGGCTGTCCGGTTCGGAGGGGCCCGAGCGCAACGGCATCTTCCGCATCGACTTTGACGATCCCGAGATCGAGTGGCGCCTCGCCGAGGGCGACGTCGAGATCGCGCCAGGTGTCGAAGCGGTGCTGACCGCAGGGCACACGCCCGGGCACCAGAGCTTCTCGGTGAAGCTGGACGAATCCGTTGGCGGAGGGGGCCTGGTCTTTGCCTTCGACGCCGCCGACCTGACGGAGAACATCGAGCACGAGAGGGCCGTCGGCGGCCACGTCGACGTGCCGGCCGAGGCCACCATCGAGCCCATACGTCGACTCAAGCGCCTGGCCAAGGAGCGCGGCTACGAGCTCGTGCCGGGCCACGATCCCGTGGTGTGGCCCGCCCTGACGGAGGGCCTCGCCCGACGCTTTGCGATCGTTCCCTAGAGCCCCGTTCCCCTCCAGTCGACGGTTCTCGGTGGCTGGACGGGCGTGCCGACGTCGATCTGGATGTCCTCGTGCGAGCCGAGCCGGATGTTGGCAGGGTTGCCGCGGTAGCGGCGCCCGTTGACCCAGACGGTGAGTGGCCCCTTAGCGCCGGCGACCTGTGTCGAGCTGAGAGGCTGGCGCCAGAGGGCGAAGAACTGGCCGAGCGTGTACGTCTTCGCCGTCGGGGACTCGATGTGGATGATGCCGTCCTGGGCGTGGACGTGGAGCCAGTAGTAGCAGTCGGTCGCCCCGTAGAACGGACCGTCGACGGTCTGCTGCGCGACGGCGGGCCGGACGAGGCCGATCCCTGCGGGAACCGGCCGGAGCGCCCCGTCGACGTAGACCGCCAGATGGGTGTGGACGTGGTAGACGACCTGCTCGCGGGCATCACATCCGATGCCGTCGACGGTCTGTCCGGTCGCCGCGGTCGACGCCGGGGCCAGCAGGCGACCCTGCTCGAGCGGGATGCCCTCGGGACCTGCCGGCCCGGCGATGAGCGCGGTGAGTTGGCCGCGCGATGGGGCGCCGATGGCTCCGGCCTGGGCGAGTGGCAGGACGATCGGCACCACGAATGCGGCTCCACCGGCCAACGCGGCGACCAGGGTCCGTCGATGTCGGCGGCTGGTGGACGACCTGGTCGGCCTCGACGATGACGGCTTGGGCGCACTCCGCTGGCCGTGCATCATCGCTGAGGATATCTGACGAAGATCCCGGCATTGGGGCGCCCAGACGGCCTCGGCTCGGGCCTTCCGCGCCGCCCGGTAGAGTTTGGTCATGGCAGAGATCACGCCACCGGAGGACGAGCTTCCCCTGATCATCTCGGTCGACGACCACGTCATGGAGCCCAAGGACCTCTGGCAGCGTGAGCTCCCGGCGGCGCAGCGCGAACAGGGTCCCAGGGTCTCGCGGGAGAAGGTGCGGCTCAGCTTCGAGGGTGGCCACTACGGCTTTGAGCGCAACGCCGACGACGGGGTCTGGTGCGACGTGTGGTTGTACGAGGACCTGGTCGTGCCGACAGGACTGCTCCATGCCCCGGCCGGCATCCCGCGCCAGGAGCAGCGCAACGTTCCGGCCACCTACGAGGACTTCCGCCCCGGGACCTACGACCAGGCTCAACGGCTCGCCGACATGACCATCAACCACGTCGAGGCGGCCATCAACTTCCCGAACATCTTCCCGAGGTTTGCCGGCCAAGGGTTCGCCGAGCGCTCGGACAAGGCCCTGGCGCTCACCTGCCTCCGGATCTACAACGACTGGATGGTGGACGAGTGGTGTGCGGGCGAGGCCCGAGGCCGGCTCGTACCCCTGACGTTGATCCCGCTCTGGGACGCCAGTCTCGCCGCCGACGAGGTGCGCCGGTGTGCCGCCAAGGGCAGCTACGCCGTCGCCTTCAGTGAGAATCCCTCGAAGCTCGGATTTCCCACCATGTACAGCGGCGAGTGGGATCCCCTCTGGGAGGCCTGCCAGGAGACGGAGACCACGGTGTCGATGCACATCGGCTCGTCATCGTCGATGCCGTCGACCTCGCCGGACGCGCCACTGGCGACGTCGATGTCGCTCTATGCGCAGAATGCGCAGGGCTCGCTCTGCGACTGGGTGTTCTCCGGCACGCTCTCGCGATTCTCCGACCTGAAGATCGCCTACGCCGAGAGCCAGGTGGGCTGGATCCCCTTCCAGCTGGAGCGCATGGACGAGGTGTGGCGGGACGGCCGCGGTGGGGTCGAAGGTGGTATCGCACCCAGCGAGCAGGTGCGTGGACGCGTCTTCGGCTGCGTGTTCGACGATCTCTTCGGCCTCAAGGTCCGTCACGACGTGGGAGTCGACCAGATCCTCTTCGAGACCGACTACCCGCACTCCGACGGCACCTTCCCGCACTCCCGCAAGATCGCCCGGGAGCTCTTTGTCGCCGCTGGCATGAATGCCGACGAGTGCCGCAAGGTCTTGCGGAGCAATGCGATCGCGGCCTACGGCCTCGGGCGATTCGGCATCACCGACTAGTCAGTGGAACACCTCGCCCGCGTTCACATAGAGCGCTTGGCCCGTGACGGGCAGGGAGAGGTCCGAGGAGAGAAAGACCACTGACCCGGCGATCTCGTCGGCTGGCACCAGGTACTTCAGTGCGTTGTGGGCGGCGAACTCCCGCTTGACCTCGTCGAGCGAGGACGCGCCGGTGTCGGCGAGGTGCTGCAGGTGGCCGAGGAGGGCTCGACCCAGTATCGGCCCCGGAAAGACGCCGTTGACTCGTATCCCGTACTCACCCAGCTCGCAGGCCAGCAGCTTGGTCAGGTGCGCGAGCGCAGCCTTGGAGGCGGTGTAGGCCCCAAAACGGGGTTGGATCAGTTGGACGCCGTGGGTGCAGATCATGATCACCCGACCGCTCGAGGACCGCTTCAGCGCGTCGAGCGCAGCCCTGGTCATCTGCAGGCTCCCCCAGAGGTTGACGTCGGCCGTCGCCCGCCACCGTTCGAGGTCGGCAACCTCGAACGGTTGGAAGTCGCCGCCGTCGTAGGCGTCGTTGACGAGGACGTCGACCCCGCCGTAGGCGGTGCAGGCGAGCTCGACGAGAGATTGGCAGGAACGCGGATCTCGGATGTCGGTGGCGCGACCCGTCGCTCGACCTCCGATCGCATGCACCGCCTGCATCGTCGACTCGACGGCGGCCTCGTCGATGTCCCCGACGACGATCTTGGCGCCGTGCTCCGCCAACTTGACGCAGACGGCGCGACCCAGACCCTCGCCGGCGCCCGACACGACGGCGACCTTTCCGTCGAGCAGTGGACCGGTCAGAGGGACTCCACGTCGGCCACCACCCGTGGAGGGACCGGGTGGCGGAAGAGCTCCGCCGCGTTTTCCCACGTGACCCGGCGCACCTCCGAGGGCTCGAGGGCCTTCACCTGGCGGGCCACCACGTCCTGGGTGATCGGCCAGCTCGAGTCGAGGTGCGGGTAGTCGGCCTCGAGGAGGATGTGGTCGACGCCGATCCTGTCCCGGAGGCGCATGGCGGAAGGGTCGTCGAGCGCACAATGGAAGAAGTTGCGCTGGAAGACCTCGGCCGGGGTCAGCTCGATTCCCGTCCAGGTTCCGTAGATGTCGTGGTACTGGCGGACGTGGTCCAAGCGATCAATGAGGCCGGGCACCCAGCCCAGCCCACCCTCGGACATCGCGATCCGCACGTCGGGGAAGCGGACCGGGATCAGGGAGTAGAGCCAGTCCACCGCCGAGAACATGGCGAAGCCAAAGGCGAGCACCCCGATGGTGTCGGGAGGCGCGTCCGGCGCCGTGGCGGGAAGGCTCGACGAGGAGCCGATGTGGAGGCAGATCACGGTGCCCGTTTCCTCGCAGGCCTCGATCAAGGGGTCCCAGTGGCGCGTGTGGAGGGAGGGCAGGCCCAGCTTCTCCGGTGCCTCGGCAAACGTCACCGCCTTGAACCCTCGCTCGGCGTTGCGCCGAAGCTCCCCTGCCGCCACTTCGGGATCGAGGTAGTAGGGGATCTGGCAGGGAATGAAACGGTCCGGGTACGAGCCGGCCCAGGCTTCGAGGTGCCAATCGTTCGTGGCGCGGACGAGGGCGAGCGCAAGCGACGGGTCCCGGGTGTCCCGTTGCAGCCGCTGGCCGGCAAACCCGAGCAGCGCCGAGGGGAAGTTGAGGGAGGCGTAGACGCCGTCGATGTCCATGTCCTTGACGCGGGCGTCGACGTCCCAGGCGCCCCGGCGCATCTCGTCGAACCGGGTCGGCTCGAAAGAGGCCTCGATCACCGGGCGGCCCACCACGGCGTTGAACCCGATGTTCGGGTACCTCTTGCCCTCGAACTCCCAGAGCTGGGCTCCCTCGTCGGTCTCGACCACCTTGGGGGCCCGATCGGCGAGGGCCGCCGGCATGCGTCCCACGAAGAGGTCGGGCGGCTCGACGACGTGGTCGTCTACGGAGATCAAGGTGTACCGACGCGGGAGTGGTTTGGGCTCGGGCAGAAAGGTGACCGTTCCGGTCCGCCGACCGCCGACGGTGAAGGAGGCGTCGGACAGGTCGTCGGGATCGATCATGTCGGCGGCTGGACGAAGTCGAGGCCGATGCCCCGGGCGTGCAGGTCCAGCTGCACCATGCCGTCTCGCACGTCCAGCTTGCCAAAGTAGCCATCCCAAAGCGGAGCGAGCTCGCACCAGCTCCCGGTGGCCGCGGTGGCCAGCACCTGCATGGAGGGGTGCGGAAAGCAGTGGTTCACCAGCTGCACCCGGTAGGCGTCGCAGAGGGCGGCGGCGGCCAGGAAATCGGTGATCCCGCCGATCCGCTCCATGTCGAGGACCAGGTACTGCAGGGCGCCCAGGTCGAGGTGCTGCTTGAGGTGGTCGATGCCGTAGATGTGCTCCCCCGTCCCGAGCGGGACCGGGGACTCGTCACCCAACGCGGCGAGGCCGTCGAGGTCCTCGTACTCGACGGGATCCTCGAACCACAAGATGTCGAGGTCCGCCACCCGCTCGGCCAGCCGGGACGCCGTCCGCCAGTCGTAGGCCTGTGCGGCGTCGATGATGAGCCCGGCGCCCGGAGCGAGCGCCTGTCGTACCGCGGCGACGCGCTCGGCCTCGAAGCCGAGGTCGCTGCTTCCCAGCCACATCTTGACGTGGGGCGAGTGGTACTCCTCGGCCACTTGCGGGGCGATCCGGGCGCACACCTCGGGGCTCAGGCCCGACCACAGGCCGGCCGCCGTGAAGCCGGGCACCTCGGTCCGCTCGAGCCCCACCATCCCCATGAGGTTGGTGTCGTGCAGCTTGCACAGCAGGTCCCACGCGGCCATGTCGAGTGCCGCCGCGGCCAGGCGGGCGAGGCCTCGAAGCCCGAGGAAGTTCACCCGCTTGACGAGGAGGGTGGACCGGGCGCGCCGCAGCTCGTAAGGCTCCGTGCCGACGTAGACGTCGGCGAAACCCTCGATCAGCTCCGCCACCGCCTTGGCGGAGTGGCTGTCGAACACGTAGGCGTAACCGAAGCCCTCGACGCCGGAATCGTCGACCAGGTGTACGCCCACGTTGTCGATGCTGCCCACGTTGAAGCGGGGAGCGGTGATCGTGGCGCTCTGCGGCGGCAGGACGGCGATGCGGTAACCCTTGATCGTCATGCTCTCCTCCAGGGCTCCCCATGTTGGCAAACCCACGATCACCGTGCTGAGGGAACCCCTTGCCGGGATCGACCCCCACCTAGAGTGGCCGAGCGTGGTCTGGCTCACGTCCCAGTCCGTCTGGCTCCTGGTCGTTGCGTTGCCTGGCCATCGCGCTCGCCGTGGCGTTTGGCAGTCGCTGGCTGGCCAGGGCCGTCATACCTCCACACGAGCGCGAGGCGGCCTGCTCGATCGCCGCTGCGCTGATGACGGCCTTCGCGGCGGCCTTTGCCCTTCTCACCGCGCTGACCCTGGCCAACGAGGCCAATGCCCTCTCGTCTGCGCAGACGGTCGTCAGCACGGAGGCGGCCGATGCCTCGGCCCTGGCGTGGGCATCGACGGCGCCCGGCATCGTGTCCGCCCCGATCCAGCAGGCCCTTCGCCAGTACCTGGAGGCCACCCGAACATACGAGTGGCACGGCCAGGCGGCCGGAAACGGTGATGATCCCGAGACCGCCAACGCGCTCGCAACCCTGGAGCGCGTCGTGAGGATCCAGGCGGCAAGACCCGACGTCCGGCTCTCGTCGAGCAACGAGCTGCTGGCCACGCTCGACGCCCTCAGCAGTCAGCGGCGGATGCGTCTCGCTGCCGCATCGCGTGAGCTTCCCGACTTCTATGTCCTCACGGTGGTCGTGACGGGGCTGGCGCTCATCGTCAACACGAGCGTGGTCGGTATGCGCAGCGGCCTCCGGGGAGCCCTCGTCGCGGTGAGCCTGGCGGTCGTGATCGGATTGAGCGTGGCCCTGCTCTTTGCACTGGCGACGCCGTGGCGAGGGACGATCGAGGTGAGCGGTCAACCCCTCGACTCCGTCATCCGGGATCTGATCACCGGGTACTTTCACCGCTGAACCGGTCCGGTCAGGGCCCCGTTTCACCACGTGGCATTCTTTGCCCGTGGGCGATGTCCAGAACGAGTCGGGAGCTGGCTCGCCGAGTGTCTTCACGGGCTGACTGGTGCAAGAGAGCGCGACCATCCTCTTTACCGACTTGGTCGGCTCCACCGCCCTCTCGCAATCTCTCGCGCCGCAAGTGGCGGACGAGGTGCGCCGGGACCACTTTGACGTTCTCCGCAAGTCCATAGCCCAGGCCGGCGGTTCCGAGGTCAAGAACCTGGGCGACGGTCTCATGGTCTCCTTCTCCGCATCCTCTTCCGCCCTCTCCTGTGCCATCGCCATGCAGCAAGGGGTCGAGACGCAAAACCGCCAGAATGGCCGAGACCTCGGGGTGCGGATCGGCATCAGCAGCGGGGAGGTCACGCGGGAGGGGAAGGACTATTTCGGGGACCCGGTAGTGGAGGCCGCTCGCCTGTGCGCCCGGGCCGAGGGCGGGCAGATCTTGGCGGCGCAGATCGTCCAGATCATGGCCGGCCGCAGGAGTCCCGTGGCGTTGCGACCGCTCGGCGAGCTGCAACTCCAGGGTATCGCCGACCCCGTGTCGACCCTCGAGGTGGCGTGGGAGCCCGTCCAGGCCGAGGTCGAGGCTCCCGATGGCGTCCCGCTTCCCCGCCGTCTGGCCCGGCGGCCAGGCCCCAGCGTCATCGGTCGTCGCGACCAGTTGACCGCACTCGCCGAATCGCTCAAGCGCGTCTCCTCGGGAGCGGGACGCGAGGTCCTGCTCATCGGCGGGGAAGCGGGTCAGGGGAAGACCACCCTCGCGGCCGAGGCGTCGCGCCGTGCGCACGACGCAGGTGCCATCGTGCTCCTTGGCCGGTGCGACGAGGACCTCGGCGTCCCCTACGCACCGTTTGCCGAATCGCTCAGCCACTACGTCTCCCACGCCCCGCAGGAGGTGCTCGAGGCACACGTGGCCGCGCAGGGGGCCGACGCCGTGCGGGTCGCGAGGACCTTGGGATCGCGGCTGGGCGAGCTGCCGCCGCTCCGGGAGGTCGACGGCGAGACCGAGCGTTACCTGCTCTACGGGGCCGTGACCGCCCTGCTGGGCTCGGCCTCGCAAGTAGCGCCCGTGGTGCTCGTGCTGGACGATCTGCAGTGGGCCGACGCTGCCAGCCTGCAGCTGCTTCGCCATCTGGTGCGGGAAGGGGAGTCGTTGCGGCTGCTCGTGATCGGGACGTATCGGGACGACGAGCTCTCGGCCAGCCACCCGCTGGCGGTCACCCTGAGCGCCCTTCGCCGCGAGCCCGGAGTGGACCGGCTCACCCTGAAGGGGCTCGACGACGGCGAGGTCGTCGAGTATCTCGAGGCGGCTGCGGGCCAGACCCTTTCGCGGTCCGGGGTGGAGCTGGCGCACGCGGTCTACGGCGAGACCGACGGGAATCCCTTCTTCGTCAGCGAGATGCTGCGGGACCTCGCGGACTCGGGGACCATCTTCCAGGACTCGGCCGGACGATGGACGGCTCGTGATCTGCACGAGGTCTCCTTGCCCAACAGCGTGACGGAGGTCGTCACCGCCCGCGTGGCTCGCCTGGGGGAGCGTGCCGTCGGGACGCTGTCGATGGCGGCGGTGATCGGCCGGGATTTCGACCTGGCACGGCTGTGTACCGTCCTGGACCGGGACGAAGACGAGCTCCTCGACCTCATGGACTCTGCGGTGCGGGTGGCGTTGGTCCGCGAAGTGCCCGATGCACCGGGCCACTACATGTTCGCCCACGCCCTGGTCCAGCGCACCCTCTACCAGCAACTGGGTGCCACCAGGAGGGCCCGTGCACACCGGCGGGTCGCCGAGGCCCTCGAGCAGTCGGGTGCCGACGTCGGCGGCCGTGCGGGCGAGCTGGCGCATCACTGGTTCCACGCCACCCAGTTGGTCGATGCCGAGAAGGCCATCTCCTACTCACGTCGAGCGGGACAGGAGGCCCTCGCCGCTCTGGCACCCGAGGACGCCGTGCGCTACTTCGAGCAGGCGCTCGACCTCCACGATCACGCGCCGGGCTCCGATCCCGCGTTGGGGGTTCGCCTCCGGCTCGAGCTCGGCATGGCCCAGCAGCAGGCAGGCATTGCCGACTACCGCGACACGCTGCTCGCTGCGGCCCAGGGTGCCAAGGAGGCGGGGGATTCCGAGGGCCTCGTCCATGCCGCGCTCGCCAACCACCGGGGCCTCTACAGCGCGCTGGGCGTCGTCGACGAAGAGAGGGTCTCGGTCCTCGAGGCGGCCCTGGCTGCGATCTCGGCCGACGACAGCCGGGAGCGTGCCCTGCTGCTCGCCACCCTTTGCAGCGAGCTCACCTACGGACCCTTGGACCGCAGGTTGGAGCTCGCCCGGCAGGCGGCCGACATGGCCGAACGGCTCGACGATCCGGCCACCATTGTGGACGTCGTGTCCCTGCAGCGTCAGCCGTTGAGCACCCCTGAGCTGCTCCAGGATCGGCTCCTCACGAGCGAGAGGGCGGTCGCGCTCTCCAGGCGCCTCGACGATCCGGCGCGCCGGTTCTGGTCCAGCTGTGCCGACCGCCTCAACGCCGTCCAGGGGGGAGAGTTCGAGCGAGCTCGTGAGCGACTGGCGGCGATGGTCGCCCTGAGCGACCGGTTGCGCCAACCGACGCTGCAGTGGGTCACCGCCTACCACGACACCGTCGAGGCCTCCCTCGTCGGGGAACCCGACCGCTCCGAGGGGCTCGCCGCGAAGGCGCTCGAGATCGGCTCGGCCAGCGGCCAGCCGGATGCCATGGCCTTCTACGGCGCCCAGCTCATGCTGGCGCGCTATCAACAGGGTCGGCTCGGGGAGCTCGGTCCGCTGATCGAGGATGTGGCGCGTCAAAACCCCCGAGTCGCCGCGTACCAGGCCTGCCTGGCGGCGAGTCGCCTCGAGGAAGGTCGCGACGACGAGGCCCTCCTCCTGCTGGAAGCGGCGTCCGGAAGCGGGTTCTCCAACGTCCATCCGGATCCCGCATGGCTGGACGCCCTCTCGATGTACGGCCGGGTGGCCATCGAGCTGGGTGTGCGGGAACCCGCCGCGCTCCTCGTGACACTGCTGGCCCCCTATCGGGACCAGATTCCCTTTCAGGGGCTCACGGTGCACGAGCCGCTCGCCTGTCACCTGGGCGGGCTGCTCGCGCTCCTCGACCGGCACCAAGACGCGGACGCTGTCCTACGCGCGGTCGCTCGATCTGTGCCTGCGAGGCGGCATGAGGTTTGCGGAAGCCCAGACCCGGCTCGGCTGGGGTCGCCTGCTCGCCCGCTCGGCGGACACCGAGGCCCGCCGACGGGGCCTGGCGATGCTCGCGGAGGCCCGCACGATCGCCGCGGAGGGCGGCTACCGGTCCATCGAGCGGAGGGTCGAGCAGGCGCTCGCCTGAAGGACCGGCATCGCCGGGGCCGCCTGGGTACGCTTGCTGACGGATGATCGTCATCGTCGTGAAATTCAGAGTGCGACCGGAATGCATCGATGACTGGGCCGAACGCGTGCAGCGCGTTTACCGATGCAACTCGTAGAGAACCCGGCAACCTGTGGTTCGAGTGGTCGAGAAGCCTCGAGCGTCCAAACGAGCTCATCCTGCTCGAGGCGTTTCGCGACGCCGATGCGGGTGCCGAACACGTCGGATCGGCGCACTTCCAGGCGGCCATGCAGCAGCTGCCCACCCTCATCGAGGAAGTGCCGGACGTCATCAACGTCGAGGTGCCAGGCACGACTTGGTCCAAGTTGGCGGAGATCGCGCCCGACCGGGGCGACCCCGTCTAGACGCGGCGCTCGTTTCCTCAAGAAGAGCCAGTGAAAGGGGGGCTATGCCGGTATTCGCGGACGCCACAAGTGGTGGATTCATTGCCCTGTGGGCGGTCATCTATTTTGTGCTGATCATCACCCTCGGGGTCATGTCGATCAGAAAGGGGCACTGGATCATGTTTCTCATCGGTATCTTCCTCCCCCTCTTCTGGCTTATCGGCGCGCTCCTGCCGAGGCGGGTTCGCTGACCGAAGGGTCGACCGGTGAGTTGGCCCCCTCCAAGCGAAGGCACCGCTGCGGCGCAGGAGAAGGCCGCACGGGAAGCAGGAGAACGACGTCTCCCGGTCGTCCTCGCGCTCCTGGTGGCGGCGGCACTTCCCTTGCTGATGCCCGATCGGCTCTTTCCCGGACCTCGCTGGCTTCTCCCGTCGATCACGTTCGTGCTCATGGTCTCCATGCTGATCTTGGACCCCGGACGAATCGACCGTCGGGGACGACGCATCCGCCTCGTGCAGATCGCCATCCTCGTGGTGCTCGCCGTGGGCACGACCTATGCCACCGTGGCCCTGGCGGACGCCTTGGTCGTCGGGTCGGCGGGCATCACCAATTCGGCAAATGCGCTCCTGCGGGCGGGTGGCCTCGTCTGGGTGGCGTTGGCCATAACGTTCGCGCTGCTCTACTGGGAGCTCGACATCGGCGGACCGGGAGAGCGAGCGCATCGAGAGCGCCACTATCCAGACCTTGCCTTCCCCCAAGACCTCAATCCGGAGGTGGCCCGCCCCGGTTGGCGGCCGACGTTCGTCGACTACATGTATCTGGGAATCACGAACAATCTCGCCTTTAGTCCGACCGACGTGATGCCGCTATCGCACTGGGCAAAGATGTCCATGAGCCTGCAGTCCGTTGCGTCGCTCCTTGTCTTGGGGCTGGTAATCGCTCGGGCCGTCAACATCTTTCATTGATCCAAGGGGACCACGATGACCATCACCTCGATCGACGTGGACGTCGCCCTCGACCCGCTACCGGGGGCCGCATTGCACGATCTCCTGAGAAATGCGAGGGAGAACCCGGGCCTCACCGAAGTGAAGATGATGGGCGGTCCCGCCTACCTGGTGAGCCGGTTCGACGATCTCCGCACCTTCTTTCTGGACGATCAGCACTTCCCCGGTGCAGCCCGCGTACCAGGAGACGATCATGTTGCAGGTCGGCGACACCTTCATTTCCATGGAGAACCCTCGCCACGACGCCTACCGCCAGCTGACCACGCCGGCCTTCCGGTCTCGAGCCGTCAGCCGGTTTGTCGACGAGGAGCTGCTGCCCTTGGCCAACGAGGTGGTCGACCGTTTCGTCGCCCGAGGCGAGGCCGACCTGGTGGCCGAGCTGGCCCGGGTGCTGCCGTTTTGGGCCATCGGCCGCAAGCTCGGGCTGCCCCGAGGTGACGAGGAGCGCATGCGCCAGCTGGCGCTGGCGATGTTCGGGCAGGGCTTCAGCGACTTGGACGGTCCCGCCGCCGTCCGGGAGATCACGGCGGTCATCCAGCCCGTGCTCGACGAGCGGCGCCGGTCACCCGGTGACGACGTCTTGTCGCGGCTCACGAGGGTGGAGCGGGACGGGCAGCGGCTGACCGACGAGGAGATCATCAATCACGTCCGCTTGTTGTTCGCCGTCGGGGCGACGACGACGTCGGACTCGATGGCCAGCCTCCTCTGGGCGCTCCTCGCCCAGCCCGGCGTGCTCGAGGTGGCCCGGCACCATCCCGAGCTGCGGCCGAATATCGTCCACGAGCTGTTGCGTTGTGAGCCCGCGGTGCCGTTGCTCCCCCGCCGGGCACCCTACGGCGGCGTCATCTCCGGGACGGAGCTCCCCGTGGGCGCGTTCGTCCTTGCCGGCATCGCCGCGGCCAATCGGGAGCCGGACCGGTTCCCCGAACCCGACCGCTTCGACCCCCGTCGCGAGCCTTCGGAGATCCTCACGTTCGGATTCGGTGTGAAGTACTGCCCGGGCAATCATCTCGCCCGGCAGCAGCTGACCGTCGCCCTCGACGTGGTGCTCGACAGGCTGACCAACCTCGAGCTGGTGGCGGCGAGCGAGCCTGCGGGCGCCATCCTTCGTTCGGCCCCGTCGGTCATCGCGGCCTGGGAAACCTGACGACGCGGCTTGCGGCCGCGACTCGCAGCCCGGCGTCTCTCCTGGACAGCGCCGATCATCGGCATTGACAGGGCTGATGGTCCTAGTCATAGTAGATCAATGTCGGAGGTGCGGCAACCGCTCCGTGGGAGGGACACGTGACGCTGACGAGAGAACGGCCTGTTGCTCCCGCTCGGCAGGAAGCAGAGGATCTGTTCGAGGAAGCTCATCGGCGCCGTCGTCGACGTCGGGCCCTGTGCGCCACGGTGGTCCTCCTGGCAATCGGGGGAGCGGTGGCCGCATGGACGACCACTTCGTCTCGGAGCGGGATCCCGCTCCGTCCGGTCACGAACGCATCCGTCGACCGCGGCACGACGCCACCCTCAGTGGCACCCGACCCCGAGTTCACGTGGGTCGACTACAGCTCTCAGCTCCATATCGGGAACATCACGACCGGAGCCCAACAGGTGGTGAGGCGAGCCGATGCCAATCCCACGACACCGTTGGTGGTGGAAGGGGACTGGATCTGGTGGGCCCGGACGGGGCCATTGGTCGACGGCCAACCGCAACAGGTCCCGCCCGGCGGCGTTCCGCGGAGCTACACCGGTTTGGTCGGCTTCGATCGGACGACCGGTCGGACCGTGACGATCCCCAAGGCCACGCAGGTCTTTGCCTCCCTCGATAGGCGCTTCCTCTATGCGGCGTTCTACGCCCCGGGCGCCTACAGCGGCTACTGGACCGGGGTCCGTCGACCGACCAACTGGCTCACGATCGGGGAATACGCCCCCGACGGCCGGTCGCTCCATCGTTCGTACCCCTGGCCCAAGGGCTGGTCTGTGGCGACGGGTGATCTGTTGGGCGACCCGTCCCCGGCAACGGCCAGCGGGATCCTCGTGCGGTCCGTGCCCGCGCAGATTGGCGTCAGCCCGCAACGCCTCGGGATCTGGAACCTCACGACCGACCGGGTCAGGGCTCTTGGCTGGGTGTGGCAAGTCGATGGGACCTTTACGGCTCCTCATGCCCGCAGCAGCCTGGTGGCCTGGCTTCCTCGGAGCTGTGTGACGCAGCACACGCAGGCCTCCGCGTTGCGGATCACCAACACCGCCACCCTGCGCACGGTGTATGCCCGGAACCCCTTGGGGTACGGCTTCAACTGGGGCGGGGCGTTTTCGCCCGATGGGCGTACCCTGGCGGCGTTTCTCAGCATCCCGGGCGGCCGCGACGGTCCGGAAACCCAGCTTTGCCTGATCAACGTCGGGACCGGTGCGGTGACCGTCGTCCCGGGTGCTCGGATCAACAACGGCGAGGCCGTCTCGTGGGCGCAGTGGCTTCCCGACGGTCGCCACCTCGTGGCCGGTGGTGTTGGTCGAAACGGCACCGCCAACGGGATCACTCCGGCCAACCGTTACCTCGTGGACGCGGCAACACTGGCCATCACGCCATTTCGGTTCCTGTCCGATGGCAACGCGGACATGAACCTCTCGGCGGTCCTGCTCAACGGCGACCGCTCGTAGCCGTCGGGGAATCGATCGGACGCCGCGAGAGGTGGGCGCTCTCTCGCGGTGGCGCGCCCCGCGCCCCCCTTGCTACAGGACCGGTTGGAGCACCCCGTTGCGCAGCAGCCAACCGGTGGGAAGCGCCGCCGGCGTGCCGGCGATCCCACCGGAGACCGTTCCCGTCAAGCTCGCCCCGCTCAGATCGGTTCCCTCGAGGTCGGCCCCCTTGAGGTTCGCACCGGTGAGGTCGGCAGCCTGGAGATCCGCATCCGAGAGGTTTGCGTGGGAGAGGTCGACGTCGGTGAGGCTCGCGTGAGCCAGCGCCGCAGCCTGCAGATCGGCACCGGCCAAGAAGGCACCCGGCCCGACAAGGTAGCCATCGACGAGCTGGTATCCCGTGGGGAGGCTGCTCGGGACACCGTGGACATGCCCCGAGACGATCCCTGGCAGTGTCGCGCCCAAGAGGTCCGCTCCGGACAGGGTTGCCTGACTCAAGATCCCCTGTGTGAGTTGCGCGTTGGCGAGGTCGGCTCCCGTGAGGTCGGCCCCGGTCAGGTCGGCGCCGTCGAGGTCGGCGCCGGAGAGGCGTGAACCCCGCAGATCGGCGCCCGCGAGGTTGGCCACGAGCAGGGTGGCGCCCTCGAGGTCGGCGCCGCGGAGGTTGCTTGCCGGACCGATCAGGTAACCCTTGTCGAGTTGCCAGGGGGGCGGCAGGTTCTGAGGCGTGCCGACGATGGCTCCCGAGGTCGCTCCGGTGATCGTCGCACCGGTGAGGGTGGCACCGGTGAGGGTGGTACCACCCAGGGCTGCGTTGGTCAGGTCGGCGCCGCTCAGGTTGGCGCCGCTCAGGTTGGCGTCGGTCAGATCGGCGTTGGCGAATGCCGCTCCCGACAGGTCGGCGCCGCTCAGGTTTGCCCCTCGGAGGTTGGCCTTGGTGAAGTTGGACGACTGCAGTGTCGCGTTCTGCCCGTTGGCGCCGGCGAGCTGGGCGCCGACGAAGCTGCAGTGGGGATGAGTGGCGTCGGGGCCGATCGTGCAGCCGTTCGAGCCTCCGCCGATGTAAGCGACGAGCCCGAAGCACGCTGCGGCCACGACAATGAGACCGACGAGAACGGGCCAACGCGAGTGCCAAGCGGGACGGTCGGCGCCGGGGCGCGCCACCGGCAGGAGATCGGGGTTAGCGCTGATCGCCGCTCACCATCCGTCGGCGCCGCGTACGGGTGTCGATCGATGACGTGCGCTCGCGCGACACGTCACTGGCTGGGGCCACTGCCGCACTAGGAGGCGAGGTCGGTCCGGGTCTGCGGGCGGGAACGCTCCGCCGGTCGAATGGCTGCGGGCAGCGACCGGCCGCCAACTGCGTCGAGACGTTGCCCTCGCTCCACGACGGCATCCTACTCAGAGCGTGCAACCGTGCCGGAACCGAGTCGGTGGCCCACCACGAGAGTTTGGCGGCCGCCACCTTGCCGGAGGGGACGGCCTCAGGCCTCGGCGATCTCGACCTCGGCGGCGAGGACGACCGGCAGGTCGAGGGGGAGGGCGGGGGAACCGATTGCCGTGCGTGCATGGGCGCCGGCCTCGGTGCCGTAGAGGTCGAGGATGAGCTCCGAGGCAGGGTTGAGTACGGAGGTGGTCTGGGAGTAGCCCGGTTCCGCGTTGACGTGGCCGCTGACCACCAGCCAGGCGGAGATGCGGTCGAGGTCGCCCAATGCGCTCTTGAGGCTTGCCAGCATCGCCAGAGTGGCGAGACGAGCCGAGTCCCGGGCTTGTTCGAGGGTGACGTCGACGGGGACCCTGCCGAAGGGCCCGGCGGGCGACCCGTCGGGACCGAGAGCCCCGTGTCCGGAGACGTACGCCCGCGCACCGCGGACCCGGACCCACGCGAAGGGGATCTCCACCCCGGCAGGAAGCGCCGCCGGGGCGGGGAGGGACAGGCCGAGCGCGGCCAGGCGTGCTTCGACGTTCATGTCGGCAAGCTTGCTTCATTGCGGGCCCGCCGTTGGGTGGATGCGGGCTCGAGCTCCTCGGGGCCGTCACCACCCGAGCCGAACCGCAGTGCCCTTACGGCGCCGCTGCCCTCATCCGGGTGGTGCGGTGGACGGGATCGGTGTCGACCTGCGGGATGACGTGCTCCCCGAGCAGGCGGATGGTCTCCAGGGTCTCTTCCTTCGTCGCCGTGCCGAGACCGAACACGAGCTGGTCGGCGCCGGCGGCCTCCCAGTCGCGGCATCCCCTGAGGGCGTCGTCGGGAGTCCCCATGACGGCACCCGGTGTGCCGATGGTGCTGCGGACCATGTCCTCGGTCGGCTCCGGGATGAGCTGGGGCCAAGCAGGCACCCAATCGGGCCGGGGAAAGGTGTCGTGATAGCGGTACACGTTGCTCTGCAGGTAGGTCATGCTGCTGGCGGTCATGGATCGCACGGCGGCCTCGCGATCTTCGGCGACAAACGCACCGGTCGTCACCATGATGTTGTCGTTGACGAACGCGCCGATCGGCTCGGCGTTGACGATCTCCTTCTTGTAGGCCCCCAGGACGGGCGCCAGCTCGTCGATCGTGCCGACGGAGAACCCCAGCACGCCCAGGCCCTTGCGCGCGGCCATGGCGTAGCTCGAAGGGTTGCCCGCTGCGTACCACATCGCCGGGTGGGCCTTGCCGTAGGGCTTGGGTAGCACCTTGCGCGGCGGCAAGGACCAGTACCTCCCCTCGTATCCCGGGTACTCGTCCTCCATCCACATCTTGGGGAACTCGGCGATGACGTCCTCCCAGATGTCCTTGGTCGCCGAGGTGTCGGTGATGCCCTCTCGGTGCAGGAACCCGAGGATCTCGTGACTGCCGGCGCCACGCCCCGTGCCGAATTCGAACCGGCCATCCGTAAGGTGATCGAGCGTCGCCACCCGCTCGGCCACCTTGACCGGGTGGTTGACCTGAGGGAGGGGATTGAAGATGCCCGAGCCGATGTGGATCCGCTCGGTGGCGTGGGCGAGGTACCCGCTAAAGACGTCGTTGGCCGACAGGTGCGAGTACTCCTCGAGGAAGTGGTGCTCGGAGATCCAGACGTACTTGAAGCCGGCGCGGTCTGCCGCGATGACGTAGTCGAGGTCGTCCATCAACGCCCGGTGCTCTGACGCGGCGGGATCGTCACCCCACCGGTGCTTCGGGTTGTAGCCCTGGACAAACACGCCGAACTCCATGATCACCCCTCCGTCGCCCTTCGCAAGAGGCCCTGCGCCACTCCCACGGGGGACTGTCCAGGGCGTGGGCCCACGCTACGGCGCAACGGGAGGCTCACGCTCGTCCACCCGCGAACTTCTGCGCCGCAGGACGCCATCCCCGGTCCCCGTTACATTGAGGGTCCCATGGACGACAACAAAGCGATCGTCGAGCGGTTTTGGAGCGCCTTGGCGGCTCGAGACTGGGAGGGTCTCAAGGCCCTCCTCACCGATGACGCCCATTACACCGATGTCGGCACCCCCGGACCCGGTGGTACGGGCCCCGACGGCGTGGTCCGCCGCCTCAAGATCGGTCTCGAGCCGCTCACCGGCTACACGCTCCTCCCGGGAACACACATGGTGTCCGAGGGAAACCTCGTGATGACCGAGCACACCGAGCGTTGGACGTTTCATACCGGTGAGGTGATCGACCACTCCTTCGTCTCGGTGACGGAGCTGCGCGACGGCAAGATCTGCCGCTGGCACGACTACTCCAACATCGCCAACATCACGGACAACGCCCCCGCATGGTGGCTCGAGCGGATCGCCAAGGTGGCGGAGCAGGGTTCGCTGTAGGGAGTCCGTCCGCAGCTGCCGTGCGACGGCCCTACAGGCCGCGCTGGTCCTCGACCAGGCCAAGCCAGACCTGTGCGGCGTCGGTGGCGACCTTTTCGCTGATGAACGCATGCTGGGTTCCGGTGTACATGTCGCGGAACGCCCGCTCCAACCGGCTGCCCTCGCGGATGGCCGCCGTGCCCGCCGCGAGGTGAGCCCACTGTGTGCACTCGCGTGAGGCGTCGGTGGCGTAGACGGCGGCGATGCGCATGTCGGCCCGCATCTGGGGTGTCAGCGGCTCGCCGCAAGCCACCGCGGCCTCCGCGGTCTCGAACGCGTCCAGCACCAGCAAGCGGGCGGCCCTCCACATGGCCACGTGATGGGCCAGGCCCCTCTGGAACGACGATCGGTCGGCCAATACCGACATATGACCCATGCGAACCTTGGTCGAGGCGAGCGTGGTGACGTCGTCGAGCATGCTCTTCGCCACACCGAGGGCCCACCCGGCATGGCCCGCTGCGGTGATCGCCATGAGGCCCATCCGAAACGCCGGGCTGGCTCCACGGTGGGGCTCGCGGGTAAAGAGCGGAAACGTGCGATGGCCTGGTACGAACACGTCATGCGTGTTGTAGTCGTAAGACCCGGTGCCCTTGAGGCCTTGCACGTACCACCCGTCGGTGAACGTCACCTCCGAGCGGGGCAACACCGCCGCATGAAGGTCCGGGACGCCGTCCGAGACGAACCGGATGGCGCCGTCGTCCATGGGGAGGAACCCGGCGCAGATGTACTCGGAGTGCCCGGTGCCGGATCCGAAGTTCCATGAACCCGAGAGTCGGTAACCGCCCTCGACGCTCTGGCCCTGGCCGTTCGGGAAGAACTGGCCGCCCATGGTCACCCGACCGCCATGGGCGCCGAAGACCTCAGAGAAGCCCTCGTCGGGCAGGTAGGCGGCGAAGGCCGCCGACGACGGCAGGTTGGCGATCCCGATCCAGCCGAACGACCCGTCCTGCCAAGCCATCTCGATCCAGGTCTCGATCATGTCTCGGAACGACGGCTCGATCCCTCCGGCCTCCACCGGGTTGATCGCCTGCATCAGGCCGCTGCTCCACATGGCCTCGACGATCGGGGCCGACAACGTGCGCAGCTCTTCGGAGGCGGCCGCTTCGCTCTGCACGAGCTCGCGGAGACCCCGAGCGCGCTCCAACACGGCGAGCGAGTTCCCTGCCATCACGGTCATCGCGCGCTCCCCACGCCGCCTACCAGTTCGACGTCAACGTACGATCGGACGGCAAGATCGTCAATTTCATCACGCCCGCCCGGCGACGGGGCGGCCGGGTGCCGATCCTCCACCGAGGAGCCGGGAGGTCTCGGCGGCAACCTCGAGATCCTCCCCTACGGTGAGGACGACGATCGGGACTTGGACGCCGGGTTGACTCACCACGGCGTCTTCATTCACGACCGGCAAGAGCCCTCCGACGACCCCGAGCGGTCCCAGACCGAGGCAGATGGCTTCCCTCAGCTCGGGCTGGTCGGCACCGATCTCTCCGGTGAAGACGATGGCGTCGAGGCGCTCCAGGCAGACGGCGGCCGCAGCAATCCCCTGGCGGGCTCGAAGCGCGAAGACGTCCAGGGCGAGGCGGGCGGCCCGATCCCCCTGGCCGGCCGCTGCCACGAGATCCCGGGTGTCCGGACTGCGCCCGTTCGACAGGCCGAGCAGGCCGGAGTGGTGCTCCAGTCCGTCCCGGAGCTCTGCAATCGAGAGCCCGTGACGGTCGAGGAGGTCGAGCAACAGGCCGGGGTCCACGCTTCCACTTCGCGTGGCCATCACCAGGCCCTCGAGTGGAGTGGCCCCCATCGAGGTCCACTCACTGCGACCCTCCCGGACCGCGCACACCGAAGATCCGCCGCCCAGGTGAGCGAGCACGACGTGCATGTCGCTCGCCCTCCGGCCCAGGAGATGGGCCGCTCGGGGAAGGGCCGAAGCGTACGAGAGGCCATGGAAGCCGTAACGTCGGAGGTCCCACCGCCGTCGCCAGTCGCCCGGCAAGGCGTAGGTGCGGGCGGCCTCGGGGATCGTCGAATGGAAGGCGGTATCGACCGCCACCACGTGCGGGACATCAGGGAGCCGTTCAAGAAGTGCCTCCGCGGCATCGATCACCGGCGGAACGTGCAGCGGCGCCAGGGGGGCCACCCGCCGGAGGTCGTCGAGTACTCCATCGTCGAGCCGGGTGGCAGCGGTGATCCGTGGACCGCCGTGGACGACCCGGTAGCCCACGGCATCTATCGGGCCGAGGTCAGCGAGGAACCTCTCGAAGACGGCGGCCGCCTCTGGGGATCCCGGCACCGACTCGGTGGCATCCTCTCGCTCTCGACGCCCGTCGGCGACGACAACGAGGCGCAAGCTGTGTGACCCTGCGTCGACTACCAGCACTCTCATCGTGGATACCTCCGACGCTCTTCCTGACGTGACCTCTACCAGGTGTCCATGGCCGCTCGCGGTCCGTGGCCGCCCATAGGGCGTCACCAGGTCGAATCCTCGCCGGCCGGCTCGACAACCAAGGTGATCGACGGTGCGAGGGGCAGCGTCTGGCTGCAAGACTCGGCGCCATCGAACTCGTCGGGAGAGGGGCAGAACAGGCTGCGGTCACTGCCTTGCTCGATGCGGCCCGCACCGGTTTGAGTGGGGCGCTGGTCGTCCGTGGGGAAGGCGGGATCGGCAAGACGGCGCTCCTGGAGTCCGCCATGGCCACCGCGGAAGGGTTCACGGTGATCCAGGCCGGTGGCGTCGAAGTCGAACAGGACATCAGCTTCGCCGCCATCCACCGGCTGCTCGTGCCCGCCTTGGACCGGTTGGATGTCCTCCCCCCTCCGCAGCGGCTCGCGCTCGACGGCACCTTCGGTCGCGTGCAAGCCGGACCGCCGGACCGCTTTCTCGTCGGGCTTGCCGTCCTCACACTGCTCGCACGGGCGGCCGAGACCCGGCCCGTGTGGTGGTCGTCGACGACGCCCAATGGATCGACGGCGAGTCCGCCGACATGCTGGCGTTCGTCGCGAGACGCCTCTACGCGCCGGCTGCGGACATCGGCCTTCTCAAACACGGATTTGAGGTGGTCTTGGACCGTGTAGCTGGACATGTGCAAGGTCTTGGCGATGTCTTTGGTATCCACGCCCTGGAGGACGAGTTGGGTGACGTCGCGTTCGCGGGGGGTGAGCTGGAAGGCAGCGACGACCAGGGGAACGATCTCGGGCGGCCGGGCCTCTTCGATGGTCACGACGATGTCGCCGGTGGCGGTGCCCCCACTGACCGCCGCAACCCCCTGATCCCGTCAACGGTGGCAAGCGACGAGCGGATTCCTACGCCGCGCTCGCCACCGGACGGGCAGCGTCTTACGGCGAGAGCTGATCGTGCACGAAGGCTTCGAGCCGTTCGAGCCGCTCCTTGATGTGCAATCCACCAGATTCGTCTCTCTCGATGTCGAGCAGCGGACAGAACAGCCCGCTCTCACCGATGAAGAAGTGCGGAGATCCCTGCACGCCGCGCCGGCGGCCCTCGGCCAGGCGAGACACGACCCGTTCGCGGTCCTCGATGACCGTCTCGTCCAAACCGCTGCGACGGGCGAGATCCGCGAGCATCCTGGCGTCGAGCCGGGCGCCTTGCTCGAAGAGCATGTCGCGCAGCTCGAGGCTGATGCTCTCGCCCAACCACGGGTCGATCTCGTTGGCCGTCTCCACGAGGGCCAGGGGCCCCAGAGTGCTGGTCGGAAAGGCGCCGGGATCGAAGCCGGTGAACAGCTCTGGGGCCACGTCGCGACGGAGCTCAGCAACGTGGACCGCGGTCAGATCCGGGTCGAGGGGCGTCCCGTTGACCAGCTCGAGGGGCCACGCCCGTACGAGGATCGGCGCCTCGGGTGCCAGTTGGTCACGGACGGGTTTGAGAGTGCGCAAGCTCACATGTGCAAAGGGACACCACACGTCGGCGTAGATCTCGACCTTCACGAATGGACCTCCCTTCTCCGTACAGTGACACGCCACGGAGACCGGCGTCCGGTCAGGGGAGGAGCCGCTTGTAGCCCTGGTGGGACGGGACGAAACCGTGCCGCTCATAGAAGCGGTGGGCGTCGGTGCGGGCCTTGTTGCTGGTCAGCTGGACCCGGTAGCAGCCGGCGGCGGCGGCGCGGGCCACGGCCTCCTCCAGAAGGGTGCTGCCGATGCCGGTGGAGCGGCACTCGGGTCGGACGTGGAGGGACTCGATCTCGGCGCACCGACCGCCGTTCCGCTGGAAATGGCGGAACACCACGAGTTGGCACATGCCCACGACCTCCCCGTCCTGCTCGGCCACCAGCACTGCACAGTCCGGGGTGGCCCCGATCTCCTGAAGGGCCGCCCGATACGGTGCCAGCCCGTCGGGCCCGAGGTCGGGCTCCTCTTCCGGCGGGACGACCGCTCCAAGGGCGATCAGCGTGACCAGTCGCGGCACGTCGCGGAGCTGGGCCTCCCGGACCACGACGACCCGGCCGGGGCCGTCCCTAGGGACCAATGACGTAGGAGACGCCGGCGGACTTCTTGGCCCGATTGGTGGTGACGGTCACCCCGACACCATCTCCTCGCTGGAACCCAACGCCGGGAGGAATTTGCACGGTGAGTTGGTCCAATCCCGATCGAGAGGTCTGGAGGCGCGCCGACAGGGCCTCGTGGACTTGGCGTTGGTCCGAGTCCAGATTGACCATGGCGATGGTGCCACCGTCGAGGCCGGAATAGAACCCTGTGCCCGAGACCGTGATGTCGGCGCCCGGTGCCGCACGAGGGGGCTCGACCGAGAGGATGACCGGATCGCCATCGACAACGGTCATGGCTTGCGGCGCCGAGGCGGCTCCAGCGGCCGTCGTGACCACGACCTTGGCCGAACCGATCGCCGCGTCGGCCGGGACGGTCACCTCCAGCTGCGAGGTGCTCCATCCGGAGTTCAGCAAGGCGGCCGCCCCGCCGATGGTCACCGTCGGAGGCTGCGTGGTGCCGTCGGGTACGAGGTTCATCCCGGTCAGTTCCACCCGGTTACCCGGGCTCTGCGAGAGGGGCGAGATGGACTGGATGACCGGAGCGTTCTGTGCGATGGCCTTGTTCCCGGCGTAGGTGGCCGCGGAGGCTCCCGTGAGGGCCAGCAAGAGGGAGGGGATCGCCGGGATGGCTCCCCGCGACCCGAAGCCCACGATCACGTAGACGAGGGCGGCGAGGTTGAACAACAGGTACTGCGAGTCGACCAAACTGACGCTGCCCGAGTCGTCCGTGACGACCTGGCTCACGCTCGCCTCCCCGGCCTGTGCGGCGGGCTTCTGCAGCGTCCCGTCCTGGACCTTGGTGGTGACGGCAGCCTTGGCGATCACGAGGCCGGCGAATGGGGCCCCGAGTTCGATCAGGTAGTCCCCCCATACGTTGCCGGTCCCAGCATTGCTGCCGTTGGGTACGAATCCGTCGAAGACGTGTTGCGCGTGGCCGAACCACGTCTGGGAGACGAGGTACACCAGCATGAAGCCGACCAGGAGCGTCCAGAGCGCGACCTGCGTCTTTGAGGTCGAGATGCGACGATCCTGCCCGACCACGAGACCCCAGACCCCGAACTCGCGGTCGGCCAGGTGCGCAGGGGTCAGAGCCAGGAAGATGACGGCGACGGCGAGCGCCGAGGAATACCAAGCCCGCTGATAGGCGGCCTGATGAGCTGCGCCGGCGGGTGTCCAGATGGCAAGCGCACCGAAGGTCAACGCCAAGATCAGGAGCAGGAACCAAAATGCCCAGGAGGCGTACCGCCACCCTCGTCCTCCGAGGGTGGCTGGGCCGGCTCCATCGATATGGACGGTGGTGGGCGCACTCCTTCCCTCAGGGTCGACGTTGCGAACCTCAGCGTCCGCGCCAGACCCGATCAGGGCGGCGGGGATCGCGAACTCCCGGCCGCTGTTCGCGAAGTGCAGGCGTCGGGGAAAGAGGTCAAGCTCGTAGGTCCAGGAGCCATCGCTCCCCGGGGGAGCCGGCCACGACACCGTCGTCGTGGTGTGATCGTTGCTCTCAACAGCCGTCACGCCCTGGGGTGCATCCGGTTTCGCCACTTCTCCCCCTTGCAGACCCGATGAGCAAGTCCTTTCCAAAGGCTATGAGCGTGGCCCCGGTCCTTCAAGGGGCAGTTGGACAACGGCGTGGCAACCCTCGGTTCGACGACCGAGCGCACCCTTGCCCAGGTCGAGGTGGACCGGTCGCGCTAGAACCACGCCAGCGCAGTGGCGGTGATCTTCTTGATCTCCTCAGGCGTGGCCGGACGTGACTGCCCGGAGACCCAGGTGTCCTCGTCCAGACGACAGACCGTCAGCTCGGCGGTGACTTCTTTGAACGATCGCCGGATGATCGTCACCGTGCCCGGAAGCTGTCGACTGTCGTGCAGCTCGTGGGCGAGCTGAGAGTAGTGATCGCCCTCCGTGAGGGTCATTGGCGTCGCGGACAGCCTGACCGTATCGGTTCTGCGGGCATCTTCATCGGGCGGGGAGTACCGCACACGGTTGTACTCGGCACCGGAGGGGTTCTCCTCGTAGCGAGTGTTGGTCATCTCACCCACGATGATCGTGGAGGTGAAGTCGAAGGGGTGGTCGTGAACGGGGGGCTCCTCGACGGAGTAGCTCGGATCCCAGACGTGCAGGCGGTATTCCCGACGATCGTCCAGCTGCAAACCCAGCAGCCCGATGTCCTGCATCTTCCAGGTGTAGTCCTGGGCGTCCTCGAGCATCTTGCGCACAGAGGCCTTGTCCAGGGCGTTGTCCATCGCAGCCTCCGTCGAGTCGACACGGTCGGGCGGCATCTCGTCTCCGGTAAATGACACCAATGTAATTCGGGCCTGTCAAGCGGCCGGCGTTGGACCAGGCCACTGAGCAACTGACCCTGTGAAGATCACCGCCCAGATCTACCGGATCTGGTCGGGCCGCCTGAGAGGATTGGCCGGTGTGCGAATCCTCTTACACCTGTGCGGGATTGAAAGATGTGCCAATGGACCTCGAGCGAGCGGAGGGCCGGGTGAGAACGAACCGCTCCTGAGTGCCGGAAAGGAGGGGCATGACCGACGCTGCGTGGTGGCCGGGGGAAAGGGTCTGGCAGGAGGGGCTTGGCAATGTCCGGAACCTGGTGCGCCAGGCCTTGGTGACCCGCCAGCTTCTCTCCCACCTACCACACCCCGATGATGCCCTACAGGTCCTCGACGTGGGCTGTGGCCAGGGCACGCAGCTCAGGGCGCTCGCCCGGGCAGGCTATCGCTCGACGGGCATGGACATCTCCGTCGAGCTCCTGGATCGGGCGCGCGCCGACTTGGCCCACGAGGCGGCAGACGTTCGAGCGCGGGTGACCCTGCGACAGGGTGACATCGACGCGCTCGGGGAGGTCACCGACAGGGGCTTCGACATCGTGTTGTGCCACGGCCTCTTGATGTATCTGCCCTCGCTGGAGGAGGGCGTGAGGAAGCTGGCCACCATCGTCAAGCCCGGTGGGCTCCTCTCGTTGCTCACGAGAAACCGTGCGAGTCTCGCCATGAGAGCCGGCATGGCCGGCAATTGGTCGACAGCGATCGACAGTTTCGATGCTCGGTACTACGACAATCGTCTCGGCCTCGGCGGACTACGTGCTGACGAGCCCGAGGAGGTGATTACCGTCCTTGCCCATCGGGGCGTTCATGTCGTTGCCTGGTATGGCGTTCGCCTCTTCACCGACCATTGGGGGGACCTCACCCCCGGGGAGCACTTCGACGAGCTGGTACGTGCCGAAGAGGAGGCGGGCCGAAGAGACCCGTACCGCCGACTGGCGTCGCTGACCCACGTGATAGGGAGAAGGAAATGAGGAAGGGCCGATTTGGTGTCTCCCGGTGGCGCGGGTGAAGCCCAGGGCGTCGGCTCAACCAGCCATCGCTGCCAGCTGCCGAAACGCCGAGGGCGGCGGACCGTCGAGACGCGCAGCGATCACGGCCGCGGACGTCTCGGGCGAGAGCTCCGACGTGTCGACTTCGATGTCGTAGATCCCGGGCACGTGCACGGCCTCCTGCCAGAGACGCACCGGGTAGGGGACCTCCCCGCCCGGACCGCTGTCGGCGTACTCGCCTTCGCGGCCCGGCTCACCTGCGTCGCGGCGCGCCATGATGACCTCGAGGGGGCACCGCACCCCGACCAACCACGCCGGCAGATCCGCCAAGCGCCTCGCCGCATCATGGAGCGTGCCGAGCGGTTTGGAGTACCCGTCGTGGTGCCCGACGTCGACCACCACGTGGAGGCCCTGGCGGCTGTGGGCGGCCACCGACTCGTAGAGGGCGGCAAAGAACGCCGGTACCAGGGCCTCGACCTCGGGGGCCACGGCGCCGGGCCGCAGCCCCATCCCCGGCCGGAAGCGCCGCGGGGTGACCGAGCGAGCGAAGACGTCGACCCCAAGGTTCATCCACGGCCCGTCGAAGGTCTCCTGAATAGTCTGCGCGATCCTTGACTTCCCCGAGCGCGGCGCCCCGTTCAGCACCACCACTTGACCAGCGGACCACTTCACTGTCATGCCTCCCGCATGTCGCCGCCGCCTCAGCGGCGCTCAGGACCGGGTGATCTTCGCCAGCCAGGCCTCGACGATTGGCGGATCCAGGTTGGTCTCGAACTGGGCCGCCTCGATCGACTCCACCACCCACCCCACCGAGAACGCGGAGCGGATCTCGTCCCGCCGGACACGCCGGGGGCCCCAGTCGCCGGGCTGACGATCGCTGAAGCAGCACATGAGGTAGCTGCCGCCTGTGCGGACCACCTCGCCCAGCGATTCCACGTAGCGGGCCCGGCTCTCATCGTCGAAGACGTGAAACAGTCCACTGTCGATCACCGTGTCGAACTGCTCTCCGAGATCGCTCAGGCACAGGGCGTCCCACACCATGAAACGCGCATTGATGCCCCGTGCGGCGGCCTTGCGTTGCGCCGCCTCGATGGCCCGAGGCGCGGCGTCCACCCCGGTCGTGTCGAGGTCCCGTTGGGCGAGCATGAGGACATGTTCACCGGTGCCACATCCGGCGTCGAGCACTCGGCCCTGGATCTCGCCCGCCTCGGCCAGTTGAAGGAAGGCAGGCTGGGGGCGTCCGATATCCCAGGGCGGAGTGCCGGTGTAAGTCTCGTTGAATTCGGATGGGGACCGAGATGGAACAGGACCAGGCAAATTGCTATGAGGGGTATCGCTCATCGCCTCGTTGCTAGCACAGCCGGGCCGATCAGCGTGGTGGGCATTTGGCCCGCGTCATCCGTCGTGAGACACCTGGATGATCGCGATCGAGTTGCCGTCGGGATCCCTCACCATGGCCTTCCAACCTGCATCGCCCCGTTCCTCGATCGGCCCAGCGGTCACACCGCGCGTTTCGAGTGCTGAGACGGCCGCTTCAATTGCCGGCACCGCCATGCTGACGATGCCGTTGCCGGCGCGCTCCCGGTCGCCGACGATGTACAGCCATCCGCCCCCTGTCACCTGCCACATCACTTCCTCGTCATGCGCGACGACGTCCGCTGGGCGGCCGAAGAAGCCTTCGTACCAAGCTTTGGCTGCCCGGAAATCGCTGACCGGGACACCGGCAAAGAGCACATCGAGGTTCATCGGCTCAGCCTGGCATTTCGGCAAGGCGAGCCACCGGCTACCGGATAGCGCCGAGGAGATCGACCACAGGCTTCGGTTGCCAATGCTCATCCCACAGCCCCCCGAAGCCGCCCACCGGGGATGCCACGCGATGCATCGGGGAGTCCACCGCCAAGAACCACACGAAGGGGACGTCGGTCGCCAGCAGCAACTCGTAGAACCGGCGCTGGTTCTCCGGTGTTGCGCCCGGCGCCGACTCCGGCGGCTGGGCGGCGCTCGGGAAGGACGTCTCTTGGACCACCACGATGCGATCGGGCGAGATACCCGGTGTGTTGGCGACGAGTTGGTAAGCCTCGGATACCCAACCGGCGGCTGTGACGGGGTCGTTGCGGTGCAGCACCCACCAGGGGTGGATGTTCAGAAACGAGAAGTCACCAACCGAGGTCGCCAGGTCCGGGTGGTACTGCCAGTCGGGCGGTTGGAAGCCAGTGGTCACGGGACGCCCGGATCGCTCTCGAACCTCGTCGACCTCGCGGACAAGTCGTTCGAGATCGGCGATCCCCTTCTGGATGATCTCGTTGCCCACACAGACGGCGTCCACCGCGTCGAGCGCATCGTCGAGGTTGGCCTTCTCGCGCGCCAACAAGTCGTCGTCCTGCCACCAGAGCTTGGCTACGACGTGCTCGAAGCCGATGTCCTTGGCGATCTGCGGTGCCCGTTCGAGCCCGAATGCCATGGTGTTGGTCACGAGGCCCCGAAAGCCAGCGCGGTAGAGCAGGCCGAGCTCGGCCTCCAGCTGCTTGCTCGTAACTGGGTGCTTGCCGAGGAGAAAGTCGAACGGTGGTCCGGGGTTGTAGTTGATCCAGCTGCGTTGGGTTCGCAGGGCGGGGAGTAAGTCGCTGACCATCGGCGCAGGGTACCAACACGCTGGGATGGAGAGGCAGGCGAATGTCGAACAAGGGCGGTCATCGGGGCGCTCATCTCTACCATCAACGAGGGCGACGAATCGGGCGCACAGGTGCTACTCGGCTTCCCTACGTCGACCTCACCTTTCTCATGAACGCATACGAGGTCGTCGAGGCACGGCGACTAATCCGCTCCATCGCCTCCCCTGCAGAGTCGGCGTCAAGCGGGAGATTTCGCGGCCAGATGAATGTCTCGGTGCGACCGTCAGCCAGGTCGATGACGTCAGCCTCGACGAGGATCGTGTTGTGCACCTCCCTGGCGTGGACAAACACCCAATCGTTGGCCTCTACCTCCGTCGGGTGCTCCATCACGACTTCGCAAGCGTCGCAGATTGAGGTGTGTGGCACTTCACTCACCTCCACTCCATTACCCCGTGTCCGGCCCGATATTTCATTCAAGCTAAACGACTCGGCCAATAGTGTGTCGCGGATGTGGTGATCCGGACCACGGTGGCCTCTCCTCGGGCGACTTTGTCGAGGAAGGCTTACTGGACCGCCACCGACCTCGTCGACCAGCGCAGACTGCGACAGATCACGACTTCGGCGACACATCGCCGGTGCACCCCATCGGCGGTACTCTTGCGAATGCGACCCCTTCGGTACTCCATCAACGTCACCTTGGACGGGTGCTGCGATCATCGTGCAATCCCCGCGGACGAAGACTTGCATCGTCACGCTGTCGAGAACCTCAACCAGGCCGACGTCCTTCTCCTTGGCCGGGTGACTTACGAAATGATGGAATCAGCGTGGCGGCCGCCGGCGCCGACGGGAGCGAGACCTGATTGGATGGAACCCTTCGCCCAGACGATCAACGCGGCAAAGAAGTACGTCGTGTCGAGCACCCTGGAGCAGGTCGATTGGAACGCGGAACTCGTGCGCGGGGATCTGGGCAAGGTGGTTCAGCAACTCAAGCGGGAGTCGGGCAAGGGTCTGTTCGTGGGAGGTGTGAAGCTCCCACTGGCGTTGACCGAGCTGGGATTGATCGATGAGTACGAGTTCGTGGTGCATCCCAGGCTCGCGGGCCACGGGCCGACGTTGTTCGCGGGGCTATCGAACCATGTCGACTTGAAGCTCGTGAGCCGGCTGGAGTTCGGCTCGGGGGCAGTGGCGATGCGCTACGAGCCGAGACGGTAGCGCTCGGGCCTGCCGGACCGAGCCGGCGCGGTGTGCGAACGAGCAGCTCCAGGGGTGCGCGGGCTGGGGTTCTTACTTGACCGTAAATCCGGCGTCGACGGGAAGGGTCACCCCCGTGATGTAGCGCGCCATGTCCGAGGCCAGGAACAGGACCGCGTCGCTGATGTCGCGCGGTTGAAGGAGTTCGACAGGCAGCAGGTTGGTGAGGCTCGAGATCGCGTCGGGGAACTCGCCAAGGAACTTCTCCATGGCCGGGTTGCGGACCATCATGGTGTCCACGCCGGTCGGGTGCACGCTGTTCACACGGATGCGGGCGCTCGACAGCTCAACGGCGAACTGCCGCATCAGCCCGACGACGCCGTGCTTGGCGGCGCCGTAGGCCTCGTGGCCAAACGAACCGGGGGACGCGAGGCCTTTCAGCCCGGCCGTCGAGGAGGTGAGGATGATCGATCCGCCCTCACCTCGTGCGATCATTGAGTGCATGCAGGCCCGGACCGTGTTCCACACCCCGGTCAGGTTGACTGCGAGCACGTCCTCCCAGGCAGCTTCCGCCTCCTGATCCGTCGAATCGGGGCCCATCGTCGCGATCCCCGCGTTGGCGACCACGATGTCGATGTGCCCAAACTGGGCGATACCCATCGCCACGGCGTCTCGTAGCTCGCTGGAGTGGCGAACATCGGCTCTTCGCATCAGGGCGCGCCGTCCGGTCTTCTCAATCAGCTCCGCGGTCTCCCCCAGCTCCTCCGCGGAGCCCAGCGGATACGGCACCGAAGCGATGTCGGCGCATACGTCTACGCCGATGATGTCCGCGCCCTCCTCCGCGAGGCGCACAGCATGCGCCCGGCCTTGTCCGCGTGCTGCTCCGGTGATGAATGCGACCTTTCCTTGGACCAGCGCCATGGCCAAGAGGATAATCCTGATCCACCAGGATCGACCTGTCGTATGACCTGGGCAGCAGGCCAAGGACCCGCTCTCTTCGGAGGAGTGGCCAAGAGGGACGAATCAGACTCCGATCAACAGGGGCCCAGTCGCTCGTCGAAGAAGTCGAGCATGGCTCGCCAGGACCGTTCGTCTGTGGGCTGGTGGTACGCCACCCCGGGGAATCCCGACAGCTCGGCATTGGGGTTGGTGAAGCTGTGCACGGCACCGCCGTAGATGTTCATGCGCCAGTCGACGTCGGCGACCCGCATCTCCTGCTCGAACGCCGCCCGCTGCTCCGCCGGCACCATCGGATCATCGGCGCCAATGCATACGAGGATCCCGGCTTTCACCTCGCCGGTGCGAGCGGGACGTTGTGTCCCCAGCCCCGAGTGGAACCCGACGACGACGGCGAGATCGGCGCCACTGCGCGCCAGCTCGAGAGCCATCGTGCCACCGAAGCAGTACCCGATGGCCGCCACCCTGGTGGGATCGACCTCGTCTTGGGCCAGTAGGTTTGCCAACCCGGCATTGGCCAGCTCCCGAATCTTGTCGGGATCGCCCATGAGCGTCCCCAGCCGCCCCATCATCTCGTCCCGCTCGAGCGGCTTGCCCTCGCCGTGGTAGTCGAGGGCGAAGGCGGCATAACCCAAACCGGCGAGGCGCTCGGCACGACCTTTGGCGTGCTCGTCGAGGCCTGGACCCTCGTGACATACCAACACGCCGGGCCGGGACCTGGGCTCCCCCTCGTCGATGGCCAGATGTCCGACCATCCGGCTCCCTCCAACCATGTACTCAATGTCCTCGATCCGCATGCGCTCTCTCCATGTCAACGTCGGAGTCCTGGTTTGATGACGCTCGCTACGCAGCGAACATAAGTCCAGCAGACAGTACCTGGAAGGGCGTGACGATTCACGGGCGGCAGAGCCCGTCGGACACCCTGCCCCGGGCCCCGCTGGGCAGGGCCAGCGTCGTAGGCGGTCTCGGTGTCGTGGCCGGAGCGGCTCAGGTGGTTGGGACCGTCGGCTCTCGATCTTCTCGGTGCCGTTCGAGTCCAGGTGGTGAAGTGGTCGATATCGGTCCGTCGGCAGCCGAACTCGCGGCCGGTGGCCTCGCGACCTCGTCGAGGCGCCGAATTACCAGGAACGCCACGTCGTCTTCGTGATCGGGGCCGGGGAGGTCGGCGAGGACGGACGCCATGACGTTGCTCGGAGCGGCCTCGGGACTCGATGCCACGAACGCGAGCCGATCCAATCCGGCATCGATGCCCGTATCTCGCCTCTCGACCAACCCGTCGGTGAAGGCGACAAGGGTGCTTCCGCAAGCGAACTCGATGGTCCTCTCCTCGAACGAGAGCTGGCGGAGCCCGAGCGGCGGCCTGACGGCGAGATCGACGTAGGCGGAGCCACTCGGCGTGACCAGCAGGGGAGGAAGATGGCCTGCGCTTGCCAGGGTCAGGGTGCCGGCAGAGATGTCGACCGATCCGATGAGCGCCGTAGCGAAGTGTCCACCGTCCACGACGTCGATTTCCCCGTTCGCTCGCTCCAGGATCTCGGCGGGCGGCAACCCGAGCTTTGCCAGCGCTCGGATGGTGAACCGCAGGGTAGCCATCGTGCTGGCCGCACTGATGCCGTGTCCGGACACGTCACCAACGACGAACACGAACCGGTCTGGATCGACCGGTGTCACGCTGTACCAGTCTCCTCCTACTTCCACACCGCGCGTGGCCGGCAGGTAGCGCGCCGCGACGTCAAACCCGCGCAACAGTGGAAGGTCCTTGGGCAAGAGCGCGACTTGCAGCGTCTCCGCGACGATGCGCTGCTCTTGGTACAGCTCGTGGGTCTCTCCGGCGACGGTCTCGGCGAGACTACGGCGCCGGGCGAGCCACTCTGCGATGACGGCCGCACTCGCGGTCAGCGCCAGTCCGGCTACGAGGATTACCCACGGAAGGTTCTCGGCCCAACCTCCGGTGAGTGGAGAGCTGGGCGCGGCGACAAGTGTGAGCCAACTTGTGCCGAACGACTCGGTCACCCTTGAGGAGGTGCCACTGATCGGCAGGCTCGGCGAATTGGTCGCAATCAGATCGCTTGGCCTGACACGCTTTCCGTAATAGAGCGCAACGTTCAACTGAGCTTCCGGAGAGCCGGCCGGGATCGCGATGTGTGCAGCCGCCGGCAACTGTTGTCCCGCTCCGACGACGAAGGTGCCACCCGGCCCGTGGGCCGAGACGAGGAAGCCCAGGCGCTGCACTCCGTGCGAGACCGCCCGCGTCGTGACGAGAGAGGTCGACCTCGCTGCCCGCTCGTAGATCGCTGTGGAGACGGCACCTTCGGGGTTCCTGATCGGCGTAGCGCCCAAGTGAGCCAGCACCCGTGGACCGGTCGACGGAACGAGAACCAACGATGAGGATACAAACTGGCCCCGTGGTCGCATCGACGGCGCAATCGCCGACTCGAACGTGGCCACGGGGTCATTCGACTCCGCACTGAGGCCGGCAACCCGGTCGAGTGTGCTTTCGATCTGGAGGGGCGCCGTCTCCAGCAACTGCCCGGTGAGACGGGTCTGAAGTGCTGTGAGCCGCTGTTCGGTATCGGTGTAGTTGCCTCGAGCCAAGATGGTGAGTACGACGGTGACCACAAGACCGAGGATCACGACGATCAGAGTCGGCATCCGCAGTCGGAGCGTTCTCACCCTGAGCGGGGCACCCGGCGAGGGAACAGCGCGCTCCGCCGCCGATGGTTCCGCTGTCTGAGTAGCCGTGGCTAGGTCCATCAAGGACGCCCCCGAGATGCGCGCCGCCACACTCACGGGGGATCCTACAGTCGAACCTCAGGTGGCACGATGGGATCGATGGGAAAGGACATGGACGAGATCGCCGCGCTGGTCAAAAAGGCACTCGTATCGGAGGACCTCGCAGCCTTTGCGGAGCTGCTCGACCCGAGCGTGACGTGGGGAGCGCCTGGCGCTCGAAATCCCGGATGCAAGAGCCGCAACCAAGTGCTGGCCTGGTACGAGCGCGGTCGAGATGCTGGCGTCCGGGCAAGCGTGTATACCGTCGAAGTCCTTGGTGATCGGCTTCTCGTGAGCATGAGCGTGCGAGGCACAGGGAACGCCCGGGAGCGTGGCGGAACGGCCCTTCGATTCCAGGTGCTCACCGTACGCAACGGCAGAGTCGTGGAGATTGTCGGCTTCGACGACAAGGCTGAGGCGCTCTCTTACGTCAGTTAGTCGGCGGGCGCTCGCGATCGCCGGGAGGTCAGGACAGTTCTCATTGAGCGCGCTCGGCTATGCCTGGGTAATGGAGCACGAGGCCGTGCCGGTCATAAGACAAGACGGATCGGAAGTCGAAACGAGGAGCTTGGTAGTCGTATCGCTGAAGACCGTCTTGATCGTCGATTCGGGTGTAGTGCTGTTCGAGTCTCTCAACCTCCAAGGCAGGTGCTCGTAGATAGGCGGCAGGCGCGGCTGCCGTATCACCGACTGCGAGGTCGAGACGATGGACTGGCAGGGCGTTGGTCATGGCCGATGACTCGAGGTCCACATCGAGGCAACCGTCGAGCTCTATCGCCGACTTACCGTCCACCGTCCAATGACCCTGGCCATCGGAGTCGATCAAACGCTCGGCGACTGCTTCGATGCTTGTCGACATGACCCGCACGGCTCGCGTGTGCCACGAGTCATCCAGTGTCACGGTGTAGCTCACGATCCACGGGTCATCGTCTTGGATCCCAGTAGTCGTTCCACGGATCTCTAGCCCGTCAGGGTTGCAAGTGAAATAGGCGACCTCGAAGCCGACTCGAAGGCCGGTATGTCGCCAGCATGCCGAGCGCGGGGGAGGTGCGAAGGTCACCGGACCAGTCTGACCGTCACAGGGCTGTTCCGCAGTCCCGGTGTAGGGCGAGCACAAGAGCTTCGTTAGGGTCGCTGACCGCCGAGGAAGAGACGCGCTCCATTGCTTCTGGACCGGGCCCGTCATTTGATCAACAATGGCTTTCCATGCGATTCGTCCTCGTCCACGGCGGCTTTCATGGTGCGTGGTGCTGGGAGCCGATGATCATCGAACTGCAGGGGGCAGGTCACACCGCGGTGGCGCCCGACCTTCCCGGCCACGGAGCCCGAGTTGCCGAACGGGCAACCCTCGAGGGCTACCGGGATGCCGTCGTCGAGGTCCTCCGGGATGGTGATGTCCTCGTGGGTCATTCAATGGGCGGCTATGTCACATCAATCGCGGCGGACGCCTTTGGCGATTCGCTCAGCCACCTTGTCTACCTCGCCGCAGGAGTGCCCGTCGAAGGTGAGGCCATGGGTGCTACCCACTCCGTCGACGTGGCGGGGACCAGTAGGTATTACGAGGTCAGCGAAGGACCTCACGGACCGGAGATGACCTTTTCCTCGTACGAGGGAGCCCGCGACCACTTCTTTCATGATTGTGACGAGGCCACCGCGCGAGCCGCGTTCGCTCGACTGACCCCGCAGCAGATCGGTCCGACGGAAACCGCGATCGAGATGCGCTCGTTTTGGGAGCTGGACACGCCAAGAACCCTGATCGCCTGTCTCGATGACCGATCGGGTATCAACTACTATCATGAGAGTTCTCTCCGCCGCCTAGGGCTAACCAACGCACACTTGCTGTGGGCGTCGCATTCTCCGTTTCTGAGCCGGCCCGCGGACATGGCTCGGGTCCTCGTAGCGATAGCCACAGAATCTGTCCCCAGTTCTCGAAGCTACAGATGATCCTTACTGTCACGGCGCTGGGCGATTAGAGATCCGGTCGCAGTGGAGGGTCAGGAGCCAAGGCGCTCGAGGATCAGGAATAGCACTGATCGCCCGAGCCGTTGAAGTAGCTATGACACGAGGCCATACCGTCAGCATCGTCCCGGCCCGCCGCCCACGTGGAAGTCAGGCTGGGCGGCCAGCTGCTTGCCACCACCGACCGGGCCATGAAGCTCGACGAGACCGGGCTGCCAGCCCGGTACTACCTGCCGCGGGACGACGTGCGGATGGATCTCCTGCTGCCCACGACGTTCCATACCAGATGTCCGTTCAAGGGTGAGGCGTCATACTGGTCTGTCGACATCGACGGCGAGACCCATGACGGACTCGCGTGGAGCTACGAGACGCCTACGACTGAGGCAGCGGAAGTGAAAGCGATGTTGTCCTTCTATCCGGACCGTGCTCAGGTGACCGTCGACGGTCAGCCGCTCAGCGACTGACCCGGAGCTCGGGCTCTGTTTCCCGGCTCAGGAGCGAACTCCGCCGGCTGGAGTGCGCGTTCGCACCGCCCGAGATCCCGGCGCCGGGCGGTCATCTGTATCCGCCACCCCTACGCCGTCGTCGCCGCCACTACGAGATCCGTCTCCAAACCCCGGGCACGGCCTGCCGGTATTCAGCGCCTGGGTGACCGAATCGGTGACGGTGGATGGCGGTAGCCGCACGGCCGAACTGCGGATCCCGGCGGAGCGGCGCCGGAGCCGAGCGAATCCTACGATGATGCCCAGTGACGCCCCCAGAGTCCATGGACCCCCACTCGGCCCTGCAACGGATCGCCTACCTCCTCGAACGCGATGGGGTGAGTACCTACAAGGTGAGAGCCTTCCGGCGCGCGGCGGCGGTGGTCGATGGGCTGGACATCACGGAGCTGGACCGGCTGGCGGCCACTGGCCGCCTGGCCACGCTTCCTGGGGTGGGAGATACCTCGGCGCGCGTGATCAAGGAGTGCTTGGCCGGTGGCATGCCTTCCTACCTGCAGGAGCTCGAGAATCGTTCCGTATCAGACGAGCGGCTGCCCTCAGCGGCTGCGGAGGTCCTGCGCCGAGCACTTCGCGGCGACTTCCACAGCCACTCGGATTGGTCCGATGGGGGTTCGCCCGTGGAGGAGATGGCAAAGGCGGCCGCCGAGCTCGGACACGCCTACCTCGCTCTGACGGACCACAGCGCAAGGCTCACTGTCGCCCACGGTCTGGATGCCGAGCGGCTCAGCCGCCAGTTGGAACTGGTGGCCGACCTCAACGAGCGACTCGCTCCCTTTCGGCTCTTGACCGGGATGGAGGTCGACATCCTCGAGGACGGTTCACTCGACCTCGAGGACGAGTACCTCGGAAGACTGGATGTCGTCGTCGCCAGTGCGCACTCGAAGCTCCGCATGGAGAAGGCCGCGATGACCGAGCGCCTCTTGGCGGCCCTCGAGAGCCCACATACCGATGTGCTCGGGCATTGCACAGGCAGGATCATCACGGGTCGAGGGCGTCCACCCTCGACGTTCGACGTGGACGCGGTCTTCCGTACGTGCGCCCGGACGGGCACCGCGGTCGAGATCAATTCCCGGCCCGACCGGCGCGACCCGCCACCGGATCTCCTGCAACGAGCCATCGAACTTGGATGCCTGGTCACCATCGACAGCGACGCCCACGCCCCAGGGCAGCTCGAGTGGCAGATCTTCGGCTGCGAACAGGCCGCGGAGTCCGACGTCCCATTGGATCGCATCGTCAACTCGTGGCCACTCGGGGCCGTCTTGGAATGGACGGCGGGCCACGGCGGGTAGGAGACGGGGCTGTCGGCCGGGTCCTGTACCGCCGCTCACGAAACCAAGAGGGGGAAGCGAAAGCTCATGGAACCAATCAAGATCGGTTGGCTCGGGTCCGCCCTCGACGGCCCCGGAGGCGGCTACGACAAGATCCACCGCATGGCGTTCGACGAAGCCACCGAGCAGGGACTACTGGATCGTCCCGTCGAGTTCGTCGTGCATCCGGAGAATGGCCTCCCGCATGGCTCGGCGAAGAACGCCACGGACGGGTTCCGCTATCTGGTCGACGAGGGCTGCATCGGCGTGGCTGGCGCGTACAGCTCGGACAACGCCATCACCGTCGGACCGTTGGCCTCAGAGTTGAGAGTGCCGCTGATCAGCTGGGCGGGAACCGAGCGCCTCGCCGGCGACTACTGCTTCCGGCTCGGCAACGGCGATTGCGGAGGCGACGCTGCCCTCATCGTGGGTTGGCTCAAGCGCAACGGGCACCAGCGGGTCGCCGTGCTCAGTGAGATCTCGCCCAACGGGGAGGAGTACTTCCGGTTCTTCCGTCAAGAGGCGCGTAGACGGGGCGTCTCGGTTGCGGCCGTGGAAACGGTTAGTCAGTCTCCCGACGACCTGGCCGCCAACCTCTGGAACCTTCAACGCATCGAGCCGGATGCCCTCGTCTACATGGGCTACGGGATGCTTGCCGCTCAGGGCCTCCTCCGCGAGGCACTCGACAAGCTCAAATGGGACCCGCCTCGGATCATGACCACGGCGTTCATGTTCTACCTGATGGGCTTCGAGAAGTTCGAGGGTTGGGTGGGGATCGACCAGTTCGACCCGACCAACCCCCTTGTCCAGAGGTTCTACGACCGATTCACCAGCCGCTACCAGGAAGACCCTCCGTTGTGGCCCAACGCCATACCGGTTCTCGCCTACGACACGGCACGGGTACTCGTAGAGGGACTCGTACGTGCCCCCATCTTGAGTGGAGAAGGGTTGAAGACCGGACTCGAGCGGATTCGATTCATGCCGAGCACGACAGGCGGCCCGCGGGCGCACATCGCCTGTTCGCCCAACGAGCACGGAATGTTCCGGGGCGACTGGCTGCTCTACGGACGGGTCCGCAACGGCAAGCTCGAGTTTGAGGGGCTCTTCGAACCGTGGGACGAGACATTGCCCTGAGCCGTGCCTCACCCACAGAACGGTGCGGCCTTCGACACCCCGGAGGGGACGGTCGCCCCAGCCCTTGAGTGGCCTATGCCAAGGTACGGCAGAGGACGGCAGCAAACTCCTTCGGCTCGCTGACGAAACCGGCGTGGCCCCCAGGGAAGTCGATCAGCGGCGTGCCAAGGCGTCTGGCAAGAGCCACGGCCGTGCGATGAGGGAACTCACCCTTGGAGTCGGTCCCGCCGCCGACCACGACCCGGGCCGTGACATTGTAGGGCGGGGAAGTCCGGCTGGTAGAGAGCGATGGGCAGGAGGCCGTGACCGAAGAAGCGCTCGCTTGTCGCCACGGCCTCGGCCGACGGTGGCTGCGGTTCGGAAGCCTCGCCCTGAGGCCGCGATGTTCATGCCGGTAAAGGTCAGAGAACCTCTACCATGCGGCACTGATCCCGCTCTCGCGGTAGGTGTCGTAAATCTCCTGCATTCCGGCACGCGCCTCCTCGGCCTCTGGCAGGAGCAGGGCGAGTGGGGGTTCGTGGGCGATGAGGGTGTCGACGTGGCCGGGGTAGCGGGCGACCAACGCGAGCCCGGTGATCGCGCCTCCGCTGCTGCCGAACACATGCGCCGGCACCTCGCCAACCGCATCCAGCACGCGTCGTGCGTCGTCGGCCAGCAGGTCCGGCTCCGCGTCCTGGTCGGAGTCGTCGATGGTGCTGCGGGCAAAGCCTCGGGGGTCGTAGGTGACGACCGTGTAGGTCTCGGCGAGCAGTGGCGCGATCGGGGCAAACCCTGAAGCGCCCATGGGGTGGCCGACCAGCATGAGCGCAGGGCCCGAGCCTTGCACCTCGTAGTACAAACGCGCCCCGGGGACATCCAGCGTATGGCTCGTGGGTGGCGACATCTCCACGTCACTCCTCGGTCGGGGGTCTCCGGCCATCCTTTCAGGTCGAAGCCCTGCGTGAGGGCATCTTCGATTCCCCGTCGTCCAGGATCGGCGTCCGATCCGTCACACTGCGGCTCCGTCAGAGCGGCGAGGCATCGGGGCAGAGCCTTTGACGCTCGTGCGAAACATCTCTCGACGCACACCCGAATAGTCGTTCAGAGCGTTGTGCATCGTGCAGCGGTTGTCCCAGATCGCCAGCGTGTGCGGGGCCCAGTGGAAGCGGCACGTGAAGTTCTCGTTGGTGGCGTGGCGGTAGAGGTAATCGAGCAATGGTTGGGACTCGGCAGGACTCCAGCCCTCGAACCTTGTCGTGTACACCGGGTTCACATACAGCGCCGTCCGATGGGTCACGGGATGCTCGATGACCGCAGGATGGCTGTGCTCCTTGAACGCTTCCCTTGAAGGAGCGATGGCCATGGACGTGAGGTCCTTCACCTGGTCCAGGAGTCCGCCCGTTCCGTAGGCCATGCCGGCCGAGTGCACGGCCCGAAGCCCCGCGAGGGTCTCTTTCAAGCCCCGTGACAGCGATTCGTAGGCCAGGTACTGGTTCGACCAGATCGTGTCTCCTCCAAAGGACGGGACCTCGGCAGCGTGGAGCAAGGTGTAGGAGGGCGGCTCGGGGAGGTAGCTCAGATCGCTGTGCCAGGCGTTGGCGAAGTTGAGCTGATCGGCGGGCTCTTTGACCACCCGGATGACAAACGGCCGGTCTTCCAACGGTTTCACAAACGGAGTGGTGTCCCTTCCGCCGAGGAGATCGGTCACTCGCTCGAGATCGTCCAGACCAATCTGCTGGTCGGGGAGGAAGACGACCAGGTTCTGGGCCAGCGCCTCACGCACCCCATCGAGTTGCTCGCTGTCGTCGATCTGGGTGAGGTCCACGCCAGTGACCAAGGCCCCAAGCGCACCCGCTACACGACGCACCTCGTATTCCATCGCTCGAATCCTCTCACCCCGCGGTGGTGACGAGCCAGGCCCTCGTCGGCGCCCTGGTCCACCGCCCGGGCTACGACAAGGAACGGGGAGGCCCGCTCCGGAGTCTTCCCATCGGTGCCAGGGCCCAAGGCCGGCGTCGGGGGCTGCCACCGAACGAAGAGCCGCCGGTCGCCATCGGCTCTCTGGGGACCTGGGTTTCAGCCGGCCAGGGGTGTCGAGTCGGACTACGACACTGAACATCCCGTCTGCGGGCTGCGAGTTCTCGCTCGCACCCTGCTTGACTGAGCGTCATGTCCGAGGATTTCTCCCAACTCCCCGGCGGTCTGGCCCGTCCACGCGACGATGGCGCTGCAGCCCACCTCGTAGGACTGCCCGTGCCGGAGCTGTCCTTGCGGTCCACGTTTGGTACCGAGGTGCGGATAGACACCGTTCCCGCTGGCTTTGAGCGCCTCGTGCTCTACACGTACCCGATGACCGGGCGGCCCGGAGTTGATCTCCCGGCAGGCTGGGACGACATCCCGGGTGCCCGGGGATGCACACCGGAGGCTTGCGGCTTTCGTGATCATGCAGCCGAGCTGGCGGACGAGGGCGCAGGTGTCTTCGGTCTGTCCACGCAGTCGACTCCCTACCAGCAAGAGGCTGCCGAACGCCTGGGCCTGCCGTTTGCGCTCCTGAGCGACGCGGAGCTGAAGCTAACGCAATCCCTGGGTCTTCCGACCTTCAGTATTGAGCTTCCGTCCGGGCACGAAGGCGGTGGCAGGCGTACCTTGCTCAAGAGATTGACCATGGTCGTGCACGAAGGAGCGATCGAGCGCATCTTTTATCCGGTCTTTCCTCCCGACACGCATGCCGCCGAGGTCCTGAACTGGCTTCGTGCACACCACACCGAATAGTTCGCCTCGAGCGACGCTTCCCGGGGTGAGCCGCGTGGTTGGCCTTCACCAGTGGCAACACGACCAGAACTTGGTGTTGCGTCTGACAGTGACATCCGGCCATCTCAGCGCTGGGCCAACCCTAGGTTGAGTGCGAAGACACGCTCGAATCCGTCCCGGCGACAGGGGGGTCACTATTTAGCCGGCGTCGATAGCCGGCAAAAACTCATCTCGTTGCCCGCCGGTTTCGCCGAGCGGCCGACCCGGCGGACCGCTTTGCTGTCGGTCGACGGCGTGCCCGGGCCATCACCGCTCTGATGCCTTCCATGTAGGCCTCGATGGCCTGAAGAGCGAGATCCTGCGGCGGGCCGGGATCGGGATCCCGTTGCAGCACGTCAGCAAAGCCGTAGATGGACACGACAACGGTGGCGAAATAGGTCGCCGCCACGATCCTCGGTTCGAGAGCCTCCTCTGGGCACCCCATGCGTTCGCGGAACATCGGGGTCAGCCGCTGCTGACCGCGGATGAGCGACTGGTAGAAGCGACCCGCCACCTCCGGCGAAGACTCCGCCCACAGTGCCGCCATGGGGACCGCGGGCAGCGGCTCGCCCTTCTGACCGCGAACCCGGCCCGTCCCCACGTAGCCCAGTTCCGTCATCTGGGCGAAGGCGGCGGCCAGCATGACGTCTGGATCCTCCTCGAGCGGCCGGGCCGACAGCGCGTCAAACATGGCGTCGAGCCACTCGTCCAGTCGTGCCATCGCCACATCGCCCTTGCTGGAGAAGTACGAGTAGAAGGTCGCTGGGGCGACATCGGCCGCTTCAGTGATCTCTTCGACCGTCGTCTGTTCGTAACCCTTGTCGAGAAAGAGTCTGCTCGCGCAGTCGATCAGCTTCTCCCGAGTTGCCGCCTTCTTCCGTTCCCGCCGTGAGGGTGCAGCCGGCGAGCCCGCGGCGGCATTCCTCGGTACGACGTCACTCCGATCGGCTGGTGCGGGGGGCGAAGTTCGTGGAACGGCCATACCAGAGATTGTCAGCCCAGAAGGAGCGTCTTCTGTCGCTCGAACTCCTCGTCGGTGAGGGCCCCCGAGGCGTGGAGCTCGGCGAGCTGCTTCACGTCCGCCAGCTTCTCGTCCATGGACGGCTCGCTCGATGCTGCGGGCTCGGGTTGTGGCGCTGCCGCCGGTTGTTGTGCCTGGGCCGGTTGTTGCGCTTGGGCCGTTGTTGCGCTTGGGCCTGGCTTCGCCGGCCAGCGGCCCGCGCACCCATGTAGGCGACGCCACCCACGGCCGCCATTCGGAGGAGAGGGTCTCGGCGTACGAACGGCATCAGTCCGCCCCCAGGGCTTCCAAGTCGACGCCGAGTGCCAGCGCCAATTCCGGGGCGGCGGCCACGGTTCGGGCGTTGCCGACAACCGGGTTCACGGCCATCAGCACCCCCAGGACTTCCTCTGGGCTGGCGCCAGCTTCAATCGCTAACCCCACCTGCCACACATAGGACGCAGGCGCCGCGTCCATGCCTATCAAGGCGGCGATGTTAATCAGGGCGTAGGTCTTGGGATCGAGGCCTGAGGCTTCCTGGATCTCAACTCGGGCCTGCAGCAGGCCTTCCAGGACGTCGGTGTCGTGTCGGGCGATGCCGATCATCGCCTGTGTCGCTTCCGCTGGCATGGGTTACCTCCAGTGCTTGTCTATGGAGCTGGTTGGTTTGTCTCAGTCGCTACGACGTAGCGGCACGCCGGGCGTTGTCAGGCGGTTGGCGAAGGAAACGCAGCACGTTGAGGGCGCCCACTGCCACGATCAAACCCGCCCAGAGGGTGGGGATGTCGCCGCTCACCAACCCATAGCTGCCGATCCCGAGCAATAGAAGGCCCAGCATGACGGCCAGGGCCGGGTGGTGGAGCGCCCGAGCAATTCGCGGCAAGAAGATCACCAGCCCCACCCCGGCTTCCGATCCGCTACCAAAGTGAACCGCAGGACGACAATCGCCAACACCGGCATCGGACAGGTCCGCCGCCTGCGGGCCCTGCTAGGGCCGAGCTGGGCGAGCACTCCTGCCTCACCAGCCAACCGCTCCCGCCGTCTCACTACGTTCACGGGTCCGCCTTCCTGGTCGTTTCGCTGCATCTCGTAGGAGCAAACACTAACCTGTTTTTATAGTCCACTTCAAGTATAAAGTTGACTCCGAGCTGTGCAGTGGTCGTCGGTGCCCGGGCCGAGCGCTCGCTACTCTTCGGTTGGTCCAAGGTTGCGTTTGGTTTGGGTCGCCGCAGGTGCCTGGAATCGTCGGCGACGCTTCAACGGGGGGTCAAGGATGGGGGGTCATTCCGGCAGGGGACGCCGGATTCGGCATTGGCGGCTCGGGTCGGCAGTCGCCGCGGTCGCCTTGGTGGCGTCGGCCTGTGGCAGCGGAAGCTCCAGCAGCAGCGGAAGCTCCAGCACCTCGGGAACCGGCGCCAACGCCAACCAGACGGTCGTCTTCGCCGCCGCAGGGTTAGGGACTGAGGAACAGGCCACCCAGGACGCGGCCAACGCCTTCGAGAAGCTGCATCCCAACATTCACATCCAGATCCTGGTTCTGTCTTCCAACTCGACGCAGTTCCTGCACCAGATCGAGCAGCGGTTCAGGGCCGGTTCGAATACGCCTGACGTGATCCAGTCCGATGTGACCTATCCCGCCACGTTCGCCAAAGCCGGCTGGGTCGCCCCGCTCGACAAGTACAGCCCAGATCTGTCTCGTTTCTTCCCGGGCCAGGTCAAGGCCGGTCAGTACCAGGGCAAGACCTACGCCATCCCGTGGTTCATCAATCCCGAAGGACTGTTCTACCGCACCGACCTGGTACCCACCCCGCCGAGCACGCCGCAGCAGCTCGTCCAGGACGCCCGGACAGCTATGCAGATGGATCCCTCGCTGCAGGAGGGGCTCGCCTTCGAAGGTGCCAAGTACGAAGGAGCCATCACCGCCTTCATGTGCTTCGAGGGTGGTTTCGGTGGACAGCTCAACCCGAGCAACCTCGACACGCCCCAGAACCTTGAGGCGCTGCAATTCGAGCACGACACCATCTACTCCAACGGCATCGCCCCACAGGCGGTGACCGGATGGCAAGAGGGCGAGGTCCAGAAGGCCTTCACCTCTGGCCAGACGCCGTTCGCCATCGACTACCCGTTTGTCTTCGGGGCCGCCGCCGAGGCGGACTCGGCCGTACCAGTGAGCGAGATCGGCTTCACCGCCTTTCCCCCCGGCAACGGCTCCAAGCAGGCGCCTCTGGGTGGCGAGATGCTGGCCCTCAACGCGAAGAGCCACCACGCTGCGGCGGCCTGGGAGTTCATCCAGTATCTCGACAACCCCCAGGTCCAGGAACAACGCGCTGTCGCCACGGGCGACCCCCCTGCCGACCAGGCCTCCTACAACCAGGCCCTCTTCTCACAGGCGCCGTACTTCCAGCAAGTCGAATCCCTTGCCAAGGTCACCGTCGACCGACCGGTGACGCCGGATTACCCGCAGATCTCCACCTACCTCCAGACGATGATCTCCTCGGTGCTGGAGAATCTCGCCTCTCCTTCCAGTGCCCTCTCGACGGCATCGAGTCAGGTCAAGCCGTTGGCTTGACCTCTTTCGGAGACTTGGTCTCGATCGCAGCGCGCTCCGGGCTCCTCACTGCTCTTCGCCGGCTGGTCGGGGAGACCTTCGAGAGGGACGGGTTCCCTCAACCGTGCGGTGAGGTAGCGGCGCCCGTGATTGAGGGCGATCCCGCACCACCACGAACCGAACCGGCTGGGATCGCCTCGACCATCTCCGTTGCCGCGTTCAGGATCTCGTTCGCCCGGCGAAGCTCCTTCACCTCACGTCCATTGGCACACTGTCCCCACACCGCGAATCAGGGGCCGTCAACCACGCCTCGTCGCGTGGAGCCGGTTGAGCCCCCTGCAGTAGGCATTGAAGGCCTGGAGCCCGATCTCGTCCGGGGAAGGCGGGTCCACTCCGGCAGCCACCATGTCGGCGAAACCGTAGACGGCAACTCGCCAAGAGGCGACGTACGCTGAGGCGATGATCTGGGGCTCGAGCGAACCGTCGGGGTATCCGAGCCGCCGGCTGAAGAAGCGCGCCAGTGCCTGTTCGGTCTCGACCATGATCTGGTAGACGCGCCCGGCGATCTCCAACGCTGTCTCGGTGAACAGGATCCCCATCACCACCGAAGGCAGCGGCCGGCCGTCGGTGTCTCGGAGGGCCTGGCCGCTGGCGTAGCCGGCATCGCTCAGGGCGTGGAGGGTGGCCGCCAACATCTGATCCAATGATTCGCCCTCGGGCCGCGCTCTCAGCTGCGCGAGGAAGTCGTCCATCCACTGGCGAAACTGGAGGAGGGCGACGTCAGCCTTGGATTGAAAGTGCAGGTAGAACGTGCCCGGAGCCACATCGGCGCGTTCGGTGATCTCGGTGATCGAGGTGGCGTCGTAGCCCTTGGACCAGAAGAGCTCGGACGCCGCCTGCACGAGCTTCTGCTTGGTCTCGGCCTTCTTGCGCTCCCGCCGGTTGGGACGGCTCACGGTTGGGTCATCTGGGGTCGCCGGAGGGTTCACTACCTCAACCCATACCACTACTGTGCCAGAACTGGGAAAAGGTTCCAATCATTTATTGACGTCACTCTAATAATGGGGTTGTATCTAGCTACTGAAAGGTTGGCGAGCTCCGGCGAACGAGTGGTGCGGCCCGGCGAATCGCAACATCCCCAAGCAAGAGGAGCGACATGGCCAGCAAGACAGTGGACCTGTTCGTCGGCACCTACGAGAGCGTCGACGACGCCGGACTCGACTTCGCGACCAAGGCCGAGTGATACCCGGCCGGCGCGGCGGAGGATTTCCCAGTGCGACAACCGACGGTGTGGATGGCCGCGATCGCGGCCCTGGTCTCGGTGGTGGCTGCGGTACCGCCCCAGGCTGCCGCCTCGGGTGCCATAAACACTGGCTGCCGACGACTTTCCGCCATTTCAGTGGCGATGATCGACACCGGCATCGATCCGTTGCCGTCGCTGAGCCCATCCGTCGACTGGAAGGACAGCAGGAGCTTCGTCACCGGTGAGGGACCCCGCGACGGCAATGGCCACGGAACGGAGATGGCGGCCATCGTCCACCGGATGGCACCCATGGCGCGTCTGCTGGACGTGAAGGCCCTCGGCAATCAGGGGGACGGCAGGCAATCCATCCTGGTGTCGGCCATCAGGTTCGCCGTCGATCGAGGCGCCCGGATCATCAACCTCAGCGTTGCGGGCGCGGCAACCGATTCTCAGGTCCGCTCCGCCATCGCCTTTGCCGCGAGCCATGGCGTCCTGGTCGTCACTGCGGCCGGCAACGAAGGGTCGGACATCGACAGATACCCGAGCTACCCGGCGGCCTATCGCCTACCCAATCTCCTCGCTGTGGCCGCCAGCGACGGCACCGGCGCGTTGATCGCCAGCTCGGACTACGGCCGTCGCGACGTGACGCTCGCTGCGCCCGGGCTCGACGTCCCGACAGTCTCGGACTCGGGTGCGCCGATAGCCGCGACCGGCACTTCTCCGGCGGCGGCCGAGGTTAGCGGCGTCGCCGCCCTGGCTCTGGCCGAGGAGCCGTGGCTGTCGGTTCCCGAGCTCCGCGACGCGGTGGTGGAGGCGGGAACTCGAGCACCCTCCCTTGCCGGCGAGACGTCGAGCGGCCGGTGGCTCGACCCGGCTCGCGCCCGGGCGTCCTTCCACCCTTCGACCAGTTGCACCCCGACGAGCCGCGAAGACGTCCCAGGGACGAGGAGCCAACGATGAACCTGAACCCCTTTCGCTCCCACCGGAGAGCGGGTCGGACTGCTCGCACGCTGTTCGTACCGGCCCTCTGTCTGTTGTTGGGCACCGCCACGCTCACGACGTCCAGCGCGAGCGCCTTGTCGGCACCGGCGCCGAACACCTCGTCCGGCACGCCCTCACCGACCCCCGCCGGCGACCTCCCTCAGGGCTCTCACCACAGCATCCACCTCAAGAATGGCACCCTGGCCATGCCGGTGCCGCAGCTGGCCCAGGACCCCATCGTCTCGGTGCGAACGAACGGCACGACCAAAGTGACCTTCGGACTCAACTACGCCGTGGCCAACGACCTGTCCACCGCCCACGTCAGGGCCGATGAGGCCATCATCCACCTGTCGGTGGCTCGCATCCTGCTCCCGAGCGGGCCATCCACCTACGATCCGGAGTACTCCGACACCTTTGTGGACGCGCATCTGGACAAGCCGGACGTGAACCGGAGCTACCACGTCACCCTGCCGGCCTCGGTCACCGCGTTTCTCGAGGCCAATGGGCTCACCTCGTCCTGGACGAAGACCAGGGCGACGGCCTTGAAGCTGATCGGCATCGACGTACAGCAGATGCGCGACTTCCATCAGGTCGACGGCAGCTACGACTGGCAGGAGGGCGGCTTCTGGACGGCGGGGGACCGCTCCTTGCACACGAGCGACACGGAGGACTCGAGCGTCACCGTGGCCAACAACACCAACGCCGGGGTGTACTCGATGAGCGGTACGACCGACCAGAAGGCCAGCCTGGTCAACTCGACCGATTACGGCGTGCCCGTCTCGCTCTCGGGCCAGGCCGTCGAGTGCGTGGACCAGGGGAACGGCACCGGCTCGGACCCGGCCGGGTTCTCGCTCCTCAACGGCTGGGACATCCAAGACGGCTTGCCGCCCGGTGTCCTTCCGCCCGGTGACACGGTCACCGAGCCGGTGGTCGCCGACGACAGCCTCTCCCCAGCCTCCTTGACCGTGGCCCAGGACACCACCCAGGCGGCCTTGTCGGTCCTCCTCAGTGCCATGGGCCAGTCCACCCCCGGGCTCCAGTCGGCCATTGCGACGACGGCTGAGCTCCTCGGGGCGGGCGGCGACCTCTTCACCGTCGCCTCGGGCGTCCCGATCGGCGCCATCGTCGGGCTGATCAAGGCCATCGTGAACATCCAGAACACCTGCGCGGACTACGCCAACGTCTTCAACCTGACCGCGGCCGAGCCCTACGGTGGCCAGGCCAGTGTGAGCTGGGCAGACCAGACAGAGGGCCTGCTCTACCAGTACGCCGACCTCTACGGCCAGGCGTCCAACAACGCCACCGAGGTCACCGACAACATCGGCCTGGCCCAGTCCACGGCCACCGTCATGGGGGCCGACAACACCTCGGTCCGGCCCTACCTGGCCCAGGACGCCACCGTCGCCTGCGGTGCGGCCAACACCAACACTGCCAACTCCTGTAAGAACGGCAGCACCCCGGACAACTACATCAACATCGACTGGGCCACCAATGCTCCGTGCCCGAGTGGGAACAGCTGCAATGAACCGCCGCCCACTTCCCCCGAGATCACCGTCCCGGGCACCAGCCTGTGCGGGACGAACAACGAACTGTGCCCGGTCAACGCCCAGCCGGTCTCGGGCGACGACATCGACTACCAGGAGCTGGTCTCGAGCGGCCAGACCCCGCCGACCTACGGCGTGCTCAGCACGGGGCAACTGCCCAACAACGAAAAGGTCACCGCCCTGGCCACGGTCAACGACATCGCCTACGCCGGGGCCGAGAACGGCGACCTCTACGAGTACACCCCGCCCCAGACCACCGCCAACACCAGTTTCGGCACGACGACCACATCAGGCAGCTGGACACAGGTACCGATGGGAGGCGCGAGTCACAGCGGCGCCGTGACCACTATGTCCGCTCAAGGGACGAACATCTTCGTCGGCTGGAGCGCCGACTCCAGCTACGGCGTCTTCGACACGCAGAACGACACCCTCTACCCGGTGGCCGATCTTCCCGGCGGCATCTATCCGGTGGAGACGACCGCGGCACCGCCCGGTGCGTCTGGAGGGATCGATGCCTTCACGCTGTGGCAGGGGGGCACCATCACCGCGGTTACGGGTTCGAACGGGGACTTTACTGGGAGCCTTCCTCTGCAGTCGGACAGCGCGTCGGCCGACAGCCCGACGGGATGGCCATCCGGCTCGCCGTCCTCCGTCTACACCGACGGAACGAACCTCTACGTTGGACTTGACCAGGGCACGGCGATCAGCTGCGCGCTGGCTACATCCTGCACGGTTCTCGGGCCGCCTGATACGTGGCGAACATACTCGGAGGTTCCCGAGGGCCAGAACAATGCCCGGTCGGTCAGCACCATGACCTCGGTGGGCGACAGCCTGTACATCGGGACAAACGGCGGAGGGCTCTACTCGGTGAACTCGACCCAGAGCCTGGGGGCGGTTACGACCATCTACGGCGGATGTCCCGGGAGTTGCGCCACGGAGTCGAACCCGTCGAAGAACCAGAGCAATCCGGACTCCATCGATGCCATGACCCAAGTTGACGGCAATGTCTACTTCGGGGGATGCCTAGGGATCGTTGACCCGATCAACGACAAGTTCCTGGGCGTGAGTGTCTACACCAACACGGGCGCGACCGGTTATTCGCCCACTTACAACGGGTGCGACAACCCGGACCAAGACAACAACTCGTTTTACAGCGAGCCCACCAACATGACGATGGCGGCCGGCACCGACGTCGTCTACGTCGCCTTCGACGAGGGCGGCACCACTTCCGTGTACCAGCTGGAGAACCTGGCCCCCTTCACGACCACGACCTGTGCCGGGAACTGCCCAGCGGCCCCTCCGAGTTGATGAGCCGTCCGCCAAGCCCCGAGAACTTGTGTGGTTGGGTCGAGTACGCACGCGACCTTGAGCGGCCTCTATTCGTGTCCAACGACTCCGTGTGTAGACCTATGACCCTTGGGGGGCAAGGGTGGCACTCGATCTGAGAGAGCGCCCGCGCGGTCGAGGTCGGTGAGGGCTCGGGCCCAGATCGCCTGTGAGCTCGAAGCGATCGATCAAGCCCAGGGCGGTGGTGGTCTACACCGGGTGCAACCGATGGGCGTTCTCAACACCACTTTGGATCCCAGCATGCCACCTTCGTGGCATAATAATGGCATGAGCCGGGCCAGGGTCAGCACGACGGTCGATGAGGAGAGGCTGGCGAATGCTCGCCGGCTGCGTCCGAACATCCCAGATTCCGCTCTTCTCGACGAAGCCCTCGAAGCTCTGATCGCTCGGCACCGTGCCGCCGAGATCGACGCCACCTATGGCAGCTATGACGCGCACCCCCTCGATGAGGCCGACGAGTGGGGGGACTTGGCCTCCTTCGGCGAGGCCGCTGCGGGCTCGTGAGCCCGCTCCCGGCCCGGGGCGAGGTCTGGTGGTGCGAGCCCCCAGGGGTCGGGCGGCGCCCGGTGATCGTGTTGTCTCGTGACGCCGCTATCCCGCGGCTGCGACGGGCGCTCGTCGCGCCGTGCACGACGACCATCCGGGGTCTGGCCAGCGAAGTGGTGCTTGAACCCGGCGAAGACCCTGTCCCGCGGCGGTCGGCCGTCAACCTCGACTCGATCGAAAGCGTCTCTGTCGGCCTTCTCGTCGAACGCCTCGGACGCCTGGGCGACGGGCGAATGCGTCAGCTCTTTGCCGCTCTCGAGGTTGCCGTCGACTGCACCACGTAGCTCGTGCCGTGGGCATGCCGCGGGACGTTTCGCCGGAGCACCTCGAAGCGGCCAAAATGCGATGCGGAGAAGGCTGTGCAGGTTGATCCGGCGGAGTCTTTGAGCGTCTTTGAGCGGCCGCTCCGTCGAAGAGCGGCGCACTTCGTTGAGCTCGCTGCGTCCGGCGTTGGCCACGACAGTGGTGAGCGCCCTCAAACTCACCCAACACCGTGTCTGGGGACTGGAGGTGATCGTGCCTGCGGCCAGGTCTTGGGCGAGATGGGGATCCTCGAGGCGCACGAGCACATGACTGTCGACGAGGATCGGGAGACCGAGCTTCGCACGCACGTCGTGTAGCCGTGCCGCCTCCTGAAACCCGATCGGGGGGTACCTATACCGATTCGGGTCTGAGAGGGGAAGACATCGCCGAGCTGCGAGCCCGGACGACCGAATTAGCCCGGCGCACCGGCAACGGGGCGGTGCTGACGCACCTGACCCCTGGTCACATCGTCGCTCTGCAGGTTTCGGGCCCAGACCTCTGCGTCGGAACATCGAGGGACCGACCGAGTCCTGGATGCCTTGGCCGCGTTGTTCGTAGTCCCGCTTGGCTAGATTCGACAAGCTCTCCATTTGTGCGCCGCCGAAACGATCTGAGAATCCCAACCCCTTCTTCGGCGTCCGGCTGATCGCCTCTGCGGGCGACAGTCTTCGCCGGGCGCGCAGGTGAGGGGCCGGTCGACGCGCCCAGCGGTACGATCAGCGAGCGAGTCAAGGTTGGGAGGTAATCGTTACCTCAAACGGAGGCATCACCGCCGACGGCGGCGGTTTGGATCGCTGCACGCAAAGGGGATCACGCCGAACCTGCTCCCCATCGTAGGCACCGTTCCGACCTGGCAGCTAGGAATCCCTCGAGAAAGGGGTGCGACATGAGCCTCTTCAAACGGAACAAATCACGCAACGAATTCACCCTGAAGCAGGTGTATGTGCGCGTACCGGCCGGCGAGTTCCTGATGGGGAGTACCGCCAGTGATGTCAAACGGCTGGTCCAGGTCGTCCCGCCAGAGGCTCGGCGTATGGAAAGCCTCTGGGCGGAAGAAGAGCCGCAGCACACCCTGTTCCTTCCTGATTTCTCCATCGCCAAGACACCGGTAACGATGGCACAGTTCAAGGAGTTCGTGGAAGCGACGGGGTATCAGACGACCGCCGAGAAGCAGGGCAGTGAGCAGACGTGGAAGTGCCCCATGTTGGATACCGAAGGCAAGCCCATCTTCGACTTCTCCCCAGAGGGCAAGCCGGTCGTCTGCGTGACCTGGCACGATGCCATGGCGTTCTGCCAATGGGCCAGCAACAACGACGCCGAAAGGCGCGTCTCGTTGCCCAGCGAGGCCGAGTGGGAGAAGGCGGCGCGCGGCACGGATGGCCGGGTCTTTCCATGGGGGAACGACTGGGACAACGAGAAGGCGTGCACCCTCGAGCGACACGGAAGGGCGACGCTGCCCTTCGAAACGAGCGGACCGGGGCCGACAGAGGTCGGGCGCTATCTTTCGGGCGCTAGCCCATACGGTGCGCTGGACATGGCAGGCAACGTGCGAGAGATGACACGAAGCCTTCCTCTGTCCTATCCGTATGACCCCACGGACGGGCGCGAGAGCATGGCATCTGGAGAGCCCGAGGTACGGGTGTCACGCGGGGGCTCGTGGTGGGAGCACTGGGTGAGCGCCCGGTGCACCGACCGCGGTCGCTACCTGCCCGACGAGGCAAGCAACGAGCTCGGTTTTCGGTGCGTTCTCGGTGAGCCCGTGAGCGCCGCGACGCGCGACCCTTGAGGGGGTCGGTGCGTGGTCCTCGTTAATACGGGATTCGTAGAAGGTCCCAGCCGGGCTCGTTCGAACACGCGATCAAAAGGGGGTCGGCCACCCCGCTATTCGGGCCCTATCCCAATCCTCGATGTTTCGACGGGGCGCATTACCTGAGCAAGGAGCTCGGCCTCATTCCCGTCGACAGACGAAGCCATACGGCAGGGTTGCGTCGCTACCGAGCTATCGGTATCGGAATCCACGCTGGGTCGGTCCGGAGACCGACCCGAGACCGCGGTACATCCTTAGGCCGACCAGCTCGCGAAGCCGCGGAGAGAGCGTTGGCCAGACCTCCGGAAGGATCGACAAGGAGGCGTTCTCCTGTTGCCGAATCCATGGTTGACAGTAGTAGGCAATGATCCCGTGGCGTAGCTGATCGGCCGTCGTGTTGGCACCGGTCTGGTGGAGGACCCGGCCATCCAGGCACACGAGAGAGCCAGCACGCCCGCCCACCGCCACTGTCTCGCCACTGCGCCTGCTCATGGTCTCGGCCGACCAACCGGCGTGGTCCTCCCGATGCGAACCAGGTACGAACCTGGTTGCCCCGTTCTCCTCGGTGAAGTCGTCGAGCATCCAGATGATGTTGGCCACCAAGGGGAAGGCTGGCCACGGCCCGGGCACGTAGTCTTGGTCGTAGTGCAGGTACATCGGATTGCTGCCCGGACCGGTGATGTTGGCGGTGATGCTCGAGAGGAGGAACGCCGGATCGAGCAGGTGGTTCATCAGCGCCAGCGCCACCGGATGCTCCGCGATTTTGACGAACTCCGCACCTTTAGTGAGAAGCCCAAAAACACGCTGGTTGCGCGGTCCGTCTTCCCATTTCGGATCGTGGTCGATGCCGCCCGCCCGCTCGCGCTGAGCGACCTCGACGAGGCTCGACCGCGCTCGCGCCACTTCTTGCTCGGACAATACGTCAGCGACCACCACGAAGCCGTCGCGCTCGAGTCCCTCAAAGGCCATTTCAAGACTCTCCACGTCCGCCACCGCCCTCAGTCCCCGTCGCTGGAGCTTATGCAGCTACGCCCGATGGGGTTGGCGCCCCTACTCGGATCAGATCGCCCTAAGAGCTAACGGCATCTACGGGCCCCAGGCAATGCCGGCAGGGTGCCTACCGGTGACATCGACCGTTTTGCAGCGTGTGGGAACCTCTCGCACGACTGAAGCGTCAATGGGCTGGTGGCAGGAGTTTGATTCGGTGAGGGAGGGGTCTGGGAATGGGCCGACGAATTCGCTGGCTGGGTGTGGTGATCTTGTTGTGCTTCGCCGTGATCCTGGTGCAGCTGACCCACATCCAGTTCGGCGAGGCCAAGAAGCTCGCCGATTCCGCCAACAACCCGAAGAACTTCGCCACCAAGTACGACAACCAGCGGGGCTACATCCTGGCGGCCGACGGGACGGTCCTGGCCAAGTCGGTCCGAGCGCCCAGTGACAGCCCGCAGAAGTACGAGCGCGTCTATCCCAATGGACCCCTGTATATGGGCATCGTCGGCTACTCATCGCCCTACTGGGGGACTTCGGGTGTGGAAGCCGTGTACAACGACGATCTCGTCGCTCACTCCCAGCCGGCCCAGTCACTGAGCCAGCTGCTCAACCCGCCACCCAAGACCACCGACACCGTCTCCCTCACGATCCAGCCGTACCTCCAACAGGCCATCGCCAACGCCCTGCAACAGAACCTGGCCGGGCGCCAGTACACCGATGCAGCGGTCGTGGCGATGGATCCGAGGACGGGCGCCATCGAGGGCATGTACTCCAACGTGACCTACGACCCCAACGCCCTGGTAGCGCCCTTGGTGAACAACCAAGCGCTCACCAACGAGATCAAGGCAGGAGAAGCGGCGCGCACCCCCGACGCCGAGGGCGTGGCCCCGGCCTTCCCCATGGCTACCTTCGATGCGTTTGCCCCGGGGTCGACCTTCAAGGTGGTGACCACCGCCGCTGCGTACAACCTCCAACCCACCCAGGCCAACTTCGTCTTTCCCGTAGCTGGTTGCACCGCTAAGAACCAGATCCCGGACACCGACAAAGTGGTGTGCAACGATTCGGCGGCCCCTCCAGGCAAACCCTGCGGCGGAACCATTCAGCAGATGCTGCCCGCTTCCTGCGATCCCGGGTACGCCATGCTCGGTCTGGCGGTCGACGCACAGAACTTGAGCCAGCAGGCCTCGTTGTTCGGGTGGAACAAGCGTCCACCGATCGACCTCGACAACGTGGCCACATCCGGGATCGACTCCGAGGCCACGCTCGAGGCCAATCCTCCCGACCTTGCCTACTCGGCATTTGGCCAGCAGAGCGTCACCGCCACCGCTCTGCAGAACGCCATGGTGGCGGAGGGCATCGCCGACAACGGCGTGGTCATGACTCCCCACGTCATGGCCGAGATCCGCGACTCCCAGGGCCGCCTGGTCCAGCTCTACCAGCCGACCAAATACAGCCAGGCCACCTCGCCAGCCACGGCCGAGCTAGTAGGGACCGCCATGCAGGCGGTGGTGACCTCGGGCACGGCGGCGCCGGTCGGGTTTTCTCCTTCCATGGACGTCGCAGCGAAGACGGGGACTGCCCAGACCGACTACCGGGGAACGAACACGCCGGCCACCCACGACTGGATGATCGCGTTCGCTCCCGCCAACAACCCCCAGATCGCCGTGGCGGTCGTTGTGCCATACCAGACACAGCAGTACGACACCGGTGCGACGGTGGCGGGGCCCATCATGAAGGCTGTCCTGACGGCGGCCCTTAGCCACTAGGTGAGCTCGGCCCCTCTGGCGCTGGATGAGCCGGTCAAATTACCCGGAACCCTTTCCCACATGCCTCTTGGACCCTGATCGAGGTTGATTGCAGAAGCTGGTCCAATGGCCGCACCGGCGGCGAATGGTCTCGTCAAGGCCCCGGGTTTCGAGCACCCGGGGTCTTGCGCGCCGGGACCCGTAGATCGATGCCCTTCGCTCCGGCGAGGGCCTTGACCTGATCAAAGAGTTGGTCCGCCTGGTCTGCCAGGAGCTGATCGAGGCCGAGCTCCGAACGATCGGATATGCGGCTCAACGCGTTGAAGTTGAAGACTTCAACGGCGGGCGAAGGGTTCAGCCAGCGGGACAAACGCCAGCGAGGAACGAGAGCGCCGTGAGACCATCGTCGCCGATGTGTCAGCTGCAGCGAAAGTCCTGCTGAGCGGCTGCAGACGAAGGTCTCGGCACACCAGCAAGGCTCCGCCGATTCCCGGTCACTCGGCGAGGCGTAGCGTAGCCACAGTGGCTTGTCGATGGAGTTCCGCGGGTGAGTTAGGGCTGGAGCTGTGACACGGCCAGATTTCACGCCGTTGCCGGATCTACTTCACGGGCGCTCCCGGGCGGGGCCGGTGCGGAGCCGTCGGCCTATCTACGTCGATCTGTTGCCTCCCTGCAACTCTGGCTGCCCGGCTGGCGAGAACATTCAATCCTGGCTGGCGCGCGTAGAAGCAGGCGACCATGAACAGGCGTGGCAGGTGCTCGTCGCCGACAACCCGCTCCCGGCGATCCATGGTCGGGTCTGCTATCACCCGTGCGAGAGCGTGTGTAATCGCGCCGAGCTCGACAGTGCGGTGTCGATCCACTCGGTAGAACGCTTCCTCGGCGACCTCGCCGTGGAGAACGGGTGGGCATTGCCCATGCCGTTGGCCCAAACGGGCAAGCGGGTACTGGTTGTCGGCGCCGGGCCGAGCGGGCTGTCGGCCGCCTACCATCTGGCTCGTCGCGGCCACAAGGTAGAGATCCGCGACGCCGGCGGCGAAGCTGGCGGAATGATGCGCTATGGCATCCCTGCCTACCGGCTGCCCCGCCAGATGCTCGACGCGGAGCTACAGCGAATCGAGGCGCTTGGCGTGCAGATCACCCGGGGGCACCGGGTCGAGGATCTCGCGGCCGAGCAGCGCGAGGGCGGCTTCGACGCGGTGTTCGTCGCGGTGGGAGCCCATCTATCGAAGCGCGTCGACATCCCGGCCCGTGACACCGGGCGGATTGTCGACGCGATCTCGTTCCTGCGCAGCGTCGCTTCCGGCGAGCGGCCGGTGATCGGACGGCGCGTCGCGGTCTACGGCGGTGGCAACACGGCGATGGACGCCGCCCGGACTGCCCGGCGACTCGGAGCGGACGACACGCTCATCGTCTACCGCCGCACGCGGGCCCAGATGCCCGCGGACGAGCAGGAGGCCGAGGATGCCGAGCACGAGGGGGTACGGATCAACTGGCTTCGTACGATCACCGCCTTCGACGGTCCGACAGTACAGGTCGAGGTCATGGAGCTCGACGAGCACGGCTTCCCGCAGCCCACCGGGCGCTTCGAGGACCTCGCTGCCGACACCGTCATCCTTGCCCTCGGACAGGAGGCCGACACTGCATTTCTGCGGGCCGTAGAAGGCGTTGAGTTCACCGCTGACGGCACCGTGGTGGTGTCGAGCACCATGATGACCGGTTGCCCGGGTGTCTTCGCTGGCGGGGACATGGTTCCGGCGGAACGCACGGTGACCGTCGGGGTCGGGCACGGCAAAAAGGCCGCACGCCACATCGACGCCTGGCTGCGCGGCACTGCGACGCCGACTGTGTCAACGCACGTCGTGCCGACGGATGCGCAAAAACACCCCGAGGTGGGGTTCGACATGTTGCACCTGTGGTACTTCGGTGACGCCGCCCGAGGAGACCAGCCCGAGCGCGCACCCGGCGAGCGGGTCGCCGACTTCGCCGAGGTGGTTGGGGGCCTGTCGGCAAAGGAGGCAAGGTACGAGGCGGGACGGTGCCTGTCGTGCGGGAACTGCTTCGAGTGCGACGGCTGTCTCGGGGCTTGTCCGGAAGACGCGGTGATCAAGCTCGGCGTCGGGCACCGCTACCGGTTTGATTACGACCGCTGCACCGGCTGCGGGGCGTGCTTCGAGCAGTGCCCGGTGCACGCGATCGAGATGGTGCCGGAGGAACGCTGATGCGAACGACGCTCGATGGAAACGAGGCCGCAGCGTCGGTTGCCTACCGGCTCAACGAGGTCTGCTGCATCTACCCGATCACGCCGGCCTCGCCGATGGCCGAGCTCGCGGACGAGTGGGCGAGCAAGAAGCAGCCGAACGTCTGGGGCAATGTCCCCGCGGTGGTCGAGCTGCAGAGCGAGGGCGGCGCGGCCGGAGCTGTGCACGGCGCTCTGCAGGGCGGCGCCCTGTCGACGACCTTCACCGCATCCCAGGGCTTGCTGCTCATGATCCCAAACATGTACAAGATCGTCGGTGAGCTGACGCCGACCGTGTTCCATGTCGCGGCGCGCGCCGTGGCCGGGCAGGCATTGTCGATCTTTGGCGACCACTCCGACGTCATGGCCGTCCGCCAGACCGGGTTCGCCATGCTCGCGTCCTCCTCTGTTCAAGAGGCGCACGACCTGGCCGCGGTGGCGCAGCTCGCGACCTTGTCCTCGCGGGTTTCGTTCCTGCACTTCTTCGACGGCTTCCGGACCTCGCACGAGCTCAACTCGATTGAACTGCTTTCCGACGACGACCTGCGGGCGCTCGTGCCCGAGGAGCTCGTCCGCGCGCACCGCGAGCGGGCGCTGTCACCGGAGCGACCCTTCGTCAGAGGCACCTCGCACAACCCCGACGTCGCCTTCCAGGCGCGCGAGAGCTCGAACCCCTTCTACGCCCGGACGCCGGGCATCGTCGAGGACGCCATGGCCCGCCTCGCCGAGCGCAGCGGGCGCCGCTACGGCCTGGTCGACTACACGGGGCACTCCGAAGCCGAACGCGTGGTCGTGGTGATGGGATCGGCCGCGGAGACCGCGCGGGAGACCGTCGCATACCTCTGTGGGAAGGGCGAGCGGGTAGGCGTCGTGACCGTTCGCCTCTACCGACCGTTCCCGACCGAGGCACTCCTCGCAGCGATGCCGCCGGAGGCGGAGCGCGTTGCCGTGCTGGATCGGACGAAGGAGCCCGGCGCGCTCGGGGAGCCCCTTTACCTCGATGTGGTCGGAGCGCTGGCCGAGGCGCACGCAAATGGCGAGCGTGCCGTGATGCCACGCGTCGCCGGCGGTCGCTACGGGCTCGCGTCGAAGGAGCTCACGCCGGGGATGATTTCCGGCGTGTTCGCAGAGCTGGGGAGAGAGCGCCCTCGACGGCGCTTCACCCTCGGCATCATCGACGACGTCTCGGGGACGAGCCTTTCTTACGACACGCGGCTTGACATCGAGCCCGCCGACACGCTGCGGGCGGTCTTCTTCGGCCTCGGCTCCGACGGGACGGTCGGCGCAAACAAGAATAGCGTGAAGATTCTCGGCTCTGAGCTCTACGCGCAGGGCTATTTCGTATACGACTCGAAGAAGTCGGGTTCACGGACCGTGTCGCACCTGCGCTTCGGACCACAGCCGATACGTGCTCCGTACCTCATCGGCCAGGCGAGCTTTGTCGGCTGTCACCAGTTTGGACTGCTTGAGCACGACGAGGTCCTCGGCCGCTGCGCGCACGGCGCGACCTTGTTGGTGAACTCCGCGTACTCCGCGAGCGAATTCTGGGACGCGCTCGCCCGACCCATCCAGGAGCAGCTCCTCGCCAAGCAGATCGACCTGTACGTGATCGACGCCAGTCGGATCGCGCGCGAGATCGGGCTCGGCGGCCGGGTCAACACCGTGCTGCAGACCTGCTTCTTCGCTATCTCCGGGGTGCTCGACCGCAGCGAGGCGATCGAGCGGATCAAGGCGGCCATCACGAAGAGCTACGAACGGCGCGGCACAGTGGTGGTCGCAGCGAACCTCCGGGCGGTCGATCGCGCCCTAGAGGAGCTCGAGCGGGTCGCGCTCCCCGACAAGGTGAGCTCCAGCCGCGAGTTGCCCCTGATCGTGCCCGAAGAGGCGCCGACGTTCGTCCAGAAGGTCACCGCACCGATGATGGCCGGCCACGGTGACGACCTGCCGGTTTCCGAGCTGCCGGTCGACGGCACGTGGCCGAGTGGCACGGCAGCTTACGAGAAGCGCAAGATATCCGACGTCGTCGCGCTCTGGGACCCGGAGCTGTGCATCCAGTGCGGCAACTGCAGCTTCGTCTGCCCGCACAGCGTCATTCGCTCGAAGTTCTACGCCCAGTCGCAGCTCGAAAAGGCACCCGGAGCCTTCCGCTTCGCGCCGCTACGGGCGCGGGGATTGCCCGACACCAGCTACACCTTGCAGGTGTACGTCGACGACTGCACCGGCTGCGGGCTGTGCGTTGAAGCCTGTCCGGCCTCGGCACCGGACGACCCGCCGCACAAGGCGATCAACCTCGCCTCATTGGAGCTCCTCGCGCCGGCCGAGCGGGAGAACATCGCGTTCTTCGAATCCCTGCCCGTCGCCGAGCGCTCTCGAGTGGACTTCGGCACCGTACGCGGCACCCAGTTTCTCGAGCCCCTGTTCGAGTTCTCCGGTGCGTGCGCCGGCTGCGGGGAGACGCCGTATCTGAAGCTTCTCTCGCAGCTGTTCGGCGACCGCGCCGTGATCGCCAACGCCACCGGTTGCTCGTCGATCTACGGGGGCAACCTACCCACGACGCCGTGGACGACCAACGCCGCAGGGCGCGGCCCGGCATGGTCGAACTCGCTGTTCGAGGACAACGCAGAGTTCGGCCTCGGCATGCGCCTCGCCGCCGACCGCCACCTCGAGCTCGCCCGTCGGCGCCTCTACGAGCTGCGCGACCAGCTCGGCGCCGAGCTGGTCGACACTGTGCTCGACGCGCCGCAGTTCTCCGAGTCGGAGCTGCGGGACCAACGCGACCGCGTGGCCGAGCTCGAGCGCCGCCTCGGAGCGCTGCAGGGGGCCGCCGCCCTCGACTTGCGGAGCGTCATCGACCACCTCGTACGGCGCAGCGTGTGGATCGTTGGGGGCGACGGGTGGGCCTACGACATCGGATTCGGTGGTCTCGACCACGTCCTCGCGAGCGGGCGAAACGTGAACGTGCTCGTGCTCGACACCGAGGTGTACTCAAACACTGGAGGGCAGGCCTCCAAGGCGACGCCGCTTGGTGCCGTCGCCAAGTTCGCCGCCGCGGGCAAGACCGTCGAGAAGAAGGACCTCGCCCTTCAGGCGATCGCCTACGGCAGCGTCTACGTGGCCCGGGTCGCGATGGGCGCCGATCCCGAGCAGACGCTACGCGCGTTTCGCGAGGCGGAAGCTTACGAAGGGCCGTCGCTCCTGATCGCCTACAGTCACTGCATCGCCCACGGGATCGAGATGCGGACCGGGCTCGACCAGCAGTACCGGGCCGTCGCGAGCGGGTACTGGCCGCTCATCCGGTACGACCCGATGGTGCGTGCCGCCGGCGGCAACCCGTTCCTGCTCGACTCGCCGCGACCGCGCATCGCGCTAACCGATTACACCCGACGGGAGCTTCGTTACTCGGCGCTCGCCAACTCCGATCCCGCCGAGGCGGAACGCCTGGGAGGCCTGTCCCAGGCGGCGGTCAGTCAACGCTGGGCAACTTACGAGGAGATGGCGACGCGCCCTGCCGAGCGCTTTCCCGCCGACGCCCGCAAGGATCGCTAGTGGACCTCGCCACGAACTACATGGGACTCGCGCTGCGCAACCCGCTCGTCGCTTCGGCGTCGCCGCTTTCGCACACCGTCGACGGGGTGCGCCGGCTCGCGGACGCCGGCGTCGGGGCCGTCGTGCTCCACTCGCTGTTCGAGGAGGAGCTGGCCGAGGAGGCGGCGCGGAACTCTCGCCTCGTCGAGGCCGGCAGTGACAGCTTCGCCGAGTCCCTCTCCTACTTCCCCACGACGTCAGAAGAGGAACCCGGCCCGCGCCGCTACCTGAACCTACTGGAGCGCGCTGCGGCTGCCGTGGAGATCCCCGTCATCGCTAGCCTGAACGGCGTTACGCAGGGCGGTTGGACGAGCTACGCACGCTCGATGCAGGATGCCGGAGCGGTCGCGGTCGAGCTCAACGTCTACTACGTTGCCGGCAACGTGGACGTTTCGGGCCGCGGAGTCGAGCAGCATCACGTCGAGATTCTCCAGCGAGTGAAGGCAGCCGTCACCGTGCCGGTCGCAGTGAAGATCGGCCCGCACTTCAGCTCGATTGGCGAGATGGCGCGACAGCTCGACGCTGCTGGTGCCGACGCGCTCGTGCTCTTCAACCGCTTCCTGCAGCCCGACATCGACCCCGAGTCGCTCGCCATCGTGCTCGGCCCCGGGCTCTCGAGCCCGGTCGAGGCCCGGCTCCCGCGCACCTGGATCGCGCTTCTACGCGGACACGTACGCGCTGCGCTCGCGGCCTCGACTGGTGTCGAGCGACCGGAGGACGTCGTCGCGTACCTCCTCGCCGGGGCGGACGTCGTCATGACCACCTCGTCGCTCCTGCGCCACGGCTCGGAGCACGCCACGGCGCTGCTTGACGGCCTGTCCGCCTGGATGGCACGGAAGGGATTCGCCACCGTCGACAAGCTGCGCGGGATGCTCGCCGTGCCGGCCAGTGCGGACGAGACGGCCTACGAGCGCGCGGGCTACGTCACCGCCCTGCGATCGGCGAACGCGACCACCTACGGCCCGTGGTGACCGGCGACGCTTGATGGGCGTGAAACCCCCGCCACCATTGAAACGCCGGTCGGAGCGTCTCGCCGCGCAGGGCATAGGCCGTCGACCGCCGCCTGCAAACCCCTTCAGTTCTGGTTCGGCCTGGCGACGTTGTCGGCGCGGTCCTTGTAGTCAAAGCCGTCCCATCCGACAGGAGACTCGACCTGCTCAGGCCAGATGAACGCTTCGAGCCAGGCGTAGGCATCGGGGTCAGACGGGTCGATCGGGTGCTGTCGACATCGACGCGCCTGGTGATCTTCGGTATGGGTCAGGTGGCTGCCGAGGGAGCTCCAAGAGCCCTGCCTGCCCCTCGTCCCGAGCAGGCCGAGAACGGGACGTTTGGCCCTATTCCCTCGGCTTCGTGGAGCGCAAGGTGATCAGTGTTCGGTCCACCCCTTTGAGACCGGGCATCAGGGACACAATGCGTTAGGTAGGTGCCAAGTTTCACGGCGCCTATCTACGCGTCTACAACCAATGTCTGGCAACTGTCCTTTGCGCGGCCGACCACACGCTGTAGCCGGCCAGTGTCACGAAAACGACCGCAGTGGTTTTCCTAGCACTTGCCACTCGGAAGAACCGCATGAGTGTCTGGCCGCCCGCCACCGCGATGCCCGCCACAGTCCAGAGTGCGAGAACCGACTCCACTGCCACCCACGTCGGTGCGTGGTATTTAGCGGCCAGGTTGGCCGGCAGGATCTGGGTCAGATCGCCCCACTCGGCGAGGAAGATCACCACGAAAGCGTAAGCACGAAGCCGTGTCTCGAGAGATCGCAAGAGACGCGGGTTACGTCAAGGCTGAGGCGGGAAGCCCAACCGCCATCTGTCCGCTGAAGGAGAGCTCACCTCGTCACTACGGCAAGACCCGCATTTCAATTCCCAGGTCGACCGCCACTCTGAAGAACCGCCTGCGACGCCTCGTAGTTCATCTGGCCCGATGGCGATGATCGCCTCAGTGGGCCCTTGGACGGTTGCGGCGCCCTGCAGTCGCCGAGGCATGATGTTCTCGATGTCAGACGTTGGACCCCCTGCGACGCCGACGGGAGGTTGGTCGGACACGGGTCAGGTCGAGTGGTACCTGAATCGGATAGGCAAGCTGGAGGCTCGCCAGGATGGGGAGGCGATACTCGTCGATGTCCTCCCTCCGAGCCCACGACGGGTGCTTGACCTGGGATGCGGTGACGGGAGGTTGGCGGCGGTGGTCCTTCAGAGCCGGCCAACGGTTGAGTCAGTGCTGGCGGTCGACTGTTCCGCTCCGATGCTCGCCCAGGCTGGCGAGCGCTTCGCTGGTGAGCCCAAGATCACCCTCCGCAAATGGGACCTGCGCGCTGCGCTCCCGCCGTGGGGCACCTTCGACGTGATCGTGTCTGGCTTTGCCATCCACCATCTGGAGCATGTCCGGAAACAGGAGCTCTTCAGGGAGGTGACAGACCGCCTCGAAGCAGGAGGGGTGTTCGCCAACCTGGAAGTCGTCGCTTCGGCAACCCCGGAACGCCACGCCGAGTTTCTCAGCGCCATCGGCAGGACCGCGGACGACCCTGAAGATCGGCTTGCTCCGATCGAGGATCAGTTGCAGTGGATGCTTGAGGCAGGCATGGTCAACGTCGACTGCCTGTGGCTCTGGCGTGGATTCGCGTTGCTCGTCGGCGAAGTGACCTAGGACCTCCTTGCGCGCGCCGCGCCAGGCGCAGTCGGCCATCTCTGGGCCGCAAAGCCACCCCGTCTCCTCGGATGGCGAAGCGGCTCTGGGTCGTACACCGCTCAGTTCGGCAGACAACAATGGGCCAGATGGACGAGTTGTCCCTGGCACGAGAGGTCTTGGCGACACGATTCCCCGATGCCACCTGCGCTTTCCTGTCCGCCGCGTCGACGGGCACCGCTCGGACCGCGACGTCTGACCTGGACATCGTGGTGATCGAGGGAAAGGAAACCGCCAGTCGTTGGGAGGGTTTTCATTGCGCCGAGGTACCGGTCGAGCTCTTCGTGGCCGACCTGCAAGGTTGGGAACGCTATGTTGCCAGCGAGGTGAACGCGCGAAAGCCGGTGGTCTTGCGAATCACGGCGACCGGGTGGTCAATCCGAGCCGACTCGGCCGGGGCGATGCTAAAGGCCACTGCCCAACACCTCCTCGACGCCGGTCCACCACCATTTGCGCCGTCGGAAGTCGACCTTCGTCGGCGGCTGCTTTCCGACTTGCTCGACGACCTACGCGATGTCGACGACGATATCGAACGGGCATTCCTCGTCCAAGCAGTTCTCAAGTCGACGGCCGAGTTGTTCCTTGGGCTTCGACAACGCTGGCTCGGATCGGGGAAATGGCTGGGTCGGCTCGTCGCCGCTGAGTCAAGGGAGGTCGCACGAGACCTCGTCGATGGGGCGCGCTCGGCGCATAACGGAATGGGCGACCGCCTCCTTGCCGTTGCCGACAGGATCCTCGCCGACGCGGGTGGGCGGCCGATGCGGTCTGATTGGGTGGCATACGTCGACGACGAGTGACGCCCAAAATTCGAGACCTGCAATTTGACAGGGAGCCTTTCGCCCCATTGGGCGTGCACACGGCCACTTCCCCTTCACGCCACCTTTGGAGACCAACTGGGATCGCGACCAAAGAAACCCAGCAAGCAGTCCTGAGCGCTCGCTTCCTCCGGCACGGAGACCGCTGGGCCGAACATACCTGATTGCTCAAACTGCTCCCGGTTCGCCTGGCCTCGATCCAGGCCGATCTGACACAAACGTGGATCGAGTGTCACGTCGACTCCGATTGCCTTGCCGAGATCCCAGGCATGGACGAGAACGTCCGTCGTCAGCACTCCAAGAAGAGATTGCCGTTGTGCGTCGAGAACCCCGGGACGCGATAAGGCATCGAACAGTGCGTGGATCGTGACGGTCCATCGTGCTTCTGGGTCGTCCTTCGACCTGACGGGCTTGGCTCCGAGTGGCCTCAGAAGTAGGACGTCGTGGAACCCGATGACGTGCTCGAGGACACCTCGTGCGTCCCATTCGGTACACGGTGATGGCGCACCCCAATGGTCCCCAACGGAGCGCACGACGCCGGTGAACCCGTCACAAGCTTGATGATGGTCCCGTAGGACGTTGCACACTTCCGCCCCCGTTCCGTGCGCCGACAGGATCGTGCCCTTCAACGCGCGAAACTAGACCATGCCCCGCATCGGCGCGATGGGCGACTACTCGCGGACCAAGGAGACCCACCGTGCGACGAATGCTGCTGACACCTGCCATCTGAAGTGTCCATTTGCAGCGCTACGACCGGCCGTGTTGTCGGTGGGCCAGGCGGTACCAGCTCGGCTGGTACCCCACGGGTTCCCGCTCGGTGGGGATCCTTAACGAGGCAGCTCTAGCTATGACAACGAGTTGCTGATTCCCAACCGGTCGGAATGCGGTCTGCGATCGCCATCATCCAAGATCGCCCGGCGTTCGAACGAGGAACCGCCAACGATGTCTGACCAAACGCCACAATCGGGTTCAGACCGAGACCGTCTGACACGGGAGGCTTGAAGCCTTAGTAGCCAAGGGTGACCGTGCCCGATGTTTGGCGGCCCAGTATCAGACCAAGGCTGAATCCTCTGGTCACCCACGTCGAGGCGCACCACACGATCCGTCTCGACGCGGATGCCTATGCCCGGTTCCTGGCCGTCCTCGATGCCCCGGCGCGCCCCGTCCCCGAGCTGCTCGAGCAACTGCGCAAGATCGAGCCCCTCAAGCACCTCGGCTAGATGCAGTCGAGCGGCCCGACGAGGACCACAACCTCGCCGCCTTTCGCTGCGGGTGACGGCGCTCGACGATTGGCCGGAGCGCCACGCCCTCGAGAACCAGCGGGGGATCTCTCCCGGAACCTCGTGATGGTCGATTCCGGCGAGGGTGACCGGCTACTACTCGCTCACCATGGGAGGGGTAGTCAAAGAGGACCTCCCCGCCTCCTACGGGAGGGGGCTTCCCCGCTCCCTGGACATCGGGATGGTGCTCCTCGGCCGCTTGGCCGTGGCGACCTCGCACCAGGGAATGGGGTCGGGCGACGCCTGCTCGTCGATGCCGTCGTCCAAGCGGCACGCGCCGGCCAGTACACGGCGGCGCGGTTGATCGCGGGTGGACCCGATCGAGGGATCGGCTCGGGCCTTCTGCGCCCGCTTCGGTTTTCGGGACGTTCCCGGGGACAAGGGGCGGGCGTAGGTACCTGCGGATCGACGAGGTCCTCGCCAGGTTCTAGGCCGTGGAGAACGAAGAGCCGTTGGTGTTCCGGCAAGGGGGGCGCCGACCTCGCGGAGTGGGGCCAGCGGCGATCCTCTGGACGTGGGCGCGCCGGGGGTGTCGCCGGAATCGATCGTGGCTTGAACGGCCAGCGCGCTCGGGGAAGTCGAGGATCGATCGAGCACCAGGGATTCCGTTGGTGCCGACCCGGACGAACCGCCTCCCGGGGAGTTCTCCTGGGTGTGCCGGGCGCCCGGAATACCAGTCGGTCTAATACCAACTAGGGCTGGTATTCCTCCGACGAGCTCGATGATTCGGACGCAAGAGAATGCCAGGCGCAACAATAATAAATTGCCCTGGTATTATATCGGGGTGGCTTCGGACCCGCCGGTCGATCTGTTTGATAGGCGACTCGAATGGGAGGCCCTGAGTCGCTGGGCCCTCGATCCCACGCCGGGCCTCCAGGTGGCAGTGGTGTGGGGCCGTCGTCGACAAGGAAAGTCCTACCTGCTGCGCCGCCTCTGTGCGGCAACCGCTGGCCTTTACCACCAAGCGATCGAGCACGCCACGCCGCAGTCCCTCGACGAACTCGGTGCGCGAGTCGGGGAGCACCTCGGCGTGGGGCGGCTCGCCTTCGCCGATTGGGACGAAGCCATCAGTTCCCTTGCCCGCCTGGCACCCCGCACCCACGCGCAGCTCGGCGCCTTCGCTCTTGGAACCGTTCCGCTCGGTGGCTCGGCGGTCACCGCTCCGGCTGTGGTAGTCCTCGACGAGTTCCCCTACCTCATGCGAGAGGCATCCGAGCTCCCATCGGTGATCCAGCGCGCCGTCGACCGTTCCCTCGATGAGGCCACCCCACCGGTGCGCTTGGTGCTCTGCGGCTCGGCCCTTTCCCTCATGTCCGAGTTGCTCACCCCCCGCTCGCCGATCCACGGGCGCGTGTGGCTCCAACAGCTCGTCAAACCGTTCGGCTACGACGACGCTGCAGCCTTCTGGGGCATCGCCGAACCTTCCCTCGCCCTTCGGGTGTTCGCCGTGGTCGGGGGCACGCCTGCCTATCGAACCCTGGTGAGATCTCGTCCCCAGTCGTTGGAGGACTTCGACCGTTGGGTGGTCGAAGACGTTCTCGACCCGACCAGCGCCCTCTTTCGGGACGACGAGATCCTCCTCGCCGAAGACGTTGAGGTTTCCTCTCGCACCATCTACCGCTCGATCCTCTCGGCCGTGGCCCGGGGTGACTCCACTCAGTCGAAGATCGCCGCCTCTGTGGGCCGACAGATCAATGCCGTCCAGTTCCCGCTGGAAAGCCTGGTGCGGGCCGGGATTCTCCTCAAGGACGAAGACGCCATTCGTCAACGGCGACCCACCTACACCATCGCCGAGCCGCTCGTGCGCTTCCATCAAGCGGTCCGGGATCCTGACGCCGCACGATTCGAAGACGGAGACCGGGCCGCCGCATGGAACGATGCCGAATCTCGCTTCCGTTCCAACGTGCTCGGGCCAGCATGGGAGGAGTTGGCGCGGGACTATGTCCGCCTCCACGACGTAGCACTGCAAGGCGAGCCGCTGATCAGGGTCGGTCGCACGTCGGTGTCGAACCCCGCCAGCCGGACGGAGGCGGAGGTGGACGTCGTGGGCCTCGGCCGGAGCTCGGGACCGCGGCGAAAGCGGGTGCGGATCCTGGGAGAGGCCAAGTTGCGCACGCTCGGAATGAGCGACCTCAGGCGTCTTGAGGAGCTCCGGGGGCGACTCTCTCGCGGGCCGGTGGAGGCCGATGATGCACGGCTGTTCCTGGCCTCAGCGTCGGGGTTCGAGCCAGATCTGATCGAGCGCGCAGAAGAGCTCGACGAGGTTCGCCTCGTGAGCCCAGAGACCTTGTACGGACGTTCAGCGGGGGGCTAGGCGGGCCGCTCTCCGTTGGTTCCGCAAACAGCCCGTGTGGGGCTCAGAAGAACCCGGCCCGGACCACCCGGCCGTTTTCGACGGCGAGGTTCAGCCGGTGGAAGCGCCGGTCCATGAGCAAGACGACGCCCGGGGGGAAGGGCACCGGGATGATGCGGACGTCGGTGATCCCGGCCTCGCGTGCCCGCCCGGTGGCGGCGTCCGGATCGAGGTCGAGGTAGGGCGTCCCGTCGCCGTCGGCCCGGTCGAAGAGCTCCTCGAGCCAGGGTCCGAGCGCCATCCAACCAGTCTGCCCGAAGGTGTGATCTTGTCGGCCCACAGCACTGGGCGCCGGTTGGGTGCGACAATCGCTCCGTGGGTGAGCCCGACCACGACAGGCGTGGGCTGCAGATGATCTCGATGGGTCGACTCGTACTGGTGCTCGCCCTCTTGATCCCCGGCTTGCTCGTCGCGTCGTGGCAGCTGTGGGCGGTGATCGGACTTGCCGTATTGGCGTTGGTCCTCTGGGAGGTTCAGCATCGCCGGCGGATCCGGATGAGAGGCTCGAGGACGTGAGCCCCGGCACGAAAGTGGAGGCCTCGTCCCGAGGGCTCGAGGGCACGGGAGGGCTCTCGAGCGACGGGAGCGAGGGTCTCGGTGTTCCGGCGGGAGGCGTCTGCGGCTGGTTGGCACAGCTTCGCCGGAGAGAACGGGTACGTGGCCCCTTCGCGGTTCCGGGTGCCGCACTGATCCGACGCCGGCGCCAAGGGTGTGCCTCGCCTCGAGGGCTTCTCGTGGCCGGCGGATCTCCTCGAGGCTCACACCAACCCCAATTCGGCTAATCCGCAATTCCGATTAGGCTAATTGCCTCGAGGCGGCGCCGTCACAGGCTTCACAGTCCGGGGGTGCGGCGTGCCACCGAGAACCCGCTTTCCACGAGCGCCCGCTGGATGTCGGCCAACACCAGGGCCATGAGCTGGTCGTCGGAAATGGTGAGCGGGGACCGGCGGTCCCGCGTGTGTCGCGCCATGTTCCAGTCGATCTAATTTCGACGGGACTTCTTCAGGGGTTTCCCCTCGACGATGCGCTGCAGGTTCTGCCACCCCCCGAGGAATAGCCCCACGACCACGGACCCAATGGCACCCGAGTACTCCGGCCCGACTTTCAGGCGCCCGGTGATGGCGATGACGAGGTCCGATGTTGGCGCCGTCAGGGGCAGCCCGTAGGCGTACATGAGGTCGTGGCGGGGATAGCGGCGCTTCGACCAGTTTGGGCCGTCGGGTGGACACGAAGTCACGGCATGACGTTAGTCACGCCGACCTCAGCGCTTGAGGCGAGACCGTTGAGTCGGCGCCGGTCACTTGACCGAGTGCCGCCACGTACCGGCGGAACCCCGGTCCGCCGTGTCACACCTGTGCGCGAGGTTTGGAGCATGAAGACACGAGCGACAAAGTTGCCTTCGCCGGGCGATCCGTTCTGTCCCACAAAGCCGACCCGGGTGGTGACCCAGAACTCCCATCTGGCTCTTCATGCCGGACCCTGCACCGAATTCGAGCGGGGGGCACTACATGCGAATGCCCAAGGTGGAGGGACCACGACCAGCCGTGCCATCGGACTGGAATCGGCTGGAAGATGGCTGTCCCGCAACTCAGAGCGCGACCGCTGCGTAGCCGTTCATGGCACCGTTTCCGGCACCGATCCACAAGAAGACCACGAGGTCGCCCTCCTTGACCCGGCCGGCGCGGCGGTCCTCGTCCAGCAGGATCAAGGTGCTTGCCGCTGACGTATTGCCATAGTGATCGACGCTGATCGGTGCCCGCTCAGGTGGCAGACCGAGCATCTCGATTGCCTGACGGACCACCACTCCGTTGGCTTGGTGCAGGTACCAGCGGGCCACCGTGTCGACGTCGAAGTCGGCTCCGGTGAGGGGCTTGACGGTGGCCGGCCAATCCTCCTCGAGCATCTGGAAATCACGCGCCATCAACGGAGCGAAGACCTCGGCCACCTTGACGCCGTCCATCAAGAACACGTGATCGGCGACGTTGGTGGCAGAGGTGTGATGCAGGCAGCCGCCCCCAGGGTAGGTGACCAGCCCGATGTCGGGGCTCGTCTCGTTGCGCACCGACAGCAAGCCGGTGGGACGATGCGTTGCGTCGTGCGGCGCCGAGCGCCAAACGGCAGCTCCCGCACCGTCGGCGAACATGAGCGGCGCCAACCACCCCAGGCCGCTCTCGTGCTCGTAGTAGTAGTCGTGCACCTCGGGCCCGAAGTAGCCCGACGGGCAATTGCTCGCCACCACCAGGGCGGTGGCGGGTGCCATCGAGACGAGCGAACTCGCCACCGTGCGAAATCCAGAAGACAGCCCGGCGCAACCGAGGTTGTGGTGGGTGAGGTCGGTATCCCGTCGCAACCCGAGCTCGGTCATGAGGAACCGGAAGTGGTCCTGGCATGCGATGAGGTCCGGGGTAGTCGACACATGGACCACGATGTCGACGTCGGTAGCGTCGATGCCGGCATCGACAAGGGCAGCGCGCCCGGCCCGGAGCGCTAAGTCACCGTCGTACATGCCCCCCTCGGCCCGCGTCCGCTTGCCCCGTCCGCCAAACTCATAATCCAACCGGCGCTCATGAATGCCGAGGTGCTTGACGACCCACTCGGGTTCGAGGGCCCTGCCGTCAGGACGAGTGGGGTGGAGGTACTCCAAGATCTCCTCGTTGGAGACTCGCCGATCCGGCAAGAAGGAGCCGACGCCCATCAGGGAAACCGAGACTTCGGAACCCAATCTTGGGATCACGGAATTAGTCATCGAGCCACCTCACTGCCGCTCGCTATCTCCCCTTTGCCCTCCACTGCCAATTCAATGACGGTCCAGGTGGGTAGCACAGGGACCAACGTCCTGATCTGTTAGCCACCCAGCAAACCCGGCCTGGATGAAGCTACTCGTGGAGCTCGACCGTCTCGAGTCGTCGTGTTCGTCGAGCCGGCGATCGCAGGTCCGGGTCGTCCTCCCAGCGGCGGTTGCAACCGCCATCGGTCGGAGTCAATTCGGTCGGGAGTCAATTCGGTCGAGCCAATTGAGCGGTAGCTCAGTCGCAGACGCTTGAGACCGTCGCGGTCTCTTCCAGGATTTTGGCCGCCGCCTCGTGGGTTTGCCGAGGACGTTCGACCTGTGGCACATGTCCGCAGTCGAGCTCGACGTGACGAGCCCACGGTGGCGCCTCAGAGACGTGTCGCGCTTGGGCCCAGGTGGGGCCCGAGTCGAAGGACGAACCGCCTTGGCCACAGCGCCAAGTCCACGTCGACCGACAACTCCCTGCCCCCCGGCCCGGCTCCCGGGGCGACGGGGCGCCGCCGTGCGTGTTTGTCAAGAGGCGCACCCTGCATTGTCAAGGCCCCGAACCGTCCTATCGCTTTCGGCTCCCTTGCCGGGCCGGCGGTGCAGTGCGGCGCGGAGGCTGGGGGATTGCCCGTAAGTGTGGTAGCTGAGGAAACTGAAGTTGTAACTATTTGGCCGTTCCGGACATGTAGTGATGTGGACCCAGCGGGTGGCTTTGGGAGCCAGGTTGGACACTGATGACCGAGAAAATGTCGCTCGGCGAAGGCAACGGCCCCCTTTGAGGTCCTTCCACGCAAAGACAGCGGAGACGGACGCCGCCGCCCAAACGTTTCGCCAACTTTATGACTCCAACTACACGCGACTGGTCGCCTACGCGCTCCGGCGGGCAACAGAAGAGGACGCCGCCGACGTCGTGGCCGAGACCTTCCTTGTGGCATGGCGAGATCTCGATCGCGTGCCTGAGGGACCTGAGGCGACGCCCTGGCTCTTCGGTATCGCCCGGCGCGTATTGGCCAACCAGCGCCGAGGTGCCGAACGACGCTCCCGACTGGCTCAACGCATCGGCTACGAGTTGCGCACCAAGCCCGTCACGCCAAGCAGTCTGTCCGATGACTTGGTGGTCATCGCGGAGGCCCTTGCCGAGCTCTCGTTCGAGGATCAGGAGGTCCTGGGTCTCTCGGCTTGGGAAGGACTCGGTCCAGCGCAGCTCTCCATTGTGTTGGGATGCTCGGTAGGTGCCGCCAAGGTTCGCTTATCCCGTGCCCGGAAGCGCCTGGCTGCCTCTTTGGAGCACCGGGACTCGGCAGACCTCATAGGCCGTCGCCGAACTACCACGAGGCCAGCGGGCGCGTCCATATCGGCGACCGATCCGCCGAAGCCATCGACAACCGTGGAGAAACGATGCGAAGTATGAGCACAAACAGGGATGTCTGGGTCGACGGACTTGTTGCCAGGATGGCTACCGTCCGACACGCTGAGGTCCGCGACAGCCCCGTGGACAAGATGGGGGCGGCGCTGTATGACGCGTTGGTGTCCGAGGGCACCGGGTTGCGAGCGTCCGTTCCCGTGATTGAACGTCGGTCTCGGCTACGACGAATCGTCCTCGTTGCCTCGGCGGCAGCCATTCTGCTGCTTGCCGGCGTCGTGCTGGGGAGCCTCTCCTCCTCGGTCGGGCCATCCGGGACCGCGAGCGCCCTCGTGCCGCTGCGGTCGGCTTCGGGGGTCGCCCTCACTGGCAAGATCCCGAACAGTGCCATTCACGACGGGAGAATCCAATGGTCCAAGGTGTCCGGTTATGTGGCCGCGTTCTCGGGGGGCAGGTTCGTGGGTTACGTGAACAAGGCTGATCTCAGTCGTGGACAACCGGCGATCGCGGAGCCTCAGATCCGTCCGATCTGGCCCCGGGGTGTGAATGTGTGTTTCTTCCCCTCTCCTGGGTCAGTGGACGTGTACAACAAGTCGCTCAACCTGATCGGCCATATCGACCCGATGATCGGATTCGTCCCGCTTGGGAAACCTACCTGCGGGACGGCGTCTGGCTGAACGTCCGCCAGTTGGCCACGACGGTCGCGGCCAGTCCTCTACGTGCAGGTCCTGGTTGGCACCCTCAATGGGTCGAGCCTCGTCACTTGATCCCCTCGATCATGCGGATGAGCTCGGCTTGCTTGTAGCCCTGCGCCTTGCCAAGCGCACCAACTTCTGGGCTTTGGCGATCACCGCCATCGGCTGCTGGCACCTGTCGACCTTCCATCATCCCGAAGGTGCCCCAGAGGTGAGCGGAAGTGCGGTGGTCGCGGCATAGGGCGTCGCCTGCTCCGACGCTACGAAATTGACGCTTGATAGGCCCTCAAGGTTTACGGCCGGGAACGATGGGGCGGGTCACCGCGTCTACGACTCCCCTCGAGGTCGAAGGTCGCTCGCCGGGTCAGCTTCTTGAAGCCGATCCCTTGTGCGCGAGCCCAGGTCTCAGAGGCATCGTCGGACACGCCGTGGCGACCCCAGCGTCGCTCAAACGGGTGGGACTCTGAATCTGACCACAGGGGGTGATCAAGCTCAGTCTTGGGAGACTCGCATCGACACCTTGACGCCCGAGTAACGCGCATACGACGAGGTAAACCATTTGAGACTCCGGAGAGTTTCGGGGGCCTGATCGGGGTGCAGGGGCCTGAGTCTCAGCTCCAAGTTGTACACGGCTGCGCCGTCGGCCTTCGTACCTCGTGACCCTGTAGCACCAGTGACCGTGAACGAATCGACCCTCCTGCCCAAGAGCTGCTCTGCGAGGTCCCGTTTGGGATCCAGACCGAAGGGTGGTTCCTCGAGGCGGCAGTCATTCTCTCCAAGACGACGCACCAGGCATGTAAGGCTCGGACCGGGACCAGGGAAGCTCACCTTGACGGCCACCACTCCGTCTTGGCCATAGGACACGTCGTCAACGCACGCGCCAGAATCCGGGGGAAACCACCGGAGAGCCACCTCCTCTGGCGTGCCACCATCTGAGGGCGGCTGAAACGAGCCGGACGATGCCACCAGTTCCCCAGACTACCCGCAGCTCCCCGAACCGATCTGGTGAGTTCGTTGCGGCCGACGACCCTGCCCATGACTGTTTGCGGGTTATTTTTGCCGTTGACATCGCCTAGTGCATAGGTTCTGCGTGTAACGGGAACGGCAGCGGGACCCGATGCCCCACGAGTACGACTCGCAGAGGGTCTACCTGCTCGCCAGGGTGCCATGAGAGCTGCGGCTCATCGGCTCCAGCGCTTGGGAGAATGGGGGCATGCTGCTGAGGGATGCGGCACCGGGCGATGAGCCTGCCGTCGCTCGCGTTCACGTTCGGTCCTGGCAGGTTGCCTATCGAGGGATCGTGCCGACGAGATATCTCGAGGCAATGCGGCCCGAGGATCGGGCGAGTCGCTACATGTTCGGCCGCTCCGCCGAGTCGGACCCCCAGGCCATCCTCGCCCTCGAGGAGGAACGAGTGGTTGGCTTTGCCACGGTAGGTCCTTCCCGGAAGGAGGACCCCTCTGGATGGGGCGAGTTGTACGCCCTGTACGTCGACCCCGACGAGTGGCGTAGAGGTATCGGAACGGCGCTTCTGGACGCGGCGAACCGACGTCTTACGGATGGAGGATTCCGCCGTGCCTGTCTGTGGGTTCTCTCGAACAACGTGCGCGCCCGTCGCTTCTACGAGCGGCAGGGTTGGGTGCCCACGGACACGGTGGCAACCAGGGAGTTCACCGGCGTGTCCGTGGAAGAGGTCCTCTATGTGCGTGCATTGGACGGGGGCAGTTTCAACGTGCCCGGATAGTAGAAGAGGACCCGGTATCAGGGATGGAATCGTTCGCAGGCAAGCTCGCGGTCGTCACAGGAGGCGGCTCTGGTAGGGGACGAGAGCTGGTCATTCAGCTGGCCGGCGAAGGATGCTCGGTCGCCACCTGCGACGTACAGGCAGGTGCGGCTCGGGAAACCCAGCGGATGGCCGAGACCAAGGCAGCTCCAGGCAGCCAGGTCAGTGCTCATGTCTGCGACGTCTCCGACGAGGGTCAGGTTCTCCATTTCCGCGAGCAGGTCTTGAAAGACCACGGCACCGACCATATCGACCTGCTCTTCAACAACGCAGGGATCGCAGCCGGCGGAAGCTTCATCGTTAGTCTCAGGGAGATCTGGGAGCGCACCTTCGCCGTCGATTGGTGGGGGGTCTACTACTGCATACGGGCGTTCTTGCCCCTCCTCATGGAGAGCACAGAGGCGCTGCTCGTCAACGCCGGTAGTGCCAACGGGTTCTGGGCATCACTCGGTCCGGGTGCGCCTCACACCGCCTACAGCACTGCCAAGTTCGCGGTCAAGGGTTTCTCCGAGGCGCTGATCGAGGATCTCCGGGTGCACGCCCCCCACGTCGGGATAGGTGGGTATCGCCCCGTCGGCCGACAACGTCTTCAACCGGACCGGCAAAAGCCGGCTCAGGCCCAGGCGGAGGCCAAGGCCCCGGCCTCGGGTCGGCCGGAACCTCTCGCAGATCGCGGGCTAGCACCCTCTCCACTCGGGCGTGCGGCCCTCTGCCATCGCCCGACCAGCTTCTTTGAAGTCGTCGGACTCAAGGCACCTGATCTGTGCCTCCACGGCCACCGCGAACTAGCGTCGGGATCGCGGTACCAGGCGGCGTCTATTGCTCGCCGCGCTCCCTGTATGGCCAGTGGAGGCTGGGCGGCTAGACGTCGGGCAAATTCGGTCGCCGCTGAGTGCAGGTCTGCGTCAGCTACCACGCGACTCGCCAGGCCGATCCGCAGGGCCTCGTCGGCGTCGATGATTTCGCCCAAAAGGATCAGCTCGCGGGCACGACCCTCGCCGACGATGCGGGGCAGACGGACCGTAGCGCCCATGTCCGGCAGGATCCCATAGCGGGTCTCGATCAGACCCGCCTTGGCGCTGTGGCCGAAGATACGGAAGTCGCAAGCGATGGCGAGTTGCAGCCCTGCCCCGTAGGCGTGACCTTGTACAGCTGCGATGCTCGGACAGGGGAGCTTCGAGATCCAGCTGAATGCCCCCGCCACCGACAGCCCGACATCGAGGCTGTGTCCTTCGGCTGGTTTTGCTGCGAAGTCGGTGATGAGCCCGGCCAACCCCTCGACTAGGTCGATCCCGGCCGAAAAGCTTGGGCCGTCGCCCGCCACGATTAAACACCGAAGGGAATGGTCGGGCTGAAGCTCAGTTCCAAGCCGTGCCAGCTCTTGCCACATCAGCGGATTCTGGGCGTTGCGTTTCTCGGGTCGCGCCAGGGTCAGCGTTCCGACATACTCGTCCCTCGAGTATCGAATGGTCTCGTAGCCAGCCATCTCCGTCCTCCATGTGCATGCGTCGGTGAGGCCAGTTACCCGCGTGCCACTCGCACCGCCTCGTCGACGATATCGAAGCCCACCTCGACTCCGGGCTCCCGGTGAGATCACGGAGTTCCTTCGGGGTGAAGGTCTCGCCGTTGGGCCCAACTCGCTGGGTCACACCAGCCAGCATGCCTTCCCTGACAGCCACCGAGCCATGCGCACCGTCCTTCCTGACTGCGGCTACTCGAATCTGGCTCGGATCTGCCGAGCGCGTCGGGCTTCGGCTTCCAGTCGCCGAGCGAAGACTTCGAGCCTATGAACTCGATTGCGGGTCAGCTCCAGCATGACCGCCGAGCACGAGGGGGCTATTCAAGTCGAGGGCCTTTGGTATTGCCCCTCGATGCCGTTGCCCTTGGTTGAGGCCATGATCGACTACAAAAGTGGCCAGATCAACAAGGACACCTTCGATGAACGGATGCGTCAGCGGGAGAAGTACGTCCTACGACCAAAGGAGCAGCCCGTGGACCCAACGGCGCCGGTCCCGATGATCTGTCCTGCGGCGGGTCCGAGCCCCACCGCGATCTGTCCTCTGCAGGAGAGCTCGCTTCGCCACTACGGCAAGCCTCGGATCTATGTCACGCCCAAGCATCCGCCGAAGATCTGCACCAACAAGCAGAGCGTGAGCTTTCCCTATGGAAGCGGGTCTCAAGCACCGCCAGAAGCTCCAAGAAGGGACCAAGGAGCACAACGAGATCTTTACGATGCTGCGTACCGGGGTCGAGGGCGCCAATGCCTAACGAAGGACCCGGCGTACCAGGACATCGGAGAGGCCGGTCGTCGACGGGTCCGCGGCCTTGGTGCTCAGAGCCTCTTGGTGGCGATGATGGTCATGGCGGCCAACCTTCGCAAGTTCGGCGGCTTTCTCGAGGAGCTGGCCTCGAAGAGGCCCAGCGCCCGTGCCCGCAAGGCAACGCGCAAGCGGCCAGATATCTCGAATTCGAAATGGGCCAAGGACCGCGTACGCATCCCGAAGCCCAAGAAGGCCACGCCCAAATCCGGGCAACGGTCCTCCCCTTAACCTGAGCTTCAGCTCGAGGTTTTCCCCTAACCCCCGCTCGCTTCAGCGCACCCGGGTATCGCCGGATCATAAGAACTCTCGAGATGCGTGGGCCTTGCGGAGCCCGGTCCGCGGTTTCTTGCACCCGCGCTCCGAAACGGGACCTCATTCACTCGTTCGATTCCACATCTGCCAGGAGTTTCGCGAGTCTCCCGGCGACCAATCGAGACCGAACCTTGGTTTGGTGGGCCGGTCGCGAAACTCGCTGGCCTGGACCTTCTCCCGGCGGGCGGGGCGCATTTCCTCTGACGATCGTCGAAATTTCCTCCGCTAAATGTCCAGCTCAGGAGCCATTCTGACTCTGGAGGCCGTTTCCGCTGGCCGACCAACGCCACCAAGAGACGTGCATCAAGTTGTTTGGTGGGCGTAGGTCTCGAGGCTACGGCTCGGCGAGCAGGTTCCGTTTTGAAGTCTGGACTCGCGACACCGTGGTCGCCGCAGTCCAGTTGGGCGTGGACTGCCTGTGACGTTCGCCTCTACCCGCCAGGACGTGTCGGCCCAATCATGGTCCTGGGGCGCACGCGGCCCCAAGGAAACGAGGGGTACTACGACAGCAGCGAAAGGACTGGGGGTGTCTCCATGCGGGCGGTCATCATCTACGAGTCGATGTTCGGCAACACGCACTCTATCGCCAATGCCATTGCTAAGGGCCTCGAACCGCTGGACAACGTGGTCGTGGTCCCGGTGGTTGAGGCAGGCCGCGAGCGGTCGCGCGACTCTGACCTGCTCCTCGTGGGCGGGCCCACCCATTTTCACGGCATCAGCCGCACCCCGCACCCGCAAGTGGGCTGCCTCCACTGCGCAAAAACCCAAGAACGATCTGGTGCTCGATCGTGACGCCCTAGGCCCAGGCGTGCGTGACTGGCTCGGGTCGCTGGGCCACAACCACACAAAGGCTGCTGCCTTCGACACCCGCTTTAAGGGTCCGGCGGTTCTCAGAGGGAGAGCGTCGAGGGCAATCGGCCGAAAACTTCGAAAGCACGGGTTCGAGATGGTGGCCAAGCCCGAGAGCTTCTTCGTCACCTTGGAGAATCATCTCGAACCGGGCGAGGAGGCCCGAGCCCAAGAATGGGGTCGACAGCTCGTGGCAAAAGTTCTATCGAATGACGTCACCAGTGGGGACGGTCGGGGACGACCACCCACGTCCAAGAAGGCGTGATGGCCGAGGTAATGATCCCCACCCCGGGTGAGCTGCCCTCCTACCTGGCGATGCCTGCAGGCGAGGGCCCGTCGCCGGGCGTTGTCGTCATTCACGACGCAATGGGGATGAGCCAGGACCTACGGAACCAAGCGGACTGGCTTGCCAGCGAAGGGTACCTCGCCGTAGCGCCAGACCTTTTCTCTAGGAGGGGGATAGTGGCCTGCATGATCTCGGTCATGCGCGACGTACGCGCCGGACGGGGAAGGTCGTTCGACGACATCGAGGCGGTGCGCGTCTGGCTGGGGGCCCGGGAGGACTGCACGGGCAGGATCGGCGTGATCGGCTACTGCATGGGAGGGGGATTCGCCTTGATGCTCGCAGCCGATCGCGGGTTCACGGTGTCAAGCGTCAACTACGGCACCGCTCCGAAGGACGCCTACACGGCCAGATTCCTGAGACGGGCGTGCCCGATTGTCGGAAGCTACGGCGGCAAGGACCGCTCACTGCGAGGGGCCGCCGATCGCCTCGACCAGGCATTGACGGCCGTCGGGATCGAGCACGACGTCAAGGAGTATCCGGAGGCCGGGCACTCCTTTCTCAACGACCACGAAGGAGCTGGAGACACGAACCCGTTCCCATTCTCCGTCTTGGAGCCCGTGTTCGGAATACTCTCGCCGGGATCGGGCTACCACGAGGGATCAGCGCGAGACGCACGCTCTCGTACCTCGGCCAGCGGGGATGTCGAATCCGCGGTTCCATTAACCGGGCGATCTGGCTGGGATGCACGACGATGGCGGGCCAGGTCGCACGTCGTATCGTTGTGGGGATCGGTTGGAGCGGATGCGCAAGCGCCGGCGGTAGCCGTGACCGGGTCCCAGGTCGACGAGCCAGAAAGGCACTCCAATTGGTGGCAGCAGGCGCCGAGCGGGGCCTGTTCGGTATAGGCGTCAGCCCGCAGGTCGCCGTTCCGGTGTTCCTTTGGTGTCCCACCATCTCGCCTTCCGCGGGCGGGACTCAATGGATTTTTCGCTCAGCGACCAGCCGCCCCCGGTAGTGATGATCAACAACGTTGCAGGGAGAGAGATGATGGGGTGTCGGGAGGTCGAATATGAAGCGCCAGAGTGCCCGGGTGGCTGCGCTGACCGCCATCGTCACGGTCCTGGCCTGGGCCATCCCGGCGACGGGCACGCTGACCACCGTGAACGCGTCGCCCGTCCCCCAACTCGCGCTCGGACCAACGTCGATCTTCTCCGTACCCGGCGTGGCGGTCCCTGGGACTCCCGCCAAGTACGACAAGGTGATAGTCCGCCGTTTCGGTTCGCCCTCAGCCGCCAATGTGCTGGTGCTGGTGCCCGGAACCGTGGCGGGCGCCGCGGACTTCGACATCGTTGGCCCCTACCTGGCCGCCCACGTCCCCAATCTGCAGGTCTGGGCCGAGATGCGCCGGGAAGGCGCGCTCGAGGACAACTCAATGCTCTTGCAGGTGCTCCACGGCCAGGCGACGGTCCAGCAGGCCTTCAACTACTACCTCGGGTGGCTCGCCAACCCCAAGATCACGAACCACTACCAGCCGCTCAACGCGAAGGACTACCAGTTCGTGGACCAGTGGGGGTTGGCCGTCGCCATGGGCGACCTCCACAACGTGGTCGAACTCGCTCGCGACGGCGGGCACCGCACGGTCATCTTGGGCGGCCACTCGCTGGGTGGTGCCGAGGCGTCCATCTACCCAGCCTGGGACTTCAACGGGCGCGCCGGGTACCTCGATCTCGGCGGGATCATCGGCATCGACGGCGACGCCGGCCTGTCGAGCGGGTTCGGCCAGACCCCCGTCACAACCGCCCAGCAAGCCGACCAGGCGTTGTCGCAGCTCGCCGCCGCGAAGAGCCCGTGGCTGGACCTTCTGGGCTTCGGGCTCCCGTGGATCACTGGTCCGTTCGCCGAGCTCGGCGCGCTGGGCGCCCTCAAGCAGCCCTACGCCGCGTCGATCGGACAGAAGTTCTCGTTGCTCCCCGCAGAGCTCAAGCCCCCGGTGCCGGCCGACAATCAGGCCCAGCTGGGCTACAGCTTCGACGCCTCCACTTCCCCGGCGGCCCTGGCGCTCATTCACATCCACTCCGGGCGCTTGGCGGCGAGCGGCACCCCACGCGGCTGGGTGAATGAGGGCCCGACGCCGATCCAAGACGTCGCCTTCGCCTTCTCCCAGGAGCCACTCGGTCCGGTCGACTGGTACTACCCCGAACGGCTCACCATCGACGTCGGGGCGGCGGGCTCGCTCTCCGAGACCCCGGCGGCCCAGGTCCTGGGCTTGCGACTGTTCCACCTCAGCCAGGTGGACGTGCCGATGTACGTCATCCAGACCTCACTCGGCGGAACCGACAACGCGGTGGCCGACGCCGCCGTGAACTACCAGCGGGAGTCGAAGATCCCGAGCGTGACCATCGTCAATCGGACTTCGAGCTACAGCCACCTCGACCCGCTCCTTGCTGCCCCGTCCAACAATGCCTTTCTCCAGACCGTGGTGCCGTGGATCGAGCAGCTTCCGGCTTACCGCAAGTGAGCTCGAGGCACCATTGTTCGGATCGGCAGACGTGCAATTGGTTCTAGGTGGCTCTAGCCGTTGGACGGCCACGGTAGTCCCGTCGCGGGTTCGCATTGAGCAGGCGACGACGAGGCGCTGGACTCCTGGCCCACGGGTGGCCGGCCAGGACGGCGATGCGGGCACGTCCAGGACCCGTCCCTGCGGGAACCACTGCGCTCGCCCTCCGGTTGGCGAAGGAGAACCCGGCCTGGGGCTACCGGCGGATCCAAGGTGAGCTCGCCACCAAGGGCGTCCCCATCGCCCCATCCAGCGTCTGGTCAATCCTCAGGCGTCACGGCATCGAACCTTCGCCGAGGCGCTCGGGCCCATCATGGGCCGAGTTCCTGGCCGCTCAGGCGAAGGGCCTGCTGGCCTGTGACTCCTTCACCGTTGACACCGTGCTGCTCCAGCGCTTCTATGTGCTTTTCTTCATCCAACACGGCACGCGCTGTGTCCGCAGCGCCGGCGTCACCTCTCATCCCGTCGCGAACTGGGTGACCCAGCAGGCCTCGCCGAGTACGTCGAGCAGTTCTCGCATCGCCCTCACCGGTCGCTCGGCCAGCGGATGCCGTCCAGCGCCACACGACTTCAGCACTTATCGGCGCCGTCGAAGCCTGTCGGCGCCAGCAATGCCGTCCACAACCCGTGAGCTGGCCTTTGGCGCCCACCGCATCAGGCGGCGACCATCCAGCGGTGACCCTGTCCTTCGTGTACCGGGCGGTTTCGGGCACCCACAGGATGTTGAAGTGCACCCCGTCGGCCCAGAAGTAGACGTAGTCGACGCCCGAGAGGTCCCGGGTCGACCACTCCTCGTGCTCGACCTGCCACGCCTCGCTCAACCGCCCGATCGTCGACGCGCTCAATCCGGCCTCGGACCCGAAGAACTCACCCAGCGCGGGCGAAGTCGCCGGTGGAGAGCCCGCGCAGGTACAGGATTGGCAGCACCTCGGTCACCTTGGGGGACTTGCGCATGTAGGCAGGCAAGAGGGCCGAGGTGAACCGCTGTCCTTCCCGGCGGTCGTCCACCCGGGGAGCCTTCACTTCGACCGCCCCGGCCCCTCGGGTTCTGCGGACCGGGCGAGGCCAAGGACTTCATCGCCGAGGGTCACATCGACCTCGACGGGAGCCTGCCGGTCAACCCCAACGGGGGCCTCCTCGGTGAGGGCTACATCCACGGGATGAACAACATCGTCGAGGCCGTGCGCCAGATTCGCGGAGACGCAGCCAACCAGGTCCCCGGTGTCCAGCACGTCCTGGTCTCTGCGGGCCGCAGCGGCTTGATCCTCTCGGCGGCGGAGTAGGCACCCCGGCCTTCCTGCGTAAAGCTTAGATTGTCGGCGTGAAAAGGGAGGTCGTCAGAGGGGCCGCCCATACCCGGCGACTGGCTCCGGACCCGTGCTGGGCCATCGACTGTCGGCTCCAATGAAGGTCGGGTCGAGGCTGGCAGCAGAGGCCGAGCAGGTCCATGGACCTGCTCACCACGCCGTCGGCCGGCGGTCGGCCATCAGCTGGCCGCTAGTTGTCACCGGTCTCGTTGGGCTGTCCGCGGTCGTAGGTTTGGCGCTACGCCTGTGGTTCCTGGCCCACGACCCCATCACCTCCGATGCGGCAATTGCCGGCCTGATGGCAAAGCAGGCGTTGGGCGGCCACTTTGTGACCTTCTACTGGGGCCAACAGTACGGGGGCGTAGAGCCCTACATCGTCGCTGCCGTCGTCGGACCCTTTGGCTCGACCTCGTGGGTCCTGGGGGACACCGCGGCCCTCCTGAACCTGGCGGCCTCATTCGTCGTCTGGAGGATCGCGCGCCGCCTGGTCTCCGATCGGATGCTGGCCAGCGTGGCGGGAGCCATGTTTTGGGTCGGGTCGGAGGTCGTCACGTGGAACTCGACGATCGAGTATGGGTTCCGTGGCGTCGCGCTGCTCGCCGGGCTTGTTTGCGTGCTCTTCGGCCTGCGGCTCCTGGACGGCCGACGCGGGGTGGCCGACTTCGCCGCCCTTGGCTTCAGCGCGGGCATCGGATGGTGGGCGTCTCCGGAGATCGTCTACTTCGCCATCCCGGCAATCGGGTTCCTTGCCTCCGGCGTGGCGAGGGGTCCTTCGTGGCGAACGATCCGGCACTGGTTACCTCGAATGGCGTCCCTCCTGGGTGCGCTCAGCATCGGGGCGTTGCCATGGATTTGGACAAACGCCAGCACCGGATTCCTCTCCCTCGACCAAAGCAAGTTCATCATTCCCAAGGGCGCCCCTGGGTATGCCGGTCGACTGGAGCTCTTCTTCCGGCAGAGCCTCGGGATGCTGCTTAACGTGCGCAACCAGACGAGCGGCAATCTCGTCGGCGGCATTGTCCTTCTCTCGTTGGCGTACGTTGCGGTCGCTGCCGCGGTGATGCTCTGCCTGAGCCGTCGCGGACGGTCCCGGCTTCTCGCCGTGTCGGTGCTCGTGTTCCCGTTCCTCTATGCCGCTTCACCAACGACCTGGTACTGGGAGGACGGACGATACGTGGTCTATCTCTGGCCGCTGCTCTGCCTCTTGGTGGTCGCGGCAATCGAGATCGTGCCTGGCACCCTGCAAGGCTTGGGTCTGGCCAGGCACTTTCCCACGTCGGGGGCGAATCGCCGTGCACTCAGCCGCCTGCTGGGAACGACCACGCTCCTTGTGATCATGGCATTGAGCCTAATTGTTTTCTTCCGCTCCTCAGTGCCGGACGGACCCTCCTCCTTTTTTTCCGGCTGGGCCGATCCAGACGACCAGAGCGCTCACATTGCGAGCGAATTGGTTCACTCAGGGCTCAGGGACGGGTTCGCGAATTATTGGATGGCATACAAGCTCGATTACCTATCCGGCGACGACCTGCACTACACGCCGACAACCGGAGATACGGTACGCAACTTCGCCCTCGCGCAAGGTGTCGCCCGGTCTCACCGGCAGAGCTGGCTGTTCATCTCCCCAGCAGCGGGGCAGGAGGGCTCCGACCAGTTCGATCTGCAACCCGGCGACGGCCCGGTGGGCTTGACCGAGTCCACGTTTCGGGCGGACCTCGCCACTCTGGACGTGCCCTACCAGGTCAAGAGACTTGGGATCGTCGACGCGGTGACATCCAGCCGGAAGGTCGTCCTGTTACCCAACTTCACCGTTGCGCTCGCTCCTAGCTGAGCCGGCTTGCCGAGTTGTCGCGGGTCGCTCTTCAGCTGCTGGGCGCGTAGGGTCCGAAAACTCGGTCAGGGCGTGGACCAGGAACTTTGCGCTTCCGATGGATCCGGCTACGGTGCGCCCTCACCCTGCGCCGGCCCGACCGTCTCCGTGCCCAGCTCTGGTCGTTCGCCTACCTCGCCGTCCGTCGGGTGCTCTCGCTCGTGGTGCTCGTCCTCCGGCGCAGCGAGTCCAAGGAGATCGAGATCCTGGTGCTGCGCCACGAGCTCGAGATGCTGCGCCGCCAACAGCTGCGGCCTCGCCTCGAGCCGGCCGATCGGGCATGATTCGCCGCGCTGAGCCGGCTGCTGCCGCGGAAGCGCTGGTCGGCATTCGGCGTGCGACCCGAGACGCTGCTTCGCTGGCACGGCCGTCTCGTCGCCCGGCGCTGGACGTATCCCCACCGCCATCTGGGCCGGCCCCCGATCGCCGACGAGCTCGCCACGCTGATCATTGCGTTGGCGACGGACAACCCGACTTGGGGGTACCTGCGCATCCAAGGAGAGCTGCTCAGCCTCGGGCATCGCGTAGCGGCGAGCACGATCGCCAAAGTGCTCAGGACCCATGGCATCAAGCCCGCCCCACGGCGTACCTCGACCACCTGGCGCCAGTTCCTGCGCCGGCAGGCGGCTTCCATCGTGGCCTGCGACTTCTTTTCGGTCGACACCGTGTCGCTGCGCCGGTTGTACGTGTTGTTCTTCATCCATCACAGGACGCGAAGGGTCTTCTTTGCCGGCGTCACGACCAACCCCAACAGGGAGTGGGTCACCCAGTGCGCCCGCAACGTGACCGAGGACCTGCGTGACGCCGGAGTCACCGTCCGCTACCTGCTGCGTGACCGTGACGGGAAGTTCGGCCCTGGCTTCGACGCGGTATGGCAGGGCGAAAGGGCGAGCGTCCTGCGGAGTCCCGTGCGGGCGCCCAATGCGAACGCGGTCGCCGAGCGGTGGGTACGGACGGTGCGATCGGAGTGCACCGATCGTCTCCTCATCTTGAACGAGCGGCAATCTCCGACGAGCGCTTGATCGCTATGTCAGCCATTACAACGCGCACCGTCCACACCGCGCCCTCGCGTTGCGTCCACCACATGCGCCTACGGCGAAGATGTCGACACCAACGACGGTCGCGAGCATCCGTCGACACGGGGTCCTGGGCGGTCTGATCAACGAGTATCAGGCCGCGTGACCGGTCCGGACGAGTTTTCGCACCCTACGGGCCAAGTTCTGGCAGCTCCTGGACCACGGGACCCCCGAATGGCACGAGGTCTACTTGGCGGGGCCCCTTGATCCGGATCCACTTCGGCTTCGAGCAGGCGGTGCAGTTCGGTGGGGAGACCAAGCACCCTCAGCGGAACATCCCAATCGCGGTGATCGGTTCGGTCGCCGTGGCCTCCCTCCTCTACATGCTCCTGCAATTGGCCTATGTCGTCTCCGTGCCGACGGCCTCGCCCACTGGTAGGTCCTCGACGAACCAGCTCCTGCCGCCGTCTCGGCTGATGATCACGGCGGGAGCTAGATCACTGTCGATGTCGGCGGCGATGCAGGTGTCGTTCGGGAGGCACTGGAGCGTGCTGGAGCCTGCCCCGAGTCCGGCGCCGGCGCTGAGTCCCAGCTGGCCCCCCAACGGACGTGAACAGCGTTGTCTCGTTCACGTTGCCTCCGCACCAATATCGCTCTCGAGGGCGACTCGGCGAGAGGGTAAGACTTCAGCAGGCGAGCGACCCGGGTGCTGCGACCTCGCCCGCCGCAGCGTGAGCGCTCGGGTCTCCATGCGCCGGAGCTGGGCCATCGAGGTCAAGACGATCTGGGTCGTCGCTGGTGGTCCTGGGTGCGCCATTGCTGTCTCTAGTCGCTGACGACAGACGAACGCGTCACCACCGCAGAGATTCCTAGTTGGCGGGAATTCACTGACTCAGGATATTAGGAGGAGGCGTGTTCAACCAACCCTGGCTGATCGGCCGCGTGCTGAGCCTCAGCTGCCACCGGCAGGACAAAGCAGATACGAGTGCCGCCGACACTCGGTGGTTCGGCCCAGATACGCCCCCCTTGGGCCTCGATGAGGCCTCGAGCGATGGCGAGACCCAGCCCGGCCCTCCCGTTCGATGGGGTGCGAGCGGAGTCGGCACGGAAGAACGGCTCGAAGACCCGCTCGGCGGCTTCGGCAGGGATGCCCGCTCCGGTGTCTTCGACGGAGACGATGACGGCCCCCAATGCCCCGATCACCGACACCGTGATCCGACCCCCCGAGGGGGTGTAGCGCAGGGCGTTGGTCACGAGGTTAGTAAGCACACGCTCGACCTTTTCGGGCGCGCAGAGCGCCGTGGCTCGCTCGCCGCGGGCGACGCGCATCAACAGGATGCCGTGTGCTCGAGCCTCCACTTCGAACCGAGCGACGAAGTCTCCGACGAGGGTGTCGATGTCGACTGCCATGAGCTCCAAGGCCGCGCCCCCCTCGATACTGGCCAGCTCGAACAGGTCGTCCACCAGTGCGCCGAGCAGACGCACCTGACCTTGCAGCGCTGACAGGTAGTGCTCGGGCTCGACCACTCGGTCCTCGATAGCTTCGAGCATCGCCTGGAGAGAGGTGATCGGGGCCCGCAGGTCGTGGCTGGCCCAGGCGACGAGCTGACTGCGAGCGTCGAAGAGCTCCTCCAGATGATCGGCCATGGCGTTGAAAGAGGTCGCGAGCTCGGCGATCTCGCTTGGCCCCCCCTCTGGCGCTCTTTCGCTCAGTTCGCCGGCGGCGAGACGCCCGGAAGCGCTCCGGACTCGCTCGAGGGGACCAGTGATGGAGCGGGCCACGAGCAACGCTCCGATGACCCCGGCCACCCCCGCGGCCACGGCGACTGCGAACACCTCCACCTGGTCTCCCATGTGGAACACGAGGACGCCCGAGATCAACACCGATCCCAGCGGGAGCGCCACCGCCACCAGTGCCAACCCGGCCAGTTGGGCGTGAACCGAGGGCAGCATGCGGATCAGCAATGCCGCGAGCAGGCCAACCAGCAGCGTGAGGCCACCGATGACGAGGCTGTCGATGGTCATGGCTCGAACCGGTAGCCGACGCCCCACACGGTGATGATCCGTTTGGGCGCCGAGGCATCGTCCTCGATCTTCTCGCGTAGTCGGCGCACGTGAACCGTGACGGTGCTTGTTCCGGCATCGAGGGCGGTGTCGTAGCGCCACACCCGGGCGAGTAGCTGGGCCCGGGTCATGACCACTCGGGGGTGGCTGGCCAGGCACCACAATAGGTCGAACTCCGTCGCGGTGAGCGGCACCGACCGGCCGTCGAGAGTGACCTCACGGGCGGTGCCGTCGACCTCCAGGGCCCCGGCGAGCAACCGTCCGGGCCTGGCCGGGGCTCGCATCTCGCGTGAGTCCGTATGGCCCTGGCTGGCTCGCCTGAGGACCGTCTTGACGCGCGTGACGAGCTCGCGGGGCGAGAACGGCTTGACGACGTAGTCATCGGCCCCGAGCTCCAACCCCACGATGCGATCGGACTCCTCGCCAAGCGCGGTGAGAAGAATCACTGGAACCGAACTGGTCGAACAGATCCACTGGCAGAGCTCGAGTCCGCCGATGTGGGGCAGCATCACATCGAGGACCACGAGGTCGGGCGGCCGCAGCTCGATGGACGCCTGGGCTACCTCGCCCGCTCCGGCCTGCTGGGCCTGGAAGCCCTCGAGCTCGAGGTACCGAACGACAACGTCGCGCACGATCTCGTCGTCATCGACGACCAGGACGGTCGGCATGGGCGAATCGTACCGGTCACCAGTCGACCCCTCGGGCGCGGCCAGGTTCATGTCGCGGCAGCGTAGGAAGCCGATGGCGCAACGGGCGACCGGTGGGCTTACAAGTCGCTTAAATCTCGCCCTCGGGAGCATTCCGCCATCAGTCGCCTCTGGGCCCGCGCCAACCCCGGGGGGGAATTTCGTCTTTCGTAATGCGCAGGCCACTACCCGCCGAGCCCAGCAGATTACCGTCGCCCCGTGCCCGATCCAACCGGGACCTCTGACCCCGCCGAGTCCCCTGATCCCACCGGGCCTCCCAAGCCGGAGCTCTCCCAACCAGAGCTCTTCGAGCCGGAGGCCTCCGAGACCGAGGACGTTCGGGAGAGTGCCGGATCCTCCAGGCCGGCTGGTGTGGAGACATCGGCTCGGACCGGCCCGTCGGCGGTGCTCGAGCGGGCGGAGCGGACCAGCGCTCAGGTGCGGGGACGGTTCTCCAGTCCTCTTCACGACGAATGGGTGGCATCGGTGCTCGGGATCGCGCTCGGTGTCGCCTTCACGGTCTGTTTCTTGACCGGGATCGTCGACTATCTGGCCCAGCATCCGCCGACCTGGTTTCACCTCCCTGTGCGGACGACCAACTTCTACCGAGTAACCGAGGGCGTTCACGTCGTCACGGGTATCGCTACCATTCCCCTGTTGCTGGCCAAGCTATGGACCGTTTGGCCCAACCTGCTTGCCTGGCCGCCGGTTCGCAGCATCGCCCATGCCCTCGAACGGCTCAGCCTCATCCCCTTGGTGGGTGGTTCGCTTTTTCTCCTCTTCACCGGTGTCGTCAACATCGACTACTGGTACTCCCCAATGCCCTTCTTCTTTCCCACCGCCCATTTCTGGACGGCCTGGCTCGTGGTGGGAGCGCTGGTCATCCACGTCGGGGCCAAAGGCGCCGCGGCAGTTTCGGCGGTGGCCAGAGGTCCCGCCGACCACCGCGCACCGAGTGCGGTGGTCGGCGAGGCCGACGAGGGGTCGTCGACGCCCCTGCACGATCGTGAACCAATTGGCTCCGATGACAGGCGGTCAGGGTTGTCTCGGCGAGGATTCTTGGCTGCGATCTCCGCCTCCGCCGGAGTGCTCGTCGTGACCGTTGTCGGTGAGACGGTGGCCCCGTTGCGGGGCCTCGCGGTCCTCGCACCTCGCAATCCGACGATCGGACCGCAGAATCTGCCGGTTAACCAGACCGCTGTCGAGGCCGGCGTCAGCGAGCGCGCCGTCGATCCTTCGTACCGCCTCACCGTGCGCGGCAATTGCCGCTACCCACGGTCGTTCAGTCTCGCTGATCTCCGGAGCATGCCCCAACGCGAGGCCGGACTGCCCATCACCTGTGTGGAGGGATGGAGCGCCGCGGCCCGGTGGCGAGGCGTCTCCCTGCCGCACCTACTGGCAGTCGTCGGGGCAGCCCCTGCGGTGTCCGTCCGGGTCGAATCTCTCGAATCCTCGAGTCGGCTCTACTCGAGCTCGGTGGTGGACCCGCCTCACGCGGAGCATCCCGACACGCTCTTGGCGCTCGAGCTGAACGGCGAGCCACTGGACATCGACCACGGCTATCCGGTGCGGCTCATCGCGCCAGATCGCCCGGGCGTCCTCCAGACCAAGTGGATCGCCACCGTGGTGGTGCTGTGAGTCCGGGCTCCGAGCGCGAGCCGCCGCCCAAAGTGCTTCCGGGGCACTCAGCTCGCCCGTCCCAGGAGACGGTTGGGCCCTTGCAATCGAAGCGTCCGCCCAAGGAGAGGGTCGGGCGGTTGCGCTGGACCTGCCTCCTCGCGGGATGGGGCGTCATCGCCTTCGCGCTCCACGGGATGATCGCGGACCGCGTCAATCCCAGCGGGATCTTCCGGATCCTCATCGAGCTCAACGTCGTCAACGACGCGTTGGTGGCGCCCCTCGTGATCGTGGCCGCCGCCGTGCTCCGGCGCACCGTTCCGCGATGGTCCCTGGTGCCTTTGGACGTCGGCCTCATCTCTTCGGCGGTGGTGACGCTCTACGCCTATCCACTCGTGGGCAGTTGGGGGAAGACCAGGGCGGCCGGATTCAGTCGTTTGCCCTTCGACTACGCGCACAGCCTCCTCATGGTGCTCGGCGCCATCTGGTTCGTGTGCGCGCTGATGGCGCTGTGGTCGTGGCGATGGAATCGCTCGACACCGTCCTGACGAGGGGCGTCGAGCCGCCGGCCACTGGGGCAGCCCGGGGGGCGCCCAGGACCTGGGGCAGGCCTGTCGAGGGGGTGGCTCGGCTGGTTGTGTTGGCGGCGGCTCTGGTGCCCATCGGCGTCTACCTTTGGGTGGCACTGCATCAGATCGGGTATCCCTACGAGCTCGAATGGCTCGAAGGGGGATCGGTCGAGGTGGCCGCTCGGGTGTTCCACGGCCACAACATCTATGTCGCCCCGTCGCTCCACTACGTGCCCTACCCCTACACGCCGCTCTACTACTGGGTGACCGGTCTCCTGGCCCACGTTACGGGCATCGGATTCTTTCCGCTGCGGCTGGTGTCGTTCCTCTCGTCCCTGGGATGCTTCGGGCTGCTGTACAAGATGGTGCAGACCGAGACGGGCGACGCGGTCGCCGGGACCGTAGCCGCCGGTCTGTTCGCCGCCACATATCAGGTGAGCGAAGCCTGGCTGGACATCGGCCGGGTGGATTCGCTGTCCCTGCTACTTCTCCTGGCGGCGGTGGCGGTCGGGCGCCGGGCCGAACGCTTTCCGGCGGCGGTGCTCGTGGGGTTGTTGATCTTCGCCTCCTTCTTCACCAAACAGAGCGCCCTCCTGGCGGCGTTGCCGCTGGTGGTCCTCCTGATCGTCGTGCGGCGCCGCACCGGACTGGTCGTGCTAGCCACCCTGGCGACAACGGTCGTCGGTTCGACACTGCTCATGAACGCGGTGACCCACGATTGGTACGGGTACTACGCCATCAGCGAGTTGCTCCACCAGGGAGTGGCCCAGGGGGCCCTCTCGAAGTTCGTGCGAGTCGATATGCTGGCCAAGTTCGGATGGGCGATCGCCTTGGGCGTCGCCGGGTTGGCCACCGGATTGTGGCGTCGCCCCACGAGGACCGCGTGGTCCTACTGGGTGGCGGTGGTGGTGGGGTTCGTCGGGTCGTCCCTGGTGTCCCGGTTGCACTCCGGCGGTGCGCCGAACGTCCTGATCCCGGCCTACGCCGCCATCGCCCTGCTCGCCGCCCTCGGCTACGACGCGCTGCGACGAAGCGACCTCGGACCGCCGACGGCCGTCGGCGTGGCGGTTGTCTTCGTCGTGGTGGTGCAGCTTGCCCTGCGCTTGGGCCATCCCGCCCACCTCATTCCGAGCGCCGCCGACGCCGAGGCCGGTCGCCGCTTTATCGCCCAAGTGGCGGGCACACCCGGTCCGGTCCTCGTCTACGACCACCCGTGGTACGAGACCATGGCCGGGAAGCCCTCGTTCGCCCAGGGCGAGGCCGTCCACGACGTGTTGCGGGCGGGCCCGAGCCTGGCCCGCACCGACCTGCTGGCGAGCATCAGAGACGTGATGGCCAACCCGCGGCTCCAAACGGTGTACCTCGACGATACCGCCGAGGAGCCCGACCTGGGCCTCAACTCGTCCTCGAGCGGGTTCGTCGCGCAGGGCCGGGTCTTTTCCTGCTACCAGTGCTTCTTCCCGGCTACCGACGTCGCGTTGCGCCCGGCCTTTCGCTTCATCAGAGTCGGGAGCGGCGCTCCAGCGAGGTGAAGAGCCGGCCGCCGTCCTCCCACGTCTCCATCGCCAGGAAGCCGGCTGCAGCAGCCACGTCGGCCACGTCGGCCACCGACACCCTGGCCCAGCGGAACCAGGGACCGACGCGTCGGCGGGTCTCCATGCGAACCACCAGGGACTCGGAGGCGACATGCGCGGGCTCGGCCTCGACCAGCACGCGCCCGTCGCCGGTCAGGAGCTGACCGATCCGGCGCAGCAGTGCGATGGGCTCACCGCCGATGCCCACGCTGCCGTCGAGCAACAGGGCGGTGCACCAGGGGCTCCCCTCGTCGAGCGCGTCAAAGATCGAGCGCTGCAGCACCTGGGCCCCCCGCCGTCGGGCGAAGGCCACCGCGCGGGGTGAGATATCCAGGCCCAGGGCGTCGATGCCGCGCCGCCCCAGGGCCTCGACGTGCCGTCCAGGCCCGCAGCCGACGTCGAGTACCGGACCGCGGGCTCGATCGAGGAGTCGCTCGTCGACCGGATCGGCCGCGTCGATCCATTGCTGGACGTCGAGGGTGAGCAGGCGACCGTCCTCCACCCGCAGGTAGGCCGATGCGACCAGCGTGTCAGCCACGGAAGCCGGCCTCGGCCGTCGTCGCGTCGAGGACCCCGAAGGCGGCCAGCGTGATCGCAAACCGGCTGCCCGGGGCCTGCCGGGCCACGGCGAACGCGTCGTCGATCCGATCGACATCGCGCAGCGGAGCCACCCTGGCGCACGTGAGCCCGAGCTGGCGGAGCCGGGCCAGTTGCGCCCTCCCGGTGTGGTCCGTGCTCATTGGCACGCCCGAGAACATCGACGGAACGGGCGACCGGGTGCCGATGATCCAATACCCGCCGTCCTCTGCCAGGCCGAGCACCGTGTCGGCGAGAGCCAGGGCGGTACCGGCCCGGGCGAGTTGCTCCGGGGTCACTTGCGGGGTGTCCATGCCCACGACGAGCACCGGACGTCCGCATTGACCCACGGTGTCGTCCACTGCGCCCTGGAGCCGTGCCCCGAAGTCGCCGCCCCGTTGGCCCACCACATCGACCCAAGACGGCAGCCACCCTCCCGGTCGTCCCGCCAGTACGAGGACGCACCGGTGCGCCCCGCTGGCCCTGACCGCGTCCAGGGTGTCGAGGAGCGCCGCCAAGGCGACCTCCGCTGCCTGGTCGTGGGTCAGCGGTGGGCAGAGTCGGGTCTTGACGACGCCGGGTTCGGGCGACTTGGCGATGACCGCCACCTGCCATGGTGCTGTCACCGCAGGAGTGCCGACATGTCGCCGATGGCCTGCATGGTTCCTCGGAGCGTGCCGGTCACCTTGGACCGGCCAGTCCGAGATCGGTAGGGCACATCCACCTCTTCGATGCGCCAGTTGGCCCGGTTGGCCTGCAGCACCATCTCGAGGGGCCATCCCGACCGGCGGTCCGCCAGTCCCAGTCCGAGCAACCTGGTTCGCCGGGCCGCTCGCATCGGTCCGAGGTCGCCGAGCGACAGGCCCGTGCGCCGTCGCACCTCCGCCATGAGCACCAGGTTGGCGAGCCGCGCGTGTAGCGGCCACGCCCCGCGACTCGCCCGTCGGGCGCCCAGCACGAGGTCCGCGCGGCCGGCCATCACCGGGCCGGTCACCGAGGGGAGATCACGAGGATCGAGCGATCCATCGGCGTCCATGAAACACACCACGTCGCTCTGGGCGGCCTCCAGGCCGGACCAGCACGCGGATCCGAAACCGCGCACGGGCTCGGCGATCGTTCGGGCACCGTGCGCCTGGGCCACCATCGCCGATCCATCAGTGGACCCGTTGTCGACCACCAGCGCCGTGTAGCCGGACGGCATCCGGCCGAGGATCCACGGCAGCGCCTCCACCTCGTCGAGGACGGGCATGATCACGTCCGGCATGCCCGTCACGGTAGCGAGGGCAACAGGTGGTGCCGGCTCGAGAGGCTTACGAAAATCTAACTTCGTCAGGCGCCGTCCTCTCGGCGCCCCGTGAGTTGGTTACCCTCGGTCGGTGATCCGAGAACCAACGCAGTGCGCCGTGCCGGCCGACGGTCGACTGGGGCGTTGAGCGTGCGGGTTCTCGTGACCGGCGGGTCGGGGTTCATCGGCTCGCATCTGGTCGACGCGCTCGGTGTGCGCGAGCCACGAGGTCGTGGTGGTCGATCGTCGCCCACCGGCGTATGCCAATCCCGAGGCGGCGTATGTGCAAGCAGACGTGCGGGACGTCGACGCCTGGTCGAACGTGCTCGAAGGTGTCGACGCCGTCAGTCATCAGGCGGCCCGGGTCGGGCTCGGCGTGCGCTTCGCCGACGTCACCGACTACGTCGAGGACAATGACGTGGGCACCGCGGTGCTCCTCTCGGCCCTGGACACGGCCGGCTTCGCCGGGCGTCTGGTCGTGGCGGGGAGCATGGTCGTCTACGGCGAAGGCGCCTACCGGTGCCCCCGGTGCGGGCCGGCGTGTCCCGGGCCCCGCCCGGCGGACCGCCTGGCCGCCGGACTCTTCGAACCGGCCTGCTCGGGTTGCGGGGGAGACCTCTTGCCCGAGGCGGTGACCGAGTCTGCGCCAATAGACCCGCGCAACGCCTACGCCGCCACCAAGGCCCACCAGGAGCATCTGTGCGCCACGTTCGGTCGGGAGCGCGGCGTCCCGGTGATCTCCCTGCGGTATCACAACGTCTACGGGCCCCGTTGCCCGGAAGACACGCCCTATGCCGGGGTCGCCAGCCTGTTCCTCGCCGCCTTGCGCCGTGGTGAGGCCCCCCGCGTCTTTGAGGACGGTCGCCAGCGCCGCGACTTCGTCCATGTGAGCGATGTGGCCCGCGCCAACGTGCTGGCGCTGACTGCGCCGCCCCATGTCCAGGGAGCCTTCAACATCGCCTCGGGCGCGCCGCGCACGATCCTCGATCTCGCCCGGGCGTTGGCGGAGGCGGCGGGCAGCAGCGCCCCGGCCCCGAAGGTGACCGGGGAGTGGCGGCTCGGCGACGTGCGCCACGTAGTGGCGTCCCCGACTCGTGCCGCTACGGCTCTTGGGTTCGCGGCGGAGGTCCCCTTCGAGCAAGGGATGGCCCAACTCGCCGCCAACGTGTTCTGAAGGGTGCCGGAGACCATGGCGGCCCCGACGAGCGCCGCCCGGTAGGGGACCCATGTTCGGTGCCATCGGCCGCTTCTCCGTCCGCTTCCGGTGCGCCGTCATCGTCTGGTGGCTCTTGGTCACGGGGACCGCCGTGCTCTTCCTCCCGTCCGTCGGCAGCGTCGTCAAGAACGACGCCACCGCGTTCCTACCGTCCAGTGCACCGAGTGTCCGAGCGGCCGCCTTGGCCGCGCCGTTCCTGGTGGCTAACGACGAGATCGGGACGATCGTCGCCGTGAGATCCGGCGGGCCCCTCACTGCGGGCGATCAAGCTGCCTTCGACCGAATCGAAGCCGAGGCCCGCCGAGTGCCCAGCGTGGTCTCGGTCCGGGATGCCGCAGTCTCGGTCGACGGCCGGGCCCGGAGCGCGATCGTCGAGTTCTCCCGGGCGACCGCTGGCGGTGGCCGAGTGGGCGCCGCCGCCGTCGCCGCTATCCGATCCGATTTCCGCGACCCGCCGGAAGGCCTGGCCGTGCACCTCACTGGTCCGCTGCCCGAGCTGGTCGATCAACAGAGCGCCGGCAACCGCACCGCCAGCCACGTCCAGATCATCACCATCGTGTTCATCGTGCTGTTGCTGCTGCTGGCCTTCCGGTCCACCCTGGCGCCCCTCGTCACCCTGGCACCGGCGGCCCTGGCGCTGGCCCTGGCGGGACCACTCATCGCCGAATCGACGAGGATCGGCGTGCAGATCTCGTCTCTGTTGCAGCTCCTGCTCACCGCGCTGGTCCTCGGGGCGGGCACCGACTACGGCCTGTTCTTGATCTTCCGCTACCGCGAGAACCTCCGTCGCGGCCTCGATCCCGACGCCGCCATCGTGGGGGCCGTCGCCCGGGTGGGCCAATCCATCACCTTCTCGGCGGCCACGGTCATCGCTGCGCTGATGAGCCTGGTCCTGGCGAGCTTCGGCCTCTACCGGGGCGTCGGGCCCGGGCTGGCGATCGGGGTGGCCGTCGTACTGGCGATCGAGCTCACGTTCTTTCCTGCGCTGCTCTCGCTCCTCGGTCGGGCTGTCTTCTGGCCGGCCGTCCCGACGCCCGGGCCGGTCAGGCCCGGCTGGTGGGGGCGGGTGGCGGCCCGCGTTTCGGGCCGACCCGTGGCGGCGCTCTTGACTGGCACCGTCGTGCTCGCGGGCCTGGCGTCCTCGTTGACGGCGTACGCCCCATCGGGATTTGACGCCGGCGGGTACATCGTCGGATCGGACTCCGGCCTCGGCCAGTCTGTCCTCGCCCGGTACTTCGGCGAGTCCGCGACCACGACGACGGACGTCGTAATGCGTCTGCCGTCGTCGGTGTGGGAAGCACCGGCGACCATTTCGATCGCCGAAGCGGGCCTGCAGGCGTCCGACCGGTTCTCCTCGGTCTCAGATGCGCTGAATGCCAACGGGGTCGCCCTGCCGGCACAGGCGCTCTCCGACGGCTACGAGCGGCTCGGTCCCCCCGCCTCCCTCCCGGCGGTTGAACCTTCCGGGAGCCATGTCCCGGCGTTCTTTTACGACGCCTATCGGGCCACCTCCGAGTTCGTCAGTCCCGACGGCCGAACCATCTTGTTTCGAGTGTCGCTGAGCGCGGGCTCGCCGCAGTCCACCGCCGCCCTCCAGGCCATCCCCGGCATCCGTCGCGCGAGTCGAGGCGGTGGCCCAGTCGGTGGGCGCCAGCCGCTGGGGGGTGGCCGGCGTGGCAGCTGGGGCGGCCGACGTGAGTGCCATCAGCGGCAGTGACATCATCCGGATCGCCCCGGTGGTCCTGGTCGTCCTCACCTTGCTCCTCGCTCTGCTTCTCCGGTCCTTGATCGCGCCGCTCTATCTGGTAGCGAGTGTCGCGCTCTCCTACCTGGCTTCCCTCGGGCTGGCGGTCCTTGTCTTTGTGGTCGGCGGTCACGAGCTGGGCATCAATTTCACCCTGCCCTTCTTTATGTTCGTGTTCATCATGGCGCTCGGCGAGGACTACAACATCCTGGTCATGAGCCGGATCCGGGAGGAAGCGGCCGGGCGGCCGCTGCGTGAGGCGGTGGCTTCGGCGCTGGCCACGACGGGGACGACCGTCACGTCGGCGGGCCTGGTGCTGGCCGGTACGTTCGGCGTCCTGGCGGTAGCCACCAGCGGGCAGATCCGCCAGATCGGTACCGGCCTGGCGCTCGGCATCCTCCTCGACACCTTCGTGGTGCGGACTCTTCTTGTGCCGTCGGCAGCGGTCCTGGTGGGCCGCTGGAACTGGTGGCCGTCCAAGATGTTCGCCGAGTCCGGCCGTCCTTCCAGTGGCGGCGACGATGGAGGGAAAGCCGAAAATGAACCAATGCCTTTCTGCCGGTAGGCAGGATGTCCCGACTCCCGTGGGATTTCGCTGACGGTCCCACAGCGGTTCGGGCAACACCCTGATCGCACCGGGAAGCCGTAACCGCCCGTGGCCCCTCGGCGAGCCGCTGGGCAACATCGGCCCGGCCGGCTTTGAGGAGTGGCGTCGTGTCTTTGCAGCCCGTGATCCGACGAGAGGAACGCTGGGCCTCGATCATGCCGGTGCCGACCCAGTGCCGCACTCGTGGCGGGTCGCGCCGGCGCTTCACTCCTCGAGAGAGGTGGCGCACGATCGAGAGGCTGTACAACATGGTTTGACGGAGGGTGCGTGACATCACCGAAGCCATCGAGCCTTATCCCGTCCAACGGCGGCGCTTGCAGTCCAAGAAGGAGTTCCAAGAGGTGGCCGCCGCCCGACGGCCCGAAGACATCGACCGCAAGCGCCGGCGTCTGGATTGGCTGGGCAACCAGCTGGTGGAGGCGTCCATCAAGCATCTGCCTCGATCGGTTCGCCGACGTTGGCGGGGTTCCACGTGCGTCGACGCCACGCCGCTGCGCCTCTGGGCGAGGGGAACCTCCGACTATGCCGATTGGGCCTCGATCGAACCGGATGCCGGGTGGTACAGCCGGGACACTGATCACCGGGATTGGGAGCGGGTGGCGCCCCACTCGGAGTACCAAGACCCCGAGACCCTGACTGACGCCGTCGAGGGCAAAGGCCGCAAGCACAATTCCAAGAAGTCCTTCTGGGCCCATGAGGCAACGTTTTTCGTCAGCGGGCCCGACGACCCCGGTGATTTGAAGTCCTTTCCCAACATCGTGTTGGCCTTGACGGTGCACAAGCCCGCCACGGAGATCGCGGCAGCCGCGACTCGCTGTGGACAAAGCCTCGTTGAGCGGGGCCATCCCACGGGATGGCTGGCCGCGGACCGGGCCTACTTTCCGAACTCGCAGGTCCAGCTCTTCCAACGGCCGTTACGAGAGATGGGCTACGAGCTCATCGGCACCCACCGATTGGACCAGCTGGGCATGACCGCCGAGCACGGGGGCTATCCAAGTCGAGGGCCGTCTGGTATTGCCCCTCGATGCCGTTGCCTTTGGTCGAGGCCTTGGTGGACTACAAGACTGGCCAGATCACCAAAGACACCTTCGATGAACGGATGCGTCAGCGGGAGAGGTACGTCCTGCGCCCAAGGAGCAGCCTGCGGACCCTACGGCGCCGGTCCCCATGATCTGTCCGGCGGCTGGCCCGAGCCCGACTGCCATCTGTCCTCTGAAGGAAAGCTCGCTTCGCCACTACGGCAAGACCCGGATCCACGTCACGCCCAAGCATCCGCCGAAGATCTGCACCAACAAGCAGAGTGTGAGCTTTCCTATGGAAGCGGGTCTCAAGCACCGCCAGAAGCTCCAGGAGGGGACCGAGGAGCACTACGAGATCTTTACGATGCTGCGTAACGGGGTCGAGGGCGCCAATGCCTATACGAAGGACCCGGCGTACCAGGACATCGGAGAGGCCGGTCGTCGACGTGTCCGCGGCCTTGGTGCTCAGAGCCTCTTGGTGGCGATGATGGTCATGGCGGCCAACCTTCGCAAGATCGGCGGCTTTCTCGAGGAGCTGGCCTCGAAGAGGCCGAGCGTTCGCGCTCGGAAGGCAACACGCAAGCGGCCAGATATCTCGAATTCGAAATGGGCCAAGGACCGCGTGCGCACCCCGAAGCCCAAGAAGGCCACGCCCAAATCCGGGCAACGGTCCTCCCCTTAACCTGAGCTTTAGCTCGAGGTCTTTCCCCTAACCCCCGCTCGCTTCAGCGCGCCCGGGCTTCGCCGGATCGCCAGAACTGCGGTGATGCGCAAACGTTTAGGGGGTATGGTCCGCGGTTCTTTCACCCGCACCCACAAAGGGGACCCCATTCACTCGTTCAATTCTCCATCTGCCAGGAGTTTCGCGAGTCTCCCGGCGACCAATCGAGACCGAACCGTTTGGTGGGCCGGTCGCGAAACTCCCTGGCCTGGAGATTTGGCCAGCGGCAGACGCACGTTTCCTCTGAGGACCGCCCGAATTTCCTCCGCAAAATGTCCAGGTCAGAAGGGAATCTGACATTCGAAGGCCAATCCCGCCGTCCCGAGTCGCAAGTCGGAGCACCCGCACTTGCCTTCTGAAAGCCGATACGTGCTCATGCTGTACGGCTTCGTCGCCTACTGGGCATGCTGTGCTTCGGGGAGGCAGCCGTCATGCTCGGCCTCGCAGTGCCCGGGGAGACCGTCGTGATCGTGGGCGGGGTGCTGGTCATGCGGGATCACGTGGCCCTGTCCACCATGGTCGTGGTGGTGGTCGGCTAGTGCTCGCCGTCATCGAGGTGCCGTGCATCGGTGGTCGGATGAGATCACGGCCCTGCAACGGCGGATCGCGAGCAAGAGTGCCAACGTGGAGCCGGATGAGGGCTGGACGTCGGTGATCGTTTGTAACAATCACCCACACTAAGGTTCCGTGACGTCGGTGGATGTTTCGCCCCCGCTCCGTGACGTTGATACCTCCTCCTCCTCCTCCTCCTCCTCCTCCTCCTCCTCCTCCTCCTCCTCCTCGGATTCGCCAGCCGTGGTCTGCGAAAGGCGAGCTCGGCTCGGCCGTCTGCCGGACCTGTAACGTCCACCGCCGCTAAGCCGTACTAATGTCGGGGAATGTTACAAGTCCCTGGTAGAGGGGATCCCCTAGTGGCGGACGTGAGTTCTCGGGAGACTCCGGCCGAGTCGAGCTGCTCCGGCGTGAGCGCCGAGGGGAGTTGCAACGGGTCCCCCGTGGCATCTATGTCCACGCCGGCGTCGACCCGGCGACCGCCATCCGGCGCGGTCCTGGACGAAGGTGGTGGGCCGCCTCTACCCCAGCGCGGTGGTCACCGATCGATCCGTGACTAGGGTCCAGCCGGACGACGACGGCCGCATTTACCTTGCCATCGACCATCGCCCCCGTTCGGTGCCCCAACTGCCGGGGCTGGTGATCCTGGCGCAAGAGGGCCTACCTCCCCAGGAAGACGACACCCCTCTCCCCGACGGGCTCTTCCTCGCCTCAGACGGACGAGCCATCATCGAGAACCTGCTGCCTCGTCGGAGCACGGGCGAGCGGATCCGCCGTACCATGACGGAGGTCGAGCTGGGCAACTGGCTCAGCCGCATAGCCCGGCCGGAGCGTCTCGACCGCGCTCGAACCACAGCGGCCAGGATCGCACGGGAGCTGGAGCGACCCGACCTCGCCGCCCGTGCGGAAGAACTCCTCGATGCCGCCTCCGGGCAAAGAGCGCTCGAGAGTCCCTCGGCCGAGCCGGCTCGCCCGCCCGCGGTGGCTTACCGTTCGATGCCAAGCGGCTTCAGGCCTTCGAAGCTCTCTCCGAGCGGCTTCAGCACCACGACGTCCGGAGGTTCTCGAGTCAGGGGAGCCCCTCGGTCCGGGCCTTCTTCGAAGAGCTACTTCTCCAACTTCATCGAGGGCACGGAATGGACCGTCGAGGAGGCTCGGCGAATCGTGTTTGGCCAGGAGACCCCCGTGGCTCGTCCGCAGGACGCCCACGACGTCCGCAGCGCATTCCAGCTCATCAACGACCCCACCTGGGCCACCGCGGTGCCACGTGATGCCGACGAGCTCATCGAGCTGCTCCTTGGCCGCCATGCCATCCTCATGAAGTCGAGACCCGACAAGCTTCCGGCCGCTGGAAGACCGAGAACAATCGTGTCGGCAGCGCCACTCGTCGTGTGGCCGCGAGGTGGAGGGAACACTGCGGGCCGCCTTTCCGCTGATTGCCGATCTTGATGATCCTTACGCCCGAGGGCTCCTCACGCATTTCGTCGTAACCGAGGTGCACCCCTTCCGGGACGGCAACGGCCGCAGCGCCCGACTGATGATGAACGCCGAACTCGACGCCGCCGGCCAACCGCGGATTGTGATCCCCGTGGCCTGGAGAGACAACTATCTGGCCGGGCTCCAAGCGATGGATGTCCACGGCGATCCCGAACCTATCTGCGCAGCCTCGACTACACCTATCAGTGGACCGCGGGCATCGACTGGTCGACCCTCGAGGGTGCTGAGCGCCAGATCGACGCCACGCACGGCTTTCTCCTGCCGGATGAGGCTCGTGAGCAAGGCGTTCGGCTCTTGGTCAAAGGGGATGAAGCGCCTTCGCTGGACCAATACGTGCTCGACAACCTGGTGGGCGGACCTTCTGAGGCCGACCCTCCACCTGGCCCCCGGGCACCGTCGCCCACTCGACCGTGTGCCGAGTGGATGCCCCATGCCCAGAAACGGTGCGTCCTGCCAGCGGGCCACGGGGGTCACCACCGATCTCGGCTCTGATGGGTCGCACGCGATCAACCCCCTCTCTGGGCGGTCTGGTCCATCTGACCTGGACCCCATTTATTGGCCCACGGTGATGAGAGTTCGTCCTGCCGCAGCGTCGCTCGGACCGGCACCGACAACCCAACTCCTCAGCCAAGGAGCGACACCATGCTTGCACTGGAAGCTGGTGGCGACGTCGTCATCGGCGTCGAAACTCACAAGGACAGCCACACTGCAGCGGCCGTCAGCTCGACGGGCGCCGTCGTCGAGCACCTTACGGTCCCCGCCGATCCGGCTGGCTATCGCCAGCTGATCGCCTTCGGGGAGCGCCATCAGGCCAGGCCGCGGGCCATCGAGGGAACCGGCAGTTTCGGCGCCGGGCTCACGGCTGCGTTGATCATGAAGGGCGAGCGAGTCGCTGAGGTCGACCGTCCCCAGCGCCCCGCCCGCCGGGCCGGGGCCAAGAGCGACGACATCGACGCCGTGCGTGCCGCCCGTCAGGCACTCGCCGGCATCGGTCTGGGTGAGCCGCGTTGCCGTGGTGATCGTGAGGCCATCCGGGTACTTCTGTCGACCCGTGCCCAGGCCATCGACTTCCGCACCAGGGCCATTGCTGCGCTCTATGCCCTGATCACGAGCGCCCCCGACACGCTCCGTGAGCGACTCCGATCGTTGCCGCTTGGCCGGATGCTGCGGAGTTGCGCCGGGCTTCGGGCTCCTCACGCCAGGATGCGGCGGAGTTCGCCACCGCAATGGCGCTGCGGGCCACGGCCCGACGCGCAATGGCCTGCGAGCAGGAAGCGGCCGAGCTCGAGGCTCAGATCGACGTGCTCGTGCGCTGGATCGCCCCGACACTGCTCGACCAAGTGGGCATCGGACCCGTTGTGGCCGCCCAGGTGCTCGTCACGTGGTCGCATCGCGGCCGTGTCCGCTCCGAGGCTGCCTTCGCCAAGCGCGGCGGGGTGGCGCCGATCGAGGCGTCCTCGGGCATGGTGACCCGACATCGCCTCAACCGGGCCGGGGATCGTCAGCTCAACCGGGCCCTCCATACCGTCGTCATGGTTCGGATGCGCCAGGACCCCGAGACCAAGGACTATGTCCAACGACGCCTGGCCGAAGGCAAGAGTCTCCGGGAGACCAAGCGCTGCCTCAAGCGCTACGTCGCGCGCCAGCTCTTCCGCCAGCTGGAGGCTATGCCTTCAGCACTTGACAGGACATAGAAGCGTCCCACTACCAACTCTTCAAGGGCATGGAGCATCCCCTATCGTCATGCGCCTGTCGGCCTCGGGACGGGCTTTCATCCGATCTACCTCACCAGGCCCAGACGATCGCCGCGAGCTACCGGCTCAAGACGACCAAGACGCGATCCCGCGGAAAGCGTCTCTGACAGACCGCCTACGTTCGCGGGGGTGGCGAGCAACCCTAAGGAGCGGCGTCTACGTCCGCTCCGGCGTCGAAACGCGGTCGCCATGGGCCGATCTGTGACTCAGGTCCAACTCTACCGCCCGGAGGGTTTCTAGCCGCCGAGGGCTTTACGGACGGCTGCCAGGCGGTCGGGTATCACATGCCACCAGACCCAACGTCCCCGCTTCTCCCCGGCAATAATCCCGGCGTCGGCGAGAATCTTGGTGTGGTGGGAGACAGTGGGTTGACTCTTCCCGAGCGGCGCCTCCAGATCGCACGAGCAAATTTCGTTCTGGGAGGCGACCAGCGAGAGCAGTCTCAGCCGTATGGGATCCGCCAAGGCGGCCAACACTTTGGCCAGCTCTACCGCTTCGACCGCCTCCAAAGGGGCGTCGATGACCGAACCACATACCAGATCATTCTTTGCCGCTTTAGACCGCTTGGGGGCTCGCTTCGTTGGCACGTATTCACCCTTAGATTCGCACATGTCGATCTATTGATCTAAAGCAAACTCAAGGGCGTGAATATATCAGGAGGTACTCCGCGATCATTTAGCCCTTTCGGCGCGCGAACGGCCGAAAGGGCCGGAACGAGAGGGCTCGGGAGGGTTCTCGTGAACCGGAGCCAGACATCCAAGCGCTCCGCCAACCCATCCCATCATCGGCGTACTGCCTGGTGGGGAAGCTGGCCGGAACGAAGTCGAAGACGCGCCGGATTCCGAACGGGAGTTGACCGACCGCTTGCCTGGGGCCGACCCCCACGGGGCTGTCGAGAGGAGAGCGGGCGGCCGTTCGCCACGAATTTGGAGAAAATTTGGCCTTTGTTCACCTAAGGGTCAGGCGACCGTTACCGAGACGAGGCCAAAGGAACGCTGCGGCAGCTGCACCATTGGCGGTGCCCGCGTCAGAAGCCGCTGCTGTTCGAACGGCTGTAGCCGGGCGGCAGCTCCGCTATCTCTCACAAAACCCAGTCCTTGCGCCCCCAGCGGAAAGGCGAAATGGCGCCGCCGCGAACCTTCGAAAGCCGGGGACGGTCGCGTCTGGCGGCCCGCTCTCGGACCTTCGCTTCGCGCCCGTCACCCCGGCCGGTCCGTTTAGAGATCCGCGCTAGCCGTCCACGGCCGCCCGCATCTCCAACACGTCTGACGACGCGGCCACCTCACCGGGGGGCGCAGCCGACCGCACCCCGACATCACTCACCGGAGCCGTCACCTGGATCGAAGTAGTAGCCGACACCGCGGACGGTGATGACGTGACGGGGCTTGTGGAAATCCATCTCGATCTTTTGGCGCAGCCGCCGTACGTGGACTTCCAGGCTCTTGGTCTCGGGAGGCGAATCGGACCAGACCTCTTGGTGGAGCTCTTCGCGGGTCCGAATGCGCCCGGGACGCAGCATCAAAGAGCAGAGGAGGTCGTATTCGCGGCGCGGCACGTGCACTTGCTTGCCGCGCACGAAGACCTCTCGACGAGCCAAATGGACCGCGACGGGTCCCATCTCGATGACTTCGTCACGCATGGGCAGGTTGGAGCGGGTAGCGACGGCGATCCGGAGTCGGAGCTCCTCAAGGTCCAAGGGCCGAGTGACGTAGTCGACCGCCCCCAGCTCCAGGCCGACCAGGACGTACCCCTCTCCGCCGGGTGAGACGAGCAGAAGGATCGGCGTGGCACTGCGGGCGTGGATCAAACGACAGGTCTCGAGCCCCAAGCCATCTTGGTTGGACAGATCGAGGAGGATCAGTCCGGGCTGCCAATCCTGGACGAGCTCGAGCGCCGCTTCGTCGCTGCTGACCCGCACCACCGTATGGCCGTCGTGGCGCAACAGATCCTCCAGCGCAAGTGACATCGGCGTGGGCTGCTGGATCAGCAAGATCCGGAGCTGCGGCTCGCCTCCATTTGCCGGGCGCACCGGCTCGAGCGGTCTTCGATCGAGGGCAGGGGGAAGGGCGGTCATGGTCAGGCTGGCCCCATCAGCCGAAGCGGCCGTTGATGTAGTCGAGCGTGCGAGGATCCGACGGCTTGCCGAACATGGCGGTGGTTGCCGATCTTCGATCAGCTCACCGGCCTTGTCCTCACCCATGAGGAGGAAGGCGCACGTAGTCCGACACCCGCATGGCCTGTTGCATGTTGTGGGTGACGATGACGATCGTCACCCGGTCCTTGAGCTCGCCGATCAGCTCCTCGATGCGCTTGGTGGCGATCGGGTCGAGCGACGAGGTCGGCTCGTCCATGAGGAGCACCTCGGGCTCGACGGCCAGGGCCCGGGCGATGCACAAGCGCTGCTGCTCGCCGCCTGACAGCGTGCTGGCGTGGGCCCGCAGTCGGTCGCGGACGCTGTCCCACAGGGCGGCGGCGATGAGGGCGGATTCGGCGGCCTCGTCGAGCAGCGCCTTCTTGCGGACCCCGTTGAACCGGAGCCCGGACACGGCGTTGTCGTAGATGCTCATCGTCGGGAACGGATTGGGACGCTGGAAGACCATTCCGACCCGCGAGCGCAGCAGCGTGGGCCGCATCGTCGGCCCGTAGACGTCGAGTGTTGCCGAGCTTGACCTCTCCCGGTGACTACGGCAGCCCGGATCAGGTCGTGCATCCGGTTGAGGGAGCGCAGCAGGGTCGTCTTGCCCGAGCCCGACGGTCCGATGAGGGCGGTGACCTGGCTCATGGGCACGTCGAACGACGACGTCACGGACCGCCACGCTTCCCCGAGAACGCCACGGACACGTCGCGCAGCGTCATGACCGGGCCGTGAGGGACTCGGCGCGGCGAGGCCGGATTCGGCGGCTGGCCCAGCCCCGTGGTCGGTGCAGGCAGTCGGTGTCGGGTCAGTCACTCGCACTCTCCTCAGTCGAGCGCGCGACGAGCCGCTGCCCACGCTGAGCACGAGGACCACCACGACCAAGAACGAGCGCGGTTCCCCAGGCGATCTTCACCAGGTCCGGGTACGCCTGGATGCCGTTTTGGTAGATGACCAGCGGGAGCGCCGCCATCGGCTTGAGGGCGAGGTCGAGAAGTACTGGCTGCCGACGGCGGTGAACAGCAGGGGCGCCGTCTCTCCTGCCCCCGGCCACTGCCAGCAGCACGCCGGTGATGAGGCCCGGCAACGCCGCGGGCAGGACGACTCTGCGGGCGATCGTCGCCTTGCGGGCGCCCGAGGGCGAGTCCGGCCTCGCGACAGCATCCGCGGCACCGCCCGGATGGCGGTCTCGCTCGCCCGCATGATGACCGGCAGCATGAGGATCCCGATGGCGAAGCTCGCGGCCACGGCCGAGAAGTGGCCGAGCCGTGCTCGACGAGCACGGCGTAGGCGAAGATGGCGACGATGATCGAGGGCACCCCCGACAGCACGTCGGCGGCGAAGCGGACGGCCGCCGGCGACGCGGCCGTCCGACTCGGCCAGGAAGAGCCCCGCCAGGATCCCGAAGGGGATCGCCGCCGCCGCGGCGATCGCGTCGATGATGAGCGATCCCGACGATGGCGTTCCAGATGCCGCCACCGGGGATCCCCGCCGGCGTGGGCAGGTGGGAGAAGAACGCCCAGTTCCAGCCGAGGCCCCTCGGATCACGACGTAGACGAGGAGCGCCACCAGCGGGATCAGGGCGACGACCAGGCACAGCCCGACAGGCACAGCAGCGCCAGCCTGCGACAGCAGCTTGCGCCGGTCGGTCGGTCGCCTGGGCGATCCGCTGGATCTCGGCCCGACGGGCGAGCGACGGGGTCGACGGCCATGATGGTCATAGCACCCCGACCCCGACGGCACGCTGGCGACCGACCGACCGCACGAGCAATCGGGCGGCGAGATTGACGACGACCGCCACCACCAGCAGCACCACGCCCACCGCCGATCAGCGCCGACAGGTGAAAGGGCTCGGTGGCCTCGGTGAACTCGTTGGCGATGAGCGACGCCATGGTCGTGGCCGTCGCCGAACAGCGAGTGGGCGATGATGATCGGTGTTGCCGATGACCATCGTCACCGCGATGGTCTCGCCCAGGGCCCGGCCGGTGGCCAGGGTGGTCGCCCCCAGGATGCCCGTGCGGGCGCTCGGCACCACCACGCTGCCGCATGCACCTGCCAGCGGGTCGCTCCCAGCGCGAAGGCGCCCTCGATCTCGACCTCGGGCACAGCCACCAGGACGTCCCGGGAGATGGCCACCATGGTGGGCAGGACCATGATGGCCAGGATCACTCCGGCGAGCAGCAGGCCGACCCCAGTCTGCGAGCCACCGAACGGTCCGTGGCCGCCTGTGATGTGGCCAGGGCGGGCTCGATGATGGTCCGGACCCACGGAGCGACGACCAACAGGCCCCACAGGCCGTAGACCACGCTCGGCACGGCGGCGAGCAGCTCGACCGCCGTCGCCGAGCGGCACCCGGAGGCGCTGGGGGACCACGAAGGCGAGGGCCAAGGCGCAGCCGAGTCCGATGGGGACGGCGATCACCATGGCGATCGCCGTGGTCTCGAGGGTGCCCACGAGGAAGACGAGCACCCCGTAGTGGACGTGGACGGGGTCCCACTTCGTGCTCGTCAGGAAGCGAGAGGCCGAAGTGGGCGAAGGCCGGCCTCGCCTGGATGACCAGCGAGACGACGAAGGCCACGCAGCAGGACGGCGAACAGTGCGGCCACGGCGCCGAGCACGCCCCGGTACGCGCCGTCGGGCACGGCGAGGAGGCGGCGAAGCCTCCCCGCGGTGCCCTGGACGACGGCGGCAGTCGTGGCCAGGCTGGTCACAGTCTACGACGTCGTGAGAAGCTGCGTCTTGCCGTCGGGCCCGGTCACCTGGAGCAGCGTCGTGCGGGCCAGCTGCTGGATGTTGGCCGGGAGCGGCACGTAGTCGAGCGTGGCCGCCTGCGACTGCCCGGCGTGGGTCAGCCAGTCGAGGACGTTCACCAATGTCGTGCCCAGTCGGTGGCGTTCTTCTGCAGCTGGTAGATGAGCGCCCAGCTGTAGCCCGAGATCGGGTAGCTGGTGGCCCCGGGCTGGTTCACGATCGAGAAGTCCACCGACGTGATGTCCGGCTTCTGGGCGGCGTCGGCGGCCACCGAGGCCAGCGACGGCGAGCACGAATTGCCCGGCGGCGTTCTGGATCTTGGCGTAGGTGAAGTTGTTCTGGAGGGCGTAGGCCAGCTCGACGTAGCCGATCGTGTACGGGCGTCGTCTTGATGAAGCCGGCCACGCCCTCGTTGCCCTTCTGGCCCGACACCCGACGGCCAGCTGACCGACTTGCCGGTCCCCGGACCCGACGCCCACGCCGGCGACACGCGTGCTCAGGTAGTTGGTGAAGATGTAGGTGGTGCCCGCTGCCGTCGGAGCGGTGACACTCGTGGATCATGGGTTGCTGGGAAGGTTGACGCCGGGGTTCAGGCTCTTGATGCTCGGAGTCGTTCCAATTCTTGATCGTTGCCGAGGAAGATGTCGGCCAGCACGTTGGGCGTCGAGCTTGAGCCCGCTCGTTCACGCCGGGCACGTTGTAGGAGATCGCGACACCCCCCAGGGCCACGGGTACCTGGAGGACCTGGCCGCCCGTGCGCCTTGGCGATGTCGAGCGGGCGACATGGGGACGTCGGAGGCGCCGAAGTTGACCGTGTTGGCCTGGAACTGCGGGATGCCGCCACCACTTCCGATCGACGCGTAGTTGACCGTGACCCCGGAGTTCTGCTGGTTGTACGTCGTAGAACGCCTTGGTGAAGAACGGCTGGTCGAAGGTCGAGCCGGCCCCGTCAGGCTGCCGCTCGCACCCTGGAGGTCGGCCGTGAGATAGGGGTCGGTCGGGGTCTTTGACTTGGTTGCCGCTGACGCGGATCCGGCAAGCACGCCGACGGCACCGGTCGCGGCCAGGGTGCCGGCTAGAACAAGGCACTTGGCTCTGCGCCAAGGGCGAGTACGGGTGGGCCACTCTCTCACAGGGGTATACCTCCGAGTTGACGAAACGACTTGCAACTGCCGGTGCCTAGGCACCCGAATGAGCCAGGGCCGATCTCTCCCCACTCTGGCTCCCGGGGCTGGACGCCCGCGACCGCGCTGAAATCAGAGGCGTGCCCTTCTTTCCATCGATTGCCATCCGCGTTGCATTGATAGCGATCGATTGCCGTCGCATTGGCGACCGTAAATCTAAGACCTTACGAAATTACGACCGCTCGGTGACAGGAAGGGAAACTCTAACCAAAAAATCGATGACACTCGATCCATCCCTACAGGCCCGAGCGGTCGGTCCGGTCACCATGCAGGCAGTAGCCGACCGAGTGCACCGTGACTAGGTATTGGGGATTGCTGGGGTCACGCTCGATCTTCGAACGCAGGCGGCGAATGTGCTTGTCGAGGGTGCGGGTATCGGCCAGGTCGACGCCCGACCAGACCCGATCGATCAGTTCTTCTCGGGTCCGCACCACGCCCGGAGGCGACGCCAAGGCGGTCAACAGGTCGAATTCGCGTCGAGACAGGTTGACGAGTCTTCGGGCGACGAAGAGGCGGCGGCCCTCGAGGTCCAACGCCATCGGTCCAACGGCAAGGCACGTCTTGCTCCAGCCAGGGGCGCCGCTTGGCTGTGAGGTCGATCGGCGCAGGACGGCCCGAAGGCGCGCCTCCAACTCCCAGAACCGGTAGGGCTTCGTGAAGTAGTCCGCCGCACCTATCTCGAGGCCCAGGACAACCTCGAGCTCATCCGTCTTCGTTCCCATCAAGATCACGGGGATGTCCCAGGTGCCAACGATGCACCGACAGGCATCAAGGCCGCCTCGGCCTTGCGGATGGACTTCGATCAAGACGACGTCAGGAACCCACTGATCCAGCTGCTCCAGCCCGGCGCCAATGGTGTCGGTAGTGACTACTTCGAACCCGTGGCCGGTCAGGAACCGGGCGACGTCGTGCGCATAGGCCGAGGCGGAGCCGATGATCAAGATGCGCGCAGCCGTGCGCTCGTCTCGGTAATCGACCTCTTCAGCCACTTTGGGTGCTGCGACCACCCCGCCGGCGAGGCCGCAGCGCATTGTGCTCACCGCGGACGATCACGACGGTGCAATGGGCATTGTTGGCACACTGCTCACCAACCGAGCCCAACCCGAGTCCCGCGAAACCCGCCACGACCCCGGGCACCCACGACGAGAAACTGGGCATCCCGGCTGGCCCGCAACAGCGCCTCAGCCGGGCGGCTATTGGCGATCGCGCCGGAGACCGGTACGTTTGGGTCCAGAGACTTCGCTTCGGCGATGGCGTCATCGAGGGTCTTCCGCCTCATCTCGTCGAACGACTTGACGTAGCCGTGCAGGCGGACCTGGCTGGATGCCTTCGCCGTGTGCACGATTTCGATCTGACCGCCGGTGAGCTTGGCCGCCTCCACCGCCCAGTCGAGAGCGTGGGTCGAGGCCTTGGAGCCGTCGACGCCAACCACGATGCGAACGTTCGTGTGTCGAGGACTGATCGTCTACAGCACGCTGCTCAGCCATCCCCACCCCTCTTGATAGGCGCATTTACATATGTCGATGCAAAGCATCGAGCACGGCCCGGGCGCTGTCAAGGGGTTCCGTGGTCGGGTCCCGATCGTCGGGCCGGGACCGGGTGCGGGTTTTGAGAAGGGCAGACGAGGAGGGCTAGCGGCGGTGCCCGCCGATCAGCGCTGTCCCCAGGGCACCCAGGGCGGCCGGAACCACTCGGTAGTACGCCCAGACACCCCGCTTCTCCCGCTCGACAAGCCCGACGTCGGCCAAGACCTTGAGGTGGTGACTGATGGTCGGTTGGCTGAGGGCGATCGGCTCGTTCAAGTCACAGACGCACGCCTCGCCTCCCTCGTGAGCCTGGATGAGAGACAGCAACCGCAACCGGGCCGGGTCCGCCAGTGCCTTGAACGCTGCAGCCAACTGGACCGCAGCGTCGGCCGACAGGGGTTCACGAGCGAGCGGCGTGCAACGGGTCGCGAGGTCTTGCACCCTTTGCCTGCCGGGTCGAGCGGGGGAATGCGGCATCTACTGCAGCCTTGCGTCTGTTCGGTGCCTTCTGTCCACTCCGATTCACCACGTCGCCAGTCTAGAAGGCGTTGACAACCATCGATGCCATGTAGCATGCTGGACATAGATAAAGGTGAATGTTCTCCCCTTGGGGCGGTACTCGCCTTCGAGTGACAGGAGTCCGAACGATGTCCCGCGTCCAGCTTGCCCTCAACGTCGCCGACCTCGACGAGGCCATCGACTTCTACTCGAAGCTCTTCGCTACCCAGCCGGCCAAGGTCCGTCCCGGCTACGCCAACTTCGCGGTCGCCGACCCGCCCCTCAAGCTGGTCCTGATCGAGGACGCCAGACGCGGCGCCGGGCTCGCTCAACCATCTCGGGCGTCGAGGTCGCGACGCCCGAAGAAGTCGCCGCCGCCGAGGCCCGGCTGTCGGCGACCGAGCTGCCCACCGCGGTCGAGGACCAGGTGGCCTGCTGCTACGCCGTCCAGGACAAGGTCTGGGTGGACGGCCCCGGCGGCGAGCCCTGGGAGATCTATACGGTGCTGGCCGACGCCGAGATGCCAGCCGGGCGCGCTGCGGAGCGCCGAGCCTGAGCGGGCCGCCTGCTGCGCCAGCCGGCCCGACCTGGCCGGTCGCCGGGCCGTCCTGCTGCTGACGACGCCGCCGCCGCTGAACTTCGAGCGGAGCCGATGACCGAACCACCGCTCTGGCGCCGCCTGGTCGCCGAGTTCCTCGGGCAGCGCCTTCCTGGCCGCCGTCGTGATCGGCTCGGGTATCGCCGCCCAGCAGCTGTCGCCGGGCAACACCGGCCTCCAGCTCTTCGAGAACGCGGCGGCCACCGGCGGCCGGCCTCTTCGCCATCATCTTGATGTTCGGCCGCGTCTCGGGAGCCCACTTCAACCCGGTGGTCTCCTTCGTCGACGCCGCGCTTCGGAGGGCTCTCGCTGGCGAGATGCCGCGGCCTACCTGCCGGCCCAGGTGGCGGGCTGCGTCGGCGGGCGCCATCGTGGCCAACGTCATGTTCTCGAAGGCCGCAGTGAGCATCTCGACCAAGCACCGGGCGAGTCGGCCCGCACTTCCTCTCCGAGATCGTGGCCACCTTGGGCCTGCTGCTCGTCATCTTCGCCCTGGCCCGCACCGGGACGCAGCCGCGTGGCGCCCGGCGGCCGTCGGGGCCTACATCGGCGCCGCCTACTTCTTCACCAGCTCCACCAGCTTCGCCAACCCAGCCATCACGGTCGGGCGGATGTTCTCCAACACCTTCGCCGGCATCGCCCCGGCTTCGGCGCCGGCGTTCATCGCGGCCCAGCTCGTCGGTGGCGTCTTGGCCTTGGTCGTGGTGCGAGTCGCTTTACCCCGATGTCACCCCGGCCGAGGCCTCCGACATGGTGTTTCCCCATCACGAGGAGCGGGGGGCCGACGTTGACCACCCGCTGACCGAGAACGGCAAGGTCCAGTCGCCGCACCGCTTCACGTCCCACACGACCCCCGTCGATGAGACGGGCGGAACGCGGCCCGACCTTCCTCGGACGCCTGACAGGAGGAGACGATGCACATCGTGGCAATCGGTGGCAGCGACGGCGGAATCAGCGCTGCCCTGCGCGCCCTGGAGCTCGAGCCAGAGTGCCGAAGTGACGGTGGTGGTGGCGGACCGCTACCCGAACTTCTCCATCTGCGGCATCCCCTACCACGTGTCGGGCGAGGTGCCCCGGTGGCAGAACCTGGCGCACCGCACGGTGGCGGATCTGGAGGCAACCGGGATGACGCTTCGACTCGACACCCTGGCGCGACAGATCGACGTGGACGGCCACAAGCTCGAAGTCTCGGGGTCCAGTGGCGACGACGAGGTGTTGGCCTACGACCAGCTCGTGGTCGCGACCGGCGCCTTGCCGATCACTCCCCCGATCGGGGGCCTCCACGGACCAGAGGCCCTGAGCCCGAAGGACGGCGTGCATCTCCTGCACACCATGGGCGACACCTTCGCCGTTATGAAGACGCTGGAGGAGCTCTCGCCCGAGCGAGCGGTGATCGTGGGTGGTGGCTACATCGGCCTGGAGATGGCCGACGCGCTGACCATCCGGGGCCTGTCGGTGACCCAGATCGAGCAGCTGCCCCGAGGTCCTTCCCACCGTGGACCCCGAACTCGGGAGCCGGATCCACGGTGAGCTCGAGTCTCACGGAGTCGAGGTGCTGACGAACACCGCCGTCAAGCACATCGCCCGAGCACCGATGGGTGCCGTGGGTCGCCTCCAAGTGACCGCTGAGGGACCCGCCGGTGAGATGGCTCGGGCCGCCGATGTGGTCTTGGTGGTCGTCGGTGTCCGTCCGGATGTCGAGCTGGCCCGGGCCGCTGGGGCCGACCTCGGGCCGAGGGGGGCGATCGAGGTGGACCGTCGACATGCGCACCAGCCTCCCCGACGTCTTCGCCGCCGGGGATTGTGTCGTGACCTACCACCGGCTCCTTGGGCCGACCTACGTCCCACTCGGCACCACCGCGCACAAGCAGGGCCGGGTCGCCGGAGAGAACGCTCTTGGAGGACAGCGGGAGTTCGCCGGGAGCCTCGGCACTCAGGTGGTCAAGGTCTTCGAGATGGCCGCCGCCCGGACCGGGTTGCGGGACCACGAAGCGCGCGCCGCCGGCTTCGAACCCGTCACGGTCGGCCATGAGGCGGACGACCACAAGGCCTACTACCCGGGAAGCCATCGCATCGCCATGCGCTACACGGGGGATGTCGAAGACGGGCCGTCTGCTCGGACTCCAGCTCTTTGGGCACCGGCATGCGGAGGTGGCGAAACGTATCGACATCGCGGCCACCGCCATCTTCCACGGGATGACCGTCGACGACATAAGCGACCTCGACCTCTCGTACACGCCACCGCTCGGAAGCCCCTGGGACGCCGTTCAGGCCGGTGCTCAGGCCTGGGTGCGGGAAAACAGTGCGGGACACCAACGCTCGGGTGAAGCATTGGCGGACGGGTGACAGGAGCGATGAACAAGGGGGATGCGCTATGAACGAGTCCGGCCTCATTACACCCGACCAGGAAAAGCAACTGAGGAGCGTTGCTCGAAGCCTCCAGGAGAAGTTCAAGGGCATTTTTGGCTACGAGACGGTCGAGGCCACCGTGTTCGACAGTTTCGAACGGTTGGCAACGAGGGCAACCATCACTAGATGGTTGATCGTGGGGACCGACAGGTTCGCTCGGGAGCGCTTAGAGGCACTCGTCCACGCGGACGATCCTGAGTCCAAGAAGATTCCAGCTGTGCTGTTCCTGTGTGTTCACAACGCTGGGCGGTCGCAGATGGCGCTCGGGTGGTTTAACCGCCTGGGCGGTGCCCGTGCCATCGCCTGGTCGGCTGGCTCCTTTCCCGAATCCGAACTCAACCAAGGCGCCGTGGCCGCCATGGCCGAGGTCGGCATCGACATTTCGAGGGAGTTTCCCAAGCCTTGGACAGACGAGTTCTTGGCCGCCTCCGACGTTGTTGTGACGATGGGGTGTGGTGATGCGTGCCCCCTCATGCCGGGAAAACGCTATGAAGACTGGGAGCTCGACGACCCCTCGGGAATGTCTGTTGCTGAGATCCGCCCGATACGCGACGAAATCGGCAGGCGGGTCCAAGCGCTGCTTGCTCGTCTAAAGGTCGTTACTCCTTTTGTCCCCGAACTCGAACCCCAGGGTCCGAACTAGTTGGGTTCGACTAGCCCATGTCCGCGCCCAGCCCCGGGCCCAGGACCCTGAACTCTGGGCGTGCCCTCGTGGTCCCCACGAGGGCGACCTTTGGGCGCGGCGGCGCCGGCGCGGACGATCGCCCTCTCCTACCGCCGCCGGGCAGCAACCGGGCGGCCTGCTCAGCTTGCCGGTCGCTCGGATGAAGGGACCATCGGCCCTACGAGCCCCCCACCTCAGGAGGGCAACCTGTCCTTGTGGATAGTTCAACGACTATTGAGGCGAGCCGTGTTGAGGTGACGGCGGGTCTCGGCGCGCGCTGGCCGATCCCGTGCGACTTGCGATCATCGCCGTGCTTGGAGCCGAAGAGCAGTGCGTCGGCCGCCTCCAAGAGCAGGTCCCCGTGGCCGGGAACCTGCTCTCCTACCACCTGCGGGTGCTACGCGACGCCGGGCTTGGTCAGCTCGGCGCGCCGGGGACGCTGGGTGGACTACCGCCTCGACGCCGACGGATTCGCCGCCCTATGGGCGGCGGTGGCAGTCGCCGGCGTGCCACTGCCGGGCGAGCGGTCCCGCACGACGGGTCGGGCCATCCTGTGACGAGCATGAAGGCCGCGGTGACCAGCACGACGACTCCCACCCGACCCGAGCGCCCCCAGTCCCGTGCCGAGGAGCAAGCGCCGGTCGTCGCCCGCCTGTCGGCGCTTCGACCGCTTCCTGCCCGTGTGGATCGCGCCGCCATGGCGGCTGGGCTCGGCCTCGGGCGGGCGATCCCGAGCCTCAACCACGACGCTCAACCGGGTGGCCATCCACGGCACCAGCCTGCCGATCGCCCTCGGGCTCCTGCTCGATGATGTACCCGGTGCTGGCCAAGGTCCGCTACAACGAGCTCGGGCGCGTCACGGCGGACCGGCGGATGCTGGTCGCCGTCGCTCGCCTTGAACTGGGTGGTCGGCCCCGCCGTGATGTTCGCGCTGGCCTGGCTGCTGTTGCCGGACCAGCCCGCCTACCGCACCGGGGTCATCCTGGTCGGCCTGGCCCGCTGCATCGCCATGGTCCTGATCTGGACCGACCTCGCCGACGGCGACCGGGAGATGGCGGCGGTCCTGGTCGCGCTCAACGCGCTGTTCCAGGTCCTCGCCTACGCCGTGCTCGGCGTACTTCTACCTCAACGTGCTGCCGGGTGGCTCGGCCTTCACACCGAGAGCCTGTCGGTGTCGATGGGCACGATCGCGGCGACCGTCGGCGATCTTCCTCGGCATCCCGCTGGTGGCCGGGTTCGCCACCCGTACCCTCGGGGAACGCCGCCGTGGGCGGGACTGGTACGAGGAGCGCTTCCTCCCGAAGATCGCGCCCGTCGCCCTCTACGGGCTGCTCTTCACGGTGGTGATCCTCTTCGCCCTCCAGGGCCACAAGATCACCTCCGAGCCCCGTCGACGTGGCCCGGATCGCCCTGCCCCTGCTGGCCTACTTCGCCATCATGTGGTTCGGGGGGTTCGCCATCGGCCGCGCGCCTGCATCTCTCCTACCAGCGCACCGCCGCGCTGGCCTTCTCGGCCGCCTGCAACGACTTCGAGCTGGCCATCGCTGTGGCGATCGGCGTGTTCGGGGTGACCTCCGGCCAAGCGCTCGCCGGGGTGGTCGGACCGCTCATCGAGGTGCCGGTCCTGGTCGGGCTGGTCTACGTGGCCTCGCTGGGTCCGCGGCACTTCTACCTCGAGTGGAGCAAGGAGGTAACGACCATGAACTGTTTCGACTGCTCTGCGCGCGGCTCGAGCAACTCCGGCAGTGGCCGTCTGCGTCGACTGCGGCGCCGGCGTCTGTCTGATCATGCCCACATCGCTCCGAGCTGGTTGACCCGCACGGCGGTGATCAACCGCATCGTCACCGTCGAACCCCCGGCCCGCAGCCTGCGCTGCGGGCTGTGCCAGGCCGCCCACGACGCCGCCGAAGGCCATGTCGTCGCCCGAGCCGCGGCACGGGCAGGTCTCATGAGCAGAGGATGGTGCCGCCGCTGCCACGCCGTCGACGCCCGCTGAACCAACACTGACCTCGATGACACGCAGTCTTCCCCATCGATGCTCACGAGGTGGACATGGGTGACGCCACCCCAACCGACGAGCCGGGATCGGACCCATCGGCGGGCTCGCAGCCGGTCGTGGCGGTGCTACCAGCGAGGAAGCGCAACCGTTTCGTCGCGGTACTGCTGATCCTCGTCGTCGCAGGCATGCTGCCGTGGACCGGCTACCTCGCTTACACCTTGCCGTCGCACTACGAGGCTCGGCACTGGAACGTGGTGTGGAGTGGGTTCGACGTCGTTCTGATGGCCGTCCTGGGGTACTCCGCGTGGGCGGCGTGGTTCCGGCACCAGATCATGGTCGCCACGGCCCTCGTCCGCCGGCACGCTCCTCGTCTGCGACGCCTGGTTCGACGTGGTGAGCGCCTACGGCACCCCCAACAGCGCTGCTACCTTCGCCACTGCCTTCGGTGGTGAATTGCCGCTTGCGGCCTCCTTCTTCTGGTCGGCCTACCGGATGATGGCGGGGACCGTTGCGGCCTGCCACCGGGCCAGTGGCGTCCCGGGCCGCCGCCGCGCCTTCGCGACGTGACGATGTTCCTCGCAGTGAGCCGAAGTCCGAGCGTCCTTCCCGGCGCGGACGGTCCGCGTTGCCGCAGAGAAGGACGCCCAAATTCCCAAGAAAGTCTGACTCGGCGAGGCGCCAGGTGGCCTCTGTCTCGCTCCTCGTCTCGGCCGCCCGGCGCCGAGGACCCGGTCGGCGGAGAAGCTCGTAGCGGAGTCCCACCGCCGGCCTCCCGATAAGATTGGGGACGAAATGACCACTCCGACCAGGGCAAGGACTCTCGATCCGACAGTGGACGAGCCGTGCTGCGAGTCGGGGGACGGCACCCTGGTTCGCGTTGGCCCCCTCGACGATGAGGCACTGGCGGCGATGGCCAAGGCGCTCGGGCACCCGGTCCGGGTGCGGATCCTTCGGATGCTGGCCGAACGTCAGGTCTGCGTCACCGGTGACCTCGTCGCAGAGTTCCCCCTCGCCCAATCCACGATCTCCGAACACCTGCGGATCCTCCGCCACGCAGGCTTGATCCAAGGTGAGATCGAGGGACCACGCACCTCGTACTGCGTCAACCGCGCCGGTCTGGCCGCACTGCAGGCGACCGTCTCCGCGCTCTGAACCTGGACCGCGGCCCGACTTCCTGGTATCCTTATCGTTATTCGACGATAGACGATGAGTTGGAGAAGCCCCGATGGCGACCGTTGAAGTATTCGACCCCCCGATGTGCTGTTCGACCGGCGTGTGCGGTCCGAGCGTGGATCCTGCGCTGGCCGAGTTCGCCGCCGACTTGGGCTGGTTGGCAGAGCAGGGGGCACGGGTGCAGCGCCACAACCTGTCGCAGGAGCCGGCGCCCTTCGCCGAGAGCTCCCTCGTGCGGGAACTGCTCGCCGAACGGGGCGAGGAGTCTCTGCCCGTGGTGGTGGTCGACGGTGAGCTGCGCTCTTCGGGACGCCACCCGTCCCGTGAGGAGCTGGCCGCCTGGGCCCTGAGCGCCGCTGCATCACCGCCCCTCGACGCGGCGACGGCCGAACTGGTGGCGCTGGGAGCCGCCGTGGGCGCGAACTGCGAACCGTGCTTCACGCACCACTACAACGAGGCTCGCCGGCTCGGGTGTGAGTCGCGCCGCCATGGCCGCAGCGGTGGACGTCGCCCAGGCCGTGAAGGAGACCCCGGCGCGTTCGATCCGCGAGCTGATACAAAAGCTCGTCGGAGCCGGCTCGTCCAGCCAGCCCGACCGTGCTGAGACCGCGACCTCCCTGCCTGGGCCCGACGCTCCGAACGAGACCGGTCCGAACGGTGGCAGCGGGTGCTGCGGCGGGCCGGCCGAGGCTCCTCGCACCGCAGACAGCCAAGTGGACGCGGAAGTTGGCGGGTGCTGCGGCGGCGCATCTTCGTCCGAAGAGGTCGATGCCTCCCTCACTGCGTCCTCGGGCGGCGGCCGTGGTTGCTGCTGAGACCGAGGAGGTACTACTCGGCGGCCTGCTCGCGTCAGCCCCACGGTTCCTGTTCTTCACCGGCAAGGGCGGCGTCGGCAAGACCTCGGTCGCCTGTCGGCGACCGCCCTCGCGCTTGGCCGACCGGGGCCGGCGGGTGCTGCTCGTGTCGCACCGACCCGGCCTCCAACCTCGACGAGGTGCTCGGGCGCCGCTGGCCTCGACGCCCCGCGCCGGTTCCCGGCGTGCCGGGCTCTGGGCGCATGAACATCGACCCGGTGGCAGCCGCCGCCGCCTACCGCGAGCGGGTGGTCGGGCCCTACCGGGGCGTGCTCCCCGACGCCGCGGTGGCCAGCATCGAAGAGCAGCTCTCCGGCTGCGTGCACCGTGGAGATCGCCGCCTTCGACGAGTTCACTTCCTTGCTGGCCGACTCCCGCGGCCACCGCGGCCTTCGACCACGTGATCTTCGACACCGCCCCGACCGGCCACACGCTTGCGGCTGCTGTCCCTGCCTGGGGCGTGGAGCGAGTTCATCGACACCAACACTCTCGGCACCTCGTGCATCGGCCCGCTGTCGGGTCTGGCCAACCAACATGAGCTCTACCGCTCGGCGCTGAGCACCCTCGCTGACCCCGCCGCACGGTGCTGGTCCTGGTCGCGCGCCCCGACGCGTTCGGCCCTCGACGAGGCCGCCCGAGCGGCGAGCGAGCTCGCCGCCCTGGGCGTCTCCAACCAGCGCCTGGTCATCAACGGCATCTTTCGGCGCCGAGTGACCCGCACAGACCCCCTCGCCACCTCGCATGAGCACGCCGGGCCGCCGCGGCGCTGGCTGCGCTGTCCCCGCCGAGCTGGCCCGTCTGCCCGCGTGACGAGGTGCCGCTCCTGCCGTGGAGCCCGGTCGGCGTGCCCGGCATCCGCGCCATGCTGGCCGGCGACTCCGCCCGAGCTCGCGAGCTCAGCGCGCTGCCCGACCTCGGTGGCACCACCGTCGCTGGCCGCGCTCGTGGACGAGCTGGCGACCGCGCCGGCCGGGGCCTCGTGCTCACCATGGGCAAGGGCGGGGTGGGCAAGACGACCATGGCCGCCGCCATCGCCGTCGAGCTCGCCCGCCGCGGCCACCCGGTCCACCTCACCACCACCGACCCGGCCGCCCACCTCGACGCGGTGCACGGCGCTGACGAGCATGGTGGGTCCCCGAACCTGCATGTCAGCCGCATCGACCCCGACGCAGGTGACCGCCGCCTACACGGCCGAGGTCATGGCCGACGCCGGCGCCGGCCTCGACGCCGGGGCGCAGGCGCGTGCTCGAAGAGGACCTGCGCTCGCCCTGCACGGAGGAGATCGCCGTGTTCCGGGCCTTCGCCCGCAGCGTGGCGGCGGCGACCGACCGCTTCGTCGTCCTCGACACCGCTCCCACCGGCCACACCCTGCTGCTGCTCGACGCGGCCCGCGCCTACCACCGCGAGGTCGGCCGTCAGGCGGCGGCGGTGCCGCCAGAGGTGGAGCACCTGCTTGCCGCGGCTCACCGACCCCGACTTCACCCGGTCCTCCTCGTCACCGCTGCCCGAGGCCACCCCCGTCCACGAGGCGGCCGCCCTTCAGGACGACCTGCGCCGGGCGTGGCATCGAGCCCGCTCGCCTGGCTCGTCAACCAGTCGCTCGCGGCGGCGGAGGTCACCGACCCGGTGCTCGTGGCCCGCGCCGCGCTCAGAGTCCCGCTACCTCGAAGAAGTCGCCACCCGCCACGCGTCACGCGTGGCGCTGATCCCGATGTTGGCGGCCAGCCCGAACGGGGCCGTGGGCATGACCGATCTCTTCGCCCCCGCCCGAGACGCCGCGGCCTGACCCAGGACGGGGCGCGCCCAAACGGTTCGAGCAGGCAAGGGGCGACGGCAGGACCCATCCGACGGCGGAAGAGGAGCCGAGCGACACCGACATAATCCGGCTCTTCGCGTTGAACTGGGGAGCGTGACGTAGCGAGGGTCCACCAACGCGGCCAGGGGTCCCGCCATCGTTGCGGTTGTTCGACGACCCAACGAGGAGGACCCCTGACGATGGACGACGCTACCGGCCTGGCCGAGGCGCTGTTGGGACTCGACGGCTTCCGGGTGCTCGCGGTGGAGGAGACCGCCTGCCGAGGTGATCGTGACCGTCGAGACGACGGCCGACTTCGTCGGGTGTCCGACCTGTGGCGTGCGGGCCGAGGCCAAGGACCGGCTCCGGGTCGACATCCGTGACCTGCCCTGCTTCGGGCGCCCGGCCCGGCTGGTCTGGCTGAAGCGCCGGTGGCGCTGTGCCGATCCCGACTGTGCGGCCAAGACCTGGACCGAAGGCATCCGAGCACGTCGCCCCGCGAGCGGTGCTCACCGCTGCGGGCCGGGGCCGAAGCCACCCGCCAGGTCGGCGAGCTGGCCCTGCCGGTCGCCGTCGTCGCCCGAGAGCTCGGGGTGTGCTGGTGGACGGTGATGGACGCCGTGGTCCTCCACGGCACCCCGCTCGTCGACGACCCGAACCGGGTCGGGCAAGGTGCGAGCCCTCGGGCATCGACGAGACGTCGTTCCTCTCGGCCAACCGGGAGCACTCGACCATCTACGCGACCGGGATGGTCGATCTCGACCGCACGCAGGATCATCGACATGGTGGAGGGCAACGCGGCCGCTGACCTGCGCCGATGGTGTGCCGAGCAGGACCCGGCCTGGCTGGCGGGCGTCCGGGTCGTCGCCACCGACCTGGCCGAGAGCTACCGGGCCGGGACATCTCCCGCACCTCGACCACGCCATCCGGGTGGCCGATCCGTTCCACGTGGTGCGCGTCGCCAACCGCTGCGTCGACAAGGTGCGCCGGCGGGTCCAGAACGAGACGCTCGGCCACCGGGGCCGCAAAGCACGACCCGCTCTATCGGATCCGCAAGCTCCTGCTTGACGGGCACCGAACGGCTCGACGAACGCGGCCACGACCGCGTGCTGCTCGGGCTGCGCCTCGGCGACCCCCACGACGAGCTGCTCGGTGCGTGGTTGGCCAAGGAGTCGGTGCGCGACGTCTACCTCACCGACGATCCGAGCGAGGCCGACCGTGCTCCTCGACAAGGCCATCGTCGGCTGCCAGCGCCGACGAGGTCGAAGAGATCCGCTCCCTCGGCGACACCCTCGAGCGCTGGCGCACCGAGATCTTGAACCACCACCGCACCGGCGCGTCCAACGGTCCGACCGAAGGCCTCAACCTCTGCGTGAAGAAGGTCAAGCGTGCCGGTCGTGGCTTCACCTGCTTCGAGCACTACCGGCTCCGGGTGCTTCTCCACGCCGGTGGTGTCACCTGGCCCAGGCGTCCATCACCGCCGAGGATCAGAACCCGCTCTCCCCACTCCAACGCGTAGGGCCCATAATCCTCAGTGGGTGACCTGATCCTCTCCGGCCCCCAGGCCGTGGTCCTCCTTGGGGCCTCGGGCGCCCTGACCAGGCGCAAGATCGTCCCGGCCCTCTCCGGCGGGACGCGACGGAAATGTAGTCGGCCAGCAGTTAGGTCCCATAGGAGTCGACGAAGGTGCGGGACGGGTCGACGCCCAAGCGGTTCAGGGCAGCGACGCAGTCGTCGACGGTGAGGCGGGGCCCGGCCACGTAGGCGTCGAAGCCGGCGAGGTTCAATCTCGGTGGACGACCTTGCCGGCGCCCTACACCGGTTGACGAGGCCCGTTCGTGGATCTTGGCGACATCTCACTTCTGGAGCGCTGGTGAGCGGTCCCCCTTCGCCATCGACGACGCGACGAGCGGGCAATTCCTGGGAACGATCGGCTGGAGCTTCGATTGGCCGACTCACCGCGCTACCGCCGGATACTGGGTCGCTGCCGAATGGCGCCGGAGGGGCGTCGCCACGGCCGCCCTACGGCTCGTCTGTGCGTGGGCCTTCGGTTCGTTGTCGCTCGAGGCCATCGACTTGACCAGCATGGTCGGCAACGTTGCCTCCGATCGCGTTGCGCGACGTGCGGGTTTCCACTGCCTTGGGCCAGCGCAGCTTCGAGAGGCTGTACAACATGGTTTGACGGAGGGTGCGCGACATCACCGAAGCCATCGAGCCTTATCCCGTCCAACGGCGGCGCTTGCAGTCCAAGAAGGAGTTCCAAGAGGTGGCCGCCGCCCGACGGCCCGAAGACATCGACCGCAAGCGCCGGCGTCTGGATTGGCTGGGCAACCAGCTGGTGGAGGCGTCCATCAAGCATCTGCCTCGATCGGTTCGCCGACGTTGGCGGGGTTCCACGTGCGTCGACGCCACGCCGCTGCGCCTCTGGGCGAGGGGAACCTCCGACTATGCCGATTGGGCCTCGATCGAACCGGATGCCGGGTGGTACAGCCGGGACACTGATCACCGGGATTGGGAGCGGGTGGCGCCCCACTCGGAGTACCAAGACCCCGAGACCCTGACTGACGCCGTCGAGGGCAAAGGCCGCAAGCACAATTCCAAGAAGTCCTTCTGGGCCCATGAGGCAACGTTTTTCGTCAGCGGGCCCGACGACCCCGGTGATTTGAAGTCCTTTCCCAACATCGTGTTGGCCTTGACGGTGCACAAGCCCGCCACGGAGATCGCGGCAGCCGCGACTCGCTGTGGACAAAGCCTCGTTGAGCGGGGCCATCCCACGGGATGGCTGGCCGCGGACCGGGCCTATTTTCCGAACTCGCAGGTCCAGCTCTTCCAACGGCCGTTACGAGAGATGGGCTACGAGCTCATCGGCACCCACCGATTGGACCAGCTGGGCATGACCGCCGAGCACGAGGGGGCTATCCAAGTCGAGGGCCGTCTGGTATTGCCCCTCGATGCCGTTGCCTTTGGTCGAGGCCTTGGTGGACTACAAGACTGGCCAGATCAACAAAGACACCTTCGATGAACGGATGCGTCAGCGGGAGAAGTACGTCCTGCGACCGAAGGAGCAGCCTGCGGACCCTACGGCGCCGGTCCCCATGATCTGTCCGGCGGCTGGCCCGAGCCCGACTGCCATCTGTCCTCTGAAGGAGAGCTCGCTTCGCCACTACGGCAAGACCCGGATCCACGTCACGCCCAAGCATCCGCCGAAGATCTGCACCAACAAGCAGAGCGTGAGCTTTCCCATGGAAGCGGGTCTCAAGCACCGCCAGAAGCTCCAGGAAGGGACCGAGGAGCACTACGAGATCTTTACGATGCTGCGTAACGGGGTCGAGGGCGCCAATGCCTATACGAAGGACCCGGCGTACCAGGACATCGGAGAGGCCGGTCGTCGACGTGTCCGCGGCCTTGGTGCTCAGAGCCTCTTGGTGGCGATGATGGTCATGGCGGCCAACCTTCGCAAGATCGGCGGCTTTCTCGAGGAGCTGGCCTCGAAGAGGCCGAGCGTTCGCGCTCGGAAGGCAACACGCAAGCGGCCAGATATCTCGAATTCGAAATGGGCCAAGGACCGCGTGCGGACCCCGAAGCCCAAGAAGGCCACGCCCAAATCCGGGCAACGGTCCTCCCCTTAACCTGAGCTTTAGCTCGAGGTCTTTCCCTAACCCCCGCTCGCTTCAGCGCGCCCGGGTTTCGCCGGATCGCCAGAACTGCGGTGATGCGCAAACGTTTAGGGGGTATGGTCCGCGGTTCTTTCACCCGCACCCACAAAGGGGACCCCATTCACTCGTTCAATTCTCCATCTGCCAGGAGTTTCGCGAGTCTCCCGGCGACCAATCGAGACCGAACCGTGGTGGGCGAGGGGGGACTTGAACCCCCACATCCTCTCGGACACAGGAACCTGAATCCTGCGCGTCTGCCTATTCCGCCACTCGCCCTGGGCGACGAGCCAGATTAGCCACCCCGACAGCCGGCCAGATCCGGTCAAGCCTCGCAGGGCACCGCCCTGCGGCTGTTTGGAGCCAGACGCAGGGTCCGACCTGCCCGACGAGTCGGCGCAGATCGCTCCCGCAGGGGCCGTGGCCTGGCCGGTAGCGCAGTGGAGGCCGGCCAGGAGACGTCACGCGCTGCCGATAGGCTGATCCGAACCATGGGACTCCAGGAGTTCGAGCAGCGTCTCGAGCGTCTAGTGGAGGAGACGTTGGCGAAGCCATTTAGGAGCAACCTCCAGCCGGTCGAGATCGGCCGGCGACTGACGCGAGAGATGGACCTGCACCGACGGGTCGGCGTGCATGGCCTCATCGCGCCCAATTACTTCATGGTCCTGCTGGCCACTGAGGACCTGGACCGGTTCGGCAATTTCCTCGACGCCCTGTGCCGGGAGCTCGCCGACGCGGCCCGGGAGCACGCCCGGATCGAGGGGTACTCCTTTATTGGGCCGGTGCAGGTCGAGATCGTCGAGGGCAACCGGCTCCGGCCCGGGCGCTTCACGGTCAGCGCCGAGGTCGTGGAGGGACCCGACGGCCTGGTCTTCGCGGAGCTGGTGCTGCCCGACGGCCAGCGGCTCACGGTCGGCACCGAGCCTGTGGTGATGGGGCGACTGCCCGAGTGCGACATCGTTCTCACCGATCCCAACGTGAGCCGGCGACACGCCGAGGTACGACGGTTGGGCGACCAGGTCATGGTGGCCGACCTCGGGTCTACGAACGGGACTCGGGTCAACGGTGTCCCGATTCGTGAGCAGCGCCTGGAGAGTGGCGACGAGATCTCCCTCGGCTCGACCACCCTCCGTTTCGAGATGTCGTGACGCCAGGCGGTCCGATGGGGATCCTCGCAACCACCAATTACACGGCCATCGTGCGGCCCCTCCAGTGGCTGGTGGTCATCGTCGTCTGGTTGTTCTTCCTGCGGGTCGTCCGGGCCGTCTGGGTGGAGGTTCGGCCGGCCGGTCCCCGTCAGCAGGCCAGGGCGGAGCGCAAGGCCGAACGGCAGCAGACCCGCAGCCGTCGACGCCAGCGCCGCCGGCTGCGCCTCGAGGTGGTCGAGCCGGCGGACTACCGGGGCGCCGTGTACGACCTCGAGGACGACGTGACGCTCGGTCGCAATCCGGGTTGCGGCATCTCGACGAGCTACGACGCCTACACCTCGTCCACGCACGCCCGCCTCTACCGGGACGCCGACAAACTGTGGGTCGAGGACCTGGGGTCGACCAACGGCACCTTCGTCAACTCCGAGCAGATCGCACGTCCCGTGCGGCTCTCCCGTGGCGACCTCCTCCAGGTCGGGGCCACGGTCTTTGAGGTCGTCAAGTGACGGTCCTGCGGTCGGGTTCGGCGAGCGACGTCGGGCGCGTCCGGAGCAACAACCAGGACCTGGCGCTCGAGACCTCCAACCTCTTTGCGGTGGCGGACGGCATGGGGGGCCACGTCGGGGGCGAGGTGGCCTCCCGGCTGGCCGTCCAGTCGCTGCGCCAGGCGTTTGATCGGCAGCCGTCTGCCCAAGGGCTGGTCGACGCGATCGGCGCGGCGAATCAGGCAGTCTGGACCGAGGGGCAGGAGCAGGCGGACCTGCGGGGGATGGGCACGACGCTGACCGTGGCCGCCCTCGTCCAGGGAACAGAGGGCCGCGACGTGCTGGCCCTGGCCAACGTCGGAGACTCCCGGGCCTACGTCTTTGCCGATGGGCAGCTCTCTCAGGTCACCTCGGACCACAGCCTCGCCGAGGAGCGGGTTCGCCAAGGGGCCATGACCGAGCAGGAGGCGGCGGTGCATCCCCACCGCCACATCCTCACCCGGGCGCTGGGTGTGGGTCCCGGCGTGGACGTCGACCTCTGGGAGCTGGACCTCAAGACCGGCGACCGGTTGCTCCTGTGCAGTGACGGACTGACCAACGAGGTCTCCGATGTCGAGATCGCGGACCTCCTGGGGGAACGGAGCGATCCCTCGGATGCCGCAAGGGTCCTCGTGGACCTGGCCAACCAGCACGGCGGCAACGACAACATCACGGTGGTGGTCGTCGACGTGCTCGTCGGCGAGGAGGGCGACGGTTCGCCGCGGCCCTCACGGCCGGCTGCCGCCACGGCCCTCGCCGCGGGGGCCGGAGCAGCCACCGCGGCCGCCGACGAGGCCGTTGCCGGCGCCGATCCGCCGGGCCCGCCCGCTGCGACTCCCGCGGGCGATCCGCACACGGGCTCGGGCGCCGGGGCGGCCGGTCCCGCGACGGCGCCGGACGACCGGGCCGGCGGCCCGGGATCCTCCGGATCCCCGTTTCCCCGGAACGACGAAGGGGTCACCTCGGTTGTCCCCGCGGTCGGATCGGCCACCGCCAACGGGATGCGATCCGGCGACCGAACCCGGGCCACGAGCACGGCGGTGGCCGCGCCACCGTCGACGACCGGGATCGTCGTCGCACCCGGCGCCCCGCCGCCGCCACGCAGGCCCGACGCCAAGGCCAAGCGAGAGAGCCGGCGTCGCCGGCGTCGCCGGCAGCCGAGGGCTATCACCCTCCGGGTGGTCTTGTTCGTGCTGCTCTTCGCAGGGGTCGTCGCCGGCGCCTACTACTTCGTCCGTTGGTACGCCATGGACGCCTACTACGTCACCGTGGACCAGAACCAACTGGTCATCTACCAGGGTCGTCCCGGCGGCGTGTTGTGGTTCAAACCCCACGTCGTCGATCGGACCGGCGTCACGACGACGCAGATACCCGCCATCGACGTCTCGACCGTCAAGGGCCAGGTGGTCGAACCCAACCTCTCCGCCGCTCGTGGTTACGTCAACAACCTGCGCCAGGAGGAGATCTCCCAGCAGCAGCTCTCCAACGGATCGGGACCGTTTGCCGGGAACCAGGCTCCGAGCGTCCCCACCACGGCACCCCCGGCGACCACCACCACGTTGCCGACGACCGATACCTCCGTGACGACCACCACGGCCCCTCCCACTGGACCATGAGGCAGCAGGCCGTTCATGACCAGGGCGCCTGTATGACGACCGCCTAGGCTCTGGAGCGGTATGGAGCCGACACAGACCTCGCGGGTCTTTTCCGACCGATACGAGCTCACGCACCTGATCGCGCGCGGGGGAATGGCCGACGTCTACCGGGCGAGGGACCGGCTGCTGGATCGGACCGTGGCGCTGAAGGTCCTGTTCCCCGAGCTGTCGGTGGACCGGACCTTCGTCGAGCGGTTCCGGAGAGAGGCCCAGGCCGCCGCCAACCTCGCCCACCACAACATCGTCCAGGTCTATGACTGGGGCGAGGACGACGGGACGTACTTCATCGTCATGGAGTACATCGACGGGCAGCCCCTCTCCATGATCCTGCGGGACTCGGGCGCCATGGACCCGATCCGGGCCGCAACGATCGGCGCCCCGGTTGCCGCCGCGCTCGACTACGCCCACCGGCGCGGCGTGGTTCACCGCGACGTCAAGCCCGGCAACGTCTTGATCGCCGAGGGTGGCGGGGTCAAGGTCACCGACTTCGGCATCGCCCGGGCGGTCAACACCGAGGAGAGCCTCACCCAGACGGGGGCCGTCATGGGCACGGCCACCTACTTCTCGCCGGAGCAGGCCGAGGGCCACGGTGTCGACGCTCGCAGCGACATCTACTCGCTCGGGGTCGTGCTCTTCGAGATGCTGACGGGACGGCCGCCGTTCCAGGGCGAGACGCCGGTGGCGGTCGCCTCCAAGCACGTCCGCGACGTCCCCCCGATGCCGAGAGAGCTCAACCCGGCGATCCCGGTCCCGCTCGAGAACATCGTGATGAAGGCGATGGCCAAGTCGCCGGACCAGCGCTACGCCACGGCCGAGGAGCTCCGAGCCGACCTGCTGCGCTTCAGCGACGGCCTGCCGGTCAACGCGGAGCCCATTGCCGCGACCGGGGTCATGGCCCCGGTCGGCGTGACCCAGCCAGTGAGCCAGGTCCCCGGGACGCAGGCCCTGCCGGCCGTCGACGGCCACCCCGACCGGGCCGCCGAGTCCTCTCGCAGGCGAGTGCGGCGCCTCGCATTGCTCCTCGTCGCGCTCGTCGTGGTGCTCGGCATCATCATCTATTTCCTCGGACAGGCCCTCGGCTACTGGAACTCCGGCCCCTCGGTCGTCGTCCCGGATGTGACGGGCCAGACGGTGGCGGCGGCGACGTATACCCTGGCCAGGGACGGATTCCACGTCACGGGTACGCAGAACGTCACGAGCAACCAGGCGTCCGGGACGGTCGTCCGGACCCAGCCGCCGGCCAAGTCGTCGGCGACCAAGGGCTCCGACGTCACGCTCTACGTGAGCGGCGGGCCGGTGCAGGTGACCGTGCCCGATGTCACCAACCAACTCCTCCCCAACGCGGAATCGACACTGCGGGCCCACCACCTGCGCTTCACCGTCAACTCCCAACAGAGCAACACGGCGGTGAACACGGTGATCCGTCAGACCCCCGCGGGAGGCACGCGGATCGCGCAGAACTCGGTGATCGCCCTGACCGTCTCGGCAGGACAGACCTCGGTCGCCATCCCCTCGGTTGCTGGGGACCAGCCGGGGACCGCGGGCGCGGTGCTGTCCAACGCAGGTCTGCAGGTGGGCAACACCATCTCCCAGACGTCGAACCAGTACCCCGCCGGCATCGTGATCGGCACGGACCCGCCGGCGGGCAACAGCGTTCCCAAGGGATACACGGTGAACCTCATCGTCTCGTCCGGCGCGCCCGCCACCACGACGACGGCGCCGCCGCCGACCACCACTCCGACGACCGCACCGCCGCAGACCACTACGACTCCGACGACGGCCCCGACGACCACGTCGGCGCCGACGACCAGCACGAGCACGTCCTTCACGCTGCCCACCATCCCCGGCACGTAGCGGTCGGATCTGCCGGCGGCTTCGGGCTCGCCGCCGATCCGGGTCCGAGCGCTAGCGGGCGGCCCCCTCGAAGGTCAGCTGCTCGAGGAAGTTGGCGAGGAGCGTCGGGCCGCTCGGCGTGAGGATCGACTCGGGGTGGAACTGGACGCCCTCGATGGGAAGCGTCCGGTGCCGCACCCCCATGATCACCCCGTCGGACGTCCTCGCCGTGACGTCCAGCTCGGGGGAGATGGAGTCGGGCGCCACCACCAGGGAGTGGTAGCGCGTCGCGACAAAGGGGTTGGGCAGGCCGCGGAAGATCCCCAAGCCGTCGTGGTGGATCTCCGACGTCTTGCCGTGCATCAGGGCGGGAGCGGCCACGATCCGCCCGCCAAAGACCTGGCCGATGCACTGGTGCCCCAGGCACACCCCGAGCAGCGGGATGGTGCTGCCGATGTCCACGACGGCCTGCATGCTGATCCCTGCGCTCTCGGGCCGTCCGGGGCCCGGGGAGATCACGACGGCGTCCGGCCGGGACCGGCGGATGGCGTCGACCTCGATGGCGTCGTTGCGGAAGACCTCGGGCTCGGCCCCGAGCTCCCCCAACTCCTGCACCAGGTTGTAGACGAAGGAGTCGTAATTGTCGATGACGAGGATCCGTGCACCCATCCCCAGCGATCGTACAAGCGCCGGGAGGGTCGGTAATCTCCCCGAGGTGGCGTCCAAGTCTTCGTCGGGTCCGGGTCGGGCACAGCGCAAGGGCCGCTCGGCTGCCGGCCGGGCCGGCTCCAAGGGCGCAGCGTCGACCAAGCGCGAGCCGTCGAGGAGCTCGGGATCCAAAGGTGGTTCCCGAGTCGGGCGGTACACCCCACCGGAGGTGAGCGGTCGCTACACCCCGCCCCTCCCGCGCAAGGTCCGCCGGAGCCCGGTGTGGCACGGGGTGGCGATCCTCGTCCTGCTGCTCCTGGGCGTCTTGATGATCCTGCTCAACTACCTGAGCGTGTTGCCGGGCTCGGTGTCCGGCTGGTACCTGGTCGGCGGGCTGGGCCTGCTCCTCACCGGCTTCCTGGTCGCCACCCGTTACCGCTGACCCCGGGCCGGCCCAGGCCTCGAGCGGTGCCCCCGGCAACCTGCCGAGGGATGCCGCAACGTCGCGGGGAGGTCAGCCGAGACGCTCGAGGATGGTGGCGTTGGCCATGCCCCCGCCCTCGCACATGGTGAGCAGGCCGTAGCGTCCGCCGGTCCGCTCCAGCTCGTTGAGCAGGGTGGCCGCCAGCTTGGCTCCACTCGCACCCAGCGGGTGGCCCAGCGCGATCGCCCCGCCGTTGACGTTGACCTTGGTCATGTCGGGACGCAGCTCCTTGTCCCACGCCAGGATGACCGAGGCAAACGCCTCGTTGATCTCCACCAGGTCGATGTCCTCGAGGCGCATCTTGGCCCGCTCGAGCACGAGCCGGGTGGCCGGGATCGGGCCGGTCAGCATCGTGATCGGGTCCACCCCGACCACGGCAAAGCGGTGAAACCGTGCCCTGGGCCGGTACCCGAGGGCGTTGGCGCGCTCTTCGCTCATGATCAGCACGGCGGCGGCCCCGTCGGTGATCTGCGAAGAGTTGCCCGCCGTGATCTTGCCGTCCTCCCGAAAGGCGGGCCGGAGCGTCGCCAGCCGCTCGACCGTCGTGTCGGGGCGGATCCCCTCGTCTCGATCGAGCACCTCGTCGGTCTCGTTGCCCTCGTCGTCTCGCACCGCGAGCGCAACGATCTCCTTGGCGAACCGACCCTCCTCGGTTGCCTGCACCGCCAGCTGCTGGCTGCGGGCCCCAAACGCGTCGAGGTCCTCGCGGGAGAGCCCCCAGCGATCGGCGATCAGCTCGGCGGCGATGCCCTGGCTCACGAGCCCACCCTGCTCCGCATAGCGGTCGCGCACCCTCGGCCCGAAGGGGAACCCGAGCTCTCGCACGACCGATGCACCCATGGGGGTGTGGGTCATGGCCTCGACGCCACCCGCCACGACGATGTCGTAGGCACCGGCCATGACACCCTGCGCGGCGAAGTGCAGCGCCTGTTGCGAGGACCCGCATTGGCGATCGATGGTCGTCGCCGGCACCGACTCGGGCCATCCTGCGGCCAGCACCGCGTTGCGCCCGACGTTGAGAGCCTGCTCGCTCACCTGCATGACGCAACCCATGAGCACGTCCTCGACGAGTGCCGGGTCGAGGTCGTTGCGGCGCTGCAGAGCGATCAACGGCTCGGAGGCGAGATCGACGGCGTGCCAACCCCGAAGCTTGCCGTTGCGCTTGCCACCCGGGGTGCGAACGGCGTCGACGATCACCGCGGTCGCCATGTCCACCACCTGCTTTCTCGCCCGCCGGCCGGCAGTCGGTCGGCGGGCCGCTGGGCTCCGCCCGTCGGGGCCGCGGTCATGCTAATTGCGCCGGCCCGGGGGACCCTCGTCCAGGTCGTAGCGGACACCGGTCAGACGCCCGGAGTCCTCCCACAGCCGGGCCGCCAGGTCCCGCCGGTGCGACGCCGGGCTCGAGCCCACCCGGGTCGCCGGCCCGACGAGCTGGAGCGGCCCTCCCGGCCCGTAGCACTCGCCGCCCCGGACATCGGTGGCCGTGGCCGCCCGCAGGATCGGCTGGGCGCCGCTCGTGGCCGAGTGACCCAACCAGCGACTGGCCATGCGGCCGATCCGCTGCGCGTACCCGGGGCGACCGGTCAGGGGCCCACTGGCCAGGAGGTTGGTGCGCGTCCAGCCGGGGTGTGCCGCCACCGCGAGCGCGTCGGCGCGTGCTTGTTCGAGCCGGCGTTCGAGCTCGTTGGTAAAGAGCAGGTTGGCGAGCTTGGACGTCCCGTAGGCGGTCCATCGGCGGTAGCGCTCGGGGTGGGCGGGATCGGTGCCGTTGAATCGCCCCATGCGGTGCATCGGCGAGGTGACCGTGACCACCCTCGCCCCGGGGGTCTGGAGCAGGCTCGGCAACAGGAGCCCGGTGAGGGCGTAGTGACCGAGATGGTTGGTGGCGTACTGCAACTCGTAGCCGTCGGTGGAGGAGAGGCGGGGAGGTCCCATGATCGCGGCGTTGTTGACGAGGACGTCGAGACGATCGTGCCCTCCCGAGTACTCCTCGGCGGCGCGTCGGACGGACTCCAGGCTCGCCAGATCGAGGGTGAGGATCTCGAGGGCCGGCGCATCCACGACCGAGCGGATGTGGAAGGCGGCCGCCTTGGCGCGGACCTCGTCGCGGCAGGCCATGACCACCCTCGCCCCATGGGCGGCCAGCCCGACCGCCGTCTCGAGGCCGACACCGCTGTTGGCGCCCGTGACGATGGCGGTCCTGCCCGTGAGATCGGGAACGTCCGACCAACCCCAGGCTCGTTCGGGCACCGCCTCCTTCTAGCCGATGTGCCGACCGGGCGCTCGTGGGGCGGCCCGATCGGCACTCGGGTTCGGGCTCAGCCGATGTGCTCCGCCGGCACCTGGCCCAGCCGGCCGGCCTGGAAGTCCTCAAAGGCCTGAACCAGCTCCGCCCGGGTGTTCATGACGAAGGGTCCGTACGCCGCCACGGGCTCGCGGATGGGCCTCCCGCCGATCACGAGCACGTCCAGCTCGCCACCGGGACCGTCCTGTCGCGGATCGGCTGCCAGCTCGATGGCGTCGCCGGGACCGTGCACCACCAGCTGGCCCGTCCGCACCGGCCGGCGGTCGGCACCCACGGCGCCCTGGCCGGACAGCACGTAGGCCAGCGCGTTGAAGTCCTTTGGCCAGGGCAGCACCAACCGCGCCCCCGGCTGCACCGTCACGTGTGCCAGGGAGATCGGCGTGTGCGTGATGCCCGGACCGTCGAAGCCGCCCACGTTGCCGGCGACCACGCGGACCAGGGCACCGCCGTCAGGCGAGCTGACCAGGGTGACCCCCTCGGCGTGGATGTCCTGGTACCGGGGTGACACCATCTTGTCGGCGGCGGGCAGGTTGACCCATAGCTGCACGCCGTGGAACAGGCCGCCGCGCGCCACCTCCTCGTCCGGAGGTCGCTCGATGTGCAAGATCCCCTTCCCGGCCGTCATCCACTGGGTGGCGCCGTTGGTGATCAGGCCACCGCCACCGATCGAGTCCTGGTGCTGGAAGGTCCCGTCGATCATGTAGGTCGCCGTCTCGAAGCCCCGGTGGGGGTGCCACGCCGTCCCCTTGGGCTCGCCGGGCGCGTACTCCACCTCCCCCATCTGATCCATGTGGATGAAGGGGTCGAGCTCGGACAGGTCGACCCCGGCAAAGGCCCGGCGCACCGGGAAGCCCTCTCCCTCCAGGCCCGACGGGGCGGTGGTCACCGACCTGACGGGTCGGACCGCGGTGGTTGGCCCCGGATCGGCCAGGCGCGGCAGGGTCAGCAGGTCGCTCACGGTGACAGCGGGCATAGCAACTCCTCTCAACCTCGGCGGGCGCGCAGCGCGATGGGCGAAGCCAGGGCGACCCTGTCATCGAACGAATGGGCGCTCTCCGGATCTCCGTCGAGACTCCACCGAGCGCGTCCCGATCTGTTGGTGTTCAACGCCCCAGGGGGTCCCGCGATTCCATCGGGCCTCTGGTCGACCCGGCTCCGCCGGCCCCGGGAAGACCGATCGATGCGGCACGGGCCGACGCGAGGAACCGGGAGTCAGGACCCCGCTGGGGTGTCGACCAGGGCGTCCGCCAGGACACGGATGCCGGCCAGCCGCTGCGTCAGGGCGTCGGGGAGCCCGTAGCGTTCGGCGAGCGCTGCGGGGTCGGTGTAGCTCACCTTGGTCTGACCCCGGTCGTCCCAGACCAGGATCTTGAGCGGGAGGTCGAGGGCAGCGAGGGGGGCGGCCTCCATGACGGGCGTGCCTCCCGCCGGGCTGCCAAAGAGGACGAGCGTGGTCTCCCGCAGCTCGAGCCCCGCCTGCTCTGCCTCGCGCCGTTGGTCGATGACCGCAAAGACCTTCATGCCCCGGCTGGCGACCATCGCCGCGAGCTCCTCGACGGTCTCGGAGACGGGTCGGGGAGCGAGCTTGGTGACGATGCCGCTCGGCGCCTCGGCCGCCCCCGGTCCGCTCATCGGGGCTCACCACCCCCACGGACCGCCGCCATCTCCGCGGCGTAGGCGTCGGACCCTCCGCTCTTCCACATCTCGGCGACCGGCGGAGGAATCCTGGCGAGCATGGACTCCTGGATGTCGGGGGGCATCCCCTCGTAGGCGATCCCGAAGGGCAACCAGAGGCGGGCCCCCTCGTAGCGGGAAAGACCCTGGCTCGGCATGGCTCCCCATTCGGGCGGCGTGATGACCCTCGCGGCGATCGGGAGCACGTGCTCCTCCTCGTCCACGAGGTGCTCGTTGGTCGACTGGAGGAGCGATCCGCATGCCGCGGTCACGGCCTCGCCGTCGGCCGCCGAGGCCGACCGGCCGAATCGCTCGACGGCCCGCTGGGCGATCTCGATGCCCTCGGCGACGGCATGATGCTGGTCCTCCATGCGCGCGAACAGCTCACCTTCCTCGGGCACGCGCTCGGCGAGGAGCGGGTAGAGGAGCTCGTCCTCCCCGATGTGGTGCTCGTGTAGGAGCCACAGGGCGTCGGCGAGGTAGTCGGCGAGGAGCCGCGACCGTTCGGTGTCGCCCTCACGGACCGACGCGATCTGCCCGGGCGCATCGGTGAGCACGCGCCGAAAGGCGCGGTGGAGCGCGACCATGTCTCGGGTGTCGAGCAGGGCGGTGTCTTCGGTGGACATTGAATCTCTCTCCTTTGGTGCGAATTGCCGTGCGGTGTCGGTGGGCGCGCGCTCTCGATTGGCGCTCGGCCCCTACGGGCCCTCGCCTCCCCCCGCCCCGCCGTCCCCTCCGTCCGGCACGGCGATCTGGCACCGGATGTCCATGAGGTGATGGTGCATCTCGTGGAGGGTGTGGACGGCGACCCAACGCAGGGACCGCTCTCGTGGGACCGGATAGTTATAGACGACCCGGCGGTCCCAGCCGGCGGGCGGCAGCCGGTCGAGCACGTTCGCGAGGAGCGCGGCGGCGTCCCGGAGCTGCCTCGAGACGTCGCTCGGGTCCTGTTCCCGGTACCCCTCGAACTCGACGCGCTCTTCGCGACCGATCGGGTCAAAGGACGGCAGATCGATCCAGCGGGCGGCGACGACCCTCTCTCGTTGCGCAAACAGGACGTCGCGCACGTGGCAACCATATTCCAGTGGCGACCAGGTCTCGACCTGTCGCCTGCTCCGGAGGTCCGCGGCGCCGCCCTTCAGGGTCTCGGCGATGCGGAGGGCGCCGGCCACGATGGCCGGGGCGACCAGAGGTGCATCCGCCAACGGGTAGGAGAAGTCGCAGCTCTCGCAGCGGTACACCGTCCCAACGCTACCGGCGCCCGTCGGCCCGTCCCCTCCGGGAAACCGTCAGAGACCCAGCGCGTCCCGGACCCGCCGGCCGCGTGCGCCGGCACCTCGGCGTCGACGTGGTCCTTAGGATCGCAGCAAACGTGAGCGGACTCCAGCGGTCCCATCGGGACTCGCCGGCCGTGGGCCCCCCTCGTCCCCGGGGGGAGCAGCCCGCCTCGTCGCGGATACGGACCAGAGGACCCCGGAGTCCGAGGGGGACACCACTACAAACGGCGTACCGGGGGGCGGAGATTGGCTTTCTCGAGCGGCAAGGGTTGGAGGGCGGCGGCCATCGTGGTCGCCGGAGGCGCGACGGCGTCTGCCGCCTACCTCACCGTGGGCCGTGGACCCTGCCTGACCTGGGGTGCGACGGAAGAGGAGGTGGCGAGGGAGATGCCGGGCGACCGGCTGCTGCCCGATCCGGACATCGTGTCGACCCGGGCGGTCGGGATCGACTCGCCCCCCTCTGGCATCTGGCCAAAGGGCGCTGACGACCCTCCTCATGGAGCCCGGCAGTCTCGTGATGGAGCGCAAGATGCTGCTCGGCATCCGGGACCGGGCCGAGCGACTCGCTGCCCAGGCCGCGTCGCGGCGGTCGTAGCCCGGGTCGGGCCGGGTGGTGCCAGCGCCCGCTGAGCTCAGTGGCCCCCGGAATCCTTGGGGGCCCGCACGAGCAGCACGGCAGAGGTCGCATGGGTCACGGTGTCATGGCCGACGGAGCCGTCCACCAGGGCGTGGAGGCCCGGGTGGTGCCCCTCGCCCACCACGACCAGGTCGGCGTCCTCGCTGAGCTTCTCCAGGAGCTGGGCGGCGGGTTGAGCCTTCTTGATCCCTCGAACCTCGAGGGTGGGGTCGAGCTCCCGTACCTTGGCCAGGGCGCCCTCCAGGATCTCGTCGCCGGTGTCCCGGAAGCGCAGGGCGAAGTCCGGCTCGGTGGACCAACCGAGCGCCACCTCGAGGACCGCGCCGCGCGAGCGCGCGATCTGTACCGCCCAGTCAAGGGCGACGTCGTCCTTGTCCGACCCGTCGACCCCCACGACCACCATGCTTGCCATTGCTCCGCACCTCCCGATCGCCGGATTCCATCATCCCCGCCGGGCGGCGAGTCTCTTAGGGCCGCAAGTCCCGAATTTGGCGACGGCAGGGTGAATGCCCCGCACGTCACTTGCGCCGAACTTCGTGGTTCGGGCGTCGGCAGGTTGTAATGCGGGAGCCGTGTAATGCCAATGAGCATCTATTCACCAAAATGACACATTCGACTCGATCCGCCGCCCTTTCATTGAATCTAGTAGGAGAAATAGCCACTATTCATGGGACCGGGTGTGTGAGACCATGGCCCGGGTGGGCGTGAGTCCGGCCACCGCCGGCCGGGAATGGGCACGACCCGTTGGACGTCCGTGCGTTTGTCTGGCAGGTTTTGTGGTCGTGATGCCGGCGTGGTAGGAGCGCCCGTATCGGGAGGAATCGGATGCCGACGACGGGAAGTCTGACGGTTCTCTTTACCGACCTGGTGGGCTCGACGGAGCTTGCCTACTCGCTGTCGCCGCAGGCCGCGGACGAGCTTCGCCGGTCGCATTTCGCATGCCTCCGCAAGGTGCTCGAGGGGTCGGGTGGGACCGAGGTCAAGAACCTCGGTGACGGTCTGATGGTCAGCTTCCCCGCCTCCTCGACTGCCGTGGCCTGCGCGGTGGCCATGCAGCAGGCGGTCGAGGCGCAGAACCGGCGCTCGGCGCGGCAGCTCGGCCTGCGCATCGGCATCGCCGGCGGCGAGGTCGCCTGGGAGGGGGACGACTACTTCGGCGAGCCGGTCGTCGAGGCCTCCCGCCTGTGCGCCGCTGCCGACGGTGGGCAGATCCTCACCACGTACCTGGTCCGCGTGATGGCGGGTCGGCGCAGCCCCCATCCCTTCACGACCCTCGGCGAGCTCGAGGTCGCGGGTATCGCCGATCCCGTGGAGGTGCTGCAGGTCGAGTGGGAGCCGCTGAGTGAGGCGGCGAGCGCGCCGGCCGGATCCGAGCGGGTCCCCATGCCCCGTCGCCTGAGCCACCGCCCGACGATCGGGTTCATCGGGCGCGAGCTTCACCTTTCGACGCTCGAGGATGCCTACAAGCGGGTCGCGCATCGCGAGGGTCGGGAGGTGGTCCTGATCGGCGGTGAGGCCGGGCAGGGGAAGACCACGCTGGCCTCGGAACTGGCGCGCCGCGCCCACGCCGAGGGGGCCGTCTCCCTGCTCGGGAGATGCGACGAGGAGCTGCGCCTGCCCTACGCGCCGTTTGCCGAGGCCCTGCAGCACTACGTGTCGCACGCTCCGGACGCGGTCGTACAGGCGCACGTTGCGCAGCACGGCGCCGAGCTGTCGCGACTGGTCAAGGCGCTCCGCTCACGGGTGAAGGGTCTCTCCACGCCCGTCGACCCCGACCCCGACGCCGAGACCGAGCGGTATGTCCTGTACGCCGCGGTCCTCGGCCTGCTGGCCGAGGCATCGTCCGACCAGCCGGTGGTTCTCGTCCTCGACGATCTGCAATGGGCGGACGCCGCCAGCCTGCAGCTGTTGCGACACCTCGTACGGGAGGCCGATCCGCTGCGCCTGCTCATCGTCGGCACGTACCGGGATACCGAGCTCTCGGCGCAGCACCCGCTGACCGAGACCCTGGGGGCGTTGCGACGGGAGGCGGGGGTCTCCCGGATCAGCCTGCGGGGGCTGGAGGACGGGGAGGTGGTCCGGTACGTCGAGGCCGCTGCGGGCCACGAGCTGTCACGCAGCGGGGTGGAGCTGGCCCACGCGGTCTACGGCGAGACGGACGGGAACCCCTTCTTCGTGGGCGAGGTCCTCAAGCACCTCGCCGACGAGGGTGCCATCTCCCGAGACGAACGAGGCCAGTGGCGGACCGAGGGTCTCCGGAGTGTCGAGCTGCCCGAGAGCGTGCGCGAGGTGGTGCACGCCCGGATCGCGCGTCTCGGCGAGCCGGCCGTCCGGATCCTCAGCCTGGCCGCCGTGATCGGCCGCGACTTCGACCTGGCGCACCTGAGCCGGACCTGCCGCCGCGACGAGGACGAGCTGCTCGACCTGCTCGAGGCGGCCAACCGCGCCGCCCTGGTGCACGAGGTTCCGGAGGTGGCGGGCCGTTACTCGTTCTCGCACGCCCTGGTCCGCCACACCCTCTACCAGGAGCTCGGGGCCACCCGCCGGGCTCGCGCCCATCACCAGGTGGCCCAGGCCCTGGAGGAGCTGTGCGGCGAGCACCCCGAGGAGCGGATCGGCGAGCTCGCCTACCACTGGTTCCACGCCACCCAGCAGGTGGACGTGCACAAAGCCGTCTCCTACTCGCGCCGGGCCGGCACGGCGGCCATGGCCGCCCTGGCGCCGGCGGACGCCGTCCGTTACTTCCTCCAGGCCCTGCAGCTGCTCGAGCAGGTTGCCGACGCCGACGCCGCCGAGCTCATGGAGGTGCGGCTCGATCTCGGCATCGCCCAGCGCCAGGCCGGAGTGCCGGGGTTCCGGGAGACGTTGTTGGGGGTGGCCCAGCGGGCGCTGCAGAGCGGCGACCGCCCGTCGCTGGTGCGGGCGGCGCTGGCCAACAACCGCGGGTTCTACAGCGCCCTGGGCAGGATCGACCGAGACAAGGTGGCCGTCCTCGAGTCGGCCCTGCGCATCGTCGACCCGGGTGACGGCGCAGAGCGCGCCGTCCTGCTCGCCACGCTCTGCAGCGAGCTCGCCTACGGGCCCATCGAGCGGCGACTGGAGCTCGCCCGCGAGTCGAGGGAGATGGCCGAGCGCGTCGACGATCCGACCACCTCGATCGACGTGCTCAACCTCCTCCAGCTGCCGCTCGACATTCCCGACACCCTGCCCGAGCGCCGGGAGGCCAGCCGGCGGGCCTCGGGTTTGGCCAGGGCGATCGGCGATCCGGTGCGGCAGTTTTGGGCCGTGCACTCGGACCGCAACAACGCGGTGCAGTCGGGGGACTTCGAGCGTGCCTCGGCCAATCTCTCGACGATGCAGGAGCTGAGCCAACGCCTGCGCGAGCCCATGATGGTCTGGGTCACCGCCTACCACGAGGCCGCAGAGTCGCTGATCCGGGGTGACCACGAGCGGGCGGAGCACCTCGCCACGCTCGCCTGGCATCTCGGGCAGGACAGCTCGCAGCCCGATGCCTACGCCTTCTACGCGGCGCAGACGATGGTCGTGCGCATGCAGCAGGGCCGGCTGCAGGAGATGTCCTCCCTTCTCGCGCAGATCGTCGACGAGCATCCTCGAATCGCCTCGTACCAGGCCTGCCTGGCCGCCAGCCACCTCTACGGCCAGGAGACGGACCGCTCCGGCGAGGAGCGGGCGCGCCAGCTCTTGACGCGAGCGGCCACGGACGGGTTTGATCGGGTGCTCGCCGACTCGGCGCGCTTCGACGCCATCTCGGTGTACGCGGAGGTGGCGGCCGAGCTCGAGGACCACGACGCGGCCCGACAGCTGGCCGACTTCATCGCACCGTACGTCGAGCAGGTCCCGTTCCAGGGGATCACGGTGCACGCACCGATGTCGTGCTACTTGGGTCAGCTGCTGACGGTGCTGGGTCGCCACGAGGAGGCCGAGTCCAGCTTCCGCGAGGCGATGCGACTGGCCGCCCGCGGCGGCATGCGACACGCAGAGGCCCATGTCCGGCTCGCCTGGGGTCGCATGCTCGCGGCCCGCGCCGAGGGCGATGACCTCGTGCGGGCCCGGGAGCTGCTGGTGGAGGCGGGGGTCGCGGCGCGCGCCGGTTCGTACGGGGCGATCGAGAGGAGGGCGAGCGCCGCGCTCGAGCGCCTGCCTTGACCCTGCATCCGGCCAGTGTCACCCCGCTGGGTAGCCTTTCGCGGTGAGCCAGCACCAGATGCACTTTCGTCGCATGGACGAGGGCACCGACGCCGACTTCGCGATCCTCGCCGAGGTGCACCGCAACAACGTGGAGGCGCTCCCGGGGCTGCTTCTCGGCATGCTGACGGGGCTCGCGGCCGACGAGGCGTACCCCGTCGATCGGCAGAGCCACAGCCTCCAGAGCGCCACCTTGGCCCTGCGCGACGACCGCAGCGAGGAGTACGTGGTCTGCTGCCTTCTTCACGACATCGGCGAGTCCCTCGGGCCCTTCAATCACGGCGAGGTCGCCGCCGCCATCCTGCGCCCCTTCGTCTCGGAGGCCAACCACTGGATGCTCGTGCACCACCCCATCTTCCAGACCTACTACTACGGTCCGCATCTGGGCATCGATCCCAACCAGCGGGACCGTTACCTCGACAGCCCCTACTACGACCAGACGGTCGAGTTCTGTGCCAGGTACGACGAGGTGGCCTTTGACGCGAGCTACCCCAACGAGCCGTTGGCGACCTTCGAGCCGATGGTCCGGAGGGTGCTCCACCGGGAGTGGACGCCGCCGAGCTGAGGCACGGCGTGCGGGCCCGTGGCCCCTCTGGGTCAGCGCGCCCAGCCGCTCGGGGCAGTGGGTCGCCCCTCCCCGGTGCCCGCGGATCTCCGCAGGGTCAGCGCCAGGATCCCGGCGACGACGCCCGTGAGCCCCGCGACCCCCATGAGGTAGAGGCCGTAACCCACCGTGTAGCCGGCAGATCCCGAGATGGACCCTCCCTCTGCGATGGCAGTGATGAGGCCAAACGCACCGGAGGTGATGGCCGCGATGCCCGGCCCGGGACTGCGCAGCCACTCGGGCGCCTGCTTGGCCACGAGGATCCCGATCCCGACGAGCACCAGGCAGAGTCCGAGCGCGAGCGGGGCGAAACCGTCGGGGCTGAATCCGAGCTCATACCCGAGCTGGAAGCCGTTGCGATCGATGCTGACGAACACGAGGTCGGCCGTCGCCCACGGGAGAAAGGCCGTGATGCCGAGCAGGAGCCCGGACGCCACGGCGACCCATCCCGCCGCGGGGTGCGGCGCCCGATCTGCCGCACGGCGTTGCGGGCGGGCGGAGTAGGGCACCCCCGGATACCAGCGGCCGTCGGAGGCGAGGTATTCGAGGCCCTGCGGTCCCTCTCGCCAGTAGACGCCGCGATCGTCGCGAAACGGCCCCGCCGTGTTGGACGCCGACATGTCACCTCCCCGCCGCTTCGCGCAGCTTAGGAGCTTCGCTCGAGCCGGCAGGCTGGCGAGCCGACCAGCCGAGAGGCCGTCGTTGACGTTCACGACGCCGCGCCCGGTCGCAAGGGACTGGGATGATGGTCGTCGCGGATCTCGGACGACGATGTGGAGGAGTGATGGACGAGCGGAGGGCGAGCGAGTTGTTGAGCGCGGAACGTCGACGGGTGGAGCGTCTGCTCGCGGACGCTGCGGAGGCGGGCCGAGACGACAGGAGCGCGGCCAACGAATCGAGCGCGGGGGACATCGCGGACCCGGCGGAACGCTTCACGGCCGAGGAGGTCGATGACGCGGTCGAGGCCGGGCTGCGGGAGCGGTGGAGTGCCATCGAGCGAGCGGAGGCCCGCCTCCGTGCGGGCACCTACGGCCGCTCGGTTCGCAGTGGCGAGGTGATCTCCGACGAGCGGCTCGAGGCCGATCCCGCAGCGGAGCTCACGGCCGAGGAGGCGGCGCGGGGTTGACCCCCGCCACGGCCCCGGCTTCCCGTTGGCTCAGCCCCACCACACGGCAGTGGCGATGACGACGTAGAGACCGAGCAGGCACGTGCCCTCGAGCCAGGTCGATTCCCCGTCAAAGACGACGATGACCGCCGTCAGGGCGGCCATGGCGAGCGCGATCACGAGCAGCGAGGGCAGGACCAGGGTGAGGTGGGCGCCGCCCAGCACGCCCGAGAGGAGCACGAGCACCGGGGTGACGGCGAGGGCGATCTGGACCGGGCTCTGCAGGGTGACCGAGAGGGCATAGTCCATGCGGTTGCGCATGGCCAGCTGGACGCCCACCACGTTCTCGACCGCATTGCCGGCGATGGCGACGATCACGAGCCCGGCAAAGGTCTGGGAGATGTGCAGCGTGGTGAGCGCGGGGTCGAGCGCGGCCACGAACCAGTCCGAGACGAAGGCGGCGCCCACGGCCGCCACCGTGAGGAGTCCGAGGGCCATGGGGAGCGGCCACACTCGTTGCTGGTCGACGGTCGTCTCGTCGGCCTGCTGGGTGCGGCGGAGGGAGGCCGGCACCGAGAGGACGAAGATGGCGAGGAGGACGATCGCCGCGACATCGGACAGCGTTTGCTCGTGGTGTGCCGCCGGCAGGTGGAGGCGGGCAGTGATGGTCGGGATGATCAGCACGGCGACGGCCAGGAAGAGGAGCAGGACGACCAGGCGCGGACCCTCGGCGGAGAACCGCTGCGTTCCGTGCCGCAGGCCGCCGGCGGTGATGGCGAGGCCCAGGACCAAGAGAACGTTGGCCAGGATCGAGCCGACGAGCGCCGCCTGGACGACCGTCACCAGGCCCTGCCGCAGGGCGAAGATGCCGAAGAACAGCTCGGGGATGTTGCCCAGCGCCGCGTGGACGACGCCCGTCGCTCCCGACCCCAGACGGTCCCCCAGGCCGTCGACGGACCGGCCCACCAGCGCGGCCAGCGCGGCCAGGGCAAAGGCGGAGACGACGAACGGAGCGACCGAGCCGCAGGGGACGAAGTGCGTCACCGCTGCCGCCACGGTGAGCGCGATGCCCGCCGCGAACAGCCGCTTGTCTCCCACCGACAGTCTCATGTTCGGCTCATGCGTGCCATCGACAGGCGGCGACGAGTCTCTCCAGCGCGGCCCGGGCGTCATGATGCCACGGATGCCGCGGCGAGACCCTGGGGCTGGCTGCGGCCGGGTCTATCCCGCCTTGATCGCCCAGTCGTAGGAGTGCTCGGCGTCGGGGTAGGCGCCCGAGGCGACGTCGTCGGCAAACCTCCTAGCCGCGGCCACGGTGGTGGTGGCCAGGTCGGCGTAGGGCTTGGCGAACTTGGGCCGCCGGCCCGTGCTGAGCCCCAGCATCTCCGGCCCGACGAGGACCTGCCCGTCGCAGTGCGGCCCCGCCCCAATCCCGATGGTGGGGATGCCGACGGCCTCGGTCACTCGCCTCGCAGCCTCCGTCGGCACGCCCTCGATGACCAGCGAGCAGGCGCCGGCCGCCTCGAGGCGGAGCGCGGCATCGACCAGCTCGGCCACTGCCCCCTCGGTCCTGGCCTGCACCCGGTGGCCGCCCATCGCGTGAAACGACTGGGGAGTGAGACCGAGGTGGCCCATCACCGGCACACCCCGGGAGGAGATCGCCTCGATGAGGTCGTGCTCGGGGCCCTCCAGCTTCACCATGGCCACCCCACCCTCCTTGACCAGTCGCACCGCGTTGTGGAGACCCTGGGTCAGCGACTCGTGGTAGGAGCCGAAGGGGAGGTCTCCCACCACGAGGGCGCCGCCGACGGAGCGGGTCACGGCGCGGCAGTGGTGCACCATGTCCTCCATGGTGACGGGGATCGTCGTCTCGTGTCCGAGGGCGAAGATGCCCAGGGTGTCGCCCACCAGGATGAGCGGCACACCGGCTGCGTCGAAGGCGCGTGCCAGCAGGCAGTCGTACGCGGTCAGCATCACGAATCGACGCCGCTCGCGTTTGAAACGGCGCAGGTCCTCCACGGTGGTCTGCATGGCATCTCCTTTCGGGTCCCGGGGCGTGCGCCTCCAGGCCGTCGATCAGACCGTACCCGGGGCGGGACAGGCCCGAAAGGGCGTCGCGCCGAGTAACTGTCGGCCAAGGGTCGTCGAGGGCGCCGTAGTACCGTGACTCCCGTGACGACCCTGCGCACGCCCGGCATCAAGGGGAGGTGGACTCTCGCCTCGTCGCTCCTGCCCCTGCCCTTGGCCCTGGCCTTGGCCGCGTTGGCCGGCGCTCCGGCAACGGCGGACGCCGCTCCCACTCGCGCCGCCGACGTCCCGTGCGACGCCGCCGCTCTCGTCGGCGCGGTCGCCGCCGCCAACACGGCGGGTGGCGGCCGGCTCGAGCTCACGCCCGGGTGCACGTACACGCTCACGTCGCCGCAGGCGGATACCGAGGACGGTCTGCCGCCCATCGCGACTCCGATCACGATCGACGGCCGCGGTGCCACGATCACCCGGTCCGCGGATCCCGAGACCGAGAGCTTCCGCATCTTCGAGGTCCTCGCCTCACCGGGGCGGCTCACGCTGCGCTCGCTCACGATCAGCAACGGCAACGCGCCGGGGCCGGATCCCGACGGGGGCGGCGGCATTGCGATCGACGCCGGCGGATCGCTGTCCGCGACGGCGATCCAGGTGCGCAACAACGTCGGGTCCCGGGGCGGGGGGATCGCCAACTTCGGCACGGCCGACATCTCGGGTAGCGCCATCTCCGGCAACGAGGGTCTGAGCGGCGCCGGGGTGGCCAACAGTGGACCCACGGGCACGCTGTACCTCACGCGAAGCCTTGTCTCGGGCAACCGATCCGAGAGCGACGCCGGAGTCGGCGGCGGCGTTGCCAACGAGGACGGCGGCTCCGCCGCTCTGACGGACAGTGCCGTGACGGCCAACATCGCCGACAACTCGGGTGGAGGGCTGCGCAACGACGTCGGATCGACCATGCATCTCACCCGGGTCCAGGTCTCGGGGAACCGGGCCGGACCCCTCCAGTTCGCGCCGACCACCCTGACGGGCGGCGGTATCCAGAACATCGGGACGATGGTGATCCGGTTCTCGACCGTGGATCACAACCAGGCGACCAAGACGGGGTCGCCGACCGTCGCCCTCGGCGGCGGTATCTCCAACGTGAAGTCGGACGAGGAGGGAGCAGCGGCGCCACAGCTCACGCTCATCCAGAGCCTGGTGGTGCACAACACCGCGGCGGACACCGCGGGAGGGATCTACAACGACCAGGGCGACGTGGCGCTCCGCCGCTCTCTGGTCGACGCCAACGCGCCGACCAACTGCTCCGGCAGCCCGACCCCGGTGCCCGACTGCTCCGGCTGATCCCTCGGGCCGTCGGGCGAGAGCCGGGTCGTCCGGGACCGGACGGCCCGGGAGGGCACAGGACCTTCGCTAGTCGATGGGCGGGAGGACTTGGTCTTCTCGCAAGACCTCGCGGAAGAGGTCGCCCTTCTCGGCCAGTCGGGGTACGACGGTCCGGATGGTGAAGGCGTCCGGGGACAGATCGGGATCGTCGAGCTCGTCCCACTCGATCGGCGCCGAGACGGGTGCTCCAGGGGACGGTCTCGGGCTGTACGGGGCGACGAGGGTCTTGTTGCGGGCATTCTGTGTGTAGTCGAGGCGGGCCAGCCCGTCACGGTCGGTCAGCTGCCACTTCCAGCTGACCAGCTCGGGCACGACGGCGCTGACCGCCCGGGAGAGACGCTCGACCCACGCCCGGGTGTCGTCGTAGGACGGGCCGCGGGCGATCGGCACCCAGATCTGGATGCCCCGCCGGCCGGTGACCTTGGCCCGTCCGACGACCCCGAGATGGTGGAGCGCGGTGCGGTGCAGCCGGGCCAGGACGAGCAGATCGTCCCAGCTCGTGGCATCCCCGGGGTCGAGGTCCACGAGGGCGTAGGTCGGCTGTCTCGGATGGTCGATCCGGGACGTCCAAGCGTGCCACTCGAGCGCCCCAAAGTTGGCAGCCCAGACCAGGGCCGCGGGCTCGTCGACGACCAGGTAGGTCGTGACGTCTCCGGGTTTGGCGTTGGGGTTGTCCCACCTCGGCAACCACTCGGGGGCGTGCTTGGGCAGCTCCTTGTGCCAGAACCCCTTGGCCCCGGCACCGTTGGGGAACCGTTGCATGTTGAGCGGCCGGCTCCTCAGGTACGGGAGCGCGACCGGTGCGATCTGGGCCGAGTACCGCAGGAGGTCTCGCTTGGTGACGGGGTCCTCGCCGGGCCGCGCCGGGAAGAGGACCTTGTCGAGGTTGGTCACCCGCAGGTCGCGGCCGAAGATCGACCACGTCCCGGCCGATCCGAGGGCGTCCAGCGCGGACAGCTCGTCGTCGCTCGCCGCGGCCACGGGCTCCGGCTTGAGGGAGACGGAGGCCTGGGCCGGGGGCAGGTTGGAATCCCACAAACGGTCCGGATCCGCCTTGACCTCGTCGTTGGTCCGGCCGCTCAGGACGGAGCGGGGGTGCTCCTCCGCGTCCCAGCCGGGCGAGGCGAATTCGTCGTGCTTGTGCAGCAAGAGCCATCGCTCGCTGCCCGAGGCGTCCGGCTTGGTGCGCACCAGGACGAAGCGGCCACGGAGCTTCTCGCCGTGGAGGTCGCAGTGCAGCTCGCCCTTCGCGATGGCGCTCGCCGGATCCACCGAGTCCGCCGGGTAGGGCTCCCAGGAGCCGAGATCCCAGACGATCACGTCCCCCCCGCCGTACTCGCCGGCCGGGATCACCCCCTCAAAGTCGAAGTACTCGAGGGGATGGTCCTCGACGTGGAAGGCGGCACGCCGCACGGCCGGGTCGAGGGTCGGGCCCTTGGGCACGGCCCAGCTGGCGAGGACGCCGTCGATCTCCAGGCGGAAGTCGTAGTGGAGACGACGCGCTCGGTGACGTTGGACCACGAATCGTCGCCGGCCGGCGTCGTCGTCCTCCGCCCTCTCGGCACCACGAGGCTCCCTCGTGCGGGAGAAGTCCCGCTTGCTCCGGTAGGTGGCGAGCGGATCCGCCGGGTGCGAGCGAGCCGGACTCACCACCACTTCCCTTCCTGGGCCGTTGCCGTCCCGCCGGTCCGATCGAGCGCGTCGAGCTCGGCCATGTCCGCGTCCGAAAGGGCGAAGTCGAAGATCTGGGCGTTCTCCCGGATCCGCTCGCGGTGCGTCGATTTCGGTAGCACGACGAGATCGTGCTGCAGGCACCAGCGGAGCAGCACCTGCGCCGGCGTGCGTCCGATCCGCTGCGCGAGCCGGTTGACCGTCGCGTTGCGGAGGTGTCTGCCCGTGCCGAGCGGGCTGTAGGCCTCGATCGCCAGGCCGGCCCTTTTCGCTGCCTCCGCGAGCGCACGCCGGTGCTCGAAAGGGCTGAACTGCACCTGGTCCAGCACCGGCGGCTGCGTGGCCTCGGACATGACCCGCTCGAGCTCGTCGACGCTGAAGTTGGACACGCCGATGGACCGAGTGTGACCGAGCGCGCGAGCACGTTCCATTCCGGGCCAGGCCCAGGTCGGACCTCCCTGGGGCCAGTGGATGATGTAGAGGTCGAGCTGGTCGATCCCGAGCCGCTGCAGGCTGCGCTCCGCTTCGGCGACCGGGTCGGTCAGGCTCGGGTAGAACTTCGTGGTGACGAACACGTCCTCCCGAGGCACACCGCTCTCTCGCAACCCGCGCCCGACGCTCTCCTCGTTGCCGTACGCCTGTGCCGTGTCGATGTGGCGGTAGCCCAGCTCCAGAGCCCATCGCACCGCGTCGACACACTCCGGACCGTCGGGGACCTGCCATACCCCGAGACCGAGCAGCGGGATCTGGTTGCCATCGGAAAGCGCTCGTCTGTGGCTGCCAACGGCCAGTGGATCGTCCGACATGTTCCGCTCCTCGTCTCGCTCACCGCTCTCGATGGCCGCCGCTCAGGATCCGCCTCGTCCTCAACCGGAGCCCAGGCACTGCCGGTAGCCGGCCAGAGCCTCCAGGTGGTCGCGGTCGGCCCGAAGCCCTACATACCCGTCCGGGCGGACGACCAGCAGCGTGACCCCGTCGACGCCGAGGAGCTCGGCCGTGCCCGAATCGATGCTCGCCCAGAAGCTCCGACCATCTGCCCGGGTCGCGGCGACGACGACCGCCTCGACGATGGACGGCTCACTCGCCGCGGTGGTCGAGGCATGGAGGTCCTCGAGCTCCTCGATGCTGGCCGACGTCCCGCCGACCAGCAGTGCGGTGTGGCCGGCGCGGTTGGTCACCTCGTGGAGCGGGCGTTCCACCCCTCCGGCGAGGCGCACGGCAATCGTGTCGGGGAGCCGCTCGCCGGCTCGGATACCACCGTGTCGGTCTCCCACCACGATCGGCGAGGCTCCGTAGTCGAAGTCCAGCTCGGTTTCGGCGATGATCTCGTGATGGCGCAGCGCGGAGTCCGTAAAGGCTCTCCGCAGGCCCTCGTCGCGGGTCCGACGAGCGGTGGGGTCCGTGGTGGCCTGGATGCGTTCGGCCATGTCTCCCTCGCTCGTGATGATCTGCGCCACCGGGCGCCGCTCCAATTCGTAGCTGTCGAGCAGCGCGGGGCTGCAGTGTCCGCCACAGACCAGGGCGAGCTTCCAGGCGAGGTTGAAGGCGTCCTGGATTCCGCTGTTCATGCCGTGGCCCTGGGCCGGCGAGCACACGTGGGCCGCGTCACCGGCCAGCAAGACCCGGCCGGAGCGGAACCGCTCGGCCACCTTGTTGTGGCACTGGAAGCGCGCCGGGTTGGTCACGTCCTCGAAGGTGACCGCGGGGTGGTAGCGGGCCACGGTGGCCGTAGCGTCGGCGACGAGGTCGGAGTCGGGGGAGCTTGGTCGGAGGTAGACGCGCCAGCGCCGATCCGGCAGGGCGGTCACGATGACTGGCAGGGCATCGAGGAAGCCGAAGTTGCCGTCGTAGCGCTCCGGCCAACCGTTCGCGGTGGTATCGAAGACGGCCCAGGGTTCGGGGATGTCGTGGCCGAGCAATTCGATGCCCACGAGCTGCCGGGTGATGCTGTGGTACCCGTCGCAGCCGACGACCCAGTCGAACCGGGCCTCGCGGGAGGTATCCGACTCGATCCGGGCGACGACGCCGTCGTGCTGCGCCTCGAGGTGGGTGAGTCGGGACGATCGGGTGACCTCGCCGCCCTGCTCGTGGAGGTAGTCGGTCAGGATCGACTCGGTGATCTCCTCGGAGAGGTTGAGGTTGTACCCGTGTCGACTGCCGCAGTTGGACAGGTCGAGCTCCCCGAGCATCGCGCCGTCCGAGTACAGCCGGACGATGCGTTGCTTGGCGCCGGCGACCAGGAAGGGATCGATGATCCCGAGGGACTCGAAGACCTCGAGCGTCCGCGGATGGACGACCGTGGCCCGATCCCAGTGCGTCGCCTCGGAATGGGCCTCGATCAGGAGGCAGTCCGCCCCCCTACGGTGCAGCTCCGCTGCGAGGAGCAGCCCCGTCGGTCCGGCGCCGACCACGAGGACGGATGCGTCGTCGGCCAACTAGATCGACCTCCGGCGCGCCCGTCCGCCGGCCAAGAGCAACTCGGGTGACCGCATCGCCCGAGTCAAGCACACCGGTCCTCGGATGGTCCCATCCTCTTGGTGTGGCCGGTTCGCCGGTCAGCCGTCCTCGGAATCGGCCTGCCGCTGATAGCCCTCGATGACCTCGTGGAGGGGTCGTTGCGTGACCTGGTCCCCGTGGAAGGCCTCGAGGAGAGCCTCGCGGGAGACCTTGGCGGCCCGGAGGGGCTCCAGGGCGGTCACGGTGGCCGCGCGCGCCGGTCCGCTGAAAATCCCCAACTCGCCGAAGGAGTCGCCCGCCGCGAGCTGTCCGCGGGCCGCTCCGGCGACCGTCACCCGCGCCGTGCCGCGGAGGATCGCGTAGAAGGCGTCGGCTTCCTCGCCCTCCCGGACGATCACATCGCCGGGCCGGAACGACACGTCCTTCGCATTCGCCGCGAGGGCGTCGAGATCGTTGGTCGAGAGCGCAGCCAGTGATTGCTGGCCCGCGAGCAGGCCTCTCACCCTCCCCAGGCGACACAGCTCTTCGATCGCCATGGTAAAGGCCTCCGAGAACGCCGGGGGGTCCGGCCCACCCGAATCCAGCATCGAGCCGTACACGACGTCGTCGATGGTGGTGACGGTGATCTTGCCCCAGCCTTTGAACAAGGTGGAGCACGAGGCGAAGTCCACGAGCGGCGCGCCCTGGCAATACAGCTTGAACGGAAACGCTGGCAGGCTCGACAATATGAGGTCAGGGTTGAAGAAGCGGCCCAGGTGCTTCTCTTGCCAGGAGGCGGGGAGGAAACGTGCCGCACGTGCGAGCTGGGCGAGGGCCAACGCCTGCTGGCTCGTCTTGGCGTGACCGAGCTTCCTTTGCGCGCTGCGGAGGGTCTCCAAGGGCTCGAGGGTGGTCTCCAATCCGACGATCACGTTCGCCACCTCGTTCGTCGCGGAGACACTGCCGGCGCTGCGCAGGTTGACGGGGAGGCGCACCCAGACCTCCTCGGCGTCCGGTGAAAAAGGCGGCCAGGACTTCGCGGTGGCTGCAAGCAGGAGATCGGTGACCGTTGCACCGAAGGCCCGGCTTGCCAACCGCAGATCGAGCAGCGGCATGCGGAACCGACGGTGGTTCCAGTCACGGCGACTCTCCCATGTCTGGGCTAGGGCGGTCGACCGCTGCGGTGGTGGCGGCTCGTCGTGGTGGTACCAGGCGAGACGAGCGATGGCTGCTGCGGTAGCGCTGCCGTTGGCGGAGCGCAGCGGCTCCACGATTCGGCGGACCCCTTCCGCCGGCATGGTGAAGCGGTCCCGGGCGGCTGACCGGACGAGCTCGAGCGGCGAGTGTGGGGGATCGGGGACCCAGCGGTCCCCCGACGGATCGACCTCTCGGGCGGTCGGCGTCACGTCCAACGCCAGTGCCGCACTCGCGGCAAAGGCCGAGACCCCGTCGGCCATTGCATGGTGCATGGTCAGCAGGAGCCCGAAGGACCCGTCGTCGAAGGACTCGATGATCTCGACCCGCCAGAGAGGATGTGCCAGATCGAGTGGGCGGCACATGGCGTCGACGATCAGCCGATCCTGCTCTTCGACGGAGACCGGTCCGTGATTGCCGAGGCCTCGATGCACGTAGACGTGGTATCTCAGCTCGAAGTCAGGGTCGTCCTCCCATTGGGGTCGCGCCAGGTTGGCCGGCACTCGACGCACCCGTCGCCGGCCGGTAGCCAGAATGTCCACCGGCCCGGCGCGCCAGATCATCCGCTCGGCGCGCGCGATCACTTCGTCGGGTGTGGGGAGCGAGCCGTCCGAGCGAGGACCGAACCGCAGGAGGGCTACCTCCATGAACTGCGGATCCAGCTCGAGCCACGATGCCTCCTGACGGCCCAGCCGGTCGGCCGACGATGCATACCGATGCGTCAACGAGCGTCGCATCACCAGGCCTGCAGCTCGACCCGCCGGTCCTGTACGGGCCTGTCGTACGTGAGCTCTGCTCGTGACAGGCTGGCCGTCGCCGGGGCGTTGGCGGTCTCGGGGGTGGTCGACCCGGGCGACCAGCCGGGCCCCCGCAGGACGTGAGACAGGCGCGCCCGCCACGAACCGCTGCGGGCGACGTCCCGGAGCAGGTCACGGTACTCGTTCCCGATGATCGCCGCGGGGTTGTAGCGCTCGACGCCGTCCGTCAGGCCGTAGACGGGTCGATCACCTTCGGGCTCAAACGTCTTGAACAACCGGTCCCACGCGATGAGGATGCTCCCGTGGTTGCGGTCGATGTACTGCGGGTTTCGGCCATGGTGTACCCGATGGTGCGAGGGGCTGTTGAGCACGCGCTCCAGCGGACCGAGACCGTCGACCAGCTCGGTGTGGATCCAGTATTGATAGGCGAGGTTGATGGCACGAGCCGTGCTGATCACCTCCGGCCGGATGCCCAGCAGGGCGAGCGCGCCTGTCGGGAGGAACACGCCAAAGGCGTGCGCGACCGGTTGCCGCAGTGCCGTGGACAAGTTGTAACGAGCGCTCGAGTGATGTACGACGTGGATCGCCCACATGAAGCGGCTGGAGTGCATAAACCGGTGGTTCCAGTAGTAGATGAGGTCCCACCCGAGCGCGGCGACCGTCACGGCAACCAGTCCGTTGCCGAGATCTCGCACGAGCCGGCGACGCCAGAAGACCTCCGGCGTCGTAGAGCGAGCCCAGACCGTCGCCACCGTGGTAGCCCCGAGCGTCACCGTGGCGACGCCGGCAACGCCGCTGACGACGCGGGCGGCGGCCACCAGCCTTGTTCGGAGTTGGTCGCGTCTCTCGGAGCGTCCCTTCGTCCTCTCGGTCGAAGGGAGTGGCCGATCCAACGTGGCGAGGCGGTCGGCCACTGACGTGAGGACCACGCCTCCGGCCACCGCGATCAAGAGTCCCCGGCGCACCCGTCGCCCCGGGCCGTAGACGAGCTTTCCCATCACCGGGGGAAGAGTGAGCGGCGCGACGAGGCGCGCCGCGCCCATCGAGAGACTGAGCAACGTGTCACTGGCCCGGTAGTCCCCCGGAGTGTGACCCGTCCGCGCCGCCCTCCTGCGGAGGTATCGGGACTCGGCGACCATGGAGGCCACGTAGCCTGGAATTGCGACCAAGGTCAGATCCATAGCGCCCCCAGCCTCGTGGACGCTCGACATTATGGGGCCGTCTGTTGCCGGTGCGACAATCGTCAGTCGCCCCGCTCGGCGGAGGACGGACCGTCCGTGCGGGAACGGCTCTCCGCCAGTGCTTGCGCGAGGGCGAGCGTGTCGAGGTTGCCGGTCACTGCGGCGAGGAAGTCGGCTCGTGCCAGGCACCAGACTCTCGCCGGGGTCAACGAACGCACCGTCGCCGTCCGCACCGTGTCATGGAGGAGCGCGACCTCGCCGAAGCAATCGCCCTCGCCCAGCGTGGCGAGCTGCTCCGTGCCGTTGAGCACCTCGAGACGCCCCCTCTCGACCACATAGAACTCGCGGGGCGGGTCGCCCTGACGGATCACGGCTTGGCCGGCGGCGATGTCGACGGCCCGCAGCTTGCGCGCGATCTCTCTCTTCATGGCCACGGAGAGCGGCCGGAAGATGCCGAGGTCCTCGATGACGGTGACCGCCGGTCCACCACTCTCGAGCGAGGGCTCGATGCGACGGAGGCGGACATGGGCCCAGCAGGCGGCGACCATGACCAGGGCTCCCGTGAGGGCCAGGGCCCAGCGCGTTCCCACGAGCCAGACGAGCGCCGCAGCGGCGATCCCCCCTATCCCGACCGAGCCGACGCTCAGCAGACCCGAGACGCCGACGGTCGGACCGAGGTGCTCGTTGGGCACCACCCGTTGGAGGAGGGTCGACCCGAGCACCGTGCCATAGGCGATCCCGACTCCCGTCATGCACAGCGCCAGGATGACCACGATCAACGTCGGAAGGCCCGCGATCAGCAGCGTGCCCGCACCGGCGAGGGCCGTTCCGGTCGCCATCAGTCTCGCCAAGCCCGGTCGTGCCGCCGAGGAGGAACTCAGGAGGCCACCCACGAAACCTCCCGCGCCGCCGAGCGCCACCAGGATCGGTGTGCCGGAGCTGCCCTGGTGCAACAGATCGTGGGAGATCGTGCTGGCAAACGTCTGGCCGACGCCCAGGAGCAAGGCTGGGATGGCGAGGAAGAAGACCAGGGCGCGTGGGTCCCCGTTGCGGTGCAGGTAGCGCACGCCGCCGACCAGGTTCTGCGTGAATGACCACCGGGAAGTGTCGCCGACGTTGGTGCGCACCCCGCGGATGCGCAGGAGCAGTGCCACCGCCGCCAGGAACAGCACGACCACGCTGATCAGCACGGCCCGGGACCCCTGGACGTGAATGAGGACGGCGTCGATGACGCCGCCCATCATGACTCCGCCGATCGCGAAGATGGAGTTCAAGGCATTGGCGGCGCCAAGCTGTGCGGGGCGTTCCGCAAGCCACGGTAACAGCGCGATCTGGATGGCATTCGGTGCCGAGGCCGCCGCACCCTCGACCGCCGCGATCCCGTACAGGGCGCCGGCCGGGCCGTGATTGGCGATGATCGGCATGGCACCCAGCGCGGCGCCTGCACGAACGACCGTTGCCGCAGCGAGGACACGCTCGCGCGGCCAGCGTTCGGCGAGCGCCGCGAACCCGGGAGCGGTCAGGGAGCCGACGACCTGGCGAATGAGCACGAACAGTCCCGGCCCGATGGGCCCGGCGACGGCGAGGAGCTCGACCAGGAACAGCGCGACCCAACAGGTCTGCGCCACGATGGAGAGGCCGAACGACACCTCGGCCCGCCGCAGGTTGGGCTGGCGTAACACGCCGGCGAGCGCCGCTACCGGGCCGGGATCCGAGGTCGGCGCGACCCCGGGGTCGGACGCTGAGCCCGGCGCCGCTTGCGGCATGAGGTCAGCGTACGCGGACGTTCACCGGGACGCCCGTGCGTAATCGTCGGAGTCTGTTTAGCCTGCCTCATGGCCTTGACCGAGCGTCTGACCCCACGCGAGGCGTTGGGGTACGAAAACGAGGACCAGTCGCTCATGGTTCTGTACATGTCGTTCGGAGCTCGACCCGATGGCTCCACCCCGGCGGCGGATGATTTCGTTGCCCATGTTCGGGAGATGCTCTCGAGACGAGAGCTCCCCGACGAGCTGAGGTTTCTCCGCCGGCGGGTGCGGGTGCCGCGTGCCCCCCTCGTCCAACCCTTCTTCGAGGACGACCCGTCCTTCGACGTCGCTTGGCACGTCCAACCCCACCGGCACCAGGGCCGCTCCGGCGAGAACATGCCCTCTCAGCTCATGGTCGACGCCATGGCCAGACCCCTCGACCCAACGAGGCCACTGTGGCGGATAGAGATCGTGCCCGGCGGTCCGGAGGGTTCGTTCGGCTTATTGGTGACCGTGCATCACGGCATGGGGGACGGCCTGTTCGGATTCCGGATGATCGCGCTGCTGGCACTCGACCAGACGACCGAGGCGGTCGCTCCACCCAGCGGAGATGAGCCGTGGAGGCCGGAGGCTCCGCGCTCCGCGTTCGGTACCTTGGTGGACGGAACCGAGAGCCGCCTGGCCGGCTACGGCCGAACCTGGAGGACGGCGCTTACCGGAGCACGGCGACAGACCCTGTCTGGCGCGGCGGCCTACGTGGCGCGCGTCGCCTCGGTGCTGCAGCCCACCGAGCCTCCGCCGGAGGGTTCCTATCCCTCTCCCGCAGGATCGGACAGCCGTGGGTGGACGATGCGCGACTACAGCATCTCGTTGCTCGACCTGCGCACCGCCTCGAGAGCGTTCGGCGTGACCATCATGGACCTGCTCCTCGCAGCTACGGCGACCGCATGGGCACGGGTGCACCCTGCAGCAACCACCATGCCGGTCTGCGTCCCGGTCAGCTTGCGTCCAACCGGGGACTCCACGCCGCGCCAGCCTGGTTTCCCCCCTCAGCATGTCGATCCCGTGCGAGCCCGATCCTCTCGCCACCTTGCGGCACGCCCACGCGGCTTTGGAACGGGTGAAGATCGAAGGCCGCGCCGCCGCACGTGACGAGGTTGCTCGGGTCTTCACCCACCTTCCGGTAGCCATCCAGCGCTCCGTCTATCGCTCCAGCCGCAAACCGGTCGACGTCCTCTTGTCGAACCTGCCCGGGCTACCGGAGGGCTCGTGCCTTGGGGCCCCGCTCCGGAGCGCCTTCGCCTCGTCGTCCCTCCAGTACGACGCGTTCAAATTCACCTTTGCGTCATTTGGAGATCGCCTGACTGGCACCCTGCTCTACGACGCGGAGGTGGACGAAGTGGCGAACCGGTTGGACCGAGCCTTCCGGGAGAGCATCGACAGCCTCTTCCGGCTCGGACGTCAGCACCGCCTGATCAGCGAACAGCCGCATTTTGCCGCGCTGTCCGTCCGGGAGATCGACCGCCTCTGCCGATCGGCACGGACCATGACCTTCGCTCCGGGGGACCGGATCGTCACGGAGGACGAGCCTGCGGATGCTTTCTACATCATCGAAGAGGGTTCTGTGCTCGTCAGCTCCGAAGATCGCATCTTGACGGAGCTCGGCGCGGGCGCGTCGTTTGGCGAGATCGGCGTTGTCGGGGAGCGTGGACGGGCTGCGACGGTCGAAGCATTCGAACGGGTGGAGCTGATCGGCATCCCCGCTGACGCGTTCATGGCCGCCTTCGCCACCGACCGCCTCAACCTCCGCCACGTGCTGGACGTTATGGACGAGTACGAGATCTAATCCACAACCCCGGTGACCACATCGCGCAGTCAAGCACACGGGACCCCGGCATGGCCCGTCATCGAGGGGTCTTTCCCATGGCGGAACTGGACATCTGTACCAGCCAGGCCTCGGTGTTGGCGATCGACCAGCCTCTTCTCTCGGTCAACATGGTGAAGACCTCGGGACTGACCAGCGCCCAGATGGCGTCGACGAGCTCCTCGGGCGCCTCCTTCCCGAGGATCAGCGCGAGACCCGCAGCGGTCACGCTTCGACGGTCCTCGTCGTACTGGGTCAGCCGGGCGCGTGCCGCCTTGTCACTGGCAGCAGCTTCTTGCAGTGCTTTCAAGACGGGCACGGAGCGCTCGTAGACCCTGGTGGTGAATTGCACACCGGCCCGGAGCCGGTCGGCTCTTCTCCCTTTCCCGAGCAGGGCGAAGTCGGGGCGGTCGATCATCGGAGCCTCTTCGTCGTCGCCGACGATGGCGACGTCGATCGCGGCCAGCAACAGGCTGGACTTCGACCCAAACGCGGAATAGATGGTGTCGACGGCTGTCCCGGCCTCCGCGGCGATCATCGGCAACGTTGTGGCCGCCCAACCCCGATCGCGGAAGAGCTTGATCGCTGCGGCGATGATTATCCGTCGCGTCTCGGCCGCCTGCCGGGCCCGCAACGGCGAGTGGTAGCCGGATGCGGGATCTCGCGGACTCCTGTTCGCCACGAGCCCTTATCGTATCATGGCACGATTCGACCGAGTACTACTTGATCGAACCTGGCAGTACCGGTACGCTCGCGTTCGAGATGGACGGACACGATCGAGACCGAGACAAATGAACCTTTCGAGAAACGCGCGGAGGCTCGGCACGGTGTGGGCGCTCGCCCTCGGTGGGTGGCTGGCGCTGGCTGGCGCCACACCACCGGCCGGGGCCGCCTCCGCCTCAGGGGTGACGGTCCCGGCTTCCTATACGGCCGTCACCGTGCAACCCCTGAGCAAATCGACCTTTCCGTTTCTCGGAACAGACGGCCGCTACCACGTCTCCTACGATCTCCTGCTCACCAATGCGTCGATCCTCCCCGCAACGATCGAGCGGGTGGACGTCGTCGACGCCGCCAAGCCGTCCGAGGTCGTCGGGTCCTTTGCCAACGACCTCGTCGATCCCAAGTGCAGAGTCGGCTATTGCGAGGACCTCCGTCTTGCTTCGGGACAAGCGGCGCCCGACAAGACGATTCCCCCGCAGGAATCGCGGATCCTCTTTATCGACCTCAGCTTCGGGTCTTTGGATCAGGCGCCAAAGGTCGTGCTGCACCATCTGTACCTGACCGCTTCGCCCGCGCCGCCGGCGACGACGGTGACGTCGGTGAATTACCTGGCCACGCCGTTCAGCATCTCGGGTGGCTCGCCGCGGGTGATCTCCGCGCCGCTCCGTGGGAACAACTGGGTCGCGCTCAACGGCTGCTGCCAGACCGGACTGCAACACCGCGATGCCGTCCTACCGCTCGATGGTCACCTCTCCAACAGCGAGCGGTTCGCGATCGACTTCAAGCGAATGAACAACCAAGGGCGTTTCTACGTCGGCGACAAGACCAAGAACCAGAGCTATGTGGACTACGGGTCCCCGATCATCGCGGTCGCCAACGGGACCATCTCGTCGACCCTGGACAACGTCGACGCAAACGCGCCGGGTGTGCTTCCCTCGCGCGTTCCGAGGTTGGCGGCCAAGCTGACGGTCGCCAACGTCGACGGCAACCACATCATCGAGAACCTCGGTGGAGGCGTCTATGCGATGTATGCGCATCTCCAGAAGGGATCCTTGCTGGTAAAGCCGGGCGAAAAGGTCCATACCGGCGAGGTCTTGGCCAAGCTCGGAAACACGGGGAACGCCAATGTTTCGCACCTCCACTTCCAGCTGATGAACGGCCCCAACATCATCGGCAGCGACGGGCTTCCCTTTGAGATCAACCACTTCGTCTATGCGGGGCAGGTGTCGTTGAGCGCCATCCAAAACGCCGACAACTACCTCACGGGAACGTTCTTCTCCGGGCACCTCGCCAAGGGCCAGCCCAGGACCAACCAGACTCCGCTCGCACAGGCCATCGTGAATTTTCCCGGCTGATCGGTCCGGGATGACCGGACATGACGCGCTGGCCAGCGGGCGTGAGAGGTGCGCTTCGGGGACTGGGTCAGGTGACGACGATCGTGGCGGCGAGTGCCATCCGATGGTCCTTGGACCACGGGGGACCCAACGTTGCCCGCGGGCCGTAGAGCAGCTCGTTGGCTCGCTCGCCCAGGATGTGGGCGGCCTCGTCCTCGACACCCTTTGCGTTGTAGAGGTGGACCGCCCAGCCGCGCTCGCGAGCGACTTGGGCCAGTACCTTGCAGTACATGACGGAGTCGGCGCGGCTCTCGTATGGAACCCGACGCTGTACCGCGACGTCCTCGGGGAAGTCGGCCGGCCACCCTCGAAGCGAGATGGAGAGAATCGGCTCGGGTGACACGGTCGCAAGCTCATCGAGTCCGGCCGCAGTTGCTCGGAGCACCGACGCTTGGACGTCAGCCACCAACGTTGCGAGAGCGTCGTCATCGAGAGGTTCCGCCGATCGGTGGAGCAGGTGTGGGCCGCCCTCGTGGTGGATCGGTGCCGCCGGCACACCGGGCTCGATCAACTCGATTCTCCGGCGGTCCACGACCTTGTGGTCTGCCGAGGCCGTGACCGCGACGGCCCAGCCGAGGTGATGGGCGATACCGAGGCGCATACGCCCGATTCTGTCCCGAGGCGCGCCCCCGGTTCACCCCACCCCCCCGGGGGGGGCCGTGCGAGTCCGGTGGATCGGGCTTCCGTCGCTCGCTAGTCTTTCGCGTCGCCGCTACGGCCTCGCCCAGAGCCGGCGGTGGAGGGGATCCTCGTGACGCAACGCTCAGTCGCCATGGATCTGATGCGGCGGGCGGTCACCATCGCCGAACGGCAGTGGCCGGAGATGGCGGACACCGCCATGGAGATCCCCCTCGGCTACTTCAACGACCCCGAATTGGCGCGGCGTGAGCGCCAATTGTTCGAAACGTCACCCCTTGCCCTGGTCGCGTCCAACGAGATCGCAGGGCCCCACGACTATCTCGTGCGCAACGCGGTCGGTCGGTCGATCCTGCTCACTCGGGACGACGACGGAGAGGCCCATGCCTTCATGAACTACTGCCGACACCGTGGCGCCGAACCGGCTCACGGTTGCGGTAACGCCCGCCGGTTTACCTGCCCCTACCACGCCTGGGTGTACGACTCGAGGGGGCGGCTCGTCGGCATGCCCCTGCGGGATCGCTACCGTGACCTCGACCTGTCGCCGTATGGCCTGGTGGAGCTGCCAAGCGAGGAGCGCCACGGGTTCGTCTGGGTGGTGTTGCGGCCGGACCACCCGATCGACGTAGCCGCCCACCTCGGTGAGCTCGACGAGGAGATCGGGGCTCTCGGGTGCGAAAAGATGCGCTACTACCCGTCTCTGGCCGAGGAGCGGCTCGGAGCCAACTGGAAGTCGGTGGCCGAAGGGGTGCTCGAGGGCCTGCACGTCCCCTACGTCCACGCCGACACCTTCAATCTCAACCCCCAGGCGGTGAACGTGGACCTCGCGTTCTATGACGCCATCGGTCCCCACGTCCGCTGGGGCCTGCCCATGTTCGGACCGGAGGAGGCAAAGGCCCTGCGGGCCGTGCCCGAGGAGGAGTGGCGGCCGGAGGAGAGCATCGGCCTCATCTGGCTGATCTCACCCGGGCTCCTCTTGGCCAACGAGCTCTACGGCGTCATCTACGCCGACCTGTATCCCGGTGAGAACCTCACCGAGTCCTTCATCCGCTACGGCTGGTTGAGCCCCTTGGCCGACCCTCCGGAGGGCATGCCAGGACCGGAGGAGATGGCGGCCCGGGCGGCCCGGGCGGTGCACCAAGACCAGATCGTGTGGGAGGGGTGCGGACGTGGCCTCTCCCGGGGTGGCCACAGCCACGAGCTGGTCGGCGCCAACGAGAAGGGTGTCCAGCTCTTCCACGAGGTGCTCGCCCGCCAGATCGGCTACTCCGGACTCCGCTACGTCTGACGGGGCGCTGGGACGGCATCGTCCGGGCGAATGGCCTACCTTTGGATATAGACCGTCAGCGGCGGCAAGACGCCGTGCCGCTCCATCGCAGCCGCCACCTCTGGGGATGGAGAGCCCATCGCGGCCATCACCGCCGACACATCCTGCACTTCAGCGGTTATGGCGATGGCCTTGCTTCCATCCTCGGCCACGTAGTCCACAACATTTGTGCACCCCATGCCCGCAATGGCATCGGCCCGCTCCGTCTTGCCCTTCAGCCAGTTGTCCACGTCACTGACGGCGTGGGTGACCACCATCTTCGGCATGCCGTTCCTTCCAACAAGGCGCCATCTCAGATGCGACGCCGATCCCTTTATAGCCGAGCGTGACGCGGCCCGCCGTCCGGCAGTCCTGGCGGTAGCCCCGGTGGGTCACAACGGGGAATGACGGGCGGCGCGGCAAGGTTGCTACTGAGTATGACGACTGTGGGCCTTATCGGAAGTGGAAATATCGGCGGCACCGTGGCCCGGTTGGCGGTCGACGCCGGGCACGACGTGGTGCTGAGTAACTCTCGCGGTCCGGACACCCTCCAGGCGCTCGCCGCCCAACTGGGATCTCGAGCTCGGGCGGCTACCTACGAAGAGGCGGCGGCAGCGGGCGACCTGGTCTTGGTATCGGTTCCGGTGAAGGCCTACCCAGAGCTGTCTGCTGCTCCGCTCGCCGGGAAGCTCGTAATGGACACCGGCAACTACTATCCGCAACGAGACGGGCAGATCCCGGAGCTGCACTCCAAGTCGCTGACCGACAGCGAATATCTTCTCGGCTACCTCCCAGGAGCTCAGGTCGTGAAGGTGTTCAACAACATCTTCTTCAAACACCTCCTGAACCTTGCCCGCCCGTCCGGCGCCGCCGACCGCTCTTCGCTCCCAATCGCCGGGGATAGCGCGCCGGCGAAAGCGGCGGTCACCGAATTCCTCAACTCGATCGGCTATGGGACGGTCGACGCGGGGTTGCTGGCTGATGGGTGGCGCCAACAACCTGGCACACCGGTGTACGCCACCCCGTACGGCTCGTTCGACAACGAGCAGGGCGTACCCGCCGGCACTGACGTCATCCGCGCCGCGCTGGCTGCGGCAATCCGCTAGTGGTCCGCGCACTCACCAGGTGACCTCGCAAGCACCTACGGACCGGGAAATGCGGCAGGGAAGGCTTCACCAAACTCCATATCGCCTCGAATCCGGGGAGCCTCAACAAAGGGTCGACCGAGCAACGAGCGCGAGGACGTCTCGGCTGGTGGCCTCGATGACCGCTCTCGCCTCGGAGTCCGGATCCGCGGGGTGGGACTCGACGACTCCTCCGCTCACCGAAACGAGGAAGGTGGGACCATCAACCGCAACGAGTAGCCACGAACCTTCGAGGGCTTGATCGAACTCACGGTGATTCGTTCGTCGAATACTGAGGCGCCTCAGTCGAGTTGGCAGCACAGTGTCAACAAACAGATCGCTCCAATCATCGAGACCGAGATCGAGATCGCAGCCGTGGACCTCCACCTCCGTGAGCCTCAGGAGCGGAATGTCCGATAGTCGGATAGTTCCAAGATCGGGATTGTCTTCGGGTTCGGCAACTTCCAGATCCCACACTCCCTCGTCGAGAACGCTCCAGACCCGGTCCAGCTCCGTGCTCAGTGCACGAAGTGACTGGACAACATCTTGGGGGCGTTCGCCTGAGGTCGGTTCGAGTGTCTGCGGGCGCTGCGATGCACGGCCCTCTGGGTAATAGGCAACCCGCTCTCGTGAGATGCCGGCCTTCGTCATACGCAGTAATGCGTCGGCTCCGTAACGGAGATGACAGGCAATGGTCAGTCGACTCCAGTCAGGCAGGCGACTTGGCGCCAAGAGGTCCCCAATGCTCAAACCATCGAGGGCGTCCACAACCCGTACCGCTCGTTGAGCGCTCGCGGCAACGAGTCTTTGGCTCAGACCTGCAGATGGAGTCACGAACCAGTATGTCCAGCCACTGACCTCGGCTCACAACCTGGCGGATGTCCCCGATCGCCAAACTGTCCGACTGGCCTCCTTCGGTCCACTTGGCGGCGGGACGAGCGTAGGCCCCGCTGACTCGCCCCCCGGAACCGGACCAGCCGATCGCCCGGGTCCGGCCGAACATGGTCCGCGCTCCGTCTGAGCCGGGCACTGGCCGAAGCCAGCAAGTCATACCGAGTATGCGATCGTGGAGCGGTGAGAGTAGCAGTGGTCGGGGCAACCGGGTTCGTTGGACGGGAGCTATCGATTGCTCTTGTCGAGGCCCAATACGACGTCATCGCACTCTCGCGTCATGCTCCCGAGATCGCTGGTGCCTCAGGACGGTCGGTTGACGTGGCCGACGGGGATTCCCTACGCAGCGCGTTGATCGGTTGCGAGGTCGCTTTCTATCTCGTGCACTCGCTGAGTGCCGAAGGCTTTCGTGCTCGTGATCGCCAACTGGCGGAAGGCTTCGGGCGAGCTGCCGCAGCCGCGGGTCTTCGACGCATCGTTTACCTCGGTGGCTTGGGTCACGACCCGGAGTCCGAGCATCTTGCGAGTCGCCAGGAGGTCGGCACCGCGCTCGCATCTGGAGAAGTCCCCATTGTCGAGCTTCGAGCAGCGGTGGTGCTCGGCGCCGGCAGCATCTCGTTTGAGATGTTGCGGTATATCACCGAGCGGCTCCCATTCATGGTCTGTCCACGCTGGGTCCGCACCGCGATTCAGCCAATCGCTTCGGCCGACATGATCCGCTACCTGATCGCGGCGATGGATGTCGCGCCGGGCGTGTACGAGGTCGGCGGTGCCGACGTCACGTCGTATCGCGAGATGATCACGGCGTACTCCTTGGCGCGTGGTCTGCGCCGCCGCCGCATCGTCGACGTGCCTTACCTGACGCCTCGGCTGTCGTCGTACTGGTTGGATCTCGTCACTCCGGTGGATCGCCGCGTCAGTCACGCACTCATCGAGAGTCTTGTGACCGAGGTAGTGGTCGAGGATCGGGGGCGGACGGACGCGGCATTCGACATCGAGCCCGTAGGCCTTGCCGACGCTCTCTCGGCGGCACTCGACGACCAGGCGCTCGAGCTCGATCACGACCTCCTCAGTCGCGAGAGCGGGCTGAGGGACGGCGTGTACACCGTTCGCGTCACTGCCCCTCTTTCGGGTGCTGCATCGAAGCGCCTCGACGCCGATCTCGCACGTATCGGAGGGAGCTACAGCTGGTACGGCCTCGCGTTCGCGTGGAGAGTGCGTGCCCTCCTCGGTCGTGTCGTAGGGGAGAACTGGAAGCTCACCTCCCCGCAGGAGATCGTCCGGGGCACCGCCGTAGACTGGTGGCTCGTTGCTCGACGTGACCCCGGCATGCTTGTGCTGCGCGCAGCGCGCTGGTTTCCTGGAGAGGCATGGCTCGGCTATGGGTGCGCGGAGCACGAGCTGATCCAAGTCGGCTCGCTCCGTCCGAAGGGAATCCCCGGGTTCCTCTATTGGAAACTGCTCCAACCGATTCACCGCCAAGTCTTCCGGGCGCTTGCTCGACACAGAGTTTCGCGTGCCGCCTTCCAAACCGAGACGACATCCAGCTGCATTTCTGGTTGAGGGGTGTTTCACGACGTCTGGATGCCGGGCGCGACGCCGCCGCACGAGGACGATTCCTCAGCCCGAGGTAGCCTCGCCTCTCCAAGAATCCGCTATGGCGTCCAACGTCGTCGGGGGCGCCAGGGTTCTGTCCCTCACGAACCCTGGAGTCCGTGACAATCGTGGTGCGGGTGCAGGTTGGCTCATGCCGCCGGTGCTGATGAATGTCGACCGCTCCCGATGGTGGGAATGGCCGGGACATTCAGACGCGAGTAGTACCGGCGTTGCGCATGCGTCGCTGCCGGCGAACACGGCCTCCCACTCGCGCCGGGTGCGGGTCCGGAAAGCGCCCGCAATGGAGGCCTTGAGCTCAGGCCATCGCGACCTGTCCGAGCGGTCCGGTAGTTGCTCGGAAGTGAGGCCTAGGCGCTCGATCAGCTGGGCATAGAAAGGTGCCTCGACCGCTCCAACCGCGAACCATCCTCCATCGGAGGTCTCGTACACCCCGTAATAAGGTGCGCCGCCGTCGAGAACGTTGCCACCCCGCCGTTGCTCGTCGTGCTGTCCACGGGCGATGAGCTCGAAGAACATGGTTGCCGAGCGCGGCGCTGCCGTCCACCATGGCAGCATCGATCACCTGGCCGAGGCCGGACATGGACCGCTCGAACAAGGCGCAGACGATTCCGAACGCAGCCATCAAGCCGCCCCCGGCGAAGTCCCCAACGAGGTTCAAGGGAGGTGTGGGAGGCCCGTCGGCCGGGCCGACTAGTCCGAGCACGCCCGCGAGAGCGATGTAGTTGATGTCGTGACCGGCTACGGAATGCAGTGGCCCGGTCTGTCCCCAACCGGTGCAGCGCACGTAGACCAGACCGGGGTTGCGCACACAGGCGGTTTCAGGACCAATCCCAAGCCGTTCGGCGACGCCTGGCCGAAACCCCTCGACAAGCACGTCGGTCGAGTCGAGAAGATCGAGGATCGGAGCCTGCTCACCTTTGAGGTCGAACGGAACGGTTCGCTTACCTCGAGAGAGGAGTCCGTCGTCGACACCGCCCGGTCGCACCAAACGGACAACGTCAGCCCCCATGTCCGCGAGCAGCATCGTGCAAAACGGCGCTGGGCCGATACCGCCGGCTTCGAGGACCCGGATCCCGTCGAGAGCTCCCCGAACGCCGCCAGGTTCGAGCGGCTCCTCGAACGGCTCTTCGAACGGCATGGCTGCGCACACTAGCGAACCGGCCGCTCTTCGATCATGGCCGCTCCACTGAGGTTGGGTCGTCTCGCTTCCTCACGCCACGTTTGATCACCACCGTTTCGGCGATGGGCCGCGCCTGGCAGGCCAGGCGCACGGCCTTGCCTTGGTAGAAGGAGCGGCCGGCCAGCAGGGCTAGCCCGCCCTGCTCAATAGCCTCAGGCGCCTCGAAGGCATCGCAGTTGTCCTCACTGAGGATGATGGAGCAGGCGGTGCACAAGGCCTGGCCGTGACACACGGTGGGCCAGTGGTATCCCTGACGCTCAGCTGCATTCATGAGCGTTTCGCCTGGCCGCACTCTGATGGTCACTCCGGCTGGCTCCACCCGTACAGTGATGATGTCGCTCGCCGAAGTCACGTACGTCGCGGTCCTTTTGGCGATTTGGACGTACTGCTGCGCTCTTGCAACAAACGACGGAACCTTCCAGACCTGGTCAATTGCCGATCCCGGGCAGGACGTAACGCCGCATCGCCTCGGTCGCATCGAACCCGTCGACGCGAAACGACTCACCGAGGAGGAGCAGTGCGATCGAGCCGAGCCACTCGATGGTCTCTTCGACGTCAAGGTCGACGCGGAGCTCACCTCGTTCGGCCGCCAGAGCGACGAGCGGGCGGAGAGAACCGGCGACGAGGTTACGAAACTCCTCTGACGCCCCAGTGGCATGCACCACGGCGTCGACGGAGTCGGGGTCAAATAGTCGGCGCAGGAGCAGAGATTCTCGTACTCCGTGAACGACATGCGAATACGCGTTGGCGAACTGCTCTACGAATGGTGCAGGGCGTTCGTAGAAGGCGGCCGCCTCGGCGATGAGGTCCTCTGCTTCGAAGAGCAGGACCCCGGAGATGATTGCCGAGCGGTTGGGGAAGTACTTGTAGACGGTCGTCCGGTGCACGGAGGCCACCTGCGCGATGTCATCGACGGTGGCGCGCATGGGGCCGGCGGCATCAAAGCACTTAACCGCAGCCTTCAGGATGAGTTGCCGGCATTCCTCGTCGTCGGATGGGGACGCCGGCCCCCACCTACCTAGTCGGGGTGCAGGTGTCACTACCTCACCGCCTCCGTCGACGTCATGTTTGAGAGCCACAAGACTACAAATCTGTTGACTTGTAGTCAACATGCGGCTAAGGTCGATGAGCGCGCGGCACCGGGTCGTGCATTAGGGGCAGTTGGAGCGGAGGGGACGAATCCGCCGCAATGGAGCTTCGTGAGCCGTACCGAGTTGTGCAGTGGGGTACCGGAAACGTCGGCCGCCGAGCCATGAGGGCAATACTCGACCACCCCGAGATTGAACTTGTCGGGCTTCACGCGTTCGGCGGCGAGAAGCAGGGGGTGGACGCTGGGACACTTGTCGGCTGTGCGCCGATTGGGATCGTGGCCACCGACGACATCGAGGCTCTCCTGGGACTTCATCCCGATTGCGTGTGCTATATGCCGACGCGGATCGACTTTGACATCGTCGAGCGCTTCTTGCGATCTGGTGTCAGCGTCGTCACGACCGGCGACTACCTAACAGGCACCAACCAGTCAACAGCCGTCGTCACGTCGCTCAGGAATGCTGCATGCGAGGGAGGCGCGACATTCCTGGGGACGGGCTTCGAGCCCGGATTCGTAAACCTATTGGCCGGATTCCTCACAGGCGCATGTCGCGTCGTCCGCGATATCACCGTGACCGAGACCCTTGATTGCACCACCTACCCGGTACCCGAGGCGTGGCACGCCATGGGTTTCGGCGAAGTCATCGCGGAACGCGTCTCACCCATTGAGATCTCGCCGGACTTCAGGGGGCTGGCCTACTTCGACACCCTTGATCTGATCGCCAGCATGCTCGAGCTCGAACTCGACACGAAGGAAGGCTTCGTCGAACGAGCAGTGGCCACTCGCGACATCGATCTCGGCTGGATGCGGTTCCCGAAAGGAACCGTCGCCGGGCAGCGGCGTACATATCGTGGCCACGCCCAGGGCCGGCCAGTCGTCACCTTGGCCATTTGCTGGACGATGAGCGATGACAGCCTCGATCCGCAGTGGTGGGGGCCTCAGGGGTTCCGGATAGAGATCGAAGGTGAGCCTCGAGTCGATGCCACCGTCCGCTTCGAGTTGCCCGCGACGCCGGGCTTGTCCGACGAGACAGACATCATGAGCGTGCTCATGGTTGGCACGGCCATGGCGGCAGTCCATGCCCTCCCGTTCGTGTGCCGGGCCGAACCTGGGGTTATCACGCCGACCGACCTACCCATCTATGGGGCACGCCACAGCATTGTCTGACAGGGGGCAGACGTGCAGGAACACCAGAACTCTTTCGTCGTAGAGGGCTCTCCAGCGCAGGTGTGGAGCCTCTGGTTCGGCTCGATCCCGGCGCAGCGGTTGTCGGAGCCCTTCGTCATCGAGAGGGACAACGTGTGGATCGAAATCCTCCACCCGGGTGATGCTGTCCACGACGGCCTCGTCCGCCACTGCCGCTATCCGGTGCCGCGGTACCTTCTCTCTGGCGGGATCGCCGAGTCCTGGGAGCTCGTCACCGACGTCGTTCCAAATCAGTCCTGGCGCTACCGGGCCGTCACAAAGCCCCCCTTTGCGGTAGCCGAAGGCCGCCAATGGCTCGAGGACCTCGGCGATGGGCGCACGCGTGTTCACTTTTACGAGTCCTATGGGATCACCAATGCGCTACTGCGACCGTTCCTCGAAGGCCCGATCCATCGGATGATCTCGACCAACAACGACAAAGTGATCGAGCGAGGCATTCGGATGGGCATGGAGACCCGCCGGGCCGCGGAGCGCTGAGTCGGAGTCGCCGGGAACCAGCGGAGGACGGAGCCCGAAGGATGCAAACCAAGGGTGCAGTGATCAAGGAGTCGCCCGGCAAGTGGGAGGTGGTCGAACTCGATCTCGACGGTCCTCAGCGCGGTGAGCTGCTCGTCCGCATGGTCGCCTCGGGACTCTGCCATAGCGACGATCACCTCGCCACGGGCGACATGCAGGCCCACATGTACCCCATGGCTGGTGGTCACGAAGGCGCTGGGATAGTCGAAGAGGTGGGGCCTGACACCGTCGGTTGGGAGGTCGGTGACCGGATCGTGACGGCCTTCTTGCCCTCCTGCGGGCGCTGCCGCTGGTGCGCGTCGGGCTGGCAAAACCTCTGTGACTCGGGGATGCACACCCTGACCGGACAGCGCCCCGATGGCAGTTGGCGCTTGCGGCTTGACGGCAAGCCCATCGCCCAGATGTCGGGCATCTCGACATTCAGCCAGTTCTCCACGATCTCGACGCTGTCTGCCATCCGGTGTCCCGACGATGTGCCGCTCGAGACCGCCTGCCTGTGTGGATGCGGGGTCGGCACGGGCTGGGGGTCGGCGGTCAACTCTGCCGAGGTCCGCCCGGGGGACGTGGTCATCGTGCTGGGTGTCGGAGGCATCGGCGTCAACGCCGTCCAAGGGGCGGCCCATTGCGGCGCATCGGTCATCGTGGCGGTCGACCCGGTCGAGCTGAAGCGCACCACGGCGCTGAAACTCGGGGCCACCCATGCGGTGGCCACGATGAATGCAGCGTGTGACATCGTCGGCCCACTGACGAAAGGGCAGGGAGCGGACTCGTGCGTCATCGCCGTCGGCGTGACCGACGGGGATCACGTAGCCCAAGGGGTCGACGCCGTCCGAAAGGGCGGCACCTGCGTGGTGACCGGGGTGGGGAGAACGGCCGAGGTGGGTATCCCGGTTTCCCCCACCATGCTGACCCTCTTCCAAAAGCGAATCCAAGGCTCGCTGTTCGGAGCGATGAGCCCGTCAAAGGACATTGCCCTCCTGCTCGAGCTGTACCGTCAGGGCCGACTCCGCCTCGACGAGCTCGTCACCCGGACGTACTCGTTGGACCAGATCAACGACGGCTACGCCGACATGCACGCCGGACGCAACGTGCGCGGAGTACTCGTCCACGACGGAGGGGAGCAACCATGACCCCAGACGGACGAAGCGCACCCGAAGCAGCATCTACGGCAAGGTTGGTGCAGGAATTCGACCACTGGGATCCCGAGCTCGCCGAGGACCCCTTCCCGGTCTATGACGGCCTGCGCGAACAGTGCCCCATCGCCCACTCCGACGCCTACGGAGGCTTCTTCGTTCTTTCCCGCTACGAGGACATCGAGGCGGCGGCCAGAGATCACGAGACCTTCTCTTCTCGATCCATCTCGGTCCCCGATCCAGGCGTCATGCCGAGCTCGCCACCCCTTGACCTTGATCCTCCTCGGCATACCGCGTTCCGTCGGGTACTGCTGCCCTACTTCTCGCCGGGCCGCACGCAAAAGCTTGAGCCCATCAGTCGGGCGGTGGCAGCTGGGCTGATTGAGACCTTCGCAGAACAGGGCCACTGCGACGTCGCCCAAGACTTCGCCAAGCACGTGCCGATCGCCGTGCTGTCCCACATCCTCGGTGTCGAACCGCGCCACGAAGCGCTGTTTACCAACTGGACCGATCTCATTGTCTCAGGGGGACCCGATCCCCAGGTGTCGGCGACCGCCAACGTGGAAATCCGCGACTACTTCGCTCGGCTGATCGAGGAGCGGCGCAGGCGGCCGAAGGACGATCTCGCCACCTTCTTGGTCAGCGCCGGGGTCGAGGGCGAGCCCATTTCCACGGTGGATCAGCTGGGAGTGGCATCGCTTCTCCTCGTGGCCGGCATCGACACCACGTGGTGCATGCTCGGGACAGCCTTGTGGTGGCTAGCCCAGCACCCCGAAGCTCGGGGGCGCCTGATCGACGACCCGGCCCTCTGGCCGAGCGCCGTCGAGGAGCTGCTGCGGCGCTTCGCCCCCGTGTCGGTCGTACGGATAGCGACCAAGGACGTCTCGATCGACGGCCAGATCATCCCCGGAGACGAGCACGTGCTGCTTCCCTTCCCCGCCGCTAATCTCGACGAGAAGGCCTTTCCGGAGCCCTACACCTTGCAGCTTGATCGGGCCCCCAACCGGCACCTCGCTTTCGGCGCCGGGGTACACCGGTGCATCGGGGCACACCTGGCCAGGATGGAGCTTCGGGTCGGTCTCGAAGAGTTCCTCCGGGCCATCCCCGACTTCCGACTCGAGGGCGACGACCCGGTGAGATGGAAGCCCGGACAGATCCGCGGTCCGAGCCGACTGCTCCTGCGATGGGGCCGGTGAACGAGGTTCGATCGACCATCTGCCGGCCGTGCACGGCACGTTCATGTCGTGTCGGACCAAGGGGGCAACCACACTCGAGATGAGGGAGCCAGGAGGAACATGATGAACGTGTGCAGAGGAGCGCTGTGATGGAACATGCGGGTGCTGTCGCACTGCCAGAGAAGTTTGCCCTGAGCGAGTTCCGGGGCATGGTCGTGGTCCCGGGGTCGCGTTACACCTCACGGGACTTCTTCGACCTCGAGATGGAGAGGCTGTGGCCGCGAGTGTGGCAGGTGGCCTGCCGGGAGGAGGAGATCGCGAACCCAGGCGACTTCTTGGAGTACACGATCGGCGACCAGTCGATTCTCGTCGTGCGGAGCCGGCCCGACACCATCACCGCCTTCTTCAACGCCTGCACCCACCGTGGGACCCGCCTGGCGTCGGGAACCGGGAACTTCGCCACCGCCGAGATTCGCTGTCGCTACCACGCCTGGCGTTGGAACCTCGACGGCGATGTCAAAGAGGTGGTCGATCGCCACAACTACCCTGCCGCGCTCACCGACGACGATGTCCGGCTGGGCGAGGTCCAGGTGGGCCGTTGGGGCGGATTCGTGTTCGTCAACATGGATCCGAACTGCGAGAGCTTTGAGGCCTTCTTGGGCGAGGCACCGGAACGCTTGTCTTCCTACCGCTTCGAGGACCTCCGCTTCCGCTCGTATCGGACCATTCTCTTCGACTGCAACTGGAAGACCGCGGTGGACGCTTTCAACGAGGCCTACCATCCTCAGGGTCTGCACCCCCAGATGCTGACCTGGTATGACGACACCCGCTTCACCTACGAACAGTTCGGCCCCCACAGCTGGTACGGCGAGAAAGAGTTTCGCCAGGAGATGCGACCGAGTCCCCGGCTCGGGTTGACCCCGGAGGACTACGACGAGGTAGAGCTCCTCTCCGACCGGATCGACGCCGTGCGGGGCCTCTTCACCCGTGAGGACCGCCAGCGCCTCGACGAGTTGCTCAAGAACGGACCGCCCGAGGGCAAGACGGCAGTCCAGGTGTTCAACGAGATCAGGGTGCAGGCCATGCGGGACCGATACGACTTCGACGGGCTCACCGACAACGAGATCCTGCGCAACGGAACGATTCATCTCTTCCCGAACCTCGTCGGGCCGATCGTGCACGGCAACGCCACCCTCTACCGGGCCCGCCCGAACGGGCTCGATCCCGACCGCTGCATCCTCGACTACTGGGCCTTAGAGTGGATTCCCAAGGGCGGTGGGGCGCCCCCCCTCGACCGCAAGTTCTACGGAGACTGGCGAACCAAGGACTGGGGGGAGATCAACAACCAGGACTTCGGCAACCTGGTCGAGATCACCACCGGCATGAAGTCCCGTGGTTACCAACGGGCCCTCCTCAACCCGGTCCAGGAGGTAAACGTGATCCACCACGAGCAGGTCATTGACCGGTACCTCAACGGCGAGCGCTAGCACAGGAGACGGCCCGCTGGCCGCCTTGAGCGGCGTCCACGTGCTCGATCTTTCCGATGGAGTCGCCGGGTCCTATTGCGCAAAGCTGTTGCATGGCGCCGGCGCGCAGGTCACCAAGGTGGAACCGCCCGGCGGACATCCGCTGCGCCGGTGGTCGACCTCGGGCTCGGTCGGCTCCGACGGCGACGCCGACGGGGTGTTGTTTCGCCACCTGGCCGGCGGTCAGCGCAGTGTGGTGGTCGACCTCGACAGCGACGCCGGTCGGGAGCGGATCCTCCACCTCGTAGCGTCCGCCGACGTCCTGGTCGAGAGTTATCGAACGGGCATGCTCGCCGACCTCGGCCTGGGCCCCCAGCGACTTTGGGAGGCCAATCGCGGACTGACGGTTGTGTCGATCACCCCTTTTGGCCAGGCGGGGCCGCGCTGCGGGGACACACGTAGCGAGTTCCTACTCCAAGCCGCCGTAGGAGCGCTCGACGTCCACGGCGAAGGGGTCGCTCCCCTTGCGGTCGGTGGACGCCTGGGCGAGTGGGCGGCGGGCGCCTACGCGGCGACGGGAGCGCTGGCGGCCCGGGCCCGTACGCACCGGACCGGCCACGGCGAACGGGTGGACGTCTCGACCTTCGAGTGTCTGGCGGTCACCTTTCTCAGCTATCCGACGCTCTTTGCCAGCTTCCCCGGAGGATCGCGCACCGCCAGCTTCCTGATGGTGCCCGGCATCGAGGCGTGCAAGGACGGCTATGTGGGGCTCGCCACCATCACCGTGCAGCAGTGGCACGACGTGCTGGCCATGATCGAGCGCACCGATCTCGTAGCGACGCGCCCCGAATGGAACGATCAGAAGGTCCGACAGCGTGAGCTGGCCACGGTCAGAGCGGAGATCGGCCCCTGGTTCCTCGGCCGCACCCAAGCCGAGATCCTCGAGCGGGCAGCCGCCTTCCGAGTGCCCGCGGCGCCCGTATCGAGCGGCGCTTCAGTGTCCAGCTTGCCCCAAGTAGTAGCTCGCCGGCTGTTTCGGCCGAATCCCCGGGGAGAGTTTCCCGATCCCCGACCCCCATTTCGTAGCAACCGGACGAAACCGCAGCCACCCGAGGCCGCCCCCAGCCTGGGGGCCCACGATCGGACGCCCATTGCCGGGACTCTGACGAGCCGGCCCGCACAGCGTCCCAAGACTGACGCCGTCGAGCTCCCGCTCGAGGGCGTGCGGATCTTGGACCTCACCGCCTTCTGGGCAGGACCGTTTGGCACCCAGTACCTGGCAACGCTGGGCGCCGATGTCATAAAGATCGAATCGGTCCAACGCCCCGACCCGATGCGCTTCAGTGTGAGCGTCCCGCCGACGACCGAGCAGTGGTACGAGCAGGGCTCTCTTTTCAACGCCATCAACCTCAACAAGCGGGGCGTCACTCTCGACCTGTCGCGCACCGAAGGCCGGGACCTGTTCCTGCGGCTCGCGGCCATCGCCGATGTGGTGGTAGAGAACTTCACCCCTCGAGTCATGGAGAACTTCGGCCTCACCTACGAGACTCTTCGAGAGGTACGGCGGGACATCGTCATGCTGCGGATGCCGGGCTGGGGACTCGAGGGCCCATGGCGGGACCGGCCGGCATTCGCCTCGACCATGGAGCAGGCCTCGGGCATCGCCTGGACCACGGGTCGCTCCGACGGTCCCCCCGAGCTCCCGGGCCTCTGCGATCCGCTCACCGGCGTGCACGCCGCCTTCGCGGTCCTGGCTGCGCTGGAGGAACGGCGACGAACCGGGGAGGGTCAACAGGTCGAGCTGGCCATGCTCGACCTGGCCGTCAACGTCTCGGTCGAGCAGACGCTCGAACACGCCGCCTATGGATACCGGATGGAACGCCAAGGTAACCGGGGATCCGCGGCCGCGCCGCAAGGCGTCTATTCGACTGTCGATCACGCCTGGCTCGCGCTCGCCGTGGGCACCGACGACCAATGGCAAGCACTGTGCCAGATCCTCGGCATAGCCGAGCTGGCCGACGACGTCAGTCTGGCCCGGGCCCCCGGGCGCCACGCCGCCCACGACCGCATCGACAGTGCGGTGGCCAGGTGGTCGGCGGGCCAGACCCTGGCCGAGGCACTGGGCGAACTGCGACGTGCCGGGGTGCCCGCCGAGGCGGTGGCCTCGGCCTACGAGATCGACCAGGAACCCCAGATGATCTCCAGAGGCTTCTGGGAGGAGGTGTCCCACCCCGTCGTCGGGACGTATCGGTACCCGGGGTGGCCCATGCGGCTCTCAGGCGGACCGGACCGGTGGTACCGACGACCGGCTCCCCTACTCGGCCAACACAACCAAGAGGTCTTGCGTGGGCTCCTCGGTCTCACCGACCACGAGCTGGCCTCACTTCGCAGCAAGGCGATCATCGGCGACCGTCTCGCTCCGCGATGACCCAACTCCAGGGTGATCTCGCGGCTACCTCATCCCGAGCCGGCATGACGCCGGGTGAGCCAAGGTTCTTGTGGGACCGCCAGTCACTGGCCCAGATCGGGGCGAAGGAGGCGTGAGCCATGATGAGGCATGAGCGGCGTCGCCGATTGCCTGAGGGCGGAGCTCGAACGCTGGGGAACGTCCGCCATCGAGCAGGAGGTCTTTGGGACCGTCGAACCTGTCGCGATAGAGGCGCTGGTTACGCGCTTTTGCGTAGTACATTTCGGTCTCGCGCCGGTCGAGGCCCTCTTCTACCGTGGATCGGCGGGAGCGGTGTTCGGGCTTTGCCTGGCCGACGGCCGACGGGTTGTGCTCAAGGTGTACCAGGAACGTTGGACCGCTTCCTTTCTTGCCGCCGTCCAGGTTGTCCAGCGACACCTCGTTGAGGTCGGGTTTTCCTGTCCGCGGCCCATGCTTTCTCCGCGACCCTTGACCCAAGACGTTGCCAGCCCGGTCATGGCGGAGTCCCTCCTCGCTGACCCTGGCATGCGAGCTCTGGCGGGAGCCGACGACCGCCGGGCGTCTGCGGGCGGCCTTGCCGACCAGATCAGGCTTTGCCGAGAGATGGCACCCGATGCACTGCGAGAGCACCCCCTTCGTGCTGATGGTTCGGCTCTCTACCCGAAGCCCCATTCCCCGCTCTTCGACTTCGAAGCGACAGCGAACGGAGCAGACTGGATCGACGAGATGGCCCGACGTGCCAAGGAGATCCGCGATGCCGACGTCGGCCCGGCTGTCCTCGCCCACACGGATTGGGCCGCCCGCAACGTCCGTGTCGAGCAAGGCGAGTTGGTCGCTGCGTACGACTGGGACAGCATCGCACTCGTGTCCGAGAGCGTCGCGGTCGGCCAGGCTGCTCTCACCTGGTCCGTCACATCTGAGCCAGGTGGATCAATATTTCCCGACGCTGACACAGTGGCTGCCTACGTATCCGACTACGAACAGGCTTCGGACAGACAGCTGTCGGTCGACCAATGGCGGGCCGTGGGGGGCGCGGCCGCCTGGAACCTGGCCTATATCGCCCGGTGCGAGCATGCGCTTGACGCTCAGGGGCTGGCACGGTCAGATCAGCACGGCGGCCGAGATCGCTTGTCGGCGGACGGGGAGCGCCTGCTCTCGCTCAAAGGAGGCAGCTAGCAACGTCTCAAACGAACCATGCCCATCTCGGACAACATGGAGATTCTGAGGAGTCGGTGGGTCATCGTCTGTGACTCAGCAGGTAGATCCTCTGCGACTCGTACTCATGAAGTATCGGACCCCGCTCCTGTTCTCGTTCCACAGCGAAGCCCGCCCCTCCGAGCATGCCGAGGAGGTCCTCGCGTCGGTACAGGACACCTCCGACGGTTTCGATTTGGTGGCCAAGGAACTCCTCGACGTAGACGTCCCCGTCGCCGAGGTGCGTCGCGAGCAGAAATGCGCCCCCAGAGATTAGGACCCTTGCGATCTCCTCGAGTACTTCGCCGACCACGCCGCGCTCCACGTGATGGATTGAGTAGTACGCAACAACCAAGGCGAACGCTCCATTGCGGAACGGGAGTCGGCGCATGTCGCCCTGAGTGAATCGGAGATCTCGGCCGCTGATCTGACCGGCGGCCATCATTCGAGCCGAGAGGTCCAAGCCAACAATCTCAACTCCGAGAGTGGCGAGGAACGAACCCACCGTGCCCGGACCGCAACCGAGGTCCAGGGCGAGCTCGTCCGGACGCACCGAATCCGCGGCAGCTCTGAGCATCGCACGGTCGATCGGAAGCTGTGCCAGGTCCTCTCGGAAGGCGGCCACGTAATCAGAAGCGGCGGAGTCGTAAGCAGCCCGCACCGCATCGGGGGAGAAGGGGTCCACGTCGGAGAGTGTGGAGGACCGATTCCAACGATTCAAGGTTGGTTCCTCGAGTCGTGGCACATCCGCTCGGCGATTGGCAGGGCGAAGCCTTCCAATCCCGGGATCCGGGAAGGAATAGGTTTGGGCATCTTCCATCCAGTAGCGATCTCAGTTCCGAGCTCCGTCCACCGTCCGGGCCACCATCAGCTCAAGCTGTCCAGCCCAGACGAGTACGTAGCAGCGTTTCGCGACGTAGACCACGCCGCCGCTGTCGTCGAGAGTCCGATGGCGGGCCGTGATCGATATGTGGGAGCGAAACATCGGTGACCGATTCGCCCGGTCGCCCCATTGCCGACCAGTACGCCACGTCCACCAACCTCGAGGCCCGGCAACGGCTGTGGCACATCAGTCGGCGTGAGCCGCCGTTCTCCCTACACCACTGGGTCATGGACCTCTGCGACGTCCGTGCGGGTGAGGTCGTTCTCGACGTCGGTTGCGGCAACGGGATTTACCTGGAGCTACTCCCGGCGGTGGGGCTAGACACCTCACTCGGCATGCTTGCCACGGCTTCGGCCAGGAACCCGGGTCCCCTGGTTGCCGGCGACGCCGGTCGCCTGCCGATTGCGACTTCCACCTTCGACCTGGTCCTTGCGGCGCACATGCTCTATCACGTGGGAGATCCGGCTTCGGCAGTACGAGAGTTTCGGAGGGTGCTGCGCCCTAACGGGCGATGCATCGCCGTCACCAACGCGGCCGACAACAACCACGAGCTCGTCCGTCTGGTCGACGGGGTACTGGGCGACAGACGGCGCTGGCGGCGCTGGCGGCGCTCCTCCGACGTCTTCGATCTCGACAATGGCCGGACGCAGCTCGAAGTTGCCTTCGACCATGTCCAGGTCCGACGGTGCCCCGCGGGCACTGTTTACGTGACCGATGCCGACGCCCTGGCCGTGTACCTCCTGAGCATGGGCGATTATCACCAAGACGAAGATCCGGATTGGTCGGAAGTTGTCGAAGAATGCCGACGCCGGGTGCTCGCGATCGTGGCCCGAGATGGCGCCTTTCCCATCTCTTCGGCGATGGGGGCCTTCGCCTGTTGGTGAACTCGAAGGACTGCGGATCGGAGACGGCTGGTAGGCGCTGCGCAACGTCGTCGGCGCGAAGCGAAGTACGGGAGGCTTTCGGCTGTGCAGATTACGTTTCGGGTACTCCGACTCGACGCCCCTCTTAGGCTACTTTGAGCCTGCCCTATGAACACACTTTGCTACCTGTGTGAGAACGGAGCCGGCGAGATCCCGGGGACTTTACGGACCGGGGATCCCCTGGCGACGTGTGCAATCTGCGGCGTATTCGCCTGTGAGGGCCATGGCAAGCGGGATCCGAACGTCAGACGGTTCCAGTGCGTGCTCTGCGTCCCGAGCCTGCTGGTCGCCTCCGCCACGGCACAGTCTCAGAAGGTCCGGGGGCTTTCCGAGTTTCGCACGAGCGAGAGAGATTCTCTCCTACTTGTCGAAGACGTGGACTCATTCCTTGGCACATGGCCGGAGTTCTCTGAAACCGTGCGGTCGGCACTTGAGAGTCCGCTCGAATCTGCGCAGCTTCCTCACCCCAGGTATGAAGCCCTCTGGGAATCCCTCCCCAGCAGTAGTCGCGACTTGATTCGCGCAGCTGCCGCTATCGCTCGTCGGCTCGATCTCCGCGCCGACGAGCTCCCCAGAGCGCTTGTCGCTTACCTCGAGGCGAACGGCTAGTGCCCTGGCAGGCCCGAGCGGACGCCGTCAGTGCCGTGCCAGCGGACGAGGTCCGGGTCCCGACCAACTTCCTCAACGACGCGTCGTTTCGAGGCAAGCCGTATGTCCGCCTCGTTCACGACAACCAACGGGCCATATTCAAGGTAGTGCCAAGCGGCGTCCCCGACAGTGAACAGCTGATCGTGGCCCCCGACACCTTCGCCCTTCAAGACCAGGCTGCCATCAATGTGAACGTCCAGGGTCTGAGCAAGGTCGACTATCGGCGCAACTGGCTCTTCTCTACCAATCCGGGGCGCCTCACGCTCCTCGGTGTCTTGATCGTCATCATCGGTCAGGGCGTTCAGGTCAGCCTTGACATTGGTGCGCACTGGACCGTCTTCGATGTGGGAGACGGTGGAGTGGCACTCCTCAAAGCGTCCGAGGCCGTACTTACGGTTCTGGGCGCGGCCCTTGCCGCCTGGCAGCTCGTTCTCAAGTCCTAGCTTGGGAAGCTCCTCTTAGAGCGCCCGTCCTGAGCACGCGCGACATCCTGGTCCGTCGCCTGCCCGCTGGCCCGAAGCTCCAACCTCTCCATCTCAGATGGCGCGGTGCAACTCTCCCACCTCTACTAGCCCGCCCCACTTGCACCGGCCCAGTACCGTGGACGTCGAAAGTGTCATTCTTCGAGCCCCTGCCACCTCGTCGGCCGCCTACTGAGCGGAAATGGAGCCCCCCTCTCTGGGACCGTCCGTCCGAGGGCACGATTCCGGCGACGCTGGCCGTCGACGAAGTCGTGCACCAGGGCGAGGGGGTTGCGGCCACGGTGCCCTGCCTCGAGGTGTATCCGAACGGATTCGTCATCCACCTCCACGTTCTTCCCAACCCCAACGAAGGGTTCGACCTCCACGACCTGATGCGACGACACGGACATCGCCCCGTCCGAGTCGGCGTGCGGTTTTCCGACGGTCGCGAGGGGGGACGAAGTGCCCAGCCGGACCCCTTCCGAGCGCCCAAGGACGCCGACGGCCTCCCCAGCGGACCCGTCGTCTTTCCTCGAGGAGGCCGCGGTGGAACCGGCGGATGGAGCTTCGGCTTCTGGGTCTACCCCCTACCGCCGGTGGGGCCGGTTCAGGTGTTCATCGCCCTCGCCGACCTCCCCGAGATCAGGCTGGAGCTCGACGGAGGCTCCATTCGGTCCGCAGCCGAACGCGCCACGGTGATCTGGTCCTAGCCGGAGCCGGCCGCACCCGGACGTTCGACCGCGTAGGAGTGGTCCCCTGCGGACACCGTCGTTGCGCACGCACAAGCCCAGCGTCAAGCACACCCCCACCCACCAGTTCTCCTCTTTCAGCGGAGAACGCCACGGGGGCGATATCCCGGGCAGCCCGCGCATGGCGCGCTGAAATCGCGCGTGCCGCTCCGGCGGTACCCCCGAGTACCCACGGGGTCCTCGCGCGCCACACACGCGATTCTGGAGGCCTCTCCGGCGACGCCATGCGCCGCGCCGGGAGACGGCCTGTACCTACGGTCGAGGTTCCGGTTCTTGGCCCGGGCCCCACCCGTCCCAGGTCACTCTCAACCGCTGCTCGAGACGCGCCAGAGCATCATCGCGAGTGTGCGACGGCGACGCCCGCAGCAGCCGTTGCGATCTCAGCGACGACCCGGACAGGACCGCCGGGAGGCGCCCTATGCTCAGCCACGTGACGAAGGCCGTAGCCAGTGGGCCACACAGAAATCGGGCTCGGCTCAAAGTGGACTGGGCCGTCTACTACGCAGCCCTAGCCATCGCAGCGTGCGCGACGGTCCTCTCCGCGGTCTCCCTGGCTGCATGTCTGCTCGTTTTCGCGTTGGCCAACGCCACGGCCGTGGCGTCTCTGTTCATGGACCCGAAAGGCCACCTGCACGCCCGCTTGCAGCAAACCACAGCCTCAGCTGGGCGACTCCAGCCATACTCACGCCACGTCGACCGGCTGGACCCGGTGGAGGTCGGGCGAACCATCGATCGGGCCCACCTCTTCGGTCGCCACGACCGTGACGAGTATCGCGTCGCCCGCTGACCGTTGCGACGCGGAGCGAGTAGGCACACGACGGGAGCGCCGCTTATCACTTCCGACCTCGAACCAGACCGGGCAAGGCGCCGGAGGCGAAGGATCTGGCTCCGGCCGATGCGATCGGAGAGAGCCCCGACGTGCAAAAGCGCGTCCCTGAATGCCAGTTTTCCCTTCGAAGCAGGACCACCATGATGAGCGACGTATCACCCAGCCTCCTGTACGAACGTCACGGTCACACCGTGGTGCTCACGATGAACCGGCCTCAACGCCGCAACGCGCTTTCGCTTGACATGATCGTGCGACTCGCGGATGCGTGGGAGACAGTCGATGCGGACAACACGATTCGTTCGGTGATCCTCACCGGAGCCGAGGGTGCCTATTGCGTCGGCGGCGACCTGGATGCAGGCTGGATGGCCGGCAAGCGCTCGAGCAAGCCCTCGGAGAACGAGCTGCGGGCGATCGACGACATGTCCATCATCGGCCGGGGCCTTCTGCTGTCGACCTGGCTACGCACACCGATCATCGCTGTCGTGAACGGCGACTGCATGGGCGGGGGGTGCGAGATGCTGCAGCAGACCGACATTCGCATTGCCGAGGAGCAAGCCCGCTTCGGCGTGCCCGAGGCGCAGCGTGGACTGATGGCTGGTGCCGGCTCGACCATGCGGCTCAAGCGGCAGATCCCCTACGCCGTCGCGATGGACATGCTCTTGACCGGTCGCATCCTCAACGCGGAGGAGGCCCTGCGATGGGGGCTCGTCTCGCACGTCGTGCCAGTGAGCCAGGGGATGGACAAAGCCCATGAGGTCGCCGAAATCCTTGCCGCGAACGGTCCACTGTCCATCGCCGCCTCGAAAGCGTCCGCCGTCGAGACGGGTTGGCTGGCGGAGGAGGTGGCACGGCCGATCGAGCAGGACTATGTCGCGAAGGTCACCCGCAGCAACGATGCCAAAGAGGGCATAAAGGCCTTCATCGAGAAGCGCCCGCCCAACTTCACCGGCACGTGACCCCGACACTTCCTCTCGACCGTCTCCGGGTCCTCGACCGGACCGTCGCCGTCGGCGAGCTGTGCGGCAGGATCCTCGCCGATCTCGGTGCCGATGTGGTCAAGGTCGAGCCGGCCGGGGGTTCTCCGGCGCGCTCACTCGGGCCGAGGGGGCTCGGTTGGGCCTACCGCAACTGGAACAAGCGCGGGGTAACGGACGACCGTCCCCTCGTAGCTGGGGCCGACGTCGTCCTCCACTCGTCGCTCCACGACATCGAGCCGGCGCACCTCGGCCAGGTCGTCTGCTCTCTCACGTGGTTCGGGCGTACCGGTCCCTATGCGGCCTGGCCCGGCACCGATGACGTTGTCGTCGGGATGTCGGGATGGCTGTCGCAATCTGGCGTGCCGGAGAAGCCCCCGCTGCTCGTTCCGGGGGCGGTTGCGTCCGATACCGCTTCGGTCATGGGTGCGTGGGCGGTACTCGCCGCTCTATGGCAGCGCCGAGCGACCGGTCGGGGGCAGTGTCTCGACGTGTCGGCGTTCGAGGCGGTCATCCAGGTCGATACCTGGTCGATTGCCAACGCGTCCGCTGGTGCGCCCCGGCGGGTACGAGGCGGGGTGGAGATGTACCCCTCGTTGCGGACGCGCGACGGCGTCGTCAAGGTCGTCGTGATGTCGGTCCGCCAGTGGCGGGCTCTGTTCAACTGGATCGGTCGACCTGCCGAGCTCGCCGATCCGGCGTTCGACCAGATGATGACGAGGATCATGAGGCGGGAGGAGATCTTCGCCGTGCTCGGCCCGTTCCTCGAGACGATGACGACTCGGGAGGCGACCGAAGAGGCCCAGCGGCGCGGCATCGTCATCACGCCGATCAACACCCCGGCGGACATCCTTGTCGACGAGCACCTCCTGGCTCGGGGGTTGCTGCGGGACATAGAGGTGGCGTCGGGCGTGCGGGGCCGGGTGCCGTCCGGGTTCGCGGAGTTTGACGGTGTGCGTCTTGGCCATCGGTTCCGGGCCCCCTCAGTGGGGGAGCACGACGGGCTGATCTCGTGGGAGCCGGAAATCACGGCGCGAACGACCGGCGACCACAGGCAGGGTGGGCCGCTTGCCGGGCTGCGGGTGCTCGACTTCGGCCAGGGTGGTGTCGGCGTACAGTGTGGCCGGCTCTTCGCCGACCACGGGGCCGACGTGATCAAGGTTGAGAGCGCCCGGTACCCCGACTTCATGCGGCTCATGGGACCCAACCTCACGAGCCCGTCGTTCGTCTCCTCGAGCCGCTCCAAGCGGAGCTTCGGCGTCGACCTGAAGACACCCCAAGGTGTGGCACTGGTGCGCCGGCTGGTGGCGACCGCAGACGTGGTGATCGAGAACAATTCGACTGGCGCGATGTCCGAGCTCGGGCTCGGATGGGAGGAGCTTCATGAGCTCAATCCGCGGCTGGTGATGCTATCGAGCCAGCTGCTCGGTGCGACGGGCCCGCGTGCAAGCTGGCGCGGCTACGGCCCATCGGTGCAGGCCTATGGGGGGCTGCTGCACCTGTGGGCGTTCCCGGACGGCGATGAGTCTCCAGGCTCGCCCTCCAACTACCCCGACTTGCTCGTCGGTCATCTGCTCGCCGCGCTCGGTCTGGCGGCCCTCCACCAACGAGAACGGACCGGCGTGGGGACGCACGTCGAGTTGGCACAGGCCGAGGTCGTGGCGTGCACCCTCGGTGACCTGCTGATGGCCGAGTCGATCGCGCCGGGCACCGTCGGGCCCGAAGGCAACAGCGACGAGCGGGGTCCGGTCTGGGGCGTGTTCCGCTGCACTGGCGCTGAGAAAGACGAGGAATGGGTCGTGGTCTGCTCGCCGCACTCACTCCCCGAGCTAGATGGATGGTGTGCAGAGTGCGGTCCCGATGAGGTCGCAGCCCGATGCCGGGCCCTTGGGATCGCCGCAGCGCGTATGGCCTATCCCCCTGAACTACTCGATGATCCGCACCTGCTGGCGCGCGAGTTCTTCGTACCGCTCGAGCAGCCCGACATCGGCCGGCTCGTACTCGACCGCCAGTCGTATCTCGCCTCTGACATGTCGCTGCCCGAGCATCGGCCAGCGCCAAGACTCGGCGAGCACACGCGGGACATCTGCTGCGCCGAGTTGGGGCTCTCCGAAGACGACGTCGAAGCCCTATTCATGGCCGGCGTCCTCGAATGAGAACCACTCATTCGCTTCGCGCTGACTCGCTCGACCCCTTCCACGGCACCAAGCGGCTCGCGAGCCTCTGCCCCCGTGGCCTGCCAACGCTGGGCCCGCTCACCACTGCGTCCGATGCGGCGCTCCGCCCCTCACGACATTTCGAGCTTCGTGTGCCATTACGGACCGTCCCGCCCACTCCGCACCGTCACGCCCATCTGACCGTCAGAGCAGTCCCGCTCGAAGCGCCCCGCTCCGGCCCTCTTTTCCTCCCACGACGTGGCGAGGGCTCCGACCGCCTCGCCGGACTCCGGCCGTTGCGATCCCTCCTGCGACTCGCCTTGCGCACCGCCGTCATGGCATTGCGACGCGCGCTGTAGTGGCGGCGTACGGCTTTCCGGGTATAACCCGACACCTCTCGCCGCTCCCGGGCGCCACACCCGCGATTCTGCGCGCCTCTCAGGGCAAGCCAGAGGTCGGGGAGGACCCAGTCCGGTGCGCGGCTTCTCGGGCCTCCCCTTGCGTAGTCCAGCCCACTCGGCGTCTCACTACATGGCCATTGGGCGCAGCGCAGCTATTCGATGAGCGGGGCGGTGCCTCGCTCTTGCCCTAGACAGACCGGTTGGCACAGGCCGCCCGGATGCGCTCGGCCACCGCTCCCAGATCAGCATCCTCGGACGGGCTCTCCGCCGGCCAGATGCGCTCAAAGCCGTCCCGATTCCAGGGAGGCAGCACGTGAAGTGGAGATGAAACACCGTCTGTTCCGCTGCGCTGCCCTTCGAACTGATGAGGTTCATCCCCTCCGGGGCGACTGCCACTTGCACGGCCCGGCCGACACGGATGACGGCAGCCATGAGCTCGGAGGCGAGCGGTTCATCCAATTCCCAGACGTCGGCTACGTGACGACGAGGGATCAGGAGCGTGTGACCAATGGTCGTCCCGCCCCCGTTCGTGGTGTGCAGGTACATGGGATGGTGTATGGGATGGTGACGGACTGTCGAGAGCGTCGAATAGGCCCCACAGATTACCGGCGCGACCGCGCCTGGCCGCTGCCGAACCCGGCTGCTTCCTGCGATTGCGCCTTGGGTACAACGGTCACCCCCGATGAGTCCCCCGCTACCAAGAGATGTCTTCAGAGGCGATGTTTGCCAAGCGCCGCCCGGTAACGGTCCGTGGTGTGACCACGACCCAGATTCTGTGGATGCCCTCCTTCCAGGGAAGCGGTACGTCGCCATCGATCCGCCGCAGCAGGTCGGGAACGCGTTCGATTTGGACCTCGTCGCTAGTGCCACGAACGAGGACGCTCCATCCCGCACGAGTAGCGGCGTCGATGTGATCAACCTCGAAGGCGACACCGTGGTCCCGCAATCCGCGCACTTTGGATCCGTCCTCGGAGCGGAACACGATGTCGTGCGCGGCAACGGCATAATTCACCGGGACGGCTGCTGGTCCCAACTCGTCGGTATAGACGAACCGGCCGACCGTCTCTTGCCTGAGTAGAGTGAAACACTCCTCCCAGGACAGCTCCGTGAGCGTCCGCCTCGGCATGTCGGAACCGCCAATCTCTGTGACGACTTCCTCTACTTCTTCGGCGCGGCAGACTTCCGCTCGGATTCGCTCAGTGCCTTCTCCGTCACGTCAAGAATGTTCTGAGCGAGCCGCGTCGAAGAACTGACCAGCTTTTCGGTCATCTCGAAAGCCGAATCTATGATCTTGCGACGGGGTCCGTCGTCTCCCCCAAGCGGAAGTACGCCCTCGACAGTGTCGAGAAACTTCCGCACCGCCTCAAGCGACGCTTCCTCGGCTTGTTCGATGGATTCGGTGAGACGGGAGGTGGGCACCATGTCTTTGCCTCTCGTTGGCTGGTAGTGCAACTGGCTTCCTCGTTCACCCTGACAAGATGACACAAGCGCGAACAGGGACTTTTGACCCTTCGCGAGCCTCAACTGCGAAGCCCTGGAGGAGACTCGAACTCCTGACCTGCGCATTACGAGTGCGAGCTGGTCCCTGTCAGGGGCCAGCTGGAGGCTGGGGCGAGGCGGCGGGACTCACGATTGCCAATCTCGACTTCTTGGGCGGGAAGGTCAGCGTGACTCATCAACTCCGCCGCGACGGCACATTGGGTCCTCCGAAATCTGCGCACGGACGGCGTACCCTTGCGTGCCCCGACTGGCTTCTGAAAGATCTGGCTGCCCTGCTAGCTCGTCGAGGGTTGACGGGAGCCGACGATCGGAATCTCATCTTCACTGACGGGGGCGGGAGGGCGCTTGACTACACGAACTGGCGACGGCGTCTTTGGACGAAGGCATGTACCGCGGCCGACATGCCCCGACTCCGATTTCATGACCTCCGTTCTCTTGCCGCCACAGAACTCGTTGCCGCCGGAGTGGACATCAAGACGACTCAAACGCGCCTCGGGCATTCGTCCCCAAATATGACCTTCCGGCTGTATGCAAGGGCCACTGTCGAAGCAGATCGCAAGGCTGCTGATGCAGTCGGCGACAGACTCCGCCCGCGCGATGACCGCGCGATGAAAACCTTGGAACGGCAAGTGCAGTAGACGTGCCGAACCTCTGAACAGGAAGTCTGCAGTGGGGCTAGCTGGAATCGAACCAGCGACCTCAGCATTATCAGTGCTGCGCTCTAACCGACTGAGCTATAGCCCCAATGAGCCGACCACGCTACACCTCGCGAGACGGGTCGGAGCCAGCGAGTCCTCACTCGGAATGGCGTCGGGCGGGCGCCGAAGTCCCCCTATCTGTCACAGCCAGGATTTAGCGTGGCAGCCGTGGAGGATCCCCTCCTTTTTCTGGACGAGGACCAGCGGGCCTGCGTAACCGCGCCTCCTGGGCCGCTGGCCATAGAGGCCGGGCCTGGGTCGGGAAAAACGCGGGTGCTCGCCGCCCGTGTGGCGTACCGCATCCAATCGGGGACGGCCGAGGCTCGCCGCGTGCTGGTAGTGACCTTCACCCGACAAGCCGCAACGGAGCTTCGCCAGCGGCTGCGGACCTTCAACGTCGCCGGCCCCAAGGCCGCGACACTCCACGCGTTGGCCTATGAGCTGGTCGAGCGGTACGGGGCGGACCGCCGCCGACCTCGGCGTCGGGTGGTTCCCACCTCCCGCCGCCTGCTCCGGCAGGCTATTGAGGGGCTCCCGGATCTACCTCTCGAAGCCCTGGTGGGTGAGGTCGAATGGGCCGCGGCCCGGGGGATCGGGGCCGCCCAGGTGCCGGAGGCCCTCCTCGCCGCCTCCCGGGCGCCCGCCATCGAGCCCGACCTGCTCGCCGAAGCCCTCGCTCGTTATGAGCGGGTCAAGCGTTCTCGGGGGGTCCTCGATCTAGGAGATCTGCTGGTCGAGGCGAGGGTGGCGCTCGAGGACCCGGTCTTTGGTACGGCCACCCGCTGGCGCTTTCCGCATGTCTTGGTGGACGAGGCACAGGACCTCAATCCCGTGCAGTGGTCCCTTGTTCGAGCCCTCGTCGGTGACGGCGACGACCTCTGCCTGATCGGGGACGCCGACCAGGCGATCTATGGATGGAACGGGGCGGACGCCCGATTCCTCACCGATTTCGCCACCTACTTCCCCCATGCGTCCCGCTACCGCTTGACTCACAACTACCGATGCCCCCCCGAGCTGGCCCGCACCGCGGCCGCCCTCCTCGGGAAGGACGCGATCGGCACCGCCGGCGACCCGTTGGTCTCTTGCGTCGGGCTCGACACGGAAGCAGAGGAGGCCTCGTTCGTTGCCGAGAAGGTTCAGCGTGCCCTGCACGAGGGAGTCGGCCCCGGCCAGGTTGCCGTCCTGGCAAGGACCAACGCTGCTCTGCAGGCCACGGCCCAAGCTCTGCGGGAGGCCGGCATCGCGTACCAGGACGGGCGTAGCGTCCTCGACCAACCGGCGGTCAAGGAGGCGTTGCACCGGCTGGAGGCGACCGCCTGGACGCTGCCATCCCGGGGGTGCTCGAGCGAGCTGCGGACCATCGTCGGTGAGCTCCATGAGGAGGCCACCGAGCGGGGCGTCGCCGAAGGCGATCTCCGCCGTCAGGACGCCATCCTCCGCCAGCTGCTCGACCTGGTCGAGGAATGGGCCGAATCGCAACCCTCCGCTCGGGGGCGCGAGCTGGGGGATTGGTTGTCGGGAGCCGTGCGCGGGAGGGGAGGGGACCCCGGACCGGCCCATCCCGCAGTGGCGCTTTCGACCTTCCATCGCGCCAAGGGTCTGCAGTGGCGCCGAGTGTTCATCGTTGGCGCCGAGGCCGGCCTTGTGCCGCTTACGGTCTCTGGCGACGGGGCCGAAGAGCGCCGGCTCTTCTACGTCGCCCTGACCAGGGCCGAGGAGGAGGTGGTCTGTACCTGGGCTCGGCACCGAGAGGGCCGGGACGGTTGGGAGGAGCGCCGCCCGACCCCCTATGTCCTCGAGCTCGGCATCGCAGAGGGCTCCGCGCAGCGGGCGGAGGCCGACTCGCAGGAATCCGTGCGCGTGGGTCTCGAACGTCTCCGGCGGGACCTCATGGCGGCGAGGAGCACGGCTCGTCATCACCCGATCCCGGTGCCGGCGGGGAGCCGCTAGGACTCCTTGGAGTCCGGTCGACTCACCGGCGGGGCCGAGGCTTCGGACGCCGCCGGAGTCCGGCGCGTCGGTCGCGGACGATCCTCGGCGGCCCGCCAGCAGTACCAGGCAGCGATGCTCCGGTACGGGCGAAAGGGCTCGCCCAGGCCGTCGAGCTCCAGCCGGGACGGGACCTCGGCAAGTCCCCAACCCGTGGCATAGCCAACCCGCACGCCATAGTCGTCGATCGGCCAGACGTCGAGGCGACCGAGGGTAAACATGAGAAACATCTCGGCGGTCCACCGGCCGATCCCGCGAACCTGGATGAGGTGGTCGATGACGGCGTCATCGGGCAAGCGCCCGATCCGGTCCAGGCGAACCTCACCCGAGGCCACTTTCTCCGACAGGTCGTAGACCGATCGTGCCTTGGCCCGGCTGAGGCCGCACGTCATCAACGTCTCGACGTCCAGTTGCAGCACGGCCTCGGGTGTCACCTCTCCGCCGAGCCGCTCGACGAACCGTCCGTGGATGGTCGATGCTGCCCGGCCCGCGAGCTGCTGGAAGATGATGGCGCGGGCCAGGGTGGCGAAGCGGGCGGGAGCGGGGGTTCGGGGAAGATGCGGTGGACCGTGCCGTTCGATCAGGGCGGCCAGTACCGGATCCCTCGGGGAGAGCGCGGTCAGGGCGTCGCGGACCGTGGCACGACGGCCGGTCCGCCCCTCGCGTCCGCCGGGTGAACGTCCTGCGACACTGTCTCGCTCCATCAGGCCCAACGGTAGCGACGCGGGTAGGGTCCTCGATTGATGTTCCAGCCGGTCGAGGAACGAGATCTGGTGGACCGCAGGGTCAACGAGCTGTTTGCTCTCGTGGCCGAGGCCATCGCCCGAGGTACCGACGCTCTCCTGAGCGGGGATGTCCGATCGGCCCGGACCGTTATCGACGGCGACGAGCGGGTCGATCTGCTGACCGCCCAAGTGGAGAGGCTCGTCTGGGAGCGTTTCGAGCAGGCCACGACCCCTGCCAACTGGCGCCATCTCGTCGGGGTGCTCCTGATCCTGCCCGAGCTCGAGCGGAGCGCCGACCTGGCTGAGCACGTCGCCCAGCGGGCGACGTCCCACATAGGCATCGAAATGAGCCCCATGAGCCGGGGAATCGTCCAGCGAATGGCGGACGTGGCGATCGAGATGTGGCAGGTCGTAGCCGACGCCTACTGCGACCGCCAGGCCGTGGCCGAGGCACTCGAGGAGGCCGACGAGGAGCTCGATGTCCTCCACGACCGTCTCACCAACGAGGTGGCGGGTGAGGCCATGTCCATGCCCGTCGGAGCCCAGGTGACGTTGCTCGCCCGCTTCTACGAGCGCCTGGGCGACCACGCCGTCAACCTGGCACGGAGGATCGGTTCCCTTCCCGACGAGCACGCCAACGGGGCGCGGTCGGGTTCCTAGCCAGCGTTGCTGCGGAGGGCCAGCTCCTCCACCGAAGACTGGGGCGTGCCGTCGTTCTCTCCCCCGACGATCCACGCTTTGCCGCCGATCACCGTTGCGGCCGCGTAGCTGGTCGGCACGGGCAGAGCTCCGGCGGGTACGGCCGTCCGGGTGGAGGGCTGGTAGGACAGGACCTGCGAGGTTGCGGCTGCGGTCGACGTGTCGTTGACGCCACCTGCGATGTAGATGCGACCTCCAAGGTCCACGGCCGAGGCCCCGGCCGTGGGTTGCGCCAGATGACCGACGACTGCGGCGGAGTGGTGGGACGGATCGACGAGCTGTATGTCGTCGACCGCCTGGCCGGCCGTTGACCCCGCGACCGCTTGGCCGCCAAAGAGGTAGATCTTCCCGTCGAGGGCGGCGACCGCCGCGTAGCGAACGGGCACGGAGAGGTCGGCCACCGTGGAGAACTGGCGCCCGTCGGTCGTCGCCAGCACGCTCGGGTCGGGTGCGCTGCCGTCGTAGCCCCCGACGACGTAGACGGTGTCGCCGATGCTCACCGCGCTCGCGTCGGAGCGAGGCTGGGGAAGCTGGCCCGTGATCGCAGGCGGTGGGCTCGAAGTCGATTTCGAGGTCGTCGGAAGGGAGAATTGCTGCACGGTGGCCACGGTGTCGGGCGAACCTCCCCCAAAGAGGTATCCGCGGCCGCCCACGATCTCCCCGGCGGCGTCGTGCACGCCGGAGGCCAGCGGCGTGAGAGTCGAGGTGCGGCCGGACGAGGTGTTGAGGCTGAACACCTGGGTGGTCGTTGCCTGTGAGCCGAGGAGGCCGCCGACGATGGTCACCTGGGTGCCGTCGCCGGGCAGCACGACCTCTCGGGACAGTGGCTGGGCCAGCGACCAAGACGGGTTCGTTGCGGTGACGGCCGACAGGGAGGCGGGGCTCGTCGTGGCGGACGACACCGATGTGGTGGTGGATTGGCTCTTGCCGCCGCCACCCCCACCTCCGCCGGCCACGATCACGATCACCACCACGAGGACGACGAGCACCACCGTTCCGGCCACTACCGTCGCTCGTCGGCGGCGGACGGCGGGCGAGGGACCACGCCGGACGTGGCGAGGTCTCCGTGCGGCCACCCTCCTAGGAGAGCTCCGCCCGAGCCGCGGCCAATCGAGCGAACCGGCCCACGGTGGCGGCCACGACCCTTTCCATGACCTGGCCCGTTCCGGGCACCAGGGGGTCGAAAGAGCCCTGCCAGTTGATCACTGTGCCCCCGTCGGGCATATCCTCCAAGAGCACGTCGCTGCGGTAGTTCTTTACGGGCAGGCTGCCCGACAAGATCACGTAGCCGAGATGGTGGGGCGGTTGGTGCACGACGACCTGTTCGCGGCTACCGGCGATGGGTGGGTAGCCGAGCCGGCGGATGGACCCGACCCCGTTGGGGTCGCCCTCGCCCTCGGTTTCCAGGCTCGACTGACGCACGCCCGCCCAGTCCTTCCAGGTCCTGCCATCGGCGACGAGCGCCCAGACTCGCTCACGTGGCGCCCGGGATCGGCGCGTCAGCTCGTAGTGACAGCGGGCGATTGAAGGATCATAGGAGCCAGGGCCTACGATGTGGGGCCGGAAACCGGCGCCGGACGGCGTCGGGGTCCGGCACCCCTGGGGGGACGTAGCTCAGCTGGAAGAGCACCTGCTTTGCAAGTCTCCCGCACTAAGCGCTGCACTGAGAAGGAACTATCCAGGGACGGGGCCGAGTGTCCCGGCGGAGTTATCCGCGCAATCGAAGGGCACCCGTGGCATCACCTGAGCAACGTGAGCGATACCGAGATGACTTCCTGGTGGCCCTCTATGACCTGTCCGGCGGGGACATCACACAGTGGCGGACAAACAGCCAGGTCGGCGAGACGGCGGGCATTCCCGGGGACAGATCATGACGATCACCCGATTCCTGGAAGAGCTGCGACTTCTAGAGGTCCATGCGCCCACCGCCGACGAGGAAACCATTCATGTTGTTCTGGAAGCCACCGGGTCCAGATCCTGGCCTTCGTCCTCAACACGGTCCGCTACGGGGACTCCGAAACGGCTCGACCGCCGCCAGAGATCGCTACCCGACATGGGCGCCGCCTGCCTTGACCGGCAACCTCAGGGCCCGTTCGCAGCGCTAGGGTTCGCGTCCTGATCCGCCCTCTTGGCGTTGCGCCAAGCCCGCCGCCCGGCCTGGAGGCCACGATCCCGCTGACCGACGGTCGGCGCCTGGGCTACGCCGAGTTCGGCGATCCTCGGGGACCGTTAGTGCTGTGGTTCCACGGGTCGCCTGGAGCTCGCCGACAGGTCCCGCCGGTCGGGCGTCACGCCGCCGAGGAGCTTGGCCTTCGGGTGGTCTGCGTGGAGCGGCCCGGGGTGGGGGATTCCCCACACCATGCCTATGGGCGGCTCTCGGACTGGGCGGCCGACATCGCGCTCGTCGCCGACTGCCTCGGCCACGAGCGCTTCATGGTGGTCGGGTTGTCCGGCGGAGGACCGTACGCACTTGCATGCGCACACGAGCTTGCCACCCGCGTCGTCGGGGTCGGCCTCCTCGGCTCCTTGGTTCCGACCGCCGGTGAGGAAGCAATCGCCGGAGGCATCGTCGCGCTAAGTCAACGCTTCAATGGCGTGCTCAGCCTGTTTCGCCGTCCAGTCGGACTGGGCATGTGGGGCTTCGTGCGGGCCGCGACACCTCTCGCTCACCTGTGCGTTCAAGGGTTTGCTCGGGTGATGCCTGAAGGCGATCGAAGGGTGCTGGGCGACCCCGCCCTCGAGGCAATATTCGTCGACGATCTGATCCGTGGTGGCAGGCGTCGGTTCCAGGCCTTCGTCAACGACTTGGTCCTGATCGGCCAGCCTTGGGGATTCCGCCTTGCCGACGTGGCCGTCCCGGTGCGGTGGTGGCACGGCGATTCGGATCCTTTCGTTCCTCTCGAGGAGGCGAGGCGTGCCGCCACACTGCTCCGCGACGTGGAGCTCATCGTTCGCCCCGGAGAGAGCCACCTCGGGGGCTTCGCGGCCGCAGACGAGGTGCTCGCAGTCCTGGCACGCATTTGGCAGAGCAAGGCTCGCGCACCACTGACCGAATGAACGGCATCGCCTGTCCCCGCGAACCTGGGACTTACACAGACCTGTGCTGCCGTGCGTTCACGACTTGCCCGTAATGCGGCGACGAGGTCGAGCACAGACCGATCGCAAGATTCTGAGAGCCGGCGTTGAACCACTCGTACCTGAGCCAAACCCGGGCCAAGCCAGATCACATCGGTGGCCTTCGATCGAGGAGCCAGCCCGCGGCGTGGGCCGGATTGAGGGTTGCCCTGCTTACTTCACCCCTGTCCTTCCTCTCCACGCACGATCACCATCGGGCACGAGGCATAGTGCGCGCAATATGAACTGACCGATCCAAGCGCCCTCCGAGTGCCAACTACGAGGAGGTCGGCTCCTTCCGAGTCGGCCACCAGTACTTTCCCGGGCGAACCGGCGACGATCCTCTGTCCGATAGTGAGACCCGGGTGACGTGCTTGCACCCGTTCCACCGCGGCGATCACTGTTCCCTGGGCTTCTGCCTCGAGATCGACTCCAGAGAGGGCGGCGACATAGGGCGTTGGGATGTGCCATGCGGCCACGGCCGTGAGCTTGCCCCCGAACCGCTGGACGTACGTAGCAGCCCACTCCAGCGCGGCGAGAGATTCGGCCGAGCCATCAACACCGGCCACTACCCGAGGTACCTCTCCACGCGCCATCACAAACATTGTCTCTTTGTGACGTTCGGGGCCCGACAGGGCCAAAGGTCCTTGCCTGGCAGGAGCCTTACGGGCACTGCCGCACTTACGGCACCGAGGATGACCACCGGGGCGGTGGCGAAGCCACCGTGTATCAGACGCCGGATGGTCGGTGGGCGGAGCTGTCGATCTCGGCAAGCGCCGTGGCCAGCTCTTCGGGTCGTAGCGCACTAATGGGAGGAGGAAGATCGACTATGCCGCGGTGGACTGGGGACTGCGTTGGCCCTTAGCCGCGATCGTTGGTGTGAGTTAGCGGCTCCAGCGGCGACGCGATACCGAATCGAGGAACGTGTTTTAGCCTTTGCCAGCGGCGGGCGTCGGCCCGTCCCTCAGCTTCCAGGAGCAATGGCGAGATCAAGACAGGGAAACACTCGAATCGAGGGGGGACCAAGATGTTGGGCAGGAAGGCGTTTATGGGCATCACCGCTCTGGGACTCGGTGGTGCGTCAATGCTGATGGCCGCGGGGGTGCCCGGCCCCGCCGGCGCCTCGCCCAAGTCCTTGACCGCCAGCTCATCTGCTTCGAGCGCGCCGGGGGTGACCGCCAAGACCGTCACGGTGGGGCAGGTCGACGACCTTTCGGCGCCCCTCCCCGGCCTCTTCAAGTCCGCCGAGGACGGGACCCAGGCGTACATCGACTACATCAACTCCCAGGGCGGAGTGAACGGCCGGAAGCTGGTGCTGGACGCCAAGGACAGCGCCTTCGACGCGGCGACCGTGGCCAGCGAGACCGAGAACTTGGCCAAGAACGACTTTGCCCTGGTCGGTGGATTCTCGCTGCTCGACCAGGCAGAAGTACCGGTGATCAACGCCACGCGAATGCCCGACATCGCCTACCCGTTGAGCATCACATTGGCCAACAACCAGTACGTCTACAGCCCGAGCCCGGCGGTGGTCAACGCCTGGCCCACCGGCGCGCTCAAGTACTTCAAATCGAAGTTCCCACAGGCCGTCAAACACGTCGGCATCCTCTACGGCACGGACACCCCAACGGAAATCAACCTCCAGAACGCGGTGGACGCGACCTTGAAGTCGCTTGGCTATTCGATCGCGTACCAACACGGGATCTCCGCGACGACCACCGACTTCCTGCCCGACGTGATCAAGATGAAGTTCGCGGGCGTGCAGATGCTCTATGAGGCCCAGCTGCCGACCGAGCAGGCGGCCACCCTGGCCAAGGTGCTCCAGCAGCAGAACATGAAGGTGATCAACGTGGAGATCGCGGCCTATGCCGCCAACCTCCCCCAATTGGCCGGTGCCGCGGCCCAGGGTATGTACTTCGCCCAGCTTTACTCGCTCTACCAGGGTGAGGACGCCTCGGCCGTGCCGTCGGTGGCCACCTTCGACAAGTGGGTTCTGAAGGTCGATCCCAAGGTGTTCTCCAGCACCGAGCCGGTATCCGCGGTCTACGGCTGGACGGCCGCGCAGCTCTTCGCTCAGGCCCTGAAGGCAGCCGGCCCCAACCCGACCCGGGCCAGCCTGACCGCGCAGCTCAACAACATCACGAGCTTCTCGGGCGACAACCTCATCGCGCCCGGAAACCCGGCCAAGAACATCCCGCCCAGCTGCTGGCTACTCGCGCAGCTCAAGAACGGCAAGATCGTCAGGGTCAGCCCCTCCCCCATCTCGGGCTACGTCTGCAGCCCCGGGGGTAACCATCCGACCAACGGGTGGAAGCCACAGACCCGGTGACACCCTGGCAACGTGGACACCGAGGAGGGCCGAAGACGCCTCGCCGGGGAGCGGGCGGCTCGGGTCGCCACCGCCGACGCATCGGGGCGACCCCACCCAGGTGTTCGGACCATCCGGAGGCTGTGGCAGGTGCACCCTGTGGCGATGCATGCGAGCTGCGATCCTCGGGTTTCGGGGCACCGGCACCCGGACGAAACCGCTTTGTCGCTGCGCCAATTCGGATGGCCTTTCCAGACGAGAACAGACGAGGTCGGCTATCGACACAGCAAGTCAGGGCAGGCTGACGTTTGAGCGAGCGATGAAGTGTTCTGGAACCCGGAGCAACGGCTGGGTGAAGACTGAGGCCGCCGAGGTCTATGGCGGGGGAATCCTAGGTCGACCTTGTGGAATCCAGGCCGCCCGGGCACTCGGGCGGCCGCACCCTGAGCTGCACCATTGACCAGGGACGAACGGCCCTGGACGTCCTCGATCTTCAGCGCGACAAAGGAGATACAGCACCAATGGCCACAGGGTACGAGGACGATGGAATTACCCTTGAACCAGGACAGCCAATCGAGCCACGGGCCGTTGTGGGTCTTCGCCCCCCTCGCCCGCCGGATCGAGTCCCAACGAAGCAGCGCTCCGTTTCGCCGCGACCCGGGGCTCATCGAGCACGAGAATCGAGCGGCCCACCGCTACGCCAGCTATTTCTCCCCGGAGGTTCGGGGCCTCGAGCACCTGCCGATCGATGGACCGGTGCTGGTGGTCGGCAACCACAACGGCGTGATCTACACGCCCGAGGTCTTGATCACCGGCCTGGCGATCGAGGACCGTCGTGGCTTCGAACGGCCGGCCTACACCCTCACCTATGATCTCCTCCTTGCGGTTCCGCTGCTGGGGCCCTTCCTCCGCCGCATGGGTTCGATCCCTGCCGGCAACCTGGAAGCCGAAGCCGCGCTAGCCGAGGGAGCGCTCGTCCTCGACTATCCGGGTGGGGACTGGGAGGCCTGCCGTCCGTGGCTGGATCGCAACACCATCGACTTTGGCGGGCGGACCGGCTTTGTGCGTCTGGCGTTGCGGACCGGCGTCCCTGTCGTCCCGGTCGTCGCCCACGGAAGCCACGACGTCGTGATCGTGGTCTCCCGTGGGGAGGCGATCGCCAAGCTGCTCGGGCTCGGCGGGCTGCGGATCAAGGTCTTCCCGGTCATGGTGGGCCCGCTGGGTCTGGCCACCCCCTTCAATCCACCGCCGCCGCTGCCCAGCTCGATCACCGTCGAGTTCCTGCCTCCCATCGAATGGCGTGACCTCGGCCCAGATGCGGCCGCCGACCGTGACGTCGTGGAACGCTGCGGCGCCGAGGTCACGGGCGCCATGCAAGAGGCCCTCAACCGCCTTCGCGTCGAACGGGCCCACCCGGTCTGGCGGGGCATCACCCATCTCGTGTCCGACGGACTCGGGGGGTCGGGCCACTAGCAGCCACGAGGAACGAGGCATGACAAAACGCGTGTATCGGACCAACGCACAGCGACGCAGGGCCCTGCAAGTATGGCTCCGGCGCTACAACACCGAGCGCCCCCACAGCGCTCTTGGAGGCCGGCCGCCGATCAGCCGCCTGTCATGAACGTGATGACCGAGTACACCTAGAACCTACGACTCCCTTTCGCCGAGCAACCGGGGGACACTGCGTCGCTCGGGTACCGGGTCCTCACAAATCTGAGGGAGTTGCTACCGGACCGCCGCCGCCGCCGCCGATAGTGTCACCTGCGAATAGTGGCTAGGGATTGGGCTGTTCAGAGGGCGAGGAATCGTGAGCCAGAGCGGGGTGATCGACGGCTATGTGCACCCCGAGTTCTCGGATGTGGCCCGGGTGTTCCTCCACCAGATCGAACACACCGGCGGGGGCGCCGCAGTGGCCGTGTACCACAGGGGCGAGCTGGTCGTCGACCTCCGGGGTGGGAAGCGAACCGACCAGGGCGCCCCGTGGACCCGGGACACCCTGGCCATGTGTTTCAGCACGACCAAGGGGGTCGCCGCCACTGCCCTCCATCTCCTGGCCGATCGCGGCCTCGTCGACTACGACGCCCCGGTAGCCACCTACTGGCCGGAGTTCGCCCAGAACGGCAAGGAAGAGCTCACGGTTCGCCACGTGCTGAGCCACTCGGCCGGATTACACCGCTTTGCCACCCTCGTGGACCGCTCGACACGGTCCCTCGACTGGGAGTACATGGTCGACGCGCTGGCCCGCTCGGCGCCCGCGTACCGGCCGGGAACCTCGGTCGGCTACCACGGTCTCACGTTCGGCTGGCTGGTTGGTGAGATCGTGCGGCGGGTCTCAGGAAAGCCGATCGACCAGTTCGTGGAGGAAGAACTGGCTGGACCGCTGATGGTCGACGGCCTGCACATCGGATGCCCGCCCGAGGATCGTGAGCGGGTGGCGCCCCTGCAGCCGATGGCCGTGCATCTTCCCGGTCCGCTGCGGCAGGTTCTCAGTGTCGCCGGTGTTCCGTTCTCCTACCTGTTGTCCGCGGTCGGCTCGCCCATCAACCCCCGGCGGATCGCGACGGTGTTCGCAGCTCGCAGCATGGAAGATGTGATCTACAGCCCCGACATTCTCGAGTGCAACATGCCGGCCGTCAACGGATTCTTCGACGCGGTGTCACTGGGCGCCATATACGCCATGCTGGCCGGTGGTGGCGCTCTCGGCAACGTGCGACTCCTCTCGAAGCGCTCCGTCGAACGGCTTTCGGAGATCCAGAACGACCAGCGGGACCGTGTGATCATGGTGCGGATGCAATGGCGACTGGGGTATCACCGCCTGGTTGGCACGAAGGGGGGGCTGCCGGGCGCGTTCGGACATTTCGGATTCGGCGGCTCCGGCGCTTGGGCCGACCCCGCCCATGATGCGGCTCTGGCCATGGTGTGCAATCGCGGAAGCGGGACCCCCATCGGCGACCTCCGCATCATCAACCTGACCAACGCGGTGGCCGACATCCTCCACCACCGGTCCAGGGTTCGCACGCTCCCACGACTTACCGGTCCGGCTGCGTCGTAGCCAGTCCATGTTTCGTAGAGTCACGGTTCAGCTCAGGTGTCCCAACCGGGTTCGGCGCAAACGGTCACATCCGGGCGACCACGACAATTTCAGTTTTTTGATGGAAGGCTAAGAAGTGCAGCTGGCCTTGGGGGCGCCTCAGCGGTTCAAAATCATTGCTGGAACTTGTGGAACATCGAGTCGACACCGCTACCACGATCGACTAGTGACCTGATTCAGAGATCCGCTGGCAGTATCCGGCCAGAGACTCCAGGATCTCGTCCGCCGTCTTTCGCCACACGAACGGTCGGGGATTCTCGTTCCAGGTGGCGGTCCACGCTCTTAGGTCCGCCTCGAGTGGCGGATGGTCTCAGTCGGGGTTGTCGGGAGAATAGCGTGCGTAGAGATCGGCGGTTTCGGCGTCACCCCTTGACAGTCCATAGGAGCATCGTTTGGGGATACCCGGACCTCGCCCGGGATCGGCAAGTTGCGGTCGGTCCTCTAGCGTCGAGCACGTCCAGTCGGGCGGGCCGACGCACTCGCAGGATCGTGGAAGACCTCCTGGTCGGCGGGCACGAGCGTGGCCGCCTCGGCGGCGAGTTTCAGTGCTCCTGCTCACGATGCCGCTGATTCCTCCGATGCCTCGCGGAGCCTGGCGAGCTCCTCTTGCACGAACTGCTCGTGGTCGCGCTCGTCCTGCCGTGCCCGGCGCGGGCTCCAGCGGCCCCTCATCACGAAGATCGCCGGGACGAAGAAGGCGGTGCACCCGAAGCACACCCACAGCCAGTGCTGCCATTCGGACGGCGCCGTCGAACGCACGATCTGGAGCTGCTTGAGCTCCGGCTCCCACCTGTTGAGGAACTGTAGTTGGGGGGAGATCTTCTGGATCTGCGTGAGCTCGGACGTCGCATGGGCAGGGCCCACGACCTTCGCCGCATCGTGCGAGATTCGGACGAACAGCTTCGGGTTCTGGGTGAGGATGGTGGTCCCGGGGTACTTCGTCGCCTCGGCGAACGCGGTGGGATCGGACTCGACGATGGCGACTTGGGTCGGGTACGTCGCCTGGATGGTGGCTGCCGGCGGCGAGATGTTGGCGATCTGGGTGGGCGGGCCCATCGAGGTGACGTCGGCGGCATTGGGCGTCCTCCCCGCCACGATGTCGTCGATGGCAACGACACTCCTCTGATCCATGGGACGGTAGGCGTTGTTGGCAGCGAGCCCTGCGGAGGTGATCACGAACGGGATGAAGATGTAGGTGATCGCAGTGACCAGGCGAACGAGACCACCCCAGATGGACAGTGCCGTGGCGGTCAGCGCCGGGTTGTGGGCCTCGGCGGTCTCGGTGAAGCTCGCCATCCACGGCGAGTAGGCCATCGCCTGGAAAGCGAAGAGCACCGACACGACCCACACGACGGTGTAGTAGCTGGACGTCACGTGGCCAACGTGTGAGATCAAGATGGGGATGAACGCCAGCATGCCGAGCGCGCCAGCCAGCATGAAGGGTTTTCGCACCCGGAGCCGGTCGCTCAGGATGCCGAAGACGACGAGGGCGACACAGTCCGTCGCCCACACCCAGGCCGCAAGGGCATTGGCCTGAGGAAGGGACGAGTAGTTCGTCGCCTTCTCGAACACGGTCGGGAAGAACGCACTCGGGAACGTGCCCGCAGCCGTGTAGAAGAGGACGAGCATCACGGCTATGGCCACGGCGGAGATGACGATGTCGAAGCGCAACATCTGGCGCCAGGGGTTCTTCAGCGCCGAGGCGACGTCGATGCCCCTGGCTCTCAGCTGGACGAGCACCCGGTCCCGCTCGGTGGTCATGACCTGGTTGCGGATCTGGGGCGACAGCTCGCGCAGGAACAGCAGTGCGAACCCGAAGACGACGAGACCCACCACGCCGGAGATGATGAACATCCGTTGCCAGTCCCCCGAGGTAGCGCCCAGGGTGTGCGCGGCGAGCTCGGTTGCCACGAGCAGCCCCGCCACCGGGCCCAAGGTCCAGAAACCCATCGCCGAGGCCCGCCCGAGCTGGGGGGTGAAGTCGCGTACCAGCGCGGGGGTCGCCACCAGGATGATCCCCTCGAACAGGCCCACGGCGACGATCGCGACGGTGAACTCGGCCTTGTTGGCGGCGTGGGGGAGGGCGAACAGCTGGATGAGCGCCACGATCCCGAGGCCGCCGATCACCACCCAGCAGCGCCCGACACGGTCGGTGATCTGGCCGGCCACGGCAGCGACCATGCCGGCGAGGTTGGACAAGATGATCGTCAAGATGAAGAACCGGAACGACATGTGGAACTTCACGATGAGGATCGGCCCCACGCTGGGCGGGATGAAGTACTGGTACCAGAGGGTGATCGACGCCACGATCACCACCACCAGGTAGAAGTACCGCGCCGCCGGCTTCGGGTAGGTGGGCAGCTCGCGGTGCCCGATCCATGTCCAGAACCCCCGCCGCGGGCGCCCGCCGTGGAGCTGCGACACCGTGCCCGAAGGCCGGCCCGTCGGCTGCGCCTCTGTCGTCACGGCCGCACCGTGCCCATCGACGAGACGGCCAACGTCGTGGTTGTCAACTGGGCCATCACACCCCCCGGATGCTCCCGGCATCCAATGTATTACCTCGCGGTCTTGAAGCGCCCGAGCCGAGTGCGTCAACACTCGACCACCCAGGATGGCGCCCGCTTCTGGACGAAGGCGGCCATCCCCTCCGTGGCATCCGGTGACGCGAACAGCTCGTCGGAGAGGCGAGCTTCACGACGGGAGAGAGGCGTGACACCCAACCCCGGCCGGCGGCTTGCCCTCCGCTGTCATCGCAGCTGAGCGCGCTCGGAGGGATGTCTCGGGCACGGCGTCCAGAAGAACGAGCGGGTCCGGCCCGGTCAGAGGCCGGTCTCGTGGCTCCGCGAACTGGACCTCGAGGTCCCAGAGCTCCGCCGCCTCGGTCGGACCTCAGGCGCTGGTCGAGCCCTCGAGGGGGCGTGTTATTGGGCTACCTCCCAAGGTGAGCGCGGAGGTCAGAGCTCGGGGGTCGGCGCGCTGCCGGCGACCTTCCACGCCGGCTTGCGAAGCCGATCCATGAGTAGCGGCGGAACGATCCCGATCACGAATATCCCTCCCAGGATGAGGAGGGCGTAGATCAGCCGGTTCGAGTGGCCGAACTGCGACGGGGCGATGAGGCCGATGACCAGAGCGGCCACCGACGACACGGCACCGACGAGACACAGGAGACCGAGCGCCGGTGCACGGTACCCGCGGGCGTGGTCCGGCTGCTTCCGGCGCAACCTGACCGCTGCGATGAACATCAGCACGTACATGATGAGATAGACCTGCGTGGCCATCACGGCGAAAATCCAGTAGTCACGCGAAACGTCGGGTATGAATGCGTAGAGCAGGGCGATGACGGTGATCACGATCGCCTGTCCCGTCAGGATGCGTATCTCGATGCCCCTGCGGTTCACCTTCTGAAAGAAGGGAGGGAGAAAACCCTGCTCGCGCCCGATCCTGAGCAGCCCCTCGGAGGGACCGTCAAGCCAGGCCATCATTCCTGCAAGGGCCCCGATCGCAAGAGCGATCGCGACCAGCGGCACAGTGAACTTGATCCCGAAGTGCGCAAAGAGACTCTTGAAGGCTTGCATGACACCGGTCGTGAAGCTGATCTTCTTCTCGGGGACCACCCAAGCGATCGCCAGCGTGGGGAGGATGAAGATGCCGAGGACGAGTGCCATGGCGAGGAAGATGGACCTTGGGAATTCCCGGCCAGGGTTCCGGAGGTCGTCAACATGCACGGCATTCACCTCGATACCGGCATAGGTGAAGAAGCTGTTGACGACCAGGACGACACTGGCGATGCCCGTCCACGCCGGCAGGAGATGGTGCGTGTTCATCGGGGCAGCCGAGTGGTTTCCCTGCAGCAGGTAGGCGATGCCGAGAGCGACGAGGATTGCCCCCGGGACCAGGGTCCCGATCAGCGTTCCACTCGAGGAGAGCTTTGCCACGAGTCCAACTCCCCGCGAGGAGATGAACACGCCACCCCAGAACAGAACGATGATGACGACGGCGTTGTACACGCCATTGGCGGCCAGGCTCGGATCGATGACGTAGGCGAGCGTCCCGGCGACGTAGGCGAGCAGGGCGGGGTAATAGAAGATCGTCTGGGCAAACTCGCACCAGACGGCCAGGAGCCCCATCGGGGCAGACACACCTTCTCGCACCCAGTTGTAGACGCCACCCTGCCAGCCGGACGCCAACTCGGCGGCGACCAAGGAGACGGGCACCAGGAACACGAAGGCAGGGAGGACGTACAGGAACACCGAGGCGAGACCGAAGACCGACGTGGCCGGTGCAGACCCGAGATAGCCGACGGATCCCACCGTCATCATCGCCAACACCGTCCAGGAGATGTACCGCCGAGGGGGAGCCTTGGCCGTCCCGAGGACCACGCGGGTCGGCCCGTCGTCGGAGACGGCTCCCTCGACAACTGTCGGCCGCGGCTGACGGCGTCTTCGTACCCACATGGACTACGGACCCACCTCTTCTCCTCGACCTATCGCCACGTTCTCCCCCGGAGCAGGCGTTGAACATCGTGCATAATTTCTTTGCACCGTGACAAAGGCTACGACGACGTAGGCGGCGTGGCGGTCGAAGCTCTGGTGAAGGTCCTCGCTGAGATTGGGATCAAGTGAGCGAGAATGTGACAACAGCTTTGAGGCGAACGGCTCGATAGCTTGGAGTCTGTGACCCTCCGGAACCTGCGAGTCCCATGACCTTCGCGCTGCTGGTACTTGTCACGGTCCTGTCGGCGATAGTGGTTGCCGCACTCATAACGGTCGGGATTCGATACCTGTTTCGCGGGCTCAGCAGGCCGCGATCCCGCAAGTCACCCAGCTTCGCCGGCTCATCGGCCAAGGAAGTCTAGGCTTCAATCGTCTCGGGCTCCTACCATGGCGGCGTGAGCGAAGAGATGCGCTTCGGCCGCGAGATGAGCGGCACCGAGACGATGATGTGGAACATCGAACGCGACCCCTGGCTGGCGTCGACCGCCGGAGGGGTGGCCCTTTACGACCGGCCCCTGGACTTCGATTGGTTCCGCCGGTCCATCGCGAATGCCGTGGCCTCTACGGCCCGATTGCGTCAGCATGTGTTGCCCGGCCACGGGCCCCTCGCATCTCCTCACTGGGGATTCGACCGCGATTTCGACCTCGACTGGCACCTTCGCCGCATCGGAGCGCCCGGCGAAGGCACGGTTCGCGACCTCCTGGACCTGGCGACCCAGTTCCTCCAGGACCCCTTCGATCGAACCCGGCCGCTGTGGCAGTACGTGGTCGTCGACGGCCTGGCTGAGGGTCAGGGGGCGCTCCTCAGCAAGCTGCATCACACCGTCACCGACGGGCAGGGTGCCGTTCGGCTCGGCTCGGCCTACACCGCACTCAAGCGCCGGGCGCCCAAGCCGCCAGAGGTCGACCTGGAGGCCATCATCCAGGCCGAACCCGAGGAGCAAGAGGGCCTGGCAGAAGAGGCGAGGGATGCCGTTTCCGGGGCGATCCGATGGCCGATCGACCTCGCCGGAAAGATCGTCGACGTGACCATGCACCCTGATCGTGTGGTGCGGGCCGGTATCGAGGCCGCGGGGCTGGTGCGCACCACGACCGACCAGCTCCACCCGGCTGGCTCAGCGCTGTGGCACAACCGCTCGAGGCGTCGCCACTTGGAGGCGCTCAGCGTGCCCTTCGAGGCCGCCCACCACTCAGCCCAGGCCTTGGGCGGCACGTTGAACGACTTCTTCATGACCGGCGCCGCCGAGGCTGCCCATCGATACCACCGGGAGCTGGGCGCCAGCCCCGAGCGGTTCCACGTCACCTTCGTTGTGAGCACCCGGACCGATGCATCCAGCGGAGAGAACGCGTTCACCCCCGTGCCGGTCGAGCTTCCCGGAGGCGCCATGGATCTCGCCGAGCGCTTCGCTTCGGTCCACCGTGTTCTCGGGCAGCGACGCGACGAGGTGCACGGGAGCGGCCCCATGGGCGTCGTCGCCACCGTCGCCAACCTGGTGCCGATCTCGGTGGTCACCAGCCTGATTCGCAGCCAGGCCGGCCATATTGACTTCGCCACGAGCAACCTGCCCGCCTTCCCCGGCGACACCTATGTGGCCGGCGCTCGGACCTTGCACGTCTACCCCTTCGGACCCCTGGCCGGTACGGCCTTCAACCTGACGCAGATCTCCATGGCTGGGAGCCTCGACATCGGTGCCCACCTCGATCCTGCGGCCGTGACCGAGCCGGCGTTGCTGCGCGTCTCCCTCGAGGACGCCTACCGGGACCTGATGGCGCTTGCGACATGAACCGGCGCACCGCCGGCTCACGGAGTTCCCCGGGCTCCACCCGCCGCCGGCCCCCGGGTCACCTCCGCCATGCAGGTCCCTCTTCGCCAGAGGTCATGAAGTGCTGTGATCGTCGCGGCTCTGATGGAGGATCTCGGAAGGCATGGTTAGCGTGGGTGGGGTGACTGACATCCACGGCTACACCGCCGCCGGCTTCGAGCCCGTGCGCGGGGCCTTTGCTCAAAATTTTGAATCTGGACGTGAGGTCGGAGCCGCGTTCGCCGCCTACCACGGCGGCCAGAAGGTGGTCGACCTCTGGGGAGGTGTGGCAGACGAGACGACAAGTCGGCCGTGGCAAGAGAACTCCATCGTCCTCGTCTTCTCCACCACCAAGGGGGCAACCGCGCTGTGCGCCAACATGCTGGCCGAGCGAGGGGTGATCGACATGGACGCTCCCGTCGCCCGCTACTGGCCCGAGTTCGCAGAGGGGGGGAAAGCCGAGATACCGGTCAAGTACCTGCTCTCCCATCAAGCTGGCCTGGCCTGGATCGACGCAGAGATGAGCCTCGAGGAGGCCCTGTCCTGGGATCCGGTCGTCGCCGCCCTGGCCAAGCAGGCCCCCCACTGGGACCCGGGCATGCAGCACGGCTACCACGCCACGACCTACGGCTGGCTGGTCGGCGAGGTCATCCGGCGGGTGACGGGTACTTGCATCGGGACCTTCTTCCGCCAGGAGGTCGCCGATCCCCTCGATCTCGACTTCTGGATCGGGCTCCCAGAGGCCGAGGAGCCACGAGTCGTGCCCGTCATTCCGTTCGACCTCCCCGAGGACCGGGAGCTCACTGAGATGATGGAGGCCTTTGTGGGGCCCGACAGCAGCCTGGGCAAGGCGCTGGTGGCGCCCGGCGGCGCCTTCAGGGAGCAGGAAGTCTGGAACTCGCGAGCCATGCGCGCAGCCGAGGTCCCGTCCGCCAACGGCGTCACCGATGCTCGCTCGCTGGCCCGCATGTACGCCAGCATGATCGGTGTAACCGACGGGATCCGCGTCCTCGGTCCCGATCAGCTCGAGCGGGCTACCACCCAGCTCACCAGGGGACCGAACACCGTGCTCCTGGGCCTCGACATCCAGTTCGGCCTCGGTTTCATGGTCCGCTCTGAGCTCGTTGCCCTGGGCGGGCCCAGGAGCTTCGGCCACTTCGGGGCCGGAGGCTCAGTCGGGTGGGCCGATCCCGACGGCGGGCTCGCCTTCGGATACGTGATGAATCGGATGGACATCGGCCTGGCCGGCGACCCTCGCAGCACCAACCTCATCGGCGCCGTCTACGACGTGGTCGGCGGGCTAGGTGCCTAGAGTCCGCCCGCGGCGTGGACGCACCCGCCGAGGAGCTTCGCTCCCCCTGCGTGTCACGGCGCCGGAACGGTGACCCCGCTGCGGATGCCGCGGCGTCTGACATCACAAGCTGGACGTTGACCACCTTGGAAATCGGGCTGTGTGGACCAGGAAACCTAATAGGCTCGACACTCGGGTTTCTCCAGAGTGAACTCGCGAACTGCCACGCCAGGGCTTGCGCCGAGGGCCCTCCGGAGGCGGGTAGCCTCGAAAAGGCAGTTCAGAGGGTAGAAACGTCGGGGACGTAGCTCAGCTGGAAGAGCACCTGCTTTGCAAGCAGGGGGTCGTGGGTTCGAGTCCCATCGTCTCCACTTTTGTGATGTCTCGGAGTTTCTGGGACAGACGAACCCCCAGTCGGTGTCTCGCGATCGACGGGGCAGTCCCAGAAATAGCGGCTTCGTCCTTGCCGCTAGCGGGCACCCATCACATCGTGCAGCTGCGCCGTGTCCACGAACTGCTGGAAGCTCGTGGTCTTTACTCTTTACAACCGGGGCTTAGTGGCTTCCCGAAGATCCGGTCGGCTGCCCTCCGATCCGGCGGACGAGGACGTCCCTCTTGGGTCTTTACAGGAGCGCGACCGCCCTGTATCACTAAAGGTGGGATCTTCGCTCGGAGGGTGGGAAGTTCCCTCCACAGCCGTGTGTAGGCCCTGAGGTGCGCCATGCTGTTTCTGACTACCTACCGGGTGAAGCCTTATCTTCCGCGGTCCGAGACCAAGAAGCTCCTGGACCTCTTCGGCAAGGTGGGAGCAGCCCCGGGAACCATCGCCCATTATGTTGCTGCCGACAATTCAGTCGGATGGGTTGTCGTCGAAAATGAGGATGCGGTCACTGGCTATGCAGCGAGCCTCGCGTATTCGGAGTACATCGAGTTCGACACGAAGCCCATCCTCACGATTGAGGACGCCTTGCCCCACATGTTGGAGGCATACCAGTAGGTTCCACTTCTGATCACCACCCTCCCGTTCTGGGCCACCCTGGACTGGCGATTTGCCCGAGCATTTGGGGACAGTGTTGTCAGTGAGCGATAGCAGACGATTGAAGGCTCCCCGGCTCATACAGCGCCATACCGGAGCGTGCAATGATTGCAGCCGTGCCTGAACGGTTGGAGGTCCAACGAGCAATTGCGGCAGACCCAGCGGCGATCTTTGGGGTGCTGACCAATCCACACGGGCATGTGGCCATCGACAGTTCGGGCATGCTGATGGATGCCACGGGTGATCCGGTCACATCTGTCGGCGACTCCTTCGTGGTGCACATGGACCGCGAAGCGCTCAATGATCACCCGCTGGGGCTGTACGACGTCACCGTCAGGATCGTGACCTTAGAGCCGGACCGCGAGATCGCGTGGAAGATCGAAGGTCAGCTCAACCTTGGCCATGTTTACGGTTACAAGCTGGAGCCGATTGACGAGGGGACGCTTGTCACCTCGTACTACGACTGGTCGTCTGTCGACCAGAGCTGGAAAGACGCGGCTATCTTCCCGGTCATTCCCGAGGGCGCGCTCCGCGCCACGCTTGGCATCCTTGCGCGCACCGTGGCACCGGGCCGCGCTCGACCCTTGGCCTGAACGGTCGGCGTCTCTGGTCTGGCTACACCATTCCTCACTCCTGCCCCGCTCTTCCTCCCGGCGGCCAGGGCACTTTGGGGGCCATCACGGTGTCGCAAGTTCCAGAGTGAAACGGGGTTCGACGATCTCGGGCAAAGTTAGGCCAATGCTCGTCGAGGACGTCGAGGTAAATTCCGGCGGCCCACTGGCACCCCGTTCGGTATCGACATGTGGCGGCTGGGTCAGCCTCCAGCTGGGCGGAGCAGTACTAGCGGAATCTCCCGGTCGGTCTTGCGCTGATAGCCGGCGTAGTTGCGGTGCTTGCTGGCGATGATCGGCCAGATTCGTGCTCGCTCGTCCGGACCGGCAATCTCAGCGATCATCGACGCAGGGGGATTCGGACCAAGCTTGACCTTCACCTTCGGATCGTCCCGGAGGTTGAGGAACCATGCGGGGTTTTTATCGTCGCCGCCACGAGAGGCTACAACCACGACGGTGGAGTCCTCTTGGTAGGGCGAAGTGAGCATGGTCGTGCGTGGCTGGCCTGTCTTTCTGCCGGTCGTGGTCAGCTCGATCACAGGCATCCCAGAGAAGCGCCAACCGAGTCGACCGCCCGAAGCGCCGAGCAGTATCCGATGCACACGATTCATGGCCTTTAGGGCACGGTCCGAAGGCATAGGCGGTAGCCTAATGAGAGTCTGCAGCAAGCCAGCGCTGCCCAGCGGAATGCCCGATCCCCGACTCCATGACACCCGCTGCCCCCGGGTTTGCCGTCAGGGTCGCGAGGCGCCGCGGCTTGTCGCCGGCGGGCTCTCTACGATCCCTCGGCAGCCGCCTTGACTCGTTCGAGGGTACGGAGCATGTCACGTTGGTTGCGGCGCTCCCGCAAGAACCCGCCGAGCGGGCGCCAGATCTTGGTGAAGACGTTGTCGCCGAGGTCGAACGACTCGGTAACGTCGGTGCCTCCGTCGCTCGTCGGGCGGAACTCGTAGCGCCACGTGTTGACCGGCCGGTCACGCATCACCACGGCGAACTCGAAGATCTCGCCGGGCTGGGACTCGGTGATCTCGCAAGTCGTCCAATAGAGGATGGGCCAGTTCTCGTTGCGCTTCACGTGGCCCCGGTAGCGCGCGCCCACCTCCGGCCCAGTGGCGTCGCCGATCCACTCGGCCTCGATCACCTCTGGGCTGTACTCGCCCATCCTCGTGATGTCACTGACGAGCCCCCAGACCTTGGCCGGCGAAGCGTCGATGTGCAGAGTGACCGCAGCGCGCATGGCAAATCGTAGACCACGACCCGAGATCCTGACTCCGCGGGCAATTGGCTGCCGGGGGCCAGCGGAGGCTCACCACCTTTGCTTCTGGCACGCGGAGCCGGAAAACGCACCGGCTAGCACACTGGGCATTCGTCGCATTGGTCGAACAGCTCCGTTGAAAGCTCACAGGAGCCTTCACCCTCAGGGAATCAGGGCAGACTCAGGGTCGCAGCGTTGCCTCGGTCTGTGCGGTGTCTTCCGTGCCGCGATAAAAGACGATCTTCCCGTCTCGGAATCGGAAGAAGTGATGGAGATCGTGCTCCATGACCCTGCCGGTTGCCCGCGACGTGGCCCGACAATGCACGACGGTGTGAACCTCGGAGTCGTTCGCGGCGAACGCGTAGGGGCTGAACTCCTGGACCTCCATCGTCGAGCCGAATGCCTCAAAAAACGAGGCAACACCGTCCCTCCCGTGACGAATGCCGTACCAGGGTGCGGCCGTTGAGGACGTCTCGGTGGCCCAGTCCACGTCGTCGGTCACGGCCTCCAGGACCGCTTGGACGTCTCCTCTGCCAAAGGCTTCGTAGACGCCCTGGATGGTCTTGACGTTCTCGTCGGCTCCCATTTGCGCTCCCTCCCGGTCGACGTACGGTGCCGTTGGCCCGTCCAGCTTGTTCGGCGGCTGCCCGGGATTCGCCACCGCACTCGCCGACAGATCACTGCCGCCCTACCCGGTGTCGCTCCAACGAGGCACCCCTCGTCGCCGGATCCCCACTCGACTCGTCGAGCTCAGCGGGGCAGGGGTGGTGTCGTGCGATAGATCCAGTTGGGGTCGGGTGTACGGGCGCCGCTCACCGGTAGGGCATCCAGACGGGCCAGGTCCTCGGCAGTGAGGGTCAGGTCGGTGCCACCAACGTTCTCTTCGAGGTAGCGGACCCGCTTGGTGCCGGGGATGGGGACGACGTCGGGACCTTGTGACAAGAGCCAGGCCAGGGCCACCTGGCCGGGGGCGACACCGTGGGCGGCGGCGACGTCCTCCACGGTTCGCACGGATTGCAGATTGGCGTCGAAGACCTCTTCGGTGAAGCGTGGATGGTGGCTCCGCATGTCCCTGGCACCCAGGTCGTCGCGCGACGTGAGGCGGCCGGTGAGGAAGCCTCGACCGAGCGGGCTGAACGGCACGAGGGCAATGCCCAGTTCGCGGCAGGTTGGCACGATCTCGGCCTCGATGTCCCGGCTCCACAGGGACCATTCGCTCTGGAGCACCGCGATGGGGTGCACGGCGACCGCCCGGCGGATCGTGTCGACCGACGCCTCGGACAGTCCGAGATGGCGGACCTTGCCTTGACCAACGAGCTCGGCCATGGCGCCGACGGTCTCTTCGATCGGCACGTTCTCGTCGGCTCGATGTTGGTAATAGATGTCGATGTGGTCGGTGCCCAGCCGGGTCAACGATCGCTCGACTGCCGAGCGGACGTAGTCGGGCCTCCCGTTCACCACGGCGGGCCTTCCACCCTGCGGCGGCGAGACGATGCCGAATTTGGTGGCGACGACGGCTTCGTCACGCCGGCCGGCCAGGGCCCGGCCGAGGGCCTCCTCGCTCGGCCCGTAGGCGTCGGCCGTGTCGAGCAAGGTGACCCCCAACTCGAGAGCTCGATGGACAACGTCGGTCGGGTCGTCTCCACCCTCGGTGCCGTAGACGGGCCCGAAGCTCATGCAGCCGAGGCCGATCGCCCCAGCGACGGGGCCGCCGGTGCCGAGGGTACGAGTGGGAATCGTCATGGACCATCCATACCCGCACGGAGTCGCTCGCGTCCACTCGCTCGAGCCGTCCGAGATGGTTGCCGGCCCGTGGGTTGGGGTGGCGGGGTCACATGGCCGTGTGAGGCGGACCGGCGGGATCCTGACTCCGCGCACTTGGAGCGGGCTCGGGAGAACCGATCCGGTCGGGACGCCACAACGTCCCGAGCGTCCCTTGTGCGGCATGGGTTCCCGCAGTTCCGCCTCCCGAGCCGCGCAGCACATAGGCGATCCCGACGGCAATGACGCCGCCGGCGATGGGTCCTGCGATGTACACCCACCACGAGGCCCAGTTGCCGAGGACCAGAGCGGGTCCGAGCGAGCGAGCGGGGTTCATCGATGCGCCACTAATGGGTGCTGCCCACAACCCGGCAAGAGCGATGTAACTCCCGACGCCGATAGCTGCAATAGGACCAAGCTGCTGTGCACCCGATGCCGTCCCGAGGATCACGCTCACCAGCCCGGCACTCAGCACCATCTCGGCTAAGAATGCGGTCAGATTGGAGACCCCGTGACCGGGCAGCGTCATACCGGCCGAGCCGTACTTGCCGAGCATGCCCCACAGGAGGAGAGCAGCGAGGGTCGCCCCGACGAATTCGGCCACCAGATAGGCAGGAACCCGCTTCCACGGGAAGTCGCCCCGCAACGCAAAGGAGAGCGTCACGGCCGGGTTGAGGTGTGCCCCCGACACCGCCCCCATGAACAGGATGACTGCGGCCACCATCAACGCGGGGGCGACCACTCGGGCGGCCAGCGGGACGGCACCGCCGAATCGAGCGTCGACAACGCCGGCGCCCGCCGCGACCAGGACAAGGAAGAACGTCCCCAGGACCTCCGAGAAAAGCCGTCGGCCTTCATAACGGCTGTCCCAGAAGTCGAACTGGCGAACCACTGCGTTTGGTTGGCCCATGGACCGTAGGGAGACTTGAGCGTGGGCCAATTGTTCATTCGCTACCGTCGGCTGGGTCGTCACAGGCGCTCCATTCTCGGATCAGGGATCACTATCCAAATCACCACATCCGGGACTGTCGAGCCGACGCTTTTGGCAATGGCGGATGATGGGCTCGATCAGTACCCCTTTGGCGTGAGTAAGTCCACACCTGCTCGACGCGCACGCCAGTTCACTTGGCAGCGCAGAGACGGTGGTCCGATGATGAACGAATCGGTTGCACCCGCTCGGTAGCCAGCGACGGGCTTCTCGATCTCAGCTGGCCGTAGGCGACGCTGAACCTGCTTCATGGTTCGGGTGCCGCGACACGAACCATCGTTCGTGGCGATCACGGCACAGCATCGGCACCGACCGTCCTCAGTGGCGCAAGTTCGCCATCATGATCGGTGGCGCCGACGGCGGATCGCGCTGGGGATCCGTTCGCATCCGCGTCCGTCGCTACTGAACGGCTTCCCATTTTTGCGACGGCAGCAGTCTCCCTTGAAAGGAATGCCCCCAGCTCCTGGATCGTGCTCATGAGCGAGCCAGGGAACACGACCGTCGTGTTCTTGTCGACGCCTATCTCGATCAGCGTCTGAAGAGTGCGCAACTGAAGTGCGAGCGGGTGCTCCATCATCATGTCCGAAGCTTCCCCGAGCGCGGCCGCAGCAAGTGACTCGCCTTCCGCAGCGATGATCTTTGCCCGCTTTTCCCGCTCGGCTTCGGCTTGGCGTGCCATCGCTCGCTTCATCGTTTCGGGCAGCTGTATGTCTTTCAGCTCGACGAGGGTTACGATTACGCCCCACTCTGCAGTCTGGGCGTCCAGGATCTCCTTGATGTCGACGTTGATGCGGTCAGTCTCAGCGAGCATCTCGTCAAGAGTGTGCTGACCGACCACTTTACGCAGCGTCGTCTGGGCAATCTGGTTGATGGCCGATTCGATGTTCTCGATCGCCACGACGGATTTTGTTGCATCAACAACGCGATAATATGCGACGGCCGACACGTCGACGCTCACGTTATCCCGGGTGATGATGCCTTGTGACTGGATCGGCATCGTCACGATCCGGAACGACACCTTGCGGAGCACATTGATAAAGGGCGCGATGACGACGAGACCGGGCTGCTTTTCACCGATGACGCGACCGAAGCGGAAGACGACCCCCTTTTCGTACTGCCGCACGATATGGAGGGCGCCGGCCAAGAGGACGAGACCGAGCACCACCACCGCGACGACGATCCCGACGATCAATCCAACCATGGCATTTCTCCCTTTGCAGATAGTGGAGGCAATGTGGCGACGCCTGACGGCGAACCCGGTCCGCTCGTCACCCCGTGGTGCCGGGCCGCTAGCTGGGCGTCTGCCCTCGGCCTATGTCTGTGGCCCGCGCCGTGCGAGCGAGCGCCGAGCGGTGTTGCTCCGCCCGTTCCGCCTGGTGGGCCGCGCTCAGGCGCTCGAATTCTTGTGCCCGGTGCCGGGCCTCCTCGACCTCCCCGGGATCCGAGAGGATCCGCACACCAGCCCTCGAGCCACCCCGGCTTGATCGTTTCTCGAGCCCGCCGTCATGCTCGCCCGTTTCGGACGTCACCGGCACCGCGTCCACGAAGCAAAAGCCATCACGGCCCATGCCGTCTCCTTCTGTCCTTCTGCCGGTCTCTCCCAGCGTCTTTCGACCCAGATTGTTCGCATTCCCGAGGTCCGACTAGAGCAATAGGTCCCGAGCGCTGCCCGGCGGTATCAGGCGATCAACCCAAGGCCGGACCCTGCAGGTCGAGATTCCCGATATCGAGAGCCATTGGCTGACTTCCCAGTTGCCCCCCTGTGTGCAGGGTCCTCTGACCCTTCCCGGGGGGGGGCGCCCCATGTAGTGTACTGACCGTTCGGAACGGACTCAGAGGGACCCTTGGGGTCCGAGGGGGGGCCATCCAAGTGCAACCGAAGAGAAGAAGGAGGGGCCTGAGCCGCCGGGCGTGTGCCGGCGTGGCGGCCGCCGTGGCCGGGCTGCCCTTGGCGCTGGTGGGGACGACGATGGCCCCGAGCGCGGCTTCGGGGGCTCCGGCGCCCATCACCATCGCCTACATCACCTCCCTCAGCGGGGCCGGGGCACCGGAGACCTCGAGCTCGCCGCAGGCCTTCGAAGCCCGGATCGACCTGCAAAACGCCCAGGGGGGCGTGCACGGGCACAAGTTGGTTCCACTGGTGATCGACGACCAGACCAGCCCGACGGCCATCGCGACGGCGGTGCAGGAGGCCGACTCCAAGGCCTTGGGCATCGTCTCACAGAGCCCGGTGTTCTTCCTGGCCGCCAAATACCCGAACCAGCAGGGCGTTCCGGTCACCGGGTCGTACGATGACGGGCCGGAGTGGGGTACGCAGCCCTACACCAACATGTTCGCCTCGGACGAAGGCAGCGTCGACCCGAAGTATCCGGTCAACACGTTGATCGGCGGGTTCCTCAAGGCCCACGGCGGCACGGTGCTCGGCTCCTACGGCTACAGCATCTCGCCATCGTCGACCCGGGCCGCCATCGCGAACGCTCAGTCGTTCGAGCACGCCGGAGGCAAGGTCGGCGTGCTCGACACCACGGTCCCCTTTGGGGGTGTCGACTTCACGACCGCGGCGCTCGTGGCAAAGCAACACCACGTCAATGCCTTGGTCCCTTCGATGGACGCCAACTCCAACTACGCCCTGGCCCAAGCACTCCAGCAGGCCGGCATCAAGCCGAAGGCGACGCTCTACGCGACGGGCTACGAGCCGGATGCGATCAACTCTCCGGCGTGGCCGGTCCTCCAGGGCGCCTACTTCCTCTCGCTGTTCCGACCCTGGTCCTTGCCGAACGCCGGTACCCAACAGATGCAGGCGGCCTTGAAGCAGTACGCCCACTTCACCAACGATCAATTCCCCACCTTCAGCCAATACGAAGCGTGGGTCGGGGCCGACCTCATGATCAAGGGGTTGGAGATGGCCGGCAACAACCCGACACAGGCCTCCGTGATCAGCCGGCTGCGGGCCCTGAAGTCCTACGACGCCAACGGCCTGCTCCCGCAGTCGATCAACTACTCGACGATTTTCGGTCACGATCCGGCCCGGACGTGCTTCTGGGTGATGCAAGCCAACAAGACCGGCTTCACGGCCGTCTCGTCGAAGCCGACGTGTGGGTCCGACATCGCCGGCACGTCGACCGCCAGCGGGTCGTGAGGACGGGCATCGTTGGGCGCGTGAGGTTGGCACTACCGGTCCGTGGCCGGCGTTGCACGGCCGCGATCGGGTGGTTGAAGAGGCCGATCTTGTGAGCGGACCCCGAGTGGCGATCGTGACCGGGGGAGGCTCCGGGATCGGGCTCGCGATCAGCCAACGATTGGCCGCCGATGGGTGTGCCGTGGCGGTGTTGGACCTTCATGCGGAGTCGGCCACCGCTGCCGCACAGGCCATCGTCGAGACCGGCGGGAAGTCCATCGGCTTGCGGGCAGACGTCGGCGATCGCCAGGAGGTGTTGGCTGCGGTGGACGAGGTGCGTCGTCGGCTCGGCTCCGCTGTCATCCTGGTGAACAACGCTGGCACGGGGGCGACCTTCAAGGGGTTTCTCAAGATCACCCCGGAGGCATGGGAGCGAGCGCTGCAGGTCAACCTCTCGGGGGTGTTCCACTGTTGCCAGGCGGTGCTGCCCGACATGATCGATGCCGGCTGGGGGCGCATCGTCAACATCTCGTCGTCGAGCGCCCACAGCGGTCAGCCCCTGCTGATCCCCTATGTGTCCTCCAAAGCGGGGCTCAACGGCCTCACCAAGGCCCTCGCCCTCGAGGTCGCACCCCGGGGGATCACGGTCAACGCCATCCCGCCCGGCTTCATCGACACCCCGATGCTGCGGGCGTCCGAAGGCAGGGGTGAGCTTGGCGAAGGGGGCGTTGCCGATGCCATCGCCCGCACGCCGGTGCGGCGGATCGGCCTGCCCGAGGACGTCGCTGCCACTTGCTCGTTCCTGTGCCGCGACGAGGCCGGCTACATCACCGGCCAGATCATCGGGGTCAACGGTGGGCGCAATACCTGACCGGGTCAGGCGTACTTCCGCAGGTCGTCGTCGACCTCGACGTCGAAGGTTCGCAGCGCCATGGCGAGCACGTCGTAAGCGCCCACGGTAAACACCGTGTCCATCATCTGCTGCGTGTCGAGCTCCCCGGAGAGCACGGTGAAGGTGTCTTGCCCGATGCGGGCATCGGCCACCAGCTCGTCGGCGGCCGAGAGCAACGCCCTCTCCAGGGGAGACCAGCCGGCCGCATCGGGTCCGACTCGGATTCGCGCGAGCTCCTCGGGGGTGATTCCGAGCTCGCCGGCGATGTAGGAGTGCTGGGCCCATTCGTACGTGGCGTCTCGAAGGTGGGCGACCCGCAGGATCAGCAACTCCCTCTGACGCGGGGTGATGGTCGTGAAATTCAGGGCATGACCGATGAGGTGGTTGTAGGCCTTGGTGAGTTCCGGGTGGTAGGCGAGGATCCCCATCAGGTTGAGTCCCTGGGGGCTCGAGGGATCGCGCCGCGGCAGCGGGTTCCGCGCATCGGAGGGCCGGTACGCCGCGGCCAAGGCCTCCCGCATGCCTTTGGGCCACTCCTTCGGGGGAATCGGCTGGAGCCGTCCCATGTCAGGCAGGCTCCCGCGCACCGCGTGTCCCCGCGGTCCGGAGCGGTCTCTCGTCGGTGTGCATCGTCAAAAGGGGTTTCTCCTTTCCTTTCGTGGGGCCGGTGTGAGACAGAGGTCCCGGATCGGTCCGCTCAGGCCAAGGTGACCTCCGGGAGGACGTCTCGGACGAACGCCTCGACCTGCGACTCGCCGGCGCCCGGCCAGCCGCAGACCAGGTAGCCGTACCCCGCCTCGCGCCATTTGGCCACGTGACGGCGGGCTGCCTCCAGGTCGTCGAGCGACAGAGAGCCGGCCCGCACGATCGAGGAGGGATCTCGGCCGGCCTCCGCGGCGAGAAGGTCGAGGCGAGCGCCGGCTTCACGTAGCGAGTTCGGTGAACCAAAGGCGTGCCACACGTCGGCGAAGCGGGCCACGAGCGGGAGCGTGCGCCGGGGTCCGGTACCTCCGATCCAGATCGGCGGGCGTGGGGCCTGCACCGGGCGGGGAAGCATTCTCGCCTCGTGCAGCGAGACTCGCTTACCCTCGTAGGAGACCAGGTCACCGCTGAAGAGGCGGGTCACGATCTCCAAAGTGTCCTCGAGTAGGTCGAACCGCTCGGCCGTCGGTGGGTAGGGAATCCCGAGCTTCAAGTGCTCCTCTTGGAACCAGGCGGCCCCGAGCGCCAGCTCCAGACGCCCCTGCGACGCGTGATCGATCGTGACCGCTTGGGCGGCCAGCACGGAGGGGTGTCGGTACGTCACTCCGGTGACGAGGAGCCCGAGCCGTATGCGAGACGTCAATCCGGAGAGGGCCGCCAGCGTGGTCATGCCCTCAAAGGTCTCGCCCGGCCCGTCGCCGTACATCGGCTGGAAGTGGTCGAAGCCCCAGACGCCCTCGAATCCGAGGTCCTCGGCGAGTCGGACCCGGCGGACGATCTCGTCCCAGGGCATCCGTTGCTGTGCGACGTCAAGTCCGAATCTCATCTCATGACTCTCTCACGTGCCGCCGATGAGCAAGAAGACGACGCCGGGCGTGGCGTACGCATCACAACTCGATTTCGACGACGGGCATCTCGAGCGGGTTCACGTTGACCTTCGCGAGCGCGGGAAGGAGCCTGTCGTAGGGGCACCCGGCGAGGAAGCCGTCGATGACGCGGTGGTAGTTGGATATGTGGCCTTCGTTGCGCTCCGAGAGGCGCATGTATTCGAAGCTCCGGGCGTGCAGGCCTCGTTGTTGCCTTGGCATGTTGGAGAAGTCCTGGGCCGGGATCGGCGGCCACCGCGGGTCGTCGTACTCCCACCGTGCGGGGACCGGGGGTATCTCCGGCTCGGCGCCCTCCCCGAAGCGCGTCAGCGACCAGATGTCCATGAGGGTCTCTTCGGGGCCGAGCGGTCGGAACCGGTAGGAGGTGGCGCTGCTGTACATGGGCAGGATGAAGAAGTGCGGGAAGCAGTACCCCATCGGCTCGTTGAGGCCCTCCTCCTCAAGTTGGTTGAGGTCGGGAACATCGCACCCGCGTTCGCGATGGGCCCGGACCACGGCGTCGTTGAGGGTGGTGTCCCAAGTCGAGCGGGCCAGCCGGTAGTCCGCCGGGAGCTCGAGGTCCGCCAGCCCCTCGGCGACTTGCACGTCCCTCGCATGCACCATTCCGGCCATTCCCTCGCTCATCGTCCGGAGGTAGTGCAGCTCGGCGTCGACGAACGCTCGGGGTTCGAAGTCCGTGGGGTTGCGGGTGGGGTAGCGACCGGGAATGCGGAGCTGGGGGTGCGATTGCAGGACGTGGTACTGCTCGACGAAGGCCTCCTCGGCCAGCTTCCAGTTGACCGGGAGCCGGCACGCGTACCACCACTCGGCGCGCAGCGAGTCCACCTTCCAGGCGTCGAGCGAGGTGGCAAACGGCTCGATGCAACGCCTCAGAGGGGGTGCCGCATCGTCCAGATTGATCCACGCGCAGCCACCCCACACCTCGCACCGCACGGGCGTGAGGTCGATGTCGGCCGGCTGGAGGTTGTGCTCGGAGAACGTTCCGGCCTGCGTCACCCTCGTGTTCCGGCCGTCGGTGCCATAGCACCACCCGTGGAACGGGCAGACGAACCCGCCGGGGCGGGATCCCCGCCCCTGGGCGACCCGAACACCCCGATGCCGGCAGACGTTGTGAAACGCTCGCACGCCCAGGTCCTCGGCGCGCACGACGATCACGGACTGGTCGAGGATCTCGTACTCGGCGAAGTCACCGGGCTGCGGGATCTCCTCCAGGCGGCACGCCATCTGCCACACCCTCGGCCAGAGCAGCTCGGACTCCATCCGGTAGAACTCCGGGTCGTAATAGCGCTCCTTGCGCACCCGGTCCGTCACCTCGATCGCGCAGGGCACGGGAAGGGCCGACCACTTGTGCTCCACCGTCGTCATGCTGCCCCCTCCCCTGGTGTCCGTAGCCCTGGTGTCCGTGGCTCTGGTGTCCGCGGCTCGATGCGCGTTAGACTAACCGGTCGGTACAACTTGCCGAGGGTGCGCCTCCCCGAGGTTGTCGCCTCGGTCCACCCGGGACGACAGGGGTTGCATCTGCATGAACACATCCCCCTACGGGCCAGCCGGCGAGCGACGGGCGTCCACCGGTGCTGTCGACGTGCTCGTGGTGGGTGCCGGCATTACCGGCATCTACCAGCTCTACCGGGCCCGGGAAGCCGGATTCTCGGTAGCGCTCCTCGAATCCGGTGCGGGTGTCGGAGGCACCTGGTACTGGAACCGCTACCCCGGTGCCCGCTTCGACTCCGAGAGCTACACCTACGGGTACCTGTTCTCCAAGGAGCTCTTCTGTGAGTGGGAATGGCAGGAGCACTTCGCACCCCAACCGGAGACCGAGCGCTATCTCAACCACGTCGTGGACCGGTTCGACCTGCGCCGGCATATGCGCTTCGGGACGAGGGTCGACTCGGCGGAGTACGACGAAGAGTCGGGGACCTGGCGGGTCGCCGCCGGCGGAACCGAGGTGGAGGCGCGCTTTCTGATCGCTGCCACCGGGGTGCTCTCCGTGCCGTACACCCCCGACGTGCCCGGGCGCGACGACTTCCGGGGCGATTCGTACCACACGGGTCTGTGGCCGGACACTCCGGTCGATTTTCTCGGTAAGCGCGTCGCCGTCGTCGGAACCTCGTCGAGCGGCGTGCAGATCGTCCCCGCGATCGCCGATCAGGTGGCTTCGCTGACCGTGTACCAGCGCACGGCGAACTGGTGCACGCCGCTCAACAACGTGCCCATCGACCCCGAGAAGCAGGCCCGATTGCGGGCCGACTTCGAGCAGGTGCGCGAAATCCTCGACACCTCGGTGCACGGCTTCCTCCACCCACCGAACCAGCGGACCGCCTTTGAGGACCCGGAGGACGAGCGTCGACGGTTCTACGAAGAGATGTGGAACAGCCCCGGCTTTGCCAAGCTCACCAGCAACTACTCCGACCTGCTGTCGAATCCCGAGGCCAACGCCGAATGGTGCGAATTCATCGCCGGAAAGATCCGCGGCATCGTCCAGGATCCGGAGACGGCGGAGCGGCTCATCCCGAGAGACCACCGGTTCGGGGAGAAGCGACCGCCGTTCGTCACCGGGTACTACGAGGTCTTCAACCGCCCCAATGTGTCGCTGGTCGACCTCCGGGAGACCCCGATCGTGCGGGTGACGCCGACGGGGATCGAGACCACGGACGCCGCCCGCGAGTTCGACATCATCGTGTGGGCGACGGGCTTCGACTTCGGCACCGGGGCGCTCGCCCGCATGGGCATCCGTGGGTCGCGACGATCGGGCACTGGTGGACTACTGGGCGGACGGTCCCCGTACCTTTCTCGGGGTACAGACCCACGGCTTCCCCAACCTCTTCTTCCCCGGCGGCCCCCACGCCGCCGCGGGCAACAATCCCGCGCTACAACGGCGACCAGGTCGACTTCATCACCGACCTGCTCGTGTACGCGCGGGACCACGGCTTCGAGGTCATCGAGGTCACGGAGCGAGCCGAGGAGCGCTGGACCAACATGGTCGAACCGGGGCGCGGCATCCCCGTTCTCCTTCGGCGAGAAGAGCTACTTCTTCGGGACCAACATCCCTGGCAAGCCCGTCGCGGTACCTGCTCAATTCCGGACGGCCGGCCCAAGCTCTTCTCGGTCATCGCGGACGTGGTCGCCAACGGACTACGACACCTTCGAGCTTTCACGAGCTATCGAGCCTGCAGGGTCGTCGACCTAAAGGGGAGGCGCAGGAGGCGCAGGCCGTCACACGGTGGCGATCGGCGTCACCGGCGAGCCCACCACCCCGGGCATCCGCAGCGGCGGGGCGGTGAGGAGGAATCGGCTGCGGCCGTGCTCGCGGAGCCAAGCGGCCAACTCGTGGAGGTACCACATCTCTCCGAGCGGCACGCCGAGCTTGAACAGGCAGAGGTGGTGGATCGGGAGGAAGGAGTGTCGGCTCGGATCCCGGTCCTTGCCGAGCAGCCCCTCGACGGCGTAATTGTCGGCCACCAGAGCCGGGATCTTCGAGTCGGCGATCCACTCGAGCAACGACGGGTCCCGCGGCATCGAGGTAGGAGCACATCGTGTGGATCTTCACGGGGTCGGGATTGCGCTCCCACTCCAGCACCCTTGTGGCGAAGCCGGTGTGCAGGAGCAAGCATGTCGCCGGGCTCGACCACGACGTCGTCGGCCGCCATGATCCCCTCGAGCGTCTGCGCGGTCCACCCCCCGCCACTCGTCACCGAGGTGGTGGGCCAGGTCGACGAGGACGCCCCTTCCCTGGACGCCGTGGAAGGCCATGTGCTCGAGACCGAGATGGTGGGCGAAGGCCCGGTGCGGGCCGCCGTCCCCGCGGGCGTCAGGCTGCGGTCCGACCAGGTCGATGCCGGCGCGGTAGCCGTTGTAGTAGACGGCCTCCTCGACGCCGTCGCCGTCGGCGTCGAACTCGGCTCCGACGTGGGCCAGGGAATCCCACTGCGTCGAGTACTGCAGCGAGAGAGTCACTACGTCGTCGGCCCAGACGTCGACGTACTTGGGATCGCCCCAGTCCTCCATCTCGCTCATGCGGACGTTGTAGAAGGTGGCCGGCTCGCCCTTCATGTCCTCGGTCGGGCGCGAGGACGGGCGGGTGGCGGCGCTGGTTGAGGGCCGTGCCCCCGGGGTAGTCGAGCGGCAGGCTGAGGCAGAAGCTGACGCCGGCCTCGACCTCGCGCACGCCCTGGAGCACCTTGTCCGCGGTGACCAGGTTGATCCGCCCCAGCTCGTCGTCGTCGCCCCAGTCGCCCCAGGTCGAACCGTGGGGCCGCTGCTTCCACCGCTTCGTCACCGCACGCCCTCCTCCTGGTCTGCTCCGTTGCAATGTACCGACCGGTTGGTCTACCATGCTGCGTCGAGTTCTGCGACGCCCGCGCAGGCTCACCAGAGTCGTCGGACGGAAGGGACAGCACATGCCCGATCAAGCCCTTTGTCGTCTCGGCCGACGGGCACATCCTCGAGCCCACCGATCTGTTCCTGACCCGCCTGCCCAGCACCTGCGGGACCGCGCGGTGTGGGAGGAGGACTTCGAGATCGAGCCGCTCGTCGAGGGCGGGGCCCGCATCTTCCGGCGACTGCACACTCCCGGGTTCGAGGGGTGGACGATCTCCCGCTACCGCCAGACCGGGGGCCGGATGCCGGAGGGCGACCCCGACATGATCCTCGAGGACCTCGACCTCGACGGCGTCGACGTCGGCGTCATGCACCCCAACCTGTCGCTCTTCGGCCTCTACTCGGACGACCACGAGCTGTCCATGGCCCACGCCCGCGTCTACAACGACTACATCATCGAGCGCTTCACGCCCTACTTCTCGCGCCTCGCTCCGACGGCGCCCGTTCCCGCTCACCGATGTCGGCGAGGCCGTGGCAGAGATCGAGCGGGTCGCTGCGGGCGGCTTTCGGGCGATCCTGCTGCCGGCGGTGCCACCGAAGCCCTACTACTCGCGCGACTTCGACCCGTGTGGGCGGCGGCGCAGGCCAACGGTGTGCACGTGTTCATCCACACCCAGACCGGCGGGGTGAAGGTCAACGACCCGGAGTCCACCACGCTCAAGGTGGTCATGGAGTCCGCCGCGCAGGTCAACCAGCCGATGACCGAGAAGTCGGCGTCCAAGCGGATGATCACGCAGTCGCATCTACAGCACGATCGTCCCGCAGCAGGTCATCTGCGAGCTCATCGGCGGCGGTGTGCCGGAGCGCTACCCCGACCTCCACTTCGCGCTGATCGAGTTCAACGCGCACTGGCTGGCCTCGCTTGGTGGGAGCGATGGACAAGTGCTGGATCACCGGCATCGGCCAGGACGCCGACTGGTGGCTCGGGTACTGGGACGAGAACCGCCCGCCGAGCGAGCAGACGCAGCATGGCGCAGCTGTTCCGGCTGAACGAGAAGTGGCCCTACCCGCTGATGCCGAGCGAGTACGTCCGGCGCCAATTCCACGTCTCGTTCCAGGACGACCCCGTGGCCGTCGCCTGCCGGCACATCACCGGGTTGTCGACGATCGTGTGGGGCAACGACTACCCGCACGCCGAGGGCACGTTCCGCGGCAGCCGACAGCTCCTTGCCGAGCAGTTCGCCGGCGTCCCGAGCGACGAGCGGGACGCCATCGTGGGCGGCACCCTGGGCGAGCTTCTCGGTTTCAAGGCTCCCGGTGGCCGCCTGAGAGGCCGGCATCTGAGCGAGCATCGTTTCGACGGGCGGGTCGCCGTCGTCACCGGCGCCGGGCGGGGAATCGGCCGCGCCTACGCGCTGCTCCTGGCGCGAGCGCGGCGCGTCCGTGGTCGTCAACGACCTCGGCGGGTCCATGGAGGGCGACCGGAGCCGACGCCGGGCCGGCCGCCGGCGTCGTCCGGCGAGATCGAGGCCGCCGGCGGGTTCGGCGTTGCCCGACGCCAGCGACGTCGCCACCGCAGCCGGCGCCGGGGCGGTGATCGAGGCGGCCGTCGAACGCTTCGGGCGCCTCGACATCCTGATCAACAACGCCGGCATCATTCGGTGGGCCGGCCTTCCCGGAGGTCGACGAGGACAACCTGGCCCGGCATCTGGCGGTCCACACCGTGCGGCTCGTTCAACACCGCCCGCGCCGCGTGGCCGCACATGGCCGAGCAGGGTTACGGACGGATCGTCATGACCACCTCGAGCGGTATTTTCGGGCTGCCGAACAACACTCTCCTACGCCACCGCCAAGGCTGCGGTCATCGGCCTGACCCGCAGCCTCGCCACCGCCGGCGCGGCCACGGCATCAAGGTGAATCTCATTGCCCCCGCGGCCATGACGCGGATGGCCGGGGGCGGGGGCGATGACCCCGGCCATGAGCACCGGAGCTGGTCGCCCCGATGGCCGCCTACCTGGCCCACGAGCACTGCCCGGTGACCGGCGAGATCTACGCGGCCGGTGCGGGCCGTTTCGCCCGCATCTTCGTCGCGTCCACCCCCGGTTACGTGCATCCGGGGCAGGACCGACGATCGAGGACATCGCCGACGCACTGGGCGGAGATCAACGACGAGGCCGGCTACTCGGTTCCGGCAGACCTCCTGGCGTGGTCGGCCACCTTCCTGGCGCATCTGCAGCCCCAGGCCGGTGCCGCCCGAGCCGACTGAGCTCGGCGACCGGCTACTCGTCGAGCAGGTCCGGCTCCTCGGCCACGATCGACGTCGTAGAGGGGCTGGAACTGAGACCAGCCGGCGCGGTGGCTGCCGGTCTGTCCGGCGGTCTTCTCGGCCACCGTCGTGGCCGATGCGCACCGGGGTGCCGGCCGCCTCGGCCAGCAGCTGGGCCTGGCACGTGCGCTCCATCGTGATGAACCACCAGGCCGCCTCGTCCACCGTGCGACCGACGGTGAGCAGGCCGTGGTTGGCCAGGATGGCCGCCTTGTGGTCGCCGAGGGCGTGGGCGATGCGCTTGCCCTCCTCGATCTCGAGCACGGCACCGGTGTAGTCGTCGAACACGACGTGGTCCCCGTAGAAGGCGCAGGCGTCCTGGGTCAGCGGATCGAGGGGTCGTCGCAGGGTCGACCAGGCCTTGCCGTAGACCGAGTGGGAGTGGGCCGCGGAGACGACGTCGGGCCGGGCGGCGTGGATCTGGGAGTGGATGACGAAGGCGGCCAGGTTGAGCGGCCAGCTGCCCTCGACCACCTCGCCCTCGTGGTTGACGAGGAGGAGGTCCTTGACCCGGATCTGCCGGAAGTTCATGCCGAGCGGGTTGACCCAGAAGTGGTCGGACAGCTCGGGGTCGCGGGCCGTGATGTGGCCGGCCGTTCCCTCGTCGAAGCCGAAGCTGCCCGAACAACCGGAAAGCGGCGGCCAGCCGCTGCTTGCGGTGCCGGCGCTCCTCCTCCACGTTGCCGAACTCGGGAAAGGCGTGGGGGGCGCGGTCCGACGGCATGGTGCCAGTGTACGGGCCTTGTACCGGTCAGTCCATAGGATGGAGGCGTGGACTTCTCCCTGAGCGAACCCGAACGCGAGCTGGTGGGGCTCTGCCGTGACTTCGCGCAGAAGGAGATCGCTCGGCGGGCGCCGGCTGCCTGGGAGGAGGCGCGCTGCCCGACCGACCTCCTCCGGGAGATGGGCGCGCTGGGCCTGCTCGGCATGCTCGTCCCCGAGCGATGGGGCGGGATCGGCATGTCGACGGTCGGCTTCGTCGCCGCCATGGAGGAGATCGGGCTGGCCGACCAGTCGGTCGCCGCCGCCTGGCAGGCCCACGTCACCATCGGCTCGCTGCCACTGCTCCTCTTCGGTGACGACGCGCAGCGCGAGCGGTGGCTGCGACCGCTGGCCGAGGGGCGGGCCCTCGGTGCGTTCGGCCTCACCGAGCCCGACGCCGGCTCCGACGCCCGGGGGATCCGCACCTCGGCCGAGCGCCGCGACGGCGGCTGGCTGATCAACGGCCGCAAGACCTTCATCTCCAACGCCGGGACCGACATGTCCTTCGGGGTGACGCTGCTGGCCCGCACCGGGCGAGGCAGACGGCGTACGGCGCCGCGCTACGCCAGCTTCGTGGTGGAGAAGGGCACGGCCGGGCTTCACCATGGGACCGAAGATGCGGGGCATCGGTTGGCGAGGCCTCGACACCCGCGAGCTGTACTTCGACGACGTCTGGGTTCCCGACGATCACCTGGTCGGCGATCCGGACCATGGGCCTCAGCCAGTTCCTGCGCACGCTCGAGGTCGGGCGCATCTCCATCGCCGCGCTGTCGCTGAGCCTGACGCAGGCGGTGCTCGACCTGGCCGCCGACTACGCCCGCCAGCGGGTGCAGTTCGGGCAGCCCATCTCGAAGTTCCAGGCGGTGCAGTTCAAGCTGGCCGACATCGCCACCGAGCTCGAGGCGGCCCGCTGGCTCACCTATCGGGCGGCCTCCCTGCGTGACGCCGGCCAGCCCTTCCAGAAGGAGGCGGCGATGGCCAAGCTGAAGGCCAGCCGCTTGGCGGTCTGGGCGGCTTCGGAGGCCGTCCAGATCCACGGCGGTCTCGGCTACATGCTCGACGCTCCCGTCGCCCGGTTCTACTGCGACGCCAAGGTGCTCGAGATCGGCGAGGGAACCAACGAGATCCAGCACCTGGTCATCGCTCGCGCCCTCGGCTGTTGAGCAGCCCTGGACGGCACCGGTCCGGGGTCACACGGCCGCCAGGCGGCGGATGGCGTCGGCGATCTCCTGGCGGTCGGGGAGCCAGGCCCGCTCGAGCTCGGGAGCGTAGGGCGGAGGGGTGGCGGCAGCTCCCACTCGCTCGATCGGGGCATCGAGGTCCCAGAAGCCGTCCCGTGCCACGGTGGCGGCGATCTCGGCTCCGATGCCGAAGGGGACGACCGCTTCGTGGGCGATGAGTAGCCGACCGGTCTTGCGGACCGAGGCGAGCACCGGCTCCATGTCGAGCGGCGCCACCGTCCGCAGGTCGATCACCTCCACGGAGATGCCCTCCGTCGGCCAGCTCCGCCGCCGACGCCACCGCCTCGTGCACCATCCGTGATACCGAGACGACGGTGACATCCGATCCCGGGCGTACGACGGCCGACCGGCCGATCGGGACGAGGTGAGTCGGCCGGGGGCTGCGGGCCCCTTCATGCCGTAGAGCAGCCGGTTCTCGATGAACACGACCGGGTTGGGATCCTCGATCGGCGGCGCGCAACAGCCCGTAGGTGTCGGCCGGGCGTCGACGGCATGACGACGGTGAGTCCCGGGATGTGCGCCAGGAGCGCCTCGAGGCTCTGGGAGTGCTGGCTTCCCGAAGAGCGGCCGGCACCGAACTGGGTTCGCACGGTCAGGGCCATCTCGGCCGATCCGCCGGTCATGAACGGGAGCTTGGCCGCCTGGTTGAGCAGCTGGTCGAAGCAGACGCCGATGAAGTCGAGGTACATGATCTCGACCACTGGCCGCATGCCCGCCATGGCCGCCCCGACGGCGAGACCGACGATGGCGGTCTCGGAGATCGGGGCGTCCCGGACCCGGTCGACCGAAGCGGTCGCGGAGCCCACGGGTGAGGCCGAACACGTTGCCGCCCGCCCCGACGTCGACGCCGGCGAGGAACACCCGCTCGTCGGCGGCCAGCTCGGACTCGAGGGCGCTACGGATCGCGTCCATGGTGCGGTACGTCGGAGCGTCGTCGGCCGGCTCGGAAGGTTCGGGTATCGTCGGGCGCCGTCGCACGACGAAGTCGAAGAGCGTGGCAGCTGACGGGCTGGCGTACGAGCGGGCCCGGTCGACCGCCGTGTCCAGCTCGTTCGACACGGATGATTCGAGCGCTTCGAGGTCGGCACCGCTGACGCCGGACTCGAGAAGGCGCCGCCGGTGGAGGGTCAGCGGGTCACGCTCCTGCCACTCCCTCACCTCATCTGCCGACCGGTAGCGTTGCGGGTCACCCTCATAGTGCCCGTGCCAACGGTAGGTGTTCGCCTCGACGACGGCGGGACCGTCGCCGGATCTCGCCGCTTCGACGACGTCCCGCATAGCGGTGGCCGCGGTCACGACGTCGTTGCCGTTCACGGCCACGTACGGGAGCCCGTAGCCCCCGGCTCGGTGCTCGAGCGACGCCGCCTGTTGGGAGGACGTGGGGGAGAATTCGGAGTACCCGTTGTTCTCGCAGAAGAAGATCACGGGTAGCCGCCACACCGCCGCCAGGTTGAGCGCCTCGTGGAAGGCCCCCTGCGCTGCCGCGCCGTCACCGAAGAAGGCCAGGGCGACGCGGTCGGCACCACGGAGCTGCGCCGCCGCGGCCGCTCCCGTGGCTATCGGCAGGCCGGCCGCCACGATGCCGTTTGCCCCGAAGATGCCGAGCGCCGGGTCGGCGATGTGCATCGAGCCGCCCCGACCCCGGTTGGTCCCTTGGTCCCGTCCCATGAGCTCGGCGAACATGCCGACGGGGTCGAGACCCTTGGCCAGGCAGTGGCCGTGACCGCGGTGGGTGGAGGTGATCACGTCGTCGGGCCGCAGCGACCAGCAGGCGCCGACCGCCGCCGCCTCTTGCCCGATGGAGAGGTGGACGAAGCCCGAGACCAGCCCGTCGCGGTACAGCGCGGCGACCCGTTCTTCGAACCCCCGGATGAGCAGCATCCGGCGCTGCATCTCCACCAGCTCGGCACGCGGAGGGCGCCGGAGGAGCATCGTTGCTGGCAGTCATGATCGTGTACTGTACTGATCGGTACAAGCAGGAGCGTGATGTCCCGTCAGATCGAGATTCCCGACTCCTTTCCCGCCCCCGGTTCGGTGGCCGGGAAGCGGGTTGTCATCACGGGTGCGAGTCGAGGGTTCGGGTCCTTGCTCGCCCACGTGTTCTCGCGTGCCGGCGCCGTCGTGGCGCTGGTCGCCCGCACGGAACGAGATCTGAAGGCTGTGGCCGAGGCGCTTCCCGGGCCGTCGTTGGTCCTCTGCGGCGACGTCACCGAACGAGGACTTCAACGAGGGGGTGGCCGATGCCGCCGTGGCCGAGTGGGGCGGGCTCGACGTGTGGATCTGCAACGCCGGCATCTCGCCCGTGGTGGCCGGGCCCCGCAAGACCGAGGCGAGGGTCTGGCGGCAGATCCTCGAGGTCAATCTCACCGGAGCGTTTCTCGGCGCACGGGCCGCCGCCCGCGTGATGGGTGCCGGAGGCCGGCTCATCTTCACGGGATCGGTGCTCGGGGAGCGCCCGCGAGAGGGGCTCTCTGCCTACGGCGCGTCCAAGGCCGGGCTGACCGGTTTGGCCAAGGGCCTGGCGCTCGATCTTGCTCCCGCCGGGATCACCGTCAACGTGGTTGCTCCAGGCTGGTTCGATTCGCCCCTGGCCGACGGGTGGAAGAGCAACCCCCGGCTGGACGCAGCCATCACCGGGCACACTGCGATGCAACGGTGGGGCGCACCCGTGGATCTGGCCGGCGCCTACCAATTCCTGGCCTCGGAGGCGGCGGCGTTCGTCACCGGTGCCGTGCTGACCGTCGACGGCGGGTACCTGCTCGTATGACCGAGGGCTTCGAGACGCGCCGTGTCGTCGCGATCACCGGGGCGGGAGGCGCCCTCGGCGCAGCGGTGTCGCGTCGGCTGGCCGGTGAGCCCGACACCGCGCTCGTGTTGAGCGACGCGTCCGAGCAGTCGTTGGCGGCGACGCTGGCCGGTCTCCAGGACCGGGCCGCCCCGACGGCGGCGATGCTTGCCGACGTGAGCGAATTCGCTCAGGTCCAAGGAGTGGTCCAGGAGGCCGTGGCGCGCTTCGGACGCCTCGACGTGCTGATCAGCAACGCCGGCGTGCTTTCACCCAACGGTCGGATCCACAACCTCTCCAGTGAGGATTGGGAGCGGGCCTTCCGGGTCAACGTGCTGGGTGCGGCCAACGGCGTCCGGGCGGCCGTGGCGGTGATGAGGCCGCAGCGTTGCGGGTCGATCATCCTGACGGCCTCGGTCGCGGGGCTGACGGCATGGTCGCACTCGGCTCCCTACTGCGCCACCAAGGCGGCGGTGATCCAGCTCGCCAAGGTTGCAGCCGTGGAATACGCCCGCGACGGGATCCGGGTGAATTGCGTCTGCCCGGGCACCTTTCACTCGGCCATCCATGCCGATCTCCCCCAAGAAGCGCTCGAGGCAATCGGCGCTCGTCACCCATTGGGGCTCGGATCGGCGGACGACCTTGTCGGCGCCTATTCCTACTTGGCCGGCGACGACTCGCGCTGGACGACCGGTGCTGCGTTGGTCGTCGACGGCGGCTATTCGGCGCCGTGACCCCGGCTAGGCGTCCGCCTCGGCGCCGGGGTTGGCAACGCCGCGCAGGAAGATCTCGGCAAACGGCTTGGCCACGGAGCGGGCCGAGAGGCGCCCGCCCGGCTTGAGCCACAGGTAGGTGTAATTGTGCATGCCGAGCCAGGCCCGGGCCGTCAGCCAGGGATCGATGTCGCGGAACTCCCCGGACTCGACGCCGGCCCGCAGGACGGCCTCCACTCGGCTTTCGTACTCCCGTCGTCGGCCCCGGAACCGCTCGGCTCTCGAGCCGGTGAGGGCCGGGAACTCGTGCAGGAAGACCCAGACATGATCCGGGTAGCGATGGATGACGTCCAGCAGCTCGTCTCCGAGCATGGCGAGCTGCTCCGTTGGCCGACCACCTGCCTCCGCCACCCGGTCGGCACCGAGGAGGACCTCGTCCATGACCCGGTCGTGGATCGCGGCCAGGAGCTCCTCCTTGGAGCCGATGTAGTGGTAGAGGGCGCCCTTGCCGAGATCGTTGGCGGCGCACAGCTCCATGATCCCGGTGGCGTGATAGCCGCGGCGTGCGAAGACGTGCGCCGAGGTGTCGATGATTGCCTGGCGTCGCAACTCCCACTTGGTGCTGCGTCCGGCGCCTCCCGTCGCCTGGGCACTCATGGGTGGGACGCTAGCGGGATTTGGACCTGCCGCCGGGTCTCTCGCCACAACCATCCGTGCAGAATCCGGGTCTCCGAGGTCAGCTTCCCCGAAGGACGGAGGACATGAGGACTGACGTGGACTGGTTTCAGGTGCTGTCCGATCACGCAAGACGGTCACCGGCGCGAGCAATCACGTGGTTCGAGGGCCGGGCGACCTCTTATGGGGAGATGGCGGCCGGAGCGGTGGCACTGGCCGGCGGGCTGTACGAGCGAGGCGTGGGCCAAGGCGACGTCGTGGGCCTCCTTTCCCACAACTGCCCGGAGTTCCTCCAGGTGATGTTCGCCGCCAACTATCTCGGAGCCGTCGTCATGCCGATCAACTGGAGGCTCGCCGCGCCGGAAGTGCGGTACATCCTCGAGCACTCGGAGGCCCGGGTGCTCGTATGCGACCGGCCGCTCGTCGATCTGGCCGATCGGGCGACCGTGGGCATGGAGGGCGCGCTGGTGAGATCCTGCATCTCGGCTGAGGCCGAAGACGGATGGACCACGCTCGACGAGCTGAAGGCGAGTGCTGCGACTCCCGTCCGGCCCGCGGTCCATCCCGACGACGTCCATCGGCTCATGTACACCTCGGGCACCACCGGACGCCCCAAGGGAGTCATGATCACCCACGCCAACCTGGCGTCGAAGAACCGTGCCCACCTCGACCAATTTGGATTCACCGGAGCGGACCTGGGCCTGGCCTGCGGACCGCTCTACCACGTGGGGGCGCTCGATCTCACGACCACATCGCTCATCGCCGCCGGCGCCACCACCATCATCCACCGGACGTTCGACGCCGCCGCCGTGGTCGACGAGCTCGAGCGGTCGCAGGTGAGCACCGTCTGGCTGGCGCCGGCCATGGTCAACGCCATCCTGGCCCTGCCCGACATCGAGGAACGCGATCTGTCCTCCTTGCGAGTGATCGTCAACGGTGGCGAGAAGATGCCGATCCCGCTCATCGAGCGGATCCAGCAGACGTTCCCCTCGGCGTGGTTCGCCGATGCGTACGGGCTGACGGAGACCGTCTCCGGCGACACCTTCCTCGATCGTGAGAGCATCGTGACAAAGCTCGGCAGCGTCGGTCGACCGTGCCTCGACGTCGAGCTGGACGTCTGGGACGATCAGGGCCGACCCGTGTCCGCTGGTGAGCGGGGCGAGATCGTGATGCGCGGCCCCAAAGTGTTCAAGGGGTACTGGCGCGATCCGGACGCCACCGCCGAGGCGTTCGCCGGGGGCTGGTTCCACACCGGCGACATCGGACTGCGCGACGACGACGGATACCTTTTCATCGTCGATCGGCTCAAGGACATGATCCTGTCCGGCGGCGAGAACATCGCCGGATCGGAGGTCGAGAGGGTTCTCTACGAACACCCCGCGGTGCTCGAAACGGCCGTCGTAGGACGGCCCGACGATCGTTGGGGCGAGGTTCCGGTGGCCTTCGTGGTCCTGCGTCCGGGACATGCGACGACGGAAGATGAGCTGATCGCGCACTGCCGGGAGCAGCTGGCCCGTTTCAAGGTCCCGACGGCAGGTCACCTTCCTCCGGGCTCTGCCTCGGAACCCGTCCGGCAAGGTGCTCAAGCGTGACCTCCGTACTCGCGTTTGCTAGTCGCTACTTCCCGAGGAGTCGGATCTGTCGTTTCTTCCATCACGGCGACGAGCAGGACCACCCGGTCTCCGGCATGCAGCTGCAGGTCGGCTCTGGGCGCAACGAGATCGCCCTGCTCGGAGACGCCGACGATCAACGATCCCGGGGGCCAGACAACGTCACCGATCCGCTGACCGTCGGCCGGCGCCCCGGGCTTCACGGTGACTTCGAGGACCTCGGAACCCGCAAGCGGCGCAGGAGGGCGATGGAGGTGTGCTGCAGCGTCCGAATCGGAGATCTCCGTCGCGAGGACGCCCTGTTCGACCTCTCGAGTTGTGGCGCGTGTGCTGGCGGCGAGGGCGCTCAGCACTGCGCCCCGGGTGACCCATCCCTCGAGGTGCCGTGCGTCCGGAGAGAGAACCGGCAGGCCAACTCGGCCGTAGAGCACGAGCTGTCGCAGAGCCTGGTCGAGGGTCTCGTTAGAGAACAGCACCTGGGGCGAGCCGAGATCGCTCCCCGGGCCCACCAAGGCGGTCAAGGCCTCCTTGTCGAGAGGGGTGCGTCGTCCAACGTCGACCGCCTCGAGGGAGGCGTGTCCGTCAAGCCCGGTGATCGGGTGCATCACCTCGGCGACCGTCAGCAGTTGTAGGACGTTGGTCGGCCTCGGCCGTTCGATGTCGATACCTCGGCGCAGCAGCTTCGTCGTGTAGATGCTGCCGTAGCTGAGGTGTTTGGATACGGCCGAGGCGATGCCGACCGCCAGCATCACCGGCAGGGTCAGGGTGAAATTGCCGGTCATCTCCACCGCGCTCGCGATGGCCGTGAGCGGTGCCTGGGCCGCCGCACCAAATACTGCGCCCATGGCCACTATGGCAAAGAGGCTGGGCGAGTTGACGATGTGACCGAAGAGGTGTTGTACGACGTCGCCGAAGGCCATACCAGCCATGGCTCCCATGAAGAGCGATGGGGCAAAGATCCCTCCGGAGCCTCCGATGGAGAGCGTGAGGCTGGTCGCCACTACCTTGCCTACCAGGAGGACGACCAGGAACCACAAGACGTACTGGCCCGTGACGGCTTTGTCCATCACGGGGTAACCGACGCCATACATCTGAGGGAGCAGGAGGAGGACTGCGCCGAGAGCCAGACCACCGACCGCGGGCCGCGCCCATTCGGGACGACCGCGCCAGAGTGCGTCGAGCGTGTCCTCGAACTTGTAGAGCACCGTCTTGAAGCCCCAGCCGATCAGGCCGGCGGCCAAGCCCAGGACGGCGACGAGGAGGTAGGTGTAGGGGTGGTGCACCGTCAGGTCATGCGGGAGGCTCGAAAAGAACGGCGCCGAGCCGAAGAACGCTTGACTGATCAGGTCCGCGGCGACGGCCGACAAGATGGTCGCAAACAGCGCCTCGATGGAGAAGTCCCTGAGGATGATCTCGAAGCCGAAGAAGACGCCGGTGAGCGGCGCGTTGAACGTGGCCGCGATCCCCCCGGCGGCCCCGCAGGCCACGAGAATGCGCAGCCGACTCTCCGACATCCGGACGACCTGCCCCAAGGTGGAGGCCAGGGCCGAGCCGATCTGGACGATCGGACCCTCCCGCCCGACCGAGCCTCCGCTGCCGATGCAGATTGCCGAAGCAAGAGCCTTCACGCCGGTCACTGGAGGTCGGATTTTCCCGCCGTTCTCCGCCACCGCCAACATGACCTCGGGCACTCCATGGCCCCGCGCCTCCCTGGCGTAGCGCTGGATCAGAGGTCCGTACAACAGGCCCCCGATGATCGGGATTACGAGGAGGAACCAGATCCCGAGCCATGGCAGGTGCGGGCTCGAGACGCGGCCTTGCTGGCCGAATTGCTCCGAACCCGTCGCGAGCCACGTGAAGCCGTAAACGAGCCATCGAAAGCCGGCGGCGCCGAATCCTGCACCTACCCCTACCGCCAGGGCCATGACCACCATCCCGAGCTGTGAGGCTCGCAACCACCTGGCTGGCGTCCCGATCGACCCCCTGGCTGATCCTGGTGGCAGCTTCTTCCTCATCGCTCGACGCCCCAGCCGAGGGACCAGTCCTGCTCGGGCACTTCGCCCGCGGCCTCGGCGAACGTGTGCAGCGCCTCGAGGACCGGGGCCAGGTCCGACCGGGGCAGTCTCTGCAAAATCTTGGCGATCTCAGCCCGGCGGCGCCGGCTGACCTGTGCCACCAGGTCTCGGCCCGAGGGAGTCAGACTTATGCGGACCGCTCGGCGATCTGTGTCGGTGCGCCGCCGCTGGATGAGCTCCTTGCGTACCAGGCGATCGCACATCCTTGTCGCCGTGGAGCTGTCCACGCCTAACGCCTCGGCCAGATCGGTGATCCGCTGCGGCCCGCGGGACGCCAGCTCGATGAGGACGCGGTACTGGGTCAGAGTAACGTCCTCGGCCAAGTTGGCGAGGGAGCGTGCGGCGACTCCCACCAGCGCCCGACTGACCGCGAGGAAAGCTTCGACGAGCTCTTCACGACGAACCGATTCCCCGGCTGACTTGTTCTCCTCCGGCAGACGCCTCGGCATGAATTAATAGTGTACTAGCCATACATTGCCGTTAGCACATAAGTCGGGTACGGCGGAGGTGCGATGAAGGATCACCGATGAGTCCTCGCACTCTCCGGCGTCTATCCAACGACGATCCGACAGAGGAGGCCCGTGATGGGAGCGATTGGTGTGCACGAATTCATCACGTTGGACGGGGTCATCGACAACTGCACCTGTTCGTCTATCCGATCGCCGTAGGAACCGGTCCCCGGCTGTTCCCGGACGGCGCTCCTCCACGCAAGCTCGATCTCCTCGCCTGCAACTCCTACGACAACGGGGTGGTGCACCTCGCGCACCGTCCGGCTCCCGATTGACCGGGTAGCCCCTAGAGCGCTGCCGCTGCCAGTTCTCGGATCGCCTAGGACCCACCCGCTGGCCGCCGGTCAGCCCACGGGTTGGCGGACTCGAGTTGGCTCGACAGACGGATGAGGGTCGCCTCGTCGCCGAATCGGCCCACGAATTGCACGCCGACGGGGAATCCCGAGGACGTCTCGGACAGCGGGAGGGAGATGGCCGGTTGACCGGTGGCGTTCCACGTCATCGTGAAAGGGGTGAAACCCACCACCGCCTCGATGTACGCCTGGAAGTCCTGGCGGTTGGCGTCGAACACTCCGAGGACGGGTGGGAGCTGACCGAGCGCCGGTGTGATCAGCACGTCGTAGCGCTCGAAGAAGCTGCGCACCTGACGGGATACGACGTGTGCGGTGCGCACCGCATCGACGAGTTGCGCGCCGCTCACCTGCCGGCCCCGCTCGACCAGCAGGTGGGTCGCCGCCTCCAGGTCGTCCTCGCCCGGTGCCCGGCCGAGCTCCTGGGCACGCCGATCGACGACATCCGCGGTGCAGGCGCCGACGATTGCCGTCGAGGCCGACATGAGCCGTTGGTGGTCATAGCGGGGCTCGGTCAGTTCGACGTGGTGTCCGAGCGACTCGCACAGGTGGGCCGCGTCCTCCGCGGCCGTCTGGCACATGGGGTCGACCGCTGTGCCTCCCGGAGCGCTGAGCATGACGGCGATGCGGAGCCGACCGGGGTCGACCCCGACTTCGGTGCCAAACGGCCTGGAGGGCGGGTTGGCCCAATAGGGATCCCCCACGGCGGGCCCTGCGGCGACGTCCAGCAAGGCGGCGCTGTCGCGCACCGTTCGGCTGACGACGTGATCCGTGTGGAAACCGCACCACGCCTCGCCCTCGTCGGGGGCGAGGGAGAGCCGCGCTCGGGTGGGCTTGAGCCCCACGATCCCGCAGCACGCCGCGGGAGATCGAATGGAGCCCCCGCCGTCACTGGCGTGGGCGGTTGGCAGCATTCGAGCCGCGACCGCCGCCGCTGCCCCACCGCTCGACCCGCCGGCAATGCGAGCCGTATCCCAGGGGTTCCGTGTCGGCCCGTGGAGCGCGGGCTCGGTGCTCGGGTTCAGCCCGAACTCTGGAGCGTTGGTCCGCCCGACGATCACCAGGCCTGCGGCGCGGTAGCGGGCGACGATCTCGCTGTCGTGGTCGTCCAGGCGATCACGGAAGAACCGGGACCCGTTGGTCGTGATCGATCCGGAGCACGCCAGCCCGAGGTCCTTGATGGCAAAGGGCACTCCGGTGAACGGCCCGTTGGGGAGCCCGGCCCGTATCGCTTGGCGTGCCTGATCATCGAGCCGGCTCACCAGGGCGTTGACCGACGGGTTCTTCTCGTCGATGATCCCGAGGGCCGTATCGAGCACCTCGTCGGCAGTGACCTCTCCCCGGCGGACGAGCTCGGCGATACCGACCGCGTCCAGACTCTCGTAGGTCCCGTGCTCCAGCATTCCGGTTTGGACCCCTCCCCCCACATCGCACCGTCACGGACACCGGATTATCGCTCAGCCGTCCCGTCTACGTTCGGGTGCGGAGATCGCGGGAAGCAGGAACCGACCACATTCGGAGGGGAGGGCGGGATGACGCAAGGCCGGTTGGACGGGAAGGTGGCCATCATCACGGGGGCGAGCACGGGACTCGGGCCGGTGATGGCCCAGCTGTTTGTGGACCAGGGGGCCAAGGTGCTCGTGACGGCGCGGCGCGAGGAGTTGGTCCGGGAGGTGGCCGCCGCCTGCGGCAGCAACGCCGTCGCGATGCGGGCGGATGTGACCGACGAGTCGGACGTGACGGCCATGGTGGCTCGCTGCGTGGAGGTCTTCGGGCGAGTCGATGTCCTCTGCAACAACGCGGCCACGCCCGGCAGAGACCTGTACGTCTGGGAACAGACGTTGGAGAATTGGAACGCCACGATCGCCGTCGACATCACCGCCGCGATGTTGTGCACCCGCGAGGTGCTCAAGCAATCCATGCTCGAACGACGTCGTGGTGTGATCATCAACTTCTCGTCCACGGCGGGATTTCGCGGTGTGCCCGGCAAGAGTCACTACGTCACGGCCAAGGCGTCGCTGCGCGCCTTCACCAAGAGCGTCGCACTGGAGGTGGGACCGTACGGGATCCGGTGTAACTGTCTCGTACCGGGCGGGATCGACACGGAGCTCTGGCGCAATTGGGTCCGGCGCACGGCAGATGAGCAAGGTGTCGAGTACGACGCACAGCGAGCCCGGCTGCTCTCCGGTGTGCCGCTGCGTGACATCTCGACGACCGACGACGTGGCCAATCTCGCCCTCTTTCTGGCCAGCGACGAGAGCCGGACCATCACGGGGCAGTCGATCCTGGTGGATGCCGGCGGGTACATGCTGGGCTGATGCGGTTGTCGCGTCGTGGGGGCTTCGTGCTCGAGGGCACGACCCTCGGTTGGAACGTCGCCGGTACGGCGATCCTACTGACGAGCGCCGTCGCCGCTCGCTCGGTCGCCCTCGGCGGCTTCGGACTGGACTCGTTGATCGAGATCGGTGCGTCCGTCGTGGTTATCTGGGAGCTCTCGGGTACCGATGCCCAGCGCCGACGACGGGCCCTCAGGCTCATCGGCGTCGCCTTCATCGTCCTCGGCGGCTACCTGACCATCCAGAGCTCGGCTGTGCTTGCCCTTGGCTTCCACGGCGGCACCAGCCGGCTTGGCCTCGTATGGACGGCCGTCACGGCGCTGGTCATGTTTGCCCTGGCCTACGGGAAGGAGCGCACCGGACGTGTGCTCGACAATCCCGTTCTCCGTCACGAGGCGCGGGTGACGTTGATCGACGGCGTCCTGGCCAGCGCCGTCGTCGGATTGGCGCTCGACGCGACGTTGGGCTGGTGGTGGGCGGACCCCGTCGCGGCCTACGTGCTGGTCGTCTATGCGATAGCGGAGGCACGGGCTGTGCTCGGCTAGCGAGTCCCTCGCGGCGTCGGACCCGCGGATGGGTTGCGAGCAAGCGACGTCGAGGCGTTGCAAGAGGAGACCGGAGCGCTCGGGACATCGGGCCCGTCCCCGAGCGACAGGTAGCTCTCCTCTTCCTGCGCAGTATGAAGGCTCAAGATCGCGTGGAGTCCGTAGAGCAGGTTGCGGAGGTCGGCGGTCTCCACTGCGTCGGGCCCCTCGTCTCGGAGCTCGTCGAGGAAGCGGCCGAGACGCCGGATTCGATGGGTGATCTCCGCATGTCCGCGACTCATCGGTCCGGTCGGATCCGCTCCGCCCAGCACCCGGTTGAGGGCCGGATAGAGGACTGTCTCCTCGGCCTCCTCGTGCGGCAGCACTTCACGCTGGAGCAGCTCGTAGATCGCCCGCAGCCGCCCGACCGCCTCGGAGGGCGGGAGCGAGCCCAAGGAGTCGGCCGTCGCCTTGAGCTGGAGAAGGTCGGCCTCGATCGCCCGGTGCTCGGTCTGGAACCGCTGCGCCAGCGCAGAATCTGCCTGGCCCAGGTGGGCTTCGGCTGGCCGCCAGCGGAGGACGCGCATGGCGTTGAGAATGACGAGCACGTCGATGGCCTCCTGGAGCAGGGCGCCCCAGAGGGCCGGCAGCAGCCCGGCCGCCGCCAGTCCCATGGCGGCGAGCGACATGCCCATCCCCGAGACCACGCTCTCGAGGGCGATGCGGCGGGTCCGTACGGACAAGCTGCGGGCCTCACCCAGACGATCGATCCGGTCCACGGCCAGGACCACGTCCGCCGCTTCCGAGGACGCCGTCGCCCCTCTGGCCCCCATCGCGACCCCGACGTCGGCGAGCGCCAGTGCGGGAGCATCGTTGATGCCGTCGCCCACCATGATGGTCGGCGCGTTGCGCCGCTCCAGCTCGACGGCCTCCAGCTTCTCCGGCGGAGTGCGCTCGGCGAGGACCTGGTCGACGCCGATGAAGGACCCCACGGCCTCCGCGACCTCCTCCCGGTCGCCCGTCACCATCACGATGCGGTCGATGCCGTTGCGCCGGAGCCGTCGCAACGTTCGAGCGGCGTCGGGACGGATCGGATCGTCGAACAGCAGGGCGCCCACCGCTCGATCGTCGGCTCCCACAAAGACGGTCAGCGCCCCGTCGATGCGCGCCCTTCGCCGGGCTTCGCGCACCCAGGGTGGCGTGCCAACCGCCCCGACCCAAGCGGCCTTGCCCACCGATACCGGTCTCCCGTCTACGAGGCCTCGGACGCCCTGGCCCGCAACCTCCTCGACGTCCGTCGGAAGGGCAAGCGGGCCGCACCGCTGGCCGGCGGCCCGCACGACGGCGCTCGCCAACACGTGGGGCGAGACCTGGTCGAGGGAGGCGGCGAGGGTGAGGACCTCTTCAGCCGGAAGGGCCCCCGCAGGGACGATGGAGGAGAGGACCGGCTCTCCCACGGTGAGCGTGCCCGTCTTGTCCAGGAGGACCGTCGTGCAACGCGCCAGGCGCTCCAGGACGGCACCCCCTTTGATGACCACGCCGCGCCGAGCCGCCAACGACAACCCCGAGACGAAGGCGACCGGCGCGGCGAGGACGAGTGGACATGGTGTGGCAACGACGAGGACCGCAACAGCTCGCGAGGCACCACCGAGGATCCACGCAACGCCACCCACCAACAGGGTCACGCCGAGGAACCACAGCGCGTAGCGGTCGGCGAGCCGAACGAAAGGCGCCTGGGAGGCCTCGGCCTTCGCCACCAGCCGCACGATCCCGGCGTAGGTACTGTCGTCCGCCCGCGTGGTGGCCCGCAGATCGAAGGGGCTTCCCGAGTTGACGGCTCCGCTACGGACGGCCTCTCCGGCCGAGCGTTCGACGGGGAGGGCCTCGCCGGTGAGGGCGGATTCATCGATCACCGCAGTCGCGATCTGCACCGTCCCGTCGACCGGGACGATCTCTCCGGGACCCACCATGAGCAGGTCTCCGATCCTCACGTCGTCGAGGGGAACAGTCTGGAGCGACCCGGCCTCGTAGCGATGGGCCTGCGTCGGCGCTCGTTCGAGCAGGGCATTGAGATCACGCCGGGCTCGACCGGCCGCCCATTCCTCGAGGGCTCGCCCACTGGCGACCATGACCGCGATGACCGATGCGGCCAGGTACTCGCCCACCACCAGCGCCCCGACCAGGGCGAGCAAGGCGATGACGTCGATGCCGAGGCGGCCATGTCGGAGGCTCTCGAGCATGGACCAGAGGGTGACGGCAGCGCCGAGGGAGCCCGCCACGATCCACAGGAGGTCTCCCGTGCTTCCCGACCCGATCAGATGGAGGAGCCCTCCGGACCCGAGCAAGGCCACGGTCCCGCCGAGCAGGAGGAGATTGAGCCTTCCCGAGAACCAGGACCCTTCAGCGGGCCGTGCGCCGGCCGTACCCATCAGCCTCATCGTGCCGGACGTCGAGGACGGTTGGGAAGGGACCAAGGTCTCGTGCAGACCCCCCTTCTTGCCGGTCGGTGGACCCGGTCTCCGAGGAGACCTCCCATAGGTGCGTCCCCTGCCCCGGCGAGGGAGAATGCGCGTGCAGCCGGAGCATTGATCGGCTGACGCCGAGCCAGAGAGGGAGCAGCCGTGCCGACCGAGCCCCAGGCGATTTTGTCGCCGATCACCGAATCGGCGATCTTCCTCACGGTGACCGCCGAGCCCGGATCCGAGGACGAGATCCGTGATCTGTTGTCGGGCGTCAGCGGACTGCGGCGATCCGTTGGATTTCGGATTCCGGAGGGAGATCTGACCTGCGTGGTCGGCATCGGCGCCGATCTCTGGGATCGGCTCTTCGGCCCGGCACGTCCGCGGGGATTGCATCCGACCCCCACGTTCACGGGCCATCGGCACCGGGCACCCGCGACATCCGGTGACTTGCTGTTCCACATCCGGGCGCATCGGATGGACCTGTGCTTCGAGCTTGCCCAACGGCTGACGGACGGCGTCAGCGGGGACGTGCGAGTGGTCGATGAGGTGCACGGGTTCCGCTCCTTCGACGAGCGCGACCTGCTCGGTTTCGTGGACGGCACCGAGAACCCGGAAGGGAATGCGGCTCGCGACGCCGTCCTCGTCGCCGACGAGGATCCCGAGTTCGCTGGAGGAAGCTACGTCGTCGTCCAAAAATACCTCCACGATCTGGAGGCGTGGGATGCGCTGCCCGTCGCTGAGCAGGAGCGGGCGATCGGTCGCACCAAGCTCAGCGACATCGAGCTCCCCGACGAGGCGAAACCCGCCAACTCCCACGTCGCCCTCAACACGATCGTCGACGAGAGCGGGGACGAGCGCCAGATCATGCGGTTCAACATGCCCTTTGGCAGGGTCGGCTCGCGGGAGTTCGGGACGTACTTCATCTGCTACGCACGGAGCCCCGAGGTGATCGAGCAGATGCTGTCCAACATGTTCGTCGGCGACCCGCCGGGGAACTACGACCGGATCCTCGACTTCTCGACAGCGGTCACCGGCAACCTGTTCTTCGTCCCTCCCCTGGGCTTCCTCGACGACCCGCCCAGTCCGTCGCTCCCGGAACCGGCGGAGACCGAAGATCTCGCCGAGGAGGATTCGCTCGGTATCGGGAGCCTCAGACAGGCCTCGCCGTGACGCCCGGCGACACGGCGCCCGGCGTTGCGGGTTGGTCTACGCCAACGGACGCGTGCCGCAGATGGACGCTCGTTCCATCACGCGGCGATGGGGCCAGTAGTCGCTGGTCGCATAGTGCTGCACGGCCCGGTTGTCCCAAAAGGCCACGGCATCGGGCGACCAGCGGAAACGACACTGGTGCTCGGGGTAGTCGGCCTGGCGGGAGAGCCGGTCCAGCAGGGCGGTGCTCTGGTCGGGCCCGAGACCCTCGACGTGGCTCACGAAGTTCCGGTTGACGTAGAGGTAGCGCCTTCCGGTGACGGGATGGGTGCAGACGACGGGGTGGCGCACCGCCGGGAAGCGGGCCTGCATGGCCGCCAGTTGCTCGGCGTCCATGAGGCTGCCGAATGACTGCGTGAAGTCGTGGACGGCGGTGAGGTCGTCGATCTGGGTTCTTGTCTCGGCGTCGAGCGAATCGTACGCGGCGTACATGTCTGCAAAGAGGGTGTCACCGCCGAGGGGTGGGACGGCCACGGCGTGCAGGGTCGCTCCCATCGACGGGCACTCTCGCCAGGTCACGTCGTGGTGCCAGGAGTTTTCGTATCCACGCTGCTGCTCGTCCTTGGCGAATCGCACCAGCTCGGGCTCGGAGGTGTTTGGCGGCAAGAAGGGGTGCTCCTCGAGCTCGCCAAAGCGGCGGGCGAAAGCGACGTGCTCCTCCGAGGTCATGGCCTGGTCGCGGAAGAAGATCACCTTGTACTCGTGAAGTGCCCGACGGATCTCCTCGATCGCTGCGGCGCCGAGATCTCCCGTGAGGTCGATCCCCGAGAGCTCGGCGCCGATCGTCGCGCCCAGCGGTGTCGCGTCGAAGTGGTCCCACTTCAGGCCGGCAAGGCGGTCTCGTTCTTCGATCAGGTGGAGATGGGGCCCCACGATCAGCGGATAGTCGCGGAACCTGGCGAGCTCAGGACCGGCGGACGGCTGCTCGGAGCGCCGGGGACCCTCGACGAGGGGGCTGGTCGGTACCATTGGTGAGAGCGTAGCGTAGTCGAGTGACTACAGCAAGGAGATCGATGCAGAAGCAACGACCCCGCGGGCGTGAAGACGTGATGGACGCCATCCTTGCCGCGGCCACGGACCGGTTTGCCGAGCAGGGCCCCACGGCCACCTCCGTGCGAGAGATCGCCGCCCGGGCCGGCGTCAACCACGGGCTCGTCTACCGCCACTTCGGTGCCAAGGACGATCTGGTCGCCGCGGTACTCAATCGCCTGAGCGACACGCTGCAGGAGCGCTACGACAGCGGGGCGTCTGCAGAGGAGATGGAGGCCCTGGCCGACCGCCATCTCCGCGTGGTCGCACGCACCATCCTCGACGGGTACCCGGTCGGACGGATGCAGAGGAACTTCCCGTTTGTGTCCGACCTCGTCGAGCAGGCCCGAGTTCACGTGTCCGGCGACACGGAGGCGCGGCTTGCCGCCGGCCACGCCGCCGCCCTGGAGCTGGGCTGGCGGCTGTTCGAGCCCTTCCTGTGTGCGGCGGCCGGCCTGGAATCCCTGACGACCCGGGATCTTCACCGAGCCGTCCGGGAGCGTGGGGGTCGCCTCCTGCGCGACGAATAGCCCGGCGACTCCGCCGTCGCTCCATCCGCCGGGCCTACGCGGCGGCGATGCCAACAGATGCCCGTGCAGCCGTGTACAGGGCCACGCCGACCAACAGGACGGCGAACCACCGGAGGCTTCGCTTCGGATCGAGGCGGCCGGCGATTCGGTTGCCGTAGAGCACACCGGCGATCGCGGCGATCGTGAAGGGGATCGCGACGGACCATTGGACCGAGGTGGTGGCGATCCTGCTGCCGAGCGAGACCGCGGAGTTGATGGCGATCACGAGCAGGGACGTCCCGATGGCCTCCGGCATCGACAGGCCGAGCACGAGCGTCAGCGCCGGGACGATCACGAATCCGCCGCCCACGCCGAAGAGCCCGGTCAGAAAGCCGATTGCCGTCCCCGCCACCAGCACCTTCGCCGCAGTGCCGAAATCGAGACGTCGGCGGACGACGACGGTCGTGCTCGACGAGGCGGCGGCCAGCGCCCGCTCCTCGCCTACCCGGGTGCAGGTCGGGCAGCCCACCACCATCCGCCAGGCGGCGACCACGACGAGCCCGCTAAAGGCGAGGAGGAGGACGTTGGGGTCGATGTGGCGGTTGAGGGCGGAGCCGGCGAGCGATCCGCCGACGCCGGCGGCTCCGAAGGCGATGCCCGTGCCGACCTTGACACGCCCGGCCCGGTAGTGCGCCCCCATGCCGACGAGAGCGGCCGCACCCACCAGCAGCAGGCTCGTGGTGGTGGCGTTTCTCGTGGTCTGTCCGGCGGCATAGACGAGGACCGGGACGGCCAGGATCGACCCACCCCCGCCGAGCGCCCCGAGCGAGACGCCGATGAGGAAGCCGAGGGGAGAGGCGAGGACGCCCCTCAACCTCTGCGCTCCTCCTCGCCCGGCGTGATCACGGGGAGATCGGCCTCCCGCCAGGCCTCGAACCCGCCGAGCACGTCCGCAACCGCGTGGAAGCCGGAGGATCGGAGCAGCGACGCCGCGATCGACGAGCGGTTGCCCCGGGCGCAGTAGACGACCGTCGGTGCCCCCCGGTCGAGCTCGGCCTCGCGGTCGAGCAATTGGGCCAGCGGGATCGTCCGACTCCCGCCGATCAGCCCGGCCTCCTGCTCGGAGGTGTTGCGGATGTCGACGACTTGCAGGGAGGGGTCCTCGGTAACCCAGTTGGCGAGGTCGGTGGCCGTCACTCGGGGCGCGCGCTGCGCCAGGTCGGGCCGGGTCACGAGGACCTGTTCGATCTCTGGCAGGTAGCCCACGACCCGGTCAAAGCCGATCCGTGCAAGGCGGACCTTGGCTTCCGTCTCGCGGTCGCGGTCGGTCACCAGCACGACGTCCTGGCCGGGGCGCACGACGTCCCCGGCATACTCCGCGAACCGCCCGTCGAGGTCGACGTTCACCGAGCCGCGCAAGTGTCCGTGGGCGAATGACGCGGGCGTCCGTCCGTCGACCACCGCCGCGCCGCGCCACTGCAACGACAGCACCGATTCGATGTCCAGCGCCCTCGGGGCATCCCGGTCGCGGAGGAGCTCGTGTGATCGCCGGTTGGCACCGGCGGCGTACGGGAAGTACCGGGGTGCCGCCGGTTGGCCGCCGACGACCGAGGCGACGAAGCGTTGCTCGTCGGGGATCGCGCAGGCGTAATTGGTTCTTCGCTCGTCGCCGATGGTCGAGGCGACGGCCGTCGACAGCTGCTTGCCACAGGCCGAGCCGGCGCCGTGCGCCGGATAGACCCGCGTGGCGTCGGGAAGGCTCAGCAGGCGGTCGTGCACCGAGTGATAGAGCTCCCGGGCGAGATCCTCGGCCGCCCATCCGGCGGAGGCGAGGAGGTCGGGACGCCCGACGTCGCCGACGAACAGGGCGTCTCCGGTGAGGACCCCCCACGGCTCGGTGTCCGTGGCGTGCTCGAACACGACCACGGAGATGGACTCCGGGGTGTGTCCGGGAGTGGCCCGCACCTCGAGGACGACGTCGCCGAGGGAGAGCCGCTGCCCGTCCTCCAGGGTCTCGATCGGGAATTCCGCCTGAGCCCCCGCACCGTAGGAGACGACGCCCCCCGTGGCAGCGGCGAGCTCGAGGTGTCCCGAGAGGAAGTCGGCGTGGAAGTGCGTCTCGATCACCCGCTCGATGCGCAGGCCGTGGCGGTCGGCGTCGGCGAGGTACTCGGAGACGTCACGCTGGGGATCGACCACGACGGCGCGTCCCGTCGTCTCGTCCCCGATGAGGTAGCTGAACAGCGAGAGACAGCCCAGCTCGTACTGGCGGAAGAACATCGCTCCCCTCCTCAGGTCCTCATGCCTCGGCCCGCAGGCCGAGTCGGCGGTCGAGCTCGTCGTTCATGACCTCTCGGAGTAGGTCGATCGCTCCGACCAACCTGCGGTCCCGCAGGGTGTAGATGGCTCGGTTTCCGTTACGCTCCGCGTCGACGAGGCCGCGATCCCGCAGCACGGCGAGATGCTGGGAGACGTTGGACTGGGACATGTCGAGCAGCCGGCTCAGGTCGCCGACCGAGCGGGGATCCTCGGCGAGGGCATAGAGGATCATCAGCCGTTTCGGGTCGTTGAGCGCGCGGCAGACTCCCGCGGTCAGGTCCTCCAGCTCCTCGCGGAGCTTGGGGTCGAACTCGTCGGACATGGGTCCCCCTCCTGAGAATATGCGCATCTACGAATATTCTAAACAAGGAAGCGCTCCCGGGGATTCCCGGCCCTCGGTTAGGGTCGGATCGTGGTCCCGTCGGGAGCCGCCGAGGGGTCGGAGCACCACTGGGACGCGGCCTATGGCAGCCGAGGAATCGGGGGGGTCAGCTGGTCCCAGGACGAGCCAGGGATGTCGCTCCAGCTCATCGAAGCCTTGGGCGTGGACCGGCACGCGCCGGTGATCGACGTCGGGGGCGGAGCCTCGAGGCTGGTACACCGGCTGATCGAGCTCGGCTTCGACGACCTCAGTGTGCTCGACATCTCGTCGGCGGCACTGCAGGCCTCGCGCGGCGGCCTTCCCGCGGACGCCCCGGTGACCTGGATCCACGACGACGTCTTGGCCTGGCGCCCCCTCCGCCCCTACGCGCTATGGCACGACCGGGCGCTCTTCCACTTCCTGGTCGACTCCTACCAACGGTCGTCGTATCTCGCCAGGCTGGGATCCGCCGTCCCTCCGGGCGGCGGCCTGGTCCTCGCCACGTTCGCGGCGGACGGGCCCGGTCACTGCTCGGGCCTTCCGGTGGCCCGCTACGACGCGTCCGAGCTCGCCTCGGTGCTCGCGGAGACGTGGCGGGTCGTCGAAGAGCGCCGCGAGGTGCACCTGACCCCTGCGGGGGCTCGCCAGCCGTTCACCTGGATCGCCGCGCGGAGGGTGCACTCGAGCGATCCGGCGGTTGCTGGATAGCCTCCCCCAGGACCCCGTCTCGCGACCTCGGGAGGACTCGTGCCCAGTGAGCCCACGCTCGGCCAGTACGTCATCGGTGTCGAGGGGCTCGCCCTCCTGCGTTCCGCGTTCAGTGACGATGCCGACGGGCGCGCCGCGCGCACTCGCGAGGTGCAGGAGCTGGCCGCACAGGTCGGCCGCGAGCCGCGGTGGGCTGCGCCCCTCGGAACGGAATTCGATCTCACCGACGGATACCGCCGATGGTCGGCGGCCTACGACAGGCCTCTGCGACTGTTCTCGGTCGAGGAGCCGCCGATGATGGCCCTCATAGACGAGCTGGAGCCCGGAACGGTGCTCGATGCGGCCTGCGGGACGGGTCGGTACAGCGCAAGGCTCGCCGCTCGGGGCCACGACGTCGTCGGCGTCGACCAGTCCGACGCCATGCTCGCCATCGCCCGCCGCAAGCTACCGCTGGCCTCCTTTCATCGTGGCGATCTCACGTCGTTGCCCTTGGATGACGATTCCGTGGACGCCGTCGTGTGCGCCCTCGCCCTGGTGCACGTCTCGGATCTCTCGGCGGCGCTCGGGGAGTTGGGCCGGGTGCTCCGGCCCGGTGGGCGGCTTCTCGTGAGCGATGTGCACCCCTTCCTGGTCCTTTTGGGATGGCAGGCTCAGTTTCCGGTGGGGGAGGAACATCGAGGATTCATGCGGTTGCACTGCCATTTGCCGTCGGACTACGTGCAGGCGGCCGCCCGGCACGGGTTGACGCTGCGGACCCTGCGCGAGCCGCCGCTCACGGAGGCCTCGGCGCTTACCGCGGCCGCAGAGATCGTCCCGGAGGCCAACCGGGCCGCCTTTGTCGGATTGCCCGCGGTCTCCATCTGGGACTTCGAGCGCGCCGCCGACGGGCTGCATCGTCACGAGTCGACGGGGCGATGAGCCGCGATCGGGATTGGGAGGAGCGATGACGTACGACCGGGTCGGTCTGGATCGGGTGGCCGGATCCATCGCCGATCGAGCCGGTGACCACGACCGCGCCGGCTCGTTTCCTCACGAGGCGTTCGCTGCACTTGCCCCGACCGGAGTGCTGAGCCTCACCGTGCCCCGCGCGCTCGGGGGCGGGGGTGGGGGGTTGCGCGACTCGGTCTCGGCCGTCGAGAGGCTCGGGCGTGCCGACCCTTCGGTGGCGCTCGTCGTCGTGTGGCAGCTGGTCTTCCAGGCGGAGCTGGCCCGGCCCGGCAATCGGTGGCCGGCCGAGGTCCGGTCACGGGTGCAGCGATCGGCGGTCCATGAGGCGGCCCTCATCAACGCGCTGCGGGTCGAGCCCGAGCTCGGTACGCCGGCTCGTGGAGGGTTGCCCGCGACGGTCGCGCAGCGACTGCCCGGCGAGGGCGGTTGGCGCCTGACAGGTCGAAAGACGTACTGCACCGGCATACCGGTCCTGCGATGGCTGGCCGTCTGGGCCCGGACGGACGATGCGGACCCCCTCGTTGGCCAGTTCATCGTGGAGGCCGGTACGCCGGGTTACCAGGTGCTCGAGACCTGGGACCACATCGGCCTGCGGGCTTCGGGCAGTCACGACGTGGTGTTCGAGGGCGCGGTCATCCCGGGTGCCCATGCCGTCGACGTGGGGCGCCCGGACGCGCCGGGCGATCCGGTGAGGGCGCTGACGCTCGTCTGGGGCAACGCGCTGTTGGCGGCGCTCTACCAGGGGGTCGCCCTGGCGGCTCGGGACTGGCTCGTCGGGTACCTCAACGAGCGGACACCCTCCAACCTCGGCGCGCCGCTGGCATCGCTGCCGCGTTTCCAGCTCGAGGTGGGGCGGATCGAGAGCCTTCTGCGCACCAACGGCGTCCTCGTGGCCGACCTGGCCCGCCGCATCGACGAGGGGGATCTCGGTCCGGAGACCCTCGGCGACGGCCCCCTCGTCAAGCACGTGGTCACGGCCAACGCCCTCCAAGCCGTCGAGATCGGGCTGCAGCTGACCGGCAATCCCGGACTCTCGCGGCACAACCCCCTCGAGCGTCACTTCCGCGATTCGCTCACCGGCCGGGTGCACACGCCCCAGCCCGACACGGCCCTGACCGGAGCCGGGCGAGCGTTGCTCGATCGGTCGCGAGAGACTGCTCCGGAGGGGCGAGGATGACGGAGCTTGGCAGCGCGAAGGCCGGCGGGCCCGGGGACGAGGGGACGGAGGCGTGGCATCGACCGTTGATGCGCACGTCAGGGGGTGACCTCTCCCCGGAGACGTCCCAAACCCCCGGCATGCAGCGGTTCGAGGCCATCTCCGGTCGGCTCACCGGTTCGGCCAAGATCTGGATGGGTGAGAGCCGCGTGTCGACCGGCATGCGATCGGCCAACCATCACCACGGCGACTCCGAGACCGGTATCTACGTGGTCTCCGGTCATCCGGTCTTTGTGTTCGCCCGCGACGGCGAAGAGGTCCGCCTCGAGACGTCCCCGGGGGACTACGTCTTCGTGCCGCCCTTCGTGCCCCACCGGGAGGAGAACCCCTCCCTCGACGAGCCGGCCGTCGTGGTGCTGGCTCGCAGCAGCCAGGAAGCCATCGTCGTCAACCTGCCCAGCCTCTTCCAGGATCCGGGAGCCTCTCCGCCCCGGGACGATCGCCGCTAAGCGTGCGTCGGCTGCAAGGCCGCCGTGATGTCGTCGATGGCCGCCGACTCGGCCTCGCTCACGGACTGGCCGTGCTCCCGGTGAGCCGCGGCGACCTTGTTGGCCAGGTTGACGATGAACCGGCGGTACTCCTCGACCTCGGCAGGGGTGGCCTTGCGCTCGAGCAGGGCGACCGCGTCGCGTAGGTGCTGGAGGCCCTGCTGCTTGAGTTCCTCGGGGGAGTGGTAATGGGTGTGGTCCCGCTCGGGCTTTGCCGCCACGATCTCGTCCAGCAGCTCGCTCTCTCCGTGCTGCTTCCGGGCTTCGACGTACGCCTTGGCGATCGCGATGGTCTCGCGGAACGATCCGCCGCGCTGGGCCGTCACGACGATCATCCCCGCGCTCGGTGGCGCCTCGAGGACGAGGTGCCACTCCTCTTCCGAGAAGTCGGACTTGGTGGTCATTGCCGCTCTCCGATCACGTGGTGGTGGGGTGTCTTGGTGGCCGCGCCCGGAATCACGGGGCGGGGATGTGCATCAGCTCGACCCGCACCCCGTCGGGATCGGTCAAGAAGAGGATCTGCACCGAGTCGGGGTCCCCTTTCCCGATCCGCGATCCCTCGATGATCGTGCCGCCAAAGCTGGTCAGGCGAGTGGCGGCCTCGTCGACGTCGTCCACGAGGAAGGACAGGTGCGTCAGACCGAGACGGTTGCGGTTGGTCGAGGGCGCTCCCACGGACCCGGGGCTCTCGAAGTGCAGGAGCTCGACCGTCAGGCTGGGCTGGTGGAGGAAATACGAGGTGACGACGACCTCGCCCTCGCCCTCCACCTCCAAGCTCGCGGCGAATTCGTCGCCGACCTTGTAGACGGTGCCCTCGGAGAACCCCAGGCCGTCCCGGTAAAAGGCCAGCGAGCGATCCAGATCTGTCACGCAGATCCCACAGTGCGAGGCGGTGTAGACGGCTTCGGCGACCATGTTCGAGCCTCCCTCTCCGGCGGTATCGGTCGTCTCGGATCTCCGACCCGACGCGGACTCTACATTCGCTGGTGTCCCGAGCACCTCTCCGAGCTACGAACACCCGTTCGCTATCCTCGAACACAGAGGATTCCTCCTCCGCCGTCCTCGGCTGAGTAGCGTCTGAAAGAGGTGGACAGGTGAGCGAGCGTAGACGGACAGCGACGTCGAATTTCGGGGTCAGCCGGCGGGAGGCGCACGACGCCGCCGCCTTCTACGCCCGCTTCGAGGCTCCCGAGATCGTCCGCGACTCCGAGGTCCTCAAACCAGACAGGATCGCTGAGTCGTGCATCAGAGGCGATGCGCGCCACATGAAGGAGGTGGCCAACGGGTCGGTGGCGTTGGTCGTGACCTCGCCCCCGTACTTCGCCGGAAAGCAATACGAGGAGGAGCTCGACCGCCAGGGGACCCCCAGCTCGTATTTCGAGTACCTCGACCTCCTGAGGGAGGTCTTCGCCGAGTGCAAGGAGAAGCTGGAGCCGGGTGGCCGCATCGCAGTGAACGTGGCCAACCTCGGTCGCAAGCCGTACCGGAGCCTCTCGGCGGACGTCATCCGGATCCTGCAGGACGATCTTCACCTGCTCCTACGCGGGGAGGTGATCTGGCGCAAGGGCGAGGGGGCCAGCGGCTCGTGCGCCTGGGGGTCCTATCGCAGCGCGGCCAGCCCGGTGCTGCGCGACATCACCGAGAGGGTCGTCATCGCGAGCAAGGGTCGCTTCGATCGGGCGCTCTCGGTCAAGGAGCGCGAGGCCAAGAAGCTTCCTCACAAAAACTCCATCTCGAGCGACGAGTTCATGGCCGCGACGCTCGACGTGTGGGACATCGCCCCCGAGAGCGCCAAGCGGGTGCAGCACCCGGCGCCGTTTCCCGTCGAGCTCCCCGAGCGCCTGATCCGGCTGTACACGTACGAGAACGATCTCGTCCTCGATCCCTTCATGGGCTCGGGGTCCGCGCTGGTGGCTGCGGCCAAGGTGGGTCGGCGTTTCGTCGGCTACGACCTGGATTCCGATTATGTCGAGCTGGCGCGGCGGGAGGCTCCAGACGGTCGCTCACCCACGGGCGCGGCCGAAAGCGTCCCGAAGGAGCTCGAAGGGAGGCGTCGCTTCCACAGCGCCTCCCGTGCCGCCGGACGAGGACTTTCAGGCACGTGCATCGCACAAAGGCAAGGCGGCGCAGGCCATCGCCGAGCAGGTTCTGATCGAGGCGAATTTCTCCATTGTCCAGCGCAACCACCGCCTCCGCGGCCTGGGGCTGTCGGTCAACATCCTCGCCGTCGACTTGGAGGGACAAAACTGGTATTTCGACGTGACGGGAGCCTTCACCACGACCAGGGGCGGTCTCCTGCGGACCGATACGGTCTGGAAGTGCCTCGGACGTGCCCACGTTCTGGCCAACAACCCGGCAGAGGATTCCGGCACCCCTCTCGTGTTCCTCACCTCTCATTTGCCGAAACGAGGCAGTGAGGGCGACGTCGCCCTGAGAGCAGCAGGGCGGCAGGCCTTCTTCGATGCGATCGAGATGCTTTCCGACGAGGGGCGCACTCGGCTCGAGCGCTATGCACAAGGTGGTCATCATCGATCTCCTCTTCCAGGCTTTTGGACCAAGGAGGACCTGGCAAGATCTGGTGGATGAGCCGAGTCATCGCCTGCGCGATCGTTCGGGGCGAACCTCCCGAGGTCTTTGCGGCTGAGGATCTCGAAACCCTGAATTGGGTCTTGGCGCTCCAGGTGGTTGCCGCAACGCCGGCCACGGGCCTGCCGGACGACGTCCGTGACTCGCTCCGTCAGGCGCTTCTGGACGAGCGGTGGGGTGACGCCGTGACCACCTGGATGAGGCAACGCGACGCGATCATCGACGTCTATCCCTCGATGGACCTCCACACCCCGTCCGACGTCGAGATGGCGGAGATCGAGATGCAGTTCCTGCCCCTGTTCGAGGACTGATCGTTGCCGGACCTCCGGACGACGGTGACCGAGCTGGTCACCGGGCTCGGCATGCTGGGCCTCCCCACGGTCGACCGGGCATTGGTGGAGCGGCCGCCGGAGATGGTGTCCGTATCGCCGGAGACATGGGAGCTCCTGGGGCGGGCTCGAGAGGGCGGTGGCCTGGCGGCGGAGTTCGACAACGCGTGGTCCAACGGGACCGCCTTCCTCGAGTCGACCGACGGGCTGAGAGGTCGCCGGCCGGTGATCGTCGAATGGAAGGGCTCCCACCGGGCGCCCGGGGACGAGGTGGCCCCGGTGGATCTCCGAATCGACCACGTCTTCTTCGTGAGCTGTAAGTACCTGTCCAAGATCGTGATCAATGCCTCGCCCTTCCACCTCTTCGATCGCCTGCTCCAGGGCGGTCACGGTGGCCGGGACGCAGACTGGTACGGGCACGTCGCCGCCGAGCGCTACCAGGCGCTCTACGAGTCGGTCCGCCAGGCGCTCGACCTGGGTCCGCTACCCGATCTGGTCGGGGACCTGCGAACCCCCGAGCGCCGCCAGTTGTCGGCGGCGTTGGCCGGCGGGTGGCCCGCCGATCTCGGCGAGGTCCACCGCGAGTTCGTTGCGGCCGTCTCCTCCGAGACCGCACGGCTCTGGGAGGAGAGGACCCACGTCCGCTCGGCACGGGAGTCTCTCTTTTGGCGGATCCTGCGGATGGGGAGTGCGCCCTACTTCATCCTCGGCTCCTCGGCACAAGGGTCGCTCCGCCTGCGCGTGGCCACGCCGTGGGACTGGCGCCAGCACTTCCGCCTCCGCCGTTTCGAGGTGACGGCTCAGCCGGGAGGCCAGCCCCGGGTCGGTTGGCGGGCCTTGGCCGAGGACCGCAGCTCATTGGAGGTGCACGAGGTGCGGGGTCACGTCGAGGTCCGTTGGAGCCACGGCCGCTTCTCGGGCAACCCGGAGGCAAAGGTCTATCTGGACACCCCGCACGCCGCCGTGCCCGGGTATTTCGAGCTGGTGTAACGGGACGGCGTCAGGAGGCGGGTGCCGGGGTGCCGGCCTCCCCGGGCGCGGCGGTCGAGGCCGTGGGCCCTCCACCCCGGAGCAACTCTCCCCGCCAGACGGCGACGACCGTCCGGGCCGCAATGCCGCCGATGAGCGCCGTGATGCCTGCGAGGGCGACGTACGCGTAGGCGCTCGCCCCGGGCGTCGCGGCGTCGTTGACCCACCGGATGGCGCTCGAGGCCACCGCCGCCCAGCCGAAGGTGAACGCCCAGAAGCTGGGGGCGAATTTGAGGCGCAGGTATGCCGGCAGCAGCCGGACCTGCGCGAGCGCCATGAGCACGCCGTATCCTGCGATCGCCGCCGCCCCGGCGTTGATGCGGTCGCCGTTGATGGCGAGGAGGGCGAGAAAGGCGGTCGCAGCGGGTGCGACCTCGATGGCCAGCGTCGGCGTCAGCGCCGCGGGCAGCGGGGGGCGGAAGAACAGCCGGAGCAGGATCGTGGAGCCGAGGATCAACCAGCAGAAGAGCCCGAGTCCGAACATGAATTCCGCCAGCCGGAGCTGGCCCACCTCTGCCGCGGCGGCGGAGGCCACGAATCCGCCGGCGACCGTCGGCAGGAAGTAGCCGGGGTGGAACCGGTCGAGCTCGAGCGGTCCGTAGATCCACTGCCCGGTGAACCAGGCTCCGAGCAGCACGGTGAGGGCGAGAAAGACGTCGACGAGCACCCGGCCGGGGACCTCGGCGTGCGGGTACACGCCCTCGACCGCGAGGAGGATCGGGGTGATGACGGCGAGGGAGGCGAAGGGACCCGCGACGTGGTCGAGCAGATCGCTGCCCCAGCGACCCCGCCGGGAGACCGCATGGCGCGTGTACAGCGAGACGATGACCACCCATGCGGCGGCGGCGATCACGAGCAGTGCGTCACCCACCCACGCCGGGGCCTGGCCGAAGTGCGCGACCGTGACCCAAGCGCCGGCCAGTCCGGCGAGGCCGAAGGGAATGCCAAAGAAGTTGAGTGGAATCCGGGTGGGACCGGGGTGCTCCGTCCCGGCCGGTGGGTGGGCCGTCACCGGGAGCTCGTCCGACGCCAACGGGTCAGGGCAGCCACACGTCGTGGTGTGCACGCGCCAGCTGCCGCTGCTCCTCGGTCAGGTCTGCGTCTCGCATCGGGGTGACCAGGCTCCAGTGCCGGCCCACGGGGCAGTACTGCAGCCGGGCCAGACCGAGATCGAGTGCCTTGAGGTTGACCCCGGGGATCCAAAGGGTGGTGTAGAGGTGGCCCGCCCGGCAGCGGACGGCGACGTTGCCACCCACCTTGTAGCCGCGCCGCCGGGCGATCAGGGTGCCGACGACGATCATGGCGATGAGGATCGGCGCGATTCGACGCGACGCCGAGCGGTTGGTCATGGCGCAGCCTCCGCCGCGGGCTCCACGGCCTCCGTGGGCTCCACGGCCTCCGTGGGCTCCACGGCCTCCGCGAGTCCCGCCGCAGGCTCCTCGCGGCCCACCAGTTCCAGCGCCCACCGGTAGTCGGCCTTGCCCGAGGCCGAACGGGGGACCTCGGGGACGACGACGAGGTGGCGCGGCACCTTGTAGCCGGCCAGGTGACCGCGGCAGTGGGTCGTCAGGTCTTCCAGGGTCGGTGGGGCGTTGGGGTCGACGGGCTGGACGACGGCGGCCACGCGTTGACCCCATCGCGACGAGTTCTGGCCGACCACCATCGCATCGGCCACCGACGGGTGGGACTTGAGCACCGCCTCGACCTCCTCCGGGTAGACCTTCTCTCCCCCGGTGTTGATGCAGAGCGAGCCCCGGCCCAGCAGCCGGATCGTCCCGTCGGCCTCGACCGTTGCCATGTCGCCGGGCAACGACCACCGCCGGCCGTCAAACTCGACGAAGGTCTCGGCGCTCTTGACCGGATCCTTGTAGTAGCCGACCGGCACGTACCCGGCGGTGGCCAGCCGGCCCACGGCCCCCGATCCGGGCTCCACCGGTCGGAGGTGCTCGTCGACCACGGTGGTCATGCCCTGCTTGGGCGCGAACTCGAGCGACGGAGACGGCGTGGCGCGCCGCTGGCCGATGGACACCGCTTGCACCGGCGACTCCGACGAGCCCACGGCCTCGTTGATCACGAGGACGCTCGGCAGCATCGCGAGCAGGCCATCCTTGACCTCGCCGGAGAGGATGCTGCCCCCCGACCCGAGGAGGAGGAGGGAGGACGTGTCGTGTGCCCCGGCGTCGTTGCGCAGCGCCTCGAGCAACGGCCGACCACTGGCGTCTCCGACCAGGGTCAGCATCGTCACCCGCTCCCGCTCGATCAGGTCGAGCACGAGCCCCATGTCCATGCTCCGCCGCGGGTACAGGACGGCCCGTCCACCCGCCAGCAGCGAGCCCAGCACCGACCACTGGCCGCTGGCGTGCACGAGCGGACCGAGGGTCAGGTTGACGAACTCGTCCGGGCCGGGGTCACCGGCGGGCAGGAACGGCGTGGCCCGCTGCGCTCGGTTGGTGTGCACGGTGCGCCCGATCTCCTCCGGCCGCACGATCGGCGGTCCACCGGGGTTTCCACCCCCGAGCGTGGCGAAGAAGATGTCCTCCTGGCGCCAGACGACCCCCCTCGGCATGCCGGTGGTTCCCCCCGTGTACAGGATGTAGTGGTCGTCGGCGGACCGATGGGCGAAGTCCCGCTCGTCGGAGCCGGCCTGCACGACCGCCTCGTAGGGCGTGCACTCCAACCCGGAGACGTCCGCCCGGCTGTCGTCGTCGACGGCGATCAGCGACCGTAGCTTCGGAGGCCGAGCCGGGAGGGACTCGACGTGCGGTGTGAGGATCCGGTGGAAGAAGAGGGCCGTGATGTCGCCGTTGTCGAGCAGGTAGGCAAGCTCGTCGCCCGTGTAGCGGAAGTTGATGTTGACCGGCACGGCACGGATCTTGAAGCAGGCGAGCAGGATCTCGACGAACTCCACGCAGTTGTAGGCAAAGATGCCCACGTGGTCGCCGCGGGCGACACCGAGCCGCTCGAGCCCATGGGCGAGCCGGTTGGCCCGACGATCGAGGGAGGCGAAGGAAAGCCGGGTGTCGGCGCACGAGACGGCCTCACGCTCGGCCACCTCGTCGGCCACGCACTCGTACATGTCCGCCAGGTTGAACTCCGTGTGGATCACCCCCCGAATCGCCCGGTTGCCTCAGCCCCGTCGCCGCCCTCGCTCCGGTAGATTTCGATCTTGCCAGCGCCGTGGACCGGTCTGCCAGAAGGGACGGGACCTGCCGTGGATTCTATGAAGCTCGCCGACCTGCTCGTGGGGGAGGACGGGCTCGTTCCCAAGGACCGCTACGTCTCCCGGGCCTTTGCCGATCTCGAGATGGAGAGGCTGTGGCCGCGGGTCTGGCAGGTGGCCTGCCGGACGGAGGAGATCCCGGGGGTGGGCGACTACGTCGAGTACCTGATCGGCGACCAGTCGATCCTCGTGGTGCGCTCGGCTCCCGACGCCGTGCAGGCCTTCTACAACACGTGCCTCCACCGGGGCACCCGGCTGGCGGACGGGTGCGGCCAGTTCTCCGACTGCGAGATCCGGTGCCGCTACCACTCCTGGCGCTATCACCTCGACGGTCGGATCAAGGAGATCGTCGATCGCGAGGAATTCGGCCCGGTGCCCTCCAACCTCCGCCTGCGCGAGGTCCGGGCCGAGTGTTGGGGCGGGTTCGTGTTCATCAACATGGACCCGGACGCTCCGCCACTCCTGGATTACCTCCACCCCATCCCCGACTGGCTGGGCGCCTACCGGCTGGAGGAGATGCGCTTCTACTCCCACAAGACGACGATCCTGCCGGCCAACTGGAAGGTGGTGATCGACGCCTTCAACGAGGGCTACCACGTCCAAGGGACGCACCCCCAGATCCTGGCCTGGACCGACGACATGAGCATGGAGTACGAGCAGTTCGACACCCACGCCCATTACGGAAGGTTGCCGAGTGCACGCCGGCAGTTGCGTCCCAGTCCCCGCCTCGGCCTCGGCGAGGGGGACTTCGACGAATGGGAGATCCTCGCCTCGCTCGTGGGCGGGCTGGGCGGCCTCTTCTACCGTCAGGAGCGCCAGCTCGTGGAGGAGCTCAGGGACGCCCCGCTTCCCCCCGGACGCACGTTGCTCGAGGAGTACCAGCAGCGGAGGCGTGCGCTCCTCGCGTCCCGAGGCCTCGACGTGTCACGTCTCAGCGCCGAGCAGATGACCAGCGCGGACGACTTCTACTGGTTCCCCAACGTCGTCGGTCCGATCTACCCGGGGACCGCCATCATGTTTCGAGTGCGACCCAACGGGCTCGACCCCGACAGCGCCATCATGGACCTGTGGACCCTCCAGTGGCCGGGTGAGGATTGGCGCGACTGCGAGCACAAGGTCTACCCCGATTGGACCGCCAAGGACTGGGGGCTGATCACCAACCAGGACTTCGCCAACATGGCCCACGTCCAGACGGGCATGAAGTCTCGAGGCTGCGCCGATCTCCGGCTCAACCCGCGCCAGGAGTCCAACATCCTCCACATGCACCGGGTGATCGACCGCTACCTGACGAGCTGATCCCGCCGGGGCGCGGCCTGCCCGCGGCGTGAGCTGTGCTCGGAGCCCAACGGAGGGGGCTAGAGCCCGAGGCGGCGGCGGGAAGTCGCGGCGTAGTAGACGGTCATGCCGATCAGCCCGAGCGCGACGACCGTGACCGATTCAAATACGGCGTAGGCGTCGAAGAACGTGCCGATCGGCGGCGACCCGGGTGCGGCGGCACGCAGGGAGACGAGCGCGAAGAGCATTGCGGCGAGCCATGCCAACAGCCGGGTCTCCCAGGGTCGTTCCCCCATAAAGACGAGGATGGCGACCGCGGCCCCCGCAATGGCGATCGACCAGAACATCGCCATCATGGCCAACACCCAACCGCGGGTCGACACGGTCCGCCAGAACCGGACGTCGAGCACCTGGCCGTTTTGCGTCTGGACCGGCGGCGTTTTCGAGTTGGCGAATCCGGCGGCGTCGTTCCGACCCACCACGATGAAGGGGAGGTTGAGGCTCTGGCCTCCCGTCGCCGCACCGGGTCCGGTGCCGGCGTGAGCCTCCACGTGCACGGTCAGGCGGTACACGTCGAAGGGGTACTGGCTCACGTCGCCGTTCGAGACGGGAATGGTGGCCGACACCTCACGGTCGATCTGCCCCGGGACGATGGTGATCATCGGGATCGCTCCGACGCTCGTCAAGAGGGTGACGCCCTCCGGCGGCAGCTTCGCACCGCCGACCGCCTGGACTCGCACGTGGAGCAGCCCTCGGTTGGCGTCCAACGAGTCGACGGTCAGCAGCATCGTCGCGGCGGTCGGCGCCCTGGAGAGCTGCAGGGTATTGATGATCGGGTTCGAGTTCCCGCCTCGGGGAATGGCCAGCAGGGTGGCCACCGCGGCCACCACGAAGGCCAGCAGCATCCCGGCGACCGTGATCCGACGGACGTGGTGGCGCTCGACGGGGAATTCCGGCGGGGGTGTCATGGGTGCACGGGCCGCGCCGGCTGTTGGCCGCAAGGGCGGGCTTCACCGTGCCCCTGCTCGGCGCAGGCTGGAAAAGGTAACACGACGGCCGACAGCTCGAATCGGCCCGTTCGATCGTAGGATTGGCCCATGGGAGGCGAGGCCGAGCGTCCGGAGATCATCGAGTGCGAGCTTCGGCTGCACGTGAGCCCCCCGCCCGCCACTCCCCTGACCGAGGCGCGGTTCGCCGACTGGTCCGGGACGGTCGCCGGCCTTCCGGTCACCTTCCGGGCACTGGCGATCACGGCGCAAGGTGCGTGGAACGGGCCCCTCTCCCCCGGGGTGGACATCGCCACGCCGGTGTCGCTCGCCGACCCCTATTGGACCGTGTTCCTGCCGGCGAGCAAGGGCGTCCCGGTCGTGTCCGGGCGGGTGGGGCGTCCGCTGGCGGTCGGCGAGTGCTTCACCCTCGAGCCCGGCGTTACCGGGATCTGGCACGAGGGCGTCGTCTTCGAGGGGGCCATCGTTCTCCGGTAGGCGTGTTGCGGCGCGAGGGCAGCCTCCCTCAGAGCCCCGCCGTGAGCAGCTCGACGATGCGGTCCGCGTCGGTGAGGTCGGGCACCACACCCTCCGCCCCGAGGGGCGTCAGGTCGTCGAGCGTGAACCTGCCGGACGCGACCAGCAGGCATCGCGCTCCCGCCGCCCGCGCGCACTCCAGATCGCTCGGCGTGTCACCGACCACCCAGGTCTCCGCCGGCTCGAAGGCGAGTCCCCGCAGCTCGCGTTGACGGGCCAAGGCGATCGGGACCAGGGCCCGGCGGTCGGCATGGTCGCTGCCGAAGGCGCCCGCTTCGAGGTCGAGCAGGTGGTCCAGACCAAACGCGGCGAGCTTGACCACGGCGTTGGGAGCGATGTTGCCCGTGAGCACGGACTGGACCACACGGGAATCCTCGTGGAGGCGGGCCAGGACGTCCGCGGCACCCTCGCAGGCGCTCCCCTTGGTGGCGAGCTCCTCCTCGGCGGCCGCGAGCTCGTGCTCGAGCACCCTGAGCACGTCCGGTAGGGAGTCCACGTCGTCGACCTCCATCAGCTCCATGTACTCGCGGACGATCTGGGGATCGGTCTTGCCGCTCATCCGCACCGTGGCCTCCGGCATGCGACCAAAGACCCCCTGGAGGGCGCGGTCGAAGGCTGCAGAACCGATCCCTCCGGAGCGCACGAGGGTTCCGTCGATGTCCCACAGGACCAAGCGGCGAGCCACGTCGGAGGAACCTATCGGGCCGTGCGGCCCGTGCACCCTGATCTTCGCCCAGGGAGGGCGTGAGTAGTGTCGGCCGGGATGATCGGCGAGCCGGTGGACGCCCCGTCGCAGATCGTGGCCAGCGCCGGCGTCGACGTCGGAGGCACGTTCACGGACGTGGTGGTGCACGTCGAGGGCCGGGCGCCTCGAGCGGTCAAGGTGCCGACCACCGTAGGGAACCAGGCCGAGGGTGTTGCACGGGGCTTGTCCGAGGCCTGGCACGGGGAGGTCCGCCACCTCGCGCACGGCACGACGACCGCCACCAACGCGTTGCTGGAGCGCAAGACCGCCCGCACCGTCTTGGTCACCACCGATGGGTTTGCCGACGTCCTGCAGATCGGCCGCCAGGACCGCCCCGCACTGTACGACCTGTCGGTGACCCGCCCCCATCCGCTCGTGCCGCACGACCTCGTCGTCACGGTGACCGAACGCATGGGTCCACGGGGTGAGCAGATCGTCGAGCTGACCAAAGACGAGATCGCTTTCGTCGTGAACGAGGTCCAACGTCGTGATCCCGAGTCGATCGCGGTGAGCCTGCTCTTCGCTTACGCCAACGACGACCACGAGCGGCGACTGGAGCGGGCGCTGGTCCGGATCGGGGCGCCCATCAGCCGCTCGAGCGCCCTCTTGCCGGAGTTCCGGGAGTACGAACGGGCCTCGACGTGCGTGCTCAACGCCGCGGTCGAGCCCGTGATGCGTCGCTACCTCTCCAGCCTTGCCGAGCGCGTCTCCGGCCCGACCATCACCGTCATGACCTCGAGCGGAGGGACGGCGGGGATCGACTTTGCCGCCTCGGCGCCCGTCCATACGCTGCTGTCAGGCCCCGCGGCCGGCGTCGTGGCCGCGGGTGCGGTGGCGTCCGAGGCGGGGTTTGCCGACGCCATCGCCTTCGACATGGGCGGAACCTCGACCGACGTCTGCCTGATCCGGGGCGGCGAGCCGGAGATCGCGACGACCTCGCAGATCGACGGCCTTCCGTTTCGTACCCCGGCGGTGGCCGTGCACACGGTGGGAGCCGGCGGCGGCTCGATCGCCTGGGTGGACTCGGGGGGAGCGCTGCGCGTGGGACCGCGTTCCGCGGGCGCCGACCCGGGTCCCGCCTGCTACGGGCTCGGCGGCACGGAGCCGACGGTCAGCGACGCCCATTGCGCCCTCGGTCACCTCGACCCCCGGCGCGAGCTTGGGGGCGGTCTCCGCCTCGACATGGCGCGTGCGGTGACGGCCCTCGAGAGCCTGCCGAGAGGATCCGGAGGAGCGCACGGCATCCTCGAGGTAGTGCGGGCGACGATGGCGCGCGCCCTTCGCAGAGTGAGCACCGAGGAGGGCGTCGATCCAAGCGGTCTCGCGCTCGTGGCCTATGGCGGGGCCGGCCCGCTGCACGCCACCGCCCTCGCCAGGGAGGTCGGCTGCCGCGTGGTCGTCGTGCCCCCGGCGCCCGGCGTGCTGAGCGCGCTCGGGCTGCTGCTCGCTCCACCCCGCTTCGAGGCTTCCCGCACGGTGATGGCCGAGGTGGACGACGACCTGTCGACCGCTTGGTCGAAGCTCGAGGACGGCGTGCGACGCGAGCTGGATCGGCAGGGGGCGACCGGGGGAGTCGCACTGGCTCGGTTCGTCGATGCCCGCTACGCCGGCCAGTCCCACGAGCTTCGCATCCGACTGGACGGGGACCAAGGCATCGCGGAGCTGCTGCACCAGGCCCACCGGCAGGCCTACGGCTACGCCATGCCGGATCAGCCCGTGCGCATCGTCACCTTGCGGGTCGTCGGGCAGGGGGAGCCCGTCCTGTCGGGGCCCCCGCACGACTGGGACCAGGGCGACGCGGAGTCGGAGCGATCCCGCGAGATCGGTGTCGAGGGGGCCACCGTGACGGCCAGGGTCTTGTCGCGCGCCGGCCTGAGGACGGGTGACCGGGTCGAGGGACCGGCTCTGATCGAGCAGCCCGACACCACGACCCTGCTCCACCCGGGCGAGGTCGCGATCGTCGACCGGGCGCGCAACCTGGTGGTGCACCTTGGGACCTGAGCGCCCGCTCTCCTCGGTGGAGCTCGAGGTGTTCCGTCACGCCCTCTCCGGGGTCGCCGACGAGATGGGAGTCGCGATGCGGCGGGCCGCCTACTCGCCCAACATCAAGGAGCGAGCGGACTGCTCGGCCGCCGTCTTCGATCCGGACGGCGAGATGGTCGCGCAAGCGGAGCACATTCCGGTGCACCTGGGTGCGATGCCGGCCAGCGTGCGCGCCGTGCTCGACGATTTCGGCCGGCTCGAGCCCGGTCAACAGGCGTGCGTCAATGACCCCTACCGGGGCGGGACCCACCTTCCCGACCTCACCATCGTGAGCGCCGTCTACGCGGAGCGCGGCGACGAGCTGCTCGGGTACGTCGCCAATCGTGCCCACCACTCGGACGTCGGCGGGGCCGCGCCCGGGTCGATGCCGGCCGGCGCGACCGACATCGCGATGGAGGGAATCCGGATCCCGCCGACCCTCGTCGCTGACGCCTCGGGGGAGCGGGGCGACGTCGTCCGGCTGATCGTCGCCAATTCCCGGACGCCGCAGGAGCGCCTCGGTGACCTGCGGGCGCAATTCGCTGCGAACCACGTTGGGGCGGTCCGCCTCCGAGAGCTGGCAGCCCGGATCGGCGTCGATCGTCTGCACCAGGCGGCCGAAGCGGTCTGCGATTACTCGGACCGGCGCGTCCGGGCCGCGGTGCGCGAGATCCCCGACGGCTGCTACCGGTTCGAGGACGTGCTCGAGGTCGGCAAGGGGGTCACCATTCGCGCCGCGGTCTCCGTGAGGGGCGACGAGGTGGCGATCGACTTTGCCGGCAGCGATCCACAGGTGCCGGTTAACTGCAACGCGGTCTTCGCGGTGACCCTGTCCTGCTCCATGTTCGTCTTCCGGGTCCTCACCGACCCGGACGCGCCGCCCAACGCCGGCTGTTACCGGGCCCTGCTGGTCGAGGCTCCCGAGGCCTCGGTGGTCAACGCGAGCTTCCCGGCGCCCACGGCTGCCGGCAACGTCGAGACGAGCCAACGCATCGTCGACGTCCTCATGGGTGCCTTCGCGCAGGCGCTGCCCTCGAAGGTGCCCGCGGCGAGCCAGGGCACGATGAACAACCTGTTGATCGGGACGAGCGGCGAGCGTCCGTTCAGCTACTACGAGACGCTCGGCGGAGGTGAGGGCGCGACGCCGGCCCGGGACGGGATGTCCGGGGTGCACACCGGGATGACCAACACCCGCAACACTCCCGCAGAGGCGGTGGAGCTCGACTACCCGCTGCGCGTCTGGCGCTACGAGCTGCGACCCTCGACCGGTGGGCTCGGGCAGTACACCGGAGGGGACGGCCTCGTCCGAGAGATCGAGGTGCTGGCCGACTGCACGCTGACCCTGCAATCGGAGCGCCGCGAGCATGCACCGTGGGGCCTCGCCGGTGGGCTCCCGGGCGCAGTCGGGCGCAACACGCTCGTCCGACCGGACGGTCGGGAGGTGCCGCTCGACGGCAAGGGCACTTGGCAGCTCACCCGGGGGGAGCGGGTGCGGGTCGAGACACCGGGCGGGGGCGGCTGGGGGCCACTTGCCGACGGTGCCGCGCAACGCCGAGAGTAGGTCGCGGCGGCGATGGTGACCCGCCCGATCTGACCACCCACGAGAGGGAGGGCGATGGGACGGCTCGACGGCAAGGTGGCGCTGATATCGGGGGCCGGGCGGGGCCAGGGCCGCTCGCACGCCGTCCGCTTCGCGGAGGAGGGAGCGAGCATCATCGGCTTCGATCTCTGCGCGCCGGTCCCGTCCGCCCCGTACGACCTGGCGACGCGGGGGGACCTGGAGGAGACGGCACGTGCGGTGTCCCGAGCGGGGGGCACGGTGCACGTCGGGATCGCGGACGTGCGGGACGTCGACCAGGTCGAGGCGGTCGTCCGGGAGGGCGAGCGCGAGATCGGCCCCATCGACACGGTGCTCGCCAACGCGGCCATCGTCCATTCCGGAGGGCCCGTCTGGTCGATCGATGAGGCGTCGTTTCGCGACGTCCTCGACATCAACCTGATCGGGGTGTGGAACACGATTCGCGCCGTCGTTCCCCGGATGATCGAGAGGGCGCGGCCGGGCTGCATCATCGCCACCGCCTCGGGTGCGGCCAAGAAGGGCGTGCCCAACATCGGCGCCTACGTCGCCTCGAAGAGCGGGGTGCTCGGCCTCATGCACACCCTCGCCAGGGAGCTCGCCCCCTACGGCATCCGGGTCAACTCGGTCCTGCCGGGGAATACCAACACACCGATGATGAACAACCGGGCGTCCCGGCGCCTCTACGTGCCCGAAAGCGACGATCCGACGGAGGAGCAATTCGCGGCGCGTGCCCGGCGCGGCGTGCCCCTCGGGGTGCCCTGGGTCGAGCCCGCCGACATCTCGGAGGCGATGGTCTACCTGGCCTCGGACGAGGCCCACCTGGTCACGGGCGTGGAGCTTCCGGTCGATGGCGGGGGTTTGGCGACCTGACCCGATCTTCGGCGAGGTGCTCGCTGCGTCGGTCGCGCCTCTGGACTCAGCGGTGCAGCGGCGTCATGTCGGCGTACCGGTCGCCGGCTGCGGCGCCGGCCGGCAAGGCCTCGCCGACCTGGCGCAGCTCGTCGGGCGTCAGCTCGATGTCGTCGGCGGCGACGTTCTCCTCGAGGTAGGTGCGGCGCTTCGTGCCCGGGATGGGCACGACATCGTCCCCTTGGGCGAGGACCCAGGCCAGCGCCAGTTGAGAGGTGGTCACCCCCTTGGCGGAGGCGATCTCCTGCACTCGCCGCACGAGCTCCAGGTTCCTCGCGAGGTTGTCGCCCTGGAACCGGGGGTTGTGCCGCCGGAAGTCGTCCGCCGAAAGGCTCTCGAGGCTCTCGATGGTTCCCGACAGGAATCCACGCCCGAGCGGGGAGTAGGCCACAAAGCCGATGCCGAGCTCACGAACCGTGTCGAGGACGCCGTTGGTCTCCGGGTCACGGGTCCACAGCGACCACTCCGTCTGCAGCGCGGCGATCGGATGGACGGCGTGTGCGCGCCGGATGGTGTCGGGGGCGGCCTCCGACAGTCCGAGATGGCGGACCTTGCCCGCCTGGACGAGGTCGGCCATGGCGCCCACCGTCTCCTCGATGGGCGTCTCGGCGTCCACGCGGTGCTGGTAGTAGAGGTCGATGTGGTCGGTCCCGAGCCGGCGGAGGGAGGCGTCGCACGCGGATCGGACGTACTCGGGGCGTCCGTTCACGCCGACCCGGGTGCCGTCGGGGAGCCGCTCGTTGCCGAACTTCGTAGCCAGCACGACCCGTTCCCGGAGGCCCGCCACCGCCCGGCCCACGAGCTCCTCGTTGGTGAAGGGACCGTACATGTCGGCCGTGTCGAGCAACGTGACGCCCAGGTCGACGGCCCGGTGGATCGTGGCGATCGACTCGGCCTCGTCTCGAGTGCCGTAGAACTCGCTCATACCCATGCAGCCCAGGCCCTGGGCGGAGACGACGAGGCCCTGACCGAGTGTTCTTGTTCGCATGCTCCCCGTCTAGCGCTTCTACGGTCCGCCGCGTTCGTCCCCGGCGCTCGCCCTCCGGCGGCGTTTGCCCGTCAGGTCGGTATGGGGAACACGGCCGCAGGATCGGTCCCGATCTTGCGGGCGAGGCTCTGGTAATGGCGCTCCGCGAACCTCCATCCGCCGTCTACCGAGACGTAGCGGTCGCGATAGAGCCCAAAAGCGTTGCTCCATTCGCCCGACCCTCGTTCCTGTCGCAGTTCGACCATGTAGAGGCGGGCGTGGGCGGTGGCGTCGGAACCGACGTCGATGACGGTGTTGAGGATGACGAACTCGAAGAACTCGAACCGCTCGATCGCGGACCCGACGAACTCCCCGAGGGCCCTTGGCCCCACGAGCTCGACCACGGCCTGGGTCACCGTGTCGACGTGGATCGGGGCATCCTCGAGGAACAGCGCCTCGAGCTCCGGCCAGGCGCGACGGGTGACCACGTCGGCGTAGGCCGCCTGGAGCCTCGTGATGGCGATGTACTCGAGGGCGTCTTCGCTCACCGGCCAAGTATGGCAGCGGATCGTCGCGGCGAAGCCTCCGGCCATCCCCTCACCTCTCGGCGGGCCACGACGAAGGAGAGCGCCGAGAGGGGCAGCTCCACGAAAGCCATCGCTATGCCGGCCAGCTGGACCGCTCCCGTGGTGGCGACGACGTTGAACCATGCGTCGCAAAAGAGCAGGGTGCCCGTGAACGCAGCGGCGACCGCCACGCTCGGTAGGCGTCGATAGAGGCACCAGCCCGTCGCCGCCAGCCCGATCAGCTCGAAGATGTCGAGTCCCGTCCATACGAGCCGGAGATGGTGGGCCGCGTGCTGGGAGGGGAGCCCGTGGCTCAGGACCACGACCAGCGGTAGGAGCGCGATCGCACCGAAGGCGAGGACGGGCGCGACCATCGCCGGTGGGCTGGTGTGCCCCCCGAGGGGTCGGAAGAGCCGCCGGACGATCCACGTGCACAGCAGCGCGACGGGAAGCTGCACGATCAGGGCATAGCCGAGGGCCAGATCGAAGCTTCGCCCCGTCGTGGTCACCGTGGCAAACCACGCGGAGATGATGGTCAGCGTCGCGGTGAACGTCCCGAAGACGACGGTGAAGTGGGAGTTCCTCCAGCACCCGGCGGCAGTGGCGAGCATCCCCAGCACCATGAGCAACGAGACCCCGAATCGCACGAGATGCAGGTGATAGGCGACACCGTTGGCCGACTGCTCCTTGTACAGGGCCACGACCCAGGGCGCCAGGAAGGCCGCCGACCCCCAGTACACGACCAGGAGGACCCGCCGCGTGAAGAAGCGGCCAATTGTTCGCATGGGCGCGGCGGCCTCCTTGTCGGGCAGGGGCTGCATGGTCAAGAGGATACGGAGCGCACCGGCATGACCCGGGCGGGCCTCGTGGCGAGCGGCTGGTCTCGACCCCCATTAGCGTCACCGGGGTGGCGGATCCAACTCCCTTTCGGATCGACATCACTCAGGACGCCGTCGACGACCTGCGGCGCAGGCTCGGGTCCACGAGGTGGCCCGACAAGGAGACCGTCGACGACTGGTCGCAAGGCGCTCCGCTCGCGTTCGTCCGAGACCTGTGCGACCACTGGGCGCGGGCCTACGACTTTCCGGCGGCGGAGCGGCGGTTCAACGCCTTCCCCCAGTTTCGCACCGGGGTCACCGCGGACGGTTCGTCGCTCGGCATCCACTTCCTGCACGTCCGTTCCCCCGAGCCGACGGCGCTGCCGCTGATCCTGACGCACGGTTGGCCCGGATCGGTCGTCGAGTTCTTCGACGTCATCGGGCCACTGACGGATCCGGTGCGCCACGGCGGATCCGCCTCCGATGCCTTTCACGTCGTGGTGCCCTCGCTCCCGGGCTACGGATGGAGTGACAAGCCGACCTCTCCGGGTTGGACCGTGCACCGAATCGCGCGGGCCTGGGACGACCTGATGGTCGGGCTGGGGTACGACCGTTACGGGGCGCAGGGCGGCGACTGGGGTGCGATGGTGACGACCAGCCTCGGGCAGCAGGTGCCCGAGCACCTGATCGGGGTGCACGTCAACATGGCTGTGGTGCGCCCCGACGAGTCCACGTTCGGGGACCTGACGGCGAGCGAGCAGGCCGCTCTGGCCGCCATCGCGGAGCACCGGGCGACGGGCGGCGGCTACTCGTCCCAGCAGTCGACGCGCCCGCAGACCCTTGGCTACGGACTCTCCGACTCACCGGCCGGCCAGTGCGCATGGATCGTCGAGAAGTTTTGGGCTTGGACGGACTGCTCTGGCGACCCGTACAACGCTTTGAGCGCCGACCACATGCTCGACAACGTGATGACGTACTGGCTGCCCGGCACGGGCGCCTCGTCCGCACGCCTCTACTGGGAGAGCTTCCGGGACCGTGGTGTGGGTCCTGTCGAGCTTCCCTCCGGCATCTCGGTCTTTCCCGGGGAGATTATTCGGGTCTCTCGTCGATGGGCGGAACAGCGATTCACCGATCTTCGCTGGTTCAACGAGCCCGAGGCCGGTGGTCACTTTGCCGCATTCGAGCAGCCCGCACTTTTCGTGGACGAGGTGCGCAGCTTCTTTCGTCTTGTCCGCTGAGACAGTGGCTCGACGTGCTGCCTATTGGACTCGGGATTCCGCCTGAGCCTGGAGGGTCCGAACGGTGCTCGCCAGCACACGTCCGACTACCGGTCGGACGAGGATCCAATAGCGGAGGAACTTGGTCCGAGACGCAGCATCCGTAGTGACCGTGCGGCACTCGTAGGTGAGCAGAGAGCGTGAGCTTCCGTAGGGAGTGATGACAAAGGAGCACGCGATCTTTCCGTAGCCGGGCTCGGAGAAGTCGCGGAAGTCTTCCAGGCCGACGTCCCGCCATTCGATGCGCGGCTGCCAGAACTTCCCTACCGCGCCAAACGCAACCTCACGCGGCGGATCCGTCCCCAGCACGAGCCAGCCGGGCAGCGGGTTCCCCTCGCCGAGCACGAGACGAGGAATCTCGGGCTCAGCTCGTCCGGTGATCCTTGCCGGGAGACCTCTCAGCCAGAAGGCCGATATCAGGAGGGGGTCACGTACGGAGAGAAAGTCGAGATCGAGGGCAGCAGCGTAGGTCGCCTCGGGCGTCGCCTGGACCAGTTGGTGTCGGGCGATGGCCGCGTCGCTCTCGGCCAGCTGGGTCTCCGCGATCAACGGTCTTTGCTCGATTGTCACTTTCCCTGGCGAGGTCATCCCACGATTCTCGGAGGTGGAGACGACCCTGTCTCGGGTCAGAGGTCCCATATTCGGCTTCGTCGCTTGAGACGCAGAGATCGGAGAGCCCGATAAGTGTCACGTCCTCTTCCTAGGGTGTTGGCCATGGCGATGGCTTTGGAGGAGCGGGCGAGCCGGGAGGGACCGGCCAGCGAGGTGGCCGAGCTGCTCGCCCTGCAGGCCTCCGTCCTGTCCTTGGCACAGCGCTTCGATCCGGTCGGTCTGCGCCCGGTCGAGCTGGCACAGGCCCTCCAGGCCACCACGGTCACCCGCAACGCCCTCGGCGCCATCGAGGCCCTGGTGGCCAAGGCCATAAAGGACGCCTCGGCCTTCGAACCCGGTCAGGACCGCTCGGCCGATCACCTCGTCTCTCGGACCCTTGGGACTTCGGTCAAGCACGCCCGGGATCTCCTCGAGACCGCCGAGGCCCTCGGGTCCCTCCCGGCCACCGAGGCGGCCGCCCGGAGAGGAGAGCTCTCCGGGGACCAGGCCCGGGCGGTGACCAAGGGAGCCAGCGTCAATCCGGAGTCCGAGGGTCGCCTCCTCGAAACGGCGCGGCGGGGATCCTTGGGCGAGTTGAAGGACGAGGCTCGAAGGATCCGCTTCGCGGCGGAGCCCGATCCCGAGGCCCGCAGGAAGCGGATCTTCGAGCAGCGCTCCCTGCGCACCTACGCCGACGACGAGGGCGCCTTCCACCTGCACCTCACCCACACGACCGAGACCGGGGCCAAGATCAAGGGCGTCTTGGATCCCTTGATCGAGCGCATCTTCGAAGACGCGAGACGAGAGGGACGACGGGAGCGCCCCGAGGCTTACGGAGCCGACGCCCTGGTCGAGGCTCTCTGTGGGGACCGCGGCGGACGACCGACCGAGCGCCCATCCCAAGTTCATCGTCCGCCTCGACCACGCCGCACTAGTCCGCGGCGACGTCGAGGGCGACGAACTTTGCGAGGTGGTCGGGGTGGGACCGGTCAGCGTCGGAGCCGTCAAGGAGCTGGCCTTGGAGGAAGACCCCTTCTGGGTGGCCATCGTGACCAAGGGCCACGACGTGGTGAACGTGGCCCATCTCGGACGGCACCCCAATGCCTTCCAGCGCAGCGCCTTGGAGTGGCTCTACCCGGGCTGTGCGGTCCGGGGCTGCAACCAACATGCCGGGATCGAGTGGGATCACCGAGAGGACTGGGCCGACACGCACGTCACGGTCCTCCCGAGGCTCGACGGGCTCTGCCGCTACCACCACCGGATCAAGACCACCCGGGGCTGGATGCTCGTGGACGGCCACGGCAAGCGGGACTTCGTGGCCCCGGAGGACCCGAGGCACCCCAGGTACCGCCGTCCGGGAGCCGGGACAAGGGGAAGCCGGGACGGGCCGGATTAGGCGCCCTGCAGCCTCTCTGCAGCAAAGAGCGAATGGGTTCCATGATGACCGCTCAGGGCACGAGCACGATCTTGCCCCGGACGTGGCCGGTCTCGAGCAACCTGTAGGCGTCGCGAACCTGACCGAGCGGATAGGCCCGGGCGATGGGCACCTCGAGCCTGCCCTCGGCCACGAGGCGGGCCAGGTCGCGCAGCACGCCGGCCTCGGTGCCGGCGGCGCTGCCATCTGCCTTGACCCCGTACTTCTCGACCGCGTCGAAGCGGACGATCGTGTCCACCCTGGCCGGATCGACGCCCAGCTCGAGAGCCAACTCCACGTAGTGGTCGCCGTACGTGTCGATGAAGGCGTCGACGCGGTCGACGGCCTTGCGAATCCGCTCCCCCACCCCCTCCCCGTAGAGGACGGGCAGGACGCCGTGGTCCGTCAGCCAACCCTGATTGTCGTGGCCGGCGATCCCGACCACCGTCGCTCCCGCCAGCCGGGCGAGCTGCATGGCGATGGAGCCGACCCCTCCCGCGGCCCCGGCGACGACGACCGTGTCACTCTCGCCGGCGGACACGGCCTCGACTGCGGCGTACGCCGTTCCCCCGGCGACGGCCAGCGAGCCCGCGACCTCCCAGGAAACCTCGGGCGGCTTCGGAGCGAGATGGCTCGCCTCCACCACGACGTACTCGGCCTGGCTCGCCCGACGGTCGGTGAACCCGAGGACTTCGTCTCCCACGCCCCAGTCGTCGACGCTCGGCCCGAGCTCCTCGACCACGCCGGCGAGATCGCTGCCCTGTCCCGAGGGGAAGGTTGCCGGCCATCTTGCGTGGAGAAGGCCCTGGCGGATCTTGGACTCTCCGGGATTTATCCCCACGGCCCTGACCCGGACGAGCACCTCTCCGGCTCGGGGCTCGGGGCGTGGGACGTCGACCACCTCGAGGACGTCCACGTCCCCGTACTCGCTGAACCGCACTGCCTTCGGCATGGTGGCTCCTTTCGCCCTCCACGCGCGTCCAACCCGGATCGGGGGCCGAGTATGCCCCCAGGGCAAGGCCCGCCGAGAGTCGCGGTGTCAGGGCGACGCAGTGGCGCCGACCGGAACCGCAGCCGGCTGCGGGCCCGTGTTGCGCTCGGCGAGCAGGAGCACGGCGCCGGCCAGGAAGCACAACGCACCCACCAACGTCCCACCGTTGGTGAGCCGGATGCTCACCAGCTGCTGACTCGAGGGGACGGTGTACGAGGCGATGGCCGAGACCCCAAACGCGATCGACCCGACCAGGTTGGCGAGGGTGATCCACCACCCGATGTCGCGGGGTCGCCAGGCGATCCATCGATGGCACACCTCAAACCACGCCAGGCCGCTCGAGACGAGAAAGCAGATCGAGCCGATGACGTCGGGGCGCCACACCATCTGGTTGGCCTGGGACGTGGTGAGGTCGCTCTGCAGGGCGTGGGCCGTGCTGATGTTGAACTCGAGGGTGCCGATCAGCTGGATGGCCGTCGCCAACCAGTCGATCCGCCTCCACCGGACGCGCAGGAGGGTCCACCGGGTTGCCCCCGGGGGCTCCAGGGGATGGAGCGCCTCGACGGCCTCGCGGTACTGGAGGAACGCCGCGGAGGTGAAGAAGAGCGACCCCACGAAGTAGGTGGCCGAGTCCGCCTGAGGCCCGACCGCCTTGGCGTAGGCCGGGACGCTGCCCAGCGCGAAGCACAGGGACCCGACCGCGAAGAGCACCCCCATCCACCAGCCGGCGGCCCTCGGCTCCCACCAGGCGTGCCGTGGGGGCGGACCCCGACGTCGCTTGCGACTGCGCCGGGACTCCCAGCGGACCAGCCGCCCGTGCCGGTCGCGGTACTGGAGGAGCGTCCGAAACGGCCCCCAGCCGTCGACGAGCTCGATGGCGGCCTCCGGGATGGTCACCGGGGCGGGTCCGAGGCTCAGGGCCCGGAGGGGTCGAGCCGGCGCACGTCGACCAGATCCAGCCCGAGGACCGTCAGCTGGTGAATGAGCCCCTGCAGGTGCGCCTGGTCGACGACCACGCCGGACACCACGGTCAGCTCGCCCTGTCGCTCGACGGACATGCCCTCGAAGGCGGCGCTCAAGTAGTGGGCGAAGCTGCCGGCGAACCGTATGGCGTAGAGGGCAGGGAAGCGCTGTCTCGCACCGCTGGTCGGCCCAAGCTCCACGTCGGCCATCTTGGGACACCACGGCGTCGAGGTACCTCACTCCAACGGGGTGATTCTGGCAGAGGCCCTCGCCGGGGACCTTCGGCCCTGCAGCCCCAGAGGCGCTTGTGGTTATCTGGTGGTCGAGGCCTGCGAGGTCCGGGGAGAGGGGCTCCGAACTCGTCATCTGGTACGAGCCGTCCTTCCCGTTCTCCGGGCGCGGGGAAGGGGCCAATCGATGGCAGGCGTCGCCACCAGGGCGCGGCAGGAAGGCAATGGCACGGCCGCGAGCCGGCGATTGCCCCGGTTCGTCGCCGCCAAGGTTGCCTGCCCCGGGATGCCGCCGACCCACGTCTCCCGAGAGGGCCTTCGCTCGGCGCTGACCATCGGCGCGTCGGGGCTGACGCTCGTGTCGGCGCCGGCCGGCACCGGGAAGACGACGCTGTTGGCCGAATGGGTGCAGCGTGATCTCCAGGGCCGGGCAGCGTGGCTGTCGATCGACCGGCGCGACGACGACCCGGTTCGCTTCTGGATGTACGTCCTCGCGGCGATCCAGACGCTCGAGCCCGACCTCGGCATCGGCACCCTCGACCTGCTCTCGAGCAGGGGCGGTGGCGACTCCGTCGAGGTCGCAGAGGCGTTGGTGGCCGAGCTCGGGGCCTTGGACGAACCGTTCGCCCTCACCCTCGTCCTCGACGACCTCCACAACCTGAGCGAGCGGTCGATCTACGAGGGCCTGGACAGCCTGATCCAGCGCCGCCCGCCCGGGATGCGGATCGTCCTCAGCACGAGAGCCGATCCCCTCCTTCGCCTCGGCCGCTTCCGTGCGAGCGGCAACCTGATGGAGCTGCGCCAGGCGGATCTCCGGTTCAGCTCGCTCGAGGCGGAGGAGCTGTTCCGCACCCCGGAGTTCCGCCTCGAGCCCGCCGACCTCGATCTCCTCGTCGACCGCACCGAGGGGTGGATCATGGCGCTCCAGATGGCCGCCGTGGCGCTGCGCGGCAACAAGGACGTCGGGCGTTACCTGGAACAGATCGCGATCCTCGACTCCACGCTGGCCGACTACCTCGTCGCCGAGGTCATGGACGATCTCCCCGGGGAGGTGAGGGACTTCCTTCTCCTCACCTCCGTGCTGGAAGAGCTGCTGCCCGAGGCCTGCGACGCGGTCACCCGGCACCACGACAGCTGGCGGATCCTCACCTACCTGCGGCAGCACAACCTCTTTCTCGTGGCCCCGGACGCATCGCATTCGGCGCCCCGCTACCACCACCTCTTTGCCGAGCTCTTGCGGGTCGAACTTCGCAGCATCGATCCGGAGGCCGAGCGGGCGGCCAATCTCCGTGCCGCCCGATGGTTCCGGTCCGCCGGCGATTCCGCATCGGCGATGGACCACTTCTTCGCCGCCCAGGCCTACGACGAGGCCCTCGGCGTGCTGATGGACAACGCCGTCGGGTACTACGACTCCGGTCTCGCTCGCTCCATGATCGGCTGGATCGAGCGCTTCCCCCCCGGCTTCTTCGAGGGCGAGCCGAGGCGCATGCTCGATCTTGCCTCGATGCTCTGCGGCAACGGTCGTTTCGCCGAAGCCACGGACTGGCTGCAACGGCTCGAGGGGAGGGCCTCGGCGTCCATCGACGTCGATCCCGTGCTGCGGGCCCGGTTACCGGCGATCCGGGCTCTCTGCGCGCACATGGAGGGCCAACCGCACGAGTCCATCGAGTGGATCGAGCGGGCGCTCGCCTGGTGCCACGAAGCAGCCGACGACGGATACCACGCTCGGATGCCGCTGGCCCTGGTGCGGAGCTGGGGTTGGCTCGGGGACACCTCGGCCGCCCGGGCGGCCTGGTCGCGAACCTACCCGGTGCCCTCGCTGCCAGATGACCTGGCGCGACCGCTGACCGCGGCGACGATGTCGCAGATCTACCTGATCGAGGGGCACCTCCGGGAGGCCGAGGCGTTGGCGGAGATCTCGCTGGGCGAGCCCGGTCAACCCCACGCACCCTTCTTGACCGAGGCCCGGCTGACCCGGGCCGCCGTCGCCTGGGAGCGCGACCAACTGGAGCGCGCCGAGAGCGAGTTCGATCTCGCTCTCGGCGAAGCGGAGCAACACCACCGGATCCCCTTCGTGGTGATCGCCTGCCTGGGTCTCGCCAGGATCTGGCACTCCACCGATCGCCGCGCCCAGGCCTGGGACATCATCGCCGCCGCCCGGCGGGCGAGGTTCCCACGATCGCTCAGCGGACCGTTCGCCGACCGGGTCGATCTGACGGCCGCCCACCTCTCCCTCTTGGACGGGCGCCTGTCGGAGAGCCGGGAGATCGTCGACCGGTTGCCGTGGACCATCGAGTCGGCGATGTTGCAGGCCCGGCTGTCGTTGGAACAGGGCGAGCCGACGGCTGCCGCGAAGCTGTTGCGCCGGCTGGACCGGGAGCCCCTCAGCCCTCGGCGGCGCCTCGGCTACCAGCTCCTGGATGTCCGGCTCGGATCGTCCTCCGCACCCCGGTCTTTACGCGACGCCGTCTCCTTCGCCCAGCGCGAGGGCTTCGTGCGGCCCTTCCTGGACGCGGGGGTCGATCCGCTGCCGCTCGGATCCGTGGCCCCACCGCCGCAGGTCGCGCCCGCCGATGGAGTCTCCGTCGACCGGGCGGAGCTCGACGAGGCGATGGTCGTGGCGGGATCTGCCCCGAGCGATCAACTCACCGACAGCGAGCTCGGCATCGTCAAGTACCTGCCGGAGTGGCTCTCCAACAAGGAGATCGCGGATCAGCTCTACGTGTCGGTCAACACGGTCAAGACACATCTCAAGAGCATCTACCGCAAGCTCGACGTCACCTCTCGCAGCGATGCCATCGCCAGGGCCAAGGACCTGGGACTCCTCTGACGCGGCCCCAAGGCGACCGGGGGACAATCACCCTCTGCGGGTGGTGACACTCGGGTGACGTGGCCCGAGGATGGGATGACTTTGCGGAGGTGACGATGCCATCGACTACCGAGACCAAGCGGGGCAAGGGCAGCCTGGCGCCGGCGGTCGCCATACGGCTCACTGCGTCGGAGCGGGCCGCCAAGGGCCGCCAGGTCCGCATCACGGTCCCGAGGTCGCGGCACGGCGAGTGGGCGGCCCCTGCCGACCGGAGGGATCCGCTGGCCATCCTGGCCGAGCAGGAGCGGACCCGCGTGCCCGAGCTCGTCCCGATCCGTCACGGCCGGATGGCGGCGTCGCCGTTCGCCTTCTACAGGGGTGCCGCAGCCGTGATGGCCCCGGACCTCGCCGCGCAGCCCTCGACGGGCCTCGAGGTGCAGCTCTGCGGGGACGCGCACCTCGTGAACTTCGGGGGCTTCGCCGATCCGGACCGGGACCTGGTCTTCGACGTGAACGACTTCGACGAGACCCACCCCGGACCGTTCGAATGGGACTTGAAGAGGCTGTCGGCCAGCCTGGAGGTCGCCGGTCGGGCACGCGGGTTCGACGATCGCCAGCGGCGGCGGATCGTCACCGCGGGCGCCTCGGCCTATCGGCTGGGCATCCGTGAGTTCGCGGCCATGCGGTGGGTCGATATCTGGTACGCCAGGCTGGACATGGCGGGCATCCAGCGGCGCTGGGGAGCGACGGCCGGTGCCGGCGCGATCCGGAACCTGCAGCGCACTGCCGCCAAGGCCGAGACCAAGGACAGCCTCAAGGCCTTTGGCAAGCTGACCCAGCAGGTCAACGACGAGATCCGGTTCGTGAGCGACCCGCCGCTCCTACAGCCGGTGAGCGAGATCTTCTCCGACGTCGACGCGACCCGGCTGCGCGACACGATCGACCGCTCGCTCCGGTCCTACCGGCGTACCCTCCCGCGGAACCGGCGCCGGCTCCTCGACCGCTACGTGTTCGTCGACCTGGCCCGAAAGGTCGTCGGCGTGGGCAGCGTCGGGACTCGGTGCTGGGTGGCCCTGCTGCTCGGCCGCGACGCCGGTGACCCGTTGTTCCTCCAGGTCAAGGAGGCCGAGGCTTCGGTGCTCGAGCCGTACACGACGAAGAGCCAGTTCACCAACCACGGGCAGCGGGTCGTCGAGGGACAGCTCCTCATGCAGGCGGCGAGCGACATCCTCCTCGGGTGGGACCGGGTGGTCGGGCCGGACGACGTGGCCCGCGACTTCTACATGCGCCAGCTGTGGGACTGGAAGGCCTCCGCGAACGTCGACGTCATGACGCCCGAGACGTTCGCCGTGTACGCCGAGATCTGTGGTTGGACCCTCGCCCGAGCCCATGCTCGCTCGGGCGACCCGGTGGCCATCGGCACGTACCTCGGGTCGGGGACGACGTTCGACGACGCCATGGCGCGCTTCGCCGCCGTCTATGCGGACCAGAACGACGCCGACCACAGAGAATTCACCGATGCCATCGCCAAGGGCACGATCGAGGCCGTCACCGGCGTGTGACGCCCAGCCGCCTTGCGCCGGGGAGGCGAATCACCCTCTCGGGGTGGTGACGGCGGAGGCTGCCGACCGCCACTATTGAGGCGACATTCCGGGCTCAAAAGGGGAGAAAACCGATGCTGGCCTATACCTATCCGTTGCTCGACCTGTTTTGGTCCATGCTGTGGGTCTTCCTGTTCGTCGTGTGGATCTGGGTGCTCTTCACGGTGTTCGTCGACATCTTTCGCAGCCCCGACCTGCACGGTGTCTCCAAGGCCCTCTGGTTCCTGTTCGTCCTGTTCATTCCGCTCATCGGCGTGCTCGTCTACCTGATCGCCCGGGGCGGCAAGATGCACGAGCACGCGGTGCAGGCGGCGCAGCAACAGGACAAGGCCTTCAAGCAGTACGTGCAGCAGGCCTCCGCCAGCGACGGCTCGACGACCGATCAGCTCGCCAAGCTGGCCGAGCTGCGCCAGCAGGGCGTGCTCACCCAGGAGGAGTTCGACCAGCAGAAGGCCAAGATCCTCGGCTGACCCCGGCCGGGTGGACGACAGCACGGGAGGCGATATGGCAAAGGCGGACGGAGTCTTCATCTTCATCGGGACGTACCCGCGCAAGGCGGACGCCAAGGCGGACTACGAGGTGGTCAAGGATCTCCATGCCGGTGGGGTGGTCGGGACCTACGACGCCGCCGTGGTGACCAAGGACGAGGACGGCAAGGTCCACGTCAACAAGGACGAGATGGCCACGCGCCACGGGGCCTGGGGAGGGGCGGCGGCGGGCGCCCTCGTCGGGATCCTCTTTCCGCCCTCCATCATCGGCACCGCCATCGTCGGTGCTGCCGTCGGCGGTGTGAGCGGTCACCTCTGGCGGGGCATGTCGAGGTCGGACATCAAGGAGTTTGGGGAGATCATCGACGAGGGCGAGGCTGCGCTGGTCGTCGTAGGGGAGTCGACCCTGGAGCAGGCCCTCGACAAGGCGGCGCTCAAGGCCGAGAAGAGGGTGGCCAAGGAGCTCAACGTGAGCCCCAAGGACGTCGATCGGGCCGTGCAGGAAGCCGCCCGCGAAGTCGGCTGACCAGCCGCCAGCCGCCAGCCGCCAGGCGCAGGCGGTGCGGCATCAGGCCGCACCTGCCTGGCCGGTGTCTACAGGCCGGGGCTTCCCTGCATGATGCCCCCGTCGGCAAAGATGGTCGTCGCCGTCAGGTAGCTCGCGCCGTCACCGGCGAGGAAGGCCACGACGCTGGCGATCTCCTCCGGCTTGGCCATGCGGCCGAGGGGGATCGCGGTGTCGAGCTTCTCCAGCTTGACCGGGTCCTGGAGGGTCGAGATGTTGATGGGGGTCTCCACCGCGCCCGGCCCGACGCCGACGACGAGCACGTTGTGTGGTGCCAGCTCCACTCCGGCGGTCCTCGTGAGCATGCGCATGCCCCCCTTCGAGAGGCAGTAGGCCGTGTTGTTGGGCATGGGCCAGTCCTCGTGGACCGAGGTCATGTTGATGATCCGCCCGCCACCTCCCTGGGCGATCATCTGCTTGGCGGCGATCTGGGTCCCAAAGAAGGCGCTCTTCAGGTTGACGTCCATGACCTTGTCGTACTGCGCCTCGGTCGTGTCGAGGATCGACGTGCGCGTCTCGATGCCCGCGTTGTTGACCATGACGTCGATCCGGCCAAAGGCCTTGACCGCCGCGTCGACCAGCTTTTGCAGCTCGTCGGGGCGGCTGACGTCGGCGTCCACGCCGATCGCCCGATCGCCGAGGGCGACGATCCGGCGCTCGAGCTCCTCGGTGGCCTCCTCGTCGGCGATGTAGTCGATGACGATATTGGCCCCCTCCTCGGCGAGCCCCAGCGCGACGGCCTTGCCGATGCCGCTGTTGCCTCCGGTCACGATCGCGATCTTGCCGCTGAGTGTCACGGTGCCTCCCTTCGCCGCGAGCGTAAGCCCGTTTTCCCTCGTTGTGAACACCCCCGTGGGGGGAATCGCTGTGCTCACCCCTTTGGGGTGATGACGAATCGGTGGGTCCGGTTTAGCTTCGCGAGGTCCGAGCCGGCGGCCGACGCGGTTCTGTCACGCTGGCATCAGAGGGTTCACAGGGTCAAGGAGCGAATCTGATGGCCAACTTCCCGCCCATCGCCGACTACGGGTTCTTGTCCGACTGCGAAGCCAACTGCCTGATCGCGCCCGACGGCTCCGTCGAGTGGCTCTGCCTACCTCGCCCGGACTCCCCGAGCGTCTTTGCGAGCTTGCTCGACCGTACGGCCGGCTTGTTCCGCTTCGGTCCCACCAGCACCCACGTCCCCCATCAGCGCCGGTACATCCCGGGCACGATGGTCCTCGAGACCACCTGGCACACGCCCACCGGCTGGCTGCTGGTCCAGGACTTCATGGTGATCCGCCCGGTCGAGGACGGGACGGAGCGCCGGGCGGATTACCGCAGGGCGCCCGGGGACTCCGCGGCGACGGGCACGCTCCTGCGCATGGCCACCTGCATCGGCGGCAAGGTCGAGATCATCGCCAACTGCGTACCGAGCTTCGAGTACGGGACCAAGATCGGCCGGTGGGACTACGACGGCTCCGGCTACGGCGCGATGACCGTCCAGCCGCCCGAAGGGGACCCCCAGCTCCACGTGACGAGCAGCCTGCGGCTCGGCACCGTCGGCGGTCGCTGCTACGGCAAGACCACGCTCGATCTGGGCGAGTCCGCCTTCGTCGCCCTGTCGTGGTCCGGCTCCTCTCCCACGACCAAGGAGGAGGCGGACGCCGAGCTCCTGGCGACGGTCGCCTTCTGGCGGGACTGGCTGAGCGTCGGCAAGTTCCCCGACCACCCGTGGCGGTCGTACCTCGAGCGCAGCGCCCTCACGCTGAAGGGCCTGAGCTACGCACCGACCGGGGCCATCATGGCGGCCGCCACGACGTCCCTCCCCGAGACGCCGGGCGGCGCCCGCAACTGGGACTACCGCTTCACCTGGATCCGGGATTCCGCCTTCATGCTGCGGGCCCTCTACCGGCTGGGATTCGAGTGGGAGGCCCTCGAGTACTTCATGTTCGTGATCGAGGCCGTGGCGCAGGGCGACGGGGGTAAGGGCTGGGACCTCCAGATCATGTACGGGATCGGCGGGGAGCGGGACCTGACCGAGCACACCCTCGACCACCTGAGCGGGTACCGGGGCTCCCGTCCCGTGCGCGTGGGCAACGGCGCATGGGACCAGCGCCAAAACGACGTCTGGGGCATGATCCTCGATGCCGTCGACACCCATATCCGCCTGGGCGCGGCACAGATCCTCCCTCCGGTCTGGGAGGGGCTGGCCAGCCTGGTCGAGCAGGCCATCCAGCGCCAGGACGATCCCGACCAGGGGATCTGGGAGATCCGAGGCGACCCCCAACACTTCACCGCCTCCAAGGTCCTTTGCTGGGTGGCCGCCGAGCGCGGTGCCGACCTGGCGCGCCAGCGCGACGCGGACGAGCGCGCCCAACGCTGGCAGCAGGCGGCCGACGCCATGAAGGCCGACATCTTGGACAAGGGGGTCGACGAGCGAGGCCGATTCCGCCAGCACTACGGCAACGACGAGCTCGACGCCTCGCTCCTCCTCATCCCCATCCTCGGCTTCCTCCCCCCCGACGACGAGCGGGTCCGGACCACCGTGCTGGCCATCGCCGACGAGCTGACCGAGGACGACCTCGTGCTGCGCTACAAGGTCGACACCACGGACACGGGCTTCGAGGGTAAGGAAGGAACGTTCACGATCTGCTCGTTCTGGTTGGTCTCCGCCCTGGCGATGATCGGTGAGATCGACCGGGCGCGGGCGCTGTGCAAGAAGCTGCTCTCGTTCGCCGGCCCGCTCCAGCTCTACGCCGAGGAGATCGAGGCGTCGACGGGAGAGCACCTCGGCAACGTTCCCCAGGCCTTTACCCATCTCGCGCTCATCGAGGCGGTCTCCGGGCTCATCGAGGCCGAGGCGGCCAACCCGGGAGCGTCCGGCTCGTAGGTGGCACCGCCGACGTCCAACCCCCCTCGGCCGCCGCCTCCGCCCTTGCCTCCGCCGACGCCGCCGACGCCGCCGACGCCGCCGACGCCTCCGCCCGGCGCAGCGGATCCCGCCTCGCTCCTCCGGGACCCGAGCTACGTCCTGCTCCTCCTCCTCGGGGCCCTCGTCGGGGTGCCGGTGGCCGCGTTTTCCTACTTCTTCTTGAAGACGGTCACCGAGGGCCAGCAGTTCTTCTTCACCGATCTTCCGGTCCACCTCGGGTTCCGGGGGGAGCCGGCGTGGTGGCCGCTCCTACCGCTTGCGGTGTGCGGGCTGCTCGTGGCCCTGACGATCCGTTACCTGCCGGGGACGGGGGGACACTCCCCGGCGGACGGGTTCAAGCCGGCGGGGGTGATCCCGGCCGTCCAGCTGCCCGGCATCCTGGTCGCCGCGCTGGCCACGCTCTGCCTCGGTGCGGTGCTCGGTCCCGAGGCCCCGCTGATCGCGATCGGCAGCGGCCTCGGGGTCCTGGCGGTGCGGCTGGTCAAGCGGGACGCTCCGGCGATGGCGAGCGTCGTCATCGGTGCCGCCGGCAGCTTCGCCGCCATCAGCGTGGTCCTCGGATCGCCGATCGTCGGGGCCTTCCTGCTGATGGAGGTGGCAGGGCTCGGCGGGGGCCTCTTGAGCATCGTGCTGGTCCCCGGGCTGCTCGCGGCCGGCGTCGGATCCTTGATCTTCATCGGGCTCAACTCGTGGGTGGGCTTCGGGACCTTCTCCTTGGCCGTGTCGCCGATACCCCACTTTGGCACGCCCAACGTGGAGGAGTTCCTGTGGGCGATCGGGATCGGCATCGCCGCGGCGGTGGTCGGCTCCGGCATACGGCGAGCTGCCCTGCTGCTACGCCCCGTGGTCCAGCCCAGGATGGTGGCACTCACGCCGGTGCTCGGCCTCGCCATCGCCGGCCTCGCCATCGCCTTCGCGGAGGGCACCGGCAAGCCGTCGAGCGAGGTGCTCTTCTCGGGGCAGAGCGCCCTCCCTGCCCTGATCGAGCACTCGGCGACGTGGTCGGTCGGCGCGCTCACGCTGCTCGTGGTCTGCAAGGGCCTCGCCTACGGCGCATCCCTCAGCAGCTTCCGTGGCGGACCGACCTTTCCGGGCATGTTCATCGGCGCTGCCGGGGGGATCGCGCTGTCGCACGCTCCGGGCCTGCCGATGATCGCCGGGGCCGCCATGGGGATCGGGGCGATGACCGCGGCGATGCTGGGCCTGCCGCTGACCTCGGTCCTCCTGGCCTCGCTGTTCCTCGAGGCGGACTCCGCCACCCTCATGCCGCTCATCATCGTGGCAGTGGTGGTCTCCTACGTGGTGAGCGCACGGCTCGCGCCCGCCACCACCCCCTCGGGGCCCGCGCACACCGCCCCCGCCGGAGCACCCCCCGGTCAGGCCGGGCCCACGGGGCCCACGGGGTCGACCCGGTCGGCGCCCGGTGAGACCGCCCCCTCCGGCGCCCCGGCGGGTGTGCCGGGCGCTGCACCCGGCGGTGCTCCCGGCACTGCCCCCGAGTCGCCCACGCGCGCCGCCTGAGAGCCCAGGCGCAACGCGCGGCTCTGTGCGGGGGTCCTGGGCACCCCCTTGGCTGCCGCCATCTCGATCACGAAGCGGGTGGCGGCGGCGACGCCGTTGAGAAACAGCGTGTCCTGCCGAGCCGGATCGAGGTCGAAGTCGGTCGCCTTGAGCCCCGCATTGTCCACGAACACCGTGCGCCCGGCCGTCGAGGCGTCGACCCGGTAGGAGTCCCACTCGTTCATCATCGTCCGCAGGCAGTGCATCCCGACCCCCACGGAGCTCTCGCACGCCGCGGTCTCGGGGAAGTCGGTGCGCAGGCTCGAAAGCTTGATGCCGATGGTCGGCCAGCGGGGAGGTCGGCCGTCCACCCGCTCAAACGCGTTGATGGGGAAGTTCCGCAGCAACCCGCCGTCGACCCAGGTGACGGTCCCGCCCTGGTATCGGCGGGAGACGAGCCCTCCGCCCGGCGCCGGGAGGGTCACCTCCGCCGGACGCGCCGTGAAGGTGACGGGCTCGAAGAAGAAGGGGATGGACATCGACGCCCGCACGGCGCTCACCACGCTCTGGGCGTCGCGATCGTCGTAGCCGTAGGCCGGGTAGTCCCAGGGCAGGCGGACCAGCTGGCCCCGGGTGATGTCGGAGACGTGCACGACCAGGCGGTAGTTGTGGCCCTCGCCGATGCTCAGGTCGGGGTCTTCGCTCCGGGTGAGGAGGAGCGCGCCGAAGGTGGTGGCCCCCAGCTCCTCGAGCTTGGGTTCGAGAAACTCCTGCAGGTAGTGACCGGGATAGAGGCCCATGCGGCGGGACAGGGCGGCGGCTCCCTTGGCCATCCGGCCCATCCTCCCGCCTCGGCGTTCGAGAAAGTCCGGGTCGCCGCCCCATGCCATGAATTTGGAGAAGTCCATCGAGCGCAGGTAGTCGAGCAGCCTCGTCATGGGCTGGTCCCCGGAGGCGCTCAGCGCGGCGACCAGGCAGGCCACGATGGCCCCTGCGCTGGTTCCTGCAACCCCGCGAAACGAATAGCCCGCCTCGTCGAGCGCCAGGACGCCGCCGACGAGGGCGATTCCCTTGACGCCCCCACCCTCGAGGGCGAGATCGGCGACGAGCTCGGGACGTCCGGACCGGGGGTTGGTCCACCCGTCCACCTCGCAGAGCTGCGCGGCGGCCCGGGCGAACGTCGTCTGCAGGGCCGCCGGTCGCCGGTATCCGCAGGCGACCTCCCGATCGATCACGATCCCGTCATGGGGCGCAGCATCGCTCACGTTGGCCTCCATCCGAGCTGCCCGCAGGTTAGGCGCCCACCCGACCGGACGCCGGGTCGGACCGATGGGAGGATGTCACCGGCGGCGGGCCAAACGGGTGCGAGGGGTGCGGCGATGGTGATCGAGCTGGAGCAGGCGAGCCGGGAGGCGCGCAGAGGCGCGAGAGGCGGGACCCGTGAGCGATGCCGAGCTCACCGAGCTGGCCCTGGCGGCCGATCCGGACCAGCCGCTGGATCCCGATGCGGTGCCGATCTCGGCCTACCTGGCGCAGATCCCGATCGCCCTGCCGGACTGGTACATGCCGCCGGCGACCGCAAGGGCCGGGAAGCGCTGGCGGGTGCCGGTGGTCCTCGTCATCGTGGGAGCGTTCCTCCTCATCGAGGCGCTCGGCCTCTGCAGCACCTTCGGGCAGCTGTCCCTTCCCTAGGTCCCTTCCCCGAGCCGAGCATCCGCGGGCTCGTCCGACCCACGGGCAAGCCGGCGAGCTTCGCCGACGACCGCGTCCGCCACCCGGTCCATGCTGGCCGAGAGATCGATCTCGCCGAGCTCGTGCGAGATGAAGACCCCCTGGGTCAATGCCATGGTCATCGTGACGAGCCAATCGAGGTCCTCGGGCCCGAGACTGGCGAAGGCGAAGCGGTAGAAGTCCCGCAGCCGAGCGGACGTGCTCTGGCGAGCCTCGAGGAACTTCGTCCGGGAGGTGAGCTCCTCGGGGCGGCGCTCGAGGATCAACGTCAGGCCGAGCCGGAGGAGGTCCCCCGAGTATTCGAGGACCTGCCCAGTCCGTCGCAGCATGAAGCGGAGGTACTCCTCCGTGCCGATGGCGTCGCCGTGAGGCAGAGGCTCCCGGAGGACGTCGATCCACTGTTCGAACCTCCGCTCGATCACCGAGGCGATGAGATCGTCCTTGTCCTTGAACTGCCAGTAGATCGAGCTCGCCGGTAGGCCGGAGCGATCGCTGATCAGGCTGATGCTCGTGCCGTCGTAGCCGCGTTCACCGGCGATCTCGGCCGCGGCCTCGAGGATCCGCTGGCGTGCGGCCTCCCCCTTGGCCCCCGGTTGCCGGCTCTGGCTCGGAACCACCCCTTGACTCTATCGAACCTCCTGCATATTGTAACGAGCGCTCCAGAATGTATGCAGTCCAATCGCACCTGCAGAGCGCAGACGCGATGGGCGCGTCGGAACTGGTGTCCCGGTGGGGAGGTGGCCGGTGGCTGCCATAGAGAGCGCGACGATCTTGTTCACCGACCTGATGGTCGCGGACGATTCGTTGTCCTCGTCGGCCCCGGAGGCGACGGACGAGATGCGACGGCTGCACTTCGCAGCCCTGCGCAAGGCGATCGCCCGCGCCGGCGGCACCGAGGTGAAGAACCTCGGCAACGGGCTCATGGTCGCGTTCAGCGCGGCCTCGACGGCCCTCTCGTGCGCAGTGGCCATGCAGCAGGCCGCGGAGTCCGAGGCCCGGAGGAGCGGTGGAGGTCCCGGGCTCCGGATTGGCATCAGTGCGGGCGAGGCCGCCTCGGAGGACGGCGACTACTTCGGCGACCCGGTCATCGAGGCGGCCCGCCTGTGTGCCCGAGCCGACGAGGGCCAGATCCTCGCCGCCCGCATCGTCCAGGTCCTAGCCGGGCGGCGGGCCACGCATGCGTTTCGCAAGATCGGACCGCTCGAGCTCAAGGGCTTGGCCGAACCGGTCGAGACGCTCGAGGTGGGGTGGGAGCCCCTGCGCGAGGAGGAGGCGCCAGAGCCGTCCGAGATCCCGCTTCCGGCTCGGCTGGGACGCCGGCCCACCACGGGGATCATCGGCCGCGAGACCGAGCGCGAGGCCCTGCAGGACGCCTACAAGCGGGCGGCCGCCAACGAGGGTCGCCAGGTCGTCCTGATCAGCGGGGAGGCCGGCCAGGGCAAGACGACCCTCGCCGCGGAGGCTGCACAACGCTCGCACGACGCCGGAGCGATCGCGCTGCTCGGGCGCTGTGACGAGGAGCTCGGAGTTCCCTACGGCCCGTTCGTCGAGGCGCTGCAGCAGTACGTCGTCGGGGCGCCGGAGCGGGTGCTGCAGAGCCACGTCGCGACGCACGGCTCCGAGCTGGTCCGTCTGACGAGGGCCCTCGCCTCCCGGGTGGAGGGTCTCCCGGCGCCGCGAGGGGGGACGCCGAGACGGAGCGATACCTCCTCTACGGGGCCGTCGTCGACCTGCTGTCGCAGGCGTCGCAGGAGCAGCCCCTGGTCCTCGTGCTCGACGATCTCCAGTGGGCGGACGCCGCGAGCCTGCAGCTGCTCCGACACCTGGTCAAGGAGACGGACCCCCTGCAATTGCTCGTCGTCTGCACCTATCGCGACGCCGAGCTCTCTTCCTCGCACCCGCTACTCGAGACCCTGGCGACGCTCCGCCGCGAGCCTCGAGTCCATCGGATCGTCCTGCAGGGCCTGGACGATCTCCAGGTCGTCCAGTTCATGGAGGCGGCGGCGGGCCACGACCTTTCCGACGAGGGCGTACATCTGGCCCACGCCGTCTACACCGAGACGGACGGCAACCCGTTCTTCGTCAGCGAGATGTGGCGGCACCTGGCCGAGTCCGGCGCGATCGAGCAGGACGACTCCGGCCATTGGCTGACCCACGAGCTGCCCGAGGCGAGCCTCCCGACGAGCGTGAGGGAGGTGGTCACGGCGCGGGTGTCTCGACTGGGGAAGGAGACCTCCCGCATCCTGAGCCTGGCCTCGGTCATCGGGCGGCAGTTCGACCTGGAGCACCTGGGCCTGGCCTCGCAGGTGGACGAGGACCACCTGATCGACCTGTTGGAGGCGGCGGAGAGCGCGGCACTCATACGAGAGGTGCGCGACGTCCCGGGCCGCTACAGCTTCTGCCATGCCCTCGTGCAGCATACGCTGTACCAGGAGATGGGGGTGACCCGCCGGGCTCGCGCCCACCGGCAGGTCGCCGAGGCGCTGGAGGAGCTCTGCGGTGGCCGGCCAGGGCAGCGCGTCGGCGAGCTGGCCCATCACTGGTTCAACGCCACCCAGCAGGTCGACGTGCAAAAGGCCATCTCGTACTCGCGCCAGGCGGCCGAGTCGGCACTCGAGTCGCTCGCACCGCTCGACGCGATCGGCTACTTCGTGCAGGCCATCCAACTGCTCGACCACTGGCCCGACGCAGGGGCCGACCTCGTCATCGATCTCCAGCTCGGCCTCGGCGTCGCCCAGCGTCAGGCAGGGATCCCGGCCTTTCGCGAGACCCTGCTCGAGGCGGCGCGCCTGGCCCGGCAGTCGGGGGATCGGGAGCGACTGGTGCAAGCGGCGCTCCACAACAACCGGGGGTTCTTCAGCTCCCTGGGCGTGGTGGACGACGAGCGAGTGGACGTGCTCGAGGCCGCGCTGCGGGCCGTCCCCGACGACAGCCCGGCGCGCGCCGTGCTGCTCGCCACGTTGTGCACGGAGCTGGCCTACGGGCCGCTCGAGCGGAGGCTCGAGCTCGCCCAAGAGGCGAGGTCCATCGCCCGGCGCACGGGAGACCCCGCCACCCAGATCGACGTCTCCAACCTGCAGCAGCTCCCCCTCAACGTTCCCGAGACCCTCCCCATACGGCTCCACAGCACGGCCAAGTCCGTGATCCTGGCCCGCGACCTTGACGACCCCGCCCGCCTGTTCTGGTCGGTGTGCGCCGACCGGAGCAATACGATCCAGACCGCCCAGCCCGAGCGGTCCACCCGCCACCTGGCGGTCGCGAGGTCGCTGGCCGAGCGTTTCCGCCAGCCGATGATGATGTGGGTCGTGGCCTATCACGAGGCCGCCGACGCGCTGGTGCGGGGGGAGTCGGAGCGGGCCGAGGAGCTGGCGACCCAGGCGCTCGAGATCGGAACCGAGAGCGGGCAGCCCGATGCCTTCGCCTTTTACGGGGCGCAGATCATCATCGTCCGCTTGCAGCAGGGGCGCCTGCACGAGTTGACGCCCCTCATCGTCGAGGGAGCCGAGCAGAACCCCAACATCGCGGCGTATCACGCCAGCGCCGCCGCCGCCCATCTCGACGCCGGCGACGAATCGACGGCGCTCGGGCTACTCGAGCGGGCCGCCGCCGACGGCTTTGTCCACGTGCCACGCGACACCGCCTGGTTCGACGCGATCGCCCTCTATGCCCGTGTGGCGATCGAGCTGCGTGCCGCGGGGCCCTCCGAGTCCCTGGTCGAGCTCCTCGAGCCCTACCCCAACCAGGTGCCGTGCCAGTGCCTCACGGCCCACGAGCCCACTGCGTGCATGCTGGGCGGCCTCCTCTCCGTGCTCGGCCGCTACGACGAGGCGGAGCAGCAGCTCGAGAAGGCCCTGCGGATGTCGGGAAGGGCGCACATGAGATACGGCGAGGCGCAGACCCGGCTGGCGTGGGGCCGCATGCTCTCCGGCAAGCTCGGGGATCGGGCGAGATCGGACGGCTCCACCGAGCGCTGGCTGCTCGAGTCGCTGGACATCGCCCGGTCGAGCTCGTATGGAGCGATCGAGCGACGGGCCCTCGGCGCCCTCGACCACCTCCACGGGCGGGGGTGAGGCCCGCTCGGGAGGGGCCGCTCGTAACCTGGGCGAGAGTGAAGCGGAAGAACGAGGCCCTGGCGCATCTGGCCGCCTACGGGCCACGGCGGCGTCGGGTCTGGCCGTGGGTGTCGACGGCCGTCGTGGTGCTGGCGCTCGCGGCCGGCGGGACCTGGTACGCCAGCAGCCGGACCGGCTCGCCCACCTCGGGCGCCGGGACCACCACCACGGGTGCGGCGACCGCCGGTGCGAGCGTCACGCAGCCCTTTGCGGTTGCCGGCGTCTCTCCGGCGAGCGGGACGACCGGCGTGGCCTCCGACACCACGATCTCCGTCCACTTCACGGCTCCTCTGCCCGACGCGGTGTCGACCGGCTCGGTCCTTCCGACCCTCGCGCCGGCGGTCGCCGGCTCCTGGCACCGCTCCCATCGTGACGTGCTCCAGTTCGTCCCCTCCGCCCCCTTCATCCCCGGGAGCACCGAGACGCTCAGCATCCCTGGCGGTCCGGGGGGAATGCAGGATGCCGCAGGACAGTCGCTCGGCAGCACCGACACGGTGACGTTCGCCATCGCCCACGGGAGTGAGGAGCGACTGCAGCAGCTGCTCGCCCTCACCGGTTACCTCCCGCTCAGCTTCGCCCCGAGCGGGCCGGCACCGTCCCCCGCGCAGGCCGCGATGCCGCAATCCGGCGGCTTCAGCTGGAGATGGGCCGGCCTGCCCCCCTCCCTCACCTCGCTGTGGACCGAGGGCTCCTCCAGCCCCATCACCAAGGGGGCCGTCATGGCCCTCGAGGACCAGAACGGGATGAGCGTCGACGCCGTTGCCGGTCCCCAGGTCTGGACCGTCCTGCTCGGCGATGTCGCCAAGGGGACGAAGGACCAGGCGCCGTACTCCTACGTCGACGTCTCCAAGACCGTGCCCCAGTCGCTGACGGTGTGGGTCGACGGCACGGCCAAGTTCGCCAACGTCCCCGTCAACACGGGGGCTCCCGGGGCGGACACGACCGACGGCGTGTACGAGGTGTTTGAGCACGTCACCTCGTCGGAGATGAAGGGCACCAACGCCGACGGCAGCACCTACGACGACCCCAACGTGCCGTGGGCCAGCTACTTCAACGGCGGTGATGCCCTCCACGGGTTTGTGCGCGCCACCTACGGCTCGCCCCAGAGCAACGGGTGCGTGGAGATGGCGATCTCGGACGCCGCGGCGACCTGGCCCTACACCCCGATCGGCACCCTGGTCAACGTGGAGGGTCCCCCGGTCACCTAGCCTCGGCGGGCGGAGCCGGAGCCCGCCCCCGCAGCGCCCGGGCGGGGCAGCAGGACCGCCGCCACGAGTCCGATGACGGCGATGACGGCGATCGTCCCGAGCGCCAGTGCGTACAACCGGTTCCCGGTGACCACCGAGGACACCAGCACGGAGCCGGCGATCGCCGTGCCGAGGGAGGAACCCAGGTTGGAGGCGCTGCGGGAGAGCCCCGAGATCTCCCCCTGGTCCTCTTCGGGGAAGGCCGACTGCACGACGTTGACCGACGACGTCAGCATGGCCCCGACGCCGACGCCCATGGCGAAGAGGCCGGGGAAGAACGTGAAGACGCTCGACGTGGCCCGAGCGAAGAGGAGCAGCAGGACCATGCCGGCGATCGTCACCACGAAGCCGGACCAGATCAGCGTCCGCTGGGGGAAGCGCTTGGCCAGGCGCTCGGCCAGCGCGGAGGAGCCGAGGATCCCGATGGTGGCGGGCGTGAGGACGAGGCCCGTCTTCACCGCGCTGTAGTGGCGCACCTCCTGCAGGTAGACGGAGGTCACGAAGAAGCTCCCCTGGAGGACCAGCCACTGCACGTTCTGCGTGATGAGGCCGAGGTTGGACGTGCGGTTGCGGAACAGCTTGGTCGAGAGGAGCGGCGTCTTGCCGGCCTTCTCCCGGGCCCGCACGTGGAGGAAGAACCACACCAGCACCAGGGCGCCCGCCGCCACGAAGATCCACACCGGGGAGACCCCGCCCTTGGAGATCACCACGGTGTTGCCGATGGAGAAGTCCTGGCGCGAGGCGAACCAGCCGTAGGTGCGCGACTGGAGGACGCCCAGCACGATCAGGAACAGGCCCGCCGCGGAGAGGATGGCTCCCCCGAGGTCGAAGCCGACCTGCTTCCGCTCGGCGCGAGGAGCGGGCAGGCGCAAGGTGATGACCACGATCGCGGCCACGACCAACGCCTGGAAGACGAACGAGGCCCGCCAGCTGATGGCGCTCGTGATGAGGCCACCGATGAGCGGTCCCGCCGCCGCGCCGATGCCCGCGGCCGCGCTTACCACGCCGAAGGATCGGGCGCGCGAGGGCAGGTCGGTGAAGGCGACCGTGATGATGATGTAGATCGGCGGGATCATCAGGGCGGAGCCGATCCCCTCGAAGAACGAGTACCCGGTGATGAGCAGGGGAATGCCCTGCGACGCCGCAGCGATGATCGCCCCGGCACCGTAGATCGCGAGGCCGAGGATGAAGCAGAACTTGCGACCCCAGACGTCGGTCAGCTTGCTGCCGGGGATCATCAGGGCGGCCATGGTCAGCGTGAAGAGGGTGATGGCGGTCTGGACCTCGATGACGCTGGCGTCGAGGTCCTTCGCGATGCTGCTGATCGCGACGTTCATGTTGGTGCCCGCGTAGCTGGCGATGAACTGGCACAGCGCGAGGGGGAGCACCAGCTGCCGGGGCGACAGCCCCGGTTTCGTCGCCGGTTGGCTCACGCCCGGAGTCCGACGACCGCGGGCACGGGGCGGTGACGCGCCACGAGATGCCTCCCCCTCTCCGGTCTCATTGTGGTCCCGGGCCGGCCGACCGTCCAGCCCGGACGCGTCACCCGTGCTCGCCCGGGTCCGTTCCCTTGGTCGCCAGCACCTCGCCGTGGGGGATCACGAAGGTGGCGTCGGGATCTTCCGACCAGCGACGAAAGGCTCGGGCGATTTCCGCCAGCTCGCCGGGATCGCTCAGCCCGAAGGCGACGGCCTGCTCGGCAAGAGCGGAGAATTGCACCCTCTCCGCCCACAGCCCGCCCCACCAGGCCCGAGTCTCCGGGTCGGCGAACGTCCAGGTGGAGCTCGTCATGACCGGCTCCGTGAACCCGGCCGATCGGACCCACCGAAGGAGGTGGCGCCCGGCGTCGGCCTCCGCGCCGTTGCGCGTCGTCACCTGGTGGTAGAGCTCCATCCAGCGGTCGAGCACCGGGTCCGCGGGCGCCCACACGAAGCCCCCGAAGTCGCCGTCACGGACCGCCACGAGGCCGCCGGGTCGCAACACCCGCCGCATCTCGACCAGGGCGGCCACCGGATCGGAGAGGTGCTGGAGGATCTGGTGCGCATGGACGACGTCGAACGAGCCGTCGTCCAAGGGGAGGGCGTAGGCGTCGCCGACCTCGAACGACACGTTGGTGACTTCCGATCCCTCCGCGGCGCGGGCGACCACCTCGGGCGCCGAGTCGATGCCCACGACGCGGCCCGGTGCCACCCGACGGCCCAGGTCGGAGGTGATGGTGCCCGGTCCGCAGCCGACGTCGAGCAGCTCGAGCCCCGGCGCGAGCCGACCGAGGAGGTAGCCGGCCGAGTTCTCCGCCGTCCGCCACTCGTGGCTCCGCAGCACGCTCGGATGGTGGCCGTGGGTGTACTGGTCTGCCGGCCTGCGGCGAGCCTCTGACATGGGGGCAGTATGAGCGGAGGGTTGCCTATCAGACAAGCTCGTCTTTTGTATGTCTGGCTATAACCGACGCTGATGGCAGCGCGCCCACTCTGCGGCCTAACGTCGGGCGATGGCGACCACGGAGTGGCTGCGGACCTTCCTGTCCGCCTACCAGGCGGGCTCGATCAGCCAGGCCGCCCGATTGCGGCACCTCTCTCAGCCGGCGGCCACCAGTCACATCCGGTCGCTCGAGGCCGCGGCGGGCGCACCGTTGTTCGTGCGGCGCCGGGACGGGGTGGTGCCCACCGAGGAGGGCCGGCGACTCTTCGCGGAGATCGCCGACCCCCTCGACCGCCTGAACAGCGTGCTCGCCGGCTTGGACGGAGGAGCGCTCCCGGGGAGGAGGTCGCCGTTGCGCGTGGGCTCGAGCCCCGAGGTGTTCGCCGGGTTGGTCGTCGGCCACCTCGGCGTCGTCTCCCCGTCGGTCACCGCCGTCTTCGGGTCCGACGAGGACCTGCTGGCGGGGGTGGTCCACGGCGAGATCGACCTCGCGGTCACGCCGACGCCCCTGGCGCGCAAGGCGATGGTCTCCGACGTCGTCGGTCACTATCGGTACGCGCTGGTGGCTCCGAGCACCGAGTCGGCTCGCCCGTCTTCGCTCGAGGACCTGGCCGCAGCGGTCCGAGGCACGCCGTGGGTGGCGTACTCGAGCGACCTGCCCAGGACTCGCCGCCTGTGGAAGCAGCACCTCGGGCGCACCTTCGACGCCGACCTCCGCCTGGTCGCGCCCGACCTGCGCGTCGTCCTCTCCGCGGTGGAGGCCGGCCTCGGGACGAGCCTCCTCCCGACCCTGGTCTGCGGGCCGGCCATCGAGCGCGGATCGGTGGTCGAGCCCTTGTCCGTGCGAGAGTTGGTCGAGCCGCGGCCCCTCTGGGCGACGGTCCGGGCGAGCATGGCCGATCAACCGGAGGTGGCGGCGCTGCTCTCGGTCCTCAGGGAGGCGGCGGGTTGAGCCCACCGGTGCCCTCGGACGCCACCTCGTCGAGGAAGGCCGACAGCGCTCCCCACCAGCCCCTCGGGTTCTCGAATTGCGGGCTGTGCCCGGCATCGGGGACGACCGCGAGCCGCGCCCAGGGCATGGCGGCGGCCATGCGCTCGGAGGAACCGAGGAAGGCCGCATCCTGCTCCCCGACCACGACGAGCACCGGGAGCCGCGGCGAGAGGCGCCGCAGGTCGTCGAGGCGGTCGGGGACCTCGATCAGCTGACGGGCCAGGGCGGCGTAGGCCCCCGGGGACGTGGCCAGGAGCTTGCGATCGCAAAACTCGGCGTACCCGGGTCGCTCGGCGAGCAGTCGACGTCCTGCGGGGGTGTCGAGCGGGGTGCCCTCGTCGGCCGTCGCCTCGGCGACGGCGCGCGTGCCGCCGGATCTCACGAGCTCGACCGCGGCGTCAACAGTCTCCCGGTCGAGGATCTCGACGGGCCCGTGCCCCGTGTCCATCAGGACGAGGGCGGTCAAGCGCTCGGGTCGGCGATCGACCATGAGCCGGGCCACGTACCCGCCCATCGAGTGGCCGAGCAGGGCGAATCGGTCCCAGCCGAGCCGATCGACCAGCGCCCAGGCGTCCTCCTCCAGGTTGCCGAGCGAGTAGGCGTCCTCGCCGTCCGGCTTGGAGCTCTCCCCGTGGCCTCGGTGGTCGGGAGCCACGGCGTGCCAACCCCGCTGGGCCAGGGCCGGGAGCCACTCGACGAAGTCCTCCTTGGACCCGCAAAAGCCGTGCAGCAACAGGAGCGGGCGACCGCCCACCCCGGCCTCCGCCACGGCGAGGTGGATCCCATCGAGCTCGACGGTGCGACGCGCCACGACACGATCGTGGCACATGCCTCGAGGTCGCCGACGTGGAGCGGGTCAGCCGATCGCCCGGGACGAGCCGAACATCTCGTCGAGGGTGACCGGCTCGAGGCCCCGCTCCGCGATGATGGACTCGATCTGCGAGAAGAGCGACAGGATGGTCGGTTGGTTGAGATGCCCGAGCATGATGGTCCCGGGCTGCAGCCACTGCTCGGCCAGCGCCAGGAGCGCCTGCGGGGTCTCGGGCGACGAATCGCCGAACGTCCCGTTCCACATGACGACCTGCGTGTAGCCGATGCCCGCGGCGACCTGCATGACGCGTTGGTTGTAGTAGCCGTAGGGGGGGCGGAAGTACGGTCGGGCGGTCGTCCCGAAGGTCTGCTGGATCCAGAGCTCGTTGCGGTTGAGCTCGTTTTCGATGGCGGCGTCGGAGAGCGACAGCAGGTTGGCATGGTCCCACGTGTGGTTGCCGATCTGGACCTGCTGGTTGGCCACCATCTGCCGGGTGGCCGCGACGATGGACGGGGTCCAGAGGCTGGAATAGACCCCGTTGGGATTCATGGTGAGATGGATGCCGGAGCTCTGCGCAAACTCGACGTACTTCGCGATGCAGTCTCCGCAATAGCCGTCGTCGACCGTCAGGGCGATCTGCTGCGTGCCGGCCGGAGCGTGCCAGAGAAGTTGCGGCGAACCGGGCCGGGGTGGCGGTATCTCGTCGAGCGTGAGCGGAGGACCGCCCCCGGCGTCTGCCACGATCGGGGCACGTCCTGCGACGGGGACCCCGGCGCGGCGCGTGATCCTGGTGCCGCCCGCCTGGCGGGCACCCAGGCCGACGCCGGCCAACGCCAGCGTGGCGCCGCTCGCGAGGAGCTTGAAGAACCTGCGCCGCCCCAGCCGCTCGGCGTCTCGGCACCCGTGGCACGGCGCGCCCGGAGTCACGTCTTGAGATGATATGGCGTGCACACGACGCGGCATCGTCGTCGTCCGAGCGCTCGGACCTATCGGTGGCGACGAATCGGGGTGGCGCTGGCCCTCGTACTGGTTCTCGGGGGGCTCGGTGCGGGGGTCTGGTACCTGCTGCGGGGGCGGCCGACGACCACCTCCACGTCGGCCCCGGGGAGGCGACATCCCACGACACAGGTCCCACCCTGGACCTTTGTGGCCGTGGTCGGCCGGCCGACCCCCGCCTATGCGAGCCCCGAGTCCCCGACCTCGACGGCGACGGTCTCTGCCACCTGGGGCGGCGCGCCCTCGGCGCTGCCCGTCGTCGGCCAGAGGAGGGGCTGGACCGAGGTGCGCCTCGTGCAGCGCCCCTCGGGGGCCTCCACTGGGTGGCTCAAGTCCTCGAGCGTGACCCTTTCGCGAACTCCCTATCACGTCGTCGTCGACCTCGGGGCCACCCGCGTGGTGCTCTTCGAGCGGTCCCGGGTGGTCCTGTGCGCTCCGGCGGGAGTCGGCACCGCGGACCACCCGACGCCCACCGGGCACTTCTTTGTGGCGCTCCTGGCGCGTTCCCCCAGCCCGGCCTACGGACCGTTCGTTCTCGTCACCTCGGCCATGGCCAACACCGTCACCGACTGGCAGCAGTCGGGCGTGCCCGTGATCACGGTGGCAGGCCCGCTGGGCTCGGCGCCGGCGATCGGGCGCCGCGGCGCACGGGTCACCACCGGCGGGGTGCGGCTCCTCGACCACGATCTCGAGCACTTCCGCCCGTTGCCCGCCGGGACGCCGGTCGACATCACCAACGCCGTGTGGCTGGCGCCTTCGGCTCGCTCGACGCACTGCGGACGCCCGGCCCCCGCGACCGCGCAACCCGTCGGGGGTTCGCTCACGCCGTGACGCCGGCAAAGCCCGGGCGCTCGCCCGGCGGGACGAGCACGCAGTGGGTGCCGCGGTAGATCGTGGGCATGCACTTGTTGCAGTGGACGCAGAGACCCTCGGTGGCCGTGCCCTCCCTCCAGCGCCGGGGCAGGTCCGGTTCCCGGAGGAGAGCCCGTCCGAGGGCCACGAACGCGAAGCCCTCTCTGAGCGCGCCCCGGACGGTCTCGATGCGATTGATGCCACCGAGCAGGATGATCGGCAGGTCCAGCGCCTCTCGGAACTGACGTGCGTACGGAAGGAAGAACGCCTCCTCGAACGGGTAGGTCGGCAGGAAGCGAGATCCCATCAGCTTGAACCCCGTGCGCAGCGGCTGCGGAAAGGCCTGGGACATCTCCTCGATGGGGGCGTCGCCACGAAAGAGGTACATGGGGTTTTTGAGCGAGCTCCCGCCGGTCAGCTCCAGGGCGTCGAGCACGCCGTCGGACTCGAGCAGGCGTGCCGCCTCGAGGCTGTCGTTCAGCCAGATCCCACCGGGGAATCCGTCGACCATGTTGAGCTTGGCGATCACCGCCATCGACGGCCCGACGGCCTCGCGCACGGCGCGCACGACCTGGCGGGAAAACGCGACCCGGTTGGCGACACTCCCTCCCCACCGATCGGTCCGGTGGTTGAGCGCCGGGCTCAGGAACGCGCTCAGGAGGTAGCTGTGCCCCAGATGGACCTCCACGGCGTCGAACCCGGCCTCCTGGAGGAGCGCTGCGGCGCGGGCGAAGTCCTCGGTGATCCTCTGGATGTCGTCCTCGCCCACGGCCTTGGTGAACCTGAGGGCCATGGGGTTGAAGGTCCGCGACGGGGCGAGGCCGGTGCGCCCGGTCCCGGCGGCGACCGGGCCGGCGTGCCCGATCTGGGCGGAGACGGCGGCGCCCTCGGCGTGGACCGCCTCGGCCAACCGGCGCAGGCCGGGAACCGCCTCGGGCGTCACGACGATCTCGGCCGGCGCACCCTGACCGTCCGGCGAGACGGCGAGGTACGCGACGGTCGTCATGCCGACCCCTCCGGCCGCCATGATCCGGTGAAAGTCGACGAGCCGGTCGCTCACGAGGTTGTCGACGGCCATGCCCTCGAACGTCGCCGCCTTGAGCAAGCGGTTCGGCAACCGGAGGGGTCCGAGCCGGGCCGCGGCGAAGGGGTCGGCCGCGCCGGGCTGATCACCAACCATCGGCCGAGGCTATCGGCAGCCGTTCACCCCATCGTCTTGGAGCCGTCGAGGCTCTCCCGGATGATGTCGGCATGGCCCGCGTGCTGCGCCGTCTCGGCCAGGATGTGGAGGAGTACCCGACGGGCGCTCCAACTGGACTGCTCGAACCATGGCGCCTCCGGGAGGGCCTGCGACCGGTCGAGGTCGGGCAGGGTCGCCACCAGCTCGTCGGTGCGCTCGCCCACCTCCTCGTAGAAGCTCAGGATCCCGGCCAGGGTCTCACCCTCGAGCATCCGGAAGGAGTCGGCATGTGTCTCGGCGCTGCTCTCGTCCCAGTTGCCCATCGCGCTGGGGCCCTGGATGATGAAGCTGGCCCATCCGAGCTCGACCTGGGCCACGTGCTTGACGAGCCCGCCGAGGCACAGCTCGCTCACCATCGTGCGCTTCGCCGCCTGCTCGTCCGTCAGCTCGTTCACGGTGTGCCGCAGGAAGAACCGCTGCTTGCCGAGGGCCTGGACGAGGTCCGCCCGCTCCGTGCTGTCTCCCGCGCCCTCTCCGGTGCCCTCCTGGGTGCCCACGGTGTTGGGTGCGTCGCTCATTGCTTCCTCCATTCGTCGCCGCCGACCGGCTACCTGAGAACCATCCTGACGCCGTAAATCGGCCATCCAGTGGCCAGTTTGAATGCGACCCGTGCATGTCGCCCGGAGATCCGGCAATTCGTCAGCGGGACCCGGCTCGTAGCGTGAGGCGATGACGCTCCTCCGGATCCGTGACGCCAGGGCCGACGAGGCCGCCGCGCTCGAGGACCTCCAGCGCCAGGCCTCCCTGCAGTGGGAGGAGTACCGAGAGGACCTCCTCACCCATCCCGACGCCATCGAGGTGAGGCGGAGCGACGTCGAGGGAGGCGGGTTCCGGGTGGCCGTACGAGGGGATCGCTGCTTGGGTTTCTCGGCCGTCCTCGACCCGGTCGGCGCGATCGTGGAGCTCGACGGGCTCTTCGTCGATCCCGGGGCGTGGCGCGGCGGCGTCGGGCGGGCCCTGGTGGCCGACGCCGCGCACCGGGCGTCGCGGAGGGGTGCATGCTCGATGCGGGTGGTGGCGAACCCGAGGGCGGTCGGCTTCTACGAGCGCGTCGGGTTCACCGCCAGTGGCGTCGACGTCCCGACGCGCTTTGGGCCGGGGCGGGAGATGCTCCTCCCACTCGGTCCTGCCCTCTGAGCGACCCTGAGCGTCGAGGTCCTCAGGGCTCGCCGCCGGCGATCTGCGACACCGGCTCGAGGAACCACTCGCACACGTCGATGGCGGGCAGCTCTTCCACGAGCACCCGCTGGCGTTGGGAGAGGACCGCCCCCCGGAGGAGCGACGCGATGCCCGTCCCGGCACTCTCCGGCGCCGGCGCGTCGCCCAGGGACTCGCGACGGAGCGTCAGCCCGTGGTCGAGCAGCACGCGTCCGATGGGCTCCCGGCCGGCCCAGAGGCGGGCCAGCACGGCCTCGGGCAGCCGTTCCTTGGCGATCGTGGACTCGGCGTAGACGAAGACGCGGCCCGTGCTGCGGCCCGTCAGGAGGACGGCCCGGCGCACGACCGCGGCCGCGGCCGCCAGAGCGAGCGCGTTGCCCGGACCGGCGGGCCGCTCCCTCTGGGAGACGACCTCGGCCTGGATCGGCTCGCCGGCACGGCCCTCGAGGAACTCGGTCACGGTCCCGGCCGCCCGGCGGAGGGACCCGGCCAGCTCGTCGGCGATCGAGGGCCGGCCGGTCATCGGGGTGGGTGGGTCCCGGTCACGGTCCTCGCCGACATCCATCCCATGCCCTGCAGGGTTAGACCTCGAGTTGGGTCGGGGTCAAGGGGCGGTGGGGGAGCTTCCGGGCTCTTCTCCTTTGGGGCTCCTTGAGGGTGCCCCCTCGTTGTCCCAAAATGGGCGCATGCGAGGGTCCCACGACCGGATCCCCGGGGCCTCCGCGTGATCGATGTCCCGCAGGCACGGCGCCGCGAGCCCCTGCGGCACCGGCTCCACGAGCTCGATGTTCGCCTCACCAGGCACCACCGGCCCCATCTTGCGGCCGGCCGTCGGCGAGGGTTCTGGCTGCTCGCCGGCACCCTCGTCCTGGCCCTGATCGGAGCGAACCTCCCGAGCCCGCTCTACGTCGACTACCAGCACGAGTACGGCTTCGGGCCGGAGATGGTCACGCTCATCTTTGCCGCCTACGCCACGGGGGTGCTGGCCGCATTGCTGTGTCTCGGCCGGTTGTCGGACCACCTGGGCAGGCGCCCCGTCCTCGCCGCCGGCCTCCTGCTCGACGCCGCCAGCACCCTGCTCTTCCTGACGGCGACCGGGGTGCCGATGCTGTTCATCGCGAGGGTGGTGTCGGGTCTGGCGATGGGTCTGGTGCTCGGCGCAGCGACGGCCGGGCTGGCCGAGCTCGAGCCCCACCACGATCCGGGGCGGGCGGCGCTGGTCTCGGGCATCGCCACCCTGATGGGGTTCGGCCTCGGACCGATCGTGTCGGGCGTGGTCGCCGACGTCGGTCCGTACCCGACCCGGCTCGTCTTCGGCATCTACCTGGGGGTGCTGGCCGTGGCGGGCGTCGCCGTGGCGGCCATCCCCGAGACCGTGACCTCGCCCGACCGCCGCGTGAGCCTGCGCCCGATTGTCGCGGTGCCACCCGGGATCCGCTCTCGGTTCTCGATCGCCGCCATCGCCATCTTTTGCGCCTTCTCGGTGCTGGGGCTCTATGCGGGCCTGGTGTCGTACCTCCTCAGGGCCATCCTCCACGACCAGAGCCACTCGCTTGCGGGCACCGTCGTCTTTGCCCTCTTTGCCTGCCGCGGCGCTCTCGGAGCTGGTCGGCCAGGGACTGTCGGGTTCTCTCCTCTTGCGTGCGGGATCCGTGCTCCTGGTCGTCACCCTGGGCCTGGTCGAGCTGGCGTTGGGCTCGGCCAACCTCGGACTCCTGCTCGTGGGCACCGTTGTCGGTGGGGTCGCGGTGGGGTTCACGTACATGGCCAGCCTCGCCGGGGTCAATCGACTGGCACCGGCGGGCGAGCGGGGGGCGGTGCTCTCCGCGCTCTTCGTGTCGGCCTATTGCGGATTCGCCCTCCCGGTGATCGGCATAGGCATCGGAACCCAGCACGTGGGCTCGCTCGAGGCGACGGCGGTCGCCGCCGCAGCTATCGCCGCCCTGATCGTGGTCGCGTTCGTGCTCTCGGTCCGGCAGGAGGCGGGCGGTAGCGACAGAGCAGGGTGATCGGGAGTCGGCCGAGAGGTGGCCGTCGAGCACCATGTTCTACGATGCCGGCGTGAAACGAGCCGACCTCAACCAACTGTTCGACGAGGCGCTGCGTGACCGGCGCCTGCTCCAGCACCCGTTTTACCGGCGGTGGGAGGCCGGGCAACTGGACCTCGAGGAGCTGTCCGAGTACGCGGGTCAGTACCGGCACTTCGAGGCGGCCCTCCCCGACGTGCTCGACACGGTGGCTCGCGGGCTGGAGGACCCCGGCGCCCGGGCGCTCGTGCAGGCCAACCTCTCCGACGAGCTCGGCGAGCCGTCCTCGCACCTCTCCCTGTTCGACGACTTCACGGCCGCGGTGGGGGGAAGCAGCTCGGCCGAGGCGGCCCCCGCCACGGAGGCGCTCGTCGACCTCTATCGCGATCGGTCCCTCTCCGATCCGGTCGGTGCGCTCGCCGCCTTGGCGGCCTACGAGCTGCAGGCCCCGCAGATCGCGTCGTCCAAGGCGAACGGTCTGCGCAGCCACTACGGCGTCTCGCCAAGAGGAACCCGATTCTGGGACGTGCACGGCGTCATGGACGAGCGGCACGGGGCCTGGTCCCTCGATGCCCTCGAGGCCGTCGTGCGGGACGAAGACGTTGTCCGGGTCGCCGCACGCCAGGCTGCCGACGCGTGGTGGTCGTTCCTCGACGAGCGGGAGCAGAGCCGCCCCGCTCGGAGCCTCCTGCCGGCCTGATCTTCACCCGTCGCCGATCCATCAAACAAGATTGATGGATCGGCGAGGGGTCGCCTATCCTCCTCTGCGTGGACGGCCGAGCCCACCTCGTACCCCCTCCGTTCCTGGAGCTGGCGGGGCACCCGGTGCGCTGGCGCTTGTTGCAGGAGCTGGTGGGGAGCGACCGCCAGGTCGGTGAGCTGACCGACCTGGTCGGCGAGCCCCAGAGCCTGGTCTCGTACCACCTGGCCCGTCTTCGCCGAGTGGGATTGGTCACCACTCAGGCCAGCGCGGCGGACGGTCGGCGTGCCTACTATCACGTCGATCTCCTCCGATGCGGGGAGCTGCTGGCTGCAACCGGGGGCGCCCTGCACCCGGCGCTCGGACCGCCCGAGGCGCCTGCCACTCCGCCCGTCGACTCGGCGGCGGCTCATTCCACCGCGGACTCCCACGGGACCGCCGCGCCGCGCCGAGAGCCAGCTCGTGGGGTGCAGCGGTTGCTGTTCCTCTGCACCGGGAACAGCGCCCGGTCCCAGATGGCCGAGGCGCTGGCCGTCCGTCTCTCCGCCGGGCGTGTCGAGGCGCGAAGCGCCGGGAGCCACCCCAAGCCCCTGCACCCGAATGCCGTCGAGGTCATGGCCCGACGGGGGATCGACATCGCCGGAGCATCCACCAAGCACCTGCGGGTCTTTGGCCGGGTGCGCTTCGACCACGTCGTCACGCTCTGCGACAAGGTGCGAGAGGTCTGTCCGGAGTTCCGTGGCCACCCGCGGCGCGTCCATTGGAGCATCCCGGATCCGGCACGCGGAGGCGGCAGCGACGCCGAGACCTACCCCGCCTTCGAGCGCACGGCCGACGAGCTGGAGACGCGGGTCCGGTTTCTGCTCGCCGCCCTGGGTCCGACTCCCGCGCAGGTCGGGTCGTGACCGGGCTCGAGCCCACGCAGGACCCGGACCGCGTCGGCCTCCGGGAGATCACCCGGGAGTGGGGACGGATCGGGTGCACCGGCTTTGGTGGTCCCCCGACGCACATCGCGCTCTTGCGGCGGCTCTGCGTGAGCGACCGGGGCTGGATGGGAGCGACGGACTTCGAGGATGCGGTCGCCGCGTGCAACCTGCTCCCCGGGCCGGCCTCGACGCAGCTCGCCATCTACTGTGCCTGGCGGCTCCGTGGCCGGGTCGGGGCATTGCTCGGCGGGGCCAGCTTCATCCTTCCCGGCTTCATCCTGATCCTCGGGCTCTCCGCCCTCTTCCTCGCCGGGTCACCCCCCCATTGGGTGAGGGGCGCCAGCGCGGGAGCCGGAGCTGCGGTCGCCGCCGTCGCCGTGCAGGCCGGTAGCAGCCTCGTCCCCTCCAGTTGGCGCCGTATGCAGGGCTCGGGCAGGGCCCGCTGGATCGTGTACCTGGTCGCGGGCGGTGCGGCAGCTGCCACGCTCGGTCCCTGGCTCGTGCTGATCCTGCTCGGCTGCGGGGCGATCGAGCTGCTGGCGAGCCGGCTCGTGCGACCCCATCCGCCGCTGTCCGGATTCGCGCCGGTGTTCGTCTTGGGTGCCGCCATCGCTGTCGGAGGCCTCGCGTCACTTGTCTGGGTCGCCTTCAAGGTGGGGGCGCTCTCCTACGGGGGTGGCTTCGTCATCATCCCGATCATGCAGGCGGACGTCGTCAACCACTACCACTGGATGACCAACGGGGGCTTTCTCAACGCCGTGGCCCTCGGTCAGATCACGCCGGGCCCCGTCGTGCTCACGGTGGCCGTCGTGGGCTACGCCGCGGCCGGAGTGGGTGGGGCGCTGCTCGCCACCGTCGTCGCCTTCTCCCCCTCGTTCGCCTTCATCCTCCTCGGCGGCAGCCGCTTCGACCGCCTGCGGCGCGACGCCAGGGCCCGCACCTTTCTCGACGGGGCGGGCCCCGCAGCGATCGGCGCGATCTTCGGGGCCGCCATCCCCTTGGCGCGTGCGCTCGCCGAGCCGTGGCAATTCGCCGTCCTCGGAGGTGCCGCCGTGCTGCTGTTGGTGGCACGCCGAGGCATCGTCGTCACGCTCCTCGCCGCCGCGGGGGTGGGGATCCTCGTGGCCGTGGCCGGGGGGCCGTTGCCGAGGTAGGCCTCGTCCGGGGCCGACGTCCCGGTGGCGCGGACAGGTTTTCGACGGAGGCCCGTAGAATGTACGGCACGACGCCGCCAGCTCGCACTCGGCGTCGGACACCCGAGAGCTGGCGGCGCCGCGTTCGACAAGCGATGTTAGACGGTAGGGCATCCCCTCCAAGGGGATGCCGGTGACCAGGGGGGCTGCGGGGAGGGCGGTCGCAGGCGCTAGCCCACCCCGATGGCCCTGGGGTCGTCCGTGCGGACGATGTCCTTTCCGAGGGGAGCCACCGCCACCACGGCCAGCTTGAAGTTGGCAATCCCGAGTGGGATGCCGATGATGGTCAGACAGAGCGCGATCCCGCTCACGATGTGGGCAATCGCGATCCACAGGCCGGCCAGGATGAACCACAGCACGTTCCCGATGAGGGAGCCCGCGCCCGAGCCCGGCTTGGGCACCACCGTTCGCCCAAAGGGCCAGAGCACATAGCCGGCGAGACGAAAGGAAGCGATCCCAAAGGGGATGGTGATGATGAGGATGCACATGATCACGCCCATCACCGCATAGGCGATCGCCAGCCAGATCCCGGAGAGCAGGAGCCACAGGATGTTGAGGATGGTCTTCACGGGCCCTCCCACCTCCTGGGCGGCAAGCCGGGATCGGGCACGTCGACAGCCTCCCACGTCGGCACGGCGTCGGGCGGGCTGGCGAGAGCCCGGCGCCCACGCGGGCGGTCGCGCTGCAAGAATTCACCCAACCGGAGCACTCCGGACAGACTGACCACCCTGGATGGCGCGGCGGATGGAGCAGCCAACTCGCTTTCGAGCTCTGTGGAGATCCCGGTTTCGATCTCGGGCAAGGCGACGGCCTCAGCACGAGCGCGGTGGCCGCCTGCGGCTCGGGATGGTGGCCGCCGCCGCCGTCCTCGTCGCCGTCGGGCTGGTCGCCTACCGCCTGTCGCAGCCCCCGGCCCTGGCGTCGGTCCGTGGCGGTCCCCTCACCCTCCACGTGAGCGGAGCCGCCCCGCCGATCCCGTGGCCATCGGAAGGCGAGTCGGCGGTCTCGGTGCCTGCGCTCGGGGTCCAGCTGACGTCCGGCCACGAAGTTCCGGTTCCCATTGCCAGCCTGACCAAGGTCATGGCCGCCTACGTCCTCTTCCGCGACCACCCGCTGGCTCCGGGACGCAGCGGACCGACGCTCACGATGAGCGGTGCCGACCAGGGTGAGTACGACGATGACCTCGCCCAGGGCATCAGCACTCTGCCCGTGGCCGCCGGTGAGCGACTCACCGAGCAGCAATTGCTGCAGGGCGCATTGCTGCGCTCCGCCGGCGACTACATGGACGCCATGGCGCGGTGGGACTCGGGGAGCGTCGAGGATTTCGTGGCAAGGATGAACTCGACCGCAGCGTCGCTCGGCATGCACGCCACGCACTACGCCGACACGACGGGCGTCGATCCCGCCTCCGCGTCCACCCCGACCGATCAGCTCCTCGTCGGCTACCGGGCGATGCGCACGCCCGCGTTTGCCGCCATCGTCGGGATGTCGTCCGTGACCCTGCCCCTCGTCGGCGCTGTCCAGGGGTATACGCCCCTCGTCGGCACGTACGGCGTGGTGGGGGTCAAGTCCGGATGGACGAGCGAGGCCGGGGCGTGCGACATGTTGGCCCTCGCGCACGCGGTCCCGGCGCCCCCCGCCGGCGGCAGAGGCACCGGACCCACGTCGATGCTCGTGCTCGCCGTCGTGACCGGGCAGCAGGTACCCCTGGAGTCCCAGGGAGTCGGTGGGACCGACGCCCTCGCCGTGGCCTCCGCGGCCGCCTCCGGCGTCCGCGTGGTGCATGCCGTCGAGGGAGGTGAGACGCTCGCCTCGGCCAGCGTCGGCGGAGATCGCGACACGGCGATCGCCGGCGAGCCGATCGATGTCCTGGGATGGCCCGGACAGACGGTCCGTGTCCACCTGGCCGATCGACGGGAGGTGCGCGCCGGCGACCCTCGAGGGACCTTGGTGGGGGACGAGATCGTCAGCGCCGGCGACCAGCGCAGGAGCGTCGCGCTCCGCCTGTCGAGAGCGCTTCCCGGCGAGACGCTCGTCCAGCGCGTCGCGTAGGCATCCGTCAACCGGAAGGGTGCCGCAGCCTGCGGCGACCGCTACCCGGGCGGAGCGGCGGCCGGCGTCTGGGGCTCCAGGCCGTAGAGGCGCGCACAGTTGCGCCAGGTGATGTCGTCGCGTACCTCGGCGCTCAGATGTGCGGTCTGATCGGCCAGGACGCGCTGGGAGTCCGGGAAGGTCGAATCGGAATGGGGATGGTCACTCGCCCAGAGGAGCCGCTCGTGGTTCATCAGGTGTGCCGTCTGGAACGCGACCCAGTCGTCCTGGAACGTCACGTAGACGTTCTCCCTGAAGTACTCGCTCGGCCGGCGTGCCAGCTCGCCCGACCCGAGCCAGTTGCGGTGCCGTTGCACCGCGTGGTCGGCGCGGTACATCCAGTGGGGAACCCACCCGGCGTCGGCCTCCGTGCACACGATCTTGAGGTCGGGCACACGATCGAAGACTCCGCCAAAGATCATGGTGCCGATCACGTCTTGGCAGCCGCGGATGATGCCGAGGAAGGCATTCATCTTGGGACCGCGGAATTCCTTGGCGGCGAGCGACCCACCTCCGGTCAGGATGTGAAACGACACGGGCAGCCCCAGCTCCACCGAAGCCCTCCACAAGGGGTCCCACCGGGGGTCGTCGTAGTCCCCTTCGTCGTGGCACGCGGCGAGGCCCGGGAGCATGACCCCTCGGAGGCCCAGGGCCTTGATCGCCTCGAGGTCGGCCACGCCCTCCTCCACGCTTCGCAGCGCCGTCTGCCCCAGTCCGACGAGGCGCTCGGGAGCCGTCGAGACGTACTCCGCGAGCCATCGGTTGTAGGCCTCGAAACAGGCGTGCTTGTAGTCGGCGTCGGGGTGGTTGCACAGCAGCATCCCGACGGAGGGGTAGAGCACCTCCACGCCGACCCCGTCGCGCTCCTGCTCGGCCAGTCGGGCCTTGGGGTCCCAGCCGCCGGCGTGCAGCTCGTCCCACCCCACGTACACGAACGGGCCGATGGCCTCCCACGGCCGGCCGGCGGCGGCGATCATTCCGTAGGGGATGACCGCCCGACCGTTGTCGACCGAGATCGCCGCGCCCATGGTCTTGTCGGTCACGGCCACGGGAGCTCGGTCGGAAAAGCTCGGGTCGATTCGCCCGACGTAGCAGTCTCCCGGCTCGGTCACGTGCGAGTCGGCGGATATCGCGGTGATCACGGAAGTGTCCCCCCGGTCAGAAGTCGGCGACCCCATCGTAGGGCTCCCGGTAGCCGGGGTACCGGGCGATTTTCCTGCGTCCGCCCGGTACGATCCCACCATGACGACCACCTCCTCCAGCGCCACCGACGCGACCGCCCGGCCCGTGATCATCGAGGCCGCGATCAACGGGGTGACGAGCAAGGAGCGCAACCCCCACGTCCCTCGGACGCCGGAGGAGATCGCCGCCGATGCCTTGGCCTGCATCGAGCAGGGGGCCGCCATCATTCACAACCACATCGATCTGGCCGGCATCAGCGAGGCACAGGCCGCCGAGCGCTACCTCGAGGGCTGGCGGCCCGTCCTCGCCGAGCGCCCCGATGCCCTGCTCTATCCCACCGTGCACTTCGGCCCGCCGATCGGTTACGAGCACCTGGTCCCGCTCGCCGCCTCGGGCGTGCTGCGGGTCGGCCTCACCGATCCGGGCTCGGTCAACCTCGGCGGGGTCGACGCCGACGGGACGCCCGCGGGCGGCATCGTCTACGCCAACTCGTTCGATGCCATCGCCCACGCGTTCGAGATCCATAGGGAGCAGCGCCTCGGTCCCAGCCTGGCCATCTACGAGCCGGGCTTCCTGCGCACGACGGTGGCGTGGTGGAGGGCGGGCCGTCTGCCCGCCGGGGCGATGGTCAAGCTGTACTTCTCGACCGACCGCGGCTACATGGGGGCGCCCTTCGGTTTGCCGCCCACCATCGCCGCGCTCGACGCGTACCTCGAGATCCTGGAGGGATGCACCCTGCCGTGGGCCGTATCGGTCGTCGGCGGCGACGTCGTGGGGAGTGACGTGGCTCTGCCTGCTCTCGAGCGCGGCGGCCATCTGCATCTCGGACTCGAGTTCTTTGGCGGCGACCGTACCCCGACCAACGTCGAGCTGGTCGCGGAGGCGGTGCAACTGTGCGGCAAGACTGCACGACCGGTGGCGACTCCCGACGACGCGGCCCGCCTCTTGGACCTGCCCCGCCGGTAGGATCCGCCGCCACTCCCGTTGGGGTGCCGCCCGGGATCGAGCTCTTGACCATCCACTGGGAGGAACGGTTGGAGAGGAACCGGCCAGACATGAGGGGCCCGGTCCGAGGGAGGTAGCCGATGTTGAGCGATGTTCAGTCCGAGGCGGCGGGGGCGGCGATTCCCCCCAGGGTGATGCCGGCCCCGGCCCCGTTGATCGTCACGCCGCTCCTCGCCTTGATCCTGATCGCGGCGATCGGGGGGTACGCGCTGGACTGGGGATGGACCGGCTTCAAGGACAACGGCACGGTGTGGGACTGGCTGCACCTCTTGCTCCTGCCGCTGGCCCTGACGGCGCTGTCCTTCTCGCTCGGCCACAAGAGACGGTGGCGCGTCCCATGGAGTGCCGTCGGGGCGGGGTTCCTGGCCGCCATGATCGTCCTGGTCGTGGGCGGCTACGGGTACGGCTGGTCGTGGACCGGCTTCGAGGACAACGGCACGGTGTGGGACTGGCTGCACCTCATGGTCCTGCCGCTCGTGGTCGTGCTGGCGCCGTTTTGGCTGCGGAGCGATGCTGCGGAGCGACGTTGGTGGCAGGTGGCGGCAGCAGCCCTCGCGGCGGCCTTCATCGTGCTCATCACGGGCGGCTACGGGTACGGCTGGTCGTGGACCGGGTTTAGGGGAAACAGCCTCTGGGACTGGTTTTCCCTCCTCCTCGTGCCCGTCGCCGTCCCCCTCGCCATGGCCACGGTGACCATCCGCCTCGAGAGGATGGAGAGGGATCGAGAGGAGGCCGCCTCCGACCCCGCCTCGGGGAGTGAGCCCGCCGGCGCCTCGGGCGACGTCGGGCCCTGACCCTGCGGACCTCCCGGGCCGGTCAGATCGGCGTGGTCCGGTCCAGTACGGGGCCGAACATCATCCCGAGCACCTCGTCGCTCGCGTAGAGCCGCTCTCCCGAGAGCTTGCCCGAGCTCCCAAACGTGAGGATCCCGATGATCGTGTGGCTGCGGGTCGCACCCTCGTCGTCCACCACGTCCATCGTGTACTCCTGGCCGAGCCCCTCGTCGGTCACCCATTCGTTGCGCAGCTCGTAGCCGGCGACCCTGGGTAGGAAGTGGGCAAAGAAGTGCTCGTAGTAGGCGCGGGTGGCGTCGCGACCCCGGAGGAGGCGACGCATGGGCAGCAGCTCGTAGACGGGATCGTCCTCGAGCGTCGCCATGGTCGCCTCGAGGTCGCCGTCCGCCTCGACGCTGGCGTGGGTGAGTGCCACCTCGACCATGGCGTCCCGCTCGCTGGCTTCCATCGTGGAACCTCCCCTCCCGGGCTCGGCGCACCCTCCCTCTCGACGCGCTCCAACCGAGGGATGGGAGTATAGGGAGGCGACGAGAGAGGGGAGGGGTCCCGGTGACGCTCATCGACCAGGCAGTGACGTGGCAGAAGGTCGAGGCCCGCCTGGCCGAGGAGGACGACCCGATCCGGCGGCGCAACCTCGAGGTGGTCCTGGCCCACATGCGGGCCGAGGCCGCAGGCGACATCGACGGGCTGCTCGAGACGATGTCCGACACCGACCTCGCCTATCACACGTACTCGTCGCCCGACGTCCCCGAGCTGAACCCCGTCGGCAAGGCGGGCGTGCGCGGCTTCTACGAGCGGTTTGTCGCCTCCGGAGCCACCCGGCTCCAGTTCGACGTCGACCGCCTGGTCGTGGATCGAGACTGCGTCGTGACGGAGGGCGTGATGCGCATGGCCTACCCCGGACGAACCCTCGCAGCCAACGGGATCGCCGTCGACGATCCCGACGCCTTCTACCTTTACGAGGCTCGGATGGCGGTGCTGTGGCCCTTCGACGAGCACGGGCTGGCCAAGGGGGAGGACACCTACACGGGCGTCGATGGGTTCGTGGGCATCTCCGGGCGCAAGCTTCGGCCCGAGGACATCGTCGCCCTCTAGACGCGTGGTCCAGCGGCGCCAGCCGGGCGGGGGCGGGACGCCCGGCGACGCCGGCCCGATGACCGCCGTCCGGTGCCCCGCTCTGGTCGGCCGCGATCGGGAGCTGAGCGCGCTCGAGGAGGACCTCGCAGCCGCGTCAGGAGGCACGGGTGGCCTGGTGCTCGTCACGGGCGAGGCCGGGATCGGAAAGTCGCGGTTAGTGCAGGAGACGCGCGCGGTGGCGCGGGCGCAAGGGTTCACGGTCGCCGCCGGTCGGGCGGTGCCCGGCGGTGACGCGACTGCCTACCGGCCTCTCACCGAGGCGTTGCTGGAGGTCCTGCGGTTTCGGCGCCCACCCTCGGACCCCGACCTCGATCCCTGGTGGCCGGTGCTCGCCGGGATCGTGCCGACCCTGGGAGGACTGCCGGTAGTCGAGGCCTCCCCCCCGGTGCAGGCGGAGGCCGCCGTCCAGCTGCTGTGCCGTCTGGCCGAGCCGGCTGGCCTGCTGCTCGTCCTCGAGGACCTGCACTGGGCGGATCCCGACACCTGGTCGGTGGTCGACTACCTGGGCGACCACTTGACCGGGACACGGATCCTGTGCGTGGCCACGGCGCGGCCGGACGAGCCATCCTCCGCGAGCGAGCTGGGCCGGATCACCGGTCGGCGCGCCGGCCGGCACCTCCGGCTGCAGCGGCTGGAGCGGGCGTCGGTCACGGAGATGGTGCGAGTGTGCCTCCCGGACGCGGGAGACGAGGTCCTGGACCGGATCCAGCGCAGCGCGGACGGCATCCCCTTCCTGGTCGAGGAGTTGCTCGCCTCCCCGGGGGTTCCGGCCTCGTTTTCCGAGACGGTGCGCTCCCGTTTGTCGGGACTCTCCGAGGAGGAGCGCTCTGTCCTCGCCAGCGCGGCCGTGCTCGGGCGGCGGTTCGACTGGCGGCTCCTGGCGGGAGCGTCGGGCCAGCCGCCGGAGCTCGTGCGGAGCGCGTTGGAGCGAGGCGTGGACGTCCAGCTGCTCTGCTTCGAGGCGGGAGCCCTCTCCTTCCGCCATGCTCTGACTCGAGACGCCATCTTGGAGGGCCTGCTGCCACCTCGACGTCGCGACCTTGCGGCGTTTGCCCTGGCGGCCGTCGATGCCGAGCATCCCCGCCTCGAGGGCTCGTGGCGGGACCTGGCGGCCGACCTCGCCCTCCAGGCCGGGGACGAGGCCCGCGCCGGCGCCCTCTTGGTGCTCTCGGGCCGGGAGGCGCTCGAGCGAGGAGCGCTGGCCACCGCCGTCGAGGTCCTGGTCAGGGCGGAGCGGCTCGGCGGCGTCGAGGCCGCGGGACTGCTTGTCGAGGCCCTCGCGCTGGCCGGTCGCGTGGACGAGGCTCAGGACGCCGGTCGTGCCGCCCTGGCGCGTCTCGACCGACCCGCCGACCGGGCCGGGGTCACCCTCCAGATGGCGCACGCCGCGGTCGCTGCGACCCGCTGGTCCCTGGCCGATCGACACCTGGCGTCGGTTTCCCGGCTCCTCGAGGTCGGCGGGGACGCTGCGCTCCGGTCGCGGGCGCTCGTGCTCGAGGCGGAGGTGAGGCTGGCGGAGGACGACGTCGTCGGAGCGCGCGCGGTCTTGCGACGGATGCGCTGGACTCGGGTGGGGCGAGCCTCGAGGTCCGCTGCCATGCCCTCGAGATCCTCGGACGAGTCGAGCGGCTCACCGACCTCGTCGCCGCGAGCGAGCGCTTCGAGGAGGCACTCACGGTGGCCCGCGGTCATGAGTTGGCGTTGTGGGAGCTGCGTGCCACCCACGAGCTCGGGACGATCGAAATGTTCGAGCGTGCCGGTGACGAGCGATTGCTCAGGGCGCGAGCCGCCGCCGTCCGCATCGGGGCGCTCAGCACCGCAGCGGTCGTCGAGTTGCAGCTCGCCGCCATCGGGATCTGCCGGTTCGACATCGAAGCCGCCCGGGAACATGCACAGTCGGCACTCGCGGCGAGCGAGCGGCTCGGCCTCGACCAGGTACGCGCCAAGGCGCTCTGCATGCTGGCCGAGGCCGCCGCCCTGGCCGGCGACCGCGTCGATTTGGAGCGCTTCGCCGACCGGGCGGCGGCGGCGTCCGGCGACCCCGCGCTCGTCGCGTTCACGCGGGGTGCCCGTGGCGAAGGGGAGCTGCTCCACGGCGATCCAGAGGCGGCGGTCGAATGGCTCGACCGGGCCACCACGGCGCTCGCCTCCCTGCCCCACGCGGAGCCGGCATGCTTTCGTGCCCTGTGGCCGGTGTTGCTCGCCTCGCGTGGGGATCGCCGCGCGGGTGCGGCCGTCGTCGAGGCCCGCCGGCTCGGCGTCGGGGCCTTCCGTCTCAACCGGGGATTGCTCGGGTATGCCGAGGCGATCCTCTCCGGCGTGGCGGGTGACGCGTCGGGAGCTCGCCGGCGGGCAAGCGCTTGCGATCCGGATTTCGTCAACTGCCAGACGTGGGCGGACGTCGCCCGGACACTGGTCGCCGAATCCGCGGCGTCCACGGGCTGGGCCGAACCGGGCCCATGGTTGCAAGGCGCCGGAGCACGTCTGGAGGAGCACGGCCTCGGCAGCCTGGCAGACCGCGCTCGCCGCCTCGACGAGCGCCCCGATCGCTGGAGGGGTCTGAGAGTCACCGCCCGGGAGGCTGAGGTGCTGATCCTGCTCACCGAAGGTCTCTCCAACAAGGAGATCGCCGCTCGCTTGGGTGTCTCCCCACGCACGATCGAAAAGCACGTGGAGGCGCTGCTGCGCAAGGCGGACGCCAGGTCGAGAACCCAGCTGGTCGCGAAGGCGAACGCGCTCGCCACCCCGTCGATCACGTAGGACGTGCCGTCGCCGGATCTCGGTCTACGTGGTCCTACCGATGCGTCGCCGCTCCCGGGAGCGCACCATGCCCGGAGCGAGTCCGCCGAGCTGGGAGGGAACCATGCTGCTCGTCAAGAACCTCGACAACCCGGACGAGAAGCGCAGCTTCGACCACGGCGAGGTCAACGCCGTGACCTTGGGTGGTATCACGTTCTCGCGAGCCGTCTTCCGGCCCGGCTGGAGATGGTCCACGGACGTAAAGCCGTCGGCCGGCACCGAGGCGTGTCGGACCACTCATCGGTCGGTGATCGTCTCGGGCCGTCTCCACGTCTCCATGGGGGACGGGACCGAGTGCGATCTCGGGCCCGGGGACGCCCACGTCGTCGGGCCCGGTCACGACGCATGGGTCGTCGGCGACGAGCCCTGCGTGGCGCTCGACTACGACGGGGCGTCCGCAGGCGGCGCATTGACCGCGGCGTGTCCCTGTGGCGTGTCTTTTCGCATCGAGAGTGACGAGGCGCTGGATCACCTCGTCGCCGCGGTCCAGCAGCACGCGCACGGCTCCCACGATCACGACGTGACCCGCGAGCACGTGCTCTCGGAGCTGACCGCGACTTGACGGACCAGTCTTGGGCTCCACGTCCGTGGCCCTCGCACTCACCGCTCCCCGCCTGCGACGTCGCCCCCGGAGCAACGGAGTGCGAGGCACCCCGACGTGACATACGGTTGCACGCCATGAGGCAACTGGAGCACCCCGATTGGGTCCGCAGGATCAACCTCTTCGGGGACGCCGTGGGCGATCCCCGTCACCTCGTCGGGCTCGAGCCCGCCGAGCTGCTGGGTCTTGCCCGGGAAACCACCGGTCTGGACGACGTGGGTGAGTCGGAGTGGCCGGGCTGGCTCGAGACCTACGAGCGCCAGGTGGCGGCCATCGACGCCGAGTCCCGCCTCCACCTGCTGGGCCGGGTGCTCACCCGCAGCGAGGTGCTGAGGGTCCTGCAGACCTGGCTCCGCCTCCAGGAGGCGTGGACCGCCAGCACGGCGATCACCGCCCTGCCCGTCGAAGAGCCCCTGTTCGTGGTGGGTCCGCCGCGCACCGGCACCACGATCCTCTTCGAGCTGCTCGCGCTCGACCCGAACCTCCGGGCGCCCATCGCCTACGAGGCGCTCTACCCACTCGCCTCGACGGGCAGCGTCGAGCGACGCCTGGAGCTCTCGGAATCCGAGCAGGAGTTCTGGGCCGACATCCATCCGCCCTTCATGATGATGCACGAGCTCGCGAGCAACCTGCCGTGCGAGTGCGTCAACTTCTTGATGTACGACTTCTCGGGTCCCTACTGGGGAATGGTCTACGACGCCCCGTCCTTCACGGCGTGGCAGCTGGAGCACCTCGACAGCGTGGGCCGCGTCTACCGGCTGCACCGGCGCATGCTCCAGACCTTCCAGCACGAAGCACCGGCAGCGACCTCGAACCGGTGGCTGCTCAAGTCACCCTTCCACGTGGCCACCCTGCCCGCGCTCTTCGCCGAGTACCCCGACGCCCGTGTCATCCACACGCACCGCGACCCTCGAAAGTTCCTGGCCTCGCTCGTCAGCATCCTCTCGGCTCTCCGATTCATGCGCAGCGAGGAGGTCGACGTGGCGTCGCTCGCCGCCGGCATGGAGCTCACCTACCAGATGTTCCTCGAGGGCGCGATGGCGGCACTGCAGGACGGATCGGTCCCGAGCGACCGGGTGGCCCATTCGTACTTTCTCGACCTGATGGACGACCCGGTGCGGAGCCTCCAGGCCACCTACGACCGCCTGGGCATGGACTGGCCGGCCGGGCACGACCGGACGGTCACGGAGTACCTCGCGGCCAAGCCCAAGGACAAGCATGGGGCGCACTCGTACTCCCTCGCCGACGTCGGCCTGGACGAAGCATCGGTCCGGGAGACCTTCAAGAACTACGTGGGGCACTACGGGATCCGGGAGGAGTAGGCACCCGGGCCGCGCTGGGCCTCGCCGCTAGGCGAGGTCGGCGAACTTGACGAGCTCGGCCTGCGGGGTGTCGATGGGTCCCTCTGGCAGGATGTAGCGCCAAAAAACCAGGCCAAAGGGCCTGCCCTCGGTGTCGATCCAGTTGGGAAGCCCCGGGTCGCGGTGGGCGAGCACCATCTTGAAGGTCCCGTCGGGCTCGAGGCGGGTCTGGGCCCGGTTGAGGGAGACCTGGCGGTGTGCGAAGTCGTAGGTCTGCAGGTGCCGGCTCCAGAGCGAGACGTTGGCGAACCGGCACGTCGGCCAGCGGCCGGTCATGACGAGCGCCTCGTCGGGTCCGAGGAGGTAGGGGGCCATGCTGTACGCGGCGTCGGCGGCGGCGAGCGCATGGTCCCCGGGCGGCACCGGTGGCGGGAAGGCGTTGGGCTGCTGGGACACAAAAGCCGGGCGGCTCCCCTCACCCGGCTTGGCCTGCTCCAGCGAGCGCGAGCGCACGTACCGGGCGACGCGCCGGAGCCCGGCGGCGACCGAGGCGTCCGAGGGAGGGGCCGGTGGGGGCAGCGGGTCCACGGCCTCGATCTCCAGGGCCACGTCGGGAACGGGAGGGATGGCCGCCGAGCGCGACTCCTCGAAGTAGTGGCGGGTCGTGACCCGCGAGGCGTCGGCATCGAGGGCGATCCAATTGCGATCCCTGGGAGGACCGCCGAGGAAGACCTCGAAGCGGCCCTGGTCGTCGACGTCGAATTCCGAGTCGTTGAGCACGCCCGCAGTGCGCTGGGGAAACGCTCCGCCCGCCCCTCCGGCCTCGATGGTGAAGGACACGTAGACCGCACCCTGCATCCGGCCCCGGACGCGGTAGGCGTATCGCGACGACACCGGCGCGTCGAAGTAGATCGCGTCGGCGTTGTCACCCAGGCTCTTGCGGGTCGAGCTGACGATCATGCGGAAGACCGGGTGTCGAGGATCGTCGTCGAAGTGGCCGAGCAGGCCACCCTCGAGCAGGTTGGAGACGAGGCGGAGAGCCGCGGCGACCTCGTCCGGCCCGCCGATTCCCCACTCCGGCCCGGCGAATCGATCCGCCACCTCGCGCAGCGTGTCGAGCAGCTCGTCGAACGCAGCGCGCGCCTCGCTGCCTGCTGCACTCGCGGGGGTTTCGCTCATGGGGCCTCCCCAGGTCGACGGCCGACGGGACGCAGAGACACTACGACATGGGATCGCCGGAGCGATCCGGACCAGACATGGGGATCGCCGGAGCGATCCGGACAACAGGGGATCGCCGGAGCGATCCGGACAACAGGGGATCGCCAGAGCGATCCGCCCGTACAGTTTGCGAGATGGAGGGCACATCGGGCGGTGGTGCCGGACCTCGTGATCCCGGCGAGACGACCGCGTTGCCGATGGCGGAGCTCGAGCGGGCGTTGCTCGATGACGTCGAGTCCCTGCTGGAGCGGTGGCGCCTCCAGTTCGAGGGCCGTCCCGAGCTGGAGCGCCGTCGCCTGCAGCTGCTCGCCCTGGAGCGAGAGCAGATCGTTGCCGTCGCCTACCGGGAGGAGGCGGTGGCCGGTCGGGTCGCCGAACTGCTCGTGCCGGAGGAGGCTCGCGCCCTCATCCGCCAGACGCTCGTGTGGATCTGGAAGGACGAGCAGCTCCACGCCGAGTACCTCCGCGGCGAGCTACTCCGTGCCGGTGGCCTCGGTTCCACGGCCGTCGTCTACGGCCGCCAGGTGCAGGGGGCCCTCTCGGGGTGGACGTCCGCCACCTCCAACCACCGCGAGGTGCGCACCGCGCCGCTGCGGGCGGGCGCGGCCGGGGTGCTCGTCGCCGTGGCGGGACTGACCGGCCAGATCCCGCCGCTGCTCCGTCGGGAGCTGCGCTACCAGACGTTTCGTCGTTACTGCGAGCTCAACGTGGCGCTGGAGGCCAGCGCCGAGCTCGCCTACCGCCGGCTGGTCGAGCTCGCTTCGAGCCCCGAGGAGCGCCGCACCATCGATCGCATCCGCGACGACGAGGCCCGGCACACCGCGGCCTTCCGCCTGCTCGCCCTCTCCCTCACCCCCGACGACCGGCTTGCCGAGAGAACCGACCCGGACGAGCTGGCGACGGGGCTCGCCGGCATCAGCGTCTGGTTCCTCCCGGCGTCCCTCCGACCCCCGGAGGCCGACGGCGGCACGTCCCGGCTGCGCCCCTCTTTCGGGTCGCGCCGCACCGTCGCCGTGCGGAGCGGTGGGAGCGACGCCGACAAGGTCCCCGTGCTCGAGCGTTGCCTGGATGCGGCCGGACTTCCCGAGGTCCTCCGGGGTGCCGGGAGCGCAGCGGTGCGCGCCTCGTTCATGCTCGGCTACGACCGCCGGGACCGCTCCAACGTCAATGACCCCGGGCTCGTCCGGGCCCTCGCCGTATACCTCCGTCGTCACGGCGTGCGCGACGTGGCAGTGCTCGAGGCACCCACCGTCTACGGCAACACCCAGGCCAACCGATCGGTCGCCTCGGTCGCCTCCTACTTCGGCTTCGAGGCGCCCGAGTACCGGCTGGTCGACATCAGCGCGGACCTCCGCCCGTTCGCCTACGAGAGGGGATTCGTCCAGCACGCCATCAGCGGCACGTGGGTGGACGCCGACGTGCGCATTGTGATGCCCAAGCTCCGGACCGACCCCACCGAGTACGCCCACCTGTCCCTGTCCACACTCGAGGGCAGCACCGGTCCCATCGACGCCACCTTCTACGCCGGGCGACAGGTCGACTTCCGGTCGGCCACCATGATGCTCCTGGACGTCGCCCCGCCCGATTTCGCGGTCGTCGACGCCTGGGCCCCGGTCGCCCAGGGTCCCTTCGGGGTGATGGGGTGCCACTCCCCGGCGGACGTCCGTCACGTCTACGCGGGGGCGGACGTCCTCTCGGTGGACGAGGCGGTCCTTGCCGATCTCGGCGTGACCGATCCCCGGCGGGCGCCCATCGTCCGGCTCGTCTACCACTGGTTCGGCTTCGAACCCGCACCCTTCCCCGTCGATGCCGGCGACGGCCAGCGTCCCCGCCTCGGTGAGGAGCTGCGGGGCGCGCACGCCTCACGCGCCTTGAGCGCGCTCGGGGCCCTCGGCTATCCCGTCTACGTCTACCTGAGCAACGGAGGGGAGCGCTTCGTGCCCGCATTCGACCCGGTCGCCTTCCCGCCGCTACGGCCGGTGCCGCCGGCCACCAGGGCCGCGAGGTGGGCGGCACAGCAGGCCTTCGGGATCCGGGCCCCGTGAGCCGTCCGGCGCGGGCAGCCCAGCTGCGCGGCCTGTTGGGGACGGCGCGCCTCGGGGGATTCTCCGTCCGCGCCCTCGCGATCGCCGACAGCCGCTCGCTGGTGCGAGCCCTGTTCCTGGCCTCCGCCGCCGAGACCGGCATCCTCGGCCATCTGTCGGTGCCCCGACGGCTGGACGAGCTCGCGGAGCTCACCCGGGCGCGCCGTCTCGATCGGCTCGAAGCCTGGCTCGGCGTGGGCTGCGAGCTCCGTGAGCTGCGCCTCTGCGGTGGCGAGCGCTATGCGCTGCGTGGCCGCAGGGCCCGGGCGATCGTCGCCGGAGAGCCCCTTCTCGTGGCCCACTACCGCTCGATGCTCGAATACCAGGTCGGGCCCTACGCCTCGCTGCGGCGTCTCCTCCAAGACGACCCGGGGTCGGGGCGCGACGACCTCGACCGGTACGCGGAGGACATCGCCGAGGTGTCGCGGGCCGCCGAGCCATTTGTTGCCTCGATGCTGACGCGCCTCGTGCGCGAGTTGCGCCCCGGGCGGGTGCTCGACGCCGGATGTGGGAGCGGCGTGTACACCGCGGCGGTGCTCGAGGCCGATCCGACCGTGCGCGTGGTGGGCATCGACCTGTCCCCGAGCGTCGTCCAGCGCGCCCGGGAGGGGCTGGCGGGCCGGGGCCTCGACCGGCGAGCCGAGCTGTGCGTGGGCGACGTCCGAGGCTGGATCGCCTCGTCGGAGGAGCGCTTCGACCTCGTCCTGCTGCTCAACGACGTCTACTACTTCCCGCCCGAGGAGCGGGTGGACCTCTACCGCGTCCTCGGGAAGGCGCTGATCCCCGGGGGCTCTCTCCTCGTCGCCTCCATGGCGGTGCCCGGATCGATCGCCGCCGCGCACCTGCACCTCATGCTCGTCTCGCAGGCCGGCCGGGCCGGCCTGCCCCGGGGGGCGGAGATCGCGTCGGACCTCGACGTGGCCGGCCTCGAGGTCGTGAGCGACGAGGCGCTCGTGCCCACCGAGCCCTTCGTGGCCGTCCGGGCGGTCCGCAGGTAGGGCTACGACCCTCGGCTACGCGAAGGCCGCAGCGGACTGCTCGGTGTCCTCGGAGCCGCGGAAGGTCCCGATCCGTCCGTCCCGGAAGCGCCACCAGTGCTGCATCAGCATCTCGGCGCGCTTGCCCGTCGACCGGACGGTGTAGGCCCAGCGAACGGCGACGATCACGTCGGTGTCGTTGGACGTGAACGAGAGGGGCGTGAATTCGGTCACCTCGACGTTGGCCGCGATCTCCTTGAAGAAGGCGGGCACCTCGGCCTTGCCGCGGTACGCGCCGTACCAGGGGACCGAGGTGCTGGCCGCCTCGGCCGCCCAGTCGACGTCGTCGACGAGGCGGGCTACGACGGCGTCGATGTCGCCCCTCCCGTAGGCCTCGTAGAGGCGCTGGACGACCTCGATCTTGGGATCGGACATGGGCTGGACCTCCTTGGTCCGGAGGCCGCGCCTCCGTGGTCTAGCTCATGTTCGTCGTCGGCCAGCCCCGGGGATCACTGCCCGTGCCCAGCGGCAGGCCGCGAAGACCCTGGGAGATCAGGCGTCGAAACGCCGCCGGAGAGGGTGGTCCTCGGGGATCTCCACCACGCAGATCCTGATCCCGTCGGGATCCTCGATCCAGGACTCGACGAGGCCCCAGGGCTCGCGTCGGGGCGGGCGCAGGACCGGGACGCCGAGGGAGGCGAGCCGGTCGATCTCGGTGGCGACGTCGCGAACCTGCAGCCACAGCGCGATGTGGGGCCCGGCTCGCTCGCCGGCCCCGTCGGCACCGGCGCCTCCGGCGACCTCGAGCAGGCCGCCTCCGGTGAAGAAGACGACGCCCCGGTGGTCGGCAGATCCAAACTCCCGGAAGACGGCGAGTCCGAGCGTCCGCTCGTAAAACTCGAGCGAGCGCTCGAGATCGCGCGGTCGTAGCAGGACTCGTGCAGACAGCACTTCCATGGCTTCCGCCCAGGCTATCGGAAGGCCGGGTCGGCCATCCAAGAGCCGGGTCGCCTATCCGAAGGCCGGGGCCACCTCCTCGACGAAGGTCTGCATGCGGCGGAGCACCCCGGTCACTCCGATGTCCGCCTGCGTGGTCCAGAACCGCAGCAGGAAATGTCGAACGCCGGCGTCGATGTAGGTGGCGACGTCGCCGCGCACTTCCTCGGGCGTCCCGATGAAGCGGGGACGGCCGTCGCCGTCCACGGGCGGTGGCGGCACGTACGAGAAGTCCTCGGGAAGGGAAGAGGCGTCGTAGACGTGGGAGACCGGTGGCTCCCCGGCGGCGCCCATCCTCACGTGCACCTCGGGGCAGCTGTAGGAGAAGGTGAAGTCGTCGATCCGGGGGCGCAACGCGCTGATGAGCTCCCGACCCGCCCGGTAGGTCTCGGGCGAGGGGAACAGGGGATGCCAGCCATTGCCGAGGAGGGCGGCTCTCCTGAGCGCCGACCGCACGTTGCCCCCGACCCAGAGCGGAAAGGGGCGCTGCACGGGCCGCGGCCCGAAGTGCAGGCTGTCAAAGCCGAACCAGCTTCCCTCGAAGGACTGCTCGCCGTCGGGGTCCGCCGAGAGGGCCAGGGCCAGGACCTCGAGGAACTCATCGGTCACGAGACCCCGCTCTTCGTAAGGGGGCGCGTGGACGGCTGCGAACTCGCCGCGCAGGTACCCGACGCCGATCCCCGCCGTCATGCGACCGTCGGACAGAACGTCCGCAGTCGCCAGCTGGCGGGCCAACGACACGGGCTGCCGCAGCGGCGCCACGAGCACGTCGGTCCCCAGCCGCAGCCGGGTCGTCGCACCCGCACCCACCAGGCAGCAGGCCATGGCGTCGAGCCAGTTGGGTGGCGTCAGGTGGCTGGCGTAGTGCGGCACCGCCACCCGGTCGCCGAACCACCCGCCGTCGAAACCCAGGTCTTCGGCGCCCTGCAGCAGGTCGCGCACCGCCGCGGCCTCGGCGAAGGGTCCCTGGGACGGGATGACCGCGGCGAAGCGGACGTTTTCGGCGGGCTGGGGCATTCCGTCGCTCATGCGACCAGCATCGCACCGGCCGTCCGGGGCTACGGTTCGGGCATGGATCTTCGCCTGCTCGGCCGCACCGGAGTGCGGGTCAGCCCGCTCTGCTTGGGCGCCATGATGTTCGGCGCCTGGGGCAACCAGGACCACGACGACTGCGTCCGGATCGTGCACCGGGCCCTCGACGCCGGCATCAACTTCATCGACACGGCCGACGTCTACTCCGGCGGAGAATCGGAGGAGATCGTGGGCAAGGCGCTCTCGGGCGGCCGGCGTGACCGAGTGGTCCTCGCGACGAAGGTGCACGCGCCGATGAGCCAGGATCCCAACGACTACGGCAACTCCCGCCGCTGGATCGTGCGTGAGGTGGACAACAGCCTCCGACGCCTCGGCACCGACTGGATCGACCTCTACCAGATCCATCGTCCCGAGGTCGACACGGACATCGACGAGACACTGGGGGCGCTGAGCGATCTCGTCCGCGCCGGCAAGGTGCGCTACCTCGGTTCCTCCACCTTCCCGGCGAGCCAGATCGTCGAGGCGCAATGGGTGGCGGAGCGCCGCGGCCGGGAACGGTTCGTCTGCGAGCAGCCGCCCTACTCGATCCTCGTCCGTGGCGTCGAGGAGGACGTGCTGCCGACCTGCCAGCGGTATGGCATGGGGGTGATCCCCTGGAGCCCGCTCGCCGGGGGCTGGCTGACCGGTCGGTACCGCAAGGGGATCGAGGCCCCGGCCACCCACCGGGCGACGAGGGTGCCGGCCAGGTACGACATGGCCTCGCCCAGCAACCAGAGCAAGCTCGAGGCCGCCGATGCCCTGGCCCGGCTGGCCGAGGAGGCCGGGATCAGCCTGATCGAGATGGCGCTCGCGTTCGTCATCCGCCACCCCGCCGTCACGGCCGCCATCGTCGGCCCGCGGACGATGGAGCATCTCGAGTCGCAGCTGCCGGCCGCCGACATCGCGCTCGCTGACGACGTGCTCGACCGGATCGACGAGATCGTGGCGCCGGGAGTGACCCTGAGCCGCTCCGACGCCGGGTGGCAGAGTCCCTCCCTCGCCCCGGCGGCCCGGAGGCGCCGCTAGGGCGGCGTCCACTGTTGACGACCGACCACGACCGACCACGACTGACCACGACCGACCACGACCGAGCGGCGATCCGTGACCAATGGCCCTTTCGGGCACGGCGGCCAGGCCTGACTATCGAGGGCGTGAGTGCTTCTCTCGCTTATGCCGGTGCCGCTCTCGTGGCGACGTGGGGTCTGATGCACGCGCTGGCCACGCCTCGTGTCGTTGCCGGGTTCCGCACCCTCGGTTCGGACAACCAGCGGGTCTTCCTCCAGGAGTGGTTGGTCGAGGCGGTCGCGATGTGGGGCACGGCGGCTTTCGTGCTGACCGCGACGGCCGTCGGCGTACGCCCTACCGGTGCAGTCGACGGCGTCGCCTCCGGCCTGCTCGTTGCCCTGGCTGCCCTCACGGCCGTGACCGGCGCTCGCACGCCGGTCGTCTGGTTCAAGATCTGTGTCGTCTTGCTGCTTGTCTCGGCCGGTCTATTGGTGGGTGCGAGCGTCGCCTGACGCGCTAGCCGCCGAGTGCCTGGCGGACGGTCGCGAGGCGGCCGGGATCGACCCGCCACCACATCCAACGGCCGCGCTTCTCGCCTACGAGGAGCCCCGCCTCCGAGAGGACCTTGGTGTGGTGCGACACGGTGGGCTGGCTCTTGCCGAGCGGCGCCTCGAGGTCGCACGAGCAGACTTCGTCCCGGGAGGCGACGATCGAGAGCAGCCGCAGGCGCACCGGGTCGGCCAGGGCGGCCAGCACCAGGGCAAGCTCCCTGGCCTCTTGCTCGTCGAGAGGGGCCTCCACCAGCGAGGCACAGCACAGGTCGTTGTCGCTGCGAGGAGCCACGGTCCCGGTTCTCGCCATGTTCGGTCCCCTAGAGATTGACAGTAGTCGATATATGTTCCACAATGGCATCGATAGTGGTAAATGTATCAGGGAGGTCCTGCCGTGGCCCGCGTCCAACTCGCCCTCAACGTCGCCGATCTCGACAAGGCCATCGACTTCTACTCGAAGCTCTTCGCCACCGAACCCGCGAAGGTTCGCCCCGGCTACGCAAATTTCGCCGTGACCGATCCACCACTCAAGCTGGTGCTGATCGAAGACAAGGCCCAGCGGCCGGGATCGCTCAACCATCTGGGGGTCGAGGTGGCCTCCACGGAGGAGGTGGCCGCGGCCACGGGTCGGCTCCGCGAAGCCGGGATGGCCACGGCCACCGAGAACCAGACGTTGTGCTGCTACGCCGTCCAGGACAAGGTCTGGGTCGACGGCCCGGGCGGGGAGCCCTGGGAGATCTACACCGTCTTGGCTGACGCCGAGATGCCCCCGGGTGAGCTGCGCGCGGCTGACCCGAACGAGGCCGCCTGTTGCGCCACCCGTCCGGATCTGGCCGCGGCCGCTCCCACGTCGTCCTGCTGCTGAGACGCCGGTTGGGTCGGAGAGAGGTCGATGATGGAAGCGGCGCTCTGGCGCCGGCTCACGGCCGAGTTCCTGGGCAGCGGATTCCTGGCCGCCACGGTCATCGGCTCGGGCATCGCCGCCCAACACCTCAGCCCGGGCGACGTCGGGCTGCAACTCTTCGAGAACGCCGCGGCGACGGGCGCCGGGCTCTTCGCCATCATCTTGATGTTCGGTCCGATCTCGGGTGCCCACCTCAACCCCGTCGTCTCGTTTGTCGATGCCGGATTTGGGGGCCTGCGCTGGCGAGAGGCCGCCGCCTATCTGCCGGCCCAGGTGGCGGGCTGCATCGGCGGCGCGGTCGTGGCCAACGTCATGTTCGGGGCGGCGGCGGTCAGCATTTCGACCAAGCACCGGGCCAGCGGGCCACACTTCCTCTCCGAGGTCGTGGCCACGTTGGGCCTCCTCCTCGTGATCTTCGCCCTGGCGCGGACGGGGAGGAGTCGGCTCGCGCCGGCGGCCGTCGGTGCCTACATCGGAGCCGCCTACTTCTTTACCAGCTCGACCAGCTTCGCCAACCCGGCCATCACGGTCGGGCGCATGTTCTCGAACTCCTTTGCCGGCATCGCTCCGTCCTCGGTACCGGCCTTCATCGCGGCCCAAGTGGTCGGCGGCGTCGTGGCCTTCGGGGTGATCCGGACGCTGTATCCCCGGATCACCCCCGCCGAGGCGGCCGACGCCGTCTTCCCTCATCACGACCTCGACGCCGCCCCGGCGGTCAACGGCGAGCATCCACGAGGGGCCGACGAAGTGCTGCCGCAGACCTAGCCAACAAGGGAGCCCTCCATGCACCTGGTAGCCATCGGCGGCAGCGACGCTGGGATCAGCGCCGCCTTGCGGGCCCGGGAACTTGACCCGCAGACCGAGGTGACCGTGGTGGTCGCCGACGCCTACCCGAACTTCTCGATCTGCGGCATCCCGTACTACGTCTCCGGCGAGGTCACCCACTGGCGCAACCTGGCGCACCGGACCCTGGCCGACTTGGAGGCCACCGGGATGCAGGTACGGCTCGACACGGTGGCCCGCCGCATCGACGTGGGCGGCCACAAGCTCCTGGTCGTCTCGAACGACGGCACCGAGGAACTGATCGGCTACGACGCCCTGGTTGTGGGCACGGGAGCGACGTCGGTTCGCCCGCTGATCGACGGGCTGGCCGGAGCAGACGCCTTGGGCAGCGAGGACGGCGTCCACCTGCTCCACTCGATGGGGGACACCTTCGCCGTCATGCGGACCCTGGAGGAGCGCCACCCCGCACGGGTGGTCATCGTCGGAGCGGGCTACATCGGCCTCGAGATGGCCGAGGCCCTGGTGGCCCGTGGCCTGGCGGTCACCCAGATCGAGCAGTTGCCCGAGGTCCTGCCGACGGTCGACCCCGAGCTGGGGGCGCTCGTGCGACACCAACTCGTCGAGCACGGCGTCGAGGTGCGGACCAACACCACGGTTCGCCGGATCGGCCGGGGAGACGGCGCGAATCGGCTGTCGGTCACTGCCACCACGGCGGAGGGAGCGGAGGTGCTCGTCGATACCGACCTCGTCCTCGTGGTCGTCGGTGTGCGCCCGGACACCGAACTGGCTGCCCAAGCCGGGGCCGAGCTCGGCTTCAAGGGAGCCATCGCCGTGGATACCCAGATGCGGACCAACCTTCCCGACGTCTTTGCCGCCGGTGACTGCGTGGTGACCCATCACCGTCTGCTGGGAATCACCTATCTTCCGCTCGGCACGACCGCCCACAAGCAGGGCAGCGTGGCCGGCGAGAACGCCCTCGGCGGTCAAAGATCATTCGCCGGGAGCCTTGGCACCCAGGTAGTGAAGATCTTCGACATGGTCGCGGCCCGGACCGGATTGCGAGACCACGAGGCCCGGTCCGCTGGGTTCCACCCGCTCACGGTCGAGTTCGAGGGTGACGACCACAAGGCCTACTACCCCGGCTCGCATCGCCTGCGCCTGCGCTATACGGGCGATCGTCGTACGGGCCAGCTGCTCGGACTCCAGATCTTCGGCCACCGTCACGGCGAGGTGGCCAAGCGGATCGATATCGCCGCGGCGGCAATCTTCTCGGGCCTTTCGGTGGATGCCGTGAGCGACCTCGATCTCTCCTACACACCGCCGCTTGGCAGCCCCTGGGATGTGGTCCAGGGCGGGTCCCAGGCATGGGTCCGAGCGTGGCGAGCAGGGTCGTCATGAACGTGGAGTGGCGCGGACTAGCAGGGCGACGAAATGGGGACGCGAGATGATCGAGACCGACTTGCTCTCGCCGGAGACGAAGAAGCAACTCGAGAGCGTGGCTCGGGCTCTACACCGCCGGTTCAAAGGGGTATTCGGGACGGAGACGGTGGAGTCCATCGTCGTGGACAGCTACCTACAGCGAGCGGCGAACGCCCGGATCAAGACGTGGCTGGTCGTCGGGACCGAGCGCTTCGCCCGTGATCGGCTCGATGCGTTGGTGCACGCTGCGCAGCCCTCGAACAAGACGGTTCCAGCGGTGCTCTTCCTGTGCACCCACAATGCCGGTCGGTCACAGATGGCGCTTGGATGGTTTGGCAACCTGGCCGGAGATCGGGCCGTCGCCTGGTCCGGCGGCTCGGAGCCGGCGATGGAGATCAATCCCGAGGCCGTGGCGGCCATGGCCGAGGTGGGTATCGACATCTCCGATGGGTTCCCCAAGCCCTGGTCTACCGAGGTACTGAATGCGGCCGACGTCGTCGTCACGATGGGCTGTGGCGACGCCTGCCCGCTCGTTGCGGGGAAGCACTACGAGGACTGGGAGGTGGAGGACCCTGCCGGTCGGTCTCTCGACGAGGTGCGCGTCATCAGGGATGACATCGGTCGTCGCGTCCGGGGTCTTCTCGTTCAGCTCAAGGTCGGCCTGCCGGCCTCGGGAGCGCGCCCATAACGCGAAGCGCTTAGGCCGGCGCGAGACGCGCCACCGCCAGCGCGGCGGCGAGGAGGACGATCCCGCCGGACATCCAACGCAGTGCCTTTTCGAGCGGTGCGAGAAGGCTGCGCGCATCGAGTGAGGTGACCCGGCCGTCGGCCAGCCGCAGCTGACCCTCCACCCCGACGGTGCGCCGACGCACCAACCTCGCCGGAGTGCTCAGACTGCGTTGGGCCACCGAGAGCGCCATCGCCGCCACGGCCGCGATGGCGGGCGCCCATGCCAGGGTTCCCGTCTGGGCGACGTAGGCCGTGAGGACGGGAAATGCACCCCAGGCGGCCCCGAACCCGACGTCGTTGTGCACGATGCCGCCCCACAGCTCGAAGTTGTAGGCGACGACCAGGATCGGCCCGACCACCAGGAAGGGGAGGAGCTGCCAGCCCACCCGGTCGATGCCGGCGGCTCCGAGGCCGAGGGCGACGACCAGCCCGCCCACCGCGACGCCGGAGAGGACCGACGAGGGGATGGCGGTGCGCAAGGGGCGTCCGTGCAGCTCGTCGAGGGCGTGCGCGGCCAAGCCGACGGCGGCGAAGAAGGCGAGGAGCGTGGCGAGAAGATTCGTGAGCAGCACCTCGGGAGCGAGGCAGGCGCCGATCACGACGTAGCCGAGATGCCAGGCCGTGTACGGAGGGTGGAGGAGGGTCCACCAGTCTCGCCATCCCCCCGGGGCCGCGGCATAGAAGGCGGGCCGCCGGTTGGACTCATTGACCGACATGTCGCCCCCCGTCATCGACCCGGTGCGCGCCCAGGCGGTCCCGCCCGGCGACCCCACATGACGAGGCCTCCGCCGAGGCTCATCACCTTCGCCCCCACATCTTCGAAGCCGGCGAGCCGCCAGGCCTCCATGGTCCAGGCGAGCGGGTAGCGGCGGTAGTGGTTGCTGATGTTGGGACCGAGGAACTTCCCGACCTGGAGCCACTCCCGGCCCCCGAGCAGCCAGCCGCCGAGGGGCAGGACCACCCGGGTGTACAGGTCCCACGAGGCGTGCCAGAAGCGATTTGGGGGCACGAAGAACTCGAGGCTGGCGGCGACCCCTCCGGGTCGCACCACGCGGGCGAGCTCGTCCAGGGTGGCTTGGGGATCCTCTACGTAGCGCAGCAGGTAGGTGAACGTGAGGGCGTCGAACGTTGCGTCGGGGAAGGGCAGCCGCTCCGCCTGGCCCACCACGAGGTCGACTCGATCGGTGAGCCCGTCCCCGGCGACGTTGCGTTGCCCCTGCCGGATCATGGCCTCGGTCAGGTCGAGGCCCACGACCCGGGCGTCCGACCGGGTGGCGAGAAGACGGGTGACGCCGGCGGTGCCGCAGGCGACGTCGAGCACCCTCTCGGGTGCTCGAGCCAGGCCTCTCGTGACCATCTCTCGGCGCCACCTGCCGTTCTGGCCCATCGACAGCACCTCGGCCAGCCGGTCGTACCGAGCGGGCAGGGGCGCGAAGAGGTCCTGGGCGAACCGGTTCCGGGCACCATCGGACTCACGACGCATCGGCCACCTCCGGGACAAAGGCTCTCACGGCGGGATGCCGATCGCGTCGCTAGGTGCCGACGCCCCTCCGGCGGAGCGGCATCATCGTGTCGACGGCGGGGGAATCCACGAAGTCGAGCAACAACCGGTTGAACAGCTCGGGTTTCTCGCTCGGGGCGAGATGCGAGGCGCCCGGGATCACGGCGAGCTGGCCTCGTGGCACCCGGCGGGCCATCTCGTCGGCGTGTCCGACGGTGACGTAGTCGTCGTCCCCGACAATGACGAGGAGCGGGGCCGACACCCGCTCGAGGTCGGCCGACCAGTCAAAGGGCTCGGACCAAAGGCTCCGGACCTTGCCCCACACGACCGGGAAATGCTCGGGACCGTCCGGCGAGACCTCCGAGTACAGGGAGGCGAAGATGGCCAGATCCTCGTCGTCGTGCTCGAGAGACGTCAGCTCCTCCATCGACCCGCGCACGTAGCCCGCGCTGGAAAAGCCGCTCCCGGTCGTCGCCAGGGTGCGCACGAGACCGGGCTCGTGCACGGCCAGGAGGAACCCGACCATCCCACCGTCACTCCAGCCGAGCAGGTCGACCGGCCCGAGGTCGAGGGCCCGGAGCACCTGGGCGGTCTCCTCGGCCATCTGCTCGTACATGAGAGGCCCGGCGCGGTCGGGCGTGTGGCCATGAGCGGTCCTCTCCGGGGCGACGACCCGCCGTCGTGCCGAAAGGCCCCGGATCTGCGGCTCCCACGTGGCGTTGGTGGCGAGTCCCCCATGGAGCAGCACCAGGGGTGCTCCCGACCCGTGAGCCTCGAACCACACCGGGTGGCCGTCCACCGTGACGGTGCCCTCGACGCGGGACTCCGGACCTTCCGTACCTCCCTCCGGCCGGCCCCCGGCGCCGTGAGATCGATCGTCGAGCATCGTCCCTCCTGGCTCGAGGGGCGTTGACATCCCCCGTCGCGGCCATACGGTAGGGGCCATGACGCTGCAAGGGGAGTACGAGCCGAGCGCCTGGGACTGGGTGCGAGACCAGGTGGAGACCTACGAGCGGTCAGGCGGCCGGGAGGGCACCACGCTCTGGGACACCGGCAAGCCTGTGGTCGTGGTCACCATGCGAGGGCGGCGCACGGGCAGGGTACGCAAGGCACCCGTCATGCGCGTCGAGCACGGCGGCGAGTACGCCATCGTCGCGTCCAAGGGTGGCGACCCCGAGAACCCCGGCTGGTACTTCAATCTCCTTTCCCATCCCGACGAGGTCCAGATCCAAGACGGCACCGAGATCGTCGGCGTGACGGTGCGCGAGGTGCAGGGCGAGCAGCGCGAGGAGTGGTGGCGGAGAGCCGTCGAGGCCTGGCCCCCCTACGAGGAATACCAGGCCAACACCGATCGGCGGATCCCGGTCCTCGTGGCCACCCCCAAGCCGTGAGCCCCGAACGCCGCCTTGGTGCAGCCGTCGTGGGGACGGGCTTCGGCGTGCTGACCCACGTTCGGGCCTTGCAGGCCGCCGGGATCGAGGTCAAGGCCCTCGTCGGGCGCGACCAGGACAAGGCCTCCAAGCGGGCCGCCCTGTTCGGCATTCCGGAGGCCACCACCTCGCTCGCCGCCGCCCTGGCCGTGCCGGGGGTGGACGTGGTGGCCGTCGCCACCCCACCGCACACGCACGGTCCGATCGTCCTCGAGGCGGTCGCGGCCGGCAAGCACGTCGTGTGCGAGAAGCCGTTTGCCCGGGACCTCGCCGAGGCCCGCTCCATGCTGTCCGCCGCCGAGGCCGCCGGAGTCGTGCACCTGCTCGGGACCGAGTGGCGGTTCGCCACCGGCCAGGCGACGTTGGCTCGGGCCATCGCCGAGGGCGCGATCGGTGAGCCGCTCTTCGCCCTCTTCCTCCTGCAGATGCCGACCCTGGCCGACCCGTCGGCGGAGATCCCGACGTGGTGGACCGACGCCGGGCAGGGCGGGGGCTGGCTCGGCGCCCACGGCTCGCACGTGATCGACCAGGTACGCTCGTCGCTCGGGGAATTCGAGACGGTCAGCGCGTCGCTGCAGACCCTGGCGCGCGGCCGTGCCATGACGGCCGACGACACCTACACCGTCCAGTTCCGGCTCGCCAACGGCGCGGAGGGCATCATGCACGGTTCCTGCGCGACCGCCGGGCAGTTCGTGGTCCAGACCAAGGTCTCCGGGACGGCGGGCAGTGCATGGCTGCAGGGCGACGAAGTGTGGATAGACGACGGCCACGGGGCCCGCCCCCTGCCCGTCCCCGACGACCTTGCCGGGTCCCCGGCATCGCCGCCTCCCTCGGAGCTGCTCGTCACGGCCTACGACATGTGGCACTCGATGGGTATCGACCTGCACCCCTACACCCGGGTCTACGAGGTCTTGCGCGATCGGGTTCTCGGCCGGCCGGTGCCCGCAGACCCGGTGGCCGCCACCTTCGTCGACGGCGTCGCCGTGCAGGCCGTGATGGACGCCGTCCACCGCTCCTCGATCGGGCGCATGTCGGTCGAGGTGACGCCCGCCTGAGCGTCCCCGCCGGACCGGTCCCCTGGTATCAGACCCGGCGGCCGATCGGCTCCCACGGCAGTCGCGAGCGTGCACGGTTACGCTCACCGTACTGCGACGCCGGGGACGTATACCAGGGAGGACACGCGTTGACCGCTTCGGACCAGATCTCCGACCGCTTCGAGATCCTCGATCTCATGAACCGCTACGCCCTGGCCGTCGACCGCGGGGACTGGGACCGGTACCGGTCCGTCTTCACGCCCGACGCCCGAATCGACTACACGGATTCGGGGGGCGAGGTCGGTCCGCTCGAGCCGATCGTCGAGTGGCTGTCCGTCGTGCTCCAGCCCTTCGCCGGGCTGCAGCACACCATGGGCAACCACCTCGTCGAGTTCGACGGTGACGGCGATGCGGCGCGGGCCTGTACCTACTTCGTCTCGGTGCACGCGGCCCTCGACGACCGCGGCGAGGAGGTGCTCCTCAAGGTGGGCGGTTTCTACCAGGACCGGCTGGTCCGGAGCGACTCGGGCTGGCGCATCTCCGAGCGGGTGGAGCTCGGCACGTGGATGGAGGGCCCGTATCCCGAGGACGTGGCCCGCCCGCCCTGGTACGGCAAGACCACCCGCAACCTCCCCTCCCTCCCCAGCTGACCGCCGGCGCAGACCGGGGCCGTCGCCCCTTGACCCGGCGGCCCCGCGCTCGATACCCCCGGTAGGTATATACTGCCGGTACCCCCAGGGGGTATAGACACTCGGGGAAGAGCGACGGTCGGGGCCGCCGTGGACCCGGGCGTCCCGAAGGGAGCGGTCGAGATGCCGGGATACACCAAGGACAGGGATGCGGTGCTTCGACGGTTGCGCCGGGTCCAGGGCCAGGTGCAGGGGATCGAGCGCATGGTCGAGACCGACACGTACTGCATCGACGTCCTCACCCAGATCTCCGCCGCCACGAGGGCGCTCGAGTCCGTGGCGGTGCTCCTGCTCGAGGATCACCTGGGACACTGCGTGCGCGAGGCGATCACGACCGGCGGTCCGGAGGCCGACGAGAAGGTGGCCGAGGCCTCGGCGGCCGTGGCACGCCTGTTGCGATCGTGAAGCCGCGCTCCCGGCCCCGGACCGGCGGGGTCCCGGGATCGTGACCACGGTGTGGCTCGACCTCGCCCGTTCGGTCCGCGAGGCCTTCTTCATGTTCTGGGCGACGCTCTGGCCGCTCGTCTTGGGCTTCGGTCTCTCGGGGGCGGTCCAGGCCTTCGCCACCCGGGAGACGATGCAGCGCAAGCTCGGCGACCACCGCCCCGCCTCCGTCGCCCGGGCCTCGGGCTACGGCATGGTGTCCTCCTCGTGCTCCTACGCCGCTTCCGCCATGGCCAAGTCGCTCTTCTCCAAGGGCGCCGACTTCGTGGCGGCGTGCATCTTCATGTTCGCCTCGACCAATCTCGTGATCGAGCTCGGCATCGTGCTCTTGGTGCTCATGGGCTGGCAGTTCGCGGTGAGCGAGTTCGTCGGCGGCGCCATCATGATCGTGCTCCTCGTCCTTCTCGGGGGTCTGTGGCTGCGCGGGAGAGTCGTGGTCGAGGCCCGCCGACGGGTCGAGCAGCAGACCGAGAGCCAACACCACCACGGGCCGGAGGGCGCCCGAGGGCAGCCTCTGTCCAAGCGAATTCGATCGGCCGCCGGATGGGCGGACGCCGCCACGTACACGATGTCCGACCTCGCCATGCTGCGCCGGGAGATGGTGGCCGGCTACCTGGTGGCCGGCTTCCTCGCGACCCTCGTGCCGGTGAGCGTGTGGCACGCCGCGTTCGTCCCAGGGCACGGGTTCTGGACGAGCCTCGAAAACGTCGTCGTCGGGCCGTTCATCGCCATCGTCAGCTTCGTCTGCTCGATCGGCAACGTGCCGTTGGCCGCGGCCCTGTGGCAGGGCGGGATCTCCTTTGGCGGCGTGGTCTCGTTCATCTTCGCCGATCTCCTCACCCTTCCGTTGCTGCTCATCTACCGGCGCTTCTACGGCACCCGCATGATGCTGCGGATGCTCGCCGTCTTTTGGGTCGTGATCTCTCTCGCCGGTCTCCTCACCGAAGGCCTCTTCGCGGCCGCCGGCCTGACACCGGCCGCCACGACGACGCAGATCGTGGCCGACCACCTCTCGTGGAACTACACCACGATCCTCAATTTCGTGTTCCTCGGCCTGTTCGGCCTCCTCTACCGGACGTATCGCAACCGGGATCGTCTGGGCGGCGGGGAGCGATACGGTCGCGACCCGGTGTGCGGGATGCAGGTAGAGACGGCGCTGGCCCCGGCCTCGACCCTGCACGAGGGTCGGCGCTTCTACTTCTGCTCGGACCGCTGCCGGCTTCGCTTCGACGAGGAGCCCTCCCGCTTCCCGGCCATGGCGGACGCCTCGGGCTCGACGGCGGTGGGCCAACCCGGCCATGCTCACTGAGCATGCAGGCCCGGACACGACTGTCGCTCCACCGCTCGTCGTACCTCTGGGCCGCCTTCTGCTTCACGGGTGCCATCGGTGTGATCGGGGGTCTCCTGCTCGCCAGGGGCGTCTCGTACTCGGGGCACACGGTGGATCTCGTGGTGGGTTCGATCCTTTCCCCGCTCTTCGTACTCCTGGCGTGGTTCTCGCTCCAGGACTGGCGCGCCAGCGTCGTCGTCTCGAGCACCGAGGTGCGCCTGCGCCGTGGCCTGTTCGGGTGGTGGCGGATCCCCACCGACGAGGTGGTCTACGTCGAGCTCCTCCAGCCTCTCGGCAACACCCAGGCCCCGTTGGGCGTCGTGACGTTCGGCTGGCCGGCCCGCTGGCGGATGGTCGTCTGGAGCGCGGACGCCGGGGCCTACGTCGCCAACCGCTACGGCCTGCCACCCGACCCCCGGGAGGGGTGGGGTCCGGTGGACCTGCGCAAGGTGGTGGAGGCGGTGCTCGTGGCGCAGGGCCCGGCGGGCCGCTACGGGCTGCCCGGGGCGGCCACCAGGAGGACGATCGAGTCCTACCCGACGCGCGCCCGCTGGCCCACCTCCCCGCTGCGCGGCGTCTGAGCTCACCCTCGCGCCGCCCCGCGCAGCGCGAGAATGCCGCATGCTCGAGAGCTGCTTCTCACCGGACGTCCTGGAGGGAAAGGTCGCCCTGGTCACCGGCGGCGCCACGGGCATCGGCAAGGCCATCAGCCGGGTCCTCGGCAACCACGGCGCGAGGGTCACCATCGCCAGCCGCAAGCAGGACAACCTCGAGGCGACCACCCGGGAGCTGGCTGCCCACGGAGTCGACATCACCTACGGCGTGTGCGACGTGAGAGATCCCGACGCGGTGGGGCGGGTCGTCGACGAGACGATCGCCGATCGCGGTCGCCTCGACATCGTCGTCAACAACGCGGCGGGCAACTTCCCGGCCCCGATGACGAGCATCTCGCCCAACGGCTTCAAGGCGGTCGTCGACATCGACCTGCTCGGGACCTACAACGTGTCGAGGGCGTGCTTCGACGCCTACCTGCGGGACCACGGCGGCTCGATCGTCAACATCAGCGCACCCTTCGAGCTGAAGGGGGTCGCGTACCAGGCACACGTGGCGGCGGCCAAGGCCGGAGTGGACTCGCTCACCCGCACCTGCGCGGTCGAGTGGGGTCCACACGGCATACGGATCAACGCCGTCGCCCCGGGATCCATCGCGCAGACCGAGGGCGTCCGTCGCTTCGCCGCCGCGGTGCCGGCCTCGAGCGACCGGCCGACCAACCCGCTCGGCAGGCACGGCGAGGGCGAGGACATCGCCTTCGCGGTCCTCTACCTGTGCTCGCCCGTCGCCCGCTTCGTCTCGGGTCAGGTCATCGCGGTGGACGGCGCCGGCACCACCGATCTGTTGCGCCTCGGGAGTGCGCGAACCTGAGACCGTCCGGCGGGCTAACCCGGGTTCCCCTCTTCCCGGCGCCACACCTCGAAGCGGAACGGGATGCCGTGCTCCTCGATGCGGTCCGACGAGGAGACCCGGTCGAACCCGTCTGCAAACTCCGGGAAGAACTTGGTGCAGTGGAAGTCACGATCGATCTGGGTCAGGTAGAGCTCCCCGACGAGGTCGAGGGTGTCGGCGAAGAGCCGGGCCCCACCGATCACCCACACGTCGCCGGGACACGACTCGAGGAACGATCGTCCCCCGACCGCCTCGTCGAAGCCCTCGCGAAGCTGCCGGGGCGTGGTGACCGCCACCACGTTGCGACGATCGGGCAGCGGTTGCCCGAGCTCGCGGTACGTGGCGAAGCCCATCAGGACCACGCCTCCCGCCGTCTTGCTCCGGAAGTACGACACGTCGGCGGGTAGCCGACCCTGCCAGGGGATGCCGGTGTCGTCGGCGAGGCCGCGCCGGGCGTCGATGGCGGCGATGCACCGGATCACGGCGCGCCGGCCGCCTCCTCGAGCCTCGACTCCTGCAGGGCGCGCCAGACGAGCTCGGGCGTGAGGGGGAGGCGGTCGAGCTCCACGTCGAATTCGGCCAGGGCGTCGCAGATGGCGTTGGCCACCGCAGCGGCCGGCGGGATGGTCCCCACCTCCCCCGCCCCTCGCACGCCCAAGGGCGTGACCGGCGAGGGCACGGACGTGTGAAGGAGGTCGATCGGGGGAAGGTCGCAGACCGAGGGAGCAAAGTAGTCCATCATCGTCCCGTTGACGAGTTGTCCGGTCTCGGCATCGTAGCGGAGCTCCTCGCCGAGGGCGGCACCGATCCCCTGGGCCAGGCCGCCCCTCACCTGGCCCTCGATGAGCTTGGGATTGACCGGTGTCCCGCAGTCGTGGACCATGACCAGCCGCTCGACTTCGAACTCCCCGGTCTCGGCGTCGACGGAGACGACGGCCGCCGCGGTGCCATAGGAGTAGGCCGCCCCGGCGGGCTCGAAGTAGGAGGTCTCGTCGAGGCCTGGCGCCATGCTTGGGGGCAGCCCCTGCCCGAGGATGGCCCGCTCAAAGACCGCGGCGAGTGGCGTACCGAGCGACGGGTCGTCACGGTGCCGGACCTCGGAGCCCGTGATGTCCAGATCCGCCGGATCGTCCACCTCGAGCATGAAGGCGGCGATCTCGAGGGTCTTGGCCCGGAGCCGCTGGCAGGCGTCCCGCAAGGCACCGCTCGCCGCGATCACGGTGCGCGACGCAAAGGCGCCCGTGTTGAGAGGCGCCGTCGCGGTATCGCCCGTGTGCACGGTGACGGCGTCGTAGGCGATGCCGAAGAAGTCGGCGCACAACTGGGCGAACACGGTCTCGCTGCCCTGGCCGATGCTGGAGACCGCAGTGTAGAGGTCGATGCTCCCTGACCTCGTCGCCCGCAGGGTGACGCTCTCGTGTGCGCCGAACTGCGAGCCCCGCCCGGCCAGGAATTTTGCACTGGCGTACCCGGTTCGCTCGACGTAGCAGGAGAAGCCGATGCCCCGGTAGCGACCTTCCGGCCCCGGGCCGTGACCCGCCCGTCGGTGGCCGGAGTAGTCGACGGCGTCGGCCGCCATGCGCAGGCACCGCTCGTAGTCCCCGCTGTCGTAGACGGCTCCGGTCGGGTTCACCCAGGGGAATTGGTCGGGCCTCACCATGTTGCGGGCGCGTAGCTCGACGGGGTCGAGATCGAGCCGGCGCGCCAGCCGGTCCATCATCCGCTCGTAGGCGAAGTTGACCTCGGGCTGGCCGTACCCGCGATAGGCGCCGATCGGCGTCTTGTTGGTCACGACCACCCGGCGCTCGGCGTGGCCGTCGTCGACCTTGTACGGACCGTTGAAGACGACGGTGGACAATTGCGAGGACCCAAAGGGCGAATTCGAGCCCGCCCAGATCGTTCACGTAGACGTCCGACATGGCGAGAATCCGGCCGTCCGAGCGGGCCGCGATGCAGTAGTCGTGCACGGACTCCCGCCCATGCGTCGTCGCCCGGAAGTGCTCGTTGCGGTCCTCGACCCACTTGACCGGGCGGCGCAGGGACATGGCGTGGAGGCTCGCCAGCAGGTCCTCGGGATAGGCGCCCAGCTTGAGTCCGAAGCCGCCGCCCACATCGGATGCGACCACCCGCACGGTGCCCTCGTCGAGCCGCAGCGACTCGGCGAGCTGCTTGCGGACGAGGTGGGGCACCTGCGTCGAGACGTGGACCGTCAGCTGCCGGGCGCCCGGCTGCCACTCGGCCAGCACGGCCCGGGTCTCCATGGGCAGGCCCGTCACCCGGTTCACGTAGAACCGACCCTCGACCACCACGTCGGCCTCCCGGCGCCGAGCCTCCACGTCCCCCTGGCTCTGGGGGTTGGAGATCAAGAGATTGGAATCGAGCACCTCGCCGTGGATCACCGGAGCCCCCGGCGCCAGCGCCCGATCGACGTCGGAGACGTGCGGGAGCGGCTCGTAGTCGATCTCGATCAGGTCGAGGGCGTCCTCGGCCACGTGCCGGGTCGTGGCGGCGACGCTCACGACGGGCTGCCCCTCGTAGGTGGCCTTGTCCCTCGCCAGCGCGAAATGGGGGATCGGCGGCGCACCGGGCACCGGCCGCAGGATCCCGATGGGCTCGGTGCGGGCGGCCACCTCCGTTCCGACCAGGACCTGCCGCACCCCCGGGAGGGCGAGGGCGGCGGTGACGTCGATCCCGTTGATCCGGGCGTGAGGGTAGGGGCATCGCCCGACGGCCATCTCCACCGCGTGGGCCGGGTCGACGTCGTCCGTGAAGCGGCCCGCTCCCCTCAGCAGCCGGTCGTCCTCCTTGCGCGGGACGTTGGCGCCCACGACGGGCGCCCTCACGTGTTTCGCGACGTCCCGGACGGAGGTGTCAGTCACGGTGAACCTCTCGGCTCGTCTCGGCTGAGCCCGTCCCCGCAGGCGCCGAGCCAGCCGTGGCTCCGAGGTACCGGTCGACCGCCTCGAGGATGAACTCGTAGCCCGTGCAGCGGCACAGGACCCCGGCCAGCTCCTCTCGCAGCTCCTCTCGAGGGAGGCGCCGTCCGTCTCGAGCCAGGGCCGTCGCCGTCATGAGGAAGGCGGGCGTGCAAAACCCGCACTGGAGGGCGTGCTCCTCCTTGAAGGTCTGCTGGAGTCGATCGAGGGACTCTCCCGGGGAGAGCGACTCGACCGTCTCGACGCGGTGCCCGTCCACCTGGGCGGCGAACAGGAGACACGACTTGACCGCCTGGCCGTCGACGAGGACCGTGCACATTCCGCATACCCCCTGCTCGCATCCCACGTGGGTGCCCGTGAGCCCGAGGCGGTGCCGGAGGAAGTCGGCGAGGCTCAGTCGCGTCGGTACCTGCTCGGTCCACTCGTCGCCGTTGACCTCCACGGTCACGATCGCGTTGGGCTCCCCGAGACCGAGCGGCAGGCGATCGCCCTGCGGTCCTGCGGATACGGGAGTGGTCATCTGGCCTCCCTCCTCGAGCGGACGAGGCCGATCACGCTCAGGACCACCGACACCGCGCTCAGCGCGGCGGCCAGGCGGCTCCACATCTCCGTCCGGTCGGCCCGGCGCGCCTCTCGCCCCGGAGCCACCTGCGTCCACTCGCCGCCGCCCTCGGCAGCCCGTGAGGTGGCGAGCTCGTGAACCTCGGCGGGTGGCGGGACCACCGCCTCCCCGGGCCCGACGCCGTTCAGCGCCAGCTGCAGGTTCTCGGCGAAGGAGCTGGTCACCTTGTTGGCCTGCTTGGCCACGATCTTCTGGCCCACGCTGCCGAGGGCCCCGGCCAGCACCACCTCGCCGTCGACGACGACTGCGGTGGCGTCCGCTTCCGGGCGGAGTGTGACCGCGTTGAGGGCCCGGACATTGCCGGACGCGCCCCGCACGCTCTTGCCGGTGGCCTGGAACCGGATCAGCTCGTGTTCCACACGTTCGAGGACGGTCACCTTGGCCTCGAAGGTCGCCGTCATCGGGCCGATGCTCTGCGTCGCCCGGACGTCGACGTGATCCGTGTCGACCACCCGGATCTGCTCGACGCCGGGCATGCAGCGTGCGACCATCTCGGGCTGCTCCAGAAACTGCCAGACCGCCACCAGCGGCTGATCGACCGTGAATTCCTCGTGGAGCCTCATGTCCTCTCCTCCTCGTCCGGTTGCGCCCCGGAGGCCGAGTGCCGCATCGAGGCGAGCACCCGGCGGACGTACACGGGCACGAGGTGCCTGCGGTACTCCGCGGACGCCCGGATGTCCGATGGCGGATCGACCACCTCGAGGCTGGCCCGGGCCGCCTCGGCGATGGCCTCATCGGAGAGCGGCGTCTCCGAGAGCAGGGCGCCCGCACGCTCGGCCAGGACGGGCACGTCGGCCACCCCCCCGAGCGCGATCCGGACGCCGCCCCACCGCCCCTCCTCGTCGCGATCGCCCACGCAGGCCACGCTCACGACCGCAAAGTCGTTGTGGCGCCGGCACATCTCGGCAAAGGCCCAGTAGCGCGGGGCGCTCGGGCAGGTCACGTCGATAAGGACCTCGAGCGGGTCGAGGGCGGTCGCGTAGGACCCCTCGTAGAGGTCGCGCACGGCGATCTCTCGCCCTCCCGCCGGTCCGCTGACCTTGACCCGGGCCCCGAGGGCCAGGCAGGCGAGGGGAACCTCGGCGGTCGGGTCGCCATGGGACAGGCTGCCGCCGATCGTCCCCCGGTTGCGGATCTGGCGGTCCCCGACATGGCGCACGACCTCCGTCAGTAGGGGCAGTCGCGCCGCGACGGCGCCCGACCATTCGAGCGCCGTATACCGCGTGAGCGCCCCGAGCCGGGTCTCGGCTCCGTTCGCCTCGATGGTGTCGAGCCCGCGGATCCCGTTGAGATCGACGAGGGCGTCGGGACGGACGAGCCGCATGTTGAGCATCGGCGCCAGGCTCTGTCCGCCGGCGAGGGGTCTGGCCGAGCCCTCGTAGGCGGCCAAGAGCTCGACGGCCTCGTCCACGGAGGTGGCCAGGTGGTAACCGAAAGGTGCCGGCTTCATGGCGTCGCTCGACCTGCCATGCCCACCGCTCCTCTCGTGGTCCCCTCGTCGTCGTGGATCCTGGATTGCATACAAGAATACAATTAGGCTCAACGTGCACAAGGGGAGGGTTGCTCCGAGCGCGAATCGAGCGCGAATCGAACGGGAACGAGACGAGAAAGAGGGGTGTCGTGACGGCCGAGGCCGCCGGGGAGACGGCGCAGTGGCCCGAGGGCGTGGCGCTCTCGGGTGAGCCCGTCCGGGGAGAGAGCACCGCGGACATCGTCGCCAGGCGCATCAGCCAGGCGATCATGAACGGTTCGCTCCCCCCCGGCACGCGCTTGCGCGAAGCCGCCCTCGCTGAGGCCCAGGGCGTGAGCCGCACCCCGATCCGGGAGGCGCTCATCCAGCTGAGCAGCGTCGGACTCGTGGAGCTGACCCGCAACCGCGGCGCCACGGTCCTCCAGCTCAGCCCCCGGGACATCGTGGACGTCTACGGAGTACGGGGGCTGCTGGAGGCGGAGGCGGCCCGGCTCGCGGCGGGACGGATGACCCCCGTGCTCGCCGACCTCCTCGACAAGAGCTGCGACCGATTGGGCGAGCTGCACCATGCTGCGCCCGCCGAGCAGCTCGCGGCCGACACCCACTTCCACTACAACATCGCCGACGCCTCGGGGAACCCTCGCCTCTCCGCCCTGATCCGCCAGATCTCCTCCATACCGGAGGCCTATCGCTCGGTCATCGCCTATCGGTCCGAGGACATGAAGGCAGCCGAGGAGCAGCACCGGGCGGTGGCGGCCGCGCTGCGCCGGCGGAGCCCGGTGGAGGCTGCCGGACACATGCGGGAGCACGTGGAGTGGGCCGGGCGCCTGGCCCTGGATCGCCTGCGGGAGCGGCTCGCGCCCTGAGCTTTGGGCGAGCGGACCGGCATAGGCTCGGTCACTCCCTTCCCGGCGGAGCGCACCGGCGGAGGGGCCAGAGGGGCCAGGGAGTCCAGATGAGCGAGCAGGCGACACCGTCGGAGAGGCCTTCCGGGCCGTCGGCGGGCGTCCAGTCGGTCGCCGTGGCGCTCGACCTGCTCGACTGCTTGGCCACGGAGCCACAGCTCGGGGTCACCGAGCTCGGTCGTCGAGTGGGCGTCCCCAAGAGCACGGCCCACCGGATCCTGGCCACCCTCCGCGCCAAGGGGTACGTCGAGCGGGTGCCCGAGTCCAGGGCCTACCGGCTGGGCATTCGCCTCCACGAGCTCGGCGCGCTGGTGGCCAGCCGGAGCCAGCTGAGAGACATCAGCCTCCCTCTCCTCGAGTCGCTACGGGCCCAGACGGGGGAGACGGTGCACCTGGCGGTACCCGAGGGCGACCAGATGTTCTACGTCGAGCGGCTGGAGAGCTACCAGGGCCTCCGCTTCTCCTCGCGGGTCTCCCGGCTCCGGCCGATCCATCTCACGAGCTCCGGCAAGGCGGTCGCCGCCTTTAACCCCTCGGTGGCCGAGGCGGCCTGCGCCAGGGGCTTCGAGCAGCGCACCCCGAGGACCATCCGGTCCAAGTCGCAGTTTCTCCGCTGCCTGTCGGAGACCCGTGCCCGTGGCTACGCCTTCAGCATCGAGGAAGACGAGCCCGGCCTGGCTTCGGTGGCCGCCCCCGTGTTTGACCGCACCCGCGTGGCGCGGGCCGCGATCTCCGTTGCGGGCCCGGTGACCAGGGTGTCCGGCGAGCACATCGGGCAGATGGCGCGCCGGGTGCAGGCCGCCGCGGCCCGGCTGATGACCCTCGAATCGGTGTGGTGGGGCGGCTCCGGCTACCGCTGAGGGTCGTCACCGGGAGTTAATAATCGCTCACCAGGGACAATGCGGAGTTGTTCCGCTCTCCGGTCCAGCGTTCCGCTGGGTGGAACAATGGGCTTCCCATGCTCCCGTAGCGACCGCATCCTTGCGCGACCTGGCGGCAAACAACGGCACGGATGGGTGACAGGGTCGTCGGCCCCGGATCGGGGCGGTCGGGCACGAGAGGCGGAGGGACGAGCAGCCCCATGAGCGGCGGGACGTTTCGCAACCCATACGACATCGAAACGCCGGCCGGCGCGGAGGGGTGGGAGTCGATGTACCCCGACTACCTCCTCTTCAGCGGGGACATGCGGGACCGCGACGAGAACAAGCTCTGGTTCTTCGACCAGATGCACAACCCGGAGCCGCTGTACCCGTTCGACCTGATGATGCCGGAGAGCTGGCTCGTCTCGCTCAACCAGTACACGACAAGGATCTGGCGCCTCCCCACCGCCCTCGGGATCGAGCACCGCATCGTGAACGGCTACCTGTACCTCAGCCCCAACGTCATCGACGACCCGGCGATGATCGCCGAGCGCGAGCCGGTCTTTGAGCAGCGTGCCCGCTACTACTTCGAGAACTGGGACGAGATCTACGACCAGTGGGTCAACAAGGCCACGGACTGCATCGACCGCCTCAAGACGATGCACTTCGAACCCCTCCAAGAGTGCGAGCCCGACGAGACGGTGTTTGGTCGGCGCGGCACCTCGACCGCCTTCGATCTCCTGGTGAACTACAGCCGGCTGCTCGAGAACATGCACGAGATGGCCTACTACCACTTCGAGATGCTCAATCTCGCCTATGGGGCCTACCTCACCTTCCTCGAGTTTTGCCGTGCGCACTTCCCGGCCATCACCGACGACCTCGTGGCGCGCATGGTGGCCGGCATCGACGTGATCCTCTATCGGCCCGACAAGGAGCTGCGCAACCTGGCGGTGCGTGCGGTGGAGCTCGGGGTCGGAGACATCATCAGGTCCGAGCAGGATCCCGAGGCCGTCGTGGCGGCCCTCGGCCGCTCGAGCGAGGGCAAGGAGTGGTTGGCCGAGCTCGAGCGCGTCAAGGACCCGTGGTTCTACTACTCGACGGGCGCGGGCTACTGCCACGCCAACCGGGCCTGGATCGACGACATGAGGCCGCCGTTCGCCGCCCTGCGGGACTATGTGGCTCGGGTGCAGGGCGGCGAGAGCCTCGAGCGGCCCCTCGAGCATCTCCGGTCGGAGCGCGAACGCATCGCCCACGGCTACCGGGACCTGCTCGACGACGATGAGGCGGCGGCCTTCGACAGCCTGCTCGCGCTCTCACGCCAGGTGTTCCCGTTCGTCGAGAACCACAACTTCTATGTGGAGCACTGGCACCACTCGCTCTTCTTCAACAAGGTGCGCGAGCTCGGCGGCGTCCTCGTCGCAGGCGGCTTGCTCGACCGTGACGAGGACATCTTCTTTCTCCATCGCTACGAGGTGTACCGCGTGCTCTACGAGATGGAGGCGCGTTGGGCGCTCGGCGTGACGACGCGCAGCGAGCGCATCTGGCGCGACGAGGTGGAGCGCAGGCGACGGATCTATACGGCGTTGGAGGAATGGAGCCCCCCACCCGCCCTTGGCCGCCCCCCGGAGCGGGTGACCGAGCCGATCACCGTCACCTTGTTCGGCATCAACACGGACACGGTGGAGCGTTGGCTCGCCGCAGAGGGCGGCGGCGCGGGCATGAGCGAGCTCGAGGGCCTGGCGGCGTCGCCCGGGGTGGCGGAGGGACCGGCGCGCGTCGTGCACTCGGTCGCCGAGCTCGAAGAGCTGGTCGACGGGGAGGTCCTGGTGTGCCCGCTCACCGCGCCGAGCTGGTCGATCGTGTTCGCTCGGATCGCCGCGGCCGTCTCCGACGGCGGCGGCATCATGTCCCACGCCGCCATCGTCTCGCGCGAGTACGAGCTGCCCGCCGTCGTGGCCACGGGTGTCGGCACGAAGGTCGTTCGCACCGGAGACCTCCTGAGGGTCGACGGCAACACGGGCAAGGTGACCATCCTCGAGCGGGCCCCCGAGCCCGACGGGGCGACGGCGGGGGCGGTCCCATGAGCCAGGTGCACCTCGACGCGGAGCGCAAAGTGTTCGGGCCGTCGCCCTACGTCCGGGCCACGTACGCATGCGGCCCCGACGATCTCCGCGAGGTCGGGGGAAAGGCCGTCGGCCTGGGATCGCTCCTGCGCGCCGGCCAGTCGGTGCCCAGGTCCTTCGTCGTCACCTCGTCGGCTTACCGTCGCTACCTCGAGGGCCGGGCGGGCTCCAGCGATCTCGCCGGGGAGCCACGCGGGCTGCCCGGGGAGCTGAGCGACGCCGTGGCCCACGCATACGGGGTGCTGTGCGAGGGTCGGGAGGCGTCCCTGCCGGTGGCCGTCCGCTCGAGCGCCACCGTCGAAGACTCCGCCGAGTCGAGCTGTGCCGGCCAGTTCCGCACCTTCCTCGGGGCGAGGGGCGTCGCGCAGGTCCTGGAAGAGGTCGAGCGCTGCTGGATGTCCGCCCTGGACCCCCACGTCGACTCCTACCGCCGGGCGCGCGGCGCCAACGACGCCGCCGACGCGGACGACTCCGTGGCGGTGATCGTCCAGGAGCTGGTGGACGCCCGGGTCGCCGGGGTGATGTTCACCCAGCACCCCCATACCGGGGACCGGTCGCTCCTCGTCATCGAGTCCAGCTACGGCTTGGGCGAGGCGGTCGTCGGGGGGGAGGTCACGCCGGACCTCTTCGAGGTGAACAAGGTGACCCGGGAGATCCAGCGGCGCGCACGCGGCTCCAAGGCCGTCGAGCACCGTCTGGATCTCGACGGAAGGGCGGTCGAGCGCCGGGACGTCGATCCCGGGCGGCGCGACGGGTGGTCCCTCAGCGACGACCGGATCGCGGATCTGACCTCGGTCGCCGCGGACCTCGAGTCCAAGATCGGTCGGGGCCTCGACATGGAGTGGGCCATCGGGACGATCCGCACGGGCAGTTCGGCCACCGACGGCGCGACCGCCGAGGCCGAGGCCGAGCTCTTTGCGCTGCAGGTGCGGCCGATCACCATCGCCCCAGGGCCCGGACGAGCCGTGGGGCCGGCGGCCGCGGCCGGCCGCGGCACACCTCCGACCGCCCGCGGCGATGCCATCGGTGCCATCCTCGGGCACCTGAGCGGCGCCGGTTCCTCCGGCAACGCCTCCGAGGGCGGCGAGCAACGGTGACCCGGCGCGCGTCACCCGTGGGTCCCGGGGGATCCGCCGGCCGCCCGTCCTGGGAGCTGTCGGGGTCGGAGTCCGTCGCCGCGGTGGCCACCGGCGAGCGGTCGGTCAGCGACATCGTCGGCGGGCTGGTCGAGCGCGTGCGCCGACGCGACGGTGAGATCGGCGCCTTTCGGATCTGTGACTTCGATGCGGTCCAGCGCCGCGCCAAGGATCTGGACGACACGGTGGCCGGGCCCCTCTGGGGCCTCGCCGTCGGGGTGAAGGACGTCATCGACACGGCGGACCTGCCCACAGGCTACGGATCCCCGCTCTTCGCCGATCACCGACCGAGCGAGGACGCCATCGCCGTGGCGACCCTGCGCCGGGCGGGAGCCATCGTGCTCGGCAAGACCGAGTCGACCGAGTTCGCCATGTACCAGCCGACCCGGACGCGCAACCCGGTGGACCCGGCGCGGACGCCGGGCGGGTCCTCCAGCGGGTCCGCGGCCGCGGTGGCGGCCGGCATGGTGCCCGTCGCGCTCGGCACCCAGACCGCCGGCTCGGTCGTGCGCCCCGCCGCCTACTGCGGGGTCTACGGCTACAAGCCGGCGTGGGGCTGGACTTCGACGGGGGGAATCTGGCGGCTGTCCGAGCACCTCGACACGCTCGGGATGTTCTCGAGGACGGCCGCCGACCTCGAGCTGCTCCACCGAGCGCTCGTCCGCGGGAGCCACGGCGGCTCGTCGAGCCCGACCTCACGGAGGAGGCCGACCTCTCTCCCTCGGCGCGCCGCCGTGCTCTCCGCCGGGGCCTGGGGCGACCTGGATCAGGACGTCCTCGGCGCCCTCGACCGGGTGGCCGGGTGCCTGGAGGACGCCGGATGGCGGGTCACGGAGCTCGCCATGCCGCACACGTGGCATCGACTACCCGAGCACCACCAAACGGTCATGGCAGTCGAGGTCGCCAAGAACCTGCACGGCGCCCTCGGCCCTCGGGTCGAGCTGATCTCGGAGGGGGCCCGGCGCATCGTCGAGCAGGGGGACGCCTGCCCGGCGCGCCAGTACCTCGCCGCCCTCGAGACCACCGAGGAGGCCCGGAACCACCTGGAGCCCCTCGGGGAGGCCATCGACCTGGTCCTCGCCCCCAGCGCGCTCGGCGTCGCGCCCCTCGGACTCGCTTCCACCGGCGATCCCGTGATGTGCCGCGCCTGGACGCTGCTCGGGGTGCCGGCGGCCAACGTCCCGTTCCATCGGCGAGGCGACGGCCTACCGGTAGGGGTGCAGGCCGTCGCGCCGCACTACGACGACCCCGCGTTTCTCCGCGATCTCTCATCCCTCGAGACCGCCCTCACGGAGGAGGAGTGCCCATGAACTACGACTTCGTCAACGTCTGCCGCGAGGAGCTTCGGCTGTGCGGCGTCAGCGAGGGCGAGGCCGTCGCCATCTTGAGCTCGGACGGTCCCGACGAGCTCATGGGACATGCCGCAGCCTTCATGCAGGCAGCCAAGGAGCTCGGAGCGCTCCCGTACCACGTGCGGGTGCCCGCACAGCGGGGCAAGAGCTCGGCCACCTGGGACGTCGGGCAGACGCCGCTGCAGGGGCACGCACCGGCCATGGCGGCCTTGAAGGAGGCGGACCTCGTCATCGACCTCGTCTTCATGCTCTTCTCCAAAGAGCAGCTGGAGATCCAGGCCTCCGGCACGCGGATCCTTCTCGCGGTCGAGCCCGTCGACGTCCTGACGCGGCTCCTGCCGAGCCCCGAGCTGCGGGAGCGCGTGGAGTTCGCCGGCGAGCTGCTGAGCTCCGCGGAGAGCCTCAGGGTGCAGCACGAGAACGGGACGGACCTCGTGTACCGGCTCGGGCGCTACCCGGTCATCACCGAGTGGGGCTACACGGACGAGCCGGGCCGCTGGGACCATTGGCCGTCCGGCTTCCTCTTTACGGGCGCCCACGACGACGGTGTCGACGGCATCGTCGTGCTCGGCCCGGGCACGATCATCTACCCCTTCAAGTCCTACGTCCGCACGCCCATCACGTTGCGGGTTGAGGAAGGCCGGATCACGGGCCTCTCCGGAGATCTCGACGCAGAGCTCATGCGGGACTACATGGACCAGTTCCGGGATCCCGACGGTTATGCCATCTCGCACATCGGGTGGGGCCTCAACGAGAAGGCCCTCTGGTCCGGGCCGGCGATGGACACGAGGGGCATCGGCCAGGAGGGCCGCTCCTTCTACGGCAACGTGCTGTTCGCCACGGGACCCAACCAGGAGCTGGGCGGCACCAACGCGTCGCCGTGCCACCTCGACATCCCGCTGCACGGCTACTCGCTCTCCCTCGACGACCGTCCCGTGATCAGCCACGGCGACGTCGTGATCAAGGAGATGCAACCGCGCAGCTGAAACGACCGACCGTCAGATAGCAGGAGGGCCAAGTGACGAATCTGGAAGCAGGGGCCGCCATCGCTCCTGGCCAAGGCCGGGACCGATTCGGAAACATCGAGACACGGGGGATCGACATGATCCCCGAGGTCGAACGCAAGTCCAAGCCCCACGAGCTGTTCACCGTGTTCTTCGGGCCGCAGTTCGGCTACGGGAACATGCTCTTCGGTGCCCTGGCCATCGCCTTCGGCCTCGGGTGGTGGGCCGCCTTTAGCGCCATCACCGTGGGCTCGATCGTCGGGTCGCTCGTCTTCTTGGCGGTGACGCCGGTCAGCCCCAAGACGGGCACCAACACGCAGGTCTCGAGCGGTGCGGCCTTCGGGATACGGGGACGCCTCCTCGGCTCCGGGATCACGTGGTTCATCGCCATGGGCTTCTTTGTCATCCTCGTCTACACCTCGGGCGAGGCGATCATCTACACCTTCAACCGCTGGTGGGGAACCTCGACGAGCCTCACCGCGCTGTCGGTGGCGATGATCGCCGTGATCATCGTCACGTGCGCCTCCGCGGTGCTCGGGCACCGCACCCTCGAGCGCAGCGTCCGGGTCATCACCGTCGCCTCCATCATCGTCGGCATCGGCCTCTTCGGTGTCTTCGCCAACAAGTTCCACGTGACGAGCGGCGGCAACTACCTCCTCGGGAGCTTCTGGCCGACCTGGTTCCTCTCCGCCACCACCGCGGCCTCCCTCCCGATCTCCTGGGGACCCTTCGTCGGCGACTACGGCCGGTACATCCCGGCGACCGCCTCTCCCCGCCGGGTGGGCCTCGCCGGGTTCCTCGGGATCTTCCTCGGCTGCTGGGTGGCCATGGTGGCCGCCGCCTTCGCCGCCACCGCCTTCACCAAGGACGCGGGCAACTTCGTGCCCGGCATCACCGCGGCGGCCCCGACCTGGTTCCTGCTGCCGATGCTCATCGTGCTCGGGCTCGCCTCCAACATCGCCAGCGCCGGCATGTCGCTCTACAACGCCGCCCTGGACATCGGCTCGTGGCCGTTCTTCTACCGGGTCAAGCGCTGGCAGATCGCGGTCGGCCTGAGCGCCATCGCCTTCGGACTGACCTACCTCCTGGTGGTGGCGACCAACTTCCTCACCAACCTCGAGGCGTTCGTGACGATCATGGTGGTGACCGCAACGCCGTGGATGGTGTTTGTCGGCATCCACTACGTCATGAACCGCGGGCAGTACGCGCCCGGCGACCTGCACGCCTTTGCCATGCCCGGGGTGAAGGGTCGCTACTGGTATTGGAAGGGCGTCAACGTGCGCGCCCTGATTGCCTGGGGCGTCGGCGTGGCCCTCGGGCTGATGTTCTCGACCACCAGCCTGTTCACGGGCCCGCTGGAGAGCTCCGTGCAGGGAGTCGACCTGTCCTGGCTCATGGCCGGCGTGGGCGGCGGGCTCGTCTACCTGCTGCTCATGACCGTGTTTGCCGCACACGGGAGCGAGGTGCCGGAGGTGGCCGCGGCCACCGCGGAGAAGATGGGCGCCGTCCCGTGAGCCCGCCGGGCTCGGTCTATTTCCGCTCCGGCGACCTCCGGATGCACGCCGCCCGCCACCCCGGCGCCGGAGGCCGGCCCATGGTCGTCGTGCCGGGCATCACGACCCCGGCGGGGGCGTTCGGCTTTGCCGCCGAGCGGCTCGCGGCGTTCGCGGGTGACGTCTACGTCCTGGACATGCGCGGTCGTGGCTACTCGGAGCGGTCGCCCTCGGGCACGCACCGGGCGTCCGACTATGCCGAGGACGTCCTCGCGCTGGTCGAGGATCGTGGGCTCGAGGATCCCGTCCTGGTCGGTCATTCGCTCGGGGCCCGGGTGGTGGCGGCCGCCCGGGCGCGGTTCCCGGGCTGTGCGTCGGGGGTCGTGGCCATCGACCCTCCGATGTCGGGCCCGGGCCGCCGGCCCTACCCGATCCCGCTCGACCGCTTCATCGACGGCATCCACGGGGCCCGTTCCGGCCTCGGTGAGCAGCAGGCTCGCGAGCACTACCCGACCTGGACCGACGACCAGGTGGCCGCCCGCGGTCAGTGGCTCGGCTCGTGCGACGAGGTCGCGGTGGTCGAGAGCTACTCGTGGTTCCACCTGGAGGAATTTCCCCCGGTCTGGACGGAGGTGGAGCCGCCGGCACTGCTCCTCTACGGCGACGAGAGCCCCGTCGTGACGGCGAGCGACGCGGCCGAGCTCGGGGCCGCCAACCCGCGCGCCACCCTCACCTCCGTGGCCCACAGCGGCCACATGATCCCGTGGGACAACCTCGAGGAGACCTTGCAGCAGATCGAGCTCTTCACCACGAAATTGGTGATCGACACGACGCACCTGACGACCAACGGACCAGGGGGTACGTGACTTGACCTCGACCATCGAAGAGGCGCCGCGGTTCGCGCTCGAGACGGAAGTCGAACGCCGAGCCGTGGCATGGATTGGGCCCTACAGCCAGGCCTGGCACCTCGAGCGGGCACGGGACTGGCTGGTGTACCTCGACGGGGACTCGACCCTCGAGATGCGGCTGGCCGTCGTCACGCACGACATCGAGAGGATGTTCCCCGGCGGACCGACCTTCGACAAGCGCCACGGTCGTTGGGACGACCCCGACTATCTCTATGCCCACGCCTCGCGGTCGGCAGAGGTGGTCGGCGTGTGGATCCACGGCGAGGGCCTCGCCGACGGACTCTCGGTGAGCGAGGTCCGCCGCCTGATCACCCTGCACGAGTTTGGGGGCATCGACGGCGCCGACCTGGTGCAGGCCGCCGACTCGCTGTCCTTCCTCGAGACCCTCCAAGACGTCGTGTGCGCCTGGGTGCGCAAGGGCGAGTGCGACGTCGCCCAGGCGCGAGCCAAGCATCAGTACATGGCCGACCGGATCAGGATCGCCGAGGCCAAGCGGCTCTCCGAGCCGCTCCTGGAGAGCGCGCTCCGGTCGCTCGACGATCTCGCGCTGCTCGAGGCGTGACCGCGGTGCATGACCTCGACGCAGCACATGGCAGAGAGCCGGGAGGATGAGCAATGTTCGATCGCATCCTGTTAGCCGTTGACGGCTCCGACCACTCCAGGCGCGCGCTGGCGCGCGTGATCGAGCTGGCGGCCAAGGGGGACGGGGAGGTGCGGGTCCTCAACGTCCACGAGCTCCACTGGGTGGCTCGTGCCGTCCCGACGACCCGCGACGAGGACACCCCGGAAGCCACCGGGCTCGTGGCCGCGACGCTGGAACAGCTCGAGGCCGCGGGGATCAAGGCCTCCGGGGCGGTCCGGCAGTCCCTGTCGGGGCGGATCGCCGCGGAGGTGTGCGAGGAGGCGGCCGACTGGGGCGCCTCGGTCATCGTCGTCGGCACCAGGGGACACACCGACCTGGAGAGCGTCCTCCTCGGAAGCGTGTGCCACCGCGTCCTCCACTTCGCCAAGGTCCCCGTGCTCGTGGTCCCCTGAGCCCGGGTCGACACTCGGGCAGGGATCGACCCTCGCTCAGGATGCGGAGAACTGCTTGCGGAGCTGCTCCTTCAGGACCTTGTTGAGGGTCTCGTTTCGAGGAAGCCGCTCGACGATCTCGAGCTGCTCGGGGATCTTCTGGGCCATGAGGCCGGCCTCTCGGCAGAACCGGCACAGCTCGTCGAGCGTGAGGCGCTCGCCTCCGGGCGAAGGCTCGACGACGGCGCAGACCCGCTCGCCGGTCGAGGGGTCAGGCAGCCCGATCACCGCCACGGCCCCCACCCTGGGATGGGTGTAGAGGAGGTCCTCGACCTCCTTGGCGCTGACGTTCTCTCCCTTGCGGATGATGATGTCCTTGATGCGGCCGGTGATCACGAGGTGCCCGTCCGCGCGGAGGTGACCGACGTCCCCGGTGCGGAACCAACCCCCCTCGTCGAAGGCCTCGGCGGTCTGGGCCTCGTCGACGTAGCCCTTGCACACCATCGGGCCGCGCACCCGGACCTCGCCGTCGACACCGACGGGACACGAGCTCCCGTCCTGGTCGACCACCCGTAGCTGGGCCCCGGCGACCGCCCTCCCATCGGTGTTGGCCAGCTGCTCGTCCTCGTCCTCCGGGCGGCCCATGGCGAGCATCGGGACCTCGGTCATGGCGTAGCCGTGCACAGTGCGCACGCCCATCTCGGCCTGCACCTCGTAGAAGATCTCCGGTGGCTTGGGAGCGCCGCCGCCGGAGAGCAGCCGGAGGCTGGGGATCAGCACCTCCCCCGGCCGCTTGCGCTGCTCCGCCAGGTATGCCGCGTAGAAGGCCGTGCTGCCACCGCCGACGGTGACGCGGTGCCGGGCAAAGACCTCGATGGCCTCGGCCGGCCGGAAGGCATCGAGGAGCACCGCGGGGACCCCGTCCATCAGCATCATGACCAGGTAGTCGGACCCGGCGATGTGGGTGAAGGGGAAGGCGATCGAGCCCACGTCGCCCTCGCCGAGGCCGAGCGCCAGGGCCAGCGCGCGACCGCCCGCGAGCAGCGTCTCGTCCGTGTGGCGCACGCCCTTGGGGGCCGACGAGGTGCCCGAGGTGTAGTAGATCCACCGGACCGGTGCCTCGTGCCCCGGGGTGGCGCCGGACAAGGGGGGAAGCGGCGAGCCGTTGGGCTCGAAGAGCGCGTCCTCCATGACGAGGATCTCCGGTGGTGACTCGAGCTCGGCCGAGATGTCGCGGGCCATGGTGGCGTAGTCGTGACGACCGAATTGCGCCGGCACCACGAAGAGCGCCGGGCGCAGCTGGTCGAGGGCGAATCGCACCTCACGCTCGCGGTAGACGTGGAGGATGGGGTTCTGCACCGCGCCGAGCCTCGAGAGCGCGAGGGAGAGCGCGACCGTGTCGATCCACGTCGGGAGCTGCCAGGAGACGACCGTGCCCTCGCCCACGCCGGCGGCGGCGAGGTTGCCTGCGGCGTCGAGGGCCCTTCGCTCGAGTTGGCCGACGGTCAGTGAACGTCCAGCGCCGTCGAAGAGGATCGGGAGATCCGGGTCGGACGAGGCCCGTCGTTGGAGGAGCTCCCAGATGGTGTGTGCGTCGAGAATGGACTCGGGCATCGGGAGTGTGGGGAGGGCGGCGGGGTGGGCGGCCGGCTCTGGACGGCTCAGCGACCGGCTCGGAGCGTCGGCTCGGCCAGGGACGCAGACGCCACGGGTCCGTGGTCGTCGGAGGCGCCCAGCACGGACCTCATGGCCTGGAGGGCTCGTTGGGCGGCGCGGCGGTCGCCGCGCAGCTGCGCCGCGGGCTTGATCGCGGACGCCAGCGCCTCGATGGTAAAGGCCAGTTGCTCTGGATCGGTTCCGGCCGGCAGGGCGCCGTCCTGGGCGGCGCGCTCGAGGTCGGCGATCAGCGTGGTGTGCCACAGCTGGACCGCCGCGGCCACTGCCTCGTGGACCCGGCCCTCCCGGCTCGCGTACTCGAAGGACGAGGTGGCGATGAAGCAGCCGCCCGGAAAGGGAGGGCTCTCGGCGTAGGAGGTCCAGGTGTCGCAGATGGCGAGGAGCCTCTCCATGCCCGGCGTCTTGCCCGCGGCCGGGTCCCAGACGTTGGCGCGGAAGATGTCCACGGCCAGGTCGACCGTCGCCAGCTGCAGCTCCTCCTTGCTGCCGAAGTGGCCGAGGACCCCCGCCTTGCTCATGGCGAGGTCACCGGCCAGGCGCCCGATGGTGACCGCCTCGAGGCCGTCGACCGAGCCGATGTCCGCGGCGCGCCGCAAGATCAGCGCCCTGGTCTCACGGGCTTCGGAAACCGATCGACGTCCTGTCACGTAGGACAGTCTAGTGCTCGCCGGCACTTGACGACCGAACGATCGGACGCCAAAAATATGCGAATGGGGCAGATGGAGCAGATGGGCCAGATCGAGCGGAAGGGCAGGAGGCGGGGGAGACCGATCACGTTGACGCGTGCACGGGAGAGATGGCGCGCCCGCCGGGTCCAGCGCCAGGCGGCCGCCCAGATCCAGCGGGGTGTCCTCGAGATCGTCCGGGACCTTGCCGACGCCGGGGGAAAGATCGGCCAGGTGGTCGACCTCCAGCGGCAATTGGGACAGCCGATCCGGGGTGCCGGCGCCGTCTCGGTGGCCCTGGCCGGTTGGCGGGTGATGCTCGCCGGGGTGGCCTCAGGCCCCCGCCAGGAGCTCGTGGCCGCCTCCTCCGCCGGCCCGCTGCAGCTGCGAGGTGGCGGCCGTTACGGGAGGTACTGGTGGATCGAGGTCCACGGCCACCCGGACGCCCTTTCCGCACCCCTCGTGCTGGTCGGCTCCCACCTCCGGACCGTGCCCGTGACGGCGACCCGGATCGGCCGTCGACGCCGGGAGCGAGACGAGGGCTGACCAGAGGCCTGAAGGCCTCCACCCGTGCCTTGCTCGGCCCGTGCACTCCCGGCTCGCGGCCCCGGCCCCATCATCGTCGCGTCGGCGAGGCCTACGCTGCGGTACACCCACCGGCGCCGGCAAGAAAGGAGCCGCCATGGCCGACGTGAGGATACCCACCCGACCCCGCGACCTGCCCGGATACCTGGCCGTCCCGCCAGGGGACGGGCCGTGGCCCGGCGTCGTGGTCATCCACGACGCGCTCGGCATGAGCGCCGACATCCGGCGGCAGGCCGACTGGCTGGCGGACAGCGGCTACCTTTCCGTCGCACCGGACCTGTTCGCCTGGGGCAACAAGATCGTGTGCCTGCGGGCCGCCTTCCGGGACTTGAGCGCGCGGCGAGGACGGCTGTTCGACGACGTGGAGGACGTCCGCCGGTGGCTCGTGGACGACGCGCGCTGCACCGGCACGGTGGGCGTGATCGGGTTCTGCATGGGCGGCGGGTTCGCGCTGCTCCTCGCACCGGACCACGGCTTCTCGGCATCGAGCGTCAACTACGGGGTGGTGCCCAAGGACGCCGAGCGGATCCTTCGGGGCGCGTGCCCGATCGTCGGCAGCTTCGGGGCCAAGGACCGGACGCTGCGAGGCGCCTCCGACCGCTTGGAGGCGGCGCTCGCGGGCCTCGGCATCGACCACGACGTCAAGGAGTACCCGGACGCGGGGCACTCCTTCCTCAACGCCCACGAGAGCAAGATGTTCGCCGTGACGGGTGCGCTCATGGGGGGCGGCGGCTACCACGATCCGTCGGCACAGGACGCGAGGCGCCGGATCGTCGCGTTCTTCGACCGGCATCTGCGTTCCGGAGGGACGGGTCCGACCGACGGCTGAACGGTCGGCGAGCGCTCGCCATGTCACAGCCGCGCTGAGCCGGTCCCCGACATCCCCAGCTCGTGAGACCCGAGCGGCTCGAAGCTTTCCGAAGATCGCCGGGCCTCGAGCCTGCGCAGCGGGAAGTACACGAGGGCCGCCACGACGAACCCGACGTAGAAGGAGATGTCCGCGCCGTCGAGGGCGCTCGCGGCCGGCCCGACGAGCAGGCCCGTGTTCATGAAGGGGAGCATCGCGCCAAAGCCGACGACCAGGGCCAGGAGGGCCGACCATCCGGACACCAGCCGATGGAAGTCCATGAGCTGCAAGAGGCGGGCCGGGTTGAGCGAGCTCCGCACGTAGTGCCAGTCGATGACGAGGACGGCGAGAAACGGCGCGATCCAGTAGGCGGAGAACAGCAGGATGTTCTGGAACCGGGTCGACGTGTCGCCGCCATGGATCCAAAGGATGAGGAAGAACGCGAACACGGTCCCGACGAGGGCGCTGAGGTTCCGCCGGAGGCGGATGCCGCCCGCCTGGATGGCCAGCGAGCCCGAGTAGTCGTTCATGGCATTGCTCGTGATGGCGCCGACGACGATGGCGACGAGCGCCAGGACGCCCAGGGCCCCGCCCCCCATCAGTGCCTGCACTCCGGCCGCCGTCTGGTCGGTCAGCGTCTTGGCACCCGCCAGCCCGATCGCGTACATCCAGATGAACGAGGCAACGAGGCCAGCCAACGTCAACAGCAGCAGGGGTGCACGGGGCGTGTCTCTCGGCTGGTAGCGGCTGTAGTCGGCCGCGTAGCTGGCCCAGCTGAACGAGCCGCTGAAGGCGATCGTCGTCATGAGCACGAACGCACCAACCTCGGCCCCGCCGTGCACGGTGCCCCGCATGGGGAGGTCGCCGTGCTGGAGGATCTTGACCGACAGGATGACGAAGAGGACGCTCAGGACGGCGCTTCCCCACTTCTCGAGCTGGTGGATGAACTCGTAGCCGAGGAAGCCGACCGCGCCCTCGAGCGCCAGCACGATCAGGACGCCCACGGCAAAGGGAACGTGGAACAACAGCTGTGCCGCCTCGCCCCCGAAGAGCCCGACCAGGGCATCCCAGGCCACCGAGCTCAGCCACTGCACGGCCGCCGGCACGGCGATGGTACGGCCGAAGGGAAGCCGGGCCAAGGGCAGCTGACCCATGCCCGTCTTGGGGCCCCATGTCGCAAGGTAGGCCACGGGCAGGGCGCCGAGGACCACCCCGACCACGATGGCCGCCAGGCCGGGCCAGAAGCCCAGCCCGAGGGTGACCGCCAGCGTCCCGGTGAACACGGCGGAGAGCTCCAGGTTGGGTGCGAACCAGACGGTGAAGTTCCGCCAGGAGGCTCCGTACCGGGCGTCCTCGGGGACGGGAGCCATCCCGTGTGTCTCCAGCGCCAGGTCGCCATGGCGGGCCGGCTTCGTGCCTTCGAACACGCTCGCCTGCGACATCGATCCTCCGTGCTGTCTCGTCAGTGGGCTGTCTCGGTCAGTGGCGCTCGGCCGGTCGTTGCTGGTCGGTGGTCTGCATCCGACGGGACGCCGCGGTATCCCGAAGCGTACGGCGGGCCACGGGTGAGGTCGCGCCCGGCGCCCGGGCGGAGCGCCCAGGCGTGCGGTCGTGGACCGGCCGGTAGGCTGCGTACGTTCGCTGGCCGACGAGGGACCGATGATCACGTGGGTGATCCTCGGAGGGAGGGTGCCGAGCGTGCAACGACAGGGATTCGATCAGGCGCTGCATCCGGCAGACCAAGCCTTTGTGGCCATGGACCGCCGGGACAGCCCGATGAACATGTCCGTCCTCGTGATGCTCGACGAGCCACGCGCCTCGCTCGAGGAATGGCGTCGGTACCTGGACTCCCGGCTCGACCGGGTGCCCCGATGGCGGCAGAGGGTGACGACCTTGCCGCTCGGCATCGGGCGCCCGGTCTGGGTGGACGACCGGGAGTTCGCCATCGCCAACCACGTCCAGGGGGTCCGGCTCGACCTCGACGGTGACGATGTGCTCTACGAGCTGGCGGCGCGTCTGCATGGTGCGAGGCAGTCGATGCGACACTCGCCGTGGCTCCTCACGGTGGTCGACCAACCCTCGCGCCAGTCCCTGGTGATACGCGCCCACCACGTCCTGGCCGACGGGGTCGGAAGCGTGGAGATCGCACAGGCGATCTTCGATCTCGCGGGCCTGGAGCCGGAGAGCGGTGACGCCGGGGCTGCCGCCAACGGGTCGTCGCATGCCCCCGCCGAGGCGTCCGACGGCTCGTCGAGGGTGGCCGCAGGGCTGCGGGCCGACCTTGCCCAGAACGTCGAGGTGGTCCGCTCGCTCGCGTCGGATCGGATGGCGATGGTCCCGAGGGTGGCCGAGACCGTCCGGCGGCTTCCCTCTCGCCTCCAGTCCAAGGCGCTCGGAGGGGTGCTCGACGTTGCCAGGGGCGTCGTTACGGGGCCGTTCAGCGCCCTGGGCTCTCCGTTCGCTCGGCGGGTGGGCTCCGGCCGGCACTTCGAGGGGCTCCAGTTCCCACTTGACCAGGTCAAGCGCATCAAAGACGCCGCCGGGTGCAAGGTGAACGACGTGGTGCTCGCGATCGTGGCGTCCGGGGCACGGGCGGTCTTCGATCTCCATGGCCTGCCCGACCGGTCGCGTCTCCGGATCGCCATACCGGTCGACGTGCGCCAACCCGGGGACCCGACCTTTGGTAACTACCTCTCGATCCGCCGGATCGAGGCGCCGATCTCCCCCATCGCCAGCCTCGCCCACGTCTCGAGCGTGGCGGATGCCAGCCGTGCCTCGGTGGAGGGCGAGCTGGACCTCAGCTTCCACGAGATCATGAGCATGGCGGAGCTGCTCCCGCCCTCGGCCGTCCGCACGATCGCCCGGGCGGTCGCCCGGCTCCCGCTCTTCGACATCTTCGTCTCGAACGTCCCGGGACCGCCGGCGTTGAGCGTCCTCGGCGCAAGGGTCGTCGACCTGGTTGCCAACATCCCGCCCGGTCCCCGCACCCCTATCGCGGTCTGCGCCTGCAGCTACGACGGAAAGATGACCATCAGCGTGGTCGCCGACGACCGGGGTCAGGACGACGCGTCCACGCTCCGGGAGGCCATGTCGGCCGCCTTCGACGAGCTGCGCACCGAGGCCGACGCCAGACTCGCTCCGGCGACCAAGGTCAGGAGCAAGCGCGCCGACCACGTCCCGGTCTCACCCAGGGCCTGACCTCCGGCGCACGATCGCATCGACCACGGCCCGCGCCACGAGCCGCTTGTCGGTGAGGCCGACTCGCTGTTCGCTCCCGTCGGCACCGAAGATCACGACGGCATTGGTGTCGCCCTCGAATCCGACGCCAGGCTGCGAGACGTCGTTTGCCACGATGAGGTCCACGCCCTTGCGCCGGAGCTTTGCCGCGGCGCTGTCGCGCAGGTCGTTGGTCTCCGCGGCAAAGCCGACGAGGACCTGACCGGGCCTTCGTCGCTGGCCCAGCCCCGCCAGGATGTCCGGTGTCGGCTCCAGCACGAGGTGCGGTACACCGTCGGCCTTGCTGATCTTGGTCGCCGACGCAGCCTTGGGTCGGAAGTCGGCCACGGCGGCGGCCATCACCACGACGTCGGCCGAGGCGCTGCGGTGCGAGATCGCCTCTTCCATCTCTGCTGCCGTCTCGACCCTCAGGATCTCGATATCCGCCGCCACGGGCAACGACGACGTCGTGACCAAGATGACCTCGGCCCCCCTCTCGACCGCCTCGTCGGCGATGGCATGACCCTGCTTGCCCGACGACCGGTTGCCGATGAAACGAACCGGGTCGATCGGCTCTCGGGTGCCCCCGGCGCTGACGAGCACCCTCGCACCGGCGAGGTCGTCGCGCGCCAGCCCGTCGCCCCTCCCCGCTTCTACGAGGGTCGCCGCCAGCGCGGCCAGGATGTCCTCCGGCTCGGCCAGTCGCCCGGCACCGGAGTCCCCGCCGGCCAGGCGCCCCACTCCCGGTGGTACGACGTGGACACCCCGCCGCCGGAGCACCTCCAAGTTGTCCATCACGGCGGGGTGCTCCCACATCTCCGTGTGCATGGCGGGGCAGATCACCACCGGCGCGCGCGTCGCGAGGAGCGTCGCACAGAGCAGGTCGTCGGCCAGCCCGTGAGCGTATCGGCCGATCAGATGGGCGGTGGCGGGCGCCACGAGGATCGCGTCCGCGCTCTGCCCGAGGCGGATGTGGGGGATGGGATCCGCCTCATCGAAGAGAGAGTGGCGGACCGGCTCGGAGGCCAGCGCGGAAAAGGTCACGTCGCCGACGAACCGGCCCGCCTCGTCGGTGAGCACGGGGACGACGATCGCACCGGCGTCCACCATCCTTCGACACAGCTCGACCGCCTTGTAGGCGGAGATCCCACCCGTGACGCCGAGCACGATGCGCCGACCGAGAAGCGCCCCGAGCCCGCCCCCGGCAGCCTCCGCACGACCCGAGGCCGGTCCGTCGTGGTCGTTGCTCACGGACTACCTCCTCGGGCTCGACGGCACGGTTGCCATCCGGCGCGATGATCCCACAGGCGCTTTGACCGCTGCCATCGGCTGCGTCGTCGCGGCCGTCACCGCAACGGCTCGAGCACCCGGGCGAGCGGCTCCATCACGGAGGGGGAGAGCGGCGGCATCAGGTAGACGATGGCGAGGTCCAACCCCTCCCCGGAGAGGGCGTCCACCTGCTCTGCGGTCTTGACGAGATCCTCGTCCGAGCCCGAGGCCAGCCACACGTGGCTCGAGAGCGTGATCTCTCCCGGGTCCCGGCCGACCTCCGCGGCAATGGGCGTACAGGACCTCGCGCTTGCGGGCAAACTCCTCGGGCGGTCCCCCGAGGAAGTTCCAGTGCTGGGCGAAGCGGGCGGCGGTGCGCAACGTGCGCCCCTCGCCGTTGCCGCCGACGACGATCGGGGGGTGAGGCGCCTGGCGACCCTTGGGTTCGCAGCGGGCATCGGCCAGCCGATAGTAGGCACCGTCGAAGTCCGTGGTCCGCTGCGAGAGCAGCCCGACGAGGACCGCGCACGCCTCCTCGAACCGGTCGCTGCGCTGGCGGGGGCTGCCGAGCTCGATGCCGTAAGCGGAGGACTCCTCCTCGTTCCACCCCGCCCCGACACCGAGCTCGAGACGGCCGCCCGAGATGATGTCGATGGTGGCCGCCATGTTGGCGAGTACCGCCGGGTTCCGGTAGGGGATGCCCGTCACGAGCGTGCCGAGCCTCAGTCGCTGTGTCGCCTGCGCGAGCGCAGCGAGCATCGTCCATCCCTCGAGGCACGGGCCATTGGGGTCCGGCTTCCCCCTCGGCGACCAGATCGGGTAGAAGTGATCGAAGAGCCAACCGGACTCGTAGAGCTCGATGCCGTCGGCCTCCTTCCACACCGCGAGGATCTCTTCCCAGGTGGTGTCGTGGTTGGCCGTCTTAAACGCGAAGCGCATCGTGGCCTCCTCGCCTCTCGTGCATCGCGGGTTGGGACCCGGTGCCGTCGCCCGGCATCATGGCACCGTGACCGATCGCGCCGCGCTGCGCCGATGGCTCCACGCGTACGAGGCCGCCTGGAGAGCTCCCGGCACCCAGGCCTTGGCGACGCTCTTCACCGAGGACGCCAAATACCTGCACTCTCCCTACGAGGAGCCCGTCTCGGGTCTCGAGGCGATCGGCCGGATGTGGGAGCGCGATCGTGACGGTCCGGACGAGGTCTTCACGCTCATCGCCGAGGTCGTCGCGGTGGACGGCCCCGTGGCCGTCGTGCGGGTCGAGGTCCGCTACGGCGATCCGGTGCGCCAGGAGTATCGGGACCTCTGGGTCCTACGGCTGCAACCCGACGGGCGCTGCAGCGAATTCGAAGAGTGGCCCTACTGGCCGGGACGTCCCTACGTCGCCGACGACGAGTCGCCCGGCTGAGGCCGACGGCCTCGGGACGCGGTCTCGAGCTCGGCGAGGATGGAACGGGTGGCCGGGGGAATCTCCTGCGCGCTGCCGTCGGGCATCCGTCGCGCACCCCACTCGACGAGCCTCCCGACCTCTCCGATCGCCGGCCACCACAGGTCGCTGACCTCCGCGCTGTCGGGCGGCTCCGCGAGGTCCGGGCCGTTCGACCATCCCAGCACCGGCGTGAGCGTGTAGACGCCGGCGGCGCGTGGCGACAGCTTCCCGACGACCGTCACCGACTCCGGGGCGAGTCCCGTCTCCTCCTGCGCCTCCCGCAGGGCCGTCGCGGTGGCGTCGAGATCGCCCCGTTGCGCCGCGCCGCCCGGGAAGGTCCAGGCGCCGGGGAAGGTCCGAAGCCCCTGGCTCCGGCGTGTGAGGAGCACCCGGGGTCCGCGTCCGCCCCGAGTGCCGTCCCCCGCCGCCGGACCGCCCGAGACGAGGACGAGGACCGCGGCTCGAGGCCTGTCGTCGCCGGGATCGGGGTCGGCCGCGGACCGGGTCGCCTGAGCCAACCCGACCAGCCATGAGGGCGGCGCGGTCACCGGGAGATCTTCCCCGTGCCATTCCGAGCCGTCGGAGGCTCTGCAGCCGTACCCTGGGACTGCCCTGCAGCAACAATGGCATGATCAACCCGGTGTCCCGACGCCCATACCCGGATCCAGAGCGTTACCCCGCCATCGAGGATCATGCGGTGATCGGCGACCTGCACACCGTCGCCCTGGTAGCCTCGGACGGCACCATCGACTGGTGCTGCCTCCCGCGTTTCGACGCTCCTGCGGTCTTCGCGTCGTTGCTCGATGCCGAGCGGGGCGGGGCCTTTTCCGTCGCCTGCGATGCGTTGAGGACCAAGCAGCAGTACATGCCCGATTCCAACATCTTGGTGACGAGGTTCCTCGGCGAGCATTCCGTCGGCGAGGTCATCGACTTCATGGTCCCCCATGACCGCGGTCAGCTCGTTTCCGCACATTCCAACGTGCTCGTCCGCCGGCTCCGCGCCGTGCGAGGGACCGTCGTGTTCCGCGTGGACTGCCGCCCCGCCTTCGACTTCGGTCGGGCGGGGCACTCCGTCCATCCTCTCGAACACGGAGGCGTCCTCTTCCGGGGGCCGGGCGTCGAGATGGTCCTCCGCAGCACCCACCGGCTCTCGGCCGAGGGCCCGGCGGCCACGGCCGAGCTGCGTTTGGGTCCCGGTGAAGGCGTCGATCTCATCCTGGAATGGGGCGGCCGCATCCGCCCGATGGTCGACCACGAAGCGGAGCTGGCGTACGAGCGGACCCTCGCCTTCTGGAGAAGTTGGTTGCGTCGCTCCCGCTACCAGGGTCGCTACCGGGAGATGGTGGAACGTTCGGCCCTCGTGCTGAAGCTCCTCGTCTATCAACCGACCGGTGCCCTGGTGGCCGCACCGACGACGTCGCTTCCCGAGCTCCTCGGTGGCGGACGGAACTGGGACTACCGCTACACGTGGATCCGCGACGCCGCCTTTACCCTCTACGGCCTCATGCGCCTGGGCTTCATCGACGAGGCGGCCGCCTTCATGAACTGGCTCGAAGACCGGTGCCGGGAGGTGCCGCCGGAGCGGGGACTGCAGGTGCTCTACAGGATCGACGGCAGCCCCGAGGTCCCCGAGATGATTCTCGACCATCTCGAGGGTTACCGGGGGTCGCGACCGGTCCGGGTGGGCAATGCCGCCGCCGAGCAGCTCCAGATCGACATCTACGGCGAGCTGATGGACTCCGTCTACCTGTTCAACAAGCACGGTCACCCCATTGCCTACGACCTCTGGGTGGCGCTGTCCCGACAGCTGGACTGGCTGGAGAAGCATTGGGAGCAACCGGACGACGGGATCTGGGAGACCCGAGGAGGCCGTCGGCGGTTCACCTATTCGGCCCTGATGACCTGGGTGGCCTTTGAGCGAGCCATGAGGATCGCCCGCCAGCGTGGCTTGCCCGCCCCCATCTTGCGCTGGCGCGACGCTGCCGACAGCGCCTATGCAGCTGTGCAGGAAGCCGGATGGAACCCGTCTCGCCGTTCCTACGTCCAGCACCCGGAGACCACGGCACTCGACGCCTCGTTGCTGGTGATGCCCCTGGTGAAGTTCGCCGGACCCAGCGATCCGCGGTTCTTGGCGACGCTCGACCGGATCAGCGAGGAGCTCGTCACCGACAGCCTGGTCCGGCGGTACGAGACGGACGGCTCCGACGGGATCGACGGCGAGGAGGGCACGTTCAATCTCTGCTCCTTCTGGTACGTCGAGGCCCTGACCAGGTCCGGTCGCATCGGCGAGGGCCGCTACGTCTTCGAGAAGATGCTCACGTTCGCCAACCACGTCGGCCTCTTCGCCGAGGAGATCGGTCCGGCCGGGGAGGCCTTGGGCAACTTCCCCCAGGCCTTCACCCATCTGGCTCTGATCAGCGCGGCGGCCAACCTCGACCGGGCCCTCTCCGACCGCTCCCACTTACACGCATAGGGCCGCCAGCGTCGCCAGCACCTCGGGCACGCATCGGGACGGCAGCGTCCACAGCACCTCCGGGCCTGGCCATCTCTTGGCCGGCTGTCAGTTGGCACCGAAGTGGGAGTCGAACACGAGCTCACGGCCGCCTACGCCGATACGCGTCCCTGGTTCGATCGGGGTGGGTTCCTCGGGGGAGAGCTGCTGCCAATCCGAAGAATCCGGGCGAAGGATCCGGGTGCCGTTGCGCGACCCCGCATCCTCGACGCGGAGCTCCCAGTCGACGACGAGCAGGACCGCGTGCACCCGGGACAGGCGCCGCTTCGAGTCGTCGATGGCGAGCGGGCGTGCCTGGCCCGTGCGGACCAGATCCGACACCTCCGGCTCCCTGCCGATGACGTAGCTCCCGTCGACCACGAAAGTCGCGCCGTCGTCGAGCACCAGCACGCCGAGGGGAGGCCGGGCACCGGAGACCAGGTTGTGCGTCTGTTGGACCATGGCGATGCCGCATAGGGCGCAGAACCGGGCATTGGGATCGTTGAAATGGCCTCGTGCGCAGACGATCCCCTGCACGACGGGTCCGTCATGCTCCGCGGAGGCCGGGCCCGGGCCCGCTGGCCCACCACCGGCGACCGGAAGCGGGTGGAGCTCCTCGGCGGGCAATGGCTCAGCAAAGGCGATCGAGACGAAGCTGGACTCCTTGGGGTTCGACTGGGGAGGGCGCTTCAAGGGAGGAAGCACGCGCCCCGGAGGCGGCGCCGGAGCGCCTGTGGCCTCGGCCACGCGTGCCGCCTCGGGTGCCTCTGGGGCATCGGCCACGCGTGCTGCCTCGGGCGCCTCCGCGGCATCGGCCTCGGGTGCCCGGGGTGGCTCGCCACGAGGCGGTCCGATCGCCGCCGAGCCTCGTGACCTCGCCCGGGTCGGGGCGGGCTGTGGCCCACCCGTGACGGCGTGCACCGGGGGTGCCTCGAACCCGGCCAGGCCGCGCCGATCGCCAGCCGTCCCGGCGGGAGACAGGGTCATGCCACTTCCGAGCACGACCCCGAGGCGGAGATCTATGTCTGTGTGGAGCCGGCCGGGCCTACCCCCTGTGGGAAACACGGCCAGGCGGTGGACGGGGGCCCGGATGACGCGGTCCACCCAGGTGGCCACCTCGCGTCCCGAGAGAGCCTCCTCACCGCTGTCGGTGGTCAGCTCGAGCTCCATGGAGCCGCACAACATGATCGCCAGCCCGTCCTCTGCGTCGGCCACGACCGAAAATGGCGCCACCTCCGCCGGTTCGGCGCCCATCACCAGGCCGGCGAGCTTGCGGATGACCGGTCGGCCAGGCGTGGGACCGTACTGCTCGCATCCAGACCGGACGATGCCCAGGAGTCTCTCGGCGAAGTCCCGGTGCTCAGCCTCCCCCGGCAACACGACCGCGGCCGTGTCCAGGCTGGCGACGATCCCATCGCCCGGGTGTACCTGCAGCTGAAGATCATGCAGCGTCATGTCGTCTCCCGGTGATGGGGTACTGACCCGTCGACAGCACCCGTCATATGATCCGCCCGCCGCGGAACCTCCAGTGGATGAAGGGTACGCGCATCGGTCCGTTGACGAACATCCACACCACTAGCCACACGGTGGCGAAGGCGATGACGAAGGATGCCCCGTTCGGCTTGACGACACTGTCGGGGACGACCCACTTGAGGAGGACCCATACGAGGATGCCCTCGTTGATCCCCGTGAGCAGCCCGAACAGGGCGGGCCAGTCTTTCTCCCAACGGAACTGTTGCAGCCCGTGGTAGATAAACTCCCACCCGACTCCCAGCGCGATGACCATGCCGAGCACCAAGAAGGTGGCTTGGTACATCTCGTTCAACGGGGCGTCCTGGGGCAGGGCGGGCGTGATGATGAGCAACCAGATCGAACCGACGACGACCAGGGTGAAGATCCTGGTCTGGATGCGTCCGGAAAGGGTGGGGACCATTTCGCAGCTCCTCAGATCTTCTTGTTCCGTGCCCAGCGCAGCCACTGCAGGGTCGAACGACCGGGACCGAGGGGGCGCCCCAATCCCTGGTCGATGAGATCATCGGCGATCTCTTGGGCGGAGATCTGGAGCCCCAGGAACGTGTCGACGCCGGGAAAGTAGCCCCCCAGGGTGCACGCCCCGCTCGCGTACATACGTCCCGTGCCGTTGCGCGTACCGCGGACTTCGAAGCTCCTCTCCACGTCGAGGCGACCGACCGGGTTGCGGCCGGCACCACTGTGTTGCAGGAGGTCGGCAAGGAGGCGGTGCTCTCCGATGTCGGCCTCGAGTCCGGTGGCGTCGATGACGTAGTCGGCCGGGACCTCGAGCAAGCCGTTGGGAGTCTTGATCCTGGTGACTGTTCCCTCGGGCTCTCGTGGGACGACGGAGTCGACCTCGCCCACCATGGTCTTGTACCAACCCTGACGACGACCACGGGCCAGCTGTTGTTGCCACAACTTGCGTCGAGGGGTGTTGGTCCCACCGATCACCTTGTAGAGATCGGCTCGGTCCTGACCCTCGAGCCGGCGCATGCGTGACTTGAGCTGTCCCCCCCACACGGCCTTGGGATAGTTGAAGCCCTGATAGGCCCAGCCGTCGGCACCACGTCGCCGCATGAACATGCTCGGCCCGTGGGATCCCGTGATGTACGTACGGAACAGGTGGATGATCGTGGTCTGGGCACCGTGGAAGTCTCGGTCGTCGATCAGTCGTTGGAGGACCCGCGAGGCGACTATCCCCCCGCCACGGAGCAGCACCGTGCCCGGACGGTGCCGCAGGTCCTGATAGACGTTCTCGTGCGGCTCGTAGGCGTTCATCACGTGCCGGAAGTCATTGTGCTCCTGCCGGTACGCCTGGAGGTCGGGGAGGAACTTCAAGCCCGGATAACCAACGGCTATGTGCACGAACCGGCTGCGGTAGGCCACCCGCTTGGTCTTCGAGGTTCCCGCCGGTGGCGTGAGGATGGTGAAGAAGCCGCCGCCGTTGCGTCGGCGCACCATGCGGACCAGGCCCCGGTCGACGAGCTGGTCGTAACCGATCCGGTCCGACTCCCGCCGCAGCATGGTGAAGACGTGCCCAGCTTTGGGCGTGTAGTAGTCGGTGAAGATGGGCTCGGTCAGCACCTGAAAGAGGGGGGCGATGAACCCGCGAAGGCTCTTGGCACGAAATGCCTCCGAGAAGGCGTACGAAGGGAAGCCCCAGATGCAGTCCGGCCGGGAGGCCGAGTCCGATCGGAGGCGCTCGCCGGAGGGGATCTGCGAGACCCGTGTCAGGTACTCGTAGGTCTGCCAGGGATAATCGAGCTGAGTGAGCACGCGGATCCGTTCCGGCGGCACGCCGCAGATGCGCAGGTAGTCGACGGTCACGAACGAGCCAACGCCGCCCCCGACCGTGACGAAATCCACGTCCCGGACGGGGATACCGGCATCCGAGAGCATCTGGTCGCTCCACCAATCGGTGGCTATGAGCTCGTCGGTGAGATCCCCGCGCCCTGGTGCCGGTGCGGCCTCCGGCTCCTCGAGCAACACACCTTCTTGCCTCGGGACGGTGATGCTCCCGGACCCGTGGGTCACCTCAGGATCGCTCATAGCTGTCCTCCCCTTGCCTAAAGATCGAGCCCGGGCTCGCCGGCCGGCCTCAGTGGCGATCGCTCAGCTGGCAGATCTTCTTTCGTCCCGCTAATTGTGACGACCCGCGATCCTCGTGCCGAGAGTCGCGCCAGCAGTCGGCCCACGCCGTCGTCCCCGGCGCTCTCGGCGGCACGGACCACGAGAACCGAACCCCCCGTGAGATTTGCGAGCTCGCGGGCCTGCGTTCTGAGGTCACGTCCGGGGCCCGCAACGGAGCCGGCCGCAACGACCGTGAGAAGGCCGCCGACCGGCGTGTCAGCCGGCCGCCCGTCCTGGGCGGTCACCACCTCGGCCGGTAGCCCGGCCTCCGCCAGGGTGGCGGCGAGCTGGTGGAACCGGCGGCCGAGCCGCCGGTCGCCGCCGGTGGCGAGCACCAACGGGACCCCGATCGCGTCCGCCGCCCTGATGCCGAGCTCCAGGGCCGCCTCTCCGTCTCTGGACGAGGATCCCCGCACCTCGACGATGCCTCCCGTTCCAATCCCGGCATCGGTCGGACCGGCCAACAGAGCCACCGTGCTCGGCGACTTGCCGACCAACGCCGCGGGCAAGTCGGCCGTGGAGCGGGAGTGCAGATCGAACGGCACGAGCAGCACATCGCCCTCGATGGCCTCGACCTGGGTGAGCAGCGACTCGGCGAGGTTGTCGGTGGTCTGCGAGCGCACCACCACCGGGACGGCCGAGCTACCGGTCTGGTGGCTCAGCTCCTGCATCTCGCCGAGGCCCGAGGCAACTTCCGCCAGGTCCAACGACAGCCCGCTCGCCACCTCGAGCGGTGGCCCGGTCTCGATGAAGCGGCTGAGGACCAGCTCACCTGGTCTCTCGTCGTCGACCAGGGCGGCTCCGATCCCCACCAGGGCGGCGTCCCGGGCCGGGTCGTCGATGGCAGCGATGACCCGGTAGGCGTCGATCTGGCCCAGGCTGGCACGCTCCGCCTCCCGGATCTCCCGTTGGAGCACCCGTTCGGGATACACCAGCCTGAGTAGCGGGCTCGTCATGATCGTGGTGATGACCGCCATGAGCACGAGGATGGTGAACAGCGACTGATCGAGAACCTTGAGGCTCACGCCGACGCTCAAGATGACCAGTTCGGTCAGGCCACGGTTGTTCATCAGGACCCCGAGGGCTCGGGACTTGCGCCCGCTCAACCCCTGGAGCCGGGCGGCCCCGGCAGCGCCGGCAAACTTGCCCACGATGGCGACGACGAGGACCCCCACCAGCACCAGCAATCCGTTGGGCCCGAGCTCGGTGACGTTCGCACTGAGCCCCGTCACGACGAAGAACACCGGCAGGAGCAAGAGAAGGCTCACCTGCTCCAGGCGTTCGAGGATCTCGCGGAACATCTCTGCGGTGTTTTGTCGGGTCATGATGACACCGAAGAGGAAGGCACCGAAGATGACGTGGAGTCCGATCCACCCGGTGACGAAGGCCGAACCCAGGAACCCCGCCATCACGACGGCGAAGATGCTCGGCGTCAGCCGCCCGGCGCGTTGGTAAGCGTCGGCCAGCCTCTTGAGCAGTGGCTTGACGACCACGAACATGACCACCACGAAGGCGACCGCCTCCCCGAGGATGCGGGGCGCCTGCCCGAGGCCGCTGGAGCTGGCCACGGCCACCACGACCGCCAGGATCGACCACGCCAGGACGTCGTCAACCGACGCGCAGGCCAACGCCAGGGCGCCGATCTCCACCCGCTGCATGCCCCGCTCGGTCAGCATTCTCGCCAACACCGGGAAGGCCGTGATGGACATGGACACGCCGACGAACAGGGCGAAGGGCCAGAAGGGCACGGATCTCCCCGCGACGTGGTTGTGGTCGTCATAGACGAGGGCAGCGAGCCCTAATCCGAGGGCGAACGGCAACGCGATCGAGGCGACGGAAATGGTCGAGGCCAAACGCTCTCGCCCTCTGACCAGGGTCAGGTCCAGCTCCAGGCCGACGATGAACATGAACATGACCAAGCCGATCTGGGCGACGACGTTCAGATACGGGCGGACCACGACGGGAAAGAGGCCCAGCGAGGGGTTCCCGGGGAACTGACCGAGCAAGCTGGGTCCGAGGATGAGCCCCGCCACGATCTCTCCGACCACCGCCGGCTGGCCAAGTCGTCGGGCGAGCAGACCCATGCCCCTCGCCACTAGGACGATGACGGCAATGTCTAGGAGGACGACGGCGACGATCTGATCCGGCGTCTTCGGATGCACGAGCCCCTCTCCCCTTCGGGCTCCCAATCGGTGACCATGGAAAGTAGCACGCACGGGTCGCGTGCACCTCTGGTGCCAAGGGTCTTGCTCATCGAGCCGGCTGGCCCGGATTCCGACGGTCGAGCCACCGACTTGCGACAGACGCCGGATGCGAGGCGTGGAGGATTTGGGCAAAGTAGGGGCGTCGCCGACCGAAAAGGGGAAGTTGTGGACCAGATCGCTGACTTCGAGCTGATCCGGCGACTCGGCGAGGGCAGCCAGGGTGAGTACTATCTCGCCCCGTCGCCGCCGAGATTGGCCGCCGGGTCCGACTACGTGGCGGTCAAGGTGCTGGTGGCACCCACTACGGAGACCGGCCTGCGCCGCATCAGCCGCGAGCTGCGGGCGTTTGCCAGCGCTCGGTCCCCGCGCCTGGTGCGCCTCCTGGACGCCGGACAGGACGGCGATCGTTTCTACTACGCCATGGACTACTTCCCGCGGGGCTCGCTCGCCGCTCCCGCCCAGGCGCTCTCCCGTGCCGAGTCGCTGGGTGCCGTTGCGGACTCGGCCCTCGCCGCCCACGCCCTGCACGAAGTGGGGCTTGTACACCGGGACATCAAACCGGCGAACATCCTCCTCACCGAGGACGGGGCCAAACTCTCCGATCTCGGTCTGGCCCAGCTGTTGGCGCCGGGCCAGACGGTCACCGCAATGGGGCCGGTGGGTTCCGTCGAGTACACGGACCCGGCCATCTTGCGCGGCGAACGGGGCTCCAGGGCCACCGACATCTGGTCTCTCGGAGCCACGCTGCACCGCGCCGTGGCCGGAGAGGGGATCTACGGGGACCTGCCCTCAGAGGACCCCCTGCTCTCGGTGCGCAAGGTGTTGACGGCACCTCCGGTCCTGAGCGAACGACTGACCCCCCCGGAGCGAGACGTGGTGGCCGCGTGCCTCGAAGCCGATCCACATCGGCGCCCCCTGACTGCAGCAGAGCTGGCCGGGCGGATCTGCGACCTGGTGCCCTCTCCCTGATGAGCGCCCCGTGACGAGGCTCAGGGGGCGCTCACCCGCCTGCGTCAACCGTTGACCAGGATCTGGCCGTTGTTGCCGAAGTACTGGGCCAGCGCATTGCCGTTCGCATTGCTCTCGCCGACCATGATCACCATCACATTGTTCTTGATATTGGTGAACACGATCGCGGGCGTCTGCTCGGTAAAGAACTCGACCACGTGGCCCAGGATGTCGTTCCGGTTGTTCCCGGCGAAGTACTCGGTCTCGCAAGGGTTGACGAACGTCGTGAAGCTCCCGCAGTTGTCCTTGCCAATGGTCGTGTGCGCGTCGTTTTGCACGACACCGGAATAGGACTGGTTGAGCCCCGACGCTGACGTGAAGATGACGTAGCGCATCTGCCCGACCGCGCCGACCGGTCCCGGACAATCGATCTGCGCGCCCACCTCGCTCTGGGGGGAGACGTACTTGGACGGACTGTCCGTGGAACAGCCGTTGGCCTTGACGAAGCCGGGTATCAGCGACTTGAGGGTCGCCTGGTAATCGGTGGACGACTTGAAGACGGTGAACACCAGGGCCACGGCCACGCCGGCGATGATCACGAGCGCAACGGGGACGACGATGGCCGGCCGCAAGAAGGCGGCCCTCCGTGCCCGTGCCGGTCGCTCCGAGCCGGACCCGGGGGGAGGAGGGGCGCCACCGGCGGTCGGCGCCTCCGTGACTCCGGGCCCTGCCGCTTCCCAGGCGGGTGGTGGTGGCGCCCCCGCCTCAGGGGCTCCCGAGGCGGCGGTCTCTGCGCCGACGGGCTCGGAGCGATCGGGAGTCACGACCACCCCTTCGGCCGCAACGGCCGCCTCCTGGGCAGCGACGGCCGGCTCCCGTGGCGCCGGAGGCGCTCGATCCGGTTCCTCCGCCGGAGGCGCCGGGACCGGAGGGACCGTCCGGCTCAGATCGGAACCCGGCTGCGCGGCACCGAGTTGCAGGCCCATGACCAGCGCGAATTCGCGCACCACCCATCGCGCCGCCTCGGGCTCGAGGGAGCGCTGCTCGGCCATGGTGAGGGCCGTGAGCTCGACGGCGCCGTCCGGGCCTACGGCCCGGGCCTGCTGCTCAAGGAGGGCTCGCACGTCGTCGCGGGCCGCTTCGACGATGAGGTTGGCCTCACGACGGGCATCGTGGTCGAGCTCCTCGTCGGCACAGAGGTTCGCCAACATGGTCGGATTGGAAAGGACGCCGGCGCCGTAGTCCCCGACGATGGCCACCAGCGCTTGATGAGCTCGGCCATCCACGTCGAACGACTGCTGCGCCGGGCTCATCGATCGAAACCGACTTGCATTGACCACCCTCCCCCAGGCTTGCCCTGCACAATAGTCCCCCGGGAGATTTGCCACCGTGCCGGCCGGCCGCCCCGAGCCGATGTCCTCATCGCCCGAATGTGTCGGCCGTGTATCCTGGCTCGCCGGGCGAACCAGAAGGCTGATGATGACCAGCACGACCATCATGCCGGGTGGAGGAATCTCCAAGAGGCCACTGCACTTCTTCATCCTGGCCGACTGTTCCGGGTCGATGCGCGGAGAGAAGATCCAGGCTCTCAACTACGCCATTGCCGACATGCTCCCCCACCTGGTCGCCTGGGAGCACGAGCAAGAGCAAGCCAGGGTCTTTGTGCGGGTCATCTCGTTCGCCAACGAGCCCGTCTGGCACATCGCCAATCCGGTCCCGGTAGACGAGCTGCGGTGGAAGCCGTTGAGCTATGTGGAGCGGGGTCGCACCAACATGGGAGCTGCTTTCCGCATGCTTGCGGAGGCGCTGGCTCCGGGCAACATCGAACGCCGAGCATTGCGCCCGTCCATTTTGTTGATAACCGATGGCCAGCCGACGGACCCCGCGGGAGGCTTTGAGGCGGGTCTCAACGAGCTTCTCTCCCAGCCTTCCGGGCGTACCGCCCTGCGTCTGGCCATCGCGATAGGCCGCCAAGCGAATTCCGAGGCGTTGAATCGTTTCATCAGCGACCCGTCCGTACCCGTGCTCGTTGCCGATAGCACCGAGCAGATCCTCGAACGCCTGGTGGCGGCTTCCCTGGCGGTGTCGCGCATGTCGGAGGCGGGCGTCGACCGCGATGCCGTGGCCAATCGTCTGCTCGCCTACACGCAGGAATCGAGCGCCGTCCCCGACGCCTCCGGTGAGTCGGAGGAAGGATCGATCGTGTGAAGCGGGCTTCGGCCAGGGAGCCGGCGGAGGAGGCGGAGCTGCCATGGCACGTGTTCTCGGTGAGCGCCCGGGGAGCCGTGCACGATGCTGCCGGCCTCCCGAACCAGGATTCGACGTACTGCTCAGCCCCCTCGGGCCCCTACGTCGGGTCGCTGTGCGCGGCGGTGGCCGACGGGCACGGGGATCAGCGACACTTCCGGAGCTCACGGGGATCGCAGCTGGCGACGTCGATCGCCTGCGCCGTGGCGATGCGGCATGCGGGCGAGATCGGTGCCCTCACCCGGGCGACGGCGGTCCAAGAGCTCGCCACCACGGCCATCGTCCCCGAGGTGGTGGAGCGCTGGAACGAGGCCGTACTCGATGACCTCCGCGAGTTCCCGCTCTCGCGCTCGGAGTCCACGGCCATGGCAGACGGAGAGAATGCCACCGTCCCCTACGGGTCCACGCTCCTCCTGGCCGCGATCAGTGGCCCCTGGCTGGTCCTGTTGCAGATAGGTGACGGGGACATCCTGATCGCCGGTTCCGACGGTGGGACCAGTGTGCCCGTTCCCGGCGATCCGCTTCTGGACGGCCGGGTCACCACCAGTCTCTGCTCGTCGAGGGCCATGCACCTCTTTCGAACGGTCGTCATCGATCTCGAGCGGACAGACGTGGTCATTGTGCTGCTCGCGTCCGACGGCTTCGGCAACGCCCAGATCGAGGACGACTGGCAACCGGCGGTCGGACGGGACCTGGCCCGCCTGCACGACGAGTACGGACCCCAATGGGTCGGCGGGCACATGTGGGACTGGGCGGATCGTTGCGCCTCGAGCGACGGGAGCGGGGACGACACCTCGTTGGTGCTCATGCTCCGCAGTCGGCAGGCTCCAGAGCAGTCGGAGACCGGCTGATGGTCTCGGCCCTCTATCCCCGCAGCGGCGACCGCCTGCGCATGGTGCGCACCGGAGCAGCCGTGATCGCCGAGGAGAAGATTGCCGAGGGCGGTCAGGGCATCGTTTACCGGGTCCGGCTGGAGGGTGGCGGCGCCCTCGCCCTCAAGTGGTACCGGCCCTCGGGTCACGCAACCGCCATGCGCAGAGCCATCGGCAACCTGGTGATCCACGGCCGCCCTCACGACGCCTTCGCGTGGCCCCTCGACGTCGTCGAGTGCCCGGACGTCGAGGGCTTCGGCTATGTGATGCCGTTCGTGTCGTCCGGGTTCCGTTCCTTGATCTCCATCCTGGCCGCCAGGGAGCAGCCACCGTTCCGGAGCCTGGCGGCCATCGGGCGCGAGCTCGTCGATGCCTTCGCCGCCCTACATTCGGGCGGCCTGTGTTATCGGGACATCAACTTCGGGAACCTTCTGGTCAATCCGGATACCTCCGAGGTGGCCATCGTCGACAACGACAACATTGGGGTGGACAATCAAGAGGGCTTCGTCCTCGGGACTCTTCGATTCATGGCGCCGGAGGTCCTTCGCCACGAGGAGCTGCCGTCGACGGTGACCGATCTGTACTCGTTGTCCGTGTTCCTCTTCTACCTCTTCGTGCACGGGCATCCGCTCGAAGGGGCCCGCCTCGAGCGCAGCTACAACGTCGGCGAAGAATCCGAGACCAAGCTGATCTTCAGGTACTTCGGCCAGGAGCCGGTCTTCGTCTTTGACCCTGACGACGACTCGAACCGGCCGATGCCCGGGGATCCCATGCTGGTCTGGTGGGAGATCTACCCCCGCTTCCTGCAGGATCTCTTCATCCGGGCCTTCACCACCGGCCTGCACGACGCCTCCCTCGCCGGCCGGATCACGGAAGGGGTCTGGCGACGGGCCATGGTGCGTCTGGGCAACTCGGTCCATGTCTGCTCCTGCACCGCCGGCGTGTTCTGGGATCCCGACAACCCACAAAAGCGGTGCTGGCACTGCGGGCAGCGGCCACCGGAACCAATGATCCTCGAGCTGTCCCGCCATTCCGTGGTCCTCTCGGAAGGCGCAACGGTGACGAGCCATCACCTGGTCAACGACCGCGACTTCCGCACCCTCGTGGCCTGCGTCGAGCGCCCGGCCGAGGAGCCAGAGCGGCTGGTCCTTCGCAACCTGACTTCCAGGAGCTGGACGGTCCATCCCGCCGGAGAGCATCCCAAACGTGTGGCGCCGGGGCAGCGGCTCGGCGTGCGCCCCATGAAGATCGAGCTCGGGCCAGTTCGCGCCTCCATCGTTCGAGCGGAAGAGGCACGCCGGTAGGGCGTGGGGGAGACGTGGAGGAGACGTGGAGGAGACGTGCGCGGGCGCCGGGTCCCGTCGTGCGCCAGAATGAGGGAGAGGACGGGGAAAGGCGGGGGGTCTTGGTATGGGCCGCCTCAAGATCATCGGTGACGGCATCCGGGAGGAGTTCTCGGCCGACGCCATCGTGACCATCGGTCGCGATCCGGCGTCCACCGTCGTGCTCTCCGACCCTTCGGTCTCGCGGTCGCACCTTACGATTCGCTGTCACGACGGCGCCTGGATCGTGCGCAACGATTCCTCCACCGGGACTTTCTGCGACGAAGCCCCCATCGAGCTTCTGGAGCTGGCAAACCCGGTCACCCTTCACCTGGGAAGCCGGGACGGCCCCGCCCTTGTCCTGCAGCCCGAGGGAGCGGGGCCCGACCGTCGCCAGCCGCCGGGCAAGAAGGTGTCGGGGGACACCTTGACGGTCATCTCCTTCGGCCACCGCGAGGTCTTCAGCCCCGGGCAGGTCGTGACGGTGGGTCGCGATCCGGCTTCCACCATCGTGGTTGCCGACCCCTCCGTCTCGCGTTCACACTTCACCGTGCAGTTTGAAGAAGGTTCATGGAAGCTGCAGGACAACAGCTCGACGGGTACCTTCGTCGGAGCTGACAAAGTGCCGTCACTGGTGCTCGACGGACCCACGACCGTCCACCTCGGTGCTCCGAACGGACCTCAGCTCCAACTGGCTGTCCGGACGCAAGGGGCGACGCCCGTGCCTCCGAACCAGCCTGCACCGAACAGCGGGGCGGTGCCCACTCCCCAGGCGGGGCCGGTAGGACCCGATCTCCGCATCGTCTGCAACGCAACCGAGCACGTGTATGGCCCCGATCGAGTCGTGACAATCGGGCGGAACCCCGCCTCGACCATCGTGCTCGACGACCCTTCGGTGTCCCATGCCCACCTGTCGCTGACCTGCGAACAAGCACGGTGGATCGTCACCAACCGCAGCTCGACCGGCACGTACCTGGGCCGCCGTCAAGTCGAATCTCTGGTGATCGACAGTCCCACCACCCTGCATCTCGGCGGCCGCCGTGGTCCGTCCGTGCAGCTGGTGCCGGCGGGGCCGCCCGATCTCATCATGCCGCTCGGAGGCATCGCGCCTCACGCCGCCACGGCGACCGTCGGCGCCGAGTTCCGATCGTTCCTTGGCTCCGACGCCCCTGTGGCACGAGTGGTGCCACCCCTGTCCCTGGTGTTCCCCGTCAAGGCATGGTGGCGATCGACCTACTGGCGGACGGGTCTCCCGATCTTCCTCATCCTGGTCTGGCTGGTACCAACCATCCTCTTCTACGTCTACGAGAACTCACCGTCCATCACGTCCCCAATGGCCTGGGCGTGGTCGGCCTATTTCGGCTTCGTGTGGGCCGTGCTCTTTTGGGCTCTCGTGCGTCCGGGGAAGATCCCGCCCGTCATGTTGGCCGAGATCGTCGTTTTCGAGCTGCTGGCCGGTCTGCCGGTCGCCATCCAGCTGGAGACCAGCCTCAAGGCGAATCCGAGCGACCTGCTCTCGTCGATTTTTACCGTGGGACTCCCAGAGGAGAGCGCCAAAGCGCTAGCCATCGTGGTGGTGGCGCTCATCATCCACCGCAAGACAAAGCTGACCACCCGCTCGTACATGTATCTCGGTGTCCTGAGCGGCGTGACGTTCGGCGTGGCCGAGGCGCACGAGTACATCTTGCAGTACTACCAACAGTTCGGCCAGGCCCGTCTCGAGGTGAGCTTCAGCCTCCTGCTGGATCGGATCGTCACGGACGGGATCAACCATGCCCTCTGGGCGGGCATCTGCGGGTTCTTCATAGGGCTGGCGGTCTACCACCGGCGATGGCTGGGGTCGCTGCTCGTACTGGCCATCGGCATCCCCGCCGTGCTGCACGGCTTTGGGGACTATTTCGCCAGCCACTGGGGATGGGGACAGGTCATCGTGATCGGCATCTCGGCCATTCTCTTTGTGGGCTACAGCAGCAGCGGCGACCAGATCGACCGGGTCCTTAGCCGGCTCGAGCAAGGCCCGGACGCCCGGCTTCCGGCGGCGCAACGAAGCCCGGGGGTCTAAACGGTGAAGCGCAAAATCCGGAGCGAGAGAGTACTCAAGTGGTCTGTCTGGCCCCTCGGCGTGGGGGCGACGGCGCTGTTGCTCAGCGCCTGTGGCTCCGGCAGCCCGAGCGCCTCCTCCTCGACGACGGGGGCAGGGATACGCAGCCTCATCCCGAAGTCACCGACCACCTCGGCGCCGGCCACCACCTCGACGCGCCCGGCGTCGCCTACCACCACCGCACCGCCTGCAACCACCACGACGGTGCCGCCCACCACGACAACGGTGCCGCCCACCACCACGACCACGCCCACACCCCTCTTTATCCCGCTGACGGGCCAATCCCCGCTCGACCAGCCCACCGAGTTCACCTATACGCAGGACGGGACCGGATCGGTCCAGAGCATCTCCTGGTCCTCGTGGGGTCCGAGCGGGGCCATGGGCGAGGGAACGGAGTTCGTCAACGACTGCAATCCGGACTGCGCACAGGGGACATCGACGCCCTACTTCGCCTTCGTAACCCTGTCGAACCCATCACAGACGGCGGACGGCTACATCTACACCCAGATGACCATCGACGCCCCGGCCTCGCCCACCGGTACCCAGTCCTACTCGATCCCGCTCTAGCCGGACTTCTCCTCGGCCGGGGCTTGCCACGGCATCTCGTACACCGTGACGGGGTCGCTGAAGCCCTTGAGCTGGAGCTCGCCGTGATCCAGGAGCGTCCTGCGACCGGCAACCGCCCGCAGAGCTTCGCTTACAAGGATCTGTCCGGCTTCGGCCCTGGCACAGAGCCGAGCCGCTTCGATGACGGCCGGACCGAAGTAGTCGTCCCCCTCATGGGTCACCTCTCCGCAGCTGATGCCGACGCGCAGACCGAGCAGCGTTCCCGAGGCTTGGCCCTCGTCTCGTACCGCCGACTGCATGGTCGCGGCGCACTCCAACGCCGCCGGCGCAGAAGGCAGCACCGCCATCACTCCGTCGCCGAGGTTCTTGACCTCGTGGCCTCGGACACCGCTGATGCCCCGGCGCAGCAGGGTGAAATGTCGACGTCGGATGTCGTCGGCAACCGCCGGCTCGGCATTGAGGAAGCGCTCCGTCGAGCTCACCATGTCGGTGAAGAGGACGGTGACGTGCAGGCGATCCTCGATCTGGATGGTCGCCCCGATGTTCGCCGAGCTCTGGGAGCGGTAGACCAACCGGCTGTTGCCGACGCGGATCTCGTCGCCCGGCCGAAGGACCTTCTCGGCGAGGACCTTCCTCTCATTGACGTACGTTCCGTTCAAGGTCCCCAGGTCCCGCACGGCCCAGCCGGAGGCGTATCGCTCCACCACGGCATGGGTCCGGGAGACCAGGGGATCATCGGTCAAGGCCACTTGGTTGTCGGGAAGCCGCCCGATCACCGTCCGATCACCCAGGGGGACCGTCACGACGTTTCCCTCGCGGAGTACGTCCAAGAACCCGTCCATCCGAGCCGATGGTACCTGCAGCCAGGGAGCCGCGCCGAAGGGGCGCGAGCGGCGTCACGGGTCGAGCTGGTGCCAGAGGATCTGCGCCAACCCGTCGATGGTGTCGATCCCGTACTGCTCCGTCGGGTTGCCTGTCGTGAGGACGACCAAGAGGTAGTCGCGGCCGAGACCATGCACCCATCCCACGCTGTTGACCTGCCAATCCGTGTCGCTTTCATTGAGCGGTAGCCAGCCGTTCTTGAGCGCGACGGTTGCGTTGGGCGGTGTTCCGGCCGATATCCCCCATCGTTCTGACGGCGTGACGTGCTCCATCAGCCCCTGGATATAGCGACGGTCGTTGGAGGAGAAGGGGGAACCCCGCAACACGATGGAACGGAGCAGGGCGAGCTGATCGGTTGCCGACGTGGTCGTGAGGCCCCACCCCGGCCACGGGAACCCGGGGCACTGTACGCAAGTGGAGAGCTCCGTGTTGGACATGTGGAGCCGCCGGTTGACTACCCCTATCCCGGCCGGCCCTCCGGCTCGGTCCCACAGGGTGGTGGCAGCGTCGTTGTCGCTGTATTCGATCATGTCCGACGCCAGCTGCTCCTCCTTCGGCGTAAAGGGAGCATGATCGACCTCGGCCTGCTGCACCAGAGCGGCCAAGATGTCGACCTTCACGATGCTGCCGGTGGCCTGCGTTGCCGCACCGTTGAGCAGCCACGTCGTGTGGTCGGTGATGTCGTAGAGTCCCGCGGTCACCGTTCCCCCGCGCGTGTCCAGGTAGGAGGACGCTTCGCCGTCGAAGGGATCCGGTCCGAGGCGCAGCGGTCCAGCCAACTTGCCTGCGGTCGTGTGCGACGTCAGTGCCGTGAGACGTGGGGAGGGCGTGGTCTCGTCGTGGTTGGCCGAGTGGTAGACGGTGACCGCCGCCACCTGGCCTACGCCGGCAGGGTGGCCGCCCACCGCGATCGCGACGACGAGGAGAAGGGTCGTCGCCACGCCGCAAGCGATTCGTCGGATCGAGAGGGCGGCGCACGGATCGCTGCGGGCCGGGCCGGCGCCGCAGGGAGTGGCGTGCTGGCCGCCCGGTACTACCTCAGATCTGGTTCTGCGTATAAGTCGGTTGGCCATAGCGCCTGGCCACGGGATTCCAGAGGGAAAGGAACTCCTCCTTTGTTGTGGACGCCCTCTGGTCAGCGGCCTGGGCCGCCCGGAAATTGGCATCCGACTGATCATTTGGCACGCAGGTCGCCTTGAGCTTCTCGTCTTGCGCATAGCCCGCGTACGCTTGATCCGAGGCGACCGAGGCGTTCCAGGCTGTGAGGAGGCTCGAGACAACAGCCCGCCCGTCGGGTATTGCGGCAACGTCCAGGCTGTTCAGAGTACCGATGAGGTGGCGGCGCTCGTTGGCTGCCGATTCGAACGTTGACGCGTCGGCACTGAGATTCTGGCCACCGGCCGAGCAATTCTCGAGGTCCTTCGAAGCGGCGGTGATGGCGCTCCTGGCGCGGGCGCTCTCCGTGAGGAGGAGTGCCATGCCGTGAGCCTGTCGTTGCGCAGCCGCGTAGGCAGGGCTGACGAGGGCGTGAACGCCTGCCTTGTGGATTTCGGCGGTCACGGCGAAGCGGTGACCCTGCGCGCCGGCGATCCCCGAGGTTTGCGACACCGGTGCAGCGGCGATCGCACCACCGGTGGCAAGGACCGCAGCGGTGCGCATCGACCAGATCCTGGTTCGTCCCCTCCCGGACACAGGGGAAATGATAGACGTGGCTCCTTCCGGCGTCCGAGCGCCTCCCGACGGGCTACCGGGACGGGTCGGACCTACAGAGCGCGCGCCGGTAACGGACCTCGTTGACCAGCGCGCCGCCCCGAAGCACCCGACGTTCGCCCCCGTCCTCCGCCCACCCGCACGATTCATACAGAGTCCGAGCGGCGATGTTTTGCCGGAGCACCCACAGCATCGCGTCCGTGAAAAACGCGGCCAGCACCCCGACGGCCGAATCGACCAGAGCCGAACCAATTCCGCGTCTCCACACGACAGGATCCACATAGAGCGCCCGTAGCTCGCCCGTGGCGGAAGTGCCTCCGTCGTCGCGGGTGGGACCGACGGCCGCGAACCCCACCCCCCGACCATCCAGCGAAGCCATGAGGACCACGTGCCGGGAGTTCATCCTCGAGATCGCGCCCGTCCACATCGACAAGTGATCGGTCACGGAGAGGCTTTCCAGATGTCCCTTGGGGAGCATCCCCCGGTAGCCCACTCGGGAGGCGGCCACGTGAAGGGACGCGATGATCTCGGCGTCGCCCTCGGCTGCTCGCCGGACATCGATGATGCCGCCACTTCGATGCGGCGATCCCGACGGCCAGGTGGTGCCCACCGCCGAGGAGGCTTGTGGAGCACCTCGTGAAGGGCCGTCGGCAACACTGGCCATAAGGCAGTGATTGTAACCAGGGCTCAAGAACCCGACGGGCAGCCGCACGCCCGCCCGGGATCGACAGGTGCAGGCCTTTGCGCATCGCCGTGGCAGGCTCGGGGGCCGTTCGCGGCGGCATAGTATCTTGCACGGGTGCGCATCGTGCTCAGCCACCTCCGCCTCGCGCAGGTTGGCGGCACCGAGACCTACATGATCACCGTCGCCGAGCAGCTCCAGCGGCTGGGCCATCAACCCGTGATCTACGCTCGGGAAACGGGCCCGATGGCGGACCAGGCCCTCCGGCGCGGCGTGGACGTCGTCAACCGACTACGCCTTCTCCCGGACGAATGTGACGGGGTACTGGCGCAGGACGGGCCGAGCGCCTACGAGCTTGCCGATCGGTACCCCGACGCGGGCCGTGTGTTCGTCGCGGCACTCGAGCGAGGCATTGCTGCAGTTTCCGCCTGCCCTCTCCGGCGTCTGCGGGGCCGTCGTGGTACTCAACGATCGCGTCAAGCGGCACGTCGAGACCATTCCCGGCGTGCCCGAGGTGCTCCGGTTGCGCCAGCCGATCGACACGGTGCGCTTCGGCAGGACCCCCGGTGTCGAGCCACCGCATGGCCGCCCGAGGGCGCTCGTGCTGAGCAATTACATGCGGGGCCCGCGTCGAAGGATGATCGAACGTGCGTGCGCCCGCGCGGGAGTCGAGCTTGTCGAGGCCGGCTTCACCACCACTCCCACGGACGCCCCCGAGCACATGATCGCCCGCTGCCACATGGTCATCGCCCTCGGCCGCAGTGCGCTCGAGGGCATGGCCGGCGGTCGACCTACCTATGTTTACGGAGCCGCCGGCGGCGACGGCTGGGTGACGGCCGACTCCTACCCGTTCATCGAAGCCGACGGGTTCGGTGGGCGTGGTACGGATCTCATGGTGACCGAGCAGGGCCTGACCGACGATCTGGTCTCCTCGACGGAGGACATGGGTGTCGTCTGCCGCGATCTGGTCGCGCAACATCACACTGCCTCTGCCCACGTGCGGGAGCTTCTCGGGCTCATCAGCCGGCTCAAGGGAGGGGGCTCGCCCGCCGGTGGGCTGCACGAGGAGATGGCGTGGCTCGTTCGTCTGGCATGGACCGAGCACGAAAGGGCGGCCGCGGGACGGACGGAGCTGCTGCACCTGGGCGAGGTGCTCGACCGTGCCCAGAGCCTGGCGGAGGAGCGTCAGAACCGGATCGCCGAGCTCGAGGCCGAACTGCGGCTGAGCGACGAGGACCGAGCTTACCGACCGTGCACGAACACGACGTGGCGCCGCGGTGTCGCAACCGTGCGCGGTCTCCGGGCGGAGTTGTCGAGAAGAGAAGATGCAAGCCAGAAAGCCGCCATAGCGGTCGACGCCCTCCTGCACTTCGGTGCGGAGGGCATGCGTCGCCTGAGGGGCGAGCCGCTGTCGTCGTTGGGCGGCCCGGGAGCGTTCGAGCTCAAATTGGGTGCCGTTCGTGCCTATCGTCTCTCGCAACGGGCCAGGGGTGATCGCATCGAGCCGTCGGACCCGGGGACGAGGCTGCTCGCCCTCGAGCCCGCTGCCGTCTCTCGCCTCGCTTCGAGGCTCGGCTCGGGGAGCGTCCTGATCTCGGGGACGAACGGCAAGACGACCACTGCCGCGATGGCGGCCGAGATCTTCGCCCGGGGCGGCCTGGTGCCCGTGCACAACAAGATCGGCATCAACATGGCCAACGGCGTCGCCACCTCGTTGCTCGCCGCTTCGCGGTTGGGCGGTCGCCTCCGGGGCGACATCGGCGTGTTCGAGATCGACGAGTTCTGGCTGGAGCGGCTGATCCCCGAGCTGCATCCCCGTGCCGTGGGGTTGGGCAATCTCTTCAGGGACCAGCTCGACCGGTACGGGGAGCTCGATGCGGTCGCGGACCGCTGGGAGCGCCTGGTCGCCGATCTGGAGCCCTCCTGCACCGTGGTCGCGTGTGCCGATGACCCGCTGCTCGCCTCCCTGACGAGCGGGCACGAAAGGATCTTGTACTTCGGCCTGGACCACGACACCGTCGGGCGGACGACGATGCAGCACTCTTCCGACTCGAAGCACTGCCGGCGATGCGGGCAGCCGTTCCTCTACGAGAGGATCTGGCTCGCCCACCTTGGTCTGTACTCGTGTCCCACCTGCGACATGAAGCGCCCGGTGCCCGACGTCACCGCCCGATCGCTCCGTCCCACACCTTCCGGCGGGACGCGCTTCACGCTCTCCTACGAGGATGAGCGCGCCGAGATCGATCTCGCGCTCCCTGGGCTGTTCAACGTCTACAACGCTCTCCACGCGGCCGCCCTGACCGCCGCGATGGGGACGCCCATTGCCGCGATCGTCGAGGGGCTCCAGTCCGTACGCCCAGTGTTCGGGCGCACGGAGGTCATACCGATCGGAGGGGTCACCCTCCAGATCTTCCTCGTGAAGAACCCGGTTGGGGCGAACGCGGTGCTGGAGACGCTCGATGCCTTGAGTTCCGGTCCGCGTGACATGTACTTCGGGCTCAACGACTCTGTGGTCGACGGTCGAGACGTGTCATGGATCTGGGACGTGGATTTCGAAGCCCTCGCGGGGAATGTCCGCCTCGCCATCTGCACGGGAAGCCGCGCCGATGAATTGGCACTTCGCCTGAAGTACGCCGGGGTGGAGGAGACCGGGATCCTCATTGAGCCGGATATCTCCAGAGCTCTCGACGCAATAGCGTCGGAATCCAAGAGCCTTGTTTATGCCATGTGCAATTACACGGCCATGTTGGATCTGCGTGAGATCCTCGCTGATCGTGGGTTGGCGCCACGGTATTGGGCCTGAGGCGGCGGGATGACGGCCCTCCGAGTCTGCGCACTGTACCCGGACACCATGAACCTCTACGCCGACCGCGGAAACCTGCTCGTGCTGGAGCAGCGCTGCGCTCGGCGGGGCATCGGCTTCCAGCTGGAGCCGGCGGGAATCGGAGACCGGATCGATGCCGACGATCACGATCTCTTCTACCTGGGTGGGGGCCAGGACGCCGATCAGCGGCGGTGTGCCCACGACCTCGTCGAGGTCAAACGGGGGGCGCTCCTGTCGGCGGCGGAGCGCGGCGCGGTCCTCCTCGGGATCTGCGGGGGCTACCAGCTTTTCGGTCGCTTCTATGCCATCGGCGACGAGACTCTGCCGGGTCTCGGCTTGCTCGATGTTCACACGGTGCGCGAGGCCGGGCCCAGGCTGGTCGGCAACGTGACCATCGAAGTGGAGTGTCTCCCGGGCGAGACGCGCTCGCTCGCGGGTTTCGAGAACCATGCCGGACACACCTTCCTTGGCCCACGAGCCGATCCTCTCGGACGGGTGGAGCCCGGTCACGGCAACAACGGCGCGGACGGGACGGAGGGAGCACGCCGGGGCAACGTCATCGGCACCTATCTGCACGGCCCCCTTCTGCCCAAGAACGTGTGGTTCGCAGACTGGCTGATCGGAAGGGCCCTGGCGATGGACGAGCTCGATCCCCTGCCCGACAGTCTGGAGGAGAGGGTCCACGAGCGGGCGTGCTCGCTCGGCCGCACCTCCTGACGCAGCGCGGTTCTACGGACGCCGGGGGCAATGCCGAGGATGAAGACACCGCCTCCGTGCACCGATCGGCGACGGGCTGACGGAGGCCCATCTCCCGCAACTCGGGGACGAGAGAGTGGCAGAAACCGACGTCGCCGAGCTCGGCGCGCTACGGGCTGGACGTCGGATCGGGTCAAGATCGTTGGGGGGGAATCGGAGGACGCCATCGACGGTTGTTGCGGATTTCGAGCCACCGCGCATGGCCCGGCCACCCTCCACTTGGGCGAGGTTTACGATGATGCCGGTAGCCGTATATGACCGCAAACTTCACGATCACCTACGATGGCTATGAGCCGACTGAGGAGGGCCTCCGAGAGGCGCTGACCTCGACCGGCAACGGTTACTTCTGCACGCGTGGATTCGCGGAATGGGAGGACGCCGACGGCGTGCACTACCCGGGGACCTACGCTCACGGCGGGTACAACCGGGAGACGACGATCATGGGCGGCATCCCGGTACTCAACGAGGATCTCGTCAACCTGCCCAACTGGGCCGTGCTGAAGCTTCGCATCGGGGATGAGGAGGTGGTCCGCCTTCACGACCTCGAGTTGCTCTTCTACCGCCACGAGTACGACTTCCGTCACGCCAATCCTTGTCCGCACTCTGCGCTTTCGCGACCGATCCGGCCGGGAGACGCGCGCTGCGCAGTCGCCGCTTCGTGAGCATGGCCCATGTACACCAGGCGGCGATCGAGTGGACGCTCACGCCGGAGAACTGGTCCGGCCAGCTCGAGATTGTCTCGGCGCTGGACGGTCGTGTCACTAACGCCGGCGTCGCTCGCTACCGCCAGTTGGAAGGTCGACATCTCGATCCGGTCCTTCCGAGGACGTTCGGGCCCGAGGTGATCGCATTGATGGCGCGCACCCGCCAGTCGCGGATTTACGTGGCAGAGGCGGCACGCACCCAGGTCTTCGTCGGCGAGGCGCCGCTTGAGGTCGAGCGCAACCTCTACCAGATGCAGGACTACGTCCAGCAGGTGCTCGGTATCGACGTGCGGCAGGGCGTGCCGGTGAGGGTGGAGAAGATGGTCGCCTTTTACACGTCACACGACCAGGCGATCAGCGAGCCGCTCGGAAATGCCGGGAAATCCATCAGTGGATATCCGCGGTTCTCCGAAGCTTTCTCTCACCACCGTGACGCGTGGAAGGAGCTGTGGGAGGAATGCGACATCGTCCTGCCGGGAGACTCCCGGGTACAGCTTCTACTCCGGCTGCACATCGCCCACATCCTGCAGGTCTGCTCGCGCCATACGACCGAGTTCGACGCCGGCGTCGTGGCGCCGCGGCCTGAATGGCGAGGCCTACCGCGGGCACGTCTTCTGGGATGAGCTGTATGTGTTTCCCTTCTTGAACTTCCGCCTGCCCCAGGTCGCACGGCATCTGCTCCTGTACCGAGCGCGCCGATTGGGCGAAGCCGCGCCGGGCGGCACATGCCGCCGGCTACCGCGGGGCGATGTATCCGTGGCAGAGCGGCAGCGACGGCCAGGAGGAGACGCAGGTCGTCCACCTCAATCCGCTGTCGGATCTCTGGGAGCCCGACCTCAGTCACAACCAGCGCCACGTAAGTGCCGCTATCTTCTACAACGTCTGGCACTACTACCAGGCCACCGGCGATGTCGAGTTCATGCTCGACCACGGGGCGGAGATGACGCTCGAGATCGCACGATTCTGGTCCTCGCTCGCCCATTACAACCCAGGCCGCGATCGCTATGAGATCCACGGAGTCATGGGCCCCGATGAATTCCACGACAAGTACCCCGGGGCGGAGAGGGGCGGTCTTCGCAACAACGCGTACACCAATGTCATGGTCGCCTGGATCTGCGAGACCGCCCAGAAGGTGCTCGACCTGCTCCCGGCGGGTCGAGCCGAGGCACTGCGGGACAGGATCGAACTTGACCAGCGAGGAAGTCGCCACGTGGGCGCGGATGAGCCGACGGATGTTTGTCCCATTCCACGGCGACGGCATCATCAGTCAGTTCGAGGGATACGAACAGCTCGCCGACCTCGACTGGGATGGCTACCGCGAGCGCTACCACGACAAGATCCAAAGGATGGACCGAATCCTCCGAGCGGAAGGCGACGACCCTGCTCGCTACAAGCTCGCAAAGCAAGCCGACACTGTCATGCTGTTCCTGCTGTTCTCCGAGGAAGAGCTTGGCGAACTGTTCAACCGCCTCGGCTACGACTTTGGCCCGGAGACGGCGCAAAAGAACATCGACTACTACGACCACCGGACCTCGCACGGCTCGACGCTGAGCTTCGTCACGCACGCCGCCGCGCTCGCTGCTCTGGATCCTGAGAGCTCCTGGGAGCGCTTTCTGGTGGCGCTCGAGAGCGACATCGGCGATGTACAGGGCGGCACTACGAAGGAGGGCATCCATATGGCGGTCATGTCCGGCACACTCGACCTGATCCAGCGCGGCTACCTCGGAACCGATATCCACGAAGACGTCCTGACGTTCGCGCCGCGGTTGCTCGACCGTCTCGACGGGCTGTCGTTTCACATGCAGTTTCGCGGGATGCCGATCTGGGTGCACCTCAGTGCCGGTGAACTCACAGTTAGGGCAGGTACCGAGGGCATCAGCCGAACGGTGAAGGTCGGCGTCGGTGAAGATGTTCAGGAGCTGTCGCCGGGCGACGGCTACAGCTTCACGCTGTTCGATCAACCGCCGGGCGAACGGGCGTGAAAGGAGAGCGAAAGTGCCAATGGGGTTTGAGGGCGCCATCTTCGATGTCGACGGCGTGCTCGTCGACTCTCCGCACGAGCGGGCCTGGCGGGAGACACTTCAGGAGCTGATGGAGGGCGACTGGAGCGACGTCCGCAATGAGACCACGTGGTCGCCTGACCGATTCACACGGCAGGTGTACGAGGAATACATGTCTGGCAAGCCCCGCATGAGCGGTGCTCGCGCCGTGCTGGACTACTTCGATATTCCCAACGCTGACCAGCGAGTGGACGCCTACGCCAAGCGCAAGCAGGCCAGGGTCATCGAGCTCATCGAGGCGGGGCAGTTCGAGGCCTACCCCGACGCCTTACGCTTCGCGCTTGCGGCCCGGGCGTCGGGGATACGAATCGCGGCGGCCTCCTCCTCTAAGAACGCCGGGTTGTTCCTGCGCCAGATCCGCCTTGACGCCTTCGCCGAGGAGCAGGGTCTCAGCTACGACTTCGTGACACCCGGGCTGAGCCTTCTCGACTTCTTCGATGCTGATGTCTCGGGTCGCAACTTCGCCCACGGGAAGCCCCACCCCGAGATCTTCCTGACCGCGGCCGCAGAGTTGGGCAGCCGGCCGGAGAAGTCCTTCGTCGTCGAGGATGCCGTCTCAGGCATCGAGGCAGCCAAGGCCGGTGAAATGGCCGCTCTCGGTATCGCGCGCGAGGGCGACGCGGAGATGCTCGCCCGAGCCGACGCGGATCTCGTGGTCACGTCGCTAGACGACGTGGACGTGGATCGGCTCTCCGAGGGACTACTGGTGGCAAAGGAAAAGTAGGGCGCGGCGACGCCGTCAGGTTGGTCAGGCTCTCCCGGGAAACTCGGATTCGCGGTCTTCGGCGACCACACCCACGAGCCCATGGCCGACGTCGCAAGGCCCGGCAGCGCCACCTCATAGGGCCCTTCGGCCCTACCGGGCCAGCCCGACTTGCGCGATCGTCCGAAAGGGGGCGAACCGGTCTGATGCTCACAGAAGGATATGAAGGCTCATCCCATGACGACAGACGCTCTCTCCCCTGAGTTGCTCCACAAGATGGATGCCTACTGGCGCGCCGCCAACTATCTGTCGGTCGGCCAGATCTACCTCTACGACAATCCACTACTCAAGAAGCCACTAGAGCTCGCCCAAGTGAAGCCTCTCGTGGTCGGGCATTGGGGCACGACGCCAGGCCAGAACTTTATCTATGTGCACCTGAACCGGGTGATCAAGAAGTACGACCTCGACATGCTCTACATTGCCGGGCCGGGCCACGGGGGCCCGGCGCTGGTTGCCAACACTTACCTCGAGGGCTCCTACAGCGAGATCTACCCCGACGTCAGCCAGGACGAGGCTGGACTGAAGCGGCTGTTCACACAGTTTTCGTTTCCCGGCGGGATCTCCAGCCACGTGGCACCGACTACGCCGGGGTCGATTCACGAAGGTGGCGAGCTCGGCTACTCGCTCAGTCACGCCTTTGGGGCGGTCTTCGACAATCCCGACCTCGTCGTTGCCTGCGTGATCGGCGACGGCGAGGCGGAGACCGGCCCCCTGGCCACCGCCTGGCAATCCAACAAGTTTCTCAGCCCGATCACCGACGGGGCCGTGCTGCCGATCCTGCACCTCAACGGCTATAAGATCAGCAACCCGACGGTCCTTGACCGCATCACGCACGAGGAGCTGGAGCAGTACCTTCGAGGCTGCGGCTGGATGCCCCACTTTGTGGAAGGCGATGTGCCGCAGGACATGCACCAGCTCATGGCCGGCACCCTGGATGGTGCCATCGAGAGCATCCAGCAAATCCAAAGCCACGCTCGCGACAGGGGCGACACCACGCGGCCGCGCTGGCCGATGATCGTGCTGCGGTCACCGAAGGGCTGGACCGGGCCGAAGGTCGTCGACGGTCTGCAGATCGAGGGCACGTTCCGATCCCATCAGGTACCGATCTTGGTCGATTCGGAGCACCCCGATCATGTAGAGCTGCTCGAGAGCTGGATGAAGAGCTACAAGGCCGAGGAGCTCTTCGATGAAGGGGGTCGCCTGGTCTCCGAGTTGGCCGAGCTCGCGCCGAGGGGAGACCGACGGATGGGGGCAAACCCCCACGCCAACGGCGGCTTACTACTGCGGGACCTGCGGATGCCGGACTTCTGCGACCATGCGCTGGAAGTGCCTTCCCCCGGTGCAGTCGACGGGCAAGATACCCTGGTATTGGGTGAGTTTCTCCGTGACGTGGTCGCACTCAACCAAGACCGCCGGCACTTCCGGATCTTCGGTCCCGACGAGACGCTCTCGAACCTCCTCGGCGCGGTCTTCGAAGCGACGAACCGTCAGTGGGACGCCCGAACGGTCGAGAACGACGAGTTTCTCGCACCCGACGGACGCGTCCTCGACTCGATGCTGAGTGAGCACCAGAGCGAAGGCTGGCTGGAGGGCTACCTGCTCACCGGACGGCATGGACTGTTCAACTGCTACGAGGCCTTCATCCACATTGTCGACTCGATGTTCAACCAGCACGCCAAGTGGTTGAAAGTTACCTCGCAGCTGTCGTGGCGCCGGGAGATCGCCTCGCTGAACTATCTCCTCGTTTCCCACGTCTGGCAGCAGGATCACAACGGTTTCACCCACCAAGACCCCGGCTTTCTCGATCAGGTCGTGAACAAGAAGGCCGACATCGTGCGGGTCTACCTTCCCCCGGACGCGAACTGCCTTCTGTCGGTGGCCGATCACTGCCTGCGCAGCCGGAACTACGTGAACGTCGTGGTCGCCGGAAAGCGCCCGATGCCTCAGTGGCTCAGCATGGATGCGGCGGTCGTGCACTGCACGGAAGGGATCGGCGTCTGGGAGTGGGCCAGCAACGACCGGGACGCCGAGCCCGACGTCGTCATGGCCTCCTGCGGCGACACTCCCACCCTGGAAGTCCTGGCTGCCGTTTCGATCCTCCGCGAACATCTGCCCGAGATTCGGATCAGAGTGGTCAACATCGTCGATCTCATGAAGCTGCAGCCCAGCACGGAGCACCCCCATGGGCTGAGCGACACGAATTATGACTCCCTCTTCACCAAGGACAAGCACATCATCCTCGCCTTCCACGGCTACCCCTGGCTGATCCACCGGCTGACCTACCGCCGAACCAATCAGAACCTGCACGTCCGGGGCTACGTCGAAGAGGGGACCATCACGACGGCCTTTGACATGCGGGTGCAAAACCGCCTGGATCGGTACCACCTGGTCGAGGACGTGATCGATCGGCTGCCGCAACTCGGTGCGAAGGGGAGCTACCTCAAGCAGACGATGCAGGACAAGCTGATCGAGCACCGGCGATATATCGACAAGCACGGTCAGGACATGCCCGAGATTCGGCACTGGAAATGGGGGACCCCAGGGAATCCGGGCGAGCCCAGTGCCGCGCTCGAGGGGGCCATGAGCCTGAAGCAAGGAGCCTGATCGCCGACCTGGGCCGGCGACTCCGGTGCGCCCCAGGATCGCAGATGCTGTCGTCTTGTGAACGCGAAGCTTGTCTCCGCTTGCCAGTCGGCGACAAGCGCTCGGGCTTCGAGATAGGCGTCGAACCGTTCCATGAGCGAGCAGCTCGTCTCGGATGCAGAGCCGAAGGACTCGACCCAGGGGTTCTGCCATTCGTTTCCCGGCTCGATGTAGCTCGTGCTCGACCAGGTCGTCTCGGCCTCCTTGAGCTTCCGGACGGTCTGCTCCCGGTCGAGTCGAACAAGAAAACTACTGGTCGGGCTGCCCGGATTTGAACCGGGGACCTCTGCGTCCCGAACGCAGCGCGCTAACCAAACTGCGCCACAGCCCGTTGATCCTGGGGCGGCAAGCTTACCGGCTGTCGCCGAGGGGCGTCGGCTCGGGAGTCCTGGTCGGGTCGCTGCGCGACCCCTCGGTGATGGTCCCGGCCCCGTTGCCGTTGGCGGCCCGGTGCGGCGGCGAGCGCTGTGCCAAGACCTTGGCGACCCGGCGCTTGTCCATCTCGAAGACTCGCAGGTCCCATCCGCCCGTGGAGATGACCTCCCCCTCCTCGGGGATGTGACCGAAGGCGTCGAAGAGGAACCCACCAAGGGTGACGTACTCGCCCTCGGGGACGTCGATACCGAGCCGTTCCCGCACGTCGTCGGGACTCGTCCGGCCATCGATCAGCCACCTGCTGGCGTCGACCCGGACGATCTCGCCCTCGTCCTGATCGAACTCATCGTGCAGGTCGCCGACGAGCGGCTCGAGCAGATCCTTGACCGTGAGGACGCCGGCGATGCCTCCGTACTCGTCGACCACGACCGCGAACGCCTTGCGCTGCGCCCGCATCTCGGCGAGCGTGTCCAGGATCCCCCTCGACTCCGGCACGACGTGGGCAGGACGTACCCGACGGGAGATGTCGATCGGGCTGAGGCTCGGGAGCGGCTCTTGGCTGCTCGGGTGTCGGGTGCGAAACAGGTCCGTCACGAAGAGGACGCCGACCAGGTCGTCGAGGTCGTCGTGCACGACCGGAAACGAGCTGTGACCCGACTCTCTGACCGCTCGGGCGACGTCCTCGACGTGCACCGGGATCTTGAGGATCACGACGTCCATCCGGGGCGTCATCACCTCGCGGACGTCGCGGTTGCGGAGATCGGCGAGCGCCTCGATGATGAGACGCTCCTGCTCGTCGGCCAGGGTGGCGGGAAGGCGACCGTTGGACGATCGGACGTCCGCCTCTTCCTGGCGGCGCCCCAACTTCCACCGGCGTTTGCCCGATGGTGGGGGCTCCGGTGGAGGACGGCGCCGGGGTCGGCTGGGCATGGGGACCTGAGCTCAGCCCGTGACGGCGGGCGAACCCCGGGCTGCGTCCCCCGCGGGCACCAGCACGGGCACCGGTTGGTACGAGTCGTCGTGGTACACGTGGGCGCCGAGTAGGCGCGACACCGCCCGGCGAATCCGGATCGGATCGAGCGGCTTCACGAGCCAACCCTCGGCGCTCGAGCGCCGGGCCAGGAAGACGTCGGCCCGTCGGTCGAGGAGCATCAGCACCGACACGTGATCGATCGCATCCATGGACTCTCGGAGCCTGAGCTCGAGGCAGACCGCCATCCCGCCCATGCTGCCCATCTGCATGTCCACGACGACCAGATCGGCGCCGTTGGCGGCAACCTCCTCGAGGACCGCGGGACCGTTGGGGACCTCGACCACTGCGGCCTCGGGCCCCTCCACCGCCGATCGGATCTCCCTTCGTACCGAGGGGGCGTCGCTCGCCACCACGATCGTGCGCACGGGTGCAGGTTACCCGACGCCGAACATGTATTTCGCTACGAGGGCCAGGCCGTCGAGGTCGTGGACGTCCTCCTCGAGCAGGGGGACCCGCGCCAGGGCCGGGCGGTCCACCTGGGTCGCCAGCCGGGCCACGACCCGCTCCTCCCGGTCGGCCACCTCGTCGAGCTCAGCGAGGTTCTCCGCCAGGACGGCCAGGGTCTCGCCCTGCTCTCCCTCCACGGCCGGAGGGGGCGCGAGGTCGGTCGGTCCGAACCGTGGGTGGACCCGGTTGACCACCACGCCGGCGGGCCGGATCTCGGAGTCCCCCAGCTTCTCCGCGAAGTAGGCCGCCTCCCGCACGGCGTCCTCCCTCGGTGAGGTCACGAGGACGTAGGCGGTCGTCGGATCGGCGAGCAACGCCCGGACCGCGGCCGCCCGGTTGTGGAAGCCCTCCTCCATCCCCTGAAACGCCTGGAAGAAGGCGACGGCGTCGTTGACGATCTCCGCCCCGGCCACCTTGGAGATGGTCCGGAGCACGGCCTGGGTCGCCAAGCCCAACACCCGGAAGGAGGCTCGAGTGGGCAGCAGGAGAGCTCGGAAGATGCGGTTCTCCAAGAAGCGCGTGAGCCGGGAGGGCGCGTCGAGGAGCTCGAGGGCGTTACGCGTCGGGGGGGTGTCCACCACGACCACGTCGTAGCCACCCTCCTCGGTCAACTCATAGAGCTTCTCCATCGCCATGTACTCCTGGGTGCCGGAGAGCGCGCCGGCGAGGCTCTGGTACAGCCGGTTGCCGATGATCGAGCTCGCCTGCTCGGGGGTCCGGGCGTAGCGGTGCACCAGGTCGTCGAATGTGCCCTTGCTGTCGAGCATCAGGGCATGGAGCTCGCCCGGCCAGTCGCCCTTGACCGGGGTCGGGGTGTTGGGAAGCGACTCGACTCCGAGCGAGGTGGCCAGCCGCCGGGCGGGGTCGACGGTGACCACGCAGGACCGCCGTCCCTCCTGCGCCGCGCGCAGGGCGAAGGTGGCCGACACGGTGGTCTTTCCGACACCCCCGGGCCCGCAGCAGATCACCACCGGCCGCCCGGCGGCCACTTCGACCAGCGAGGGTCCGGGTACCTTCATCGGGGCGACTCGACGGTCAGCGACCCGATGTCATGGGCGAGGGCGTCGGCGAGCACTTGCAGCTCGCTCGGACCGATCGATTCGGTCCCGATGTGCGGGACGCGCAGTTGGGGGAGGGGCAGCTCCCGGGCGAGCCGCTCGACCTGCTGGGTGGCCAGCTCGTGACGTCGGAGCCGAAAGACCCGGGCCGCGTCGAGAGCCTCGAGCTGGGGCGGATCGAGGGTCACCCCCGCCCGGTCGGCAGCCTCCGCGGCGCTCACCGCGAGCGCGGGGTCGGCCTCGTCCAGGTCGTTGATCACGACCGGGCCGAGATGGGTGCCCGCCTTCTCCCGCAGCAGCTTCGCGGCCTCGACGGTCTCGCTCACCGGCAGCTCCTCGGCCAGGCAGACCAGCAGGACCCGGCACCGTGCCGGGTCCTGGAGCAGCTCGTCGACCTCGACGGCCTGGTTCCGCACGGGGCCGCCGCGCGCCGCCTCGATCAACCCGCGAGCCGAGGTGAGAAACGTGATCGCGTGCCCGGTGGCCGGGGCGTCGACGACGATGAGGTCGGCCACGCCCGCCCGCTCGAGCTGTTTGACCTTGCCCAGGATGAGCACGTCGCGGATGCCGGGGATGGCGGTCGCGACGACGTCGAGCACGCCGGAGGACACGATGCGCTTCGAGACCCGGTGGAGGCCGTGATCGGCCAGGTACTCGAGCAACGCATCGTCGGGGGTGAGGCGGCGCCCGCGGATCGGATGGGGGGGTGGAGAAAGCTCGGACTCCTCGTAGTCGAAGGCGTGGGGTCGTCCGAAGGCGGACCCGATGCCCGGCCGGCCCTCGAGCTCGACCAGCAGTACCGAGAGTCCCGCATCCGACGCCGTGCGAGCCAGCGCCGCCGAGATCGTCGTCTTGCCCACGCCCCCCTTGCCGGCGACGATGAGCACCTTGCTCTCCCGGCAGAAGGCAGCGACCTCCATTTGGGCGGCAGCGTAGCGCCGTCCCCGCCCGTCCAAGGCGGCGCTTGATTGTATGACCTGGTCAGAGGGGTTGTGGGTGGCCATGGCCAGAACTACCCTTTTTCGCCGTGGGGGAATCCCCCGGGGTTTTTGCCGCAGATGTCGGGGACCCGGGGCATAGCCAAAGGGGGAAGAATGCGCCACGGTGGGGAGTCTTGGCAGCTCAAGGCGGCGTGCCGCGGGCCGCAGGCGGCGGTGTTCTTCCCGCCCTCGCACGTGGAACGCAAGGAGGAGAAGCAGACCCGCGAGGGTAGGGCCAAGGAGATCTGCGCCGGCTGTGTAGTGCGCACCCAGTGCCTCGACTACGCGATCCGGATCCGGGAGCCGCACGGCATCTGGGGAGGTTTCAACGAGATCGAGCGCAAGCAGATCTGGGAGCGCCGCGCCGGCTAGGCACCGAGCAGACCCGTCCCCTGCTGTCGCAGCCGGCCTCGGCGATCAGGGTTCCCGTCCCCACCCCAACATGCCGGGGACGGTCGCGATGGTCAGGACGAGCAGCACGAACGTCACGAGGTGCACCGAGGTGCACCACAGGCAGATGTTGCCGATGATGAGGAGCTCGGCCGCGAGCAGGTAGAGCACGAAGCCCATGCCGACGATCACGAGCGCGAGGCGCGCCAGGTGTACCCGACGGTCCTGGACCTTCCACATCGGCGGCAGGTTCACGACGGCGAGGACCACGTAGAAGGCGAGGCCGAGGACGGCTACGGGAAGGACGCCAAAGACTTCCGACTGCGGGCTCGTCGTGACCTTGGCGCAGTTCACCAGGCCCTGGTCCGAGCAGGCCAGGATCGAGGTCGACGAGTAGTGGGCGATGGTGAGGTACGTGGAGACCCCCAGCCCGAAGAGGCTGAGCCCGAAGGCCACCCACGGGACCCACGCCGGGCACGGAGAGACCGAGCCCTTCCCCCGCCTCAGCCCATAACGCAGCGTTGCGGCGAGCCCCGCATCCTCCGGGTACGTCTCGGCCAACGTGTCCCCGGCCATCGGCTCAGATCTGGAGCTTCAGGGCCTTGGCGGCCTCGGTCACGCCCTTGGAGGTGCAGACGGAACCGGGCTGCCCGCCGGTGGCGGCGCAGATGCCGGCCGACAGGTAATTGGCGTTGGCGATGATGGCCTGCGTCACGGGGTTGGTGGGATCGTGGAGGTCACTCGCGATCTGGGCCCGGGACAGGCCGGTGAGGAGCGACGGCGAGTAGCCCGCCCCCACGGCGACCATCTTGTTGCCGATGTCCACGAACGGGAAGGTGATGCCTCCGCTGGTCGAGGCCGCTGCCCCGACGTACTTGCTCGATTCGTACTTTTGGGCGAGCGCCCCCTCGGCCGAGGTGATCTTGTCCAGTGGTTGGTAGCCGTTGCCGCTGGCCGCGAGCTGGTTGGTGTAGAGCTCGGCGTGCTTGAAGACGAGGTAGGAGCTGGCGAAGGTGGACGAATGGAAGCTCAGGGTCTGGGTGTTCGGGTAGACGTCCTGGGAGGTGGACTCCGTTGCCTGGAGGTTGGTGAACTTCCCAAACCGGGCCATCGCCGCGGCCATGGACCAGCGCTCCGCCGCGCAGTACGGGCAGTACTCGGCGCCGATGTAGAGCATGCCGGGCAGGGTCTGGCCGTTGACGGTGTAGGTGAGCGGCGGCTGGCCGCTCAGGACGGTCGGGGGGGTCACCTGCTCCGCCGAGGTGATACCGACGGTGTCGAAGACCGAGGCCGGCACCGTGGCGATGTCGTTGGCGACCGAGGCCGGAAGCGGCGTGTCGGACGCGGTGGTCCCGCTCCCGCCCCCGCCGGTCAGCTTCACCACCACGAGCACGACGACGATCGCCAGCACCAGGATGACCACGCCGACGGTGAGGAGGGTGGTGCGGGAGTGCCGCGGGGCCGCCGCCCTCCCCGACGCAGCCCTCGGTCGGGGCTTGCCCGCTTGCTGCCCTCGGGCGCCGTTGGTCGCCGCCCGGGCATTGCGGCCCGCGGCCGGCTTTCCCCCGGAGGTCGTCTTGGACCCCCCGGCGGCCTTGCCGGCGGGAGATGCCTTGGGGGTTGCCGCCGCCTTGGCGGTCGGGGACGACTTTGCCGTTGGGGAGGCCTTTGCCGTTGGGGACGACTTTGCGGTTGGGGAAGCCTGCGAGGTCGGGGAACCGGGGCGCCCTCGACTGGGAGGGCGCTTGCCCGTCGCCTTGCGGCTCGTGCCCACCGTCCGGGAGGCCTCCTTGGCGGAGATGGACCGCGACTGCTGGCGGCTCAGCTCCTTGCTCGACAGCTCGCCGGAGTCCGCAGATCCGTTGGCCTCGGGTGGCTGCGTACTCCCGGCGTCGCCGTTGGTGGGGGAGCCCTCTGTGTCGTGGGACTGGTCTGCCATGTGCTCGTGCGTCCTCGAAACTCGGTTTGCCCGCAGTTCTCAGGATCTCCGTTGCTCTCCTCTCGCGGAGCGCCTACTCACGGAGCGCTCGCCAGCGTAGACCAGGGACGCGAGCGCTGGTCGTCGCCTCCGCACGACCACCGGTACGCTGGGCTCATGTTGGGCGGGGGTGAGCATCGGAGATCCCTCGCTTCACGGGCCCGTCCCACATGTCGTCCGTAGCGCCTTCCGATGAGATAGTCCTCCGCCCGGCTGCGACGATCATGGTCGTCCGGGATCGTGCTGGGGACGGGCACCAGAGCCTCGAGGTGCTCATGCTCAAGCGCAACGTGCGCTCGGAGTTCGCGGGAGGGGTGTACGTGTTTCCGGGGGGCGCGGTCGATCCGGCGGACGGTGACGAGAACGCCGAGTCCCTGTGCCGGGGCCGCTCCGACGCGCAGGCCAGCGCGTTGCTCGGCCTGCCCGCCGGCGGGCTGGCCTACTGGGTGGCCGCCCTCCGCGAGTGCTTCGAGGAGGCCGGCGTGCTCCTCGCCTACGGGCCCACGGCCGGGACGGCGGCCCACCCGGGAGTCCGCCGAGGCGAGCTCCTCAGCTTCGCCGCGCCCGAGGACGAGGCGCGATTTGCCACGCACCGATCGGCGCTCAACGCCGGCCGGCGCCGCTTCGTGGACGTCTGCACCGAGGAGGGCCTCGAGCTGGCCGCGGATGCCGTCCAGTACTTCGCCCACTGGATCACCCCCCGGGGCGCACCCCGCCGCTACGACACGCGATTCTTCGTCGCCGCGGCTCCCCCCAAGCAGACGGCGCTGCACGATGCGTCCGAGACGGTGGAGCACCTGTGGACCAGCCCCGACGAGGCGCTGGCGCTGCATCGTGAGGGAAGAATCGAGCTCGTGCTGCCTACCATCAAGAACCTGCAGGCCATCGGGCGTTTCTCCTCGACCGACGAGTTGCTCGCCGCGGTGGCCGCCTCGGTCGACCGGGTCCCCACGGTGGAGCCCCGAGTGGTGGTCGAGGGCAACGGGGTCCGGATCCTCCTGCCCGGTGACCCCGATTACGGCGACTCGGCCGCCTTCGAGGAGCCCCCCAGCCTCGGAGATGCGGCCGCGGCCAATGCGGCCATGCGGGCCATCGGGCGGGCGGCCAATCCCGGACGCGCCGACTGCTCGAAGGATCCGCCCCCTCCCGAGACGCTCAGCTCCCGCTCGTGACCGACCCGTCCTCGGGATCGTCGGGTGTTGCGGCCGCGTCATCTGAGCGACAGGGCCCCCCGCCGCGTCCCGTCACCGATCGTGGCGTCGGACCGGTGCCCGTGGTCGGGACTGCCCAGGAGCTTGCGCCCGGCGTCGTGCGCCTCACCGCGCCAAACCCCGGGCGGATGACGGGTCCGGGCACCAACACCTACCTGCTGGGCAATGGGGAACTCGCGGTGCTCGATCCGGGGCCCGAGGATCCAACCCATCTCCAGGCCATCGTCGAGACCGCCCTGGGGCTCGGGACGGTGCGCTGGGTGGTCGTCACGCACACCCATCCCGACCACGCGCCCGGCGCCCGCGACCTGGCCCGGCGCACCGGCGCGGAGTTGCTCGGCCACGGCGAGCGGGACGGCTTCGTCCCGGACCGCGCGGTGGGCGACGGCTTCGTGCTCGACGGTGGGGACTTCGCGCTGCGGGCTGTGCACACCCCCGGTCATGCCTCCAACCACCTCTGCTGGTTGCTCGAGGAGAGTGGATGGCTTTTCTCCGGCGACCACGTCATGCACGGTGCGACCGTGGTCATCCGGCCGCCCGACGGCGACATGATCGAGTACCTCGCCAGCCTGCGACGGGTGGCGGCTCTCGATCCCCCGGTCTCCCGAATCGCCCCGGGACACGGGCGCCTGCTCGAGGATCCCCAAGGCGTCGTCTCGGACATCGTGGGCCACCGTCTCGATCGTGAGTCGAGGGTCGTCTCTGCGCTCGCCGTGCCACCCGGATCCACGATCGACCAGCTTGTCCCCGCGTGTATGCCGACGTGGACCCGAGGATGCACGACGTCGCCCGACTCTCGCTCTGGGCTCACCTGCGCAAACTCGTGGCGGACGGGAGAGCCGTGGAGGTCGTCCCCGCCGGGACGGACGGCGAGGCGGGCGTCTGGGCTCTGGCCGGCTGACCCCCCGGGGTCTCGTCCTCAGGCGCCCCGGCCGTCTCCGGCCAACGGGACCTCGTGGCCCGACAAGGCCAGCTCGACTCGTTCGAGCATGCGCGCCGTGCAACCCGACGCCTCCACCAAGGGGGCGGCCACGTCGGCGACGGAGTGGGCGAGGCGGGCGAAGGTGTCCGCAAGAGGCCCGTCTCCCAGGGCCACCGGCACCCCGGCGTCCCCGCCGGTCGCGACGTCGGGGTGGAGGGGGATGCTGCCGAGAAGGGGCACGCCCAGCTCCTTGGCCAGCCGCTCGCCGCCTCCGCTTCCAAACAGGGAGTAGGTCGTGCCGTGCTCGCAGGTGAAGTCGCTCATGTTCTCCACCACTCCGGTCACCCTCAGGTACCCCCTTCGCGCCATGTCCGCCGCTCGGGAGGCCACCCGCTGCGCCGCCAGTGGCGGGGTGGTGATGACGAGCATCTCGGTCCGGGGCAGCATCCGGGCCAGGCCCATCTGCACGTCGCCGGTCCCCGGCGGGAGGTCGATGAGCAGGTACTCGATGTCGTCCCAGCGGGCGTCCTGGAGAAACTGCTGGACGGCTCGGTTGAGGAGGAGCCCGCGCCACATGATGGCCTTGTCCTCCTCGGCCAGGAACCCCATCGAAAGCACGCGCAGCTCCCCGTCGCCCACGGGCAGCGCCAGGGGGATCATCTTGCCGCCCTTGGCCTCCACGCCGCCTCGCATGCCCAGCAGGCGTGGCACCGAAAAGCCCCAGATGTCGGCGTCCAGCACTCCCACCCGGTAGCCGAGGCGGGCCAGGGCGACCGCCAGGTTGACCGTCACCGAGGACTTGCCGACGCCTCCCTTGCCCGAGGCGACGGCGAGAACCCTCGCCGTCATGGGCACGCCGGTCTCCGGGGCGCGCTCACGGGCCTGCCAACGAGCCCGCGCCATGACCCGCTCGCGGCCGGCTGCGTCGAGCTCGCCCATCTCGACCCGGACCGAACGCACCCCAGGGAGGGTCTCGATCCGGGTGGTCACGTCTCGCTTCAGCTGGGTGCGCAACGGGCATCCCGCGATCGTCAGGGCGATCTCGACCAGCACATCGCCCTCGGCTCCCACCTCTGCGGCGCGAACCATCCCGAGGTCGACGATGTTGTCGCCGAGCTCGGGATCGATCACCGCGCGCAGCGCCTCTCGGATGGCGTCTGGCGTTGGGCACCCGTCCTGAGCTGGACCGTCGGTCACCTAGGTGAGCCTAGTAGTGGGCGACTGGCATCGGGCTCGCGCAGCGGATCCCGCGCCAACCGCTGGCCTCCGGTGGCATCCTGCTCCCGCCGCCGGTCGCCGCTGCGGCGCCGCGTCGGTCGCGGTGCCCGTCCAGATAAGCTCCTTGCGCGGTCCGTATCGCGTCGATGGCAGATGGACCGAGACAGGCGAGACGGGTCGGCTAGAGCGAGACAGGGAGGCAGCGGTGACGTTGGGCAGCACGGTGAGCATCGGCAAGAAGCCCCAGCCGGTCATCCTGACCGACACGGCTCAGGTCAAGGTGAGCCAGTTGCTCGCCGAGGAGGAGGAGTCTGGTCTCGGCTTGCGGGTGGCGGTTCGTCCCGGCGGATGCTCGGGCTTCAGCTACGAGATGTTCTTCGACTCCGAGACCGCCGATGACGACGTGGTGAGCGAGTTCGGCGACGTGCGAGTAATCGTGGACCCGGCGAGCGCGGACATGCTCAAGGGATCGACCCTGGACTACAGCGACGGGCTGTCCGGCGCCGGCTTCCACATCTCCAACCCCAACGCCAGCCGGACCTGCGGCTGCGGCTCGTCCTTCAGCTGATCCCCTTCCGGGACCCGCCCCGAGCGTCGGTCCCGACACCACATCCGGAGCCCGACGCGGGTCTCCTGCCGCTTCCCGGGACCGGTCTGTGACGTCAGGGTCCGAGGATGCCACGGTCGAGTTCGTGCTCGACGGTCGGCCCGTCAGCGTGCCCGACCTCGACTGCAGCCTGCTCGACGCCCTGAGGGAGGAGCTGGGCAGCCGCACCGTCAAGGACGGTTGCAGCCCACAGGGACAGTGCGGATGCTGCACCGTCCTCGTCGACGGGGCGGCTCGGGTGTCGTGCGTGACGCCCGTGCGCCGCATCGCGGGCCGGTCGGTGACGACCATCGAGGGGCTCGACAGGGGCACGCGGGAGGGATGGAGCGAGGCCTTTCTCCGCTGTGGGGCCAGCCAGTGCGGGTTCTGCACCCCGGGCATCATCATGCGCCTGGTGGACCTGGAGCGACGTCGTCCAGACGCGGCCGCCGATCCCGATGCGGTCCGCACGGCGCTGCTCGCCCACCTGTGTCGCTGCACGGGTTGGCAGACCATCGTGGAGGCCGCCGGCCTGCGGGCGGCCTCCCCCGTCGGAAATCCTGTCGCCGGTGGGGAAGGCGGTGACGAGGAACCGGCCCCGGCGGGGGATCGGGATCCCCTCCTCACCTCCTGGAGGGCGACCCTCGAGGGCGGAAGTCCTCAGCTGATCGGGCCCGACGAGGTCCTTGGCGCCGGGGGCTTCGCGGACGATCGGGCCCCCGCTGACGCCGAGGTGGCGTCGGTCGGTCCGGCGGACGACTACGTGGTGGCTCCCACGAGGCAACGGGCCCGTGCGGACATCCGCCGCCCGCCCGGGCGCCGCAGCACCGTGGCGCTCGGCTACCCGTTGGAGATCCCTCCGGGCGAGTGGGCGCTGCGCCTCCGGACCACCTGGGTCGAACCCGCGTATCTCGAGCTCGACGCCTCGTGGTGCAGGCCCGGCGGGTCTCCGGCGACGACGCTCGCGAACGGCGGCGCCTTCGGCGGCAAGCGACGCTCCCCGCTCCCCGGGGTCGCACGTCGGCTCGCCGACGAGCGGGCCCGGCCCGTGCGGGTGTTGTGGTCCCGCGAGGACGTCGTCCGGCACGGGCCCAAGAGGCCCCCGATCGCAGCAGGTCTCGATCGCCACGGCACGGGAGTCGTGAGGGTCGCAAGGACGCCCTACGCCGACGATCTCGGGCCGTGGGTCCAGGCGATGTCCGAGGTCCTGCCCGGTGCCCACGTCGAGGTGGTCGACGTGCCCGGCCCACCGGTGTCGTCGGTGCTTCGCGCCGCGGGATGGGTGGAGGCCCAGGTGCTGCGGATCGCTCTCGGGTGCCTCGAGCGTGGCCCGGCCCCGCCGGTGGTGATCGACGCCGGAGACGGTGCCCGGGCCGAGGTCATGCTGAGCGACGATGTCGTGCGCGTCGACGTGTGGGCGGGGGAGATCCTCGACCCGGTCATACTCCGCTCGTACGTGATCGGCGCGGTGCACCACGCCCTCGGCTGGGTGTGGCAGGAGGGCATGGCTGTCGACGAGACCGGCGAGCCCGTCGACCTGACGATCCGCTCCTTTGGGATACTCGCGGCCCGCCAGATGCCACCGGTCGATGTGCGTCTCCACGGCGCGAGCGGTCGGCCGGTGCGTGCCGGGGATGCGGTGTTCGCCGCTACCGCTGCCGCGGCGTGGGTGGCGGAGGGCCTTCCCGCGGACTGGCCGACACGGCGAGGGAGCGACCGGCGAGGAAGCGACCGGCGAGGAAGCGACGGGCGAGGAAGCCAAAGGAGACGCGACAGGTGAGCGACCATTCCGAAACGCCCGATCCCGCGCCTGCCGCGGGCCCGTATGCCCCGGTCGTGCGGGCAGGCGAGTGGGTGATCACGTCCGGGCAGCTGGGGGTGACGTCTGGGCCTGATGGGGTGCCGACACTGGTCGGCCCCGGCACCGCGACGCAGCTGCGCCAGGCCCTCGACAACGCGGCCGCGCTGCTCTCCAGCCAGGGCGTGAGCCTCTCGGACGTGCGAAAGGCGACCGTCTACCTGGTCGACATGGACGACTTCGCCGAGATGAACGCCGCGTGGGTCGAGGCCTTTGGCGGTCATCGACCGGCCCGCACGGCCGTGGGGATCTCCGCGCTGCCCCTGGGTGCGTCGGTCGAGGTGGAGGTGTGGGCTTACCGGTCGACGAGCTGAGGGCTCAGCCGTCGGTTGCCCGGCCGATGGGCCCCGCCGCCCAGCCGACCTGACCGAAGCGGTAGCCGACGGAGCGGACCGTCTGGATGAGGTGCGCGTGCTCCTCGCCGAGCTTGGCCCGGAGGCGGCGGACGTGGACGTCGACGGTGCGTGCGCCGCCGTAGTACTCGTAGCCCCAGACCCGGCTGAGGAGGGTCTCCCGGGTAAACACCTTCCCGGGGTGCGCGGCCAGGAACCGGAGGAGCTCGTACTCCATGTAGGTGAGGTCGAGGACGCGCCCGCTGACCGCGGCCTGGTAGGTCTCGAGGTTGAGCACCAGGGGCCCGTACTCGATCAGGTCGGGTCGGAGGCCCATCCCCGCCCTCCAGAGGAGGTGCTCCAGTCGTGCCGTGACCTCGTCGGGGCTGATCGGCGAGGTGCAAAAGTCGTCGAAGAGGTCGTCGCGCAGGCGCAGATCGGTGATCTGGTCGCCGCGCAGGACGAGCAGGAGCGGTGCGACGGGAATCTCACGGCGGCGGAGGGCCCGGCAGAAGGCGATGGCCGCGGGCAGGTCCTGGTCGGCACACACGACGGCCCCGCCCCACGGGCCCTCACGACTGGCCGGGCCGCCGCCCCGCAGGGCGTCGCCGCTGGTCGCCCCCTGAAACTGGTAGCCCGCACGATGCAGGACGCGGGCGAGCTCGACCGGGACCGGATCCGGGTAGCACAGCAAGGGTTCCATCGGGGCCTAGGCCACCTCGCTCGGGTGGCGGGCGGCGACGACCTTGGGGACGCTCACAGCTGGGCCAGGTAGCGGTCGAGCTCGAACTGCGAGACGTGTCCCTGGTATTGCTCCCATTCCTCCCGCTTGTTGCGAATGAACCATTCGAACAGGTGCTCGCCCAGCGTGTCGAGGAGGAGCTCGGATCGCTCCATCTCGTCGACGGCGTCCTTGAGGCTGCCGGGGAGCGGTGCGATGCCCTTGAGCGCGAGCTCGCGGTCCGAGAGGTTGAAGAGGTTGGTGTCCGCCTCCGGAGGAAGCTCGTAGCCCTCCTCCACTCCTCGCAGACCAGCTGCGAGTATGACGGCGTACGCGAGGTACGGGTTGCAGGCGCTGTCGGGCTCCCGGAACTCGATCCGGGTGGAGTCCAGCTTGCCGCGCTTGACCACGGGGATGCGGACGAGCGCGGACCGGTTGTTGCGGGCCCAGGAGACGTGCGCCGGGGCCTCGTAGCCTCGCACCAGGCGCTTGTAGGAGTTGACCCACTGGTTGGTGATGGCGGTGATCTCCCGGGCATGGCGCAGAAGGCCGGCGACAAATCGGTAGGCCACCTGGGACAGGCCGTAGCGGTCGTCCTCGTCGATGAAGGCGTTGCGCTCGCCCTCCCACAACGACAGGTGGGTGTGCATGCCCGAGCCCTGCACGCCGGCCAGCGGCTTGGGCATGAAGCTGGCCCGTATCCCCTCCTGCCGCGCCGTCTCCTTGAGCACCAGGCGCACCGTCATGACCGTGTCGGCCATGGTCAGCGCGTCCGTGTACCGCAGGTTGATCTCGTGTTGACCGGGACCGTCCTCGTGGTGGGCGAGCTCGACGGGGATGCCCATCTCCTCGAGATGCAACACGGAGCGGCGGCGGAGGTCGCTCGCCATGTTGGCGACGGTGAGGTCGAAGTACGACCCGTTGTCGAGCGCCTCGGGCCTTGTCGTCTCCCCGAGGCCGCGAAAGTAGAAGTACTCGATCTCCGGGGCGGTGAAAAACGTGTAGCCAGCCCGGTGCGCCCGCTGGAGGGTGCGGCGCAGGGCGTGGCGGGGGCACCCCTGGAACGGCGAGCCGTCGAGGTTCGAGATGTCGCAGAAGACCCGGGCGACCGCGCCCTCCTTCTCGTGCCAGGGGAGGACCTGGAAGGTCCGTGCGTCGGGGCGTGCGAGCACGTCGCTCTCCTGCACCCGGCTGAATCCGTCGATGGCCGAGCCGTCGAAGGTCATGCCCTCCTCGAGCGTGTTCTCCAGCTCGGCGGGGGCGATGTTGACCGCCTTGGGCATCCCGAGGACGTCCGTGAACCACAACTGCACGAAGCGGATTCCCCGCTCCTCGACCGTCCGCAGCACGTAATCCTGCTGACTCTGCATGCGACAAGTCTCTCAGCTCACTACAACCCCTCGGACGCGCCCGCCTCGCTCGAGAGTTCATCTTCCGTTCACAAACGGGCAACAGCTGGGAAACCGCGACCCGGCAGACTCGGGGCGCCCCGATAAGGGGGCGGACCGATCGTCGGGATCGGGCACGAGCGGCCAAGATGACCGCCGAGCGGACCGACCGAGCGGACCAACCAAGAGAGTCGAGCGGTCGAGACCCGGTCTCGAGGCCAACGCCTCGAGACCCGGCGAGACCGAACCCGACGAGACCGTGTAGCGAGACTGAGTAGGAGGAGCCCGGTGACCCAGAAGACCCCGGAGGACGTGCTGCGGCTGATACAGGACGAGAGTGTCGATGTGGTCGACATTCGCTTCATCGACCTGCCGGGCACGACCCAGCACTTCTCCATCCCCGCCCGCCAGCTCACCCTGGACGTCTTCCAAGAGGGCCTGGGCTTCGACGGCTCGTCCATCCGGGGGTTCCAGGAGATCCACGAGTCGGACATGATCCTTCTCCCCGACGCGGACACGGCGGTGATCGATCCCTTCCGCCAGCACAAGACCCTCAACATCAACTGCTTCGTCCACGACCCGGTCACCCTCGAGCCCTACTCCCGCGACCCCCGCTACGTGGCCAAGAAGGCGGAGGAGTACCTGCGCTCGACCGGCCTCGCCGATACCTGCTACTTCGGCCCGGAGGCGGAGTTCTTCATCTTCGACTCGGTCCGCTACGGCACGGAGTCGCAAAAGGCGTACTACGAGGTCGACTCCCGAGAGGGGCACTGGAACTCCGGGCTCAGCGGCCAAAACCTCGGGTACACCATCCGCCCCAAGCTGGGCTACTTCCCGGCGCCGCCCACGGACCACTTCCAGGACCTGCGCTCGGAGATGATCCTCACGATGGAGCGGATGGGCATCGAGATCGAGGTCCAGCACCACGAGGTCGCGACCGCCGGTCAGGCCGAGATCGACATGCGCTTCGACACCCTGTTGTCGATGGCCGACAAGCTGATCCTCTACAAGTACATCGTGAAGAGCGTGGCCGCCGCCGCCGGCCTCACGGCGACCTTCATGCCCAAGCCCCTCTTCGAGGACAACGGCTCGGGGATGCACTGCCACCAGTCCTTGTGGAAGGGCGGGGACCCCCTCTTCTACGGCGACGGCTACGGCGGACTGTCCGACATGGGGAGGTGGTACGTCGGCGGCCTCCTCACGCACGCGCCCGCGATCATGGCCTTTGCTGCGCCCACGACCAACTCGTACAAGCGTCTGGTGCCCGGCTACGAGGCTCCCGTGAACCTCGTCTATTCCCAGAGGAACCGCTCGGCGGCCTGCCGGATCCCGCTGTACTCCCAGAGTCCCAAGGCCAAGCGGATCGAGTTTCGTTGCCCGGACCCGTCGTGCAACCCGTACCTCGCCTTCTCGGCCATGATGCTCGCGGGTCTCGACGGGGTGCAGAAGCAGATCGAGCCCCCGCCTCCGCTCGAGGTCGACCTCTTCGAGCTCAAGCCGGACGAGCTCGCCGCCATCGCGCACACGCCCGGCTCGCTCGAGGAGGCGCTCCGTGCGCTCGAGCAGGACAGCGAGTTCCTCCGGGTGGGCGGCGTCTTCACCGACGACCTGATCGACACCTGGACCGAGTACAAGCGGCTCGAGGAGGCGGATCCGGTGCGACTGCGCCCGCACCCCTACGAGTTCCAGCTCTACTTCGACATCTGATCGACCAGCCGGCACTCAGGGGGAGCGGGGACCGCCGATAGGCTCGCAAGATGTCTGACCTGCGAAGAGTCGAGGTTGAGCCCACTGCCTTCGCGCCGTGGGCGGGTCTCCCGGCGTGAGCTCGCCGGGGGAGCCGCTCGCGCCCCGCGGCCTGCAGTTCCCCCTGTCCCTTGGCCTGCGGGAGTCCGCGGCCCTCATCGGGGCCTACCGGTGGGCCGAGCACAACCTCTACCTGCTCACCGGGTCCTGGGTGCAGGAGACGGTCGAACCCGAGGTCCGTCTCCACCTCGATCTCGTGAGCGGGGAGCACGGGTGGCATGCCGAGCTGTGGGAGGACCGCCTGCCGGTTCTCGACGGCGTCGACCGGGACGCCCTCTCCCGGCCCGGCCCGGCCCTCGAGGCCGCATGCGCGTCGGTGCCGGTGGTCCTCGAGTCCGTCGGCAGCGAGCACCCCGGGACGTCGGCCACGGTCCTCCGGCTGGCCGCGCTCTACCGGTTCCTGGTCCCGAGGCTGGTGGCCACCTACGACCACCACCTCGGTCATGCCGTGCCCGCCACGGACGGACCCACCATCCGGATCCTCCGCATGGTGCTGCGAGACGAGGTCGAGTCCTGGCAGACGGGCGAGCGCCTCCTCCAGACCGCCCTGCGCACCTCGGCCGACGTGAGGGCCGCGGGGACCGTCCAGGTGAGCCTCGAGAACACCGTCGTCGCCGCCGGCGTGGCTCCCGGACTCGTACCCTGGCCGGCGCGCCCCCCGGAGGAAGCGGCCTGAGATCTTGACGGCCCCGTTAGGATGTCCGCACACCTCCCTTCCCCCAGGTAGCGGGGGTGGGGTCAGCAGAGATTCAGGTTCGCGGTGCTCCAGGCCTTTGGGGCAGCGGCCGTCGGCGTGGAGGGTTCTTCGACCTTGGCCAAGGAACGCATCGAACGGGATGATGAGGATCTCGTACGCCTCTATCTCACGGATATCGGTCAATACCCGCTCCTGACCAAGGACGATGAGGTTCGCCTGGCCCAGGCCATCGAGGCCGGTCGGGAAGCCGACGAAGAGCTCGCCAAGACGGGCAAGACCTGCTCGACCGCTCGCCGACGCGAGCTCCGCCGGTCGCTGATCGACGGTGAGCGCGCCGAGCAGACCTTCGTGCAGTCCAACCTGCGCCTGGTGGTCTCCATCGCCAAGAAGTACCAGGCCTCGGGCCTGCCCCTCCTCGACCTGATCCAGGAGGGCAACCTCGGGCTCATGCACGCCGTCGAGAAGTTCGACTGGCGCAAGGGCTTCAAGTTCTCGACGTACGCCACCTGGTGGATTCGCCAGGCCATCACCCGGGGCATCGCCAACACCGGTCGCACCATTCGGCTCCCCGTGCATGCCGGCGACACCCTGGCCCGGGTGCAAAAGGCCCAGGCCCGCCTCGAGCTCAAGCTCGGTCGACCCGCCACCCTGGCGGAGCTCGGCATCGAGGTGGAGATGCCCGAGGACAAGCTCATCGAGGCATTGCGCTTCCGGGCGGAGCCCCTCTCGCTGTCCGAGCCCCTCCGGGAGGACGGCGACGCCGAGCTCGGCGACGTGGTGGAGGATCGATCCGCGGAGTCCCCCTTCGAGGTGGCGGCGGTCTCGCTGCTCCCGGAGGAGATCGGCCGCCTGCTCTCGCCCCTGGACGAGCGCGAGCGGGAGATCCTGCGCCTCCGGTTCGGGCTGGACCGAGGGGAGCCCCGGACCCTCGAGGAGGTCGGGGAGCATTTCAACCTCACCCGGGAGCGGATCCGCCAGATCGAGGCGCGGGCAATGTCCAAGCTCCGCCACCCCTCGTCCGACACCGGAGCTCGCGACCTGCTGACGGTCTGAGGTCCGAACCTCTAGGATCGCGACCCATGAAGAAGCTTGTGCTCGTCGCCCTACTGGTTGCCGTCGGAATCGTCGCCGCCAAGCGGCTCCGTTCCACCTGACCTACCGGCTCCCGGTCCCGGCCGAGGCGCTCCGCCCGGCCACGCGAAAATCGCTCAGATATGGGCCCCGGTCGCCGGGTGCAGGTGCGCGCGTGGGCGCCGGCCCCAGCGCCAGGCCAGGACCGCGGCGGCTGCGGCCAGCCCGGCCGTGGCCAGGGGGACCCGGGGTGACACCCGATTCCGGAGGCGGACGGGCTTGGTGAATTCGCGCACGTCCCACTCCCGCTCGCGGGCGATCTTGGCGAGGGCGCGGTCGGGGTTGACCGGCACGGGGTGTCCCACGAGCTCGAGCATCCCGAGGTCGGTGGCCGAGTCCGAGTAGGCCCACGACTGCGAGAGATCGAGCCCGTGGCGCCGGGCCAGGTCCTCGATGGCCGCCACCTTGTTCGCACCCGAGGCGTAGAAGGCCATCTGGCCGGTGTAGCAGCCGTTTGCATCCACCTCTGCTCGGGAGGCCACGGCCCCGTCCGCGCCGAGGACCTCGGCCAACGGCTCGACGAGCTCCTCCGGCGAGGCCGAGACCAGGTAGACGCGGTGGCCGAGCGAGCGGTGCTCCGAGATGAGCTCGAGCGCCTCGGAGTAGATGATCGGCTCCACGGTCTCGAACAAGGCGTCGCGGACGATCTGGCGGACCTCGTCGCGGTTCCACCCCTTGGTCCCGGCGAGCACTCCGTCCTTCATGCGGGACATCCGGCCCTCGTCCGCTCCGAGGTACAGGTAGATCAGGTGGGCGACGATCGCCCGGGCGACGAGGCGGCGGGTGAGGAGCCCACCTCGGCGGAGGGGACGCCCGAAGGCGGCGAGCGAGGCCTTCGCGATCACCGTCTTGTCCAGGTCAAAGAAGGCAGCTTGCACTACACCCAATGGTAGGGGTGACGGCGCCCCGACACCGGTCAGCGGGCCTGGGGACGCCCCTCAGCTGCCGATGAAGAGCTGCTGCACGTCGGCCTCGGCGTCGGCGGTGACGAGCACCAGCACCTCGTCGGCCGGCTCGAGGACGACGTCACCCCTGGGCACCACGAGGTGGTCTTCCCTCACGATGGCGACGATCGTGGCCTGACGGGGGAAGTCGATGTCCGCGATGGCCGTCTTGGCGGCCGGGGAGTCGTCCGCCAGGGTGACCTCGACCAGGTGGGCGGCGCCCTGCTGGAACTGCAGCAGGCGGACGAGGGAGCCCACGGAGACGGCCTCCTCGACCAGCGCGGTGAGCAACTGGGGGGTGGAGACCGAGACGTCGACCCCCCAGCTCTCGTTGAAGAGCCACTGGTTCTTGTAGTGGTTGACCCGGGCCACCACCCGGGGGACGGCGAACTCCTGCTTGGAGAGGAGCGAGATCACGAGGTTGTCCTCGTCGTCGCCGGTGGCGGCCACGACCACGTCCGCAGACGCCAACCCTGCCAGGTCGAGGGATGCCACCTCGCAGGCATCCGCCGCCATCCAGGTCACGCCCGGCTCGTCACGCTGACGCAGGACGATCTCGGGGTCGCGCTCCATGACCAGGACCTCGTGGCGGTTCGCGGAGAGCTCGCTGGCGATGGCCGTGCCCACGCTGCCTCCACCCGCCACGACGACCTTCACCGCTCCACCTCCGACCCGCTCGTCCGCACGAGTTCCCCCTCCCCGGACCTACCTGGCGGGCCCGGCCGAGGTGGCCGTCTCGCCGGGTCGAGCGGCCAGCCGGCTGTCGAGCATCTCCATGGCGTCCACGGTGACCGCCAGGTGCAGGACGTCACCGTCCTGGCCGACCAGGTCTCGCACTTCGAGCCTCGGGACCCCTGCACGGGTCACGGACACGAGGCGGACCTCGCCGGAAACCTCGATGTCGAGCAGGGGGCGTCCGCCCCAGGCGAGGGGCAGCTCGCGATGCACGAGGAGGAGCCGTCCCGACGCGTCCGACCACTCCCGGTGCAGCCATTCCGGGAAGAGGCGCCGCCGGACTTGCTCGATGGTCCACGTGACCGTCGCAACGGTCGGGATGCCGAGCCGCTGGTAGATCTCGGCTCGCCGGGGGTCGTAGATGCGGGCGACCACCTGCCGGATCTGGTAGGTCTCCCGGGCGATCCGGGCGGTCAAGATGTTGCTGTTGTCGCCGCTCGTGACCGCGGCGAGCGCATGGGCCCCCACCGCCCCCGCCCGCTCCAGATCGTCCCGGTCGAAGCCCGACCCCACGAGGCGGAGCCCATCCCACTCGTCGGGCAGCCGGCGAAAGGCGCGCTCGTTCTTGTCGAGGATGGCCACGCTGTGGCCTTCGCCGGTGAGCGCGATGGCCAGTCCCGAGCCCACCCGTCCGCACCCCACCACGATCACGTGCATCGGCCGGTCACCCGCATCCGGTCGCCGCTCGGGGGCGCCCACCCGTGTCGCCTCGACGCTTGCCTCGCTCCCGCACCGTGCACAGTGCAACACGTCCCCCATGCGGGTGACAAGCCACCGGGGGAAAACTTCCGAGGTCGCGGCGGACGTTACGGTGTGGGCGTGGCCGAGCTGGACGCGAAGAACGCTGCGGCACCAGGGCCTCGAGTCTCCCCGGCGCCAGCACCACCGGCCCGCACCCTGCTGCCCGAGGACGTGGCGGCGAAGTTCCCCGAAACCCTCCGCTACCGCCTCAAGAACCGCCTCCTCGGGCCGCCCCTGACCACCGAGCGCCTGGCCAGCGAGCGCCTCAACAAGCGCACCGCCCTCGCGGTCCTCTCGTCGGACGTCATCTCGTCCTCCGCCTACGCCTCCGAGCAGGCCCTGATCCCCCTGGTGCAGCTGATCGGGGTGGCGGCATTCGCGCTGCTCATGCCCGTCACGATCGCGGTGATCGTCGTGCTCGTCTTCGTGACCCTCTCCTACCTCGAGGTCGTCAAGTTCTACACCAAGGCCGGCGGCGCCTACGTCGTGAGCAGGGAGAACCTCGGCCCCAAGGTGGCCCAGGTGGCGGCCGTCTCGCTGCTCATCGACTACACGCTCACGGTGTGCGTCTCGGTGGCGGCGGGCGTCGCCGCGGTGACCTCGGTCTTCCCCTCGCTCACGTCCGGCACGGTGTGGATCGCCATCGGGCTGGTCATCTTGATCACCTACGCCAACCTGCGAGGCGTACGGGAGGCGGGCAGGGTGTTCGCCTTCCCCACCTACTTCTTCGTGGCCAACATGGCGGTGCTGCTCGTGGTGGGCGTCGTCCGCCACGGGGCCGGACAGCTCCACGCGCACTCCATCAACCTGCCCGGGGCCTTCCCCACCGGCCACTCGGGCACCGGCCTCATCTATGGCGCCTCCATCTTCGTGCTGCTGCGTTCGTTCGCCTCGGGCGGCTCCGCCCTCACCGGGACCGAGGCGATCTCCAACGGGGTCAGCGTCTTCCAGAAGCCCGAGTCCCGCAACGCCCGCATCACGATGGTGTGGATGGCGTGCATCCTGGGCACGCTCGTCCTCGGGGTCAGCTTCCTCGCGACGGCCGTGCACCCGGTGCCCTACATCTCGGGCACCCCCACCGTGATCTCGCAGATCGCCAAGGACGTGTACGGCCACAGCGGGGTTGGCGACCTCCTCTACGTCCTGCTGCAGGCCAGCACCATGGTCATCTTGATCCTGGCGGCCAACACCAGCTTTACCGGTTTCCCCTACCTCGCCAGCTTCGCCGCCGAGGACTCCTACCTGCCTCGCAGGCTGATGCGCCGGGGGCACCGGCTGGTCTTCTCGAGCGGCATCATCGTGCTCGCCGTCGTCTCGTGCCTCCTGCTGCTCATCACCCAGGCCCGGGTCGACAAGCTGATCCCGCTCTACGCGATCGGCGTCTTCACGGGGTTCACGATGGCGGGAGCGGGCATGTTCCGGTTCCACTTGCGCAACCGGGAACCCGGCTGGCGCCGGGGAGCGTGGATCAACGGCGGAGCCTGCGTGCTCACCTTCATCGTCGACATCGTCATCGTCATCACGAAGTTCACCGAGGGCGCATGGGCCATCGTCGTGATCCTCCCGCTCGGGGTCGTGGTCCTCCTCCGCCTGCACGGGCAGTACACCCGGGAGGACTCGGAGCTCGAGGTCGGTGCCGTGGAGGCCTGCGAGGCCCCCCTCCTGCGGCGCCACGTGGTGATCGTCCTCATCGATGCGCTGGACCTGGCCGCGGCGCGGGCCATCCAGTACGCCCGGACCCTGCTGCCCGACGAGCTCCGGGTCGTCCACTTCGACCTCGACAGCCAGGCGTCGAGAGAGCTGCAGCAGCAGTGGAGCAGCATCGCCCTCTCCCGACTGCCCCTCGACGTCATCGAGTGCCCGGACCGCAGACCGACCCGGGCGGCGATCGAGCTCGTGGCCGACGCGGTGTCGGACGGCGAGACCGAGGTCACCGTCCTGCTTCCCCGCCGGGGATTCGTCTCGAGCTGGCGCCTGCTGCTCCACGATCGCACCGCCGACAAGATCGCCACCGCCGTCAGCCGCATCCCCCACGCCAGCGCCACGATCGTGCCCTACAACCTCGAGGGTGAGGGAGACGTCCGCTTTCCGGGGATCCGGGCCCTCTTCGAGCGGGCACCCCGCGAGGACGGGAAGGACCACGACCAGGCGGCGGGGACCGGAGTCCCGCCCGCCCCGGACGCGGTCCTCGAGCCGGTGGCCGCCGCCGGGGCCGGCACCCGGGCCGCCGGAGCTGCCGGCGGGGCCGACGGTGCCGACGGGGCCGACGACCAGGACGCAAAGGCCCGTGCCAAGGCCGCCCACAAGCGGGAAAAGGGCAAGGTCAGCCTCGGTCCGGCCGACGCCGCCCTAGCGTTGCGCTCCGCCGGCACCCGGCCGATCGGCGAGGTTCGCTGGCGCCAGCGGACCAGGGTCGCCGGGCGCGTGCGGTCGGTGCGGGTGCAGCCGCGTGGGGGGACATCCAACCTGGAGTGCCTCCTGGCGGACAGCTCGGGCGCGGTCCTCCTCGTCTTCCAGGGCAGGCCACAGGTGCCGGGCATCGAGCCGGGCGCCCGGATGGTGGCCGAAGGCATGGTGGGGGAGTGGCGGCGTCGACTGGCGATGCTCAATCCCGACTATGAGCTGGTAGCGGGCCCCGACGCGGGCTGAGGTGACCCCGGCATTCTTGCTCCGTCCCTAGCCAGTCGCTATCGTCGCCCAGGCTCGATCCGGCCCGTCTTGGCGTGCCGGCTCGCAGGAGCCCCCAGGATCCAGGGCAGGACCCGACGTGCGGGGACCTTGGGTCGACGAATCGGGGCCGTGGCCCCCGAGCGTCCCGGGAGGGGCGGGCGGGTGCGGCGGCGCCACCAGCGGCAGTCACGTAGCGACATAGGAGAAAGGGAACACCGGGCATGATGCAGCTCGCCTCGGAAGGCGGGTACCAGGCCTTCCACCTCTCGGGCGGCGACAAGGTATGGCTGGTCATCGCGCTGGCCGCGGGACTCGTGGGCATCGCTGTGGGCTTGTTCCTCATGCGCGGCGTCCTGGCCGCAGACCAGGGCACACCTTCGATGCGCGAGATCGCCGGTGCCATCCAGGAGGGCGCCCTGGCCTTCTTGAGGCGTCAGTTCCGGGTCATCGTCGTGATCGTGGTACCCCTCGCGGTGCTGATCTTCTTCACGGCCACCAAGGTGGTCAAGACCGGGCCGCTCGGCTTCCCGATCATCTCCGACGGCCACGAGGTCCTCGCCCTCAGCTTCTGGCAGGCCGGGATCTACCGGGTCATCTGCTTCCTGGCGGGCGCGGCCTGCTCGGGGCTCACCGGCTTCATCGGCATGAGCCTGGCCGTGCGCGGCAACGTGCGGACAGCCGCCGCCGCCCGGAACGGCACGATGCCCGGTGCCCTCCGTGTCGCCTTCCGCACCGGGGCGATCACCGGGATGCTCTGCGTCGGGCTGGGGCTGCTCGGCGCCACCACCATCGTGTTCATCTTCCAGAACTACGCCACGGCCGTGCTGGTGGGCTTCGCCTTCGGCGCGTCGCTGCTGGCGCTGTTCATGCGGGTGGGGGGCGGCATCTTCACCAAGGCCGCCGACGTCGGAGCGGACCTGGTCGGCAAGGTCGAGGCGGGCATCCCCGAGGACGACCCTCGCAACGCCGCCACCATCGCGGACAACGTGGGCGACAACGTTGGCGACTGCGCGGGGATGGCGGCGGACCTTTTCGAGTCCTACGTGATCACCATCATCTCCTCGCTCATCCTCGGCTACGCGGCCTTCCGGACCATCCACTTGAACCCCACCCCGGCCGTGATCTTCCCCCTGATCATCCCGGCCTTCGGCATCGTCGCCTCCGTGGTCGGCGTGTACCTGGTGCGGGCCATCGGCCGAGACCGGATCGGCGATGGCCCCGATCAACCGGGGCTACTGGTCGGCGGCCTTCCTGACGGTCGTGGCCGCGTTCTTCGTCGCCCAGTACTACGTGCACAACCTCAAGCTGTTCTGGGCCGTCTTTACGGGCGTCATCCTCTCGCTGGTCCTCAGCCAGATCACCGAGCACTTCACGTCGACCGAGCGCAACCCGGTCCGGGAGATCGCCGAGTCGGCCCGGACGGGGCCGGCGACGACGGTCCTCTCCGGCTTCGCCATCGGACTCGAGTCGTCGGTGTGGGCGATCATCGCCATCGCCATCGCCATCGGCGTGGCGATCGGGCTCGGCGACGGCAACATCGAGTACTCGCTCTACCTGGTTGCGTTGATCGGCATCGGCCTCCTGGCGACGACGGGCATGATCGTCTCCGAGGACAGCTTCGGGCCCGTCTCGGACAACGCGGCGGGCATCGCCGAGATGTCCGGGGAGTTCAGCGGCGATGCCGAGCGGGTCATGGTGAGCCTGGACGCGGTGGGCAACACCACCAAGGCCATCACCAAGGGGGTCGCCATCGGCTCGGCCGTGATCGCCTCGGTCGCACTGTTCGCCTCGTTCATCGAGACCACCGGCTCCCAACTCGGACTCAGGGCGACGGGCGTCAAGCTCTTTCAGAACCTGGCCACCCAGATCAACCTGGCCAATCCGACGACCTTCTGTGGTCTCCTCATCGGTGGCTCCGTCGTCTTCTTGTTCTCGTCGCTCGCCATTCGTGCCGTCGGGCGCTCGGCGGGCACGGTCGTGCAGGAGGTGCGCCGCCAGTTCCGCGAGCATCCGGGCATCATGGAGTACAAGGAGAAGCCGGAATACGGACGGGTCATCTCGATCTGCACCGCGGCCGCCCAGCGGGAGCTCGCCACGCCGGCCCTGCTCGCCATCCTGTCGCCGGTCATCGTCGGCTTCGGGATCAACTACCGGGCCCTGGGCGCCTTCCTGGCCGCCGCCATCCTGACCGGCCAGCTCATGGCCAACACCCTGTCCAACTCGGGCGGAGCCTGGGACAACGCGAAGAAGTACATCGAGGATGGCCACGAGGGCGGCAAAGGGTCGGAGGCGCACAAGGCGGCCGTGATCGGCGACACGGTCGGGGACCCCTTCAAGGACACGGCCGGACCCGCCATCAACCCCCTGATCAAGGTAATGAACCTGGTGGCCCTGCTGATCCTGCCGGCCGTCATCACGCTTCGCAACAACAACGATGCCCGGTACGCGATCGCGGCCGGCGCCCTGGTCATCCTGCTGGCCGCGGTGGCCTTTTCCAAGCGCAAGTCCGCGGGGTTGGACGCCGGCGACGGCGAGGGGGACAAGGCGGACCAGATCCGACCCGAGCCGGCCATCCCTGCGGTGGCCGCTGACCAGGTCTGACTCGGTCGTGCAGGCGGTTCGGAGGCCCCGCGGCCCTCTCGGCGCACCCGTCTGGTAGACGAGGCGTCGGGAATGCCCGCCCGGTGGGATCTCCGATGTCTCTCTTGACAGGACCCCCCGGGCCTCAGCAGCCTGTCCCACACCATGGCGACGCCCCGCACTGAGCGCAGATCGACGGACGACGGGTCCACGACCCGCCCGGGCCGCGCCCTGGTCATCGTCGAGTCCCCGGCCAAGGCCCGCACGATCGCCGGCATGCTCGGACCGGAGTTCGTGGTCGAGTCCTCGATCGGACACATTCGTGACCTGCCCCGGGGCGCCGACGAGGTCCCTGCGGCCTTGAAGGGGGAGAACTGGGCCCGGCTGGGGGTCGACGTGGACAACGGCTTCAAGCCCCTGTACGTCGTCTCCCCCGACAAGAGGTCCGTGGTGACCAACCTCCGCCGACAGCTTCGAGACGCCGACGAGCTCTACCTCGCCACCGACGAGGACCGCGAGGGCGAGTCGATCGCCTGGCACCTCATCGAGGTCCTCTCCCCCGCGTACCGGTCAAGCGCATGGTCTTCCACGAGATCACCCCCCAGGCCATCCGCCGAGCCGTGGACGACTGGCGAGACCTCGACCGGCGCCTGGTCGACGCCCAGGAGGCCCGCCGGATCCTCGACCGCCTGTACGGCTACGAGGTCTCGCCGGTGCTGTGGAAGAAGGTGATGCCGCGACTGTCGGCCGGTCGGGTCCAGAGCGTCGCCACCCGGATGGTGGTCGAGCGCGAACGGGCGCGGATGCGCTTCCGCCCGGCGACCTGGTGGGGCGTCGAGGGGACCTTCCGCACGGCCGCGCCCGCCTCCTCCGCCGGATCGCCCAACGGCTCCGCCGGGGCCCAGGAGTCCCGGGGTGGCTCGGCCGAGCAGGTGCCGACCCCCTCGGCGTTCACGGCCTCGCTGGTGGCCGTCGACGGGACGCCGCTGGCCACCGGGCGTGACTTCTCGTCGACGGGTGAGCTCGAGGCCAAGACCCCGGTGCGGGTGCTCGCCGAGGAAGAGGCCACGTTCCTCGCGGAGGCCTTGACCGGCCAGGAGTTCGAGGTGAGCTCCGTCAACGAGCGGCCCTTCCGGCGCAGCCCGGCCGCCCCCTTCATGACGTCCACGCTGCAGCAGGAGGCCGGACGCAAGCTGCGCTTCAGCGCGCAGCGGACCATGCAGGTCGCCCAGCGCCTCTACGAGCAGGGCTGGATCACCTACATGCGGACGGACTCCACCAATCTCTCGGACGAGGCCTTGCAGGCCGCCCGCTCCCAGGCCACGTCGCTCTACGGGTCCCGCTTCGTGCCGGACAAGCCGCGTCGCTACGAGCGCAAGGTGAAGAACGCCCAGGAGGCGCACGAGGCCATCCGGCCCTCCGGCGAGACGTTCCGCACGCCCGACGAGGCGTCGCGCAGCCTGAGCGGCGACGAGCTGCGGCTCTACGACCTCATCTGGAAGCGCACGGTGGCATCCCAGATGGCCGACGCCACCGGGACGAGCGCCCAGGTCCGCCTCGTGGCCGCGGTTCCCGAGGGTACGACCAACGGCTCGGCGGCCCACGCGGCGCTCGCCGGGGTCCCGGTGGAGTTCTCGGCGAGCGGGAAGGTCATCACGTTCCCGGGCTTCCTGCGCGCCTACGTGGAAGGCGAGGACGACCCCGAGGCCGAGCTGGCCGATCGAGAGGTGCACCTGCCACCGCTGGCCGAGGGCGACGCCGTGACCGGCCAAGAGTTCGCCTCGGGCTCGCACACCACCCAGGCGCCCGCCCGCTACACCGAGGCCTCGTTGGTCAAGGCGATGGAGGAGCTCGGCGTCGGTCGGCCCTCGACCTACGCCAGCGTGATCGCGACCATCCTCGACCGGGGATACGTGTGGAAGAAGGGCACGGCCCTCGTGCCGAGCTTCACCGCCTTTGCCGTGGTGGGCCTCCTGGAGCGCTACTTCGGCGAGCTCGTCGACTACGGCTTCACCGCGGCGATGGAGGACGACCTCGACGGGATCGCGCAGCGGGGAGCAGGAGGCGCTGCCGTGGCTCACCCACTTCTACTTCGGCGCGGGGGCGTCCAACGGCTCCACCAAGGACCTCGGGCTCAAGACCGCGGTGGCGACGCACCTCGGAGAGATCGACGCCCGGGAGATCAACTCCATACCGATCGGCGTGGACGCCGAGGATCGGTTGATCGTCGTGCGGGTGGGGCGTTACGGCCCCTACCTCCAGCGCGACGACGACCGGGCATCGATTCCCGAGGACCTGGCGCCGGACGAGCTGACCGTCGAGCGTGCCGAGGAGCTGCTGGCGGCGCCGTCCCAGGATCGACAGATCGGGGACGACCCCGATACCGGTTTGCCGGTGCTCGTCAAGGCGGGGCGCTATGGACCCTACGTCCAGCTGGGTGAGGTCGTGGAGGGCGGCGAGAGGCCACGGACGGCTTCGCTCTTCGCCTCGATGTCGCCCAGCACCGTGACCTTGGAGCAGGCCCTCGAGCTCCTGCAGCTGCCTCGCACGGTCGGGGTGGACCCGGGCACCGGCGAGGAGATCGTGGCGGCCAACGGTCGGTTCGGGCCGTATCTCAAGCGGGGCTCGGACACGCGGAGCCTCGACACCGAGGAGCAGCTGCTCACCGTCGACCTGAGCCATGCCCTCGAACTGTTCGCGCAACCCAAGCGGCGCCGGGGCCGCGCCGCCGCGGCCCCGTTGCGCACCCTCGGCGACGACCCGGAAACCTCCCAGCCCATCGTCGTGAAGAGCGGTCGCTTCGGTCCCTACGTCACCGACGGCGCCACCAACGCGTCCCTGCGTCGGGGCGACGACGTCGAGTCGATCACCCTCGAGCGGGCGGCCGAGTTGTTGGCCGAGCGTCGTGCCGCCGGACCCTCGACGCGGCGGCGAGCGTCGGCGTCCAAGCGGCCGGCCAAGAAGGCGCCGGCCAAGAAGGCGGCTGGCACCAGGGCACCCGCAAAGAAACGCAGCGCCAAGAAGACGGCGGCCAAGAAGGTTGCGGCCAAGAAAGCCGTGGCCAAGGGGGCTGCGGCCAAGAAGCCCTCGGCCAAGGGCGATGCCCGGACCGGCGCACCGGCCAACCAGGCCGCAGCCGAGAAGGCGAGCGACGACACCGCGTCCGACAGCTGAGCCGTGGGCCAGGTGACCCCCGAGCCCGAGGTCGCCGGCCCGGGAGCACCCGGCGCACGAGGTCGGCTGATCGCCCTCGAGGGCATCGACGGCTCGGGCAAGTCGACCCAGACCGCCCTCCTGGCCCGACGCCTCGACGCGCTGGCGACCTGGGAGCCGGGCGCCACCGCGCTCGGACGGGAGCTCCGCCGGCTGACGCTCTCGCCCGGGCACGACCACGCCCCCACGGCCCGGGCGGAGGCCCTCCTGATGGCCGCCGATCGCGCCCAGCACGTGGTCGAGGTGATCTCCCCGGCCCTCGACGCCGGCCGCTGGGTCGTCACGGATCGCTACTCGGGCTCGACCTTGGCCTACCAGGGGTGGGGTCGCGGGCTGGACGTCGATGGGCTGCGGCGGCTCGCTCGATGGGCCTGCGCCGGGGTGGAGGCCGACCTGTCGGTGCTGATCGACGTCCCGGTCGAGATGGCGCGGGCTCGCCTCGAAGCCGACGCTCCGGACCGGCTCGAGTCGCTCGACCTCGACTTCCACCGCCGCGTCCGCGAGGGTTTCGTCGCGATGGCGCGCGATGATCCCGACGGTTGGGCCGTCGTCGACGGTTCGGCGAGCCTCGAGGAGGTGGCCAGCGCGGTGGCGGGAGCGGTTCGGGCACGGTGGGGGCGCCCATGAGCGCGGTCGTTGCGGCGGACCGACCCGGCGAGGGCCGGCCGGTCCAAGGGGCCCCCGTCCTTGCTCTGTTCTCGGACGTGATCGGCCAGGCGGCGGCGGTCGAGGCACTGCGGGCCGCCGCTCGGCGACCCGTGCACGCCTATCTGTTCTGCGGCCCGCCCGGGACGGGACGGCGCCAGGCCGCTCGCGCCTTCGCCGCCGCGCTGCTCTGCCCGCGGGGCGGATGCGGCGAGTGCGACGCCTGCCGTCGAGCGCTCGAGGGGACCCACCCCGATCTCGTCGTGGTCGAGCGCACCGGTCCGGCCGTGGGCGTCGACGAGGCCCGGCGGCTGGTCGGGCTCTCCCAGCACCGCCCGTTCGAGTCGACGCGCCAAGTGCTGGTGGTCGGCGACGTCCACCTGGCCATCCGATCGGCGCCCGCACTGCTCAAGACCCTGGAGGAGCCGCCGCCGAGCACGGTTTTCGTCCTGATCGCCGACGACGTTCCGCCGGAGCTGGTCACGGTGGCCAGCCGGTGCGTCACGATCGATTTCAAGCCGATCGGGGAGGAGGACGTCGCGCGGTGGCTCGTCGATCGCGGCGTTTCCGCCGATGAGGCCGCCGAGATCGCGGTGGACTGCGGAGGCGATCTCGAGCGGGCCCGGCTGCTTGCCGAGGACCCGGGACACGCCGCACGCGTCGCCCTCTGGCGCTCCGTGCCGGACCGGCTCGACGGAAGCGGCGCCGCCGCCGCGACGCTGGCACGCGAGGTGCTGGCGGCGGGCGAGGCCGGCCTGGCGCCATTGCGTGCCCATCAGGCGGCGGAGCTCGAGCGCCTGACGGAGGAGGCGCGGACGATGGGTGAACGCGGGCTCCCCCGTCGCAAGGAGATCGCCGATCGTCACCACCGGGAGGAGCGGCAGTTGCGGACCGGGGAGCTGCGCGCCGGCCTGGGAGTCCTCGCACGCGCCTACCGGGATCGGCTGGTGGACGCCCTTCGAGGTGGCGGGTCACCGGGCGCCCCCGTGACCGAGGCGGTGCCCTACGAGCGGGCGGCCGCCATCGTGTCCGAGACGACCGCCACGCTGGAGAGGAACCCTAACGAGCGGCTGCTCCTCGAGGCCTTGTTCGTGCGGCTCTCGCTCCTGTGAGTGGGGCGTACGGCGGCAGGCCCGACGGGGCGGAGGACGGGGACCGACTACCCTGACCGGGTCCGCCTGGGTAGCTCAGTTGGTAGAGCAGCGCACTCGTAATGCGCAGGTCAGGAGTTCGAGTCTCCTCCCAGGCTCGCAGTTCAAGGAACGACCCTCGGCCGAGGGTGATCGCGAGAGGGAGACGCTCCCGATGGCCGTTCGAGGACTCCGGATCCCACTCCTTGGCTGCATCCTCGCGGCGGCGGTGGTCGTGCCTACCCAGCCGGCGCTCGCGACGTCGCAGGGATTGTCGGCGACCGTCGACGGCAGCACGACTTACCAGCGGATCGCCGGGTTCGGTTCCTCCGAGGCGTTCTTGCAGGCGAAGTTCCTCATGGCCGACCCCCCGCCGGTGCAGAGCGAGGTGCTCGACCTTCTCTACAGTGCGCGCTCCGGCGCCGGCCTGACCATCCTGAGAAACCAGGTCGGCTCGACGGCGGGCTTTGGGACCATCGAGCCCACGGCGCCCGCGGGACCCACGGCTGCGCCGATCTATGCCCCGATCGGAGACGACGACGGTCAACTGTGGCTCGCGACGACGATCAAGCAGGAGTACGGCGTGGATCGGTTGATCGCCGACTCCTGGGGCGCCCCACCGTTCATGAAGACGAATGGCTCGGACACCCATGGCGGCATGCTCTGTGGCGCTCCGGGGACACACTGCGAGAGCGGCGATTGGCGCGAGGCGTACGCCGACTATCTGGTGCAGTACGCCCGGGACTACGCGGCGGTAGGGCTTCCCCTCGAGTTCATCGATTTCGAGAACGAGGCCAACCTGGCCGCGCCCGGCTATACGAGCATGGTCATGACGCCGCGCCAGACGGCGGACTTCGCACCGGTGCTCGGCGCCGCCCTGGCCCGGTCCGGGCTCCCCACCCGCATCCAGTGCTGCGACACCGAGGGTTGGAACTACGCCGCCCGCTATGCCCGGGCCCTCGAGGCGTCCCGACCGGCGGCCCGCACCGTCAAGACCTTCTCCAGCCACGGCTACACGAAGGCCCCCGCGTCGCCGCTTGCCGGGTGGTACGAGCCCGCCTGGGAGACCGAATGGTCGACGCTCGACCGATGGGACCCGGCGTGGGACGACGGGACCCGCGCCTCGGGACTCTCCTGGGCAGAGAACATCTACACCGGGCTGGCTCACGCGGACCTGGGTGCCTTCTTCTATTGGTGGGGCACCAGCCAGTACGGCGACGACAACGAAAGCCTGGTCCGGGTCGACGGCTCCGCCGTGACGCCCTCGGCGCGGCTCTGGGCTTTCGCCAACTACAGCCGGTTTGTGCGGCCGGGCGCGATCCGGATCGGCGCCGCCACCGACGACCGCCGTCTCGACCTCACGGCGTTCCGAAACACGGACGGGACGGTCGCCGTCGTCGCGCTCAATACGAGCACCAGTCCGGCGAAGGTGACCGTCTCGTTGTCGGGTGCAGGGCTGCCGAGGACGGGCTCGGTCACTCCCTATTTGACCGATGCCTCGGCCGACACGGCCGCACAGCCCGCGGCAAAGGTCAGCGGCGGGTCGTTCCGGATGACGCTTCCGGAGCGAGCGCTGGTCACCTACGTGCTGCGGGCGTGATCCGCCGACCCTTGCCCCGAGGGTTGCATCGAGTCATCCGAGATCGGCTTCGAGGGCCGCCAGCGCGCCGCCGAGCCCGGCACGGGTCAACCGGTCCACCAGGTCGTCGGCGCCGGGAACGGCACGCCCAGCCCGCCGCGCCGCCAGGAGGCGATCGGTCTCGGTCCGCAGCGCCCAGCAACGGGCTCCCAGCCGATGGCATGCCTCGAGTGCCCGGACGAAGTGGTGATCGGCAAGATCGAACCGTCCCTGTCGTGCGGCGAGCCTCCCGAGTGACCGATCGACCGGGCCGAAGTCGGAGATGAACATGATGGCGATCGAGAAGGTGCCCGTCAGGGGGGCGAGGTCCTCCGCCAGCCGCGCCACGGCATCATCATCGCCGACGGCACTGGCCACCTCGGCCGCGACGCACAGCTCCCACTCCCAGAGATCCGCCTGATGGTTCCTCGGTAGCTGCGGGAGAAGCTCGGCCAGGCGGGTCCGCGCTCCCTCGACGTCGTTGTCGAGCAAGATGACGAGGCTCGTTGCGAGCGACGCAGCCAGCAGTCCCGACTCGGCGACCGGCACGCCGCCCGCCTCTGGGGGGGCCTCGACCAACGGCCGTAGCTGCCCAAGGTTGCCGCGGTGGAAGGCGGAGAGGAAGAGGTGGCCTCCAAACGCACCGAGGGCATCGGGTATGCCGTAGCGCTCGCCGATCTCGAGGGCCCGAGCGGCGTGGTCGTCGGAGGCCCCGAAGTCCCCGTGCATGCCCTCCCAGCTCGCCATCGCCACCTCGTACCCCCAACGGAGCCCCGGATGTTCGAGCCGGTCGAGCATCTCGCGGATGCGCTCGAGCTCCCGCTCGACCTGAGCCCCGTCACCCTTCGCGGCATCCAAGGAGAGCGTCCCGAAGACCGCTCGGCCGAGGAGCCAGTGGTTGCCGGTGATCGACGTGACCTCCTCGAGCCGCTTCCACCATCTCCGGCGCTCCTCGGGGCTCTGGCATACGTTGCCTCTCGTGTTGCAGACGATCTCCAGGAGCTCGGCGTCACCGGTGGCCACCGCGTGGTCCTCCGCCGCCGTCTCGATCTCGTCGAGCTGGGCCGGATCGATCAGATATCCGGGCCTCAACAGCGCATCACCGGCCCAGGCCGCGGCCACGCGGAGCCACTTGGTCCGCGGTGCGGAGGTCGCACGTTCGAAGCCCTCGTCGAGCAGTCGCGATCGCAGCTGAGACCCACTGGTCCCCTGGCCGTGCGCGTGACACCCCAGCGCCACGTCGCAGAAGCGGTCCCAATCACCGGTGGCCCGGGCCAGGTCGGCGGCTCGAGACCAGGCAGCTTCGGCTTCCCCGAGCGCGCCGGACAGTCCTGCCGCCTGGCCGAGCACGGTCAGCACGTCGGCGAGCACCCCGGGGGAGAGCTCCTCGCCGCAGGCGTCGATCAGGCGGTTGCACAGTTCCCTGGCCACGCCGAAGTCCAGGGACGACAGTGCCTTCCGGGCCCCGTCCAGCACGAAGCCGGCGGCCTTCTCGGTGTCGAGGCTCCGCAGACCCTTGAGCGCATGATCGGCCGCCTCCATCCCGGCACCGCGGACGGCCAACACCTCCGCAGCGGCACCATGCAACCGGCTGCGCCGGCTTGCCGACACCGATCCGGCGAGGACGTCGCGGATCAATGCATGGTCGAACCGGAACCGGTCGAGCTCGTTCTGTTCGACCACGAGCCCCAGACGCGCCGTCTCGTCGAGGGACTCCAGGACCTCGACCGTCCCGCGACCGGTGATCGCCGACACCACGCCGACGTCGATGTCGGATCCGACCACCGCCGCGGCCTCGAGCAGGTGGCGAGCCGGCAGCGACAGCTGAGCAACGCGGTTGCCGATGATGCCCTGGACCACCGGCCTCGTCGTGGCGTGTTCCGACAGGGTGGCCGCTTCGACCAGGCCCTCGTCGCCGGCGGCCACGAGCTCCCTGATGAGCAGGGGAATCCCACCCGATTGTTCCAGCAACAGCGCGGCGAGCGCGTCGCAGTCCTCCGGGGCGGCGCGGAGCCCGAGCCGCTGGACGAGCTCCGCCACGTCGGGCCGGAGAAGCCGACCGACCTCGACGAGGGATACTTCCTCGCGTCGCAGCAGCTCGACCACGGTGGTGCTGATCGTGCTCTCCTCCTCGGGGGATCTCGCCGCCACGACGAGGGCCACCGGCCCAGGCCACGGCCGGGCGAGGACCTCGTGCAGGAGCGCCCTTCCCGCCTCGCCCATCCGGTGGCCGTCGTCGATGAGCAAGAGAAGTGGCTCACCCCGGCCGACCGTGCGCAAGAATTGCAGCACGCTCTCGGTCAGCCGGATGCGGGCCAGATCGAGGTCGGCATCGAGCGGGGGCGCGGGGCCGATCTCGGGCACGAGCCAGGCCAGGTCGGCGGGAACCGCGGACGCCGGTCCAGATCCGCGGTCATCCCCGGGAACCGGCTGCAGGAGGGCTCGGACGATCGACGAGAAGGGGGCGAAAGGGAGGGCGGTGTCGTCCTCGACGGACGCCCGAGCGACCAGGCTCCCGTTCGCCGAGGCCACCTTGGCCAGCTCGGCCAGCAAGCGGGTCTTCCCGCATCCGGCCTGGCCGGTCACTACGGCCAGGCGCGGCGGAGGAGTCCGTCGGCACTACGGCCGTCGCCGCGCTCAGGGTCGTGAGGTGTCGTTCGCGTCCGACGAAGGGCAGGGGCCGCGGCTCGGCCGGCACCTTGGGAACTTCTCGCGCGGCCGGGCTCGGAGGTGGCCCGGCCGGATCGGCCGGAGTCGAGACGGGCACACCCGGAGGGAGGACCGGCGGTCGGGGAAGCGTGAGCTGGAGATCGGGCGACTGGAGAAGGATCCGCTCTTCGAGCTCGCCGAGCTCGGGCGACGGATCGATGCCGAGCTCGACGATGAGCTGCTTGCGGAGCCGGCTGTACGTGGCGAGGGCCTCGCCCTGCCGCCCGCATCGGTAGAGCGCGAGCATGAGCTGTCCCCAAAACGGCTCGCGCAACGGGTGCTCGCCGACAAGCTGCTGGAGCTCGGCGATCAGGGACGCATGCCGGCCCAACGCCAGCTCGGCCTCGATGCAGAGCTCGAGGGCCTCCAGCCGACGCTCGTTGAGCCGGAGCGACTCCGTGACCGCGAAGGACTCGTAGGCCAGGTCTGCCAGCGCGCTCCCGCGCCACATCGCGAGTGCCTCGCGCAGCGTGGAGGCCGCCCGGTAGGGATCGCCCTGGTCGAGGGACATCGAGCCAGCGGCCACGGCGCGCTCAAAGCGATGCACGTCGACCTGATCCGGACTGATCGCGAGCATGTAGCCGGTCTGGCGGCTCACGAGCAGGTCGGATCCCTTGGTGATGGTGGCGCTGGACGCCAGCGCGGTCCGCAACCGGGAGATGTAGGCCCGCAGGGTGGTCGCTCCAGACGGCGGCGGCGATCCGGCCCAGAGCTGGTCGACCAGCCAGTCGAGGCCGAGCACCTGGCCGGGATGGAGCGCCAGCAGGACGAGCGCGGCGCGCTGACGACGGCCCCCGATCGGGATGCTGCGTCCATCGTCACGGACCTCGCAGTGTCCGAGCAGCAGGAATTCCATTGGGCGCGCCTTTACGTCCCGGGGGTGCCAGCAGGTGGCGTGACGAGGGTGGCGTTCCTCGCGTCGAGCGATCCAAAGCAGGCGAAGACCTGATGACCCTTCGGGTACACGGGTTCGAAGTGGATGCCGTCGGCCTTGACGTAGGCCGTACACCACGGGCCATCGGCCGTGTGGTGTGCGGCGGACCAGTCAGTGACGGTGGCGAACCCGTCGGACGTGAAGTCCGTCATCTCGTTGGTCAGGCGGATGACCCGTTGCTGCGTGAGGTTCCTGCCGGCCGCCCTGACCCCTGTGGCGAACAGGGCGGCCGACTGCCATCCTTCGGTGGCGAGCTGGTCGCCCACGTAGGCCGGCTCGTACCTCCTCATCGCGCGGAGGTAGGTCTGCAGCCCTGGATAGCGAACGGACGGCGCCCGCAGTGGCACGTAGGGGATGCTGAAGTAGACCCGCTGCATCAGCGTCGCGTAGTTGTCCAACACCTGCTGGTCGCTGCCGTTGAACCAGAGCTGGTTGGCCCTGATGCCGTACTGCTGCACGGCTCGCGCCAGCGAGATGTTGCCCGTGACGTCCATGCAGCTCAAGATGAAGTCGCTGCCGGCGTGCTGGATCCGTTGGACGTCCGTCGTCATGTTCCCGTCGATCGGCGCACTCAGGTCTTCGAAGCTCACGTCGAATCCCGCTTTGCGGAGCTCGTTGGCCGTGCTGCCGCAGATCGAGCCCGATGGCTGGACGTTGTAGGCCATGACGGCCACCGAGGTGCTGTGGGTCCTCTTGAGGAGCCACGCCGTATAGGGTCCGACCACCGCGGGGAGCTGGGTCGAGCCGCCCGCTCCGAAGAGGTTGGGGGGCCCGCTCCAATTCGGGGTCGCGTTGTAGCCGTAGGTCGGCGTTCCGGACTCGTCAAAGAAGGTCGGGGTGAAGAATGCGCTGGCCACTCCGACCACGGCAAAGACGTGGTCCTGGTCGACCAGGGTTCGCGCCAGGTTGCCGAACGCGGTCGGGTTGCCGCCGTCATCGAGGACGTCGGCGAGGTCGAGCTTCCGGCCTCCAATCCCGCCCCTGGCGTTGACCATGTCGAAATAGGCCCGCACGCCCGGGACGACGGCCGCGAAGTCGGAGGCGATCGGCCCCGTCAACGTCGCCACGTCGCCAACGGTGATCTGACGGGAGGTGATCCCCGGGGCGCTTCCAGAGCTGGTCGCGGCCCCGGCGGCCCCGGTGCCGCCGAAGAGGGCGCCCCCCGACACCATTAGCGTGGCCGTGATGACCAACCCGAGTCGCACGGTGAGGTGCCGCAGCATGGGAAGCTCCCTCTCGGTCGGTCAGGCTCTCAGTTTGCCAGGCGCGTAACGACCATTTTCCAACAATTTTGCAATCGGCCGCAGTCACACTGTCCCGATGAGCGGCAGGGCGGGCCTGTCGGCCCGGAGCGCTCCAGGGCCGACGCGCGCGAACGGCGCCCCTCGTTGGCGCCGGTGGCACGCCCCGGAGCAGAGCAAGGAGGGACAGGTGGACGAGGGACCCGCGCCCGCTCCCGAACCGAGGCGTGTGACCGGACCGGCGCGGACCCGCCTGCAACGCATCCGGGAACGTCTCGACGAGCCGGGATGGCGCGCCTACTGGCAGCGGACGGGGGACGCGGCGCCTTCGGAGGCGGGCGACACGGTCGACGCCACCGAGGACTTTGCGCTCTTGCTCCAGCTGGCAGAGGCGGCCGCCCGAGACGACGACGACGGCGTCCTCAGCGCCCTAGAGGCACTCGAGGAGACGTTCGACGAGGAGTGACGACCGTCGCCGATGCGTTGAAACGGAGAAGTGAACGGCGTACACTATGTCGGGCGCACAGCGCCGCAGCAGATCCGCCGATCAAGGGAGAGACGACGATGCTGGAGCTACTTCATCTGTTCCAGGTGCTCTTGGGCCTCTTGGGGCACATTCACTGAGAGGATCCGACAGAGCTCCCGGGCCGAGCACCCGGAGCCATGGTCGAGAAGCGGCGCACCTTGCGAGGTGCGCCGCTTCTGCATTCGGGATCGGCGAGAGAGGAGACGAATCCGGCTGCCCGGATCGCGATGGTGAGCGCCGTTATCCGGCCTCACGCTCCAGCCACTCGTCCTCCTCGATCCCGCCGCCCCCGGGGGGTGTGGTCTCACCGTCGCCGGCGACTGCCAGCTGGGCGGCCGGACGAGGTGCACGCACGCCGAAGACGATCATGGCGAGCGTCGCCAGGCTGAACAGGGCGGCGATGCCGAACACCTGGTCCAGGCCGTGCACGGCGACGCTGTTGACGTGCGCCAGGGCGGACCGAGTGAGGTGCTGAGCACCCAGCTGGATGTGCCCGGTGGCGGCGTCGAAGATCGTGACCAGCACGGCCAGTCCCAGGGCGCCGCCGAGCTGCTGGGAGACGTTGACCAGCCCCGAGGCCGCACCGGCGTCCTCGGGCGCCACGTCGGCCAGGGATGCCGAGGTCAGGCTCACAAACGAGACGCCCATCCCCGCACCGATCAGCACCATCGACACCACGATCTGGGCGTAGGACGTCGACGCGTGGATGCGAGTGGCGAGCAGCAGCCCGAGGACCACGCTGGTGGCGCCGAGGGCCATGACGATCTTCTGCGGCAGACGGGGCACGAGGACCCGGCCCGTGAATTGCGACGCCACGAACACGGACGCCGGCATGGGCAGGAAGGCGATCCCGGCCAACAGCGGAGAGAATGCCTGGACGTCCTGGAAGAACTGGACGAGGAAGAAGAAGAGGCCGTACATCCCCGCGTAGAGCAGGCCCCGTGCCAGGTTCGAGATGTTGCGGGTGGCGCTGGCAAAGAGTCGTAGCGGGAGGACGGGCTCCCGGACGCGGCTCTCCTGACGCAGGAAGAGTGCGAGAAGGGCGGCACCTAGGAGGAGCGAGGCGATCACGGTCGGGCTGCCCCAGCCCTTGGTGCCGGCCTCGACGAGGCCGAAGACGATGCCGGTCATCCCGAGCGTCGACGTGACGGCCCCGGCCAGGTCGAAGCGCCCGGATCGACGAGTCGTCTCGGCGACGACCAGGCGGCCGAGCACCCAGACGAGGATGCCGATCGGGACGTTGACGAACATCACCCAACGCCACGAGGCGAGGTCGGTGAGGAGCCCGCCGGCGACGAGACCCGTGGCCCCGCCGGCCGCCGAGACCGTGGTGTAGAGACCGATGGCCCGGACCCGGGCCTGACCCTCGGGGAACGCCGTGGTGAGGAGGGAGAGGGCAGATGGCGCGGCCAGGGCGGCGCCGATGCCCTGCGCTGCCCGTGCGGCCAGGAGCATCCAGCTGGTCACGGCCAGTCCCCCGACCAGGGAGCTCAGGGTGAACAGGGCGATGCCGGCCAGGAAGACCCGGCGCCGGCCGAGCAGGTCCCCTGCTCTGGCCCCGAGGAGGAGGAGACCCCCAAACGTGAGGATGTAGGCGTTGAGCACCCACGAGAGGCCGGAGGACGAGAACCCGAGGCCCTGCTGGATGTGCGGCAGCGCCACGTTCACGATCGTCGTGTCGAGGACCACCATCAGCTGGGCGGTCAGGATCACGAGGAGGAGCACGGTGGGGTTGGCGAGGTGGTCCCGGAGGCGGCCGGACGGTCCGGTTCCGGCCGGTAGGGCGGTTTGGGGGCGCGCTCGGCTAAGGGGGGTGATGGGCATTGACTTCGACCTTCCCGCTGGTATCCTGAAAGCGGAGACTTCCTCCGGATAGTATACGGAGGGTCCCTCCGTTTAGCAACCGGTATTTTTGAGTCGAGGCAGCGAGGCGATGAACAGGCAGCCGAGCGTGTTGGAGGCACCCGCCGTGGGCGCCGAGGGGGAAGTCGCTCGAGGCCGTCCCATGAGGGCCGACGCCCGGCGAAACTACGAGCGCTTGGTGGCGGCCGCACGCACGGTCTTTGTGCGGGACGGTGGCGGGGCGTCGATGGAGGCGATCGCCCGGGAGGCCGGTGTCGGCACGGGCACGCTGTATCGGCACTTCCCGAGCCGTCTCGACGTGGTCGAGGCCGTCTACCGGACCGACGTGGACGACTTGGTCCAGACGGCCGAGCGCGTGAGCTCCGAGCTGGAGCCGTGGCCGGCGCTCGTCGCCTTCCTCGAGGCCTTCGTGCGCTACGCGCAGGGCAAGCGGACGTTCCTCAACGAGCTCCACGAGGCCTTCGACAAGAACCCCGACCTTCGTCCCGAGATGCTGGGTCGCGTACAGGGTGCGATGCAGCTCGTCATGGGACGTGCGCAGGACGCCGGGGCCGTCCGGGCAGACCTGACCGGAGCAGACCTCATGCAGCTCGTCGGGCCGATGTGCAGCAACGCCTCCCTCTCGGAGGAGCAGAGCAAGCGGCTCCTCACGGTGATTCTCGACGGCCTCCGGAAGACGGCGTAGCTCGACGTGCCGGCGTCCCTTGAGGGGCGTCGCCCCTTGGGCAAGCTGGCTCGATCCCTGTCAAGATCGGGTTCGATGAAGACGACGCCAACCCGGTCCCGGCGCGACGGCGGATCGCACCGCCGGGAAGACGGCAAGACAGCGGCGAGACTTTAGGAGGAAGCCCATGCGGACGGCGTTGTGTGACACCTTCGGCATCGAGTACCCGATCTTCGCGTTCACGCACTGCCGTGACGTCGTCGCCGCGGTCAGCAAGGCGGGCGGCCTGGGCGTGCTCGGGGCAGTGGGCTTCAGCCCCGAGCAGCTCGAGATCGAGCTGGACTGGATCGACGAGCACGTGGATGGCAAGCCGTACGGCGTCGACACCGTGATGCCCCAAAAGAAGGTGGACGTCCACGGCGCGAACGCCGACGAGATGCTGGTCCAGATCCGTTCGATGATCGACGCCAACCACTGGCGGTACGTCGACGAGCTGATGGACCGCTTCGAGCTGCCCCCGTTGCCCGAGGGCGACGAGCCGCGCGGAGTCCTGGGCTGGACGGACGACGTGGCCCACCGTCACGTGGAGATCGCCCTGGCGCATCCGATCAAGCTGATCGCCAACGCCCTGGGTTCTCCCCCCAAGGACGTCATCGACCAGGCCCACGCCCAGGGCGTGCTCGTTGCCGCACTCGCCGGGAAGGCGCAGCACGCGCAGCGTCACGTCCTCAACGGCGTCGACATCATCGTTGCGCAGGGCTACGAGGCCGGTGGCCACACGGGAGAGGTCGCCACGATGGTGCTCGTGCCGGAGGTCGTCGAGGCGGTCGCCCCGACGCCGGTGCTCGCCGCGGGCGGCATCGGCAGCGGTCGTCAGATCGCCGCGGCCTTGGCGCTCGGTGCCCAGGGGGCGTGGCTCGGTTCGCTCTGGCTGACCACGGCCGAGAGCGGGTCGAGCCCGGCGGTGCTCGACGCGTACCTCGAGGCCACCTCGTCGGACACGGTGCGCTCACGCTGCTACACGGGTAAGCCGGCACGCATGCTCCGGAACCAGTGGACCGAGGCGTGGGCGGACCCGAACGGGCCTGGGCCGCTCGGCATGCCCCTGCAAAACATCCTGACGTCCGAGGCGAATGCCCGGATCGCGAGGTCGGGGCGCAAGGATCTGCAGTTCGCGCCCGTCGGCCAGATCGTCGGACGCATGAACGAGGTGCGCCCCGTGCGGGACGTGATCTACCGCTTGGTCGAGGAGTACGTCGAGGCGGTCGAGGAGCTCGAGCGGGGGCTGCGCGCCCCGGCATAGCGCTCAGAGCTGCGCAGCCGGGCCCTCTCGGCCCGAGGACCTGGAGCGGTGCCGCGTAGACTCTCGGCGTGCAGGTCCGGCTGTGCTTCGTCCCCTCCGGCGGTGGTCCCATCGACTACGTCAGGGACGTCGACATGCCGGCACTTCCCGAGACCGGGGACTACGTCATCGTGGCGGACCAAGAACCCGACGGGACGGCCGGAGAGGTCGCGACCTTTCGAGTTCGGCGCAAATGGTGGAACATCGACATGGTGGTCGTTCAGGACCAAGACGCTACGCCGCAACAGGCCAGTGTCCGGGTGTTCGTCGAATGCGAGTTCGCCAAGGGTCCTCATGCAAGCGCCAATCATCTGGCGAACTACGAGCAACATGCTCGGGCCTCCGGTGTGCGGGTCGTGTTCGACGACTCGATGACATGAGCCGGGCTCCTCGTGTCCCTGGCCTCCACGACGGAATCGCCGCGGGCCACGCGGACTCGAGGGTCGAGACGTGAGGACCCGGGCGGCGGTGCTGTGGGAGCCCGGTGGCAAGTGGGAGATCGAGGACGTCGATCTCGATCCACCGAAGACCGGCGAGGTCCTCGTGCGGCTGGTCGCATCCGGTCTCTGCCATTCCGACGAGCACTTCCTGACTGGGGACATGCCTTTCTTGGGCTCGATGATCGGCGGCCACGAAGGGGCCGGGGTGGTCGAGGACGTCGGACCTGGCGTCACGAGCCTGCACCCGGGCGACCACGTCGTGACCAGCTTCCTCCCGCCCTGCGGCCACTGCCCGTCGTGCGTGTCGGGCCATCAGGGCCTCTGCGACATGGGCATGTACATCGCCGATGGTTGGCAGGTGGCCGACAAGACGGCCCGCCATCACGCCCGAGGGCAGGATCTTCGCCTGTTCTGCATGCTCGGGACCTTTGCGGATCACACGATCACCAGCGAGCGATCGCTGATCAAGGTGGACGAGGACTTGCCGCTCGACAAGGCGTGCCTCGTCGCCTGCTGCGTGTCCACGGGCTGGGGTTCTGCCGTGCACCGTGCCCAGGTTCAGCCGGGCGACGACGTTGCCGTGATCGGCGTCGGCGGAGTTGGTGCGGCGGCCGTCCAAGGGGCCCGAGTCGCCGGCGCTCGGCGCATCGTCGCCGTCGACCCCGTCCCGTTCAAGCGTGAACAGGCGCTGCGCTTCGGTGCCACGCACACGTCCGCCAGCCTCGAGGAGGCGTTTGCGCTCATCCAGGAGTTGACGTGGGGACGGATGTGCGCCCGGGTCATCTGCACCATGTCGGTGGGTCGCGGTGAGCTGATCGCTCCGATCATGACCCTCGTGGGCAAGCGAGGCCGGGTGGTGGTCACCAACGTGCATCCGTGGACGGAGACGGACGTGAAGTTGAGCCTGCTCGATCTCCTCACCATGGAAAAGGAGCTGGTTGGCAGCATCTTTGGATCGTCCAACCCCGAGGCGGACGTGCCACGGCTGCTCGGCCTCTACCGGGACGGGTTGCTTGACCTCGATTCGATGGTCACCCGCACCTACCCGCTCGAGCGGATCAACGAGGGCTATCAAGACCTGCGCGACGGCCGGAACATTCGAGGGGTGCTCCTCTTCGATTGAAAGCCGAGGGGCACCGCACAGTCGCTCATTCCACGTAGCGCAGCGCGCTGGGCAGGTCCATTCGCTGGAGTCGACGGGTCACGAGCGTCGGCGCCGCCGCCGCTGCCGTCAGGCCGATGATGGCGGTGATAGCGAAGGAGAAAGGCGTGATCGACTGGAGCACGGAGAGCTCTGGCACCGCCGCCGGGAAGACGGTATCGAGAATCCATTGGAGGATGAGCAGACCGACGCCGAGGCCGACGCCGATCCCCGCAATGCCGAGCAGGACGCTTTCGGCCACTCCGATTGCAACGACACGGGAAACGGTCACGCCGAAGGCCATCATGGTGGCGTGCTCGCGAAGCCGCTCGTCGCTCCCGATCTTGCTGCTGTTGTAGGCGACCAAGAATGCGAGCAGACCGATGATGACCTGCAGGATGATAAACAGCTGGGTCACAACGTTCAAGATGTTGCGCATCGTGCTCGACACGGAGCGAGCGGGAAGCGCGGAAGCGACGCCGGGCAGTGACGAGATGGAGTATTGGAGCCTGTTCAACGAGACACCGTTACGGGGAACGAGCACGGCGTTGTTGACGATGCCGTCGAGACCCATGATCGAGGCGTCCCGCAGGTCCATATAGGCGACGAATCGGTAGGGGCTGGCGATGACGTCGCGCACCGGCACCAAGGAGTCGGCGAAGCGGTAGCCCGTGCCCTGTCGCAATGGGTGACGCAGTCTCACCAGCTCGCCCACCCCCACACCGAGGTCCGAGGCGGCCTTTGCCGAGATGACGATGCCCCCCGGAGCGAGATGGCTCCCAGCAACCTGCTCGGGCACGACGAGGGGATCGGACAGATCCACCATGCTGATCGACACCCCGATGCTGGTCCGACCCCGGATGAGATACCCACCCGTGTCAAGCCCGAGGGCGCTCTGACCCACGAGGGGCGAATTGATCGCTCTCGAGACGGTCGGTGAGCTGGCCGGTTGATAGCTGATGAAGTTGACGAGCAGTCGATTTCCCGAGGAGCCTGCCAGGATGCGGCTGCCGGTGTCGATGGTGTCGGTCGTGGAGTCCGTGGTCCCGAGGGCGGCCAGCAACGGAGCGAGTATCAGGCCGATCGCCAGCACGGTCATGACCGACCGCGCTGGTGCGATGGTCACGCGGCGAAACGGGCTCTGCGACAGGGTCCCACCGGGTAGCCGGAGGCGACGGAGGACCGCGCTCGAGCGGTGGCGCTTTCCTCGCAGGTGCGGCGGGAGAAGGGCGTCGGTCGGCGCCACGCGGACGGCACGCCACACGGGATAGACGCTGCCGGCCAAGGGAATCACCAATCCCAGCGCAGCCGCTTCCACGAAGAGGTCCGGTTGCCAGGGTGTTACCCAGTAGGGCAACGGTAGCTGGGTGCGGATGACGTCGATCACCAGACTCCCGATGGCCCAGCCCGCCAGCACGCCTACGGCAACCCCGGCGACGGCGATCTCGGTGGCCAGCGCGATCGGGCGAATCGAGATCTGACGGGGCGGGACCCCGAGCGCCATCTCCACTCCGATGTCCCTGCGTTGGGCCTCGACGACGCGGCGCGTCAGGTTGAAGGCGGCAAAGCCCGCGCCGGCGAGGATCAGGAGCGCGAAGATGTTGAAGATCCTCTGCTCGCTGCCGATCTCGTTGTAGAGCGCTTGCACCAGCGCATTGTCACCGTGGGTGGTGACGATCATTGCGACGTCCGGCAGGGTCCTCTTGAGCCGGGTGGAGAGGGTTCTCCCGACCTGCTCGACGTTGTCGCCCGGGCGAACCAACGCAACGACATCGTTCGCCTGCCCGGGAGCTCCCGCCAACCGTTGTACGAGGCCGATCGGGGCAAAGACGACGGCCCGGGTCTGGGCCCCTTGGATCGTCGACCCCATCGGGGTGGTGGTGTTGAGGTACTCGGGCTCGAGCACGCTACCCACGTAGCTCACGGGGTTGCCGGCAATGGAGATGACGCCTTGCGGAGGCAGGCGGTGTTGCTGGACGAAGTGGTAGTCGAGCAACACCGAGTTGGTTCCCGCGTACTCGTCGAGAGAGCGACCGGCGACCACCTTCCATTTGTCGACTTGGATCGGGTGGGTGAGGTCCACTCCCACCACCACACCTGCCGCCGGGATGGTCAGGTGGCGTCCCGCGCGGACCGGAAGGTCGGCCACGAGGCGAGCCTCGCTGACCGCCAGCGCCCCTCGGCCAGCCGACCGCACGCCGGTCAGCAGCTGGTCGGTCGGAACGGTCGATCCGGCCGCAGTCTGAACCTCGATGTCGTGAGCCGACAGCCGCGAAAACGTGGTGTCGAGCGACTGGTGACGCCACACCGAGGTGCTACCCAGGCCGGCGTAGATCCCTGAGCCCAACGCGATGATGCCAGCGATGGCCGCGACCTGGGTTGCTCGCTTGCGCAGGTCTCGCCAGGACCATCGGAGCCAGAGCGGAGCCACCTGCTACCAGCGGAGCTCGGCCACGCCGACTGGTCCACCCGGCGGCGATTGGGCCGAGATGATCCTTCCGTTGCTGAGCTCGAGGATGACGTCGGCCATCCGGGAGATCTCGCGGTTGTGGGTGACCACCATGACCGTTTGCCCCGCCTCGGTGCGGTCCCGGAGCAGCTGGAGGATCTGGATGCCCGTACGAAAGTCGAGCTCCCCTGTCGGCTCGTCGGCCAGGAGGACGGGGTTGCCCGTCGCGAGCGAGCGCGCAATCGCCACCCTTTGCTGCTCTCCTCCGGAGAGCTCGTGAGGAAAGTGTCGGAGACGATGTCCAAGACCGACGTCTCGGAGCATCCGACTCGCGAGGTCGTCGGGACTTCGGCGCCCCGCCACCTCGGCCCCAAAGCGGACGTTCTCCAACGCCGTGAGCTCGGGGAAGAGGTTAAAGGCCTGGAAGACGAACGCCACGGTGTTGCGGCGGTAGGCGAAGAGTTGACTTCGGCTGAGCCCGGTCACCGTCTTGCCCGCCACTTCGATGGTGCCCTCCGTCGGCGTGTCGAGGGCGCCGATCAAGTTGAGCAGGGTGGTCTTGCCGCTGCCGGAGGGACCAAGGACGACGGCGAGCTGTCCTTGGGCGATCGTCAACGTCGCCCCCTCGAGGGCCACCACCGTGCCCGCCGGCGTCTCGAACCGCTTGCTCACCCCATCGAGGACGACCATGGGCCGGTCGACGTTCAGCTGCTCGGCCGTCCGACGCCCGCCCGCCCGAGGATCTCTCGGTGCCACCGCTGTGGTTCTGCGCATTTGGCGCAAGGCTATGAGGGCGACGTCGAGCGCACGAGGGTCAAAGGTCCCTCTGGCAACGCGGAGGCCCGGGCCGTGCCGTGCCGCCCAAGAACCGGAACCGCTACAACCGATGCGGGTCGGTGAGGGCGGAGATCTCCTCGTCGGACTTGCCGAGCTCCGCCAGGACCGCCGCGGTGTGCTCCCCGAGCCCGGGGGCACGTGAGCGGGGCGCCCAGCGATGCTGCTCGAAGTCCGCCGGGGTGGCCAGCATCGTCCAGTCGCCCTGTTGGTCGGGGACCTCGACGAGGCCACCACCGGCGCGGAACTGGGCGTCCTCCAGCAACTCGTCGACGGACTGCACGGGTGCCCAGAAGAATTCGGGCTCCTCGGCGAAGATGGCGGCCCACTCCTCGAGGCTCTTCGTCGCGAAGATCTCGTCGAGGAGGCCGAGCAGCTCGGTTCCGTGCACGTGGCGTCCCGCCGCCGTCGCGAAGTGCTCGTCCTGCAGCCACTCCGGATGGCCCACCACCCGAGCCAACGGAGGCCAGTGGCGATCGCCTTCGAGTCCGACGATCCAGAATCGACGTCCGTCGCCGGCCGTGTAGTTGTTGATGGTCGGGTTTCCCATGGTCTGGCGCGTGCCGATGCGGATCGGTAGCCCCCACATGAGGGCGACGTTGACGTCGAAGCCGATCGTGTACGCACCCTGCCGGAGGAGCGACGTGGACACGAGGTCGCCCTCGCCGGTGCGCTCGCGGGCAAAGAGGGCCGCGCTGACCATCGCCGCCGCCGTCATGGCCACCGAGTGGTCTCCCATGCCGCCGCGCTGGAACGGCAGATCGTGACCTTCAGGAGTGAGCGAGGCCGCGAGACCCGATCGGGCCCAGAAGGCGGCGATGTCGTAGGCGGGCCGCTCCGCGTCGGGGCCTTGGAGCCCGTAGCCGGTGATGATGGCGTAGACGAGCCGGGGATCGCGTTGGCGGAGGATCTCGGGGTCGAGACCGACGCGGCGGAGCGCCGGCAGGCGGACGTTGGTCAAGAAGACGTCCGCCGTCTCCACCAGCTGGAGCGCGACCCTCCGTCCCTCCTCGGTGGCGAGATCGAGGACGACGCTGCGCTTGGAGCGGTTGTCCAGCTCGAACACCGGGTTGGTGGGCAGGTCGCCGCCGAGCATGCGCTGGAACGACCGGGCGGGATCCCCTCCGGGTGGCTCGATCTTGATCACGTCGGCGCCCCAGTCGGCCAGGATGCCTCCGGCGGCTGGACCGGCCACCCACACGCCGAGCTCGACCACCCGCACTCCCGACATCGGTCCCGTCTCGGGTCGCTCCATGCGCACTCCTCTGCATCGACTCCGTTTCCGCGACGTCGCTCCAGCGCGGCCGGCCATCCCGGTCGTGCGGTCCCGATGCCCCGGTCAGGATCGCCAACCTAACCCCGGATCCTTCGTCTCGGCAGTGGTGGTCGCGAGTCTGCGGCCACGTGGGGGCGCCATGATGCCGTGCGCCGACTACTCGCGAGCGCTCCGCCCGATGGCGCTCGCGCCCACCCGGGCGAGGCGCTCCTCGCCGTGGGCGTCGGCGCCGCTCACCCCCACGGCGCCGATCAACGCCCCATCCCGGAAGAGCGGTACGCCACCCCGTCCCAGGAAGTAGTCCCCACGGGCCACGAAGCTGACCGCAAACGCCGGGCGATCCGCGTACATCTCCTCGAGGCGGGACGTCTCGACCGCAAACGTGGCCGCAGTGCGAGCCTTGGCGATCGCGAAGTCGGCGCTGAACCGCGGTGCACCCGACAGGCGCACGAATTCGACGAGGGCACCGACGTCGTCGACGACGGCGATGCTCACGGCGACCTCCGAGGCCCCGGCCTGCGTCTCGACGGCACGACGGACGGCCCCGGCCGACCCCTGGTCGATGGTCGACATGCTCTGTCTCCTCCCGAGCGTTGACGCCCCATCATCGCAATCCCGAGGGTGCCGGGCCACGTAATTGTGGGAGGGCCCTCGGTCCTGGGGGTCCCCGGCACCGGAAACATCGGGGACTTCGCCCGGAGCTCCCGATGCAACAGAGGGAGGTAGCGATGAGGACGATGACGCGACGAGCGGGGAGATTGGGACGCCGCCGGATTGCCTATCTCGTGATCGGCGGGCTGGGCGCGACGGGGGCCCTCGGGCTGACCGCGGCGCCCAGCTCGGCGGCGACGGTGGTCTGCCACAACCACCAGTTCAAGATGGCCGGCGGCGCCCGGTGCGCGGCCGGAAAGGGCAACAACACGGCGATCGCCACGGTCATCGGGGGCGGGACCGCCACGGCAAGCGCCGGCAACGGCTGACGCCGCCGCCGGGGTGCTCCGGACCCCTGGTCTGGAGCACCCCGGCCAGCGGACCTCAGGCGGGGTGACCCCCGCACGGGGCGGAGGGTCGTTACCTTTTCGCCCATCGACTCAGGTGGCCGGGCACGAGCGCTCCGACCCCGCCCGACCCCGAGATTGCGCCGCGGGGTGCTCATCGGGTTGGGACCGATCCTGTTCGTGCTCCTCGTGGCGTCCGGGTGCCAGGCGTCCATCATCACGGCGCTGCCAGGCCTGAGGTCGCCGACCTACTACCCACCGACCCCACCCGGGCCCCTGCAGGGCCCGATCCGAGCGCCCGGCGGTCCCTACCTCCACGACAGCTCCGGACGCGTCGTGTTCCTCCACGGGGTCAACGCCGTCTACAAGCACGCGCCCTACGAGCTGTTTCCGGCTCCGGGCAAGCCCTGGAATTTCAGCACCGCCGATGCCTCGCTCATGGCCAGGCTGGGCTTCAACGTCGTGCGCTTGGGCCTCACCTGGAAGGGCCTCGAACCCGGCACCGCGCCGGCCAACGATCCGGCGATCTGCTCCTCCGGGGTCCCGGGCGACCCCGGCCAGTACAACCAGACGATCCTCGACAACTACCTGGCCAGGGTGGCCCAGACGGTGGCCCTCCTCGGCAGGTTCCATATCTACACGCTGCTCGACATGCACCAGGACGTCTACAACGAGATGTTCGATGGCGAGGGCGCTCCCAACTGGGCCGTCTGCACCGACGGAGTTCCGAACACCGACCCTCCGGGGCGCTGGTCTCGCAGCTACGGGACGGCGGCGGCCGGCATCGCCTACCGCCACTTTTGGACCAACGATGTGGTCGGCAACCTCCAAGGTGAGTACGACCGGGTCTGGGCGGCCGTGGCGAGGTACTTCCGCGGCAACCCCTGGGTGCTGGGGTACGACCCCTTCAACGAGCCGTTCTCGACGTCGCTCGTCCGCTACCAGGACGAGATGTTCGACGCCCAGCTGGAGTGCTTCTACACGGGACGGGCCGTCGCCGGGCGGCCGCTGCACGGCGCACCGGCGATCTCGTGCCCGCCGGAGGACCCGGTCCGCGGGGTGATCCCGGGGATCCTCTCGGCCGACCCGGGCCACCTCGTCTTCTACGAGCCGGACATCTACTCGAGCCACGGCCTTCCCAACTTCGTGGGGCCGATGAACTTCCCGAACCTCGTGTTCAACGTCCACGTGTACTGCAGGTACCGCAGCGGGAAGACCGGGAACCCCACGGACCTCGGCGCCTGCGTGGCGCAGGAGGCTCGGTCCCTCACCACTCGATCGGAGGACCGCGGCGACCTGGGGACGGCCGCTCGGCCGGCGGGGCCGGCCTGGTTCGTGAGCGAATTCGGCGCAACCTCGAGCCCCGCCCTGCTGGGCCGGCTGACGAGCGAGATGGACCACATGCTGGTGGGGTGGACCTACTGGTCGTGGAAGTACTACGCCGACCCGACGGGCAGCGCCCGGGAAGCCCTGGTCCTTGCCAATGGCCACCTACGGGCCACCGCCCGCGTGCTGTCCCGCACGTACCCGGAGGCCATCGCCGGCATTCCCCGGTCGATGTCCTTCGATCCGACGACCGGCGCATTTCACCTCGCCTACCGCCCCGACCATTCGGTGCACGCCCCTACCGTCATCTTCGTCCCGACCCAGCTGCACTACCCCGGCGGCTACTGCGCCAGGGCGACCGGGGCACGCATCGTCTCGGGCGCCGGGAGCCCCTATCTCGAGCTGGTCAACGCGGATCGGGGGCACTCGGTGCGGGTCACGGTACAGCGAGGCTCCTGCTGACCGGACCGACAGTCGAGCCCCCGTGTCAGAGGGTCACGATGGTGCGGCCGACGGTCTCGCGGTTGGCCATGGCCTCGATCGCCGCCGGAACGTCCTCGAACGGCACGACCTTGCCCACGACCGTGCGGACCCGCTGGGTTCGCAGGAGCTCGAGGACGGAATCGGTGATCTGCTGTCCGAGATCGCGGGGCAAGAAGTTGAAGCCCACGGCCTGCTTGACCATGGTGGCGACGTCCGGCTGGGCATAGGCGAGCAGCACCCCGCAGAGCTTGAAGTTCCCGGCGATGACTCGGCGGGGAACGATGTAGGGCTCGTCCGCCTTGGTCTTGTCGGAGGCGAAGCCCATCATCAGGTAGCGGCCGTCGTAGGCGATGCACTTCATGGAACCTTCGAGCACGGACTCTCCGACGTTGTCGAAGATCACGTCGACACCCCGGTTGCCGGTCTCGGACAGGACCACCTCCGCGAAGTCCTGCTCGCGGTAGTTGATCGCCACGTGGGCTCCGAGGTCGCGGCAGAGCCGCACCTTGTCCTCGGTCCCCGCCGTCGCGAACACCCGAGCGCCGGCGTTGGCGGCGAGCTGCACGGCGGCCGAGCCGGACCCGCCGGCGGCGGCATGGATGAGCACGGACTCGCCAGCCTGCAGGTGGGCGCGGTCGAAGAGCCCCAGCCAGGCCAGGTGGAACGGGAAGTAGATGGCCGCGGCGTCGGGGAGGGGGATGTCCTCGGGCATGGCGAAGGCCGAGACGGCGGGGCAGATGGCGTGCTCGGCGTAGCCGCCGTATGCGCCCTTGGTGGTGGCGACGACCCGCGCTCCCTGCCACCCCTCGGCTCCGGGACCACAAGCCTCGACGATCCCCATCACCTCCATGCCCGGGCTGTAGGGAAGGTCGGGCCGGACCATCATGTTGCCGCCGGTGATGCGCTCGAGGTCGTTGAGGTTGAGAGGGATCGCCTGGACGCGCACCCGAAGCTCGCCGGCCTCGGGCTCCGGTATCGGCACGACGTCGAGCCTCAGGACCTCCCGTGGTTGCCCGTATTCGTGGGTGCGCCACGCTCGCATGGTGGGGGATCCTGCGCCGGCCTGGTCGCTCATCTGCACCTCGCTTGGGACTGGGTTCCGTGTTGCCGTCTGGGCCCGCGGGGATCGTCGTCCGAGCTCACTCCGGCGTGAGCCCGTACTGTTCGATGTAGCTCGCGAAGTCGCGGTGGATCGTCGCGGGGTCGATGCCGTACTCCTCGGGGGTGTAGAGATGCAGGCCGTGCTTCCCCTTGGGGTTGTCGGCGATGAACGCCCGCATCCGGGTCGCACCCTCGTCGGTCATGGGCAGGCCCAGCGCCTCGTAGATCTGCTCGACGACCGCGAATTGGTCGGCCACGAAGTCCGAGAAGTGCATGTCGTAGAAGACGGCCCGGGGGAAGGTGCCCGCTCTGCGGACCTCCATGGCGTGCTCGATCACCCGGTGGAGCCTCGCGGTCCAGTCCTGCGCGATCTCGAAACGGTCCACGTCGTCGCTTCCCATGGAGCGCACGAGGGTGGTGAGGCTGGCGTAGGAGGTCACCGACTTGAGGGGATCGCGGTGGGTGAAGACGATCCGCGCGTCGGGGTACTTGTGGAGCAGGTGCTCGAGGCCCCACATGTGGGCTCCCGTCTTGAGCACCCAGCGATCCCGGTGGTTGTGCCACTGCAGGTGCTGCAGCTGGTGCTCGTGGAAGTCGTAGACGTGCGACCAGTCGGCCTCGAGGTCGATCCAGTCCTCGTAGGAGGGGACGCGGAACTGGTTGTGGAAGAGGGGGGTGCACATCGCCTCGCCCATCATCGTCACGCACTCCTGCGACAGGGTCGCCCCCATGGGATGCATGGCCCGGAATTGCCGGTCCCGCTCGGTCTCGGTCTCGGGCGTCGGGAGGGTGGCCGCGCAGAGGGCGATCCGGGGGTCCGTCTCGAAGGTGGCGGCCTCCGGGGGAGGAGAGGGAAACATCGTCTCCCACGTGAGGGGCGCTCTGCTGTCGGGGTCCTGGGCCAGGATGTCGTGCAGGATCGTCGTGCCGGTCCGGGGAAAGCCGATGATGAAGACCGGGGCCACGATCCGCTCGTCGCAGATCCCGGGGAAACGCTTGCGGTCGTTGACGTAGTTGAGCCGGTTGACCGTGTGCAGCAGGGCGCGCTCCCGGGCGATGAGGCGCCCGAGATCGTTGAGCCGGGCCTCGCGCTCGAGAGACTCGAGGAAGAGCCCGAGGGGCTCGACGAACGGGCCGTCGCCCAAGTCCTCGAGGCCGCCGGTCCTGGTCGCGGCCTCCGAGAGGATGGCTTCGACCTCGAAGCGCTCCCGGTGGGGGTCCATGGTCATCTCGAGCTCCGCCTCCTCTGGCCGTCGGTCACCGACTGGCTCGCGATGCCGTCGATGATCCGGTCGATCGAGTACTCGAAAAGGTCGTCCAAGCCCTGCTCCGTGAAGTGGGGCAGGACGTCGATGAGCTCGGCTCGCTCGGCGGGTTGGAGTTGTGCCATCGACCCGTAGATGGCCGCCGCCTCGTCGTCGATCGACTGCAGATGCGACGGACGGGCGAGCTCGAGCACGACCGCTCCGAGCACCGTCTGTGGGATCCACCGGATGGCGTCGGCCAGCGCCCGCTCCTGGAGGCCGGCCCGCCGCAGGCTTCGCACCAACCCGGCGATCTTCTCGAGGAGCCCGGGCTGGAAGCGGCCGTTCCGGCTCATCTCCCGGATCAACGGGGAGTACCGGCGGGCGTGCGCACCGAGCGACCGGCACCACGCCCGCACCTCCGCCTCCCATCCGGCGCCGACCGGCGCGTCCACCCGCCACTGCCGCAGCGACCGGTCGAAGGCGCCGTCGACGAGATCGCCCCGGTTGCGCACGTGGGTGTACAGCGACATCGGACGGGTGCCCAGCGCGGCGGCGACCCGCTCCATGGTGACCGGCTGGTGGGGGTCCGACTCGATGAGCTCCAGGGTGGCTCGGAGGATCTCGTCGCGGCTGAGGGTGCCTCGGGAGATCCGCCCACGCGCCGCCGCGACGTGCGAAGTCGCGGCCCGCCCCATCGGCGCACCGTAGCGTGGCCCGTACGGTAAAGCCAACGCCTCCGGGACTCCCGTTCGTGAGCCGTCTGGTAGAGAGGGACAGATGTTGGACCGGCGGCGGGCCGTGATGGGCCGAGGGCGGTCGCCGCTGAGCACCGCGGCGGGCCTTGTCGGCTTCGCCATCGCGTCGGTCCTGATCTTGTCGGTGAATCTCCCGAGCGCGTTCGCGACATCGGCCTCGGCAGGTACGGAATCGGGCGACGGCCCCGGGGGCTCCCGTCCGGCGGGCCAGGGGGCCATCACGTTGGCCGGGGCCGGGGCCGGGGCCGGGGCCGGGACTGGGGCAGGGGCCGGCGCGGCGGGCTTCGGCGGGGACGGCGGCCCCGCCACGGAGGCCAGGCTGGACGCGCCGGGCGCTCTCGCCCGAGACCCGGCGGGCGATCTCTTCATCGCGGACGCCGGCAACTGCCGGGTGCGGGAGGTCGCGGCGCGGGCGGGCGCCTCGTATGGGAGGAGTCTGCGTGCGGGGTCGATCGTGACCGTCGTCGGTGGCCCCTGCACCGGTCCTCGAGCTGCGCCCGAGCCGAGCGCCCTCACCCTCGATCCTGCAGGCGACCTGTTCGTTGCCTTCGGGTCTGCCGGCCGCGTGGCGGAGCTCCCCGCGAGGAGCGGGAACGAGTTGGGGACCGAGGTGAAGGCCGGAAGGTTGGCCTGGGTCGCCGGCTCGGGGGGGAACGGGTTCGGCGGGGACGGCGGTCCGGCTTCCCGTGCGCTCTTGGATCACCCGAGCGGGCTCGCCGTCGACCCCGCCGGAGACCTGCTCATCTCCGATTCGGCCGATTGCCGGCTCCGGTTGGTGGCGGCAACCGACGGCACGCGTTTCGGCGTGCCGGTGCTGCGGGGTCATATCTACACCGTCGCGGGCAACGGGATCTGTGGGTCGGCGGGAGACGGGGGAGCTGCGGTAGATGCCCAGCTGTGGGACCCGGATGCCATCGCCGTCGACCCCGCCGGTGACGTGATCGTCGCCGACCAGGGCAACCGCAGCATCCGCGAGCTGGCGGCCGTCGCCGGAACCTTCTACGGCGTGGGCATCGAGGCCAACCATCTCGGGACGATCGTCGGGCAGGGGACCTACTCGCCCTACGTGGCCGATGGTCTGCCGGCGCTCGGCCAGGTGAGCGAGATGAACTCTCCCTCCGGACTGGCCCTCGGTCCCGGGGGGAACCTCTACATCGCCGACGGCGCGATGCATGCGATACGCCTGGTGCCGGCCGAGACCACCACGCTGCTCGGCAGGCACGTCCAGGCGGGAGACATGTACACGGTGGCCGGTGCGCTGCCCGCCGGACGGAGCGACCAGCGCACCCGGTGGGTTCAGACGCCACTCGCCTACCCTGTGGGGCTCGTCCTGTCCGGCGGCCGGATCATCTACAGCGACCGCGACGGCAACGTCGTGCGAGAGCTTCCCGCCGGCACCTGACCCATGCCGGATGGAGGGCCGGCAACGACGAAGCGGTACTGCCCGGCGCCGACGCGGAATGTCACGTGGCCGTCCTCCGAGCGGATCGTGGTGACTCCGGGGACACGCTCGAGGGGGTACCCACTCTCGGTGACCTGCGAAAGCTGCGCGTCCGAGAGGGCGCATTGGGCTCCGGCATTGGGTGGGATGCGGAGGGACAGGACCCGGCCCGAACGACTCGAGCGCCAGGAGACCGAGAGCTCGCCCGCCGGCGTCGGGAGGGTTCCCGCGGCATGGCTGACGCCCCCGCCAGGGGGTGTCACCGAGACCAGGGTGAACGGGCCGTCCGACGGCGGTGTCGCGGGGGCCACGCCGAGCACCGCCTCTTGGATGGCGACGAGTGCCGAGGATCCCCACCCGTGCGACATGCTGTCGCCGACGAGGTCGTTCGGGGTCCAGGTCTCCCAGGTGAACGTCCCCCCTGACTTGACGATGGCGGCCCACCCGGGGAACGTCGGGTCCGTCAGCACCCGGACCACGTCGGCGTCGCGCCCGGCGACGTGCAGTGCCCTCAGCAGCTCCATGCCGTGGTCCGGCTCCACCGAGATGTCGAGGGACGCGACGTACGCCGCGACGCGATCCACCCTGTCGGCCGGCACGACTCCGTAGGCGAGGGCGGAGAGGTTCGCGAGCTGCGAGGCGTGGTCGCTCTGCTGCCCTCCGGCTCGGAGCCCGTCCACGTAGACCCCGTCCGTCCGGGCGAGGCGGCGGTTGACGGCCGCCGCCAGGCTCGTGGCACGCGCCGATTGCGCCGACGCGGCGGCGTCGTCGCCGGCCAGGGCCGCGATGGCGGCGATCCTGCGGAGGGCGTTGACGGACAGCACGTTCATCGTCGTGTCCGCGGTCGTCTCGTAGTCGTACCCGTACTGGTTGTCCCCGTTGGTCGAGATGGTGAGACCGGAGACGAGACCCGTCGAGGGGTCCACGGCGGACGTCAGGTAGTCCGACAACCTCGAGAGGGTCGGGAGGAGCGCCACGGTGGTCGCCTCGTCGATCGTCGAGAGGTAATAGCGCCATACCCACTCGGGGTAGAGGGCGGTGAACGTCGGGTAGTCCTGTGCTCCGTCGTCGTTGGGGTAGACCTCGTTGGTCTGGCCGGAGGGCCAGTAGCGCGCCTGTGCCCTCGCCATGTCGCGGAGGCCCTGCCAGGACAGGTTCTGGTCGCCGTGGGTGCGCATGACGACCTGGGACTCGTTGGCCGCGTCCCAGAGAAACTGGCCCTTCTCCCTCGTGGGGGTGTCGATGAACTGCTCCTGGGACGTGTAGAGCGCCGAGTGCGCGCAGAGGTTCCAGACGGCGTCGAGCGTGCGGCTGGACGAGACGAATGTGGCGGGCGACCCGTCCGGCATGGCGGCATGACGAGCCACGAGGGCGATCCCACCGGCGCCGATCGTCTCGCCGGGGTCGTCGATCTGCAGGTAGCGAAAACCGAGATACCAGTACGGCTCGAAGGTCTGGTCGCCCGCCCGTTGCGTGTAGGCGAAGGAGAGGTCCGTGCCCTGGGTGTTGTGCGTCGTGGAGACGGATCCGTCGGGGTCGAGCGTGTACCCGACGTGCATGGGTACGGCGTGGCCAGCCATCCCCTGTCGGAACGAGACCCTGGGCCGGCCGGCGTAGACCTTGCCGAAGTCGACGACCACCGAGCCGGTGGGCAGGGTCCTCACCGACGCCGGATGGACGAGGTGCTCGGTGATCCTCGTTCGTTGGGTGTACAAGTGGGTGAACGGAGCGGTGCCGGCGGGTCCGAGCACGGTCGCCGGCGTCCAGCGCCGGTCGTCGAAGCCGTCCTCCGACCATCCCTCCGGGCTCAGCCGACCGTCGATCCACTCGACGAAGTCGCCGCCGTCGTTGTTGCGCTGCGGGGCCGGCAGCCACTCGGCCCGTTGCGAGCGCCACGTGCCGTCGGATCCCAACGTGACCACCTCGCCGCTCGTGTAGTGCGCCGTCACCTGTACCAGCAGGCCCGGGGTCGAGGACGGTCGCCCCCGACCCGGCCCGTACCAGCGGTGCAGGATCCCGACCACGTTGCGGCGCCCGGGCAGCAGCACGGTGGACAGGTCGGTGGCCTGGAAGTACTGCTCGTCGGGAAAGCAGAAGCTCGGCCCGGCGTCGACCTTCGTGCCGTTCACCCACAGCTGGTACTGGTGCGCCGCGGCGACAAAGGCGGTGGCCCGTTGGAGACGACCGGCCGGGAGTGCTCGCACCGTGCGCAGGTAGGTGTACTCCTCGACGCCGGGGTCCGCGGGACCGGGGCGCAACCACGCCGCGGTCCAGTCCGCCTCACGCAGGCCCGTGGCAAAGGCGGCCGGCCGGCTCGGGCCGCTCCATCGTCCTGCCGAGTCCGCCGTCCGTACCGTCCAGTGGTAGCGGGCGTCCGAAGCGAGCGGCGGCCCGGCGTACGCCACGGACGCCTGCCGGGACGAAGCGACCTCGCCCGAGTCCCAGACGTCCGAGGAGGCACTCCCGGGGCCGGTGACGACGATCCGATAGGCGCTTTGCACCGCGCCTCGCCGCCCGTCCGTCAGGTGCCACGCGAACTGGACGGAATCGGGGTCGACGCACACCGGCTCGGCGAGGCCCGTGGTCGTGAGGCCGGTCGGTGGGTGGGGGGAGCCGCTGTCCGATCCGTGTTGGCCGCCGGTCGCCGCACCCTCGGCCGCGCCAAGGTCGGTCGTCGCATCCAACGCCAGGCCCGTGGCGGCGATCGCCGCACAGCCCTTGAGGCCGCCCGCCAGGAATGTCCGTCGATCCACAGATCCATCGCCCCCCCGGGACGGGTGCCGATGGTACCGGCCGGCCGCCGGCCCGGGGGAGGAGTGTTCAGCCGTGGCGCCACATGGTGGTGGCGACCACCTCCTCGTCGGTGGCGTCCGCAAGGAGCTGAGCCTCACCGCGCCGGACCGCAGCGATCGTCTCGTGGAGGGAGTCGCCGAGTGCCTCGGCGAGCACGTCGCACTTCTCGTACCGTTGGACGCTCTCGAGCAGGGTCGTCGGCAGCCTGCGCACGTGGCGGCGCGCCAGCTCGCCCTGGTCGAGGGTCCCGGGGTCGACCGTGAGCTCGGCGGGCAGGCGCAGACCAGCCTCGATGCCCGCCAGGCCGCAGGCCAGGACCGACCCTGCGACCAGGTACGGGCTGGCGGTCTGGTCGAAGCACTTCACCTCCGCGTTGGCGCCCCGGCCCTGGTGGCCGGCCGTCCCCGTCACCAGTCGCACGGCCGCCTCCCGGTTCTCGAGGCCCCAGCACCCGTAGTCCCCGGTCCAGCGGTGTGGCGCCAGACGCAGGTAGCTGGCGACGCTGGGTGCGCCGATGGCGAGCAGGGCGGGCAGCTCCTCGAGGATCCCCGCGAGAAACGCCTCCGCGGTCGAGTCCAATCCGTGCGGCCCGTCTCCCCCGGCAAAGAGGTTGCGGTCGCCGTCCCACACGCTCAGGTGGACGTGGCCGCCGTTGCCGACACCGCCGAGCGCCACGACGGGCGCGAAGGTGGTTCGAAGGTCGTGGCGCCCGCCCACCGCACGGATGGTCTCGCGCACGAGCAGGACGTCGTCGGCCGTTCCCAGCGGATCGGACGGCTCCACGCTCACCTCGAATTGCCCCGGCGAGTACTCCGGGTGGATCTGTTCCACCACGAGTGACTGGTCTCGCAGCGCCCGGTACAGGTCGGCCAGGTAGTCGGCGTGTTCGATGACCCGGTTCATGCCATAGGCGGGATCGCGGGGAGCGAGAAACCCCGGTCCGGAACTCCCCGACACCATCCACTCGAGCTCAAAGGCCATCTTGGCGGTCAGGCCGAGGTGGGCGAGTCGGTCGACCATGCGACGGACGAAATGACGCTGGCACTGGGCATGGGGGCTCCCGCCCTGCTGACGCCGATCGACCGGCGCCCACGCCCATCTCGGCATGCTCGAGAGGGGCACGAGCCGATCGAGGTCGGGATGGAGGCGCAGATCGCCGACCGGTCCTCCCGCGGTCCGGCTCCGTACGCTCGAATCGTCGAGCAAGAAGGTGTCAAAGACCGGTGACATGCCGATCCCGGCGGTGTCCGCGTAGACGAGCTTGGCGGGGGGAATCGTCTTGACCCGGGTGATCCCGCTGTTGTCCACGTAGCTCAGGGCAATGGCCTCGACGCCGGCTCGCTCGAGCTCACCGGCCAGGCGGCGGGCGCTGGTAGGACTGCGGCTCTCGGTCTCCACGGCGCCAGTATGGTCCGCCCAGGTTCGAGGCCCGGCGACGGATGGTGCCAGAAGGCCCCGAGAGGTCGAGGCATCGTTCACTTAGACTTTCGCGCCTCACGCGTCATCGAGGGGGTCCGGATGATCACCAAGCTCTGGAGACGGCTGGCCGTGACCGCGGGAGCCTCGGCCCTGCTCGCAGCCTTCGCGGTGGCTCCGGCCGGGACGACCGCCTCGGCGGCCACCTCCGGGCAGAGGGTCCTCCTGGTCGGCACCTACCAGGGCCACGCCGGCACGTACCGCACCATCCAGGCCGCGGTCGACGCGGCGAAACCGGGCGATTGGATCCTCATCGGCCCCGGCGACTACCACGAGAACGCCGATCTCTCGGGCCACACGTCGAACGTCGACCAGGGTGGGTACGGGGGCGTGCTCATCACGACGCCCGGGCTTCACCTGAGAGGCATGAACCGCAACACCGTGATCGTCGACGGGACCAATGCCGGAAGCAGCGCCTGTTCCTCCAATCCCTCGGATCAGAACCTCGGCGCTTCCAGCGGGGGCAAGCAGCTCGGCCGCAACGGCATCGTGGTCTACCGATCCCACGGAGTGAGCATCGACAACCTCACCGTCTGCAACTTTCTCGGCGGCAGCGGGGACTCGGGCAACCAGATCTGGTGGAACGGCGGTGCCGGCACCGGTCAGGTCGGCCTCTTCGGCTACGAGGGCAGCTACCTCACCGCGACGTCGACCTACTTTGGGGGCGAGGCCACCGCCGCCACCTATGGCATCTTCTCCGGCAACTCGAGCGGCGGGTCGTGGGACCAGATCTACGCGAGCAACTTCAACGACTCGGGAATGTACGTGGGTGCCTGCAAGCAGGCCTGCAACATGGCGATCGACCACGCCTGGATGGAGTACAACCCGCTCGGGTACTCCGGCACCAACTCCGGTGGCCGGATCGTGATCGAGCACTCCCAGTTCGACAACAACCAGGACGGGTTCGACACCAACACTCAGATCAACGGGGACCCGCCGGCCCCCCAGAACGGTGCCTGCCCCCACAACGGCACCAGCGCCATCACCCACACCCACTCGTGCTGGGTCTTTGTCCATAACTACGTGCACGACAACAACAACCCCGACGTACCCTCCGCCGGCGAGGCGAGCAACGGACCCACCGGCACCGGGATGACCGTCTCGGGGGGGCGCAACGACACGGTCATGGACAACGTCTTCGCCGACAACGGGGCGTGGGGCGTGCTGTTCATCCCCTACCCCGACGGCAACACCCCCTCCCTGGGTCAGAGCTGCTCCAAGACCGGCGGCGTGCAGACGTCGGGTCTGGGCTGCGTCTACGACCCTCAGGGGGACGCCCTGCTCGACAACACGTTCCACCACAACGGCTTCTTCGGCAACCCGTCCAACGCCGACTACGGCCAGCTCGCCATCGACTCGGGTCAGCCGCGCAACTGCTATGCGCGGAACAACGCCCCCAACGGCAGCGTGCCCAGCGACCTCGAGGAGTCCCAGCCGACCTGCGGTCCGCTCACGTCCAAGGCCAACGCCCCGCCCTCCCTCCTGGGGCAGGTGCTCTGCGACACCCAGGTCGGGGCCTGCCCGGCTGGCGCGCAGTACCCGCAGCACAGCGACGTGGTGATGCATCCCCTGCCCAAGCTGGCCACGATGCCCAACCCGTGCAAGGGGGTCCCCTCCAACGCGTGGTGTCCGTCGGGGGGTTGAGCGGGCGGTTTGGACGTACTCTGGCGGGATGTCGCGCGTCGATGAGGTGCTCGGGCTTCTCGCCGCCGTCGGTAGGGGGGACGTGGATGGCATGGCCGAGCACTGGACCGAGGACTTCGTCCTCGAGCTGCCCTACGCCGATCCGCCGCTCGAGATCGAGGGCAAGGAGGCCGTCCGGGCCTACCTGCGCCAGGCGCTCGGCACGTTCTCGATCGAGATCTCGGTCACCGAGACCCTCGTCTGCCCCGAACGGGACGCCGTCGTCGCCGAGTACGTGAGCGAGGGCCACGTCACCTCTACCCAGAAGCCCTACGCCAACCGCTACATCGGAGTGTTCCTGTTCCGAGGCGACAGGATCTGTCGCCAGAGGGAGTTCTACAACCCGCTACCGGCAGCCAGAGCGCTCGGCATCGCGTGAACGCCCCGGGACACCGGCACGGCGCCGTCGTCACGGTGACCGTGCCGGTGTCCGAAGCCGCCGTCGAGTAGCCGGAGGTCAGCCCGCGACGGACCCGCCGTCGTGGCGCACGTAGCCCGCCCGGCGCAGGGCCTCGGGATTGAGACCGTGCGGCGTGGGGGCCTCCCGGGTGCCCGCGCCGCCGAACAGCTCGGGGCGGGCGAGCCGCAGCTCGGCGTAGGCCTCGTCGGCGAGACGCTTGTTGATGTTCATCACCTCGAAGGGCATCGAGAAGATCGACACCAGCCACCAGATCCCGAACCCCCACAGCGTGGCGACCGAGAGCAGGCCTCTCACCCACTGGCGGGAGTAGATGTAGGAGACGGTCGGGCTGAAGAAGGCCGTCAGGACCCACGCCAGCACCACGTTCCTCGGTTGCTTGTTGCGGTAGAGCTGACGGAACAGCACCGCATCGTCGCGCCTGGTGATCGAACCGGCGAGCTGGTTGACGTAGCTGTCGGCCGCCTTGGCCGGCCCGCTGAAGAACCAGATGGCGCCCCCCACCCAGGCCAGCACCAGCAGGACCAGGAAAATCATGAAATAGCCGTGCATTCTTCCTCCTTTGGACCCCGGATCACCCGGGCGTCGATCGACAGGTCGAGCTGCACGGTACGGGGGAGGGGTTCGCATGGGGATCGGCCGAACCGGTGGAATTCCCTCGTCCGCAGGCGAGAAATGTCCGACCCGCGAGATAGGAAGAAATCCGGCCGTCCGCGACCAACGTGCAGCTGAAGTGCGCGACACTACGTCGGACGGTCAGTAGGAGAAAGAATGTAATGGCAAGCGGGGTGTCGCTTGGTGGCCAGGCCGGGGATCCCCCGGCGACGGAGGGTCGGAGAGAGATGCGAGCGTTCCTAGAGGTCTGGTCCGCCGCGGGTCCTGCGCTGGTCCCGCTCGACGAGGACCGGGTGACACTGGGCCGGGGTCCGAGCAACGACGTCTGCCTCGCCGACGATCTGCAGGTTTCGAGGCTGCACGCGCTGCTCGAGTGCTTTGCCGCGGGCTGGAGCGTTCGAGATCTCGGCTCGATCAACGGGACGTTCGTCAACGGCGAGCGGCTCCTGGCCGAGCACCGGCTGGAGGATGGCGACGAGCTACGGGTCGGCGAGACCCGGCTCGTCTTCCGGAACCTCGAGACCGAGGAGAGCGACGAGACGCTCTCTGCCAGCGAGGAGGTCCCACGAATGACCGGCCGTGAGCACGACACGCTGGTCGCGCTCTGTCGACCGATCCTGGGAAGCGAAAGCTTCGCCCAGCCCGCCACGATCAAGGAGATGGCGGCCGAGCTGGTCGTGAGCGAGGCCGCCATCAAGTTCCACCTCTCGAGCCTCTACGACAAGTTCGGGATCTACCAGACGGGCCTCTCGCGCCGGGCGCAGCTCGCCAACGAGGCGGTCCGCCGCGGAGCGGTGACCGTGGCGGAGCTGCGCCGCAAGGAGCCGCGGAACCAGCGACACGGCTGACGACGCACGGCCTGCCTTGCGGGGCGGGAATCTCTCCCGCTCTCGGCAAGCCGATCCCGGCCCGAGCGGCATGGAGCGCGCCCTTCGCGAGGAGCACGATCGCCAGCGCCAGTTGAGCGCAGGATCGGCGTGGAGGTGAGGCCCGGTGGAGGACGTGGTGGAGGAGGTGCATCGACACCCTCAGTCGCAGGCCAGGGCTCGCGGTGTCCGCAGCGGGCGCAACACGGGATACCAGGACGCCCTCGGGGTTCTCGTGAGGTTGCTCCAACGCGGGCAGGTGCGAAGGGACGAGGTAGAGGAGGTGATCGCCCAAAACTGCCGGCGCGAGGGTCGGCCCGTCCCCGACGGCGGCTCGATGCAGCGGCGGGTCGAGCGGCTGCGTTACACCTTCGAGCAGACCGGCCTGACCATCGAGCCGACCATCAACGATGGCATGACCTGGTCGCCCGGGTGGCGGGTGTCCTCTCGTCCTCGAGGAGGTGCGGCGATGCCGGGGGTGTCGGCATGGCCAAGCTGAGCGACGCGGCACGCTTGTTGCGACTGGTCGACATCCTGCGCTACCTCACGGCCACACCAGAGGCCACCGTGGGGGAGCTGTCCGCCCGCTTCGGGGGGTCGTGCCGCTCGGTCTATGACGACCTGCTCGCCGCTTGGTTGGCCGAGGACCCCGAGCACACGGGCCTGTTTCCGTTGCGGGTCCACGTCGAGTACTTCGAGAGGGGCGACCCGGAGTGGCGGCCGATCGCGGAGCGACGGGTGTGGCTCTTCTCGGAGCCCGAAGGGCAGACCTTCCGTTGGCTCCTCGGCGCGGACGGGGCAGCGCCCCGGGCGGCCGAGGGACTCCCTCAGCCCTCGAAGAGCAGCGAGTAGTTCGCGCCGCGCCGCAGGTGGTGACCGCCGTCGACGGCCAGACACTCGCCGGTGATCCACGACGACTCGTCGGCGGCGAGGAAACGCACCGCCTCGGCCACGTCCTCCACCGTCCCGACCCGTCGGATCGGCATCTGCTCCAGGTAGTCCTCGAGGAGGGCACCCCCCGCCGTGATGGCGGACATGAGATCGTCGTCGATGATGCCGGGCTGGACGGTGTTGACCCGGATCCCGCGATCGCCCAGCTCCTCGGCGGCATAGGCGCAGAGCGACTCGATGGCCGCCTTGGACATGCCGTAGGCCCACAGGAAGCGGTGGGGGAAGTGCCCGGCGCCCGACGACATCAAGATGATCGAGCCGCCCCCATGACCCGCCATGGTCCTCGCTCCGTGCTTCACGCAGAGGAACGAGCCCACCAGATTGAGCTCGATCGTGGAGCGCACCGCGTCGGCATCCGCCTCGAGCAGCGGCCCCATGTGAAACGAGCCACCGGCACAGGCAAAGAGGATGTCGAGGCGACCGGTCGCCTTGGCGGCCGCCGCCACCGCTTGGGCGACGTCGTCCTCCACCGTGACGTCGGCCACGATGTGCTCGACGCTCGCCCCCTCCACGTCCGAGGAGATGCTCTCGGCGGCGGCCTCGAGCTTGGACCGGGTGCGGCCGCAGATCGTGACGTGCGCACCGTCACGGGCCAACCGCTTGGCGGTCGCGAGACCGATGCCGCTGCCCCCTCCGGTCACGAGGGCGCTACGCCCGACCAGCGCGTCGCTCACGAGGGCGACGCCCCGACCGGTCGCGACGGGGTGAACCGGACCGGCATGGACTCGATGCCCGAGATGAAGTTGGCCTGGCGCAGCGGGAGAGGCCCGTCGTCGGTCCGGGCGAGATCGGGGAGGCGGGCGAGCAGCCGTTCGAACATGACCCGCAGCTCCAGCCTCGCGAGCTGGTTGCCCAGGCAGAAGTGCGCCCCAAACCCGAAGGCCACGTGGTCGTTGGGCGAGCGGGTGATGTCGAAGCGATCCGGCTCCGAGAAGACCTCCTCGTCGCGGTTGGCCGAGGGATACAGGAGGAGCAGCTTCTGGCCCGCCAGGATCCGCCGGTCGTGCAGCTCGACGTCCCGGGTGGCGGTCCGCGCCATGTTCTTGATCGGGCTGACCCAGCGCAGCATCTCCTCGACCGCCGTCGGGAGGAGGGAGGGGTCGCGCGCCAACTGGTCCCGCTGGTCGGGCCGGGCGAGGAGCTCGGCCATCCCTCCGCTGATCACGTGGCGCGTCGTCTCGTCCCCGCCGATCAGGATGAGCAGCGTCTCGTGCACCAGCGAGAGCTCGTCCAGCCGGTCGCCGTCGATCTCGGCGTGCACGAGCGTGCCGACCAGGTCGTCGCGCGAGCCGCTCCGTCGCCGTTGCTCGATGACCTTCAAGATGTAGTCGGTGTACTCGGTAAACGCGGTCATCGCCCGCTGGAGCTGGCTCTCGTCCGCGGCCCCGAGCGGGGTGACCATGTCGTCGGACCACCGAAGGAGATCGTCACGATCCTCCGGGGCCACCCCGAGCATGTCGCCGATCACGATCATCGGCAGCGGTGCGGCGATGTCCCGCACGAAGTCGCACGAGCCCCGCTCGCACACGTCGTCGATGATGGCGTCGCAGATCGACCGGATGTCGTCTTGGAGCTCGCGCACCCGGCGCGGCGTGAACCCCTCGCTCACGAGGCGCCTGCGCCGGAAGTGCTCGGGGGCATCCATCTCGATCATCATCGGCAGCGGCCCGCTGTCCGGGCGGATGCCCTGGGCGTTGGAGAAGGTCGCCGGGTCCTTGGCGACGTCCTTCAGGTCTCGGTGGCGGGAGATGCCCCAGACCTCGTTGCGCTCGTCGAAATAGACCGGCTCGTGCTGCCGCATCCACTTGAAGCCGGGATAGGGATCTCCACCGTAGAAGGCACCATCGACCAGGTCGATTGCCGTACCGGAGGACGATTGGGCCATCAGTCCCCCTTGTGTGCCAGGTTCTCGCCCACCGGCAAACCCTAACGCGCCGCCCTGGACCGCTCGCCGGCCCGCCGCGCAGGTGGGTAGGGTGCGTGCATGGCTGATCGGGGCCGGTTCAGCGAGCTGGCAATGGAGCACATGGCTGCCCTGTACAGCGCGGCCCTCCGGATGACCCGCAATCCCGCCGACGCCGAGGACCTGGTCCAGGAGACCTACCTCAAGGCCTACCGGGCGTTCGACAGCTTCACCGAGGGAACCAACATCCGGGCCTGGCTCTACCGGATCCTCACGAATACCTACATCAACAACTATCGAGCGGCGAAGCGTCGCCCCGAGGTCACCGACGTGGAGGACGTCGAGGACCTCTACCTCTACCGGAAGGTTGCGGGCGACGGGGCGGGCAGCCGCAGCGCCGAGGACGAGGTGCTGGCCGGCATCACCGATGACGAGGTCAAGCAGGCGATCGAGTCCCTGCCGGACAACTTCCGCATCGCCGTGGTGCTGGCGGACGTCGAGGGCTTCACCTACAAGGAGATCGCCGAGATCACCGAGGTTCCGATCGGTACGGTCATGAGCCGCATCCACCGAGGAAGAAGAGCCCTGCAAAAGGCGTTGGTCGATTATGCGGAACGGCGCGGGCTCGTGGGTAGCACGCCGTCGGCCGGTTGAGCACGGGAGTCGGAGCGGGAGATCGGGTGGCCCAAGGTGTCTGAGCGAGTAGCGGACGGCGGCGGGGAGGCCTTCCAGGACCCGGGTGCCTGTGGCGGGCTCTTCGGACCCAACGTCGACTGTGGGGAGGCGGTGCACCAGCTGTACCACTACCTGGACGGCGAGCTCACGGACGAGAACCGCCGCCTGATCGCCGAGCACCTCGACTACTGCCACTCCTGTGCCGACGCGGCGGAGTTCGAGGCGGAGCTGCGCCAGGTGATCGCGGACAAGTGCCGGGACCACGTCCCCGACTCCCTCCGGCGTCGCGTCGCCGAGGCGATCGAGGAGGAACGCCGGCACCGAGACCACGCCGGGAGCAACTGACGGTGAGTCCGCGCAGGGCGTCGGCCGGCGGGGCCCCGGCGCTCGTGGAGCCCGAGACCGATGCCGAGGCCTCGGCCGCACAGGTCGTCGACTGGAGCGTGGCGTCACGGGTGGCGAGCTGGCTGGCGGCACGCCGGGCCGTCCCGGCTACGTATGACGCGGTCGAGGTCCAGCGCGTCTTCGACGAGCTCGTGCCCCAGGCGGAAGAGCTGGTCGCACAGTGCACCGGCCTCCGTCCGCCGGGAACTGCCCGAGCGCAGGTCACCGACCGCCCGCAGTGGGCGAGGCTCAACGTCGCGTCGTTTGAGCGCCTCCTGGCACCCGCCTTGGCACGTCTCGAGGCGAGGCGCCGTGGCCTGCCCATCCTCGGGATGCGCCCGTTTGTGGAGGCGGGGCGGTTCGCCAGCGGGACGGAGCTCGGAGCGGTGCTGGCGTGGATGTCCGGCCGCGTGCTCGGACAGTACGACGTGCTGCTGGCGGAGGAGGGTGTCCAGGACCAGGACGTGGTCTATTTCGTCGGCCCCAACGTGGTCCAGCTGGAGCACCGCCACGGCTTCCCCTCGGGCGAATTCCGCCTGTGGCTCGCCCTCCACGAGGTCACCCACCGGGCACAGTTCACCGGGGTGCCCTGGCTCAAGGGCTACTTCCTCTCGCTGGTGCAGGAGGGTCTCGAGCCGTTCATCGCCAATCCCAAGGCCCTGGCCGACGCCCTGCGCCGGGCGGCCGAGGAGGTGCGTGCGGGTCGGAGCCCACTGGAGGACGCCGGGATGCTCGGCCTCGTGGCGTCGGAGGACCAGCTGGTGGTCATCCGGAAGATCCAGGCGCTCATGAGCCTCCTGGAGGGCCACGGCGACGTCACGATGGACCGTGCGGGAGCCGGGGTCGTCCCGGGCGCCGAGCGATTCAGCAAGACGCTCAAGGAGCGACGCGAGCAGGTTCGTGGACCGGCACGACTGCTCCAGCAGATCCTCGGCATCGAGGCCAAGATGCGCCAGTACGCGGACGGTGAGCGCTTTATCCACGCCGTGGAGGGCGAGGGCGGCCGCGAGCTCATGGACCGGGTCTGGCGCGGTCCCGAGTGGTTGCCGACGATGGAGGAGATCCGTCTCCCCTCGTCGTGGGTGCAGCGAATCGAGGGCATGTCCGCGGGCGTCTGATCGAGGTGTGCCCGATCGAGGTGTGGCCGCAGGAGGTGACCGACCTGCTGCCGAGGACCAACTTCCCGTCGGCCGGCAGCGAGCTCGCCTGCGCCGTCTCGGGTGGCGCCGACTCCCTCGCCTTGATGGCCCTCGGTGTCGCCGCCGGCTGCGTCGTCACCGCGGTGCACGTCGATCACGGCCTGCGACCCGAGGGACCCGACGAGGCCCGGCTCGTTGCCGGGGCCGCGGCGAGCGTCGGGGCCCGCTTCGAGTCGATTCGCGTCGCCGTCGACCCGGGGCCCAACCTCGAGGCACGAGCAAGGGCGGCTCGCTTCACCCGCCTGCCTCCGGAGGTGGCCACCGGCCACACGATGGACGACCAGGCGGAGACGGTCCTCTCCAATCTCCTGCGCGGGGCCGGGGTGGACGGCCTGGCCGGCATGCGGGCCGGCCACCGTCATCCTCTCCTCGGCATCCGCCGCGCCGAGGCCGCGGAGGCGTGCCGTGCCCTCGGCCTCCGGTGGGTGGAGGACCCGAGCAACGACGACCCCAGATTCCTGCGCAACCGCATCCGCCACGAGCTGCTTCCCCTGTGCTGCCGGATCGCCCAGCGCGACCTGGTGCCGGTCCTGGCGCGGCAGGCCTGCCTGCTCGCCGACGAAGCCGAGGAGCTGGACGCGCTGGCGTCCTCCGCGCTGCCCGACCCGTCGGATGCCAAGGGCTTGGCGGCGGCTCCGGTCGCGCTCGCCCGCCGGGCGGTCCGTGGCTGGTTGCGGCAGGCCCGGTACCGTGGCGCGAGCGGCGACCTCGTCGATCGCCATCCGCCCACCCTGGCGGAGGTCGAGCGGGTGCTGGGAGTGGCGCGGGGTCTGACGGTGGCGACGCAGCTCGAGGGCGCGCTGGAGGTCCGGCGGTCGAGGGGGCGGCTGTACCTCGATCGGACATAGGACCTGGGGACGGGCGGGCGACCACCACGGGCCTCCCTTTCCGAGCTGGGGCATCGGGCCGGAGGTGGTCAGCGCTTGGCGTAGGGTCTGACGGGTGAACTCCGAGGACGTCGCCCTGGCCGGGTCGGGCTGGTGGACTCCGGTCGTGGGGCCGCCGGTGGTCGATGCGGAGGCCCTGGCCCAGCGTGTCTCCGAGCTCGGTGCGGAGATCACCGCCGACTACCCCGACGACCCGCCGCTGCTCGTCGGGGTCCTGAAGGGCGCCATGATCTTCATGAGCGACCTCTGCCGGGCCATCGACCTCGCCGTCGACGTCGACTTCATGGCCGTCTCCTCCTACGGGAGCGCGACCAAGACGTCGGGCGTCGTGAGGATCGTCAAGGATCTCGACGCCGACCTCGCCGGCCGCCACGTCCTGGTCGTGGAGGACGTCATCGACAGCGGGCTCACCCTCAGCTACCTGAGGCGATACCTCCAGGCGCGTCAGCCGGCGAGTCTCGAGATCTGCGCGCTCCTGGTGAAGGAGGGGGAGCAACGCGTCGACCTGGACCTCCGCTACGTGGGCTTCCGGATCTCTCCCGTCTTCGTCGTCGGCTACGGCCTCGACGTGGCCGAGCGCTTCCGCAACCTGGCGGCCGTCCACACCTACCTGGGCGATCCGGCCCGGCCGGTCTGAGTGGCGGGGGCCGGCGCCGTCGTTCGGGTGTCGGGCCAGGTGAGGCGCGCGTCGCGGCGCCGCCGACCGGTAGACGCATGCGGGAGAAGAATCCGAGCGAGCCGTTCAGGGAGAGGGTTGCAGTGGCGGTAGACGTCCAACGAGTGGAAAAGGCGGTCGGGGAGCTGCTGGCCGCCATCGGGGAGGACCCGGACCGAGACGGTCTGCAGGAGACGCCCCAGCGGGTGGCGGCCATGTACGAGGAGCTGTTCTCGGGCATCTCCGACGACCCTTCCCGGCACGTCACGGTGACGTTCGCCGCAGAGCACGACGAGATGGTCATGGTGCGCGACATCCCGTTCGCCTCCCTGTGCGAGCACCACCTCATTCCCTTCATCGGCCGTGCCCATGTCGCCTACATTCCGGCCGACGACGGGCGCATCACGGGACTCTCGAAGCTGGCCCGCCTGGTCGAGGGGTTTGCCCGGCGGCTCCAGGTCCAGGAGCGCATGACGTCGCAGGTCGCCGACGCCATCGAGCACCGCCTCGGGCCTCGCGGCGTCCTGGTCGTCGTGGAGGCCGAGCACCTCTGCATGTCGATGAGGGGGGTCAAGAAGCCCGGCACGCTCACCGTGACCTCGGCCGTGCGCGGCCTTTTCCGCTCAGACCCCTCGACCCGTGCCGAGGCCATGCAGTTCCTCCACGGGCGCTGATCGGCGGCCGCTCCACCCCCGGTCGAGGCGGCGAGGAGCGGGCGAGAGCGGCCGTCGGCGAGGCGGCGTGGCCTACGCTGGCCGGATGCCCGACGGTGCGCGTCCCATGGTCATGGGCATCGTCAACGTGACCCCGGACTCCTTCTACGACGGGGGCCGCTACCTCGACTCCGCGGCCGCCGTGGAGCACGGCCGGGAGTTGCTGGCCGAGGGCGCGGACGTGCTGGACGTGGGCGGGGAGTCCAGCCGACCTGGCGCCGTCGAGATCGGCGAGGAAGAGGAGCTGGCCAGGGTCATCCCCGTCATCGAGGCCCTCGCCGGAGAGCGGCATCGGGTCTCCGTCGACACCGTCAAGCCCGGCGTGGCCGAGCGCGCCGTTGCCGCAGGTGCCACCCTCGTCAACGACGTCTCCGGCAAGCTGTGGCCGATCGCGGCAGAGCTCGGCGTGGGCTGGGTGGCCATGCACCGGCGGGGCACGCCGGCCACCATGCAGCGCCTGGCGCAGTACCGCGACGTGGTGTGGGAGGTCCGACGGGCGCTGCTGGAGACGGCGGCGCGAGCCGTGGCCGCCGGAGTCCGCGAAGTCTGGCTCGATCCCGGCATCGGGTTCGCCAAGACGGCCGCGCACAACCTCGAGCTGCTCGGGCACCTCGAAGCGCTCGTCGACGCCGCAGCGGAGTCGGGGCACCGCGTCCTGGTCGGCACGAGCCGCAAGTCGTTCCTCGGGCACATCGGTGCCGCCGGTGTCGGCGACGGCGCTCCTCGCGACCCCCTGCCCGTCGAGGCCCGGCTGCCCGGGTCGCTGGCCACTACGGTCTGGGCCGTCACCCACGGCGCCGGGATGGTGCGTGTCCACGACGTGGCCGCCACCGTGCGAGCCGTGCGGCTGATCGGGATCGCGGGGAGCGAGGCTGTGGCATGAGGGGCAAATGGGCGGCCGGGATCCCGCCTCGCAACTTCACCTGGATCATCCGGGACCGACTCGCCCTGAGCGAGCGTCCCGGCGGCTTCGGGGCCAGCCACCGTCGTGTCCGGCGCCAGGAGGAGATCATCTGGCTCAAGGGCCAGGAGTTCAACCGCGTCATCTCCTTGCTCACGTCCCCCCACAACCTGCAGGCCTATGACGAGAACGGCCTCGTCTGGGCCAACTACCCCCTCGCTGCGGGGGTGGACCGGCGGCCAAATCTCTCGGAGTGCTACAAGGACCTCGAGGCGTCGATGTCGGAGGGCCACAAGGTGCTGGTGCACGGGGACGAGCTCGGCGACAGCGTCATGGGGACCGCCGCGGGCTTCCTGTACTGGTCTCGGCGCGCCACCTCGGGCGCCCAGGCCACGTGGCTGGTCGAGCGCCTCGTCGGGCGGCAGATGGGATCGGGCGGCAGGGAAGTGCTGGTGGCGGCCACGGAGCTCATGCCACCGAGCGAGCCCTGAGCGCGAAGCGGCGGGAGCCTCCGTGACCGACCTGGATGCCCTCGATCGGATCGAGCTGCGCGGGCTGCGGATCCTCGGCACCCACGGCGTCCTGCCGGAGGAGCGGGGCCGGCCGCAGCCCTTCGTCGTCGACGTCGACGCGTACACCGGGACCGCCCCGGTGGGTCTCGTCGACGAGCTCTCCCACACGGTCGACTACGGCGGGCTCGTGGAGGGGGTGGTCGACGTCGTCGGTGGGGAGACGAGCTTCTCGCTGATGGAGTCGCTGGCCAACGCCGTGGCCCACCGCTTGCTGGGGGTCGACCGCCGGCTGACCACCGTGGTCGTGGCGGTGCGCAAGTTGCGGCCGCCGGTGCCCGCGGACCTGGACACCGCAGGGGTGCGGGTCGTCCGGCATCGGACGCCCGGCGAGCCGTGACCGGATCGCCGTCCGGCGGGCCCGACAGAGCCTTCGTCGGCCTCGGCTCCAACCTGGGCGACCGCCGCTTCTACCTGGAGGAGGCCGTGTCGACCCTGCGTGCCCTCGAGGAGGTCATCGCAGTCTCCCCCGTCTACGAGACTTCTCCCGTCGGTGGCCCGGTCGGGCAGGATCCCTACCTCAACGTCGTCGTGGAGCTCTGCACCTCCTCGTCGCCGCGCCAGCTCCTCGAGCTGTGCCGGCGATTGGAGGAGGACGCCGGCCGCGTGCGAACCGTGCGCTTCGGGCCCCGCACGCTCGATGCCGACGTCCTGCTCGTCGGCGACAAGCGCGTCTACGACGACGACCTTCAGGTACCGCATCCACGCATGTTCGAGCGTCGCTTCGTGCTGGTGCCGCTCGCCGACCTGGCCCCCGAGCTGGTGCCCCCCGAGGCGCTCAAGGGGGCTGGTGGCGAGGTGATCCTCGCGGGTACGCTGTAGCCGACGGAGGGTGCGCGGCCGAGAGGCAGAGCGGCCCCAAGGCTCAATCGGACTCGAGGAGGCGAACGGCACCGGAGACGGGCCGGAACGCCGGAGGAGGTCGCATGTCGAGCGCGCGGATCGTCGGGCCCGGTCGGGCCGGGTTGTCCCTGTCCAGCGCCCTGCAGCGTCGGGGCTGGCGAGTCGAGGTGGTCGGGCGGGGTGCGAGGCTCGAGGAGGCCGCGGTCGGTACCGACGTGCTGGTGATCGCCACCCCCGACGGGGCTATCGCCGAGGTGGCGGCCGCCGTGCGCCCCGTCGAGAGCACGGTCGTACTGCACCTCTCGGGGTCCTCCGGTCTCGACGTCCTGCACCCCCACCCTCGTCGCGCCGCCCTCCACCCGCTCGTGCCGCTGCCGAACCCCATCGTCGGGGCGGAGCGCCTGACCAGCGGCGTGACCTTCGCCGTGGCCGGAGATCCCGTCGCGTCCGAGATGGCGCGCGCCCTGGGCGGCCGGGTGGTCTCCGTGGACGACGAGGACCGTGTGGCCTACCACGCCGCCGCCTGCATCGCCGCCAACCACGTTGTGGCCCTCCTCGGGCAGGTCGAGCGGGTCGCCGCGTCGGTCAACCTCGACCTCGACGCCTTCCTGCCGCTGGCCCGGGCCGCAGTGGAGGACGTGGGTCGGCTAGGCCCGGCCGCCGCCCTCACCGGTCCCGCGGCGCGCGGGGACTGGAACACGCTGGACCGCCATCTCGGGGCCTTGGCCGAGCACGAGCGTGACGGTTACAGCGCCGGCGTGGCCCTCGCCCTGCGGCTCACGGCCGCCTCCGACGAGGAGGTCGTGGCCTCGCGGTGACACCGATGACGCGTCACCCGATGACCGTTGTCGATCGACCCGAGGAGCTTTCCCGCATCCTCGAGATGTTGCGCGCCGAGGGCCACTCGGTCGGTCTCGTGCCGACGATGGGAGCTCTCCACGCCGGTCACCGCCGGCTGATCCAGCGGGCGGTCCAGGAGTGCGACCGCGTGGCCGTCTCGATCTTCGTCAACCCCCTGCAGTTCGGCGTGCCCGAGGACCTCGCCCACTACCCCCGGACGCTCCAGGAGGACCTTCGCGCGTGCCAGAGGGAGGGCGTGGCGATCGTCTTCGTCCCGCCTCTCGAGGCGATGTACCCCGACGGGCCGGCCTCGGTGCTCACGACGGTCTCGGTCCGTTCGCTGACCGAGCGGTGGGAGGGAGCCACGCGCCCGGGCCACTTTGACGGGGTGGCCACCGTCGTCGCCAAGCTCTTCGCGACGAGCGGTCGCTGCCGGGCCTACTTCGGCGAAAAGGACTACCAGCAGCTTGCGGTCGTGCAGCGGATGGCTGCCGACCTTTCCTTCCCCGTGGAGGTGGTGGGTTGCGCCACGGTGCGCGAACGAGACGGCCTGGCGCTCTCCAGCCGCAACGCCCGGCTCTCGAGGGACGAGCGTCGTGCCGCCGCCGCGCTCCACCGGGCCCTCGTCGCCGGACGCGAGCGGATCCTGGCGGGCGAGACGGACGCGCGCTCGGTGGGTCGGACCATGCGCCAGACCATGGAGGCGGAGCCGCTGGTGCGACCCGACTACGCGGCGGTCGTCGACCCGGCCAGACTCGAAGAGCCCGAGCGGCTCGACCCGGCCTCGACCTACCGCTTGCTGGTCGCGGCAGCCGTGGGTCCGGTCCGGCTCATCGACAACCTCGAGGCACCCGCCACCATCGCACAGGCGCCGGCACAGGCGACGAAAGGAACGGGGTGGTCGTGCAGCGTCGCATGATGAAGTCCAAGATCCATCGGGCCACGGTCACCGGGGCCGACCTCAACTACGTTGGATCGATCAGCATCGACACCGATCTCCTGCGGCTCGCCGACATCCTGCCCTTCGAGCAGGTGTCGGTGCTCGACATCGACAACGGGGCGCGCTTCGAGACCTACGTCATCGAGGGCGCCCCCGGGGAGATCTGTCTCAACGGAGCGGCGGCCCGCCTGGTGGCCCCCGGCGACAAGGTCATCATCCTGACCTACGCCGACTATTCCAACTCGGAGCTCGAGGACTATGCCCCGTGCATCGTGCACGTCGATGCCGAGAACCGAGCGATCGACGAGACCTCTGCCGTGCTCGGGGGCGAGCTGGCCCCGACCGCGACGGCGGAGCGGTGATCTCGAGGTCGTGAGTCCCGACGCGCCACTCGGGCACGAGGCCGTCGGAGACCGACCTATCGCAGACCTCGATGTGCCCGATCTCGATGTGCTCGTGATCGGCAGCGGAGTGGCCGGCCTGTCCGTCGCCGTCCGGCTCGGGGGCGGCATCTCGGGTGGCCCGCCTGCTGGCAGGGTCGGCGTCCTGACCAAGGGAGAGCTCTGGCAGTCCGCCACACGCTGGGCCCAGGGAGGGGTGGCGGCAGTCCTCGGCGGGGACGAGGACTCCACCGACCTGCACCTGGCGGACACGCTGGCCGCCGGCGCCGGGCTCTGTGACATCGACGCGGTCCGGGTGCTGGTCGACGAGGGACCGGCCAGGGTCGAGGAGCTCGTGGCCCTTGGCGTCGAATTCGATCGGGAGGCCTCGGGCGGGCTGTCCCTGGCCAGGGAGGGAGGCCATTCCCAGCCGAGGGTGGTGCATGCGGGCGGCGCCGCCACCGGGGCCGAGGTGGAGAGGGCGCTCGTCGAGGCGACCTGGCGCACCGCCTCCGCGGTGCTCGAGCGATGGTTCGCCCTCGATCTCGTGGTCACCGGCGGCCGGTGCCGGGGAGTCTTGGCTCGCCGACCCGACGGCAAGGTCGTGACCGTGGCGGCTCGCCACGTGGTCCTGGCGACCGGGGGTGCGGGACAGCTCTTCTCGGTGACGACCAACCCGGTGGAGGCGACCGGAGACGGGATCGCGATGGCCCTGCGGGCGGGCGCGCCGGTTGCGGACACCGAGTTCTTCCAATTCCATCCCACGGCGCTGCACCACCCGGCCATGCCCCGCCCCCTCCTCTCGGAGGCCCTGCGCGGACACGGCGCCCTCCTCCGGGACGACGCCGGTGATCGGTTCGTCGACGAGCTCGCCCCCCGCGACGTCGTGAGCCGCGCCATGGCCTCGCGCATGAGCGAGCACGGCGTGGACCACCTCTGGCTGGACGCCACCGGGCTGACGGACTTTGACGAGCGGTTTCCCAACATCGCGGCCTCCCTCGCGGAGGCGGGTCTCGACGCCTCCCGGGACTGGTTGCCGATCGCTCCGGCCGCCCACCACCTCTCGGGCGGCGTGCTCACCGACCTCTGGGGCGCATCCCTCGTGCCGGGGCTCTGGGCGGCCGGCGAGGTGGCGTGTACCGGCGTGCACGGCGCGAACCGCCTCGCCTCCAATTCCTTGCTCGAGGGCATGGTGTTCGGTGCTCGCCTGGCCGAGGCGTTGGGCGACGGGCGCGACGGCCCCACCCCCACCGGAGCGGTCCAGCCCGTGCTCGACCCCGAGCGTCGCCGAGGCTCCATCGCCGTCCGCCCGATTGTCGCCGACGCCGCCGGCGGACCGTCTGGAGCGAGACTTCCGACGCCCGAGGGGGGTCCGGGCGTGCCCGACCTGGGCAAGCTCCGGGAGCGCCTCCAGCGGGCGATGACCGCGGGAGCCGGGGTCGTGAGATCGGCCGAGTCGCTCACCATGGCCGGTGGCGTCCTGGAGGAGATCTGGACCGAGCTCGCCGATCCCGCGACCGTGCCCGCCGACGGGGCCGTCGCGATGGGCGAGCTCGTCAACCTGGCCACCCTCGGCGGTGCGCTCGTCTCCGCGGCGGCGACGCGCCGGGAGAGCCGGGGCGCGCACACGAGGAGTGACTTCCCCGAAACCGATCCCGCCTGGCGGTGTCGCTTGGCCCTGGGCTCCCTGTAGGGCGGATGGTCCGAGACCCGCTGAACCCCCACCCGCCAGGCGAAGCGGTGCGAGATGCCGTGGACCGAGCCGTCCGTGAGGACGTGCTCGGGCTCGGCGATCTCACTGCCTCGCTGATCCCTCAGACCACGACGGCATCGCTCGCGGTGGTGGCTCGGGAGGCGGGGGTGCTGGCGGGCGAGCGGTGCGCCCGGGCCGTGTTCGCGCAGCTCGCCCCGGATGCGGAGCTGGACTGGCGGATCCCGGAGGCATCACCGCTCGCGCCGGGGGAAGAGATCGCCACGATCCGCGGCCCCCTCTCTCCGATCCTCACCGCAGAGCGCACGGCGCTCAACTTCCTCTGCCACCTGTCCGGGGTGGCGACGCTGACCCGTCGGTTCGTCGACGCCGTCATCGCCGTCGATGCGGACGTACGCATTGTCGACACCCGCAAGACCACGCCCGGCCTCCGGGCCCTGGAGAAGGCCGCGGTGCGGGCGGGCGGAGGACACAACCACCGGGGCTCCCTGTCGGACGCCGTCTTGATCAAGGACAACCACCTCGGTGGCTTCTCGATCACCCAGGCCGTCCAGCGGGCGAGGGGTGCGTGGCCCGGCCGCACCGTGGAGGTCGAGTGCGATCGCGAGGAGCAGGTCTCCGAGGCCTGCCGGGCCGGCGCCGACATCGTCATGCTCGACAACTTCGACCCCGAGCTGGCGGCCAGGTGCGTGGCGGTGGTGCGCGACGCCTCGCCGGCGCGAGGCGTCCTCGTCGAGGCGTCGGGTGGCATCAGCCTCGAGACGGCGCCGCGGTTCGCAGCCGCGGGGGTCGACATCATCTCGGTCGGAGCGCTCACCCACTCCGCGCCGATACTGGACCTCGCGCTGGACCTGCGCTCAGGAGGATGAAGTGCTGCTCGCCATAGATGTCGGGAACACCGAGACGGTCATCGGCCTCTTCGCGCTCGACGACGAGAACGATCCCAGCCCCGACACCCTGGCGGGCGGGCTCGGCATCGGGGCACTGGACGGTCCTTCCCCCCGGGGGCTCACCCATCACTGGCGTCTCTCGACGGTGCCTTCACGCACGCCCGACGAGTACGCGGTGATGCTGACCCAGTTGCTCGATCTCGAGGGCCTGGACATCTCGGCGGCCGTGACGGCGATCGCGGTGAGCTCGTCGGTTCCGACGGTGACGGGCGAGCTGCGCAGCATGGCCAACCGGTGGTTTGCCGAGCTCCCGTGCGTCGTCCTCGGACCCGGTGTCCGGAGCGGGATGCCGATCCTCTACGACAACCCCAAGGACGTCGGCGCCGATCGGATCGCCAACGCGGTGGGCGCGTTCGACCTGTTTGGCGGCCCGTCCATCGTTGTCGACCTGGGGACGGCGACGACCTTCGACGCGATCTCGGCGGCCGGGGAGTACCTGGGAGGGGCCATCACCCCCGGGGTCGCCATCAGCCTCGAGGCCCTCTTCCATCATGCCGCCGCCTTGCGACGGGTCGAGCTGGTCGAGCCGAGGGCCGTCATCGGACGTTCGACGGCCGAGGCGATCCAGGCCGGTGCGCTCTACGGCTTTGCCGCGCAGGTCGACGGTCTCTGCCGTCGCTTCGCACAGGAGCTGGGCGACGAGGCGACCGTGGTGGCCACCGGCGGCCTGGCGGAGCTGGTGGCGCCGTATGCCGAGACCGTCCAGCACATCGAGCCCTGGCTGACGCTCCACGGCTTGTACGTCATCTACCACCGGAACCTTCGCCGTGGGTGACCAACACGTGAAGCCCGAGGCGGTGCGCTCGGCCGACACGCCGTACGATTTCGCCGGCAGCGAGCCCGCCCGCGACGTCCGCAGCCGGGCCGAGGGCCTGGAGCCCGGCGGGGAGTCGTCCGAGTCGGTCGCGGTGGCCGGGAGGATCATGCTCTCCCGGCCCCAGGGACGGCTGGCCTTTGCCACCCTCCGGGACTGGACGGGCGAGGTACAGCTCTTCGCTCTCGAGCGCCAGACGGAGGAATTCGAGGCCTTCACCCGGCTCAACCTCGGGGACTGGATCGGCGTCCGCGGAGAGCCCGTCAAGACGCGCCGAGGGGAGCCCTCCGTCCGGGTGCGGGAGTGGGTGTTGCTGGCGCGGGCGAGACGCCCGTTCGGTGACAAGTGGCGCGGGGTGACCGATCCGGAGACCCGGTACCGCCAGCGCGAGGTCGACCTCTGGGCCAACCCGGCCAGCCGCGAGGTCCTGCTGCGACGCAGCCGGATGACGAGGCGCATGCGCGAGCGACTGTGGGCGATGGGATTCGTCGAGGTGGAGACCCCCATCTTCCATCGGATCCCCGGCGGAGCCCACGCCCGCCCGTTCGTCACGCACTACAACGCGCTCGACGCCGACGTGTACCTCCGCATCGCCCCCGAGCTCTACCTGAAGCGGCTGGTGGTGGGCGGGATCGAGAAGGTGTTTGAGCTCGGGAGGGTCTTTCGCAACGAGGGCCTGTCCTATCGGCACAACCCCGAGTTCACGATGCTCGAGGTCTATCAGGCCTACGTCGACTATCGGGCCATGATGGCGTTGACGGAGGACCTGGTGGCCGGCCTCGCCGAGGACGTCGTCGGCTCCACCCGATTCACCTACCAGGGGAGGGAGCTGGATCTCACACCTCCGTGGCGCCGAGCCACGATGGCCGAGCTCGTGAGCGAGACCACTGGCGTGCCCGCCGACGTGCGGACGTCGGTCGACGAGCTGCGGCGGCGGCTGCTCGAGGCGGGAGGGGAGGTGGAGCCCTCGTGGGGGCCCGGCAAGCTACTCCTCGAGCTGTTCGAAAAGACTACGGAAAAGACGCTCTGGGACCCCGTGTTCGTCTGTGACTACCCCGTCGAGGTCTCGCCCCTCGCTCGACGGCACCGGCAGGATCCCGAGCTCGTCGAGCGTTTCGAGCCCTACATCGCCGGTCGGGAGATCGGCAACGGGTTCTCCGAGCTCAACGACCCCGACGACCAGCGGGTCCGGTTCGAGGCACAGGCCGAGGAGCGCGCCGCCGGTGACGAGGAGGCCATGGTGGTCGACGAGGACTACCTGCGGGCGCTCGAGCACGGCTTGCCGCCGACCGGTGGGCTCGGCATCGGCGTCGACCGCCTGGCGATGCTGTTCTGCGACTGCAGCCACATCCGGGAGGTGATCGCCTTTCCGATGCTGCGCGCCGAGCGCTGAGCGCTCGCCATGGGCACCGAGCGCTGAGCGCTCGCCATGGGCACCGAGCGCGGAATCAGAACCCGGGGATCCCTTCGAGCAGCGCCTCGGTGAGTCGGCCCAAACCCTCGCGGAGCCGAGGAGAGCCCACGGCGTCGAGGGCACGCTTGGCCTGGTCGACGTAGCGACGGCCGGCCTCGAGGGTGACGGCGATCCCCGGGGAGGCGGCGACGATCTGGCGGGCCTTGTCCCGCTCCGGCTGGGCGAGAGGTTGGCCGAGCAAGCTCCGCAGCTCCCGGCCGGTGCCCCTGTCCTCGAGTGCGGCGAGGACGGGGAGCGTGTAGATGCCCTCCGCCAGGTCCTGACCCGCCGGCTTGCCGAGCTCCCGCTCGCCCGCCACGACGTCGAGCACGTCGTCGCGCAGTTGGAAGACCATGCCGAAGCACTGGCCAAACGTGGTGAGCGCCTCGACCTCGGGCCGGGGGAGTCCCCCGGTGAGCCCGCCGATCCGACACGAGGTCGCCATCAGGGCGGCCGTCTTGCCGGCGATCGTCGAGAAGTACTCCTCGCGGGTGCGGCTGGGCTGGAAGGCCGAGTGCACCTCGGTGACCTGTCCCTGGCAGAGCTGGCCGAGGGTCCGGGCCAGGAGGCCGGCGATCTCGGTCCCGAGCTCGGCGGCGATGGCGGCGGAGCGCGCCAGCAGGTAGTCCCCGGCCACGATGGCGACCAGGTTGCCAAACCGCCCGTTGACGCTCTGGACGTTGCGTCGGACCGTCGCCTCGTCGATGACGTCGTCGTGGTACAGCGACGCCAGGTGCACGAGCTCGACCGCCACTCCTCCGAGCAGCTCCTCGTCGGTCGCCGGTCGGTCGCCCGCCGTCCCCGAGGCCAACGTCAGCAGCGGCCGCAGGCGCTTGCCGCCCGCGGCGATCAGATGCGTCGTGACCTGGTCCAAGAACGGGTCGCCCGTGGTCACCGACGTGGCGAGCAGGGGTTCTAGGCGTTCCAACTCGTGCACGAGGCGAGGAAGACCCAGCACCTCCGTGGTGTTCACCATTACGAACGATACGCGACGGGCCCACCGGCAGGACAACCGGGACCCGTAGCGCAGGCGGTTTTCGGGGAATTCCCTGTTGTCGTGGGTGGGACCCGCGGCGTTGCGGGGAGGGTGGCCCCTGTACACTGCCTGGAAGACACCCGATACGGAGGCGGTCACGTGTTCGAACGCTTCACCGACCGAGCGCGAAGAGTTCTGGTTCTGGCGCAAGAGGAGGCGCGCCTTCTCAATCACAGTTTCATCGGGACCGAGCACATCCTCCTCGGCCTCATCCACGAGGGCGAGGGCGTCGCCGCGAAGGCCCTCGAGTCCATGGGGATCACCCTCGAGGCCGTACGGGAAAAGGTCGAGGAGACGATCGGGATGGCCGGGAGCGCGCCGAGCGGCTCGCCGCCCTTCACCCCGCGGGCCAAGAAGGTGCTCGAGCTGTCCTTGCGCGAGGCCCTGCAGCTGGGCCACAGCTACATCGGGACCGAGCACATGCTCCTCGGGCTGGTGCGTGAGGGCGAGGGCGTCGCCGCCCAGGTGCTCGTGAGCCTCGGCGCCGACCTCGGTCGTGTCCGCCAGCAGGTCATCCAGATGATGTCGGGTTACCAGGGCAAGGAGGCCGTGGGAGCCGCCGCGGGCTCGTCGACCGGGGACACGCCCTCGGGTTCTCCCGTGCTCGACCAGTTCGGTCGCAACCTGACCCAGCTCGCCCGCGACTCCAAGCTCGACCCGGTCATCGGCCGGGAAAAGGAGATCGAGCGGGTCATGCAGGTGCTGTCCCGCCGCACCAAGAACAACCCGGTGCTCATCGGAGAGCCCGGCGTGGGCAAGACCGCCATCGTCGAGGGCCTCGCCCAGCGGATCGTCGCCAACGACGTGCCCGAGACGCTCACCGGCAAGCAGCTCTACACCCTGGACCTCGGGGCCCTGGTGGCCGGCAGTCGCTATCGGGGGGACTTCGAGGAGCGCCTCAAGAAGGTGCTCAAGGAGATCCGCACCCGGGGCGACATCATCCTGTTCATCGACGAGCTGCACACCCTGGTCGGCGCCGGCGCGGCCGAGGGTGCGATCGACGCCGCCTCGATCCTGAAGCCCATGCTCGCCCGGGGCGAGCTGCAGACGGTCGGGGCCACGACCCTCGACGAGTACCGCAAGCACCTCGAAAAGGACGCGGCGCTCGAGCGTCGCTTCCAGCCGGTCAAGGTGGAGCAGCCGACGGTCGCCCTGACCATCGACATCTTGAAGGGCCTGCGCGATCGCTACGAGTCGCACCACTCCGTGACCATCACGGACCAGGCGCTCGTGGCCGCGGCCAACCTGGCCGATCGCTACCTCGCCGATCGCTACCTTCCCGACAAGGCCATCGACCTCATCGACGAGGCCGGTAGCCGCCTGCGCATCCGCCGCATGAGCACCCCTCCGAGCCACAAGAAGCTCGAGGAGGAGATCGGCCGGCTGCGTCAGGACAAGGAGGTGGCCATCGAGAAGGGCGCCTTCGACCAGGCCAAGCGCTTGGCCGACCAGGAAAAGGAGCGGTTGGACGCCAAGGAGGCCATGGAGTCCGAGTGGCGGTCGGAGGGCGTCGACCTCTTCGACGTGGTCGACGAGGACGTGATCGCCGAGGTGCTCGCCCACTGGACTGGGATCCCCGTGTATCGCCTGACCGAGGAGGAGACGGCCAAGCTCCTCCGGATGGAAGACGAGCTGCACAAGCGGGTCATCGGCCAGGAGGAGGCCATCAAGGCGCTCTCCCGGGCGATCCGACGCACCCGCGCCGGGCTGAAGGACCCCAAGCGGCCGAGTGGCTCGTTCATCTTCCTGGGCCCGACCGGTGTCGGGAAGACCGAGCTCGCCAAGACCTTGGCCGAATTCCTCTTCGACGACGAGGACGCCCTCATACAGCTCGACATGTCCGAGTACATGGAGAAGCACACGGTGAGCCGGCTCGTCGGTTCTCCTCCCGGCTACGTCGGCTACGAGGAGGGCGGCCAGCTGACCGAGGCGGTGCGTCGCAAGCCGTTCTCGGTGGTGCTCTTCGACGAGATCGAAAAGGCCCACGCCGACGTGTTCAACGCCCTCCTGCAGATCCTGGAGGACGGGAGGCTGACCGACGCGCAGGGACGCACGGTGGACTTCAAGAACACGGTGCTGATCATGACGTCCAACCTCGGCACCGCCGACCTGCGCAAGTCGGCGATCGGATTTGCCAAGAGCTCGGGCGCCGTCACCTACGAGCGGATGAAGGCGAAGGTCAACGACGCCTTGAAGTCCCACTTCCGGCCGGAGTTCCTCAACCGGATCGACGAGGTGATCGTCTTCCACGAGCTGAGCCGGGAGGAGGTCGTCTCCATCGTCGACCTCATGGTCCAGCGGGTCACGACGCAGCTGTCCGGGCAGGGGATCGGCCTCGAGCTGACCCCGGCCGCCAAGGACTTCCTGGCCGAGCGGGGCTACGACCCTCAGCTGGGTGCCCGCCCGCTGCGGCGAGCCATCCAGCAGCTCATCGAGGACCCGCTCTCGGAGCGGATCCTGTGGAAGGAGTTCCGCGTCGGGGAGACGGTCATCGTCGACGTCGACGAGGGCCCCACGGACGGTCAGGAGGGCCCGGTGCTCGCCTTCCGGTCGGTGGAGGGCCTGCAGCCCCCGCCGATGGAGCTCGCCGGGAGCAGTTCGAGCGTCGACTGAACGACGGCCCCGAACGGGGCCGTCGTTCGCATACCGGCTGTACGATGCCGGGGTGGTGGTCGAGCACGACAGCCCAGCGCTGATCGCCGCGCTCGCCCTCGTGGCGCCCGGCACCGGTCTGCGCGAGGGCATCGATCGGGTCCTGCAGGCCAAGCGCGGTGCGCTCATCGTCGTGGGCGACGACCCGAGCGTGCTGTCGATCGGATCGGGGGGCTTCCTCCTGGACGCCGAGTTCAGCCCGCAGCGACTCTCCGAGCTGGCCAAGATGGACGGCGCCATCATCCTGGCCTCGGACGCCTCTCGCATCGCGCGGGCCAACGTCCATCTGGTCCCTCGGGCGTCCATCCCGACCCGTGAGACCGGCACCCGTCACCGCACCGCCGAGCGGGTGGCGCGTTCGATCGACGTCCCCGTCATCGCCGTCTCGGAGTCGATGTCGACGATCGCCATCTACCGCAACGATCGCAAGCACGTCGTCCAGCCGAGCTCCTCGTTGCTCGAGCGGGCCGGACAGGCGCTCTCCACGCTCCAGCGATTCCGCAGCCACGTCGACGCCGCCCTGGCGACGCTGTCCACGCTCGAGGTGGAGGACGCCGTAGCCACCCGCGACGTGGTTGCGGTCCTCCTGCCCGGCGAGCTCGTGCACCGGATCGCCACCGAGATCCAGTGGTACCTGCTCGAGCTCGGCGAGGACGGTCGTCTGGTGTGGCTCCAGCTCGAGGAGCTCACGGCCGGGGTGCTCGAGTCTGTCTCGCTCGTGGTCCGCGACTACCTGGTCGTCGGGGAGCCCCGCCGGGGAGGCCAGGGTGACGGGGTCGACGGGACGTCGCCGGCTCCCGTCGCGGACGCCGAGATGGAGGCGGCGATGCGGCGGCTCCATTCTCTTTCGCGCGACGAGATCCTCGACCCGACCAAGGTGGCCGAGACGCTCGGCCTCGGTGGCGGCGCCGGGGCGCTGGACCGGGCCGTGGAGGCCCGTGGCTACCGCCTCCTTCACCGCCTGCCGCGCTTCTCCGACGCGCTCATCGATCGGATCGTGGAGCGCTTCTCCACCCTGTCGCGGATCATGGGGGCCTCGATCGGCGATCTCGAGAAGGTGGGGGGCGTCGGCGAGGCCAAGGCCCGGTCGGTCAAGGACGGTCTGGCCCGGCTGGCCGAGGCCAGCATCCTCGAGCGCTACGGATGACCCCGACCCGGGATCGGCGACGCTTCGTGTACCCTAGAGGGTCGGTCTTTCGGTCCCGTCCGGGATTGGCGAGCGGACGGAGCTGACCCTTGCGAACAGGTGGGCAGCTGTCGACCGCCGCGAGCAGCGTGACGGGACGTCTCGGCGTCCGTGAGGAAGCAAACGTGTTCAAAGTTGGCGACAAGGTGGTCTACCCCCACCACGGTGCGGCCGTGGTGGAGCGGCGGGAGTCCCGGGAGGCGTTTGGCCAAAAGCGCGACTACCTGGTGCTGAGGCTCGCCTACGGCGACCTGACGTTGATGGTCCCGGCCGACAACACCGATGGCGTGGGGTTGCGTGAGGTGATCAACGACGAGGAGGTCGAGGAGGTGTTCGCAGTCCTCCGCAAGAAGGAGGCGCGGATGCCGACCAACTGGTCGCGCCGGTACAAGAACCACTCCGAGAAGCTCCGTTCCGGCGACATCTACCAGGTCGCGGAGGTGGTCCGGAACCTCTCGATCCGCGACAAGGACAAGGGACTCTCGGCGGGCGAGAAGCGGATGCTCGGTAGGGCGCGCCAGATCCTCGTCTCCGAGCTCACCTTCGCCCTGGGCGTGGACGAGGAGGCCGCCGAGCAGCGGCTCAACGAGGCACTGCCCTGACCGCACCGGTCCGGCCTGTCTGGGCCGTGGTGGTGGCCGCCGGCTCCGGCACGCGTTTCGGGGGCCCCAAGCAGTTCGCGATACTCGGTGGCCGCCCCGTCGCCCGGTGGTCGGTGGAGGCGTGCCGCAGCGTGGCCGACGGGGTGGTCGTCGTGGTGCCGCGAGGAGCGGGCGAGGACCTGCCCGACCTCGGTGCCGACGTCATCGTGCTCGGGGGAGCGACCCGGTCGGCCTCCGTCCGGGCGGGCCTCGAGGCGGTTCCCGCGGAGGCCGGGGCGATCGTCGTGCACGACGCGGCGCGGCCGATGGCCCCGGCGTCGTTGTTCCGCGCCGTGGTGGGGGCGCTCGAGGCGGGGGCCGCCGGCGCGGTCTGCTCGCTGCCGGTGTCGGACACCCTCAAGGCGGTCGACCGAGGCGAATCCGGGGGGCCCGAGACCGTGCGCCGGACCCTCGACCGCTCGGGGCTGGTCTCGGTGCAGACCCCCCAGGGATTCATCGCGGAGGTCCTGCGAGCGGCGCACCGAGGGGAGCCCGAGGCCACCGACGACGCCGCGCTCGTCGAGGCGCTCGGGGCGGCGGTGTGGGCGGTGCCTGGCGATCCGGGCAATCTGAAGCTCACCTCTCCGACCGATCTCGCCTACGCCGAGTTCCTATTGGCCCGCAACTCGTGATGCCGCTGCGCATCGGCCAGGGCTTCGACAGCCATGTGTTGTCCACCTCCGCCGATCGGCCGCTGGTCCTCGGGGGCGTGACCATCCCGGGGTCCCCCGGGCTGGTGGGCCACAGCGACGCCGACGTGGTGACGCACGCCCTGGCGGACGCCGTCCTCGGGGCGATCGGGCGCGGCGACCTCGGACGCCACTTCCCCGACACCGATCGCGCGCTGGGCCGGCGCCGACAGCCTCCGACTCTTGGCGGCCGTGGTGGACATGGCCCGCGCCGACGGATGGTCGGTCGTCAACGCCGACTGCACGGTGATCGCGCAGCGACCGATGCTGGCTCCCCACACGGCGGAGATGGCCCGCCGGTTGGGAGAGGTCGTCGGGGCCGCCGTCTCGATCAAGGCCACCCGGCCCGAGGGGCTCGGAGCGCTGACCGACGGCATGGCCGCCCTCTGCGTCGTGTTGCTCGAGGCGAGCCCGGCCGTGGGGGCCTGATCGTGCGTGAACCGGGTCGGCGGTCGAGAGGCGGCGCCAAGGGCGGCACGTCGGCCGGTCGAGGGCAGATAGGGGGCGGCCGATCGGCCGGCCGTGGGCAACCAGACGCCCACCGGGCCGGCCAGGGGAGAGGCCGGGCGGGCGCCAAGGGAAGTGCCAAGGGAAGTGCCAAGGCAGGTGCCAGGGCAGGTGCTCGGGGGGGTGCCGGCCGCCCGGGCACGCCCCGCGGCCGGGGATCCGGCGATGACCGTGGCACGCCGGCCCGTCGCGGGTCCGACGAGCTCGGGGGTGACCAGATCGAGGGCAGGAGGGCCGTGCTCGAGCTGCTCTCGGCCGGCAGGCGCCGCGTCCGGCGGCTGTGGGTGGCCGACGACCAGGAGCCGGCACCGCAGCTGGACGACATCGAGCGGTTGGCCGCCTCGGCCAAGGTCCGGGTCGAGATCGTCCCGCGCGGTCGCCTCGATCGGGCCGCGCGAACCGAGACGCCCCAGGGCGTGGTCGCCTGGGCGCCACCCCTGGTCCCCGTCTCGCTCGAGGACCTGGCCGGCGGCGAGCGAGGGGTCCCCTTTCTCCTCGTGGTGGCCGGGGTCACGGATCCGCACAACCTCGGGGCGCTCCTGCGGAGCGCCGAGTGCGCGGGTGCGACCGGCGTCGTCCTGCCCCGACATCGCACGGCACGGCTGACCCCGACCGTGGCCAAGGTGGCTGCCGGCGCCATCGAGCACCTGTCTTTCTGCGTGGTCCCGGGCATCCCGGCGGCGCTGTCGCGGCTCTCCGATCTCGGGGTCTGGTCGATCGGCCTGGCACACGACGCCTCTCGCTCCGTGTTCGACCTCGGGACCGCGGACGCCCCCGTCGCCCTCGTGGTGGGCAACGAGGAGCGGGGCCTCGCGCCGCTGGTCCGGCGCCGCTGCGACCAGGTCGTGGCCATTCCCCAGCGGGGGGCGATCGACTCGCTCAACGTGGCTGCAGCCGGAGCCGTGGCCAGCTTCGAGGTGGCGCGCCGTCGGGGGACGCCCGCCGGAGGTGCTGACACCGGCGGAGGTGCTGACGCGGGCGGAGGTGCTGAAACAGCCCACCGTTAAGCTGCGGCCGTTCGAGAGAGGACGCGGCACATGAGCGACAGGGCACCCACCGAGCCGACCCAACCGGCGACCTCGGCCGTCCTCGACTCGTTCCATCCGGCGGTTCGGGCCTGGTTCGAGGGCCGTTTCCCCGACGGCCCGACGCGAACCCCAGCGCGCCGCGTGGCCCCTCGTGGCCGAGGGCCGTGACGTGCTCGTCGCCTCTCCGACCGGGACCGGCAAGACGCTGACCGGGTTCCTCGTCGCCATCGACGCCGCCTACCGGCGGCGCCTGGAGGAGCCCGACGCCGAGCGCCTCCCCGAGGTGGTCTACGTGTCTCCCCTCCGTGCACTCGCCGTCGACGTCCACGAGAACCTCCAGGTGCCGCTCGAGGGGATCGCCGAGGCGGCCCGGGCCGCCGGGATGGCGCCTCCGGACCTGACCGTTGCCGTCCGCACCGGCGACACCTCGTCCTCCGAGCGCGCCGCCATGCGCCGGCGGCCGCCCGACCTGCTGGTCACCACCCCCGAGTCCCTCTACCTGCTGCTCACCGCCCCGTCGTCGCGGGCCTGGCTGCGTCGGGTGCGGACCGTGATCGTCGACGAGGTGCACACGCTGGCCCGAGACAAGCGGGGCGCCCACCTGGCCCTGAGTCTCGAGCGCCTGGCCGCTCTGGCCGAGGAATCGGGTGGGCGGCTGCAGCGCATCGGTCTCTCGGCCACCCAGCGGCCTCTCGAGGTGGTGGCCCGCCTCCTGTGCGGCTCGGGACCGGGTCGTCCTTTGCCCGCCATCGTGGACTGTGGGCACCTCCGGCGCCTCGACGTCGACATCGAGCTGCCGCCCTCGGAGTTGGAGGCGGTCGCCAGCCACACGCAGCTCGAGCAGGTCCTCGATCGCCTCGCCGAGCTGGTGCGGCGCCACCGCACGACGCTGATCTTCGTCAATACCCGGCGCCTGTCGGAGCGGCTGGCCCATCTGTTGGGCGAGCGATTGGAGCCCGACGAGACCGTGGGCGGGCACCTCCAGGTGGCGGCGCACCACGGGAGCCTCTCGTCGGCCCGTCGCCGCACCGTCGAGGAGCGTCTGCGAGCCGGGGACCTGCGGGCGCTCGTGGCGACCGCTTCCCTGGAGCTGGGCATCGACGTCGGGCCGGTCGACCTCGTGTGCCAGATCGGCTCCCCGCGCGCCATCGCCACGTTCCTCCAGCGCGTCGGGCGCGCCAACCACCAGCTCGGCGGCGTTCCGAGGGGTCGCCTGTTCCCGATGACCCGTGACGAGCTGGTGGAGAGCACGGCACTCCTGGCTGCGGTGCGCCACGAGCGGCTCGACGCCCTCCGGCCCGCGGTGGCCCCGCTCGACGTCCTCGCCCAGCAGCTGGTGGCCGAGGTCGCAGCGGCGGAGGAGCGTTCGGAGGATGAGCTCTACACGATGGTGCGGCGGTCGGCCCCCTATGCCGACCTCGAGCGAGCGGCGTTTGACGAGGTGGTCGACCTGGTCTCCCACGGGGTCGCCACGGGCCGTGGGAGGCGCGGCGCCCACCTGCACCGCGACGGCGTGCACCGCCGCCTGCGCGCCCGCCGCGGCGCGCGGCTCGCCGCCATGACCGGGGGAGGGGCGATTCCCGAGACCGGCGACTACCGGGTGGTCGTCGATCCCGACGGGGCCACGGTGGGCTCGGTCCACGAGGACTTCGCCGTAGAGGCCGCGATCGGCGACGTCTTCCTCCTCGGCACCCACTCCTGGAGGGTGCGCAAGGTGGAGAACGGGACCGTCCGGGTCCACGACGCGGGCGACGCGCCGCCGACGGTGCCCTTCTGGCTGGGCGAGGCCCCGGCGCGCACCGCGGAGCTCTCCGAGGAGGTGGGGACGCTCCGCCAGCTGGTCGACGACGCGCTCGCCGAGGCCCCCGACGCCGCCCCGGCCGAGCGGGCGCTTCGGGAGTGGTCCGGGGTGGGGGCGCCGGCGGCCGAGCAGGTGGTGGCCTATCTGGCCGCCGCCCGCCGGGCCCTCGGGACGCTGCCCACCCGCCGGCGCATCGTGGTCGAGCGGTTCTTCGACGAGAGCGAGGGCATGCAGCTCGTGGTCCACTCGCCCTACGGGGGCGGCGTCAACCGCGCCCTCGGGCTGGCGCTGCGCAAGAGGTTCTGCGTCACCTTCGACTTCGAGCTCCAGGCGGCGGCGGACGACGACACCGTCCTCGTCTCCCTCGGCCCCCAGCACAGCTTCCCGCTCGCCCAGGTCCCGGGGATGGTGCGCAGCGACAAGGCCGTCGAGGTGCTGACGCAGGCCGTGCTCGCCCATCCGATGGTGCAGGCGCGCTGGCGGTGGAATTGCACCCGGGCGTTGGTGGTCCCGCGGTCCCGTGGCGGACAGCGGCGCCCGATCAACCTGCTGCGGATGGACGCCGACGACGTGTTGGCGGCGGCCTGGCCGTCCCTCGCCGCCTGCCAGGACAACGCGCCACCGGGCCCGGTGGCCGTTCCGGACCACGTCCTGGTGCGCCAGACGATCGACGACTGCCTGCACGAGGCCCTCGACGCGGACGGGCTCGTCGGATTCTTGCGCGCCATCGAGTCCGGCGAGATCGAGGCGCACCTCGTCGAGTCGCCGGAGCCCTCGCCCCTTGCCCACGGCATCCTCAGCGGCCGCCCCTACACGTTTCTCGACGGCGCCCCGCTCGAGGAGCGCCGCTCACGGGCGGTTCCCTTGCCGCGCGGCCTCGATCCCGGTGCGGCGGTGCTCGGCGTCGGTGCGGGAGAGCTCGCGCCGCTCGACGAGGCGGCGGCGCGAGAGGTGCTCGAGTCGGTTCGGCCCCGGCCGAGGGATCCCGACGAGCTGCACGACCTCTTGCTCTCTCTCGTCGTGGCCCGGCCCGTTCCCGAGTGGCAGGCCATGTTGGACGACCTGGTCGCCGACGGGCGCGCCAGCGACCTCGACGGGCGATGGGTGGCGACGGAGCGACTCGCCCAGGCGGCCTCGCTCGACGACGACGACGAGGCGACGGCGGAGTGCGTGCGCGGCCACCTCGAGCTGGCCGGTCCCGTGCACCCAGAGGAACTGGTGGGCGAGGGCGCCCTGCCGCCGGGCGCGCCGTGTGGCGCGCCGATCCGGCTGACCCGGGCCCGCGTCGGGCTGGCCAGGCTGGAGGCCGAGGGCGTGGCCATCGCCCTTCCCGACGGCAGGTGGTGCGCTCGGCACCTGCTGGCCCGGCTGCACGGTGCGTCGCGTCGGCGCCGTCGCCGAGCGCGTCGAGCCGGCGAGCGTGACCCAGCTGGTCGACTTCTTGTGCCGATGGCAGCACGTCACGCCGGGGACCCGGCTCGAGGGGCGCGCGGGCCTGCTCCAGGTCGTGGAGCAACTCCAGGGCATTGAGATCGCCGCCGGGGAGTGGGAGCACTCGGTGCTGCCGGCCCGGCTGCAGTCCTACGACCCCCGCTGGCTGGACGAGCTCTGCCTGTCGGGGGAGGTGGCGTGGGGCCGCCTCACGCCGCGGCCCGACCGGTCCGCTGACCCGGGCCCGCCGGTCGCCGCCGCCGGTTCGGCCGCCGCACCCACGCCACCAGCGAGCGAGGGCGAGCCCGCCGAGGCCGCCACCGGTCCTGTGCCGGGCTCGCGGCGCGGGACGGCCACGCCGTCGCCGGCTACCCCCTTGGCACTCGTCGTCCGGGAGGACCTGCCCTGGCTGCTCCAGTCGGTGCGCCTGGAGGAGCCGCCACCACCACCGCTGGCCGGCGCCGCGGCGGACGTGCTCGAGACCCTGCGTCGGGGCGGCGCCTGCTTCCGCTCGGAGCTCGGCTCTCGGTCCGGGCGCCTGCCGGTGGAGGTCGACGAGGGTCTGTGGGACCTCGTGGCGAGGGGCATCGCCACGGCGGACGCCTACTCCGCCGTGCGCTCGCTCCTGTCGGCCAAGGCCCGCTGGGGGACCCGCCAGCGGTCCCGCCGAGGCATCCGTCCGGGGGCCGTTCGCCGCTCGCCGGTCGGTAGCGGTTTCGGTGAGGGGCGCTGGGCGCTCCTGCCCGGGCCCGGCGACGGTGGCTATGCCCTCGACGACGAGGAGGCGATCGCCGAGAGCGTGGCCTGGCAACTCCTGCAGCGCTGGGGGGTGGTGCTGTGGGAGCTGTGGTGCCGCGAATCCTTCCGGATCCCGTGGCGGCAGGTGGTGCGCGCCCTGCGTCGCTTCGAGGCCCGCGGCCTCGTGGTCGGTGGGCGCCTGGTGGCCGGGTTGTCGGGCGAGCAATTTGCCCTTCCCGACGCCTTTGATCTGCTGAGCCAGGTCCGACGGGGCCGCTGCGAGGTGCAGGAGGTCTCCGTGGCGGGCGCCGACCCCCTCAACCTGACCGGCTCGCTGCTGCCGGTCCCCCGCGTGCCGGCGCTGCGCCACCGTCGCGTTCGCTACCGGGGCGGCGCGGTGCTGGATCCCGTGGGCGACCGACGACCCCTCGCTCGGGGCGTCAGCTGAGCAGCTTGGCCGTCGTCGCCAGCCCGAAGAGGACGACCACCACCCGGAGCACCGTCGGGCTCAGCCGCCGGACCAGCCGCGCGCCGAAGAACCCACCCACCAGGGCGCCGACGGCGAGCAGGCCCGCCGCCTCCCACGCCACCGACGCGGCAACGACAAACGCCAGGGCGGCCACGCCGTTGGCGAGCACCGACAGCACCGTGCGCAGAGCGCTGCTGCGCGCCACGGTCTCGTTGAGGGTCAGCCCGAGCACGGCGAGCAGGATGACTCCGAGGCCGGCGCCGAAGTAGCCCCCGTAGATGGAGGCGAGGAACGTCCCGGCCACGACGCCGTGGTGGCGGGGGCGGCCCTCTGCGGCCCTCTGACCGACCATGCGTGCCACCAAGGGTTGGGCGGCAAAGAGCAAGGAGGCGGCAAGGACCAACCAGGGAGCGGCGCGCTCAAAGCCCGAAGGCGGGGTCGTGAGCAGGAGGACGCTGCCGACGATGGCGCCCGCCGCCGACGGGATGGCCAGCACCCTCAGGATGCTCCGTTGCTCGACCACCTCGACCTTGAAGCCGGCCATGCCCCCCGTGTAGCCCGACCACAGCCCAACCGTGCAGGTGACGTTGGCCGTCAAGGCGGGGTACCCAAAGGCCAGCAACACCGGGAAGGCGATCAGGGTCCCTCCGCCGGCCAGGCCGTTGATGATCCCCGCCGCGGCACCCACCGCGACGAGCAGCAGGGCGCTGCCCGGATGGAGGTGGACCACCGCCGCATCGCGAAGCCAGGGCACAGGCCAACTGTAGGAGCCGGGGTCGCCGAGCCCGTTCCAGGAGCACCGCGCCGGTCCGTCGCCCGCGGTACGCTCGCCGATTACGGGGAGGGCGGCGGCCGGGGGGCGGATGACGCCGAGGGCTGGCCACCGACGGGAGGGTGCCTTCGATTGCGGCAGCGGGACATGTGCGGGTCGACGGTGGGTAGGATCGTGGCCAAGGTGCCCTGGAGTCCGTTGCACCCACGAGCCCCACGTTGAAGATCGCCCGGAGCGGCTCGAGACGCCCCGGGGACATCGCCGGCCCCGTCGCTGGGACCTCCTCCCTTCCCCCCTCTGTTCTGGCGACGGGCCGGCGGCCTTTTTCTCGTCTCGCGAGGGAGGACGCATGGTACGGATGACCTGCATGCTGCGGAGAAGGCCGGGGATGACTCCCAAGGAGTTCCACGACTACTGGCGCAACCACCACGGTCCGCTCGTGGCGTCCACCCGCAACGGACGCCACGTGCTCCGCTACGAGCAGCACCCGCGTCCCCTGGACGACTACCGCGGTGACGACGATCCCGGCTTCGACGGGGTGACCGTGCAGTGGTACGCGTCGATGGCGGAGTACGAGGCTTCGCTGGCGGAGCCCGACGCCTCGCTGGTCATGGAGGACGTGGCCAAGTTCCTCGATCCCGACCGCCTCTACTTTGTGCTGACCGAGCACCCCGTGGTCGTGATGGAGGGTCCCACCGAGTTTCCGCCCGGCTCGTAGGGTCTCGTCCCTCCGCCCGGAGAGGTCGTCGGGCTCAGGTCTCGCCCACCCCGTTGGCGCCGTCGGGTTGTGAGGAACCCGGGTCGTAGGGGCCGAGCTCGCCGGAGCTCACCTCGTCCGGCGACGACACCGGGTCGGGCGCCTCCGGGGGCCCGGTCACACGAGCACCCCCCGCGGCGAGGCTCGCCCCGGCGTCGTCCACAGGGGGGATCGAGGGGGCCGGCGTGGCCGCAACCGGCGCGGCCGTGGTCGGCGTGGGAGCGAGCGCACCGGTGCGCTCGGGATCGGGGCCGCCTGCGGCCCGATGAGCCGTGGCCTCGTGTCGGCGGCGCTCCATGTACCGCGTCAGCTCGTGCCACTCGTCGCCCTTCAGGATGTCGACGCGTTTACGGGCACGCTTGAGCAGTCCAGCGGCGTCGGCCCGGTAGTGCGCGGCCATGGCGCCCATGACGTAGACGGTCTCGGGCGGCAGTGCCGGATCGCTCGAGATGGCCAGCTTGTGCAACCGGTCCACCGCGGTCTCGTCGTCCTGCAGGCGGCCGAGGGTGTCCTGGAGCTTGGTCAGGTGGCGCACGTAGCGTTCGGTGCGACCGCTCATGACGTCCCGTGCAAACTCCAGGCAGTAGCGCAGTCGCTTGCACCGGATGCGGAGCCGGTGGTAGTCCGCCGCCTCTCCGGTGCGCCGGGCGCGCCGGGCCGCCTTGCATGCCGCCCGGTGCCGCTTGTCCACGAGCTCCGGCATCGCCACCGCGGCCGGGGTGCGGGAGAGGGGGACCCTTCGGGGCGCGCCCGATCGGGCCAGCGACTCCAGGCCGTCGATCAGCTGCTCGTACCGCTCGGAGTCGAGCGCCTCGAGCATGCGGCCGCGAGCCTCGTGACGCTCGACGTGCAAGAGCTCCCGCAGCGGCTCGAGCTCCTTGGCGGCCACCGGACCGAGCAGCTCGGCGACCTGCGCGCGATCGGTGATGTGACGCTCGAGCTGCACGTCGAGGTCACGCACCTCGCCGAGGACGGAGCCGAGCCAACCGAGCTCCTGGCGCGAGGTCCGGGCGCGGACCGGGAGCACGTCTTCAAACAGGTCGAGCGCGGCACGGATCCTCCGGGTGGCAACTCGCATGTCGTGCAGCTCCTCGGGGTCCTCGCCCAGCCGGGTGCCCGGCTCGCGGAGGATCAGCTGCCGGATGTGGCGGCGGATGACGGCGAAGGCCGCCTCGGCCATGGTCGAGCTCGGGGTGACGGTGATCGGTCCGAGCTCGGGAGCGCCGGGAAGGCCCAGGCCGAGGCCCAGCAATCCGGCCTCGAACTTGGACAGGGTCGCCACCCGGAGCCCGCAGGCGGCCACCAGGTCGTCCACGATGGGCTCGAGGGCCGTGATCCACGCGGGGTCCACCTCCACCTCCACACGCCGCAGGCGGACGGGTGGTTCGTCGCCTCCGACGATGGTCGTGTCGTCCAGTGCGAGCTCGGCGACCTCCTGCGTGCCGATCCGCAGGGAGAACGGGCGGCGTCGCGTCCGAACCTCGATCACCTGGTGGAGGCTTTTCTTGCCGGCCATGGCCGCGACGCGGCTCCCGACCGGGCCATCCGGGCTCAGCTGCGTGATGTCTCCTCCTTGCAGGAGCTCGGTGAGCTCCTGGCGCTGACGGAGCCCGTCGGAGCTGACCGGTTTGAGGCTCTTGAGCGTCGCCTCGTCGTGGCGGCCGTGGCGCCGCGTCCGCAGCACGTACCCCGCTCGGGCCACGCGCCAATCCTCGCTGTCGAGGTAGCGGTCGACCAGCCGGCGGGAGGGCTTGGCCAGCGCCGTCAGCGCGGTGACGGCCCCGTCGACCGTGCCGTCCGACGAGCCCTCGGCGCTCTCGGGTCCGGCGAGGCTCGGGAGGTCGGTTGCCTGGCCGGACTGGCGCAGCTCGGAGGCGCGAGCGGGCAACGCCGCGAGCCACCGCTCGATGGGGCGCAGGTCGAGCGCGTCGAACTGCCATTCGATCTCGATGTCGGAAGCGGCCTGTTCCGCATCCTGTTCGTTGGTTGTCACGCTCCGCTCCTCGGTCAAGCCGCCACGTCGAGGCTAAATGAATTTCGGGCCCCCGATGAGCAGCCCGACGGGACCGGCACGGTCGCGCCACCAGCGTCTCACGCGAGCCGGAAGCGGCCACCGGACCGGGTCCGCGAGCCCCCGGGAACTCTGTCACCTGGTTGTCTTCGAAATTGCCCCGGCACCACCCGCATGCCCGGTAGTGTCGAGGATATGAGCGACGCACGGGCTGCGGTGCTGCTCCCGCCCAGTGATGTCGAAGTCGTCCGGGCGTCGGGGGGCATCATCGTTCGCCCCGAGTTGCCGGGCCTTTGGGAGGTGGCCGTCGTCCACCGCCCGCATCGCGAGGACTGGACCTTTCCCAAGGGCAAGCTCGATCCTGGCGAGTCCTTCGAGGGTTGCGCCCTGCGGGAGGTCTTCGAGGAGACCGGGTATCGCTGCGAGCTCGACTGCTTCGTCGGGCACACCGAGTACCGCGACCGCAAGGGACGCCCAAAGGTCGTCGCCTACTGGCTCATGTACACGGTGGGCGGCACCTTCCAGCCCAACAAGGAAGTGGACGAGCTGCGCTGGCTGCACCTGGACGCGGCCGCAGATCTCCTGTCCTACGAGCGCGACCGTGAGCTGCTGCTCGTGGTCGCCGCGCTCGAGGGCATGGGCACCGGCTGAGCCGCTCTCTTCGCCACCCTCTTCGGGCCCCCTCTTCGAGCACAGCCTCCACGCGCCTCAGCAGGGACGGGAGGACCCGAGGTCGCTCCCGTCCCCCGAAGGCTCGGATCAGGAGCCGAGGATCTTCGCCTTTTCCCGGTCGAACTCGTCCTGCGTGAGCGCACCCTGGTCCTTGAGCTGGGCGAGGCGTGCGATCTGGTCGGCGGAGGAACCTTGGCTCCCCGTGGCTTGCCGGACGTACTCCTTGAACTCCGTGTCGCGCTGCTTGGCCTGCTGGATCGAGCGCTCGTGCATCCCGCCGCCGCGCACGATCAGGTAGATGAGCACGCCGATGAAGGGGAAGAGGATCAGCACGATCGCCCAGAGGGCCTTGTGCCAACCCTTGAGGTCGTGGCTCCGAAACAGATCGAAGAAGACGTTGATGAGCAGGAAGATCCATAGGAACAGGATGAAGAACTCGATGATGGACACGAAGATGTCCAGCAGCGGGTATGACGAAGCGAGCACCAACTCTCCCTCTCCTCTCGGGCGACCGTGCGCCCCTCTCCAGGCTGCGGCGCGCCCACCGGGGCGGCCGTGCCGGCTCGTCACGTTAGCAACCTCCTTCAAGGGGCAACAGCGGAGGCCAGCGGGGGAATGCACCGACGGGGTGAGACTTCGCTCGAACGTCACCGCCGAGAGCGAGCCTGTAGCCTGGAGCAGCCCTATGGACGTGTGCGGCGTCGTCGAGCTCGAATACGAGCGCCCGACAGCGCCGTGCGCGGGGGCTGCAAGGAGAGGTGCGAGAGCGGCCGAATCGGACTCACTGCTAATGAGTTGACCGGGGGAACCTGGTCCGAGGGTTCAAATCCCTCCCTCTCCGCTCAGGCAATGGGAATCGACTATCGGCGTCCCGGTGGGGGCGTCGTGGTCCCGCGGTGGTCGGGCAGGCCGCGGACCGCGCCAGGAGTGAAGTTGAACAGGTACTGGTTGGAGACTCTCGGGTGTCCCAAGAACCTGGTGGACGGCGACAAGCTGGCTCACCGGCTCGAAGGGGGCGGCTACCGCCGGTCGCCCGCGCCCGAGGACGCCGACCTGGTGGTCGTCAACACCTGTGCCTTCATCGAGTCGGCGCGCCAGGAATCCATCGAGGCAGTCCTCGAGGCGGCAGCGGCCCGCAGGCCGGGCGCCCGGCTGGTCGTGACCGGCTGCCTCGCCGAGCGCTACGGCGCCGAGCTCGCCCGGGCCCTCCCCGAGGTCGACCTGGTTGCCGGGTTCGGCCAAGCGATCGTGCCCGAGGAGCCACCGGCCGCGCCCGTCCCGGTCCGCCTGACGCGGCGGGAGGCGAGGGAGCCGGTGGTCCCGACGGCGTCGTCGTCCTTCGACCTTCTGGAGCTTCCCCGCGGCCCGGCGGAGCGACCCTGGGCCTACGTCAAGGTCGCCGAGGGGTGCGACCGCCGCTGCGGGTTCTGTGCCATCCCGTCGTTTCGTGGCCCCCAGCGCTCGCGCCGCTCCGAGGACATCGTCCGAGAGGTGGCCGACCTCGTGGAGGGCAACGGGCGGACCGACGGTGGGGTGCACGAGATCGTCCTCGTGGCCCAGGACCTCGCCTCCTATGGCCGCGACCGCAGCGAGCCGGGCAGGGCGGCCCGGGGGGGCGCCGTCTCGCCGATCGTGCGCCTGCTCGGCGAGGTCGACGCCATCGCGTCGAGGACCCGACTCCTGTACCTCTACCCGTCGTCCCTCACGGATCCGTTGGTGGAGGCCATCGTCGCCACGGGGGTCCCGTACTTCGACCTGTCGTTACAGCACGTGTCGCGGCCCCTGCTCGCCCGGATGCGTCGTTGGGGTGACGGCGCGCGCTTCCTCGATCGCATCGAGTCCATCCGCCGGCTGGCGCCCGACGCCACGCTGCGTTCCTCCTTCATCCTCGGCTACCCCGGCGAGACGGAGGACGACCACGACCGCCTGCTCGCCTTCCTCGAGACCGCCCAGCTCGACTGGGCGGGCTTCTTCCCGTTCTCCCGGGAGGAGGGGACGACCGCCGCGAACCTGCCCGGCCAGGTGCCCGAGGAGCTCGCCCTCGAGCGCCTCCGCGAGTGCTCCGAGATCCAGGACACCATCACCGAGCGCAAGCGCCGGGCCCTCGTGGGTCGAAGGCTCGAGGTCCTGGTCGACCGGCCGGGACGGGCCCGCAGCGTCCACGAGGCGCCGGAGATCGACGGGATCGTCCGGGTCCCCGAGGAGCTGCCGGCGGGCGCCCTCGTCTCGGTCGAGGTGAGGGGCTCCGCCGGACCGGACCTCTGGGCACGACCGGTCGAGCTGAGGGCCTCGGCGTGAGCACGCGCGCCGGACGGCCGCCGGGCGGGACGAAGGGAGGGCTGCGGTGACCGACATGGCGGGCCCGCACAGCTTCGGCCCGAGCGCGCTTGCGACTCCCGCCAACGCGCTCACTGCGGCCCGGCTGCTGGCCACCCCCATCTTCGTGGGACTGATCTTGGTGCGGGGGGCGAGCTGGTGGACCGTCGCGGTCGGGGTCGTGGTCGCGGGCAGCGACGGGCTGGACGGCTGGATCGCCCGGCGACAGGGGGCCACCCGGTCCGGGGCGTTCCTCGACCCCCTCGCGGACAAGGCGATCGTGCTCGGGGCGCTCTTCGCGCTGGCGGCCCAGGGCCACCTTCCGTGGCTGCCGGTGCTCCTGATCGCCGCCCGCGAGATCGCCATGAGCGCCTACCGCTCCTTCGTCGCCCGGCGGGGCGTCTCGATCCCCGCCCGCCGGTCCGCCAAGATCAAGACCCTGGTGCAGGACCTGGCCATCGCCACCTGCCTCCTCCCGCCCCTGGCCTCGCAGCACGACCTGCAGCTGGTGGCCATCTGGGTGGCCGCCGGCTTCACGCTGTGGACGGGTGCGCAGTACGTGGTGGACGGTTGGCGGGCGGCCCGCTCGGCAGCGGGCGCGGAGCGGTGATGCGCGTCGAGATCGTCGCGGTCGGCACCGAGCTGCTGCTCGGCCAGATCGCCGACACGAACTCCGCCTGGCTCGGCGAGCAGCTTGCCGCGGCCGGCGTCGCGTCGCACTTTCATCAGGCTGTCGGCGACAATCACCAGCGGATCGTGCTCGCCCTGCGCACCGCGCTGGCGAGGAGCGACGGCGTCGTCGTCTGCGGCGGCCTCGGCCCCACCCAGGACGACATCACCCGCGACGCCATCGCCGAGGTCATGAACGTGCCGCTCGACCGGGATCCGGAGATCGAGGCGCGCATCGCCACCTTCTTCGCCGAGCGCGGCCGGGAGATGTCCGAGAACAACGCCCGCCAGGCCGACGTGCCGCGGGGCGCTTCGATCATCGAGCAGGTGCGCGGCACCGCGCCGGGCCTCATCTGCCCCGTGGGCGCCAAGGTGATCTTCGCCGTTCCCGGCGTGCCGCACGAGATGATGGAGATGTACGGCCGGGCCATCCTGCCGGACCTCCGCCGGCGGCAGGCGGAGGCGGGCGAGGAGGGGGTCATCGCCAGCCGGGTGCTGCGGACCTGGGGCACGAGCGAGTCGTGGCTCGCCGAGGTGCTCGAGGACCGCATCCGGGCGCTGGACGAGCCGGGCTCCTCCGTCACCATCGCCTTTCTGGCCAGCGGCATCGAGGGACTGAAGGTCCGCCTCACCGCCCGGGCGCCGACGCTCGAGGAGGTGGGTCTCGCGCTCGACGCCGAGGAGCGCGAGGTTCGAAAGATCCTGACCGAGCGCGCCGGCGACATCATCTTCGGCGTCGACGACGAGTCGATGGAGCACGCGGTGGCCGCGCTGCTCCTCGAGGCGGGACTCTCCCTCGGGGTGGCCGAGTCGCTGACCGGCGGGCTCATCGCGTCGCGCCTGGTGGCGGTGCCGGGAGCCAGCCGGTGGTTCAGGGGTGGCGTCGTCGCCTACGACTCCGACGTCAAGTACGACGTGCTCGGGGTCCCGCGGGGTCCCGTCGTCTCCGAGGCGGCCGCCGCGGCCATGGCGGAGGGGGCGTGCCGGGTACTGCACTGCGACGTCGGGCTGGGCATCACCGGCGTCGCCGGACCCGACGAGCAGGAGGGCCACGCGCCCGGGCTCGTGATCGTGGGCCTGGCCACCCCGGATCGTGAGACCGTCTCCCACTCCCTCAAGCTGCCCGGCGACCGGGACCGGATCCGGCAGTTCGCCGCCATCTCGGCGCTCGACCTGCTCCGCCGCTCCTTACTGGGCCGGCCCCTCGTGGGTGGCCGCTGATCGCCCGGCAGGGCTCGTCACGGCCCGTCCCGGTCGCCCGCCCCGGCGGCGCCGCCCCGGAGGGTGACGAGCTCGTCCCGATAGGCGTCGAAGGTGCCTCGATCGAAGGCCACGAGGCGGACGCGTTGACGGGCCTCGGCGGACTCGTGGACGGTGGACACGGCGATCCTCGCCGCGCGGGACATGGGGAACCCGTAGACGCCGGTCGAGATGGCCGGGAACGCCACGGTCTCGGCGCCGAGGTCGCGGGCCACCTCCAGGCACCGGCGATAGCAGCGGGCCAGGAGCTCGTCCTCTCGATGGCCGCCGCCGCGCCACACGGGGCCCACGGTGTGGATGATCCATCTCGCCGTCAACCCGAAGCCCGGAGTGGCCTTCGCGTCCCCCGTCTCGCAGCCGCCGAGCTGCGCGCAGGCGGCGTGCAGCTTGCTCGCACCCGCGGCGCGGTGGATGGCGCCGTCGACCCCCCCGCCCCCCGCCAGACGAGAGTTGGCGGCGTTGACCACCGCGTGGACGTCCTGGGCGGTGATGTCGCCGAGGACGGCCACGATCTCGGGTCCGGATTGCTCCGGGTGGGTTCCGGATCCCTCGGGTGCGCCCACACCACGAACCGTACCGTCGGCCCGGCGCCGCCATGAGGGTGTTCGTCGCGGCCGAGCTCTCCAACGGCGCCCGTGAGGCCGTCGGCACGTTGGCCCGGCCGGGGATCCAAGGACTGCGATGGGCGAGGCCCGAGCAGTGGCACGTCACGATGGCCTTCTTGGGCCAGGTCGAGCCCTCGGCGGTGGCCTCGGTCACCCTCGCCCTCCGTGGCTCGGGCGCCCCACTCGGTCGCGCCCGTCTCGGGCCGGCAACCGCATTGCTCGGCCGCAGCGTTCTCTGCGTGCCGGTGGGTGGGCTCGACGCGGTGGCCGCCAGGGTCGCCCAGGCGTTGCGGGTGGAGGGGTTCGAGATCGAGGAGCGCCCTTTTCGGGGTCATGTGACCCTCGCCCGGGCCCGGGGCCGCCGCTCGGTGCCGGCCTCGCTGCGGGGCGTGGCGGTCGAGGCGACCTGGGACGTGGACCGCCTGGCGGTGATGGAATCGAGGCCGGGGGAGGGTGGCTCGCGCTACGAGGTGCTCGAACGGGTCCCGCTGTCGGGATCTCCGTAGGTAGCTGGGACGCCCGCGGCACCATCCGCGGACGAACACCTGTTCGCTGCTATGGTCGTCGGGTGACACCCACGTGGCACGGCGCCCTCGGGTCCGGCGTTGGGGGCGCACGTCGCGGTGCCTCGAGCGTGGGGCCTTCCGTCGGGCCCCGTTGATACAACCCCTCTCTATGGTCCACCCAGACGACATGGTCCATCCAGACGACATGGTCCACCCAGACGGTTTCATCCCCACGCAGACGAAGGAGCGAACGCATGGAACGTGACAAGGCACTCGACATGGCCCTGGGCCAGATCGAGAAGCAGTTCGGCAAGGGCTCGATCATGCGCATGGGCGAGAACCTCCACATGGACATCGAGTCCATCCCCACCGGGGCCCTGGCCCTCGACCTCGCCCTCGGCATCGGCGGCCTGCCCCGGGGCCGGATCGTCGAGATCTACGGGCCGGAGTCCTCGGGCAAGTCCACCCTCGCCATGCACGTGGTGGCCGAGGCGCAGCGCAACGGCGGCATCTGCGCCTACATCGACGCCGAGCACGCCATGGACCCGGTCTACGCCAAGGCCATCGGCGTCAACATCGACGACCTGCTGATCTCCCAGCCCGACACCGGAGAGCAGGCCCTCGAGATCGCCGACATGCTCATCCGCTCGGGCGCGCTCGACGTGCTGGTCATCGACTCGGTGGCCGCCCTCACGCCCCGGGCCGAGATCGAGGGCGAGATGGGCGACACCCACGTCGGGTCTGCAGGCCCGCCTCATGTCCCAGGCGCTGCGCAAGCTCACCGGCACGCTCTCCAAGTCGAACACCATCGCCATCTTCATCAACCAGCTCCGGGAGAAGATCGGCGTCATCGTACGGGTCACCCGAGGTCACCCCGGGCGGTCGGGCCCTCAAGTTCTACTCCTCGGTCCGCCTCGACATCCGGCGGATCGAGTCGATCAAGGACGGCGCCGAGATCGTCGGCAACCGGACCCGGGTCAAGGTGGTGAAGAACAAGTGTCGGCGCGCCCTTCAAGCAGGCCGAGTTCGACATCATGTACGGCAGGGGCATCAGCCGCGAGGGATCGCTGCTCGACGTGGCCGTGGAGCTCGGCTTCGTCAAGAAGTCCGGCGCCTGGTTCACCTACGAGGGCGAGCAGCTCGGCCAGGGCCGGGAGAACGCCAAGCAGTTCCTGGCGGAGAACCCCCAGCTGATGGCCGAGATCGACGAGCGGGTGCGGGACCAGCTGCGGCCCGAGGTGACGCCGGCGCCCGAGGGGGAAGCGCTCCATCCCGACGATCTCCCCATCTCCCTCGAGGGCTAGGGAGCTTCGCCGACCTCTTCGAGGCCGGGCACGCGTCGGGCACCCGGGCAGGGGCCCGGGGACACAATGGAGGCATGGGGCCAACCGGCATCGACCTGACCGACCTCGACCGGTTCGCCGAGGGGTTTCCCCATGACGACTTCGCCCGGCTTCGCCGCGAGGCGCCCGTGTGGTGGCACGAACCCACGGAGCACACGCCGGACGGGGTGGGCTTCTGGGTCCTGAGCCGACACGCCGAGGTGCTGGCGGCGGCCTCCGATGCCGATACCTTCTCCTCCGAGCGCGCCCCGGGTTGTCCCGGCGGCGGCACCATCATCGAAGACCTCCCCTACGGCCTGGCGTCCGGCGTCCTGCTCAACATGACCGACGATCCGCGCCACCTGCGCCTGCGTCGGCTCTGCACCCCCGCCCTGGCGCCGCGAGTCCTGGCGGAGCTCGAGCCGGACCTGCGGGCCCGCACGGCCGCCATCTTGGATTCCGTGTCGGAGGCGGGTGCCTGCGACTTCCTGAGCGACGTCTCCGTCGAGCTGCCCATTCAGGCCACCTGCCAGCTGCTCGGCGTGCCCGAGGCCGACCGTCACGACCTGGTCCGCTGGACCAACGCCACGTTGACCTACGAGGGCCGAGAGCTCGGAGAGCGCTCGGGGGAGGCGGAGCTGGCGTCGGCCTCGATGGTGGCCTACGGGGCCGACCTCATCGCCCGCAAGCGCCGGGAGCCTGCCGAGGATCTGCTCACGAGGATGGTGCAGGCGGAGCTCCCCAGCGAGGGCGGTGCGGCCACCGCCCTCTCGGATCAGGAGCTGCACATGTTCTTCAGCCTCATGGTGGCGGCGGGGAGCGAGACCACCCGCAACGCCATCGCCCTCGGGGTGGCGGCGCTGATCGAGCATCCCGACGAGCGCCGGCTGCTCGAGTCCGATCCCGGCCTCATCCCGTCGGCCACCGAGGAGATCCTGCGCTGGACCAGCCCCACGCTGTACAACCGCCGCACGGCCACCCGGGACGCCCGACTCGGCGCCGAGCGCATCGACGCGGGCGACAAGGTCACCTTGTGGTGGACGTCGGCCGATTTCGACGAGGAGGTGTTCGAGGACCCGTTTCGCTTCGACGTCCGCCGGAGCCCCAACCCCCACGTGGCCTTCGGGTACAAGACCCACTTCTGCCTGGGCGCGGCGCTGGCCCGGATGGAGATCCGGATCATGCTCCAAGAGGTGCTGGCGAGATTCGAGGACCTCGAGCTGGCGGGGCCGCTGCGCCGGGCTCGGACCAACAAGCATGCGGGGGTCTGCAGCATGCCCGTCACCTTCCGACGCCGAGCGCCGCGGGGCCGTTAGGGCGACGCCGTCCAGCCGGTGATGCTCGGGACGAGCTCCACCCAGGTGTCGCCCGGGGCGAGGGGGATGGTGCGGCCCCTCGAGTCGAGGAGCTGGGTCGGCGAGGAGAGGGAGGTGCGGTTCCAGGTGCCCGACACCTCGACGCCGTTGCGCAACACGGCGACCGGGCCGGATCCGACCAGGTCCGCCTGGACCTCGAGGCCACCGGCGCTGTTTTCGAGCCAGGGGCCGTAGGTGATGTGGATGGTCTGCAGCACCACGTTGCGGGCGGCGTCCTGCTTGCCGTCCGCCAGGATGTCCGGCGACGAGCCGTAGGAGCGGAGCCACACGCCGCGAGCCGCGTCGTAGCGCCACACGACGTCGGACTGCGGCGAGAAGGGGATGTGGAGCACCGACACCCGTGTGCCGCTCGGCACGGTCGAGGAGTACGCGAAGAGGGGGGCTGGAGGGGTGTGGTCGTCCGGCTCGAGGTTCCAGATCGCCGCGGTCGAGACGTAGGTGTCAAAGGGGGCCCGGCGTCCGGGGATGTTCTGGACGACGGAGGGGTGGGTCCGGAGGTCCACGTCGATCACGGACGACTGGTCGATGAGGGCGAGCACCGGGTCGATACCGCCCGCGTGGACCAGGATCGGGCGCCCCAGTTGGGAGAGTATGCCGACGTCGATGGCCCGGGCCGATCGCACCGGACCGACGAGCGCCGCCTGCTGGCACTGGAAGACCGCCGCGAACCGGGTCAGCAGACCCTCTACGGGCTCCTCAAAGACGACGTCCGCCTTGTCCAGACCGCTCTGGGGGCGGGCCGTCGGGTAGTTGTCCACCTTGATGGCGAGCGCCGGACGATCGGGCACGGCACCGGTCGGGGAGGGGGCACCGGTGAGGGGACAGGCGGCGCCCGACGAGGAGCTCGTGGACGGGGACGTCGACCCCGAGCCGGAGCCGCAGGCGCCCAGCACGAGCGCGCCCACTGTGAGGGTGGAGACCCCCATCGCGAGGCGTCCCACCCGGGATCGCCACCTGCCGGAGCCGACCTCCCGGACGGGGTCGGCCCGTCGGACGGGTGCCCTCACGCGGCGTTGGTGCCCTGCGCCGAGCCGGCCGACGCCGAGCCCCCCTGGTAGATCGAGGACCAGTTGCCGCCCGAAGGTCGGGTGGCCGAAGCCGGGCCGTTCCCGAAGGTCCCGTAGACGTTTTCCATGGCGCGCAGCAGGACGTCGGTCACCCCCGGGACGGCGGGGGGGACGATGTTGGTCGGGAAGGCCGTCGTGTTGGAGAGCTTGTTGACGAAGGCGGCCGACCCCGAGGCGAGCACCCCGCCCCCGCCCTTCGCGCTGTAGTAGGTCAGGTCGGACCAGTTGGAGTTGCCCTGGTTGGTGATGGGCGAGTGTGCCAGGACGTCGAGGTTGGTCGGGCTGCCCTGCATGACGGGGACGTAGCGGTCGTACTCGCCCTGGACCACGAGGGTGAGGTGCTCTCCGTCGCTCAGGTTGCACCCGTCAAACACCCAGTGTGAGCCATCGGTGACGACCAGGTCGGCGTTGGAGCCCACCGACTGGTACATGCTGCCGATGAGCGTGTTCTCGGGCTGGCTGACCGGAGGCGACTCCCAGTTGACGGTGACCAGGGCGTTGTTGACGCCGGTGAGGGGGTCCTCGGTGGAGTCCTTGTAGCAGACCTGCCTGCGGTTGGGCCCCACCGGCGAGCTCTCCATCCGGATCTGGCGGTAGCAGGCGTTGGCCCCGAGAAAGGCGAGGTTCGTGCCCCTCGAGAGGGCCGACTGGGCGCCGCTGCGCATGGGCGTCGACCAGTACTCGTCGTGACCCAGGCTGAACAGAGCAGCGGTGCTTGGCCAGCAGCTGGGGCCGGACGTGCAGGTCGACATCCGTCCAATAGGTCATGTCGAGCCCCAGGCTCTCCATCTGGTACAGGAGCGGGAACTCGTTGCCGAAGAAGTCGGCGGAGCCCTGCCCCCAGTTTTGCGGGTAGGGCCGGTCAAACGAGACGACCCGCGAGCGGTCCGCGAAGTCGCTGCCGCCCGAGGAGGTGGCGCCGTAGTAGAGGCTGTAGTCCGCCCACAGGTTGTAGGCCTGCCAGGTCGTCACGCTGTTTTGGAGCACGTAGGCGGCCGTGCTGGCGTCGTCGCGGATGCACAGCGGGACGTACTGCTGGGGGGCGTAGGGCTGACCGGTCCCGTCGCCCACCAGCTTGAGCAGGTAGTTGCCGGGCGGCCAGGCCTTGGTCACCTTGATCGTGGTGCTCGGGCTCCACCGGCACTCGATCATGTTCACCCCGGAGGTGAACGTGGGCTGGGGCTGCGGTGTGGCCTTGACGCTGTCGGTCCGCGCGATCAACCGGCCTCCGAGCCCCTTGTAGTAGCCCATCCGGTAGGCCTCGACGTGGAACGCCGGCGCCGTCGTATTGACGAAGACGATGACGTCGTCGCCCGGCTGGGCGCTCACCTGGCTGGCGTAGCCCTCGATGGCGTGAGGGGTCTGGATGCCCGTCACCACCCAGTCGAGGGTGCCCGGCCGGGCGTTCTCCTCGATGAGCCACTGGGCCCTCGGGACGACGACGCCGCTCGCCAGCTTCTCGTGGACGACCTCGGAGGCGGACTGCTCGGGGCGTCGGGCCTGCGCGGGGACCTTCTGCCGGCCGCCCGAGTCCGACCCCGAGGCCAGGTCCGCGGCCACCACCGCGGCGCCCACACCCCCGAGCCCGGCCACGGTTCCGAGGAGGAAGCGGCGGCGATGGATCGTCCGGGCACTCGGCGCGGCGTGCCGGCCCGTCGACGGCGCCCGGCCCTGCCGGCTCCCCGCCCGCCGGGGCCCGTCCCCGGGGGGACCGGCGGGTGGAAGCCCGTTGGACACGCTTCCACGATACGCGCCGACTGCCGTGGCGCCGGGTCATGGGGCTCCGCCGCCGGCCCAGCTGGCGGGCCGATAGCGTCGGGGAGATGCGCATCCCTGGGCCGACCCCTCCCCCTTCGACCGCGGCTGACCGGGGCGCGATGAGCTGGGTGCGGGCGTTGCCCGAGGCCATCCGGCGCCCGGCCGGGGAGGTGGTCCGCCAGACGTCGGAGTGGCTCGGCGAACTCGGGGCCGTCGGGCCCGGCCACCGGCGAGCTCGCCGGTTCGGCGCCTTCGGCACCGGCAGCTGCCTCGTGTTCCCCCAGGGCTCTCTCTACAACGAGCACTACATCCGGATCGGGAGCGACACCGTGGTGGGGCCCTACGCGTCGTTGACCGCGGGCATGGCTCCGGGCCAGCAGATGCCGACCGATCCCGTGGTGCGCATCGGCGACCGCTGCGTCATCGGCCGCGGCAGCCACATCGTCGGGCACTGGAGCATCGAGATCGGCGACGACATCCAGACCGGTCCCTACGTGTACATCACCGACCAGAACCACACCTACCTGGACCCCGAGGCCCCGATCGGCCGGCAAATGCCGGTCGAGGCGAGCGTCCGGATCGGTTCGGGCAGCTGGCTCGGGGCGCACTGCGTGGTGCTCCCGGGTGCCGATCTCGGGATCAACACGGTGGTGGCGGCGGGGGCGGTGGTGCGCGGACGGGTGCCCGACCACTGCGTGGTGGCCGGGGTGCCCGCACGGATCGTCCGGCGATGGGACCCGGACCAGGGCTGGGCACCCTCCCAGGAGGTGGCTCGAGCCTGAGCGTCACCACCGGTCCAGCCGCAACGGTCTACGTCGGGGTGGTCGGCCCCGGTGAGGTCGATCCGGTCGACGCCCACCACCTCCGCAACGCCGAGGCGATCGGGGCCGGCGTCGCCCGCCGCGGTGCCGCGCTGGTCTGCGGCGGCCTCGGCGGCGTCATGGAGGCGGCGTGCCGGGGCGCGGCCGGGGCCGGAGGGTTGACCGTCGGGCTCCTGCCGGGCGTGGATCGCGCCGCTGCGAACTCCCACGTGCGCCTCCCGGTCGCCACCGGGCTGGGCGAGCTGCGCAACGCCCTGGTCGTGCGCACCAGCGACGTGGTGATCGCCGTCGGCGGCGCCTACGGCACGCTGTCGGAGGTGGCCCTCGCCCTCAAGATGGGCATCGTGGTGATCGGCCTCGGCACGTGGGGACTCGTCCGTCCCGACGGAGCGCCCGACTCCGGCGTCCTCGTGGCCGCGGACCCTGAGGACGCCCTGAACTGCGCCTTCCGTGCCGTCGGCCGTCCGCAGCGCGAGGTCCCGCGTCCCGACCCGGGCGGCCGGGGACCGGATGTCCCGTTGCCGTAGGCTGGTCCGGTCCTCGCCCGCTGGCCGTTGCTCGCACGGGACCCGGGAGCGTTGGAGGAAAGGGAAAGACGGTGACCCTGCACGGCCGACTCCAGGGCGCGCGCAACTGGTGGAACGACATCTCGGTGACCACCAAGGGGTACGTCGTGCTCGCCATCCCGGTGGTCTGCCTGCTCGTCGTCGCGAGCGTCAGCCTGGCGCTCGGGACACAAATCGTGAGCCTGCGGGGGACCTCCCAGCAGCTGGTCACCTCCGTGGATCGGCTGGACGCGACCCTGCAGCACATGACCGCGGTCGAAGACGACGTGCGCGGCTACGTGGCGACCGGGGACCCGAGGTACACGCACGCGTACCAGGCCGACCGGCAGCCCCTGGCGAGGGGCATCGTTCCCGACCCCGGCGCCTACATGATCTCCCGTCGGGCGGTCGGCCCCGTCAACGCGACCGGTGCCCGGTCCCTGTCGCTCCTGGCGCGTATCGAGACGCAGGAGTCGGCCGGGACGCTCTCCTCGCCGGCCGCCACCGCCCTGTTCGACCAGGAAGACTCGCTCATGGTCCGCGCTCGCCACGAGCTGGGGGACGTGCGCTCGATCGTCAACGCCGAGCTCACGGCCAACAAGGAAGAGGCGGCCGACCTCCGCCAGATCCTCCTCGTGGTCGACATCGCCGGTCTCGTCGTCGGGACGGTGGGGGGAGCCCTGGTCGCCTACCTGTTCCTCTCGGGCATCTCCCGGCGGATCCGCGTGGTGGCCGCCAACGCCGAGCGCCTGGGGCGCGAGCAGCCGATGGAGCCCATGCCGCCGGCGCGCGATGCCATCGGCGTCGTGGAGGCGGAGCTCGAGACCGCCTCGGGGCGCCTCGCCCAGCGCACCGAGGAGCTGCGGGAGGCCCGGGACGTGGCCGTGGCGGCCACGCGAGCCAAGGACGACTTCATCTCCCGAGTCAGCCACGAGCTGCGCACCCCGCTCACGACCGTGCTCGGCTTCGGCGAGCTGCTCCAGAGCGAGGAGCTGACCGAGGACAACCGGGACAGTGTCGACCGCATCGTCCGCGCCGGGCGGCATCTCCTCAACCTCATCAACGACCTCCTCGACATCGGCCGGATCGAGCGCGGCTATCTGACGCTGAACCTCGCCGCCGTGGGGGTGCGCGAGGAGGTGGAGGATCTGCTGGCCAACATGGCCCCGCTCGCGACGCGCCGGGGCATCGTCCTCGAGTCCATCATCGGGGAGGCCGCCGTCGTCGCGGATCGCCAGCGCCTGCAGCAGATCCTGCTCAACCTCGTGTCCAACGCCATCAAGTACAACAACGAGGGCGGTCGGGTGGTGCTGTCGGACAGCGAGCGTCCCGACGGGATGGTCCGGATCGAGGTGCACGACACCGGCCAGGGCATCGCGAAGGACGCGTTGGATCGGATCTTCGTCCCCTTCGAGCGACTCGAGGCCGAGCGCGGAGGAGTGGAAGGAACGGGGATCGGGCTGGCGCTCTCCAAGGCCCTCGCCGAGGCCATGCACGGAAGGGTCGGGGTGCAGAGCACCGTGGGCCTCGGGTCGACGTTCTGGGTGGAGCTGCCGGTCGGGGGTGTTCCGCGCCCAGCCGGTGGTGTGTCCCTAGTAGATGTGCACCCCTAGGCCCCTCTCGAAGACCCCGTAGGACGGGGTGCCTCCACCGGAATGCCGGCGACCCGGCGGGTCTGTGCGGCCACCCAGCCGACGCCGGGGCCGCAGCGGGCCAGGCTCGGGCAGCGGGGGCACGCCGATCCGGGGAGCGCCCGGAGGTCTCCGCCGCTCGTCCGGTCCGTGAGCGCCCTCGCGGCCCGAACGAGGTCGTCGACCGCGGCCTCGAGAAGGGCTGCGTCGACGTCCACGGAGCTCGGCTGCCCGGCCGCGGGATCGACCGAAATGGCGCGTCTCGGCGCCCGCATCAGGTGGAGGGACGAGGCGAGGGTGTCGAAGCGCAGCGCCTCGGGCGGCGTCTGACCCATCGAGACGATGACCCGCTCGGCCACGGGCGGATCCGAGACGAAGATCGTTGCGTCGAGACGGAGATCCAGGGTCACCTGCTCCGCCGGCTCGGGCAGAGGCACCCGATGTCGGTGGGATCCGAACTGGACCCGCCTGCAGCGGTCCCAGGGCAGGGCGATCCAATGCCGCGCTGCGAACCCCGACGCCGCGGCCAGCACCGCCGACCTGCCGGCCGGGCTCAGGCGGGCCAACCACTCCCCCAGGCGGGTGCCCTCGTCGATCTCGAGCTCGATCGCGCGGGCCGCCCCCTCGAGTGCATCGGGATATTGCTGGCCGCTCCGGTGCATCGCTCGAAGGGCGCGCAGCCCCAGTCGGCGATGGGCCTTGACGGCACTCCACTCGAAGGGTCCGTCGGGCCATGCCTCCGCCCTGGCGGGGCAGCGCAGCGCCTCGACGAGGCGGCGGCGATCGATCTCGAGCGGCCCGGCGTCCGGAGGCAACGAGGACGAAAGACGCTTCGCCAGGCCCTGGGCCAGGTCCGCGAGCTCGCGGGTCGAGACGGCCGGATCGGATCGCGGGACGTCGAAGGCCCCCACGATCGGTCGTTGGTGCACCGCGACCTCGGCCGAGGGCGGCGCGTCGATGCCCGGCCCTTGCATCTCCGGTGGCGCGTCGGCCACCCCCACGCGGTCAGCCGTCATCGCTCTCGTCTCCACTGCGTTCCTCGCACTCCTCGCACTCTTCGCCGCTCGCGTCGCGGTCGACGGGCGCCACCCATGGCGTCTCCAGACCCTGCACCGTGACGTGGCGCCGGCCCGTCGGGCACGACCGAAGGGCCGGACACCACGGGCACAGGTCCGACGGCCGGGTGCCCGGCTCCGCTCCTCCGGCCAGCGCCACCATGCGCCGAACGCCCTCGGCCACCCGGGCCGCCTGGCGCGACAGCGTCTCGGTCGTCACCACGTCGAGCACCAGGCTCCCGTCGCGCAGGTAGTAGTTGCCGGACTGGAACGGCGCGGCCCGGCTCCGCAGGGTCTCGAGCAGTCCGTACCAGGCGGCGTCCGCCAGGTCCTCGTGGCGCCGCGCCCCGCTCTTGACGTCGACCAGGGTGGAGCCGGCCCGCTCGACCCCCGGATGGCCGAGTGCCAGGTCCACCCGCCCGGAGAGCACCACCCGGCCTCCGGCCAGCGGGATGCGCAACGGCTCCTGCAGGCGGAGCAGGGCGCTTCGGGGAAGGGCCGGCCAGCGCTCCGCCAGCCGGACGGCCAGGCCCTCGACCGAGTAGCGCAGCTCCGCCCGGTCGTCGTTGGAGAGGGAGCGAAATTCCTCCAGGAGCTGCTCGTCCCCGGAGACCCCCGCGGCGTCGAGGGCGTCGCCGACGGGGTCGCTGCCCAGGGGCTCGCCCATCACCACCTGGGCGAAGAGGTAGTCGAGGAGCTGCCCGCCGATCATGTCGATCGTGACGTGACGGGCCTCGCGCAGGGAGGCCACGAGGTGTCGCTCGCAGGCGAGGACTCGTTGCAGGTGGCGCTTCGTGACACTCACGGTGATCCCGAGCGGCAGGCCGGCGGCAGGCCGCGCCGCGTCCTCCAGTCGGGCGCGCAGCTGCGGCGCCAGGTCCGCGTCGATCCGTGGGCGCTCGCGGCCGAGGCCCCGGAGCTGCTCGAGGAGGCTGGGGCCCTGGGCCGGTCCCCCGATGGCCTGGAGCCGGATCGTCCGAGGGGTCGCGTCGGTGGTCACGGCTCCAGTATGCGCGGGGGGTGTGACGGCGGCACCGGGTGCGCAGGGACCCGAGGTCCGCGATGATTCCGGGCGTGCCGGAGGACCTCCACGACCCACACGCTCGCGAACGCTCGAGCGAGGACGGCTGGGCGTCCACTCTCGCGGAGCTGTCCGAGCGCCGGGCCAGCAGCCGATCCATGGGCGGCGCAGAGCGGCTGGCACGGCACGGTCAGGGTGGCAAGCTCGACGCCCGGGCCCGCATCGCCCGCCTGCTGGACGAGGGCTCCTTCTCGGAGATCGGGACCCTCGCGGGCGGGGAGGTGCCCGCAGACGGCCTGGTGGCAGGTTCCGGGACGATCGATGGTCGGCCGGTGATGGTGGGGGCGGAGGACTTCACCACGCTCGCCGGGACGATCGGATCCGGGAGCCACGCCAAACGGATCCGGATCGCCGAGCTCGCCCTCCTCGATCGGCTGCCGCTCGTCATGCTGCTCGAGGGGGCGGGCTACCGCCCCGGGGAGCGCTCGCACGGACGTTCCCCGGTGGATCTCCAGCTCCAGGCCCAGTGCTCGGGCAAGGTCCCGCTCGTCACCGCGGTTCTCGGTCCCTCCGCCGGTCACGGGGCCCTGATCGCCCCGATCTCGGACTTCACCGTGATGACCGAGGAGGCCTCGATCTTCACGGCCGGCCCGCCCGTGGTCAAGGAGTCGACGGGCGAGGAGGTCACCAAGGACGAGCTCGGTGGTCCCCGGGTGGCCGTGGGCAGCGGCCTCGTCCACAACGTGGCGCACGACGACGGCGCCGCCCTCGATCAGGTCCGGCGGTACCTCTCCTTCTTTCCGCAGAGCGCCTGGTCGTATCCCCCTCGCGTCGAGGGGACCCCCGACGGCCCCCGCCCCCTCGACGCCCTGCTCGAGATCGTTCCCCGGGACAACCGCAAGGTTTACGAGATGCGACAGGTGGTCGAGGCGCTGGTCGACCACGGGGCCAGCTTCGAGATCGCACCCGGCTTTGCCGGGGCCATCGTCTGCGCCCTGGCCCGGCTGGACGGCCACCCGGTGGCCATCGTGGCCAACCAGCCCCGGTCGCTCGCCGGTTCGATCGATGCCGCGGCCGCCCGGAAGGCCGCGCACTTCATCATGGTCGCCGACGCCTTCCACGTACCCCTGGTCTTCCTTGCGGACAACCCGGGAATGCTCCCCGGCTCGGCATCCGAGAGGGAGGGGGTGTTACGCAGCGGGGCACGGATGTTTGCCGCGCAGACCCTCGCCACGACGCCCAAGCTCCACGTCACGCTGCGCAAGGCGTACGGGTTCGGTTCTCTCGTGATGGCCATGGTCGCCTTTGACCACCAGTCGGCGACCTTCGCCTTCCCGGGTGCCACGCTGGGCGCGATGGGTGCCGGGGCCTCGGCACGTGCCAGCGGTGCGGGCCGCGCCGAGGCCGAGGCGCTCCGGCGGGCCGAGCTCGACGCCTCGTGGCGCTCTGCCGAGGGCCTGGGCTTCGACGAGATCGTGGATCCCCGGGAGCTGAGAAACGTACTGTTGGGCGCGCTCCGGAGGGCCCTGTCACGGCGGCAGGCGCCGGCCGAGCCGGTGTCGCGCACCGCCATCATGCCGTGAGGGGGGGATCAGCTCATCCATGTCCTATGCGTTGAGAGACAAGAAGGTGCTCGTCACGGGAGCGTCCTCGGGGATCGGGGCCGGTCTCGCCGAGGGCTTCGCCCGAGCCGGGGCGACCGTCGGCCTGTGCGCGAGGCGGACCGAGCGGCTCAAGGAGGTGCTGGACCGTTGCCTGCCGCATGCGCCGGGCTCCCGCATGTGGACGGCGGACCTGGCCACCGAGGGGGCGCCCGAACGGCTGGCCGAGCAGGTTCTCGCCGACTTCGGCGAGGTTGACGTCCTCGTCAACAACGCCGGCATCCCGAAGCGCCGGCACGTCACCCGGCTCGACCCCGCGACGGTCGACGCCGTCGACCGCATCAACTACCTCGCGCCGGTCCACCTGACGCTGGCGCTCCTTCCCCAGATGCTGCGTCGTGGAGAGGGTCTCATCGTCAACGTCTCGTCGGTCGCCGCCACCCTCAGCTCGCCGGGGGAGTCGGCCTACAGCGCCTCCAAGGCCGCCCTGGCCGTGTTCTCCGAGTCGATGGCGATCGATCTGTGGGACGACGGCATCCGGGTGATGGTCGTGTACCCCGGGGTGGTCGACACGGAGCTGTTCTCACTCCCCGACAACGACCCCTTCACCGCTCCCGTGCAGGCCATCTCCGTCGCCGAGGCGGTGGAGGCGATCCTCGTGGCGGTCCGGGACGGGTCCCGGCAGGTCTACGTGCCCGAGTGGTTCGCGGAGTTCGCGCAGGGCAAGGCCAAGGACGTCGAGGCGTTCCTCTCCGGGTCGGCGGCCTTCGTGCGCCAGCAGGCGGCCCAGGCGCAGGAGGGGAGCTCCGGAGGCCCTCAGCAGGTTCCCGAGTAGGCGGGGGAGCCGGGACCGGCCTCCGGGTCGTCCACCACCCCCGACTCCGAGGACCGGACGACCGCTCCGAGGTGCACCACGTACCAGACGCCGCGCCACGAGATCATCGACGCGATGCCGAACGACTCGGTCTGCCCGTTCTCCTCGTAGACGATCCGGGAGTTGGGGACCTCGTAGTAGCCCACGGTGTTGTCGCAGGACCCGGGCGGCACCCAGTGGGCATACGAGGCGTCGACCTGCACGCTGGACAGCTGGGCCTGTGCCGCGCCCGCGCCGAGCTGGGCGTGGGCGGCCCCGATGTCGAGCCCGTACTCGCTCACCAGCCTCCCCGTGTAGTCGCCCTGTGGGTCACTGATGCCCTTGACCTGCACGTAGGCGGACTCGGGGAAGTACGCCGGCATCGCCGCCTGCACCGAGTCCGTCACGATGCCCTGCCACAGGGCCGCCATCTCGGCATCGAATTGCGGGGTGCCGCTCGCCGGCAGGTCGCTCGTCTGCGGCAGGGAACCGGGATCGACCGTGGTGGTGGTCGTCGGTGGCGTGGTGGTCGACGTGGTGGTGGGGGTCGGGCCCGAGCGGCCGGGCGGCGACGAGCTCGCCGTCCGAGCGGTGGCGGCCACGGCGGCGGTCGGTGGCTGGCCGCCTCCGGAGAAGGCGACCAACTTGATGGCCACCGCCGCGAGGACGAGGGCGGACGTAAAGAGGCAGACTCTCCCCCAGCGAACGCGGAGGGGTCGGTGGCTGGCATGACGGGGAGGCGGGCCGATCCGACGACGATAGGGCCTCGATTCGGGCCGTTCGGCGCACCCCGACGGGTCCGCCGGTGGGGCGATTCGATGAGGACCTCGATCAGGGCAAGGATGTAGGGCCGTGGACGCCAGCCCGGAGTCCCCCGCCGCACCGGCGAGGGAGCTGTCCGCCCAAGAGCTCTCGGAGCTCCGACGAGCCGGTGAAGCCGCCGCCCGGATCGCCCTGATGCGGGGGACGATGCACTTCGCCATGCTCGCGAGGGGGGACGGGACGATCATCTGGTCGAGCCCCTCGACCCGCCGCCTCCTCGGATACGAGCCGGAGGAGATGGTGGGCCGGCGGGTGTTGGACCTCGTCCACCCCGAGGATCGGGACTTCGTCCGACGGGTCCTCGCCCATGCCGCGGAGAACCCGCTGGACGGCTCCCTCGATCTCGACGACGCCGATCTCGTCATCGACGTCCAGGTCAGCCACAAGGAGGGGCACACGGTCGACCTGGGGCTGTTGCGCAACAACCTGCTGGCGACCGAGGGCGTCCATGCCATCCTCGTCGTGGCGCGGGAGTCGACTGGTCGGCGGGCCCTGGACCGGGTGCTCACGTCCCTCGCCCACGAGCCGACGGCACCGCACGTCCTCGCGCAGCTCGTCGGCTTTGTCGATGGTCGCTTCGCCGGTTTGGCGACCGCCCTCTACACGCCCGGCCTCGAGCCGTCATGGGTCACGCGCAACGTGCCGGGGAGTCTGCGGCTCCCGGGCGGCCCCTGGGACGCGGTCGTCGCCGAGGGCCGAGCCGTGCTCGTGAGTGACTTCGACGACGCCGTCGACCGGGGTCTCCTGACGCCGCAGCTCGCCGAGGCCGCCCGGGCCGAGGGCTTCGTGGGTTGCTGGGCCTTTCCGGTTCCGCCGGGGGCCCAGCTCGCTGACTCCTGGCTGCCCCCGTTGCCCCATCCGGGGGTCATGGACCCCGCGGGCCGGCGAGGAGAGCTCGACGCCATGGTGGTGTGGTCGACCGACCACCGAGAGCCCCTCATCGGCCACCTCGGGGCCATCGAGCGCGTCGCCGGCCTGGCGTACCTGGCCCTGAGCCGGCGCCGGGAGGAGACGCGCCAGCGGCGGCGCCTGGCCTTCGAGAAGGAACAGAACCGCCGGCTCCTCGAGATCGACGACCTGCGGACGGAGCTGATCTTCGACCTCTCGCACGAGCTGAGGACGCCGGTGACCTCGATCATCGGCTTCGCGGAGCTGGCCCGGGACCTGCCCAAGGGCGAGGAGCCGGCGGAGCTGGACGAGTACCTTGAGATCATCGCCCGCAACGCGGACCGGCTCCGCAGGCTGACCGGCGACCTCCTCCTCATCGGCCGGTTGGCCTCACACACCCTCGAGATGGTGGTCGACCGGGTGGACGTCCCGAGCTTGGTCCAAGGCGCGGTCGCCGCCCTGCAGCCGCAGGCGGTCGACAAGGGCGTCGACCTGGAGTGCTCCTGCGAGCCGGGGACTGCGCTCGACGGTGACGCAGGGCGGCTCGGGCAATTGATCGACAACCTGGTCTCCAACGCCATCAAGTACACCGACGAGGGTGGGACGGTGTCCGTCACCGCGGCGCCCGACGATGGGGCCTGGCGGATCGCGGTGCGAGATACCGGGATGGGCATTCCCCAGGAGGAGCAGCACCGGCTCTTCGAGCAGTTCTTCCGGGCGTCCAATGCCCGTGCGAGGGCCATCGCGGGATCCGGGTTGGGACTGGCCATCGCCGGAGGTATCGCCCGGCTCCATGGCGGCCACATCGAGGTGGTGAGCGAGGTGGGACGCGGCTCCACCTTCACGGTCGTCCTGAGTGGTGCCGAGCGCCACTCGAGCCAGGGAATCCCGGCGCGCGCTTAGCCCCGAGGGGTGCGGGGGTAACAGTTGGTGGTGCAAGCCGGTGGCGGGAGCCACCGGCCAGAGATGCTCGAGGAGCCGCGCAATGACCCTGGGACGATTGACGCTTCGGCTCACCGTCGGTGGCCTCATGATGGGCCACGGCCTGCAGAAATTGAAGGGAAGCTTCGGCGGTCCCGGGCTGGATGCCACCGCCCGGAGCATGGGTGCGCTCGGCCTGCACCCGGCCAGGCATCAGGCGTGGGCGGCGGGGTTGAGCGAGACCGTCGGCGGGGCATTGACCGCCGCAGGGTCTCTCAGTCCGCTCGGCCCGGCGATGATCATCGGGGTCCAGGCGGTCGCCATCCACAAGGTCCATTGGAAAAACGGCGTGTGGGTCACCTCGGGAGGATTCGAGTACAACCTCACGTTGATCGCCGCCGCCTTTCTCCTGGCCACCGAAGGACCTGGGGCGATCTCCCTGGACCGCCTGGCCGGCCGGCACCGGGCGGGCCTGCGATGGGGTCTGGCCTCTCTCGTGCTCGGGCTGGGGGCCGCCGCGGCGACTGTCGACGTCGCGGAGCGCATGGCGCCCCGCGAAGAAGTCCCTCCCGAGGATCTCGGTGAGGTCCGACCGGGCGGGGTGCAAGGGAGGCGGATGAGCGCCTGAGCTCCCGGGCCGGGGACGGGTCGCTCGACCAGCGACCCGGGGTGGGTCCCCCTGGTACGGTCCGGCAGGGTGGACATCCACCACGTCATCGCGGACTACGGCTATCTGGCCGTGTTCGTCCTGGTGGGTCTCGAGAGCTTCGGCATTCCCCTGCCCGGCGAGACGGCGCTGATCGCCGCCGCCACCTATGCAGGTGCCACCCATCACCTGGAGCCGGGGCTGATCTTCGCCGTGGGGGCGGCGGCGGCCATCATCGGCGACACCTGTGGCTACTGGATCGGGGACTACGGGGGCTACGCCCTCTTGCGCCGCTACGGCAAGTACATACGGATCGACGAGCCCAAGATCAAGGTGGCCCGCTATCTCTTCGACCGGCACGGCGGAAAGGTGGTGTTCTTCGGCCGCTTCATCTCGGTGCTCCGCACGTACGCGGCGTTTCTGGCTGGCGTCAACAAGATGCACTATCGACGCTTCTTGTTCTTCAATGCTTCGGGGGGGTTGCTGTGGAGCGCCGTCTACACCTTTGGCGCCTACTGGTTTGGCGGCACGCTCACCAGCATCTCCGGAACGCTCGGTTACGCCCTGCTGGGCGGTGCGGTGATCGTCGTCGTCCTGTTGGTGATCCAGCTGCGGCGCAAGATGAGCTCGCTCATCGCCCGGGCCGAGATCGCCTACCCGGGACCGCTCGAGCACTAGGCCGAGGTCGACCGATCAGACGAAGGTCGGCTCGATGCCCAGGGCCGCGTAGACGGCGCGGACGAGCCCGCGCGTCCGGGGATCCCCCGAGAGGTTCTGCTGCATCTTGTTCATCACGTAGCCGAAGCCGATGCGGTGCTCCGGATCGCAAAACCCCACCGAGCCGCCGGCCCCGGAGTGACCGAAGCTCCCGGGCGACCCGTAGGGGGCGAAGGGGGAGGCGGTGAAGAAGCCGAGGCCGAAGGCCGTTTCGTAGACGAGACAGCGGTCCGGGCCCTCGGTCTGGCGGGTGCGCGCCGCACGGATCTGGGCCGGCCCGAGCAGGGGCTCGACCGGGCCACCGGGCAATGCCTCCACGATCCCCGCGTACATCCGAGCCAGGGACCGGGCGTTGGTGATCCCGTTGCCCGCAGGCAGCTCGGCGGCGTGGAGATCGGCCCGGTTGAAGTCCGAGGTCTTTGGTATGGCGCCGTTGAGCGACAGGCTGCGCCCGAGGAGGGACTGCGGACCGACGAGGTCGTCGAGGAGCTTTTGTGCGCGGGGGTCGCTCGACCTTGGAGGGACCAGGTGACCGAGGATGGGGGCCACCCGCTCCTCCTGCTCGGGCGGCAGGCCGATCCAGAACTCCAGGCCCAGAGGCTCCGCCACCTCCTCGGCGAAGAAGGTGCCGAGGCTCTTGGCGGTCACCCTCCGGACCACTTCGCCCACGAGGTACCCGAAGGTCAGGGCGTGGTAACCGTGATGCGCACCGGGCTCCCACAGGGGCGCCTGGGTCTCGAGGGCCCGGATCACCGGTTCCCAGGCCAGCGCCTCCTCGAAGGACAGGTGCTGGTCGAAGGTCGGGAGCCCCGCCTTGTGGCAGAGCAGCCAACGCACCGGGACGAGCTCCTTGCCCTCCCGGGCGAACTCGGGCCAGTAGGCGGCGACCGGGGCGTCGATGTCCAGCTGCCCCCGCTGGGCCAGCAGGTTCGCGCAGAGCGCGGTCGCGCCCTTGGTCGTCGAGAACACGAGCTGGAGCGTGTCGCCGTTGTAGGCACGGCCCTTGCGTGGGTCGGTGCCTCCCCAGATGTCCACCACCCTGTGGCCTTCGACGTAGAGGGAGAATCCCGCCCCCACGTCGCCGTGGTCCGTGAAGTTGCGGGCAAAGGCCTCGCGCACCCCCTCGAACCCGCTCTCGACCGAGCCGTCGACGTCGCCAGCCATCGCACCCCCCAGTTCGCGTCGGGCCCATCGTGACCTCCCCGGTGCTGCGCCGTCCAACGAACCCCAACGTCGGATCCCTCGGCCCGTTAAGCTGCCCCCCGCCCGGGGGCAACCTGGGCGGGCGTGGCGGACGGATGGTCGCCGGATCGGGGGAGCAGCCATGGCGTGGGACTTCGAGACCGATCCCGAGTTCCAGGCGAAGCTGGAATGGGTCGACGAGTTCGTGCGCGAGGAGGTGGAGCCGCTCGACGTCCTCTGGGGCGGCCGTGCCTACCGACCGCTCGACGAGACGCTGCGGAAGATCGTCGATCCGCTCAAGCAGGAGGTGCGTTCCCGTGATCTGTGGGCCGCGCACCTCGGGCCGGAGCTCGGCGGCAAGGGATACGGTCAGCTCAGGTTGGCGCTGCTCAACGAGATCCTGGGCCGATCGCAGTGGGCGCCGATCGTGTTCGGCACGCAGGCTCCCGACACCGGCAACGCCGAGATCATCGCCCACTACGGGACGCCGGAACAAAAGGAGCGCTACCTGCGACCGCTCCTCGAGGGGGAGCTGTTCTCCTGCTACTCGATGACCGAGCCCCACGCAGGGGCCGATCCGACGATGTTCAAGACCCGGGCCCAGCGCGACGGCGACGAATGGGTCATCAACGGATGGAAGTTCTTCTCCTCCAACGCCGAGGCCTCCTCCTTCCTCATCGTCATGGTCGTGACCAACCCCGACGTGAGCGCCTATCAGGGAATGTCGATGTTCCTGGTGCCGACCGACACGCCCGGCGTCCGCATCGTCCGCAACATGGGCGTCGGCACGGAGTCCTCCGAGCACGCCTCGCACGCCCTGATCCACTACGACGACGTCCGCGTGCCCCCGGACGCGCTGCTCGGCGGCGAGGGTCAGGCGTTCGCGATCGCCCAGACCCGTCTCGGGGGTGGTCGCATCCACCACGCCATGCGCTCCATCGGGCTGGCCAACAAGGCGTTCGACATGATGTGCGAGCGGGCGCTCAGTCGAGAGACGCAGGGCAGTCGTCTGGCGGACAAACAATTCGTCCAGGGCTACATCGCCGACTCCTACGCGCAGTTGATGCAGTTCCGCCTGTACGTCCTGTACACGGCGTGGACCATCGACAAGTACAAGGACTACCGCCGGGTCCGCAAGGACATCGCGGCCGTCAAGGCGCAGCTGCCGACGGTCCTCAAGGACGTGGTGGAGCGGGCGATGCAGGTCCACGGCGCGCTCGGCGTCTCCAACGAGATGCCCTTCTCGGGGATGTGGATGGCCGGTGCGGCGCTGGGCCTGGCCGACGGCCCGACCGAGGTGCACAAGGTCACCGTCGCCCGCCAGGTCCTGCGCAACTACCGGCCGAGCGAGGACCTCTGGCCCAGCGAGCATCTTCCCAAACGGGTGGCGGCGGCTCGCGAGAAGTTCGCGGAGTACCTCGAGCACGAGGTCGGGAACCTCTGATGGCGGCGACGGCGAGGGGACCGGCGGAGCGCTTCGACCTCACCGGCAAGGTGGCCGTCGTCACCGGCGGCAGTCGTGGGATCGGGCGCGCGGTCGCCGAGGGCCTGGCGGGCGCGGGGGCGGACGTGGTGATCGCCAGCCGCAAGCTCGACAACTGCCGCCGGGCCGCGGGGGAGATCGCCGAGGTCACGGGCCGCCGGGCGCTCGGCCTGCAGTGCCACGTCGGCCGATGGGAGGACTGCGATCGCCTGGTCGACGAGGTGTACGGCGAATTTGGGCGCTGCGACGTGCTCGTCAACAACGCCGGCATGTCCCCCCTCTACGGGGGGTTGCCCGACGTGACCGAGGCCTATTACGACAAGGTCCACGCGGTCAACGCCCGGGGGCCCTTCCGGCTGTCGGTGCTCGTCGGCACCCGGATGCACGAGGGAGAGGGCGGCTCGATCATCAACGTGTCGACCGCCGGCACCCTGCGGCCGACCGCGCACGAGCTTCCCTACGAGATGGCCAAGGCCGGGCTCAACGTCCTCACCCTGTGCCTGGCCGGCACCTGGAACCCCAAGGTGCGGGCGAACCTCGTCCTGCCCGGGCCCTTCGACACCGACATCGCCAAGGCCTGGGACCCGGCCACCAGAGAGCGGGCCGCCGAGATGAACCCGATGGGCCGTCTCGGCCAGCCCGACGACGTGGCCGGGCTGTGCATCTTCCTGGCGAGCGACGCCTCCAGCTACGTCAACGGGGCCCAGATCCTGGTCGACGGCGGCGCGTTCCGGGGCTGGTGACCCGGGGCCCCAAAGGGGCCGCCCTGCCTGGCGTCGGCGAGGGCCCTCAGCCTCGACCCACCACGGCGAGGAGGTGATCGAGCTCTTCGCTCAAGCCGTCGGCCTCCTCCAGGGGGACGGCCTTGCGCTCCCAGTCGTGCAGGGCGCGGTTCACCCGATCGCTAAGGCGGCGCCCCTCGGGGGTCAGCTGGACCACCACACGGCGACGGTCGACCGGATCGGGGGAGCGGCGCAACCACCCGCTGTGAGCCAGCCGGTCGAGGGTGAGCGTCATCCCGCCCGTCGTGCGTCCGAGGACGCGGCAAAGCTGGGAAGGAGACGTGCTGGCCCCGGGCGACCTCCGTGTCGTCGCCAGCACCAGGTAGTCGTCGAAGCTCAGGCCGTGAGGTTCCGCGATGCTCGCAAAGAGGTTCTCGGACAGCATGACCAGTCGCACCAGCCGGGCCAGGAAGCCGACCCTCGTCGGCAAGCCGATCCCCGCGAGCCAGGCGGACCCGGTGGCGGCCGCCTCTCCCGCCACTGCCATGCGCTTGACAGTATCACTTTTACCTTAGTAACAATGCACAAAGGTAAATGGCCAGCCGGTCGTGTCCGGGATGCTGCCCCGTCCCGATCCGCGCCGGCCCTTGGAGGTGTTCGATGACTGACGAGATTCCGGCCGACGTCCGGGTGCCCGGGGCCGAGCCGGTGTTCCGGCACCTCGATGATCCCGACGTCCCGTGGCAGCGCGTCAAGGCGATCCGCAACGCCGATGGGAGCGAGTCGTCGATCTGGGAGAAGTGGCTGGCCTTCTCCCCCGATCCGCAGTACCTGTCGCTGTACGCGAAGTGGGATCCCGGCATGGTGATCCGGCGCCACGGCCACTTCAGCTCACACGTGATCTTCGTGATCGAGGGCGAGATGTGGTGCGGTGGACGGCACTGTCCGGCGGGCACCCATGTCGAGCTGCCGCTCGGGGCCGCCTTCGGCCCGTTCGTGGCCGGACCGGAGGGCACGATCCTCTTCGAAATCATGATGGGGGACCCTCGCTCGTGGGGTGACCAGCCGGAGACCTTCGACGAGGCCCTACGCGAGCGGGGGGCGGTGGCCCTGCCCGACCCCGAGATCGACCTGCCCGAGTGGCTCGCCGACCTGCGCTCGCGCTGGGTGCCGGAGTCGGCGGAGTCGGCGGAGCCGGCGTGAGCGAGGGGTCAGAGGGGGCGACGCTCGTAGTGGGCGACGGGCCACCGGGGGTCCAGCTGGCTCGCGGGTTGTCGGATCTCGGAGCCGCGGTCACGGTCCTCGGGGAACCGGGCGCTGCCCATGCGCCAAGAAAGGGGTGGTCGGGCCGGACCTCGCCGTGCGACCTCACGTCGTCCTCCGCGGTGGACGCCTCGTTGCGGGCAGCCCTCGATCCTGGACCGCTCAAGGCGCTCGTCTGGGCGCGGGTGCCGGTAGCCCCGGAGGACGTCGGGGAGCTCGCAGCCCTCGAGGAGAGCGACTGGGAGCGCCTCGCCGAGGAGCCCATCACCGAATTCCTGCACCTGCTCCAGGGGGTGTCGACCCATCTCTCCTCCGGGACCAGCGTGGCGCTGGTCGCACCGAGCCTGGTGCTCGTCGGTGCGCCCCACGTCGTCGCCTGGACGGCAGCCGCGGAGGGACAGCGGTCCCTCCTCCGCGTTGGCGCCCGTCGTTGGGGGAGCCGCGGGGTGAGCCTCAACTGCGTGGCCGTCCCCGCCCACGTCCTCTGCGGCGCGCCCGCTCCCCTCGATCGGGCCGGAGGCCCCCCTCCTTCGTTGGGGCGGGAGCCGACGATCGGTGGGGAGGTGGCGACCGTGGTCGCGCACCTCGCCGCGATGACCGAAACGGTCACGGGTGCCACCGTGGCGGTGGACGGCGGCTCCTGGATGACGCCGTGAACCGGACGCCCGTCGACCTCGACGGCAAGAGGATCCTCGTGACCGGTGGTGGCGCGGGGTTGGGCCGCGGCCTCTGCGTCCATTTTGGGGCGGCCGGCGCCCGCGTCGTGGTGACCGGGCGGGGGCCCAACGTGGAGGAGACCGTTGCCGCCATCCGGGAGGGCGGGGGCGAGGCGTTGTCGGCCCGTTGCGACGTGACCCGGGCGCGCGACGTCGATGGTGCCGTGGCCCTGGCCGCCGATCGGCTCGGCGGCCTCGACGCCATGGTCCACAATGCGACCAGCCGGAGCTCGAGCGTCGTCTCGAGCATCGAGGACCTGCCCGAGGACGCCTGGCGCGACCATCTGGCGGTCTCGGTACGCGGCGGCTACCTCTGCGCCCGCGCCGCGCTGCCCCACCTCGAGCAGAGCCGCGGAGCGCTCGTGCTCATGACATCCCCCGCAGCCATGGAGGGCTCGGCGACGCTGCCCGGCTACGCCGCCGTCAAGGGCGCGCTCCGAGGCATGACCAAGTCGCTGGCCCTCGAATGGGGCCCTCGGGGGGTTCGGGTCGTCGCAGTCTCCCCCTGGCGCGCACACCGGCCCTGGACAATGCCTTCATCGAGAACCCTGAGCTGGAGGCGCGCCTCGAGGCTCTCGTGCCGCTCGGCTGGGTCGGCGAGTCGGAGCCCGACGTGGCGCCGGTGGTCGCCTGGATCGTTTCCGACGGGGGTCGTTACGTCACCGGTCAGACCGTGGTCGTCGACGGCGGCCGGTTCACGGGACTGTGATGCCTGCGGACCGCCACCAAGCCGTCGGCCTCCGCCCGCCCCTGTCGAAGGGCTCCGTGTCGTTGCGCCTGTACCCGACCGACGTCCCCGACGGGCCCGCCGCGGCGACCGCGGTGGTGGACGAGCTCTTGGTGCAGGCCAGGCTGGCCGAGGCGGCGGGCTTCGACGGCATCATGACGAGCGAGCACCACGCGGGATGGAGCGGCTATCTGCCCAACCCCATACAGGTGGCGGGGTGGGCCCTCGAGGAGACCAGCGCCAGCTGGGCCGCCGCTTGCCCTCTCCTCCTTCCGTTGCGGCCCGTGGCGATCGTGGCAGAGGAGGTCGCCTGGCAGGCGGCTCGCTTCCCCGGACGGGTGGGGGTGGGCGTCGCGGCAGGGTCGGTGCTCGAGGACTTCGAGGTCGTCGGGAGCACGCTCGAGGGGATGACCGGGCGGTTCTCCGACGGACTCGCCCATCTGGGGAACGTGCTCGCCGGCCGGGCGCCGGACGGCCGGATCGAGGAGTTATTGCACCAGGACCGCGCTATCCAGCAGTGCGCGGGCAGCCCCGTGCCGCTGGTGAGCGCCGCCATGAGCCCGACCGCCTGTCGGAGGGCGGCCCGCTCGCAGGTCGGTCTTCTCTTCGATTCCCTGTCGACCACCGACCGCGTCCGGGAGCTTGTCGACGCCTACCGGGGTGCCGGCGGAACCGGGCCGGCCATCCTCGTCCGGAGGGCGTGGGTGGGACCTCCGCCGGTGCGGGAGGCCGACCGTCAGGTGGCCTTCTACCGGAGCTATGCCGCGCCGGCGGCGCAGGCCCATTTCGGCGGCGACGAAATGGTCAACGCGGACGACGCCGAGTCAGTGGCCGAGGGTCTCCTCGCCGCCATGCGGGCGGCGAGCGCAGACGCCCTCAACCTCCGGGTCCACATGACGGGGCTGGCGCCCGAGGCCGTTCGAGGGCAGATCGAGGCCCTCGGCGAGGTGGTGACCCTGCTCCGGCGGTCGATCGGATGAGCCGCAGGGTCGGGGTGCGCTCGAGCGCTCCCGCCGCGTGAGCTGAACCACGGTCAGACCGACCATCAAGACCCTGACTTAAGCCGTTGGAGGAGCTATGACCCCAGGCATACCATCACGATCGTCCCCGCCCCGAGCCCACGTGGAAGTCAGGGAAGGGTGAGGCGTCGCACTGGTCTGTCGAGTTCGATGGCGAGACCCATGACGGGCTCGCGTGGAGCTACGAGACGCCCGCCACTGAGGCAGCCGAAGTGAAAGCGATGTCGTCCTTCTACCCGGACCGGGCTGAGGTGACGGTCGACGGTCAATGGGCGAGGAACTGACATGTTTGAGCAGGTCGGCTCGAAGCCCCTCGACGACGTAAGCGGTCGCCGCGGTCGAGCAGCCACGGTCGCCGATTCGAAGGCCATTGCTCGACGGCGCCTGCCGGGTGAGGCTCATAGCCGAGAGGCCCCGACGCGCCACTGGATCCGCGGCCATGCTCAGCCGACACCGTGGCTCTCGCGACAAACGTGACGAGGACGTGACATCGCAACCGTTGTGCGACTAGGGCAGTTGTTGTATACATCGAGATCGTCGGCGACCGGTTCCAACTTCATCTGGGAGGAGGTGATGATGGAGGTTGCGGTCGGACAGGCGTGCGCGTGGCCACGATGAGCAGCCCGACCAGGAGGGACGTGGTGGTCGAGGTGCGCGACCTGGTCGTGAGCTATGGCGCGGTCGACGCGGTGCGAGGGTTGGGTCTCACCGTGGAGGCGGGCGAGGTCGTCGCCCTCCTCGGTCGGAACGGCGCAGGCAAGACGACCACTCTGGAGGTACTGGAGGGCTACGTGCGCCGCTCGGGCGGCAGTGTGTCCGTGCTCGGCCAGGATCCCGAGCACGCCGACGCAGCGTGGCGCGACCGGATCGGCGTGGTGCTCCAGGAGGGTCAGCCCGAGCCGCACCTCACGGCGCGGGAGACGATCGCTTTCCAGGCGAGCCTCTACGCCGAGCCGCGTTCGGTTGACGAGATCCTCGACATGGTGCGCCTCCACGAGGTGGCCGACATGCGCAACGGCCACCTCTCGGTGGGTCTGCGCCGCCGGCTCGATCTGGGCCTCGCCCTGGTCGGCCAGCCAGATGTGCTCTTCCTGGACGAGCCGACCACGGGCTTCGACCCGGCCGCCCGCCGCTCGGCATGGACCACCATCGACCAGATCCGCGACACCGGGACCACCGTGGTCCTCACGACGCACTACCTCGAGGAGGCCGAGGCGCTGGCCGACCGGATCGCCGTCATCTCGAACGGCAGGATTGTGGCGGAAGGGTCTCCCGCGACTCTCGGTGGCCGGGACCGGGCGGCGGTCACGGTAACGATGAGCCTCGACCGTCCGGTGCCGGACGGGGCCGGTGCCCCGCAGCTCTGCGACGCAACTACCCTTGAGACCGACGGGCGGCAACTGCGCATGGAGACCACGGACCCGCTCGGCGACCTCCACGCGCTCACGGAGTGGCTACTGAGCGTCGGCGTCGCCGTGAGCCACTTCGATGCGAGGCGTCCGACGCTCGAGGCCACCTACCTGGAGCTCACCGACCGGCACGACGCCGGCGCCAAGGCCATGGCCCTGGGCCCGACCATTGGGAAGCGGGGCCTTCATGACCGACGTTAGGAGTAGCAGACCGGCCGAGCTCCAACGCCTCCGCGGCTCTCCCTCGGGATCGGCATCCGTGCGTGCGGTCGGGACCCAGGACGCTGCCTTGGTCGCGGCACGACCTCCGACCGCCTCTCGGCGGCGCGTGCCCGCTCCCGGGCGACTGCTCCTCCGCCAAGTGGCCTGCGACCTCAGGATCATGAGCCGCGATCGCCAAGCTCAATTCTTCAGCGCAGCGATGCCGCTCGTGCTGTTGGTGCTCTTCATCACCATCCTCGGGAGCTACCCCATCTCTATCGCCGGGCACCGGGTGAGCCAGACGACCTACTACCTGGCCAACGAGACATGTCTCGGCATCGTCAACGCTACGTTGATGGCACTGGTCGTGGCGATCGTCGCTGAACGTGAGTCGGGCATCCTGAAGCGGCGACGGCTGACTCCGGAGCCGCTATGGGTACTGCTCACCGGCCGAGCGCTGGCCACGTCCGTCAGCTCTTTGGCCGTGACGGCGCTCCTACTTGTCGTCGGATGTGGGGTCTACGGGGTAGGTCTCCCGGTTGCCGCCGTCGCGCCGCTGGCAGTCACGGTGGTCCTGGGCACCCTCGTCTTCACGGCGATCGGCTTTGCACTCGCCAATGCGGTTCCCACGGCGACTGCGGCGCAACCGACTGGCATCGCCGTGGTGATGCCCCTCTTCTTCATCTCGGGGGTCTTCATCCCGTGGCCGTACATCCCGCACTGGCTGCAGGAGGTGGCCGGGGCCTTCCCGGTGCGGCCGCTGGCAAACGCCATCCTGGTCAGCTTCGACCCTCAAGACGCCGGGAGCAGGTTCGCCGCATGGGACCTCCTCGTGTTGGTCCTGTGGGGAGCGGGTGGCCTCCTCCTCGCTGTCAGATTCTTCGACTGGGCACCTCGGCGAGGGAGTCGCGGCGGCCGTCGCCTGTCAGCGCCGCCCGACGTCAGGGGTTGACAACCCGACCATCGGATGGCTGTGGTGGTGCCCCATGAGGGACAGTCGTACGACACGGGAGCGACAGGCGCGGCCGAGGACGATGGCTCGAGGAACCGATCATCCCCCGACGGGCGCCAGCTCTGCCCTACTCTCGATGGCCTGGCCCTCGGGCGTCGTGAGCACGTCCACCGCCACCCCCCGACGGGGAGCGATGATCTCGTCGATGAGCCCGTAGTCGAGCGCCTCGCGAGCGGTCATGAAGTAGTCCCGGTCGATGTCCTGCTCGACCCGCTCGAGCGCCCGACCGGAGTGGTGCGAGATGATCTGTGCCATCCGCCGGGTGGTCGCGAGCACCTCCCGGAGCTGGATCTCCATGTCCCTCGGCGCCCCGCCCGTGCCGGCCGAACCCTGATGGATCATGATCTTGGCGCTTGGCAGGGCCATGCGCTTCCCGGCCGCCCCACCCGAGAGGACCATGGCGGCCGCCGACATGCCCATTCCCACGCAGATGGTCGAGACCTCCGGTTGCACGTGCTGCATCACGTCGTAGATGGCCATCCCGGCGTAGGCCATCCCGCCCGGCGAGTTGATGTAGAGGTAGATGTCCTTACCCGGATCCTCCGCCTCGAGGAAGAGGATCTGAGCGACGATGAGGTTGGCGATCTGGTCGTCGATCGGCTGCCCGAGGAAGACGATCCGTTCCTTCAAAAGGAGCGAGTAGATGTCGAACGCTCGCTCCCCGCGGGACGTCTGGTCCAGGACCGTCGGGATGATGGTGTGGGTCGGGGGGACAAAGTTCGACGTCGGCATGCGACCTCCGGTGATCTCGTGGGCGGGTCCTGGTAGGGGGTATCTCGTTGAGGGTATCTCGATTAAGGGCGACTATCCCTTGACTGCAGAGCTGGCCAGCTGCCATTATATCAGCTATGCGATACCGCATACGAGGTCGGGGGCGTCTCAGGAGGCGCCTACTCGGGCCGTGATGCCCGATGAAATTCCGATTCCTACGGAAAGAACTGGAGGAATCTTGCGGTGGTGTCTTGGACCTCCTGGATCAGGGACCGCAGGACGAGTTCGACGGATTCCCCGCCGACGCTAGGCACTCGCCGGTCGAACGTTATGGACGGGGTGAGAATCAAATTTCGGGTCTGGCTTCGGCATGGGCGGGTCATAGACGACCCGCAAGACCACCTTGTCGTGTTCGATCGGTTGTCCCGTAAATCGCATCTTTGCATTCATGACGGATCCAGCGGTCGTGTCCCTGGGAAGGTCCGTAGTGGCGCGCTCTACTGCCACGACTGTGACTACGAACTCCCGGTGTTTGTCGAAGTTATCCAGTTCGCGGAGGACTTCAAGCCGCTTGCCCGAATCGCTTCCCATGTACGGCTGTACCGACTTAGCGATGTCCAGCACCTTGGCGTTCACCGCGCCACCTGGTATCCGAAATGGTTGTGGCCGGTGCCAGAAACAAACCCTGCGAGACGGGGGACGGCTGAAAATGGGGAATTTGGTCACGGCTTGCGGGGTCCCCCCGTTTGCGACAATAAGTTGGCAAGCCAGGTGGTCAAGGGCGGTTCGCAGGTTGTGGACGCAATCGCCGACAATCAGTCCCCATTGACTAGGGACGGAAGGAGGGTCCTGAGCTCGATAGAGGTGCTCCGCTCCGTTGTTCCGTATTTCGGCAACGAACTTGTAGGCGCCGAGGTCGGTTCGGTCTTCGAAGCGCCGTTGCAGATCGCGAAAGTGGAGCTGACCTCGTTGGACCTTGATTTCGATGCCGTGAAACGTGGCTTGTTGCCGCGACCGCTTCCCCTTCCGACTCATTCGCTACCCTTGGAAGAAGATGCCAGTCGACAAGGACAAGGACCATCCGAAGGACGAGCCGACTCAGTACACTCCGCAGGGCTACGAAATCCCTGTTCCGACCAAGGAACAGGTGCTCCGTGACCTGGAGAGAGTCGCCAAGCCACGGAAGCCCTTACGTAAGAGGGTTCGCCGCCCGAAGGAGCAGTAGGGCAAACATCCCTCGCGGGTCGTCTCGGTGGTTGTACCGCCAGGCGTACTCGTTCAAATACCCCTGCAGCCACTTCGGGGAGACGGCGTGATGCGTCCCCGAAATGCCGCGCTTCACCAACGACCAGAAGCCTTCGATGGTCTGCGTGTGGACATCTCCGCTTACGTAGACCTTGGCCGAGTGGTCGATGGTCTGGTGGTCGTAGCCGTTCGCCCCGAGCGTGGTGTACTGCTTGGCCTGGTCCGTGTAGACGGTCGAACCGGTCACAACCGTGGACTTGACCTCACCCTGCAACGTCGTGCCATACCTGCTCGGGATGACGCGAGCCCGCACACGCCCCTTGCGCTCGACGGCGCCAAACACGGTCGTCTTGGAGTGGTAGTGCGCCAGCTTCGCCTCCGGCGTCCGCTGGTCGGCCAGACGGGGACGGCCACCCACGTACATCTCGTCGGCCTCTACATGGCCCGAGAGCGGCGTGTCGTCCTGGTCCATCAGTTCGTTGCGAATGAGCGTGAACATGCGCCAGGCCGTCTTGTACGTGACGCCCAGCTCCCGCTCAAGCTGCTTGGCCGATATGCCGCATCGAGTGCTCGACATGAGGTACATCGCGTAGAACCAGAGCTGCAGCGACGTGGACGACTTGTGGAAGATGGTCCCTGCGGTCGGGTAAATCTGGAAGCCACAAGCGGTGCAGGTCCAAGCCTGACGCTGCTGCTTGCCCTCGTACTTCTTGAATGGGCGAATCTCCTGGCAACGCTCGCAATGCGCCGAGTCGTTCTCGTCCAGGGCGTACCGAGTGCGCCAGAGATGGGCCAAGCAGGTGTCGTCGTCAGGAAAGAGTCGGGTGAACTCCATGATGGAGAATTGCGACTCCGAAGACGCTCCCCTTTGGGGGTTCTTTCGGTTCCCTGGTGCCATGAATCCAGTATGACACGCTGGACCTATGCAGTCAAGGGATACTTACCCGATTAAGATATCACCTACGATAACATCGGCGCCAGACGATGCCGACAGGTCACGGCCCGAGCCGATCCGGGGGCGCCGAGCGCAAGGGCGCCCCAGCCGAGGCCCCCTCCGGGGTCCGGCGGCACCCGACGCCGTTTCCGGGCTTTCGCGAGATGGCGCAACGGCGGGCACTCGCCCGCGAGCTCGTGCAGTGCCGCATCGACCTGGGCCTCTCCCAGACGGAGGTCGCGGCCCGGATGGGCACGTCGCAATCCGCGGTGGCCCGGCTCGAGTCCGGGGAGGCGGACGTGCGACTCTCCACCCTGGAGCGCTATGCGTCGGCGCTCGACCGCACGATCAGCTGGAGCCTCGAGGAGTCGTGATGGCCGCGCTGTCCGACGACCTGCGGCGGCACCTGCTCGAGCGACGCGTCGTCCTCGTGAGCGGGGAGATCGACGAGGGAGCCGCCGGGCGCGTGGCCGCCGAGCTCATGACCCTCGACGCCACCGGCGACCGGGCGCTCGTGCTCCAGCTGCAGGGCGTGGACGCCGGTTACGGGCCGGCCTTCTCGCTGATGGACACCATCGACCTGCTCGGGGTGCCCGTGCTGGCGAGGTGCACCGGGGTGGTGGCGGGCGCCGCGATCGGCATCGTCGCGGTCTCGCAGCATCGCTGGGCGACCGAGCACAGCTCCTTTCGCCTCGGCGACCCGCCGGCCTCGGCGGAGGGCACATTCGCCGATCTGGGGCGCTGGGCCGAGGAGCTCGGTCGGACGCGCGCCCGCTTCGTCGAACGGCTGTCTCGAGCCCTCCGGGTGGACGCCGAGGACCTGGCGGCCGACCTCGCCTCTGGCCGGATCCTCGACCCGGACCAGGCGCGGCAGGCTGGTCTGATCGATCAGGTGGGCGGGAGCCCGCCCCAACCCTGACGTCGGCACCCGGGCCCGCTCAGGTGATGCTGGCCGGGTCCACTCCCGTGCCGCCGGCCGCGCTGCTCGCATAGGCGGCCAGCGCGAAGCGCAGCACGTCCACCGCCTCGTCGCCGCTCCACAGCAACGGTCCCTCTCCGGTGCGCAGCCAGCGCAGCCAGTGCCGGCCCGAGTCGCGGAAGCTGCTGGCCCAGTCGTCGTCGAGCGCGTGGAAGCTGCGCATCTCGCCGTCGACGTAGACCTCCAGGCTGGGCTCCTGGATGCCCCGGCCGGTGCACCGGTTGACCCGGGCGTAGCCCTTGCGGCCGGTCACCTCCCAACGCTCGTCGTTGGTGTAGTAGTCGGAGCGCAGGTAGAGATCGATCGCCACCGTGATGTCCCAGACACCCCGGACCCCGTTGGCGTGCTCCCAGGTGATGGTGGTCGGGGCATCGATCTCGACACCGGGCACCACCGGGGTGCCGCCGATCCAGGCCCGCACCTCGGCAATGGGGCCAAAGAGCCAGATCGCCGTCGCCAACTTGTGCCAACCGTCGTCGAAGACGAGGATGCCGCGGCCCCGGGTCATCTGCTCGAACTGCCAGCGGTAGGAGCTCTCGGGCACGTCCCAGCCGCCCCGCCCGCTGCCCACCATCTTCATGTGGTAGCTGCTCGGCGCGCCGATCTCGTCCGACTCGACGATCTCCTTCAGCTTGCGCAGGGGCTGGTAGAAGATGTAGTTCTCCATCACCCGCAGGACGCGGTCGTTGTCCCGTGCGGCCTCGAGCATGCGCCGGGCGCCCTCCAGGTCGTTGCACATCGGCTTTTGCAGGTTGACGTGCCATCCGTTCTGCAAGAGCTCGATCACGCCGTCGACGTGCAAGGGGACGGGCAGGAGGGCCTCGACGGCGTCCAGCTCGAGCCCGCTCTTGGCCAGATCCGACGTCGACTCGAAGGTCCTCGCCTCGGGCCAGTCGGCCTGCCGTTGCTGGCGGCGCTCCTCGCTCGGGTCCACCAGGGCCACCACCTCGACGTCGGGATTGTCGAGGTAGGCCCGCACGTTCAGGTCGTAGATCCGCCCGAGCCCGACGATGGCGGCTCGGACGGGGCGGTCATAGGGGGTGAAGGTCATCGCGAGGCGGTCTCCTGCTGCAGCTCGATGGTGTTGCCGGCGGGATCGATGATCCAGATCTGTACGGTGCCCGGACCCTGGACGGCGCGCTCGTAGTCGATGCCCTTGGCCTCGAGCTCGGAGACGGCTTCGTCCAGGTCCTCGACGGCCACGCAAAAGTGGTGGCCGGTGGGGTCGATGCCGGGACCCCTCGACGGTGCGCCCACGAGGTGCAGCTGTAGGTCGCCCACGGTGTGCCAGTGACCCGGGATGCCGGGGATGTCGGGCCGGTCTGCGTCGTCCAGGTCGAGCAGGTTCCCGTAGAAGCCGACCATCTCGTCGAGCGACGTCCCGTTGGCGTTGACCGACACGTGGTGAAACCGGGTCACCTTCATCGTCGGTCCTCCTCGCCCGGGCTCGGCGGTGCGAGCTGCTCCATGAATTCCAACCTGATCCCTCCCGGTGCCGCCACGAAGGCGATGCGACGCTTGCCAAAGGTGCCCTCGACGACGCCGGGGCCCCACACCACGTCGTGGCCCTGGAGCTCGCGCGTCGAGGTCGTCGGTGAAGAGCGCGGGATGCAAGAACCCCTCCGCTGGCAGGTCCACACGATCCTCGTAGAGGGCTCGCGTAAAGAGGGTGATCATCACCGGGCCGAGGTAGACGTCGGCCCGCTCGCCGCCCTTCCATTCCATGCGGTCTCGCACCTCGCCGCCGGCCGCCGCGTAGAACGCGCAGGCGGCGTCGAGATCCGACACCTTGACTGCCAGGTTCGCCAATCCCGTGACGGCCACGGCCCGACACTAGGTGATCCCGGCGAGGTCTCCCGACCGAGGCGACGAGGCTTAGCGCGACGAGGGGCGCCGGAGGCCGTCGCAGACCACGGTCACCATCCGGGCGCAGGTGGCCTCGGGCAGGTCCGAGTGCTCCGCGGCATGACACGCCCCGATGATGAGGCCGACGACCTCGTCTGCGCACACATCGTCACGGATGGCACCCGCCGAGATGGCGCGCTCGAGGATCTGCTGCAGGTAGCCCTTGAGCTCCCCGACCTGCTCGTCGCACCGGGCCTTGAAGTCGATGCCGGCCGCGTCGATCGCGTCCATGAGGTCTCGTTTGTTGGAGACCTGGCTGGCAAAGAAGCTGACAAACGAGAAGAACGCCTCCTCGGGATCCGAGTCCTCGGCGTAAGCCCTCGCCGACTCGATCACCTCTTCGAGCTTCGACCGGACGATCGCCTCGAACAGCGCCTCCTTGGTCGGGAAGTGCCGGTAGAGGGTGCCGACGCCCACGCACGCCCGCTCGGCCACCGTGTCGATCGGGACCGAGATGCCCTCGGCCGCAAAGACCTCCTCGGCCGCCTCCAGGATCCGCTGGCGGTTCTTGATGGCGTCCGCCCGCCTCGGCCGAACCTCGCCGCAATCCCCGACCCTCGCGGTCTCGGCGGACAGGGTCTCGGGGACCCCGAGCTCCGCCATGGGCAGCTCCACCGACGCCGGGGCATCGGTCACGGTGTCCCCCTCCATGGCCAACAGCATGAGCGCAAAGAGCCCCCTTGACAACCGGAACGTCCGTTCCGGTATAGTAGACGACAACCGGAACTCACACTCCGATTCTAGGCGGCCCCGCTCCCCGGCGGTCCGCCCGGGTCGGAAGGGGTGTCCGGCGGCTCGAGGGGACCGGGCAACCGGCGCCCACCAGGGCCGATGCCAACGAATCCCAGAGGAGGTCGAGCTATGACGAGGACCGAGATCGTTCCACGGCAGACCGACGCCGAGGCCGGACCGGATCCCAAGCGCTTCTGGGCGCTGGGCGTGATCGCCATCGCCCAGCTGATCATCGTGCTCGACGCCTCCGTCGTCATCGTCGCGCTGCCCTCGGCGCAGCATGCCCTGCACATCTCCGTCGCCGATCGGCAGTGGGTCATGAGCGCCTACACCCTGGCGTTTGGAAGCCTGCTCCTCCTCGGGGGGCGGATCGCGGACTTCCTCGGACGCCGCCGGATCTTCGTCGTCGGGTTGATCGGCTTCGCGGCATCCTCGGCGCTCGCCGGTCTCGCCATGTCGCCGGCCATGCTCTTCGGTGCACGCGCCCTGCAGGGGGCGTTCGCGGCGATCATGGCCCCCGCGGCGTTGTCGCTCCTCACGGTCACCTTCACCGAGCCGCGCGAGCGCGCGAGGGCCTTCGGGCTCTACGGCGCGATCGCCGGGAGCGGAGCGGCGATCGGGCTCGTGCTCGGCGGGACCCTGACCCAGCTCGCCTCGTGGCGTTGGACGCTCCTGATCAACGTCCCGATCGCCCTCGCCGCGGCGTATGGCGCCGCCCGGTTCATCCGGGAGAGCCGGGGGGGCTCGGGGAAGGGCTACGACCTCCCGGGCGCGGCAACCGCCACCGGCGGCCTCTTCCTCCTGGTCTACGGCTTCACCATGGCCGGCACCAACGGGTGGGGGGCGCCCCTCACGCTCCTGCTCCTGATCGGCGCCGTGGTGCTCCTCGTGGGGTTCGTGGCCATCGAGATGCGATCGGCGAACCCGCTGCTCCCGCTCAGGGTGGTCCTCGACCGCAACCGCGGCGGATCGTTCCTCGCCTCGCTCCTCGTCGGGAGCGCCATGCTCGGGGCCTTCTTGCTCCTGACCTACTTCTTCCAGGGCACCCTGCACTACTCGGTGCTCAAGACCGGCTTCGCGTTCCTTCCCTTCTCCGGTGGCGTCATCTTGGGGGCGACCGTGGCCAGCCGCCTCCTCGTGCGGGTGGGCCCGAGAGTGCTGCTGACGACCGGACTGGTCCTGGGCGGCCTGGGGGCGCTCTGGTTCACCCGCCTCGGCGTGGACAGCTCGTACGTGGTGCACGTGCTGCCGGCGGAGATCGTGCTCAGCTTCGGCATGGGGCTGTCCTTCGTCACGATGAGCAACACGGCGCTGGTGGGGGTGGACCCGAAGGACGCCGGCGTGGCGAGCGCGCTCGTCAACACCACGCAGCAGGCGGGGGGCTCCCTCGGAACCGCGCTGCTCAACACCATCGCGGCCTCGGCGGCGGCCACCTTCCTCGCGGGCCACGTCCACACCGTGGACGCGGCACAGCAGGCTGCGGTGCACGGGTACACGACGGCCTTCGCGGTGAGCGCGGGACTTCTTCTGTTCGCCGCGGTGCTGGCCGCCTTGCTGGTCCGAGGATCGAGCCACCACTTCCAGACCCTCGACGAACCGACCGGGCAGCCGGCGCTCGAGCCGGTCCTGGCGGGCGGCCCGGTCGGGTAGCCCACGTCCGGACTGGCGGGCCGCCACCCGGTACCGGACCCCCCGGGCCGGGTGCCGGCCTCGCCGTTCGCGCCAGGTGAGTCGCCGCCGATATCGTTGGGCTCGTGTCAGCGAGCGTGGCTGGCGCCACGGGGCTCTCCGTTGCCGAGCTCAGCGCCCGTACTGGGGTCCCGGTACCGACGATCCACCACTACCGCCGCGTCGGGTTGTTGCCGGAGCCGGCCCTGCGGGGCACGCGGCGCTTCGTGTACGACGAGCGCCATGTCGAGGCCTTGCGGCTCATCCGGCTGCTGCGAGAACGTCGGCGACTGCCGCTCGAGTCCATCCGGGACGTGCTCCCCGAGCTGCTCGCGGGGGAGCTCGCCTCGGGCGCCTCACCCCTCCGCGCCGCCGAGGCCGACGAGCTCATCGCCTCGCTGGTGGAGCCCGAGCGATCCGAACCTCCGGCCGCGCTGCTCGAGGCGGCCCGGACGGCCTTTAACGAACGAGGCTACGACGGGACCAGCGTGGGCGAGCTCTGCGAGGCCGCGGACATCGCCAAGGGGACCTTCTACCGCTACTTCTCGTCAAAGGAAGAGGCCTTCGCCGGGGTAGTCCGCTCCATCGGACAAGAGCTGGCCGATGGAGCGCGGAGCCTACGCAGCGGCATCGGCACCCACGGCGCCGCCGTCAGTCTGGCCGAGGCCCTGCAACCGTTCCTGCCTCTGCTCCTCGAGGCCATGAGCCGGGAGCTGCGCGACGACCCGACCTTGATCGGTGTCACGGCCGAGGTGGCCGAGGCAATCGCTGTAGGCCTGGCCACGCGACTGCGGGTGCGCGGAGCGAAGCAGGCGGCACGCGCTGCGGTACGCGAAGCGCTGGCGCGCGCCCTGCACCGCGCGCTCGCCATCTAACACCCGTCCCGACCGAACGCTCGATCGGTCTTGCTCGCGCAACGGCGCGCACAAGCTTTTCCTTGACCGTGCGCCGCCACTTCGGTATAGCTAAATGACCAGATAGTCACGGGTGTTATACGAACGTTTGGGTGGGTCCGTTCCGAGCCTCGGCCAAAGGAGAGGGTGGTAGTGCTCGCAGCAGCAACGAGGTCGGTTCCGGCGGAGCTTCCCTCCCTCGACGACGTCGTCGGGCAAGCGGCGTACGAGAACTTTCCGGTGGCCTTGCACCTTCTGCCGTCGGGCACGCGCCGCGACCTCCTGGCCGTGTACGGGTTTGCCCGACTGGTCGATGACGTGGGCGACGAGGCCACCGGCGATCGCCTGGCCATGCTGCGCTGGGTGCACGAGGAGCTGGACCGCGCCGTTGCGGGATACGCATCCCACCCGGTGCTCGTTCGCACGGCCCTGCTGGTCCACGCGCGGCGACTCTCCCTGCAGCCCTTTCACGAGCTGATCCAGGCCAACGTCCAGGACCAGACGGTGTCCTCCTACGAGACGTACGACGAGCTGGTCGCGTACTGCCGGCTCTCTGCGGTGCCGGTGGGACGGCTGGTCCTGGCGATCTTCTACGCGTCCAGCCCGGAGACCGAGGCCCTCTCCGACGACGTCTGCACGGCGCTCCAGATCGTCGAGCATCTCCAGGACGTGGCCGAGGACATCGGCCGGGGCCGGGTGTACCTTCCACAACAAGATCTCCGCGACGCCGGCACCTCGACGGAGGGGATCCGTGACGACGTCTCGGCGGGGTCCGCGGGTCCGGCGCTCCGCGAGGTCGTTGCCGTGAACGCGCGACGAGCCGACGTGCTCCTGCGGTCCGGCGCGCCGCTCGTGGCCCGGCTGCCCGCGAGCGCCGCCCTCGCGGTGGCGGCCTTCACCGCGGGGGGACTTGCCGTCCTCGATGCGATCGCCGAGGCGGATCACGACGTGATCACCAACGCGTGCCGGTCGCGTCCGTTGCGGACCACGGGCCATGTCGTCTCGGTCCTCCGGACCGGACGCCGACGCCGCGCCTCGGGCAGGGTCGCGGTGCCGTCGCGGAGGGAGGCCGCGTGAATCCCGAAACCGCCTACGCCGCATGCGAGGCCATCACCCGACGAGAGGCCAAGAACTTCGCGTACGGCATCCGGCTGCTCGCCCCGCCCGAGCGGCGGGCGCTCAGCGCCGTGTACGCCCTTGCCCGCCGCATCGACGACATCGGGGACGGTGACGACGCACCGGCGGCCAAGCTCGAGGCGCTCGCCGGCGTGCGCAAGGAGCTGGAGCGGCTCTCGGCCGGCTCGCAGGATCCCGTCCTGGCTGCCGTGGCCGACGCCCGATCCCGTTACGGGCTGCCGATGGACGCGTTGGACGAGCTCCTGGTGGGCTGCGAGATGGACGTGATCGGGACCTCGTACGAGACGGTGGACGACCTGATCGTCTACTGCCGGCGGGTGGCCGGATCGATCGGCCGGCTGTCGCTCGCCGTCTTTACCTGCTCGGACCGCGAGCGTGGCGAAGGCCTGGCCGACGCGCTGGGCGTGGCGCTGCAACTGACCAACATCTTGCGTGACGTCCGCGAGGACAAGGCCATGGGGCGCGTGTACCTCCCGGCGGCCGACGCGACGAGCGTGGGCTGCGAGCCCGACCTGAGCGGGCCCCCGGAGGCCTTGGCGGCCCTGGTGGCGCTCGAGGCCCGGCGGGCGGCCGAGTGGTTCGCGACGGGGCTTCGGCTCCTTCCCCTGCTCGACCGCCGGAGCCGCGCCTGCGTGGGCACGATGGCGGGGATCTACCGGCGGGTGCTGCGCCGGATCGAGGAGGACCCGGCCTCCGTCGCTCGGGGCCGGGTCTCGCTGCCGGCCACGGAGAAGCTCTGGGTGGCCGGCCGCAGCCTGGTGGGGGTGGTGCCGTGAGCGGGGCCATCCCCACCTCGGCGAACGGGAGCGTCGTCGTCGTCGGCGGGGGCCTGGCCGGGATCACCGCGGCACTCGACGCGGCCGAGGCGGGTGCGGCGGTCACGCTCGTCGAGCGCCGCTCTCGCCTCGGCGGGCTCACCTGGTCGTTCGAGAGGGATGGCCGCTGGTTCGACAACGGTCAGCACGTCTTTCTGCGTTGCTGTACCGCCTACCTCGAGCTGCTCGGTCGGTTGGGTGTCGCCGGCGACGTCGCGCTCCAGCCCCGCATGGACGTGCCCGTCCTTTCTCCGGGTCGTCCGCTCTCTCGGCTCCGGCGCAATCGCCTGCCGGCCCCGCTGCACCTGTCCGGCGCCCTCGCCCGGTACCGGCCCGTCCCGATGCGGGAGCGAGCGCGCATCCCGCTGGCGGCGCTCGCTCTGCGAACCCTCGATCCGTCCGATCCCGCGCTCGATCGAGAGACGTTCGGCGCCTGGTTGCGCCGCCACCGACAGGGCGAGCACGCACGGTCGGCGTTGTGGGACCTGATCACGCTGCCGACCGTCAACCTCCCCGCAGACGAGGCGTCCCTTGCCCTGGCGGCCAAGGTCTTTCGGACCGGCCTGCTCGACGCGTCCGACGCCGGGGACATCGGCTGGTCCAAAGTCCCCCTTGCCCGTCTCCACGACGAGTCGGCGCGGCGGGCACTCGACGCCGCGGGGGTCAAGACCCTGCTCGCCACGCCGGTGACGGCGATCGAGCCGGCCGGCCGGGGGGCCCCGGCCCGCTGGTCGGTGCATGCCGAGGAGATGGACCTCGACGCCGACGCGGTCATCGTGGCCGTCCCACCCCCGGTGGCGGCGCGTCTCGTCCCCGCGACGGCGCAGATCGGCGACGTGTCGGCGCTCGGCGCCTCACCGATCGTCAACGTCCACCTCGTCTACGACCGCCGGGTGACCGAGCTGCCTTTCGCGGCCGCACTCGAGTCCCCCGTGCAGTTCGTCTTCGACCGCACGGCATCGTCGGGGACCGAGCGAGGGCAGTGCCTCGCCGTTTCGCTCTCGGCTGCGGATCGATGGATCGGCCAGCGGCCCGAGGAGCTGATCAAGACCTTCGCCGAGGCCCTGGGCGAGCTGTTCCCCGCCGCCCGCCACGCCCAGATCCTCGATGCCGTGGTCACCCGCGAGCACGAGGCGACCTTCCGCGGCGTCCCGGGGACGCTGGCGCTGCGACCGGGGCCCCGCACCCGGTGCCCGGGCCTCGCCATGGCCGGGGCATGGACCCACACCGGGTGGCCGGCGACGATGGAGGGAGCGGTCCGTAGCGGCCATGCCGCAGCCGAGGCCGTGCTCTCGGAGTCCACCTCTCGCAAGGAAGCTGTCGGCGCGACCAGGAAAGGTCGCTCGGTGCCGGAGGAGATCGTCCGATGACCTCACCGTCCCTCGTCGCGCGACCTCCCTCGCCGCCCGATGCTCTCGGCTGGGCCTCCGCGCTGGTCGATCCGGCGATGGAGGCGGCCGTGGCCAGGTTGCACCCGGCGTTGCGCCCACCGGTCGAGCACCACCTCGCGGGAGGAGGCAAGCGGGTCCGGGCCGCCCTCGCCGTTCTGTCCGCCGCGGCGAGCGGCGGCCGACCCGAAGAGGGGATCGTGGGGGCGGTGGCCGTGGAGCTCGTGCACAACTTCTCGCTGGTCCACGACGACGTGATCGACGGCGACGCCGAGCGGCGTCACCGTCCGACGGTGTGGATCCAGTTTGGTGTCGGTCCGGCGATCATCGCCGGCGACGCGCTGATGACGCTTGCCATGCAGGTACTTCTCGAGGAGCCCGCCCCGGGCGCCGCCGGCGCGGCGTCCGCATTGGCCGCGGCCACCCAGCAGATGATCGCCGGCCAGGCGCTCGACATGGCGTTCGAGACGAGCAGCGACGTCTCCCTGCAGGAATGCCTGACCATGTCGCGTGGCAAGACGGGAGCCCTCCTCGGCTGCGCCGCGTCGATCGGTGCCGCACTGACGGGCGCACCTTTGGGGGTGGTCGAAGCGCTGCGGAGCTTCGGCACCCACATGGGAGTCGCCTTCCAGGCGGTGGACGACGTCCTCGGCATCTGGGGGGAGCCGGCGGTCACGGGCAAGCCCGCGGGAAACGACCTCGTCCAGCACAAGAAGTCGGTCCCCGTTGCCGCGGTGCTGCGCGAGACCGCCCTGGCCGAGACCACCGCCGACGCCCACGCCGACGAGCTGACCACCTTGCTCTCTGGTGCGATGACCCCACCGGAGGCCGCCCGGGCGGCGGATCTGCTGGAGGAGCGTGGCGGTCGTCGCATGGCCATCGGGCTGGCGGACGCCCACCTCGACGCCGCGCTGGAGGCTTTGCGCGGCGTGCCGCTCGAGCCGGGCCCTGCCGGCCAGCTGGCCGAGATCGCACGCTACGTCGTGGAGCGTGACCGATGACCCTGGTGCTCGGGCAAGAGATCGCCGCCACTGCCGCCGAGGCGCTGCAGCGCGCCGTCGGGCACCTGCGCGGGCTGCAGAGCCCCGAGGGCTGGTGGAGGGGTGAGCTCGAGACCAACGTCACCATGGACGCCGAGGACCTGCTGCTGCGTGAGTTCCTCGGCATCCGGACGGCCGCACAGACCGAAGCCGCAGCCCGATGGATCCGGTCGCACCAGAGGGAGGACGGCACGTGGGGCGCCTACTTCGGCGGCCCACCGGAGCTCTCGACCACCGTCGAGGCGTACGTGGCGTGCCGCCTGGCGGGAGATCCGCCCGACGCGTCGCACATGCGTCGGGCCGCGGAGTACGTCAACGACAACGGGGGCCTCGAGCGCTCCCGCGTCTTCACGCGCATATGGCTGGCCCTGTTCGGCCTCTGGCCCTGGGAGCGCCTTCCCGTGCTGCCGCCGGAGCTCATGCTGCTCCCCCCACGGGTCCCGCTCAACGTCTACGACTTCGCCTGCTGGGCGCGCCAGACCGTGGTGGCCCTCACCGTGGTCGGCGCGTACCGGCCCCAGAGGCCACTGCCCTTCGGTCTGGCCGAGCTCTCGGCGGGGGTGCCGCAGCGCCCCTCGCGCTCCGTCCGCACCTGGCCGGGACGCTTCCAGCTCCTCGACGACGTGCTGCAGCGCTACGAGCGCCGACCCCTCGGTTGGCTACGTCGGATTGCTCTCGAGCGGGCCGAGTCGTGGATCGTGGCCCGCCAGGAGGCCGACGGCTCGTGGGGAGGGATCCAGCCCCCGTGGGTGTACTCGCTCATGGCGCTGCACCTGCGCGGCTACGAGCTCGACCACCCGGTCATGGCGGCCGGGCTCGCCGGGTTGGAGGCCTTCGTCATCGAGGACACGGAGGGCCGCCGGCTCGAGGCCTGCCAGTCGCCCGTGTGGGACACCGCGTTGGCGGTCATCGCACTGGCCGACGCCGGGGTGGCGCCGGACGCTCCGGTGATGCGGGACGCCGGCTCCTGGCTGTTGAGCCAGGAGGTCACGGTGCCGGGAGACTGGAGCATCCGGCGTCCCCACCTCCCGCCGGGAGGCTGGGCGTTCGAGTTTGAAAACGATCACTATCCCGACGTCGACGACAGCGCAGAGGTGGCGCTGGCACTCCGCCGGGTGGACGTGGGCGACGGGGGAGCGGTCGAGCGTGCGCTCGACTGGGTGCTCGGCATGCAGTGCGCCGACGGCGGGTGGGGAGCCTTTGACGTGGACAACACCCGCGATCTCTGCCGGCAGCTCCCCTTCTGCGACTTCGGCGAGCTGATCGATCCGCCGAGCGCGGACGTGACCGCGCATGCGGTCGAGCTGCTCGCCTCGTGCGGGGTGGCTCGGGGTCGCATGGCCCGGGGCGTCGCCTGGCTGCGCCGATCCCAGGAGCCCGACGGATCGTGGTTCGGCCGGTGGGGGGCCAACCACGTGTACGGGACCGGGGCGGTGGTGCCGGCACTGGTCGCGGCGGGCATCGACCCGTCGGATGGAGCCATCCAGAGGGCGGTCACCTGGTTGGCCCGACATCAAAACGCCGACGGGGGATGGGGCGAGGACCTTCGCTCCTACGACGACCCGACCTGGCGGGGTCGCGGCGTCTCGACCGCCTCCCAGACGGCCTGGGCGCTGCTGGCCCTCCTGGCCGCAGGGGAGCGTGGGGAGCCCACGCGCCGTGGCGTGCGCTGGCTGATCGAGACCCAGCGGCCCGACGGCACGTGGGACGAGCCGTGGTTCACCGGCACCGGGTTCCCCGGCGACTTCTACATCAACTACCACCTCTACCGCCTGGTGTTCCCGATCATGGCGCTCGGTCGCTATGTCGACCCGCCGTCGCGCTCCGACCTGCCGGTTGGGGCGGAGGAGCGCGCCATGGACTCCCGGAGCGACGGGGACCACTCGGCCGCGACCGCCCCGGCCCCGACTGCCCCGGCCCCGACCGCCCAGGCCTCGACCGCCCAGGCCTCGACCGCCCAGGCCTCGACCGCCCAGGCCTCGCCTGCGGGCGGTCACCGTGACGGGCCTCCGGTGATGGTGGCCTGGGGACACGAGGTGGCGGGCGCCATCGAGGCCGACGTCGTGCTCGACCACACCGCCCGATTCGACTCGGGCCGCCTGGCCTCCGAGCTGGAGGGTCTGCTCTCGCCGGCGCACCCGGTCGTGATCGTGACCCAGGATCGGTCGAGGGCCACTGGGCCGGCAGCCGGCCAGGTTCTCGTGGCGTCCGAGCTGCGCCTGGCCGCCCGCGCCGCCGGTCTCGATCGCCGCCGCTCGCTCAAGGGGGGCGGGTCGCTCATCGCGACGGAGCTCCGGCGAGCCGGTGTCGAAACCGAAGAGCGAGCCCTCGTCGTGTCCCCGCCGACCGATCCAAGAGGCGGTGCCGACGGTGCGCTGCCACATGGTCCGGACGATCCGGGGAACTGGATGGCCCTGCTCGGGGCGCTGGGCGAACGGCCGGCGGTCGTGCTGCAGGTGGGTAGCGCGGACACCCTGGCGGCCGCAGGACCGGTGCTCCGTCGCTGGGCGCGTTCGCTCGGGGGACGCCAGGTGCATCTGGCGGCGCCGCGGTCGTTTTGTGCCGGGGTGGAGCGGGCAATTGAGACGGTGGAACGGGCCCTGGACCGCTTCGGACCGCCGGTTTTCGTGCGTCGCCAGATCGTGCACAACTCCCACGTCGTGCGGGACCTGAGCGAGCGAGGAGCGGTGTTCGTCGAGGAGCTCGACGAGGTCCCCCAGGGAGCGATCGCCGTGCTGGCCGCCCACGGGGTGGCCCCCACCGTCCGTGCCGAGGCGGATGGGCGCTCCGACATGACCGTGATCGACGCGACCTGTCCCCTGGTGGCCAAGGTCCACCACGAGGCTCGGCGCTACGCGGCCCACGGCCAGCGGATCGTCCTCATCGGTCACGCCGGCCACGAAGAGGTGATCGGCACCATGGGGGAGGCGCCCGAGCACATCGTCCTCGTCGAGAGCGCCTCCGACGTAGACGGGCTCGAGCTCGACCCCGAGGAGCCGATCGCCTACCTCACCCAGACCACCCTGTCCGTGGACGAGACCGCGTCGATCGTGGGTCGCCTCAAGGACCGCTATCCCCGGCTCGAAGGTCCGAGCACCGAGGACATCTGCTACGCCACGCAGAACCGCCAAGACGCCGTGCGTGCGATCGCCGGACGGTGCGACCTCATGCTCGTGATCGGCTCCGCCAACTCGTCCAACACCCTGCGGTTGGTCGAGGCGTCACGGCTCCAGGGCTGCGAGGCCCACCTGATCGAGGACGAGTCCGAGATGCGGTTGGACTGGCTCGAGGGTGCCTCGACCGTCGGCATCACCGCGGGAGCCTCCGCTCCCGACTCCCTCGTGCACCGGGTGGTGGCCGCCCTACGCCAGCTCGGCCAGGTCGACGTGACCGAGCACCAGACCACCGAGGAAGACGTCCGTTTCGCACTGCCACGGCAGGTCCGGTGAGCCTCGTGCCGCCGTCCCCCGACAGATCTCGACCCACCCCTCTTGGACAGGAGGCAGTCCCATGCCCATCCCCGTGCGCCAAAACGTCCGCGTCGGCACGCACCTGCTACGCCAACGCCTGAGCCGGCGCAAGTACTACCCCTTCATCGTCGAGATCGAGCCCCTCTTCGCCTGCAACCTCTCGTGCCCGGGGTGCGGCAAGATCCAGCACCCGACGGACATCCTGCGCAAGCGCCTCTCGGTCGAGGACGTGGTCGGCGCAGTCGAGGAGAGCGGCACCCCCATGGTCTCGATCGCCGGCGGCGAGCCGTTGCTGCACCCCGATATCGACCGGATGGTCGCAGCGCTGGTCGATCGCAAGGTCTACGTGTACCTGTGCACCAACGCCGTGCTGCTGCGTCGGCGCCTCGACCGATTCACCCCGTCGCGCTACTTCTCGTGGGTCGTCCACGTGGACGGGCTTCGTGAGCGACACGACGAGGCAGTGGATCGTCAGGGGGTGTTCGACGAGGCGGTGGCGGCCATCCGCGACGCCAAGGGTCGGGGCTTCCGGGTGACGACGAACTCGACGTTCTTCAACACGGACTCGCCCAAGACCGTGCGGGACGTGCTCGACTTCCTCAACGACGACGTCGGGGTCGACGCCATGATGATCTCGCCGGCCTACGCCTACGAGAAGGCGCCGGACCAGGAGCACTTCCTCGGCGTCGAGCAGACCCGGCGACTCTTCCGGGACGCCTTTTCCGGCGGACGCCGCAAGCGCTGGCGCCTCAACCACTCGCCGCTCTTCTTGGACTTCCTCGAGGGCCGGCGCGACTTCTCCTGCACCGCCTGGGGCATCCCCAGCTACTCGGTCCTCGGGTGGCAGCGTCCCTGCTACCTGATGGCGGACGGCTACGCGTCCAGCTACCAGGAGCTCGTGGAGACCACCGACTGGAGCTCGTACGGGCGAGGCAAGGACCCGAGGTGCGCGAATTGCATGGCGCACTGCGGCTACGAGCCGAGCGCCGTGATGGCCACCACCCGGTCGATGCGCCAGTCCCTGCGGGCGCTCGTCTCGACGCACTGACGCCGACGTGACCGATCTGCGTCCCCGCGGTCCGCACCAGGCCCTGGCCGGGCTCACGCCCGGGCACCTGCGCTCGCTCGACCGCGACGAGCTGGCGGACCTGGCGGGCGAGATCCGGCGATACCTGGTGGCGACCCTCTCGGAGACCGGCGGACACCTGGGACCGAACCTCGGGGTCGTGGAGCTGACGCTGGCCCTGCACCGAGTGTTCGAGTCCCCCGACGACGCCCTCTTGTGGGACACGGGGCATCAGGCCTACGTCCACAAGATGGTGACCAGTCGCGGCGCGGCCTTTCCCACCCTGCGCCAGCCGGGCGGATTGTCGGGCTACCCCAACCGATCGGAGTCGTCGCACGACTACATCGAGAACAGCCACGCCTCGACGGCTCTCTCCTACGCCTATGGGTTCGCCCGCGCCCGGCGGCTGCGCGGGGACCGGCGCCGGGTGGTGGCCGTGGTGGGCGACGGTGCGTTGACCGGTGGCCTGGCCTACGAGGGGCTCTCCAACATCGGGGTGGCCGGGCTCCCGGTGATCGTGGTGCTCAACGACAACGGTCGCTCGTACGCGCCGACGGTGTCCCGTCTCACGACCGCGCCGGGGTCGACGGAAACGCCCTCGGAGCCACGCGCCGCGGACCCGGCGGCCTTCTTCGCCGCCATGGGCTTCCGCTATCTCGGCCCGGTCGACGGGCACGACGTCGGTGCCGTGGAGGAGGCCCTGCTCGACGCCGCCGCCTCGGAGGGCCCCGTGGTGGTGCATGCGCACACCCGCAAGGGGGAGGGCTACGTCCACGCGGAGTCCGACCGTGAGAAGCAGCTCCACGACGTCGCTCCCTTCGACGCGGAGACGGGCCGACCCCGGAGCAACGGCGCCCCGGCCCGCGGGTTCACCGAGACCTTCTCCCGGGCCCTGGTCGACGAGGGCTCCCGTCGCCCCGAGCTGGTGGCGCTCACCGCGGCCATGCCGGGTTCGACCGGCCTGCTCGAGTTTGCACAGCGCTACCCGGAGCGGTTCTTCGACGTCGGGATCGCCGAGCAGCATGCCGTGGCGGCGGCGGCCGGGATGGCGATGGACGGCCTACGCCCGGTCGTCGCGATCTACTCGACCTTTCTCAACCGGGCCTGGGACCAGATCGTCCACGACGTGGCGCTCCACCGGCTGCCCGTGGTCTTCTGCGTCGACCGGGCCGGCGTGACGGGCGACGACGGCCCGAGCCATCACGGGATCTTCGACCTCGCCCTCCTGACCAAGGTGCCCGGCATGACGGTCCTGGCTCCTTCCTGCGCCGAAGAGGTCGGGGAGATGCTGGCGGCGGTGCTGGAACATTGCGACGGGCCCGCCGCCATTCGATGGCCCAAGACGGCCTCGCCGCCCCCGGTCGGCGGCATGGTGGTCGGCTCCGAGGCCGGCCTGCGGGCCCGACGCCTGCGAGCGGGCGAGGACGTGTGCCTGCTCGGCGTCGGCAAGCTGGCCCACGCGTGCGACGAGGCGGCCGCCCTGCTCTCCCGCCAGGGGATCGAGGCGGAGGCGTGGGACGTCCGGGTGGCCGCTCCCCTCGACTGCGCCATGCTCGACGCCGCCCGGCGCCACCGCGTCGTGGTGGTCGCCGAGGACGGCGTGGCCGAGGGCGGCGTGGGGGAGCGTGTGGCGGCCGAGCTCGGCGGCGCGTCGGCGGTCGTCGTGTGCGGACTGCCCACGGCGTTCCTGGCCCACGGGCGCGCCGGACAGATCTTGAGCGAGCACGGTCTCGACGCCGCGGGGCTGGCGCGGAGTGCCCAGCGTGCCCTCGAGGCGGCCGGTCCGGGGGCTCCGCTGGTGCGGCGCCTCGAGGTGCCGCTCGCGGTCACCGGGTAGTCAACGCGAGGACGCGCCGGCGCGTCCTCACTCGAGCCCGAAGAGGCGCCGGGCGTTGCCGCCGAGGATGGCGGTCTTGTCCGACGTGGGGAGTGGCGACTCGAGGATCTGGGCGAGCAGGTGGCTGATCCGGCGGCCCACGGGCGGGGAGTACAGGTCGGTGCCGAACGCCACCCGGTGCGCACCGAAGCGGTGCGCGAACGCCTCGAGAAAGTCGAAGTTGTAGGCGAGGCTGGTGTCGAAGACGAGGTTCTCGCACGACTCGGCGACCACGAAGGCCTCCTTGGTCCCCTCGAACGTCGAAAAGGCGTCGAGGACGAGCATCGAGACGTCCGGGTGCGCCCGGGCAAGCTCCGCCACCTTCCAGAGGGACTCGTCGGGGGACTCCGTCATGGCGTGGAGTACCGGAACGAGGCCGATCTCGGCCATGCGGGCCACGTAACGCGCGATCCACGAGTCGTCCATCGACACGCCCTGAAAGCGCGCGTGAAAGCTGATGCCGCGCAGGCCGAGCTCGAGCCGTGCCCGGTCCAGCTCGGCCAGCGAGCGATCGCCGTGCTGCGGCTCCACGATGCCGACCGCCACCGGGAAGCGCTCGGGACGGGCGTCGCGATAGGCGGCGATGCCGTCGTTGATCCTCCTCGTGTCGGCGATGCCCTCCGGTCGGGGGTAGCCGTGGCCCGGGATGACTGCGGCCTGCCGGACCCCCCCCGCCTCCATGATCGCCAGGCGGGTCTCGACCTCCGCCGAACCCTCCGAGAGGGTCTGGTCTCCCGACCCGACGTCTCCCACGAAGCCTCGGACGTCGCCCACGTGGTGGTGGCAGTCAAAGACGTCGAACGCGCCGGCGTCCTCGGTCGTGGCCCGGGCGGTCTCAGGCATGTCGGCTCCTTTCGGGTACCGGGCCCTGCCCTTCGGGACGGGGCCGGTCGGCGCGGCGACTCATCGAAACGCGGGGAGCACCTGGCCGGCGAATCGCCGCATCCACTCCTGCTGGTCGTCGATGAACTGGCTCACGATGAGGTTGGTGACGCCGAGCCGGGCCACCTGCGCGATGCGCTCCACGCAATGCTCGGGCGGACCGGCGATGGTGCCCTGGGCCGCGAGGAAGGACCGGAGCCCGTACTTGTCGACGAGGTGCTGGTTGGGGTTCTCGACCCCCGGTTGGGCGTGGTGCGTCGACCGGTACTCGCTCATGAGCCCCTCGATCCGCTCCCGGAGCTCTTCCGGCAGGCCCTTGTCCTCGAGGGTGAAGCGGAAGACGTGGTTCGCGGTGCCCGCCAGGACCGAGAGGATGGACTCGATCCCCGCCGCCTCGGTCTCGGCGAAGATCAGGTTGCACATGCACCAGATCTCGATGTCGTCGAGGGTGCGGCCCACCTCTGCGGCGCCCGCGGCCAGGTGCCGGCGGCTGATCTCCAGCCGCTCGGGGGTGAGGCAGTTGGACAGGACCACCCCGTCGGCGATCCGCCCGGCGAGCCGTTGGGTCCGGGGCCCCTCGGCGGCGATCCACACCGGCACCGGCTGTGCCGCCGCCGGGCCCGATCGTTCGAGCCAGCGAAGCTCGAGCTCTGCGCCACCCCACCGGGCGGTGCGCCCCGCCGTCAGGTCCTGCACCGCGCGGACGTAGGACTCGAGCTCGTCGACGGTGGCGGGCGGGACCCCGATGTTGCGCAGCGCGCTGTCCCCACTCGAGATGCCGTAGGCGAAGCGCCCCTTCGAGATCTGCTGGACCGATGCGGCCGCCGACGCGGTCACGGCGGGGTGGCGGGTCTTCGGGTTGCTCACCGTGATGGCGAGCCGGGGACGGGTCGTGGCCGCCGCCGCGTACGTCATGATCGAGAAGCAGTCCGCCCACAGGGACTGCGAGTCGCCGCAGGTCAACAGGTCGAAGCCGGCGCCCTCGGCGGTGTCGAGCCACGCCGAGTACTCGTCGAACCGGCGGACCGTCGTGCCGGTACCGAACCGAAGGCGGGGCGCCGAGACGCTCATCGGGCGCCGGGAGGCGTCGGTTGCCCTTGGGGAGCCGGATCCCTCGACTCCCAGTGGTCCCAGAGCATCACCTCGGCGACGGGGCGTCTCGGCGCAGGCGAGAAGTCCTGCCGCCTGGTGTAGGCGACGGGGATGAGGCAGGTCTGGACGTAGCCGTCAGGGATCCCGAGGATCTCCGCCACCTCGGCCGCCCGCAGCAGGTGTGCGGTGGTAAAGGCCGAGCCGAGGCCCCGGCTGCGCAGCGCCAGCTGGAAGCTCCACACGGCCGGGTAGATCGAGCCGAACAAGCCGGTGAGGTCGGCCAGGCCGGTCTCCGGCCCGATGTGCGCCGCCACGCAGGGAATGACGAGGACCGGCACGTCGCCCAGGCGGTCGACGAGGTACAGGACGCTGTCGGAATGCCGCAGGCCGTCGACGTCCCCGGCGGCTCGGCGCTGCTCGCGCAGCTCCAGCGAGATCGGGCGCAGCACCTCCCCGTAGACGTCTCCCACCTTGCGACGGAGGCCGGGGTCCGACACGACGAGCCACCGCCAGGACTGGGCGTTGGTGGCGTTGGGCGCTTGGAGGGCGAGCTGCAGGCACTCCTCGATCACCGAGGGTGGGACCGGCCGCTCGAGGTCGAGCTGCTTGCGCACCGCCCGGGTAGTCGTGAGCAGGCGGTCGATCTCGGCGAGGTCGAAGGTCGAGGGGGAGGGGGCCCGGTCGTGCACGGAGTCAACGTAATCCGGGCGGTCCCGTGCCCGCCGGGAAGGGGTGGACGGCCCGGGTTGGCCAAGGCCCTGAACAAGCCCGCGGGTCGCCGGTTGCCTAGCCTCGAGCGGAAGTGACGCCCTCCCAGCTGCGCGCCTTCTCCACGGTGGTTCGCCTCGGCTCCGTCCGGGACGCCGCGGCGGAGCTCGGCGTCACCGAGGCGGCGGTGTCGCTGCACGTGGGTCAGCTGCGTCGCGAGCTCGGGGACCAGTTGTTCACCCGCTCCAGCAACGGCCTGGCCTTCACCCCCGGTGGCCTGCGGCTGGCCAGCCGCGCCACCGAGCTCTTGGGACTCCAGCAGCGGACGGTGCGCGAGGTCCACCAGGCCGGACAGGGCCGCCGGCTCCTCCGGCTGGCGACCTCCAGCCTGTTCGCCGAGCATGCCGCGCCGGGCCTGATCGAGCTCTTCGCCAGCCGGGCCCGCGACCTCGACGTCGAGCTCAGCGTCCGTTACACGCACGAGTTCGAGTCGCTGCTCGCCTCGAGGACGGTGGACGTGGCCATCGGGCAGAAGCCCGCACGATTGCCGGACACGCTGGCACACACCACCTTTCTCAACTACCAGGTCATGGTCGTCGGGGGGCCGGCCCATCCACTGGCTCGTGCGGACGCCCGGCCCGCGCAGCTGCGGGAGCAGACCTGGCTGCTCGGGCCCTCGGCCGCGGGGGACGACGCCGTGGTCCGGACGCTGTTGCGCCGCTTCGACGTGCCCGAGGAACGCCAGCGGATCTACCAGAGCCACGCCGCGGCCCTGGAGGAGACGCGGCACAACGAGGGTCTCTCCCTGGCGCTGTCCTTCGCCGTCGCCGACGACCTCGCGCACGGGCGTCTCGTGCGCATCTCCGGCCCCGGCGTCCACGCCGACGGCGTGTGGAGCGCGGCCACGCTTCCCGATCACGGCATCCTGCCGGCGGCCGCCGAGCTCGTCCGTTTCATCACGACGCCTCGCGCCACCCAGGCGATGCTGCGCGGATCGGGCATCAACGTCGGCCGGTTCCGTCCCTCCGTCCACGTGACCCTCTGGAGCTGAGCCCGCTCCCGTGCGCGTCCCGGGCGGCCCTCCGATCAGGCTTGGCGGGCGATGGCCGAGACGACGGCGCTGAGCGAACGGACGGAATCCGCCGGGACCAGGGCGTCGCAGTAGGGCAACGCCGCCGCCATGGCCCCGACCAGGGGTTGGAACCCCGGCGCGCCGGCACGGGGGTTCATCCAGACGACTCGGTAGGCGCGGCGGCGCAACCGGGCCATGGCCGACCGCAGTTGCTCGGGTGGATCGGCGTCCCAGCCGTCGGAGGCGACGAGGACGATCGCCCCCCGGCAGGTGTCGCCATGGTGGGAGGCCAGCAGCTGGCGCACGTTGGTGGCGATCCTCGTGCCCGAAAACCGGTCGGCCACGGCCGAGGTGGCGAGCTCGATCGCGACGTCGGGGGAGCGGTGGGCGAGGATCGCCGTCAGGCGGGTGAGCCTCGTGGCGAAGGCGAAGACCTCGGCGTCGGCGGTGGTGGCGACGGCCCGCATCAGATGGAAGTAGGCGGCCGCATGGTGCTGCATGGACTGGCTGACGTCACAGAGCATCACCACTCGCCTCGGTCGGTCGATCGGACGGGTGCGCACGAGCTCGAACGGCTCGTAGCCGGTCCTCCTGGCTCGCTCCAGCGTCTGGCGGAGGGCGGGCCTTCGGCCGCTCCGGTGGCGGGCCATCCTCCGGGAGCGCCGGGTGGGCCAACGCCGCAGGGCCGCGGCGAGCCACTCGTCGAGCAGCGCCAGGTCGGCGGGATCGAGCTGCTCGAAGGGAGTGTCGGCAAGGGCCTCGAGGTCACTCGGCAGGCGCTCGGGCACCAGCAGCCCCGATGCCTCGTCGGCCCCTTCGGTTCCCACCGCAGGAGGAAGGGTCGTCCAGGGGAGGCCCTGGCCGGGCTCTTCGGGGCCGCTCCCCTTCGGCACCGACGCATGCGCGTCGTCCCGCCGTGCGGCGGGAGGAACGCGCCGGCGGCGGGCGTGGGGATCGACCGGCAACACGGCGTCGCAGAAGACCTCGGCGAAGACCCGGTCAAAGGCCGGGAGGTCGCCGTGCCGTTGCGCCAGGGTCACCCGGGCCGTCCAGTAGAGGGCTCTCCTCGTCTCGGGCGGGCACTCGTCGAGACTTCGGACGAACGCCTCGACGCCGGTCAGGCCCACCGCCACGCCGGCTCGGCGCAGCCGCAGAGCCAGAGTGGTGGCGAAGGCGGCCCGGTCGACGGTTCGTAGCAACGGCACCGAGGGGTTACCGGACATGCCTCACGCTCCCTGCGACCGGTCCTCGAGCTCGTCCAGGGAGTCGAGGACCGTGCGGCGGTCGTCGGGTGTCTTGACGATGGCGCCCAAGGTGCGGACCACGGCGGTCCGGTCGAGCTCGGCCACGCCGAGCATGCTCAACGCGGAGAGCCAGTCGATCGCCTCCGCCAGGCCGGGCGCCTTGTCCAGGTCCAGCCGGCGGACTCGCCCGACGAACTGGGTGGTGGACGCGATCAGCGCCTGGGCGGCGGAGGGGACCGACCGGCGGAGGATCGACGCCATCCGCTCGCCATCGGGAAACTCGATCCAGTGGTAGAGGCAGCGACGGCGGAGGGCGTCGTGCAGCTCGCGGCTGCGGTTGGAGGTGAGGATGACGGTCGGGCGTCGCGCCGCGGCGAAGGTGCCCAGCTCGGGGATGGTGATCGAAGCCTCGCCGAGGAACTCGAAGAGGAGCGCCTCAAACTCGTCGTCCGCCCGGTCGATCTCGTCGATCAAGAGCACCGGCGGGTCGGGTCCGGCGAAGCGCACCGCCCGCAGGATCGGCCGCTCCTGGAGGAACTCCTCGGTAAACAGGTCGGCATCGGCCAACGTCTCGTGTCGCGACTCGGCGAGCCGGATGGCCAACAGCTGCCGCTGGTAGTTCCACTCGTAGAGGGCCTCGCTCGCCGTGAGTCCCTCGTAGCACTGGAGGCGGATGAGCTCGGTCTGCGTGGCGCGCGCCAGGGCACGAGCTGCGGCCGTCTTGCCGACCCCGGGCTCGCCCTCGAGCAGAAGGGGCAGCCCGAGGGTCATCGCGAGTGACAGGGCGGTCGCCAATCCCTCGTCCAAGAGGTAGTCGACCCGGTCCATGCGGCGCGCCACCTCGACCGGGTCGGCGGCCCAGGAGCTCACCCGCTGCTCCCCGGGGACGACTCGAGGAGCGCCTCGTACTCCTCCCACGTGTCCACGTCCCGGGGGAGCGGACCCCGGACGTCCACCTCGGCGACCCGGTGGAGCCCCGAGTCGACGAGCTTCCAGATGGCCTTGTCTCCGTGGAGGGCGCGGACGGCGTCAAAGAGGCGGCGATGGATCCAGAAGGGATGGCCGAGGCCGTCGTCGTAGCGGCAGACGCCGAGGGTCGATCCGCACCCCTCGTCGACCAGGCGCCGGACGGCGGCGGGGTCCACCTCGGGCTGATCGCCGAGCAGCAGGACGATCCCCTCGGCACGCCGGTCCACACGATCGAGGGCGGCCTTGATCGACGACGAGCAGCCGTCGCCGTACGAGGGGTTCTCGACCACGTCGATCCCGCTCAAGTCGACCCGCGCCCGGATCTCCTCCGCCGAGGCACCGAGCGCCACCACGAGCTGGTCCAACTGGCAGCGTCGGGCCCGCTCGATCGACGCGCCGAGCAGGGTGGTGCCGCCGTAGGCGAGGAGCTGCTTGGGTGTGCCCAGGCGTTGGGAGCCTCCTGCCGCCAGGATGACACCGGTGACGTACACGACGTCTCAGGCTGCGTAACGGTCGCGGCAGGCGGGGCTGCAAAACCACAGCTCTTCCCCGCGGACCGTCCGGTGGGGCGTATCGGGGCCGACCACCACCGTCATCCCGCACACCGGGTCGACGGACTGGCTCGGGCGGTCCTCCGGCCTGGTCGGCCCGGCCTGCAGCCCGCCGCTCCTCATCGCCTGGACCACCTCGCCCATGATCGACAGCGCGATCTCCTCTGCGGTGCGGGCCCCGATGTCGAGCCCGACGGGGGTGTGGACACGCTCTCGCTCGGCGGGTCCCAGGCCCATGATCTCGAGCACCGACTCTCCCCTCCGCCGGCTGGCCACGAGGCCGACGAACCCCACCCCGGCGTCGAGGGCGGCTCGGATCGACTCGGGCTCGTCCCGGCCGTGGCTGGCGACGATCACGGCCAGCGTGCCCTCGACCGGCGGCTCGACCAGGGAGCTGACCGAGTCAAACTCGAAGCCGAGCGACTCCGCCATGGCCACCACCGCATCGGCGATGGGAGAGTCGCCGACGACCGTGACCCGGGGCGGCGGCAACCGGGGCTCGAGGAAGATCTCGAGCGCGCCCCCCGACAGGCAGGGGTTGACGACGTTGCGCGAGCCGGGGACATCGGGGAACCCCTCTCCTTCCGGGGGCAGGATGCGCAAGAGCAGCGGCTCGCCGGCCTCCAGGACGTCGAGGGCGGCGGACCGCACCGACTCCTCCGCGCAGTGACCCCCGACGAAGCCCTCGATCGACCCGTTGGCGAGAACCACGAGGTCGTCCCCGGGGCGCGCCGAGGTGGGTGGCTGGGCACGCACCACCGTGGCGTGCACGAAGGGGACGTGGCCGTCGAGCAGCTCGCTCACCCGGGAGGTCATCCGGTGTGCCACGGCGAACGGGCTCACACCGGAGGGGTCGGGTGTCCCTGCATGGCGTCCCACACCCGGGAGGGGGTGAGGGGCATGTCGGCATGACGCACGCCAAAGGGCTTGAGCGCGTCGACCACCGCGTTGACGATGGCCGGAGGGGAGCCGACCGTCGCCGACTCGCCGATGCCCTTGGCGCCGATCGGGTGGTGCGGCGACGGGGTCACGGTGTGGCCGGTCTCCCAGTCCGGCACCTCGAGCGCCGTGGGGATCAGGTAGTCCATGAGCGAGGCGCCCAGGCAATTGCCGTCCTCGTCGAAGGCGATCATCTCCATCAGCGCCATGCCGACCCCGTCGGTCAGGCCGCCGTGGACCTGGCCCTCGATGATCATCGGGTTGATCCGGGTGCCGCAGTCGTCGACGGCGACGAAGCGGCGGACCTTGACCTCGGCGGTCCCGGGGTCCACGTCCACCACGCAGATGTACGCGCCGAAGGGATAGGTCAGGTTGTCGGGGTTGTAACAGATCTGCGCCTCGAGGGCGCCCTCGACACCGGGCGGGAGGTCGCCCGCGCCGTGCGCACGCATGGCGATGTCCTGGATCGTCACCGACTTGGTGGGGTCCCCCTTGACCTGGAACGAGCCCTTGACCCACTCGAGGTCGGCCACCGACACCTCGAGCATGCCCGAGGCGATGATCTGCGCCTTGTCCCGGACCTTGCGGGCCACGAGCGCCGCCGCGGCGCCCGAGACCGGGGTGGAGCGGCTGCCGTAGGTGCCGAGACCGAAGGGCGTGTTGTCGGTGTCGCCGTGGACCACCTCGATGTCGGCGGGCGGGATGCCGATCTCCTCGGCGACGATCTGGGCGAACGTCGTCTCGTGCCCCTGGCCCTGCGTCTGCACCGAGAGCCGGACGACGGCCTTGCCGGTGGGATGGACGCGCAGCTCGCATCCGTCGGCCATGCCGAGACCCAGGATGTCCATGTTCTTGCGCGGCCCCGCACCCACCGCCTCGGTGAAGAAGGCGACGCCGATGCCCATCAGCTCGCCCCGCTCTCGACGCTCCGCCTGCTCCCGACGGAGCTCGTCGTAACCGGCCATCTCCATCGACAGGCGCATGGCGGTCTCGTACTCGCCGGAGTCGTAGACCCATCCGGTCTTGGTCGTGTACGGGAACTGCTCGGGCTTGATGAAGTTGCGGATGCGCAGCTCGGCCGGGTCCATCCCGAGCTCGTCGGCCAGGCAGTCGACGATGCGCTCGATGAGGTACACGGCCTCCGTGATCCGGAAGGAGCAGGCGTACGCCACGCCGCCCGGAGCCTTGTTGGTGTAGACGGCCGTCATCTTGCAATAGGCCGCCTCGAGGTCGTAGCTCCCGGTGAAGACGCCGAAGAACCCGGCGGGGTACTTGACCGGCGCCGCGGTGCCGTTGAAGGCGCCGTGGTCGGCGAGCACGTTGGTCCGGACGGCGAGGATCTTGCCCTCCCGCGTGGCCGCGATCTCGCCGCGCATGATGTAGTCACGTGCGAACCCCGTGCTGATCAGGTTCTCCGACCGGTCCTCCATCCACTTGACCGGCTTGTGCAGGACGAGCGACGCCACGATGGCGCAGACGTACCCCGGATAGATGGGGACCTTGTTGCCGAAGCCGCCGCCGATGTCCGGCGAGATCACCCGGATCTTGTGCTCCGGCAGGCCCGACACGAGGGCGTAGACCGTGCGGTGGGCGTGCGGTGCCTGCGACGTCGTCCAGAGGGTCAGCTTGCCGTCCACGCGGTCGTGGTCGGCGACGCAGCCGCAGGTCTCCATCGGCGCCGGGTGCACCCGGGGATAGACGATGTCCTGGGTGACGACGACGGCGAGCCGACTCGAACACGGCCGCCGTGGCCGCCTCGTCGCCGGTCTCCCAGTCGAAGCAGAAGTTGTCCGTCTTGCCCTCCAGGTCGTCGCGGATCACCGGGGTGCCCGGGTCGAGCGCGGTTCGGGCATCGATGACCGGCTCCAAGACCTCGTACTCGACGTCGATCAGCTCCAGCGCGTCGCGCGCCGAGTAGCGGTCCTCGGCAACGACGAAGGCCACCTCCTGACCCTGGAAGCGGACCTTGTCGGTGGCGAGCACGGCCTGGACGTCGTTGGAGAGCGTGGGCATCCAGGCCAGACCCTGCTCGGCCAGGTCCGCCCCCGTCACCACGGCCTTGACCTTCGGATGCGCGAGGGCCGCGCTCGTGTCGATGCTCACGATCCTCGCGTGGGCCACCGGGGAGCGCAGTATGGCCATGTGCAGCATGCCGGGTAGCTGCAGGTCGTCGCAGTAGCGGCCCATGCCCCGGATGAAGCGGGGGTCCTCCTTGCGCAGCATCCGGCCGTGGCCGACGGGCTTCTGGTCGTTGTCGACGAAGCCGTCCAGAGGACGGGGCTCCACGGTGGTCATGAGGCGCTCCCTACGGTGGCGGCCGACTCCCTGGCCGCCGCCCACTTGATCGAACGGACGATGGTGGCGTAGCCGGTGCACCGGCAGATCTGGCCGGAGATGGCCTCCCGGATCTCCTGCTCGGACGGGTCGGGGTTGCGGTCGAGGAGGGCGCGGGCCGTCATCATCATGCCGGGCGTGCAAAACCCGCACTGCAGGCCGTGGCACTCCATGAAGCCCTCCTGCACCGGGTCGAGCTCGCCCGTCCCGCTCGAGACCCTCGACGGTGCGGACGTCGTGACCACCCGCCATCGCTGCGAGGACCGTGCACGACTTGACGGGCTCGCCGTCCATCCAGACCACGCAGGTCCCGCAGTTGCTGGTGTCGCACCCCCAGTGGGTGCCGGTCAGGCCCAGCTGGTCGCGGAGGAAGTGCACCAACAGCATGCGCCCCTCGATCTCCTGGTCCACCGGCTGTCCGTTGACGGTCATCGACACCTGCATCTCAGCTCCCCTCTCCGCCGGCGCGGGCGACCGCACGGCGGAGCGCCCGTCGCGTCAGCTCGTCCGCCAGATGGCGCTTGTACTCGGCCGAGCCGCGCATGTCCGTGGTCGGGCTGCAGGCCTGCGCGGCGATCGCCCCGGCCGCGGCGAAAAGCTCCTCGGACGGCCCGTTGCCCCGCAGCGCCTCGGAGATGGCCGGGATGCCGGTGGTGTTGGGGCCGACCGCGGCCAGCCCGACGCGGGCGTCGCTGATCACTCCGCCGTCCATCCATACGGCGGCGCCGCTCGAGACGACCGCCCAGTCGCCGGCGCGCCGCTCCACCTTCTCGTAGGCGCTGGAGCCGTTGGGCCGGACCGGTATCCGGATCTCCACCAGGATCTCGCCGTCTCCGACCGCCGTCTCGTAGGGACCGCGGTGAAACTCCTCCATCGTCACCACCCGGGTGCCCGAGCCGCCCTGGATGACGCAGCTCGCGTCCAGGGTGGTGCAGACCGCAGAGAGATCCTCCGAGGGATCCGCCTGGCACAGCGATCCTCCGATCGTGCCCCGGTTGCGGACGACGGGATCGGCGATGACCCGCTCGGCGTCGCGGAAGATCGGGAACGCCTGGGCGAGCTCGTCGGACTCGAGCAGCTCGCGGTGGCGGGTGAGCGCGCCGACTCGGAACTCCTGTGGACCCGCCCGCACGTAACCCAGCTCCTCGTGGAGGTCGTTGATGTCGATCAGGTACTCGAAATTGGCGAGGCGCAGCTTCATCATGGGGAGGAGGCTGTGCCCTCCCGCCACCAACCGAGCCGTGTCGCCCAGCCGCTCGAGCAGTCCGATGGCGTGCTCCACGCTCGTTGCCCGCTCGTACTCGAACGGCGCCGGTACCTGCATCTCGCACCCCCCAAAGGTCGCGTGTCGCCAGTATGCGCCGCGGCCTTGTCCTGTCAACGCCAACCTAAGCACTCGCTTAATGCCGCTCGTCACGCCGCTGCGAGGTCTCGCGTGCGGCTCGTCTCTCGCGGGAGCCGTCGATTGGCGCGGTCGCGGCTCCGCTGACGGCTCATCGCCGCATCTGCGGGCTGTATGAGCCATGAAGGTGGACATCTTCGAGGTTGGTCGGTAGCTTCCACCCATGACTCGGCGCTCCCACCAGGCACCCCGAACGCCAGCGAGGCGGCGGCTCTTGGGGGTTGCCGTGCTCGGGGGGGTGGTGGCCCTCGCCGCCGCCTGCGGCGGCGGCTCGGGCTCGTCGAGCTCCGGCACGACCACGACGGGTGGCAGCGCCAAGGTCAGCGGGTCGATCACCGTCTCTGCGGCCGCCTCCCTCACGGGGTCCTTCGGTCAGCTGGGCGAGCAGTTCCAGGCAGCCCATCCCGGTACCACGATCACGTTCAACTTCGGATCCTCGGGGACGCTCGCGACCCAGATCCAGCAGGGGGCGCCTGCGGACGTCTTCGCCTCGGCGGACACGGAGACGATGAACACGGTCCAGACCGCCGGGGACATCGACGGAAAGCCCGTGATCTTCGCCCGCAACTCGCTCGAGATCGTCACCAAGCCGGGCAACCCGCTCGGCATCCACTCCCTCGCCGACTTGAACAAGGCGAGCGTGGTCTCGCTGTGCGTCACGACCGCGCCGTGCGGGTTGACGGCCCGCGAGGCGCTGAGCAAGGCCAACGTGACGATCCCGGCCTCCAAGGTCACTCTCGGCCCCGACGTCAAGGCCACTCTCCAGGCGGTGACCACCGGTGACGCGGACGCCGGCATCGTCTACGTCACGGACGCCATGACCGTGGGCAGCTCGGGGGAGGCGGTCCCCATCAAGTCGTCGCAGAACGTCATCACGAGCTACCCGATCGCCGTGGTCAAGAGCACGAGCAACGCCTCCTTGGCCAACGCATGGATCCAGTACGTGCTCGGCCCGACGGGGCAAAAGGCGCTGCGGCAGGCGGGCTTCCTCCCCGCCAGCTGAGCGACCGTGCAGCACCCGACGATCCGGCGGAGGCGGCCCCCGGTCTTCGTCGTGGCCGTGGCCACGATCACCGTGGCCTTCCTCGCCATCCCCCTCATCGGGCTACTCACCCAGGCCTCGTGGAGCACCCTCTGGTCGGACCTCACCAACCCCGTGGCGGTCGACGCGCTCAAGCTCTCGCTCGTCTGCTCGCTCTGGGCGACCGGGCTCTCGCTGGCCTTCGGCGTGCCCCTCGCATGGGTGCTGGCGCGCACCGAGCTGCCGGGTCGCAGCTTCGTCCGCGCGCTGACCACGCTCCCGATGGTGCTGCCGCCCGTGGTCGGGGGCGTGGCGCTGCTCCTCGCGTTCGGCCGCACGGGACTGGTGGGCGGTCTCCTCTACGACTGGTTCGGGATCCAGTTCACCTTCCACACGTCGGGCACCGTGATCGCCGAGACCTTCGTCGCGATGCCGTTCCTCATCATCACGGTCGAGGCGGCGCTGCGGCAGATGGACCGGCGCTACGAGGAGGCGGCGGCCAACCTCGGGGCCGGCCGGTGGACGACCTTTCGGAGGGTGACGCTCCCGATGATCGGGCCGTCCCTCGTGGCGGGGGCCGCCCTCACGTGGGCCCGCGCCCTCGGCGAGTTTGGTGCCACCATCACGTTCGCCGGCAACATCCAGGGCCGCACGCAGACCCTCCCGCTGGCCATCTATCTCGAGTTGCAGGCGAACGAGCACGTGGCCATCGCGCTCTCCCTGGCGCTCCTGGCCGTCTCCATCATCGTCCTCGTGTCGCTGCGGGGCCGCTGGCTCGGCGCCTCCAACTCGTGAGCCTCGACGGAGACGTCCGCCTGGCCCTCGGGAGCTTCCGGCTGAGCCTCCATCTCGAGGTGGCCGACGGGGAGGTGGTGGCCGTGCTCGGACCCAACGGGAGCGGGAAGTCGACGCTCCTGCGGGCCCTCGCCGGGCTCCTGCCGATCTCCGGGGGAAGGATCGCGCTCGACGGCACCGTGCTCGACGACCCCGATGCCAAGGTCCTCGTCCCCCCCGAGGGCAGGCCGTGCGGGATGCTCTTCCAGGACTACCTGCTGTTCCCCCACATGACGGCCTTGGCCAACGTCGGCTTCGGGCCGCGGAGCAGGGGAGCGTCCAAGGCCGAGGCCAACCGGCGAGCGACGGCGTGGCTCGGGCGCATGGGCCTCGAGGACAAGGCGCAGTCCAGGCCCCGGCAGCTCTCGGGGGGCCAGGCCCAACGGGTGGCGCTGGCACGGGCCTTGGCCACCGAGCCGCGCCTGTTGCTGCTCGACGAGCCCATGGCGGCCCTCGACGTCGGGACCCGCGGATCCGTGCGTCACGAGCTGCGCCGGCATCTGGGCGAGTTCGACGGGTCGTGCGTCATGGTGACCCACGACCCGCTCGACGCCGCCGCGATCGCGGACCGGCTCGTCATCATCGAGGCGGGCCGGCTGGTGCAGCAGGGCACGATGCGGGACGTGACGTCCCGCCCCCGGACGAGGTACATCGCGGAGCTGATGGGGCTCAACCTCCTGCGGGGCCAAGGCCGGGACCGGCTCCTCGTCCTGCCCGACGGGTCCACGCTCGAGACCGCCTCGCCGGTGAGCGGCGACCTGTTCGCGGTCGTCACCCCCAACGACATCGCGCTCTACTTGGAGCGGCCCGGCGGCAGCCCGCGCAACGCGTGGGAGACCCGGGTGGCGGAGGTCCATCTCATGGGTGACCGGGCGCGGGTGCTGCTCGGCGATCCCATCCGCATCGCGGCGGAGATCACGGCGGTGGCCCTGGCGGAGCTGCGGCTGACGGACGGCTCGCCGGTCTGGGCATCGGTGAAGGCGACGCAGATCACGACCTACCCGGCCGGAGGGGCGCACGGCGACACGGGCGACGGCGAGGATGGGAGCGCGGACGGCGTCTAACATCGCTGGCCGTCTGGGGTCCCGGGGCACTCCCGGGTGGGAGGTGGGCTGTGGAGCAGGGCGCCGCATTTCGGGCGGCACGTGACGAGCTGCTCGGACTCCGGGGCCAGCACGATCGGGCCGTCGAGACCTTCCGGTGGCCCGAGCTCGGGGACCGGTTCAACTGGGGGACCGACTGGTTCGACTCGTTCGCCGCCGGGAGCGATCGACCGGGACTGGTCGTGGTGCAGACGGACGGGAGCGCGGAGCGGCTGACCTTCGGCGAGCTCGCCACCCGCTCCAACCGCTTGGCCCGATGGCTCGCCGGGCAAGGGGTCGCCCGTGGCCATCCCGTCCTCGTGATGCTGGGCAACCAGATCGAGCTCTGGGAGTCGATGCTGGCGCTCGTCAAGCTCGGCGCGGTCATCGTTCCCACCACCACCGCCCTCGGGCCCGGCGACCTCTCGGACCGGATCGAGCGATCGGGCGCTCGCCACGTCATCGCCGCGGGATCCGACCTCGCGAAGTTTGCGGAGGTTCCCGGCGACTACGGACGGCTCCGCGTGGGCGCCGGCCCGGCCGATTGGCTCGGTCTCGACGAGGCGGACGGGGTCGACGCCGCCCCCCTGGACCATCCGGGCACCTCGCCGGGCGACCCCCTGCTCTATTACTTCACCTCTGGCACCACGAGCCGCCCCAAGCTGGTGGAGCACTCCCAGGTGTCGTACCCGCTGGGCCACCTCACGACCATGTTCTGGTTGGGGCTCCGGCCCGGCGACGTCCACATGAACATCAGCTCGCCGGGTTGGGCCAAGCACGCCTGGAGTTGCTTCTTCGCCCCGTGGAACGCCGAGGCGACGGTCGTCGTCTACAACTACGGGCGCTTCGAGGCGGCGGGGCTCCTCGAGCAGCTGCGGGGCGAGGGCGTGACCTCGTTCTGCGCACCTCCGACCGTATGGCGGATGCTCATCCAGGCCGACCTCTCGGGGGGACCGTGGGACCTGCGGGAGGTGGTCGCCGCGGGCGAGCCGCTCAACCCCGAGGTGATCGATCAGGTCCGGCGCGCCTGGGGTCTCACGATCCGAGACGGCTACGGCCAGACCGAGACGACCGCCTCGATCGGCAACGTCCCCGGTGCACCACTGAAGCCCGGCTCGATGGGCCGTCCGCTGCCCGGCTGCCCGGTCCGCCTCGTGGACCCCGTCAGCGGGTCGGTCTCCCGGGAGGGCGAGATCTGCCTCGACCTGTCCCGACGCCCGCTGACCTTGATGAGCGGCTACCGAGACGATCCCCATCGCAACGCAGAGGCGCTCTCGGGCGGCTACTACCACACCGGCGACGTCGCCACCCTGGACGACGACGGGTACATCACCTACGTCGGTCGCACCGACGACGTCTTTAAGGCGTCGGACTACAAGATCAGTCCCTTCGAGCTCGAAAGCGTCCTGATCGAGCATCCGGCGGTGATGGAGGCGGCGGTGGTGCCCGCCCCCGATCCCATCCGCCTCGCCGTGCCCAAGGCCTACGTGGCGCTCGCGCCGGGTCACGAGGCCAGCTCGGCCACCGCGCTGTCGATCTTGCGCCACGCCCGCGACAAGCTGGCGCCGTTCCAGCGCGTACGGCGGATCGAGTTCGCGGAGCTGCCAAAGACGATCTCGGGGAAGATTCGCAGGGTGGAGCTGCGCGCTCGCGAGGAGTCGCGGCCGCCCGGATCGCCGACGACCACCGAGTGGCGAGACGATCAATTCGCCGAGCTGCGCCCACCACCGAGCGGAGTCGACGGCTGAGCACAGGGCGCCCGGCGAGGATGATCGTGCAGTGGACCCGCCGGGACCGCCGATCCCTACCGTAACATTAATGGTACGGTTACATCCCTGTAAGTAAGGTTGTTGCGGCTGGGCTGCGCCAGTCATTTTCTGCACGGATGGAGGATTGATGGGCGAGTCGGCAAGCCCCACAAACGATGTGGCCGAGGATCAGGTGGATCCCGAGGCCCGGCGACGGGAGATCCGCGAATCGGTCCGGTCCGCCACGATCGACGGTCTCGTCGGCAAGATCGATGGCGCGCGGGCCGCGGCCGGCATGTCCAAGGCCGAGCTGGCGAGGGCGATCGGTGCCGATCCGGCGGCTGTGCGGCGACTCTTCTCGCTCCACTCCGCCAATCCCACCCTCGGCACCCTGGCGGAGCTGGCCGCCGCCCTCGGGATGCGGGTCACCCTCGAGCCCCTGCCCAAGAAGGAGCGCAAGCAGGTGACCAAGCCGCTCCTCGAGGGGAGGGGCGCGGACACCCGCGCCCTCGCCAAGCACGTCTCCTCGATATAGGGCGGCCCCGACGCGTCCCGGACCGTCGGGGCCGGGGCGACGCGTCCGGGGCCCCGGGTTCCGGGACCGCGGAGCGCACCTCAACCGAGGACTTCGACGACCCCGCTCTCCAGGTGGTATTCCGCGCCCACGACCTTGAGCTTCCCCTCGGAGACGAGGGGAGCGAGCAGGGGTTCGGAAGCCGCCAGCTCCTGGACCTGGAGCTGGACGTTCTGCCGTATCGCGGCGTTCACGATCTGGTCGGCCGGGGTGTCGATCACGGCTTGGACGGCCGGGATGATCGGGTCGACAAAGGCGTCGATGTGTCCCGGCTGGGTCGTGCCGTCCTTTACCCGGCTGACCGCGGCCTTGACCGCACCGCAATTCTCGTGCCCGAGCACCATGACGAGGACCGACCCCAGCACCTGTGCCGAGTACTCGATGCTGCCGAGGAGGATCGGATCGTTGGCGGTGTTGCCCGCCACCCGGACCAGGAACAGGTCGCCGATGCCCTCGTCAAAGAGGACCTCGGGGGTGACCCGGGAGTCGGCGCACCCGAGGATGATGGCGAACGGGCTTTGCGACTCGGCCTCGGCGGCGCGCCTCACGCTGTCCCGTCCCTGATGGACCGGGACCCCTTCGACGAAGCGGCGGTTGCCCGCCATGAGCCGTTGGAGCGCCTCGTCCCCGTTCCTCACCGGCACGGTCGTGGTGGTCGACGAAGTGGCGCCGGAGGTCGAGTCCGACGACCCGCACGCCGCCAGGGTGCCGGCGGCGGCCAGGCCCCCGGCCGCGACCAATCCCGAGCGCAGCACGAAGCGCCGCGAGACCCGCTCCGCGAGCTCACCCATCTCACTCTCCCCTCCCCGGTGCAAGACGACGCCCGTCTCCCGTGACGACTCGCACCAGACTCCGGCAGTTGTCTAGCAAACGCGACGGGGTCCGACCGTCGCGACTCGCCGGGGCCGGCAGAGGACATCGCCCGCCCGGGGGATGTGTGCGCGCCCGATACAGTCACGGCGGAGGCAGGAACGAGCCGAGGGGGTTTGGTGAGCAAGGAAAAGCAGGGTTTCTCGCGCCGTCGTTTCATTCAGGGCGCCGGCGCGGCGGCGACCGCGGGGCTGGTCCAGCTGGGCCAGTCCGAGGCGGTGCTGGCGGCAACCACGACGCCGCAGCCCTTCCAGCCCCGGGGCAAGTTGCGCCAGCGCCCCAACTTCCTCTTCATCATGGTCGACGAGTATCGGGCGCCGGTTGCCTACGAGTCACCGCAGCTGCAGCAGTTCCGAGCCAAGTACCTCGTGGCAGAGGAGTCCTTGCGCAACAACGGCATGCAGTTCCTCAACCACTACATCATGGCCACGGCTTGCGTGCCGAGCCGCACGTCGATCGTGACGGGCCAGTACCCATCTCTCCACGGGGCGAGCCAGACCACCGGCGCCGCCAAGGCCTCCTTCGAGGAGGACATGTTCTGGTTGGATCCCAACACGGTCCCGACGATGGGCGACTACTTCCGGGCCGGCGGGTACGACACGTACTACAAGGGGAAGTGGCACGTCTCCGACGCCGACCTCCTCATACCCGGGACCCACGACCAGGTGGTCAGCTTCGACCAGCAGGGCAACCCCATCCCGGGCGTCGTCAACAACTACCTGGGCGCGAACCGCCTGGACAACTTCGGGTTCGACGGCTGGATCGGGCCCGAGCCCCACGGGTCCAACCCGCTCAACTCGGGTTCGTCCGCGGCGGGCGCCACGGGCCGCGACCAGACCTTCGCCGACCAGACGATCCAGCTGCTGCAGACGCTCGCCCAGCAGGGCCCGTCGGCAAACCCGTGGTTCACGGTCTGCTCGTTTGTCAACCCCCACGACATCACGGCCTTCGGCAAGATCACGCTCGCGGCGCCCGGCTGGAACCTGCTCGGCCAGCTGAAGGGGTCCAACGTTCCCACCGTCTTGTTCAATCCGATCCAGTACGCGGCGACGAGCGGGGAGAGCCTCGCGTCCAAGCCCAGCTGCCAGTCCAGCTACCTGCAGACCTACCAGCTGATGCTGCAGCCCACCGACAACAGCCTGGCCTACCGGCGCTTCTACTATCAGATGCAGCAAAACGTGAACCAGCAGGTCCAGCGGGTGCTCGACGCACTGGCGTCGTACCCGTCGATGGCCCAAAACACCGTCGTGATCTTCACGTCGGACCACGGCACGATGCTCGGTGCTCACGGCGGGATGTTCCAAAAGTGGCACCAGGCGTACGAGGAGACCTTGCACGTCCCGTTCATCCTGAACAACCCCGTGCTCTTCTCCGGGCAGCAGACCCTGGACGCGCTGACCAGCCACGCCGACCTGCTGCCGACCCTGCTCGGTCTTGCCGGTCTCAACCCCACTTCGATCCAGCAGCAGCTGGCGCAGACCCACAACGAGGTGCACCCCCTGGTCGGGCGTGACCTCTCCGGGGTCGTGCTCGGGCTGCAGAACCCCGGCACCCTCACCGACCCCGTCTACTTCATGACCGACGACGAGGTCAGCCGCGGCGACAATGCGGTGACGTTCCTCGGCAACCAGATGTACGCGCCGGTGACCCAACCCAACCACGTCGAGACGGTGGTCGCCAACCTGCCGACCGGCGCTGGCGGCGGCATGGAGAAGTGGAAGTACTCGCGCTATTCGGACAACCCCCAGTTTTGGAGCGACCCCGAGTCGATCGCCCTCGGCGATCAGCACCTTCCCCCGTTCCAGCCCTCCACCCAGGACCAGGACAACTTCACCCTCGTGGAGGGCAACCTGGCTCAGGCCGGCACCAAGACGGCCACGACCACGGTCAAGACCACGCCGGCGCCGGACCAGATCGAGGCCTACAACGTGACCAAGGACCCCCTCGAGCTGAACAACCTGGCCAACAGCTCGAGTCCGGCCGTCAAGGCCGTGCTCGCCCAGCTCGACGCGCTCCTCGAGGCCCAGTGCAAGGCCAAGCGTCTCAAGCCGAGCAGCGGCGTGGTCCCTGCGCAGCCCGACTGCTGACGGCTCTGGGACGGCCGGCGGCTCTCTCGCTGCGGGCGGCTCTCTCGCTGCCGGCGGCTCCGAACCTGCCGAGTGCTCCCTACAGGTGGTTGAAGCCGCCGGCCTCCTCGGGGGACATCGCCACGGTGACGGGGTGGCGCTCAAAGTGTCGGACCGAGACCTCGAAGTCGTCGAGCAGGATGGCGGCCAGGTCCCGGTCGACGCCCTGGCGGATGAGCACCCGCTGCACCGCGATGTCGGAGGCGTCTCCGGTCAGCGTGTACGCCGGGACCTGCCAGCCGCGGTTGCGGAGCCGGTCGGCCAGGTCGAACAGCGTGTAGCCCGGGCTTTCGCCCTCCTTGATGCGCCACGTCACCGTCGGGATGCCGGTTGCCGGGTTGCTGTCGTTGAGAAGCTCGAAGGGACCGAGCTTGGGGATCTCGTGCGCGATGTAGCGCCCGGTCTCGTAGCAGGCGGCGTGCACCCGCTCGAATCCCTCGCGGCCCAGGCGGACGAAGTTGTAGTACTGGGCGATGATCTGGCCGGCAGGTCTCGAGAAATTGATGTGGAAGTCCGGCATGTCGCCGCCCAGGTAGTTGACGTGGAAGATGAGCTCTTGGGGTAGCTCCTCGTGGTGGCGCCAGACCACCCATCCGACCCCGAGTGGAGCCAGGCCGAACTTGTGGCCCGAGGTGCTGATCGACTTGACCCGGGGAATCCGGAAGTCGAAGATCACGTCGGGGGCGCTGAACGGGGCCACGAAGGCGCCGCTCGCACCGTCGACGTGGATGTCGACGTCGAGCCCCGTCTCTTCCTGCAGCGTGTCGAGCGCCTTGGACAGCTCGAGCACCGGCTCGTAGGCGCCGGTATAGGTCACGCCAAAGGTGGGCACAACGAAGATGGTGTTCTCGTCCACCTGCTCGAGCATCTGCTCCGGCTGCAGGTGGTAGCGCCCGGGGGCCATCGGCACCTCGCGCATCTCGACGTCCCAGTAGCGGGCGAACTTGTGCCAGACCACCTGGACCGGTCCGCAGACCATGTTGGGCCGGTCCGCAGGCTTCCCTGCCTGTTGGCGCCGCTTGCGCCAACGCCACTTCGCGGCCATCCCGGCCAGCATGCAGGCCTCCGAGGAGCCGATCGTCGAGGTCCCGACCGGGTTCGCCGTCTCCGGCGCGTTCCACAGGTCGGCCATCATGTGCACGCCGCGCCGTTCGATCTCGGCCGACTGCGGGTACTCGTCCTCGTCGATCAGGTTCTTGTCGATGGACAGGTCCATGAGATGGTGCACCTGCGGCTCCTCCCAGGTCTGGCAGAACGTCGCCAGGTTCTGCCGGGCGTTGCCGTCGAGCAGGAGCTCGTCTCGGATCATCTGGTACGCGATGTCGGGTAGGACCTCGTGGAGCGGGAACCGGTACTTGGGGAGGGACACCGCGGCATCAGCCGAGGCGAACACCGAGTCGGTGACCCGTCGTCGCAACGTGTTGCGGTCGTGCAGCGCCATGATTTCCTCCCAGATCTACCGGCCGACGCCGGCGTGTCTTCGCCTCTCCGGCCCAGGCTACGAGAGGGGGACGGGGATTGCTCCGCCGACGACCCGCCGTGCTCGGCCCGTAGATTGAGCGCTGATGGGACGAACCCGATGAACGACGCTCGGAGCGGTCTCGATGGAAGGGCGTACCAGGCACGCTTCGACGCGCTGGCGAACCGAGGGATGGACGTGCACGGCGAGGCGAGCCTCGTGCGGTCGCTGAGCCCGAGCTCGGTGCTCGACGCCGGGTGTGGCACCGGGCGCGTCGCCATCGAGCTCGCCCGCCACGGAGTCGAGGTGGTCGGCGTCGACGTCGACCCATCCATGATCGCCGAGGCGCGCCAGCGGTCCCCGGAGCTCGACTGGGTGGAGGCGGACCTGGCCAGCCTCGAGCTCGGTCGCCAATTCGACGTCGTGGTCCTGGCCGGCAACGTCCCGCTCTTCTGCCCTCCGCTCAGCCGCCCGGACCTCGTCGGGGCCTGCGCGGCCCATGTGGCTCCGGGTGGCATGCTCGTCGCCGGCTTCCAGCTGGCCCGTGGCTACTCGCTCGAGGAGTACGACAAGGGATGCGCGGAGGCGGGACTTCGGCTCGTCCATCGCTGGGCCACGTGGGACCGGCAACCCTTTGCCGCAGGAGGCGACTACGCCGTGTCGGTCCACGGGCGCGGAGCGCTAGTCGCGGTCCGCGCCCCTCCGCTCCGGCCGCCGGGCTCGGCGACCTCAGCTATTCGAGCCCGACCGCATGCCGGTTCGCCGCCGCCCGGGCTTCCAGCTGGGTGGCGTAGTAGCCCCGGCGGGAGAGGATCTCGGAGCCCTGCAGCTCTCGTGGCCCCCCGTCGTCGCCGCATTCGGGGCAGATGACCTCCCAATGGGGCTCGGGGAACCACCGGATGGGGGTCCAACGGCCCTGACCGTCTCTGCCCCACTCTGCCGGAATGGCCCGGCTCGCGGCTCGCAGATGGCTCGTCACGACCCGATCTTCGCGCCGGAGCCGCCCGGGCTCGGGGACGCATCGCGTCCCCGAGGGTGTGCCCGACCTAAGCCGCCTGGAGGGCTCGGGACGCCGCGGTCCGCCGGACCTTTTCGGCTACCGAGGGAGCGACGTCGAGGATCTGACGAAACTCCGCTGGCGTGCCAACGTAGACGGTCATCTCGGTAACCGCCGTCACGGTGGCGTTGCGCTGTCCCCGTCCATCCTGGAGCAGCGCCATCTCGCCCACGAGCTCACCCCGACCGATCGTGGCGATGACCGTTCCGTCCTGGGACACCTCGGCGACACCGTCCACGACCATCATGAATTCGTTGCCAAAGGCTCCCTGATGCGTGAGCACCGTGCCGGCCGGCACGGTCAGTCGGATCAGCAACTGGCGGATCTGCGCCAGCTCGGAGCGGCTGGTGTCTGCGAACAGGGCGAACTCTCTCAGGTCGTCCTCGCGTCGGCTGTTCTTGAAGAGACGCATGGATAACTCCTTTCGCCCTCTTTAACAGCAGAGTGGCCTCGCGTATTCAATCTGTCAACGAGCTAGGTAAGATTCTTATGATCTCGTTGAGAGATGCTCTATCCCGGGAGCGATGGCGGCCGGCCCCGGTTTGTCGGAGAATCCGGTCCATGAGCCTGTTCGCCTTGGTCCACGGGGGAGCGCACGGTGGCTGGTGCTGGGAATTGCTCGGCCCCGAGCTGGCAGCGCGCGGCCACTCCGTCGTCGCTCCGGACCTGCCCATCGAGGATCCGCAAGCCGGCGCCCGGGAGTGGGCGGAGACGGTGGTGGGGGCCATCGAGGAGGTCCGGCCTCGAGGCGACGCCGACGTGGTCGTGGTGGGCCATTCCCTGGGGGGGCTGGCCCTACCGCTCGTGCCCTCGATGTGTCCGGTGCGACGGCTGGTCTTCCTCGGGGCGATGGTGCCCGTTCCCGGCCAGAGTTACGTCGAGTACCTGGCGACGGAGCCGGGAGCCGTCACGTTCGTGGCCGAGCCTCGCCCCGGCGACGAGCTCCGCGAGGGCTCGGTGTCGTGGCTGGCGGCCCGGGAGGGCTTTTATCAGGATTGCCCCGAGCCGCTGGCCCGCCGCGCCTGGGAACGCCTCCGCCCCCAGGCGCTCACCGTGTTTGACGAGCGATGCCCCATCGATGCCTGGCCCGAGGTGCCGTCCACCTATGTGCTGATGACCGAGGACCGGGCGGTGAGCCCGGACTGGTCGCGACGGGTGGCCAAAGGACGGTTGGGGGCCGACGTCGTCGAGCTCCCCGGTGGCCACTCACCCTTCTATTCGCGGCCGGCAGAGCTCGCGGGGGTGCTCGCCGGGTTGTGACCGCTCGCCCGACGCGCCCCGGGCCCGCCCTACTGGAGCCCGCGGCGATGCCGATCGGCCGCCCGTCGCGCCTCCGCCATCGAGTAACGACCCCGCCGGTCGAGAATCTCGGGCGGCTGGACGTGCCTCGGACCCCCGTTGTCGCCGCAGTCCCGGCAGATCACCTCCCAGAGAGCTTCGTCGTCACCAAGAGGTCCCTCCTCGGGAATGGCGCGGACGCTGGCGCACGGGTGCCCGATCACGGCCAACGATTCTCGCGCAGTGCCCGTTGGACTCCGGGGATCCTGCCCTGGCGGACTTTTGTGCGCCAGGGTTAATCCAAGGAGGCCGTCTGCTCCGTATGGCGATGTGCGACGGGGCTCGTCAGCCGATTCCCCCTCAAACCAAACGGTCGGCTGACGGGCCTCCGGAGCGCACGTCCAACAGACGTACCTCGACGGGGTTGCACGGCCCCCTCACGGGGCGTTCGTCGTCGAGGTGCTCGTCGTCGGGCCGCCGGTCGTCGAGGTGGTCGGTAGCGGGGACGTCGGAGCCGGCGGGGGCGTCGGGGCGTTGCAGGAGCCGGCCTTGATCGTCACGACGATGCGGTTGGTCTGGCGGTCCGCCTTGATCAGGAGGTGTGCTGCGCCGGCCGGCGAGACGATCGACCCACCCGTGACCGACGAGCAGTAGCCGTTGGGGTACTGCTCCGCGGCCGCCGTGAACACGCTCGTCGGCGCCTGGATCTGTGACGACGGCCGATAGACCAGCTGGTAGACGCCGCCCGATTGCTGGAAGGTGGCGGACAGGAAGGTGCCGGCGATGGCCGGCGCGAAGGGTTGTGAAAGGGCGGCGGCCGACGGCGCGAGCTGCCCGTTGGCGAGCGCCAGCGCCTCGTCGGAGCTCCCGGTCGGGTCGTTGTAGTACTTCCAGCTCCAGTAGATCCAGCCCAGGTCGAAGGTGCCCGCGTTGTCGGTCGCCTGGTCGAGGAACTCGACGTTGGACGTGGCGCCAAACTCGCTCATGAACCAGGCGGGACCCCCCGGCTGGTCGGAGGACGCCATCTTGGGCCGATCCTGGAAGCGGAAGCCCATGTTGCGGAGCACCTGGTCGCTACAGGCGGTGGGATCGTAGGGGTCACCGGTCACCGGGCTACGATTACCACAGTATGCATGAAAATTGTAGACGAGCCGCGGGAAGTCCATGGTGCCCAGCAGGCTGGGAAGCTCGTTGCGGACGGAAAAGTTGTCCGGCTCGATGAAGACGAGATGGTGGGGATCGGCGCTCTCGATCGCCGGGACGACTCCTTGGAGGGGGTCGCCGGCGGGGCAGGTCACCGGCCCGCCGCCGATGGTCAGGCTGCCAGGATGGGCCCTTCCCGTATAGAAGCACTCGAGTTGGACGGCGAAGCTCGTGGGGCCACCCGGGGTCAGGTCCCTCGAGGAGGGCTCGTTGTAGGGGTCGTACCCGACCACCCAGGGGTTGTTGGCGAAGTGCTTGGCGACCACCGCCCACGATTGGTCGTAGGCGCCCTGGAGGTTTCCCACGACGTCGTTCGACCAGAAGTGGGCCTCGGCGATCTCCAGGGTCGGGTTGCCGTAGTTGGTCGACCAGCGGCCGCCCGACGGCACGATCGGCTGCCCGTCGGTGCAGATGGCCCAGGCCGGTGCGCCCTCGCCGCGAAAGGGCTGGCTGTACACGTCCTGGTGCATGTCCAGCAGGACGTAGACGTGGTACTTCCCCAGCAGATCGACGGTCTTGGTCAGCTCGGCCAGGTAAGCGTCGGCGGTGGTGGAGTTGAACTGGCTGGGTGCTCCGGGTGTGCCCGGGGTGCAGATCGACGGATCATTCGGACCAAGCTTGCCTGGCTCGATGCCCTCCCAGAGGATCCCGAGCCGCACCACGTTGAAGCCCAGCGCGGCGATTTGCTGCGCGTCGGCGGAGTCGAAGTTCCAGGGCTGTCCCGGGTCCGGGTAGAGCTCGAAGGGGGCGTACTTGTACACCGCGTTGACCCCGTGGAGGGTGACGGTCCGGCCGAAACGGTCCACCAGATAGGGACCGCCCTTCGACACCAGGGTGCCCGACGCGAAGGCGTCCGAGGGTGTGGTGGCGCTCGGGGCGCTCGTCTGCCCGGCGCCCTGGGATCGGATGCTCGCCGCCGAGCTGTACTGGACCTGGGTGCCGGATGCCGCGCCGGACGCGGGCGCCCCGAGCATCGCTGCCAGCCCGGCGGTGCACACGACGCACGCGACGGTTGCCCGCGACCACCACCGGCCCACGGGCACGCCCACGCGGCCCGTTCCCTGCCGGATATACCTGCCGAGCACCACGGAGCGGAGGCTATCGGTGCGTGCGCGGGGCGCCCCGGCATCGGGGATGCTGCACCCACCGGCGGCCCGGACGCGAGGCCGGTGGCGACGTCCGTTTTTCGATGGAACCCACTATCATGGATGGGCCCGGTGTGGCCCTGCCGACGCCCTCTCTCTCCGGCCCGGCAGGGCCCCCGGAGCCCGTCGATACCTTAACCGCGCCCCTCTCGCCGAGGCCGGACCATCGAGGCGACCGGTCCCCTCGGGGCGCGCCCCCCGGGGCCCTGGATGGCCTCCGGTACCGTGGCCGGATGAACGGCGACGAATTGCGAGAGATCCAACGACCGCTCAAGGACGGGTACCGGGCCAACCCACAGGGGGCCACGGTGACGCTCTCCGCGGAAGGTCGGTTGGTGGACACCGAGGTCGCATGCTCCGTTCAAACGGGTGGGGCGCTCGTCGAGGCGGGCCTGCATCCCGCGACCGGGGGCGACGGCAGTCTGGCGTGTTCGGGGGACCTGCTGCTGCAGGCGCTCGTCGCCTGTGCCGGGGTGACGCTGCGGTCGGTGGCGACCAATCGGGACATGGACGTCACGGGCACGGTGCGAGCGGAGGGCGACCTGGACTTCCGAGGGACCCTGGGCATCGATCGAGATGCGCCCGTGGGATTCCGCTCGATCCGCCTGACCTTCGATCTCCAGTCCGATGCCCCCAAGGAGGATCTCGATCGACTGGTCGCGACGACCGAGCGGTACTGCGTCGTCTACCAGACCCTTGCTTCCTCGCCGGAGCTCGAGGTCGCCCACACGGTCGGCTAGTCGGCAGCGGGTTGTGCCAGCCTCGGGACGGACCCAGTCCCCGCAAGCGCCTCGGAGCTCGGCGGTAGTAGCCTGAGGAAAATCACCATTTTCCAGGTCACGACCCAACCGACTCGATGGAGTTGACGGAGGATCGAGGATGACACAGCAGGCCGAAGAGGCGGGGCCGGCCACGGAGTCCGCTGTAGGCGGGTACGGATCCGAGACCGATCGGGCGCTCGAGGGGCTCCTCGATCTGACCAACCCCCAGCCGAAGTACGAGCGTTGGATCGAGGACGGCGGACTCTTCTGCCCGGTGGACGGATTCGCCGTTGCGGCCAGCCGCAGCGTGGTCGACGACGTGCTCCGTCACCCCGAGACCTTCACCTCCCGGGGCGTGGTGCAGCTGGGCAACGTCCGGCCGCTTCTCCCCCTGAGCATCGACCCTCCGGAGCACCTCGGCTACCGCAAGCTCCTCGACCCCCTCTTCGCCCCGAGGCGAATGGACGCCATCGAGGACGACATCGCCGCACGGGTCAACCACTTCATCGACGACTTCGCCGAACGGGGCAGCTGCCACTTCACGGACGAGTTGGCCGTGCCCTTCCCTTCGGCCGTCTTCCTGGGCCTCATGGGATTGCCCTGGGAGGAGCTCGACACGTTCCTCCGGTTCAAGGACGGGATCATCCGCCCGGGAGGGGCCACCATCATGGAGGCGGAGAAGGTCGATCCGGCGGAGAGGAAGCGGATCCAGGACCAGACGGCCCAGGACATCTACGACTACTTCAACGGCATCCTCGACGAACGCGAGCGCGAACCCAAGGACGACATCCTCTCCGGATTCCTCCAGGCCGAGGTCGAGGGCCGCAAGCTCACCCGCGAGGACATTCTCGACATCTGCTTCCTCTTCCTCATTGCCGGTCTCGACACGGTGACGGACTCGCTCACCTGTTTCTTTGCCTTCCTGGCGCAGCACCCGGAGCATCGCCGGCAGATCGTCGAGGACCCATCGGTCATCCCCGCCGCGGTGGAGGAGCTGCTCCGCTGGGAGAGCCCGGTGCCCGGCGTCCCGAGGATGGTGGTCGCCGACACGGAGCTGGCGGGCTGTCCGGTCAAGGCCGGGACGATGGTCATGGCCTCGGTCGGCGCGGCCAATGTCGACCCGGCGGAGTTCGGCGATCCCCTGGAGGTTCGCTTCGATCGCGAGTCCAACCGGCACGTCGGCTTCGGAGGCGGCGTCCATCGCTGCCTGGGCTCGCACCTGGCCCGGCGCGAGTTGCGAGTGACCCTGCGAGAGTGGCACCGACGGATCCCCGACTACTCGCTCAAGCCGGGCATCGACCTCCACTACGCCCGGGGGTTGCGCAGCGTCGAGAACCTCGAGCTCGTCTGGTAATCCCGCGGCGTCATGAGGTCTTCGACCTCTCGGCGCTGCGACTCTGACAGGCGAGCCCACGAGGGCCGGTAGCCAAAGACCTCGTGGAGTGGCCGGCTGCCCAGGTGGCCGTCGAGGATCTCGATGCGGTCGGGGGTCACGAGCGCGGGGTGCACCACTCCGCAGGCATGGCTCAGCTCGAGCAGCTCATGGCGGAGCGATCCGAGATAGGCGGCGAGGCGCACCGCCTTGAGGGAGGGATCGAGTCCTCGAGTGCGCCAGGAGGACTGCGTGGTGATGCCGGTGGGACATCGGTCGGTGTGACAGCGCTGAGCCTGGATGCAGCCGATCGCGAGCATCGCCTCCCGGGCGACGTGCACGAGGTCGGCACCGAGCGCCATGGCGACCAGGGCGGTGTCGGGCAGCCCCAGCCTTCCCGACCCCACGAAGACCACCCGACCCGTGAGGGCTCGTTCGGCGAAGACGCCGTAGACGCGGGTAAAACCCAGCTTGAACGGGAGCGAGACGTGGTCGCTAAAGGCGAGGGGCGCCTCGCCGGTGCCACCCTCGCCGCCGTCGATGGTGACGAAATCGACGCCGCGCTCGCCTCCGAGCATGAGGTCGGCGAGCTCCACCCAGAACCCACCCTCGCCCGTCGCGGCCTTGATGCCGACGGGGAGTCCGGTCCGCTCGGCGATCGCCTCGACAAAGTCGAGCAGGCCGTCGGCGTCGCGAAACGCCGAGTGCGCCGACGGACTCAGGCAGTCCCGGCCGGGGGCCACCCCCCGGACCGTCGCGATCTCCTGGGTGACCTTGGGCCCGGGAAGCATCCCCCCGAGTCCGGGCTTTGCCCCCTGGCTGAGCTTGATCTCGATGGCGCGCACCGGGTGCTCCTCGCAGAGCTCGGCCAACCGTTGGAGGTCGAAGCGCCCGCGCCCGTCTCGGCAGCCGAAGTAGGCCGTGCCGATCTGGAAGATCAGCTCTCCGCCATGGTCGTGGTGGCGGGAGAGCCCGCCCTCGCCGGTGTTGTGGAGGCAGTCGGCAAGGGCACAGCCGCGGTTGATGGCCTCCACGGCGGCGCCGCTCAGGGAGCCGAAGCTCATGGCGGAGACGTTGACCACCGAGCTCGGGCGGAAGCTCCCTCGTCGTCCTCGCGCGGCCCCGAGGACCTTGGCGCACGGCAGGCGATCGTCGCTCGGCTCCGGACGGGGGAGCGGGAACATGCTCTGGGCGATGATGACGTGGTCTGCGGTGACCTCGAGGTCCTCGTCCGAGCCGAAGGCGAAGTTGTTGTTGGTGCCCTTGGCCGAGGCGTAGATCCACCGTCGTTGATCCCGGTCAAAGGGTCGTTCTTGGCGGTTGTCCGTGACGATGTACTGGCGCAGCTCCGGTCCGACCGCCTCGAGCAGGTAGCGCAGGTGCCCGATCAGGGGGAAATTGCGCAGGACGGCGTGCTTTCGCTGCACCAGGTCATAGGTGGCCACGGCACCGAGCACCGCCACGATGGCGACGACAACCCACGCCCAGACCGGCACTCAGCCTCCGAGCTCCCTCAGGGCCAAGACCTCGCTGCGGCGGTACCACGACCCCTCGCGGCCGGAGGCCGGCGCGAGCAGTCCCTCGTCCACCAGGACGTCGATCCGGTCACGGGCCACCTCCAGCAACCGGGCCGCCTCGTCCGCGTCGATCAGCTCCGAGCCTGGAGGGTCTGTCTCGGGTGCCATCGGTCCTCCCTCGTCGCATCCGTCGCCTCCATTGTGTCCGGATCCCTTGCCTCGTGCCCCGCGCCGCTGTCCTTCACCCCGCGTCACGCAATTGCCAGACCAGTTGCGCCCTGCTGCGGGGAAAATCCCCGTTACCCGCCGGTAGGGCCTAGACGCAGGGGTCGAGCAGGTATTAGCTGTCGACATCGGGCAGTTGACCAAACGAGGAGGAAGACCATGGGTGCAGAGGACGCAGCGGCGGACAAGGACCTCTCCCTCGAGGACGAGCAGATCGACGAGGTCGCGGGTGGCGTGTTTCGCGCCAAGCGTGTCGAGAAGGTGGCCGAGGCCGAGGCCCTCGGGGCAGAGAGGCGCCGGGCGGTGCTCGACTGACAGCACACGGCCCTTTCGGCCGTTTGAGGGAGCCCCGGTCTCTGACGAGTGCCGGGGCTCTCTCGCGTCATGCGGTCTCCGCCGAGCCACGGTCACGAGGCATATCGTTGGACCCCCGCTCCGCCGTCTGCCCTCGGCCACGGGCGGCTCAGATGCTGAGCGTCGAGAGGAGTTGCGCAGATTGTGCCGGCAGGGAGACGGTGAGTCCTGACGTGTTCTGACCCTCGGACTTCAGCGGCTGGGACGTCGCCTGCAGACTGCTGGCCGTCCCGGAGAAGGAGTAGCTGTTCAGGGCGGCCGGCGCCGCACTCGCCGGCAGCTGGAGCTGGACCTGCTGGGGGGCGGAGGACAGGTTGACCATCATGGCGGACCATTGATTGGTGCCGGGCAGCTTCGCCACCAGGACATCGATGTTGGGGTTCATGCTCGGATTGGCCAGGGGGTAGATCTGAGAGCCCGGAGGAAAGCCCCGAGTCAGCATCGACCACCCGTAGCACCACGGCTCCAGGTTGAAGGAGCCACTGCCGTTGGGCAACGTGCTGACCATGCCGCAGTTGTTCGTGGTCGAGCTGGGTACGTCGGCATCGAGGCAATACGCCATGGGTCCGGAGACGCCGGCATCGGCTGCCTGGATCCCGTAGTCGATCATGGCCAGCCCGTAGTTGTTGGTCGTGATGCCGGTACCGCCGTAGTTGTCGATCGTGCCGTCGCTGGCGGTTGCGGGGTCGCGAATGCCCAGTTCCGTCATGAAGACCGGCTTGACGTTGCCACCCGCCGACAACGAGTTGACGACCTGCTGGAGCGTGCCGAGCTGCGAGTCGCCGGCCATCTCGGAGATGGCGAGGCTGCCGTCCGGATCGGGATTCAGCGGCGAGTTGGAGGGCACGTACCAGTGCCAGTCGTAGGCGCCCAGGTAGTCGCCGTTGGTATTGAAGATGGACGGCCAGGTCTGAGAGGCGCTGCCGACCCAGTAGCTCCCGTCCTGTCCGGTGCCGGATGAGTTGGACGCGGTCGGACCGAGCAGCGCCACCACGGTCTTGAGGTAGGGGCTGGCGGCGATGGCGTTCTTGACGGCCTTCATGGCCGACCGGTAGTTGGCGTAGCTGTACGTCGGGTTGGGGGTCGTCGAACCCGGAACGGTGATGCTGTTGGCCTCGCTGATCTCCCCGTCGTAGGCGATGTTGGTCAGTCCCTCGGTGTGCACCAGGTAGGTCAGGAGGTCGATCTGGGTTCTCGTCCACGCCGCGCTGCCGAACGTGATGCTCGCCAACGGTGAGGGCGCCTGGGGGGGCGGCGTTGCTCGGAGGATCACCTTGATGCCGAGCTGCTGCATGAGTTGCAACTCGGCCACCTTGTCGTTCATGCCGACCGTGTTCCAGTTGTACGAGCAGGTGACCGGGTTGGCCGAGGTGTTACAGCCGGTGACGTACAGGGGTAGGGCAAACGGCGTTCTCACGTAGGCCGGCAGCATCGTCTGCAATGCCTGGCTGTCGAGCTGCCACTGCGTGGCGTCGACGTTTGCCAGGGCCGTCGCTTGATCGGACGAGCTCGAGTAGGAGGAGGAGTTGGCGATCGCGCTGGTCCATGGGTAGACGGTGACGTTGTTGAGGTTGCCCAGCTTGCTTGCGGGGACGCCGTTGAGCCAGCTCACGCCGAACCCGTCCCATGGGCCGTTGGAGACGGAGGCCGACGGTTGAGCCTCGATCACGTAGGGCTGGCCGAGGCTGCTGGAGGTCGCGCTCTTGCACGGAGCGAGATCGTTGGGCGACAAGATGAGCCGCAAGCTGTGGAGATTGCCATCGGACAAGACGTAGACGTACGTGTCTCCGAGTGGGACAGAGCCGCTGACAGGGCCGAGGCCCTGGGCGACGCCGAAGAGCCAGCTGGTCGACGTCGTCGACGTAATCACCGCATTGTTGCGGTACACGGTCAGGCTCCCGGTGAGCGGAGTGGCGGTCGATGCCGAGAGCGACGTTTGGACCTGGACCGCAAAGAGTGGCCCGTACACGGAGCCGGTCGGCTGTGCGCAGGCCGCCGCCGTGACCTGAGGGCCGCCAAAGAAGGGTGAGCCGGAGTAGAACTGGGTCCAGCTACTCGCCGCACCCGCAGGTAACGCTGGAGAGGTGGCCAACCCGCCGACGAGTGCGATCGCCGCGACCAAGGGGGCCAGCGCGCTCCACCTACCCCTCAGCATGTCTGAACCCATTTCCCTCGCATGGAAGCCGCCGCCTCCTCGGCGCGGACTCGTCGATCTCCGTGGCCGCCTCCGGCGCCCGGCCGACCGTTTGCGCATCCTCGTAGACAACACTAAGCCAGTTCCCGAGACTAGTAATTCTCAGTTGCAAGCTCGCTAGTCGCTCCGCGGGGGTCGCCAGTCCGGCTCTGGCTCGAGGAAATGGTTGAGCAGCGCCTCCAGCCCGATGCCGAAGAGGGTCCAGTCCTGCTCCTCGCCCCCGGGTCCCGTCGGACGCAGGATGTCGCGGGAGCTGCCTGGGTCGACCTGATCGCGCAGACCGCAACCCTCCGCGAGGGCGGCCACGGCCACCGCGAGCTGCCGGTAGGTGTAGGGAGGGCGCAGCCGAAAGCCCAAGAGTGGCCCGACCGCCTCGTAGATCTCCTGATAGTGGCGAACGGTTGTCTCGTAGCTGTGGAGGAGGGTTTCACGCACCTCCCGTCGGGCGTTGCCCTTGACCGGCCCCTTGGTCCTGCGGCCGACTCGCTGGAAGGCATAGGCCCATACGCCTCTCCAGGTGTCCCAGGCGGGGGAGTCCCGAATCGCTTGGATGTTCGCGGCCGCACCCACTCGACAGAGCTGTTGGAGCGCCGACGTCCTGCCCTCGACGCTGCTCAGGTCGGCCCGCTGAATCATGGTCTGCAGGGGCCCGAGGGTTTGGAGGAACTGCGACGAGCTCTCTCGTCGAGCGAAGTCGAGCAGTACATCGGTCTGGAAGGCCGCCTGGTCCGGCCATATCCGACCGATGACGGACGCATTGGTCAGTTGAATGCCCTGCTCGGTTGCGAGCCGCTCGAAGACACGTTTGAACGTGATGTGGTCGACGCCGGTTCCGAGCCCGCCGTCGACCAGGACGGCGTGCCCCGTCGAGAGCATCAAGGAGCGGAGCTCGTCGCGGCTGTGACGGGGGGCGCGCTTGCGCCCGACCTTCTCCTTGCCGAGCTTTCCCGATGCGGCGCGGGCCCGGGGCATCAGAGCACCTTAGGTGGTCCGAACTCCGCAGATGCGCTGGCGCTCCGCGGAGTTCGGATTGACCTTCGCTCGGCAGAACGTGGACATGGAGGCCCTCACGAGAAGGGGAGTGGGCGCCCAGCGACCGTGTTTGCCGAACGAGCCAGCAGCCGCAGGAGCCCCGGTCGTCCAACCCGGGGGCCGCTGTACCATCGGGCGGTCCTGTCGAGAACACGGAGGCCTGATGACCCAACGCGACGTCGAGATCGCGACCGGGGATGGGACGAGCCCCGGCTCGCTCCACCTCCCGGACGGAGAAGGACCCTGCCCCGCGGTGCTCATGTACCCGGACGCGGGAGGTCTGCGGGACACACTCCGGGAGATGGGCGAGCAGTTGGCCCGCATGGGTTACGTCACCCTGGTGCCCGACTTCTACTACCGGTCCGGCGGTTTCGAGCCCTTTGACATGGGCACGCTGATGAGCGACCCGGTGCAGCGGGATCGGCTCATGAGCATGGTGCGGAGCGTCACGGCGGACATGGTGGCCCGAGATGCACGCACCTACGTCGACTACCTGATCTCCCTGGCGGAGACCTCGGGCACCGCCGCCGGCACGACCGGCTACTGCATGGGCGGCCGATTGTCGCTCATCGCGGCTGGCCACTTGGGCGAGCGGGTCGCTGCGGCCGCGTCGTTCCACGGCGGCAACATCGCTGCGGCTGACGATCCAGACAGCCCTCACCTGCTGGCCGGCTCTATGGCAGCGACGGTCTACGTCGCCGGGGCGACTGACGATCCCACCTTTCCGGCGGACCAGCGCGACCGCCTGGAGCAGGCTCTGTCGGCCGCGGGTGTGGCGCACACGATCGAGACCTATCCGGCAGCCCACGGATTCGCGGTGCCCGACAATCCGAGCTTTGATCCGACCGCCGCGCAGCGGCACTGGGATGCCCTGGCGGACCTCTTCGGCACGACCCTGGCGCCCGGCAGCGGGTCCGGGTGATGCGGATCCCGCTGGCCGGCGAGCCGGGAAGGCTTGGCGGGACGTCCACGAAATAGTTGCCACGATGATCCCACCGCCTCCCGTGCCGGGTGGGGAGAGAGGGTCGTCCCCGACAGGGGGGGCGGTGGGTCGTTGAGGATGAACTTAGGCCTCACCTGCCATCCCGTCCAGGCTCTGGCAGCTGGTGATTTGGACCGATGGTCCCGATGACCTGCGGTTTTCCCGGCATCTTTCCTTGAGATTTCTTGAATTCTTTACAAGTTCACGGCCAGGGGTTCGCAACGAGCGCTGAACCAGAAGCGACGACCCTGCGCGGCCGGCCGGAGAGCCCTCGGTTGGGGTCCGATCCGCTCCCGGGCTCGGGCCGGCACCGGGCCCGAAGGTTGGAATGAGCGGCGTCACCGAGATTTTCTCCGGGCACGCGTCAACGGATTGCCTCAGTCGATCGTAATTATGTGCTGAAGCATGCCTGACAGCGATGCCGGAGCAGATGATCCACATTTCGAGGCTCAATTCGACCATCTCTACAAGCGCGCCTACGTCGTGGCCTTTCGGATTCTCCGGTGTCGAGAGGATGCGGAGGACGTGGCGCTCGAGGCTCTCGCTCGGGCGTCTGTTCGTTGGCGGACCATCCGGGGCCACGGTCCGACGTGGGTCACGAGGGTGTCCGCGAACCTCGCCGTCGATTCGTTGCGGGGGCGCAGGCAAACGGCCGAGCTCCGCGAGATACCGGTTTGGGATCCCGAGACGAGTGAGCGTCTCGATCTGGTTCGAGCGACGCGCAAGCTGCCCCGGCGACAGCGGGAGGCGATCGCTCTTCGTTACTTCGTTGGGCTCACGGAGCAGGAGACCGCCGCCGCCTTGGGCTGCAGCACGGGAGCCGTCAAGCAGCACTGCGCAAGGGGGATCGCAAAGCTCAAGACGAGCTTCGCACCGACTCCGCTACTGGAGGGGAGATGATCGATAGCGACGAATTCGACGATCACCCTCAGGCGCATCCCACCGAAGAGCATCGTCAACGAGTGCGTCACCGGGCGGCGGAGCTGACTCGGCGACGCCGGGTCGCCGTCGGGGCGGCGGGATTGGGCCTCGCCTTCCTGATCGCCGGTGCGGCGAGCGTCTCGGCACTCTCGCTGAATGACGCCGGACCTGGGCAGAGCCAATCGGCGAGCACTGTTGGACACACGCCGAGACCAAACTCCGCACGCCACGCGCCCGGCGTCACGTCACCCCCCGAGACCACCGCGCCAGAGGAGCCAACCGCCCCAGAGGGTGGATCGCCCTCGTCGGGCACGCCGACCTCGAATCCCTCGTCCACGCCCTCCAGCGGTGGCCCCCAACCGACGATCCCATCCGGAGGCGAAACGTCTGGGCAGGGCACCCAGCCGACTCCCGGCCCGTCGACCTCGGACGGAGGCACGCCATCGACGACCACGACGACCCCTCCCTCTCAGTCTCCTTCCGGCAACAGTGCGGGCCCTGCGTCGGCGGGGCCGATGGATACGGTCATCATCCACGACCAGCCCAGCGGTACGATCGTCGACGCCTTTGCCGACGTGGGCGGGCAGATAGACCTCGCGGCCCCGTCAGTTGGGTCTTGGGGGGACGCCTACGTGAGCTCCGGTGACAGCACCGTCGTGACGGTCCACGACACGACTCTCAACCCGGACGGGAGTGTGCACGTCAGCCTCTCCACGCAGGGCTTGGGTGTTGCGGTCATCACCGTTCCGTGTGTGGGAGACCCCTCCGAGGACTGGACGGTGACGATAGACGTGGACGAGGTCTACCAAGGTTGTAACGGCAGCGGGGTGTGTTCTTGACGATCACGCGTCGGAGCGTGAGGCCTGCACCGCCGGGCCGGAGCATCGTTCGGGGTTACTCTGCAGTGCAGCAGGCAGCGTCGATGCCGAAGTTCGTCCTCATCTGAAGGTGTTTTCGCACGCCACCCGCATGCTGACCTTTCGTGCCGACGTCCGGACACTACGATCCGCTCGTGGCTCGGGATCGACGCTCCCCACGCCTTGGGTGGCGACGAGGTCCGAAGCCCAGGAGGAGGACGGAGCTCGGCCTGCTGATCATGGCGGGATTCGTCACGGTCGTCTGTTACGTCCTGGCCTCTCTTGGATCTACATCGCACGTGCCGCCTCATCTCGGCGTGTTTCTGGGCATCGTCCTAGGTCTCACCTTGTTGGCACATGTCGCCAATCGATGGCTCGCTCCCGACGCGAGCCCGGTCATCCTGCCCCTCGCGGCGTTGCTCAACGGGATCGGGTACGTCTTGGTCGCCGTGTTCAACCTGCCGGGGAAGGACTTCCCGGGCCTGCAAGCCGCGTGGACGGCGGTCGGAGTCGGGGCCTATGTCATCACGCTCGCAGTCATCCGGCACTCCAGGGACCTGGATCGCTATCGCTACCTGCTCCTACTGGTGGGGGCGTTTCTTCTCCTGATGCCGTTATTGCCGGTCATCGGCAGCAACGAGTACGGAGCCCGTCTTTGGATCAAGGTGGGACCTGCAAGCTTCCAACCGGTGGAGATCGCCAAGATCCTGCTGTGCATCTTCTTCGCGTCCTATTTCGCCGAGAAGAAGGAGTTGCTGTCGGTCCCCACCGCCAGGGTGGGCAATCGCCTCTTCCTCGACCCGCGGCCCCTCGTCCCCATCCTCGTTGCATGGGGCTTCGCCATGCTCGTGATCGGCGTGGAGAACGACATCGGCTTTGCCGCCCTCTTGTTCGTCCTCTTTATCGGCATGCTGTGGATCACCACTGGTCGGCTGGCCTACCTGGTCCTGGGTGTCGTCCTCTTCGTCGCAGGCGCCGTGCTTGCCGCGCATCTCTTTGGCCAAGTGCACGAGAGGGTGAGCATCTGGCTCAACCCGTGGGCTGACCTCTACGGCAACGGTGAGCAATTGGCATACGGCTGGTTCGCGCTGGGGACCGGTGGCGTGGGCGGTCTCGGTCTCGGGGTCGCGCACGGCCTCCAGCCCATCCCCGTTCCATACCTCTACAGCGACATGATCTTCGCCGGAGTGGGGGAAGCGCTCGGGCTCCTCGGCACGGCGACCGTGACCATGGCTTTCCTCCTTCTCGTGGGAGCCGGCTTCCGGGTTGCACAGGCGGCCCGATCGGATTTCTCCAAGCTCATGGCGACGGGCCTCACGATCTTGCTCGGGTTCCAAGCCCTCTTCATCATGGCCGGGGTGCTCCGTCTCTTGCCGTTGACGGGAATCACCCTTCCCTTCATGGCCTACGGCGGTTCATCTCTGGTGGCCAACTACGTGCTCATAGCGCTGCTCATGCGCATCTCCCAGGAGGGTCAGGCGGCGTTGGCCCTGGGCGGAGAGGCCCCCGAGTTGGGTGGGCGTCTCTTCCGGGTGGCAAGCTGATCCGACTTCGCCTCGACGACGAGGCTCCTCGCCGGAGAGGGCGAAATCCGGAATGGTGGGAACCTCTGGCCCCGACCAGGCGTCACTAGCAGTGATGAGAGAGGTCCCGGGCACCGCCGCCCACTCACGGGGGTTCTGGACAACGAAGGCCGAGTCGTTGGGGAACCGTAATTGACGACCGTTCGCCCCCGTCCATGAGCTCCTGGCGCAACCCCTTCTCCCGTCACCGCAGTTACCTGCGCCCCCCCAAGGGTGCGCTGCGGCCCGGACGGGCCCGCCGGTCGCCAGATCCCCAAATTCCGGATGCGGCCGACCCGCAGGGTCGAGATGGCGGCGGCCATGTCCTCGCCCGAGGAGCGCAGTTCCCGGCCCAACCTCCGCCTCACCCTGGTCGGGCTGATCGTGCTGGGGCTCTTCGCGTTGCTGGGTCTCCGGCTGTGGTCCCTGCAGGTGGTCAACTACAAGGCCTACGCCGCCGCGGTGAACGGCAACACCCTGCGCATCGCCTCGGTCACCGCGCCCCGCGGCGACATCGTGGACCGCAACGACACCGTGATCGTGGGCAACGTCACCCAGCAGGAGATCGTGCTGTCCCGGGCCAAGGCCACCCAGCACCCCGAGTCCATCGGCCAGGTGGCCACGCTGGTCGGGGAGACCCCCAACAGGTCAAGACCGACCTCAACAACCCCCAGTACAGCCCGTATGAGCCGGTGCCGGTGTTGAAGAACGCCCCGGCCTCCACCGTCCAGTACCTGGAGGCCCACCAGGAGCAGTACCCCGGGGTCTCGGTGCAGTCGGTGACGGTGCGCAGCTACCCCCAGGGCGGTACCACCGCCAACCAGGTGCTGGGCTACGTGAGCCCCATCACCGGCCAGGAGCTGTCCTACCTGCAAAAGGCCGACCCGAGCGGCGGCTACAGCCAGTCGAGCCAGATCGGCCAGACCGGGCTCGAAAACGAGTACGAGTCCTACCTGAAGGGCACCGACGGCAAGCAGTACCTCGAGGTCAACGCCAAGGGCAACGTCGTCGGGACGCTCAAGACGGTCCAGCCCACCCAGGGCGACACCCTGGTCAGCAACGTCGACCTGGGGCTCCAGCAGGTCGCCGAGCAGGCCCTGGCCAACGACATGAACGCCGACCGCCAGACTCCCGATCCCACGACGCATCAGAATCCCGGGGCCACCAACGGTGCGGCCATCGTGATGGACGTGAACACCGGGGCGGTGCTGGCCATGGCCTCCTACCCCAACACCAACGACCTGAACAACTGGGTGGGGGGCATCTCCAACGCCGCCTACCAGGCCTTGGAGGCGCCCTGCCAGACCAAGGACGCCCAATGCCGGATGCCCCCTCATCAACTACGCCATCCAGGGCCGCTACACCCCGGGCTCCACCTTCAAGCTCAACACCGCCACGGCCGCCCTCCAGAACGGCCTCATCTCTCCCGGCACCCTCATCAGCGATCCCGGGAGCTTCACCATTCCCGACTGCACGGGCCCGTGCACCTTCAAGGACTCCGACGATCCCGACGGAACCAACTCGTCGATCAACGTCTCAACCGCTCTGACCGTCTCCTCGGACGTCTTCTTTTACACGCTCGGCGACTGGTTGTGGAACGACCGCGGCACCTATGGGGACACCGCCATCCAGGACGTGGCCGCCCAGTACAGCCTGGGCCAGCTGACGGGGATCGACCTGCCCGACGAGGTGGCGGGGCAGGTGGACACTCCGGCCCTCGAGAAGAAGCTGTACAACATCACCTGGACGGCTGGGTACAACCTCGAGATGGCCTTCGGTCAAGGGGCCACTGTCATCACCCCCATCGAGCAGGCGGTGGCCTACTCGACCTTCGCCAACGGGGGCACCCGCTACCAGCCCCTGCTCGGGGCGGCCGTGGTCTCCCAGGACGGCAAAGTGGTCAAGACCATCGCGCCCAAGGTGGACGGCCACGTCACCATCTCGCCCGCCAACTACGCGGCGATGCTCAAGGGGTTCGAGGGCGTGGTCAATAGCGGGAACGGTACGGCCAACGCAACCTTTGAATCCGACGCGTCACCGCAGGTAATGGCGATGAACCTCGGCGGTAAGACCGGCACCGCCGACGTGCAGTCGGGGGAGCCCAATGCCTGGTTCGTCTCCTTCGGGCCGAACCCCAACCCCAAGTACGTCGTCCTCGCGGTGGTCGCCCAGGGCGGCTATGGCGCCCAGGCGGCCGCCCCGGCGGTGGCCCAGATCTGGAACTACCTGGCAGCCAACCCGGTCGGCAGCGTTCAGCTGCCGACCGCTACGAAACAACCGACGGATGCCCCTCCGGCGTCGAACCTGCCCGCAGCACCTGCCACGACCACGACAGCCCCCTGACGACGCGACAGTTCAACCCGGCGGCGTCGGGTTGCGATCGGGCTTCGACGGTGGGGCATGCATCGCGGCGTTTGGCCGCCAGTCGCTCAATTCCATCAGTTCGCGTATCTCCGCCATGTTGAGGATGTCGAGCTCATAGTCGAACTTTCCCTCGCCGGCATACCGCAGAACCGAGATGCCCGGCGCCTCGAGCGACCGGCCATCGGATCTGCTGCCGGGCAGACGGTTCCACCAAAACGACACGACCCGGTCACCCTCGACCACGGTCCACTCCTCCGGGAACGTCCATCCGTCCAAACCCGCCATGCTCTCTTCGAGGAATCGGGTGATCGCTGGAAGGCCCTCGAATCGACCCCATGCGGGATCGATGAACACTGCATCATCGGTAAAGAAGTCCCCGAGGATGGACCACGGGGCGAGACCCTTTTCGGCCTGCTCGCGGGCCTCCACCAAACGTAGATACGCCGCTCGAGCCTCTTGCGTGCGGTCGCTGTCGCCCATCGACGTGCGAGCTTAGCTGGGGTCGGGCGAAACAGGTTGCAACGATGTTGCAAAGATGGTCCCTTCGCCGCGATGCGGCCGAAAGGTGACAAACGCGACGACTTCTCGGTACCGTCGGCTGCGACGTCCGGTATCTTCGCGCCTGCGCCGGTCACCGGCCTTAGGTGCCAATTTGGCCCAGGTCATGAGCGCAGCTGGGCAATGACCTCCTCGCCAAACCCGGCCAGCGTCTCGGGCGGAGCGAAATCGCAAAACCAGGTGTAGACGCGCTCGATACCTCGCTCGGCGAGCCGTCCGTAATGGTCCAGGAGCTCGGCGCCGGAGCCGATCACCGGACCGGAGGGGCCAAACCGTCGTTGGGCCAGGGCCGCGACGGCCTGACGGTCGTGATCCCTCCCGACAAAGGCGACCATCTGCTGGATCGACAAGCGTGCATCACCGACCTGCGATCGCGCCTCGTCGAACTTGTCGAGGGCACCGGTGTGCACGTTCCACCAGTCGGCAAACTCCCGCACCAGCGCCAGTGTCTTGCGTCCGGTCCCGCCGATGACGATGGGGATGTGGCCCAACGGAAGGGGCTCTTGCCGAGCCCCACTGAGCTGATGGTACTGGCCACGGTAGTCGACCACTTCGCCTGCCCACAGCGCACGCAGCACCTCGAGCGTCTCGCGTAGCCGATCGACCCGCTCACGCGGATCGGTCGACCCGACGCCAAACGTCTCGAACTCGTCGCGCACCGAGCCCCACCCGATGCCGAGCTCGTAGCGGCCGCCGGAGGCGTGGTCGAGCGACACCACCTGGCGGGCCAGCACGGCCGGCTGGCGGAACGCCTCGCACAACACGAGTGATCCCACCTTGAGCCGCTCCGTGCGCGCCGCCAGCCACGTCGTCGCGACCATGGCCTCGAACATCGGCTGTTCCTCTGCATGAGGTGGCGCCAGGTGGTCCATGCCCGTGATGCCGACGAACCCCGCCGCCTCGGCGGACCGGGCGCGCGTGACCAGCTGGTCAAAGGTCAGCCGCATCTGGGGCAGAAAGAGGTTGAACTCCATTATGTCGGGGTCCTGTCGATCCCGGCCGGCCAGTCGCCGATCACCTGATCGGCGGTGAGGGCTTCCATCTCGGCGTCACTCACCTGGAGGAGGCCACGCAGGATCTCCGCGTTGTGCTGGCCCAGGGTGGGTGCCGGGGTCCTGATCCAGCGGTCGATGCCCTCCCACCTGAGCGGAAGCCCGGGCATCAGATGGGTGCCGACGACCGGGTGTTCACTCCTCTCGAAGAATCCCCGGGCCTCGAACAGCGGGTGGGACGAGATGCTCCGGAAGTCGGTCACTTCGCCGGCGGGGACGCCGTGGGCGATGAGGGTCTCGACCGCCGCGGGCAGATCCTGCTCGGCAGCCCACGCCGCGATGCCCTCCTCCAGCCGCTCGGCCGCGTCCCGGCGACCCGGATAGGCATCGAGATCGGATGCGGTCGCCCAGGAGGGATCTCCGAGGGCCGCCCGCAGGCCGGCCCACTGCTCGTCCGTGCCCACGGACACCGCGAGCCACCGCTCCTCGCCGCGGCAGGGAAACACGCCCTGGGGGGCGAAGCCGGCGGTTCGGTTGGCCTGCCGGGTCAGCAGCGTGCCGGAGGCGCTGAACTCGACGACCTGCTCGGCCGCCATGTTGAGCGCGCTCTCGATCAGTGGCGCCTCGACCAGGACCCCCTCGCCGCGCTCGGCGGCTTCGACCAGGGCAACCTGCATGGCGAACGCTGCGTGCATCGCGCCGTTGGGATCGCACGGCCCGCGAGGGAGCATCGGCGGACCGTCGGGCAGCCCGGTGACCCACGCCAGGCCCGACATGGCCTCCATCGTCTGTGCGAAGCCGACGCGGTCCCGCCACGGTCCGTCCAGGCCGTAGGCCGGCATGCGGACCATCACGGCGCGTGGGTTGATGTCGTGGACGGTGGCCCAGTCGAGACCGAAACCGTCCATGACCCGCGGGGTGTAATTCTCGACGACCAGGTCGGCCCACCGGATCAGGTCCTTGGCCAGCGCGAGGCCGCGAGGGTCAGCCAGGTTGAGGGTAACCCCCTTCTTGTTGACGTTGATGTCCAGGAAGAACCCGCTGCGCTCCCACCACTGCGGCAGGTTCATGAAGTACCCGGCGGCTGCGGGCCGCATGCCGTCGATCCGCTGCGTGGACTCGACGTGGATGACCTCGGCGCCCAGGTTGCCGAAGAGGGCGGTTGCGGCCGGGCCCGCCCACCAGCACGTGAGATCGAGGACCTTGAGGCCCTCCATGGGGAGTCCACGGTCCTCGGCGGTGACGGCGGGTCGGCGGCGGAGCTCGACGGTTCCGGTGTGCTCGCCCAATTCCGGCGCGGGTGCCGTCGCGCCCGGCCATTCGCCGTTGACGCTGTAGGGGGGCCGTGGTTGGGTGAACCGGCCCGAAGGCGCACGGGTGAACACCTGGCGTGCGACGAGGTGTTCGTGGGCCGGGAGGTTCTCGCCGTTGCCGACCGGGGCCACCGGGATGCGGAACAGCGACGCCTGCTCGATCACCTCGTCGGTCGTGAGCTGGGTGGTCCACGCCTGCAGCGCCGCCTTCAGCTCCGGCTGCCGGACCGGGTCCATCCGCACCATGGTCTGGTTGGCAAACTCCTCGTGGCCGATGAGCACCATGAGGTCGGAGAACATCTGGGCGGCATTCGTGTTGAACCCGACCCAGCCGTCCTTGGTCGGTTCGATGGACGGGAATTCGACGACCCGGGGCGGCTGGGGCAACGGCGGGCGACCCATCAGGCTCATCATGAGGTCGGTGAACAGTCCGGTGCAGATGCACATCACCTCGGCCATCGACACGTCGATGTGGGTGCCGAGGCCGGTCCGCCGGGCGTTGGTGACGGCGGCCAGTCCGCAGGCGGCCCCGTACGCTCCGCTCGCCCACTCGGCGATCCGCCCGCCCGCCTGCACCGGCTGATGCCACTTCTCGCCGCGGGCGCCGAGCGAGCCGCACTCGGCCTGCACGGTGAACTCGGTGGCGGGCCGGGCAACCCAGGGCCCGGTCGCACCGTACGGGGTGATCGACACGACGACCCGGGACGGGTCCGCTCGCTCCTCGGCGGTCGGCGGACGGTCCACGACCAAGAGGTCGGCGGTGTCGAGCAGCTCACCGATGTCGGTGACGGAGCGCTTGCCGGCTGCGAGGAACTCGAAGAGGGCCCCGGGCTCGCCCTCGGACCCGGAGTAGTGGCGCATCGGGTCGCCGTCAGGCGGTTCCACCTTGATCACGTCGGCCCCGGCGTCAGCGAACAGCTTGCTGGCATAACCCCCGGCGATGCCGGTCGACAGCTCGAGGACCCGGAGGTCGCGCAGGGGCCGGAGCGACATGAGGGCCAGTTCTACCATCGGCACGCTGTCGCGGGTGGTGTGGTGCTCCGTGCGGACCGCCGGAGCACCCCTACGTGTCGGGAATTCCCGGCATGCTCGGGCCGCCGTCGACGGCGAGCGTCTGACCGGTGATATAGGAGGCGGCGTCGCTTACCAAGAACAGAACCGCATAGGCCACCTCGGAGGGGGTGCCGATCCTGCCGAGGGGGGTGTCGGCGGCCAGAGTCGCCTCCTCGATTCCCGCCACCCGCCACGCCGCGACCGCCCGTTCGGAGGCGATGGCACCGACGGCAATGCAATTGGCCCTCACCCCGAACCGTCCCCACTCGGCCGCCGTGACCGTGGTGAACATCTGCAACGCGGCCTTGGAGGACGAGTAGTGGGCGCCGCCCTTGACCCCGTGAAGTCCGGCGCCGGAGGAGATGTTGACGATGGCCCCCGAGCGTTGTCCCCTCATGTGGCGACCCGCCTCTCGGGTGCAGAGGTACGCCGATCGGACGTTGAGATCGAAGCTGGCGTCCCATGCCTTGGTGGGAAGGGTGGCCAGCGGCCCCATCCGGGTGCCCCCGGCGTTGTTCACCAGGATGTCGAGGCGGCCGAGCTCGTGGACCGTCCGCTCGACGAGCTCGACGACCTGTCGCTCGTCCTTTACGTCGGTCGGCACGGCGAGGCAGCGCCGCCCGGTGGCCTCCTGCACGATCGCCGAGGTCCGCTCCAGCTCGTCCACCGTGCGGGCGGCGATGACCACATCGGCGCCGTGGTCGGCGAAGAGCCTCGCGGTTGCCGCGCCGATGCCCGTACCTCCGCCCGTGACGATCGCCACCCGGTCGGTGAGGTCATTCGGATCGGCCACGGGCCCCACCCTCCCCACTCGCTGGCGGTGGCCCCGCCGACGTGAACGCGGTCCCCGGTGGATCCACGGCCCAGTCGGGCGCTTGGCCCCAGGTCTCGCCGTACACCAGCTCCGCCATCGGTCGACGACGCACCGGGCCGTGGCGGCCTGCGGGCCGGCCAAGAGTGATCGTGCCGGCGATGAAGGTCCCCTCGGGAATCCCCAGCAGGGCCCGGAGCTCGGCGTCGACGGCGAAGTTCCACATGGCGAAGGCCCCTCCGTAGCCCAGCGCTCGGGCCGCCAGGAGGAGGTTCTGGCACGCCGGATAGATGGAGGCGCCTTCGCCGGGGGTGGGGTTTCGATAGCGCACCAGGCAGGGCAGAATCAGGACGGGAGCCCGTTCGAATTCGTCGACGTACTGCTGCATGGTCCTGGCCATGCGACGCTTGGGCGAGCTCTCGACCTGACCGGACCCGCTGTCGTAGCCGTCGGCCCGCCGCTTGCCCACCCAGGCTCGACGGGCCGCCTCGCCGATCAGCTTCTTTGCGGCTCGAGCATTGGCGCCGTCGGTCAGGACGACGAAGCGAAACGGTTGCCGGTTCGAGCCGCTGGGTGCCCGGGTGGCCGCGAAGAGCATTGCTCGCAGTGACCCGGCGGGAATTGCGTCGGCGCGGTAGCGCCGGATCGTCCGCGTCGTCGTCAGGCCCTCCAGCAGGCCGACGGCATCCGCGGGAAGCGGCTGGTCCTCGAGTTGGTGCATGGTTCCCCCCGGTGGTTGGCCGGCGCCTGCCGTCGGTGATGGGAGCCCGACGTGTCACAGCTGCCCGCGAGCGTAGGGCGCGACGAGAGGCGGGACCACGGGAGCTCATGGACGGCCATTAAGGTGACTGCCGTCATGCGCCTCCCTCCCACGGCCGTATCACGGTGGCCATGACGGCCGCTGGGCTCGGGGCAGGGGCCGGTCCTCTGAGCGGCTACCGGGTGGTCGACCTGACCCAGGCGCGGGCCGGGCCCGTGTGCACCCGGCAGTTGGCCGACCTCGGTGCAGAGGTCATCTCGATCGGGCATCCGGGTCGGGGAGATCTTGGCGGCACCGATCGCTGGAACCTGACCAGGAACAAGCGATCGATCCTGCTGGACCTGGCCCGTCCCGAGGGCCGACAGGTGTTTCTCGAGCTCTGCAAGAGCTGCGACGTACTGGTCGAGAACTTCCGGCCGACGGTCAAGCACCGCCTCCGGATCGGCCCGGAGGATGTCTGGAAGGTCAACCAGCGCCTCGTCTACGGGAGCATCTCCGGCTTTGGGCAGACCGGGCCGTACGCCGATCGTCCGGGGGTCGACCAGATCGCTCAGGGTATGAGCGGGATCATGAGCGTGACCGGCCCGCCGGGAACGGGACCGTGGCGGGCCGGCATCGCGATTTCCGACATGGCGGCCGGCACGCTGCTGACGCAAGGCATCCTGGCCGCGCTCCTCGAAAGGGAGCGGACCGGGCGCGCCCAGTGGGTCCACACCTCCGTCCTGGAGGCGATGATCAATTTCATGGACTTCCAGGCGGTGCGTTGGCCCAATGGTGAGGGATGCCCGGAACAGGTCGGCAACGACCACCCGACCGTCGTGCCGATGGGGTGCTTTCGCACGGGTGACGGCTACGTGAACCTGGCGGCGCTGTCGGACTGGGGGGCCTTTTGCGAGGCCGTCGACGCGGTCGAGCTGGTCGATGATGCGCGCTTTGCCACTCCCGCGGCGCGCCAAGAGAATCGAGAGGCGCTTCGGCAGGAGATCGAGAGGCGCATGCAGCACCAACCGACCTCCTACTGGGTCGACCGCCTGGTCCGAGCGGGCCTGCCCGCCGGTCCCGTCTATCGCCTCGACGAAGTCTTTTCCGACCCGCAGATCGCTCACCTGGCGCCGACGCAGCAGGTCGGAACAGGAGACGGGAGGCAGATCACCGTACTGGGTTACCCGGTGACGCTGACCGAGACCCCCGCCTCCGTCCGCCGCGGCGTCCCGGCCCCGGGAGCGGACACGATGGAGGTGCTCGCGGATCTCGGACTCGACTCGGAGGAGGTCCACCGGCTGATCGATTCCGGCGTCGCCGCCACCCGGTCCACCGGCGAGGGCTGGACCACCTCGTAGAGGGGCGTCCTCCCGCGGAGGAGACGAAGCCGCACCGTCCGGCCCCCTATCGGCCGGTGAAGCGGGGCGGCCGTTTTTCGCCGAATGCGGTCGTGCCCTCCTTGAAGTCCTCCGACGCGAAGCAGGCCTCGATCATCCGGTCCATGCGGCGGGTGTCGATCGGGCCGGCCCCCGCTCGAGTCCGCGAGATGGCGTACTTGGCGGCGGCGATGCTGAGGGGAGCGTTGTCGACGATCGCTCGGGCCTGCTCCATTGCCACGGAGCGGAGGCCCTCCGCCGGGACGATTTTGTTGACGAGGCCCATCTGCAGGGCCTCGTCCGCACCGAGACGACGGCCCGAAAAGAGAATGTCCGCGGCGTGGGCGGGACCCACGACGGAAACGAGCCGGTCCACCGCGGCAAAGGGGTAACCGGCTCCGAGCCGGGCGGCGGGAATCCCGAATTGACTGTCCTCCGAGGCGATGCGGATGTCCGCCTCGAGGGCGATCAGGACGCCTGCTCCGAGGCAGTATCCCCGGATCATGGCCAGGACCGGTTTCTCGAAGCCGGCCCAGGGATCGAGCACCGCCCGGTTGGACGCGACCTGCGAGCCCGCGGGAGCCCGTCCGGCACCGAGCTCCGAGAGCTCGGGTATGTCGGCGCCCGACATAAAGGCCCTTTCCCCGGCACCGGTGACGACCACGACTCGCACCTCGGTGTCGGTCCGCAGGATCTCGAGCACCCCGGGAAGTGCCTCTCTCATCTCGCGGGAGAGCGCGTTGTGCTTTTCCGGGCGGTTCCAGGTCACGGTGGCGAGCCCGCGGTCGACCTCGACGAGGAGCTGGTCGGAACCGGAATCCAAGACGTTCACGACGAGGATGGTGTCAAAACGCCGCCTCGAGCGCAGCTCGGTCCCATTCGAGCAGTTGAGCCGCCGCCTCGTACGTTTCCTGCAAGAACCGCATCACGACCCCGTCGGGATCCGAGGCGCGCCGCACTTCGCCGTAGGGGAGGATGAATTCGCCCAGAGAGTCGTCGAACCGGCCCGGTTCCGTCACGGGCCAATCCCGGAAACCCGAGGGCATGGGGTAGGCATAGGAGTAGAAGGAACCTTCGTCGCTCCCGCCAGGCCAAAACCCGCAGCTCGAGACCTCCTGGCTGTAGGCCAGCTGCTGCACCCAATCCGGGCAATTCGGCACCCCGCCCGGATGGAGGGGCGCCGGACGGCCGGAAAAGCGCGTCGTCGCCAGATCGGCGGCTCCCCAGAAGAAATGGACCGGGCTCGCCTTGCCGACGAATCCGGCGCGGAACCGTTGCATCAGCCGGTGAGCCCGGAGCAGTGCAATCCAGAATCGCCGCGTCGCCGCGGGATCGTAGGAGCCTCGCTCCCGGTCCTCGTCGAAGGGCGTGGCGTCGACGAGCTCCGAGGGCCTCGGCCAGATGATGACGGGCATCTCCAGCGATTCGAGGGCATCCATCACGGCCCGGTAAAAATCCGCCACCGAGCGAGGCCGTAGCTCCACCTGTCGCTCCTGGCCATCGGTGTCGCGCAAGGCCAGCACATGGTGGACGAAGTCGAACTCGACCTCCAGGCCCCGAGTGCGATCGAAGTGCATGAGGGACGTGGTCAGGCCTCGGGCCGACACGTAGAGGGGCACCTGCCACCACTGGTTCATCATCGGTTCGAGGGCAAGACGCAGCTTTCCCACGACTTGCGTCCAGCGGTGCAGGGTCTCGCGAGTGTCGTCCCAGCGGGACAGCGTCAGGTCCGGCCAAGCCTCCTCTGACGGCTCCATCTTCCACCTCCTACCCGCGCCCGGGCCCGTCAATCCGCTACGTCGAGGGCCTCGGTAAGGCGGAGTGGGGCGTGGGGCGGCAGGTACTCCTCGGGAACGTCCCCGGGTTCCGCATAGGTCGTGACGATAAAGACGTTGGAGGCGGGTCCGTCCTCGACGACTCCGTAGAGTGCCAGGCCCTTGCCACCGAGAAAGGCCTGCCGGGGCGAGCTCTCGCCGGCCACGAGGGCTTGGGTTGCCACCTTCGTGATCCTGGTCACCAGCGAGTATCCGGTGCCGTCGGCAGTGTTTCCGACGTGGCGGCCCAGGATGCGGTGGTGATGCCCGTCATCCACCAGGTAGACGATGTCATCGCCCGAGCCGACGGCGAGGCGCACCCGGTCGTGCTGTTGGTCCCGGGGGAGGAGGTGGGACCACTGGAAATGCCGGTGGAGCTTCATCGCCCACAGCGGGCTGGGTGGGATGACGTCCTCGGTCTCGTCCACGGCAAGAGCACCTTGGGGGGTGATCGGCGTGCCCACGTCACCAACGTGCCGCTGGGCGTCGCTATAGCCAAAGGGGTTGGGCTCCATCGCGTTGGCCGCCTCGACCGGGTCGAGCACCGGATCGCCGAGCGCCTCCCCTCGTGCATTGGGGTTTCCCACCATGTGGCCCTCCACTACTGCGAATCACGCGACCAGAGTGCCAGCGACCTTAGTGGGCCTATCTGGCGGCAGGGGGGCTCGCCGGCGCCCTTCGCCCTGTTCGCCGACCTTGCGAAGCCCGTTACCCTGGCCCTGTGCGTCCGAACTCGGTGGTCTTCGTCCTAGCATGATCCCTCTCGATGGCCTCGGCATGCCGTGGGCTCTGGTGGCCGCCGCTCTGCTGGGGCTCGCCCTGGCACAGCTGTCCTTCTTCCTCACTTCGATCTACCTCCACCGGGCGCTGGCGCATCGAGCCCTGACGCTCGCACCCGGCGTCGTGGTGGTTTGTCGCATCTTGATCTGGATCGGAACGGGCACCCGGCCACGGCAGTGGGTGGCGGTGCACCGCAAGCACCACGCCTACACCGACCGGCAGGGTGACCCACACTCCCCATTCCTGTTTGGTTTTGCGGCGGTGCAGTTCGGCAACGTCGGCCTTTACCGAAGGGTGTCACGCAATCCCACCGTCGTGGCCCGCTACGCCCGGGATCTTCCGCCCGATCGATGGGATCGCTGGCTCTTCGACCGCGCTCTCCTGGGGCTGGGGATCGGAGTGCTGATCCTCCTCCTCGCCATGGGGTGGATGCTGGGCCTCATCGCGGCTGGAATCTACGCAGCGGCGTACCTGCTCGGAGGGGCGGCCATCAACGCCATTGGACACTGGTGGGGCAAGCGCCCCCACAACAATCTGGCGACGAACAACCAGTGGCTCGCGTGGCTCGTGGCAGGGGAGGGCCTCCACAACAATCACCACGCCGCAACCACCTCACCACGCCTCTCACTCAAAAAGGGGGAGTTCGACCCCGGTTGGTGGTTGGTTCGGCTCTTGGTGGCACTGCGCCTGGCGGCGCTCCGACGCTCGCGTCTTTCGTCGACTTAGGCTACGGCGAGCCAACGATGGCCTTGGCAGGTCTGTCGGACCAATAGAGGTGGACGACAGTCCCCGCGGAGATGCAGAGACGGCGGCCCTCGTGCTCGTCGCGTCGTCTTTTCGAACGAGGTCGCGGACGGACCTCGTACTCACCTTCCTGGAGGGACGGGAAGAAGGCCGAGAATTCTGTCCCACCAACCAGGCGGCGTTGGAGCACCGCCACGTGGACGCCCTTCCAGGGTTGGGGCGGCCGCCGGATCTCGATCTCCAACCCGGTCCACGACGGAGGTACGTGGACAATGGCTGCGCCGCGGTCCTCGCCGATCTCGGCGGCGACAGTGCCCGCGAAGCTCGGAGCCCGGAGCGTCTCGGGCCGTGTCGGGCTCTCGGTCGGTCTCGGCATGGGGTCAGCTGGGGGTCACCGACGGCGTCGTGAAGCCCTGATGTGGGACGCCGAGATACGGGAAGGTCGGGAGGTAGCTCTCGGAGTTCATGGCCGAGAGGTCGGTGGGTGACGAAGTCAGGCCAGGCGTGATCTCGCCTGCCGCGGCGTCCACCGTGAAAGACGTGTCGGTGAGTGGGAGAGTACGCGCCGGCGAGCGCCCGGAGCTCGATGGTCACCACGTCGTCGAACACCCGACGCCCGTTGGGGAATCCCGCCGCATCCTTTCCGATGAGTCCGAGGTTGCTGGCCCCCGTCGTCGTGGGTGGAATGGCCAGGTTCAGGCGCAACATGTCGGCCTCGGTCGTGCCCATGCTGTTCTGGAACCCGGCGACGACGCCGGCGGGAATGCCGGTCAAGAAGATGGCCAAGAGGTCAGCTCGGTGGGGGGTCGCGTTGTTGTAGGCGGCGAGATGGGGAAAGACACCGGGATAGAGCGCCGGCAGGAGTTGGGCCAGCTCGGGGTTGGCCACCGCGGCCGCGAACTGCTTGTCCGCCGAGGGTGGCTGGGTGTTCCAGTAGTCCTTCTTCGACATGGGGACGACCACCTCGTTGACGAGCGGATTCCCCAGCCGCGAGACCTGGGTGAAGGGTCCGGAATAGGTGATCGTCGAGCCATCTTGGATGCGGGACTTCTGGCGGCTCGCCGTGGTCCATACGCCGACGACGGACGATGGTGAGCTGCCATTCGAAGGCGTGGAGCCATTCCTCGCCAGATCCGACTTGGGCACCTGCAGCGCGATCGAGTGCACGTTGACCGGAGTGGTCGAGTTGACCCCGGCGGCCATCGCTCCGAGCCCGGTGTTGGCAAGCCCGAAGGTCGTGTGATCCTGCTCGAAGGGGCGCAGGATGCCGAGGTCGAAGATGGCGCCCAAGTCGACGTAGAAGCCCTCGGCCCGTTGTCCGGCGAAGACGAGCCGGTCCCCGGGAAGAGTATGGATGGCAGCCGCAACCAGAGCCGGATAGTCCGGCGTGGAGAGTGGTCCGATGTTGCAAGGCGGACACGGGAGGTTCTCGCCCAAGACCTGCGTCTTGCCGTTGGCGATGCGGCTGACGGTGAAGAACTGACGCCGGTTCCACGTCTTGGAGGTAAGGGAAGAGATGGGACCGGTGTTGTAGAGAAAGGTGCTCGGATCGGTGATCTCGGTCGTGAAGCGGAACTGATACGTGATCTCCGCCTTGCCATCGCCGTTGTTGTCGATGTTGATCGAGTAGAGCACGCTGTCGCCGAATTCGTAGAAGTTCGGGCCGCCATCGGGCGCTTGGAGCGGTACGTAGTTGGCGATCAGGGTGACCGTCTGTGGCTTGTCGGGACTGACAAAGGCGTAGAGGTCGGTACTGTCGGCCACAGGGTCCTGCGAGATCTGTGGAGCTTCACGGTGTGAGGACATGGGTCTCCTCGCTAGGGATTCGGTGTGCTGGCGGAAGGACGTGGCGCATCATCGGCTTGCTCGGAACAGTTGCGTTGCCAGCCCCGGGTTGCGGAGCACGACCTCCCGAGTGCCCGAGTAGATGCTGATCTCGCCGGTGGAGAGGTTCTTGACGTGGGCCACCAAAGCATCGGACATGCTCCCGATCTCCGCATCGGTGACCTCGCCGCCCCCGGAGTCCACCGTCGGCGCGTCAGACTCGAATGCTCCCAGGATGGCGGTACTTCCGGGCATGGCGATGAGCCCGGCCGCCGCGGCGGCCATGCCGCCCCGCTTGAGGAAGGACCGCCGGTTCAAGCCGTCGGTCCCGCTGATCGAGTGCGAGGCCTCCACAGGTCCGGCGTCCGACGCCACCTGGTCGGGGTGCTGTTGGTTGGCTTTCCTCTTCATGCTGGCACTCCCTTCGGGTCCAGGCATTTGAGGGCGCCGCAGAAGCGCCCGCCTCCTCATCGCCAAACGGTCTACGGCGCCGTTCTTGGGACGGATGACACCTTTTTCAAGAAAGTTGCTCGCCGTTCCCCGGCCTCGATGTGATCAACGGCTGCTGGAGACGGTCTGGCGTTGAGCGACCCCATCCGCCGTCGCGAATCAGATAGCAGCGAGGCATGAAGGGAAACGTGGCGGGCCCCGCAAGTCGCTCTTTGGCCCCATGAGGATCCGATGAGGATGGGATCTCCGCCCGGCGGAAGCGACAAGAACCGGCTCTTAGCTGGTGGGCGCCCGGGCCTCGGACCCGGCACCTTGGCATTAGAAGCGGCCCTATGTCATTAACGCCGGCCCGGGGGCAGGAGCTATTGCCTTGCCCTCTGGCTGGGCTTTTTGGGGGTCGTAGAGGGTTCTTTGGTCTCTACCCCCAAGTCTCTTTCGCCGCAGGTTGCTGCCAAGTTGCTACGTGTCCGACCGGGCGGACATCACGTCGATGGACGGGGCGGGACTCGGGATCCCGGTGGGATCAGTCGTAATGCTACGAACTGACGTTGTTGATGATGTTCTCTTGAGTGTCCAAGATGGCTCTTGTGATCGACGAATCAAGCTGAAGAGTGTTGGACAACTTCTGCAACGCGATCTCAAGCTGCACGATGGTGGCCTGATTGGGGGCAGGGTTGCCGTTGGTCGGCAGGCCCGTGGAGGGTGCCGGGACAGCGCCAGCAGCGGCAACAAACAGAGCGGCGATGGTGATCACACAGCCCATGAGGGTGCCTACGGCTACCGCACCCCGGTAGTGGGGATAACGGGCACGGCGAACTCGAAGGTGCCCCAATCTCGCACTCGATATGAATCGCCCAAGCCGCATCTTCCACTCCGTCATCAATCCGGCCGTCACGCTATCTCTCGTCATCACCTTCGGGTCAAGTCCACGCAAGTGGGGTAAGACGAGCACAGCACCATCTGACGCCACCGGACGTGGTTCTGATCCGCATCAACGGCAAATCTCATGGTGCTCACCGACGCCCTGCCCGCCTGCGCATCGAAGGCAAGCCCCAGTGCCACATCGTGGCGATGGCCAAAGAACAGGGGGAGGTGGCGGTGAGCGTGGGCTGCATGCTGAGCCGCACGCGTACCGGCATGCCGAACGCAGAGATGACGTGCGCCTTTCCCGCCAACCGCCTTGAGGCCGTGGTCAATCGGATCGAAGCAACCGCTATCACCGATGCCACGGTGGCGTCGTACGCGACAGAGGATGTTCGCCGTTTCGTCGGCGCAGAGGACTTACTTCTTGGCCGCCTCGTAGTACGGGTTGGTTCCCGCCGCGTGGTCGGTCACGTCGATCACTCGAGCGATCTCCCGGACCGATTCACAGATGGCCACCTCGATCCCCTGGCTCAAGGTCACCGTCGCCATCCCGCAGCCCGCGCAGCCCCCGCTCAAGCGGAGGTAGGCCGAGCCCTCCTCCACCGCCACCAGGTCGGCGCGCCCGCCGTGGGCTGCAATGCTCGGGTTGATCTGCCGTTCGAGGACCTGGAGGACCCGCTGGGCCACGTCGCCACTGAGGTCGGCCGGCGGACCCGCCATCGCCGGGCTGGCAGCCTGGGCCCAAGGACGGTTGGGGTTCTCCATAACCAGCCCGCCCTGGCCGACGTCGAGGACCGCCCCTCGCATCTGGTCGACGCTGTCGCTCGGGACCACGAGCGTCATTCCCCCACGCTCGTCCAACCAATCCTCGGGTCGGGCGTCGGCGGCCGCCTGGAAGTACATGTCGTACGAAAAGGCGTCCCCGCTCGACCCGCTGATCTCGACCCACAGCGCGAGTGACGCAGCTTCGGCATCCTCGCTGACGCGGGCCTCCAGCACCACTTCTAAGGCGGCGTCGGTGACTCGGAGGATCGGCACGCCGTGGGAGTCGATATCGCTCATGGTGCCTTCGTCTCAGCCTTGGTTGGTCGGTACCATCCTAAGGCGGTGTCCCGGATCCTCCTACTGCTGCCCACCGGGACGTACCGAGCTGCGGACTTCCTGGCCGCGGCGGCTCGTCTCGGTGTCGACGTCGTGGTGGGCTCTGAGCACCCTCAGGCCCTGGCCGGCGTCATGGGCGACCGGGCCGTGGTGGTGCCCCTGGATGCAGCCGACGCCGCCGTCGAGGCCATCGTGGCCCTCCATCGGAGGACACCGCTCGACGCGGTCCTGGCCGTCGACGACCTGGGGTTGGCGGCCGCGGCTGCATCGTCGGAGCGCCTGGGGCTGCGCCACCATCCGACCGAAGCGGTCGCCACCACCAAGGATAAGGCTCGCATGCGGGATTGCCTGGCCGCTGCCGCGCTTCCCCAGCCCGCTTATCAAGTCGTTGCTCGTGACGCAGACGTCGTCTCGGCGGCGACCCGGCTCGGGTATCCGTGCGTGATCAAGCCCGTCTCACGGTCAGCCAGCCAGGGGGTCATCCGGGTCGATGACGCGACCGGGGCCGAGGCGGCCGCGGTCCGCATTCGTGCCATCTTGGGGGATAGTCCCGAGCCCCTGCTCGTGGAGAGCTTCGTCCGCGGCGTCGAAGTGGCGGTGGAGGGTTTGCTTCGGGAAGGCCGGTTGGAAGTGCTGGCCATATTCGACAAGCCCGATCCCTTGGACGGCCCCTTCTTCGAGGAGACCATCTACGTCACGCCGTCCCGGCAGCCCCCTCGGATACTCACCGCCATCGAGACCACCTCGGCCGAAGCGGCCGCGGCCCTGGGGCTCCGGGAAGGCCCTGTGCACATCGAGCTGCGCATTGGCGCAGCAGGGAAGGTCACCATTCTGGAGCTTGCTGCTCGCTCCATCGGCGGCCTGTGCGCCCGGGCCTTGCGGTTTGGGGCTGGGGTGAGCCTCGAAGAAGTCATCGTCCGTCACGCCCTCGGGCTTGGCCTCGAGGGTCTGGCCCGCGAATCCGCTGCGTCGGGGGTGATGATGCTCCCGATCCGAGCGGCCGGGGTGCTCGACAACGTCTCTGGCCGGGAGCGGGCCCTCGCGGTCGACGGTGTGGTCGGTGTCGAGATCAGCGTGGCACCCGGACGGCGGTTGACCCCGCTCCCTGAGGGCCATCGTTACCTGGGGTTCATGTTTGCGCGTGGACCGACGGTGGAGATGGTCGAAGATGCTCTGCGCCGAGCAGAAGCGTGTCTCGACGTTCGTCTCCGCTGCGCCACCTTAGAAGAGCGCTGACTCCCCAGTAGGCTCGTGCTCATGCGGGTGCTGCTGATCTCGACCTACGAGTTGGGACACCAGCCGCTGCAGTTGGCCATGCCCGCCGCGGCGTTGCTGGCAGCCGGCCACGACGTCCGCTGTGTTGACGTCGCCGTTGACCCGCTTGATGCGGGGACGGTCGACTGGGCCGACCGGGTTGCCTTCTCGGTGCCGATGCATACCGCCATGCGCTTGGCGTTACGTCTCGCCGAGACCATCCGGGTCCGACGCCCCGAGCTTCCAATGAGCTTCTATGGACTGTACGCGCCCGTGAGCCGGGAGCTCACGGTCAAGTCGGCCGGCGATAACGTGATTGCTGGAGAGTACGAACCGGGGCTAGTGGCCTGGGCGAGCGGTCGGGACCCCGGCCCCGCCGTCCAGCTGACGCGCCTCAAGGGGCGAGTCCCAGCTCGTCACCTGTTGCCGCCCCTCGATCGGTACACTCGGTTAGCGGTCGACGGCGAGGAGCGACTGGTTGGGTCGGTCGAGGCCACCCGGGGCTGCTCGCACCGATGCCGACACTGCCCCGTGCCGGTCGTGTACAACGGCCGGGTGCGTGCCATCGACGAGGCCGCCGTAGTGGCTGACGTCGATCAGCTAGTCGCGGCTGGCGCCCGTCACTTGACGTTCGCCGATCCTGACTTCCTCAATACCCCGTTGCACTCTCGTCGGGTCGTAGCGGCCATCCATCAGCACCACCCGAGTCTCACCTTCGACTGCACGACCAAGGTAGAGCACATTTTGCGCCATCCAGACGTGTGGCCCGAGTTCGGCGAGGCCGGTTGCACGTTCGTCGTTTCTGCGTTCGAGTCGGTGAACAACACGATCCTCGAACACCTCGACAAGGGTCATAGCGTTGCCAACGCTTCGGAAGCGGTGGTGCTCCTCCGCAACCACGGCATCGAGGTGCGACCATCATGGCTACCGTTTACGCCTTGGACCACAACGAAGGACTTGGTCGATCTTCTTGACTTCGTGGTGGCCCACGACCTCGTACAAAACGTAGACCCGGTGCAGTACACGGTGCGCTTGTTGGTGCCCGAAGGCTCGCTGCTGCTCGGGCGGCCCGCCATGACCCCCCACCTCGGTCCGTACGACCAGGACCGGCTGGGTTGGACGTGGTGGCATCCCGATCCCGCAGTCGACCAACTGCAAGAGGAGCTGGTAGCGCTGGTCGAACGGCGCGTTGAACAATGTGTGGCAGACACTTTTGGGGCGATTGACGCCCTCATCCGTGCCCGGGCGAGGGCCTCCCGGGCCGCCCCGCCCCCGGGAGCCATCTCACGAGGGCCAGTCGGAGAGCGGGCTCGCCTCACCGAACCCTGGTTCTGTTGCAGTGAGCCCACCCAGGCGCAGTTGGCACCGCTTGTCTCACCCTGACTCCCTCGGTTGCTGTGCTTGACCACGCTACGAGTGTCGGTCAAGTGGACGGCTTATGGCGCCAGGGCCGGTTGCGATGCAACTTCCCGCTCGGGTTGAAGGATATCGGTCCCGCCACCTCGCCGACCGAGTGGCACTGGTGGTGAATCTCGAGGGTTCCGCCCCCGCTGGGCGCGCGCTTCTTCGTCGTCCTACGCGGTCACGTGGCCGCAGCATGGATCACCCACCAGAGCAGGATGAGAGATCCCACCGGCCGAGATCATCCTGACGCCATCCCCACGTGATTCGCGTACCGGCGAGCACGTCCTGATGGTCACCGAGGCGGGGCGGTACGAGGGGTGTGGCTGTGCATGCAGGGTGTTGCCGCCGATTTCCGAAACTCCCCAGGGGCGATCAACGAAATTCCCCAGTTGACGGACCGGTGAGTTGTTTGGATCGAGATTACTCCTTGACCTTGGTCACCCCCTTCCGGAGCCCTTCGGTGCGGGCCCGATGCGAGCGCATCCGGTAGCTCTCGCCGTCGATGTTGAACACGACGCTGCGGTGCAAGAGGCGGTCGAGCATGGCGGCGGCCACCATGGGGTCGTCGAAGATCTTCCCCCACGAGCCCACGCCCAGATTGGTCGTCATGACGATGGAGCTCTTCAGATAGCGCTGCGTGATCACCTGGAACAGGGCGGCAGCCGCTTCGCTCTGGAGAGGCAGGTAACCCACCTCGTCGATGACCAAGAGTCTGGGTCCGGCGAAGAAGCGCATGGTGGTGGCCCACCGTCCCTCGAGCGCGGCACGGTGACAGCGGGCAGCCAGGTCGGCGGCCGTCGTGTAGTAGGTCCGATAGCCGGCGTTGATGGACGCCCGGGCCAGACCGACGGCCAGCATGGTCTTGCCGACGCCGGGTGGCCCGATCAACAGCACGTTGGTGGCGTCTTCGAGGAACCGCAGCGTGCCGAGCTCGGTCATCAGCTTCTTGTCCACCGACGGCTGGGCGGAGAAGTCGAAGTCGTCCAGTGTCCAGGGGGACGGCAGACAAGCGAAGCGTTCGAGCCCGGCCCGTCGCCTGATCTCGGTGGCGGTCACCTCGACCTCGAGGAGGCGGTGCAAGAACTCGCTATGGCCGAGCTTGTGCTCTCGGGCGTGGTCGAGTTCGCCGGGCAGCGCCTCGGCAGCAGCACCCAGACGCAGGTAGGCCAGATGCGCCCGGATCTCTTGATAGGTGGAGGAGTCGCTCATCGTCCCTCCGCGATCTCACCATAGACGGACAGGTCGACGACGGGCTCACGCCCGATGGGTCCGAGCAGTCGGCTGCTTCTTCGAGTGCCTCTTTGCCCGGTGGGCGGTTGGCCTTCTTGTCGCACGGACGAGCTGTCGTGAAGGCGCTCAGCACGGCGGCCTCGAGGGCTTCACGGTGCTCGACGCTGCGCACCAGGGCGCCCGAACCAGCCGGAGCGAGGCGGTGGGTGACGAGGATCGCTCCCGAGGGAGCCACCACGTCGATGGTCGGAGACGACAAACGATGCCGGATGAGCAACGTCGTCCCGCTCAGCCCGGGCGGCACCGAGTAGCGGTTGCCCGAGAAGGCCACGCTGGCATTGTCGGCCACGATTCGTTCGACCTCGGTCGTGGCCGGAAATGGGGCCGGCGGGAGGGCGAGCAGCGGCTCGGTGTCGGCCAGCTCACCGACGGTGGTGCGCTCGCCGTTCGGTCCTCGGCGCTCGCGGTCATCACCGATGGTGGCGCAGAAGACGTCGAGGGAGCGTTGGGCGTCTTCGGGGTTCTCTGCGCTCATGGTGCGCCACCAGCGACCCGAGACGAAGCGCACCGAGGACTCGACCGCACCCTTGCGATTGCCACGCCTCGGCGGACAGGGTTCGACGACGGCCCCGTAGTGCTTGGCCACCGGAGCGAAGGAGGCCTGCACGTCGCTCGTTCCCGGGACGATCACTGTGGCCAGGCGATCGGTCCGCCACACCCGAGCTGTCCCGCCCAGGCGCCGGAGCACCTCGTCGATGGCCTCGATGAGATGGGCCTGGTCCATCTTCTCGCCCAGCACGCCGCGCACCTTGCCCGAGTGCGACAGCGTGCCCAACAGCACGTAGGCCGTCCCACCCCATGGAGCGTTCCGGCGTTCGAACCAATCCCACTGGATCTCCTCACCCGGTGGATGGTCGATCTCGATGGTGTCGCGTCCCTTGACGCCGGCACAGGCCTCGCAGTGGGCCGGAGTCCGGCCAGCCGGATCTGGCGGACGAAGCTCGGGTAGCTCAGCGGATAGCCGAGCCGTTTCACCTCGTCATAGAGGGCCGAGGCCCACACGTGCGGATCGTCAACGAACCGGCCACCAGGTACTTGGTGAACGGCTCGAGCGGGTCGGGGGCCGAGCGGGCCCGGACGCCGGGGACTCGCTCCCCATTGATGTAGGCCCGGATCGTCTTTCGGTCCCGACCGAGGTGCCGGGCGATCGCCGAGATCGTCCAACCCCTACTTCTCAGTGCATGTACTTCCACGTCTTCCCCATGTGTGAGCATGCGGAGCGGGATCTCCCTTCGAGCTGGCTGGCTTGGTCGCTCGTCAGCTTCGAAGGGGGCCCAACCCCGCGGGTGGATGGTTCAGCTCACCGGGCTCAGGGTGGGGAATTTCAGTGATCGAGGGTGGGGAGATTCAAAAATCGCGGACAGTGTGGCGTATTCGCCCGCGTGAAGGACCGACCGGTGGTCGAACTGGTGGATCTGCCCTGCTTCGGGCGTGCGACCCGGTTGATCTGGCACAAGCACGGGTGGCGTTGCCCGGAGTCGTCGTGTCCGACACGATCGTGGATCGGCAAGGAGGCGACCATCGGAGCACCGCGGATGGACATGAGCGACCGGGCCGGCCGGTGGGTCACCGAACAGGTCGGACGCTACGCCCAGCAGTGTCGCGCTGCCTTCGGGTTCACGAGCTTCCGGAACCACCGGATCCTCCGTCGACCCCAACGATCCAGCGGAGGCCTTGGCGTGGTGTGTCCGTTCTCTATGTCGTGATTCGACGCGCCCTGTCGCTCGCCGGGTTGCGTTGTCGATCTCAGCGATCCAAGGATCTCGAACTCGTGGTACTGCGTCACGCGTGTCCGTCCTTCGGTGCCAAGACCGTGGGTCACGACCATCCCACGAGGCCGAGCCCACGGTCAGAGCAGATCCGGAAGAACCTCCGCAGCTCACCCACCTCAACTGCCGAGGCGGGATGGGCGCCATTTGCCATCTCACCCTCGACGACCGAGGGATCACAGCGATCGAAGGCCTCCGCCATCGCCTGCACCACGTTGGGCGGAATCCACTCCTCGTAAAGGCTGATACCACTGACATGCTCAACGACGTCTGCATAGATCTTGCCGCGGAACGAGCCACCGCTCCCGCTGTTCAGACCGCCACACAGCATCAGGCCAGCTTCGTCGAAGGCCTGTTGATCCTCCTCCGGAAGCTCGCTCTCCGGAGAACGAGCCGCATAAGTGTCGAGCCCCATGTGACAACTCCATGTCCGCTGGCTCCCGCTCGGGGCCAATGTCAACGACGGCTGAAAATTGACCCCCTGGCGACGGGCGGATTCGGGTGGTCGTCGCAACAGCGTCGCTCTCATGGTGGCACGTCATCGCCGAGGACTGTGGCGGGGTCCACCAGTTCAGGGTTTTCCGTGGCCGGTGATTGAGACGGTTCTCCACCCGCCGAAGGACGTCGTCCGTGTGGCCGGACAAGTCGGTGCTTGCGACAACCCTAGTGGAGCTGGCCCACGCTCTCTATGGCGAGACAGACGGAAACCCCTTCTTCGTGAGCGAGGCCGGTAACTATCCCTTGACTGCCGAACCCCAGGTCGGTACAATAGAGGCATGGCCCCCGGTAGACCGTAAGAACCCCACAGCGGCCAAGTCTCTCGGAGTCCCAGTTACTCCCTCATGGAGTTCATCCGGCGACTTCCCCGACGATGACGCCTGCCTGCGATGTACCTTTGGCGACCCGGTACTCCCCGGACGGCGAGCACGCCCTTTGCCCGTCGTGCGAGGACGATACGCACCTTCAAGCAGCTACGAGACGCAAGCAGCAGCGCCAGGCGTGGACCTGCACGGCCTGTGGGCATTACCTCTACCCGACGGCCGGGACGATCTTCCACAAGTCGTCCACGTCGCTGCACCTGTGGTTCTACGCCATGTACCTCATGGCGAGCACTCGTTGCGGCATTTCTGCCAAGCAACTTGAGCGAGAGCTGGGCGTTACCTACAAGACGGCGTGGCGGATGTTCACCCTCATCCGCAATCAGCTGATGACCCAGAACGACGACCACGCCGCTCGCGGGCGTGGTCGAAATGGACGAGATCTACGTCGGTGGCAAGCCCCGCCAGCCGGACCGCGCCGCTTCGCCGCACTCTCCGAACGGCACGCGTCGGCGGCGCAGCAAGTGGTCGGACGGACGCAAGACGCAGGTGTTCGGAGCCGTCGAGCGCAACCGAGCAGTGGATCGACGGCAAGCCCCGACCGTCACGCGCACGGCAAGGTCACGGCACACGTCATCCCGAGCAGACAAAAGCCGACGCTCATGGGCCATGTCGCACGTCGTGTCTACGTCGGACGCTGTCGTCTACACCGACACGGCCCACGCCTACGGGTCGCTCCGTCAAGCGACCACGAGACGGTCAACCACCACGAGCGGCGTGTACGTGAGCGGAGACGTTCACACCCAGACCATCGACGGTTTCTGGTCCCTCGTGAAGCGTGGCATCTCCGGCACGCATCACGCCGTCTCCCCCAAGTGGCTGCAGGGGTACCTGAACGAGTACGTCTGGCGGTACAACCACCGCGACGACCGCGGTCGATGTTTCGAGGAGCTACTCCTTCGGGCGGCGCTTCCTGCGGACTCTACGATCCGGTGATGCCTGCGGTTTGGCGACCGCTTGTCAGCGCGGCGTCGATCTCATCGCGGTCGGCACCCGAATGTCGATCGGCTCGCCCTCTTTGGGCTGAGTCTTCTGCGTCGGCGGGTCGCCACTGGTATTCGACATCTGTTGGAATCCTAACGAAGCGATGAGTGAGCCGATCGAGGTTCGTGGCCAATCCTTCGTGCCTGGTGAACCCCTCGCCGACACGTGAAGCGCCTGGAATGGGCGGATAGCGACGGCCGCGCCCGGACACCGCTCTCATCCAGTTCAGAGCAACGAACCCTTATGGAGTCAAGACCCATTTCAATGGACAGGACTGGGAGGTGTCCTTTCGCCGCTTCCTTGATCCACTGACGGAAAGTCGATGGTCGGATCGCCTGACCCGGATTTTCGGGTCGTTCCTCGACAATCTCCGGGGTGCCCTGAACTACCTCGCCTATCAGGCCGCTTGCCGTGCCCTCATTCTCGACCCAACATTGACCGACCTGCGCCCCGAGGCGGTCGAGTTCCCCATCTTCCGCAACCCGGCCGACTACGGGAAAACCAACCGGATAAAGAAGCTCCCCGATACATTCCGGCGAGTCTTTGAGGATGTACAACCGAGCGAGAGCGGTTACGAGGACCTGTGGATTCTCCATGAGCTGGCGCGTGAGTACCGGCATCGGATCGTCCACGCGGTAGCCGTGTTCCCCCGTGGCGAATATCACGGCGCGCTCGGTCAATGGCGTCCCCACAACCGATTTCGAGATCGTCCACGCTAGAGGCGCACTCAAGGGTGAGGGACGCGATTCTCATCGTCCATGCCCCGGTAGATGCACACGTGCAGCCCAAGGTGGTGTTTGCACCAGGCATTGACCACTCCTCCTACGCGGGTGACGAGCTTATGGACATCTTGAATCGGGTCAAGTACGCTACCAGACGGGCCGTCAACCACATCGAAACCAGGCTCTTTGTGGACGCGGCGCACGTTGAGACGGGTCCCGACGGGCGGGCGATCGTTGTCATAGACGGACCAGCCCCCATCGGCGACTGACGCGCTCATTGAGCACCCCCGGGTGTATCTAACTCACGATCCGCCAGGGGCCAAGTCCGGCTTTCCAGGGTTGCCGTTCGGATATGACCCCACCTCCAACTCGCCATCTGAAACGAGTTGGCATAGGCCGTCCTGACAGGTGATCGCATCCAACGGCTCGTAGATGGGGTCGGTGCCTGTACGTGGGAGGTTTTGCATCACCGACCGCAACGTAATGAAGTCGAACTCCGGACCCGTTTCTGAGATGCGTCTGATTGCCTGACGCAAAGCATCCACTTGGTACTTGACCGGCGCATCGAGCGTATTTCCACCCCCAGGCGGCTGATGCGTGTCCGACATATTCACCGACCGGCGCTGGCGCTCCTTGTGATACGCGAGGAAGCTGCCAATCAGAATCACGACCAGGAACGCCACAACGAGCCATCCAAGGTGGCGCCGAAACTGTTCGACGAACTGATACAGCGCCCACACGCCAAGAGCGCCGGCAACAACTACGGCCCACCACCATTTACCCACGTCCTTCGCCCAGGCGCGCAAGGACGCCAAAAGGGAGCTCATGTCGGCCGTGGATTCTGACTCGCTGACCAAACCATCCCGATGCCTCCGATCTCCAGGGGCAACCACCCCATAGAGACCATTGGTGATTTCTTGCCGTGTCGGCCCTAGGTGACCTTATCACCAGGACTTCGGCAGAGATGGGATAGTTGCCGCTAGGCTTACGCCACCTCGTCGAGTCGGAACTTCTGGTTCGCGATGACGGCGGACGGTGGGCCACCGACGACCTACAGGACCTGGCACTGCCGAGCTGTGTGAGGGAAGTGGTCATCGCTCGGTTGGCCCGCCTCGGTGCAGAGGGCATACGAAATGAGAGGGGGCACCCGGCGAGGACTGGCACATCGCCGGGTCGCCGAATCGCTCGAGGAGTTGGTTGGGGACGTGTGGGTGCCCGAAACCCGTCCCTGCGGGTCATGCCAGCATCCGGTACTCGTGGATCAGCCCGCCGAGGCGGTCGGCGCGACGTAGTCGCTTGGGGTCGATGTCGACCAAGGCCGTAGGTGCCTCGCCCGACGAGCGTGGACAACGCTGAGCAAGGGCGCGATGCGGCCGATGGTCGTCGTAATGACGGACGTACTCGGCGAGGACGGCCTCGAGGTTACGGCGGCCGAGGGATCAGCATCTGGTCGAGGCACTCACGACGGAGGGTTCCGATGACGGGCTCACAGATCGCATTGGTGTCCAACTCGATGAACACGAGCACGTACAGGCGGCGGAGCAACACGGTGTCGACGCTCAAGAAGTCGCACGCCATGATTCCCTTGGCCTGGGAACGGAGGAACTCCGCCCAGCTCGGCCCCGAGCGCCGGGGTGCGGGATCGAGCCCGTGGCGCTTGAGGATCGACCACACCGTGGACGCGCCGAGGGTGATGCCCATGGTCACGAGTTCGCCGTGGATCCGCCGGTAGCCCCACTGTGGGTTCTCCTTCGCCAATCGCAGGACGAGGGAGACGGTGCCCGAGGGGACCGATGGCCGCCCCGGGCGTCGGTGCGGATACGTCCAACGACGGCGGACCAAGTCTCGGTGCCAGCGAAGCAGGGTGTCGGGCCGGACGAAGAATCCTCCCCGTCGCGTGGACGGCCGCTCCGGACGTTTCACGGGCAGGATCCTTGAGATTGACGCAGCTTTGACGTCGGCCGGGGTGATTGCTCCAAGGGCCAGCGGGTGGGGTGGGCGCTACTCGAGCCTCAGCGATGACCTGGGAGAATTAATACGCGGGGCAATGAAAAGTGAGGTGAAAGCTTCTCTGTCAACATGGAAGAAACCTTGTCATCCAACAAGAGTCCCATCACGAGCCGGCAGGCTGTCCGGCGCTACCGATACATCGCCAGGTGCTCGAAGCCGAACGATGTAGCGGCGACGTTCTTCCAGACGGACGTGATGGGTGCGAATCGGAGCCCCAGCTCTGAGTGCGAAGACGATTCGTGTGGACCGTAGGATCGAAGGAGACGAGGAGGGTGGCTATGGCAGAGCTGACGCGACTCACGATCGGGGTCGATGCCAGCTGCACCGATGGGGTCTGTGGCGAGGTGAGCCGTGTGGTCGTTGGCCCCCTCCAACGGGTCACTCATCTTGTGGTCGAACCAAGGCACCGGCAAGGACTCGGCCGACTTGTGCCTGTCGACTTTGTCGATGTCGCGGCGGGCGAGGTTCGGCTCCGCTGCACGAAGGCGGAGTTCGAAGAGTTCGATGCGGCCGAAAAGACGGAGTTTTCGCCGGGAGCGGATGGGTACGGCGTCCGTCAGGCCCTTGTTCACGACACCGTTCCACTGGGAGATGTGGCTGTGCACGCCGGCGGGCCGGTCCATGCCACTGACGGCGAAATCGGGCGAGTCCGGGGGGTGGTCGTTGACCCCCGTGATCGCCAAGTGACCCACGTGCTGCTGGACGAGGGGCATTTGTGGGGGACCAAAGAGGTGGCGATCCCGACCAGCGCCGTGATTCGGTTCGGCCCTGTGATCGACCTCAACATCGCCAAGCACGAGGTGCAAGATCTGCCGTCTGTTGACGCCGATCACCCAAGATAAGTGCAAGGCCGAGGTAGTCGAGTGCTGCCGGTCTAACTGGACTCATTTCCGAAGGGCCATTTATCGCTGGCCCCAGGTCTGCCATACGGTCGTTCGATAAAGGTCTGCTCGGGAGTCCCGACCCTCGGGACTCCCAAGGAGGTGATGCGAATCTCTCTGGATTCGTATCACCTTGACGCGTCTTGGGAGGGCTACGAGGTCGGCTCGGCGACTTGGACGGCGAACGCGGTACGCCGACACCAGCGGCGGACTGATGGGTTGGCTCTATTCGGGCCAGTCGATCTGAGCTTCCGGCACGCCAACGGAGCGCGCATACGCCTCGACACGCTGCCGTTCGATTGGGTCGCCGCGCCCGTAGCGGAAGACGCGTTCGGCGAAGACCACGAAGGTCTCGTCGTCCGACGAAAAGTTGCAGTACCAGCCGCCGGACTGGTCGAGCACCTGGGCGAATGCCCGGGCGAGTTCCGGTGCCTCCGGGGCGGGGACCTCAAACTCGATGAAGGTCCAAAGTTCGGGTTGTCCGGCCCCAATATCGCCCGCTGCTAGTCGAAAAATGCGGGTCACCGTGAGCGGCAAACCGTCCAGTACGCCCCCGGTCCGGATGCTCTCGGCCAGCAGAGTTCCCGAGTAGGGACTCTGTTCCACCTCCTTACTGTACGAACATATGTTCGGTACGTCAAGCGGGACATCATCGAAACGGACCAACGGGTGGCTGGTCAGAGCGCCCTGAACGAATGGTCGAGGCGCGTAGAGGAAGTACAGAGGGCGATGAGTCCGATCGAGGATGGTCGCAGAGCGTGACCCCTGAGGCGCCGCTACCCCTCAGTTCTCGAGAAGGTTGTCGCAGTAGGGAAAGGCGAGTGAGCTGCACCGCGGGCAAGTCACGAGGTGCGCCGCGTGGCTGCGAAGGGCATGATGGGAGACGGCGAGGGATAGGGGCCTAGGTCGTGTTCAAACACCATCGAGAACAGGCTGCGCAAGAACGCGAAGAGGAAGCCAAGGCCACTCGAGATCAGCAGCGGCAGGGGTACGCGGAGCTGGTGGAACTGGCTGAGACGTTCCACGGTGCTCCGACGGACGCTCTGGTCCTCAATCGTGGTGAGGCCGCTTACTACGTAGTGACCAATGCGGCCCTCGTCGAGGAGCGTCGGGGCCGCGGTCACTATCAAGGAGGCTCGACCGGGGTCTCCGTTCCGATTGGCCTGGGCATGCGGTATCGCGTGGGTGGATTTCGCGGCCACTACGTCCAGGCGCCACCGACCCCCACTGCCATCGACACAGGGACCATGGTGATTACCAATCGGCGGGTGGTGTTCGTGGGTCAGCATCAGACACGGGAGTGCCGCTTCGAGCACCTGCTTGCGGTTCACCATGATGACGAGGAGGGCGAGACGACCATCTCGGTGTCGAACCGACAAAAGCCGACCACCGTTTACTACGGGTCGGCGCTGAGCGTGCAGGTTGACTTCCGCCTGTCCCTTGCACTGGCGGACTTCGCTGGCACCAGGGACCAGCTCGTCACGCAGTTGCGCCAGGAGCTGGCCGCCGTCGACTCCCAAGCACCGCAGTAGGCGGCGGTTGGGCTCGACATGTGGCAGACCAGCAACGATGTGAGGCGAGGCGCGCAACCCGTTGCTCGCCGGGACCGATTATCGACGGCCAGTACCGCGTCGGCGGCTGCCGCAGCGACCGTTGGGGTCAGGCTGGCGTTCGTGCGCACGACGTGGTCGTCGTCCCGGGGAAACTCCCAGGACCACCAGGGGCGCAACGCGTGGGACCGCCGCCGGGACCCGGTCGTGCAACATGCAGCCCGCTGCGTCGGAGGTCCACAACGTGTCGACCTCTCTCACCGAGCTCGAGCGATGTACTGCCCACAATGTTGGGGCGATCACTGACACGGATTCGTGAGACGGGTACTCATCGTGCGGAGGTACGGCTCTTCCGGTTCGATCCGCTGGATGTGGGGACTTCGCCGGGGAGGAGGCCGTGATGTCTAGCCGGCAGTTCGCGCACCTTGGGGATTGCGCGGTGGATGTAGGTCAGAGGCCGGCCACGGCATTGGCGATCGGCCGGTCGCCGGCGATGACCGAGAACGTCTTGCCGATCGTGTTGGGAGCGGTCAGCGTTTCGACGAGCGTGGCGGCGACGTCGCCACGGCTCACCTTGCCGTAGGTTCGGACGTGCGGTGCGGCTGAGATCTCGCCGCGGGCGGGGTCGTCCGTGAGCCGGCCGGGGCGGACGATGGTGAAATCCAGGCCGCTGGCGCGCAAACGGTCCTCGGACTCGGCCTTGGCCGCGAGGTAGGCACGCATCTCCGGCCAGAGCAGCCGGACAGCCTTGAGGGGCACCCTGACCAGCGGCGGTTCTTCAGCGTTCCGGACGCCGATCGCGCTGATCAGCACGTAGCGGTTGATCCCGCCTGCCCGGGCCGCATCGATGAGCTTGACCGACCCGCCGAGATCGACGGTCCGCTTGCCTTCGGCGCCGGTCCCCTGCGCGGACCCGGCGGCGAACACCACGGCATCCGCCCCAGCCACGGCGTCGGCGAGGCCGTCATGCACGAAGTCGGCGATCACCGGCTCCGCGCCCACCCGCTCGAGATCGGGCGCCTGGTCGGCCTTGCGGATCACGCCACGCACACGGTCCCCCCGCCCGCTCAGGAGCTTGGCCATGAGCAACGCAACCTGACCGTGACCTCCGACGATGACGACGTCCATGGCAGACGCGAGCATACAGTTGAGTCGAGTACCTGTACGTGGTCGAGGATGCGGGGTTACGCGCCGGCGTGGTGGAGCGCGACGGTTCGGTCCCCGTGGGGTAAGGGTTCTGGCCCTTCACGCCGGAACTGTTGGGAAGAAAGGTGGGTGTCGCTTTCGGGAGTTCCGTTTGACGTTCGTCGACGGCCGGCTTGATGCCGATTCGTATCCGGCCGTCGGCTTGACATACGGGATGTAATTTCCGATACCGAGAGCAGCCGCCCGAGTCTTCTCTACGCCGAATCCGATGTGTACGCAAGGCGTGGAGCATCCAGTCGGGGTCACTTCACCGTTGTGGAGGGTAGTCAAGTCATCGGATCGAAAGAGTCGTGAAAACCGAATCCCCGGTAGCCTGATGTCGTAAGGGCCCGCAACGAGCGACGATAGGTACGGCGGAGTTTCGAACGAGGAGGGAACCATGAGCGTCCGAACCGGCTCGGCCGACCTTGACACGTTCGTCGAGGAGTGGGAGGCGTGGCACCGCGACGTGGAAGCCTGGCTCGCCGATCCTCACGGCTTCCTCGCCATCACCAGCCTCCACTGGCTGAGCGAAACGCCCCAGAGCTTCAGCGATGCGGCCGGAATCTGGTCAGCCGGCGAGGACGGGGTCATCGTCGAGCTCGGAGACGACGAGGAGCTGGTCATCGAAGGCCAGCCGGTCCGGGGTGGCTACTCGTTCGGGATCATCCCCGAGCGCGGCGGCGTAAATGCGAGCTGGGGCGATGCGGTACTCGAGGTGGCTAAGAGGGGCGGGCACGACATTCTGCGGCCCCGCCACCCGAACAGTGCTCTGCGACTCGCCTACCACGGCACGCCGGCGTACCCACCTCATTCCCGCTGGCGCGTACCCGGTCACTACGTTGAGTTTGATCGGCCGCGTCCCACGTGCGTCGCCGCCGCCGTGGAAGGCCTCGAGCACGTGTACGAATCGCCGGGTCGAATCGATTTCCAACTTAACGGACGCCAGCTGTCGCTCACGGCGTTCCCGGGATACACCCCCCGAGGGCTGATGGTGTTGTTCACCGACGCCACCTCGGGAAGGACGACCTACAGCTCGGTGCGAGGCCTGTTGGTCGAGGAGCCGGATGCCGACGGGGCGGTGGTCCTGGACTTCAACCGGGCTACCAACCCGCCGTGCGCGTACACCGATCTGGCTACCTGTCCATTGCCCCCTGCGGAGAACCGCCTGCCAGTGGCGATCGAAGCGGGGGAGAGGGTCCCCTACGAGCGCTTGGGATAGTACTCCGGCCATGCGATGATTCCGGCAACGCATGGGCGCACACCTTGAGCGTGGTGCTGGCGTTCGCGTGTCCGAGGCGCCCGGCCACGGTCCGCACGTCATGGCCACCCCCGACCGATTGCGTCGCAGCGAAGTGGCGGAGGCTGTGCAGACGGCAGTCGACGCCGGCCCTGTCAGCGACTGTCCGGACGTGGCGACTGGCCGTGTCGGGGCCGATCGGGCGTTTGGGGTCATACGTGAAAACAGGCGTGGCGTTGGTAACCGTCCATCGAGATCCTCGGCTCGGCCTTCGAGTTCGGCACGCTGCCGTCGCAGGCCTCGAGTGAGAAGTCGTCCAGTGTGACGGTGCGCTCCTGGTGCGTCTTGGTGTCCTTAACCACGAGATTGGGAGCGGCAGCCAAAAAGCGCTCTCTAGCTGGTGGGCCGCCCGGGGCTCGAACCCGGCACCTTGGGATTAAAAGTCCCCTGCTCTACCCGATGAGCTAGCGGCCCGAGGAGAAACTACAGCGCTCCGACGAGATCGAACGCGCCGGGCTGCGGGCGGTGGTGCTGCGACGCGACGATGGGGCCGTGCCCACGCGAGGACAAGCTCCACCGGTCGTCGCTCCGCTTGGTGACGTCGCGACCCCTCGGCTGACCTTACGGGCATTTGCCCCGGGTGACCTTGACGAGCTCTGTGGGGTCTTCGCCCAGCCCGAGGTTTGGAGGTTCCCCTTCGGCCGAGGCTTCACCCGCGACGAGACCGAGCGGTTCATCGGGGCGCAGATGGCCCATTGGTCGGCCTGTGAATTCGGCTTGTGGGTCGCACGGTTACGGGGCGACGGTCGCATCATCGGTTACGTCGGGCTCTCGGTCCCGACCTTCCTGCCGGAGATCTTGCCAGCGGTCGAGGTGGGTTGGCGCCTTGCGCCGGCGGAGTGGGGCAAGGGCTACGCGAGCGAAGGGGCGCGCGTCGCGCTCGACGAGGCCTTTGGCACCCTGGGACTCGACCGGGTGTGCTCCCTTCCCCAGATCGACAACCCGGCCTCCGTCCGTGTCGCCGAGCGACTGGGCATGCACCTCGTGCGCGAGGTGGACATTCCTGCCAATGCACGACGGGGCGCCGTGCGTGCCCTGCTCTACGAGATCGATCATCAGGGTTGGCCCCCGAGTCGATGAACGTGCAAGGCGTCATCCGGCCACAAACCGCAAATCGTGGGGACCCCACGCGTTCAAACGTTCGATCGGGAACGGGCCTTCGAAGCCGAGGACGACCGCAGGGAGTCCGGCGTGCTCGGAAGTCTGTCCCAGCCGACGAAATCGAGCAGATAATCGTCGCATCGGGTCGCTAGCGATGCCGCCGCCATCGTAGGGTGGGTCTCGACGCCAGACGATGGGTTCAACACACCTAGGGGTGGGCAATTCGTGATCACCGAGCGTCAGGTGCTTGGGTGATCATTTGGGTGCTGCCTTCCTCTCGGGAACCGAGTCACGCAAGACGAGACGCGGAGGATGACCGTGGGTCGACAACGTGCACTGGTGCTGACCGGCGACCTCGGCATGGGTCACCACGTGATCACCGAGATCGTCGTCGGCAGTCTCGACCGTTTGGGCTGGTCAACCGAGGTCCTGGACTGCATGTCGTTGCTGGGGCGCCTCCCTTCCAAGGTGGGTGACTGGGTCTTTCGACGGCTTACCGCGACGCCCACCCTCTATGACGGCGTCCACTTCTCGCACTTCCGCCCGGGCAGTCGCCTCGCCCGCGCAGTCGACTGGGGCGCGACGAGCCGCCTGGTACCCGTGCTCGATCGCCACCTCGAGGACCATCCCGTAGACCTGCTCGCGTCCACCTTTGCAACGGGATCATCGGCCATCGCGAAGCTGACCGCGGTCAAACGAACGTACGAGCGGCCCGCGACGGTCGCGCTGTGCACGGACGTCTCGCCACATCGCCTGTGGGTGTGGGAGGGTCTCGACCTGTTCATGGTGACCTCCCCCGCGGCCGCTGCTGCGGTGCGCCGCTACGCGCCGCGGGCACCGATCGCCGTCGTGCCGCCCCCGGTCCGGCACGCCTTCTACGAAGCGCCGTCCCAGCACGACGCGCGCGTCGCGCTGGGGCTCGACCCGTCCGCTCGGTGCGTTCTCGTGATGGGTGGGGGTTGGGGACTCGGGCCACTGGCGGCGACCGCACGAGCCCTGGCCGACGAGGGCGTCGTCGTGCTGGTCGTCGCGGGTCGTAACCCCAAGCTGGCCCAGGCGCTCGCCGAGGAGGCGAGCCGCCAGCCGCTCGTCGTGCCCTTCGGGTTTACCGACCAGATCCCGAAGCTCATGGCGGCCGCGGATCTCGTGGTCACGACGCCGGGTGCGACCACCTGCAGCGAGGCCCGCGTGGTCGGTCGCCCGTTGATGCTGCTCGACGTGATCCCCGGGCACGGGAGGGACAACATCCAGCACGAGCTCGAGCTCGGCAACGCCGATGTCTGCGATCCGGATCCGGCACGCCTGGTCGACAGCGTCCTGTTCGCCCTCCAGCGCTCCGTCCCGCCGGTGCCGGCCCGACGGGTCGCCGATCGCTGGGACGAACGGTTTGCCGAGGCCCTCGCAGTCGTCGGCATCGTCCCCGCGGAGCGGCTCCTGAGCCCCACGCCCGACACGAGCACACGATTCGTCACAACCCCCGAGGAGAACCACTGACCATGCTGCGCACGCTGTTCCTCCATCCCCCGTCCTACGAGGGCTTTGACGGTGGGGCTGGCTCCCGCTACCAGGCCAAGCGCGAGATCCGCTCCTTTTGGTACCCGACGTGGCTGGCCCAGCTGGCCGCCCTGGTGCCGGGCAGCAAGCTGGTGGATGCCCCACCCGCCGGGCTCGAGCTCGAGGACGTCGTGCCCATGGCCAAGGACTACGAGCTCGTGGTCCTGCACACGAGCTCGCCCTCGTTTCCCGGCGACGTCAAGGTGGCGGAGGCGCTCAAGGGCGCCAACCCCGATCTCCTCGTCGGCTTCGTCGGGGCCAAGGTGGCCGTCGAGCCCGAGGAGTCCCTGCTCGCCTCGTCGGCCATCGACTTCGTGGCGCGCGAGGAGTACGACTTCACCGTCCTCGACATCGCCAAGGGCCGACCGCTCGACCAGGTGGACGGGATCACCTACCGGGATGGGCGCGGCGTCGTGGCACACACCCCCGACCGGGCGGTCCTCGAGAACATGGACGAGCTGCCCTACGTCACGGAGGTCTACAAGCGCGACCTGCGGGTGGAGGACTACTTCATCGGCTACCTCAAGCACCCCTACCTGTCGCTCTACACGGGCCGTGGGTGCCGGTCGCAGTGCACCTTCTGTCTCTGGCCGCAGACCGTGGGCGGGCACCGTTACCGGACCCGCAGCGTCGAGCACGTGCTGGGGGAGATGGAGATCATCCGCAACGATCTTCCGCAGGTCAAGGAGGTGTTCTTCGACGACGACACCTTCACGGACAGCCGTGAGCGGGCCGAGGAGGTTGCGCGGGGCATGGGCCGCCTCGGACTCGAGTGGTCCTGCAACGCCAAGGCCAACGTCCCCTACGACACGCTCAAGGTGCTGCGGGACAACGGCCTCCGCCTGCTGCTGGTCGGCTTCGAGTCGGGCAACCAGCAGATCCTGACCAACATCAAGAAGGGCGTGAAGGTCGAGCGGGCCCGCCAGTTCGCCAAGGACTGCCGGGACCTCGGGATCACCATCCACGGCACCTTCATCGTCGGGCTGCCGGGCGAGACCAAGGAGACGATCCAAGAGACCATCCGCTTCGCGCGGGACATCAACCCCCACACGCTCCAGGTCTCGATTGCGGCGCCGTACCCCGGTACCGCCCTGTACCAACAGGCGTTAGAAAACGGCTGGCTTCCCGAGGACGACGCGTCCCTGGTGGACCAGCACGGAGTCCAGACCGCCGCCCTTTCCTACCCCAACCTGAACCGGACGGAGATCTTCGACTCGGTCGACGTCTTCTACCGAAAGTTCTACTTCCGGGCCGGCAAGATCGCCGAGATCTCGGCAGAGATGCTGCGCAGCAGCGACGTGATGAAGCGACGTCTCCGCGAGGGCGTCGAGTTTGTGAGCTTCCTGCGCAAGCGCCGCCAGTCGGCCTGAGCGCCACGGTGGTCGATCGGCGCCTCAGGCCTCAGGCCTCGGACGCCGGGACGGGACCGGGACCGGCCGGAGGCACCGGCACGGGCGGCGGCGGACCGACGTAGCGGGCGAGGGGTCGGATCAAGCGGTTGTCTGCTCGCTGCTCCAGCACGTGTGCGCACCACCCGACGAGCCGGGCGATGGCGAACGTCGGGGTGAACAGCTCTCTCGGCACCCCACTGCTCGCCATCACGATCCCCGCGTAGAACTCGACGTTGGCGTAGAGGCTCCGACCCGGCTTCAGCTCCCGGAGCGTATCGACGACCGCCCGTTCCACCTCTGCCGCCTCGGTGGCCAGCGGTCCGTCGAGTCCCTGGGCGACCTCCCTCAGAAAGACGGCGCGGGGATCGTCCGTCTTGTAGACCCGGTGACCAAAGCCCATGATGCGGTCGCCGCGCCCGACCGCTTGGCGTACCCACTCGCCCGCGTCGCCGTTTGGGCGCACCTCGTCGAGCATGTCGAGGGCGCGTCCGGGCGCCCCCCCGTGGAGCGGGCCGGCCAGTGCCCCGACCGCCCCGCAGATCGCCGAGGCCAGGTCGGCGCCGGTCGAGGCGATGACCCTCGCCGCAAAAGTCGAGGCGTTAAAGCCGTGGTCGATCGCGACGATCAGGTACTGCTCGAGCGCTCGGGCGTGCTCCGCCGACGGCTCGGAACCGCTCAGCATCCACAGGTAGTTGGCCGCGTGGCCGAGGTCGGTGCGCGGCGGCACCGGGTCGAGGCCCCGGCTGGTCCGGTGCCCGGCCGCCAGCATCGTCGGAGCCACGGCGATCAGTCGAGCCACCTGCTCCTGCAGGGAGGCGTCGTCGAGATCGAGGACGGGCTGCCACTTGAGCTGGGTGCCGAGTGCCGAGATGGCCGTGCGCAGCGTGTCCATCGGCCCGCCGAGAATCGAGAGCCTCGCAACGATCTCCGTCACCCCGCCGGGAGCGTGACGCTGGTCGGCGAGGTCGCCCGCAAAGCGAGTCGACTCGCCTGGCTCCGGGAGGCGGCCCCGGATGAGCAGGTGCGCGACATCCTCGAACGACCTCCCACGGGCCAGATCGATCGCGGAGTACTCCCGGTAGTGGTAGAAGCCCTCCTTGCCTCGGACGTCGCCGACGGTGGTATCGGCCACCACGACGCCCTCGAGGCCTCGGGGCGCCACCGGGAGACGCTCGTCGGCTGTCTCTCGCTCGGTCGATCCTGCCGTTGCCGGCTCGCTGTTTGCGGACATGGGCACCTCTCGGTCCTTTGACGACGGCCCCGCCGTCGCGCCATGTGGGCTTCGTCTCTTCTTTCGTCCCTTCCATCATGGACGGGATGCGCACATGTTGTAAACGTTGATCAAGTCAACATAAGATGGGTAATGACCCAATTCCTCGAGTCCGAAGAGGTGGCGCGCCGGCTGGGCATCAAGCGCAGCACCCTCTACGCGTACGTGAGCCGAGGATTGCTGCCGTCCTATCCGGCCCCGGGCGGCCGGCAGAGCCTCTTCGACGTCGCCGACGTGGAGCGCCTCGCTCGACGATCGCGGACGGAACGGCGGCACGACGGACGCTCCGTCGCGATCACGACCAGCGTCACCCAGCTGCGCGAGGACGGCCCCACCTACCGAGGCCACCCTCTGGCCACGCTCCTCGAGAATCCCTACGAGCGGGTGGCCGAGCTGCTGTGGCAGGCCGACCCCGAGGCCCGGCGGACGAGCTGGGTGCCGGCCGAGGTGGGTGCGGTGCCCGATCTGCAGGCACTGGACCTCCTCCGCTGGGTCGTCGTCATGGCCGGCGCACGGGACCCGACCCGGGGCGACCTTCAGGCCGACGCGGTCTGTGCCGCGGCGCGTCGCCTGATCGCCACCCTGGTGGACCTCGTCCCGGGCGGCAAGGTGGCCGATCCTGGCTCCGGGTCGATCTCGAGACGACTCGCCCGGCGCCTCTGCGGCATGCCGGTCACCGCGGAGATCGCCCGCGGCGTCAACACGGCTCTCGTCGTCCTGGCCGATCATGAGCTCGCGACGTCGACCATGGCGGTGCGGCTTGCCGCGTCGACCCGGGCCAGCCTCTACGACGCCGTGCTGTCGGGCCTCGGCGCGATGGCCGGACCCTTGCACGGCGGCGCCGCCCCCCTCGCGTACGCCGTCCTGCGCGAGGCGCACCAAAGGGGGCCGGCCGAGGCGATCGATCGTGCCCTGCGATGGCAAGGACTCGTCCCGGGCTTCGGCCACTCGCTGGCCGTCTACGGATCCGGCGACCCTCGCTTTGCGATGCTGTGGTCGGTGGCCAGGGAGCTGGCGACCGAGGAGGATCGGTCCACCATGGACGGCGTCGTGCGCATCGCCCACGAGCACGACCTCGCCCCGCCCAACGTGGATCTCGCCCTGGCCGGATTGATGCAGGCGACCGGCATGGATGCGGACGCCGGGCCCTTGGTCTTCACCATCGCACGCGTGGCCGGCTGGACCGCCCACTTCTTGGAGGAGCTGCTCGAACGGCCGCTGCGCTTCCGCTTCCGGGCCGTCTACGCCACTCGTCCGGACTAGTCACCCCGAGGCGCGGCGAGCACCAGCGGTGCCGGGGTGCGACGCTGCGTGTGCATCGCCGCGGGCGTGGCCTCAGCCGAGAGAGCTGCCGCTCGCCGGAGCTCCCGGTCCGGGCGCGACGGCGCCGGTACTGTGTCGGGGATGCCGGAGGACGCAGCGCACGACGAGCAGGCGATCGAGGCGGCCGAGCGCTTGCTCGACGAGGTCGACGGGGCGCTGGGTCGGCTCGAGGCGGGCAGCTTCGGCACCTGCGAGGCCTGCGGTGAGGAGATCGACCCGGAACGCCTGGCCCGGCACCCCGTGGCCCGGACGTGTGGCCGGCATCCCCAGCTGCTCGATCCGGAGCCGATTCGAGAGCCGGTCCCGGAAGACCGCTAGCCGGCTGCGCCACGCGGCACCCTCACGGAGGGACGGCCTCCGCCGCACCCCGGACCGAGCCACCGGTAGCTTCGCGAGGCCCGCCGAGATGCGGGGACGCAGGGAAGGGAGAACATGCCATGCGGTTGGGTACGTTGCTCGACTACTCGAAGCCCCCTCGGGAGCTCTCCGAGAGCGTCGTGGACCTCGAGCGGGCGGGCGCCGAGATCGTCTTCGTCGCGGAGGCCTACGGGTTCGACGCGGTGAGCCTGCTCGGATTCCTGGCGGCCAAGACGGAGCGCGTGCAGCTCGCCTCCGGCATCCTTCCCATCTACTCGCGCACGCCGACCCTCCTCGCGCAGACCGCGGCGGGCCTGGACGCCCTGACGGGCGGCCGCTTCGTGCTCGGGCTGGGCGCCTCGGGCCCACAGGTGATCGAGGGCTGGCACGGTGTCCCCTACGACCACCCCATCCAACGCACCAGGGAGATCATCTCCATCTGCCGGCACGTGTGGCGGCGCGAGGGCCCTCTCGTCAACGACGGCCTCTACCCGATCCCGCTCCCGGCGGGACGGGGCACCGGTCTCGGAAAGCCGCTCAAGATCATCAATCGCCCGGTCCGTGAGGACATCCCGATCTGGCTGGCCGCCCTGGGCCCGAAGAACGTCGAGATGGCGGCCTCCATAGCCCATGGCTGGCTGCCGTTCCTATTCGTACCCGAGCGAGCCGAGCGCGCCTGGGGCGAGGCGCTGGCCCGCGGCCGATCACAGAGGGATCCGCAGCTTCCTCCCCTCGACATCGCGGCCAGTGGGATGGTGGCGATCGGCGACAACCTCGAGCACCTCCGGGATCTGGCGCGACCGGTGGCCGCCCTCTACATCGGCGGCATGGGGGCCCGGGGGCACAACTTCTACAACTCGGTGGTCCGTCGCTACGGCTTCGAGGAGGCCGCGGAGCGGATCCAGGATCTCTACCTGGAGGGCAAGACGCAGGAGGCCGAGGCCGCCATACCGGCAGAGCTCCTCGAGGGCCTGACCCTGATCGGGTCCGAGGGCTATATCAAGGAGCGGCTGGCCGCCTTCGAAGAATCGGGCGTCACCGTCCTGAACGTCACCCCCATCGGCGCCGAGCCCCTGCACACCCTCGAGCGCCTGAGGGAATGGATGCCGTGAGCGCCGACCCGGGTGCGCGAGGCGAGGCGGTCCTGCGGGTCGCCAACTGCAGCGGATTCTTCGGCGATCGCCTCTCCGGGGCCCGCGAGATGGTGGAGGGCGGGCCCATCGACGTGCTGACCGGCGACTGGCTGGCCGAGCTGACGATGCTCATCCTGGCCAAGCAGCGCCGACGCGATCCGAGCGCCGGGTACGCCCGGACCTTCGTGCGCCAGATGGAGGAGACCTTGGGCACGTGCCTCGAGCGCAACATCAAGGTGGTCAGCAACGCCGGAGGCCTCAACCCGAGGGGTTGCGCGCTGGCCATCGAGGAGCTCGCCGGTCGTCTGGGCCTGGCGCCGGTCGTGGCCACGGTCACGGGTGACGACGTGCTGTCTCGGCTGAGAGACCTCGAGGGGGCCGGAGAGCGCCTCAAGCACCTCGACACGGGCGCCGAATTCGGCGCCGAGGGTGTCGAGGCGGTCACCGCCAACGCCTACATCGGCTACCGGGGGATCGCCGAGGCGCTGCAGCGAGGCGCGGACGTCGTGATCACGGGCCGGGTGGCGGACGCCGCGCTGGTCGTGGGACCCGCGGCCTGGCGCTTCGGATGGGCACCGGACGAGTGGGACAAGCTGGCCGGGGCGGTCGTCGCAGGTCACGTGATCGAGTGCAGCGCGCAGGCCACCGGTGGAAATTTCGCCTTCTTCGACGAGGTCCCGGGCCTCGAGCATTGCGGGTTTCCGATCGCGGAGGTGGCTCCCGACGGATCGGCCGTCATCGCCAAGCACCCAGGTACCGGGGGAGCGGTCACCGTCGACACGGTGACCGCGCAGCTGCTGTACGAGATAGGAGGGGCGCGCTACCTGTCTCCGGACGTCGTGTGCCGATTCGACACCATCCGTCTCGCGCAGGTCGGTGACGACCGGGTGCGGGTGTGGGGGACTCGAGGCGAGCCGGCGCCGCGGCGGCTCAAGGTCGGCATCAACTTCCTCGGTGGCTACCGCAACTCGGTCACCTTCGTCCTACCGGGGCTGGACGTGCGCGCCAAGGCACGCCTGGCCGAGGATTCGCTCTTCGCGTCCGTTCCCGGGGGCCGCGGCGCCTTCGACGAGGTGGCGGTGGAGCTGACCGGGGGGATCGACGGCGACGGGGCCGCGGCGGACGTGCGCTGCCATCTGCGGGTGACCGTGCTCGGCCGGGAGGAGGCGACGGTGGGGCGGGCGTTCACCGATGCGGCGATCCAGCTGACGCTCGCGAGCTATCCGGGCTTCCACACGACGGGCCCTCCCACCGCCGCCTCGGAGTACGGGGTGTTCTGGCCGACGACCATCCATCGCCGCTGGGTGGTCGAGCATGTCCAGGTCGGCGACGCGCAGATCGACCTCCCGCCGTTGTTGTGCGACAGCAACGACCCCGTGGGCGCGATCGCCGAGGGTTCGTCTCGCGACTCGCCGCTCCTCGCCGAGCCGGTGCCGCCGTTGATCGCCCCACCGCGAAGGGCGGGCGTCGACCCGCAACGGCTCGATCACGCCGACCGCACCACGACGGAGGTGCGGCTCGGACGGGTCTACGGTGCGCGCTCGGGCGACAAGGGCGGCAACGCCAACGTCGGCGTGTGGGCCCGAAGCGATCGCGCCTACGGATGGCTACGGCGGGAGCTGACCCCGGACGCGCTCCAGCGTCTCGTTCCCGACACCGCAGACCACGAGGTCACTCGATACGAGCTCCCGAATCTGCGGGCATGCAACTTCGTCGTCCGAGGGCTCCTCGGCCGGGGCGTCGCTGCGTCCACACGCTCGGACCCTCAGGCGAAGGGCCTCGGCGAGGAGCTGCGCGCCGCCAACGTCCGGGTCCCGCGGGACGTCGCCCGTCGGCCCGAGCCGGAGGGACCGAGCACGGCGTGAACCCTTCCCGGCCGGAGCTCTCCCGGGACGAGCAGGTCGCTCGGAGCTACTTCTTGGTCTCCCAAAAGATCTTGTCGATCTCGGCGATGTTGTCGAGGAGCCTCTGGCCGACCGCGGGGTCGTTGGACTTCTTGGCCTCGCCGGCCGCCTTGGTCGCCTTCCAGAACAGCTCGTGCAGATCGGGGTGCGCGGCCAGGTGCTCGGGCTTGAAGTAGTCGGTCCAGAGCACCCACAGGTGGTGCTTGACGAGGTCCGCCCGCTCCTCCTTGATGAAGACGCAGCGCTCCCGGAACACGGGGTCGTCGGAGCCTTGGTACTTCTCGGCGATCGCCCTGACCGACTCGGCCTCGATGCGGGCCTGGGCGGGGTCGTAGATCCCGCACGGGAGATCGCAGTGTGCGTGCACGGTGGCCGGCGGGCGCACCCGGTCGGCGGTCAGCAGCAGTCGGTCGAGGATGCGCATGGTTCTCAGTCTCCTCCTTGGTGCCACGGGCCGCACCGGCCCGGGTCCACAGTGGTGTCGTGCGACTGATACCCACACTATCCACGGCTCGACACGTCGCGACCAGCCGATTGACGTGGTTGCTGGTGATCGCGGCGATCGCCGTCGGTTTGCGTCGGGCGCTCGGGGCACGGCGGGCGATCGGACTGCAGCGGGTCCGGGTCCTCGGGCCGAGCATGGAGCCGACCCTCCTCGCGGGCGACCGGTTGGTCGTGCTGCTCCTGCCGAGCTGGTGGCCCGTCCGGTCTGGCCAGCTGGTGGCGCTGCGCGACCCCCGGCCCGGCTCGAACCGACTGCTCGTCAAGCGGGCACAGTCGGTCATCGGGCGGGCGGTGGAATTCCGGGGGGACAACCCCCTGGCCAGCACCGACAGCCGCACGCTCGGACCGGTCGACCGCCGAGAGGTCCTCGGCCGACCGCTCTATCGGTACTTCCCGTCGGACCGCTCGGGGTGGTTGCGAGGCTCGGCCGGTCCGTCGACCACCCGGAGCGCCCCGGCGCCGACCGGCGCCAAGTACGCTCCCCTCGGTGGCGACCGAGGCCGCTGATCGTGCCCACGACCTGGGCGGCTTCATCAGGGAGCAGCGAAACGTGGCGCGCCTGTCGCTGCGCCGCCTCTCGGAGCTCTCCGGGATCTCCAACCCGTACCTGAGCCAGATCGAACGCGGCCTCCGCAAGCCCTCGGCTCAGATCCTCCAGCAGATCGCCCGGGCCCTGCACATCTCGGCGGAGACCCTCTACGTCCAGGCGGGCATCCTGGACCGGGCGAGCTCCGGGGGCGACCTCGTGCGCCACATCGAGGCGGATCCGTACCTCTCCGCCGAGCACAAGCAGGCGCTGATCCGCATCTACGACTCGTTCCGACAGGAGGGAGACCGCTCGGACCACGGTCAGACGCAGGAGCGCCCACCCGGCGGCCAAGCCGGGACCGGCGGAGTCTCGCCGACCGGCTGACCGGCCCGGCTGCCCGGGCAAGCCCACCCCGGGGGGATCCGGGCAGGCGCCGGTAGCATGCGGTCCGCATGCGACGGCTGGCGATGCTCTCCCTACACACGTCCCCCCTGGCGCAGCCGGGCGTGGGAGACGGCGGAGGCATGAACGTCTACGTCCGGGAGCTCGCCGCCGCCTGGGCCCGCACGGGCTCGGCGTGCGACGTCTTTACCCGTGCATGGTCGCCCGAGCTGGCGCCCACGATCGAGGTCGAGCCCGGGTTCCGGGTGCACCACGTGCCCGCCGGGCCCGTCGGCCCGCTGCCCAAGGAGGACCTGCCGGGGGTCGTGGACGAGTTCACCAAGGGCGTGCTGACCCGGATGACCGAGGACGAGGCGTCCACGGACGACGGTGCGCCCTTCCAGGCCGTCCACGCCAACTACTGGTTGTCCGGGTTGGCCGGCCATGTCATCAAGCACGAGCTCGACCTGCCGCTCGTCTGCACCTTCCACACGCTCGATCGGATCAAGGCCGAAGCCGCTCCGGAGGAGGTGCGAGCCGACGTGGCCCACCGGCGGGCCGAGGCCGAGGCGTCGGTGATCCGATGCGCCGACACGGTCCTCGCCTCGTGCTCGGTGGAGGCCGATCAGATCGCTGAGCTCTACCCCGCCGAGCCCGCACGCATCCGCGTGGTGGCCCCCGGTGTCGACCATGCCTTCTTCGCGCCCGGCTACCGGCCCCAGGCACGGCGAGCGCTCGGACTGCCCACCGACGGCGCGCTCCTGCTCTTTGTCGGGCGGATCCAGCCGCTCAAGCGAGCCGACCTGGCGGTCCGGACATTGGCCATGCTCCGTGAGTCGGGGGTGCCCGCGTACCTGGCGGTCGTGGGCGGCCCGAGCGGACCGCACGGGCAGGAGGCGAGCGACGAGCTCGATCGGCTGACGGCCCAGCTGGGCCTCGTCGATCGGGTCCGGCGCATCCCTCCCCAACCGCACGAGCTGCTCTCCAGCTACTACCGGGCGGCGGACGTCACGCTCGTGCCGAGCCGCTCGGAGTCCTTCGGCCTCGTGGCCCTCGAATCCGCGGCGTGCGGCACGCCCGTCGTGGCGTCCGACGTGGGCGGGCTGCGTACGCTCGTCGACCAGGACCACACCGGGCAGCTGGTCGAGTCCCCCACGGCAGAGGCCTTCGCCCGGAGCGTGCTCCGGGTCATCGGCGATCGGGAGACTGCGGAGCGGTACGCCGCGGCGTCCGTGCGGCGGGCCCGCCGCTACACCTGGCGCTCGGCGGCCAGCCAGTTGATCGCCATCCACGACGAGCTCAGGGCGGGTCAGCTGGTGGAGTGCTGATCGGTTGTGCCTCTGGTCGGGCTGACCCGGGAAGACGAACGTGAAGCGGTGGTGGCCACCGTCGATCGGTGGACGGCCGAGCAGCTCGCGGCGGGGGGCCCGATGGTGGCGGCCGAGCGCCAGGACGTCACCGACCGCACGGCGTCGCACCGTTGGTACCTGAGGTTCCGCGGCGAGGAAAAGGACTTCATCACCGTCTGGTTGACGCTGCGCCAGCGCACGCTGCACCACGAGGCACAATTCATGCCGGCACCCGCCGAGCGTGTCGCCGAGACGCTGCAGTACCTGATGCGGCGCAACGCCGACCTCTACGGCATGGCGTTTTGCCTGGGGGACGAAGACGCCGTCTACCTGGTCGGTCGTGTCCCGGCCTCGCTGGTGGACGACGAGGAGCTCGACCGCATCGCGGGTTCGTCGGTGATGTACGTCGACGAGCACTTTCCGACGGCCATGACCCTGGGGCACCCGAGCGTCTATCGCCGCCGCCCCCGGCATCGGTGACCGGTCTCGGACGGGCCTCGCACTGCGGGGATTCGCCCTGGCGTTAGCCTGTCGGCCCATGGCGGTGGGGCTGCTGGTGCTCGGGGGCGGCAACATGGGCTCCGCCCTGGTCTCGGGCCTCATCCGAGCGGGGTGGGCCGCCGAGGACGTCGCGGTGATCGACCCCTCCGAGAGCTGCCGTTCGGCGCTCGTGCAGCGGCATCCCGGCCTCGGGGTGCATCCCGCGCCTGCCGCAGGGATGGCCGCCGGTGGCGATGCCATCTTGGCCGTGAAGCCCGAGGCGGCGGACGCCGCCTGCCGGGCCATCGCAACCGCCGGCGCTCGTCGCGTGCTCTCGGTCGCCGCGGGCCTGGCGACCGCCCGCCTCGAGAGCTGGTTGCCGGAGGGAACGCCCGTCGTGCGTGCCGTGCCCAACACCCCATCGCTGGTCGGGGCGGGTGTGGCGGCCATGTCGGGGGGGAGCCACGTCCGAGCCGACGACCTGGATTGGGCGGAGCGGGTGCTGCATTCGGTCGGATCGGTGGTGCGCCTCCCGGAGCGTCACCTCGACGCGGTCACCGGCCTGTCGGGCTCCGGCCCGGCGTACGTCTTCCTGGTCGCCGAGGCGCTCGTCGAGGCGGGCGTGCTCTCGGGCCTGTCCCGCGAGGTGGCCGAGACGCTGGTGGTGGAGACCCTTCGGGGCTCCGCCGCGTTGCTCGCCGAGGACGGCGCGGACCCCGCCCGACTGCGGGCCTCGGTGACCTCGCCGGGAGGCACCACGGCCGCCGGCCTGCGGGCCCTCGAGGCGCGAGCCGTGCGGTCCGCCTTTCTCGAGGCGGTGGCGTCGGCGGCCGAGCGCTCCCGGCAGCTCGGTCACGCGCACGGGTGAGCGCGCCCGACACTCCCCGCGTCCACTTCCTTTCCGACTACGGCCTCGACGACGAGTTTGTCGGCGTCGTGCACGCCGTCCTCCATCGATTCGCTCCAGGCCTGGAGGTCATCGACCTCACGCACCTCGTCCGACCTTTCGACGTCCGGGCGGGGGGCAGGCCCTCTGGCGGGCGGCGCCCCACCTCGGCCCGGGTGTGGTGCTCGCCGTCGTGGACCCCGGCGTCGGCACCGACCGCCGGTGCGTCGCACTCGAGGTGGCTTCCGTGACCGGCCCCCGCTTTTGGGTGGGACCCGACAACGGCCTGCTCCTTCCTGCCGCAGAGTCCCTGGGCCCGCTGGCCGGTGCGGTCTCCCTCGGCCGGCACGAGGGGGTGGGCCTCGGGACCTCCACCTTCGACGGCCGGGACGTCCTTGCGCCCGCCGCGGCCGCGCTTGCTCTCGGCGGCTCCCTCTCCACGCTCGACCCCGCGTCGCATCCCGTGGAGTTGTCGACGGACCGGCTCGTCCGACCCGCACCCCTCGTGCTCGACGAGCGCGTCATCGATGGTCGCCTCGTCCTGCGAGCCGAGGTGTCGTGGGTGGATCGGTTCGGCAACGTCCAGCTCTCGGCGGGTGCCGCGCCCCTGGCCCGCACGCCGAATGGCCTGGAGATCGCCACAGGGTCGACGACGCGGCCCGCCCGACGTGTGACGGCGTTTGGCGAGCTCCAGCCCGACGAGGTCGGCGTTCTCCCCGACGCCAACGGGCGCCTGGCGCTCGCTGCGGACCGCGGCCGTGCCGATCACCTGCTCGGCGTGGCCGAAGGGGACGTCGTCGAGCTGTCGTGGCAAGTGGGTGGTGCCGTTCTCCCAGTACGATCGGAGGAGTGATGGTCGGCGACATCGGCGAGCTGCAGGGCCGCCGCATACCCGAGGCGACGGTGCTGCGGCTCCCCGTCTACCAGCGGATCTTGGCCGAGTACCTGCGGTCGGAGCAGACCACGGTGTCCTCGGAGCAGCTGGCCAACCTGGCACGGGTCGGCGCGGCCAAGGTCCGCAAGGACCTCTCGCTGCTCGGCTCCTTCGGCACCCGCGGCACCGGGTACGACACGGCGTTTCTCATGGCCCAGATCGATCACGCGCTCGGCGCTGACCAGGACTGGCCGGTTGCGATCGTCGGGATCGGCAACCTCGGACGGGCCCTCGCCAACTCGGAGGGCTTCTCCTCCCGGGGCTTCCGCGTGGCCTGCTGCTTCGACGTCCGGCGGGAGGTCGTGGGCACCAAGATCGGAGGGGTCACCGTGCGCCACGCGGACGAGCTCACCGGGCTCTCCCCCGCCCAACGCCCGGCCATCGGGGTGGTGGCGACACCCGCCGTCGCCGCACAGGAGGTCGCCAACGCCTTCGTGGACATCGGAGTCCGTTCGATCCTGAATTTCGCTCCGAGGGTGCTGCAGGTTCCCCCCGAGGTGCATCTCCGCTACGTCGACCTCTCGATCGAGCTGCAGGTGATGAGCTTCTTCGAGTCGCGAAGGCGGGAGGCGGCCGTGTCCGGTTGCCTGCCACTCGTCGGGGCCGTGGGCGTCTCACGAGCACCAGAGCCGGCATGACGCGTGCCGCCGGGTGCGACTCGGCCAGCCGTGCAGAGGTGGTCGGCTAGGTGTCGGTCGTCGTGGTGGGCCTCCAGCACCGCCGATCGTCTCTCGACGTGCTCGAGCGCGCCAGCGTGGGGGAGCTCGACGCCCCCAAGGTCTGGGGCCTGTTGCGAGAGTGTGCCAACCTGCAGGAGGCGGTCCTGCTGTCCACCTGCCTGCGCACGGAGGTCTACGCGGTCGTCGACCGGTTCCACGACGCCGTGGACGAGATCCAGGCGATCGTGGCCGGCCGGGGGGGCCTCGACACGGTCGACCTGGCCGACCAGTGGGACATCCGGTTCGACGACGACGTCGCGGTGCACCTGTTCAACGTCGCGTCGGGTCTCGAGTCGGCGGTGATCGGGGAGACCGAGATCCTCGGCCAGGTCCGACGATCCTGGCAACAGGCCCGCGACGAGCGCATGTGCGGTCCCGTGCTCGGAGACCTGTTCCGCCATGCCGTCCTCACGGGCAAGCGGGTGCGGTCCGAGACCGCGGTCGCCAGGGGCACCACGTCGTTCGCGCACGCAGCGGTCCAGCTCGCCCGTCACCGCCGGCGGGAGGGTCTGGGAGGCAGCTGCGTCGTCGTCGCCGGTGCGGGCGTCATGGGCTCGGGCGTGGTCGGAGCCCTGCGCGGCCTGCCCGAGGGTGAGCGCCCCGAGGACGTCGTGGTCGTGAGCCGACAGCGCTCGCGAGCGGAGCGCGCCGTCGAGGGGACCTCGGCGAGCAACGACGACGGGGATGGAGGGGGTTCCGGCAGGGGCGTCGTCCGGGTGGCGGACTTCCACGAGCTTCCCTCGCTGGTCGCCGAGGCGGACGTGCTCGTCACGGCGCTGGACGTGACGGCACCCGTGCTCGGGCCCGAGCAGCTCGGCGAGACCGAGCGGAGGGATCGCCCGTTGCTCGCCGTCGACATGGGCCTGCCCCGCAACATCTCGCCAGCGGCCCGGGGCCTCGAGGGTATCGAGGTGCTCGACATGGAGGATCTCCGCTCGACGGTCGATCAGGCCATCGCGGAGCGGCACAACGAGGTGGCCGAGGCCCAGGACATCATCCAGGAGGAGGTCCGCAGGTACCGCGAATCCACGCGGGCCCGGGGCGCCGCCCCGGTCGTCGCCGCCCTGCGGGATCGTCTCGAGGGCCTGCGCAACGCCGAGCTCGAGCGTCGCCGTGGGCAGTTCGGCGACCTCACCGACGAGCAATGGGCGGACGTCGACGCCGTCACCCGCGCGGTGCTCGGCAAGCTGGTGCACGACCCGACCGTGGCGCTCAAGGCATCGGCGGGGACGCCACGGGGGGAGCGGCTGGTCGAGGCGCTCCGCCAGCTCTTCGACCTCTGACCACGGCGCGTTGGCCGATTCGTCGAGGCGCCGATCCGTGCTCCGCCTGGCAACAAGGGGTTCCCGCCTCGCGCTGCGCCAGACTGCGCAGGTCGTCGAGCAGCTCCAGGGCCGGCTCGGGCCTATCGAGGTCGAGACCTTGGTGGTCACGACGAGGGGGGATCGCGACCGCGAGCTCTCCCTGGATCGGATCGGGGGGCAGGGGGCCTTCGTCAAGGAGGTGCAGCTCGCGGTGCTCGAGGGCCGGGCCGACGCCGCCGTCCACTCGGCGAAGGACCTGCCGTCGGACACGCCGGCGGGGCTGCGGCTGGCCTGTGTCCCAACGCGCCAGGACCCGAGGGACGTGTTGGTGGGGTCCACGCTCGACGAGCTTGGGCCGGGCGGCGTCGTCGCCACGGGATCGGTGCGGCGACGGGCGCAGCTCGCCAACCTGCGCCCCGACCTCACCTTCGTCGAGCTCCGGGGCAACATGGACACGCGGCTCGAGCGGGCCAGGGACGGCACGGTGGACGCGGTCATCACGGCGATGGCTGCGCTCCGGCGACTCGACCGGCTGGACCAGGCCTCCGAGGTCCTGAGCCCGCTACAGATGCTGCCCCAGGTCGGACAGGGTGCTCTCGCCATCGAATGCCGGGAGGAGGACACCTCCACCGCCGAGCTGTTGGGCGGCCTGGACGATCCGGAATCCCACCGCCACCTCCTCGCCGAGCGGTCGGTGCTCGCCACCCTCGGGGCCAGCTGCGCCGCACCGGTCGGGGCGCTCGCCGAGACGGCCTCCGACGGGACCCTCGAGCTCCAGGCCTTGTTGGCGAGCGGCGACGGCCGGGTGCTCGTGCGGGCGCGACGGCGGGGGAGCGACCCCGTGGCGACCGGGCAGGAGTTGGCGCGTGCCCTCGTCGTCGAGCACGGAGGCTCCGCGATCGAGGGCGTGGGGCTTGCCGGAGGATCGTCGTGACGGTCTACCTCGTGGGTGCCGGACCGGGCGGTCCGGGCCTGCTGACCCGCCGGGGCGAGCAATTGCTGCGTTCCGCGGACGTGGTGGTGCACGACCGGCTGGTGGACTCCGCGGTTCTGGCCCTGGCGCACCCGGACGCGGAGCTGATCGACGTGGGCAAGCGACCCGGCGAGCCGGGCGGCCCCCGCCAGGAACACATCAACGACCTGCTGGTCTCGCACGGTGCCGCCGGCAAGCTCGTCGTGCGGCTCAAGGGCGGCGATCCCTTCGTCTTTGGGCGCGGGGGCGAGGAGGGCGAGGCCCTGGATCGTGCCGGCGTGCCATGGCAGGTCGTGCCGGGCGTGAGCTCGGCCTTTGGCGTGCCCGCGACGGCGGGGATCCCGGTTACTCACCGTGGCGTGTCCACCTCGGTCACCGTCGTGACCGGCCATGTCGGGGATCCGACCGCCCCCGGTGGGGTCGACTGGGACTCCCTGGCGCGAGCGGGGGGCACCGTGGTCGTGTTGATGGGAATGGCGCATCGCGAGCAGATCGCCCGGTGCCTCGTCGAGGGGGGGCGCTCCCCGGACACCCCGGCCGCGGTCGTCCAGTGGGGGACCACCTCGGCCCAACGTGTCGTGCGCACGACCCTCGACCGCCTCGGTGCAGTCGACCTCGGTTCGCCGGCGATCATCGTGGTCGGCGACGTGGCGGCGCTCGACCTCGGCTCGCCGCTCGACCCCGGCTCGCCGCTCGACCTCGGCTCGCCGCCGGTCGCAGGCCAACCCGGAGCCCAGCGGGGGCCGCTCGCTGCCAAGACGGTCGTCGTGACCCGACCGGTCGATCAGGCCGGGCCGGTTCGCCGGGCCCTGGAAGCTGCGGGAGCCCGCGTCCTCCTCGTACCGGCGACGGCGATCGTCGGACCGGGCGACGGGGCCGCGGCCCTGCGACGAGCGACCGAGCGCCTCCGAGAGTTCGACTGGATCGTCTTCACGTCCGCCAACGCCGTCGATCGCCTGCTCCAAGAGGTGGTCGACGTGCGTGCGTTGGGCGGGGCGCGGCTGGCGGCCGTCGGTCGTGCCACCGCCGAGGCGCTGGCACGTCATCGGCTGCTCGCCGACCTGGTCCCCGGGAAGGCGACGGCCGAGGGGCTGGTCGAAGAGCTCCCGGGCCCGGCGACCGGCGACGGCACGAGGGAGGGGGCCGGCGGGCGGGTCCTCTACCCCAAGGCGGCGGAGGCGCGTCCGACGCTCGGCGACGGCCTGCGGGCCAAGGGGTGGGACGTGCAGGAGGTGGAGGCCTACCGGACCGTTCCGGCCGACCCGCCCGCGCCCGGGGTGGTCGAGCGCCTGGTCTCGGCGGACGCCGTCGTCTTCGCCGCGCCCTCGGCGATCGACGCCTACCTTTCGATGCGCGACGCCGGTGGACGACCGCTCGCCGTGCCTCCGCTCGTGGCGTGCATCGGACCCGTGACGGCGGAGGCCGCCCGCGGACGGGATCTTGCCGTCGGCGCGGTTGCCTCCCGCCCGTCGCCCGACGCCCTGGTCGACGCCCTGGTCCAAGCATGGGTCGAGCGGACCGGGGCCTAGGCTCCAGCTCATGAGCTTCCCGCTCGAGCGGCCGCGGCGCCTGCGGCGCACGCCGGCCCTGCGGCGTCTCGTGGCCGAGGCCCGGGTCACGGTCGACGATCTGGTGGCCCCGCTGTTTGTGCGAGAGGACGTCGAGGAGCCGGTCCCGATCTCGTCGCTGCCGGACCAGTTCCAGCATTCCCTCCCGAGCCTCGTGGTCGAGGTCAAGCGGTTGGCGTCGCTGGGGGTGCCCGCAGTGATGCTCTTCGGGGTGCCCGCCCACAAGGACGCGACGGGCTCCCAGGCCTGGGATCCGGCCGGGATCGTGCAGCGGGCGCTCGCCGAGGTCCGCTCGTCGGTGGGGGACGAGGTCGTGCTCATGGCAGATCTCTGCCTGGACGAGTACACCGATCACGGTCACTGCGGCGTGCTGCTCCCTGACGGGACGGTCGACAACGACGCGACGATCGAGCTGTACGGGAGGGTGGCGGTCGCGCAGGCGGAGGCGGGCGCGCAGGTCGTGGCACCGAGCGGGATGATGGATGGTCAGGTCGGCACGATCCGTGCGGCGCTGGACCACTCGGCCCATCCCGAGACGGCCATCCTCGCCTACGCCGCCAAGTACGCGTCCGGGCTGTACGGACCGTTTCGCGAGGCGGTGGACGTGGCCATCGCCGGCGGAGGCGATCGACGCTCCTACCAGCAGGACGCGGCCAACCGCCGGGAGGCCCTCCGCGAGATCCGCCTCGACGTCTCGGAGGGCGCGGACATGGTCATGGTCAAGCCCGCCATCACCTACCTCGACGTGCTGGCGGACGTACGGCGCGAGGTGGACGTCCCGGTGGCCGCATACCACGTGAGCGGCGAGTACTCCATGGTCAAGGCGGCGGCCGAGCGGGGCTGGATCGACGGGGCCGCCGTCGCCCTGGAGCAGCTCACCTCGATCAAGCGGGCGGGCGCCGACTTCGTGCTCACGTATTTCGCCGCCCAAGTGGCACAGGCGCTCGGTCGGTGACGGCCGCGGCCCCAGAGGCTCGGGGATCGCCGGGCGGGGTCCTGGCGACCGGCGAGGCCCGCCGGCGACGCGGGAGCCAACGCGGCCTGGTGGGATCGGGCCCTCGCCGTGCTCCCCGGAGGCGTCGATTCGCCCGTTCGCGCCTTTTCGGCGGTCGGCGGCTCCCCCTTCACCGTCGCTCGAGGCGAGGGGCCGTGGGTCTTCGACGTCGAGGGCAACCGCTACGTCGACCTGGTCCAGTCCTACGGGGCGGTGCTGCTCGGCCACGCCCATCCCCTGGTCGTCGAGGCCATCGGCCGGGCGGCGGCCGAGGGGACCACCTTCGGGTTCCCGACGCCCGGTGAGGTGCGCCTCGCCGAGGCCATCATCGAGCGCGTCCCGGGCTGCCAACAGGTCCGCCTGGTCTCGTCGGGCACCGAGGCGGCGATGAGCGCGGTGCGCCTTGCCCGGGGGGCGACCGGGCGGAACCGGGTGGTCAAGTTCGACGGTTGCTACCACGGCCATTCCGACGCCCTCCTCGCCGGAGGGGGGAGCGGCGTGGCCACGTTGGGGCTCCCCGGCTCGGCGGGCGTGCCCGACGGCGCCGTCGCGGACACGCTGGTGGTCCCGTACAACCGGGTCCCGGAGCTGGACGACGACGTCGCCTGCGTCATCGTCGAGCCCGTCGCCGCCAACATGGGCCTCGTGCCACCCGCCCCCGGGTTCCTCGAGGGCCTGCGGCGCGCCTGCGACTCGGTCGGTGCCTTGCTCGTCTTCGACGAGGTCATCACGGGGTTCCGCCTGGGCCCGGGCGGTGCCACGCTCCGCCTCGGGGTGTCCCCCGATCTCTGGTGCTTCGGCAAGGTGATCGGTGGCGGCCTGCCCGTCGGGGCATTCGGCGGGCACAGGGACGTGATGCGCCAGCTGGCGCCCGAGGGTCCCGTGTACCAGGCGGGCACGCTGTCGGGGAATCCGCTCGCCACGGCGGCCGGTGCGGCGGTCCTCGGGCGGATGGGGCCGACGGACTACGAGGAGCTCTCCGTCCGAGCGGCGCGCTTCGCTCGCGAGCTCCACCGGGCGATCACCCAGGGTGGGTTGGGGGCGCACGTGCCGGTCGAGGGCCCCCTGGTCGGCCTCTTCCTCGGCCCCCCGGGGGCGGTGCTCCAGGGACCGACGGACTACGAGACGGCGCGCCAGGTGGTGAACGCCGCCGTCTATCCGAGCTTCTTCCATGCCCTCCTGCGTCGCGGGGTGGCGCTCGCCCCCGGTCCCTACGAGGCGCTGTTCCCCGGCATGGCCCACGACGACGCGGTGCTCGCGGTCGTCGTCGAGGCGGCAGGCGAGGCGGCGGCCGAGGTGGCCGGCCGCCTGGCCCGGCTGACTCAGAGCTCGATCGGCTCGGGGAGCATCCGGGAGAGCGCCTCGAGGGCCCGGTAGGCGGCCTCGGCGGCGCCCGTCACGTCCGGGCGCATCAGGTTGGCCATGATGCGCAGCAGCTGGGACATGAGCGGCTCGGAGTGCATGCCGACTCCCGACGCACCAGCGCATCAGGCGGGGCTGGCTGATGAGGCGCACGAAGGCGCGGCCCACCCGGAAGTAGGCCCCGTAGCCAGCGCTCCAGCTCGTCTGCGTAGCCGCGTACGGCGTCGCTCCCCTCGCCGCTCAGGGCCCGGCCGAGCGCCGCCGCAGCGAGCCGTCCGGTCTCGTACCCGTAGGCGATCCCCTCGCCGTTGAAGGGGTTGATGCAGCCGGCGGCATCGCCCACCACCAGGGTGTTGGGGCCGTAGAGGGGCTCGACGGCAAGACCCATCGGGAGCTTTCCCCCGGTCGGCGGGCCGCAGGAGGTCTCTGGGGAGATGCCCCAGGAGCGGGGCGCCCACCGCACGAAGGCGTCCATGAGCCGGGTGGTGTTGGTCCCCTTCCAACGGCTGTCGGTGGACAGGAGCCCCACGCCCACGTTGATCCGACCGTCGCCGAGCGGGAAGATCCAGCCGTAGCCGGGAACCACGTAGCCGTCGCTGTCCCGGATGTCGAGGTGGGACTCGATGTAGGGGTCGTCGTGGCGGGGAGAGCGGTAGTACCCGCGCAGCGCCATCCCGAGGGGTCGGCTCCGGTCGCGGCTCGTGCCGAGGGCTCGGCCGAAGCGCGAGTTGGAGCCGTCCGCCACCACCACGTAGCGCGCCCGGATCTCGGCGCCGCTCGCCCTCGGACCCCCGCACCTTGGCGCCCCCGCACTCGGGGAGCGCCGCCCCCTGCAAGTCTCCGGCCGCCGCGCCGTCGATCAACGGGGCGAGGGCCTCCGTGCCCTGGTGAAAGGTGGCGCCGGCCTTGGCGGCCCGCTCGGCCACCAGCCCATCGAGATCGAGGCGGGTGATCGTGTAGCCGTAGCTCGGGAAGCTGGGGTGCTCGGGCCAGTCGAGCTCGAGCGTCCGCCCGAAGCCGCACGAACGCAGGCCCCAGTAGCGGTGGGCGCCGACCAGCGACGCCTCGAGCCCCATGTCGCGTAGCTGGCGCACGGATCTCGGCGTCAGGCCGTCCCCGCAGGTCTTCGTCCTCGGGAACCGCTTCTTCTCCACCACCGCGACGTCCCATCCGGCGTCGGCCAGCCAGTAGGCGCACGCCGAGCCGGCCGGACCTCCCCCGATGACCAGGACGTCGTGCACGTCGTCGGCGCGTGGAGAGACCAAGGCCATGCAGTGCATGGTACGGGCCGGCCCACATGGCGTCGCGCTCCGGCCGGTCTCCCAGCGGATGTGCTCTCCGAAACCCCTGCGTGATAGAACCGAAACGCGATGGACCAGTACCTGCCCATCTTCGTGCTCCTCGTGCTCGGCGTGCTCTTCGCCGCGGGGTCCTTCATCGCCTCGGGCATGCTCGGGCCGCGCAAGAAGCCGACGGACGCCAAGGTCGCGCCCTACGAGTGCGGCATCGTGCCCGGACAAGGAGCCGCCGCAGCGGTTCCCCGTCCGCTTCTACCTCGTGGCGATGATCTTCATCATCTTCGACATCGAGATCGTGTTCCTCTACCCCTGGGCGGTCATCTTCCGTCAGCTCGGCACCTTCGGCCTGGTGGAGGTGCTCCTGTTCGCCGTCGTCGTCTTCATCTCCTTCCTGTTCCTGGTGAGCAACGGCGCGCTCAACTGGGGCCCGGTCAAGCGCCTCTACGAGCAGGGCCGTCCCCGGACCACCGAGTCGACCGTCACCCGGGTGCCGTCCGAGCATCCCCCGAGCCGAGCCGCCTGACCGGGGGTCGTCGAGATGGGGCTCGAGGACCTCCAGCACAACTTCCTGACGGGCCAGCTCGAGGAGCTCGTCAAGTGGGCGCGTCGCAACAGCGTCTGGCCGGCCACCTTCGGCCTGGCCTGTTGCGCCATCGAGATGATGTCGGTGGGCGCGGCCGACTTCGACATCAGCCGCCTCGGGATGGAGGTCTTCCGGGCCTCGCCGAGGCAGGCCGACCTCATGATCGTCGCCGGGCAGGGTCTCCCAGAAGATGGCCCCGGTACTCCGCCAGGTCTACGACCAGATGATGGAGCCCAAGTGGGTCATCTCGATGGGGGTCTGCGCCTCGAGCGGCGGCATGTTCAACAACTACGCCATCGTCCAGGGGGTGGATCAGATCGTCCCGGTGGACGTCTACGCCCCCGGGTGCCCGCCGTCCCCGGAGACCCTGCTCCACTCCATCTTGACCCTGCACGAGAAGATCCGCACCGGGGCGATCACGCGCCGCCCGCCGGCCGAGGCCCTGCCGCCGGGTCGAGACGACCGCTGGACGCCGGAGGTCCCCGACGCGGTTCGGGTCTCCACGCCGCGATGACCACCACCGAGGTGCCCAAGAGCGGCGGCACCCAGGTCGAGGAGGTGGCCTTCCCGGGCCGGGACCGCTACTTCGACGTGGTCGCGGACTACCGGGGGTCGGGCTTCGAGACGTGCTCCGATCTGTGCGCCGTGGACTACCTCCGCCATCCCGGCCGGCGGCTCCCCGAGGGGGTTGTGCCGGAGCGCTTCGAGGTGGTGGTCAACCTCCTCTCCCTCTCGAGGCGGCAGCGGGTCCGGGTACGCGTCCAGGTGCCCGAGCACGACCCGGTCGTGCCGACCCTCTTCCCCCTCTACCCGGGCGTGGAGGCCATGGAGCGCGAGGCCTACGACCTGATGGGCATCCGCTTCGAGGGCCATCCGGACCTCACCCGGATCCTCATGCCCGAGGACTGGGAGGGCCACCCGTTGCGGAAGGACTACGGCGTCGGCAGGGTTCCGGTCCAGTTCAAGGAGGCCCCGGGGCCACGATGAGCACGGACGTACGCGACGATCAGGGCGCGGATCCTCGCCGGACTCCGGCGAGGCGACCGACCCGCGGGACACGACCGGTCCGGAGGGCGTGGCGGTGCGCCGGGTGGAGCGGCCCGGCCTCGTGGCCGAGACCTCGGAGGGCGCGCAGGAGCTCTCCGATCGCGACCGCACCGCCGAGGTCGAGCTCGGTCTCGAAGTCGGCTCGGTGTTGCGGCTGCCCGAGGGAGCCGTGGTCGACTCGAGCGACATGAACGTCGAGCGCCGCGACGACGAGACGATGATCATCAACATGGGTCCGCAGCACCCCTCGACCCACGGGGTGCTGCGTCTGATGCTCGAGCTCCAGGGCGAGACCGTGCTGCGCACCAAGCCCGTGATCGGCTACCTGCACACCGGCATGGAAAAGACGGCCGAGGAGCTCTCCTACGTACAGGGTGCGACCAACGTCACCCGCATGGACTACCTGTCCCCCCTCTTCAACGAGCTCGTCTACTCCCTGGCCATCGAGGCCTTGCTCGAGGTCGAGATGCCACCCCGGGCCGTGTGGGTCGCGCATGCTGCTGAGCGAGCTCAACCGCCTCTCGTCGCACCTCATGTGGATGGCGACCAACGGGATGGACCTCGGGTCCACCTCGATGATGATCTACGGGTTCCGGGAGCGCGAGATGGTGCTCGCCTTCTTCGAGAAGACGACCGGGCTCCGCATGAACCACAACTTCATCCGCCCGGGCGGCATCGCGGCGGACCTTCCCGACGGCTGGGAGGACGACGTCACCGTCATCTGCGACACGGTCGAGGCTCGCACCTACGAGTACGACGAGTTGCTGACGGGCCAGCCGATCTTCCGCGAGCGCGTCGAGGGCGTCGGAACCCTGACCGCCGAGGAGGCGCTGGCGCTGTCGGCCACGGGGCCGCTCCTCCGCTCCACCGGCATCCCCTGGGACATCCGCCGCACCATGCCCTACCTGGCCTACGACCAGGTGGACTTTGACGTCATCGTCGGCACCTACGGCGACAACTTCGACCGCTATGCCATCCGCCTGAGCGAGATCCGCGAGTCGATCAAGATCCTGCGCCAGGTCATCGAGAAGATGCCGCCCGGCGACTACCGCACCTCGGACCGCAAGGTCACCCCCCCGCCCCGGGCCCGCATCGACGAGTCGATGGAGGCGCTCATCCATCACTTCAAGATCTTCACCGAGGGCTTCGAGGTCCCCGAGGGCGAGGTGTACGTGGCGGTCGAGTCCCCGAGGGGGGAGCTGGGCTGCTACCTGGTCTCCGACGGGGGTCCGAGGCCCTATCGCCTCCACATCCGGGCGCCGAGCTTCGTCAACCTCCAGACGCTGCCGGTGCTCCTCCGCGGGGGTCTCGTGGCCGACGCCGTGGCGGTCATCTCGTCGGTCGATCCGGTCATGGGAGACGTCGACCGTTGAGTCACCTCACCGCCGAGAACCGAGAGCGCGCCAGGGAGCTGGTCTCGCTGTATCCCCAACCCCGGTCCGCGCTGATACCCCTGTGCCACCTGGCCCAGGAGCAGGACGGCTGGCTGCGGCCCGAGGCCATGGAGGAGATCGCCGAGCTCTGTGGCGTCACGGCCGCCGAGGTGAGGGGCACCGCCAGCTTCTACGACATGCTGCACGCCGAGCCCGTCGGCCGCTACGTGGTCGCCGTGTGCACCAACATCGCCTGCCTCCTCGGCGGGGCCCTCGAGCTCCTGGAGCACGCCGAGTCTCACCTCGGCGTGCGGGCGGGGGGTACGACCTCCGACGGCCTGTTCACGCTGGAGGAGGCCGAGTGCCTCGCGGATTGCAACCGCACGCCGTGCGTCCAGGTCAACCACCGCTTCGTCGGAGGACTGTCGCCGGACCAGTTCGACGGACTCATCGCCGAGCTCCGGGCCGGCCGGCGCCAGGACGAGATCCCGGCGCACGGGACCCTGGTGCGGATCCGGCGCACCGGCGGCCTCCGGGTCGCGCCGGAGCGGATCGTGGCCGAGCGGGCCCAGGCGGCGGAGGCCCAGGCGGCTCGGGCTACGGCGGGCGGAGGTGAGCACTGATGGCCATCACGGACCCGCCCAAGATCGTCACCTCCGGCTTGGAGCACGAGGACCGCCACACCCTCGGGCGTTACCTCGAGATGGGCGGGTACCAGGCGCTGCGCAAGGCCCTGACCATGACCCCCGAGGACGTCGCCGCCCAGGTCAACGAGGCCAGCCTCCTCGGCCGGGGGGGCGCCGGGTTCCCGGCGGGCCGCAAGTGGTCGATGCTGCGCAAGGACCCGGTCACCTACCTCGTGGTCAACGGGGACGAGAGCGAGCCCGCCACCTTCAAGGACCACCTCCTGCTGGAGCGCGGGCCGCACCAGCTCATCGAGGGCGTGCTCATCGCCGCGTGGGCCCTGCAGGTGACGCAGGCCTTCATCTACATCCGCGGCGAGTTCGCTCTCGGCCTCGAACGCGTGCAGCAGGCCCTCAACGAGGCCTACGAGCACGGGGCGGTCGGCGAGGACATCTTCGGGTCGGGGTTCTCGATCGATATCGTCGTCCACCCGGGTGCCGGCGCCTACATCTGCGGGGAGGAGACCGCGCTGCTCGAGTCCCTGGAGGGCAAGCGGGGATTCCCCCGCATCAAGCCCCCCTACTTCCCGGCGGCGATCGGCCTCTACGGCCAGCCGACGGTGGTCAACAACGTCGAGACCATGTCCAACCTGCCGTGGATCATCAACCACGGGGGTGAGGGGTTCGCCGCACTGGGCGAGGGCACCTCGACGGGCACCCGGCTCTTCGCCCTCTCGGGCACCGTCCGCAACCCGGGCGTCTACGAGGTCGAGATGGCCAAGACCACCTTTCGGGACCTCATCTACGCACCGGTCCTCGGCGGGGGCATACCCGGCGGCCGGGAGCTCAAGGCGTTCATCCCCGGCGGCGTCTCTTCGCCCTGGTTCGGGCCCGAGCAGGTGGATCTCCCGCTCAGCCAGGACGCGGTGGCCCAGGCCGGATCGATGCTCGGCTCGGGCTCGGTGGTGGTCATGGACTCGAGCGTGTGCGTGGTGCGGGCGGCCTGGCGGATCACCAAGTTCTTCTTTCGGGAGTCCTGCGGGCAGTGCACCCCGTGCCGGGAGGGGTCGGGCTGGCTCGAGCGGGTGCTCTACCGCATCGAGCACGGTACCGGCCGGGCCGAGGACCTGGAATTACTGCTGGATGTCTGCGATAACATATCGCCCGGTTTGACCTGGCCGCCGCAGCAGACGACGATCTGCGTGCTGGGCCCGTCCATCCCGCCGTCGATCAACTCCGCCATCTCGATGTACCGCGACGAGTTTCTCATCCACATCAAAGAAGGCGCCTGCCCGCATGCCTGAGGACCAGATCACCTTCACGCTCGACGGGCGATCCGTCGAGGCGCGCAAGGGCGAGCTCATCATCGCGGCAGCGGAGCGGGCCGGCGTGTTCATCCCCCGCTTCTGCTACCACCCCCGGATGCGTCCCGTCGGGATGTGCCGCATGTGCCTCGTCGAGGTGAGCGGCCCGAGAGGCGCGACCCTTCAACCGTCGTGCTTCGTGTCGGTGAGCGACGGCATGGAGGTCGTCACCACCTCTCCCAAGGTCAAGAAGGCCCAGGACGGCGTGCTCGAGTTCCTCCTGGTCAACCACCCGCTGGACTGCCCCGTGTGCGACAAGGGTGGGGAGTGCCCGCTGCAGGACCAGACCCTGCACTACGGGCCGGGGGAGAGCCGCTTCGTCGAGGAGAAGCGGCACTTCGAGAAGCCCCTGCCGATCTCCGACCTGGTGCTGCTCGACCGGGAGCGCTGCATCCAGTGCGGGCGGTGCACGCGGTTCGCGGCCGAGGTGGCCGGCGAGGCCCAGATCGACTTCGCCGGCCGGGGCGAGCACGTGGAGGTGGCGATCTTCCCGGAGACCCCCTTCACCTCGTACTTCTCCGGCAACACGGTGCAGATCTGCCCCGTGGGCGCCCTCACCGCCACCCCGTACCGGTTCACGGCCCGACCCTGGGACTTGGACCAGGTGGAGTCGACGTGCACCACGTGCGCTTTTGGCTGCCGGGTGGCGGTCCAGTCCTCGGGCAACCGCCTCACCCGCTTGCTCGGCCTCGACGCCGAGCCGGTCAACCACGGCTGGTTGTGCGACAAGGGACGCTTCGTCTACGAGGCGGTCAACGGCGACGTGGCCGGTGGGGACCCCCCGAGCGCGAGCGGTGACCCCCAGGCCGTTCCCGTCACGCTGGGGCGGGGCTTCACGGGTGAGACCCACGAGACCGGCGACGTGCGCCAGGGCCGGTTGACCGAGCCGCTGGTCCGCAAGGAGGGCCAGCTCGTCTCGGTCTCGTGGAACGAGGCGCTCGCCGCGGCGGCCGACCGGCTCGCGGGCGTCCGGGACGAGCACGGGGCGTCGGCGCTGGCCTTCCTCGGCGGCGCTCGGCTCACCAATGAGGCCGCCTATGCCTGGTGCCGTGTGGCCAAGGGGGTCCTCGGGACCGACTCGGTGGACGCACAGCTGGGGGACGGACTGCCGGCCGAGCTCGTGATGGGCCTGCCCCGGGCCACGATCGACCAGGCGTGCTCCGCGCGGGCGGTGGTGCTGCTGACGGGCGACCTCCGTGAGGAGCTTCCCGTGCTCTACCTGCGGCTCCGGGAGTCCGCCGTCGACGGGGCGACCCGGTTGATCGAGCTGAGCCCCCAGGGGACGGCCCTGACCCCCTACGCCGCCGTGTCGTTCCGGCTGCGACCCGGGGACGCCCCCGGCGTCGCGCAGGCCCTCACCGGCGACGACAGCGTGGTCCAGGGCCTGCTGGCCCACCCCGAGGGCCCTTCGTGGAGCCGCGAGGACCTGGACGAGGCGCGCCGGTTGCTGGCTGCCGCGAGCTCCGAGCCCACCGGCGCGGGCGTCGTGGTGGTGCTCGGGCGGCCATCGATGGCCGAGCACGCCGGGGTGGTCGGGGAGGCCGCCGTCCGGCTGGCGCGGGCGTGGCCGGGTGCCCGGTTCCTGCCGGCTCTGCGGCGCGGCAACGTCCACGGCGCCCTCGACATGGGCCTCGCCCCGGGCCTGCTGCCCGGGCGGGTCGCCCTCGAGTCCGGGCGCGCCTGGTACGGCGCGGCGTGGGGCTCGGTCCCCGACGAGCGGGGCCGCGACGCCCGCCAGATCCTCTCGTCCCTCTCCGGGGGCGATGCGTCGTCCGTCTCGGGAGGCGCATCGGACGGCGCCGCCGAAAGCGCCGCCGAGAGCGCCGCCAAGAGCAAGGTGCGAGGTCTGGTCCTGCTCGGGGGCGATCCCCTCGGCGACTTTCCTGAGGGTCCCCTGGCCGAGCGGGCCCTGGCCGCGGCCGACCCCCTCGTGGTGGTCGGCTCCCGGCCCGGCAGGCTGCTCGAGCATGCCGACATCGTCCTGCCGGCCGCCATGGCGCACGAGCGCCCCGGCACCACCACCAACGTGGAGGGCCGGGTGAGCCGGCTCGGCCAGAAGCTCGTACCGCCCGGCCTGTCCTGGCCCGACTGGATGATCGCGACCGAGCTTGCGGCGGCCCTCGGGACCGACTTGGACGTGAGCAGCCTCGAGGAGCTCTGGAACGAGATCGAGACCGTGGCACCTTCGCATCGGGGTCTTACCGGTGCCCTCCTCGAGCGGCCCTCCGACGGCGTCCTCGTGCCCGTGGACGCGGCGGCCGGCGAGCTCTCCGCCCCCACCTTGTCGCCGACCGACCCGATCGCCATCCCGGGGGTGCTGTCGGTCGAGCTCCAGGGCGCGCCGCCGCGCGCCGGTCTGGTCGAGGTCCGCGGAGGCGTCGAGGCCGGGGGGCCGGAGGCCCTTCCATCGGGCGGGTCCTCCCCCGTCCCCGCGCCGATCGGTGCGGATGCCGCACAGGATCTCGAGGCGCCGCACGTGCCGCCGTACGACAGCTATTCGCTGCGCCTCGTCTCCGGTCGTCGCCTCTACGACCTCGGGTCCCTGGTCGACGGTTCTCCCTCGCTCGGGCCGCTCGTCGGCACCGCCGAGCTGCGTGCCAACCCCTACGACCTCGACCGCTTCGGCCTGGAGCGGGGCGATCGGGTGCGCGTGCGCTCGCCGCGCGGCGCGCTCGAGTTGCCGGCCGTGCCGGATCCCCAGCTGGCCCGCGGCGTGGTGGCCGTCGACTTCAACCTCCCGGTGCCGGCCGGGCCCGGCGCACCGGGGGCCGCGGACCCGGGTCCGGACCGCAACGCGGCGGCCGTCCTCATCGACGGCTCCGCCGCCGTGACCGAAGTACGTCTGGAGTCCCTGTGAGCGCGGCGGGACTCGCACCCGTGGGCTCGGTGATCGGCCTGCCGGCCGGCCTGGTGCACCTCGTCGCGACCGACCCCCTCTTCGACAACGGGGTCGGCTGGATCCAGTGGCTCATCGTCGTCATCAAGGTGCTCGTGGCCTTCGGCGCACTCATGGTGACGGTCATGTTCATGATCTGGTTCGAGCGCAAGGTCATCTCGGACATGCAGAGCCGGGTGGGCCCGAACCGGGCTGGTCCCTTCGGTCTGCTGCAGACCCTGGCGGACGGAATCAAGCTCTTCTTCAAGGAGGACCTGATCCCGGAGCGCTCCGACCCCTTCGTGTTCAAGCTGGCGCCCTACCTGGCGCTCGTCCCGGCCCTGCTCATCTTCACCGTGGTCCCCGTCGGTGGGATCGTCACCATCGCCGGACACACCTTCGAGCTGCAGGTCGCCGACCCGCCGATCGGCATCCTGCTCGTGCTCGCCATGTCGTCCATCGCCGTCTACGGGGTGATGCTGGCCGGCTGGGCCTCGGGCTCCAAGTACCCGCTGCTCGGGGCGGTCCGGGCTTCGGCCCAGATGATCTCCTACGAGGCGGCCCTCGGCATGGTCGTGGTGAGCGTGGTCCTCATCACCGGGTCGTTGTCCACCCGGTCGATCGTGATCTCCCAGTCCGCGGGCTTTTGGGACTGGAACCTGATCCGGCTCGGCTTCGTGCCGTTCTTCCTCTTCCTGATCGCCATCACCGCCGAGCTCAACCGGCCGCCCTTCGACCTCGTCGAGGCCGACTCGGAGCTCGTCGGCGGCTTCAACACCGAGTACTCGTCGCTTCGCTTCGCGCTCTTCTACCTGGCAGAGTTCATGAACACGATCACCATGTCGGCGATCGTGGTCACCCTGTTCCTCGGGGGCCCGGACGGTCCGGGCTTCCACATCCCGCACCTCTACTGGATCTTCCCGATCCTGTGGTTCCTCGGAAAGACCTTCGTCTTCCTGTTCGTCGTACGTGTGGTTCCGCGCCGCACTGCCCCGGATGCGCTACGACCAGCTGATGGAACTCGGCTGGAAGCGCCTCATCCCGCTGTCGCTCGCCTGGCTGCTCATCGTGGCCGGGTTCGTCGTCTGGCACTGGTGGGGCCTCCTGCTCGCGGTGGGCGTGCTCGCCGCCGCGTTCCTCCTCGTGCGGGCGCTCAACGTGGGCGCCGGGCGCGACGAGGAGCGCCCATTTCTGCCGCAGCTCGGGGTGCGGCTGCTCCCGCGGGAGTACCTTCCGCCCGGCGGGGGCGAGGGAGGAGGCGGGCGGGAATGAGCCTCCTGTCGGACCTGCGCCGCGACCTCAAGTTCTTTGGCGGCTTCAAGCTCACCTTTGAGCACCTGGCCCGGCGCCGGGTCACCACGCAGTACCCGGACGAGAAGAAGCCCAAGCAGCCCCGCCAGCACGGCCGCCACGTCCTCAACCGCTACGAGGACGGCATGGAGAAGTGCATCGGCTGCGAGTTGTGCGCCGGCGTCTGCCCGGCCGACTGCATCTACGTGAGGGGACTCGACAACCCTCCCGACGACCCCGTCTCTCCGGGCGAGCGCTACGGCTACGTCTACGAGATCAACTACCTGCGCTGCATCCACTGCGACCTGTGCGTCGAGGCCTGCCCGACCGAGGCCATCACCGAGTCCAAGCTGTTCGAGTTCTCCTTCACCAACCGGGCGGACGCCATCTACACCAAGAAGGAGCTCGTCGTCCGGGACGACGGCCGGCCCCAGCAGCTGCCCTGGGAGGACTGGAGGGTGGGCGACGACCTGCACACGTCCGGCTGGATGCGGGCGACCTCTCCCTCGGGCCGGGCCGCCTACGAGGGTCGGGTGCAGTGGTCGGGCGAGCTCGGCTACGGCGTCCGGCAGCCCGAGGCCGGGCAGTCGGGCCATCGTGACGACGCCGCCTCCGGGAGCATTCCCCTCCGGGAGGTCCTCGAGTCCCACCTGTTGGAGCAGGACGTCCCGATCGAGCGAGCCGGCGTGCGGGGCCGGGTGCTCCGGCTCCAGGAGAAGATGGAGCAGCTCCGCGAGCGGCGGCATGCCGCCAAGCTCGGACTGCCGAGGGCCCGTGATGGCGCGGTCGAGCAGTTGCCGCTCTCGATGGCGCCGCCGCCCCCCGGGAGCGAGCCCGCCGAGGAGAAGCCCGCATGACGGGTCTGCTCGCGGCCACGAGCTCGGGCACCACCATCCCCGACCTCATCACGTTCATCATCTGCGCGGCCATGGTCCTCGTCGGCGGCCTGGGCGTGGTCACCTCGCGCAACCCGGTCCACGCCGCGCTGATGCTGGTGTTGACCCTCTTCGGCATCGCCGTCCTCTTCATCGAGCAGCAGGCCGACTTCCTCGCCGCCGTCCAGGTCATCGTCTACGCGGGCGCCATCGTCGTCCTGTTCCTCTTCGTGATCATGTTCCTCGGCGTGGACCGGAGCGAAAACATCGAGGACGAGCCCCTCAAGCTCCAGCGGCCCCTGGCCCTCTTGCTGGTGGCCGTCGTCGTGGTGGGCGTGCTCATCTTGGTGGCCCACGCCCACTGGGCGACCGGGGCCCACGCGGCGACCGGCTCGACCGCTGGCAAGGGCAGCAACGTGTCCAAGCTCGGTAAGTCGCTGTTCACCACCTACCTGTTCGCGTTCGAGATCACGGCCGGGTTGCTCGTCATCGCCGTCGTCGGCGCGGTGGTGCTGGCTCGCCGGCCCGCTCGGCCCACCCTCGACGACGACGACGAGGCGGGAGAGGATGCCGGCCCCGGCTCCGAGGACGGCCAGCTCGAGGAGTCGGGACGGGACCTCCCGGCCAGCCCGGCGGCCGAGGACCAGTCGTCCGGTGGCGCGCCGGCCGAGGGCGGCGCGCCCGGAGTGGGGGACAAGGACCGAGAGGGGGTCGCACCGTGACGCTCGGCGGGGAGTGGTACCTGGGTCTCGCGGCCATCCTGTTCGCCATCGGTGCGGTCGGGCTCCTCGTGCGCCGCAACGTGCTCGTGATGTTCATGTGCATCGAGCTCATGCTCAACGCGGCCAACCTCTCGTTTGTCACGTTCTCGCGGATGCTCGGCGACATCGGGGGACAGGCGACCGTGTTCTTCGTCCTCGTGGTGGCCGCCGCCGAGGTCGTGGTGGGCCTCGGCATCGTCGTGGCCATCTTCCGGCGGCGGGCGCACAGCACCGCAGACGACTTCCACATCTTGAAGGGCTGAGGAGGCCCCCCGCCGAAATGGTCCACGTCCCCTATCTGATGCTGCTGTTCCCGCTCGCGGGCTTCGTCGTGCTGCTCTGCGCGGGCCGGCGCATCGGCGACCCGGCCGCGGGCATCGTCGGCACCGTCGCGATCGCGGGATCGTTCGTGTCGGCGGTCGTGGTGTTCGTCGGCCTCTTGAACATCAACCCGGGCGGGGCCCGCCACGTGACGCAGACCTATTTCAGCTGGATCCCCGTCGGGGGGCTGCAGGTCAAGTGGGCGGTCCTCGTCGACCCGCTGTCGATGACGATGTGCCTGTTCGTCACCGGCGTGAGCATGCTCATCCACCTGTACTCCATCGGGTACATGAAGGGCGACCGGGACTACCCCAAGTTCTTCCTCTACATGAACCTCTTCGTGTTCTCGATGCTGGTGCTCGTCCTCGGGAGCAACCTGCTCGTGACGTTCGTGGGGTGGGAGGGGGTGGGGGTCTGCTCCTACTGGCTGGTCTCGTACTGGTTCCAGCGTGCCTCCGCGGCCTCCGCAGGCCAGAAGGCCTTCGTCTACAACCGGATCGGCGACGCCGGCTTCCTCATCGCCATGTTCCTCGTCTTCTCCAAGATCGGGAGCCTCGACTACCTCACCATCTTCGCCCACAAGTCGCTGCTGTCCCGCCGGGGTCACCGCCGCCGTCATGCTGCTGCTCTTCCTCGGCGCCACCGGCAAGTCGGCGCAGATCCCCCTCTTCAACTGGCTGCCGGACGCCATGGAGGGCCCGACGCCGGTCTCCGCCCTGATCCATGCCGCCACCATGGTCACCGCGGGCGTCTATCTGATGTGCCGGATGAACCCGCTCCTGCTGCAGTCCCACGACGCCGCGCTGGTGGTCGCCACCATCGGTGGGGTCACGGCGTTCGTGGCCGCGACCATCGCCTCGACCCAGCAGGACATCAAGAAGGTCCTGGCCTTCTCGACGGTGTCGCAGATCGGCTACATGATGCTGGCCGTCGGCTCCGGCGCCTACATCGCCGCCATCTTCCTCATGGTCTGCCACGCCTTTTACAAGGCGCTGCTCTTCCTCGGGGCGGGCTCGGTCATCCACGGCCTGGACGACGAGCAGGACATGAAGCGGATGGGCGGCCTCCGCAAGCTGATGCCGTGGACCTTCGGCACCTTCATCGTGGGATGGCTGGCCATCGCGGGCATCCCGCCCCTGTCGGGGTTCTGGTCGAAGTGCGACGTCCTGACCAACGTGTTCGCGCAGTACCCGCCCCTGTAGGCGCTCGGCGTCGTCACGGCGCTGCTCACCGCCTACTACATGAGCCGCCTGTTCTTCATCTCCTTCACCGGCGAGGCGAGGTGGGCCAAGGCCGTGGGGGACCACCCGGCGCACCACCCGCCGCACGAATCGCCGTGGGTCATGCGGCTTCCCCTCGTGATCCTGGCCGTCCTGGCCTTCGTCGGCGGCGTCCTGGACCTCCCCTGGGTGCACACCAACAACCTGGAGAGCTGGCTCGGTCCGGTCTTTGCCGGCACCCTCTACCACCCGGCCGAGAGCGTCCCGGCCGAGTGGGCCCTGGCCCTGGTCGACGCCGGCCTGGCGGTGATCGGTCTCGCCATCGCCTGGGGCCTGTGGCACGTCCGGGTCGACCGGCCCGAGCTCGAGCCCATGTTCTTGCAGAGGCGGTGGTACTGGGACGACTTCTACGACGCCATCATCGGGCGCCCCGGTCAGCTTGTCGCCCGGTTCTCCGCGACCGTGATCGACACCCGCATCATCGACGGCGCCGTCAACGGGGCGGCCAGGCTGGTGCGGGGCACCGGCTCGGTCTCGCGGCGAGTCCAGTCCGGGTACGTGCGCAACTACGCGCTCGGCATCGTCCTCGGCCTCGCCGGGATCATCGCCTTCATGGTGAGCAGGGTGTGGTGGTCGTGAGCCACAGCCCGGGCTTCCCCTACCTGACCGTTCTCATGCTCCTGCCGGCGGCGGGGGCCGCGGCGTGCGCCCTGTTGGTCCGCGCCCCTCGCTGGCTGATCCAGGTGGTCGGGCTCGGCACCGCGGTGGTGACCCTGGGCCTGGCGGCCGGGGTGGCCGGCCTCATGCAGCTCGGCGACGGCGGGTATCAGTTTGTCTCGAACCACGTCTGGGCGCAGTCGCTCGGCATCTCGTGGTACCTCGGAGTGGACGGCATCTCGGTCTTCCTCGTCCTCCTGGCGGCCGTCCTGTTCCCGTTCGTGATCGTCGCGGCGCGCAACCAGCGGGACCCCCGGACCTTCATCGCCTGGATGCTCCTGCTCGAGGCGGCGTGCATCGGCAGCTTCGTCTCCCTCGACCTGATCATGTTCTTCCTGTTCTTCGAGCTGACCCTGGTCCCGGCGTACTTCCTCATCAGCGGGTGGGGGTATCGCGCGGCGGGCCTACGCCGCCGTCAAGTTCTTCGTCTACACGTTCCTCGGCTCGGCCTTCCTCCTGGTGGGGATCGTGGTGGTGGCCTTCCTCCACCAGCGCCAGACCGGCGTGCTCACCTTCGACCTTGCCGGCCCTCGTCCACACGCACTTCTCCTCGGCCACCGAGGTCCTGCTCTTCCTGGCCTTCACCGCCGCCTTCGCCGTCAAGGCCCCGCTCTTCCCCTTCCACACCTGGTCGCCCGACGCCTACGCCGAGGCGCCCGACCGGCGGGTTCGATGATCCTGGCGGCGGTGCTGGCCAAGCTCGGCACCTACGGCATCATCCGCTTCGACCTCAACCTCTTCCCCCAGGCCACCGCGTCGACCTGGCCCCGCTGCTGCTCACCCTGGGCGTGATCGGGATCCTCTACGGCGCCGTGGTGGCCTGCGCCCAGCGGGACATGAAGCGGCTGGTCGCCTACTCCTCGCTGGCGCACATCGGCTTCATCGTGCTCGGCACCTTCGCCCTCACCACGCAGGGACTGTACCGGCGGCGTGCTCCAGATGGTCAACCACGGGCTGATCACCGCCGCGCTCTTCCTCCTCATCGGCTGGATCTACGAGCGCCGCCGGACCTGGCAGGTGTCCGAGCTGCGGGGGCTCCAGTCGCCCGGCGCCGGTCCTGGCGGCCGTCTTCACCGTGGCCATGATGGCCGTCGATCGGCTTGCCCGGGCTCAACGGATTCGTCGGGCGAGTTCCTCGATCCTGTCGGGCACCTTCCTCACCCACCGGTGGTGGGCCGTGGTGGCCACCGCAGGGGTGGTCGTCGCCGCCATCTACCTGCTGTGGGCCTACCAGCAGGTCTTCCACCACGAGCCGGACGAAGCCGACGTCGGCCATCAAGGACCTGGCGTGGAGCGAGCGCCTCGTGGTCGCGCCGCTCATCGCGCTCATCGTCGTGCTCGGCGTCTACCCCAAGCCCGTGCTCGACCGGATCACGCCGTCGGTCAACCGCCTCGTCGCCCAGGTCAACGCCGCGACCCACAGTCGCCAGCCCGCAGTGGCCACGCGTGGGACGGCGGGCGCCGAGGGCACCCCGACCCGCTCCGCAACGGCCGGGCAGGTCTCGCACAAGCGCCATCACTCGGTCCGGCTGGACCGAATTCCCGCCACGCCGCCCCCCGGCCCGGCGGAGGCGAGCGGTTCCCCCGGAGGCACGCCGTGACCCCGCTCCTTCTCGCCGCAGCGCACACCGCGAGCTCCTCGGGCAAGCTCCCGACCCCGCACATCCGCTACCTGTCGATCCTGCCGGTCATCGTGATGCTGGGCGGGGCCGTCGCTCGTCCTGGGGGTCTCGTCGCTCCTGCGCCGCCCGATGCGGTTGGCCGTGGCCACCGGGGCGTCGTGCGCCGTGGCGCTGGGCTCGCTCGGGGTGTCGCTGTGGCAGTGGGCCGACGTGACGTCGCAGGGCCCGCAGACCTCCATCGACCACGCGGTCGTCGATGGACGGCTTCAGCGCGCTGGTCGCGGTCCTGTTCTCGTGCGCCATGTTCCTCTCGTCGCTCGTGCTCGACGGGTACTTGAGGCGCGAGGGCGAGCAGGGCCCCGAGGTCCACGTCCTGGCCCTGGTGTCGGCGGCGGGCGCCATGTCATGGCCGAGGCCAACGACCTGATCGTCATCTTCCTCGGGCTCGAGATCCTGTCGATCGCCCTCTACGTGCTGGCGGCGCAAAACCATCGCCGGGCCGACTCGGGCGAGGCCGCGCTCAAGTACTTCATCCTGGGCAGCTTCTCCTCGGCCATCTTCGTCTACGGGATCGCCCTCACCTACGGCGCCACGGGCACCACCAACCTCCCGCAGATCGCCGACTTCCTGGCGCACAACACGGTCGTGTCACAACGGCGTCCTGCTGGCCGGCATGGCCCTGCTGCTGGTCGGCTTCGCCTTCAAGATCGCCGCCGTCCCCTTCCACCTGTGGACCCCCGACGTCTACCAGGGGTCGCCCTCGCCGATCACGGGCTTCATGGCCGCGGTGGCCAAGGCCGGCGGGTTCGCCGCCCTGCTCCGGGTGTTCGTCTCGTCCTTCGGCGTGCTGCGGACCGACTGGCAGCCGGTGGTGTACGGTGCTCGCCGTCCTCACCCTGGTGCTCGGAGCCGGTCTGGCCGTGGTCCAGCGCGACATCAAGCGCATGCTGGCCTACTCGTCGATCAACCACGCCGGCTTCGTCCTCGCTCGGCCTGCAGGCGGCCACGGCGCGGGGCGTCAGCGCCGCCCTGTACTACCTCTTCACCTACACCTTCATGGTCATCGGGACGCTTCGCGGTGGTCACCGTCATGGGCGCGTCGAGCCGACCGATCCCACGATCTCGACCTCCTACCGGGGCCTCGCGGCGCGCCGTCCCTGGCTGGCGCTGTCGTTCGCGGTGCTGCTCCTGGCCCAGGCGGGCATCCCCTTCACCACCGGCTTCCTGGCCAAGCTCGAGGTGGTGGTGGCCGGGGTCGACGCCAACTCCGTGCCGCTGGCCGTGATCGCCATGGTCTCCGCCGCCATCGCCGCCTTCTTCTACCTCCGGGTCGGTGTCCTCATGTACTCGCCCCTCCGCCCGTCGGACGCACCGCCGGGCCTCGAACCGGTGGCCACGGGCACCGGTGGCGAGATCGTCGAGGACCAGTGGGGGGGCCTCGACGGGATCTCGCTCGGCGACGGGGCGGCCCCGGTCGAGGGCGAGGGGGCCGGCAATGGCCGAGGGCCCGACGGCTCGGGGGAGAAGGTGGCCGGCACAGGGCCTCTCACCACGTGGCCCGAGCGAGCCACGTGGGCCGGCACGGAGCGGGGCATGGCGGTGGTCACCGAGCTCAACGCCGAATTGCTGCTCGACCGGGAGTCGGCCTCCTCGGCGCCGGAGGCCGAGGCCGAGCCGGCCGGCTCGGCGGCCGAGCAGGCCGAGGACGACGAGTCTGCCTTCCCCCGAGTCCCCGCCTTGACGGCCGTGGCGCTCGCCCTGTGCGTCGGGGTCACCGTCGTCTTTGGGGTGTGGCCGGCGCCCATCGTCGACTTCGCCCACAAGGCGACGCTGCTGTTCATCGGCTGACCCACCTTCGGTTGCCCGGCCCGCCCGGGAGGACGCCTCTCAGGCCTCCGCGGTCCCTCCTTCGCTCGGGGGAATCGAGGCCGCATGGCGGTAGCGGTGCCGGAACGCGCCGTACGCGAAGGGTCCGGTGAGCATCGGCAGCCAGTACGACGCCAGGCGGTAGGCGAGCGTGGCCAGGACGGCCTGACCCGACCCCACCCCAGCGAGCACGAGGAACCCCGTGAGGCTGGCCTCGACGATGCCGAGCCCCCCGGGTGTGATGGGGACCAGGCCGATGATCCCCGTGATGGCGTACGCGATCAGCACGAGCGAGGGCCGGGCGTGGCTGCCGACGGCCCGCACGGCGAAGAGCAGGCACAGCCAGTCGAACAGGATCCGACCGCCCGACAGCAGGAGGGCCTGCAGCCACCGCTTCCCCAGCACGGATCGGATCAGGTCGCGTTGCTCGACCAACCGGTCCTCGAGCCCCGACATGGGTGGTCGCCGGCGCAGGAGCCGGTTGCGGGCCTTCTGCACGATCCGTCCGACGAAGCGCATCGGGCGGTCGGCCAGCAAGAGCACCGCGCCGAAGGCGGCAAAGAGGAAGAACGCCACCGCCCCGAGGAGCGCGATGTCGTAGAGGCTGGGGTTGATCGGCGCCCCGAGCAGGATCACCGGCAAGACGATGACCGGCAGAGCCAGAAGCCCGGCGATGCCGAGCAGCGAGAACGCCGTGAGTCCGCCGACCGCCTCGATGGTGTCCATGCCGCTCGTCGAGAGCATCTGAAACTGGACGGCGGCCCCGACCGCCGCCCCTCCGGGCATGATCATGGTGATGGCGTTCCCGGCCAGCTGCGACGTCACCACGGGGAACCAGGCCTTGGTCCGCAGGGCGATCCGCTGCAGGGCGAAGGTGCAGGCGAAATGCGCGGCCTCGGCGACGAAGCTCAGGGCGAGCCAGACGAAGCCGACGGTCTTGAGCTGTGGAAACGCCGAGAAGACGTCGATGAGCTTGGGCGCGACCAGGTAGAGCGCCAGGCCCGCGACGAGCACCACCACCGCCTGCTTGACGACGGTCTTCCAGGAGAGACCCGGGGCCTCGTGGGCTTGCGGTTCTCTGGAGGCGGCGGCGTGGTCGTCGGGCATCGAGCGAGCGCTCTCGGGTCGGGCCGAGAAAGCGATGGTAGCCCCGGCTCCCGGGCCGCCCCAGACCGACGGGGGCTCAGCCGCTGCAGCCGCTCAGCTGCTCAGCCGAGGAACCGACCGATCACCGGCATCTCGGTCAGGGACTCCGCCCGGAAGATGGCGGCCACCGCCGGCGCGATGCGCTCCGGGGCGTCGTAGACGACGTAGCGGGGGATCCAGGCCGGCGAGTACTTGTTGTTGAACCGCCAGAGGGACTCGATGGGGAGCACCTCGGACATGCGCCGCAGGGCCCACCGCTCGACCCGCTGGGCCATGCCGTCGCCGCCCTCCCCTTCGAGGGTGGAGCGCATGGCGGCGAAGTTGAGGCTGAGCCCGCGCTCGCCCCGGTCGCGGAGGTGCTCGATCGTGGTGCAGAGCGCGAAGTCGATGAGGCCGTTGGGGTGTTCCCCGGGGTCGCGCCGCATCAGGTCGAGGGAGTAGCCGCCGATACCCGGGGCCGGGACGAACTGGCACATGGCGACGGGCTCGCCGTCGGGTCCGAAGACCACGGTCTGCAGGAGGCCCGTGTCGCGCCGGTCGAACACCCGTCCGAGGCACATCGAAAAGCCGCGCTCGGTCTCCCCTCGCCGCTTGCGCTCCATGAGGTCGACGATGGACGTGGCCAGGTGCGGTCCCACGGTCGCGGGGTCGAGGAACTCGACCCGATAGCCGTAGCGCGAGAGCCGGGTGCAGGCCTGCCGCAGGCCCTTCATCTTCCCCCCCTGCAACGAGAAGGAGGGCACGTCGACGAGGGCCTCGTCGCCGATATAGACGTGGTGCATCCCCGACTTGCGGTAGATGGGGAGCCACTCCTCCGATGCGGCGATGATGGCCACGCCCCAGCCGTGGCGGTCGGCAAAGTGGCGGAACGCCTGCCAGATGTGCGTGCGCTCCTCCACGGGGGCGATGGGGTCGGGAGACACGAGGCACATTCCGCCATACACCGCGTAGGCCACGAGACCGTCGCGGTGGAAGAACCAACGCTTGTCGTCGCGGAGGGCGAAGTAGTCGAGGCTCTCGGTCCCGTGCCGCCGGACGATGTCGCGGGCGCGGTGCTCGGCCGCCCTGCGGGTCGACGCCGCCCAGGTCGCGGAGAGGCCGCGATCCACCACCGGTCGGGTGGCGAGGAACAGGCAGGCGACCACCAGCGCGCAGCCCACCGCCAGCATGCTCGGTCCCATGAAGTCGTTGACCGTGTCGGGCATCGCGATGGTGTGCAGGCCGACGAGTCGCTCGGCCGCGGCGAGGGCCACCCAGGGGGCCCCCGGGAGCGCCTGGCGGCGCACGCCGCCCGCGATCTCCGCCGCCAGCGTGGCGAAGGCAACGGCGACGACCGCGCCGAGGACCACGGTGGTGGCCGCCGAACGGGCCGACCGGGTGTCGGTGGCGGCCCGGAACCACCGACGCTCGACGAGGAGGAGCGTCACGACCCCGAGGGACAGGACGATGCTGATGACGTCGGCCGAGCGGACGAGGTGCAGCACCGCGCTGCCGGAGAGCAGGAGGATGGCGACCTGCCACGGGCGGTGCTGGCCGCGCAGGATCCCGCGGGCGAGCATCATGAGCCCGATCCCGGCGAGCGCGACGAGGGCGCCCGCCGCCTCCGATACCCCGAGGGGCAGGTACCGCGTCACCAGGTGGAGGTCCGCCCGGAGCGGCGGGCTGACGGCGACCAGGAGGTCGACCAGGCCGGCGAGGAAGATGGCGGCGGCGGCGATCCGGCGCACCCTCCGGGCCCTCTGGCGCTCGCCGGAGCGATCGGGGGGTGGCGGCCACGGGGCGCCCCTCGGCCAGGAGGCGACCATGGCCGGGTGCAGGTCAGCGCCCGGCTTTCTCCCCTTGACCACGTGCTCGGCGCTGACCATGCGCTCGAGGCGGGTCGAATTCGGGAGGCCGGCCTCCGCCCGCATCAGGCGCACGTGGAGGTCGGCGCCGGTTTCGATCTCGACGAAGGCCACTTGGAGGTAGGGCAGGAAGACCGGTGCGAGCCCGACCCGCCCCCGATGCTCTCGGACCACCTCGGTGGTCCCGCCGGGCGTGGCGTAGAAGCCGGTCCCCAGGTGGACCAGCTGGGCGCGGAGGTTGCCGCCCTCGATCAGGCCGGCCGCTCCCGTGGCCACGAGGGCGCGCGCCTCGTCGAGCTCGGGATCGAGCTGGGCGTCGCCGCTCCGGTCCTGCCCCCTGCGCCACGGCGGGGGCAGGCGTTGTCCGCCGAGGGCCACCCAGACTCGTCGGGACAGCACGGCGAGCACGAGGGCCAACACGAGGAGCTCGACGAGGGTGATCCCCCCCGCCACCACGAGACGGATTCCCCACGAGGCGTTGTGCGCCCGGGCCAGGGCGTGCTTCGGGCCCGGCGCGTTCCCGAAGAGGTGGGTGAGCCCGCTCAGGACGAAGGGCAGCCGGAGCAGCAGGGCCGCCATGACGGGCACGAGCAGCCACCAGGCATACCGCCCGAGCCTCCGATAGAGCGTGCGCGAGGTCACGAAGCTCTCCGAGCTCGAGGGACGCTCCAGGCGGTCCATGCCCGCCAACCACCGCTGCTGCTCGGAGGCGGGAGTCCCGACGGCGCCGCCCGCCGTCTGCGATCCCTCGGGCCGGGCCGGAGCGGGGGAGGGCGGTCCCGCACGCAGGACCACGACGCGCTCGCCCACCGCGGTGGCCGCATGGAGATGGATCGAGGGCGCCAGCTCGATGCCCAGTTGGCCCAGGATCTTTCGGACGGCCGGGCACGCGTGGGGACCGTCGCCCGTGCCCTGGGCGCCGTCCGCAAGCATGACCGCCTCGGGCGGGGAGGGGATGAGGAGGATCCGTCGGTCGCCCACGGCGGCGAAGGCGCGCAACGCGTCGCGCAGATCGGTGTGCGCGGCGAGGGCGCCCTCCACCCATCGGCCCAGGTCCTCGGTGTCGGTCTCGGGCGGATCGAAGAGCCCTCCGCAGATCACGAGCACGCCAGGTCCGGTCCAGTCGCGCAGGTTGCCCGCGATCTCTCCGGCCGAGGCCGGCGAGAAGGGGGCCGGCTCGGGGCGCAGGCGGAGGTCGCTCACCACCATGACCCTCCAGCCGAGGGGAATGCGCACGGCAGTCGGCTGCGCATCGACTCGGGGCAGGGCAGGTACGGGGGCGACGGCCCGGGCCTCCCCGGTGGCAGCACCTTGGGCCATCAGGGCATCCATTCTGCCAGAGTGCCTGGCCCGGCTGTGGTCATCGGTAGTCTCGCTCCGACATGTCCCCTCCCAACTGGTGCTGGCGGCAGGGACCCGTGCCGCCCGGACCGGCCGTCGTCTTCGACATCGACGGCGTGCTGTCCGACGCGGCGGGTCGCCAGCATTTCATCGAGCAGGGACGACGCAATTGGAGCGCGTTCTTCGAGGCCTGCGGCGACGATCCCGTCATCTCCGAGATCCAGCGGCTCCTGGAGCTCCTCCGAGGGGAGCTCGCCGTCGTGCTGCTCACCGGCCGGCCGTTGCGCGTGCGCCCGCAGACCCTCGCCTGGCTCGAGCGCTACCGGCTGCGATGGGACCTGCTCGTGATGCGGGACCGGGGAGACTATTCCCAGGTGACCGACTTCAAGCGGGAGGTCGTCACCCAGTTGCGGGCCACCGGGCTCGACCTCCTGCTGGCGGTCGAGGACGACCCCGCGAACCACGCGATGTTCGTCGACGAGGGCGTCCCCTGCCTGTACATCCACTCGGGCTACTACGAGTAGGCCGGGCAATCAGGAGCATGCCGGACTATCGGGAGCATGCCGGACTATCGGGAGCAGCCCGGGCGTGTGTCCCCGGGAGGTCACGCCGGGCCCTCACCAGTGCCGGCGGCGTGGGCGCAGGGAGCTGAACCAGCCGGCTGCGAGCGCGAGCGCGGCGAGCACGAGCGTAGGCAGGTCGCCGAGCGACCCGTAGAGGGTCTTGCCGTCACGCAGACCGAGGGTCCCCACGAGGACGTCGCGTGCGCCGAGCGGCGAGCGCTCGAGCACGTCTCCCGAGGGTGTGACCAGCGTGGAGAAGCCCGTCGGGGCCGCCTGCACGAGATCCCGACCGTTCTCGACCGCCTGCACCCGGTCGGCCGCCACCTCCTGGGAGGGGACCTGGCTCGTGCGGTAGGAGGACGTGTTGGTGGGCACCACGAGCAGCTGGGCGCCGGCGTCCACCGCGCTCGAGCCCCGATCGGCGAAAAAGACCTCGTAGGAGAGCATGAGACCGAGCCGGCCGGCCGGGGTCTGGAGCATGCCCGTTCCGCGGCCGACGACCGCGTCCCGTGGCACGGCGGAGAGGTTCGCCAGATCGGAGAAGAAGCCCCGCCACGGGACGTACTCGCCGAACGGCACTCGGTGGACCTTCTCGTAGGAGCCCACCACCTGGCCCCTCGGACCCCAGGCAACGGCCTCGTTGAGGAATCTCGCATCGGAGACGTCGACGGTCACCCCTGCGACCACCGTGGCGTGCAGCCCCCGGGCCAGGCTCGACAGCGCCTGGGCCTGGCGGCTCCCGCGCAGCGGTCCCGACAGGGCCACGACGTCCTCGGGCCAGACGACCAGCCGCGGGGAACCGCCCGCCGGAGGGTCCGCCTCGAGCGCCGAGCTCGCTGACTCCTGCGCGTCAAACACGCCGGAGGGCTGGACCTCCGACATGCTCGTGCCCCGCCGTCCGCCCCCCTGGACGGCGGCGACCGAGACGCCCCGGCTGGGGGGTCCTCCATCCGGGGCCAGGGCCGCGCCGATGCCGAGCACCACGAGGATCACGAGGGGGGCGACGGCGGCGGAGAGCTCCCCCGACGACGCCCCGTCGCCCCGGTACCAGCGGTAGCCGAGCAGCCCGATCAGACCGAGCCCGGCGCCGCCGAGCCACACCACCGCGGTGAGGAGCAGGGGACCGCCGAGCCGGGCGACGTCGAGCAGCGGGCCGTCCGCCTGGCCCAGGAAGACCCCGCCGAGCGGCAGGCCCCCAAAGGGCCAGGCCATCCGGAGCGCCTCGAGCAGGGTGAAGGATCCGACGAAAGCCGCCACACGACCCCGGTCGGGCGGGACCAGCGCCGCAGCGGCGGCCATCGAGAGCGCCTCGACGACCACCAGGACGACGGCGCCGTACCAGTTGAAGGCGGCGGACCACCAGAGGCCGGGCACGAAGCAGCCCAAGCCGGCCAGCCAGCCGGCCAGGATCCGAGAGCGGAGCCGCAATCCCCTGAGGCGGAGGAAGAGCAACGCCGCTCCCAGGAAGGCGAGCGGCCACCACCCCCACGGGGGGAGCGACAGGGCGATCAGCAGCCCCGCGGACAGCGATGGCACGGCGATCCTGCCGCGGCGACGGCGGACGGCCCGTGACCAGGCACCCTCGCTGGTCGCGCGCCAGGGCGACAGCACGGGGCGAGTCGTGGTCATCCCACCGGCGGCGCTCGCCCCGCCGAGGCGGGATCGATCGTGGACGCGAGGCGCTCCCGGACGGCGCGAGCGGCCGCCCGCCCGCTTCCGATGCAGGCCGGGATGCCCACGCCGTGGTAGGTGGCCCCGGCGACGGCGATGGGGGGCAGCCGAGCGAGTCCCGCTTCGATGGCAGAGACCCGCAGTGGATGATGGACCCGGTACTGGGGAAAGGCGTCGGTCCAGCGGGTCACCATCACCTCGAGTGGGAGCTCGCGGAGGCCCACGAGGATGGCGAGCTCGGCGAGCACCCGTCCGAGCAGGGCCCCGTCGTCGAGCTCGTCGGCCCGCTCGTCCGCCCATCGTCCGAGGGAGGCCCGGAGCAGCACGACACCCTCGCTTCCCTCGTCCCCGGGTCGGAGCCGGGCGCGGGAGAGGTGTGGCCACTTCGCGGAGAGGTAGGTCACGGCCGTCACCATGAAGGAGCGATCGCGCCGCCGGTTCCGTCGCCTGCCCCCGCCTCCCGGCTCGGATGCGCCGAGGACCTCGTTGAGGTGGCCGGAGGGGATCCTGGCCACCCTCGGGACCAACAGCCCCGTGCCGTGCAGGCCTGGGGGCAGCGCGCCGGCCGGGAGGGCGAGGGTCACCACCGAGACGCTGGCATGCTCGAAAGCCCGCAGCAGGCGAGGGGCTTCGTCCTGATGGGGGGTGAGAAGCGAGGCGGCCTCTGGGGCGGGCACGGCGAGCACCACCCCGTCCGCCTGCACCGGACCCTTCGCCGTTCCGACGACCCAGGCCGACTCGTGCGGATCGCCCCGACGCAGCTCGGTGACGGGGGTCCCGGTGCGGACGTCCACGCCCCGCCGGGTGAGCGAGGCGGTGAGCCGATCGCCCAGGCTCGCCATCCCGTCGCGGAGGGCCCAGAAGAGTGGCGCCGGATCGGGCTGTTCGGGTCGCGTCTCGGCCGGGGCGCTCTCCTGCGCGACCCGGCGCAACGAGCGCGTGAAGCTTCCGCGCCGCTGTGCCGCCGTCAGCAGCATGGGAAAGACCGCCGCCGCGCTCATGTCGGCGGTGGTGCCGGCATGGATGCCGCCGACCAGCGGATCGACCAGGACGTCGACCACCCGGTGCCCCAGCTTGTGGGCCACGAGGGGACCGATGGCGCGGTCCCCGATCGGGCTGCGGATGTCGGGCCTCGGCAAGATGCGGTCCAGGGCGACACGGGCCAACGCCGGGGGACCGAGGATGCCCGAGCGCAGCAGCGGGGCGAGCCTCGTCGGCACACCGAGGACCATCCCCTCGGGAAGGGCTCGGAGCTTGCCCCGGGCCCAGACCGACGCTCCCCGGGGACCGACCGGCTCGAGCTCGTCGGACATCCCGATCTCCGAGCAGAGCTCCACGGCCTCGGGGCGTCGCGCCAGGAATCCGTCGGCGCCGACGTCCACCGGGCCACCCGCGAACCACTCTGTCCGGAGCTTTCCCCCGGTGCGGCCACCCGACTCGAGCACGAGCACCCTGGGCCGTCGACCGTTTGGCCCACCCGTCGCGAGCTCCCATGCGGCCGCGAGTCCGGCGATCCCGCCGCCGACCACGACCACCGTCGGCGAGGCTGGCGGACCGGTCGCCTCGGGCGGGGACGACATCACGAGGTCAGGGTCGCGGGGAGGTGCCGTGCTCCCGGTCCACCCTCATGACGAGGTCGGCCAGGACCTCGATGAACCGAGGGTCGTCGTTGAGGGACTCCGTCCGTACCAGGTGCACACCGGCGCACCGGGCAACCTTACGGGCCTCGATGTCGATGTCGTAGAGCACCTCGAGGTGGTCGGCGACGAACCCGATCGGGCAGATCACGACGTCGCGGACGCCCTGGCCACCGACCTCCCGGAGCACGTCGAGGAGATCCGGCCCGATCCAGGGCTCGGGCGTGCGCCCGGCGCTCTGCCAGGCGACCCGCCAGCGGTCCACGCCTGCTGCCCGCGCCACCGCCGCCGCCGAAGCCTCGACCTGCTCGGTGTAGGGGTCGCCGAGCGCGAGCACCTTCTGTGGCAGGGAGTGGGCGGTGAACACCACGAGGCCACCCTCCCGGCCCAGGGCGGACCGCACCCTTTCGGCGAGGAGGGCCACCAGGCCGGGTTCGTCGTACCACTCCCGGATGGGGACGACGGGGAGGCTCCGCTCGAGCACCGAGGCGGCCCGCTCCAGGTACTCGCCCGAGCCGCGAGAGGACCAGTGAGGCGTGAGCACGAGGGTGATCACGCGCCGCGGCCCGAGGGCGACCAGATCCGCGGCGGCATCCTCGATGAGGGGCGAGGTGTGCTTGGCCCCGAACCGGACGACGAAATGGCCCGGATATCGCTCGTCCAGGACCTCGCGCAGGGCGGTGACCTGCGCCTGCGTGCGCCGTGTGAGGGGCGAGGTGCCGCCGATGGCCTGGTAGCGCGAACGGAGCTCGGCCAGCTGAGCCTCCGAGGGCGGCCGGCCTCGCCGGATGCGCGTGTAAAAGGCCTCGATCTCCGCCGGCGACGACGGGGTGCCGTGCGCCATGAGGAGGACGCCGGTCCGATCAGCCATCGGAGCCGCGCCTTGCGAGCTCGCCCGGGGCTACCCCCGCCCTCCCCTCGGCATGGACGAGCTCCACCAGGGCTCGGAGGATGCCCGGATCGGTTTCGGGCAGCACCCCGTGGCCGAGGTTGAAGACGTGGCCCGGTGCCGAGCCGGCGCGTGCCAGCACGTCCCTCGCCTCATGCTCCACGACGGGCCAGGGAGCGAGGCAGACCGCCGGGTCCAGGTTGCCCTGCACCGATAGGGGGTGCACGCGGCGGCGTGCGGCGTCCAGCGGGACGCGCCAGTCGACGCCGACCACCTCGGCGCCCGACTCGGCCATCAGCGTGAGCAGCTCGCCCGTCCCGACTCCGAAGACGATCCGCGGCACACCGAGGGGTTGCAGGGCCGCCCAGATCCGCCGGGTGTGCGGGAGCACGAAGCGCTCGTAGTCGCCGGGCGACAGCCATCCGGCCCAACTGTCGAAGAGCTGGACGGCGACGGCCCCGGCGTGCACCTGGACCGTGAGAAAGGTGATCGTGAGCTCGACCAGGCGATCCATGAGCGCTTGCCAGAGAGCCTGGTCACCGTGCATCAGGGCCTTGGTGCGCCCAAAGGTGCGCGAGGCCCCTCCCTCGATCAGGTAGCTGGCAAGGGTGAACGGGCCACCGGCAAAGCCGATGAGGGCGACGCCGGAGCCCTCGAGCTCCGCGTCGACCAGGCGGGCCGCCCGGCCCACATGGGAGAGGTCGCCCGCCTCGAGCCGGCGGAGGCGGACCAGGTCGGACGCCGTGGCGAATGGACGGTCGACGACCGGACCCCGGCCGGCCACGATCCTCACACCGAAGCCGGCGGCATGGACCGGCACGACGATGTCGGAGAAGAGGATCGCCGCGTCCACCCCGTAGCGACGGACGGGCTGGAGGGTGACCTCCGCCGCGAGCTCGGGCTCGGTGACAGCCTCGAGGATGCTCGCCGTCCCGCGGGCGGCCCGGTACTCGGGGAGCGAGCGACCGGCCTGGCGCATGAACCACACCGGGGTGTGCTCGACCGGGAGCCCGCGACATGCTCGAACCAACACCGGTCCGCTCTCCGGGGCGCTCGCGCCGCCCGCCGCGCCACCGCCCGCCGCGCCCTCGCTCACGTCATCGGCTCGACGACGACGGCGGTGCCGTATGCGCAGAAATCCGTCCACATGTCGCCCATCGAAGAGGCGTCGAAGCGCATGGCGATGATCGCGTTGGCCCCCTTTGCCTGGGCCTCCTCCACCAGGCGGTCCACCGCCTCCTGGCGGCTGTCGTGGAGGTTCTTCGTCATGCCCTTGAGCTCCCCACCGAGCATCGACTTGAACCCGGCACCCATCTGGGAAAACGCGTTCCTCGAACGCACCGTGAGCCCGAAGACCTCTCCGAGCACGCTCGCGACCCGATGGCCGGGGACATCGTTCATGGTGGAGACGAGCATGCGTTCCTCCTCGAGTGCTGTTGGCCGCCTGGCATCCGCATCGATCGGTCCTCGGCCGACGCGGCCCCGGGGGACTCGCGACCGTGGCCGGCCGTAGGCAGATCATCGCAGCCACGGGGGTGCGGGACCACCTCACGCCGTCGGCGGGTTGGCGTGGGGGTTCCCCCAGGCCACTAACATCGATCTTTCTCCCGAACGCAGTCGTACCGCATCTCCAGGCCAGAGTTGTGCACCACGCGGAGTGGTGTCGTCCGCAGTCGCCGAGCCACGATCTTGGGAGTGGTCGTGGGGGGTGGTCGGAAGGAGGAAGCCGCCGAGGTGGCGCCAGACCGAGAGATCGGGCATCCCGACCTGCCGGAGGAGCAACGCTTCTTGGATCGGGCCTACCAGGGGTTGGAGGCCATGCGGGGCGAGGCCTCGCGCATGCTCGAATCGGTCCTCGACATGGGCAGGGGAGGGACGTTCCAGTCCCGCACGGAGCGGGACATCGTGGTGCGCACCAGCCTGGCTCGCCTCTCCCAGCTCGACATCGGCGACCAGGCCCTGTGCTTTGGACGCATCGACCGGATCGCCGAACGGGAGCTCGAGTCGTTCCACATCGGGCGGCTGGCCGTGTCCGGCCCCGATCACGAGCCCCTGGTCGTCGACTGGCGGGCGCCGGTGGCCGAGCCGTTCTACCGCGCCACCGGCCTGGATCCCCAGGGCCTGGCCCGGCGGCGCCACCTGGGTGTGCGGGCCCGACGGGTCGAGGGACTGGAGGACGAGTACTTCGTCAGCCCCGACCAGTGGCCGGTCAACGGCCGGGGGCCCCAGGTCCTGACGAGCACCGGGACGCCGGATGCGGGGCTCGCACAGACCGGCCTCGTGCTCGGCGGGCCGGGTGCGCTCCTGGCCGCCCTCGGGGCGGCCAGGACGGGCCAGATGGGCGACATCGTGGCCACGATCCAACGCGAGCAGGACGAGATCATCCGCTCGCCGCTGGCCGGAGTGCTCCTCGTGCAGGGCGGTCCGGGAACGGGAAAGACGGCCGTCGCCCTCCACCGAGCTGCATACCTCCTCTATACGCACCGGTTCCCCCTGGAGCGTCAGGGCGTGCTGGTCGTCGGACCCAACCCGTTGTTTCTCCGCTACATCGAACAGGTCCTGCCCTCGCTCGGCGAGACGGGCGTCACGCTGTCCACGGTGACGGGACTGGTGCCCGAGATCCGGATCCGTGCCGAGGACGCCGAGGACGTGGCACAGCTCAAGGGTGAGGCGCGGATGAGCCGCTTCCTGGCGCGGGCGGTGCGTACCCGTCAGCGCCCCTTGCGCACCGACGCGGCAATACCCCTCGGTGCCGCCGTCCTCCGGTTGTCGGCCGAGGCCTCGAGAGAGATCGTCGGCTCGACGCGGCGTCGCCGCGGCCCGCACAACTCCCGCCGTCGCTACCTGGAGAACCTGGTGGTCCGCCGTCTCGGCGAGCAGTACGAGCGCGTGCTGCGGGGCGCCGGCGCCCTCGCGACGGGGGGGCCGGGGGCGGACCCTCTCGGCGAGGAGACGGGACCCGACGACGAGCTCGATCTCCTCGAGCTGCGCCGCCGCCTGCGCCGGGTGCCCGCCTACATCGAGGCGCTGGACAGAATGTGGCCTCGCCTGGAGCCCCACGAGCTCGTACACGACCTGTTTGGGGCCCGGCCCCTCCTGGCGGCGGCAGGTCGCGGGATCCTCTCCGGTGCCGAGCAGGCGATGCTCTATCGGCCGAGGTCCACGAGCCTCAGGGAGGTGGGATGGACGTCGGCCGACGTCGCCCTGGTGGACGAGGCCCGGGTCCTGCTCGGGCCGGCGCGTCCCCGGTCGTTGCGGCCCCGACCCGAGGTGCGCGAGCGGGGGCTGGACCTGCCCGAGTGGGCACCGGGCGGAGGACCCGCGGCCCGCGCACCGGGAGCGGGGGCGCCGCGGGACGGCGTCGCGGCCACCGGGGCACCGGCCGCCGGGCGCTTGGCGCCGCTGGACGGCTCCGAGGACGGGATCCGGGCGTACGGCCACATCGTGGTCGACGAGGTGCAGGGACTTTCGGAGATGCAGCTGCGCATGCTGGCCCGACGGTCGATCTCGGGGTCGATGACGGTCGTTGGGGACATCGCCCAGGCCACGTCGGCGGCGTCGTCGGACAGTTGGGACGTCGTGGCCATGCACCTGAGCCCCGACCGGCCGGTGCGCCGGTCCGAGCTCACGGTGAGCTACCGAACACCGGCGGAGGTGGTGGACGTCGCCGCCAGGGTCCTCGCGGCGGCCGCCCCGGAGCTCGCCGCCCCACGACCCGTCCGGCGTTCCGGCTTCCCCCCCACGGTCTTTCGGGCGGAGCGCGGTGAGCTGTTCCGGGCCGTGGCCGTCGTCGCGGCCGACGAACTGGCGGCCATCGGCGAGGGCCGGGTCGCGGTGCTCTCCCCGGAGGGACTCCTCGCCTCGCTGGAGCGGACGATCCGCGAGCAGGGACTCCATCCGGTCGATCCCCGCGACCGCTCGGGGCCCGGATTGGGCGCCCCCCTGGTCCTGCTGCCCGTCGGCTCGGCAAACGGGCTCGAGTTCGACGCGGTCGTCGTCGTCGAGCCGGCCTTGATCGCCGCCGGCCTGCCCGGAGGGGAGGAGCGGCCCCTCGTACCCACGTCGCGGGGGTTGCGAACCCTGTACGTGGTCCTGACCCGCCCCACCCGCCGCCTGGCCCTCGTGCACTCCCAGCCCCTGCCCTCCGCCCTCGGGTCCCTTCCCGCCGACGGTTGAGCCGACCGGCCGTGTGTCGACGCCATGCTCGACGGCGACGGCCGGCGCCGGGAGTCGAATCGTCGCCCCCCGAAGGTGCCGCGACAACCAGCATGTTGGCGTTGCCGTCACCCGTTGGACTAGGAAGTACGCCGTGAGTCAGGCCATTCAGGTGGACCAGGGGGCGAAGCCTCGCCGCGTGGTCCACGAACGGCCGCCGATGCTCGCCATCGGCGTCATGATCTGGCTCGGTTCGGAGTTCATGTTCTTTAGCGGGCTCTTCGCCGCGTTCTTCACCATCCGGGCCAACGCCACCGTGTGGCCGCCGGCCGGCACCGAGCTCGACACCATCCAGGCCGGCGTCTTCACCGCGATCCTCGTGTCGTCCAGCTTCACCATGCAAAAGGCGGTGTTCGACGAGGAGCGCTACGACCGCCACAGCGCACGCCGCTGGGTCGTCGCCACCCTGGTCCTGGGCTTCATGTTCCTCGGCAACCAGGGCTACGAGTGGGTCACCCAGACGACCCGCTGGAACACCAACGCCTACGGCTCGCTCTTCTACATCATGACGGGTCTCCACGGGCTCCACGTGTTCCTCGGGCTCCTGGCCATGACCTTCCTGCTCCTCCGCATGCGTGGCCAAGCGGGCGATCCCGGGGAGCTGTCGGTCTTTCAGGGGGTCAGCTACTACTGGCACTTCGTGGACATCGTGTGGCTCGGCCTGTACAGCTGTCTCTTCCTCCTCAAGTAGGCGGCGCGGACACGTGGGACAGGCGGGCGAGACCGGAAGGCGAGAGGGCTCGGGTAGGCAAGAGGTGGCTCGGCGGGATGGCAGGGTCGGAACCGACCGGCAGGACGGTGTGAGGAGCGGGCGCCAGCGCGGCCTCGGGCGGCGCGCCCCTGGGCACCGCATGCTCCGGAACCGCTGGCTCCTGCCACTGGGCCTCGTGTCGGCGGTCGCGATGGGCGGTGCTGCGGTGGCGGCCGGCGGCGCCGCCGGCGGTGCCACCTCGGACGGGTCGGGCTCGACCAGCACGACGAGCACCACCTCGCTGGCCGGCAAGGGGGCGAGCCACCCCGCGAGCGAGCCGGGACACCGGACCTTCGTCTACCGCAACGGTGAGCTCATCGCCTACGGCAGCCACCACACCATCGTCTACACGGTGCCGCCGAGCGTCTTCATCCCGGCCGGCCAGGCGCTCTTCGCGCAGGACTGCGCCAGCTGCCACGGCACGGATGCCCAGGGGACCCAGTACGCCCCCAACCTGGTGGGCCTCGGGCCGGCCACCGTCGACTTCTGGATCACCACCGGGCGGATGCCGGCGAAGAACCCCCGCGCCGTGCAGGCCCCCGAGAAGCCCCCTCAGCTCACGGACCGCCAGGCGCTCGAGGTGGCCGCCTACGTCAACTCGCTCGACCCGGCCACTCCCTACATCCCCCACGTCAACACCCAGAGCGCCAGCCTGGCCGAGGGCGCCGACCTCTTCTCGATCAACTGCGCGGCCTGTCACACCATCACGGGAGCCGGAGACGCGCTCGCCAAGAACACGTTCTCCCCCTCCCTCCACACCGACGGCCAACCGACCGCCACCCAGGTGGCGGAGGCCATCCGGACGGGGCCGGCCAACATGCCCCGGTTCAACGGTGGGAACCTCACCGACGCCGAGGTGGCGGACGTCACGAAGTACGTGGTGGAGAAGATCCAGCACCCGAGCAACCCCGGCGGGTTCGGCCTGGGCGGCATCGGGCCGGTCACCGAGGGTTTCGTGGGCCTCCTCTTCGGCGTGGGGGGGATGATGTTGCTCGCCTACTGGACCGGTGACCGGACGGAGAAGGACGAGGAGGGCGACGAGGGCGAGGGCGGCTCCGGACACGGCGGCGGCGGCGAGAGCTCCACGCCGGAGCCGGTCGGAGGAGGGCACGCGTGAGCGACCAGGGCGACCAGCATCCCGAGCGCGGGGGCGACGGAGCCACCACCGAGACGCGCGACGGGGTCGTCGCGACCGGCACGCGCACGCCGGTGGCCCTGCCCGCAGCCCGGCTCGACGACCCCCACCTCCAGCCGGCCGCCAAGCACCCCAAGACCGCCGAGCGGCTGATCGCGCTCGTGCTCCTCGGCGGCGTCGCCGGAGTCGCCGCATTTGGGGCGTGCTACTGGCAGGACCTGGCTCCCTGGACCCTCGGGGTCTCCCTCGGCGGCGGCCTCCTCTTGCTGGGATTCGGTATGACCGCTTGGGGGAAATACCTCATGCCGAAGGGTCCCTTCGTCGAGGAGCGCCACCCCCTGGCCGGGACGGAGGCGGAGAGGGAGGCGATGTCGGCCGCCGTCGTCCAGCGCACCGGCCTCACCTTCCGGCGTCGAGGCGTGCTCGGTGGCCTCTTGGGGGCGGGCCTGGGGATCTTCGGGATCGTCTCCATCTTCCCCCTGCTGCGCTCGCTCGGACCGTTGCCCAAGAACACGATGGACCTGACCAACTGGAAGCGGGGAACCCGCCTGGTCAACCAAAACGGCCGGCCGATCCACGCGGTCGACCTCTCCATCGGCAGCATCACGACGGTCTTCCCGGAGGGGTACGAGAACAACACCCAGGACCAGGCGCAGGATCAGACCGTGCTCATCCGTGTGTCGACGGAGCCGGTCACCACGCGCCCGGGCCGCGAGAACTGGTCGCCGGCCGGCTACATCGCTTACTCGAAGCTGTGCACGCATCTCGGGTGCCCCGTCGGCCTCTACGAGCAGCAGCTCGAGCTGCTCGTGTGCCCGTGCCACCAGTCCATGTTCAATGTCTTGAACGGTGCGGTGCCCGAATTCGGGCCGGCGCCGCGGCCCCTGCCCCAGCTCCCGTTGATGGTCGACTCGAGGGGCTATCTTCGGGCGGCAGACGGCTACGACCAAGCGGTCGGCCCGGGCTTCTGGGAGCGCACCACCAAGAACATGTCATGACACGCACCCCCTCCACGAGCGCCATGAACCCGATCGGCCGCCTTGGTAGGGCCGCGTCATGAGCACGGTGTTCAAGCCCCGCACCCGCCGGGAGGCCCGCGCCGCCCGGGGACCCTTCGGAGTGGTGGGCCAGGCCATCGGCGAGCTCGACGACCGCCTCGGGGTGGCCAAGGGCGGCCGGGTCTTCCTCGACAAGATCTTCCCCGACCACTGGTCGTTCATGCTCGGCGAGATCGCCCTCTACTCCTTTGTCGTGCTGATCTTGACGGGGATCGTCCTTTCGCTGTACTTCGTCCCCTCGACGGCGCAGGTCATCTACCACGGCTCCTATGCGCCGTTGCGGGGGCAGAAGGTCTCGGAGGCCTACGCCTCGACCGTCGACCTCTCCTTCTCCGTGCGCTCCGGGCTGCTCATGCGCCAGATGCACCATTGGGCGGCGGACATCTTCGTCGGCGCCATCGTGATCCACATGGCCCGGATCTTCTTTACCGGTGCCTTCCGCAAGCCGAGGGAGCTCAACTGGACCATCGGCGTGACGCTCCTGACCCTGGCGGTGGCCAACGGCTTCATCGGGTACTCGCTTCCCGACGACCTGGTCTCGGGCACGGGCCTCCGCATCATGTACTCGATCGTGCTCTCGATCCCCTTCGTGGGCACATACCTGGCGTTCTTTCTCTTTGGTGGCAACTTCCCGGGCGACGCCATCATCCCGCGGCTCTTCATCATCCACGTCCTGATCCTGCCGCTCATCATCATCGGCCTCCTCGCCGCCCACCTGGGGCTGCTGGTCCGCCAGAAGCACACCCAATTCCCGGGCAAGGGTCGAACAGAGCACAACGTGGTGGGCTCGCCCATGTTCCCGATCTTCATCTTCAAGACCACCGGGTTCATGCTGATGACCACGGCCAGCCTGGCCCTTCTCGGTGGGGTGGCCCAGATCAACCCGATCTGGCAATTCGGCCAGTACCAGCCGTACAAGATCTCCTACGCGGTCCAGCCGGACTGGTACATGGGGTGGCTGGACGGCGCGCTGCGCATCATGCCGAGCTGGGAGTGGTCCGGCTGGGGTCACACGCTCCCCTACGAGGTCTTCCTGCCCGCCGTGGTCTTCGCGGGCCTGGTGTTCACGCTTTGCTATGCGTGGCCCGCGATCGAACGCCAGTTCACCGGCGACAACGAGATACATCACCTGTTGGACCGGCCGAGGGACCGCCCCAAACGGACCGCGGCCGGCGCCGCGATGATCGGTCTGCTGTTCACCGTGTTTGGTGCCAGCGCCACCGACGTGCTCGCCAATTACTTCAACGTCTCGCTCAACGGCGTGCTGTGGTTCTTCCGGATCGCCGTGATCGTGGTGCCTATCGTGACCGGCTTGCTGACATGGCGGGTCTGTATCGAGATGCAGGGCGTGCGGGGCATCGGCAAGCGCAAGCGGGCGCTGATCATCTCGCGCACCAAAGAGGGCGAGTACGTCACCGCGCCCACGCCGCCTCGTCCGGGGGACGAGCACGAAGAGCTGCCGCCCGAGCCGGTGCCGGTCCAGGTGGAGGTCGAGTCACTGCCCATCGCGGTCGGGGTCCCCGGGGGCAACGGCGAGGGCGACGGCGAGGGCGACGGGGTCACCCCCGGCGTGCGGAGGGTCTCCCGCTGACGAGCGCGAGGCCCGGTAGCAGGTAGAGCCGGGCAGGGCAGGGGCGGAGGCGCCTCAGTCCAGGGTCCGGTAGTGGTAGCCGCACAGCTCACGAAAGCCCGCTTCCCGGTACAACCGGAGACCGGTGCCGTTGTCTCGCTCCACTTGGAGGTACATGCGGTCGGCGCCGTGTGCGCCGGCCCATTCGGCCAGCGCGGCGAGCACGGCGGGCGCGACGCCCCGGCCGCGTGCTCGAGGGATCGTGGCCATGCCGAAGACGCCAGCCCAGCCGGTGTCGGCGACCGCCCGGCCCACGCCTACCAGCTCGCCGTCGAGGGCTGCGCAGGCATAGGTGCTGGGCAGTCGGACGCGCTCGAGCATGTCCCGCTGGGCGCGGGGATCGGCACCCTCACCGTGCGCGCCGTGCCACACGCCGAACCACGAGCGCGTCGGGCGGTCGTCCAACCGGATCTGCAGCGAGCCCGTCGTTCCCGGGTCCCGTTCCCCGACGCGGGCGGTCGACGCCACCTGCAACGACATCGAGCTCCGCCGGCCGTAGCCGCGCCTCGCCAAGACCGTGTCGAGCGGCTCCGGACATGCGGGTGGGCTGATCTGGAACCGGGCGGGAGTCCGGTGGCGCTCGTAGAACCTCTCCGCGTCGAGGACCCTCTGGAGGACCTCCCCGCGTTGGGCGTCACGATGCGGCTGGACCGTGCCCACCCACCAGGCACAGCCGGGGGCGAGGCGCAGCCGCCACCCTCGATCGTCCTCCACCTGCTCGGCCTGATGGGCTCGGGCCACCCTGTCCTGGAGGTCCCTCACGACGTGCGAGATTCCCACGGCTGACCACACTTGCACGCCCACTGCGCCCCAGGGGCGGTCGAGCCTCCGACCTGGGATACTTCGCGTATGGGACGCCTCGACGGACGGGTGGCGCTGGTGACGGGTGGAGCGCGGGGGCAGGGTGCCGCCGAGGGCCGGTTGTTCGCCGAGGAGGGGGCCGCCGTGTATCTCACCGACGTTCGGGTCGAGGAGGGTATCAAGGCGGCGGCCGAGGCCGGAGCGAGCTTCATCGAGCACGACGTGACGTCCTCCGACGACTGGCGGCGGGTCGTCGAGCGCGTGCTCGTCGACCACGACCACCTCGACGTGCTCGTCAACAACGCCGGGATCCTGCACTGGGCGACGATGACGGAGACGTCGCCCGAGGCCTGGCAACGAATCGTGGCGGTCAACCAGACGGGGGTGTTCCTGGGCATGCAGGCCGTGTCGGGTCAGATGATGGCCCAGCGATCGGGTTCGATCATCAACGTCTCGTCTATCGGTGGCCTGCGCGGCTCCGGACCCTGCTTCGCCTACGGGGCCACCAAGTGGGCCGTCCGAGGGATGACCAAGGGCGCGGCGCAGGAGCTCGGACCCTACGGGGTGCGAGTCAACTCCATCCATCCGGGGATCATCGATACCCCCATGATGGAGGGCACCTCGCTGGAGGCGCTGGCCCGGGCCGTCCCGCTCCGGCGCCACGGGACGGCGGACGAGGTCGCCCGGCTGGCCCTCTGGCTGGCGACGGACGACAGCGCCTACGCCAGCGGTGCGGAGTTCGTGCTCGACGGGGGCCAGACGGCCTGAGCGGTCAGACCTGCCCGCCGCGGCGGCTTTCCGCCGTGAAGCCCGTGACCGCGGCGAGGATGACCACCACGCCGGGCAGGAACAGCCAGACGCCAAAGGCGAAGGCGAGGAGCGTGGTGAAGGCACCCAGGCCGAAGAGGAACGGCCAGATGCTCGAGTGGGGGAACGAGCTGACCACTCCGGCGCCCTCCTCGATCGAGGCCGTCGGCCGGTCCTCGGGGCGGCTGTCTTTCATCCGACGGTGCCAGAAGAAGTAGTAGGAGCCGGGCACGAGGCCGAGCAGCATGGTGCCCATCAACATCAGGAAGCCGGCATCCTCGTAGGAGGTGAACCAGTAGATCAGGCCCACGACGCCGAAGAAGATCCCGACGCCGATCAGGAGGAGCGCCTCCACTCTCATCGCGGCTCCACGCTTTCATGTCCGTTGGTCGGTGCGGTCGTCGCCCCGACCCGATCGCCGTCGCCATGCGGTCGCGGCGTGAGGTGAGTCTCGTGCACGCGACCGCCGTGGCCGATCGACGGGGCATCTGGATGGTTGTAGTCCCACGTTGGCCGCTCCGACCGGATGGGAGGGAGGTGCGTGTAGTTGTGGTGGGGCGGCGGCGAGGTCGTGAACCACTCGAGCGTGTGGGCGTCCCACGGGTTGTTGCCGGCCACGATGGGCTTGCGCCAGGAGACCCAGAGGTTGACGAGCATGATGGCGAAGGACACCGCGATCAGGACCGATCCCGCGGTCGAGAGGTCGTTCCAGACCTCGAGACCGGGGTGGGTGGGATAGACCGCGACCCGGCGGGGCATGCCTTGCATCCCGACGTAGTACTGCGGCGTGAAGGTCAGCCAGAAGCCGACGAAGAGGAGCCAGAAGTGGGCCTTGCCGAGCCCCTCCCGCAACATCTTGCCCGTGAACTTCGGATACCAGAAGTAGAAGCCGGCAAAGCCCGCGAAGACGGCGGATCCGAAGAGCACCTGGTGGAAGTGCGCCACCACGAAATAGGTGTCATGCACGGCGAAGTCGATCGGCGGTGCGGCGAGGAAGATGCCGGTGATGCCGCCCATCAGGAAGGCCAGGAGAAACCCGATGCAGAAGAGCATGGGCGTCGAGAACCACAGGTGCCCACGCCACATCGTGCCGATCCAGTTGAAGAACTTGATGCCGGTCGGGACCGCGATGAGCAGGCTGAGGAGGGAGAAGAACGGCAGGAGCACGACCCCCGTCGTGAACATGTGGTGCGCCCAGACGCCGGTCGACAGTGCGGCGATCGACATCGTCGCGAACACCATGCCCTTGTAGCCGAAGACCGGCTTGCGGGAGAACACCGGTATGACCTCGGTCACGATGCCGAAGTAGGGCAAGGCCAGGATATAGACCTCCGGATGGCCGAAGAACCAAAAGAGGTGTTGCCAGAGGACCGGGACCCCCCCACCTTGGACCGAGAATATGTGGGTGCCGAAATGTCGGTCGCAGAACAGCATCACCACGGCGGCCGTGAGCACCGGGAACGCGATCAGGATGAGGATCCCGGTGACCAGCATGTTCCAGGTGAAGATGGGCATCCGGAACATGGTCATGCCGGGGGCGCGGAGGTAGAAGATCGTGGCGATCAGGTTGACCGCCGTGAAGATGGCCGAAAAACCGGTCAGCGCCAGTGAGAGGATCCAGACGTCGGGACCGGCGCCCGGGGAGTTGACCGCATTGGACAGCGGCGCGTAGGCCACCCATCCGAAGTCGGCCGCCCCGCCGGCCGTGAGGAACCCCATCAGCATCGTGATGGAGCCGCCGAGATAGAGCCAGTAGGAGAGGGCGTTGAGCCGGGGGAAGGCCATGTCCGGCGCGCCGACCTGGAGCGGGACGATGTAGTTGGCGAGCCCACCAAAGGCGAAGGGCCCGGCGAACAGGTACAGCATCAAGCTGCCGTGCATCGTGAACATCTCGTTGTACACGTGGAAGCTGAGCAGCGAGCTGTTCGGGGTGACGAGCTGGGCCCGGATCACCATGGCCATGAGCCCGGCCAGGTAGAACATGATGATCGAGGTCACCATGTAGCTCATGCCGATGACCTTGTGGTCGGTCGTGGTGATCCACTTGAGGAAGCCGGTCGGCTCGCCCTCCGCGTGGTGCTCCGCTGCGGGACCCCCGTGGGGACCCTCGACCCCGGCTCCGGTGCCCGGAAGGGTGATGACGTCGGTCACGTCACGGACCTCCCCGTCAGTCGCTCGGTCGCGGCGGTCTTGGCCAGCCACGCACGGTATTGGCTGGGCGTGACGGCCTTGACCTGGAAGATCATGAGCGAGTGGTACAGCCCGCAGAGCTGGGTGCACTGGCCCCGATAGACGCCGGGCTGGTTGACGTTGATGTCGAAGGTGGTCGAGTACCCCGGCGTGGCGTAGCGGCTGAAGTTGAACTGCGGCACGTAGAAGCCGTGGATGACGTCGGTCGAGCGCAACGTGATCCGGACAGTCTGCCCGGCCGGCACCACCATGGTGGGTTCCTGCAGCTCCACCCCCTCGACCACGACGTGCTGGCCGGGGTAGGCGAAGCGCCAGCCCCATTGGAAGGCGGTCACGTTGACCACGGCGTCGGGGTTCTTGGAGACGGCGTCGACGTTGTTCTCGGTTACGACCGTAAAGGCGAAGAGGGCGAGGACGATGAGGATCGGCGTGACCGTGTAGACGATCTCGAGGGGCAGCACGTACTGGGACTGGCGGGGCAATCCCGACTGGCTCTTGCGGCGCCGGTACCGGAACACCGACCACAAGATGAGGACCAGGACGATCCCACCGACCACGAAGCTCGAGAGCATGAAGCCCTGGATGAGCTTGAAGGTCGATTGACCCTGCGTCGTGCTGCCCCGAAAGAAGCCGAAGGAGGGCAGCTGGCAACCCGCGGCCAGGAGGGGCAGGAGGAGAGCGAGCCCGAGCTTGGCACGTTTCGAGACCCGGCCGCCGCGCCGGGGACCTCGGTCTCCGGCAAGCCTGCCAGGCTGGGGATTCGCCACGGCGAGCACACTAGCGAAGCCGCGCCGCGAATACGAAGTTCCTGGACGAGCGTCGTCAGTCGTCCCCGTCGGAGCGGTCCGCGACCGGGTGGTTCGCCGCCCAGCGGAACACCCCCCTGGCCATGGTCGAGGAGGCCCGCTGCGCTCTGCTGGCGTAGACGGCCCGCCGTGCCCCGATCGTGGCGGGGTCGTCAGGGGCCGCCAGCCAGGCGAGCTCCGCCAAGTGCCCGGCCAGACGCAGGCCCGGGGGGTCCGATCCCTCGTCGTCCCCGTCCGTCGCCTCCTCCAGCAGGGTGAGCGCCCGACCGGCCAGGGCCGCTGCACCCCCGGCCAGCTCCGCCAGCTCGCCGGCGAGGTCGCGCTCCGGGGCGGGCAGCAACGTCGCGGGATTGCCGTCCCACCATCCCCCGTAGAGGCGCCAGATGTTGTGGACGATGAACTCGGGCTCGTCGTAGACGGGCTGGAGGTAGGGCAGGCCGGCCAGATGGGCCGGCGCCCGGACGGTGTGCAGGGCGTCGTCGAGCCTCGCCCCGGCGTTCATCAACTCGAGGGTCTGGGAGACGAGCGACTCGAGCAGGGCCGCGGTGTCCGAGAGGGCCTGGCGGACTCGATCACGGCCGATGACCGGCAGGCCGTGGCCGGGGAGGAGGTACTCGGGCTCGAGGTCGACCATGCGCCGGAGCGCCTGCGCCCACTCGAGGGGGTAGCGCTGGACCTTCTGGGGGTTCCCGGCGTTGGGGCTGGCCCAGATGAACAGGTCCCCGCAGCAGAGGACCTTGCGATCGGGAACCCAGGTGATCGTGTGGTCGTCGGTCTCGCCACGCTCGTGGCGGAGCTCCAGGGCTCGCCCACCCACCTCGAGGTCCAGGTGGTCGTGGTAGGTGCGGTCGGGGTAGCGGTAGTCCGTGGGCCACTCGAGGGACTCGATGCCAAACTGCCGGCGGTTGACGGCCGCGTTGTAGCCCAGGGTGAGGAGGTAGCGGTCGAAGCGTCGACCGACGGCCTCGTGCGCCACCACCTGGGGGGCCGGCCACCGGTTGGCCTCGGCCTCCTCCTCCCAGACGGGCACCCCAAAGACGTGGTCGATGTGGCCGTGGGAGTACACCGCCGTGTGCAGCGGCAGGTTCGTCCAGCGCCTCAGCTCCTGGTGTATGCGGTGGGCGAAGGGGCTGCTGCCAGTGTCGACCAGCACGAGCCCGTTCTCCGTGGACAGGGCCGAGACGTTGGCGAGGGACGCGACGAAGGCCACTCCGTCGCAGATCTCCGCCAGTCCGTGATCGTGGAGAACCGGATGGTGCTCCGAGACGGCGGCCTCGCCGTTCCAGAGCCGATCGGCCAGCTCGAGGACGTCGTCCACGTCAGCGCGGCCACGCCCACACGTCCCTCGAGCGGGGCGGGGCCGGCCGGCCTCTACCTCGCACGAGGGGAACGGGGGGCTATTGGGATCCGCCTCCCGAGCCGTCCGGCTTGGTGGCATCGGCCTGGGCGGCCGCCTTCTTGCCGTCGCCCTTGCCGGCATCGCTGTCGGCGCTCTCGGACATCCCCTTGTTGAACTCGTGCCGTGCCGACCCCAGGTTCTTCGCGAGCTTCGGAATGGCGGCGCCGCCAAAGAGGAGCACCACCACCACGAGCACGACGATGAGGAGGTCGGGTCCGAAAATGTCCGCCGAAATCGCTGCCATGGCTTTTTCTCCTCGAAGAGTGGGCCGCTCAACGGGCGACCGTCCCCAGGCTACCCCCTGGGCCGGATCAATTGGCCAGCAGGACCCCCATGACCAGGGCGGCGATGGACGTCGACCCGGCCACCGAGCCCCAAACGGCGATGGCGGCACGCGAATTCGCCCGCTGGTGCAGGAGCGTGGAGACCCCCGCAAGCACCACGACCGCCAGCTTGACCCACAGGACCACCTGCCATGCCGTGGTCTGCTTGGAGGGGTGAACCGCCGCGATGTTCCAGAAGCCGGTGATGACGAGCAGGGCGAACGCGGGCCAGGCCAGCCTCGCAAAGGCCCGGCCGAGCACCCGGGGAGCATCATCGGATACCTGCCTCGCGGCAGGGACCAGCCCGGCGATGGTCAGCTGGCCCCCGACCCAGACGGCGGCCGCCAGCACGTGCAGCGAGAGCCGGACGCCGTCGAGGGCGGGTGCCAGCATCGGGTCAGCGACCCTGCCAGCGAGGCGGTCGCTTCTCCGCGAAGGCCACCGAGCCCTCCATGGCGTCGGCGGACGTGAACACGATGTCGCACGCCGTGTCGCTGATCTTCCAGCCCTCCTCCTCGGGCACCTCCATCGCCCGGAGCAGCACCTCCTTGGAGGTGCGGACCGCCAGGGGGGCGTTGTCCGCGATGCGCCCGGCCAGCGCGAGCGCCTCGGGCATGAGCTGCTCGGCCGGCACGACGCGGTTGATGAGGCCGAGGGCGGCCGCCCGGGCGGCGTCGATGGGGTCCCCGGTCAGGGCCAGCTCGAGGGCGATGGCCCGGGGCAACATCTTGGGCAGGCGGATCAGACCACCGGCCGCCGCGGCTAGGCCCCGGGAGACCTCGGGGATGCCGAAGCGGGCGTGCTCGACGGCGACGACCAGGTCGCACGAGAGCATGATCTCGAGGCCTCCGGCCAGCGCCACGCCGTTGACCGCGGCGATCAGGGGCTTGGAGAGCCGGCGCCGGGCGATCCCCGCGAAGCCTCCCTCGGTGCGGAGGATCGTGGGGCCCTCGCCGGCCGCGAAGGCCTTGAGGTCCATGCCCGCCGAGAAGGCCTTGTCGCCCGCTCCCGTGAGCACCACCACCCAGGTGTCCTCGTCACGCTCGGCCGCCTCGAGGGCGGAGGCCAGCGCAGTGCTCACCGCCGCGTTGATGGCGTTGCGCGCCTCGGGCCGGTTGATCGTCAGCACGGTCACCCGACCGTGTCGCTCCTGCAGGATCTCTTCCGCCATCTGCCCCTCCCTCTCGCTCGGCGCTGGGCCCTGACGGGAGGACGATCATGCCATGCTGTCTCGATGCTGCGTGCGGGGCCGCCACCGAGTGGTGCGCAGGCCGCGGGCGAGGGGCCGGGCCATCGGCCGCTCGTCGGAACCGCGTCGCTGTCCTTGGATCCCGCTCTCAACCACCCCGGCGCGCCGGCGGACAACTGGTGCGCCCGGGCCCGAACCGGCCTCGTCGCCTGGCGAGGCTCCCTCGAGTCGGTCCCCGATAGCCACGAGACCCTCAAGTCCTTGGCCTCCGAGGGGGCGACCGCATTCGGCGTGCTCCTCGAATGGGCCAGGGTCTCGCCGGAGCCCGGAGCGGTCGACGAAGCGGCGCTCGCCGGGTACGCCGACCTGTTGCGCATGGGCCGCGACAACGGCCTGGAGCCCGTCCTCACGCTGCAGTTCCGGTCGCATCCCGAGTGGCTCGGCGAGGAGTTCTGGCTCACCCCCGGCTCGCCGGACCTCTTCCGCTCCCACGTCGGCACCGTCGCCGGGCGGCTGGGCGATCTCTGCCGGCACTGGGTCACGGTGCAGTCCCCCGGACGCCTGGCCCGAGGCGGCTGGATCACGGGGCAGTTCCCTCCGCACCGTCGCGCCGCCCTGGCCGACGCCTACGCGGTCCTCGACAACCTCATGACCGCCCAGCTGCTCGCCGAGGACGAGATCCGAGCGGCCCGGCCGGACGCCGTGGTGGCGATCGGACACCAGGCTTCGGATCTCTACGACGAGGGCCCCTTGGCGGTCGACCTCCTTCGCGGTGGCGGCGTGGTCCGCAGTGGGTCGGCCTCGGAGCTCCTTGGCTGGCTGGCACGGAGGCGCTCGGAGTTCGATCGGCTGCACCCGGCAGCCCGTGGGAGCGCCAGCGCCCGACGGCTCGCCGCCTCCGCGCTCACTCCGTTTGGCGGAGGGTCGCTCCGGCGCTCGTGTCCCCTGCGGTCGATACGGGAGGTCGTGGCCGCCCCCGCCCGCGCCGGCCCGGACGCCGTGGTGGTGGTGTGGGATCGCAGCACGGCGGGTGCGGGGCTCTTGGAGTGGTGCCGGCTCGAGGCGGGCCGGCACGGGCTGCCGATCTGGCTGGTCATGGCCGGGAGCGGCGTGGTGCCCTCGCGACGAGAGCTCGACGCCATGGGGGAGGCCCGACTCTCCGGCGTCCCCCTAGGCGGCTGGTTCCGTCTGGCCCCCGGGCCCTTGCTCCTCCCCGACCTGACCCGGCCCGGCGGCTGAGGTCTCGCGCCGGCGGTACCCGGGCCCGAGCGCCATGCTCGGGGACCGGGAGTCTCCAGGGCCGGTGGTCCGCTCCCGCCACCGCTCGTCCACCCGCTCGCGAAACGCGGTTCCCCACTCCATGAAGCTCAGCAGATCGGCCTGGCCCTGCGGACGAGCCACCATCCAGGAGTGACCCCCCGGGACCCAATGCACCGGAGTCCCGGCGAGGCGGGAAAACTCCGCGGCGGCCTCCGGTGGCACGACCCGGTCGAAGCAGCCCCACTCGGCGAGCAGCGGCATGCCGGCCTCCGACAGCTCACGCACCCGCTCGGAGAGGTCCACCAGCATCAACATGTTGCCGACCGGCAGCATCTGTCCGAGGTGCCGCAGGTTGGTGCGAAATTCCGGCAGGACCGAGCGGACCGTCGAGTAGAGACGGCCGACGAGGAGGTCCGGGGTGTCGAGGGCCACCGCGCTCAAGAGGTCGATGCCGTCCGCGAGGTCGGGGAGGATCGGCGCCATCACCCGCGCCACCACGCCTCGGCGCCGCTGCCACGCGGGGGTGGCCACGCCCGCCCGGTAGATGATCCCGAGCACCTCGTCCGGCCGGGAGGCCGCGTGCTCGACGGCGATCGCTCCCCCCATCGAGTGTCCGATCAGGACGACGGGGCCGGCGTCCACATGACGCAGCACCGCCTCTACCGCCTCGGCCATGGCCTCCATGCTCACGCTCTGCCATCCCAGCGGGTCGCTCCCGCCAAAGCCCGGCAAACTGGGGTTGACGAGCCGCCAACCCAAGCGCTCGGCCAGGCGGGCGCTCTCCCTCGCGTAGAGCCATCCGCCAGCCAGGTAGCCGTGGATGTTCACCGCCCACACGGGCGGGGTGCCGGGGCCGTCCGGCCCGTGGGCGTCCTCGTTGTCGGAGATCGCAAATGCCAGTTGCCGCCCGTCGACCCGGAGCGAACCCGGAACCATCCGGACCTCGGGGCGCCGGATCAGGGCGGCGTGCAGCCCTTGGTGCACCCAGCGCTCGGTAACCGGACGCAGATGCGACGGTGAAACCCCCCTGTTGCCCGCGCCGCTCGAACTCCGCCCGTCGAGCGTGGCGACCTCGTGTTGCATGCGAATTCCGAGAATATCGCGGGGGGACGGGCCGGCCGCGGCCAATCCCGGAGCCGGGGCGCCGCCGGGCGAGGAGGCCGCCGGGGTCCGACGGGAGCCCACCGCGGTAACGTCGAAACCCATGCCACGCGGTGGAGGGGTGGCCGAGCGGGTTGCCCAACGGGCGCGCATCACCCTCGGTGTGCTGGGTGATCTCGGGGCGGACACGACGCTGGCCATCGTCGCCAACTCGCTGCTGGCTCTGAGGAGGCGGGGCCGGGAACGCCGGGAGGCGATGGTCCCCTCGACGGCCCGCACGCCGGGCCTGCTCCTCGACGTCGTCCCGGTGCCCGGGGGGCGCGCTGCCGCTTCTCGGAGGCCGAGCTCGAGATCGTTTTCGTCATGCCCGACGTCGTGCGGGTGAGTTGGGGACCCGACCGTCCCCCTCCGACGCGGGGGTTTCCTGATCCTCGGCCGGCCGGTGCAGCCAACGCCGTCGACGTCGCCGTCGTGGCCGCAGCCGGCGGTTCGGGCTGCCGGATCTCCGCCGCCGCCCTGGCGCTCGAGGTCTCGGCGGATGGCGGGATCCGCTACGTCGATCCGACCGGCCGCACCGTGAGGGTGGAGCATCCACCCATCCGGCGCGGCTCCACCCGCGTGCTGCGCAGCACCCTGCGTCCCGGGGAGCGCATCGCCGGGCTGGGAGAGCGCGCCGCGGGGTTCGACCTGCGGGGCGGGCGGTACCGGCTATGGAACCGCGACCCCGGTGGGGCCTGGGGCCCGGGGTCCGACCCGCTGTACTGCGGGATCCCCGTCCTCGTGGGCGTCCACCGGGACGGCGACGTGCTGGTCTTCCATGACAATTCTCACTACGGAGTCGTCGCCGTCGACGGTCCCGGTGGGCGGCCAGTGGGCAGCGGTGTCGTCGAGGTGCGCCTGTCCGCCGGCATGGCGCGCCACTACGTGAGCACGGGCGCCCTCCCGCAGCTGCTCGAGCGCTACGCCGCCGTGACCGGCTTGCCCCGCCTGCCACCACGATGGGCGTTGGGCTACCAGCACTGCCGCTGGGGCTACCGGTCTCAGGAGGAGATCGAGGCGGTGTCGGCCGGATTCGAGCGGGAGGGTGTGCCCCTCGAGCGCGCTGTACCTCGACATCGACTACATGGACGGCTACCGCGTCTTCACGGTCGACTCCGATCGCTTTGCCGACCTGCCGGCGATGACCGCCGACCTGGAGCTGCGGGGTACCCGCCTCGTCACGATCGTCGACCCCGGGGTGAAGGTCGACGACTCCTACCCCGTGTACCGCGAGGGGCTCGAGGGAGGGCACTTCGTACGGGACGCCGACGGGCAACCGGTGGTCGGCGTGGTGTGGCCCGGTCGCTCAGCCTTTCCGGACTTCACCGCACCCCGGACGCGCGACTGGTGGGGCCATTGGTACACGGGGTTGCTCGACTCGGGGGTGTCGGGCCTCTGGCACGACATGAACGAGCCGACCTCGATCGCCCTGGCCGGCGATCCGACCCTGCCTCGTGGCACGCGCCACGACCTCGAGGGATGCGGTGGCACCCACCTGGAGGCGCACAACGTCTACGGCCTGGACATGGATCGAGCGGGTTGGCAGGGCGCGCACCAGGCGAGACCCCACCGCCGGCCCTTCGTCGTGTCCCGAGCGGGGTGGGCGGGCGTCCAGCGCTGGGCCTGGATCTGGACGGGCGACGCCGAGTCGACCTGGCGGGGCCTCCGCCAGCAGGTGGCCACGGCGCTCGGCCTCGGAATGTCGGGCGTCCCCTTTACCGGATCGGACATCGGGGGTTTCAGCGGCGACCCCAGCCCCGAGCTCTACGTGCGCTGGCTCGAGCTGTCGATGTTCGTGCCCTTTTGCCGGACCCACTCGGTCGTCGGGGTGCCGAGCCGGGAGCCATGGCGCTTCGACGAGCCCTATCGAGAGATCATCGGGCGCCTGATCCGGGCCCGCTACCGGCTGCTGCCGTACCTGTACACCCTGGCTTGGGAGGCGAGCCGGCGCGGACATCCGGTCTTGAGGCCCCTGTGCTGGACCCCGGCGGGCACGAGCCCTGCCCGCGACGTCGACCCCCCGGACGGCAGGCTCGACGATCAGTTCCTGGTCGGCGACGCCCTCCTCGTGGCGCCGGTGACCTCCCCGGGCCGAGACTCGCGCAGGGTGTGGCTCCCGGAAGGTCGCTGGCATCGATGGGACGCCCCTGATGGTGCCGGCGCCGCGGCGGCGGCAAGGGAGGCTCCGGTCGCCGGGGCCGTCACCGTGCAGGGTGCGGCGCCGCTCGGGTCTCCGGCCGTGTACGCGCGGGCGGGATCCATCCTTCCCCTCGACGACGGCTGGAGGCAGGCGCACGTCGGCCAACCGGCAACCGTCCCTCACGACCATCGTGCGTTGGCACCCGCGTTCCACTGCTGGCCCGACGGGCAGGGTCGGGCCCACGGCGTCCTCTACGACGATGACGGCGACGGCGACGGTCCCTTCAGGGTGGATCGTCTGGTGCTCGGGCCCGAGCCGCGAGGCGGGTCGGCAACGGGTGCGAGCGACCGTGCCCCCGGGGATGCGGGGATCGCCCGGACCCTTGTGCTGCGCCGGGAGGCGGACGGCACGTTCCCGGCCCCCCACGCGACCCGGCTGGTCGTCCATGCGGCGACCGTGCACTCGGCGGAGATCGACGGAGCGCAGGCCGCGGTCGTGGCCGATCCGAGCGGGGGCTGGGCGGTGGAGTGCCACGGAGGCTTCCACCAGGCGAGGCTCGAGGTCGACCTGTCGGAGGGTGGCACGTAGTCGGGCGCGCGGCACCGGGAACCGGTCTCGGCCCTCCGGACCGGGGCAGGCGAGCTCAGGAGGCGGTCGGGTGTTCGAGGGCCCCCTCCGGGGTGGAGGCGATCGCCAGGCAACCGGGGAGCAGCAATCGCGTGGCGACCGTGAGCTCCTCGTAGACGCGATCCATCGGCGACCAACCGCTCACCCAGCCGACGAGCGCCGAGTACCACACGTGGCCGATCATCCTGGCCCGGTCGGACAGGTCGAGGGGGGCCGGCTCCCCGATGGCCCGTGTGATGATCCGCTCCATCACCTCGGTGATCTGCTGCTGGCAGGCGACCGCGGCCGGGTCGGGGGAGGAGAGCGACACGAATACGGCGCCCACCAGTCGGGGTTGGCGACCCATGGCCCTCAGGGCCCGGCCCAGCACGTCGAGCACCCGGTCCGCAGGATCGGCCCCCCGGGGTGGCTGTTCCGCGAGCCGCCTCTCGAGCTGCTCGACCCAGCTCACGAGGGTGGCGGCGAGGAGGTGGTCCTTGGAGGTGAAGTAGCGGTAGACGGTGCCCATCGCGACGTCCGCCCGAGCGGCCACGTCGCGCATCTGCACGGCCTCGTAGCCGCCCTCCATGCCGAGGGCCAGGGCCGCGTCGATGACCCGCTGGCGCCGCGCCTGCTGGGCTCGGGTCAGCTGCCGGACCACCGCCTCCTGCATCTGGCCAGGATACTCGCCGGAAACGCCCTGTTGAGGGGTCATCCGGGCTCCCTCCCTGGGCATGTCCCCCGACCGACTATTTTTGTGCGATGAGCTCGGGAGGGGACGGGCCGGCGCTCCGGAGCGTGGCCACGACCGATGGGAGGGTGCCCGGCCGTCGTGGCCGGGCCACGCGGCAGCGCCTGCTGGATTCGACGGTGGAGCTCGTGACCACCACGCCGTGGCGCTCGGTGAAGGTCATCGACATCGCTCGACGCGCCGGCACCTCGCCGGCGACCTTCTACCAGTACTTCGAGAACGTCGAGTCTGCGATCGAGGTGCTCGCAGAGGAGATGGTCGAGCAGGCGTCCGAGCTTGCCGACCTCGTCGAGGACGGGGACTGGTCCGCAGAGCACAGCTGGGACACGGCGCAGGCCGTGAGCGCGGGCTTCCTCGACTACTGGGAGGCCAACCGGCCGGTCTTCCGGGTCATGGACCTCGCGACCCAGGAGGGCGACGCCGCCATGCGGGGCGTCCTGGTCCGGGCCCTCAACGCCGTCACCGTGACGCTCGCCAACGCCATCAGCCGCGGCTGTCCCTCGGTCAACGGTCCTCTCGGCGTGACGACGGCCTCGCCGGCGGGGACCGAACCCATGGCCATCGCCGGCGTGCTCGTCGCCATGTTCGCCAACGTCTCGGCGCACCGCTACGGCTTCGAATTCTGGGGGATCCGCACGGCCGACCTGGTCGACTCGCAGGCGCGCTTCCTCCACTGGGCGGTGACCGGGCGTCCGGCGGAGGGTCCGGCGCGGGCTCCCAAGCGGGTCAAGGGCCGGCCGGCGCGTCCCCGGACCGGTCCGGTCCTCGGTGGCGAAGTGGTCTCCTACCGTCGGGGCCGACGTCAGGCCCCATCCACGTGAGATCGTGGTCGCGGGGCCCATGCGTCCGGGTTGACCAGCCCGGCTAAAGTTGACAAATCCAATCGGGTTGCTTACCTATTCGATCGCGCCTGAAATGTGGGTCCCGGTGACCCGCCCCCTCGAGGAGAGACCATGCTTGTGACCACGCCTACCGCTCCTGGTGCCGGGCGGCGCGGTCGTCGGCGTCGCGGGGGGAGCCGCCGATGGGCGCGCCGGGGCGGGATGGCAGTCGCGATCCTGGGGTTGGCTGCGGTGCCGCTCGGCGTCTCGGCGGCCGGCCCGGCCGGGGCCGCCCAGTCCAAGGGCACCGGCACCACGACAACGGTCAACCTCTCGGGCGTGAGCATCAACTTCGGCGACCAGGTCAAGTACTACCAGACGGTCGCCCAGGGCGGGAATGCCCTTCAGGGTGCGCCCTACAGCGTGAGCTGGAGCAACTTCCTCGGCGGGCCGCCGGTCGTCACCGCCGAGACCGGGGGGTCCGTCGACGTGGGGTTCATGGCCGAGACCCCGACGATCTTCGCCCAGGCCGCGGGGGACCCGGTCAAGGTGATCGGGGTGCAGCAGGGAGTGCCCGGGAGCCCGTCGCCCTTCGCGGTGATGGTGCCGTCGGGGTCCCCGATCAAGAAGATCTCCCAGCTCAAGGGCAAGACCGTGGCGGTCGACGAGGGCACCGTGTCCCAGTACGCCCTCGTCAAGATCCTGCAGAAGGGCGGGCTGTCCTACAAGTCGGTCCAGGTCGACAACCTGTCCCTTCCCGCCGTGTCGGCGGCGCTCCAGAGCGGCAAGGTGGACGCCGCCGCACTGGACGAGCCGTTCATCTCGCAGATCGAGGCGGCCCACAAGGGGACCGTGCTGGCTTCGGGCGAAGGGGTCACCACTTATCTCAATTACCTGGTGGCCAGCCAGTCGGCGCTGTCCAATCCCAAGAAGGCGGCGGCCATCGTGGACCTCGCCGGTCGGCTCTACAAGGCGGCCGCCCAGCTGCAGAAGAACCCCCAGTTGGCTGCCCAGACCTACATCAAGACCTACGGCGTCTCCCAGGCCGTGGCCGACTCGGTGGTCAAGTCCGCCCGGGTCAGCCTCACGCCGATCACCCCCGCCATCATCCGCTACCAGCAGCAGGAGGCCGACACCTTCAACGGGCTGGGGCTCATACCGAACAAGATCAACGTGTCCAAGGTCTTCTCGCTCTCGGTCAACCGCCAGGTGATCGCCGCGGCGACGGGGAAGTGAGCGGTCATGACCACTGACATGGCTGCGACCGTGGCGGAGGAAGAGGGGATCACCCTCGCCCGTCCCCACGTCCACCGGGAGCGCCAGCGCAACCGGATGCGGTCCATCGCGCTGCGCGTGGTGGGTCCGCTGGCCGTGGTCGGCCTCTGGTGGCTGCTCACCGGCACGGGGATCGTCGATCCGACCGTCCTCTCCTCGCCGCTCGTCACCTGGAAGACGTTCTGGCATCTCCTGCTGCACCAGGACCTCCTGGGGGACATCGGGGTCTCGCTGGCCCGTGCCGCGGTGGGCCTGGCCATCGGGGCGGGTATCGGGCTTATCCTCGGGATCACCGTCGGGCTGTTCCGGCTCGGCGAGGAGCTGCTCGACGCGTCCCTCCAGATGTTCCGGGTCATCCCCTTCCCGGCGGTCATTTTCCTGTTCATCGTGTGGTTCGGGATCGGGGAGACGGCCAAGGTGCTGCTGATCGCCCTGGCGACGCTGTTCCCCATGTACCTCAACACCTTCAACGGGGTGCGCAACGTGGACCGCCGGATCGTGGAGGCCGCCCGAAGCTTCGGGGTGCGCGGCCGCCGTCTCATCTCCGGCGTCGTCGTGCCGCTCGCCCTGCCCTCGATCCTGACCGGGCTGCGGTTCTCCGCCGGGGTGTCGATCATCGCCCTGGTCTTTGCGGAGACCATCAACGCCAACAAGGGCATCGGCTACCTGGCCAACCAGGCGGCCAGCTTCAACCAGGTGTCCGTCTTGGTCGTGTGCATTCTCGTCTACGCGCTGCTCGGCATCTTCGTCGACCTCTGCGTCCGGATCCTGGAGAACCGGCTGATGCCCTGGCGGCGACAGGTGGCGGTGAGGTGACGACCGCCCCGGCACGGTGGCCGACCGCGGGGACCCCGGCGGCGATCCTCCGGGTCGCCCACAAGAGCTTTGACGCCCACACCGTGCTCGACCGGCTCGACCTCCAGATCGACTCGGGCGAATTCGTCGCCCTGCTCGGCGCGTCGGGCAGCGGCAAGACCACCATCCTGCGGATTCTGCTCGGGCTCGAGACCCTCGACTCCGGCGAGGTCCTGGTCACCCCGGCCCGCTCCACCGTGTTTCAGGAGCCGAGGCTCGTGCCCTCCAAGCGTGTCTGGCGCAACGTCGTGATCGGCCTCGACAGGTCGGTCGGGAACCGTGAGGCGGCGGCCCAGGCGCTCGAGGTGGTCGGTCTCTCCCGGCACGTCGATTCCTGGCCCGGGACCCTCTCCGGTGGCGAGGCCCAGCGGGTCGCCCTGGCCCGCGCCCTGATCCGGGAGCCCGAGCTCCTCCTCCTCGACGAGCCCTTTGCCGCGCTCGACGCCCTGACCCGGCTCAAGATGCAGCGCCAGGTCGCCGAGTTGGTGGACCGCTACGGGCCGGGGGTCCTCCTCGTCACCCACGACGTCGAGGAGGCGCTGGTTCTCGCCGATCGCGTCGTGGTGCTCGAGAACGGACGCATCTGCCTCGACCGGCGGGTCGACCTCCCGAGGCCCCGTCGCATCGGTGGCGAGGCTTTCGACGCGCTGCGCGACGAGCTCCTCGCCCAGCTCGGGGTGGACCAGGCCACCTGGCAACGCTGAGCCGACCCGGTCCGAGCCCCGCCCGGGTGGGGTCGCCGCCCCCTCGACGCGAACAACCCCCCTCTGCGAGGTGCGGAGGGGGGTTGGCTTGGAGGAGTCAGGGGGGTGCAACTACCTCCAAATCGCGTCCGGTGTCACCCTCGAGCGATCACTCCGCCCGGTAGTAGTCGGTGGCGTCACCCTGCAGCGAGACGCTCTCGCGCCCGTCGAGCCCCACGGCGCGCTCGCCGTTGGTCGTGACCCGCTGCACGTGGCGGTGACCGGAGAAGTCGGCGGTCGCGTAGTGCTGGGTCGAGCGGTTGTCCCAGATCACCACGTCTCCCACCCGCCATTTCCACCGGACGGTGTTCTCCGGCCGGGTGACGTACGACTGCAGGATCCGGATCAGGTCGGTCGACTCGAGTCCGCCATGGCCGGCCAGCCGGTAGGCGAAGCCGCCCAGCAGGAGCGCCCGCTCGCCCGTCTCCGGATGGATTCGGACGACGGGGTGCTCGGTTTCGTACGACTGGGCCGCGAAGTGCCGGTAATACTCGATTTGCTCCGGGGTGAGGGCGGTCCGACACGTGGCGGTGTCGTGCCGCGCGTAGTCGTGCGCGTTGGAGTGGATCGCCCGCAGCCCGTCGACCAACGTGCGGAGGTCGTCGGGGAGATCTTCGTAGGCCGCCACCGTGTTGGCCCAGAGGGTGTCGCCGCCCACGTCGGGAATGACCACGGCGCGCAGGATGGAGTAGGTGGGGGGACGCTCGACGAACGTGACGTCGGTGTGCCACTGGTTGGCGGCGGTGCCCCCCTGCGACTCGAGCTTGAGCACCTCGGGGTCCTCCGTCAGGGGTGGCAGGGTCGGGTGGCCGAGTGTCACGGAGCCCAGGCGATTGGCGAACCGGATCTGTGCGGCCGAGTCCAGCGCCTGGTCGCGGAGGAACACGACGCGGTGGGCGAGGAGGGCCTGGCGCACCGCAGCGATGTCCGCGTCGTCTGCCCCGCGCAGGTCGATGCCGGAGAGCTCGGCGCCGGTACGACCGGTCACCCGGCGTACGTCGATCCGGGTCGAGGCAAGGGTCTCGGTGGTCACGGGGCCTCCTCTTCGGTGATTGCTCGGACGGGGTGACGTGGGCTGCGTCGTGACCCACTAACTCGCTAAAGACGATGTAAATAATCATAATTAGCCTCGGGCGCCCCGTCAAACCCGGTACGCTGCTCCGGCGGCACATCGGGGAGACGGCAGATGGATCGTGAGCTGAGGTTCGCCATCATCGGCGCGGGCATGGCCGGCATCCTGGCCGCCATCGAGCTGGAGCAGAAAGGGCTCGACGACTTCACGATCTACGAGAAGGCGGACCGGGTCGGCGGGACCTGGCGCGAGAACACGTACCCGGGCATCGCCTGCGACGTGCCGTCGCACCTCTACAGCTATTCCTTTGCCCTCAATCCCGGATGGTCGCACACCTACTCGCCCGGCGCCGAGATCCAGTCGTACTTTGAGCGGGTGGCTGCGGAGAAATCCGTGGTGGGCCGCGTCCGCTTCGGTGACGAGGTGGTCAAGTGCCAGTTTGACGGGGGGCTCTGGCAGCTCGAGACCGCGCAGGGTCACCGGGCCGAGGTGGACGTGGTCATCGCCGCGACCGGCGTGCTGCACCACCCGCGGTACCCCGACATCGAAGGGCTCGACACCTTTGGCGGTGCGGCCTTCCACAGCGCCCGCTGGGACCACGGCGTGGCGATCGAGGGCGCCCGGGTGGGCATCGTCGGCACCGGGTCCTCGGCGGTGCAGATCACCAGCGCGATCGTCGGGCACGCAGAGAGGGTCTCCCTGTTCCAGCGCACCGCGCAGTGGATCATGCCCATCCCCAACCCCGCCTACGACGAGGAGCAGCGCCGCGAGTTCGGCCGCGACGCGGCGGCGCTCCGCGAGCTCTACGACGGCCTCTCGGAGATCTTCGACGCGTTCTCCGACGGCGTGGTGGACGCCGACTCCGAGGCGATGCACCGGATCGAAGAGGCCTGCCTGGCCAACCTCGAGGACAACGTGACCGACCCGGACCTCCGCGAGCGCCTCCGGCCGAGCTATCGCGCCGCCTGCAAGCGACTCATCGTCTCCCCCGACTTCTACGACGCCATCCAGCGGCCAAACGCCGAGCTCGTGACCTCCCACATCGATCGCGTCGAGCGCGAGGGCGTGCGGACCGCCGATGGCCGGCTCCACGAGCTCGACGTGCTCGTGCTGGCGACGGGCTTCAAGGTCGACGCCTTCATGCGGCCGATGCACATCAAGGGTCGCAACGGCCGGGATCTGGACGAGGCGTGGACCCCACGGCCGGAGGCCTATCTCTCCATCTCCGTCCCGGAGTTCCCGAATCTCTTCATGCTCAACGGTCCCAACGGCCCGGTGGGCAACTTCTCGCTGATCCAGGTAGCGGAGCTGCAGATGGGCTACATCCTGCAGCTCGTCCGGGAGCTACGCAGCGGACGCAGTGAGGTCAGCCCGACGCCCGAGGCGCTCGCCCGGTTCGAGGCCGACCGCCTCGAGGCCTCCCGGCACACCATCTGGTCGACCGGCTGCCGGAGCTGGTACCTCGACGACCGAGGGGTGCCGATGGTGTGGCCCTGGCCCTTTTCGCGCTTTCGCGAGGCGATGGCCAAGCCCGATCTGGCCGATTACGAGCTGCGCTGAGCCTGGCTGGTCACATGCCAAAGGCGGCGGAACGGAACCGCTCGACCGCCTCAGGTGGCCCACGGAGCTCCACCTGGGCGTGCCCCGAGCGGCCCGAGAGGTAGAGGGCGAGCTCGGTCGGAGGCCCGGCCATCACCACCTCCGGCTGCCCCTCCTTGATCGTCGCGGGAGCCGCGTCCGGAGGTTCCAACACCAGTCCCACCGGCGAGCTCCGGGCCTGCATCTTGCCCAGGAACCGGAGGCGGTTCCACACCTCGGCCTCCCGGGCGGCGTCGGGCGGCCGAGGGGACCAGCCCGGTTGGGCCCTGCGCACGTCCTCGTGGTGGACCAGGTATTCGAGGGTGTTGGTGGCGCGGTCCACCGCGTCGATGCGCTGGGGGGACCACGAGGGTGGGCCGGTGCGGACCAGCTCCACGACCTCCGGATAGGGGCGGGAGGCCATCTGCTGCTGCACCCTGGCCAGGTAGCCGGCCAGCGCGGGCACGACCAGGCCCGCCGCGGCGTCCGGCCGGCGCTCTCGCACGGCCAGATGGGCGGCCAGGTCGCGGGCCTTCCAGCCCTCGCAGAGGGTGGGGGCGTCGGGGCCGAGCTCGTCCAGCAGGTCGCACAGGGATTGGCGCTCGGCCCGGGCGATGGACGGCGAAGTCATGCTGACCAGATGATGCCCTGTGTCTCGCTGTATGCCAAGAGGCCCTGGTCGCCGCGGTCCCGGCCGATCCCGCTCATCTTGAAGCCGCCAAATGGGGCCTCCTGCGATTGCTGGCCGGTGTTGATGGCCACGCTGCCCGCCTCCAGGCGCTGCGCCACCGTGAGCGCTCGGCCCGCGTCCCTGGAGAAGACGTAGTCGTTGAGCCCGTACTCGCTGTCGTTGGCGATGGCGATGGCCTCCTCCTCGTCGTCAAAGGGGATCATCGTCACGACCGGCCCGAAGATCTCCTCGCGGGCGACCGTCAGGTCGTTGGTGCCGACGATCAGGGTGGGCTGCACGTAGAAGCCGCGCCCGAGCCCGGCCGGACGTCCTCCCCCGTAGACGACGTCGCCGCCCTCGTCCCGGGCGGTCGCCACGTAGCGTTCCACCCGCTCGCGCTGGACCGCCGAGATGAGGGGGCCCACGACGGTCGCGGGGTCCGTGGGCTCCCCGACCTTGAGCGCACCCGCCATCTGTGCGAGTCCGTCTCGAACGGCCTCGAAGACCTGTCGGTGGACCACCGCACGGGTCGGCGCGGTGCAGATCTGGCCGGAGTGGAAGGCCCATGTCGAGCCGATGCAGGTGATCGCCGCCTTGAGGTCGGCGTCATCGAAGACGATGCAGGCGCCCTTGCCACCCAGCTCCAGGAGCAGGCGCTTCATGCTGCGTCCCGCCGCCTCGGCGATGCGCGTGCCGACGGCCGTGGACCCGGTGAAGCTCACCATGTCGACGTCCGGCGACTCGACGAGCCGAGAGGCCGGCTCGGGCCCGGCCGAGTTGATCAGGTTGACCACGCCGGGGGGCAGGCCCACCTCCTCGAGCGTCCGCACGAGCTCGACCACGGCGAGGGGGTCCTGCGGCGCGGGCTTGATGATCACCGTGTTGCCCGCGGCCAGGGCGGGGGCGACCTTGCCGGCCATGTTGACCAGCGGGAAGTTGTAGGAGGTGACACAGGTCACCACGCCGACGGGGTGGCGGACCACCATCCCGCCGAGGACCCCGCCGGGGGCCAGCGGGGTGGGCTCCATCACCTGGGGCATCAGGGGAGTTTGCAGGACGGGGCGGGGGTCGCGGGCATACCTCTCGAAGCGGTCGGCGGCCACCGGTACCTGCATCTTGGAGCCGACGGAGGCGGTGGCGCCGGTCTCCGCGATGACGAGTGGGAGCAGCTCGGGCGCCTTGGCCCGAATCGCTTCGGCGGCTCGGCGCATCAGTGCGCCGCGCTCCTCGACCGGCATCGCCGACCATTCGGGCAGGGCCTCCCGGGCGGCCCGGGCGGCGGCGTCCGCGTCCTGGACCGAGGCGTTGGGTGCCGCCCCCACGGCTTCCTCGGTGGCGGGGTTGATGACGTCGTAGGTGCCACCCGAGGCGTCGATCCACTTGCCTCCGATCAAGAGCTGGCGTTCGTCATGGGTGGTCGTGGACATCTGGACCTCCGGGCTCGGTGTCGCTGGGCCTCGTCTGACGGTCTGTCAGCTCTCTGGGAGCCTACCGGTGCCCAATCCATCGCATCTCCGCAGTTCAGGGGCTCTGTCGGCGGCACGGCCGGCTACGGCGCCAACGGGTGCAGCGTCGTCGCAGGCCGCCTTGCGTTGGAGCGGTCAGGTAGCAGCCCAGGGTCCAGCAACGCCGGGGACCCTTGGCGCGCCATAACAAGCCTCGGTGGAGAGATTCACGCGAGTCGAGACCGACCGGACACACAATGGCGGGTCGGGAGGTCTCGGTCTCGCGATCGTGGCGGAGCTCGTCAGCGCATATCACGGTCAAGTCTGGATCGAAGCAACAGCACCTACCGGCGCCCGGTTCTCGATACGGTTGCCCGTGGCGGCCTGCTCATAGTCGGCAACTGGAGCAAGCGGCACGGGCAGCCAAGGCGGGTGATCACCTGTGTGGGCCTTGCGGCTGTCACAACTTGACCCGGAAGAACCGATCTGAGCCGACCCGGGCCCCCAGGACCGCCAGGTGAAAGTCGGTCAGCTGGCCGTCGAGCGTGACGTGTCGCCCTGGCCTACCGTCTTGCGGCGTGGCTCTCGAGCACAGCTCGCTCCCGCTCCCGCCGGCCGACGAGGAGTCCGCGGGCTTCTGGGAAGGCACCGAGGCGTGCGAGCTGCGGATCCAGGTCTGCACGAGCTGCGGTCGCTTCCGCCATCCTCCCCGACCGATGTGCCCGCGGTGCCGTAGCACGGGACGGGCCTGGCGCTCGGTGACGGGCAGGGGGACCCTCTGGTCCTTCGTCGTCCCCCACCCGCCCCTGTTGCCTGGATACGCGGATCTGGCTCCGTACCCGGTCGTAGTGGTCTCGATCGCCGAGGACGAGGGCATCCGCCTGGCCGGGAACCTCGTCCCCGGATCCGTCGTGCCGCCCACGGGCGTCGCCCCGCCCGGCGCCCTCGATGCCGCCATCAGTCGCGTCGACAGCCACGCACTGGAGATCGGTGCATCCGTGCGGGTGGTGTTCGGGGCCCGGCTGGGCCCCGACGGCCGACGCGTGGTGCTGCCCTACTGGGTGCTCGACGACCTCGTCGAGTAGGCGGGGCCGGTCACGAGAAGGCGGCCGGTTAGGGAGAGGCGGCCAAGTAGGGGCCGTCGCTCGTAAACCCGACGCGGGTCATGGCGACGGGCCGAGGGGGCGTGATGTCCGGCGCAGCGGCGTGCACGGGCGTGTAGAGCAGGTAGACGCCGTCCGAGGCGACGTAGACCGAGGGCTCTCCAGGACCGGAGCCCTGGTCGTTGGAGCCCAGGAATGGCTCGGAGCCGAGGGAGTGACACGGGCCCGTGACGGAGTCGCAGCTCGCCACCCCGATGCCGTAGTACGGCTGGTTAAACCAATTGGCCGAGAAAAACAGGTAGTACGCGTCGCCGATGTTGATCATCTGCGGCGACTCGACGATCGTGCCCTCCCAGGACTGATCGGGCTGGAAGATCTCGGATGGCTGGCCCAGGAGCTGGTGGCCGTCGGCGCTGAGGCGTTGGGCATAGATGCCGGTCAACCCTCCCTGATCGGGACCGGGGGTGTTGGGATCGGCGTTGTCGTCCGACTTCCAGTCGAGCCAGAGGGAGCCCTGCGGATCTACGTAGGTGCGAGGGTCGATTGATCCACGATGGTCGATCTGGCAGACGATCGGCTTGTTCTCGGCGACGAAGGGCCCGACCGGCTTGGAGCCAAACGCCGCGCCGATGCATTGGATGGAAGGGTTGGACCCGGTCACGCTGCCGGTGAAGTACAGCGCCCACCCGCCCTGGACGCGCTGGACCGCGGGCGCCCAGACGTTGTCCGAGACCCACGCAGGCAGCTTCGGGAGGGCTTCGACCGAGGAGGTCCACGCTCCGATGTTGCGACCGACGTGCACGACGACGTGCCGCGACCGGACAAAGCCTCCGCCCGTCGTATAGAGGAAGTAGTCCCCGCCCAAATGGAGGAGCGAGGGGTCGGTCGCGTCGTAGTTGGTCGACAGGATCATCCGTGCCGGTGCACTTGGCGAGCTCAGCGCAGGCGGGCGGAGCGCCGCGGCGTTCGGCTGGACGTCCTCGAAGCCCTGCGACTCTTGGCCCCCCAGCGATTGGGCTTGCCGGTGCGACGTGGAACCGGAGGAGACGTCGGCCGCACCGTGATGCTCTCGCGGGCTGGCCAGGACGGCGGACGATCCCTCAACGAGCGAGGCCGCCATGCACACGACGCACGTCGTCCCGATGGCGAGCCGTGCGACCCAGCGCCGCACCGTCACCCGGGCGGTCGCCGCCCCCGTCGATGCGACCATCGCGAAGACGCGGCGATGGCGAAGCACGTCACATGGTACCCCGGGTCAGTCGGGGACAAGGGGCATCACCGAGCTGGCAAACGCCGCGATCTGGTCGCACAGCTCGTTGGCGGAGCGGCACATGAATCGTACCTGGATGTGGTTCACACCCATGCCGACCAGGTCGCGCAGGGACTCGGCGATCGGCTCCGGTTCGCCGCGCAGGACGATGTCGGGGAGGGACCACGACGGGTCCCCTCCGGAGCCGTTCCCCACGAGATAGATGGGCTCGGCGATGGTGCCGATGTCAAGCGGCGCGCCCCCACGCAGCCGCTCCCGCATCTCCTTGAGCTCGGCGATCTGACCGGGGAGATCCCGGCGCGGCGTCCCCTGTGGTAGCCAGCCGTCGCCCAGGGCCGCGGTGCGCCGCAGGGCCCGCCGGGACGAGCCCCCGATCCAGATCGGAGGCCTCGGGGACTGGACGGGCCTCGGTGCCACTCCCATGCCGCGCTCGGGCCACCGAGGACCGGGCAGCTCGGGGAACTCGTCGACCAGGGCGCGCCCCAACGCGACGACCGCCTCGTCCGTGGCCGGGCCGCGATCCGCGAACTCCCCGGCCAACATCTCGTACTCCTCCTGGACATGGCCCGCTCCCACGCCCACGACGAGCCGTCCGTCGGAGAGGAGGTCCAACGTCGCGAGCTCCTTGGCCGCCCGCAGGGGATGGCGCTCGGCGAGGATCAGGACGTGTGACAGGAGCCTCACCCTCGAGGTGAATCCGGCGAGCCACCCCAAGGTGGCCACCGTGTCGTACCAGACGGTCCCCATCGAAGTGGCCAGGCGCTCGGGGATTGCCGTGTGGTCGCATACGCCGACATAGAAGAAGCCTGCGTCGTCGGCCGCCCGTGCGATCTGCGCGATCTCCCGCGGACCAGACTGGGTCTCCCAGTCGGCCACGTAGAGGCGCGACTGCGACTGGATCGGGAGCTGCATCCCAAAGCCGATCGTTCCCTCGGGCACGATCGATACCACCTCTTGCGGTGCCACCGCTTCCTCGGTCATCTGACCCCCTGTGTCTCGGACGGATGTGATGCGACGTTGTCGGCTCAGACGAGCGCGGCCACGGTCTCCGCCATCTGCGCCGGTGTCCCGAGAGTCGTGGCCAGCACGCGGGCTCGCTTCAGGTACAGGTGCACGGGCACTTCCCAGGTGAACCCCATGCCGCCGTGGACCTGGATGCAGCCCCGGGCGTTGGCGATGGCCGCCTCGTCGGCCAGCAGCTTGGCTCCACCCGCGCTGCGGACCAGCACTTCGCCCGTGCTCGTGCCGGAGCTCTCTGCCTCGACCTCGGCTGCCTCCGGTTGATCGGCCAGCGCGGCCGCGGCGTGCACGGCGCAGCGCGCCGTCTCCGAGCGGACCAGCATGTCGGCGCACAGGTGCTTGATCGCCTGGAAGCTCCCGATCGGCCGGCCAAACTGCTGGCGCTGCTGCGCGTAGTCGGTGGCCAGCTCGACGCAACGGGCCGCCATGCCTACTTGCAGCGCGGCCGAGACGATGAGGCCCCGGTGGCGCAGCCGCCCGCTCGAGCCCTCGGCGCCGGACCCGTCGACCGAGGAGGGCGCAAGGTCCACCCCGGGCAACGGACCCTCGGCCTGCCACAGCGGCGTGAGCGGGTCGAGCGTGCGCCCGACCCGGGTGGCTGCGCCTCGGACCTTCTCGACGTCGACGAGCGCCGCAGAATCGGGCCTGCCCGCAGGTTCGCGCTCGTGCGCAGGGTCGCGTTCCTCCGCGGGTTCGGCCAAGAGTATGAGCCCGTCCAACGATCCAAGGTGCTCGATCAGCGTCGGCAGGCGGATCCTCCCGGCGGAGGGGAGGGCGGACCGCATGGCGAGGCCCACCTGCGCCCGGCCCTGAGCGGCTCCGGGGACCAAGCCCGCCGCCACGAAGGTGCCGACGAGGGGCCCCGGTACCAGCGCGCGCCCCAGCTCCTCGAAGACCACCACGGCGTCGGCCAACCCGAGACCGACGCCCCCCTGGTCCTCGGGAAGGGTCAGGGAGAACACCCCGGCCTCCCCGAGCTCGCGCCACCCGTCGGGATCCACGACGGTCGCCGCCCCCTCGAATGCTCGGATGCGCTCGAGCGGGAAGCGCCCCTCGCAGAGGGCTCGAACGCCCTCGGCCAGCGCGATCTGGTCGTCGGTGAGCTGAAAGTTCATCGGGTCACCGGCCCGACGTGGCCGATCCCGAGCCGGGCCTGGCCGGCGCCGGCTCCTTGGGCATGCCGAGGATCCGTTCCGAGACGATGTTGCGCTGTACCTGCGAGGTCCCGGCGGCGATGGTCAGCGAGATCGACTTGTACCAGGCCTCGACCTGCTCGGCGTTGCCGAGCGGGACCCGCCCGCCGTCGGAGCCGGGGCGGGGGCCGACGGCATCGAGCGGCGAGGCCGCCAGGGCGGCGCGGTCGAGGAGCTCCATGGCGAGCTCCGAGAGCGCCTGGCCCTGCTCCGAGTACGAGAGCTTGAAGACGCTCCCCCCGAGTCCCGGGACCCCACCCTCGCCGGCTTGCGAGACGTTGCGCTTGGTGAGCGCCCAGAGGGCGTCAAACGAGGCCTGGAGATGGCCGATCCTCTGGCGAATCCCGGCGTCGCACCAGGCCCCGGTACCGCGCGCCAGGCCCTTGAGCTCTCGCAGGAGCCGCATCGACTCGAGCAGCTCCCCGACGAAAGCGGTCCCGCGCTCAAAGCTGAGCGTCACCATGGTGACCCGCCAGCCGTCGTTCTCCTCCCCCACGCGCAGGTCGACGGGGATCCGCACCTCGTCCAAGAAGAGCTCTGCGAAGTCTTCGGATCCCCCCATGGTGAGCAGGGGTCGCAGCTCGATGCCGGGGCTGTCCATGGGCAGGATGAGCCAGGTGATACCGCGGTGGCGGCTGTCGTCGGGTCCGGTGCGCACGAGGAGCTCGCCGTAGTCGGCGACGGGGGAGTGCGACGTCCAGATCTTGGAGCCACTGACCACGTAGTGGTCGCCGTCGCGCACGGCGCGGGTGCGGAGCGCGGCGAGGTCGCTGCCCGCTCCCGGCTCGGAGAAGCCCTGGCACCAGACCTCCTCGCCACGCAGGATGGGAGGGAGGAACCGGGCCCTCTGCTCGGGGGTCCCCTCGGCGATGATCGTCGGCCCGGCGTGCAGGAGCCCGACGAAGTTCACGCCGACGTAGGGAGCCCCCGCCCGCTCACATTCCTCCTTGAAGATGAGCTGCTCGACCGGGCTGGCACCGCGGCCCCCGCCCTCGGTCGGCCAGTCGATGCCGGCGTAGCCCGCCTCGAAGAGCAAGCGCTGCCAATGGGTGTCGTACGCCCGCCGGCCCGGCCAGTCCTCGACCGGAGGCTTGGAGGGAAGGGTCGGCAACACCCCGGCGAGCCACCGGCGCAGTTCGGTGCGAAACGCCCGTTCGTCCGTCGTGTAGGTCAGATCCATCGAGGGCCGACTCTCGGCGCGGAGGGAGACGGATTGGGCGTCACGACCACGGCTCGGCGATGGATCAGGACGCGAGATCGAGCGAGTAGAGGCGGATGGCGTTGCCCCGGACGATCTTGTAACGCTGCTCGTCGGTCAGGTCCGCCATCTGCTCCTCGGCGATCTCACGCGTGTGGGGCCACGTCGAGTCCGAGTGCGGGTAGTCGGACTCGTAGGTGATGTTGTCCTCGCCGATCTCGCTCACCGAGCGCAGCCCGTGAGCGTCGTCGAAGAAGCATCCGTAGACGTGGTCGCCGAAGTAGCTGGACGGCGGCTCGGGCACCTTGTCGGCCACGCCACCCCACGCCCGGTTCTCCTCCCAGACGGTGTCGGCGCGTTCGAGGATGTAGGGGATCCAGCCGATCTGACCCTCCGAGTAGGCCACCTTGAGATCGGGGAACCGGACGAACAGCCCGGAGAAGAGGAAGTCGACCAGGGAGAACGTGGCGTTGGTGTGCGTCAGCGTCGAACCCACCGCCGGGGGGGCGTCCGCCGAGGTCGAGGGCATCTTGGAGGACGATCCGATGTGCATGTTGACCACGGTCGAGGTCTCCGCACACACCCGGAAAAACGGATCCCAGTACCCATCGGGGTCGTGCACGCTCGGCAAGCCGAGGAACGGGGGGATCTCGCTGAAGCACACGGCGTGTACGCCGCGCTCCGCGTTGCGGCGCACCTCCTCGGCGGCCAGCTCCGCACTCCACAGCGGCACCAGGGTGAGAGGGATGAGCCGGCCGCTCGTGTCCGCGCACCACTCCTCGACCATCCAGTCGTTGTAGGCCCGCACGCAGAGGAGCGCGAGGTCCTTGTCGCTGGCCTCGAGAAAGGTCTGGCCACAAAAGCGCGGGAAGGTGGGGAAGCAGAGTGACGCCTCGAGGTGATTGACGTCCATGTCCTCGAGACGGGGCTTCACCTGGTAGGAGCCTGGCCGCATCTCCTCGTAGGTGATCCCGGTGATCGTCACCTCTTCCCGGGGGAACCCGGCCGCCGAGTCGAGTCGGAGGAGGGGCCGCTTCAGGTCCTCGTAGTACCACCAGTCGGTGGGTCTCCCCTCGGACCCGGGCTTCACGGTCAGCTTGCCGCCGATGAAGGTGACGTCGCCCATCGGAGCTCGGACGACCCTCGGTCCGACCTCGGCATATTTGGAGGGGAGGCGGTCGACCCAGACGCCGGAGGGCTCGACCACGTGGTCGTCAACGGAGATGATCGGCGGCAGCTCAGCCATGGGTCGAGCGTAGCGCTGGCTCCTGACGATCCATCAGATGCCGCCGGGTTCTTCGTTCCTGCACCTGGTCGTGGCTAGGCTGCATCCCGCTGACGGGTAAGGGCCATTCCGTAATGGGACGGGGGGAGGATGCGCTTCCGGCGCACTGGCAGGACGATCGTGGGCGCAGCGCTCGGCCTGTTGGCATCGCTGTTCGTGGGCGGGGCCGTTCAGGCCCTCCCACCGCCGGCGCCCAACACCCATTTGGGCAACGTCTACACGACCGGGCAGCTCATCTCGCTGCCCTTCGTCCTGGCGACGCCCAAGCTGGACTACCTCTACTCGAGCGGCTTCGGTCCCCCGGTCAACATCCCCTTGCGCACGTTCACCAAGATCGGCCAGTGGAGCACCGTCTATAACCCGCTGCCGACTCTGCCCGCGTGGGTCGAGCCGGGCACGAGCGTCTGGTCACCCGACGTCCGGAAGGTCGGCGCGAACTACGTCATGTGGTTCACTGCGATCGCCGAACAGGTCCCCTCCGGCGACGAGCAGACCCCCCATCCTCGCTGTCTCGGCTGGGCGACGTCGGCGAGCCCCTACGGACCCTTTGTGAGCGACGCCATCCAGCCGGCGCTCTGCCAATGGTCCGACTTCGGCGACATCGATCCACGCACCTTCATGGACGGCAACCAGGAGTACCTGCTCTGGAAGTCCGACGACAACGCCGGCGAAGCTCCTCCGACGAGCACCTTTCAACGCACCAAGCTCTGGTCGGAGAAGCTGGCTCCCGACGGCACCACCCTCGAAGGCTCGCCGACGGAGCTGCTCGTGCGGAACAAGTCGTGGGAGGTCCCGCTCGTCGAGGCTCCCGACATGATCAAGCGCGGCGGGCGCTACTACCTGTTCTTCTCGGGATCGGCCTCGTGGTTCCCACAGGGAGGAATCGGCGTGGCCTTCTGCGAGAGCCCGAGCGGACCGTGCCGGGACGTGTACAAGGGACCCTGGCTCGGTTCGAGCCTGCTCGGATCCGGTCCCGACGAGGAGACGCTCTTCGAGCAGAACGGGGCCACCTGGCTCCTGTACGCGCCCCAGGCCGTCTACTACCCCAACTCGTATCCGGTCCTGGGTGTCTCGAGAGTGGCGCTCCAGTCCGGTCGGCCCTACGTGGCGGCGTTCGACGGAATCGAGCCCAACCCGTGAGGGGCGAGCACCGTCGTCCCGGGAGGTTCAAGGTCTGGCTCGCCGTCTTGGCGGTGTGCGCGGTGGCCGGCGGTCTCGTCGACTTCTCCCTCTTCAACGGCACCCACGCGAGCGCTCAGGTCGACCTCCCGGCGGCGCCCAACACCGACCTCGGGATCGTCTACACGCCGGACCAATCCTTCTCGCAGCCGGACGTAGTGCCCACCGGCACGCTCGACTATCTCTACTCCTCCGGCCTCGGTGCGACACCGAACGTGCCGCTGGTGACCTTTACCACCATCGGCGAGTGGAGCGAGGTCCACGACGCGATGCCCACCCTCCCGCCCTGGGTGGAGCCGGGAACGGCGATCTGGTCCCCCGACGTGCGTCCCGCCGGCAACGGGTACGTCATGTGGTTCTCCGCGGTGACACGGTCCCCCGTCGCGGGGGCGGCCGGAGCCAGCCTCCGGTGTCTCGGGTGGGCCAAGTCGTCGAGCCCGCTCGGGCCCTTCGTGAGCGACGCCACCCAGCCCGAGGTCTGCGCGGCGTCGGACTTCGGCGACAGCGACCCGCGCACCTTCATGGACGGCAACCAGGAGTACCTCCTGTGGAACTCGGACAACGGCCAGGATTCGAGCGCACCGTCTCCCTCGAAGATCTATTCGCAGGGACTGGCTTCCGACGGCACGACGCTGGTGGGTGCGCCGACCGTGCTCATGCAGGCGGACCAGCTTTGGCAGGCGACCAACGTCGAGACGCCGGACATGGTGTCCTACGACGGCCACTACTTCCTACTGTTCACCGGGAACTCTCCGGATTCTCCCGCCGCGGGGATCGGCGTGGCGCAATGCCCCGGACCGAGCGGTCCGTGCTCCGACTCGTTGATCGGACCTTGGCTGGGCTCGACGACGCAGGGCTCCGGCCCGAGCCAGGAATCCGACTTCGAGCAGAACGGCGCCACTTGGCTCGTCTACTCGCCGCAGGCCAGCTACTTCACGGGGGCCCGCCCCGAGCTCGCCGTCTCCCGCCTGGGATTCTCGCCTCAGCTGCCCTATGTTGCGGAATTCGACGGAGCGCAACCCAATCCCTGAGCCGGATCGACCGGCAGCCCTCAGGCGCCCGATGCGTCCGTAGTGGTCGATGTGGCTGTTGCGGCACGGGCCACGGCCTCTCGCAGCACGAGCGCCCGGTGGACGGAGGCGTCCCCCCAGGCCGCCGCCAGAGCCCAGGCGCGCTTGGCCCACAGCTGGACGTCGCACTCCCACGTGTAGCCGATGGCGCCGTGCACCTGCACCGCGGCGCGCGCCGCGAGGTCGGCGGTGTCCGACGCAAGGGCCTTCGCGATCGACACGTCGTGTGATCGGGTCTGCGGGCTGGCCACCATCGACCATGCAGCCCGGTAGACGGCAGGACGGGAGAACTCGAGGCGTACCGCCACGTTGGCCAGGTGGTGCTTGACGGCTTCGAAGCTGCCGATGGGCTTGCCGAACTGCCGGCGCTCACGCGCGTAGGCGGCCGAGAGGTCCAGGAGTCGCTGCGCGATGCCGAGCAGCTGCGCCGCGGACGTCAGGGCCCCGCGATCCGCCAGCAGCCCGAGGAGCTCGAGGGCCCGGTCGCCAGAGGCGAGGAGGGTGTGCGGCGACGGGCGCCAGGCCACCTCGGCGAGCCGCCGGGTGGGGTCGAGCGTCGCGACGGGTTCCCGGTCGGTTTCGGCCGCCCCGAGCAGGTGCAGCTCCGGTCCCGACGCACCGGTCGCGGCGAGCGCCATCGCATCCGCGCTCATACCGGCGGCCACCCTCGGGGTGCCGGCCGACCCGTCGGGGCGGCCCACGGTGGAGACGGACCAGCCATCCTCGGTGATCTCCAGCCCACCGACGGCGCCGAGCAGCTCGCCCGTGGCCAGGCCCTCGAGATGCTGGGCAACTCGGGCGTCGGAGCCACCTGCGGCCACCAACAGGGGCACGAGGAGGCCGGCGGTCTCCGCGAGCGGCTCGGGCAACGCGGACCGGCCCGCCTCCTCGAGCACCACGACCAGCTCCACGTCGCCCAGGCCGAGCCCCGTCGGCGGGGGCGCCAACAGGCCGGGCGCCCCGAGCTGGGCGAGCACGTTCCAGCGCTCCCGGCTCGGCTCTCCGTCGGGTCGGTCCGGCGGACCGAGTGCCCGGCGCACGTCGGCCGGCGCGCACTCGGCCTCGAGCACCTGGCGCACCGCGGCGCGCAGGTCCGTCTGGTCCTGGGTGAAGGCGAAGTTCACGCTCCCGACTCCCCGCTCCCGTCCTCCAAGACCCGGTCGCCGTCAGCCACGCGGGAGCCCGAGGAGGCGTTCGGCTACCACGTTGCGCTGGATCTCGTTGGTCCCGGCGTAGATCGGGCCGGCGAGGGCGAAGAGGAAGGCGTCGAGCCACTCGTCGGTCGAACCCTCGCCGGCCCCGGGGAGGATCTCTGCCTCGGTCCCGAGCAGCGCCAGGGCGGTGCGCTGGATGGCCAGGTCGGTCTCCGACCAAAACACCTTGTTGCAGCTGGCCTCGGGGCCGATCGACTCGCCGGCGACCACCCGGGACGCCGTCCAGTAGGTGTTGAGGCGGTAGGCCTCGGCGTCGACGTAGGCGCGTGCCACGTCGTCGGCCAGGCGGTCGGATCGGGCTCCGGACCCCCTTACCGAGCGTTCGGCGAAGAGGCGGACGAGCCGCCCTGCCGCCTCCGTGTAACGGGCCGGGCTGCGCAGGCTCAGCCCGCGCTCGCTCCCGGCCGTGGCCATCGCCACCCGCCAACCCTGACCTACCTCTCCGAGCACCTGGTCGTCGGGGGCGAAGACGCCTTCGAGGAAGATCTCGGCGAACCCGGGTTCGCCGTCGATCTGGGGGATCGGCCGCACGGTGACGCCCGGGGCGTCCATGGGGAAGACAAAGTAGGTGAGGCCACGGTGGCGCTCAGCCTCCGGATCGCTGCGGAACAGGCCGAAGCACCACTCGGCGAACGCTCCCCGGGAGCACCACGTCTTCTGCCCGTCGAGGATCCAACCACCCGCCGACTCGTCCCGCCTCGCCCGGCTGCGGAGGCGACGCCAGGTCGCTCCCGGAGTCCGGCTCCGACCAGCCCTGGCACCAGATCTCGTCGCCCGCCGCCATCGGCGGGAGGAACCGGAGCCGCTGCTCATCGGTGCCGAACTCCATCATGGTGGGCGCGAGCAGGAAGATCCCGTTCTGGCTCACCCGGGTCGGTGCCTGGACCCGGTAGTACTCCTCCTCGAAGATCAGCCACTCGAAGATCCCGACGTCCCGCCCGCCGTAGGCCTCGGGCCACGAGACGACGGACCAGCGGTCCTCGAACATCTCCCGCTCCCAGGCGCGGTGCTGCTCGAAGCCCTCCTTGGTGTCCAGCGACGCGAGCGTCCCCGGAACCGGGGCGTGGGCCTCGAGCCACCCAGCGCGCCTCGGCGCGGAAGGCCTCCTGCTCGGCCGTTAGGGTCAGATCCATGCAGGAGCGAATCTGGCACACCATCAGATCTGCGGCAACAATGAGCCAATGCCCAACGCTGTAATCGTCGACGCCGTCCGGACCCCGGTGGGCAGGCGCAACGGCCGCCTCTCGGGGTGGCACCCGGTGGACCTGGCGGCCCAGCCACTGCGTGCCCTGATGGAGCGCAACGACCTCGATCCCGGCATCGTGGAGGACGTGGTCATGGGCTGCACGATGACCGTGGGAGAGCAGGCCATGAACATCGCCCGCAACGCGGCGCTGGCGGCGGGATATCCCGAGTCCGTGCCGGGAACGACGGTCGACCGCCAGTGCGGGTCGGCCCAACAGGCCATCCACTTCGCTGCCCAGGCCGTCATCTCGGGCGCCATGGACGTGGCCATCGGGCCGGGGATCGAGTCCATGACCCGGGTGCCGATCGGCTCGACCACGGAGCCGGGGCCGGGCGAGCCGTACGGCCCGCTGTACCTCTCGCGGTTCCAGCTGATCCATCAGGGGGAGTGCGCAGAGGAGATCGCCCGGCGGTGGAAGATCGGCCGCGACGAGATGGACGCCTTCGCCCTCGAGTCGCACCTCCGGGCCACCCGGGGTATCGACGAGGGTCGCTTCGCCGGCGAGATCCTCCCCCTCGAGACCCGGCGTGCCCAGCCCAAGCCTGGGACGCCGGACGACGAGGGCCCGCTCGAGTTCGACGAGGGGGTCCGGCCGCGACACGAGCCTCGAGAAGCTCGCCTCCCTCGCCCCCGCCTTCTCCGAGGACGGCACGGTGACCGCGGGCACGTCGTCGCAGATCTCCGACGGTGCGGCCGCCGTCCTCGTGATGAGCGAGGCCCGCGCCAACGAGCTCGGCCTGCGGCCGAGGGCGCGCTTCCACACCTTCGCCGTGGCCTCGAACGATCCGGAGATCATGCTGACGGCCCCCATCCCCGCCACCCGGCTCATCCTCGAGAAGTCCAAGCTCGACCTCGACGACATGGACGTCATCGAGATCAACGAGGCCTTCGCCTCGGTGGTCCTCGCCTGGGAGCGCGAGTTGCACCCCGACATGGCCAAGGTCAACCCCAACGGTGGCGCCATCGCCATCGGGCACCCGACCGGTTGCTCGGGAGCCCGGCTGATGGCCACGCTCCTCGGGGAGCTGGAGCGCACCGGCGGCCGCTACGGGCTGCAGACGATGTGCGAGGGCGGCGGCCAGGCCAACGCCACCGTCATCGAGCGCCTGGGGTGAGCGCGCCGGGCATGCCCGCCTCCGGCAAGCCCCGCGTCCCGGCCATCGAGGGATGGTTCGATCCGGACCCCGAGCGGCCGGCCCTGCTCGGTAGCTGCTGCCTGTCTTGCGGCAACATCACGTTCCCCAAGGAGATGGTGTCGTGCCGCAACCCGGCCTGCGACGGCACCGAGCTCGAGGAGATCCGCCTGAGCGGCCGCGGCCGGGTCTGGTCGTACACGGACGCCCGCTACGCGCCACCCCCACCGTACGTGGCGGCCGACCCCTACGTGCCCTTCGCCCTGGCCGCGGTGGAGCTGCCCGCCGAGCGCATCGTCGTGCTCGGGCAGGTCGTACCGGGCGTCTCGGTCGACGACCTGTCGGTCGGGGACGAGGTCGAGCTGGTGGTGGACACCCTCTACGAGGACGACGAGCACGAGTACCTGGTCTGGAAGTGGCGACCGGTGGAGGTGGCATCGTGAGCGACGATCACAGGGTGGCCATCCTCGGGATGGGCATGCACCCGTGGGGCAAGTGGGGTCGCAACTTCGTCGAATACGGGTTGGCGGCCGCCCGAGAGGCACTCGCCGACGCCGGGCTGGAATGGTCCGACGTCCAGCTCGTGTCGGGCGCCGACACCATCCGCAACGGCTACCCGGGATTCATCGCCGGTGCCACCTTCGCCCAGGCGCTCGGGTGGAACGGGGCCAAGGTGGCCAGCTGCTATGCCGCGTGCGCCTCCGGCGCTCAGGCCATCGCCAACGCGCGGGCCCAGATCCTCGCGGGGTTGTGCGACGTCGCGCTGGTGGTGGGCGCCGACACCACCCCCAAGGGCTTCTTCGCCCCGGTGGGCGGCGAGCGCAAGGAGGATCCGGACTGGCTGCGATTCCACCTCCTCGGGTGCTACCAACCCCGCCTACTTCTCGCTCTACGCCCGCCGCCGGATGGCCTGCTACGGGGCGACGGACGAGGACTTCGCGCAGGTGAAGGTCAAGAATGCGCGGCATGGGCTGGCCAATCCCATGGCGCGCTACCGCAAGGAGGTGACCGTCGACGAGGTCCTGGCCTCGCCGGTGGTCGCCGACCCACTCCGGCTCCTCGAGATCTGCGCCACCTCCGACGGGGGTGCCGCACTGGTCCTCTCGAGCATGGACTTCGCCCGGCGTCACCTTGGCGGGGGCTCGCCCGTGAGCGTGGCGGCCGTGTCGACCGTCACGCCACGGTTTCCCAACTCGGTGATCGAGATGCCCAACTTCGCCACCGACTCGGCGATGGTCACCGGCCCGCCCGACGTCGCCTTCCGACCCTCGATCGCGCGGGCCGCCTACGAGGAGGCCGGCATCGGGCCGGAGGACCTGGACCTGGCCGAGGTCTACGACCTCTCGTCGGCGCTCGAGCTCGACTGGTACGAGGACATCGGCCTGTGCCAGCCGGGCGAGGCGGAGAAGCTCTTGCGTGACGGCCGGACCTCCCTCGGCGGGGACATCCCCGTCAACCCCAGCGGCGGTCTCTCCTGCTTTGGCGAGGCCATCCCGGCACAGGCCATCGCCCAGGTCTGCGAGGTGGTCCTGCAACTTCGAGGGCGGGCCGGCGAGCGCCAGATCGAGGGGGCCACCGTCGGGCTGACGGCCAACCAGGGCCTCTTCGGGCACGGCTCCTCGGTGATCGTCGCCCGCTGATCGTGGGGCCTACCGGCCCCACCGGCGGCGCAGCCCCGAGCCACTCCCCGGGCCCCGGCCGTCTTGGCTCAGCCCCCCAGCCGTGCGAGCACGGCGTTGGCCTCGCCGATCACCCGGGCGACCACCTCGCCGACGCTCGGCAGATGGTCGATCACCCCCACCACCTGACCGGTGGGCAGCACGCCCACGTCGGTGCGCCCGTCGACGAGCGCCGCCTTGGTCATCATCGGGGCGTTGGCCGCCATCACCACCTGGGCCCAGTCGAGCTCGCTGTGCTGCTTCATCGCGACGCCCTCTCGCAGGAGATCCGGGATGCTCGTGTGGGTCTCCTTGCGGAAGGCGTAGGCGCTCTGCACGGCGCGTGGCAGGCTCCTCAGCCAGCTCGTCCCCTCCAGGTGCTCCACCAGCTCCGTTCGCACGACCCGCTGGGGGGCGCCATCGACCTTGGTGGTGACGACCGTCCCGGTCACCGGCGTGGCGAGGTACCGCTCCTTGACGGCATCCGGTACCCGGCTGTCGGAGGTGAGCAGGAAGCGGGTGCCCATGGCGATGCCGTCCGCGCCGTAGGCCAGCGCGGCCACGAGGCCCCGACCGTCGAAGAAGCCGCCCGCCCCGAGGACCAGCGCGCGGTCGCCGACGGCGTCGGCGACCTGCGGCAGCAGGAGCGTCGTGGGCACGACGCCGGTGTGGCCCCCGCCCTCGCCGCCCTGGGCGATGACGGCGTCGACCCCCCACTCGACCACCTTCTCCGCATGGCGCCGGGCGCCGATCGTGGACATCACGAAGAGGCCGGCATCCCGGCACCGCTTGACCAGCGCCTCGTTGGGGGCCTGGGCGAAGCTCACCACCGGGACGTCGTTCGAGACCACGAGGGCGATCCGCTCCGAGACGTCGGCCACGTCCGTCCTCAGGTTCACTCCGAACGGAGAGTCCGTGCGCGACCGGACCTCGCCGATCGAGCTCTTGAGCTGGTCGAGGGTCATGGTGGCCGAGGCCAGGATGCCGAGCCCACCGGCCGCTGCGGTGGCCGACACCAGCCGGGGTCCGGCCACCCACCCCATGCCCGTCTGCACGATGGGGTAGCGCACGCCGACCCGCCGGCACAGCTCGGTGACGAGTGCGGGATGGGGCTCGGGGCCCTGAGGCTTCCCGGCCGGGGGCGGGGCGACGGGCGCCGGGGGATCGGTGCCCGGGCTCATCCCCGAGCTCGCGGTCCCGCGCACCGGCGGGATCCAGCTGGCGGATGATGGCGAGCTCCTCTGCGGACGGGGTGGGCGTCTCGGGCACGGCGTCGGGGACGACGAGCTCGAAGTCGGTCGCCTCGACGACCTCGTCCACGGAGACACCCGGATGCACGGATCGCAGCCGCATCACCTGCCCGGGCGTCTCGAAGTCGAACACCCCGAGGTTGGACACCACCCGGCGTATCTCGTGGAAGCGCGTCGCCGCCGGGCCGGCCGCCGTCGCCCGTGCATAGCCGACCCCGCTCACCATGTCGACCTGCTCGACGAAGCTGCGTGGCGAGTGCGCCGGCACCCAGTAGCTGGTCGGGTGGTTGACGGTGTTGCCCGGCGCGCCCCGCACCCCGACGAGCTGGGTCTTCGGGCGGCGCCAGTCGCCGATACACGAGATGTTCTGGTTGCCGTTGCGGTCGATCTGCGTCGCCATCATCATGATGTGGCGACGCCCGGACCACACCACGTCGAACGTCCGGCGGTAGGCCATGGGCGCCTCGCGCACGAAGGTGCTCGGATCGGCGTCGAGCGCCGGCGTCCCCACCAGCAGCGCCGCGTCGCCGTCGGTGAGGACGAGGTCGGGGGAGAAGGTGCGCCGGGCGAGGCGAGCCCCGAGCAGCGGGATGGTGCCAAAGGGGCTGGCCATGATCTCCCCGTCGCCCCGCCACACCTCGGCGCAGGCCAGCACGCACACCTCCGCCCGGCTGGCGGCGCTTTCGGCACTCACCGTCCCGCTCCCTCCTCGGCCACGGCAGCCCGGTAGGCCGCCTCGTCGACGTCGACGTAGCGCGCCCGGAAGCTCTCCCAGGCCTCCGGGTCGCGGGCGGCCGCCGCGTAGGCCCGCTGCAGCTGCTCGTCGCGTCCGTAGTCCGGCGGGCAGGACGTGAAGTGCGCCCCTCCGGGGATCTCCACGATCGCGTCGGTCATCATGCGATGCACCGCCACGGAGTGCAGCGGACCCTCGAGCGGCAGATCGCCCTGGGGCACCACTCGCTCGGCAGACACGAAGCGGCGCTCTGCCGCGCCGAGCATCACGTCGTCGAAGAAAGGGTCGGGCCCGAGAAACTGCGCGTTGCCCGCCTGATCGGCACGATTGGCGTGGACCAGGGTGGCGTCGAGCCGCAAGGCCGGAGCCGCCACCAGCTCGATCGCACCCTCGGGGTCGGCGAAGCCCCCCGAGTCGTAGGGGGAGCGCACCGTGCGCAGGTCGGGGTTGACGTCGAGCACGCCGCTACCCAGCCCGGCCCGGGTTGGGAGGAACGGCACCCTCCAGGCCGCAGCCTGGAGCCCCAGGTAGAACATCCCCTCGTCGAGCTCGGTCAGCTCGACCCGCCCCTCCTGGCGGGCGGCACGCCAGTGCGGCTCGAGGGCGATCGAGTCCAGGGTCACAAAGCCACACACCACCCGGCGCACCTTGCCCGTGGCGCACAGCAGGCCGACGTCTGGCCCTCCGTAGGAGACGACCGTCAGGTCGCGGAGGTCGGAGCGGCACAGGGCGCGGACGAGTGCCATCGGCTTGCGACGCGAGCCCCATCCGCCGATGCCGATCGTCATCCCCGAGCGCAACTCGGAGACGACGTCGTCGATCGTGGCGCGCTTGTCGCTCATGGCTCCCCGCTCATTCGGAGGTGTCGGCCGAGCGCTTCTCTACGAAGGCCTGCCGCTGCTCGTCGGCGACGCCGCGAATGTGGAGCTCGTACGTGAACCCCTGCTCGAAGCGGTAGCTGCGGTGGACGTCGACGGGGTCGATGCCGTTGAGGGATTCCTTGGCCCGGCGCAGGATGGTCGGGCTCTTGGCGGCGATCTGGCGGGCGATGGCGAGCGCCGCCTCCTCGAGCCGTTCCGGCGGAACCACGGTGCTGACGGAGCCATACCCCGCCAGCTCTGCGGCCGACGCCGGGGCTGCGGTGTACACCATCTCGCGCATCCGGTGTTGGGGCACCAGCCGGGCCAGGTGGGTGGCCGCGCCCAGCGCACCCCGGTCGACCTCGGGCAGTCCGAACGTGGCGTCGTCCGACGCCACCACGATGTCCGCGTTGCCGGCCAACCCGACACCACCGCCAAGGCAGAAGCCGTGCACCGCCGCGATCACCGGGACCTCGCAGTCGTAGACGGCCCCAAAGGCGGCGGCGCACCCCCGGTTGACCCCGACCAGGGCCTCGTCCCCCTTGGCCTGGATCTCCTTGATGTCCACGCCGGCGCAGAAGCCCCGGCCGCGGGCGCTCAGGATGACCACCCGGATCGAGGGGTCACGCCCGGCCGCCGTGATCGCGTCGGCCAGCGCGAACCAGTTGGCGACGTCGAGGGCGTTCACCGGGGGATGGTCGATGACCACCTCGGTGATGCCCGGCTCCTTGGATTTGCTGGAGACCGGCACGGGCAGGAAGGGTAGAGCACCGGCGTCGCCGGGCCAAGCCTGGCGGGCCTCCGCGTATGGTTGGTCATGCGCGTTGGCGAGCCGGACCCGTCGCCCCTCGACTTCTCCGGTCGAGTCGCAGTGGTGACCGGGGGTGGCCGAGGCGTCGGGCATGCCATCGCGAGTGCCTTCTTGGAGGCGGGCGCCCGGGTCGTGATCTGCGGACGCCACGAGGTGCCGGCAGCCGACCTCCCCACCGGGCGGGGCGGTGGAGTCTCCGCGGAGTTCGTGCAGGCCGACGTGCGCGAGGCGGACCAGGCCCGGGTCGTCATCCAAGAGGCGGTGCGCCGCCATGGTCGGCTCGACGTCCTCGTGAACAACGCCGGAGGGTCGCCCGCCGCCCCCTCCGCCGACGTCTCGCCACGGTTCTTCTCGGCGATCGTGTCCCTCAACCTCCTGGCGCCGTTCTACTGCGCGCAGGCGGCCAACGCCGTCATGCAAGGCCAGGAGGAGGCGGGCTGCATCGTGAACATCGGAAGCGTCTCGGGGCTTCGCCCCTCTCCGGGCACCGCCGCCTACGGCGCCGCCAAGGCGGGTCTCGTCAACCTCACCGAGACGCTGGCCGTCGAGTGGGCCCCGAGGGTCCGGGTCAACTGCCTGAGCGCCGGGTTGCTCGACACCGGGGCGGGCCCCGAGCACTACGGCGGCGCCGAGGGGATGGCCCGGGTGGCCGCCACCGTGCCGCTCGGCCGGATGGGTACGCCCGGGGACGTTGCGGGTGCCTGCCTCTTTCTGGCTTCCCCGCTGGCGGCCTACGTCTCCGGTGTCGACCTCGTCGTGCACGGCGGCGGAGAATGGCCTTCGTACCTGGCAGCGGCCCGAGGTTCCTGAGCGAGCAGGGAAATCGCGCCCTCCCGGCGGATGCTAGACAACGGGCCGTGAGGTTGGCCGTCCCGACCGAGTCGCGAGCCGACGAGCGGCGGGTCGCCATCGTGCCCGACGTCGTCCGGCGCCTGGCGGGCAAGGGTTGGCAGGTGACGGTCCAGTCGGGGGCGGGGACGGCCGCGGACTTCCCGGACGCCAGCTACGAAGAGGCCGGCGCCACCGTCGCCCCCGGCCTAGGAGAGACGCTGGCCGAGGCCACCGTCGTCGCAAAGGTCAATGCGCCGTCCGCCGAGGAGGCCGGCCTCATGCCCGAGGGGGCGGCGGAGCTCAGCTTCCTGCAGCCGGCCGCCTCCGTCGAGGCGCTCGAGGTCCTCGCCCGACGGCGCTGCACCGTCTTCAGCTTCGACCTGCTGCCGCGGATCAGCCGCGCCCAGGGCATGGACGCCCTGTCGTCCCAGTCGACGGTCTCGGGCTATCGCGCCACGCTGGTCGGTGCGGAGGCCCTCGGGAAGTTCTTCCCCATGTTCATGACGGCGGCCGGGACGGTGCCGCCGGCCAAGGTGCTCGTGATGGGGGTGGGGGTGGCCGGGCTCCAGGCCATCGCGACGGCCCGGCGCCTGGGCGCCGTCGTGCGCGCCTACGACGTGCGGGCGGCGGCCCGTGAGGAGGCGGAGAGTCTCGGGGCCAAGTTCGTCGACCTCGGTGAGAGCTCCGCCGAGGGCCAGGGGGGCTACGCGCGTGAGCTCAGCCCCGAGGAGCTGGAGCGCCAGCGTCAGGCCCTCGCCGATGAGGTGGCCGCGTCGGACGTGCTGATCACCACGGCCGCGGTGCCCGGACGGCCCGCCCCGGTGCTCGTCACGACGCCCATGGTCGAGAGGATGGGCCCCGGCGCCATCGTGGTGGACATGGCGGCCGATTCGGGCGGCAACGTCGAGCCCTCCGAGGCCGGCCGGGAGATCGACCTCGGAGGGGTGAGGGTCATCGGCATGGCCAACCCCCCGGCGGGCATGCCCAACCACGCGAGCTTCCTCTACGCCCGCAACGTGGCCAACGTGCTCGATCTCCTGGTCAAGGACGGCTCCTTCGCCCCGGACTGGAACGACGAGATCGTGGCCGGAACCTGCGTGCTCCGAGGGGGCGCGGCGGCCCATCAACCGACGGCCGAGCTCCTCGGCGCCCCGCATGCGCCGATCGGCGGCACCGAGGCCGAGGTCTCCGAGGTGGCGGACTGATGAACAGCATCCTCGAGTACCTCACCATCTTCGTGCTCGCCGCATTTGTGGGCTTCGAGGTCGTCTCCAAGGTGCCGAGCATCCTCCACACGCCCCTCATGTCGGGCTCCAACGCCATCCACGGCGTGATCCTCGTCGGGGCCATGCTCGTCCTGGGCCACGCCACCACCACGGCGGAGGAGGTGCTCGGGTTCCTGGCGGTGGTGCTGGCGACCTTGAACGTGGTCGGGGGCTTCGTCGTCACCGACCGCATGCTCGAGATGTTCAAGTCCAAGCCGGACCGGCCGCGCTCCGGGCAGGAGCGGGGAACGGGCGGGTCGGGATCTGGGGACACCGCCGACCCGTGAGCATCGGCACCACCACCCAGCTGATCGACCTGATCGCGGCGATCAGCTTCGTCGTGGCCCTCATGGGCCTGAGCTCGCCTCGCCACGCCCGCCAGGGGAACCTGCTCGCTGCGGCGGGGATGCTGATGGCCATCGCGGTCACCTTCGCCCAGCCGCACCTCGCCCACCTGGGCCTGATCATCGGGGCGATGGCGATCGGGGTGGTGGTGGGCGTTCCCGCGGCCCGACTGGTCCAGATGACGGCCATGCCCCAGATGGTGGCGATCTTCAACGGCGTCGGCGGCGGAGCGGCGGCCCTGGTCTCGGTTACCGAGTTCCTGGGCATGGACGCAAAGACGGTCGCCACCTACAAGGTGCTCGAGGTCGTCCTCGGCGTCGTGATCGGGAGCGTCTCGTTCGCGGGCAGCGGCATCGCCTTCGCCAAGCTCCAGGAGCTCATGACCGGTCGGCCGATCACGTACCCGGGCCAGCAGGTCATCAACGCCATCGCCGGGCTCGCCATCCTCGCCATGGTCCTCACCGTCCTCGTGACGGCGTCCACGCCGGTGCTGTGGATCGTCCTCGTTCTCTCGCTCGTGCTCGGGGTCATCTTCGTGCTCCCGATCGGGGGAGCCGACGTCCCGGTCCTGATTTCGCTGCTCAACTCGTTTACGGGTCTCGCCGTGGCGGCCTCCGGCTTCACCCTCGACAACAACCTGTTGATCGTCGCCGGGACCCTGGTGGGTGCCTCCGGGATCCTTCTCACCCGCAAGATGAGCCAGGCGATGGGTCGCTCCCTGCCCAACATCCTCTTTAGCGCCTTCGGGGCCGTGATCACGGCGACCGGAACCGCGGACGGCGAGGATCGCTCGGTGCGCGCCGGCACGCCCGAGGATGTCGGCGTGCTGTTGGCCTACGCCCGCAAGGTGGCCATCGTGCCCGGCTACGGCCTGGCGGTTGCCCAGGCCCAGCACACCGCGCGGGAGCTGGCGGACACCCTGTCCAAGCGGGGCGTGGAGGTCTATTACGCGATCCACCCGGTGGCGGGCCGGATGCCCGGCCACATGAACGTCCTGCTTGCGGAGGCCAACGTTCCCTACGAACAGCTCAAGGAGATGGACGAGGCCAACCTCGAGATGCCGACGACCGACGTCGCGCTGATCGTCGGCGCCAACGACACCGTGAACCCGGCCGCCAAGACCACGCCGGGCAGCCCCATCTACGGCATGCCGATCATCAACGCCGACCAGGCGCAGAACATCGTGTTCCTCAAGCGATCGATGCGACCCGGATTCGCCGGCATCGACAACGAGCTCCTCTACGACCCCAAGACCACGATGCTCTTTGGAGATGCCAAAGAGACGTTGACCAAGCTGGTTCCTGCCGTGGCGACGGCCTGAGTCTTTCGCTCGGGTCGTCGAAGTTGTCATTGAGCTGAGATCTGCCGCTGAGCTGGGGTAACTCCGGCGTGACTTGCACTGGGCGACCCAATCCCCCATACTTACTAGTCGCCGGTTCCGGGCAAATCCAACCGGGCATGCGAGCGCAATCGCTACGGGGAGCGTTGTGAGGAGACGGGGGCAGACGGAGGCTGAGACCCACCGCTCCGGGCCGCGTCCGTCCGGTTGGATCACGGTGCCCGCGCACCGTCTCCATTCCCGCACATCGACCCCTTCTCTGGCCGTGCTCGCCGTGGCGGCCGTCGTCCACCGTCTGGGAGGGTGGTTGGAGCACCTCCTCGGGCCCCTCTCGGGCGCCCTACGGGGGGTCTGGGCGCGGATCGCCAGCCGGCTGGAGCGGCCCCTGGCGAGCGTGACGTACGGGCTGCTCGCCGCCCGCGCCGGTCTCCTCCGGCGGACCGCGACCCTGCGGAGGATCGTGGTGGGAGTGGCGGCCTTCCTGTTGCTCCGGGCGGTGCGGGCCGTCATGGTGGCGGTGCGCCATCCCCGGACGGTGTCGGTCACCACGGTGGCGGTCCTGACGATCGGCGCCCTGGGCGTCCTGGTCCCCTCCGTCGGGTCGCCGGTGCCTCCTGCGGCGGCCGCCGGCGAAGGGGCGAGCGGGGTGAGCGGCATGAGCCGGGTGGCCACCGTCTACGGCGCCCACAAGACCTTCCACTTCAAGGCTGCGAGCTCGGTGCCCAACCCGGCCATCCCCTCGGTCGCAACCTCCACCCCGCTCCAATCCCACGAGGTGTTCGGATTCGCCCCCTACTGGACGCTCTCGCAGAGCTCGTCCTACGACGTCGCAGACCTCACGACCGTTGCCTACTTCAGCGTCGGCGTGAATCCCGACGGCAGCTTCGCCCAATCCGGACCCGGATGGAGTGGATTCGAGAGCACGGACTTCAAGAACCTCGTCGACCGGTCCCACAAAGCGGGCGACCGGGTGGTCCTCACGGTGAGCGACTTCGACCAGAGCTCGCTCGATCAGCTCACGTCCAGCCCCGCGGCCGCCGACCGCCTCGCCTCGGCCGTGCTGAGCGCGGTCGAGTCCAAGAACCTCGACGGCGTGAACCTCGATCTGGAAGGGGAGGGGTCGGGGGACCAAGCGGGCTTGACCTCCCTGGTGCAGCAGGTTTCCACCACCCTGCACGCGGCCAACCCGCACTACCAGGTGACCATGGACACCTACCCCAGCTCGGCCGGTGACCCGGGAGGGTTCTACAACATCTCCGCCCTCGCACCGTGGGTCGACGGCTTCTTCGTGATGGAGTACCAGTACAACCTGCAGTCGGGGGTCTCGGCGCAGTCGCCGATCACGAGCAGCGAGTTCAGCAACGAAGAGACCCTGCAGCAGTACACGAGTGCCGCCCCGGCCTCCAAGGTCATCCTCGGCGTGCCCTATTACGGCCTGGACTGGAACACCACCAACGGCACCCAGCAGGCGACCTCCACGGGCGGCGAGCCGGCGGCCCTGACCGCCGCTTACATCGCCTCCCAGGGCCACCCCGTCTACTGGGATCCCGTGACCGACACGCCGTGGACCTCCTACCAGGCCGGCGGCCAGTGGCACGAGACCTACTACGAGGATCCCACCTCCGTGTACATGGAGACTCAGCTTGCGGAGCGCTTCGGAGTCGCCGGAATGGGCATCTGGGCGCTCGGGATGGACAACAACGACCCCGCCATGATGGCCGCCATCCTGGGCAACGCCCCGGCCAAGAAGGACGCTCTGGCGGGGCCGACCTCGACCTCCGAGTCGACCGGCGTGCGGACCGGATCGTCGGCGTCGCAATCGGCAAACGAGGGGCGTGGGGCGGGTGTCACGTCGTCGTCCACCACGACCTCGACCCCGTCATCGAACACGGGATCGACGTCGACCACCTCGACGACGACCCCGGCGGCCACCGCGTGTGCCAGCAAGGCCCCGGCGACCTGGCCCGCCGCGCTCGCCGCGATCGGCTGCTGGCAGGACGCTGCAGGCGATGCGCCGACCAAGCCCCTCAAGCTCTACGCGCCCGACCCGGGTCAGTCGGCGACCCCGCCCTCGACCAGTACGTCGTCCTCCCTGATCGGGGTCCTCGTGTCGCCCAATGCCACCGATCCGGTCCTCGCCTGCATCGCCCAGTTCGCCCAGGGTTCGGGCACACAGGACGTGACGCTTCCCGTGTCGGTCGACGCCAGCGCCTCGGGCACGCCGACGGTGTTCTACCTGAGCGTCAGCGCGCTCTTCGGGCAGTACCCCAACCTCTCCTCGTACTCGAGCTGCACCAGCCTGCAAAACGGGTCCGAGCAGTGGCTCGAGCTGACGTCGCAGAAGCCCACGACGGGGACCACCACGACCACGACGACGACGACGGCGCCGGCGTCCACGACCACGGCGCCCGCCTCCTCGACGTCGGATTCGACCGCGAGCACGGCCCAACCCACCGACACCAGCACCACCGGCGGATAGCCGCCCGTGACCTGGGGAGTCGTGGCTCGCACGCCCCGGCGCTACATTCGGAGGTGCTGCCCACGCACCTGATTTCCCTGCCGTTGCCCTTCCTCGCCGACACGCTCCCTCCGCCGCTCGACGCGAGCCGTCTCGGGTCCTTCAGCTTCGATCCGCTGCCATGCCTCATGTTGCTGGTCGCGGGCGGCCTGTATCTCTGGGGCGTCTGGCGGGTCAACCGGCTCCAGCCCCGGCACCGCTGGTCGGCCTGGAGGACGGTCTTCTTCCTGACCGGTCTGGTGGCCATCTTCGCGTCGATCGAGTCGTTCATCGGCGTGTACGACAGCGCACTCTTTTGGGACCACATGGTCCAGCACCTGATGCTGATCATGATCGCGGCGCCGCTTCTCGCCCTCGGGACGCCGGTTCTCCTGCTGTGGCGGGCGACCACCGGCCGTGGGCACGAGCTCGTCACCCGGGCGCTGCGGTCGAGAGTGGCCCGGCTCCTCGACCACCCCTTGGTCGCCTTCATCCTCTACGCGTTGTTCATCCCCCTCAGCCATCTCACGAGCTTCTACAACCTGACGCTCCGGCACGAGGCCGTGCACAACCTCGAACACCTGCTCTTCCTCCTGATCGGCTACCTCTTTTGGCGCCAAGTCGTGGCACTCGAACCGAGCGAGCATCGCCTGCACCCGGGGCTCCGCCTCGCCTACCTGGCCTTCGCCGTCCCCGTCGACACCTTCACCGGGCTGTCCCTGGTCCAGGAGCGCCACGAGATCTTCCCCGCCTACCTCGCCATGCACCGCACGTGGGGACCGTCGCCGGTCACCGACCTGCATCTCGGGGGCACGATCATGTGGGTGGGCGGGGACACCCTGATGCTGCTCGCCATGATCCCGGTGGCCATCTCCTGGGTGCACTACGAGGACCGTCGCGCCGTCCGGATGGACCGAGAGCTCGACGCGTTGGCGCTCGACGCCGAGATGCCCTCCGAGACGGGCGCCGGCACGCCCGGCCCGCCGCCCCCGGCCGGGGTCGATCGCGATCGGCCACCCTCGAGGCTCCGGGCGTTTCTTCCTCGGATCGAACAGCAGTAGCTCCCCGTCGACGGGGCCGACCCCTCGGTCGTGGCCGGCTCCCCGGCATGCGTCACCCCGGCAACGGGCGGGGCGGCGGGACAACCCCGTCGATCGCCTCCAGCATCTCGTTGTCGAGCGGCCACTCGGCGGCCCTCACGTTGTCCCGGACCTGCTCTGGCCGGGTGGCACCGGCGATGACGGAGGCGACCGCGGGCCGGGAGAGCAACCAGGCGACGGCGAGGTCGAGGACGCTGTGCCCCCGATCCTGGGCGAGATCGGTCAGCGCCTCGACGATCGAGAGCGACCCGTCGGTCAGCAGCTGGGCGGCCCGCTCGGGGTTGCCCGCCAACCGCGTCCCCGCAGGCGGTGGCTCGCCGGGCCGGTACTTCCCCGTGAGCAGGCCCGACGCCAAGGGAAAGTAGGGCAGGAAGGCCATCCGGCTCCGCCGGCACTCCTCGAGGACGCCACGCTCCGGCTCGCGGTGGACGAGGCTGTACTCGTTTTGCACGCTGGCGAAGCGATGGCCCACCACCTGGGCCACGCCCTCGGTCTCGTGCAGGAGCTCGACCGAAAAGTTGGAGCATCCGAGCTCGCGCACCTTGCCCTCTCCAACCAGCTCGCCCATGGCGCCGAGGGTCTCGGCCAGAGGCGTGGAGGGGTCGGGTGTGTGCAGCTGGTAGAGGTCGATGTGGTCGGTGCCGAGCCTCCGGAGGCTGTCCTCGCACGCCCGGCGCACGTAGTCGGGCCGCCCGCCACCCGGTCGCGCCTCGTCGATGCGCAGCCCGAACTTGGTGGCGACCGCCACCTCGCCTCGCCGAGCCCCGAGCGCCCGGCCGAGGATCTCCTCGCTGCGCGTATCGCCGTAGCTGTCGGCGGTGTCGAAGAACGTGACGCCCGCCTCGAGGGCTGCGTCCACCACCTGGCGAGCCCGCGAGTCGTCGATCCGTCTCCCAAAGTTGTTGCACCCGAGACCGACCACGGAGACCTCGAGCGACCCGATCGTGCGTGCCTGCACGATGGCTTAGTGTACGGCGTCACGTGCCGGCGCCTGCCGGCAACGGTTGGGTCCGCCGGTGTCCCGCCGGTGGCTGGCGGAGGGAGGGCATCATGGCCAAGGAAACCGTGTCGATCGATCTGGACGCGTCTCCGGACGCGGCATGGGCCGTCGTCGGAGACTTCCACGGGATTGCCGACTGGTTCCCCGGGATCGAGTCCAACCGGCCCGACGGTGACGTGCGCGTCCTGTCCATGGGGACGATGGAGATCCGTGAGCAGCTCGTGGAGCGCAACGAGGCCGCGCGCACGCTGGTGTACTCGATCGTCGGGGGCGTGCCGCTCGAGCGGCACCGGGCGACGGTCACCGTGAGCCCGAGGGAGGGCGGCTCCCACGTCGACTGGGCGGTCGACATCGAGCCCGACGCCATGCTGCCGATCATGACCGACACGTACCAAAAGGCGCTGGAGGCGCTGCAGGCCAAGCTGTCCTGAGGGTCCGGCGGCCGGGTGGTCGCCGCCCGGGTCGGGCCTCGGAGCCGGCCGGCCCGGTCCCGATCGGCTCTGGCTCGGACTGGCCGCCCAGGTCGACGGGGTGCGTCGGGCACTCGGTCAGGCCGATGGCGGCGGCTCGCGATTCTTTGCCATGTGGGTGCTCGGAGCGGACAAGCCCCGACGGACGGGAAAGGCCGGGCGGGGTCGGTATGCTGAGCCGTCGCCGTCGGTCCGTGAGGGCGGGTGCGGCCGAATCGATGGGAGGTCGTCGGTGAAAGTGGTCGTGGACTTCGACGTGTGCGCCAGTAACGGGGTGTGCATGGGAATCGCACCGGAGGTCTTCGAGGTGCGCGACGACGGTTACCTCTACGTGCTCGACGAACACCCGCCCGAGTCGCTGCGCGAGAAGCTCCGCGAGGCACAGAACGGCTGCCCCACGGGGGCCATCACCATCGTCGACGAGTAGGCGACCGCTGCACCAGACGTTGCAGTCCCTCGCACGGCCGGCAGTCCCAACGGGCCCGTGAGCGCCCCGCGCGTTCGCTTCGCGCCCTCACCAACGGGCTTCCTCCACGTGGGGAGCGCCCGGGCTGCGCTCTTCAATTGGCTCTTTGCCCGCCGTCACGGCGGCACGTTCATCCTGAGGATCGAGGACACCGACGCGGAGCGCAGCCGCGAGGAGTGGGCGCGGGGCATCTCCACGACCCTCGACTGGCTCGGCATGTCTCCCGACGAGGGCCCCTACCGGCAATCGGAGCGACTCGAGCTCTACCACGGCGCGATCGATGCCCTCTGGGAGGCCGGTCGGCTCTATGCCTGCGACTGCACCCGCGAGTCGGTGCTCGAGCGGACCAAGGGCAACGCCACCCCCGGGTACGACGGTTTCTGCCGTGATCGCGGTCTCGGGCGAGGACCCGGACGTGCCCTGCGCTTTCGGACCCCCGACGACGGTGCCACGGTGGTAAAGGACGCCATCCGGGGCGACGTGCGCTTCCCGCACGACGCGATGGAGGACTTCGTGGTGGCCCGGTCCACCGGGCAGCCGCTCTTCGTGCTCTCCAACACGGTCGACGACCGTGATATGGAGATCACCCACGTGATCCGGGGGGAGGACCTGCTCTCGAGCACGCCCAAGGGACTGTTGCTCTGGTCGGCCCTCGACGACGCGCAGGGCACCGCGCCGCCCCTGCCCTCCTTCGCCCACCTCCCCCTCCTCGTCAACGAGCAGCGAAAGAAGCTGTCCAAGCGCCGAGAGGAGGTGGCGGTCGAGGCCTACCGCGACGCCGGCTACCTTCCGCAGGCTTTTCGCAATTACCTGGCGCTGCTCGGCTGGAGCCCCCCGGGGGAGCAGGAGAAGGTCGACGTCGAGGTGCTGATCGACAACTTCGCGCTGGAAGACGTGCACAGCGCCCCGGCCTTCTTCGACGTCCAGAAGCTGACCCATCTCGACGGCGAGTACATCCGCGACCTGGCGACCGAGAAATTCGTGGCCGAGTGCGGCCCGTGGATCGATCCACCGGCGCAGGGGTGGCGCCCCTCGACGCCGCCTCCCTGGCCGCAGGAGCGGTTCGACTCTGAGCGGTTTGGGCGGCTTGCTCCCCTCGTCCAGGAGCGCGTCGTCACGCTCGGCGAGGTGCCGGGCATGGTGGACTTCGTGTTTCTCGCCGATCCGGTCATCGACGAGGACTCGTGGCAGCGAGCCGTGGTCCGGGAGGATCTCGCGGGAGCGATCCTCGAGGCGGCCATGGCCGACTACGGCGTCTGCGACTGGGTACCCGACGTGCTCCACGAGGTGACGCGGCAGATCGGTGAGCGGCTCGGACGGTCCCTCGCCAAGGCCCAGGCACCGATACGTGTGGCGGTGACGGGACGCAGGGTCGGGCCTCCCCTGTTCGAGTCGCTCGTCGTGCTCGGTCGCGAGGAGGTCCTGCGGCGCCTCGGACGGGCCCGGGACCGCCTGGCGCTCGCTGGATGATCCGGCTGGTCCTGCGCTGGGTCCTCCGGATCGGGCTGGTGCTCCTGGCGGGGCTGGCCGTCTACGTCGGCGTGACCGCGGTCCAGGTGTTCTGGACCTCGGTCCAATACGACCCGCAGGATGCGTCGGCCGCCATCGTGATGGGCGCCGCCCAGTACGACGGGGTGCCTTCGCCCGACCTGCGCGCCCGCCTCGACGAGGCCCGCACGCTCTGGCGCAAGCGCTACACGTCGCTGATCGTCGTGACGGGGGGACGGCAACCGGGCGACGCCTACACCGAATCCCAGGCCGGTGCCCGGTATCTCGAGTACCTGGGAGTTCCCGCCTCGGACATCGTCGAGGCCGACGGCAACGACAGCTGGGCCAACGTGGCCGACGCGGCGCCCGAGATGCGGGCTCGCCACGTGTCGACGCTCCTCGTGGTGACCGACCCCTTCCACGAGGACCGCAGCATGGCCATCGCCTCGGAGCTGGGGTTTCACCCCTACCCGACGCCGACGCAGCACTCGCCGATCCAGGGTTGGTCCGAGGTGCCCTACTTCGCCAAGGAGACGGTGGCCGTCGCTCTCGGGAGGGTCATCGGCTATCAGAACCTCGACTCCCTGCCCTTTGGGATCCGGTAGGGCGCCGGGGCTCGACGAGCCCGACCAAGGCCAGCCCCGTGGTCTCGGCGGCTCGGGCCTGCGCTAATCTGCCTGTCACCCGTTCGGGGGTGGTGTAATCGGCAACACGACAGGTTCTGGCCCTGTTATTGGGGGTTCGAGTCCTCCCCCCCGAGCTCCAGGCAGCGCCACCTCGGTGTCGCCCTGCATAAGGCCCCATCGTCTAGTGGCCAAGGACACCACCCTCTCAAGGTGGAGACACGGGTTCGAATCCCGTTGGGGCTGCTCTTAGAAACAGCAGGTGACGGGCCCTATTTGTTGGCAGCGTCAGCAGCTTCCTCAGGACTTCGTCCGTCTTTCGTCCGTCGCAGATCGACGACCCTCCCGTTGGCGAGGTCCGCCAGAGCGTCAGCGAGCACCCGGTCCCGGTCCGCTGTCATGTGTTGGTAGCGCACGGCGGCGACATGGCTGCGATGGCCTGCTCGATGCATGAGCTCGGCTGTGCTTGCGCCCGTCGTGGCCGCCCATGTGAGCCCCGAGTGACGGAGGTCGTGAAGGTGAACGTCGGTCCGGCCAACCGCCTTGCGCGCCTTCGTCCACATCCGGTCCAAAGTGCGAGGGGAGATTGGTCGTCCCTCGTCTCCGGGAAAGAGCCAATCGGCTCGCCTCGCTCCCACGAATCGCTCGAGGTGGTTCTCGAGGATGTCGAGCACGTTCTCGGGGACGCTCACCGTGCGAATCCCTTCCTTGGTCTTCGGTGGCCCGAGGACCGCTTTGCCGTCCTGTTGCAGCGTCCACGTCCGGCGGACGGCGATGGTTCCGTGAAGCAGGTCGACATCGTGTCGCTGCAATCCGAGTATCTCGCCCCGCCGGAGCTGGCACCACGTCGCCAGCAACAGGGCAAGACGGTGGCGCTCCGGTTGATCGTCCTCCCGGTGGTGGTGACGTCGAACTGGTAGTCGAGGGCCCAGACATGGTCGGGGTGGGTGGCGACCAGGCGGTCGGCGGCCGTGGTGGAGATCCCGAGCCGTTGCCGCTTGTGGCGCCTCGGTGGGACCCGTAACCCCTCTTCACGCCAGAGACGTTGGACCTTCTTGCGGTTGACCCGGTGGTGGCCCTGACGACGGAGCACGGCATGGGCCCGGCGATAACCCCACCGTGGATGCCGTCTCGCAAATGCGCGAAGCTCGGCGCGCAGCGCCGAGTCGGGGTCGGGGCACTCGGGCCGGTGGCGCTGGGTGGAGCGGTGCTGGCCGACGATCTGGCACGCCCGCCGCTGCGAGAAGCCCTTGCGGTCACAGAGCATCTGGACCGCCCGGCGTCGCTGCGACGGGCTCAGAAGTTTCCCCGGGAGATCTCCCGCAAGGCATCGATCTCGAGCTCTTTGTCGGCCACGATGCGCTTCAGGCGCTGGTTCTCCTTGCGGAGTTCGCGCAGCTCCTTGGCGTCGTCGGCCTTCATGCCGCCGTACTGGTTCCGCCAGCGGTGGTAGGTCTGCTCGGACACCTGGAGGTGTCGACAGACCGCAGCGACGTCTTGGCCTTCGTTGAGCAGCTTGTCCGCCTCTCGGAGCTTCCGGACGATCTGCTCGGGGGTGTGCCTCCGTCTCGGCATCGTGACGATCCTCCCTTCGCCCAGAAGTCTGGGCAACGGGCTCACGTCACGGGTGGACCGATCTCACGGGGTCAGGCCAGGTCGACTGATCCGTCGACGCCGCCGTCACCCGTGGTGGCTAGTCGAGCAAACCTAGGGGGGCGTCTCAGCGCCGTTTGGAGACACGCTCCGTGGGTAGGCTGGTACCGGTCGCCGGGTTGCTCCGTTGCCAACGTCGGCCCGGTGACGCGCCGGTCCGGGTCGTGTAACCCTTATTGCTGGTTTCCCACCGGATTGGCGCGCCTGATGCTCCGGTACCATCAAGGTGTCGCCCATCGGGATTTGCCTCAGATCCAGCGGCGGTGCGTCGCCAGTTGGCTTGAACCGTGGAAGATTTCCTCCCGGTGGCGCGCCCGAATGCGACCCATATGCTCCTCGGGTATCGTCGGGTTCTCTTAGGTGCCCCGGCGAGCGCCGTGCCGGTTTGGCACACTCGACCCGCCTGCCGGCAGCGGCGCGTCCTCGTGTCGGTATGCTCCCGCACGCCGCAGCGCCTAGGAACGAGCGGCGCGTCGTCGGACCCTCCCTCTCAAGGGGCCCCCAGCGGTTACAGAACCCCGCATTCTGGGGGTTTACAGGTAACGTGCAGCGGATGGCGTGGCAGGAAGGACACATCTGTTCAACGTGCGGGGCGCCAGCCGCCCTGGTCCTGGTGCCAAAGGCGTTTGACCCGAGAACTGGCGAACCTGCCCCCGTCGTTGCCGCGATCGGAGCGACCCGAGCTCTGTGGTCCTGTCAACGCTGCTTCGACGCCGTTCAAGGCCGCTCAGGAAAGAGAACCTAAAGGTCCGGTAGCGATGGCCCTGCCAGCTGCCGCCTGGGCGGTAATCGGTACCGCTGCCGGCGGCTCGATTGGGGTTGTCGGTTCCTGGGTGACCAACCTCATGAATAGCCGATCCTCCGAAAAGCTGGCTCAGGAGAACCGACGGCACGACTTGGTAGTTGCACAGGCTGCGGCCTTACGGGCGGCGCGGCGAACGCATCTACCCGATTGTGCTTTCCGAGCTCCGCAGTGTCTCCCTCGGGTTCGAGGCAGCGGTAAAGCAGCTGAAGGCTGGCGACTGGAACATCGACGAGACGAAATTCACCGGTGAGCCAACCGAGGTCTGGAATGACGTGGTGCTCTACGTCGGAGAGGCCGCCGCTGGCAAAATGCAGCAGCTCTTCGAGCTGCGCGACCCGCTAGTGGAGGCCATTGTTCGAGCCGTAGCGGCTATTCGTGAGTGCGCAGATGGCACGCCGAGCCCAGTGCGCAACCCTTACAATCCGCCGCTGAACGAACGTAATGCGGCCTTGGAGAACCTCGACCGAGTGTATGAAGCTTTCGGACAAGCCACCAATGATCTTTTACAAGCGCTTCGTGACGATATGACCGCGCGGCCCGGATCAGAGTAGCGGCGCAAATGGCGGATGTGGACATGCGCTGACGCCCTGCGCCTACTGGGGTTGTCGAACATCCGCCCACAGACCGGGTCCGCTACTCCTCAGACGGGGACAAGAAAGGGGCGATGACAGCAAACGGAGTCATCGTGCACAACGGGACGACTTGAATCCAGCCGAGCGGACTACGATGAACCCTGCTATGCGGCGTCTTTTGGGGGGCGTCTTGGAATGCTTGGGGAAGGTCGTACCGGCTCGAGACGTGGCATGGACCTCACGATGAACGTCCTACCGGCCCCCCGAGCCCCAACGAGTGAGCAACACAGGCCCCTACCTGGTGAACTCGGCGAAAGGCAAGGCCTGTGGGCATGTCGCCGTCGCTGCTAGATCCTTGCGTCGCGACTCAACGCGAAACCTGAGCACCCGTGAGGGATGGGCGTTCGCCGCGGCCGCTGTAGCGGCGTTCCTATTGGCCGCATGTGGCGCTTCGACTCCGAGCCAGGCGACCAGGACCACCACCCCTCACGGTATCGTCGTAAAGGTCAAGGGAACTGGCCCAGCGAACATTTCGATCATCGACGATGTGAACATTTCGAACAAGAACGGAGTGAGGCTTCCGTGGACTGAGACGCTCACGGCGGGCTCTTTCGTCCAAGTGACGGCCACGGACCAGAGCGGCTCGGCGGCGGCGACGCTCTCCTGCGAGTTGGACGTACCGGGCCAGCGGCCCATTACTGACATAATGCCGGGCGCAAACGCCATTGTCACCTGCACGAAGAATGCTTCCTAAGAAGAGAGAGCCATCTTCCGCTGGCTCCCCCGGGAGCGTCCGGCGAGCCAGCCAAGCCGGCGCGGTACGCCAAGTGGGTCGTGACGCCGCCTACTACGTGCGGCACCCGGTGGGCACCACAACCTCGGCAGCAACCCGGAAGATTCTCGGCTACGGGCGCAAGCGCCGATGACCTCCGAGCCGCTGCGGTCCTTCGCCGCCCCCTGCGGGCAAGCGGCGAGATCTGCGGCAAGCTCTCAGCCCAGGCGCAGAACGAGGGCGCAAACGATACGAAAGACGAACTCTGCGTCGACGAGATCCGGCTCTGGGCCGGGATGGGCGTCGCCGCGCTGGTTACGCACACTCGCCACCCACCGGCAGAGGTCCTCGAGCCCGTCTCCCAGCGGAGTGTCGATTCCATCGAACGCGCCCACCTTTCGAGCGCCCTTCAGCTGATCGCCCAAAGCAGTGCCGGGGTAACCGAGATGGTCAAAGAGCATCTGCAACGCGGTCCCCGTGTCCGTTACGGCATCACCGCTGTTGCCCGCCGCGAGCTCCGACTGCGCCTGGCGGAGCTTTTCGTCGAGGTCCTGCCATCCGGGGCGTGTCGCAAGGAATCGGTGCACGGGGAGCTCAATCACGTGGCTGGTTCCGAGATCCGCCCGACGGATCAACTCGCGGGTCGCGGCGGGCATAGCGCGTGTCCTGCAAGATGGCGTCGAGGTCCCTGGCGAACGAACTTTCCTTCTCGACGAACCAGGGGCACCCTGGCAGCCGGGCGTAGACGTCGAGCCAAGCACCAAGGATGTCGAGCACCCCCACGTCCCGCTCAGCCGAGCGCAGCTCGGCCAGGAGGACCCGAAAGTTGGGACCGTGACCGTGGCGGAGCCGGATCTCTTCGCCCCATTCGAACTCGAGCCGGTCGAGGACGACCTCGGCCATGAGCCCCCGGCCCTCCGGGGTTGCCGGCGCGTTCCGAGCGCATGTCCCGCCGGTGATCGCCGGCGCGCTCGCCTCGAGTAGGCGGATGAGGCGCACCCGTACGCGCTCATCGAGCTCCCCTTGCATCCGCCATAGCGACAGGGGCACGGGGTTGTTGTTCGAGTCTCTCGGGATGCGTTCGGGGCTGACCTTGAGGTACGTGCTATACAGCCTCGCGATCGGAGGGGGCGCGCTCTCGTCGGGCTGCCCGTGGCCTTGACTGCGGGTCCGACGAAACATGGCCTACCAGTATGGACCTCGGGAAGACGTGGCGTTCCCAGCCGGTTCACCTCGTCCCGCGTTGGCCCGAGGGAACAGGCTGGTGGGGCCAAGCGCCCCTACGAGACCCTCTGGAGGCCCTGAACGGACGCCATGGCCTGCTCTACCTCAGGGGTGGCGCTTTGGAGCACCAGGACGACCACAGGGCCCGACTTGTAGGTCGCCAGGAAGCCCTGGCCCTCGTTGCAAGAGAGGGGCTATCTGACGTTCGTACCGGTGAAGGCTGACCCCGGTCACCGAATCGTGGGTGTCATCCTCGACACGGCCATCCCATATCCGTGCAGGTTCTGACCGGGGACCAGATGGCGGCCGAACACGAAACGCCTGGTCAGGTAGTGGCTGGTTGTCTGTGGTTGGCCACAGACAGGGACTGGCTCGCACTCGTCGTGGGCTGTGCCGTGAGCTCCGGGCTCCCTCTCGTCGGTAGCCATGCCGCCGGGGCTGCCACCCATGCGGCTTGGCAGAACGACGCTTCCTACAGGATCTTCATCAAACTCCTGACGGGGAAGAAATTCTCGCTAGAGGTTGAGCTCAGCACCACTGTCGAAAGATGTGAAAGAGAAGATCCAAGACGTGGAAGGCATCCCGCCCTCGGAACAACGGCTGCTGTTCCAGGGGAGAGACCTGGAGAACGGCAGGAGTCTCGCTGATTATGACATCGGTCCCGACTCGACTATCTCTCTCGTGCTCAGAGGGCCAGGCCGAAGGTAGCGATCCTCCACCGTGTCGGAGCCCCTCAAGAGTTTCTTCGTCGAGCGCGGCCGGTGCTTCCGCATGGTCCGGGACCCGGTGCCCGAGCATCGCGGACACACGATCCACTGTCCGGAGCCCGTGGTCACCCGTGGCCGCTTCCGGGCCGAGAGCAAGAAGGTCTACACGGTGGACGCCTGCGCCGAGCACGCTGAGGGCTTGCCTCCACTCTCTTTGTGCCACTGGCGCTTACCGCGGCAAGAACGGCCGAAGTAATCTATTGCCGGACTCGAAGAGCCGAGTGTCGAAGTTTGGGGGGAGCACCAAGTGGAACAAAAGCGCAGAGCTTGGAGCGCACTGGCAGCACCAGCCTTGTTGGTCGGTCTTGCCGCACCTTTGCTCGTGTCAGCTGGCCCAGCGTCAGCGGAAACGACGACGAGCTCAGAGACCTTCAGCGGCACGATTACCAGCTCCATCGTCGGTGGCGGGGCCCAGGTGTTCAATTTCAATTCCGCGAACGGTGGCCCCGGCTATGTCGAGGGTAGCGGTGATGCCCGGACGGTGCCGAAGATAAGTGGTAAGCGCGAGCAAGGAGTTATCCACTTTCAGATCGCGCAGAACACCGTGCCGTACGCATTCGGCACCCGGATCGTGACTTCCATGATTCTACGGGTAGAGGCGCCGCTCGCATTCTCGCCTCATACCTTCTCGATCACCCTCTACTGCACCTCCGACCCACTCCAAGCCTGGCGGGTCTTCGGTTGAGAAGAACTGCCTAACGGGCTGCCGAGACAACTAGAACGCGCCAACGCCCAGGCGCTCGAAGACGTTTAGGCTCGATGGGTGGCCGTTTTCCGTTGGTCCCTTCCTCGCAGCGTCCGTGGGGCCACCCACCCGGTCGGCTACGTGAAGCGCCGCATGACGCCCAAGCCCCTCCGGGCCGGCTACTACGTGCGGCATCCTGTGGGCACCACGACCTCGGCGGTCACCCGGCGAGCGCTCGGCTACGGCAGGCGCAAGCGCCGCTGACTAGGAACTATCTGGGGGAACACCCTTGAACGTCACAGCGGCGCGGTTGCTGTAGGTTGGCTCGGCCAACAGCTCAAAGAAGAGGGGTGACGGTGGGAAGGACCAAGCGAGCCCTTACTGCGGTGGTAATGACGGGTGTACTGCTCGGGCTTGGGGGGGCGGTGAGCGGCGGGGCGCCGTTGGGCGCGCCAGGTGAACAGCCGTTTCACATGACACTCGAGGGCTCACTCCCAGCGGGCACCAGTACAGGCCGGTTCGCCTCATGTGGTGATGAGTACGTCGAGAGGGGCGCTAACCAGACCGTTCCGCACATCGACTTCGTCGCTTATCCGACCGTCACCCTGTTTCCCATCGTCGCGGTGGGTACCGCCCCCTATGTGTTCGCCTCGCGGGCGGTGACATCCATGAGCCTCACGATTAGCAACTTGGAGACCGACCGAACCCAATTGTGGAAGGTTAACAACTTGGAGACCGACCGAACCCAATTGTGGAAGGTGACCTGGTATTGCACGCCCGACAAGGGCAAGGCATGGCTCGTCTTCGGGTGACCGCAAACTGACGAACGTGACTGAGCCGCTGCGGTCCTTCTTCGTCGAGCGCGGCCGGTGTGCGCGATCTCTGAAACCCGCGTTCTGTAATCACTGAAACCCGCGATCGGCGATCAGCGAAAGCCGCGATCGGCGATCGGCGAAACCCGCGCTGAGCTGATCCTTTCGTTCCTCCGGACCGGTATCCACCCGGTCGGTCAAGAGCCCCTCCAGGGTCTTGGGCACTCACTGCACCAAGCCCACTGGAGGGACCACAGCAATGATGACCCAGGAGGAGTTCATGGACATCATGGCGATGAAGCGCCAGGGCATGAGCATCAAGGAGATCGCCGAAGAGACCGGCTATCACCCAAGCACCATCAGTGGCTGGCTGCGCAATGGCGGCCCGCCGGTGCGTCGGCCGAGGACCTCGGCCCCGGTGATCGACGAGCACTGGGCGAGCGAGATCGCCGCGCTGTTGCGCACCGCCCCCCGCCTGTTGGCCACCAGCATCTTCGAGCTGATCAGGGCAGAGGGCTATGAGGGCTCCTATGTCAGCGTGGCCCGGCACCTCAACACGTTGCGTGGCCCTGGCGCGCACCCGGAGTCGTTGGACACCGAATAGAGAGGAGCCAAGATGGCTCTCATGACGGTGGACGACGAAGGGACCGGGGACTTCCGCTCGAACCCCCGGTGGTCGGCGGGCAAGAAGCTGGACGTGGTGCTTCGACTGCTGCGGGGCGAGAAGCTCGAAGAGCTCAGTCGTGAGGTCGGTGTCGAAGCCCATCGGATCGCGGCCTGGCGGGACGAGTTCTTGGACGCCGGCAAGGAGGGGCTGAAGGGCAGGCGCCAGGTACCGAGGACGATCGGCGGCTGCGGGACGCCGAGCGCAAGATCGGCGAGCTCACCCTCGAGAACGAGATCTGGAAGAAGGTGGCCGAAAAAAGGGGGCTGCAGATGCCGCCGCAGAAGCGGCCGAGGTGAGCGCCGAGATGGACGTCCCCCTGGCCACGGTCTGTCGGATCACCGGAGCCCCTCGGTCCACGATCTATCACCGCCGGTTTCGAGGCGACCACCTCGGGTGTCGTCCCGGCCCGAAGACCGCGCTGAGCGACGAGGAGCTCACCGAACTGATCCGCCAGGTCATCGTCGACTGCCCCTTTGCCGGCGAGGGACACCGCAAGGTGCGAGCCCGCCTGCGTCGAGAGCACCAGGTCGCGGTGGGCAAGAACCGGGTGCTGCGCCTGATGCGCACAGCCGGCCTGCTCGCGCCCCAACGAGCCAGACGCCGTCGCCGCCCCCGGCTCCACGACGGCCAGGTCATCACCGATGCCCCCAACCTGCGCTGGGGCACCGACGCCACCATGGCCTGGACCAGATAGGACGGCTGGGTGTGGGTCTTCGTTCTGGTCGACCACCACACCGACGAGGCCTGGGCCCACGTGGCCAAGGTCGGCAACCGCTTCGCCGCCCTCCAGCCCGTCTACGACGCTGTGATCGACCGCTTCGGGGGGCTTGGCCCCGACATCGCCCGAGGGATCAAGCTCCGGCACGACTGGGGCAGCCAATATCGGGCGCACCACTTCGATGGCTCGCTCAACTGGCTCGGGATCGATGACGACGCCGCCTTCGTGGGCGAGCCCCAAGGCAACGGCGTGGCCGAACGCTTCATTCGGACCCTGAAGGAGCAGTGCCTGTGGGCCCGGCTCTTCGACGACGTCGACGACCTGCGCCAAGGGGTCGCCACCTTCATCGAGACCTACAACAACGAGTGGCTCATCGAACGCCTGGGCCACCGCACACCACGAGAGGCGTTCATCGAAGCGACCGCTCAGGGCGGCGGCGTGATAGTCAGTGAATCTGTCCAACGGACCGGGGCCGCAACAGCCCGAGGTTCGCGGCCGCACCGGCGGCCTCGACGCGGATCGTGACCGCTCCGGGCGAAGAGGCCCAGTTCGACTGGTCCGACGTCTCGCACTGGACGCGGGAATGGGGACTGGGCGAGGTCCAGTGCTTCTCGGCCATCTTGAGCTTCTCGAGGGTGCGCATCTGGTGGTTCGCCCGCTCGGTCGACCGCGAGCACACCTTCGAGGGGCTCATCCGCTTCTTCGAGTTCGTCGGCGGTGTCCCCAAGGTCTTGCGCACCGACCGCATGGGCGCGCTCGGGACCTCGCAGGGACGGCGGTTCCGTCTTCACCCTCCGGCCCATGGCTTCGCCCAGTTCTGCGGCACTGAGATCCGGGCCTGCCAGGCTCGTGACGCCAAGCGCAAGGGCAAGGTGGAGCGCCCCTTCCGTGACGTGAAGGAACGATTTCTGGAGGAGTGCGCGGCGACGGGGGCACCGACCAGTCTGGCCGAGCTCAACGAGCGGGCGGGCGCTGGCTCGAGCATCGCGTCCATGCCCGGCTGCACCGCGGCACCGGAGCCGTCCCGGCCGAACGACTGGCCGCCGAAGTGCGCCTGCTCGGAGCGTTGCCCCGCAGACGATTCGACACGGCCTATATCGAAGCCCGCCGGGTCCATGTCGCCATCCCCCAGATCGAGTGGCGCGGCGTGCGCTACTCGGTGCCACCACGCTGTCTGGGCCAGCACGGTCGAAGTGCGCCAAGAGGTGGAGGGGTCCAGCATCGAGATCCGCTGGGCCGGAGAGCAAGTGGCCACCCACGCCATCTCCGACACCGAAGGGATGGAGGTCTGGGATGCGCTGCACTTCCAAGAAGCCCAGACGGCCGCCCTGTCCGCAGCCGGGCCGCCACCTCAGCATCGTCGTGTCCGACGACCCTCCAGCGGCGACGCTCCCGCTCCGACTCGACATTGCCGGAGACGTGGACGTCGACGTGCCCGACCTGGCTCGCTATGAGACCGACGGGGCCCGGTCGTGACCAACTCGCTCTATGAGCAGCTCAAGGACGATCTGGGCTATCTCGGTCTCACTCGCTCGGCCGAATGCTTCGCCCTCCTGGCCGAAGAAGCCAAGAACGGCGAATGGAGCCATATCGAGTACCTGGCCCGGGTGATCGGCGAACAGGCCAACGCCACCGTGAATCGCAAGCTGGCCGCTCGATTGCGTTTCGCCCGCTTCCCGTTCCGGCGGAATCTGAGCGACTTCGACTTCGAGTTCCAGCCCAGCGTCGACCGCAAGCTGATCGAGGATCTGGCCACCCTGCGCTTCATCGAGGAGAACCGTCCGATTCTCTTCTTGGGCCAGCCCGGCTGTGGCAAGACGCATTGTGAGACTGGATCCACCGGTCCATCCAGGACAGGAGTCAGGGTTGGCGCCGGTGGCTCGACGTGACTCGAAGACTCATTGCCGCCGCGACAGCGGCTGGCCTTGCTTTGGATATGTCCGTTGAGCTGCCAGCGCCGGCCCGGATCCCGCACACCTTGGCCTGATCAGAAGCCTGTCCGTCTCGAAGAGGCGTGACCCATCACAGTCCTGCCGCGCGGCTCCACCCCGGACCGGCACCGACAACCCGCCGTCCATCATGGAGGAACCCATATGCGCCTTGCTGACCACGTCGACTTCGTGATCGGGGTCGACACCCACAAGCTGTCCCACACCCTCGGTCTGGTGAGCACAGGTGGCGTCGAGCTCGACGACGTCACGTTCGCCACCGACGCGTTCGGCTACCGCAAGATGCTGGCGTGGGCCAACAAGCGCACGGCAGACCCGTCGCGCCGATGCTGGGCCATCGAGGGAACCGGAAGCTTCGGGTCGGGCCTCACGACCTACCTACTCGAGCAGGGTGAATGGGTGGTCGAGATCGACCGTCCCAAGCGACCGGCCCGCCGCAACGGTGCCAAGTCTGACGTCCTCGACGCCTACCGGGCAGCCCGCGAGGCACTGGCCCGTCCGCACCTGGCTCAACCGCGACGACGAGGCGTCCGCGAGGCGATCCGTGTCCTTCTATGCACCCGGGAAGGTGCCGTTCGTTCTCGGACCCGAGCCTTGTGCCACCTCCAGGCTCTCATCGTGAACGCGCCAGCCCAGCTTCGTGACCAGCTCCGACGCGACGCCGTCGAGGTCCAAGTGGAGCGCTGCGCCCGGCTGCGGGTCTATGCCGAGCACAGCATCGAACATCGCTCGACCGTGCGCGCCCTTCGGGCGACCGCCCGACGCATCCAGGTCCTGAGCGCCGAAGCCGATGACTTGGAAGCCGAGCTCGAACTCCTGGTCGCTGAGCACGCGCCCGAGCTACTCGCCGAGCCAGGCGTGGGCACCATCTCGGCGGCTCAGGTCATCAACGCCTGGTCACACACTGGCCGGATCCGCTCGGAAGCAGCGTTCGCCATGCTGTCCGGATCGGCGCCCGTCCCCGCCTCGTCGGGCAAAATCGTCCGCCACCGGCTGAACCGAGGCGGTGACCGTCAGCTCAATCGAGCCCTACACACCATCGTTCTGTCGCGCATGCGTTTTCACGACGAGACCAAGGCCTACGTCACCCGCCGCACCGCCGAGGGCCTTACGCCGCGCGAGATCAAGCGGTGTCTGAAGCGTTACGTTGCCCGTCGGCTGTTCCGGGCGCTGGAAGCGGCCAAGCCCAGTGCTCCGGCCGTGGTCATGGCCGCTTGACAGCCATAGAAGCATCCTCGCCGTCGCCTTGGCCACCACCGCCGTCGAGGCCGGGTTCCGGGGCTACTTCACGACAGCGGACGACATGGTCAACACCTTGGTGCGGGCCAAACGCGAAGGCACGTTCGGCTCCAAGCTCAAGACGCTCACCGCGCCGAGCGTGCTCGTCATCGACGATGTCGGCCTCCTCCCCATCGAACGCGGCGGAGCCGGCGTCTTCTTCCACGTCGTCAACACCCGCTATGAGCGCGGGCACCCCACCTTGATCACGACCAACCGGGGCCTGCCCGAATGGGGAGAGATCTTCGACGACCCCGTCGTTGCTGCCGCCATCTTGGACCGCCTCATGCACAACGCGGTGGTCTTCAACATCAAGGGGCCGTCGTGGCGGATGCGCGAGCACCACGCCCTCGAGACGGCCGCCACCGAGCCCGGAGCGAGCTCAGGAAGGAGGCGCCGCTAACCTTTCCACTCGAGGAACTGGGGTCAGCTCAGCGCGGGATCCGGTGATCGCCAAGCGCGGGATTCACTGATCGCAGTATCGCGGGGTTCGGAGAGAGTGGCCTGACCCCGTGAGATCGGTCCACCCGTGACGTGAGCCCGTTGCCCAGACTTCTGGGCGAAGGGAGGATCGTCACGATGCCGAGACGGAGGCACACCCCCGAGCAGATCGTCCGGAAGCTCCGAGAGGCGGACAAGCTGCTCAACGAAGGCCAAGACGTCGCTGCGGTCTGTCGACACCTCCAGGTGTCCGAGCAGACCTACCACCGCTGGCGGAACCAGTACGGCGGCATGAAGGCCGACGACGCCAAGGAGCTGCGCGAACTCCGCAAGGAGAACCAGCGCCTGAAGCGCATCGTGGCCGACAAAGAGCTCGAGATCGATGCCTTGCGGGAGATCTCCCGGGGAAACTTCTGAGCCCGTCGCAGCGACGCCGGGCGGTCCAGATGCTCTGTGACCGCAAGGGCTTCTCGCAGCGGCGGGCGTGCCAGATCGTCGGCCAGCACCGCTCCACCCAGCGCCACCGGCCCGAGTGCCCCGACCCCGACTCGGCGCTGCGCGCCGAGCTTCGCGCATTTGCGAGACGGCATCCACGGTGGGGTTATCGCCGGGCCCATGCCGTGCTCCGTCGTCAGGGCCACCACCGGGTCAACCGCAAGAAGGTCCAACGTCTCTGGCGTGAAGAGGGGTTACGGGTCCCACCGAGGCGCCACAAGCGGCAACGGCTCGGGATCTCCACCACGGCCGCCGACCGCCTGGTCGCCACCCACCCCGACCATGTCTGGGCCCTCGACTACCAGTTCGACGTCACCACCACCGGGAGGACGATCAAGATCCTGCACGTCACCGACGAGTTCACGAGGGAGAGCCTCTCGGACCTCGTCGACACCAGCATCGACGCCGATGCCACAGTGGCCGTCCTCGACAAGCTCGTGGCTGCCCGAGGCACCCGTCCCACGTTCATCCGGTGCGACAACGGGCCCGAGCTCACCGCCAACGCTCTCCGGGACTGGTGCCGGTTCACCGGCGCGGGCACGAGCTACATCGATCCCGGCAGCCCCTGGCAGAACCCCTGGGTCGAGTCCTACGGCTCGAGAATGCGCGACGAGCTGCTCTCGATCGAGCAGTTCGATACCCTCCTCGAGGCCCAAGTCCTTGTCGCCGACTGGCGCGAGGAGTACAACTCCTACCGTCCCCACTCCGCGCTCGGCATGCTCACGCCGGTCGAGTTCGCGCACCGATGGTGGATTAACCACCAACCACAGCTCACATAGCGGGTGGGCCGATCAACGGGGTCCGGTCAAGAGCGCACAGCCGGTGCTTCCGCATGGTCCGAGACCCGATCCCCGAGCGACGGGGCCACACGATGCATTGCCCCGAGCCAGTCGTCGCCCGCGGCCGATTCCGGTCGGAGAGCAGCAAGGCCTATACGGTGGATGCCTGCGCCCAACACGCCGACGAGCTGACGCAGGCCAAACCGATCCGAGCCCCTGAGTGCAGCTGACTCCGTGCGCCTATTGCGGCGACCTCGTCGAGCACCCACCCACGGAAGGAGTGCGCTACTCCTCAGACGGCGACAAGCAGCGGGCGATGATTGTCGACGGCAAGGTCGTCCACGAGTGCGAGGACTTCAGCGGTAACGGGACTTAGCGCACGCGCTCTGTTCGCATACGCATGGCGTTTTCGCAGCCATGGAGCCCTGTGCAGACGGAACCGGTCCCGCTCAATCGCCACCCTCGTACTTGAAGGACACTCGGACTTTTGCCCGGTATGCGACGACGCTCCCGTTATCGATCTGGAGGTCGAGCTCGGCCACCTCTGCGATACGGAGATCTCGGAGCGATTGAGCCGCCCGAGTAACTGCTGCTTCGGCTGCTCGTTCCCAGGACACATCACTGGTGCCGACGAGATCGATGACTTTGTACACGCTCTCGGCCATGGTTGGCCTCCCTCGCTGAGTGCAGCCACTGGCGGCCGCCAGGAGCGACGCTACTCCTCTAGATCCTCACCGGCTCTTGAACATGGGTGTTCGAGGACACCGTGTCAGCCAGGATGCGTCTACGTTGCCCAATTCCCTTTCGGAGAGTGGAGCTCACCGTCTGCGAGTCTCTGCAGCGACCTCGTCGAGCACCCACTCACCGACCGAATCCGTTACTCGTCGGACGGCGGCAAGCAGCGGGCGATGATTGTCAACGGCGAGGTGGTCCACGAGTGCGGGGATTTCTCAGAGAACGGGACCTAGGGGAACCAAGCCCCTACTCATAACATTCGGTAGACGTGGTTCAATGGAGAACGTGGCCACTGAACCGCCGTTTCAACCCGGTCCACCACCCCCACCAGACGCTCTCGAAATGTCTAGGAAGCTTGTGGCGACATGGGCTAGGGCCTACGAAGACTCTGGGCAGCTGCAGGCCTTCAACGACCTCATGATGGAGACTCTGGGCAGGGCGCTCGGTACTGAGGATGTGCCCGGCATCAAAGAGCGAGCCGTCTGGCTCGGCTCTCTGATCAGATCGCTGTGCGGCTATCCGCTGGAGGCTGTGTCGATGTCCGATGGAACCCTCACCAAAGAGACCGTCATCCAGATCGTGCTTCAGTTGACTCGGGAGAAGGTGCAAGAGACCAGCTGACGCGACAAGGCCCCGAGGCCCCATTCGGTTGTGGACTCGAACCGGGTACCTCGGAGCCTTCGGTTCACCCTAACGTCACCAGAAGGTAACTTTGGGCCGGGCGACTCCGATGTCGGAAGGGAGTGTGCCGGCAGCGCAACCGCCCCTGGGAACGGGGGCGGTTTGCGCGTCTGGACGCGACAAGGCCCCGGGCACGCTAGGGAGGATCGAGGGGTGATCCGGGTGCGCACCCGAGGCCCTCAGGAACCGTACACGGGGGGACGCGGCAAGGCCCCGGGCGCATCGGAAACCCGGGGCCTTGCTTGACGACTGAGGCTAGCGCCGTGCCCTGGCTGGCTCCCTCGCTGCGCCTGACGGTGTCCCTTTCACTTCTCGGAGCATGAAGCTCCTGGGCACCTTGACGACCTTCGGCTCGGGATTCTCGGGTCGCGGTTGAAAGCGGCTCGGCGGTTCGGGAGATGTCGTCCACCCCGCCTCGTACATCATCTCCCAGATGTTCGAGCGGCTTGTGCGCTCGCCGTTCGGTCCTCGGCGCTCGCGGTCATCACCGATGGTGGCGCAGAAGACGTCGAGGGAGCGTTGGGCGTCTTCGGGGTTCTCTGCGCTCATGGTGCGCCACCAGCGACCCGAGACGAAGCGCACCGAGGACTCGACCGCACCCTTGCGATTGCCACGCCTCGGCGGACAGGGTTCGACGACGGCCCCGTAGTGCTTGGCCACCGGAGCGAAGGAGGCCTGCACGTCGCTCGTTCCCGGGACGATCACTGTGGCCAGGCGATCGGTCCGCCACACCCGAGCTGTCCCGCCCAGGTGCCGGAGCACCTCGTCGATGGCCTCGATGAGATGGGCCTGGTCCATCTTCTCGCCCAGCACGCCGCGCACCTTGCCCGAGTGCGACAGCGTGCCCAACAGCACGTAGGCCGTCCCACCCCATGGAGCGTTCCGGCGTTCGAACCAATCCCACTGGATCTCCTCACCCGGTGGATGGTCGATCTCGATGGTGTCGCGTCCACCTCGATGCCGTACCTCTGCTCCTGCTCTCGTAGGTCGACCACGTACTCGATGAGGCTCACCACCGACATCTCTGCATAGGCGTTCAGCTCATTGCCCGATGTTACGCCTGAACACACCTTCGACAGGGAGGGTTTAGGAGGGTCGGCCTGTACCGACGGTTGCGCCTCCGAGGCTGCGACTTCGTGTTGAGTTCCCGCTGCCGGTCAAGAAGCCGTTCCGTTTCCACACTGGGCATGTCCTCGGACGCTGATCGGAGACGTCCGTGACCGCCCGTGGCGCGACAGGCCGGTCCCTCCCGGACCTGCGATCGGACCTGACGTACGGCCAACAACCGTCCCCTCGGAGGCTTCGGCCTGCCCGCAGGGTTCGCTGGGGACCAGGCGCGAGTTCGGCGTCCGCGGTGATGTCGACACGAGCAGCGCACCAATGCTTGTGACTTTGCTTGGCGTGGTGATCGCCAGTGGGCATAGGGCGGTTGTCTCTTAACTTGGCCGATGCGAGCGTCGCCACCATCTGGAGCCGGTAGCGAAGGTCGCGCGGTAGGTACTCCAGGTTGGCGAAAACGACCCCCTGAGGGCCCCTTTTTCAGTGTCTCCTCGCGACCACATAAGAACCCTCATCACCTCACGCCTGCCGAAGACCTACCTCCAGGCGGTCGATCTCCTCCGGCGCGACAAAGCCTCTAACATTCGACGGCACTCACCATGGGGAGATGACAGATGCCCGGTCCGTTGCAGGTGATCGCCGTGAGCTTCGGTACGGGCGCCGACTTCCAGGGTCGGGTCCTGGGTGAAGTCGATCGGCTACAGGGCCGAGGAGTCTTGCGACTACTCGACTTGCTTTTCGTTGCGAAGAACGAGGACGGCACGATCGAGCGGTTGGCCGTCGGCGATGACGAGGACTTTGGCGCACTCCTAGCGGGCATCCTCCCTCTTGACGGCGCTGGTCTCGCGGGACGATCGGTGGGCGACGGCTCGTCGGGTTTCGATCCGGCTGACGCGTGGGCACTGGCAGAGTCCCTGCTGCCTGGGACATCGCTCGCATTTCTGCTCATCGAGCATGGCTGGGCGCAGCCGCTCTTCGATGCGATCGCCGAGACCGGTGGGGCGCTCCTGGGCGAAGGCTTCCTCACTCCCGAGACCGGGTTGCTCGTCGGTGCGGAGGTAGCGGCGATGGAGGAGGCGGCTCAGGTGATTGCGGCAGCGCAAGCCGCGGAAGCCCACGCATTGCTCCTGGCCATCGCGGCAGAGACACAAGCAGCCGAGGCCGTCGCGACCTCGGAAGCCATGCGCGCCGCCGCCGCGGCTGGCGCGATCCGAGCGCTGATCACCGCAGGCTTAGTGGAGGAGGCGGCCGCCCACGAAGCCGTTGAGGTATTGACCGCTGCGGGCCTCATCGTCGCTGCGGCCGACGAGTCGGCTGCTCAGGCGATCGCGGAGGACGAGGTGGCGGCAGAGGTGGCCGAAGACGCGGCGGCGGAGGTTGTCGCGGAAGCCACGATAGCGATGATGGAGGCCGAAAACGCGGCGGCGGAGGCTGTCGCAGAAGCCGCCGACACCGCTACAGCAGCGTCGATCACCATGGCTGAGGTGCGAGTCCTCCGTTACTTGTCCACCCAGTTGACCTTCGCCGTTATCGCCGACAAGCTGGGGATCTCCCGGTCGGCGACGAAGGATCGAGCTGAGCGCGCTTACAAGAAGCTCGGAGTTCACACCCGAGCCGAGGCGGTCAGTCGGGCCCGCGCACTCGGGCTCATCAACTAACGCTCGATCCGTCCCGCGGGCGAGAGCCATGTCTGGGTTGTCGGGCGGACATTCCCGATTTTCCAATGGACGCCCTTCGCCCCGTGTGGGACCTGCCTACAAAGGGACCAGCAGACGTCGCCGTGGGGACCGCACACTTCTGCATTACCTGCGCGCCCCATATGACGCGGTGTTCGCGTGGCAACTGCGCATTAATCGGCAGACGGCGCGTCGGTTCAATGGATCGGCAGCTCTGTCTACCGGTCATGAGGTCATGAGGTTGACACGGAGAGCGGAGATCATTGGCGTTACTTGGCCCGATTGCCCTTGTATCCTGCCTCTACCGTTGGCGAAGGAGAAAGCCATGGCGGTGCATTATTGGTCACTTTTCGACTACGACGTCCGCGAGTGCTTCGTTGAGCTAACCCAGTTTGAGGTGAGCCCCGATCCGGACCTTGAGCAGCTGCGTGCCTGGCTGGTGCCGCATGGCAACGTCGACAACACCGGACGAACGCGGCCCAAATCCAAAAATTCCCGATCAGCCCGAGTTTCTTGGCGGATCAGCTTTCCAGGACACTAGTGGAGCGCACTCACGAACTCGAGGTCATACGTCGTAGCATTGCGATGCTCCAGTCCGATCCCCACGCGCTCGGCCGGGAGGAGGCGCTGCGCTTAATCGATGAGCTTCAGGACGTCGAGAAGCGTCTCGACGAGATCAAAGACGTGAGGCGATTTGATGAGCTCAAGGCCGGGTTGGCTCGGCTGCTTGATGGTTTGACGCCCTCCCGGGCGTCGGCCCCGCCAGCCAACCGTGAGAGGGGAGCTAACGGGACCACTTCAACGATTACTCACCTTCCCCAGAGGCGCAAACTGCCCCAGCACGGCGCGGCGTAGGCTCGAGCCGGGCGGTGCGGGCCGCCCCTAGCTGAGATCGGCCAGGGCTTCCCTTCCGAAGGTCACCGAGCACGGCGGGCCGACTCGTGGTCCTTGCCATCGCGGGTCGTCGATGTGGACGCCTATGCTCCCCGGCCGAAGTTAGGAGCAGCGATGGCTGGCATCTCGCCGATGTTGCGGCTGACCGGCCAGCCCGGGGAGTCCGTCGCGCTCGAGGACTTGGCCGGATCGTCATAATGTCGGACGGCTCCTTGGTCCTAGCGGCGCCGATGTCGCTCACCGGCCGCTATGGCCACCTGGGCCGGCTGGCGGCGGCCGGGCTCCAACAGGTAGTCGAGGACGTGTCCCTTGGCGGCGGGGTGCGGGTCGGCGGGCGGGCGCTCATGCCCGAGGTCGTGGTTTTCGACGACGGTGGCACTCGGGCAGGCGTACGCCATGCGCTCGACGTGCTCGCGCGCGCCGACATGATCGTCGGACCCTACGGCAGCGACCTGGTGGTCGAGGCGGCCCGGTGGGCGGAGGAACGATCCCGGGTGCTGTGGAACCACGGTGGCAGCGCAGACGACGTGCAGCGGCTCTCTGGCGTGGTCTCGGTACCAGCTCCGGCGAGCCACTATTTCGCCCCCGTTCTCGATGCCGTTTCTGCCCAGATGCCCGGCGCCCGTGTACTGGTCGCTACTGGTCGGGGCGGCTTCGGGAACTCAGCGGCCGCTGGGGCGATTGAGGCGGCGGGCCGGCTCGGTATGAAGGTCGTGGCGATGGTGCGAAATGACGAGGTTCCCGACCGGCCCGACGTGGAGATTCTCCTGGCGGCGGGCTCGTTCGCCGACGACGTGGCGCTCATCCGCCGGCTCCGTCGGCGGCCCCCAGTCGTAGCGGCCGTCGCCGCGGGGCTGGGCGCCTTCGAGGCCGAGGTCCGAGCCGAGGGGGTGCTGGCCCCGTCCCAATGGGAAGAGGGAGCTCGCTTCCATACCGACGTGGGCAGCCGCTCCTCCGACGTGGTGCGTTCGCTGCGCGCCCGGATATCGTCATTGCTCGAGGTCGGACCTAATCTCAGGCACATCGATTACCCGGCTGCCCAGGCGTACGCGACGGGGCTTATTGCTATCCGTTGTGTGCAGGAGACGGGAGTGGTCGAGGACGCCGCCCTCCATGCGGCCGCCCAGAGGCTTCACTGCATCACGTTTTTTGGCCGCTACGGGCTCGGGCCCGACGGGCGTCAGGCTGAACATGCGGTGCTCGCCGTGCAGTGGCGCAAAGGGGGCAAGCGACTGGTGTGGCCCCCGTCGCTAGCCGAGGTACCGGTCGAAATATGACCCATTCTCGCGGCTCGCTGCTCCGGCCCATCGAGGCGAAGTCACTCTCCGGCATGTCATCACTCTCCTTGGACTCCGGAGCATGCCGCTCGAGAAGCCCCAGCGCAGTTCCTCGAGGCGTCAACCTCCGCGGCGGAACCAACACCGACCAATCGACCGGAGGCGACGTTGTGGACCGAACCGAGTTTCCAGCCATCTCCGGAGGAGCATGTTGCCCCATGCAGCCGGTCCCGCAAGACTGCACCCCATGTCCCGACGCGCACGCTGGTCCGACGCCTCATCCGCTCTCACTACAGCGCTGCACCTCCGGACGCCGCCGATCGCCATCACGTTCTCCCGATCGGCCCCCGCCGGTATCGCGCCCTTCGATGACCCCATGCCCGAGCCCACCCCAGACGGCCGCACCGGTCGGGTTTCGGCGGGATGTGTGTTCTGGACGAAGGCAGTCGACCGAACCTTCACCACGGTCGCCGCGGATCACGGCAACTGCAGCGTGGGAAGTTTGACCCACGGGTTCGCCACTCTTGACGAGGTGGCCGACCGCGCCGATGTGGCCTCCCTTTTGGAGTCGGGATGGGTGACCCTAGACATGATCCCCGGTATCCCGGTCGTGGCTGATCGACCAGACCTCGTGGTCTATGGCCCGCTGGGGGAAACGCCAGTCGATCCGGACGTGGTTCTGATCCGCGTCAACGGGAAGCAGCTCATGGTGCTCGCCGACGCTTTGCCTGGCCTGCGCATTGAGGGCAAACCTCAGTGCCACATCGTGGCGGTGGCCAAACAACAGGGAGAAGTGGCGGTCAGCGTGGGCTGCATGCTGAGCCGCACGCGTACCAGCATGCCGAGTGCAGAGATGACGTGCGCCATTCCGGCCAGTCGCCTCGAGTACGTGGTCGACCGGATCGAGGCAACCGCTGCAACCGATGGCATGGTGGCGTCGTACGCGACGGAGGATGCTCGCCGTTTCGTCGGCGCATAGGACTTACTTCTTGGCCGCCTCGTAGTACGGGTTGGTTCCCGCCGCGTGGTCCGTCACGTCGATCACCTGGGTGATCTCCGTGACCGACTCACGAATGGCCACTTCGATCCCCTGGCTCAAAGTCACGATCGCCATCCCACAGCCCGCGCAGCCTCCGCTCAAGCGAAGGTAGGCGGAGCCGTCCTCCACCGCCACGAGGTCAGCGCGGCCGCCGTGGGCCGCAATGCTCGGGTTGATCTGCTGTTCGAGGACCTGGAGGACTCGCTGGGCCACGTCGCCACTGAGGTCGGCCGGTGGACCCGCCATGGCCGGGCTGGTGGCGGGGCCCCGAGGACGGTTGGGGTTCTCCATGACCAGCCCGCCCTGACTGACGTCGAGGACGGCCCCCCGCATGTGCTCGACGCTCTCGCTCGGGACCACGAGCGCCATTCCGCCGCGCTCGTCGGACCAATCTTCAGGCCGGGCGTCTGCGGCCGCCTGGAAGTACATGTCGTAGGCGTAGGCGCCCCCGCTCGAATCGCTGATTTCGACCCAGAGGGCGAGGGACGCTTCGCCGTCCTCGCTGGCGCGCGCCTCCAGCACCATTTCTAAGGCAGGGTCGGTCACTCGCAGGACGGGCACGCCGTTGGTGTCGATATCGCTCATGCTGTCTTCGTCTCAGCGTTGGTTGCTCGGTACCATCCTAAGGCTGTGCCTCGGATCCTCCTGCTGCTGCCCACTGGCACCTACCGGGCTGCGGACTTCCTGGCAGCGACAGCTCGTCTGGGTGTCGAGGTTGTGGTGGGGTCTGAGCGCCGTCAGGCCTTGGCCGGCTTCATGGGCGACCGGGCCCTGGTCGTGCCTCTGGGTGCAGGCGACGCCGCCGTGGAGGCCATCGTGGCCCTCCATCGGCGGACACCGCTTGACGCGGTCCTGGCGGTCGATGACCAGGGGTTGGCCGCCGCAGCCGCATCGTCGGAGCGCCTGGGACTGCGCCACAATCCGCCCGAAGCGGTCGCCACCACCAAGCATAAGGCTCGCATGCGGGATTGCTTGGCTACTGCCTCGCTCCCCCAGCCCGCCTACCGAATCGTTGCTCATGACGCAGACGTCGCCTCGGCGGCGACGGAAGTCGGGTATCCGTGCGTGGTCAAGCCCGTCTCACGGTCGGCCAGCCAGGGCGTCATCCGGGCCGACGACGCGACCCAGGCCAACGCGGCCGCCGTCCGCATTCGCGCCATCTTGGGGGATAGTCCCGAGCCTTTGCTCGTGGAACGCTTCGTGTCCGGCGTCGAGGTGGCGGTCGAGGCCCTGCTTCGGCGAGGCCACCTGGAAGTGCTGGCCGTGTTCGACAAGCCCGATCCCATGGACGGCCCCTTCTTCGAGGAGACCATCTACGTCACGCCGTCCCGGCACCCCCCTCGGGTCCTCGCCGCCATCGAGGCCACCGCGGCCCGCGGAGCCGCGGCACTGGGGCTCCGGGAAGGCCCTGTGCACATCGAGCTGCGCATCAGCGAGGCAGGTGTCGTCACCATTCTCGAGCTCGCCGCTCGTTCCATCGGCGGCCTGTGCGCCCGCGCCCTGCGGTTCGGGGCTGGGGTGAGCCTCGAAGAGATCATCGTCCGCCACGCCCTCGGTCTTGGGCTGGACGGCTTGGCACGTGAACCTGATGCGTCGGGCGTGATGATGCTCCCGATCCGAGCGGCCGGGGTGCTGGAGGGGGTCTCTGGCCGGGAGCGGGCCCTCGCCATCGAAGGCGTCGTCGGTGTCGAGATCAGTGCCGCGCCGGGAGGAGCGTTGACCCCTCTCCCCGAGGGCAATCGTTACCTCGGGTTCATCTTTGCTCGTGGACCGACGGCGATGTTCGTCGAAGATGTCCTTCGCCGAGCAGAAGCTTGCCTCGACGTTCGTCTTTCCTGCGTGACATCGGAAGGTCGATAACCTTCCCGGTAGGCTCGAGGTTGTGCGGGTCCTGCTGATCTCGACCTATGAGTTGGGACACCAGCCATTGCTGTTGGCCATGCCCGCCACGGCACTGTTGGCTGCAGGCCATGACGTCCGGTGTGTCGACGTCGCCATCGACCCGCTCGATGCGGCCACGGTCGATTGGGCCGAGCGGGTTGCCTTCTCGGTGCCGATGCATACCGCGATGCGTCTGGCGTTGCGCGTCGCGGAGACGATCCGGGCCCGACGGCCCGAGCTTCCGCTGTGCTTCTATGGACTGTACGCACAGGTGAGCCGGAGTCTGACCGTCAGGTCGGCCGCTGATGCAGTCATCGCTGGCGAGTACGAACCCGGGTTAGTCGCATGGGCCGGCGGTCAGGATGCCGGTCCCGCCATTCAGCTGACCCGCGTCATGGGGCGAGTTCCAGCTCGCTACCTGTTGCCGCCCCTCGATCGATATGCCCGGTTGGCGGTCAACGGCGAGGAGCGACTGGTTGGGTCGGTCGAGGCCACCCGGGGCTGCTCGCACCGATGCCGGCACTGCCCCGTGCCGGTCGTGTACGACGGCCGGGTGCGTGCCGTGGACGAGGCCGCAGTCGTGGCCGACGTCGATCAGCTGGTCGCTGCCGGCGCCCGCCACGTGACGTTCGCCGATCCCGACTTCCTCAACACGCCGTTGCACTCTCGTCGGGTCGTTGCGGCCATCCACCGGCACCACCCGCATCTGACGTTCGACTGCACGACCAAGGTAGAGCACATCTTGCGCCATCCAGAGGTGTGGCCCGAGCTAGCGGAAGCCGGCTGTGCGTTCGTCGTCTCTGCATTTGAGTCGGCGAGCGACACGATCCTCGAACACCTCGACAAAGCTCATACCGTTGCCGACGCCTCCAAGGCCGTGGTGCTCCTTCGTGATCACGGTATCGAGGTACGCCCGTCATGGCTGCCGTTTACCCCGTGGACCACGATCAACGACTTGGTCGAGCTTGTTGACTTCGTGGTGGCCCACGATCTCGTGCCCAACGTGGACCCGGTGCAGTACACCGTGCGCTTGTTGCTGCCTGAAGGCTCCCTGCTGCTCGGACGGCCCGCGATGACACCTCACCTTGGTCCTTACGATCTGGCCCGGCTGGGTTGGACGTGGTCGCATCCCGATCCCTCGATCGACCAACTACAACAGGAGCTGGTGGCCCTGGTCGAAGGACGTGTTGCACAGTCCGCGGCGGAGACTTTCGGGGAAATTGACGCCCTGATCCGTGCCACAGCAAGGGCCTCTCGGGCCGCCCCGCCCCGGGGAGCCATTTCAAACGGGCCGATCGGAGAGCGAGCTCGGCTCACCGAGCCCTGGTTCTGTTGCAGTGAGCCGACCGAGGCGCAATTGGCACCGCTCCTGTCATCCTGACTCCCTTCGGTTGCGCAGCTTCAGGTGCGACGCACGGTTGGGACCCTTATCGAAACTGTGAGTCCATTGCGATCTGGTGTGCGACAGGCGACTTTGAAAGCTTTCAGGCTGAACTTCGTATGGAGTGTTCTATTAGTGCACCAGCAGTTGCCGATGTGTTTCGTGATAACGGCTGGCTTGAGGTCCTGATGTAATGGTTAGGAGTTGCTGCCGGCGCTGAATGGGAATTCGGGGCGACATGTTCAGTCTCCCCGGTGCTTCCGGCATATTCGATATTCCGACGTGACGGGACGTATAGGGCTTCTGCTGGTGCCAATCGGGCTGGGGTGAAATGCATTCAGTTCCGTCGCGCCGCTGGGCACGCGAGGACGAGGTTTGTCGGCAGTGGTCTCGGCGGGCGTTGGGGAAACGCTATGCAGCAGCTGGGGCGATGCTGACCTCGAAGCCGAGGTCTTCAATCCTGTGCTGGAGCCGCTTCGCCTCAACAGCCGGATCGTGTCGGGGCTCGAAGAATCGGGCGCCAGGGTCGTCATAGAGAGCACCGTTGGTGAGCAGGTGCCAGGAGACATCCAGGATGGAGTGAGCAACTGCGATGGTGGCCTTGTTGGACCCTCTCCGTCGGGCGAGCCTGGAGCACTGGGCGGAGAGGTAGGTGTCTTTGGTCCGCGACGGTCGCCGACCCGTTTCATCTGGTGAAGCTGGCCAACTCCAAGCTCGACGAGTGCCGTCGACGGGTGCAGAACGACACGCTGGGACACCGGGGACGCAAGCATGATCCGCTCTATCGAGCCCGACGCCTGCTGACCAAGGCCCATGAGAGTCTCGACGAAAACGGAGAGACCAAGCTGCTCGGCCTGCTCGCCGCCGGCGACCCACACGGCGAGGTCCGCAACGCCTGGCACGCCAAAGAGATCGTAAGATCCATCTACGACATCACCGACGCCGACACCCACCTGCTGGACAGGCTGCTGAGCGAGATATTTCCCATTGGCTGCATGACGCACGAGACGGGCGAAGTCGGTGGACCCTGGGGACGACGACGCGTCCTGGCGCGGGTTCGATGGACCGCCGCCATGACTGCGAGGTGCCCGCTCCGTCGGGCAAATCCATCCCATACGGCATCCCATATCCGTGCAGATGATGACCAGGGATGACCTGGCGGACCGCCATGAAGGGCCTGCTCAGGACCTGTGCCGTCGTCGGCAGTCGTCGCCTGACAGAGGGTCGCTCGCACTCGTAATGCGCAGGTCAGGAGTTCGAGTCTCCTCCAAGGCTCACCAAATGATCAGTTCATGCGTCTTTTGGTGGCCGGGCCGGTTTTGGAGTGCGTGAGCGATGTAGATCACCGGGCGGCCCAAGGTGACCGGACCCCGTTGATCGGCCCACCCGCTATGTGAGCTGTGGTTGGTGGTTAATCCACCATCGGTGCGCGAACTCGACCGGCGTGAGCATGCCGAGCGCGGAGTGGGGACGGTAGGAGTTGTACTCCTCGCGCCAGTCGGCGACAAGGACTTGGGCCTCGAGGAGGGTATCGAACTGCTCGATCGAGAGCAGCTCGTCGCGCATTCTCGAGCCGTAGGACTCGACCCAGGGGTTCTGCCAGGGGCTGCCGGGATCGATGTAGCTCGTGCCCGCGCCGGTGAACCGGCACCAGTCCCGGAGAGCGTTGGCGGTGAGCTCGGGCCCGTTGTCGCACCGGATGAACGTGGGACGGGTGCCTCGGGCAGCCACGAGCTTGTCGAGGACGGCCACTGTGGCATCGGCGTCGATGCTGGTGTCGACGAGGTCCGAGAGGCTCTCCCTCGTGAACTCGTCGGTGACGTGCAGGATCTTGATCGTCCTCCCGGTGGTGGTGACGTCGAACTGGTAGTCGAGGGCCCAGACATGGTCGGGGTGGGTGGCGACCAGGCGGTCGGCGGCCGTGGTGGAGATCCCGAGCCGTTGCCGCTTGTGGCGCCTCGGTGGGACCCGTAACCCCTCTTCACGCCAGAGACGTTGGACCTTCTTGCGGTTGACCCGGTGGTGGCCCTGACGACGGAGCACGGCATGGGCCCGGCGATAACCCCACCGTGGATGCCGTCTCGCAAATGCGCGAAGCTCGGCGCGCAGCGCCGAGTCGGGGTCGGGGCACTCGGGCCGGTGGCGCTGGGTGGAGCGGTGCTGGCCGACGATCTGGCACGCCCGCCGCTGCGAGAAGCCCTTGCGGTCACAGAGCATCTGGACCGCCCGGCGTCGCTGCGACGGGCTCAGAAGTTTCCCCGGGAGATCTCCCGCAAGGCATCGATCTCGAGCTCTTTGTCGGCCACGATGCGCTTCAGGCGCTGGTTCTCCTTGCGGAGTTCGCGCAGCTCCTTGGCGTCGTCGGCCTTCATGCCGCCGTACTGGTTCCGCCAGCGGTGGTAGGTCTGCTCGGACACCTGGAGGTGTCGACAGACCGCAGCGACGTCTTGGCCTTCGTTGAGCAGCTTGTCCGCCTCTCGGAGCTTCCGGACGATCTGCTCGGGGGTGTGCCTCCGTCTCGGCATCGTGACGATCCTCCCTTCGCCCAGAAGTCTGGGCAACGGGCTCACGTCACGGGTGGACCGATCTCACGGGGTCAGGCCAAAGGCGCTTGTCCAAGGAATCAGCAGCCGCCAAGTCGGCTTCGGGGATCGTCCCGTTGCTGGTGAAAACCCAGATCAGCACCGCGAGCCGTCTGCTCGGTGAACGTTTGAGAGCAATCGGAGGTGGTGCCCAGAAGTCGGTCCGGGCCTCCGCCATGACGAGACTTCGTCCGTCCTTGTCCGTCAGAGGTCTAAAAACAGTGTAAAATCACGACACATGACCAAGGGTGACAGTCCAGGTCGTTCCGCATTTCACCTTGTGGTCAGCCCCTACCCAACGACCCTCTCAAGGTGGAGACACGGGTTCGAATCCCGTTGGGGCTGCTCATAAAATCGCTGCCCGAGGTCACCCTCAGACGTTGGGCGGTCGAGGTCGGTTCGTGCCTTCACGAGGCCTTAACGGTGGTCCCAGTTGAGGCTTCACTTCAACGTTGTGGGGGAGACCGGTCACGCTGGCCTCGGCCCCGGTCGCGCTGATCGAAACGCGAGCGCCGGCCAAGAGCAGGTTCTCGACGCGTAGGCTCCCAAACGCCTCGGGGATGTACGGGGCGCAGGCCACCTCGCCGTCGGGGATAGAGGGCTTCAACCGGAGAAGCACGGTCTGGAGCAGCGAGAACGGGGAGGCCGAGGCCCAAGCCTGGGGTGAACAGGATGCAGGGTAGGGGATGGGAAAGGGGAACGCCCCGCGGTCGAAACCGCAGAAGAGCTCGGGCAATCTGCCGCCAAAGACCTTTGCGGCCTGGAATAGCCCAACCGCAACCGCCGCGGCCTCCTCGAGGAATCCGTATCGAGCGAGTCCTGCGGCACAAATCGCGCTGTCGTGAGGCCAGACCGAACCGTTGTGGTAGCTCACCGGGTTGTATCTCCCCATCGTGCTCGCCAAGGTTCTGATACCCCATCCGGTGAACATTTGAGGGCTACAGAGGCGCTCCGCGATGAGGGGCGCCTTGTCGTCATCGACGATCCCGCTCCAGAGGCAGTGCCCAATGTTGGAGCTGAGTGAGTCGATTGGGCGCTTCTCGGCATCGAGGCCCATGGCGTAGTAGCCAAGCTTCTCCAACCAGAACCGTTCGTTGAAGGCACTCTTGAGGCGCGCCGCGCGCGCCTCGTAGTCACGGGCAACCAGAGGGTCTCCGAGCTTCTCGGCAATCTCGGCGCGGGCGAGAAAGGCTCGGTAGACGTACCCCTGGACCTCGCACAACGCGATGGGCGCATTGGCGAGGGTCCCCTCTGCGAAGCTCACGCCATCAAACGAGTCCTTCCATCCCTGGTTGGCGAGCCCTCGAGGCGCCGCCCGCTGGTACTCGACGAAACCGTCCCCGTCGCGATCACCGAACTCTTCGATCCATGCCAGGGCCCTGTCGGCGTGTGGGAGCAGCTGAACGACGAGCTGGTGGTCGACCTCCCACCGGAAGAGCTCACCGAGCAAGACGACGAAGAGCGGGGTGGCATCGATGGAGCCGTAATAGATCGAGCCCTCTCTGGCGTCGGCAGCCGTTGTCAGACCGCGCCGCATCTCATGGAGGATCTTGCCGGGCTCTTCCTCTGAGAGGTCGTCGACCCGCTCGCCCTGGAAGCGGGCGAGAGTCAACAGGGTGTTCGAGGCGAGACCGGGATCGACCGCGAGGGTCATGAGCGACGTGATCAGTGAGTCCCGTCCGAACAGCGTCATGAACCAGGGTGCTCCTGCCGCGATGACCGCCCGCTGGTCATGTTCAGGGTCATAGATCCGTAGCGCCCCCAGGTCCCGATGGCTTTGGAGAAAGGTTTCGGTGACGTCGTTGTTATCCGCCCTCACTCGGGTGCTGGTCTGCTCCCAGTTGAGTAGTCGAGTCACCGGGGTTGAATTATTGATGGGGTCTTCGCCGTGGTATCGGAGCTCGACCGGCTCTCCGTCCACAACGAGCCGAAACTCGAGAGAGGCGCGCCATTCCCCGCTCGCCGGGATGACGATGTCCAGGGTCGCAAGGCAAGGTGTCACGCGGGCCTCGGCCGGGAATTCCACCTCGAGGCGCCGAGCGAGCTCCCGGTTTCGGAAGGAGAAAGTCATCGTTGACGCTTCCACCTCAACGGCGCGATCCCCGTGTATGTGGACTCGATTCTCTTTGACCTCAAACAGGTGAGCAAAGTCGGCATCAAGCTCGAAGCTGATCGAGCAGGCGACGGTCTCGCGCCCGAAGTTCCGGATCAGAAGGTCTTCGCGCATGCCGTTACCGACATAGCGACTCCGCTCGACGAACAGCGTGCTGTCGGACTCGTCGAGGTGAGGTTTGCCTCTGGACACAAACGTCGCAGCGAAAGGATGGTGAGCCACGAGCGCCAGGTTCTCCGGCTCCGCGCCATCGATCCGAAGCCTCCACGTAGACACAAAACGAGTGTCCTCAAAGAAGAGGCCCTGCGCAGTGCCCGGCTCGATGTCACCGGTAGTGGCAGAGATGGAGAACGAGGCGCCTTCAACCAGGGTGATCGAACCTCCGGCAAGGCTCTTGACGGTCGGTTCTCCAGCGAACGTCCAGGGGTTGGTCACTAGTCGATCGTCGCTACGACGATCCTCAAGCGGCGGCCGGGACGAGCACGTCGAAGGGGTCGCGGGAGGTGCCAATGGCCAGTTCGTAGAGGGCCAGATGTTCCGCGACCATGCGTTCGACGGAGAAATGCTGCTCAACGCGCTCTCGACACGCCGCGCGATCGATCTCATGGACTCGTCCGAGGGCTTCGACGAGTCCGCATCCATCGAAGCGGACGAAACCGACGACGCCATCCTCCACGATCTCCGGCGCGGCCCCGAAGTGGGTCGTGAGCACCGGAGTGCCACAAGCTAGGGCCTCGATCATCACCATGCCGAACGGCTCGGGCCACGAAATCGGGTTCAGCAAGCAGTCCGCCTCGGCGAGCATCTGGAGCTTGGTCGGCCGATCTGCCTCGCCAAGGTAGGTCACGTCTCCTCCGAGCTCGGGCCGCACCATCGCCTCGAAGTAAGCACGCTCCTCAGGTTCGCGCATCTTGGCGACGATCCGCAGCGGGAAGCCGGCCTCGCGGGCGATTCTTGCCGCCACGTGGGGTGCCTTGCCCGGGTGCATGCGTCCGAGGAACAAAGCGTAGCCACCGCCGCCCTGGCCGACCGGAAACTCCTGGAGATTCACTCCGTGGTGGATCACCGCAGCGACCGGGACACTGGACGCGGTCGAGGCTTGATGGTGCGAGATGGCGATGACCGGCACCCTTCCTGATATCACGCGATAGAGATCGATGAGCTCGGCGTTGAACGGTCCGTGGTTCGTTGTGACAACCGGAAGCTTTGGGAAGGAGGCTGAATGGAGCGGTCCTACGAGCGTATGGTCGTGTACGACATCGGCGTCTTGGATCTGCTCATAGGCGTGAAGAACATGACGGATCTCATCGACGCTGTTCCCCGACCCTACGCCAATGGCCTTTTCGAAGACGGACGTTCTCTCTACTGGACAGGTGCTATCTCCGGTCGCGCACAAGATGACTTCGTGCCCGGCCCTCTGTAGCCCCAAAGCGAGGGTGTTGAGGAGGTTCTCAGTCCCACCGTACGCTGGAGGGGGGACAGGGAGCCACGGCGGTGCCACGATTCCTATCCGCATAGAGAAGACACGTCTGCGATCAGACGGAATTCGGCTCTACGCAGCATCTCCGCATCGGAAAGCGAATCCGATTCGCCAGACATGTGGTGCCCGCTCTTGCAGCTGACCAGAGTGAGGGTGGAGCCCGCAATCCCCGCGGGGACGCGCTGGTCATACAGAAGGAATGCCACAGAGACGCCCAGATCCTCCCCCGAAGGACGCAGGGGCACGATGGCTCGAGTTGAGCCGTGCCAAGTTTAGCTGGTAGCCGACAATGCCCAATCCAGGGTCGTGGAGCGATATCCGGCGGTGTCTCGTGAGCTGATTACGGACTCGGAGGCAGGTCTTCAGTTCGTCAGCCGGGTCACTGCACGGAATGGCCCGAGGACGAGCCTCGTCCTGTCGCGCTGCCGAGAACGTCGTGCAGGACCTCGCGGATCAGGTTCCCCAACTCTTGGTTGGAAGTGTCGGCGAAGGCGTCGCCAGAGAGGAAGAGACCCGAGAGGAGGACACCGAAGGAGGCGGCCATGCGCACTCGTTGGCCCAACGATAAACGGGGATCACCCAGTATCTGGCGGAACCGGTTCTGGATGTCCTCGTGATCGGCCTCGTGAGCCTTGTCGTGGAGCTTTTCGACGGCCGCCGCATTCCGCTGGTGCATGAGGAAGATCTGGCGCTGGGCGAGCATCTGGTCGACCACCTCGTCGAGCAGCTCGCCCCAGAGCTCGAGGGTGACGGGCCCGTTGTCCATCCGCAGGAGGGCGTCCTTGCCAAACTCATGAAGCCGCATGTGCAGGGCCAGGAGGATGTCCTCTTTCGATGTGAAGTGGTAGTAGAGGGCGGCTTTGGTGACGCCCAGTCGCTCTGAGATCTCGCGCAGGCTGGTGCCGTCGTAGCCCTGTTCGGTGAAGAGCTCGAGAGCCACGTCCAGGATGCGCTGGCGGGTGTCGTGCCGCCCAGCCTCGGGCTGGGAGTCGGGCTCGTGGTCAACGGCTGGATCGAAGCGGACGTCGGACCCCTGGTCGCCGAGTTCGTCCAATTGGTTCCCCGCCGCCTGGTCGTGCTGGATCATCTGCATCTGTTTTCCGAGTCGAAGTCTGGTCGAGCATACCTACTTGACGGCAAGTAAGCGTCCTTCTATCATCCCACCAGGAAAGTTACTAATCGACCGGTAGGGACGCCACTGCTATGGGCACAGAGCTCATGATCGAGGCCGAGGGCCTGCAGAAGCGCTATGGCGAGACCGAGGCCCTGGCCGGCGTCGACTTTTCGGTGCCCGCAGCGACGATCCTGGGTTTGCTCGGGCCGAACGGGGCTGGCAAGACGACCGCCGTGCGGATTCTGACCACGCTCGCGCTGCCGGACGGTGGGCGGGGCACCGTGGCGGGCATCGACGTCGTCAAGCAACCCGGCGAGGTGCGTCGCCGCATTGGGGTGGCGGCCCAAGATGCCACCCTCGACCCGCTCCTCACCGGCCGCCAAAACCTGGTCCTGGTTGGAGAGCTCTCCGACATGGGGCGGTCGGCGTCCCGGGGCCGGGCGGCCGAGCTGCTGGACCAGTTCGAGCTCACCGATGCGGCGGATCGAGTGCTCAAGGGCTACTCGGGTGGCATGCGGCGCCGATTGGATTTGGCGGCATCGCTCATGACACGCCCGCCGGTCCTCTTTCTCGACGAGCCGACGACCGGGTTGGACCCGACCAGCAGGCAGCGGGTGTGGGAGGCCATTCGGGAGTTGCTCGACGACGGCGTCACCGTTCTGCTCACGACCCAGTACCTGGAGGAGGCTGACGCCCTGGCCCACCGCATCGTGGTCGTGAACCACGGCCGGGTGATCGCGGATGGGACGCCCCTGGAGCTCAAGGAGGCCTCCCGGTCGGCTCGTCTGGTGGTGACGCTCTCTTCACCGCACCCGGGGGCGGTCGACGCCATCGCGCCGCTCGTGGCCGGGACCGTTCATGTGGATGACGACGGGCGGCGCCTCAGCGCTGCCGTCGACGCGACGAGCGGGTTGGCCACGGCGGTGGTGCGTGCGCTCGACGCCGCGGCGGTGCTGGTGGACAACATCGAGGTGCGCCAGCCGTCGCTCGACGACGTCTTCTTCTCGCTCACCGGCGGGCACTTCGAGGAAGAGGACGGGTCCGAAGCGACGGACGGAATCGCGGGGGAGGGGGCTGGTGGCGAGAGCGCGGCGATCTCCGCGACCGGCCCGGCGCTTGGAGGCGGCCGCGAAGACGGGGACGGGCGGCACGAGCTGGAAAGGACGCCGCGCATGACGACGACCTCCTTGACGCGCACGCCGGCTGCGCTCGACCGGCTTCGATCGAGGGGCTGGGCGATGGGCCCGCTCGCCGATATCTGGGCCATGACCCGACGCAACCTGGTGCACATCTCCCGTGAGCCGATGCAGCTGTCGGACGTGACCCTTCAGCCGGTGCTGTTCACGGCATTGTTCGTGTACATCTTTGGCGGCGCCATTCCCATCCCCGGTGGCGGCAGCTACAAGGACTACCTCCTTGCCGGCATCTTGGCCCTCAACCTGGTGACCTCGACGATGGGCACGGCGGTTGGGCTCAGCACGGACCTGCATGAGGGCATGATCGACCGCTTCCGCACGCTCCCGATGTGGCGGTCCGCGGTACTGGTGGGACGTTCCGTTGCGGACTTCATGACCTCGTGCCTCTGCGCGCTCATCGTCGCCTTGACGGGTCTGGCCGTCGGGTGGCGGGCCGACGCCGACATCGGATCGATCATCTCGGGCTTCCTGCTGATCCTGCTCTTCGCCTATTCGCTGACGTGGATCGCCGCGTGCGTGGGCCTCAACTCCAAGAGCCCTGAGTCGGCGGCCTCCTTCGGTTTCATCGTGCTGTTCCCCCTCGCTTTCGTCTCCAACGCCATGGTGCCCACGCTGCACATGCCGGGTTGGTTGCAGGCCATCGCAGACTGGAACCCGGTGAGCGCCGTGTGCGCGGCGGTGCGCCAGCTGTGGGGGAATCCGAACCCGTCGGCGTCGGTGCACGCCTGGCCGATGCAGCACCCCATACAGGCCTCGCTGATCTGGTCGGCGGTGATCCTGATCATCGCAGCTCCGCTGGCGGCGCACTTCTTCCGGCGACGGATCACGGAGTAGGCGGCCGTCATCCTTCCAGGTAACGCAGCACCGCCAGCACCCGCCGGTGGTCGGTGGACGTCGCCGGCAGGTCCAGCTTGGAAAAGATGTTGGCCACGTGCTTCTCCACCGCCCCCTCCGAGATGACGAGAGCTGGCGGCGATGGCCGAGTTGGTCCGCCCTTCCGCCATCAGAGCCAGCACCTCACGCTCCCGGCCGCTCAGCCCGCGCCAGCGTGTCGGTGCGGCGGGAGGCCCCCATCAGCTGGGTCACCACCTCCGGGTCGAGGGCGGTGCCTCCCGACGCCACCCGCACCAACGCCTCCACGAAGTCGGCGACGTCGGCGACCCTGTCCTTCAACAGATAGCCGATCCCGGCCGCGCCGCCTGCCAGCAGCTCGGCCGCATAGCGGGTCTCGACGTACTGGGAGAACACCAGGATCCCGACGCCGGGATGGTCGCGGCGCAGCCCGATGGCTGCCCGCAGCCCCTCGTCGGTGAACGTCGGCGGCATGCGGATGTCGACCACCGCCACGTCGGGGGGGTCGATGTCGACCACCTGCTTCTAGGCTGGCGGCGTCGCTGACGGCCCGGATCGACGTCGAAGCCCCTGTCAGTCAGCAGCTGGACCAGCCCGTCGCGCAGGATGGCGGAGTCCTCGGCGATCACGACGCGTATGGCGTCGGCGCCGGCCATGCTCAGCGTGCGCACGGGCAGGTCGACGGTGACGACGGTCGGCCCGCCCGGAGGGCTGGCGATGCTGAGGTGCCCGTCGACGGCGCCGACCCGGTCGGCCAGCCCGGCCAGCCCGCTCGAGGACGAGCCGACCCGGTTGACCGCGGCGCCGCCGCGCCCGTTGTCGCGCACCACGATCCGCAGCCACGGGCCGTGCTGGGCGCAGCTCAGCGAGGCGCCCGGGACGCCTGGGCGTGCTGGGCGACGTTGGCGAGCAGTTCGGCGGCGCAGAAGTAGCAGATCGCCTCGATGGCCGGGCTCGGTCGGGCCTGGATCGACACCGTCACCGCGGTGGGCACCGGGCTGCGTGCGGCCAGGGTGGCGAGGGCGTTTTCCAGGCCGGTGTCGAGCGCCGGCGGGTGGATGCCTCGGGCCAGGTCCCGGAGGTCGGTGATGGCCTCCTTGGCCCCTCGGTGCGCCTCGTCGACCAGGCGCCGGACGGCCTCGAGATCAGCGGCGTCGCCGGCTTCGGCGCCGAGGTGCTCGAGCTTCTCCTTCGCCTGACCGAGCCGCATCGCCAGGGCGACCAGTTGGGCCTGGGTGCCGTCGTGCAGGTCGCGTTCGATGCGTCGGAGGGTCTCGGTGGCCGCGTCGAGCGTCCTCGACCTCGACTCCTCGAGGCTCCTCACCCGGGACGTCGCGGCGTCTGGTCCGAGCAGCAGGTGCATCATCCGGCGGTCGAGGTAGACGACCAGCCTCATGGTCCAGGGGCGACGAAGAGCAAGGCACGACGCCGGTCAGGAACGCGCCGACGTGGATCGCGGACCCGGCTGGCGGTCCGCCGTTGACGCGCGGGCTCGACAGCCGGCCCAGAAGGCCGAAACCCGTCGATGCCACGGCCACCGGTCAGCGGCGATAGCGATCCCGAACAGCGCCTCGATCCAGATGCTGAGTGCGAACCACACGCCGAAAAGGGTGAGCGGAACCTTGGCCAACGAAGTAGCCCACCGCCCGCCACGCCGCCCGGTCGCCCAGGACGCTCCGCAAGCCACCCCAAGAGCCCGGGACGGGGGCTGAACGGCTCGGGCTCGGCGATCTGCTCGCCCAGCACCCGCCGAGCGAGCGCTCGCTGCCAGCGGGCGAGGCCCCGGGCCGCGCGCAGGCCACCGGCGAGGATCAGGACGCCGACGAACACGATCGTGAGCAGCAACCCGGTGAACCCCAACACGCCCAAGGTCAACGGCCGCCCACGAAGACCAGGGCAGGAACTGGCGAGGAAGAACCCCAGCTCCGCCCAGCTGCGCTTTTGGAACGGCTCCCCGACGATCAGCCAGGCCAGTCGCTTGGCCTGTTCGGCTCGCTCCTCCGGGATCCGAACCTGCACCCAGCTGCCCTCGGCACCGGCTTCGCTCAAGCGTCTCGCCTGACGAAGAGCACGGCTCCGACGGCGAGGGCGATCGCGGCATACAGGGCCATCAGCAGCAACCCTACGGCCGGCGAAAGCGGTTGGTCGGGCGCTCCCGGCGGCGCTTGGTTGACGGTGGACATGATCGAGTTGGTGAGGATGTTGGTCGGCAGGTAGCGCAGGTCGTGCTCGGAGATGCCGTGCATCACCAGCGGGAGCACGAAGACGACGCCGACGAAGGCGGCGATCGCTGCTGCGGTGCTGCGGAAGATGAGCCCGAAGCCGAAGGACATGAGGGCCATCAGAGCGATGAACATGCCGGTCATGACCACGGCCCGGAGCGCGCCGGGCGAGCCGAGGCTGGCCGAGGGAGCCCCGCCGCCGGAGAGGATGGCCTGACCGAGGAAGAACGACGCGAAGCTGAGCACCTCGCAGAAGACCACGGTCAGCCGCGGCGGTCACGCCGATCTTGGCGGCCAGCAGGAGGGGCCGTTTCGGGGTGGCGGCCAGAGTCGTGCGGATGGTGCCGCTCGCGTACTCGCCGGTGATCAGCAGACGCTCCGAACACGCCGCCGGTCAGGCCGGCGATGATCAGGCCGGTCAGCGACTGCTGGGTGGGGTCGAAGCCGAGTAGCCCTGGTCGTTGACTGCAACGCGGCGTTGGTCACCAGCCCCGTCACCAGCAGGCCGGCCACGACCGTGAGGCCGAGGGTGATCGCGGTCGATCGCAGGGTCAGGATCTTGACGACCTCGGACTTGGCCACTTGCTTCACGCGGTAGTGCCCCGGCGGGGCGGTCTGGATGGCCGCGGTCATCTTCGTCACTCCTTCTCGCCGACGCCAGCCGCGCCGGCCATCGTCGAGGGGCGGTACTCCACCTCGTCCTGGGTCAGCTCCATGAACGCGTCCTCCAAAGACGCGGTGATCGGCGTCAGCTCGTGGACCCGAAGGCCGTCGCGGGCGGCCAGGTCGCCGATCTGCGGGGCGGTCAGTCCCTCGACGGTCAGCGACTCGCCGTCGCGTCGCTGTCGCCGACCTTGGCCCCGGCCGCCGTGAGCGCCGATCGTGAACTCGGCCAGATCGGGGGTGACGAGCTTGACGGCTCCGCCGCCGCTGCGGGCCACGAAGTCGGCCACGCTGGTCTCGGCGATCAGCCGACCGCGGCCGATCACCACCAGCCGGTCGGCGGTCAGCGACATCTCGCTGATCAGGTGGCTGGACACGAACACCGTCCGGCCCTCGGCCGCCAGGCTCCGGAGGAAGTTGCGGACCCAACGGATGCCCTCCGGGTCGAGCCCGTTGACGGGCTCGTCGAACAGCAGCACGCCCGGGTCGCCCAGCAGGGTCGCGGCGATGCCCAGCCGCTGGCTCATCCCGAGCGAGAACTTCCCGGCCCGCCGGTTGGCGACGGAGCTCAGGCCCACCTGGTCGAGGACCTCATCGACCCGGCGCGAGCGGGATGTCGTTGGTGAGGGCCAGCCACCGGAGGTGGTTGCGGGCGGTGCGAGCCGGGTGGAACGCCTTCGCGTCGAGCAGGCCGCCGACCTCCCGGAGGGGCCACGCCAACTCCGCATAGGGCTTGCCGCCGATCAGGGCCGATCCCGAGTCGGGGACGTCGAGGCCCATGATCATGCGCATCGTCGTCGACTTGCCCGACCCGTTCGGCCCCAGGAATCCGGTGACCATCCCGGGCGGGACCTCAAAGGTCAGGTTGTCCACCGCCGTCGTTGTGCCGTAGCGCTTGGTCAGTGAGTGTGCCGTGATCATCACTGGATAAGGTAAAGGGCCGCCCCGCTCGGCGGAATACCGCTAGTCGGCGTCTACTGGTGGGGTTAACCCCACCAGTGCGGTGGAGCTTGTCGCAGCTTCACCGGGTCCCGGACGATCCGAGAGCTCCTGAGCCCGGATTTGGGTATGGAGCCAGAGACAAGCCAACCAGGTTCCTATCCGGAGGGAGGGCCCAGATGACTTCGAGCGCGATGAAGCCTGAAGACGTGACGCGGCTGGTCAGTGAGCGAGTCAACGCCGGCGACGCGGCCGGCGTCGCCGCCCTCTACGAGCCCGAGGCGGTGCTTGCCTACCCCGCTGACCGGCCGACGGTGGGTCGTGGGGCGATTCAGGCCGTCTACCAGCAGATGGTCGATGCAGGTCTCAAGTTCGGATACGAGGTGCCGCTACCTACGATCAATTTCGAGAACCTTGCCCTGACGTCGACGTGCTCCGCTGACAATACCGGAGTGAGGGTGCAACTTCTGCGTCGTCAGGCCAACGGCTCGTGGCTCCGGGTGATCGATCGGCCCGAGGTCCCCGCTTCGTAGGGACTCACCGCACCGGACATCCGGATGGTGCACCCCCGCCCCCTGTTGCGGCTGAAGCGGAATCGGCGGCCCGGTCTGATCAACCGACCTCGGACCCGGCTCGGCCACGCAGGTGGACGCAGCAGTTACGGTGGGTTTCACCTGTTGGTTTAGTTTTTTATGGAGCAAGCCATGGCCAGCGACGCCCGAAGGTTCCTCGTGATCGGTGCCAGCCTCGCCGGAGCCAAAGCAGCCGAGACGCTGCGCAGCGAGGGCTTCGAGGGCAGGGTCGTCCTTCTCGGCGAAGAGTCGATTCGACCGTACGAGCGCCCCGCGCTCTCCAAGGGCTACCTCCAGGGTTCGACCACCGAGGACAAGCTCTACGTCCATGAGCCGGACTTCTACCGGTCCCACGACATCGAGCTCCGCTTGGCGACCCACGTGCAGGCGCTCGACACCGACCAAAAGGCCGTCGTGGTCGATTCGGGAGAGCGGATCCCCTACGACGCCGTGCTATTGACCACCGGAGCGACTCCCCGACGATTGATGGTTCCGGGGGCGGACCTTCCCGGCGTCCATTACCTGCGAGATCTCGAGGATGCCAATCGATTGCGCCAGGCGATCGCGTGTGCCAACCATGTCGTCGTGATAGGCGCGGGCTGGATCGGCTGCGAGGTCGCCGCATCCGCTCGGCAGCTCGGAGCCGACGTCGCCATGGTCGAGGCCGGACGACTTCCCTTGGTTCGGGTCCTCGGGCAGGAGCTGGGCGAGTTCTACCGAGATCTTCATCGGGAGCGCGGTGTCAAGCTGTTCTTCGAGGCACAGGTCGAGGCCCTGCGGGGTACGGATCATGTCGAATCGGTGCATCTCGGTGACGGAACCAATCTGGCCGCTGACGTCGTCGTCGTGGGCGTGGGCGTCGATCCCCGGACAGAGTTGGCCGAGGGTGCCGGACTGGCATTGCAAAACGGTGTGGTCACGGACGAGTACCTGGCTACCAGCGTGGCCAACGTGTGGGCCGCAGGCGACATCGCGAACGCCTGGCACCCCCTCTTCGCACGTCGGATTCGCTTGGAGCACTGGTCGTCAGCCCTCCATCAGGGCCCAGTGGCTGCCCGCAACATGCTCGGAGCGGCGGTTCCCTACGACCGTGTCCCGTACTTCTTTTCAGACCAGTACGACGTCGGCATGGAGTATTCGGGGTATGCCCCCGACTGGGACGAGGTCATCTTTCGGGGGGACGTCTCCAAGAGGGAGTTCGTCGCCTTCTGGCTCAAAGAGAACCGCCTCTTGGCGGGGATGAACGTCAACGTGTGGGGCGTTTCGGACACGATTGCCACATTGGTGGCCTCAGGGGCTCCGCTTGACCCCAACGCTCTCGCCAATCCGAATGTCGAGCTGTCCACGCTCGTCTCGGAGCATCGAGGCAACGAATGATGCTCCTTCGGCGCAATTACCCGAGGGCACCTTGGAGGTCGCGCACGTGCTCTTGCGTCTGTTCGAGCAAGGGTCGCAGGGCCTCTGCCACGTCTGCCAGACCGAGCTCGTTGGCCTGGGCGAAGCGCTCTCGGTAGCGCTCGAGTTGATCCTGCTCCAACCGTAGGTCGGCTTGGAGAGCGTCCATCGCCGTGTCGGTCTCCTCTACGACGGTCGCGGCGGTCGAGGGAGTCCCGCCGAGGAAGACGATCTGGGAGGCCAGAATTTGCGCATGTCCGAGCTCCTGGGTCAGGTGAACCTTCAACTCCTCGACGATGCTGTGCAGCTCCGCCCCGGAGACGGTGGCGATGTGGTTGACGTACTGAATGATCGATTGAAACTCCGTCCGCAGGTCCTGGTTGAGCAATCCAACGAAGCTGTCCTTGTCCATGATGAGACCTCCCTGGACGATTGCCTACCCATTCGAATCGGTCGGGAACCGGCGATCGGCCGGACACCCTGCGGAGCCGCGAGATCCGGGGCGGAGCGGCCGGGGTGGTGCATCCGTCCAGCTCCTGGCCGGTGCGAAATGGTCACCCCCAGCTGTGTTTGAATGCCATGCTCGTGCCCCCTGCGCAAGGCCACGACCGGCCGACCTCCGCCGCACGGCACGCGCGATCGTCTCGATCCCGCGCCGGCGCCACTCGTTCCCGGGTCATCCGGCGCCGCCGAGTGGTGCTGCTGCTCCTCGTGCTGGTTCTCGTCGGCGCGATCGTCGCGCTGGTCAGCTCACTCGGTGGGGGAAACGGTGGGCCGGCGACCAACACGTCGGGACAGACAGGCACCAAGGGGTCGACCAAGACGGCGGCGTCCAGCGATACTCGGCAATCCATCGCCGAGACCGGGGTTCTCCCGAAGGGGGACATGCCGGCCATTGAGGCCGGGGTCCTGCCCTGGACGCTCGGTTCGCCGCTGTCTCGGGCCGTCGCGGTTCCCGGTCCGGGCTCGTACCTCACTCTCATCGGCGGGCTCAACTCCGCCCAGGCAACCGTTCCCACCATCGTCGCCATCGACACCGGCAACGGGCAGGAGAGCCCGGTCGGAAGTCTGGCTTCCGGTGTGCACGATGCCGCGGTCGCTCAGATCGGGCGCAATGTGGTGGTCCTCGGCGGGGGCTCCCCCGATACCGTGGCCACGGTACAGCGGTTCCCCTCTCCCGCCACGGTCCCGGTGACGTCGTCGACCACATCGACCCTCGGCCCATCGCTCCCCGAGCCCCGCTCCGACGCAAGTGCCGTCACCGTCGGCGGCACCACGTACGTGGTCGGGGGCTATACGGGCTCGAAGCCGTTGCCCGAGGTGGTGTCGACGGTCGACGGAAAGCACTTCAGCGTGCTCACGTCGCTTCCGGTTTCGGTTCGCTACCCGGCGGTGGCAGCCCTGGGCGGAAGGATCTACGTGTTCGGTGGCCAGCTGGTGGGCGGTACCCACGACGGGTGGGCGACGGACGCCATCCAGGTGGTGGACCCCGCCTCCAAGACCGCAAGCATCGTCGGTCATCTGCCACAGCCATTGGCTGGAGCCGTAGCCGTCGTGCTGGACCACCACATCTACGTCGCCGGAGGGACTGCGAGCACGAGCACGACGCAGTCGAGCAACTCCGACGCCCCGCTGACCGCGGTTTGGGCATACGACGCCGCGACTCACCACGTGCTCCATGCGGGGAACCTGCCGGTCCCCACGAGCTTCGCCGCGGCCAGCGTGGTCGGAGGCCGGGCCTGGATCCTCGGAGGTGAGGACCGCGGGCATCAGCTCTCGAGCGTCGAGATGCTCTCGCCCAACCCGCGCTTCGGCGCCGCCGGCATGAGCGGGGCGGGCTCTCCCTACTTCGGGGCCAAGTTCCTCATCGCCGATCGCGGCAACAACCGGCTCCTCCTGCTCGACGACAACAACCAGATCCTCTGGACCTACCCGTCGACCTATGCCGCAGCACCTCCGGGTGGCTTCTACTTCCCCGACGACGCGTTCTTCGCCAAGCACGGGACCGAGATCATCTCCAACCAAGAGGAGAACCACACGATCGTGATCATCGGGTTTCCCTCGGGCAAGCTTCTCTGGCAGTACGGCCATCCGGCGACTCCGGGGAGCGCGGTGGGGTATCTCCACCAACCGGACGACTCGTATCTGCTCAAGAACGGGGTCGTCACCGTTGCCGATGCCGAGAACTGCAGGATCTTGTTCATCAACCCGGACAAGACGGTGGCCGGTCAGATCGGCACCGACGGGCTTTGTCAGCACCAACCACCGACCGACGTCGGCTATCCCAACGGCGACACGCCTCTCCCTAACGGTGACGTGCTGGTATCCGAGATCAACGGCTCGTGGATCACCGAGTACACGCCGAGTGGCCGGTTGGTGTGGACGGTCCAGCTTCCGTCCATCGGCTACGTATCCGATCCGCAGCAGCTCGGTCCCGACCGCTACCTGGTCTCGGACTACTCCCACCCCGGCGCCATCATCGAATTCAACCGGGAGGGACAGATCCTCTACAGCTATCGACCGACCTCCGGGCCGGGCGAATTGAACCAGCCGTCTCTCACGGAGCTGCTGCCGAGTGGCGTCTTCATGACCAACGACGACTATCGGGATCGTATGGCCGCCATCGACCCCGCCACCCAGGCCCTCGTCTGGCAGTACGGGGTGTCAGACACGCCCGGTACGGCCCCGGGGATGCTCAACATTCCCGACGGATTCGATGTCCTCATGCCGGATGGGTCGACCCCGACTCATCCGGCGACGGGATGAGGCGGTCCAACGGATCGCAGCATGTGCCGAGACAAACGCGGGGCGGCCATCGGAGAGGGGTGAAGTCAGCCGGGGTCGGGCGGCCTTGACGGAGGGGAGCCGGCTCCCGTGTTCGGCGAGGCCAGAAGGGCCACGCCGACCAGGGCGAGAACGAGCCCGAGAGCAGCGGGGATCTGACTTCCCGCGCCGTTGTGGAGTGACTCGTCGAACACGGTGATTCCGAGCACCACGCCCGTCAGCAACGTCACGACGTTTGCCGATCCGATGGCCGGGGCCAGTACCCCGGTCTTCAGAGCGCTTTGCTGAAGGGCGAGGCCCACCAACGCCGAGACGATGAGGACGTACGAGGACCACTGTGTCAAGAGCGCCAGCACCCCCGACCCGATTTGGGTCACGAAGTACTTCGTGACGGCTCCCTGCAACCCGAAGGCAAAGCCCGCCCCGGTACCGAGCAGGGCGGCACGTGTCGCTCCCTCGAATCTCCGGCCGAGTCGGACGAAGACCAGCACGAGAGCGAGGGTGATCAGGCAGGCTCCCCACCACTCCTCGGCACTCGGGCTGCCAGTTCCCTTCGCGGGACTTCCCACAGAGACGAACAGAGCGACACCGATCACGACGCCGAGGGCTCCCAAGGCCACCCTGCCGGTGATGCGCTGACCCGTCAGACGAGCCCCGAGGGGTAACGCGAAGACGAGATTGAGCATCGTCAGCGACTGGACGACCGCGAGCGGCCCTCTGTCCAAGGCAGCGGCCTGGAGGACCCAGCCGACCGCTTGGGTCCCGGCCCCCGCCAGCCACGCCGGCCTCCTCAGCATCTGCACCAAGAAGCGCGGGTCGTCTGCACCGGCGGCCGTCTCCAGAGTCCCCTTTTGCTGTAGAACGCTTCCGAGAGCGAGGAACACTGCTGCGAGAAGAGAGAGCGCGACGGCCATGGCTAACCAGCAGTTGCGGACTCCATAGTGGACGGAACGGTGCGGGTGAGGAGGGTCGCCCCGACGCCGGGGCTCGAATCCCTAGTCGACTTGTGGAAGGGCGAGATCCGTGGGTCCGTCTGATGCTTGTCGATCCACTGCCTCGACCTGCGGGACAAGACGGAGTCCGTCATCCGCTCCAAAACAATCCACAAGGCTGTGTGATGCCCTGGGCGTCTCGAGCTCCTGCAAGCCCACATGTTTCACTTGCTCGTACTGACGAGGGATGCGATGACGTCGGCCAGCTCCGATGGTCGGGACAGGAACGGGGAATGGCTCCCTTGCATCAGGACCGGCTCGCCACCGTCGAGCTGGCGTCGCGCCGCCTTGGTCGCCCACGACTCGCGCACCACCCGATCATCGGTGCATAACACGACGCTCTGCGCCACGGAGGGCCAACCGGTGATGGGGAGGGGCAGTTCCAACGGTCGAGGTGCTTGCGGTCTGAGCCGAGAGACCGCCCATGCCGCGTCCGCGTCGGAACAGTCATGGAAGAAGAGCCGCCGGGCCGCGTCATTGCCGAGCACCTCGACTCCCACGTCGTCATGAAACCGGGGAGCTCTGTTCCATTCCTCTGTCGTCATGGCGGCCATGTCTCGGACGATCTCTGGATGGGGTCCCGCCGGCACCGAGCACAAGAAGATCATGCGGAGTACCGGCCTGCGTTGAGCCACCACCGGCAGGGTGAAGCTGCCCAGCGAGTGACCAACCAGGACCACCTCGTCGTGACCCCCGAGCGCGGTACCCACGCAGTTCGCGTACTCGGCGACCCCTGCCTCGGGATCGTCGCACGGAAGGTTGGGCGCGATGACGTGCATCCCTCGACGTTCGAGCTCAGGGGTCAACCGTTCCCAGCACCACGCACCATGGAAGGCGCCGTGCACCAGTCCGACCGTGGTCACGGACGCACCCTATCGGAGCGCCTCGGCCAATCGAGGATCGTCAGAGATCGGCCTGGCGTGGAGCTTGTACAAAGCCGGCTGTTGTTCACGATTGGGCCCGCCGGGCTCTGGAACTCCATCAATGTCGCCGTCGAGTGCCCGCCGGGTCGCCGCTCCCAGACCTCAAGGAGCGGGGAACATCGGCCACGACTCGCTCAGCGGGTTGCGTTCGTGAAGACGTCGGCTCCAAAGTTGGCCGGGGCCGTAGCCGCGTAGCCGAGACGGCGCAGACCGAATATGGCCTCGAAGGTGGCCAGAGACGAGTAGTGGTTGTAGGCGACGGTGCTGGTGGTCCCCGGTCGGATGTACGGAGAGATGAGCACCGCCCCGACAAGTCCGCCCCCCGGTCCACTGATGCCGGGGTTGGGCGACGCGGGACCTGGCTGCTCGTTGCAGCACGCGGTCGCGTCCAGGGTCGGCGACTCCGCTTCGTCGAAGGTGATCTCGAGAAGGCCATCCTTCTTGAAGGCGGGCGAGGAGGTGATCTTCGGCACCCACTGAGAGAGAAACGCGTCGATGTTCGCTCCGACAGAAGCGCCACCTCGCTGGTTGGTGCAGGGGAAGTCGTGTCCATCGTTGCAGAGGTTGGGGGTGATGAAGGAGAAGTTCGGCGTCGTCGATGCGGACCTGAGATCGTGTGCCAGCCCCGTCTCGTGGGGAAGGGCGCCTTTCGGCATGGATCCCGACGGCGTGCCCAGCGCGACGACGTGGGCATCGCAGTAGGCACGGTTGTCGATAACAGAGTGAAAGTAGACAAACGGATTGTGACGAGTTGCGTAGCCGTCCCCCGGGACGGCGTCCTGGCTCTGGTCGGGCGTCCCGATCACGGGATGGCCGCACGCCGCTGTCGCCAGCACGGGGTTGTTACCCATGTCTTCCATGTAACCCTTCCAGGTCAGGCCCTTGGCGGTGAGCTGGGTCCCGATGTTCTGCACGGACCGTGGATAGACGCAGCCCGTTCCCTGCGCGATCCCGCCCGCGGAGATCGTCGCTGGGGAGAAGTCGGTGAAGATCGGGCAGTCCGCCTGGTTGGACGGGTTGGGTGGTTGTCCGGAGACGAAGCTGACGTAGTTGTCGTTGCTGAAGTGCCCGGTGCCGTAGTACTGCGTCAAAAGGGCTCCTTGGGCCGGCAATGCCGTAGCCAGGTAGGGGTCCGCAGCGGGATCTCCGAAGGTGGCGGCGTAGCCCTGGTTCTCCAGCATGATGACGAAGACATGGCGGATCGGCGGTAAGCCAGTCGTTGCGCCGTCCGCCGCACGCGACAAGGATGTGATCGATGTGGCAAAAAATACGATAAAGGTGAAGAAATAGGCGGCGATACGGGGACGGGCCATGGCGCGAGGATGATAGCCAGCTCGAGGCCACCATCCGGCATGCCAAAGAGTCGCGTGGGTGGTCAGGTCCGAGGCCCGCTCTCCCACCGAGGTCAGCTCCAAGCAGCGGGCCCGAGTCGACCCTGACCGGTCGGATTCGACCTGGTGGGAGGCTTGGTGGCCTACACTCGGCAAAAAGGCGACCGATTTGGTTGCGGGGCGACGTTCCCGGGCCATGCGCAGGTGAGGGGGCCAGCTGTGGCGACGGTAACCATCGAGCGAGCGGTGTCGGCCGACGAGGCCCAGCAGGCACTGCAAGGACAGCTCGGTTCGGGCTATCGGGTGACCGTTCGGCGGACCGCTTCGTCCGAGGTGCTGACGGTGAGGCGCTCGGCGGTGTCCTGGTCCACTGTCCACATCTCTCGAGACGAGGCCGCGACGGCTCTGCGGGTAAGCGGTGGAGGCTTGCTGATACTGCGAGCTCTCAACACCGGGTTGGCTGGCAAGGTCGCAGATGCGCTCAGAACGGGACTCTCGTCACAGGGCGCGAGCTGACACCGACAGTCCGCGGAGTGGCTCGAAGGCGGTTTCAGAAGGTCCCCTGACGGTACCTGCTGCGGGCGGTTGGGGTCACCCCGACCGGGCGCACTAGCCGATGATGCCGACGGCCCGAGAGACGATCACGAGGACGGTGACCAGAGAGATCGATGCCTCGAGCATCATGAGCCACTTGGCGGTCACACTGATCGGCGTCGCGACGGTCGGACTAAAGGCGGTCGCGTTGGTGAAGCCGATGTAGAGATAATCGAAGAACCCGGGTTGCCAATTCTGCGGGCCGAGATTTTGGTAGATCATCTCGGGGAACAGGAAGTCGGGTGCCCGTTCGCTTCGGACGCTGCGTGCGGTCGGACCACCGCGGTCGAGCTCCCAGTACCACAGGCCGAAGACGATGACGTTGGTCACCCAGATGGCGATGCCCGAGTACATGAGCTGGGTGCTCTTGGTCGGCTCGTTGTACAGGACCCGGTGGACGAGCAGCCCCACCGAGATGACGTTCGCCAGATTGACGAGCGCGATCACGGCGACAGAGAGGGCTCGCCAGAGGGGATCGGTCCGGCCGGCCCCCACCCGACGGCGGATCGCCAGCGGGATGATCAAGAGTGCCTCGAGCGCCGGAAGCAGCCAGCGCGGCCCCACGATCAGCCGATTCGGCAGGACCACGTAGAGCAGGATGGCGGCCACGACCGCGAGCTCGGCGGGCCAGCGGGCGTCGGGGGCGAATATCGCCCGCTTCACGGCTCTGTCCGAGGTATCCTGCAGCCCCCTGGTGGTTGCAGCGCCACCATGGAACGCCGTCGCTCCCCTCTGAGACAAGGGCGGCGGCGCGCCCTCGTCAGGGTGAGCACGAGGGATTGGCCAACTTCCCGTCGGGGCAGGTCGCGGCCTCGGTCCACTTGACGCCGGTGAGGGTCGCGCCGTTCAACTTGGCCCCGTCGAGGAAGGCGCCCGCCAGGTCAGCCTTCGACAGGTTCGCGCCCTTCAGGTCCGCTCCCACGAGATAGCCATGGATGAGGCTTGCGTCGCTGAGGTTGGCGTCACTCAGGGATGTGCCGTGCAGCGAGGCTCCAAGGAGGTTGGCGCGGACCAGGGAGGCATGTCCGTCGATGCGGGCCCCGTCAAGGTCGGCTGCGATGAGTCGAGCCCCGTCGAGGTGCGCGCCCGTTAGGGTCGCCAGGGAGAGGTTGGCATCGACAAGATTGGCGCCGTCGAGGTTGGCCCCTGTGAGGTCGCAGCCGGAGAGATTGACTCCCGGCCCTCGGGCCTGGCAGTTCTCGGCGGCGGCCGCCGGCAGTCCCGTCATGGCGACTCCGGTCAGGACCAGGGCCAACGTGAGCAGCAGTCTTCGCATCGGCGGAGTTTCGCTGATCCGCGAGGGGTATTCAAGGCTCACCCGCCGACGGTCGAGCTCCGTGCGATCTGGTCGAGCATCCTCGCATCGGGGGGAAGCAGGTAACCGTCGGCCACGTCGGCGGCGACCGCGCGGTCCCACTTCTGCACGAAGGCGGCATGTGTCGGGTACAGCGCGGCGATCTGCTCAGCGGTGAAGGGTGTCGTCTTGCCGAACAAGAAGCAGAAGCCGGCACCGGCACCACCCGTCGAGTCCACCCCCGAAACGACGGCCACGGGAGCCTGCACCTGGGGGGTCCGCACGCCGCCGACCGCCTCGCCATACGCGTTGGTCACGAACCTGGTCGAGCTTGCCAGGTCGAGCCGCGGAGACTGTGGCGGAGCCCTTCCGCTGGTCACCCACCTCTCGAGCGCCTCGATCGCTGCACGCAGTTCGTAGGTGTGGGCGCCGGCATTGAGCGGAACGGGACACGTGATGGCCCCTCCTTCGAAGGAGGAGACGGGATCGACCATCGTGTCGAAGGTCTTGGCGTCGGCGACGCCACTCCCGTTGTCGGCCATCGACTCCACCAGCCCGTAGCTGTCGTAGTGTGCCGTGCCCGCGATCTCCCATTCTCGGATGAACCTGGTGGGGGGCTGTCGGGCCGAGGCATATTGACCGACGAGCAGGTCCGTCTCGGTCTCAAAGGTCATGACGGGTACGCGAAGGTCCGTGCGGATGAGCGTGGGCGTCGGCGCGTTGATCGCCGGCTGGGGGGACTGGGACAGGGGGGCGCCGGACGCCCCGCGGCTGTAGACGAAATAGCCGTCGTAGATGCCCCTCGACTGCTGCCCGAGCGCGTCGATGTAGGTGACCAGCCGAAACGCCGATTGCGACTCTCCGAGGGCGAGCACGCGCGCTGGCTCCAGCCCGCCGAGCACGGTGCGCGCGTCACGCCGGATGGCAGCTCCCGCCTGCTGGTAGATGCTGTACGAGTAGCTGTCGCCGGGATGCCGGAGCGACCCGTACCGCACGGGGTCCGTGGCCTCGATCCCTCCGGTCGCGGCGCCGCCCGCGTTGGGAGACCCCACGATGCCCAATGCCTGCGCGCTCACGCCGACGTAGACGGTCCCGCTCCGGATCATCTGCACGTGGCCGGTGAGCCAGGCGGCCGCCGCGTCGACCCCGCCGCTCACGTTGAGCCATTCCACGATCACGGTGCCGTTGAAGCGCTTCGGATCTATCGGTCGATAGACGACCATGCGTGTCTCGTACGGAGCCGTCTGGCCCGAGCTCACGGTCCAGCGCCCGTTGGGCGCCAGCGGCGACGACGCACTGGTGTACGCCGTGGCGGTTCCGGAGAGGAAGTACTCGCGCTGCTCGTAGCCGACGGCGCGGAGCGGGAAGGTTGTCGTGCCCGGAAGATCGATCCCCGTCCCGCCGGTGACCGGGCCCGAGACCGTGGGCCGGGGAACGCTGGGCGCAACCGAGTCTGCCGCGGACGCACCGGCGTCCGGTGAGGCCCGCTGAGCGATCAAGATGGTCGGCATCGCCACGACCAGCAGCGCCAGCACCGTCATGACCCGTGGCGCGGCGTGCCGTCGTACGGACTTCCCCGGCCCTTTGTGCGCCAATCGATGCACTCCCATTGCCCCCCTGAGCGCCGTTACCCGTGCGGGTCGGCGGATCCCACCTCTCGGTCCCAGAATCGGCGCCAAGACTCCCACCTCTCCGGAAGCTCGGCCCGGTGAATCATGGGATTGCCGGGAAAGTGGAACCGGTCCTGCACCGAGAGTGGGTGTTCGAGGACGTCGGCGGCGTAGAAGACGGCGGGTCTTCGACTGCGAAACAGCCACTGTCCCTCGAGACGCTCGTACCTGTCCCAGTACTGCATGGGCATCACGACCCACAGGTCCCCGACCTCGTGCTCCGGACGGCAGTAGACGACGCCGGTGGCGTGGTCGTCGTCTTGTAGGTCGATGACGTGATTGCCCACGATATGGAAGGTGGTCCGATAGGGGCGCAGGACCGGATCGAACCACCTGGCGAGAGCCTCGCGTCCGCTCTCCCCGTTGCCCACTTGCACGTCGGGTACGAAGAGTGCAACGAGAGCCGTCACGTCCCTGCTGTCGAGTGCGAGGGCATAGCGAGAGACCAGCTGTCGGATCTGCCGATCGGCCTCCAGTCGAAGGATCGTGTTCGCCAGGTCGCCGGCGGTGGCGTGTTGGTCCCCGTCGGGGTGTGGGTCGGACATCAGGTCACCTCGGATCCGGCGGGACCCACCTGGCGCGGGCCTTTGGGACGGTGAGACAGACTAGGTGACGTGCCGAGCGAACTTCAGGGAGGGGCCACGTGACCGCGCACCAGCCCCGGCGGGTCACGGAATCAGGCCCCGTGCACGACCACCGGGAGATCGAGGCCGTCGTCGAGGTGCTGCAAGACGGGACGCTCGATCTCGGCCCGCGTGTCGCAGAATTCGAACGGCGGGGGGCCGATCTGCTGGCCAAGCGCCACGGCGTGATGGTCAACTCGGGTACGTCGGCCCTCTGGCTGGCCGTGGATCTCCTGGAATGCGAGCGTGGCGACGAGGTCATCACCTCGCCGTTGACGTTCTCGAGCGACATCGCGCCCCTCGTCAGGTCCGGGATCGTGCCGGTGTTCGTCGACGTGGACGTGCGCACCTACCAGGTGGACCCCGACGGGATCGAGGAGATGATCGGTCCGCGGACCAAGGCGATCCTGGTCCCCAACCTGGTGGGCAACTGTCCCGACTGGGACCGCCTCCGGGCGATCGCCGACCGGCACGGCTCCGGCTGGTCGAGGACAGCTGCGACGTCCTCGGCTCGCGGCTCCGCGGCACGCCGACGGGACGCCGCTCCGACATCTCGGTGACCAGCTTCGCCCGGTCGCACGCCATCACGGCGGCGGGCAACGGCGGGCTGATCGGCAGTCGACGACGAGCGCTCCCTCGACCTCACGCTCATGCGGAGACGATGGGGACGCCGATCGGAGACCTACCTCTTCGGCAGCCGGAGCGGGGAGACCGAGCGCTTCGGCCCGCTCGCCGACGGGACGCCCTACGACCTGATCTTCGTCTTCGACGAGATGGGCTACAACTTCGAGCCGTCCGAGATCATGGCGGCCTACGGCCTGGTCCAGCTCGACAAGCTCCAGGAGTTCAACGGCCGCCGACAGGGCGCGTTCGACGCGATCGACCACGCGCTCGCCAAGCACGACGGTGCGGTCGTCCGCCCCGAGACCACGGCGGAGGTCGAGACGACCTGGATGCGCTACCCGTTCGTGCTCGACGAGGGGGTCGACCGCGTCGGGCGTCCAGGAGTACTTCGAGGGCCACGGCATCTGCGACACGCATGGTCTGGACCGGGAACATCCTGCGCCAGCCCGGCTTCGCGGGGATCGAGCACCGCCAACCCAAGGGCGGGCTCCCCAACTGCGACCGTGTCATGGACCGGGCCCTGTCCCTGCCCACCCACCACGCGCTGACGAGCGACGACGTGGGCCACATCGTCCAGGCGATCGCCGACTGGCGGCCCTGAGGGCCGGCCCGCCCTCGTCGATCAGTCCGAGAGGAGGTCCCGGGCGAGCCGGAGCTGGTCCCTGCTGGAGCCCGAGACCATGAGGGTCGTGACGGGACTGTCCTCCCACGCCTCGCGCCGCTTGCCGGATGCGGTCGGGAGGCCCGACGAGCGAGATCTCGTCGGCGAATTCGCTCCGGCACCGCGGCGATCGCCTCCTCGCGCCGGCCCTCGAAGAAGAGGTCCTGGATCCGGTAGCGCCTCCTCCTCGAAGCCCATCCGGGCCATGAGCCGGGTGTGGTAGTTCTGGCCCTTGGCGCCCATGCCCCCGATGTAGAAGCCCAGGCGCGCCCGCACCGACTGGAGCGCTGCGCCGACGTCGTCGTTGACTTCGAAGGTCGCCAGCGCGTTGATCTCGAAGCCGGGGCGCGCTCCCGCCAGCTGGTCGGCGTACACGTCCTGGCGGAACGGCGAGTAGTAGAGGGGAAGCCACCCGTCGGCGATCTCGCGCCGTCTGGGCCACGTTCTTCGGTCCCTCGGCGCCGAGGAAGATCGGGAGGTCGGCGCGCAGCGGGTGCGTCATGATCTTGAGCGGCTTGCCCAGCCCGCTCGAACCCTCGCCGGTATAGGGCAGCTGGTAGTGGGCGCCGTCGAAGGTCAGCGGCCCCTCGCGCCGGAGCGCACGCCGGATGATCTCCACGTACTCCCGGGTGCGCTCGAGGGGTCGTCTCGACGGGGACCCGTACCAGCCCTCGACGACCTGTGGGCCCGACACGCCGAGGCCGAGGATGAGCCGCCCGTTGGAGAGGTGGTCGAGGGTGACGGCGGCCATCGCGGTGGCGGTCGGCGTCCGGGCGGCGATCTGGACGACGCCCGTGCCGATCTTGATCCGCGAGGTGTGTGGCGGCCAGGTGCGCGCCGTAGGTGAAGGCGTCGTTGCCCCACGACTCGGCGACCCAGACCGAGTCGAAGCCGAGCTCCTCGGCGATCCTGCGTCCGCTCCACGGCGTCGGCCGGAGGACCCGCCCCCCAATACCCGAGTACGAGTCCGAGCTTCACGATCCTCCTTTGGGCCCGTCCGGCTGTCGCCGTCTTGCCCGTGCAATCGCGCACCGTTCAGGCCTCGACCGATGCAAGGCAGTAGAGCCTGCCACAGGGGGACCCGTCCGGCGGGCGGACGAGGTTCGGCAGGGGGAGCGCGAAACCCGGCGTATGTAATAACGTTGTTCGAAATCAGCAGGGTGCGCCCGGGGACCGGGGGAGGGGTATCCAGGTGGAGGATTCGTCGATCGGCCCGGCGTCGGTCCAGGAGCTGATGGGCCGGTGGTGGTTCAACTACGACGAGGGGAATTTCGCTGCCCTCGCGGGCATCCTGGCGCCGGACGTGCACTTCGCCTGCCGCACGGATACCGGCACGACGGAGTACGAGGACTTCGTCCGCGCCGACCTGCACGGCCGTGAGGCCGTCATGCGCTGGCAGGAGACCCACCGCATCAACAGCCCGTACCCGCTGCGCCACAACGGGACCAACGTCCACATCGTCGAGCGCCGGGGAGCCGAGGCCTCGTTCGCGTCCTACATCCTGGTCACCCAGATCGTCGACGGCCAGGTGTCCAACCTGTCGACCGCCATCGTCAACGGCAGCGTGCGCCGGGTGGATGGCGGCCTGCAGCTCACCCGGCTCGAGGTGGTGCTCGACACCGAGAGCTCCGCAACGTTGGGCCAGGTGCGGTCGTTGCGGGCATGAGGGGCGCGATCGGGAGCCATGGCTGAGCCACCGTCGAGGTCGCCCTTCGACCTGACCGGGCGGGTGGCCGTCGTGACCGGCTCGACCAAGGGCATCGGGCGCGCCATGGCCGAGGGGCTCGCCGCCGCGGGCGCCGCCGTGGTCGTGAGCAGTCGTAAGCAGGATCTCTGCGACGCGGTCGCCGGCGAGATCGAGCGGCGGACCGGTGCACGGGCCCTCCCCCTCGCGTGCCACGTCGGCGAGTGGGACGCCGTCGCCGCGTTTGTCTCGAGAGTGCGGGACGTGCTCGGAGGGATCGACGTCCTCGTCAACAACGCCGGCATCACGCCGACTCGCCTCACCGTGAGCTCGATGGAGCTTCCGGTGTGGCGCAAGATCTTCAACGTGAACGTGGAGGGTCCCCTCCGCATGGCGCAGTGCGTCGCCCCCGTCATGCGTGACGGGGGCGGGGGCAGCATCGTCAACATCGGGTCGATGGCGGCGTACTCGGGCGGACCGGGCGTCTGCGCCTACGCGGCCTCGAAAGCGGCGCTCGTTAACCTCACCAAGAGCATGGCCACCGAGTGGGCGAGCTGGAAGGTGCGGGTCAACGTGCTCTCGCCGGGTCCCTTTACGAGCGAGATGGTCGAGGGAGCCGAGCGCAATGCCCCGGGCTTCAAGGAGATGATCGCGAGGGGCACGCTCATGGGGAGGGTGGCCGAGCCCCGCGAGATCGTGGGTCCGGTGCTCTACCTGGCGAGCGACGCGTCCTCGTTCGTGACCGGAGACGACCTCTCGGTGTCGGGGGGAATGCAGAAGTAGGGCCGGCCACGGGTTTCGACCGAACGTGTTGACTGAGTCATGACTGAAGCAGTAATCTCCGGATATGACCAGCCGCTACCTGATCATCTCGTCGGACTGCCACGCAGGGGCCAATCACGCCACGTACCGGGAGTACCTGCCCGCGGCGCTGCACGAGGAATTCGACGCCTGGCGCGGTCGCTACCGCAACCCGTTTCGCGACCTGCAGGCCGACGGACGGACTCGCAACTGGGACGACGCCCGCCGAACCAGCGAGCAAGAGGCCGACGGCGTCGTCGCCGAGGTGGTGTTTCCCAATACCGTGCCGCCCTTCTTTCCGACCGGGCAGGTGGTGGCGCCGGCACCCAAGAACGATGCGGACTTCCCCCGCCGGCTGGCGGGGCTGCATGCCCACAACCGCTGGCTCGTCGACTTCGTCCGGGAGCGGCCGGGACGCCGCGCCGGCCTCGGCCAGATCTTCTTGAACGACGTGGAGCAGGCGGTCGAGGACGTGCGCTGGATGAAGGCCAGCGGGCTGGCCGGCGTGCTGCTGCCCGGGGTCTCGCCCGACACCCCGTGGGTCGAGCCGCTGTTCTCGCCCGCGTACGAGCCGCTGTGGGCCGTCTGCGAGGAGCTCGAGATGTCCGTCACCCACCACTCGGGTGGCAGCGGGATCCCGAGCTACGGCCGTTATCCGTTCGCCAACGCGCTCTTCGTGATGGAGACGGGGTTCTTTGCCAACCGGGCCATGTGGCACCTCATGCTGTCGGGCGTCTTCGACCGCCACCCGGACCTGAAGCTCGTGCTCACGGAACAGGGGTCGGCCTGGGTGCCCGGAGTCCTCGAGAAGATGGACACGCTCTGGGACCGCATGACGGGCGGGCGCATCGGCGAGCTCGACGTTCCCGAGGGCGCCGTCACCAAGAGGAGGCCGAGCGAGTACTTCGCCGACAACGTGTGGTTGGGCGCCAGCTTCCCGACGCCCAAGGACGCGGCGTGCTTCCACGACATCGGCGTCGACAAGATCATGTGGGGGAGCGATTACCCCCACGACGAGGGCTGCTTCCCCCACAGCCGCGAGTCGCTGCGGGCCGCGTTCTCGAGCTGGCCGGAGCGGGACATGAGGAAGATCCTCTCGGAGAACATCGCCCCGGTGTACGGGTTCGATGTCGAGGCGCTGGCGCCGATCGCCGCCCGGGTCGGACCGAGCGTCGAGGAGATCGCCACCCCCCTCGACCCGGCTGCGTGAGCGCCACCGACCTCGAATCGGTCCGCCTCGGCCTGCACCGGCTCCAGCGCCTGCTGGCGACGCGGAGGACCTGGGTGTCCCTTGCGGACGCGGCGGGGATCGACCTCGGGCAGCAGGAGATCCAGGTGCTCGAGGCGCTGCACGACGGGAGGGCCCGGTCCATCGCCGAGCTGTCGCGGACGGCCCGGATGGACGCGGCCGCGGTGAGCCGTCAGGTCCGGACGTTGGAGATCCGGGGCCTGGTGCAGCGCCGGCCGGGTCCGGCGCACGGTCGGGTGTCGCTCGTCGAGGCCAGCGAGGACGGGCTCTCGAGCGCGGCGCGTCTCCACGACCTGCGCCATCGGCATCTCGTGGATGCGTTGGCCGAGTGGGAAGCCGGGGAGCTCGAGACCCTGGGCACCCTGCTGCTGCGGCTGGTGGACGACCTGCAACGGACCCCCTACGGGGCGGGGGCGGTCCGGTAGGGGCGAGCGCCTTGGGGACGCGTGGCGGCCCGGGACCCCTTCACCCATCTTTTATAACAACGTTATGTTCTTGATCTATACTCGCCGGTGGTCGAGCTGTCGCCGGCGGACGATCAAGGGGGTAGCGACGTGGTCGTGATCGACATCGATTCCCATTTCGAACCGGTCGACGACTGGCTCGACGAGTTCCCGGCCTTGAAGGCCAGGCTGCCCGAGCGCTTCCCGACCGACGACCCTCGCTTTGCGATGCACTCCCCGGAGATGTTCGCCTACTTCGTGTCGGACGACCTGCTGCGCGGAGTGCCACGTGAGCGGAGGATGGCCATCGATCGGCTCGTCACGCCCCGCATGCGCGAGCTCTACGATCCCGACCGAGGCCCCGAGGTCGGCTATCCCTCGGCCGACCAACACCTCGAGCTCACCGCCCACACCCTCCGCGAGCGTCTGCGGTGGCTCGAGCGGCAGGAGATCGACGTGCAGAACGTCATCTCGGGCACCGGCTACACGCTCGTGCGCGCGATCGAGGACCCTCTCGTCGGGATGGCTGCGCTCGAGGCGATCAACACCTGGTTGAGCGACCGGACCGCCGAGGCGGGCGGCCGCCTGATCACGGCGGTCAACCTTCGCTTCGAGGACCTCGACTGGGCCATCGGAGAGCTGACCCGGATGCGTGAGCGGGGGAGCCGCACCTTCCTCCTCCCGTCCGAGCCGACGGGGGACGTCCCGCCGAATCACCCCGACTACGACCGGCTCTGGTCCGCGGTGACCGACCTCGGCATGGTGCCCGTCGTCCACGTGGGCCTCAGCCCCGCCCTCTACCACCCCGCGTGGGCCAACACCGAGGACCCCGCCCTGATCCGGGTGATCTCGGTGCTCCAGCCCCACCAGCAGGCGCTGGTCTTCCTCAACGCGATGGTGCTCGGCGGGGTGTTCGAGCGCCATCCCCACCTCACCGTGGTGTTCGCGGAGCACGGGATCGACTGGGTCACGGCGGCGACGCTCCGGATGGACGCCCTCGCCACGCCCGGGCTGAGCCCCTTGCTCCTCGGCGACTACCGACTTCCTCTCACGCCCGGGGACTACGTCCGCCGCAACGTCCGGGTGACGCCGCTGCCGGTGGCGCACGACTCACCCCTCGCCGCCTTGGAGCACCTTCCGAGCGTGCCCGTGTTCTCGAGCGACTTCCCGCATTTCGAGGGGGCTCCCGATCCCGTCGGCCACTATCGAAGGGAGCTGGCGTCGGTCCCCGCGGAGTCCAAGGCTTCGTTCCTCGGGGCCAACCTGGCGGAGGTCTTCTCCCGGATGGGGGACGTCATCGCCGCCTGATCCGAGGAGTCGCCCGCCGTCAACGAGCCGCCATGCGTCGCCGCGCCGGCTCGATGATGCAACATGGGACGGCAGCAGCCGCGACGAGGGACAGGAGCACATCGGTGAGGGCAGCGGATCCTGCTCCGGAGCGACGGAGCCGAGCCGGCTCCAAGGCCGTCGCCACCCGTGCCGCTCTCGTCGATCTGGCGGCGGAGCTCTTCGCCGAGCGAGGGTACGTGCAGACCTCGATCCGGGACATCGCGCGCCGGGGTGGGTTGACGACGGGCGCCATCTACGGCCACTTCCGCAACAAGGCGGACCTCCTGGCCGAAGCCATCAGCCAGCGCACGGCCCGGGAGCTCGAGGCCGACGCGGTGGGCGGGCCCGACGAGGTCGACCACGTGGAGACGCTCACCCGCCTCGGGCGGGAGTTCCAGAAGCGCCGGCAGCTGCGGGCGCTGATCGTGCAGGGAGCGGCCGCCGCGCAGACGGACGAGGAGACCCGCAAGCAGCTCCGCGACGAGCAGCTCTCGCACCTCCGGTCCTGGATCAAGGGCTACGAGCAGGCCCGGGACCGTCTCGGCATCGACCCGGCTGTCGACCTGCAGGCGGCCGTGCTCTACACGTGGGCCGCGGAGGTGGGCCTCGGGGTCCTCGAGGCGGTCGGCATCGAGCCGCGTTCGAAGAAGGGTTGGTCCGACGCCCACAACCGGTTCGCGCGGAGCCTCCAGCTGCCACCCGACCACCGCTCTCCGCAGTGAGCTCTCGGCAGTTGGGTCGGCGATACTCTCGCGCGCGACGGACGACAGGGAGCTGACAAACGTGCTGTTCGCATTGCGGTTCGACTTCCGCAACCCGGCCTTCGCCGGCACCACGGCGGCGGAGCGCTACAAGGCGGCATTGGAGATGGCGGAGTGGGCGGATCGCCTGGGCTGCGTGAGCATCACCATCTCCGAGCACCACGGTTCCGAGGACGGCTACCTGCCGAGCCCCCTTCCGATCGTGGCCGCCATGGCCGCCCGTACGAGCAACGTCCGGCTGACCGTGGCGGCGCTCATCGCTCCCTTCTACGAGCCCATCCGGCTCGCCGAGGACATGCTGGTGCTCGACAACCTGAGCAGGGGGCGGGTGGACCTGATCGTCGCCGGGGGCTACGTCCGCGAGGAGTTCGACCAGTTCGGCGTGCCCATGTCCGAGCGCTCCGCCCGTGTCACCGAGGTGGTCAACACCCTCAAGGGCGCTTTTACGGGCGAATCCTTCGAGTACCGGGGCCGGACGGTGCGGCTGACCCCACCGCCCTACCGCCCCGGCGGCATCGCCATCTCGCTCGGTGGCAGCAGTGAGCCTGCGGCCCGGCGGGCGGCCCGCATCGCCGACGGGTTCCTCCCCTCCGTCCCGGAGGTCTGGGACTTCTACCGTGACGAGGTGCAACGCCTCGGCCGCCCCGATCCGGGGGCGTACCCGATGGGGGAGACCCGCGTGGTCGCGCTAGCCGACGACCCCGAGGAGGGCTGGCGGCGGATGGCACCCTTCTTCCGGCACGAGATGAACGCCTACGGGGTGTGGCAGGCCCAAGACGATGTCGCCTCGCCGTACCGCGTCGTCGACAGCGACGACGCCCTACGGGACTCGGGCCAGTACGCCGTGCTCACGCCCGGGCAGTGGATCGAGGAGCTCCGGGCGAGTCCGTTGCCGTTCGCGCTGCTGCATCCCTTGTGTGGGGGCTTGCCGATCGACCTCGCCTGGAGCAGCCTTCGGTTGTTCGAGACGGAGGTCCTCCCAGCCTTCGACGGCTAGCCGGTTGGGAGTCACGAGCGAAGACCCCGCCGCCTAGCAACTCCTCCATTTCAGTCCAGGACAAATCGGCGCTTGGTATCGGCGCAGGACATGAACCCCGTGGAGGTGCACACTGCATAAGAACAGGGGATGCCGTGCCCATGGTGTGCTCGAGCAAGATCGACAAGATCGCACTCCAAGAAATGCTCGAATTCAGGGGGACCCGCGTGACAAAAGCCATCGACTGCCTCGTCAACGTCGGCTTCGCCGACCAGATCCAACCCGAGTGGATGGTGCGGGTCAAAGAGGACTACTTCAAGGCTGGGGACTCCTTTTTCAAGAGTCCCGAACTGCCGGAGCTGCTCGAGGACATGGAGGCCAACGGCGTCGAGAAGGCCATTCTGATGACTCGGGCCGATGCCAAAGAGGACCGGGCGCAGCGCTTCGCCGCCGCAGAGCCCGACCGCTTCAAGCTGGCCGTCGGCGGCTTCAACCTGCTGCGGCCGATGACCGCATTGCGCTCGCTCGAGTCCTTCGTCCGGGATTACCCCGTCGCCTGCACGACCGTCGGTCCGAGCTTCTGGGGCGACGGCATGTACCCGCCAACGGATTCGGTCTACTACCCGCTCTACACGAAGTGCTGCGAGCTCGAGCTGCCTCTCTGCATGAACACCGGAATTCCGGGTCCCCCGATCCCCGGCGACGTACAGAACCCGATCCACCTCGACCGGGTGTGTATCCGATTTCCGGAGCTGCATCTGTGCATGATCCACGGGGCGGATCCCTGGTGGGAGACGGCCATCCGCCTCATGCTCAAGTACAAGAACCTGCGCCTCATGACTTCGGCCTGGTCTCCGAGGCGGCTTCCCGAGTCCCTTCTGCACTTCATGCGGACCCGGGGCAAGGACAGGATCATCTTCGCCAGCGACTATCCAGTTCTCTCCATGGAGCGCTGCCTGCAGGAGGCGAAAACCCTTGATCTCCCCGAAGAGGTGCTCGAGGGGTGGCTCTACGGGAACGCCGACGCCTTCTTCTTCGGCAGCTAGCTAGCTCACCGCAGCCTCCATTGCGGGCGCTTTCCCGATTCGAACCGGCGCTGCCCGGCACGGAAGGTGTCGGCGTCGGACCCGATGCGGGTGAACAAATTTGCGACCTCGATGCCCTGGTGGCGCGACACCTCGAGGGCGGTCCACAGCGCCCGCATGGTGCCTTGGATCGCCAACGGTGGCGCGTCGGCGATGACGCGCGCCGCCCAGGCGACCCGGTCGTGCAGCTCCTCGCGCGGGACCACCTCGGTCACCAGCCCGATCTCCCGTGCCCTCGCCGCCGACATCCGTTCGTCGATGCCGAGCAGCGACATGCGCATGATCTCCTGGAAGGGCATCTTGGCCAGCATCTGGACGGGCTCGAAGGCGGCCGTCATCCCGTAGGAGACGTGGGGATCGAAGAACGTCGCGTCGTCCGACGCGATGATGAACTCCACCTCCCCCAGCATGTAGAAGGCCCCGCCGCAGGCCATGCCCTGCACCGCCGCGATCACGGGTTTCCAGCAGTCACGCATCTTCGGTCCGATGTCGCGTCCAGGATCGTCGTACATCCACGGCGTGGGATAGCCGGGGTAGTTGCCCGCGGCCATGGCGTCGGTGTTGGCATCGGACACCGCCTCGGCGCGGTCGATGCCGGTGCAGAAGGCGTCCCCCTCGGCGGCGAGGACGACGCAGTGAACGTCGCCGTCGTGGCGGATGTCGTCCCACGCCGCGCGCAGCTCGTCCTGCATCCGCTGGTTGATGGCGTTGCGCCGCTCCGGACGGTTGAGGGAGAGCCAGGCGATGCCGTCTTCCTTGCGGTACAAGAGCGTCTCGTAGGTCACGGGCGGATTCTCGCACGCCCCGATGACTGCCGGTTGCTCCCGCGCCCGAAGAGGGTCATTCTCCAATATCCGGCAAGTCGACCTTTCCTCCCCGCCCTCGAGGGTCGGTAGCACCGCGCCGGACAGGGCGCGATCCGCGTCCGGCGTACGCCCGTCACCGGCCCTTCCACTCCGGCGGACGCTTCTCCAGAAAGGCTCGCACCCCCTCCGAGGCGTCCTCGCTGGCGAACACCTCCCCCTGCAGGGCCTCGAGCCGGCTCCACGCCGCGTCCGGATCGGAGACGCCGGTCCGGACGAGCTCCTTGGTGGCCCGGACGGCGAGCGGACCGTTCCCCGCGATCCGCTCGGCGATGGCCATGGCTGCACCGAGGAGCGCGTCGGGAGACACGACCTCGCTGACGAGGCCGATCTCGTAGGCGCGGCGCGCATCGATCGTGTCGCCGGTCAAGGCCAACTGCATGGCGAGGGACAGGGGCAGGCGGCCGCCGAGGGCGATGGCGCCGCCTCCGCCGGCGATCAACCCGCGCTTGACCTCGGGAAGCCCGAAGGCCGCCTCGGTCGAGGCCACCACGACGTCGCAGCCGAGCAGGATCTCGAAGCCTCCGCCGACGGCGATGCCGTTGGCCGCGCCGACGACGGGCACCCCGACCTCGCCGTGGAGGAATCGCATGAAGGCTTGCCGTCCCTCCCGGACCGCCTCGTCCGCGTCGAAGCCGCCGAGGCTCTTCAGGTCCATGCCGACACAGAAGGCACGGTCGCCGGCGGCCCCGATCAGCACGGCCCTCGTGTCGCCGTCCGACTCGGCCTCGGCTATCGCCTGCCCGAGGCTCGCGACGAGGGTGGGGGTGAGGGCGTTCCTCGCCTCGGGCCGGTTGAGGTGGAGGACTCGCACGGGTCCCACCTGCGCGGACAGCAGCTCGGGGGAGTCGCTCATCGGCCGTGGGCACAACGGGGCACGGGTCGGACGATAGCCGGGGGAAGTCCGAAGAGGCGGCTGACGGGACGGCGGAGAGGCGGCTGGGACCCGGGTACTCTTCGGGCCTGGCCGCAGGGAGGGAGGGGGCACATGCTGAGCGATCGGGAGCTGGCCGAGCGCACCCAGGAGCTGGTGGACAAGCAGCGGGACGTGCTCGACGACCAGGTGGCGTTTCGGGGCGGCCAGTACGACGCCGGCCTCGCGATGGTCCACTTCCCGGAGGGGTACGGCGGGCTCGGGTGCACCCGGGGTCAGCAGGCCGTCGTCGACGAGGTCCTCCGTGCCCACGGGGCGCACTACGAGGATCTCCGGGTCAATCCGATCGGGATCGGCATGGGCGCCCCGACGGTGCTCGCCTACGGCAGCGACGAGCTCAAGGCCAGGCACCTGCGCCGCATCTTCACGGGCGAGGACATCTGGTGCCAGCTTTTCTCGGAGCCGACCAACGGATCGGACGTGGCCGGGATCCCGAGCCGGGCGGTCCGTGACGGCGACGAGTGGATCGTCAACGGCCAGAAGGTGTGGACCACGCTGGCGCACGTCTCCAACTTCGGCATGCTCCTCGTCCGGACCGACCCCGACGTGCCGAAGCACCGGGGCCTCTCGTACTTCGTCCTCGACATGCACCTGCCCGGCGTCGAGGTCCGGCCTCTGTTCCAGATGACCGGGGAGGCGGAGTTCAACGAGGTCTTCCTCACCGACGTCCGCCTGCCGGAGTCCAACCGGCTCGGAGCCGAGGGCGAGGGCTGGCGGGTGGCGACGACCACGCTGATGAACGAGCGGGTGGCGTTGAGCGGGGGCCCGATCCCCCGCGGGTCAGGGCCCATCGCCGACCTCGTCGAGACCTGGGAGGCTCGCCGGGACCGGCTCAGCGCCGCGGATCGCGCGGTGTGGCGGAACCGGGTCGCCTCGCTGTGGGTCAATGCCGAGGTGCTCCGCTTGACCAATGCCCGCGCCAAGGCGTCGGCCATCGGCGGCAACCCGGGCCCCGAGGGCTCGGTGGGCAAGCTGGCATCCGCGGAGCTCTACCAACGCATCCGATCCGCGGTCCTCGACCTCGAGGGTCCCGAGGGGATGCTGCACCGCCCGGGGTATCCGATGACCCGCAGCTCGGAGGCGATGCGGACTCAGAGCGGACGGTTCTTGCGGAGCCGGGCCAACACGATCGAGGGCGGCACCTCGGAGATCATGCGCAACATCCTCGGGGAGCGCATGCTCGGACTGCCGGGCGACGTCCGGGTCGACAAGGACGCCCCCTGGAGCGAGATCCCGAGGTAACCCGCCGACTCCCATTGGGTAAGAGTGGGTAGATGAACCTCGACGTCCACGTTGCCCGCTTCGATTGGACGGGCACCCCGGCCCGCATCGGTCCCGGTGTCGCCGAGCTCGCGACACGTGCCGAGGCCCTGGGCGTCCGGACCTTGTCCTTCATGGACCACTACTTCCAGATGGACCGGATGGCCCCCGCCGAGGATCCGATGCTCGAGGGATACACCGCACTCGGGTTCGTGGCCGGCGCGACCCGTCGGCTCAGACTTCGGCTGCTCGTGACCGGCGTGACCTATCGCCCTCCGGGCCTGCTCGCCAAGATCGTCACGACGCTCGACGTGCTTTCGGAAGGTCGGACCGAGCTGGGCATCGGAGCCGCCTGGTACGAGCGGGAGCACCTCGGCCTCGGGGTGCCGTTCCCGCCGACGGCAGAGCGGTTCGAGCGGCTCGAGGAGGCCATTCGTATCTGCCTGCAAATGTGGAGCGACGACGACGGGCCCTTCGAGGGCCGCCACTACCAGCTGGCCGAGACGCTCTGCAGCCCGCCGCCCCTCAGCCGGCCCCGGCCCCGCATTCTGATCGGCGGTGGGGGTGAACGGAAGACGCTACGGCTCGTCGCCCAATACGCGGACGCCTGCAACTTCTTCGGAGGGTTGGAGGAGGTCGCCCATAAGGTCGACGTCCTTCGCCGCCACTGCGAGGACGTCGACCGAGACCCCAACGAGATCGAGGTCACCGTCGGCTTTCACGACCTGCCCCGAGACGCCGGGGTGGACGAGGTGGTCGACCGGGCGGAGGCCCTCGCCGAGGTGGGCGTGTCCACGCTCGTCACCGGCGCCGTCGGGGACGACCCGGCCGGTTGGCTCGAGGCGACCTTCGGTCCGGCCATGGATCGGTTGGCCGGCATCGAGGCGGCATCGCTCTAGCAGATCAGGCTGGTTCCGCCTCGATGAGGAACCTCTGCGAGTGGGACACGAAGCGACCCTCCCGCTCGGTGACGCCGTGGAGCTCGACGAGGCGATCCCGGTAGCGGTCCACGCTGAAGTCGGGGACGGCCCAGATGACCTTCCGCAGGAAGTAGACGATGGCACCCACGTCGAAGAACTCGACCCGCAAGGTTTCCGACCGAAGGTCGACGACCACCAGGCCCGCGTCCTCGGCCTCCCGTCGGGCTCGCTCCGGACTGCGAACGTCCGACACCGGCTGTGGGCCCATGAGGAACTCGGTGAGCTCGTGGTTCGAACCCGGGCCGATGTGCTGGGCGAAGTAGCGACCACCCGGTCGCAGCAGTCGGGCGACCTCGTCCCATCTGGTCACACTCGGATGGCGGCTCAGCACGAGGTCGCACGAGCGGCCCTCCAAGGGCACGTCTGCCGAGTCTGGGATCTCGACCACCGTCGCCCCGAACGGCGCCAGGTGCTTGCGGGCCAGGACGAGGTTGGGGCGCCATCCCTCGGTGGCGGCGATCCGAGAAGGGGCGGTACTTGCCTGGCTCAGCACCTCGGCAAAGACCTCCCCACCGCCGGTCTGGATGTCCAGAACCGAGCGGGCCCGGTGGAGCCTCTCGGTGGCGCCTCGGCTGTAGCCCCAGGAAGGCCGCTCCTCGGTGGCCCGTCCGTCGAGCCACGAGAAATCCCAGCCATCGACCGGGGCCTCCTCGGCCTCCGCCAGCAGCTGCTGGAACGTCGAATCCCCCAGTTGACCAGTCACACTGCTCATGCTGGAGTTAACCCCTCTCGGTCGCACCCGGCGGTCGTCCGCTCGACACGGCCTCGGCGATCAGCCCGATCACCCAGGTCGCCCCGCGGATGGCCGCAGCCCGGTCGAGCTGCCAGTCGGCGACGAGTCGCTCGAAGGTCGCGATGCTCCAGAGGACGTCGAGGGTAGCCGCGGCGATCCTCCGGTCCGTCTCGCTCCAACCCTCGGCCTGGGCGGCGACCGCGCCGAGCAGCGCCCCCCTTTGCCGATGGTTGGCGTCGACGAGCGTCGGGTCGAGGGGAAGGCGTGACTCGAGCGGGTACGTCGAGACGTGATCGAAGATCCGTGCGGCGACCTCGGCGACGTCCTCGAGACGCATCGTCTCGAGGACGATGCCCGCCTGCTCCTCCAGGTGGTGCATGACCGCGTCCCGTAGCCCGCGCTCGTTGCCGAAGTGGCGGTAGACGGTGCGCTCGCTCACCCCGGCCCGATCGGCTACGGCCCGCATCGTCAAGCCTCGCCAGTCGCGCACCGAGCCGCCGTGGAGGAGCTCGGAGGCCGCCCCGACGATCCGTTCGCGCTGTCCCGGCCGCCTGCTCGCGCCGCATCCTGCCGTCGTACCGACGCCGGGACCGCGTCGCCTCGCTCGGTTCGTGCCCGGGCGCGCTCACGGCGTCCATCTTGCTACCCCGGTCAGGGCGTGAGCACCGGGAGCGTCTCCCAGCCCCGGACGGTCGAGGTCGGCGAGAGCCTGCAGCCTTCGGTATCGACCTCCCAGGATGGGAAGCGCGCCAGGAGCTCCTCGAGGGTCACGCGTGCCTCGAGGCGAGCGAGCGCCGACCCCATGCAGAAGTGGGCGCCGTGACCGAAGGTGAGGTGCTGGTTGGCTGTCCTGTGGATGTCGAAGCGGTCGCCGTCGCGGAACTGTCGGTCGTCGCGGTTGGCGGACCCGACGAGGAAGAGGATCGCCGCACCCTCGGGGACGGTCTCGCCCTGGATCTCGACGTCGCGGGCCACGTACCTCCCCACGTGCGGCGCAACCGACTCGAACCGAAGGAGCTCCTCGATCGCTCCCGGGATCAAGGAGGGAGCCTCGACGAGCTCGCGGCGTTGGTCGGGATGTTCCGCCAACAGCTTGCCGGCCCACCCGATCAGGCGGGTGGTCGTCTCGTTGCCGGCGCCGGCGACCACGTTGACGTACGTGAGGACCTCGTCCCGCGTGAGCCGGCGTACCGTCCCGGTCTCGTCGGCGAACTCGGCCTGCAACAGCTCGGTCATGATGTCGTCCGAGGGGTGCTCGGCCCGCCAGTCGATGTACTCGGCGAACATCGATCCGTCGGCGAACCGCTCCTCGTTGACCTGCATCGGCTGCCCGACCTCGGTGCGGAGCGTGGCGTCGACGTGGTCGCGGATCGACTCCTGGTCGGCCTCGGGGATGCCGAGCAACATGCCGATCGTCCACATCGGGACCAAGGCGCCGATGTCGGCGATGAAGTCGAACCGGCCGACGCCGACAAGCGGGTCGAGGCTGCGGGCGCAGAGGAGCCGGATCTTGTCCTCGAGCTCGGCCACGCGTCGCGGCGTGAAAGCTCGTGAGAGCAGCCGGCGGTGGATGGTGTGGGTCGGAGGGTCTTCGAAGATCACCACTCCGGGTGGCATCTCGATGTTCGCCTTGATGAGCTCGAGGATGCCCCCGCGTCCCGAGATGAAGGTCTCCCGGTTCTGGAGCCCGCGTTCGACGTCGTCGTAGCGGCTCGCAGCGTAGAAGTCGTAGGGCTCGTTGTAGTAGAGCGGGGCCTCCTCTCGGAGCCGCCGGTAGACGGGATACGGGTCGGCGTTGATGTCGGCGTCGTACGGGTCGTAGTAGACGCTGCTCGGGTCCCTCATCGTCGGGCACCCCCTCATTTTTTGATGTCGCACTATGACACCAACTGATGGGCCGCAGGTCAAGTCCCGCGATACCCGGGGGACGGCCTCCCGGGCGACCTGCGGAGCATCTGACCTATAATTGACGTCGATGTCAATCCTGACCGGTGCGACGCCGTCGGGGATCGTCCGACAGGGACAGCTCGTCAGGGAGAACAAGGAGGGGCCAGGCATGCCGTCGAGAGTGCTCGATTTCCCGGTGTTCGACGCCGACAACCACATGTACGAGACCACCGAGGCCTTCACCAAGTACCTGCCCCAGGAGTACGAGGGGCTGATCAAGTACGTGGAGGTCAAGGGCCGGACCAAGATCGCGGTCAAGAACAGGATCAGCGACTACATCCCCAACCCCACCTTCGAGGTGGTGGCCGCCCCCGGCGCCCAGGAGGAGTTCTTCAAGCACGGCAACCCCGAGGGCAAGTCCCGCCGGGAGATCCTGGGCCGCGGGGTCCGGGCGCTGCCCGGCTTCAAGGACCCCGACGCCCGGATCAAGCTGATGGACGAGCTGGGCATCGACCGGGCCCTCATGTGGCCCACCTTGGCCAGCCTCTTGGAAGAGCGCATCCACGACGACCCCCCGGCGGTCCACGCCGTCATCCACGCCCTGAACGAGTGGATGGTCGAGCACTGGAGCTTCAACTACGAGGGGAGGATCTTCCCCACCCCGGTCATCAACCTGGGCATCTTGGACCAGGCCCAAAAGGAGCTGGACTACGTCCTCGACCACGGGGCCCGCATCATCTTGGTCCGCCCGGCCCCCGTGTGGGGCTACCTCGGGCCCCGCTCGCCGGCCCTGCCCGAGTTCGACCCCTTCTGGGAGCGGGTGCAAGAGGCCGGCATCCTGGTGGGCATGCACGCCAGCGACAGCGGCTACCAGCGCTACACCAACGAGTGGGAGGGCGTGAGGGACGGCGAGATGCTGCCCTTCAAGGGGATCTCGGGCTTCCAGGCCATCATCGGCCACCAGAGCCGGCCCATCATCGACACCGTGGCCTCCCTCATCGGCCACGGCCTGTGCACCCGCTTTCCGAAGCTGCGCTTCGCCCCGGTCGAAAACGGCAGCAACTGGGTGCGCCCCATCGTCAACGACATGGAGTACGCCTGGCACCACACCCCCAACGCCTTCGAGGAGAACCCCGTCGAGGTGTTCAAGCGCAACATCTACGTCCACCCCTTCCACGAGGAGGACCCCCGGAGCCTGATCGAGCTGCTCGGCACCGACCGGGTGCTCTTCGGCTCGGACTACCCCCACCCCGAGGGCATGGCCGACCCCATCACCTTCGTCGACGAGCTCACCTTCTTGCCCAAGGAGGAGCAGGCCAAGGTCATGGGCGGCAACCTGGCCCAGCTGATGGGGGTGGCCGCCTGAGCAGGCGGGCCCTCGCCCGGCGGGAGAGGCCGCCGGGCGGGACTGCCGCCGGACCGGACGGGCGGGTGGCTCAGAACAGCACTCGGTGGCGAGATCCCTAGTATCTGGCTCGGCCGAAGGCCGCGTAGGGTGGAGCTCGCGTCGGGGGGCAGGGATGAGCCATCTGATCCAGACGGTCAGCGAGTGTCTGGACGAGGTCCTCGAAACGGAACCGGATCGGTTGGCGGTCGTCGATGATGTGGCAAGCCTGACCTATGCAGAGCTCGATGCCGCTGCCAACGACGCGGCCGCCGCGTTGGCACAACGAGGCGTCCGGCCGGGAGATCGCGTGGCGGTGGGCCTTCCCAACGGGATCGACATCGTCGTTGCGTTTCATGCCACCATGCGCCTCGGGGCCGTTTGGGTGGGCATCCACCGAGCGTTGTCCTCGGTGGAGAAGGACAGCCTCCTCTCGCTGACGCAGCCCAAGGTCTTTCTCACCGAACGGTCGGCGACGGTGGGGCAGGTGGGGCATTGGCCGACGATCGTGACCGGTACGATCCGGGAGCCGGGAAGTTGGTCAGCCGAAGTGGCGTCCTGTGCCGGGTCATCTCGACCGGACCATCCGGACCCCGAGGCTCCGGCGGCGATTGCCTTCACGAGCGGCACCACGGGTCTTCCCAAGGGCATCGTGCACTCGCAGAGGAACCTCCTCCTGCCAGCTGCTTCGATTGGGTTCAGCCGTCACTATGACGCGACGCTGCGCAAAGGCGATTGTCTTCCACTCACGATCCTGAACCTCCAAGTCCTCACCACCCTGCTGACCAGCGCTGTCGGCGGTTGTTGCGTGCTGACCGATCGACGCGACGCGAGCGGCGTTGCCGAGTGGATCGCTCGCCAGCGGGTGACGGTGTGGAACGGGGTGCCGGCTCAGCTGTACACCTTGGTCCATGATCCAGACATCCCGGCCGCTCGCCTGTCGAGCCTTCGGGAAGCGTGGACCGGGGGAGCTGCGTGCCCTCCCCAACTGTTCGAGGCCTTCTCCTCGAAATTCGGGGTGCCCTTGCGTCAGACCTATGGACAGACCGAAGCGCCGACCGTCATCACGATGGATCCTCCGTTCGACGGCCACGTGGAGGGCTCGAGCGGGAAGGCGTTGCCGCATCTCAGAGTCTGGACGGCCGACGACGAGGGCAACCAGCTCCCCTCGGGCGAGATGGGCGAGATCTGTGTCGGCGCCACCGAGGAGGGTCCCTGGGCGGGTGCCTATACCCCGATGCTCGGTCTCTGGCGGGACGGCCGCGTGCAACGCAGGAATGACACGTTGCTGCGAACCGGGGACGTTGGGGTCGTAGACAGGGACGGATACCTCTTTGTCCTGGAACGCAAGGACACGGTCATAATTCGCGGTGGCGCCAACATCTATCCGGCCGAGGTCGAACGGGTTCTCGATAGCCTGCCCGGGGTAAAGATCAGCGTGGTGTTGGGTGTGCGGGATGATCGTCTGGGACAGCGGGTGGTCGCCTGCGTCGAACCTCAGACGGGCAGTGATCTCGATGAGAACTGGCTGCGAGGCCAATGCGAGTCACGTCTGGCCCCCTACAAGGTCCCCGAGCAGATCAGAGTGCTCCATCGCATGCCCCGCAACGAGATGGGCAAAGTCCAACGGGGTGTTTTGCAGGACCTGGTCGACATCCCCGACAGCCCAGCCCTCTGAACGGGCATCAGCCGAGGGTTCGGCACAAGAGCCAGCCCCAGGCCCTCGCTAGCCTAGGAGTCGCACGGGGACAGCGGTCGGATGTGAGGCTACCTATGGACTTTGAGATGGGTGAGCACGTCGAGTTGCTTCGTGCGGACGTCCGAGAGCTCATCCACCGGAACCTTCCCGCGTCGTTTCTCGGTGCGTTCACTGACGATCCGGCTGACCTGGAAGCGGCAGAGCAGTTCTGTCGGTTGCTCGCCGAGCGCGGTCTGCTCTGCGTCGCCTGGCCCTCGGAGTGGGGTGGCCGAGGCGCTTCCATCTGGGAGCAGACGGCGTTGAGGGAAGAGATGTGGGCCCATTTCGAGCCTCGGGGCGCACAGTACATGGGAGTGAATTGGGTGGGGCCGACCATCATGCGTCGCGGCACCCAGGAGCAGAAGGACAAGCACCTTCGCCCGATCGCCAACGGCGAGGTCATCTGGTGTCAGGGATTCAGTGAACCGGGTGCCGGATCGGACCTCGCGTCCGTCAGCACTGCGGCAACACGCGATGGTGACGGCTGGCGGATCACGGGGCAGAAGGTCTGGACCTCCTATGCCACGATGGCTCAGTGGTGTTTCCTGTTGGCACGGACCAGCCGGATGGAGAAGAAGCAACAAGGGCTGAGCATCTTCCTCGTGCCCATGTCGAGGCCGGGGGTCGAGGTCCGGCCCATCGGGTCGATGATGGGACCGCATCATCTGAACGAGGTCTTCTTCGATGGAGTCTGGGCAAGCGATGACGAGATCCTCGGAGGAGTTGACAACGGTTGGTCGGTGGTGCAAGACGTGCTTTCGTTCGAGCGCGTCGGGATCGCCCGGTACGCGCGTTGCGAGCGGCTCTTGGACTGGGCCCCTACCGCGCTCGGCGCCCGGTGGGCGGAATTGGGGGAGGAGCTCCGGGTCCGGTGGACCCGGATGCTCGTACTGACTCGACGAGCCCGTCTACTCGCGTACCGTGTCTTGGAGAATCAGGCGGCAGGTCGGGTCAGACCCGGAGATGCTGCCGCCTACCGGATTGCCGTCACGCGACTTGATCAGGACAGCGCTGACGTGCTGATGGACATTGTCGCCGCCGGCTCCGGCACGGAATCCGACGACTTCGAGTCGTTCGCCCGGGCGGCGGAGGAGCACTTCAGGTATTCGGTCTCGGCGACCGTCGCGTCGGGGAGTATCCATATTCAGAAGGTCTTGCTGGCCCGAACGCTGGTGAGCTGAGCGGTGGAACTCGCACTGAGCAATGACGCCATCGAATTCGGCTGCGTCGCCCGGCGCGCCCTCGGTGCTGCCGGCGGAGACGCGCTCGTCGTAGAGGCAGAGAGGACCCGACAGCTATGCACCACGATCGAGCCTGTCTTGGGCGATCTTGGTGCGTGGGATCTTGACGTGAGGGACAGGCCGCCGGAGCTGGAGGCGGCCGCAGCACTCTGCCGCAGTGCGGGGTACTTCGCCATCCCGTACCCGGTGGCCGAGCGGCTGTGCCGTCCACAGGGTATCCAGACCGACGCCATGGTCGTCATCGATGACCGCCGCCCACAGGCTCCCGCTAACGGATTGGAGTGGGACTGGATCGCGATCGACCTTCGTGGGTCCCGGAGCCGAGGACGCGCCAGGGGCTCGGGGTTGTCGGCCCCGAGGTCATCACACTTCGTGGTCGATCTCGATCTCGAGCCCATGGATGAGGTAGGTCAACGGGAGATCGCCCTCGGGCTGGTGCTTCCGTGCTGGACCCTCCTCGGGTTCCTCGATCGCGCCGTGGAGCTGACTCGGTCACATGTGGTCGAGCGCCATCAGTTCGGAGCACCACTTGCTTCGTTGCAGGGCGTCCAGTTCGAGCTGACGGAGGCCGAAGTGGAGCACGTTGGTCTCGAGGTCTTGGCCAACTATGGGCTCTGGAGCTTGCAGAGGGGTCGGTCGGCCGCGCTCGACGACGCGCTGGCGCTTCGCTCGGCTGCCCTCGAAGCGGCTGACATCGTCTTTCGGGTCGCTCATCAGCTGCACGGTGCCATTGGCTTCTGCGACGAGACCATGCTGTCGTGGTTGTCTCGCTACAGCTTGCCCCTTCGGAGACTGCCCATGGGTCTCTCGCAGTGCAGGGCGATCCTTACCAGGCGGTTGGGTGCATCGCCGCTCGAGGGCATCTTCACCGATCCTGGTTGCCAATGATGGCCAGCGAATCACCCTGTGTCGACCGGACGCAGGCCGGCGGGAAGGGACGACGAGGCACTTGACGGACACCGAGAGCAGCTTGGGTGCACTATTCGATCTCAGTGGAAGGACTGCGATCGTGACGGGCGCATCATCGGGCCTCGGCGAACGCTTGGCGAGAGCACTCGCCGAGGCCGGGGCTCGCGTCGCCGTCACGGCACGGCGCAGCGACCGACTCGAGCAGCTCGCATCCGACATCGGCGGGACCGCGCTCCCTGCCGACCTGCTCGATCTCGAGTCGATCCCAGACCTTGTGGCGAGAGCGGCGGATCTCGTCGGACGGCCGGAGATATTGATCAATGCGGCCGGAAGCCGGGTCTCTGACCGCCCAGCGGAGGATGAACCGCTCGAAGCGGTCCGTGACACGATCGACCTCAATCTTCTCGCGCCCTTCCGTCTGGCCCAGTCCGTGTATCCGCACATGCAAGCCATGAACCGCGGTTCGATCGTGAACATCTCTTCCATAAGTGGACACGTCGGCGTTCCCGGGATTCCCCAAGCCTCCTACGCGGCGAGCAAGATGGGCCTCTCCGGTCTAACGGCCGAGTTGGCCATCCAGTGGGCCCCTCGGTCGATCCGGGTCAACACGGTGGCACCGGGATTCTTCCGCAGTGAGATCACCGAATCGCTCTACGAGACCGAGCGGGGTCGATCCTGGCTGGGGAGGAACACCCCGTTGCCCTATGCGGCCACGACGACAGACCTCGTTGGAATGGTGCTCTGCCTTGCGAGCGACGCCGGGCGGTTCATCACGGGCCAGACGATCGTCGTCGACGGCGGATGGGTTGCCCGATAGGCGTGGATCCTCGCTCCGGATAATCATCAGCGGGCCAGTCCGAAGCGCCTTCGAGGTCAGTGAGATCGAGCGTCTTGGATCAACGCCAGCACCTGAGCGGGGCCCAGCGGGAGCCGAGTGACGGCGACGCCAAAGGGCGACAAAGCATCCGCCACGGCGTTCACGACCGCCGGCGGGGATCCGATGGCTCCGCCCTCGCCGACACCCTTGTAGCCACCAGGGCCCTTACTGGGCGTCTCGATATGTCCATACTCGATCACGGGTGCCACAGCCGCCGTCGGTAGGAGGTAGTCCATCAACGTCGTGGCAATCGGGTTGCCCCCATCGTCGTAGGCAAGGTCCTCGTAGAGGACCCCACCGATTCCCTGAAGCGTGCCACCGGCGATCTGCCCCTCGACGACGCTGGGATTGATCATGGGGCCGCAGTCCTCGCTGACGATGTACCGCAGGATCGTGACCCTTCCGGTTCTCGGGTCGACCTCACACGTGCAGAGGTGGGTTGCGTTGACCCAGATGTTGGACTTCGCCGTGTAGCGGGCGCTTGCCTCCAATCCCGCCGGGACACCCGGCGGAAGTGCCTCCGGCTGGAAGTAGGCGATCGTCGCCACCTCGGCCAGGGAGATGCCAACCGACGGAGTGCCCCGGACCGTCGCCCGGCTCTCTGCCAGCTCGATGTCCTCCGGCGCGGCTTCGAATTTGTGCGCGGCGATCGCCACGATCCGCTCCCGCAACACTGCAGAGGTCTCCCTGATGGCACCGGCGGTCATCGAGCCGGACCGACTACCCGCCGCTCCGGCGCCGAAACCCGTGACCGCCGTGTCCCCTTGGATCGTGGCGACGTCCTCGAGCTTGACGCCGAGGGCGTCCGCCGCCAGTTGGACCACCGTTGTCTCGAGACTGTTTCCCGAGGACCCGCCGGCGACGTAGACGTTGACCTTTCCGGACGGCTCGATGCGGATGGTCGCCGCTTCGGTCGCGTAAGAGCCGTAGGCCGGTGTCGATGGCTCGACGTACGTCGACACCCCGACTCCGAGGTACCGCCCCTCGTCACGGCCCGCACGCTGCTCGGCGCGAAATGCCTCGTAGTCCAGCATGGTGACCGCCTGCTCGAGCGTCTCCAGCGGCGAGATGCGCTCATAGGTCATCCCGTTCGGGTTCGCGTAAGGAAGCTCGTCCTGCCGGAGCAAATTGCGGCGGCGCAGCTCGATCGGGTCCATCTGCATCTGTCGGGCCGCCCGGTCGAGCAGGACCTCTCGCGCCAGCGATTCGAACTGCCACGGTCCGCGGTACGGCGCCCGTCCTACCGTATTCGTGTAGATCGCCTTGGTGGTGAACGCCGCTTTCGGGACACGGTAGGGACCCGGAAACAGGACCCCGACGGCGGCCGCCGTGAACACGGGCCACGGCGTGGGATACGCGCCGCAGTCGGAGACGAAGTCGATCTGGGCGGCCTGGATGTGGCCGTCGGCATCGAAGGCCATCTTGACTTCGGCGTGCTCGTGCCGAGACTTCCCTGCTGCGAGAAGGTTCTCCTGCCGGTCCTCGATCCATTTCACCGGTGCGGCCACCTTTCTGGCAGCCAACATCAGGCACATCTCCTCGCGCTGGACCATGACCTTCTGCCCGAAGCCGCCCCCCGTATCGCGGGCGATGACTCTGATCTTGTGCTCGGGAACTCCAAGGAGCCGTGAGCAGAACAGGCGGACCTCGTGTGGCGATTGCGTCGCCGCGTAGATCGTGAGATCCCCCGTGGCACGCGAAGAGTCGACCACGATGCCGCGGCACTCCATCGGGGCAGCCGAGCATGACTGTTGGTGTATGGACGTTGAGACGACGTGTGAGGCCGACTGGTAGATCTCCTCGAGAGCAGCCGCAGGCAGTCCGGCGATCTCTCCAACGACGTTCGATCCGTGAGACTCGTGAACGAGATGCTCGTTCGACTCTGCCGTCGTGTAGTCGACGACCGCCGGGAGCGGTTCGTAGTCGACCTCGACGAGCTCTGCAGCGTCCTCGGCGATGTAGCGGCTCTCGGCGACCACCAGGGCGACCGGATCACCCACGAAGCGCACCTCTCCCTCGGCAAGCGGAGGACGCGGGGTCTCCGGGCTGTCCCGCCCTACGGAGGTGTGCCATTGCTCCCGAGCGTCGGGATTCAGGTCCGCCGCGGTGAAGACGTGGCGGACGCCGGCCAGCGATGCGGCGGCTTCGACATCGATGCGGCCCAGCCGGGCACGTGGATGAGGGCTCCGGGCAAAGCACGCATGGAGCATCCCCGGAAGCGGGATGTCGTCGACATACGTGCCACCACCGGTCAAGAGGCGTGGGTCCTCGACGCGCGCGACGCGCGTCCCTACGTAGCGGGCGGCGCCTCCTGGAAGGCCAGAATCTCTCATGCGTGCCGAGTCCTCGTTGCAGAATCCCCGGCCACCGGAAAACGCTACACCGACGAACCGAGAGTGCGCGCTGGCGCTTCCGCCAATCGCTGACGACCCCGCGACTTCCCGGATTGACAAATGAGCAGTCCTACGGTGCAGCACAACGACGCGCTGGACCAGGACGAGCGGCGGGTGCTAGGCATACGTCCGCAAATGAAAACCGAGAGAGCAAAAGTCAAGGCTCACGATCGGTAGGGGGTTCCGTCATGGAGTTCGGTCTGGCGTTCTCCAATATCGAACCGTTCGCAGGGCCGGCCGCCGCCGTCAGCATGGCGCAAGCGGCGGAACGCGCTGGGTTCGAATCGGTGTGGACCGTGGATCATGTCGTGATCCCGAAGGGCTACCGGTCGAAGTACCCGTACGATCCCTCGGGGCGGATCCCTTCGGGCGAGGACACGACCTTCCCCGATCCGCTGATCTGGATGGCGTACGTGGCTCATGCCACCTCCGCTCTGCGGCTCGGCACCGCCATCCTGATCGTGCCCGAACGCAATCCCGTGGTGCTGGCCAAGGAACTGGCGACGCTGGACCATCTCTCCAACGGGCGGGTCATCCTCGGTGCCGGCATCGGGTGGCTCAAGGAGGAGTACGAGGCGATCGGGGTGCCCTTCGAGGGCCGAGGGCGGAGGGTGGAAGAGGCGATCGAGGCCATGCGGGCGCTGTGGAGCGAGGACGTCGCCAGCTACCACGGCGCCACCGTAGGCTTCACGGAGTGCTACCTCCGCCCCCAGCCTCCGGGCCAGGCGATCCCCATCCACATTGGCGGTCACAGCCCGACCGCAGCACGGCGGGCCGGACGGATGGGAGACGGGTTCTTCCCCTTTGGGGTGCGGCGCGATGACGTTCCCTCGCTACTCGACGTGGTCCGGCGCAGTGCCGAGGAGGCCGGCCGCGATCCATCCTCGATCGAGGTCACGATGGACAGCTTCCTGCCCGGCGGGGAGGCGGCCCTCGCCGACGTGAAAGCGGTGGAGGCCGTAGGCGCCAGCCGGGTGCTCGTGCCCGCAGCGATGTTCGGGCCGGAGCCCGAGGAGGGACTGGCTCGCTACGCCGACGAGGTGATCCGGCGGGTCTGAGCGATCAACCGATTCAATGGACCGAGGGAGAACAAGGTGTCTGAGTAGCCAACCATTCGCCTGGCCGTCCCCGACCCGGTCGAAGGTCCGGTTCCAGGCCGGTAGCGGTCAACAGCGGTAGACGCGCTCGGCGTTGGCCGCGAAGAGCTTCTCCCGGTCCTCGGCGCCGAGGCCGGAGGTGATCTCGGAAAAGGTCGAGTAGAGCTGGTCGAAGGTCCCGGCTGTGCTGTCGGGGGGGAAGTTCGAGGCGAAGACGCACCGGTCAACCCCGAACGCGTCGAGCACGTAGTCGATCCACCGTTTGAACACGTCGCTGCTCATCGTCTGGAACGGCATGGAGAGGCCGGAGACTTTGCAGTGCACGTTGGGGCCCAAGGAGGCCAGCGCGGCCATCCCCTTCCTCCAGAGCTCGAACTCCTCGTCGGTGTCGGCATGGGGCCAGCCGGTGTGCTCGATGACCACGGTCAGCTCGCTCCACCCCTCGAGGTCTCGGGCGGCCTCTTGCAGCTGGTCGGGATGGGCCATGAGGTCGAACACGAGGTTGCGCTCTTGGAGGGCCCGGAGGATCCCCGGGACCGGGACAGGCCGTTCCATGTTCCCGCCCATCGGGCGGACGCCACGGAAGCGACTGGCGGCCATCTGGCGGTCGAGCTGCTCCTCGGCCTCGGCCACGTCGACTAGAGCGACGCCACCCACGATGGCGTCCGGGTGACCGGTGTCCTGCGCCTCGGCCTCGCGAGCCAGGGTCTCGCCGACGAAGTCGGAGGCGGCGGCAACGTGCACCATCTTCTGCACGTTCCAGTTGGCCGACTCGGACAGGTAGATCTTCTGATCGAAATAGCGCGCCCAGCCCGAGAGGTCGCCCATGCCTACGTCCCGGAGGCCCGTCAGGTACGGGTACCACTCCGTGTTCGCCGGGTCCCAGAGGTGGATGTGGGCGTCGACGATGCGTTGGATCTCCGGTGCCATCGATTCCTCCTTGTCCGTGCCGCCCTGCCTGTCAGCCGGCGCTTCCGTTGACGACCTGGCGAAGCGTGCCGTCGAGCCACTCCGGGATCGCGGGCCCCCCGTAGGCGATGGAGGTTGCCGGGTACGGATGGCTGCGGAGCCCCAGCCAGCCCTCCCCGGCGACCAGCTCGGCGCCCGACAGGGATGAGGTGTCGGCCGCGGTCAGGAGGTGGGCGGCCAGCTCCGCCGCCGCTCGGCGGTCGCCGGTCGCTGCGCTTTCGATGCTGATCGAGTAGGCGTCGACCTCGTCGGCGGTTGCCGTGTGAGCGGCACGGGTCAGCTGGGCCGCGGCCTGAGCCCGGCTCTTCCCCCCCGAGGTGGTGGCTGCGATGAGGTTGACCATTCGTACCGGCCGGCCGGCCTGGCTCGAGTAGTCCGCTACCGCCCTCGCCCAGCCGGCGTCATTGCGGATCGCCTCGGGCACTCCGGCATGCTCGTCGAGCACCCGCCGCCATTCCGCGACACCCGGAGTCGGTCGTTCGATCTTTCCCATGAGGGCGAGCACGACGCCGTCGACGGGTCCCTCCTTGGCCGCCCGCGCGAGCTGAGCCGCCGCACCCTCGAAGCCTTGGGCGACCTCGCCGGCGAGGAGCCGCGTGCCCGACCAGGCGCCGAGCCCGAGGCAGGTGACACCCCTCGCCGAAAGCGCGTCACCCACCAGGTTCCCCCACTCCCGATCGTCGGTGATGACGACGCACGTGTCCATTCGGTCGCTGCCGGCGCCGGCCCGTGGGGCCTCGCGGAAGATCGGCCCGAAGCGCGGATTGCTGCCGCCGTTGGTGCTCTGGGTCACCTCGGCTGGGATGAAGGCAGTGGGCACGACCGTTTCCAGCACATGGGGGAGCGACCGCACCTCCGCCGATCGACAGACCTCGACGAGGCGGGGCGGCGTGAGCTTGGCCACCTCGGAGCCACCGGAGAAGACGACCTGGCCCGTGCACCAGGAGAACCGATCGCTCGCCAGGTAGGCCCCGACCGGCCCCAGGTTCTCGGGAGGAGGCATCGCTCCGAGCGAGAGCCCGCCGGTTCGAGCATTTTCGGCTGGTCCGGTTTGCCGAGGTGTCGTGCCCCGGGTGACCATTCGCGTTGCGGCGATCGGGGAGAGGGCGTTGACGGTCACCCCTTGGGGCGTCGTCTGTCCGATCTGCCACGTCAGGGCGGCGACCGCCCTCTTGGCGCAGCCGTAGGCACCGGTGTTGGCCGGGCGCCAGCCCGAGCCCGAGGTCACCCCCAGGATGCGGCCACGGCCGGCCTCGACCATCAGGGGGAGAGCCGAGCCGAGCACGTTCAGGTAGCCCTCGAGATGGACACTCAGGACGGCGGCCCAGTCGGCCTCGGTCCCCTTCGCGAACTCCGTCGGCCGCACGATGCCGGCCACGTTCACCACGGCATCGAGCAACCCGAACTCCTGCTTGAGCTCGGCGAAGAGCGCCGGGACGGCTTCCCGATCCGTCACCGAGATGTTCGAGGCCCGAGCGGCACCCCCAGCCTTGACGATGCGGTCGGCGGTGGTCGGCTCGGAGTCACTCAGCCGGCCCGAGCCATCCAAGGTGACCATCGGATCCAGGGTCACGACGTACGTGCCGTTCCTGCCCAGCTCCTCGGCAATTGCCGCACCGATTCCGGCCGCGCCCCCGGTGACAACGGCGACCCCTTGCGTGCTCCCACCTCTGGTTGACGCCATTCCTCCCCCTCGGCTCGTCGACGCCCGGCGATGCCGTGCTCAGCGACCCACGACCTGGCGATCCACTTCCAGCCCAGGAAAGTCGCCGCGCTCGTGCCAGTCGGCGAGCATCTTGACGTAGCCCCAGAAGTCGCCCATGCCGCCTCCCCACGAACCGCTCCGGGGATTGATCCCCTTGGGATTGCCCTCGAAGTTGAGGCGGGACGGGGTGCAGGCCGCCATCACGGGGCTGGTGTCCCGGTAGGCGCCGACGATCTGGGCCACGTACTCGTCCTCCGCCTGCTGGCTCACGTCGAAGACCCGCACGCCACTACGGTCGAGCTGCTCGATGGTCGCCGCGATGTGCTCGGCGCCCTCCACGCTCACCAGCGTGATGTTGGCGCAGATCACGGCCTGCTGACCGGGAGCCGGCACGATGAACAGGTTCGGGAACCCTCTCGACATGATGCCGTGCAGGGTGGCGGCGCCGACCGCCCATTTGTCCGCCAGTCGGAGGCCGCCACGTCCGACGATCTCGTGGCCGGCGCGCCGCGGAAAGGGCGTGAGCTCCGCTTCGAACCCGGTGGCGTAGACCAGGCAGTCGAGCTCGTACTCCTTGCCGTCGCAGATGAGTCCCGTCTCCGTCACCCGCTCGATCCCCGAGGGGCAGTCGACCAGGGTGACGTTTGGCAGGTTGAAGGCGGGCAGGTACTCGTCGTGGAAGCACGGGCGCTTGCAGAGGTAACGGTAGTAGGGCTTGAGGATCTCCGCCTTCTCGGGATCCCTCACCGTCTCGTCGATGCGTCGGCGATGGATTTCCATGATCTCGTAGTCGTCCGCTTCCGCCTGGTACATGATCTCTTCGATCGACATGTCCGGACCCATCCGGGGGTTCCAGACCCTGGCCATGTGGTTCGTCCAGCCGTCGTCGACCAGATCCACCTCCACCGGCCGTCCCGTGATGATGGCGTGGAAGTTGTACATCCGCTCGCGTTGCCAACCCGGCCGCGACCGCAGCTCTGCGGAGAAGACCTCTGGCGTGGGCCGGTTTCCCCGGACCCCGACGGCCGACGGCGTCCGCTGGAAGACATAGAGATGCCGGGCGCTCTCTGCCAGGTGGGGGATGCACTGGATGGCGCTGGCGCCGGTCCCCATGACGGCGACGACCTTGTCGCCGAGCTTGTCGAGGCCGCCGTGCAGGTTCCCGCCGGTGTACTCGTAGTCCCAGCGTGCGGTGTGGAAGGACCTCCCGTTAAACGTCTCCATCCCGGGGATGTCGGGCAGTTTCATCAGGTTCAAGATCCCGACCGCCATCACGACGAAGCGGGCCTTGATCTCGTCGCCCCGGTCGGTTCGGATTACCCACAGCGCCTGCTCCTCGTCCCACTCGGACGTCTGCACGGTCGTGTGGAACATGGCATCGTCGACCAGCCCGTACTCGTCGGCAATCCATTCGAGGTGCTCGCGGATCTCGTCCCCAAAGGCGTACCGGCGAGTGGGGACGTAGGCGCGCTCCTCGAGCAGTGGCATGTAGATGTAGGACTCCACGTCGCACATCACCCCGGGGTAGCGGTTCCAGTACCAGGTGCCGCCGACCCCACCGGCTTCGTCGATCAGGCGGATCCTCTCGATCCCGAGCTTCCGTAGCTCGGCCCCCACCATGAGGCCCGCGATGCCGGCACCCACGACCGCCACGTCGACCCTCTCGGAGATCGGGTCCCGATGGGTGAAGGGCGTGAACGGGTCCTCCCGGTACTTGGCGAAGACGTTGTCGCCGGTCAGGTCCCGGATGGCCGCTCGGCCTTCGACCAGGCGCTTGTCGCGCTCTTCGAGATACTTGGTGTGGACGGCATCGGGGTCGAAGGAGCCCGCACCACTGGAACCGTTCCCCCTATTCACGAAAACCGATGTTACTAAAATCGTGGCGGGGGTTCCAGGGGTGCGGTCGGGATGGGCGACGAGCCACTCCCGGCCGGATTTCGGCGTCTCTAGGCTAGGTTCGGAAACGATGCTGACACAACGGCCCGCAAGGGAACGATCCGTCGTTCCGGGCGTACCGTCAGGGGATCCCAGTGGGCGATGGAGGGAGGAACGTGTCGGTCGATGAGATCGAAGTTCGCGGCGGTGTGGTCGTGTTCGAATTCGTCGGGCCGGAAAGCGGCGAGGTCGTCGTCCTGACCCCCGGTGGCCGGTTCAGCAAGGACTACGGGGGCGTTCACGAGCTGGCCTATGCCCTGGCCGACGGCGGAAAGCGCGTGCTGCTGTGGGACCGACCCAATTGCGGACGGTCCGACGTGCAGCTCTACGGTCGGACGGAATCCCACATGAGGGCGGAGACTCTCGGATTGTTGCTGCGGCAGCTCGATGTCGACCGGGTCGTCGCGGCCGGCGGGTCCGGGGAGCGCGAGATTCGATCATCTTCACCCTTATGTGGCCCGATCTCGTACGGAAGCTGGCCTTGTGGCACATCGTCGGCGGCACCTACAGCACCATGAAGCTGGCGCAGGTCTACGTCATGAACGAGCTGGCGGCGGTCCGCGCTCGTGGGATGGAGGGCGTGATGGACCTTTCCGGCCCCGCGGGAGGCTGGGCGGACCTCATCGCCGCCAACCCACGGAACCGGGACCGCCTGCTCGCCATCGGCGCCTCGCAGTTCGAGCTGGTGATGAACCGCTGGCTCGATGCCTTCATCCCCAAGCCGAACGAGCCGATTCCCGGGGTCTCGGATTGGGAGTTCGAAGAGATCGGCGTACCCACGCTGATCATTCGCGGCGGCGAGAAGGACTACGACCACCCGAAGCGGACCTCGTTCGAGGTGCATGCCCTCATACGGGGCTCCCGATTGGTCGAGCCTCCGTGGCCCGAGGATGCGTGGGAGCAGGCTCAGAGGGCGACGGCGGCGGGCACGGGGACGCTCTTCGGGCCATGGGTTCAGGCGGCACCGCTGCTCCTCGAGTTCATGAACGACACTTGATCCGACAGGACAACTTCGCCGGCACGCGTCGCCTGGCGCGTGTGCCCGGTCACCGTAGGTGTGGGTGTCGCCGAGGAGGGCTGGCACAGCGATTCTTGGCACTTCCGCGAAGGAGTCTCGCCGGGTAAGGTGCGGCGTGGAGGGATGAAAATGGACCTTGCATATACCGAAGAGCAGCAAGATCTTCGGGAACATCTCGCGAGCTTCTTTTCGAAGGAGTCGACGCCGGAGCGCATTCGGGCGGCCGAGCCGATCGGCTTCGACCAGGAGCTGTGGGGGAAGGTCGCTTCCATGGGACTGGCGTCGATGGCGGTGCCCGAGGATCTCGGGGGGGACGGAGCATCGATGCTCGACCTCGTGCTGACGGCCGAGGAGTTTGGACGGCGGATTCCCCCGGTTCCGTTGATCGAGGCCGCTGCGGCAACGAACCTGGCTGCTTGCTTGAGCGGGAGCGGATCGCCAAGCGGCCAAAGGTTTGCTCGAAGAGGCGGTTGCCGGGAATGCCCTGCTCACCCTGGCGTTGCGGCCGCTAGACAACGGGGTGGCGTCTCTCGTGCCAGGAGGCGCGGTGGCGGACGCCGTTCTCGCCGTAGATGGAGACGACGTTGTGGCACTCCGATCTGCCGTGAGCCCGCGCACGCCCCTCGATGTTCCCGCGAACCTCGGGACGGCGCCCCTGGCGGATCGAGGCTCAGGGGTCGACGAGCGGATCGTCTTGGCGAGCGGTGCGTCGGCCAGGGCCGCCTTCGATCGGGCTCGCCAGGAATGGCAGCTGCTGATGGCGGCCGCTTTGGTAGGGCTCGGGCAAAGCGCCCTCGAGATGGGGACCGACTACGTGAAGCAGCGTCGGGCGTTCGGGGTCTTGATCGCATGGTTCCAGACGGTCCAGCACCGCCTGGCGGACGCGGTGACGGATCTCGAAGGGGCTCGGCTGCTGACCTACGAGGCTGCCTGGGCGGCCGACTCGGGCCTGACGCACGCCGATGCTCTCGGATCCATGGCGTTCCTGTTCAGCTCGGAGGTGGCCTTCCGAGCGGCAGCGGAGAGCCTCCACTTCCACGGTGGCTATGGCTATACCCTCGAGTACGACATCCAGCTCTACTTCCGGCGAGCCAAGGCCTGGCCCCTCGCCTACGGGGATCCGGCTGCTGGCTACCAGGAGCTCGCAGCCCGTCTCTTCGAGAACAGGGGGGTATGAGGTGGATTTCTCGACTTCTGACAGCCTTGCGGAACATCGCGAGGCGGCCCAGGAGTGGGTCGCGCACAACGTCAGCTCAGGCTGGGCGTGGGAGCAGTACCGCTCGGGTACGCACCACACGGACGAGCTCCACCGGCGACTTGCCCGTGACGGCATTCTCGGCGCCGGCTGGCCGCCCGAGTATGGCGGATCTGCCACGGACTCCGGCTACGCACGAGCGGTGCTCGATGCCGTCACCGATGCCGGCCTGTACACCGATGGGTGGGCGACGACCCAGATGGTGCTGCGGACCATCAGCCACGTCGGCACGGAGGAGCAGAAGAAGACGATCACCAGCGGGGCGCTCCGCGGCGAAATCCTGATCGCTCTCGGCTACACCGAACCCGACTCGGGCTCCGACGTGGCGGCGGCCAAGACTCGCGCCGTGCGGGATGGTGACGAGTGGGTGATCAACGGTCAGAAGATGTTCACCAGCACGGCGCAGTCGTGCTCCCACGTCTTCCTTCTGGCCAGGACCAATCCCGACCTGCCCAAACACAAGGGACTCACCATGTTCCTCGTCCCGACCGATGCGGAGGGCTTCGATCTGCAGCCGGTCTACACGTTGGGTGGGCAGCGTACGAACGCCACCTTCTACTCGGACGTCAGGGTTCCCGACACCATGCGGATCGGGCCGGTCGAGGAGGGATGGCGGGTCATGCGCGTTGCACTGGTCTACGAACGCGGTGGCGGTCGGGGATCAGTGGGCCCGACCCTCGCCGAACGTGTCGCCGCCTGGGCCATGTCCAACGAGCGACCGGGCGGAGGGACGTACTACGACGACCCCAAGAACCGGGAGCGCCTCGCTCGGATCGCCGTGGACGAGGAGGTTGCTCGGCTGCTCGGCCTGCGGGTGCGTTGGATGAACGCCAAGGGCGAGCTTCCCGGGGTCGAGGGATCGATGACCAAGCTCTTCTTCGCCGAGGCCGACCAGCGGCACTACTCCGCATTGGTCGACATGCTCGGTCCTGAGGGAGTGCTGCAGCCGGGCGTGCCGGGGGCACCGTTGGAAGGGGAGCTCGAGCATCACTTGCGCACGGCCGCAGTCGGGACGATCTACGGGGGCTCCAGCGAGATCCAGCGAGAGATCGTCGCCGAAGGCCGACTCGGGTTGCCACGGAGCCGTCCCAAGGACTAGGACCGGGCATGAGCGAATACGGCGACTACCAGCGATTGGACCTCGGTCGCAATGGCTCCATCCTGTGGATGGAGCTCGCGACGAACAAGGTCAACGCGATCGACCTGCAACTCTGCGAGGAGATCGGGGCGGTGCTCGATCGGTCTGCCCGCGACCCCGGGGTGAGTGGCCTGGTCCTGACGGGCAAGGGGAAGGTCTTCTCGGCGGGAGTCGCCGTCGACCAGGTGCTGGCCAACGAGAAGGAGCACTCCGATTTCCTGCTCCGCGCGCTGGGGTCCGCTCTCGTCAAGCTCTTCAGCTACCCGAAGCCGACCGTTGCCGCCATCAATGGGCCGGCGGTCGCCGGGGGTTGCCTGGTGGCGTGCGCCTGTGACCACCGACTGATCGCCGAGGGGGCACGGATCGGGGTCACCGAATTGGAAGTTGGTGTGGCCTTCCCGACGCCCGCCATCGAGCTGCTCATGTACGTCGGTGGGGCGCACGCCGAGCGTCTGGTCATGGGGGCCGATCTCGTGGGTCACCAAGACGCCATCGCCCTCGGCCTGGTACACCGAGCAATACCCCTCGATCAGCTCGCCCTGGCTGCGCAAGCAACAGCAGAACGCCTCGCGTCACTCGATCAGAAGGCATATGAGCTCGCCAAGCGGAGCCTGCGCCGGCACGCGCTCCGACGGATCGCCGACGACGAAGGTGCCGCGATCGATCGTCAGGTAGAGGATCAGTGGCGTGCCGATGAAACTCGCGCCAACCTCGAGCGCCTGCTCGGACCGAAGCGATGACCTCGAGTCGGGGCCGGGCCTAGGAGAGCTTGGGTAGCGTCTCGACCGGAAGGGGCCAACGGTACAGGGCAGCAGCGTTGAGGTGCGTCATCTTGCGCAGCTCGTCCGTCGGGATGTGTCCCCAGACCTGGTCGATCACGCTCTGGGTGTCCGGCCACGTGGTGTCGCCGTGTGGGTAGTCCACCTCGATCATGATCTTGTCGACACCGACGGTCTTTCTTGTGACGATGGTCGAGGGATCGTCGATGGTGCAGAACCAGAAGTTCCGCTGGAGCACCTCGGCCGGGGTGGCGTCTCCCGGATAGTCCTTGCCGTACCCAGAGCGCCGGACGATCGTCTCCAGCCGGTCCAGCAGCATGGCGACCCAACCGATGCCGCCTTCGCTCAGCGCGATCCGGAGACCAGGGAAGCGGGCCGGAGCCCCCGCCCAAATCCACTCGGCGCACGCGGTGAGCGACAGCTGACCGAAGAGGCTCGCGGAGAGGCCCGCTCGATTCGCTCCGGGATCGAAGTCTCCCGGCAGTCCGGACGAACCGACGTGGAGGGAGATGACCGTGTCCGTCTCTTGGCACGCCTCGAGCACCGGGTCCCAGTACGGAGAAGAGATGCCCGGGAAGCCCAGCAGGTGAGGACGCTCCGGGAGCGTCACAGATCGGAAGCCTCGTGCCGCGTTGCGTCGAATCTCGGCGGCTGCGAGCTCTGCATCGGCGAGGAAGGTGATGCCGAGCGGGATGATCCGCTCGGGATAGGGCTGCCACCAGCATTCGTATACCCAATCGTTGAAGGCCTTGGTGACGGCAAGTCCCAGCGCCGGGTCCTTGGCTCCGGAGAACACCCGCCCGGAGAAACCGGTGATCATCGAAGGGAAGTTGAGCGATGCCCAGACTCCGTTGATGTCCATGTCCTTGACGCGGGCATCGATGTCCCAACATCCGGGCCGCATGTCGTCGAAGCGGTAGGGCTCGTTGGTGATCGCCTCCGGCCGACGGCCGGCAACGGCATTCGCCCCGGGTTGTGTATAGACATTTCCATCGAATTCCCAGATCTCGTTGCCCTCGGCAGTCTCGACCACCCGCGGAGCGCATGGCTGGAGCTTCGAGGGCAGCCGACCTTCGAACATGTCCGGGGGCTCGACAAGATGATCGTCGACGGAGATCACCGTGTAGCGCACGTCCCTGGGAGGGGGATCCGGGAGAAGGGATGCTGTTCCGGTGGTGGTGTCGGCGTAGCGCGGACTGATCATCGGTCTCAGTATCGCATCCGACGATCGCAAGGGCGATGGTGTGACATGGATTTTCGTATTCCGCCTACGAGGCTGGAAGCGGCGAACCCCAGTGGTTCAAATAGGCGACCTCTTCGATCGGTAGACGGTCGGCCGGGTGGAAATCCGAGCCCTTGTAGTAAGCGATCGGGAGGAGGCAGGCCTGCGCATAACCCTCGGGAACGCCAAGCAACGCCGCCGCCTCCTCGCGCCGGTAGAGGTGGGCGGTGGTGATGACCGATCCCAGGCCACGGCTGCGGAGCGCCAGGATCAGGCTCCATACGGCGGGATAGATCGACGGGGCCCATCCGGCGGCGTGCCCGACCTCCCGGGTGCACGGAAGCACGAAAAGTGGGACCTCGGTGATGTGGTCCATCAGGAAGTGGGCGGATGCCAGCATCCTGCGGCGCTGGTCCGACATCGGAAGTGGCTCGGGCACGACCTCTGGCGTCCGGGGGATGCCTCGATAGAGCTGGCCCAAGCGTTCCCGGACTGTGGGATCGGTAATGACCAGCCAGCGCCAGCGCTGGGCGTTGTCCCCTGTTGGCGCCTGGACGGCCAGAGTCAGACACTCGCGAACGACGTCCAACGGAACGTCGCGATCGAAGTCCAGGCGCCGGCGGACGGCTCGAGTGGTCGTGAGCAGTCGGTCGACCGTCTCGAGATCGAACCCACTCACCGGATCGACCCTTGCCATGGGCGATCACTGTAGGCGGCGGCACGCTCGATCGGCGTGGCCCGTCTTTCGCGGGGCGGCGACCGTCGGGGCCTTTGCGTCACGCCCCTATGCAAAATAGGATTTCTGCCCGTCGTCCCGCGACGGCACGTGAGGGGCTCAACGTCTATCCGTGACGTGGCGGTCCAAGGAGTGGGTGGGGCTGCTCCCATCTGTGAAGACCGGCGTCACCACCCTCGGCGTGGACGTCCTTCGCTTCGCCGCTTACCTCACGGGCGGCGCAAGGCTCCCGTTCGCCCTCCGGATGACCCGCCCGGGCCGAGCTCCGGTGGTCGTCTGTCCCGTCACGGTCTCCACCCCGTTCACGAAGACTCGATCTATGCCGGCCGGTGCGGAATAGAGCCGGCCGGCACCACCGGGCAGATCGTTGCGCCAAGTGGTGGGACCGGGGGCGACCGTCTCGGGATCGAACAGCACGAGGTCAGCGCGGTAACCGTCGGCAATTCGACCGACGTCTGTCAATCCGTACAAGGACGCCGGAACCGCGGTAAGGAGGCGCACAGCCTCGGCCGGGTCCATCGCGCGTCGATCGCGAGCCTGGGCGAGGAGGGCGACCGGGTAGTCAAAGGTCGTGATGATGTCGACGTGGGCACCCGCATCGGACGCACCGATCAGCACGCGTTCGTCCCGCCACGAAGCCACTCGCAGGTCCCAGGCATCACCATCCTCTTCCCCCGAATCCCGAACAAAGCCCATCTGGATGTCTGACGAGGCAAGATCGCAGAGAACGTCGAAGGTCGAGACATTCCTCTCGATCGCCAGTTCACTGAGCAACCGTCCTTCGACTGCTTTGGTCTGCGGGGTATAGGCATCGAGCACGCGCAGGTCGCCGAAATTCGTGAGTCCGCCCGGCTGCCTTTGGCGATGGGCCTCTGCGAGATCCAAGAGGCGGCGACGCTCGGTCGGGTCAGTGAGACGTGCCGCGATCTGCTCGGGTTCGAGTGCCAGAGTCGGAGACCACCCGGGGATGGCGTCGAAGATCGAACTGACGAACGACACTCGAGCGCGGATGGCACCCGGATAGCTCAGGGCAAACACACGGGCATCGTGTTGGGCGGCATAGTCGGATGCGGAGAGCCTGTTCGCGTAGGTTTCTTGGTCAGTCGCCAAGAGAACGTTCCAGTTGAGCGGGGCACCTCCTGCTCGAGACATGTCCGCCATGAGAGACCGATGCCCGTCGTCGAAACGCCCGAGCGTGGGTATGAACTCGAGCTGAGCCGCCGGGAAGGGCGCAATCTGATGGCAGAGCTCGAGGATCTCCGCTGCCGCGGCGCTACGTGAGGGGACCGGTTGTCCATCCCCATCGAAGTGTGCCTCGCCCCACGACGAAGAGAACCCGAGCGCTCCCGCCTCCATGGCCTTGCGCAAGAGGCCACACATCTCGGCGACCGCGTTCTCGGTAGGCACGGGCGTGTGACAGTCCTCTTGGAGGACGAAGCGTCGGATGGCGGAGTGACCGGCAAGGGCGGCGAAGTTCAACGCCGGCTTGGCCTGCTCGACCGCGGTCAGGTAGTCGTCGAAGGAGCTCCAGTTCCAAGGAACCCCGTGCTGCAGTGCTGCGAGCGGGATGCCTTCGACGCGAGACAGCATCCTCTGGAGGTACTCGTCGCCCCCTGGGGCGAGCGGGGCGATGGAGAACCCGCAGTTCCCGGCGACGACGCTGGTCACTCCGTGAAGCGAAGAAGGAGTCAGGTGCGCGTCCCAGAAGACCTGCGCATCGTAGTGCGTGTGGACATCGATGAATCCCGGGGCCGCGACGAGCCCAGTGGCGTCGATGCGGCGTTTGGCACGCGATCCTCGGAGATCATCGCCCGTGCGGAAGCACCCGTCGACGACGCCAATCGGCCGGGCCGTCGCCGGCGATCGTGTTCCGTCGGCAACTGAGGCACCCTCAATCAGCAGGTCCAGCATGAGCGGTCTCCTTGGAGAGACTCTAGATGTGCTTCCGCCGGATCGTGTTCCCATCGCGCCATCCAGCAGGCGGAAGACCGCGATCGCAACCCTCTGCAGTACGCCGCATTCAGCTGGTTGACCCGGTGACCCGCAGAGAGGTCGCAAGCCCCATGCAGTATGATTGGGGGTTGGGCTTGCGACCTCTCTGCGGGCCTGCTGGGGGACGTTGACGCCCTTTCCGGTCCCTCAACCCATTTGAGAACTGATGGACACAATATCAGTCGACCGATCCGCCGCCCGGGTTAGTACCACCCGCAGTACGCTGGGCCAATGCCGCGAGCCGCGGACGCACAAGCCCTGACGCCCCGCCGTGGCCGCCCGCGCCGGTTCGACGCGGCCACTGAGCGCAGGATGTTGCTCGAAGCCGGCTTGCGGGTCATGGCCGAGCGAGGCTACGACAACACTTCCGTCAGCGACATCCTGGCCGAGGCGGGACTATCGACTCGTTCCTTCTATCGGCAGTTCGATTCGAAGGACGCGCTCCTGCTGGCCCTGATCGAGCGCGAGCGCAAGCGGGTGGCTGCGTTCCTGGCAGCCGCAGTTGCGAGGACCGAAGATCCCGTAGCAGGGGTGTTGGCGTGGATCGACGCGTCTCTGGAGCTGATCTACAGCCCCGAGATCGGGCCGCTCACCCAGGTCTTCACGACTCCCGCGGTGCTGGAGACGTACACCCTCGGCACTTCCTATCCCGACATGGAGCGGATGTACTGCCCGCCACTGATCAAGGCCCTCCGGGCCGGACATCGGGCCCGGCTCCTCTACTCGCCCCAGCCCGAGGAGGACGCCCACAGCATCCATGCACTCATACAGGCCGTCGCGAACGCCCGTCAGCGTCCGCTGCAGCGACGCTCGTTGGTCAAGGCGCAGGTCCTCCGCTTCGTGTCGCCGGCGATCGGGATCGCGACTTGAGGCGGGCGCAATTCGCGAAGGCGCGTGGGGGAGCAACGCCGGAGCACTGACGCGTGCGGAAATCACCGTGGCGTGGCAAACTACGAAAACGCCACTTGCGAAAGAGACGAGAGTGCCCAAAGATGGCTTCCGAGCCCCACGCCGAGGTGCGCCGAGACCGGAGCGCCGAGGTTGCCTGCGGCCGTCGTCCTCGCGGCGTCAAACCCTTGGCAAGCTGAAGCAAGAAGGGAACGAGACAACATGGACGCGTCGAGCATCTACTCCTGCGACGATCACCTCGATCTCAACGCCGTCCCTCGGGACGTCTGGGAGGCGCGGGTGTCGCAGCGCTATGCCGAGCAGGCTCCTCACGTCGTCGACCGAGAGGGCGTGCCCACCTGGGTCGCCGGCGATCGGGTCCTCGGTGGCAGCGGGCGTCCGCCCGGGACCGAGCACCTGAAGGGCCTGGGGGCCATCGGCCGGGCCGGCATCGAAGACGACGGCTTCCGAGCCTCCAATCCGAAGCTCCGCCTGGAAGACCTCGACCGCGATGGGGTCTGGGCCTCGGTCATCTACGGGCCCGTTCCCTTGACCCTTTCGATTCCCGAGCCAGAGCTGCAGGACGTCTGCTATGCCGCCTGGAACGATTGGGCGGTCGAGGAGTTCAACGCATCGGCTCCCGACCGACTCTGCGTGCTGGCATTCCTCCCGAGCCATTCCCCGGAGGCGGCCGTCGCCGAGCTCGAGCGTTGCGCCGCCAAGGGCCATCGAGGTGCGATCATCGACGTCTTCGACATCGATGCCACCGACGGGGTGTGGGACCGTCTGTGGGCTGCGGCCGGGCAGACCGGGATCCCCCTCAGCTTCCACATCAAGGGAGGGGCGTCCCCCCGGCTCAGCTACCAGATCGGCAAGTGGCAGTCGGCGGCCTTTGCCTCGCTCCTGCCCCTGCAGCTCGACGAGGCCCTGGCCATCATGATCTTCGGTGGGATGCTGGAGCGTCACCCCGACTTCAAGCTGGTCCTGGCCGAAGCCGGCCTGGGGTGGCTGCCCTACTACCTGAGCCGCATGGACATGGAGTGGCGGGCCCTGAAGGACAACATCGACTACGCGCCCAAAGACCCCCCGAGCGAGGTCTTCCGCCGCCAGGTCATCGCCACCTTCGAGGAGGAGGAGCTCGCCTCGCAGGCCATCCCCATGCTCGGAGCGGACAACGTGATGTGGGCCTCGGACTACCCCCATACCGACAGCACCTTCCCCGAGTCCCAGCGGGCCATCCGGGAGACCCTGGGATCGCTGCCGCCCGGAGACGTCCGCAAGATCACGGCCTTGAACTGTGCCCGGCTCTACGGCTTCGAGCATGTCGCCTGATCCAGAACCGTCGGTGGGAGACCACGTGGTCGGTTTCGACCACGTGGCACTTCCCATGCGGCAGACGGAGGCCATGAGTGCCTTCTACAGAGCTCTGGGGATGAAGGTCACCGAAAACGAATACCTGGTGCAGGTCTATATTGGAAACCAGATGATCAATTTTCACCGTCCCGAGGTGTGGCAACGGCGGTTCTCGTTGCGGGCCCCAGCCGCCGAGCCTCCGTGCGGGGATCTGTGCTTCGTCTGGGAGGGGTCGCCCGAAGCTCTGCAGCGATTGCTCGAAGCGGCCGGCGCCACGATCGAGGAAGGTCCCGTAGAGCGCCAGGGCGGCCGGCAAACGACGGCCTCGAGCGTGTACACGCGTGACCCCGATGGCAACCTGCTGGAGTTCATGAGGTACCCGAAAGGGGGCATAGATGCCAGCTGAACTGGTAATTCGGGGAGGAACGGTGGTTGATGGCACCGGTTCGCCGGGACGGGTGGCCGACGTGGCCGTCACCGACGGCGTCATCCAGGAGATCGGCGCCGGACTCGAAGGCAGGACCGAGCTCGACGCCTCTCACTGTGTCGTGGCTCCGGGCTTCATCGACATCCATACCCACTTCGACGCACAGGTGTTCTGGGATCGCGAGCTCAAGCCCTCCTCGTATCACGGCGTGACGACTGTCGTGGCGGGTAACTGTGGGTTCACGATTGCCCCGTGCCGGCCAGAGCATCACGACACGATCGTGCACACGCTCGAGAACGTCGAAGGGATGGACGCCGCCTCCCTCAAGGCGGGCATCCTCTGGGAATTCGAGACCTATCCGGACTACCTCGCGTTGGTCCGACGCCGCGGCACCGCGCTCAACTACACCGCGTACATCGGTCATAGCGCCGTCCGGCTGTATGCCATGGGTGACGCTGCGTACGAGCGGGCTGCCACCGCCGAGGAGATCGATACGATGCGCGGCCTCGTGGGGGAGGCGATCGACGTCGGGGCAGCCGGCTTCTCGACGAGCTTCTCGTTCGCCCACCGGGGCGTCGACGGAAAGCCTGTTCCGAGCCGCTTCGCCGAGATGGACGAGGTCGAGTCCTTGTTCATGGCGGCGGGGAAGGCCGGGCGCGGGGTCATCCTCACGACCCCGGGTTGGCAGTGCGAGTATCCGGACAACTGGAGATGGCAACCGAAGATTGGTCGGCCCTTCACCTGCCCCCTCTTCGCCTCGGCAAATGGCCAGCACAACGAGATCGTGCAGCTACTGGAAGACGGCAACGCCAACGGGATCAACGTATGGCCTCAGGTGACGCCTCGGCCGCTCACGATGCAGTTCACGCTGGCCGACGCGTACACCTTGAATTCGAGCCAGGTGTTCTCGGAGCTCATGAAGGTGAGCAGGGATCTGCGCAAGGCGGCGTTCCGAGACCCCGCCTGGCGGGCCAAGGCGTTCGAGGACTTCGGAGCGAGCACCACGGGCTTCGTTCCTGATTGGCAGAAGATCGAAATCTCCGAGACCGAGCGCTATCCCGAGCTCGTCGGGCGCCGAGTGGCCGATGTGGCGGCTGAGCGCGGGACCGGCCCGTTCGACTTGATGTGCGAGCTGTCGCTTGATGAGGATCTGCAGACCCGCTACCGCGTCTACATGTCCAACGATGACCCCGAGGCGGTGGCGAGGCTGCTCAACGAGGAGCACACGGTGCTGGGCCTCACGGACGCAGGAGCGCACGTCGACCAGCTCTGTGACGCGCCTCTACCGACGGACCTCCTGGGCAACTGGGTGCGTGACCGCGGCACCATGCCTCTCGAGAAGGCGGTTCGAAAGCTCACCGGGGAGCCGGGAGACATGTTTGGCTTCGACCGGCGCGGCTACCTCAGGGAGGGGTTCCATGCGGACATCGCCGTATTCGATCCGGCGACGGTCGCTCCGGGTCCATTGCGCAGACTTCGCGACCTCCCGGCGGGTGGCGAACGCCTGACGGCCGAGGAGCCAACGGGAATGCGCCATGTGTTGGTCAACGGCACGCCGATTCGGCGAGACGAGGTGCAGCTGGACCTCGAGCAGCTGCCCGGGGCGCACGCCGGGTTGGCCTGAGTCGGAGACCTGCCCGTTGGCCGGGAGCCTGCTCAACTCCTCGGTGCCTGCTCAGCTCTTGGGTGGAAGGTGCTCCCGAAAGGACTCCGGAAGCAGTTCGAGGAGCTGCCCGTCGGGATCCCGGATGAAGAGCGCCATTCCTCCCAGATCCGTGTCCTCCAGGATCTCTCCCCCGTACTCGACCGCCATTTCGGCGGTCGCCCGGACATCGGGAACGGAGATGGAGAGATGCGTAAGTCCGGGTTCGTTCATCGTCCGCTTTCGAAACTCCGCGACGGCCCCCGGAGCCGAGTAGTGCATGAGCTCGAGCACGAAGCCCTCGAGGTAGAGATAGGAGGCGGTGATGCCGAGCGGCGGCTCCAGTTGGTTGAGCTTGGAGGTGGCCTCGTCGGGCGGGGAGATCTCGTGCCAATAAGTGAAGCCCAGCACCTCTTCGTAGAAGCGTTTGGACCGCTCGAGGTCCTTCACTACCTGCCCCGTGTGGTTGAAGATCGGCACGCTCCACCTTCCGATCTGCCGCATGGCGCGCCGTGCTGGTCCTTGATGGCCTCTGTCGGCTAGCACGCCAGCACGGTCAATCCGTCGACAGATACAAATACTGTGCAATTGCGGCGTGCTTTACAAGTGCCGCCTACGGAGTCCGTTGGCTAGGGTTTTTTCGGAAACCCTCATAGCGAAAAGGGACACACGAGATGATTGACACGCTGGTCATCGATGCCGATAGCCACTGGACCGAGCCCCATGACCTCTTCACCAAGCGGGCCCCGGCCAAGATCCGCGACCGGGTGCCCCGGGTGGAGGAGATCGAGGGTATCCCGCATTGGGTGTTCGACGGTCACCCAATGGGCAGGGCGACGGCGGCCGCCGTGGTCGGCCGGGACGGGCGGAAGGTGCCGGCCCAGCTCGGCCTGTACGAGTGGAGAATCGAGGACGTCCACGCCGGCGCCTACGATCCCAAGGTTCGTCTCGAGGTCCTGGACGAGTCCGGTATCGACGCCCAGGTGATCTTCCCGAGCACCCTCAGCCTGGGGGGTCAGGACCTCGCCGTCGTGGGTGATCCCGACCTCAGCATGACGGTGATCCAGATGTACAACGACATTCAGGCGGAGATCCAGGCCGAGTCGAACAACCGGCTGCTCCCGATGCCCCTCCTTCCGGCTTGGGACGTCAACCTCTCCGCCGCCGAGGCCCGGCGGGTGGCCGGGATGGGCATGAGGGGTGTCAACATGACCTCGGACCCCGACGACATCGGGGGCCCGGACCTGGCCGATCCTGCCTGGGACTCGCTCTGGGAGACCTGCAGCGAGCTCCAGCTGCCGGTCCACTTCCACATCGGCGCCAGCGTCACGTCCAGCACGTGGTCCGGGAAGTACCCCTGGACCTCTCACCCCGACAACGTCAAGCTGGCCCTCACCGGCACCCTGCTCTTCGTGGGAAACGCCCGGGTGGTGGCCAATGGCATCGTCTCGGGGCTCTTCGACCGCCACCCCGATCTGAAGTGGGTCTCCGTGGAGAGCGCCTGCGGCTGGATCCCCTTCATCCTCGAGGCCCTCGACTACGAGATGCTCGAAAACGCCCCGGAGGAGGTGCGGGCGCTCAAGAAGAAGCCCTCGGAGTACTTCCGGAGCAACCTCTACGCCACGTTCTGGTTCGAGCGGAACAACCTGCCCTTTCTCGTGGAGACGCTCGGCGAGGACAACATCCTCTTCGAGACCGACTTCCCCCATCCAACCTGTCTTTACCCGAGCCCGTTGCGTTCGGTGGCGGACAAGATCGCCGTTCTCCCCGAGGAAGTCCAACGCAAGATTCTGGGTGGCAACGCCCAGCGGCTCTACCGTCTGTAGCGTCCGATCGGCGGAGCGGGGGGAATGGCCTGGAGCTTTGGTCGCCCCCGGGGTGCCCCGAGCCATTTTGGTAACGCCAGAGGCGAATTTCGGACGTCCTGGGTGAGGCTCCGGTCCGAGATCCAGGGGTTCCGCATCCTCGCTCCCACCCGGCGAGCCCTGGTCGACCGACCACTATCGGCCTGTCTGCTGTAATGGTTCCATGCTGCAGGCCGCAGAGGTAGAGGTAGACGCAGAGGCCGACACGCCCCGCCGGGGCCGGCCCCGGCGATTCGACTCCGTCACGGAGCGCCGCATCCTGTTGGATGCGGCGGTGCTGGTGATGGCCGAGAGGGGCTACGAACGGACGTCGGTCAACGACATATTGAGCGCGGCCGGGCTGTCGACCCGCTCCTTCTACCGGCAGTTCGATTCGAAGCACGAGCTGCTATTGGCTTTGATCCAACGCGAACGGGATCGGGTGGCGCGGTTCCTTGCGAGTGCGGTGGAACGGACCAAGGATCCGCTCGACGCCGTCGAGGCGTGGATCGACGCCTTTCTCGACCTCCTCTACGACCCCGACATCGCTCCGACGACCCGTATCTTCACCGCTCCCTCGGTGTTGGCGTCCTACACCCTCGCCTCGTCCCTGCCCGAGATGCAGCGGATGTTCTGTCCGCCCCTCATCAAAGCGTTGCGGGCGGGGCACCGTGCGGGCGTTCTCGATTCGCCCCGACCGGAAGCGGACGCTTACAGCATCCACGCCCTGATGCACGCTGCGGTCGACGTGCAGCACCAGACGCTCAGGCGCCGCTCGGCTGTCAAAGCGCAGGTCCTGCGGTTCGCCTGGCCAGCCCTCGGCCTGTCGCCGGACGGTAGGCGAATGCGGAGCCGCCGCCCGCCCAAGTAGCGAGCTCAGGGGAGGCTGGGGAGCTCGAGTCCGTAGAAGCGCGCCGCGTTGAGGCCCAGCACCTTGACTTGGTCCTCTTGGGAGAGTGGTTCCAGACGGGAGCGGATCTCCGCGACGACGCCCAAGCTGGCGTCGATGTGGGGGTAGTCGGACGCCCAGACGAAGTAGTCCGCGCCGACCGCCTCGATGATGGGGGCGATCACCGTTTCGTCCGGGTCGGCCGAGACGATGCATTGGCGATAGAAGTATTCGCTCGGCTTGAGGCTCGTCGGCGTGATCGAGCGCATCACCTCGAACTTGTGGTCCATCCGGTCCAGCCAGGCGGCGATCCAGGTCGCTCCGGACTCGAGCACCGTGCAGCGCAGCCGTGGATGCTGTTCGAAGACCCCGCTCGCGAGCATCTCGGTGAAGGCCGCCATGACGTCGATGGCCAGAAAGGCGAACCCGAAGAGGGCCTGGCCGGCGGCGCGTTGCATCTCGGGAGGCCGGAAGGCCGAGTGGTCGCGAACGATCACGTGGAATCCCACCGGCACGTCGAGGTCCTCGACGGTCGACCAGAACCGTTCGAACGCCGGATCACTGAGGCCGCGCCCCGCCCGCGACGCCGCGTCGGGCGACAGGTACACGGCTCGGCAGCCGGCCTCTCGCGCCCGGACGACTTCTTGGACGGCGCCGTCCTCGTCGATCAGGGAGATGTGGGCCACCGGCACCAGTCGGCGGGGGTCATGCGAGCAGAAGTCGACGATGTAGCGGTTGTAGGCCCGGCTGTAGGCCGTGGCGAGGGCGGGGTCGGTCACCTGCCCTTCCCAACAGATGCCGATCGTCGGGTACAAGAGGGCGATGTCGATACCCTCCTCGTCCATCACCTCCAGCCGGGCTGCCGGGTCGTAGCCCCCGGGTGGGCAACCGTCCTCGTAGTGGAGCCGGCCGCTCTCGCGGTCGAGGGCCTCAGCCGGATCCAGGTTGATGCCGCCCAAGCCGGCCAGCCCGTTCCGCATGACCTCGAGCGGGCGGCCGTCGACGAGCAGTACCTCGTCCCCCCGTTCATCGACGACGATGCGGATCGCCCGGTCCCGCCACGCCGGCTCGAGGTACGTGAGCCAGGTGTCGCGCGGCTCCAGGACGTGACCGTCCGCATCCACGCTGAGACATCGACCGTCCATCCCGCCCCCTTTCGAGTTGAGAAGTGGTCTCGGCAGTTTCTAGCGCGATGACGATGGTCTTGGGGGCCAGGGGTGGACGATGCAGGGGCACGTGGGTAGTTTCGGAAACATGGTTAGCGATTCACCCCTGGGGTCCAGGGGCCGGCAGCGCGCCATCGTCGATCGCGAACGTGTGCATGGGTTCGGGCAACTGTGTGTACTGGGCGCCCGCGGTGTTCGAGCTGGACGAGGACGGGATCGCCTCGGTGGGAGGAGGCATCGCTGGCAACGAGGAGGCGGTAGAGCTGGCGATTGGCAACTGTCCGACGTCCGCCATCACCCTGGAATCCGATCCGGCATGAGCGAAGCGATCGAGCAGTTCGCCATCCGGATCGACGACTCGGTGCTGGACGATCTGCGGGAGCGCCTCGAGCGGACCCGCTTCCCCGACCAGATCGAAGGGGTCGGTTGGGACTACGGGATTCCCATGGACTACCTCCGCACTTTGGTCGACTACTGGCTCAGGAGCTACGACTGGCGGGCCCAGGAGGACCTCCTCAACCGGTACTCCCACTACAGGACCACGATCGACGGCCAATCCATCCATTTCCTTCACGCCCGGTCCCCCCACCCCGACGCCTTCCCGCTGGTGATGACCCACGGTTGGCCGGGCTCGATCGTCGAGTTTCTTGCGGTCATTCCCCGCCTGACCCGTCCGGAGGACCACGGAGGACGAGCGGCCGACGCCTTCCACGTGGTGGCACCGTCTCTTCCCGGCTACGGATTCTCCGAACCCACCCGGACGCCTGGCTGGGACGTCCGGCGCGTCGCCCGGGCCTGGACCGAGCTCATGGCTCGCCTGGGCTACGACCGTTACGGCGCCCAGGGCGGTGACTGGGGCGCCCAGGTCTCGATGCGACTGGCCGCCCTGGACCCGGAGCACTGCGCGGCGCTCCACTTGAACATGCCGGTCGGATCACCCCCGTCCGAGCCCGTGGAACTGTCCCAGGAAGATCAGCAGGACCTGGCCGCCATGGGCGAGTTTCAGCGGCTCGAAGGCGGCTACGCCAACGAGCAGGGCACCAAGCCCCAGACGGTCGGTGTCGGGCTCAACGACTCCCCGGCCGGCCTCTTGGCCTGGATCGTCGAGAAGTTTCGGACCTGGAGCGACTGCGACGGTGACCCGGAGAATTGCTTCACGAAGGACCAGCTCATTACCAACGTGATGCTGTACTGGGTGACGGGGACCGCGGCGTCGGCCGCCCGGCTCTATCGGGAGACGATGCAGGGGGGGTCGCTCAACGATCCGGTCCCCTACGTACAGGCGCCCACCGGGGTGGGCCGGTACCCGAGGGAGATCCTGCGCTGGCCCCGGGCCTGGGTGGAGCGCCAGTACAACCTCACCCATTGGGCCGACATGCCCCGCGGAGGGCACTTCGCCGCCATGGAGCAACCCCAGGTCTTCTCCGAGGACCTGAGGGCCTTCTTCCGCACGGTTCGCTAGGTGAGGGACCCATGTCGGATCTGGATGCCATCGCCGCGCTGGTGAACTCGTACGCGTTGTTGCTCGACAGCGGCGACATGGAGGCCGTGGCCAATCTCTTCGAGCACGCCACCTGGCGGTCCGATCCGCACGGGTCGGTGCTCCGGGGGAGTGCCGAGGTGAGGCCGGTCTACGATGCGCTCAAGACCTACGATGGTGTGCCTCGGACCAAGCACCTCCTGACCAATCTCACCATCGAGGTCGACGAGACGGGCACGACGGCCTCGTCGCACTGCTACTGGACGGTGCTGCAGAACCTCCAGGAGGGTGCCCGCATCGAGGTCATCCTGTCCGGCCAGTACGCGGACCGGTTCGAGAAGTCGGATGGGAAGTGGCATTTCTCCGACCGATTGATCACCGCGGACCTGTTCGGGGACGCTTCCCACCATGTCGAGTGACGGCGAGGAGCGCAGGCTTGGGCGAACCACTTTATGAGATCGGCCCTTTCAATGGCTTTTTCGTCGTGTTACGCTCCGGTTACCGGCTGAAGACGGGGGGTTACCGGCTGAGGGCCGGGAGTCTCAGAAGGGGGGGAAGGTGGGGCGTGTCCGAAGTGCGCTGGTGAGTGCCTGTGCCGCAACGATTCTCGCGGCCGTGACGGTGGTGGTCCCTCTCGGTGGTAGCGCCGGGGCCGCCACGAGCAAGGGCACGATCAACATCGGGGACATCTGTTCGTGCACGGGTCCCCTCGGGGCCAGCTATGAAGTCGGGCCACCGGCGCTCGTGGCGTGGGCGAAGAGCGTCAACGCCAACGGCGGGGTCGACGGCTACAAGATCAACGTCATCTACAAGGACGACCAGAGCAATCCCGGGACGTCGCTCTCCGAGGCCCAGAGCCTGATCTCGAGCAACGTGGCGGCGATCGTCGACAACACCAACTACGACACCTCGTGGGAACAAGCAGCCGAAACGGCCCACATCCCCATTATCGGTGGTGGGGCGGTGTCCGCCCTGCCGCTCACGAGCTCCAACGTCTTCTCGATCCAGACGACCGAGGACGTCTATGCCCTCGCCCAGGTGCTGTCGGCCAAGAAGGTGGACAAGACCAAGATCGGCGACCTCTACTGCGCCGAGGCCCCGGCCTGCTCCGAGCTCGTCCCCATCCTCCAAAAGACCGCCAAAGCGGTCGGGGGGGTGACGGTCGCCTACACGGCTCGGATCTCGGCCTCCCAACCGAACTACACGGCAGAATGCCTGGCAGCCCAGCAAGCGGGTGTCAACATCCTGAGCATCGGTGAGTCCATCACGGCCGTCGAGCACGTCCTCGGCGACTGCGTCAAGCAGGGATACAGCCCGTGGGTCCAGACCGGCAACGGAGCCGTGAGCCCTTCAAACCTGACGACCCCGGCCATGGGTGAGCACGCCATCGGCTACGAAACCGACATCCCGTTCTTCGAGACGAGTGCGCCTCCGGTGCAGCAGTACCTGCGGGCCATCAAGAAGTACGAGCCGCAGATTCTCCACAACTCCAACTACGACGAGATCGCGCTCGCCAACTGGATCAGCGGTCTGGCGATCGGCCAGGCCATCCAGGCGGGCCTCCAGGGCAAGAGCGGCGGTTTCACGACCCAGGACGTCTACGACGGGCTCTACACGTTCCACAACAACACGCTCGGGGGAGCAGCGCCGCCACTCACCTACAAGTCCGGCCAGACCAACCCCGTCCACTGCTGGTTCTGGATCGGCATCAACGATCACAAGTTCAACACGAAGTACGGAACGCACCCGTTCTGCGAGGACCCGCCTCCGGGCACGCTGTAATCCAGACGAGGCCGGTAGGCCCGAGAGAGATGAGCTCAGACGTCGCCCAGATCACGGCCTTGGTCCATTCCTACGGCGCGCTCCTCGACCGAGGGGACGTGGACGGTGTGGCGGGACTTTTCGAGAGCTCGACGTGGCGGGGAGACCCCAATGGCCCCACGCTCCGCGGGAGCGCCGAGGTGCGGCCGGTCTACGAGCAATTGCTGGCCGCCCTCGGGAACCTTCGCACCAGGCACCTGCTCACCAACCTGACGGTCGAGGTCGACGAGGGCGGCGCGACCGCCTCGTCGCACTGCTACTGGACGGTTCTCCAGAACACCACGCCGGGTGCGGCGATCGACATCACCCTGGCTGGTCAGTACACGGACCGGTTCGAGAAGGCCGACGGGACGTGGCGCTTCGCCGATCGGCTGATCACCACCGATCTGTTCGGGAAGGCCACCCTCCCCGTAGCCGACTGACGCCGTCCGGCGGACCTCAGCGGTAGCCCTCGGGGGCTCCGTCGAGGATCACGGTCTTCGTCTCGAGGAAGGGGAGCAGTCCATCAATGCCGCCCTCGCGCCCGATACCCGACTGCTTGAAGCCGCCAAAGGCGATGCCGAAGTCGGTACGGAAGGCGTTGTGGCCGACCGTTCCCGACCGCAGGCGCCGGGCCACCTGGCGAGCCCGGTCGACATCCTTGGTGAAGACCGAGGCGTTGAGCCCGTAGATCGTGTCGTTGGCAATGGCCACGGCGTGATCGTCGTTGTCGGCCGGGATCACGCTCAGCACGGGACCGAAGATCTCCTCCTGGGCGATCGTGGACCCGTTGTCCACGTTGGCGAAGACGGTCGGCTCGACGTAGTAGCCGCGGTCGAGGTCCTTGGGCCGCCCACCACCGGTGACCAGCGCCGCACCCTCCTCTACGCCCTTCGCGATGTAGCCCTCGACACGATCCCGCTGGCGAGCGGAGACCAGCGGCCCCATCTGGGTGGTGGGGTCGAAGGGGTCGCCCACCCTCACTTGGGAGAAGGCTCCGGCCAGGGCGTCGACCAACTCGTCGTGGCGGCTCCGGTTGACGACGATCCGGGTGAGGGACGAGCACACCTGCCCGGTCAGGGCACACTCGGCGCCGGCCAGGCTGTTGGCCGCCTCGGCCAGGTCCATGTCGTCGAGGATGACCGCCGCCGACTTGCCTCCGAGCTCGAGGGTGCAGCGGGCGATCCGCTCGCCGCAGATCGAGGCGATCCGTCTTCCGGCCGCGGTCGAGCCGGTGAACGTGATCTTGTCGACGCGACCGTCTCGGACGAGGAGCTCCGAGACCTCCCGGTCGGCCGTGACGACGTTGAGGACCCCGGGGGGCAGTCCGAGGGACTCGGCGATCTCGGCCACCACGTAGGCGTCACCCGGGGCTTCCGGCGACGCCTTGAGGACGACGGTGCACCCGGCGAGGAGTGCCGGAGCGAGCTTGTAGGTGATCAGTCCGATCGGGGCGTTCCAGGGGATGATGGCGCCCACCACGCCCACGGGCTCGCGCACGAGGAGCCCGAACTCACCCATGGTGGGCTGGGCCCTCTCCTCGAAGGGGAACGTCTCGGCGAGGCCTGCGTAATAGTCGAAGCCACCCGCGATGCCCTCGGCGCCGTAGCGGGCCACCACGTAGAGGGCACCCGATTCCCTTGGCCAGATCTGTCCGATGTCCTCGGCGCGCTCCCGGATGCCGGCGGCAATGCCCGTCAAGAACTCGGCTCGCTGGTGGTGGGTCAAGGTCGCCCATGGCCCGTCGTCAAATGCCTGACGGGCCGCGGTGACCGCCCGATCGATGTCGGCCGGCTGGGCTTCGGGCACCCGGAAGTAGAGCTCTTCGGTCGCAGAGTCGATGACCTGAATGGTGGAGTCGGACGATGGCGCCACCCAGTCGCCCCCGATGAAAAAGCGATCGGCGTGCCGGATCGGCGCCGACGTCTCGTTGGTCGTGGTCATGCTGATCCTCCCCCCGGGGGTGGTTCTCGTTCGGCGAGCAATTGGGCCCGGTTGAGTTTCATGGCATCACTGCGGGGCAGCGACTCGACGAACTCGACGCTCTTGGGCACCTTGTACGGAGCGAGCCGCCCCTTGGCGTATTCGATGATCGATTCTGCACTGGGTGGGTGGCTGGAGTCCACGGGTACCACGATGGCGTGGACCCGCTTGCCCCATTCCGGGTCGCTCAGCCCGATCACCACCACGTCGGTGATGCGAGGATGCTCGCTGAGCGCCGACTCGACCTCGGCCGGGAACACGTTGACCGCTCCGGTGACGATCATGTCCGACCGGCGGTCGGCCAGGAAGACGAAGCCGTCCTCGTCGACCCATCCGAGGTCGCCCACCGTGGCGAAACCGTCGTCGGTGACGGGGATAGGTGCCACGTCGCGTCCGACGTAAAAGGCGCCGAGGCCGTTGGGAGAGCGCAGGTAGATGCTGCCGACCTCGCCGGGAGGCAGCTCCTTGTGGTCGGCGTCGAGGATCATGATCTCCGAGCCGAGTGCCGGCCGCCCGAGGGTCCCGGGGTGTGACAACCACTCGTCGCCTCGGCACGTGATGAGGCCGTGGGCCTCCGAGGCCCCGTAGCTGAGGTAGAAGTGCTCGGGTCCCACGAGCTCGCACCAGCTCCGACCGAGCCAGACGGGCAGCGGAGCGGCGCCCTGTTGGACCCAGTCGAGCGAGGAGAGGTCGCGCTTCTCGACGCCGTCCACCGCGACGATGCGTTGCAGCATCGGGGTCGCGCCGATGAAGCCGGTGACCCGGTGACGCTCGACCAGGTCGAGCAGCCGTTCGGCGTTGAAGCGTTCCATGAGGACGACCTGGATGCCTCCCAGGAGGTTCCGCGTCGCAGTGAACCCGTTGGTGTGGTAGAGCGGGGCAGGGACGAGGACCCGCTGGGGCTCGGGGAGGGGTCCGTACTCCTCGACGATGGTCGACGCGGCGCCCCCCGGCACGAAGACCCCGGGGCTGTTCATCACGATCACCTTCGGTGATCCCGTTGAGCCGGAGCTGCAGACCCCCCACCCGTTGGGCGACACGACGTCGGGCAGGCGATGGGCGGACGCCCTCCGGCTCTCTTCGAAGATCGACGACTGCGCGTCGATGACTTCGGCCGGGTCGATCGTGTCCAGCAACCGACCGCGCTCCCACTCGGGCAGGTCCCACCGCATCGGAACCACGACCGCTCCGACCTTCCAGCCGGCAAAGCACGCCATGAGATGCTCGGGGGAGTTGCGCAGCCGGATCGCCAGGCGGTCACCGATCCCGACGCCCCGGTCGGCCAGCACGTGGGCCAGCTGCGTCGATCCTTCGTCCAACTCGGCCCAGGTGACCGGGCGATCGGTGCCATCCTCGGCGCCGAAGATGATCGCCACGCCGTCGGGAGTGGCGTCTGCCAACTCGCCAATGCGGGCACCGTTTGAGACTTCGGCCACCTCGGTCTCGCTCATTGGAACCTCCCGCCGCAATCCCCCCGGACACGCATGGCACGAGTGTACCGAGGCAAGGGCATTGGGAAACAGGTGACACGAAAATACCCTCTGGGCCTGTTCAGGCCGACAGATCGGTGGCAGACTATCGCCGCGACCCGCCATGGGTCGCCGCGATCGCTCAGGGGGTGTCCAAGGTGAAGACGCATGCGGCGGTCCTCTTCGGTCGGGGGCAGGACTGGCAGATCCACGAGATCGATCTCGACCCTCCCAAGGACATGGAGGTCCTCGTCAAGTGGGAGGCGGCGGGTCTCTGCCACTCCGACCAGCACCTCCGGGGGAGCGACCTCGGCGACGGCGACGACGTCCAGGACGTCCCCGAGCAGGCCGAAGGAGGGTTGTTCCCTATCGTCGGCGGCCACGAGGGTGGTGGCATCGTGCTCGAAGTGGGCCCCGGCGTGCGCCACCTCGAGGTTGGCGACCACGTCGCCGCCAGCTTCTTCCCCATGTGCGGTCGCTGCAAGATGTGCATCACCGGACACTCCAATCTGTGCGACCTCGGTGCGGCGACCTTCCTCCCCGGGCAGATTTCCGATGGCTCCATGCGCTACCACCTGAACGGGCGAGACCTGAACGTGATGGCCAAGGTCGGCACCTTCGCCGAGCACGCCGTGGTCCACGAGGCCTCGTTGGTGAAGGTCGACCGGGACCTACCCCTGAGCGCCGTCGCCCTCGTTTCCTGTGGGGTCACCACCGGGTGGGGGTCGGCGGTCTACCGGGCCGAGGTGCAGCCAGGTGACACCGTCGTGGTCGTCGGCGTCGGCGGTGTCGGGATCAACGCGGTTCAGGGGGCCCGGATGGTCGGGGCCCGCTACATCGTCGCGGTGGACCCCGTCGACTTCAAGCAGAAGGCGGCCCTCGATCTCGGTGCTACCCACACGGCCAGCTCGATCGAGGAGGCGATCCCACTCGTCAGAGACCTCACTCGGGGCCAGATGGCGGATGCCGTGATCATGGTCCCGAGCATCATGTACGGCGACCTGATGGCCGGGGCCCTCACGATGACCGGAAAGGGGGGCACCTGCGTGGTGACGGGCGTGGCTCCCCAGGGACAAACGGAATCCAGCATCAACCTCTTCGAGCTGGCGATGTGGCAGAAGGAGGTCCGCGGCGTCGTGTTCGGAGCGGCCAATCCGCGCGTCGACATCCCCCGGCTTCTCGACCTGTATCGCTCGGGGCAGCTCAAGCTCGACGAGCTGATCACGAGGTCCTACTCCCTGGACCAGATCAACCAGGGCTACCAGGACATGCTCGACGGCGTGAACATCAGGGGAGTCCTGTCCATGGCTTGAAGGCTCGGTGCGTCCCGTCCACGTGACACGGTCCGGAAGAGCGTGGCACACTAAGAGAACAGCGCTTACAAAATGGGCTCCGGCGTGAAGGAGGGGACGGGGTGAGGCCGACCGCCCAGCAGTTGTTCGGTCCCGCGAGGACACCGAGGGTGGTGGTGGTCGGTGCCGGCTTCGGCGGCATCGCGACCGCCGTGAAGCTCAAGAAGGCCGGAATCGACACCTTCACGATCTACGAATCCTCGCTCGGGGTGGGCGGCACTTGGTGGGACAACACCTACCCGGGTGCCGAGGTGGACGTGAACTCCAACCTCTACTGCTACTCGTTCAAGTCGCACGAGTGGACACGGACCCACGCGCAACAGCCCGAGCTCCAAAAGTATCTCGAGGAGACGGTCGACCAGTTTGGTCTGCGCCCCCACCTCCGCCTCGGGATCTCCGTCGAGGCAGCCACGTGGGACGAGGAGCGCCACCAGTGGACGCTCCGGCTCGACTCGGGGGAGATCGACCAGTGCCACGTGTTGGTCAGCGCCGTCGGCTTCCTGAATGTGCCCCAGTACCCGGACTGGCCCGGGATGGAGAGCTTCCAAGGGCCGATGTTCCATACCTCCCGTTGGGAGCACCAGCACGACCTGACGGACAAGGTCGTGGCAGTCGTCGGTGTGGGGTCCACCTCGGCCCAAGTGGTGCCGGCCATCCAGCCGATCGTGGAGAAGCTGTATGTCTTCCAGCGGGAGCCGGGCTGGGTGATGCCAAAGGGTGAGCGTGACCTCGACGAGGCCGAGCAGGCCCTCTTCGCCAATCCCTGGCGACGCCGACTCGACCGGCTCAGGCTCCGGATGTTCACCGAGCGCAATTTGTGGGGCGGCAACATGTTTCGGCCCGGCACCAAGCTGAACCAGCTACGCCAAGAGCAGTGCCGCCAGTACATTGCCCACGTTTTCGCAGACCGACCCGACCTGGCCGAAGCGGTTACGCCCGCCTATCCGTACCCGGGCAAGCGGCCGGTTTTGGCCACCACCTTCTATCCCGCTCTGACGAGGGACAACGTGGAGCTCGTACCCCGGCCCGTCAGCCGGGTCACCCCCACCGGGATCGTGGACAGCGAGGGCGTGGAGCGGCCCGTCGACGTGATCGTGATGGCGACCGGTTTCCAGGCAGCCAACTACGTGGCCCGCATGGAGATCACCGGTCGCGGCGGCGAGACCCTGCACGGCCGCTGGGCCGGTGAGCCCCGGGCCTTCCTCGGACTCACCGTGCCGGGCTTCCCGAATTTCTTCATGCTCTACGGGCCCGGCACGAACGGCGGTGAGCTCGTCTCGACCCTCGAAGCGGGAGCCCAGTTCGCGGTGCGTGCCGTGAAGCGGATGAACCGTGAGCGGGTCAGCGCCATCGAGGTGAAGCCCATCTACGAGGCGATCTGGTACGCGTGGCTGCAGTCCAAGATGGAAGGGACCTCCTGGACGATGAGCAACAACTACTTCAAGTCGACGACCGGAAAGGTCGTCACGCAGTGGCCTTCGGGGAACATGGTGTACCGGGCGCTCACCACGGCGTTCGGACGGAGCTCCGCAACGACGCAGAGTCGCTCACTATGACGATCGCGACCACCGTGTCGATGCGATCGGCCGTGTAGGCCAGGAGGGAATGCAGATGCCCACGACCGTCGACGTCGATCCACTCGACCTGATCGACCCGGAACGCCATCGGAGGAACGGCGTGCCGCACGATCAGCTGGCTCGGCTCCGGGCTGAGGCACCCGTCGCCTATTTCGAGCCCCCGGGGTTCCCGCCCTTCTGGGCAATCACCCGTCACGCCGACATCGTTCGTGCCGCCGCACAGCCCCTGATCTTCTCGAGCGCACGAGGCATCACGCTCGACCGGGCCGAAGAGGCGGCCCTCTCGATGGAGGGATTCGAGAGCCTGGTGATGATGGACCCCCCCGAGCACACCAAGATGCGTCAGGTCGCAAATTCCGAGTTCCTTCGCAGCGCGGTGCGGGCCCGCTTCGACCATATCGGGGTGATCGCGAAGCAGATCGTCGACGATGCGGCAACCGGAGGTGAGGTGGTCGAGTGCGACTTCGTACCGACCTTTGCCGGACGCCTGCCGGTCGAGGTCATCGCTTGGGTTCTCGGGGTGCCCAGGTCGGACTGGGACCGGCTTCTGAGAGCGAGTGACACGATCATCGGTAAAGAGGACGCCGAATTTCGCCTTCCGGGCGAGTCTCCCGACGATGCCAGCCTGAGGGCTCGGATCGACCTGCACCAGTACTTCGACGCGATGGTCGAGGATCGTCGCCGCGAGCCGCAAGAAGATCTCGTGACGCTCCTTACCCAGAGGGAGATCGACGGGAAGCCGCTCAGCCAACGACAGTTGGTCTCCTATTGCGAACTTCTGCTCGAAGCCGGGAACGAGACCACTCGGGACGCGATCGCCTCGGCAATGGAAGCCTTCTGCCAACACCGCGACCAGTGGGAGCTCTTGCGGCAGAATCCGCGACTTCTCCCCAACGCCGTCGAGGAGATCCTGCGCTGGGTCAGCCCGATCAACTACTTCAAGCGCACGGCGACCCAGGACTACGAGCTCGGCGGCGAGCAAATCCGTGCCGGAGACCGGGTGGTGCTCTTCTGGGTCTCTGCGAACCGGGACGAGGAGGTCTTCGAAGACCCCTTCGCGTTTCGCATCGACCGAGACCACAACCAGCACCTGGTCTTCGGCTTCGGTCCGCACCTCTGCATGGGCGCCCATCTCGCTCGAGCCGAGCTCGAGCAGATGTTCTCGATCTTGCCAACCCGGATGAGTTGGTTCGAGGCGGCTGGTCCGGTGGAGCGCCTCAACTCGTCGATCAACGGCGCCATCAAACACCTGCCTCTCCGCTACCGCCTGGTCTAAAGGAGGGTCGCCATGCACATGGACGCGTCGAGCATCTACTCCTGCGACGATCACCTCGACCTCAACGCCGTCCCTCGGGACGTCTGGGAGTCGCGGGTGTCGCAGCGCTATGCCGAGCAGGCTCCTCACGTCGTCGACCGAGAGGGCGTGCCCACCTGGGTCGCCGGCGATCGGGTCCTCGGTGGCAGCGGGCGTCCGCCCGGGACCGAGCACCTGAAGGGCCTGGGGGCCATCGGCCGGGCCGGCATCGAAGACGACGGCTTCCGAGCCTCCAATCCGAAGCTCCGCCTGGAGGACCTCGACCGCGATGGGGTCTGGGCCTCGGTCATCTACGGGCCCGTTCCCTTGACCCTTTCGATTCCCGAGCCAGAGCTGCAGGACGTCTGCTATGCCGCCTGGAACGATTGGGCGGTCGAGGAGTTCAACGCATCGGCTCCCGACCGACTCTGCGTGCTGGCATTCCTCCCGAGCCATTCCCCGGAGGCGGCCGTCGCCGAGCTCGAGCGTTGCGCCGCCAAGGGCCATCGAGGTGCGATCATCGACGTCTTCGACATCGATGCCACCGACGGGGTGTGGGACCGTCTGTGGGCTGCGGCCGGGCAGACCGGGATCCCCCTCAGCTTCCACATCAAGGGAGGGGCGTCCCCCCGGCTCAGCTACCAGATCGGCAAGTGGCAGTCGGCGGCCTTTGCCTCGCTCCTGCCCCTGCAGCTCGACGAGGCCCTGGCCATCATGATCTTCGGTGGGATGCTGGAGCGTCACCCCGATTTCAAGCTGGTCCTGGCCGAAGCCGGCCTGGGGTGGCTGCCCTACTACCTGAGCCGCATGGACATGGAGTGGCGGGCCCTGAAGGACAACATCGACTACGCGCCCAAAGACCCCCCGAGCGAGGTCTTCCGCCGCCAGGTCATCGCCACCTTCGAGGAGGAGGAGCTCGCCTCGCAGGCCATCCCCATGCTCGGAGCGGACAACGTGATGTGGGCCTCGGACTACCCCCATACCGACAGCACCTTCCCCGAGTCCCAGCGGGCCATCCGGGAGACCCTGGGATCGCTGCCGCCCGGAGACGTCCGCAAGATCACGGCCTTGAACTGTGCCCGGCTCTACGGCTTCGAGCATGTCGCCTGACGTCGACACAACGAGCCGAGGAGGAGCGATGGAGGGTCCGCTTTTGGAGGGGAAGGTCGCCGTCGTCACCGGTGGCGTGAGCGGTATCGGACGAGGGACGGTCGAGCGCTTCGTCGAAGAGGGCGCGAAGGTGGTCATCGCCGACGTGGACGACGAGCGTGGCCCCAAGATCGCCGAGAAGCTTGGCCCGTCGGTGGCGTTCAAGCGCACCGACGTGGCCAGCATGGAGGACGTCGAGGCTGCGGTCGCCTTCGCGGTCGAGCGCTTTGGTGGCCTGCATGTGATGTTCAACAACGCCGGCATCGGCTCGGAGCTCAAGAACTTCATCGACATCGACCTCGGCCAGTTCGACCGGGTGATGCGGGTCAACCTCTTTGGAGTGCTCGCCGGCTCCCAGTGCGCGGCCCGTCAAATGACCGAACACGGCGGTTCGATCATCAACAACTCCTCCATCGCCGGGATCGGGACCGGGGGCGGCGTGATGATCTACCGGGCGGCGAAGGCGGCGGTGGCGCATGCAACCAAGGCCATGGCGGTGGACCTCGCACAGTTCAACATCCGGGTGAACTGCATCGCCCCGGGCCACATCCCGACCGAGATCACCAATTACGACATGAAGAAGGTCATCGAGATGACCCAACCGTTGCAGCGCCAGGGCTCGGTTCTCGACGTGGCCAACGCCGTCCTCTACTTCGCCAGTGAGCTCTCGGCCCAGGTGACCGGGGCGATCCTGCCGATCGACGGGGGAACCGTTGCCGGTCCGCCGCCCAACCAGCGCAACGTCGCAAAGCGCTGACTGGCTCGGCGGTTCTCAGCGGGACGAGGCATCAGGCTGCCATGCGGAGGCGCAGATGAACGTACAAGTCACACCGATCAAGCCGGGCATCGGGGCCGAGATCGCCGGAATCTCGGGGCACGACTTCGTCAACGGCGAGGTGGCGGCGCACGTGACCCACCTGCTCGACCACCATGGCGTCCTGATCTGCCGAGGCGCGCACATCGGAGACGAGGACCTGATCGCCTTTAGCCGCCTCCTGGGCCCGGTCCACGAGTTCCCGGGGGCCGCCCGCTCCAAGCAGCCGGCCGAGCTCTCGGTGGTGAGCCGCGACCCCGCGATGAGCCGGTCCGCCGCCGTCCAGTACGGCACGTTCCAGTGGCACGTCGACGGCACCATGGACGAGCATCCTCACCGGATGACCCTGCTGACCTGCATCAAACCGGCCGAGGATGGCAGCGGCGACACCGAGTTCGCCAACACCTACGCCGCCTACGACTCGCTGCCCGATGACCAGAAGGCCGAGTTGGGAGGTCTGGTGGTCCGTTACAGCTACCTCAATCGCGCCCGCTTTCGGCACCTCGAGCTGACTCCCGAGGCCGAAGCGGCGTGGAGACAGCGGCCGCCCCGTGAGCGGCCCCTCTTGTGGACCCACCACACCGGCCGCAAGTCGATGCTCCTCGGAGCACAGGCCGGTGAGGTGGTGGGCTGGCCACTCGAGAAGGGGGAGGCCCTTCTCGCCCGACTGCTTGCGTGGGCCACCCAGCCGGCATTCACCATACGGCACCACTGGGAACAAGGAGATCTGGTGATCTGGGACAACACCGGCATCCTCCATCGGGCCCAGCCCTACGAGCCGGAATCGGGCCGTCTGATGCACAGAACCACGGTCGACGGATCCAAGGCCGCCTGAAAGGTCGAGGCTGCCGTCAAGTGCCCACTTCTCCCGCGAGCCAGGAGGTTCCTCGTGACGACAACGGATGACTTCTCGAATGTTGACCTGTTCCGCGACACCGAGCTGCCGGCGAACCCCTATCCGTTCTACGACTGGATCCGATCCCATGGTCCGGTCTGGTACTACGAACGGTGGGACGTCTGGCTGGTCACCGGCTACGAAGAGGCCGTGGCCGTCTACCACGACCAAAAGGTGTGGTCCAACTGCAACACGGTGAGCGGACCCTTCGTCAAGATGTCGGTCCCCCTCGAGGGTGACGACATCACCCAGATCATCGAGGAGCACCGCGACGAGCTGCCGTTCAGTGATCAGCTCCCGTCCTTCGACCCGCCAAAGCACACGGCCCAGCGCGGATTGCTCATGCGCCTCATCACGCCCAAGCGCCTCAAAGAAAACGAGGCGTTCCTCTGGGCGTTCGCCGACGAGACGATCGACACGTTCATCGACCGGGGTGAGTGCGAGCTCCTTCACGACTACGCCATCCCCTACACCCTGATGGTCATCGCCGACCTCCTCGGCGTACCGGACGAAGACCGGGATGCCTTCCTCCAGCACCTGACGACCAGGGTCCGCACGGCGCGCATGGAGCACAAACCGCTCGAGTACCTCTACGAGCAATTCACGCGCTACATCGAGGACCGACGAGCACATCCCCGTGACGACGTCATGACCGAGATGGCCATGGCCCGGTTTCCCGACGGCTCCCTCCCGCCCGTCGACGACGTCATGCGGATCGCCGCCAACCTGTTTTCTGCCGGGAGCGAGACCACCGCCCGACTGATCGGGATGTCCCTGCGAACCCTTGGCGACCATCCGGAATTCCAACATCAACTGCGACAGGATCATCGCCTGATCGCACCGTTCATCGAGGAGATGCTCCGTACTGAAGCGCCGCTCAAGGGGTCTTTCAAGCTGGCCAAGGTGAAGACGAGCTTGGGCGGGATGGAGATGGCACCCGGCACCACGGTGTTCGTCATGACGGACGCGGCCAGCCGCGACCCGCGTCAGTACGAGAACCCGGGCGAGTTCCGTCTCGACCGATCGAATGGGCGCCAACACCTGGCCTTTGGCCACGGTATCCACACCTCCGCGGGAGCGCCGCTTGCCCGTGCCGAGACGCACGCCACGCTCGTGCGTTTCCTGGAGCGGATGTCGGACATCCGCGTCTCCGACCGATTCCACGGTCCGATCAGCGAGCGCCGTTACGACTACGACCCTACGTACATGCTCCGCGGGCTCAAGGAGCTCCACCTGGAGTTCACGCGGGCGCCGTAGCACCGGACCAGTCCGTGTGCTACGTCTCGGACTGGTCCAGCTGGTAGAAGCGGGCGGCATTGGCCGCCAGCACCTTGCGACGCGGTTCTTCGGACCAGCCGTCGGTCAACCGACCGACGAGCTCCTTCGACCGGGGCCACAGCGACACGCTGTGGGGATAGTCGGTCGAGTACATGACGGCGTCGGCGAGCGTCGGATCCTCGGCGATGTCGTGGAAGCCCACCCAATCATCGAGGGCGGTGACGGCCACATTGGGGCCGACCCAGCGGCTCGGCGGCCCCTCGAAGGGAAGGTGTGACCAGTGGCCCTGCTGCTCCCAAATTCTGGTCAAGGGTCTGGCGCCAAAAGGCCAGCCAGCCGCAATTGACCTCACCGGCGACGATCCGCAGGCTGGGAAACCGCTCGAAGACGCCCGCGTAGATCATGTAGGTGAGGGGCTGGACGGCCGAGAAGAAGCGAGCCACGATGCCCCCGACGTTGAGGCCCGGAATTGTCGGATCAAACTGTTCGTGAGCTGGGGCCCGCCCCCCATGGTTGCGATGGAACGACAACGTGCAGCCGGCGCCCGAGGCGGCGCTCCAGAGCGGTTCGTGGTAGGAGTCCCAGTAGGGACGGCCCGGTGCACCAGGGATGAAGAAACCGCGCGCCCCTTTGGCGAGACAACGCTCGAGCTCGGGGACCACCACCTCGGGTCCGTCGTCCACCGGGAGGACACACAAGCCCACGAGGCGGTCGGGACCGGCGGCGCAGAAATCGTCGAGCAGCCAGTCGTTGTACGTCTGGAGGAGGGCCAGGGCGAACTCCCGATCCGGAAGGGCGTAGACGGCCATGGCGGTGCTCGGGTAGATCACGGCCGCATCCACCCCGTCGAGGTCCATGTCGGCAAGGTGGGCCGAACCGTCGTAGTTCCCGGGAAGGATCTCGTCCCATCTCAAGCCATGGTCCCTGAAGACGCCGTCTACCTTCCGACCGGCGACCGCCTCGAGTCCGAAGCTGCGGGTGGCGGGCTTTCCATCGAAGCTCCAACCCTCACCTCCGTCGGTCGCCGGCACGACCCGTGGGGCACGGTCGCGATACTCGACCGGCATCCGCTCGGCGTACAGATTCCGGGGGTCGATGATGTGGTTGTCTGCGGAGATGATCTGGTAGCGCATGGACCCTCCCTCTACGAGGCGGTGACCGCTACGGTGTCGGCGCTTCTCCCGATGTGTACTGCTGCTTCGGCTGTAGTAGCGGGCCACCCTCCGTCGTACCGGGCTTCATGAGGTACGCGCACAGCGGCTTCTGGTCGTTGGCCCAGACGAAGGTGCCGTTCTTGGCGGACAGGTAGAACCAGCAGCTGCGGTTGGAGTATTGGCCCTTCGTGAAGTGGATGGCCTGTGGGGCGATCCCTCCGAGGTTGTCACCGGCCGGCAGGTTGTAGAGCCCGGTCTTGACGACGGCGGGGGTGATGGTCGTCCCGCTGGCCGGCGCCGCAGCGGCGATGGCATCTTGGAGGAGGACTGCCATCGCCCAGGCCAGGATCGACTGCTCCCCGAAATTCGCCGTGGACTTGAGCGTGGGCTGGTACTTGTCGAGTGCCGCCCAATAGCTCTTGGTCGCATTGTTGTGGACGAAGTATGGAATGTCCTGCTGGGCGGAGATCATGCCCTTGAAATTCGGATTGGTGGCCATGCTGGCCGCAGTGGTGGAGACGACTTGGACCGGATGCCAGCCCTGCTTCGCACAGTCCTCGGCGGCCTGCTCCTGGACCGTTGCCGCGTCGGCCACCTCGAGCAGGTCGGCTCCCGATTGACTCGCCGCCAGGCACTGGGCCGTGTAGTTCGGTGCGCCAAAGGACACGCCCGCCTTGTAGACCACCTTCACGCCGTACCGCGGCGCGACGATCGATGCCGTGTCGGTCTCGCTCTTGCAGACGGCAGCCTCGACGCAATAGAAGATGCCCTCCTTTCGGTGCTGCGTGAGATGCGAGACGGCGATCATCTGGCCGGCGATGCCGTAGTTGAGGGTGGGACCGGGTGTGAAGGTGTCCAAATTGTTGTAGCTGATGTCGCTGTCGAGCCCACCGATGATGGGGACGCCAGCCTTGGTGGCGATCGGCGCCCAGTCCGTGTCCACGCTGCTGTTGTCGATGATGGCAGCGACGTGGTTCGCGATGGCGTTTTGCACCTCGGTGTTCGCCACGCCCGGGGAGGACTGGTCGTCGCTCTGGGACATCGTGACGGGATGACCGTTCAATCCGCCGTCCGCGTTGACCCAGGAGACCCAGGCCTGGAGGGTCGGTCCGGTCTGGATGGCGGTCGCCGCGAGCGGTCCAGTGCAGCTGCAGATGTCGAACACTTCGACGGGGGTTCCGGTCGCGGCGCCCGCTGGAGTGGTGCCCGTGACGACGTCGATGGCCACCATCGGGCCGCTCGCCATGACCACGGCCAGCATGACCCCGATGAGGCGATGACCTCGGACACGAGCCCTGCGCGTGAGCGCGGCAAACCGATTCGTCATGGTCAACGGCCCCCCGGACCTTTCTCACCCGTCGGAGCGTCCAAAGAAACAACCGTGTCCTCGAACATTCCCTCTGGTTCGCACATGGTATGGGGATTGTTCTCCAAATGCAATCGGCCATGACGTATTCCGGTTCCACAGCTGGCCGGGCAGCTGGTGGGGAGGCGCGCACGTGGTGGGCGCCGTTCACGACACGACGAGAGATCTCCTCGATGGCGTCCGCCGCTAGATGATGGCGCCGGCCGCTTTGAGCTCGCGCAGCTCCTCCCAGGACAAGCCGAGGCCGAGCAACGTCTCCTCGGTGTGCTCTCCGTGCTCGGGCGCCCGGGCCGGGCGCCCGGGTTGCTCGTCGAACTGCACCGGCGATACGACGACCGGAAGGACGACGTCGTTGCCAGCATCGATGGCCGCCAGGTACCCGTTTGCCTGCACCTGGGGATCGTCGACCAGTTCGTGGGGTCCTTGGACGGGCGTCCACTGTCCGTCGAAATCGGCCAGCGTTCTTCGCCACTCCTGGAAGGTCCGCTCAGCGAAGACCCCCTCCAGCCACTCGACGCAGGCCTGGGCGTTCTGCCGGCGGGCCGCCATGTCGGCGAAGCGTGGATCGTCTGCCATCTCGGGCTGACCGAGGGTGGCGCACAGATTCGGCCAGGTCTCGTCGGGGCTCAGCATCTGGAGAGCGATGATCCGGCCGTCCGAGGTGCGATAGGGCATCATCAGTGGGTTCCACGCCTGGGAACGGTCCGTCGGTCCACGATGGGTCGGCGAGCCGTCCAGGGTGGCGTTCACCACATCGATCTGTAGCTGCCACATGCCGGCCGCCAACAGCGAGACATCGACGACCGACGATTCGCCGGTGGTGGCACGCCGGTAGAGGGCGGTGGTGATGGCCCCGGCGATCGTGATGGCGCCGACCACGTCACCAAAGGCAGGCCGGGGCGTCGTGGGCCACTCCTGGCCGGCGGGTGTGAAGACGTACTGCATGCCGCTACGGCCGAAGTACGCACCGGCGTCGTAGCCGCCACGCCCCGCTTCGGGGCCTCGGGCCCCGAAGGCAGTTCCCCGCACGTAGATGGTCGAAGCGTTGTCTCTCCGGATGTCGTCCACGTCGATCCGAAGCCGACGTCGGGCGTCGGCCGTCAGATTCGTGACGAACACGTCACTCGTCTCGAGGATCCGGGAGAGGATCCGACGACCCGCTTCCTGTTTGAGATCGAGGGCCACCGATCGCTTGCCTCGGTTGGCCGATTGGAAGGCCGGGTCGACTCCCTTGTAGAGCTTGTGCAAGCCGGCCGTCACGAGGCCGCGGTAGGGATCGCCGGTAACCGGGTGCTCGATCTTGGTGACCTCGGCCCCCCATTCGGTGAGGACCGACCCGGACATCGGGACGAAGACGTGGCTCGCGACCTCGACAATCCGGACACCCGACAGCGGCGCAGCCACGGACGTTGGCCTACTTCTTGTTGAGGAGCCCCGCGTCCACCGCGATGATGCTCCCCGTCACGTAGCGAGCTTCGTCGGAGACGAGCCAGACGATCGCATTCGTGACGTCTTCGGGCTCGACCTTGTCGACCGGCATGGGATTGGTCAGGCTGCTGGCGAGCGCCGGATTGAACCTCATGAGCTCGTTGATGTTGATGTCGGCGGCCATCGGCGTCCGCACGGCCGTCGGAGCGACGCTGTTGACCCTGATCATGTGGGGCGCGAGGTAATTCGCCCAGCACCGCATGAGTCCGATCACCCCGTGCTTGGATGCGGTGTAGGCAACGAGCCCGGGCTCGTTGCTCCCGGGGCCTATCAGGCCACCAGTAGAGCTGGTCAGCACGATGGACCCACCCTTGTCGGCCTCGAGCATCGATGGGATGGCGATCCGCCCCGTGTTCCAGACCCCGGTGAGATTGACGCCGATGGCGTCCTCCCAGGTCTGCTCAGGCGAGACGGCACCCCCGACGCCGATTCCGGCGTTGGCCAAGACGATGTCGACCGGACCGAGCTCGGCCATTCCTTCCTCGAATGCCGCCCGGAGCCCTTCGACGTCACGGACGTCGGCCTGGCGGGCCACGATTTGCCGCCCTTCTGCCTCTACGGCTTTCACGGTCTCATCGAGATCTTCTGGCGTTGCGAGTCCGTAGGACACCGAGGCCATCGGCGCGCAGATGTCAATGGCGATGATGTCCGCCCCTTCCTGGGCCAGGCGGATGGCGTGGCTACGCCCCTGGCCGCGCGCTGCGCCCGTGATGAAGGCGACCTTGCCGTCGAGCTTTCCCATGATGCTTCCTTTCCCATCTCTCGAGTTGTCCGGGCTTTCCGTTCTGGTGTCGATCCCAGTCGACTTGCCAATCGGGGAAGCGGTTCAGCACTTCATCCAGCACGATGGTGCGACGCTCGGCGAAACACGGGATACGGGCCCCTGTAGGTGTCCACGTCGTAGGAGTCGTAGCACACCTCGCTCGCTACAGCCGCCATAAGAGCCCCCTCCACTGCCTGCCGCGGGTCACTTCTCGCTTAACGGTAGCGAATGAAAACCGACGGTGCAGATGAGGTCCGAACCCGAGGGTCGCGCCTGTCCGGTACCCGTGCGAGGGCGAGACGCCCCCGTTCCGCGGTGACCGGTTGGCTCGACGCGCCGCGTCGTCTACTCGGCGGATGAGCGTCGACGCGCCGGCGCGGCCTGTGCTCGCAGACCGAGTGCGTTGACGAAGACCAGGGTGAGCTGGTCCACGGCCTCGTTGAGCGTGCACTGCACGAAACCCTGGACGAGCCACATCTCGGCGAAACGCTGCGTCATTCCTCCGAGGATCGCCGCCGTGACCTGCGGCTTCAGCCCCTTGTCGGCCAGCCCGCGTCGTTGCAGCTGCCGGATGGAATCGGCGACCTGCTTGTTGTACTCCTGGTGCCGGGCGAATCGCATGGCACCGACCTGCTCGTCGTAGCGGGAGACCTGTTCGATGACCCCGATGATGCGGGCCTCGGCGCGGTAGCTGGTCAGGTGGCGCGAGAGCGCCTCTCGGATGCGGTGTTCGGCGGGGAAGCCCGAGGACTGGTCGAGGATGACGCTCTCCAAGGGCGCGCTGAGGCGCTCGTCGACCTCGGCGGCCACTTCGCGGAACACCTCCTCCTTGGAGTCGAAGTAGTGGTAGAAGGCGCCATGGGACAAGCCGGCCGTCTCCGCGATGTCCGAGATGCGCGCATCGAGGAAGCCGTCCTCCTCAAAGACCTTCTTGGCGGCCTCGACGATCCTGGCGCGGGTCTGGGCCCCCTTCTTGGAGCGCGGCCGGCCGGCCTCTTCGGCACTGACGGGCAGAGCCATCGACGGATCCAACTCCTCCCGGGCGTCCTGCCTCAGTCCTTCGGCCGGCTCCGCGGGAGCCCCAACCGACCCTCGGCGATGATCTCCCGCTGGATCTCGCTGGCGCCCCCGTAGATCGTGCCGACCACGGTCGAGCGGAAGTGGGCCTCGAGATCGCCGCCGAGCGGTGCGCCCGGCGCACCCGGCTGCAGGACGCCGTCGGGTCCGAGCATGTCGAGCAGCTCGGCGTAGTGGCGTTGCGCGGCCTCGCTGACAAAGAGCTTGGTCATCGAGCCCTCGACCCCGGGCAGCTCCCCCTTTGCGTTGAGCCAGCGCACGCGCAGGCCGAGGAGCCGACCCACTTCCAAGTCGATGGCGATTCGCGCCAGTCGCTCACGGTTCTTCGGATCGTCGTAGTAGGTGGAGCCGTCCCCTCGTCCGGTCGACGCCGCCCAGGCCGCCACCTTCTCCGCCAGGGTCGGGCCCGAGCCGCGGCCGCCCCCTCCGCGCTCGTAGACGAGCGCCACGCGCATGACTCGCCAGCCCTCGTCGACCCCCCCGATGCGCATCGACTCCGGCACCCGCACCTCGGAGTAGAAGGTGGCGTTGGTGCGCTGCCCGCCCAGGGTGTGCACGGGCTGGAGTTCGAAGCCCGGGGCATCGGTCGGCACCAGGAACATGGTCAGTCCCTTGTGCTTGGGCACGTCGGGATTCGTGCGGGCCAGCACGAAGACGTGGCTGCAGACCTGGGCGGTGCTCGTGAACATCTTTTGGCCGGTGATGACCCATTCGTCGCCGTCGCGCACGGCCCGGGTCTTGGCCGCCGCGACGTCCGAGCCGGAGTCCGGTTCGGTGTAGCCGAGCGCGATCAGGCTCTCCCCGTTGAGGGCGGCGGGGATGAGCGTCCGCTTCTGCTCCTCGGTCCCCACGTGCCGGATCGTCCGCGCCACCATGAGGGTCGTCGCCCAGCCGTCGGTATAGAGGCCGGCGTCGGCGACGGCGTCGAGCACGGCGCGTGCGTATTCGGCGTTGATGTCGCTGCCGCCGTACTCGGCCGGCCACCCGGCGGCGAGGATCCCGTCTTGTGCCAGGAGGCGGTGGAGCTCCAGCGTCTCGTGGGTCCCGGTCCGGTACTGCTCCTCCGCCCACTCGGGGCGCACGTGCTCGGCAACCCAGTCGGTCGCGGCCCGCCGGTGTTCGGCCAGCTCGTCCACCGTCGCGAAGTCCATCTCAGCCCTCTCCCCAGCCGGCTGGCCGGGCCTCGAACAGCCGCCCGGCCAGCTCCTGGTAGGCGTTCCCCGGATCCCCCAGAGCGAGGGGCCAAGCCTTTGCTCTCCGGAAGTACAGCTGGATGTCGTATTCCAGCGTGTACCCATAGCCGCCGTGCAGGTGCAAGCTCTCCGCCGCGATCCGAAAGGCGACCTCCGAGGTGAAGAGGAAGGCCATCCCGGCCAGGCCCGCCGCGTTCGCCGCCCCGGCGTCGGAGGACCAACCGGCCTCGTAGGTCAACAAGCGCGCCCCCTCGAGATCGGTCACGCCGTCGGCGAGGCGGTGCTGGACGGTCTGGAACCAGCCGATGAGAACGCCGAACGCCCGGCGCTGCTGGACATAGTCCGATCCCATCTCGAGGGCGGTCTGGGCCAGTCCCACGAGGGCGGCGGCCATGAGCAGTTGCCACTCCTCGCGGGCCCGCTGGTAGGTCGCGACGGCCTCGGCGCCCCGGGCGACGACCACTCGATCGTCGACGCCCGCCCCACGATCCGCAACGGGCGCAGACCCGAGGTTGGCCGGCACCTCGAGCGGGGACTGCGGGCTGATCTGCGATCGGAAGGCCACGAGCTCGTCGCCGTCCAGAGCCAGGACGGCGTCGGCGACGGCCCCGGCGGGCGCCAGGCGGGCGACCCCGTCCTGGAGGGGAAGGAGGGCGACGCTGGCGAGGGCGTCACCGGCGACGACCTCGGCGAGAAGCTCCCGGGCGGGCTCCGAGGCGCCTCGACCGCCCAGCCGGCCGAGAAGGTTCGCACCGGCCCACGCCTCGATCAGCGGCACCGGCGGGATCCGCCGCCCGGACTCCTCGGCCGCAAGCACCAGATCGAGCATCGAGGCACCACCCCCGCCGAGATCCTCGGCGACGGCCATCGAGGGCAACCCCATCGCCGTCACCTTTTGCCACAGGCCGGCGTCGAAACCGCCGGGCTCGGCCGCGCGCACCCGTTCGGGCGTCGACTCCTTGGAGAAGAACGTCGCCAGACTTTCTCGGAGGTCCTGCTGCTCGGGGCTGTAGGAGAGGTCCATGTCTATGTCGGCGCACCCGTGGGCACGATCTCCTCACCGTACTCGGCGCCCATCGGCCTCCTCACCCAGGTCGGGATCCGGGACTTCTTCCGGGACCAGCCATCCTCACCCTCCCGGTCTCGGGCATTGTCGCCGCATTCCCCCCACACCTCTCGGAGGCCGCTCCAGGAGTAAATTTGACTCCGATGTCGGAATCCAAAGCTATCCGGTCCTCCGAGGACCCGCCACGGGGGGACGAGGCCCCGAGGGGGTCGCACGGCTCCCCGGGCCGCGCCGCGCCCGAGTCGATGGGTCGCGTGGTCATCGACCGGGACGCCTGCATGGGTTCGGGCAATTGCGTCTTCTGGGCACCGGGCGTCTTCGATCTCGACGACGACGGGGTGGCCCGGGTCTGCGGTGACCCGCGAGGGCACGAGGACCGGGTGAGATCGGCCGCCGACAACTGCCCGACACGGGCGATCCACATCGAGGGCGCCACGACCTGACCGCCCGGAGTGGTGGCCCGCAGGCGCCGGGGCGGCTACCCCGGGGGCAGGTCGTGCCGGACCGTGGCGCGGCTCTCGTCGAAGGAGAGGAGCTGTGCGATCGCGCTGCTCTCCGGCATGGGGTCCTCGTAGCTCCAGGCGACGTCCTCCACCCGGACGTCCCCGACCGCCGCGGTCCAGTAGGTGGCGGTGCCCTTGTAGGGGCAGTAGGTCTGCGAGGAGCTTCTGGTCAGTAGGTCCATGCGCACGCCGTCGCGCTCGACGTAGAGGCGGGGCTCGAGCGCGGTCTCGTAGACCGCCACCGTCTTCGTGCTGTCCACCAATTCCACGCCGGCGACCTCGACGCGGAGCCGACGATGGGTACGTAGCGAATCCACCCGGTGGTAGGGGTTGCGAGGGTGCAGGTGCACGCGCTCGTCCTCCTCGTACCAGGCCTCGACCGCGTCCCAGGGCACGGTGACGTGGCCGGGCGCCTCGGGCTCCGGTTCGCTCGGCGGGCCGTGGACGTCCCCTGCGGGGAAGGCGTAGCTCGGGGGCCGGCCGGCTCGATGCACCAGGAGAACCCGCTCGCTGTCGATCACGGTGCGTCCGTGGTCGATCCCCCTCACCCGACGCCGGAAGGGCTCGAGGTAGACGACGCCTGCGGGCAGCGGCGCGCTGAAGCGGCCGGCCGGGCGCGTGCTCAGGGGCCCCCGACCCGAGGTGAGGCTCACATCGCCGTCCTGTCGTCCACGGTCCCGGCGCTGGACTCGGGGAACGGCCGCACCATGGCATCGACCGCGAAGGAGGCGAGGAGCTCGCCACCCTCGCCGTGGACCCTGCCCTCGGCGTGCGTCATGCCATCCCCGGCAAAGGTCGACAGGTGGTGGTAGAGCATCCAGCGATCGGCCCGGACGTCGCGGTGCAGGGAGATGGCGATGGCGTTGATCGCCGTGGACAGCGTGCGGTGTGCCTCCCGCTGCCCGATCCCCGGGTGAGGCCGGAGGGCGGCGGCGATCGGGAGGTGACCGGTGAACTGGGCCAAGAGTCCCGCATGCAGAGCCGGGTCGTCGGGAACGTCGCGAAAACGCACCCATGCGTCGAGGACGGGCGGACCCACGGGCGCGTCCGGGTCGTCGGTGTAGGCGCCGTCGACTACCCGGATGTCGCGGCCCGTAACCCCCATGTCGAGGGGCTCGCTCTCGTAGGGCCCCGGCACGTCGGGAGGTGGGACGCTGTGACGGATCGCGTCTCGTGACGTCGCGTCCAGCAGGAGCGTGCCGGTGGCACGCCGTCGTCCAGCCTGCTCGACCTGGACGGACAGGGTTGTAAAGGTCTTTCCTCCGCTCTGCTCATCGAGCTCGAGACGGAGAGGGTCGTGTGCATCCGCCGGGCGGGTAAACACCATGTGCGCCGACACCGCACGACGACCCGGTGCCCAGCGAGTGCCGGCCACGATCGCTTGCCCGAGCATCTGGCTGCCCTCGACCACGGGGCGGCGCTCGTCCGCGCGTGCGACGCTGACAAAGGAGCGGTCGCCCTCCGGGCGCACGTCGAGCACGTCGATGAGGTCGAGTGCGTCGCCCCAGGTGGGGAAACGCTTGACGGTCGTGTCCCGGGTGGCGTCGCTGCCCATCGTGTCCACGACCTCGACACGCACCCGGTCGTCGTCGAAGGCCGCGTGGTCCGAGAGCCATCCGTAGCCCGGCGACGGATCGGCCAGGCTCCACAGGACCCCCCGGCCACCGTGGGATCGGTCCGGCGATTCCTTCCATGACCCCGTCTCTCGCGCCGCCTCTCGCTCGGAGCGTGCCGGTTCCAGCGTGGAATCGAGGCTCCAGACTCTCACCGTGCCCTCTACCGGGCAGATCCTGGGCTCGTCCTCGGCGTGGAACAGGCCGAAGCGCACGTGGGAGCAGGGGAAGTACAGCACGGGAGTGCGGCCCGCTTGCTCGAGGCGAATGCAGTCACTGGACTGCGCCACCAACGTGTCCCCCCACCAGGCGCGAGCTCGGTGGGGGCAGGCGTGCCCGGTCGTGCCGTCCGCGGACTGCCACTGCGCCGGCGGGGACCGGTGCTCGACCTGTGGATTGGTCACGCCGGAGAGACGACGGCGCGCGGGGCCACGGTCACCGATTGCATCGAGAGCGTGGCTCCGCCGCGGACCAGCGAGTCGACGACCGCGACCAGCTCGTCTGCCTCGATCAGGGCGCCACTCATGTACTGACGCGCCATCCACTGAGGCGCCAGCTCGGCGGCCAGCTCGGGGTCCCATCCCTCGGCAAAGCCGGTCATCGAGTCCCCCTCGCCCCCCGCGCACTCCCCGACCACCAGTCGAGTGAACCCGACCGTCGGGTGCTCCGCCCGCCAGGCTTCCACCAGCTTGTCGAGCGCCGCCTTGCTGACCGCGTAGGCCCCGAGGCCCGGCCAGGGCGGTGTCAACGACGCGCTGACCGACGAGAGGTAGATCGCGGTCCCGCCGGCGGTGGTCAGGTGGGGCAACGCCGCGGAGGTGACCAGCGCGGCGCCCACGACGTTGGTGTCCAGGACCCGGCGCCAGGTCTCCGCATCGGTGTCGACGAGCTTGGCCAGTGGCCCGATGGCCGGGGTGTAGATGAGGGCGTCGAATCCTCCGAGCTCGGCGGCCGCCCGGTCGATCGCCGATCGGCACGAATCTGCGTCGGTCGCGTCACACTCCAGCGCGAACGTCCCCGGTCCGGCCTCGGCCGCCGCCTTTTCGAGCCGCTCCACCCGCCGAGCGAGCAGCGCGACGCGCTCTCCGCGCTGCGCCAGCCCGATCCCGATGCAGCGTCCCAGGCCGCTCGAGGCCCCCACCACGACGATCCGCAACTTTCCCCACCTCCCGGTTTGCTGACGTCATCTTAGGCAAGGCGCCGGGTGGGTCCCCCGGGTGGCTCAGCCTCTCGGTGCCATCCTCACGCCACCACGCCTTCGACCTTGAGCTGGACCATCTCCTCGCCTGCGCAGTCGATGCTGGCCAGGATCTCGTCGCAGTGCTCGTTGAACTCAGGGGCGCGCTTCGGGGGCGATGGCGTTCCGCCGAACTGCACGGGCGTCGTGACGAGGCGGAAGGGCACTCCGTCCGCGGTCACCGTCTCCCCGACGTACCCGTTGGCCTCGACCTGCGGATCGTTGACCACCTCGAGACTGTCCTGGGCGACCGACCACTGGCCGTCGAAGGTCGCCAGGCGTTCCCGCCACGCGACCAGGGGGGCGGAGGCAAAGACCTCCGTGAGGATCTCGCGGGCGGCCCCCGCATTCGCGGAGAGGAGCTCGTGGGAGGTGAAGCGCTCGTCGGTGATGAGGTCCTCCCGGCCGATCGCCCTGCAGGCCCCGGGCCAGTAGCGGAAGGCCTGCAGGCAGGAGAGGGCGAGGAACCGGCCATCCTGGGTCTTGTACGTGCCGACGAGCGGGTTGGAGGGCCCCCCGCCTCCACCGCTCGAGCTGGGCGGCGGCCGCCAGGGGAAGTCCAACTGCAGCGAGAGGGCCACTGCGGGGCTCATCGCCCAGAGGCCCACGCCGAGGAGCGACACGTCGACCGACACCGCCTCGCCGGTGCGTTCACGGTGGAAGAGTGCCCCCATGATCCCCCCGGCGATCGTCATGCCCCCGATGGAGTCGCCGTAGCCGGGGGCCGGCTGGACGACCAGGCTGTCGGCGTCCGGGGGCGTGCAGCCCATGGCGCTCGCCGCCCGGCACCAGTAGCTGAGAAAGTCGTAGCCCCCCTGGTTGGCCTCCGGACCGCGCTCCCCGCCGCCCGTGCCGGCGACGTAGATGATGTTCGGGTTGTGGGCGCGGATGTCGTCGATCTCGATGTGCAGCTTCTCGCGCACCGCCGGCAGCTTGTTCGTCAGAAAGACGTCGCAGGTGGCGGCGAGCTTGTAGACCAGCTCGACTCCCTTGTCGGAGGAGAGGTCCACGCCGATGCTCTTCTTGCCCCGGTTGGAGTGCTCGAGCAGGACGTGCACGCCACCGGTCATGGGCATCACGCCACTCGAGGCCAGTCCCCTCATCGCATCCCCTCGCTCGACGTGCTCGATCTTGATGACCTCGGCACCCCAGTCGGCCAGGACGGCCGAAGCGGCGGGGACGAAGGTGTGCTCGGCGACCTCGAGGATGCGTACACCCTTCATGATCTCGGTCATCCCAATGGCCTTTCTTGCTGGGCCGCCCCCCAGGGCGGCCGACTCGGTGGGTCGCCGCAAGGGCGAACGCGGTGCTGGCTCAGACCCTATGTGGCGTCGGGCGCGTTCACCATCCGGCGGTCGTCTGTACCGCTCTCGGATAGTCTCTGCGCGTGAGCAGGACACCCTCGCAGGGTCCGGCGAGCCGGGAGCGCCCGGCCAGCCGTCGGGAGGCGCCACGGCGCGCTGGGTGAGCCCTCGGGGGAGCCCGCCTCCTGGCGCCTGACGAGAAGGTTAGGTTACTGCGTCATTCACGCAATTATATAGTCAGAGTCGACCCAGAGATTGTCAGAGTCGACCCAGAGCTAGGGGAGAGACCGAATGGGGCTGCTGGACGGGAAGGTCGCCGTGGTCACGGGCGCGGGACGGGGCATCGGACGGGAGCACGCCCTGCTGCTCGCACGTGAGGGTGCGACGGTCATGGTCAACGACCTCGGTGGCGACGGCCGCGGCGAGGGACAGGACCTGACGCCGGCGCAGGAGGTGGCGGCCGAGATCGAGGCCGCGGGCGGGCGCGCCGCGGTCAACGGGGGCAACGTGGCCGATTGGAAGGCCGCCGAGGAGCTGATCCGCCAGACGGTGGACACCTTCGGTCGGCTCGACGTCCTGGTCAACAACGCGGGCGTCCTTCGGGACCGGATGGCCTTCAACATGTCCGAGGACGAGTGGGACGTGGTCGTGAACGTGGTGCTCAAGGGCAGCTTCGCCCCGGCCCGCTTCGCCGCCTCCTACTGGAGGGAGCGGTTCAAGGCGACGGGTGAGCCGGTCAACGGTTCGATCGTCAACACCGCGTCCGAATCCGGGCTGTACGGCAACGCCGGCCAGGCAAACTACGCGTCCGCGAAGGCCGGGCTGGTCGCCATGACCGTCGTCTTGGCGCGCGAGCTGGAACGAGCCGGCGTACGTGCCAACGTCATCGCTCCCACCGCCGCCACCCGCCTCCTCGGCACCGTCCTCTCCGGGAGGGAGGAGCCCGAGGCGGGCGAGGTCGACCCGCTGGCGGCATCACAGATCTCGCCGCTCGTCGTGTGGCTCAGTTCGGACCTCGCAAAGGACGTCAACGGGCAGGTGTTCGCCGTCAGCGGATCGCGGATCCAGGTGGTGCAGGGCTTCCATCCGCTCACCCAGATCGACGCCGGCGGCGAGCACTGGAGCATCGAGCGGATCGAGGCGCAGCGAAAGGAGCTGCTGGGCGGGCGGGACCGTTGGATCCCGCAGTTCATGCCACCGGTGTCGTGAGCCGGGCAGCCGCCCGTCAGGAACTGCGCTTGGCCGAGAAGAGGGGTGCGTCGAGGAGCGCCAGTGCCTCGTCGAGGAGTCGAAGGGGATCGGCAACGGAGGAGTCGGCAGCCCAAAATTCGACCGCGATCTCCACCGCCAACTGCGCGCTCCCGGCCGCCAGGTGCGACTTCAACGTGGCGGGTGGCCCGCCGAACCAGGGCCCGAGGGCGTCGGCCAGCCGGTTGCGGCTACGGCGCTGCTCTTGGAGCCAGCGACCGTGGAGCGCGGGGGTTGCGCACAAAAGCTTTCGAAACGCCCGCGACGCGTCCAGGTCCTGGCGCACCTGCGAGGCGACGGCCCGCAGCGCGTTGCCGAGCGCCTCGCGCAGGACGCGGTCCTCCGGATGGGTCTCCAGGTGGTCGATGATGTCGTCCACACTGCTCCCGACGATGGCCGTGATGGTGTCTTCCTTGGACGGGAAGTAGCGGAAGAAGGTCCTCGGCGAGACGTCCGCCGCCTCGGCGATGTCCTGCACGGTCGTCGCCGCGTACCCTCGCTCCAGGAACAACCGAGCGGCGGCCGAGGCCAGCTCTCGATGGGTTCGCTCCTTGTGACGCTCAGTGAGCCCGTTGGTCATCATCTCCCCTTTGGATGGCGACGGTGGTGGTTGCCTCTCGGTCTCGGCCAGCCGGTGTTAGATCGCAAGGCCCGAGGGCTCGGCTTCGTGCATCGGGACGCCCCGCGTCGGTATCCACACTGCGGCGGCGATGGTGGCGAGGACCATGACGGCGACGGCCACCGTCGCGCTGAGGCGCATGCCGCTGACGAACGCGTCGTTGGTCTGGGCGATCACCGAGTGCGCGACGCTGGGCGTGAGGTGACTTGCGGTGACCCGGGCATCGCCGATCTGGCTCATGATGGATGCCCGAGCGTCGGCTGGGACGGCCCGGAGCGGGCCCGAAAAGGCCTGCTCGACCTCGTTCCGGTAGCGGCTCACGGCCAGGCTGCCGATGATGGCCACCCCAAAGGAGCCTCCGAGCAGCTGGACCGTGCTGCGGAGGCCCGCCCCGGCTCCGATCTTGCCGGGCGCAAGGGTTCCCATGATGGCGTTGGAGGCCGGGGCCACCGCCAGGCCCAGACCCGACCCGATGGCGGCAAAGGCCAGGCCGACCGGCAGGTAGCCCGAGTCGACCGAGACCGTGGCGAAGATGGCGAGGCCGGTCGTCACGAGCAGCATCCCGGTGAGGATGATCGCCCGGAGACCGAAGATCTCGGTGAGCCGTGCGGCCAGGTTGCTGCCCAGCAGGGCGCCGATCGCCAGGGGAAGGAAGCGAAGCCCCACCCCGAAGACGCCGACACCCTGGACGAATTGGATGTATTGGCTGAGGAGGAAGCTCACTCCGAACATCGCGAAGAAGACCGCCGTCACGGCCCCGAGGGCGGACGAGAAGGTCCGGTTCCGAAACAGCTGCAGGTCGAGCAGGGGGTTGTCCCATCGGCGATCCCACGCGACGAAGCCCGCCAGAAAGGCCGCAGACAGGAGCAAGGACCCGATGACGACCGGTGATCCCCAGCGCTCGGTGGGAGCCTCGATCAGCCCGTAGGTCAGTGCGACGAGCCCCAGGGACGAGAGGCCCACGCCGATCGGGTCGAGCCTCTGCAGCTGTCCACCGCGGCTCTCCTTGACGAGGGTCAGCGCGCCCACGAAGGCGATGACGGCGACCGGGACGTTGATGAGGAAGACCGAACCCCACCAGAAGTGCCCCAGCAGCCAGCCGCCGAGCAGCGGGCCGGCCGCCGTCCCGATCCCGCCGACGCCGGCCCAGATCCCGATGGCACGGGCGCGCTCGGTTCCCTGGAACGTCGAGGTGACGATCGACAGCGTGGCCGGCATGAGGAATGCCGCGCCCACTCCGGTGAGTGCTCGAGCGGCGATCAGTGCATTGGCGTCGTGCACCAACGCACAGGCCAGCGATCCGGTCCCGAAGATGGCGACGCCGACCAGGAAGATCCGTCGCCGCCCATAGCGATCGCCGAGCGCCCCGCCAAAGAGCAGGAGGACGGCATTGGCGAGCGTGTACGCGTCGGCGATCCATTGGAGCTGGCTCGAGCTCGGATGGAGCTCCTTGACCAGCGTGGGGAGGGCAACGTTGAGCACCGTCTGGTCGAGAGAGATGAGCAGCACCGTGAAGCACATGACCACGAGGGCCAGCCAGCGATGGCGGGCGCTCGTGGTGGCGGTGGAAGGGGGATCGACGAGCTGGATCTCGGCCATGGTGAGGAGGAGCCGCGGTGGAACCCCGGCTAGTTGGCACGCCGTGCCATCTGACAGATTGTGCCAGCGCCAGGCGCAACCTGGCAAAGGGGCGGCTCGCCGCCCGCGCCGAGGTTCCCGGTATCAGCCCGTCGGGTCGCCGTCGCTCGGGGCGCAGCGTTCGAGCACGGCTGCGAGCTCGGCAGGGGCACGCATCGCCACGCCGTGACCGGCATCGATGTCGACCACGGCGGCCCCTCCCATGTTCGCGATCATGACGTCGGCCAAGTCGGGTGGGATGACCCGGTCGCGAAGGCACCGGACGTAGGTGCGTGGGACCTGCGCCGGAAAGCCCTCCCAGGAAAACGCCTCGTGGAGTGGTCCCGGCGCCTCGAGGCCCATGCGCGGACCGTTCTCGACTACCTCGAGGTCGGTCTCGATCGCCGGTTCGCCCGGTCGCAGACCCCCGAGCGTCTTGCCGCTGGACGCCGCGGTCGTCGCCTCGCGCGTCTCCAGGGCCAGCGACCGCAGATCCGGCCGGAGGTAGTCGACGGGAGATCGACCCTCGGCGGGCACCGTGGCCGCCACGAAGACCAAGCCCCGCACCGCCTCGGGCATCATGGCCGCAACACCCGGGATGACGTAGCCGCCCGAGGAGTGGCCGACGAGGACGACGCTGGTCAGACCGGCGAGACGAATATCATCGCATACCGACTGCATCCAGGTGCGCCGGCTCACTTGTGAGAGGTCGGCGGGACGGTATCGGCGCCCGGGCAGGTCGACGGCCAGCGTCGGAGTGATCAACCGGGAGACCACCTCGTCCCACATCGTCGAGGTGAAGGTGCCACCGTGGACGAGCACCAGCGTGGTCGGGCGTGCGGGCATGGGATTCTCGGTGGGCGACACGCTATCTGCGGTCAGGGAGGTGTCGCGTCCGGGCCAGATATCCGGCGCGCGACAAAGGCCCCGAGCGGTTGCCCGGGGCCTTTGTACAAGCATCATTCCGAGTCGGCCGGCGACGCCGGCCGATCGAGAGCTAGCTCAGGCCGGTCGCTCTGCTTCCATCGAGGCGACGGAGCGCTCCCGGAGTGCCTCCTCCTTGAGGAGCGCCTCGGCCTTGGCGCCACCGGCGACCTCTTCGCTCTGCTCGTCGTCGATCGACAGATCCTTCTCGTTTCCCTCTGGCATGTTCTCATCCTCCCAATTGGTTTCTGTCCGACAAAGCCCTCAGGCGGTTGCCCGGAACCTCTGTCACAAGCCTCATTCCGAGGCGGCCGGCGACGCCGGCCTACGGTGGCTAGATGCCGGGGGGCGGTGCCGCCTCGGTCTCCGCCGTGCCCAGGACGCGCTCCTTGGGGACCTTGAGGGCGCTCTGGCTCAGGTTGAGGCCACCGGCGACCTCTTCGCTCTGCTCCTCGTCGATCGACAGGTCCTTCTCGGTTCCCTCTGGCATGTTCCAATCCTCCCAGTTGGTTTCCGTCCCATGTGCTTCACGGAACAATGCCAAGCCAACACCACCGAGGCCGGCGCGTCTAGTGGGTACCAGAGGGTAATGAGGCATTACCCTCTGGTAACGGCCGCCTACTGCCGGGTAAGGGCAGCCCGCAGCCTCGGGGCGCCCCTGCGGACCGTTTACTACCATGCACTGGGCGATCGGACCCCGGGCGGTCGGGGCCCGCCACAAGACCCGGACCCTGCAGGGTCGCCGACGCGAAAGAGGCTGTGATGGGAGAGTTTGACGGCAAGGTTGCGCTGATTACCGGAGGTGCTCGAGGCCAGGGGCGAAGCCACGCACTGGCATTGGCCCAGAGGGGATGTGACATTGCGTTTTGCGACATCTCCGAGCCCGTCAAATCGACCCTCTATCGCACCGCCACCGCAGAGGACCGGATGCAAACCGAAAAGATGGTCCTCGAGACGGGTCGCCGCTGCGTCGCCGTCGAGGCCGACGTTCGCGACCGTTCGGCGATGCACGCATTGGTGGATCGCACGATCGACGAGCTCGGGCACATCGACTTCGTCTTGGCCAATGCCGGCATCACGGCCTTTGCCCCGGCCTGGGAGACGCCGTACGAGACCTGGGACGAGACGATCGACATCTGCCTGACGGGCGCTTGGAACACGTGCCGTGCCGCCATGCCGCACCTGGTCGAGCGACGGAGCGGGAGCATCGTGCTCACCTCCTCCAATGCCGGCCTCACGGCTATCCCCAACGTTGCGCCGTACGTCGCGGCCAAGCACGGCATCACCGGGCTCATGAAGGTGCTCGCAGTGGAGCTCGCCGCGTTCGACATCCGCGTCAACTCCGTGCACCCCTGCGGCGTGGCGACAGACCTGGTCCTCAATCAGCCGGGCTTGGACCTGTTCGCCGGCAAGGAAGGCGCGACGTTCGCCGACGCCGAGCCGGGGATGAAAAGCCTCAACCTCCTCGACGTCGCCCTCATTCAACCGGAGGACGTCACCGCCGCCATCCTGTTCTTGGTGAGCGACGCCGCCCGCTACATCACCGGGCTCTCGATGACCGTTGACGCCGGCACGACCGTCTGCCCACCGGGAAGCTTCCGCGGGTGGCAGGCCGAGACGCCGACGGGCGGCGGGGCCGGAGGCCCGTCCGCCGACTAGGAGCAGGGACCTCGCCCTTCAGGGCATCGGCGCTTCGGGGCTTGGCATCATGGGTGCCATGGACATTGCGATGACGCTGCCCACGATGCTGCCGCACGATCGGGCTGAGGTGCTGGCGTGGTGCCGTGGCATCGACCAAGGACCGTGGTCGAGCCTGGCCGTGCCCGAGCGGGTCACCTACACGAGCCACGCCCTCACGGTGCAGCTCTCGGCGGCCGCGGCCCTCACGGAGCGGGTTCGACTCTGGTCGACCCTGATCGTCCTCCCGGCCCACGATGCCGTGCAGGTCGCCAAGGACGTGGCGTCGATCGACCGGCTCTCCGGCGGGCGGCTCACGGTTGCCGTCGGGGTGGGTGGACGCGAGCACGACTACCGGGCGATCGGGGGCGAATTCTCACGGCGGTGGCAACGGATGGACGATCAGGTTGCGCAGATGCGCCGCATCTGGGCGCAGGAGCCCCCGTTCGAGGGTGCCGATCCGGTCGGACCCCCGCCGGTCCAGCCGGGAGGCCCCCCCATCGTGGCGGGGGTCGTCGGGCCCAAGGCCCTCGCTCGTGCTGCGCGATGGGCCGCCGGAGTGGACGATCCCTCGTCCATCGTCTCGGTGGATGCCGACGCCCTCGGCGCGCAGCGCCAGAGGGTGATGGCGGCGTGGAAGGACGCCGGGCGCAGCGAGGCCCCACACTTCTCCGCCAGTCTTTGGTACGCGCTGGGCCCCGATGCGCAAGAGCAGCTGAGCCGATACGTCTACGACTACATGCGCATCTTCAGCGATTCCTACGCCCGCGATCTGGCCCGGACCGCCCCGGTGCACACCCCGGAGGCGTTGCGTGAGGCGATGGAAGCGGCGCAGGAGGCCGGGTGCGACGAGTTCTTCCTCGTCCCGACCACGGTGGACCCCTCCGAGCTCGATCGCACGCGCGACGCGCTCGGGATCTGACGACGCCCCGCTGACGGGTACCCGCGAGTCGCCGAGGTTCAGACAGATCGAGGGCTCGCGCCCGTGCCCAGGACGGGCGAGCCCAGGGCCGCCGACACGGTGGCGGCCGCCTCGTGGAGGCGGAGGCCGATGTCGGCGACCTCGGATCCGTCGAGCGCGTTGGGGAAGCCCATGAGGGACACGATGAGCACGACGGCTCCGTCCGCCCCGATCACGGCGGCGTTGATGGCGCTCACGGCGTAGGAGCGGTCATCCTCGACGTCGAGGGGGAGGACATCGGGAGTGAGCGCACGGGCGAGCCGTTGTATGACTTGGGGGAGCGGTGCTCCATCCGACGGCGCCGCGAGCGGGGGCTCTGCGAGCTCTATGGCGAACCCCCGTGACCGGATGGCCTCCAGCGCCGCCGCATAGCGCTCGGCGAAGGCCGGAGGGGCGAGACCGAGCCAGCGTCGTTGGCCCTCGGGCCCCGACCATGCGGCAACGGCCGCACCAAACGGGGGGTGCAGGGGGATGAAGCCGTGCCGGATCGGTGCTCCCTGGGCACGCACGTCGCGCACCTGATCGACGACCGTCACGTGCTCGGGGGCCACGGCCAACGCCACGCAGTGCGACCCTGCGCGGCGGCTCATCTCGATCATCGCGGGCCGCACAAACTCCAAAGCGGGAAAGCCCGACGCCGCGGCCCGTCCCACGGCGACGAGGGCCGGTCCGAGCCGATAGGTCTTGTGAAACGGGTCGCGCAGGAGCCAGCCGGCCTCGGTGAGCGTCCGGAGCATCGAATGGCAGGTCGACTTGTTCACGCCGAGGCGGCGGGTGATCTCGGCCAGGGTCAGTGCCTCGTCGGGACGTGCCGACAAGATGTCGACCAGGGCCACGACGCGGTCGGATCCGGGTGACGGCCTGGTCATCTCGAAGGGCGGGAGCGGCTCGGGGGCACCACCAATGGTCGCATATTGCAACCATTGTGGCGCATCACGAGCTCGTGTCAGGATTGGGGGCCCGGAGCGACGGGGTATCGCCGGGCAAGGAGACGATTCGCATGCACGATCTGCTCATTCGTGGCGGCACCGTGGTCGACGGCACCGGAGGTCCGCCGCGGACCGCCGACGTGGCGATCGATGGGGGTCGCATCAGCGCGGTCGGCGAGGTTCACGAGGGGTCCGCTCGCCGCACGCTGCAGGCCGATGGCCTACTCGTCACCCCCGGTGTCGTCGACGTGCACACGCACTACGACGGCCAGGCCACGTGGGACCCGCAGGTGACGCCAAGCTCGTGGCACGGCGTGACGACCGTGGTGATGGGCAATTGCGGCGTCGGCTTCGCCCCGGTTCGCCCCGGTGCGGAGGCCTGGCTGGTCCAGCTGATGGAGGGCGTGGAGGACATTCCGGGCACGGCCCTGACCGAGGGCATCGAATGGAGCTGGGAGAGCTTCCCCGAGTACCTGTCGGCGCTCGAGCGCATGGGAAGGGTCCTCGACATCGGCACGCAGGTTCCCCACGGAGCAGTGCGCGCCTATGTCATGGGGGAGCGTGGGGCGCGTAACCAGCCGGCGACTCCTGAGGACATCGAGGCGATGGCCGCCCTCGTCAAGGAGGGGGTGGCCGCGGGGGCCCTCGGCTTCTCCACCTCTCGGACCATCGTGCACCGCGCGGTGGACGGTGAGCCCGTGCCGGGGACCTTCGCGGCCGAGGACGAGCTCTTCGGGATCGGACGAGCCCTGGGAGCGCTCGGTGCCGGCGTCTTCGAGCTCGCGCCCGCCGGGGCGATGGGCGAGGATCTGGCGGCGCCGGAGCGGGAGGTGGAATGGATGCGCCGCCTCTCGGCCGCCATCCGTCGTCCGGTCAGCTTCGCCCTCCTCCAGGTGGACAGCGCGCCCGACTTGTGGCGCGAGATCCTGCGACTGGCCGCAGAGGCCAACGCCGAGGGTGCGGACTTGAGGCCCCAGGTGGGTGGCCGGGCCCTCAACATCCTGGTGGGCTTCCAGACCTTTCACCCCTTCTCCCGCCGGCCCTCCTACACGGCGATCGCGAACCTCCCGCTGGCGGAACGGGTGCAGCACCTCCGCAAGGACGAGGTGCGGCGGGCGATCCTCTCGGAGACGGTCGCAGACGACCCGCTCCAGGCGCTCATCGGCATCGGTGGGACCGCCCACATGTTCCCGCTGGGCGAACCGCCCAACTACGAGCCCACGCCGGACATGAGCGTCGCGGCGATCGCTGGTCGGGAGAATCGTCCGGAGGAGGAGGTGCTCTACGACCTCATGCTGCGCCACGAGGGTCGGGAGCTGGTGCTGTACACGCTGGGCGGCTACAGCCACGGGAGCCTCGACGACATGAAGGAGATGCTCCAGCACTCCAACTCGGCCCTGGGACTGTCCGACGGCGGTGCCCACTGCGGCGTCATCTGCGACGCCAGCACACCGACCTTCATGCTCAGCCATTGGGCTCGCGATCGAGCCGATGGGCTCCCGGTCGAGCTGGTGGTCAAGAAGATGACCCGCGACACGGCTCGGCTCTACGGACTCGAGGATCGTGGCGTGGTTGCGCCGGGTTACAAAGCCGACCTCAACGTTGTCGACTTCGAGCGGCTCAACCTACGCCTGCCCGAGATGGTGCACGACCTGCCCGGTGGCGCACGGCGTCTCATCCAGCGAGCTGACGGCTGGAAGACCACCGTCTGCTCCGGCGAGGTCACCTTCCAAGACGGTGAGCACACCGATGCAGTGCCGGGCCGCCTGGTGAGGGGCGCGCAGCCTGCGCCAGTGAGATAAGGGCCCAGTGCGATAGGGACGTGGTGCGCCCTAGGGGCCCGGGTTCCCCAGCAGGCGGTGACCGACCCAGGTGAGCGCCCTTTCGGCGTTGTCCAGCGCGTCCCGCACGAGGTTCCCCGTCTCGGTGGCCGTCAGGTCCACGGCCTGTCGCGCGTTCACGATGATCCGGAAGCCGGGCCCGCGGTAGTGCCGGGAGAGCGCTTCGATCGGTCGCGTCGGGATCCGCAGCGTCCAGGCCACGAGCCCGCCGGCAACCTCAGCGACGGAGGGGGCGTGCTCGAGCACCGACGAGTAGTGCCCGACCACGACGTCGACGATGTTCTCGAGGGACTCGGAGCCGGGCACGAAGTAATTGGAGTGGGCCATCACCTCCACGTGGCCCGGGGCGTTGGTGCGCATCCGTGTGCTCCCGAACGAGGGCGAGGTCGGCGAGGCTCCAAAGATGCCGAGTTCGGCGATGGCGTCTCCCGGTGCCTCCTCGGAAAAGAAGTGCCATCGACTCACATGGAGCTCCCGCAGTTCGTCGACCGTCATTCCGGGGCTTCCGGCTACGACGATGTCCGTGCACCGGAGACCGCAGTCGGCCAGTGCGGCGCCGGTGACGATCGAGCCAAAGCTGTGGGCGACGATGGTGAGCGTCTGGCGGGGGTGGAGGGAGAGCGACCGGACGAATTCGGTCAGGTCGCGGCCGGCGGCGACGAGATCCTCGTCACATTCGATGACGTCGACGGCGGCGGCGAGCAGGCTGGACGGGTTGTCGTAGCCCTTCCAGAGGACGACGGCAGTCGCCGGAGCCGCGTCGAAGAGGTGCCGGGCGGCGGGAAGCCAGTCGCTGCGCAAGTTCGACTCGTCGCCGACGCCCGGCACGACGACCGCAATGTGGCGGGCGCCCTCGATCTCGCCGAATCGGACCCCGTAGTGCTGGCGCCCGGGGTGGTAGAGGACGAGCGTCCCCCCGCTGTCGAGGAGTGCGCGGAGCAAGGTCGACTGGTTCTGGTCGCCGGCGGCATGTGCCGCCGCGAGGTCTGCTTCGGCCGCGGCCAGAGCCGTGAGGGCCGCCTGGCCCTTATCGGGCAGGACCGGGTCCTCGTCCGATTGAGTCGGCCCTCGGTCGGCCTCGGGCATCGCCTCAGGCTAGATGCCCTGTGCCCGCGGGTGAGCTCGCGCCGGTCCGCCCGTTGAGCTCGTGAACCATCCTCGGAGCACAATCGTGCTCGGGCCTGAGTCCCGCTACCCCGTGTCATCTGGCCCGTCGCGCTCGCCACCTTCGACCTCGGGCCGGGCCGGGCCACGAGTCCGGTACTTGGGGTGCCTCGGGTCCTCCGGGGCCACGAAGGTCCGCTTGCCACGACGCTCCACGAACATCCAGCCCCGGGTGGTCTTGACCCGGTGGTGGTAGCGACAGGGCCCGTCGAGCTGCGGGAGGGCCGTCACGTGCGTCTTGGCCCAGTCCTCCCGGTGGTCCCATTCGATGCGCACCTGCTGGTTGCACCCCCGGACCGCACAGCCCGGGTGGAGCCACTCCAAGGCGGTGCGCTGGAAGGCGTTGGGGTGGCGTCCGAGATGGGCCACGTTCAAGACGTCGTGGCCCTTGGGCGCAGGAGAGACCGGGCCCGAAAAGGGGCCTACATCGGGCCCGGGAAGCGTGCTCCGGGGCCCAGGGTGCGGAGGGGGGGTCCTAGGGGGGGCCGGGGTATCTGGATGGGGTGATCGAAGGGCCCGGAATGACCCGTGGTATAACGCCTGCACAGAGGAGAGAGGGAAAGCATGAATTGGACGAAAAAATCTGCAGTGGCGCTGGTCGCACCAACGTTTGCGTTGGGCCTCGCGGGTGCCGCACTGGGCGTATCCACTTCGGCCTCAGCGGCCCCGGCAGAGTCGACGATTACGCATACTTATGAGGGGACCATCATGGGCAGCGGGGGCGTCGATCGGACGCTCAGCTGCCCTAACGACGTGGCCGCGGGCTACTACGTCAAAGGCATAGGTGCCAATCGCACCCGAATTGATGCTGAAGTCGTGGCACCCGATTTCTTCCACGTGTTCATCGCCAGAGACACCGAGGGGTACGCGTTTCTCTCTCGCATCGTCCTGTCTGTGACAGTGCATCTGGAGACCGTGCCCTTTGCCGGTCCAGGACCACACAACTACAGGGTCACTATCGCGTGCGTCTCGCTCCCGAGTAGTGCCTGGCGTGTATTCGGATGAGGGGCTAACCACTAGTTTTCGTTTCCGCTGAAGTCCCCGCACGGGCTGTATTCAGCAGTGAGAGCCACCAACTCCGGGAGGCAAGTGAGATGGAGGGGGTGCGGCGTCTTCACGCCCCACCTCCCAGGCTTGGTCGGCGCCGTGCTGGGCTGCCCGCCCTTGGAACGGTGATCCGCGATCGCATCCGAGGCGAGACACTCATCGCACGAGGAGCGCCGCCCCATCTTTGGCCGCAGGGGTAGGACTCTCCCCCAGGATCGGCAGGTCGGAGGCTCGACGTCGGTCCTCGATTTCGCCTTGCCGTTCCCGCGACCGCGCAGCTCTGCAGGGTTGAGGCTGGGCCGTGGAGCCTTGCGGGATTGCTGGTTGCCCTTCGAGCGGCGTCGCGCAGCCTCGGTGTGTTTCGACCGGCTTAGGTAGGCAGGAACATCCACGTCGTAGGCGGAGGAATCTCCCAGCATCTGCCCGACCGTCTCGACGACGGGCGCGAGTGCCACGGCGAACAAGGGCATTGCTTCGGCCAGGCGATGCGTCATCGGAGCGAGGACCCTCACACAACCTCGGCTGTCTTCGGTGAAGCCTCTGCGCCGAAGGGGCTCGTTGAGGACTCGCAGCACATGACGTTCCGCCACCGGGCGGACTGCATCGAGGACGTCGAGAACGAAGCCCTCTCGGTTGCGCATGTCGGCATGGAGGATCCCGAGCCCCGGGTCGAGGCCAAGGGCAGCCACGGACAGTCGGGCTTCCGCTTCGAGCGAGTCGGGTAAGAGCCGGCTACGTCTCAGTCCAGTTCAATCTCTACAGAAACACCCGCAATGGTTCTTACGCCCAAATCCGATACGTCTGCACCAACCAATTCACTTCGCGTGCTGACCCTTGAGTCCGTCCGAGCGAAATAGGGCCTCCTCGTCGGTCCTCGGCCGTCATGACCATGGCCGCAACCCTACGAGGAGGGTGTGGCGGTTATCGCATGGACGGATGTCCACGGCCCAGCAATCTCCGTACGCCCGTTTGCGTTACGATGGTGCCTTCCGAGGAAGGAAGCGAGGTGATCCGATGGCTGGCATGTCCGTGACCCACACGGGTCTCCCGCGCGCCCTCGGACTCGACACCCCGGTGCTTCCGAGCTTCGAGGTGTCGGTGGGCGGCGGTATCACGTCGCAGCCCCGCTTGCGGCTCTTCTGACCTCTCGTCGGAGCCTGCCCTCGGCCCGCTAGGGCCGACCCTCTCCCCGAGTCGACGCCCGTCGGGCGCCGTGCTCCTCCAACCCTGTTCGGATCCTTACACGGAGCCCTCCCATGGACGACCAACGACTCTTCCCTGCCGCATCGACCAGGGACACCTTCGCCTACTGCTGGAGACAGATGCGTCGCGACCGCGCCTCGTTTGCCGTCGCCTGGGCGGCGATCGCCGCGGGGACCCTCGCGAGCGCCGTTGCCGGCCCGCTGATCTTTGCCACCCTCTTGGCAAGGATCGCCCATCTACCCGCCAAGGCGGGCCTGTGGTCCAGCTTCGGACCGCTCGTCGTCGCCTACGCCATCGTTCTCGCCGCCTCCACCCTCCTCTGGCGGGCAGCCGGTTGGGTCGACTGGGGTGCGACGCTGCGCGCCTTCTCCCGAGCCATCACCAACGGGTACGACCACCTGATCGAGCTCAGCCACCGGTGGCACACGGACCGTCCGTCCGGCGAGGTCATCTCGACGCTCGAGACGTTCTCATGGGCCTTCGTCGAGATCATCGACATGGCCTCCTGGGGGGCGCTGCGCGTCGGCGTCACGGCGCTCGGGGCCATCGCGGTCCTGGCCTACGCGGCCTGGCCGGTGGCGGTCGTGATGGCGATCCTCGTGGTGGTCTTCGCCGGCGTCCTCTGGCGCAGGATGGCCAAGGTCGTGGCGGCAGAGACGGAATTCGCCGACACGCACTCCCAGGCCACCGGCGTCATCGCCGACACCATCGCCAACCTGACGACCGTCCGGACCCAGGGCGCCGAGGACCGGGAGATGGGCCACGTCGCCCGGGTGGTGGCGGACTCCGTCCGCGCCGACCTGAAGGCGAGGCGGGTCTTCTCGGCGACCCGCTTGCAGATGGAGTCGTCGATGGCCCTCTTGAACTGGGTCGCCATCCTGGTGGGGCTCGTGCTCGCGCTCCACCACGTCGTCGCGGCGGGCGCGATCTACCTGGTCCTGTTCTACGTCACCTTTGTCGGGGGCTCGCTGCAGGAGTCCTTCGAGTTCGTCCGCTCGATCTCCCGGGCCGTGGGACGTTGCGCCAAGTTCGTCGGCATTGCCAACACCCAACCCGAGATCGTCGACGCACCGGACGCCACCGATCTGGTCGTCGCCGGCGGATCCGTCGAGTTCCGAGGCGTCCGGTTCGCCTACCGTCACGGCGGGACCCTCTTCGAGGACCTCGATCTGCGGATCGAGCCGGGCGAGCACGTCGGCCTCGTGGGCCCCTCGGGGTCGGGGAAGACGACGCTCACCAAGCTGGTGCTGCGCTTCATGGACATCCAGGGAGGCTCGATCCGGATCGACGGCCAGGACGTCAGCCGCGTGACGCAGCGATCACTGCGCCGGCGGGTGTCCTACGTTCCACAGGAGCCCCACCTCTTGCACCGCTCGATCGCCGACAACATCTGCTACGGCGCTGCCGGGCTGGAGCAGCCGGACATGGAGCTCGTGCATCGGGTGGGGCGTGCGGCGCACGTCGAGGAGTTCGTGCGCGAGCTGCCCGACGCCTACGACACGGTCGTCGGCGAGCGCGGACTCAAGCTGTCCGGCGGGCAGCGCCAGCGGGTCGCGATCGCCCAGGCCATGGCCAAGGCTGCGCCCGTCCTCATCCTCGACGAGGCTACGTCGGCCCTCGACTCGGAGTCCGAGGCCCTGGTCCAGGAGGCGCTCTGGCGCCTGATGGAGGGAGCGACCGCCATCGTCGTCGCCCACCGCCTCGCGACCATCGCCCGCCTCGACCGCATCGTGGTCATGGACCGAGGCCGCATCGTCGAGCAGGGGACGCACGGCGACCTCCTGGCGCGCTCGGACGATGGCCTCTACCGCCGGCTCTGGCAGCATCAGTCGGGAGGGTTCCTCGCTGCGTGACCGGGTCCGGGCTCGGGGACGAGCCCGGATCGACGGTCGCGGGGCGCGCCGGACCGGTCAGCGGATGGCGACCGCGATCGCGAAGCCGACCGGGAGCAGGACCCAGCTCCAGCGGGCCGCTGCGTAGACGACGTTCGAACGGTAGCGGTAGAGGACCGCGAGCTGTGACGGGTTGAACGCCGGCGGACCAAAGGCGCAGAGCATCGCCACGACCGCTACGTCCTTGGAGGAGGTGAAGAGGGCCAGGGGCACGAGGCAGGCCACCCGGACGACGGTCAGGGCTGCCCAGCGGGCTACGCCGGACGGCTGGTCGGGGTCGCGGTCGTTGTGCGGATGCAGCACCGATCCCACGAAGAGGGCTGCACCGACGAAGGCCAAGGCGGGACCCGAGCCCATCAGGACCAACTTCGACGCCTCGGGGGCCGGCCCGGCGAGGTGGAGGAAGAGGCCGACCACGACCGCCAGCACCGACGACTGGTCGATCCAGAAGGTGGCGCGCCGCTGGGGGTGCGGCGCGTCGCGGCGCAGAAGGTGGATGGCGGCGGCCCCGGGCGCGCTGTAGGCGGCGTTGGAGAGCGTGGCGATCCTGGCCCCGGCGGACCCGGTGAGGGCCTCGGCGATCGGCAGGACCCAAAAGGCGGTGTTGGGATAGGCGGCCCACGCCTCAAGCGCTGACTGCCCCCCGCTCGCAGCACGGCGCGTCACGTACGACGCACCGAGCAGGATGAAACCCGTGCCCGCGATGATCAGGGGGGCCACGATCTGGCGCGGGGCCGTAAGCCCCCAGGCGGAGAACAGGCCGGCGGCTGCCGCCGACGCCAGGAACTGGATCCGCAGGTAGATCGGCCAGTCCTTCTTGATCCGAGGTCCCCCGCGGTCGGCCACGAAGCCGATGGCGGCGCCAAGGCCGTAGGCCACGAAGGTGGTGGTGAGGTGCAAGGGACGAAGTCAATCAGATCCGCCCACCGGCCTTCTTTCCGGAGGCGAGTGCTTCCTGCAGCCGAGCGGCGCGGAGCCGAGCGGCGCGGAGCCGGGAGGCGTAGGGTGCCCCGGGCGGATCGGGGAGGAGAACATGGGACTGCTGGACGGCCAGCGAGCGGTCGTGACGGGGGGAGCGTCGGGCATCGGGCGAGCGACCGCGCGGCGCATGGCGGAGGAGGGGGCGGCGGTCGCCGTGATCGACGTCAACGCGGACGCCGCGCACGAGGTGGCGAAGGAGACGGGCGGGACCGCCCACCCCGCCGACGTGACCGACCCGGACGCGCTCGTCTCGGCGGTCGACGCCGCCGCGGCAGCAATGGGCGGCATCAGCATCCTCTTCAACAACGCCGGGGTCGGCAGTCAGTCACCCCTCCACGAATGGGCGCCCGAGGAGTGGGACCGGCTCGTCGGGGTGAACCTCAAGGGCGTGTACCTCGGGTTCCGGGCGGCCATCCCGCACATCCGGGCTGCCGGGGGTGGCAGCGTCGTATCCACGGCCTCGATCAGCGGCACCCGTCCGGCCGCCGGGGAGGCGCCCTATGCCGCGGCCAAGGCCGGGGTGGCTGCCCTGACCGCGTCGGCGGCGCTCGAGTACGGCCCGGAGATCCGGGTGAACTCGGTCGCGCCGGGCATGATCCTCACGGCCATGACCGAGCCGTGGTTCCAGTTCCTGCCCCACGAGCGGGAGCGTTTCGAACGAACCACCCCGCTCGGTCGCATCGGGGAGCCGCGCGACATCGCCGACGTCGTCGTCTTCCTCTGCTCGGACCTGGCGCGCTTCATCACGGGGCAGAACCTGGTCATCGATGGAGGGCTCACCTTGCACGGCTCCGGGGTGGATGGGCTCTTCGAGCAGATCTTTCCCCACCGAGGTCGCTCGGCGGACCCCACAGGGAAAGGGTGATCCGGGAGGCCTCAGCGTGTGATGAACGTCGCCATGGGACCCCCGTTTCGCCCGTAGCCGTTGGCGCTGGAGCATCGAGCCCCGTCACACCTTCGTTGTCGCAACGCACCGGGGATCATCGCTCGGGAGGGTGGCGGACCACCGCAGCGGGTCGCAGCGGTGGCTCCCGCGGATGCGCCGAACCGTCCTAGTAGGCGAAGGCCAGGTACTCGTGAACGGTGGACGTTAGCGGTGGGGGCCAGGACCTCGACCGATGAGGAGGAGCGCAGGCACCAGGCCCAGGACCGCGACGGCTGCCGTGGCCCACCAGCCGAGCCGGAATGCTCCGAGCGCGGACGTGCCGCGACCGTTCGCCGTACCGAGCACCGCCACGAGGACGGCGACTCCGAGCGCCAGGCCCGTCTGGCGGACCATGTTGATGACGGCCGATCCGGTGGCGAACGAGGAAGGGGGCAACGAGGCCGCAGCGGTGGCCATCATCGTGGGCAGCACGAGCCCGACTCCCGTTCCCGTCAAGATCATGCCACCGAGGAAGCCCGACACGTAGTTGGGGTGGACGGTCGCCTCGAGCGCCCACCAGGAGACGCCCGCGCTAAAGGCGAGGCTGCCGAGAGCGATCGCGATGCCCGGTCCGTAGCGGGCGATGAGCCGTCCCGCCATCCCAAACGACACCAGGGGCACCATCAGTGGCCCCGGGGCGATGGCCAGCCCGGCGCGCAGCGCCGACCACTGCCAGACGCCCTGTTCCCAGAGGACGACGGAAAGCAGCATGGCGCCAAAGGCCGCCGAGAAGAGGATCGCCACGAGGGACGCCCCCGTAAAAGTCCGGGCCCTGAACAGCGAGGGGTGCACCAGAGGCGAGCGGCTCGTCAGGCAATGCAGCGCGAACAGACCGATGAGCGCCGTCGAGAGCACGAGCGTGGCGATGATGGAAGTCGAGCCCCAGCCCCAGTCGCTCCCCTTGACCAGTCCGAACGTGAGCGCTCCGACGCCCAGCGTGACCAGCACGACTCCGAGAGGGTCGGGCCGCTCGCTCTCGTGGCCCGGCACGCGGGGGAGGTGTTGCCAACCCAGCACGAGGGCAGCGATTCCGAGGGGCACGTTGACGAGGAACACCCACCGCCAACTGGCCGCGACGAGCAGGCCGCCGATCACCGGACCGAGAGCTGCGGCGAACCCTCCGGTCGCCGTCCACGCTCGGACGGCTCCCTGACGATGCTCGGAGTCGTACGAGGCGAGCACCAGCCCGAGCGACGTCGGAGTGAGCAACGCCGCCCCGGCGGCCTGTACGAGCCGGAAGCCGATCAGCATCCCGACGCTGGAGGAGGCGGCACAGGCCGCGGAGGCGGCCGTGAAGATGGCGACCCCGAGCAAGAACCCATGGTCCCGGCGGTAGCGATCGGCCAACCGGCCAAAGAATACGAGGAGCGAGGCGTACACGATGGCGTAGCCGTTGAGGACCCACGACAGCTCGCCGAGGCTGCGAGCCCCGAGGTCTCGCGCGATCTGGGGTAGTGCAACATTCACGATGAACAGGTCGAGGCTGGCCAGCACGACCCCGGCGCACACGATGACCAACACCTGGCGAGGCGATCGGCACTCGACGGAACGAGCTGGCGGAGCGGCGAGAGTGGGTTGTGTCACAAGACGCACTCTAGAGAGTGGCGTTCTATCACGCAACCGACTACGTTGCCGGTCGTGGACCGCTCTGGCGCCGAGTTGGGGGAGGCCGGACGGGGCGGTGCCGCTGTCGAGCGACTCTCGTTCGGAGAGGTGACCAAGCTGGTGGCGCGCGCGAGCCCGGTCGGTTCGAGGGTGCGGTCAACCCCGAGTGGACGATCGGTGGCAAGCCCAACGGGGGGTACCTGCTCGCCATGTTGGGTCGGGCGGCGGCCTCCGTCGGTCCCCACGGCGATGTCATCGCCGCGAGCGCCCACTACTTGCAGTCCCCGGCGCCGGGGCAGGTGGTGATCGAGGCGGAGGTGCTCCGGGCGGGACGTTCGGCGAGCCAGGTTCGCACCCGGATGGTCCAAGACGGCCGTGCCTGCGTCGAGGCGATTGTGACGACCAGCCGGCTTGACCCCGATGCGGTCCCCTACTGGGACCGAGGCTTACCGGCGATGGGCACCGTCTCTTGGGAGGAATGCTCTCCGCCCAACCCGTCCCTTCCCGGCGGCGCCCGTGTGGCCATCCTCGACCAGATCGAGGTGCGCCTCGAGCCGGGCTCGAGTGGTTTCCTGTCCGGCCGTCCGAGCGGGACGGGAGAGCTGCGCGGTTGGTTGGCCCTGCCGGACACCGAGGCGTTCGATCCGGTGTCGCTCTTGTTCTCCCTCGACGCCTTCCCACCGGCCACCTTCGAGATCGAGTTCTCCGGGTGGGTCCCCACCCTGGAGCTCACGGCCTACGTGCGCGCCTTGCCGACGCCCGGACCGGTACGTGTCTTGCAGCGCGCCCAGCTGATCGAAGCGCAGCGAGTCGACGAATCCTGCTACATCTGGGATGCCCGCGGTCGGCTCGTGGCGCAGGGGAGCCAGCTTGCCGGGATCCGCCTGCCGCTCACCAACCGGTGACACCGAGCTGGGTGCAGGAGTCCACGATCCTGCCCACCGAGTCCGTGTAGCTCTCGCCGGAAGCGGAGCCACCCGAGAGCGTCGCCTGCTGCCGCTGGATCCCGCTGAGGAGCTGCCGGTAGAGGTCCACCGGATCGTGTTGGGGTGCTCCCAGCGCGATCGCCCGAGAGGTCCACGCCTCGCTCTTTTCGAGGATGGTCGGACTCTCGAGGCTCCACAGCGCGATGCGGCAGGCTCCCGTGGCCAGAGATCCCGGATCGGAAGTCTCGACCGTCACCCGGTGCACGACGGCTCCGCCGCGGGTCAGGTTCCACACCTCGGTGGACGAGCGGTCTGCGGAGGCCACTTGCTCGTGGTGGAGCGACGAGTAGAGCTTGATCCCGCCCACGGTCAGCCCGGCGAGGACGATCAGGCATCCGACGCCGATCGCCAGGCGCAGCGCGATCTTCCGGCCGCGACCCGAACGCCTGCCGTGGCGCGGGCCTCGGCGGTCGGGCGGATCGGGTGGTTGGGGGCCCGCCGTCGCAGTGGCGACGGATTCCACCGGTGTCGCGACGGGCGCCGCGACGACCCGGGCAGACGTGACGACAGGAGTGTCGACCGCCGTCTTATCCTGCCAAGCCGGGCGCTCCGAGATCGAGCCCGCCGCGGCGGGGGCGTCAGCCGGGGACTCATTGGAGTCCGGTGGCCTGGCGGAGATGTCGGTGTGAGGCGACTCGAGCCCGCCCTGCTCATCGGAGCTCGGCACGACGGGCGCGGCCGAGGCAGGGCCTTCGCGTGACGCGTGGCGTCCCCGCGCGCCTCGCCTGCTGTGCAGGAACATCCCCAGGGTTGTGGCACCGATGATCACCAACATGATGAAGAGCACCGGCTGTCGTTGATGCTGACCGAGGCGGTGCCTGCTCTGCTTGCCTCCTTCTGCATCAACCATCGCAGAATTCTGATCCTCCGACCAGAGGTTGTCCAGGATCCGCGCCCGGTCGACGGCGCGCACCTGCCGTTCTTCTACATTCTTGCGGTGGCCGGAGCCCCGACGCATGCCAACGAGGCCGAATGGCGCAGGTGGAACGACGAGCGTTGGACCAAGTCGTGGCCCGACCGTGAGCGTCTGACGGGTGCCGTCACGCCCGCTCTGCTCCGCGCCGCTTCCTTGAGGCCCGGGCTGTCGGTCCTCGACGTCGGATCGGGCGGCGGAGCTGCCGCCCTTGCGTCGGCGCAGCTCGTCGGGAGCGCAGGTCGTGTGGTCGGCGTGGACCTCTCCGGCGCCCTGATTCAACTGGCCCGCAGGCGCGCTACCGAGCTCGGCGTTGCCAATCTCACGTTCGTCCAGGCGGACGCCCAGTCGTCCCGGCTGGACCCGGATCCCTTCGACGCCATCGTGAGCCAGTTCGGCGTGATGTTCTTCGACGACCCGATTGCGGCGTTTTCCAACCTGCGTGAGCACCTGCGCCCGGGCGGGCGGTTGGTCTTTGCCTGCTGGCAGGAGGCCGATCGCAACACCTGGCACACCCGGCGCGCGCTGGCGCCATTTTTCGAGGTGCCCGTGGCGGGCGCAACGGCACCGGGACCCTTCAGCCTCGGGGACTGGGGGCGGTGCTCCGAGCTCCTCGAGGCGTCGGGCTTCGGAGACGTGTCGCGTCGCGACCACGAGCTGATCGTGGAGGCACCCCCGGAGGCCGTATTCGATCCGAGCCAACTCGGGTTCCTTGGGGTCCCGCCGCAGGACGTGCCGGAGGCCCTGGAGGCCGTCCAACGGCACGTTGCGGCGTTCCGGATCGGTGATGGCCGATGCCGCTTCCCGCTCGCCTTTCGGATCGTGGTCGCCGCTTCCCGCTGACCGCGCCCGAGGATCGTCCAGCCCCGCAGGCGGAGAAGGTGCTCAGGTTTCCGGCTCGGCAAAGCATCGGAGCCAGGCCGCGTGGTAGAGCGCGTCCTGCTCGTGGCCGAGGGAGCAGATGTTCTCCCAGAGACTCGGGTACGTCGAGACCAGGCCGTCCCAGTCCTCGTCGGCGACGTCGAGGAGGGTCCAGCCCAACCGGTCGAGGCCGAGGCCACCCTTGTGGGTGTTGCAAAGCCAGCACGCCGTCACGAGGTTCTCCTCGGCGGTCGATCCACCATGGGACGAGGGTCGCACGTGGTCGATCGTCGCAGCCTGTGCGAGGTAAGGCGGGGGTACCGCGTCGGCTCGGGCCGTCCGATTGCCCGGCACCAGCTCCGGCCACCTGAGGGAGATCGCTCGCAGCACGGGAGGGGGGATCGTCCGGCCGCCGCAGTAGCGACACGTGAAGCGGTCCCGCCGCCAGATCGCCACCTGCAGCATGGGCGGGACGGAGGGATCGCTCGCGGTCCGGGGCAGATCCGCCTGGAGCCGATCGATGATCGAGGCCGCCTCGTCGTATCGATTCCCCGCCACTGCCCGGAGCGCCTGGGAGAGGAGCTCGATGTTCTGGTCGGAGGAGGACGACACAGGGGGCGAGGCGGGCACCGCACCATCCTTGCACGGCTCGGCAGGTCTCGAACGATGGCACAAATCATCAGAAACTCGTCCTTGCCGCCATGTCCCGCAGGGACGACCATGGAGTCATGGCTCGCCAGGGGTTACCAAAGACGATCGTCATCGTCGTGTTTGACGGCTTCACGCTGCTCGACATGGCAGGACCCTGCGACGTCTTTCGGGCCGCCTCGCTGCTTGGGGCCCAGCCCGGTTACCGGTTGGTCATCGCCTCACCCGACGGTCGGCCGGCCTTGTCCAACAGCGGGGTGGAGATCGGGGTGGACGCCCCGGTGGACCTGGTCTCCCGGCGCTCGGGGATCGACACCATGCTGGTCGTCGGGGGCGCCGGGGTAGATCGGGTTGCTGCCGACCCAAGGGCGCTCGCCGGTCTGCGCCGGCTCTCCGCCCGGTCCCGCCGTACGACCTCGGTCTGTACGGGGGCGCTCGCTCTCGCCGCCGCCGGCCTCCTCGACGGGCATCGGGCGACGACGCACTGGTCGGCCTGCGGACGGCTGGCGACCGAGCGCCCCGAAGTCTCCGTCCAGCCCGACCAGATCTACGTGCACGACCGTGACCGTTGGACCTCCGCAGGCGTCACGGCGGGAATCGATCTCAGCCTTGCTCTTGTGGAGGAGGACTACGGCTCGGAGTTGGCGCATGCCGCGGCCGGCTGGCTCGTGGTATTCGTCCGCCGACCGGGAGGACAGTCGCAGTTCAGCGTCCAGATGCAGAGCCAGCCGGCCCGGACGCCGGCAATCGTCGAGTTGCAGCGGTGGCTTCCCGACAACCTGGGCGAGGATCTGTCCGTCGAGATCCTGGCCGAGAGGTGCGGGATGAGCCCTCGCCATTTTGCCCGGGTGTTCCGCTCGGAGGTGGGTGCCACCCCGGCCTCGCTCGTCGAGTCCCTCCGGGTCGAGGCCGCCAAGCGGTTGCTCGAGAGCTCCGACCTCGTCGTGGGCACGATCGCCGCCCGGGTGGGGTTCCGGCGGGGCGAGACCTTGCATCGCGCCTTTCAACGGCGCGTCGGGACGACCCCCAACAGTTACCGCCAACACTTCCAGAGGAGGGCGTCGTGATTCTGGCCATCGGGCTGTTCCCCGGCTTCACGGCATTGGACGCCGTGGGCCCCTACCAGGTCTTTACCAACCTGCCCGGGGCAGAGGTGGTCTTGGTCGCGGACGAGGGAATCGTGCACGACGACAATTCCCTGCTGCACCTTCGAGTCGACGCCTCGTTCGCCGATGTGCCTCGTCCGGACCTGCTGCTCGTGCCGGGAGGCACGGTCACGAGAAGGATCGCTCGTGACGGGCACCCCATCGTCGAATGGGTGCGCCGGGCCCACCCTCACACCCGCTGGACGACGTCGGTCTGCACCGGCGCGCTCGTCCTCGGTGCTGCGGGGGTCCTTCGGGGCCTGCCCGCGACCACCCATTGGTGTGCCTACGACTCTCTGGCCGCTTACGGGGCGCAGCCGACCGCCCAACGCGTGGTCAAGTCGGGCCGGATCGTGACGGGAGCTGGCGTCTCGGCCGGCATCGATCTCGCCCTGAGCGTGGTCGCCGACATCGCCGGCCCGGAGGTCGCCCAGGCGATCCAGCTGGGGCTCGAGTACGACCCTCAGCCACCGTTCGACGCGGGCGCCCCCTCCAAGGCCCCCGCCGAGATCCGCGATCTCGTGGCGGGGCTGATGGAAACGGCCGGTGCCGAGGTCCTCTCCTCGTAGGCGGCGTCGATAACCCGATCGGGCGCCCGAGAGCTCCGCCTACCGAACCGGCCGCTCGACAAATGCCCGGTCGAGGGCGCTCGTCGAGGGGCATCCCAACAATCGCAGCGTCCGGTCGATGTCGGCTCGGAGGATCTCGAGCACCTTGGCGACGCCGGCCTCGCCCGCCGCCGCGAGACCGTATGCCCACGAGCGACCGATCATCGCCGCCCGTGCCCCGAGGGCCAGTGCTCGCACGACGTCCGAACCGCGCCGGATCCCGCCGTCCACCAACACCTCCACCTGGTCGCCGATCGCGTCGACCACCTCCGGGAGGATGCGCAACGAGGCCGGCACGCCGTCGAGCTGGCGCCCGCCGTGGTTGGAGACGACCACGGCGGAGGCCCCCGCGCCCACCGCCCGCTTGGCGTCCTCGAGCGTGATGATGCCCTTGGCGATGATCGGCCCCCGCCACTGGTCCCGGATCCACGAGAAGTCCTCCCACGTGGTGGGGGAGGCTCCCCAGTAGGTGAGCGCCTCCTCGGCGGACATCGTCCCGTGGTCCGTCCGGACCGACGTCGCATTGGCGAGGTCGAGCCGGAAACGGTCCAGGGCGAAGCCGGCGAGCCAGCTCGGTCGGAGGGATACCTGGGGGGCGAACTTCGCGGCGTTGGCGAGGGTCATATGCAGCGGCGGCTTGATGCCGTGACGAAGATCGCGCTCGCGGTTGCCGACGGTCTGTGTGTCCATCGTGACCACCAGCGCCCCGTAGCCGGCGCGCTGCGCCCGATCGATGAGCTGTTCCGCACCCCCGCGCCCGCCCAGGAAGTAGAGCTGGAACCACAGCGGGCCCCTGGACGACCCGGCCACCTCCTCGATCGTGTGCCCCGACATGGTGCTGAGCGTGAAGACCGTGCCGGCATCGCCCGCCGCCCGTGCTGCCGCCACGTCGCCACCCTGCTCCATCATCCGGGCGAAGCCGACCGGGCTCAGCAGCACGGGCATCGAGCATCGTGTGCCGACCGCCGAGGTGGAGGTGTCCGGTGCGGGGACCCCTCGGGTCGTGCCCATCCTCGGCACGAATGTGATCTCGTCGAGCGCCTGGCGATTGGCCCGCAGGGTGATCTCACCCTCTGCGGCGCCGTCGAGATAGTCGAAGACGGCCCGAGGGACCCGACGCCGCGCCAGACGTCGAGCGTCGTCCACCGTACGGATGCGCCGGGCGTTCCGACGTTGCAGCCCGTCGATCACGACGTCGATCACGACGGAACCCCCACCGGCCTCACCCTAACCCTGTCCCTCCCCGTGTCCCGGTCGTCGGCGTCAGGGTGTGCCCAGCGAGTCGCAGGCGCCCGGGCCCCGCTCGCGCTGGCGGGCCCGGTCCCACATGACGAGGCCACCGTCTCGGTGGGGTGCGGGTCCGAGGGCGCCCGTCACCGCCTCGATGCCGTAGCGGGTGTCGGTGAGCGGTGCAGCCCAGATGACGACCGAATCGACGTCGTACTGCGCCAAGGCGGTGGGGAGTGCCCGGCACGCGGCGATCACCTGATCCTGCGTCGGGTGGGCCGGGATCGGACCCGGAGGTCTCACCGTGGGTATGACGGCGAGCACCGTCGCCAGCTCCTTGGACGGCTTGGGCCAGTTGCGAGACGAGTAGGAGGAGCGGGGGAGGATGACGTACCCGCCGACCATCCGGTAGGCCATGTTGCTCTGTGCCTGCCAGATCATGGGTTGCGCGGCGAAGCTGCGGATCAGCGGCATGTACAGGACGACGCCGCCCGGGGGGGTGTACCGCGCCACCATCGGCGCCGCCCCCCCGTACAGGACAGGAGTTTCCACGCGCGTCGCACCGGCGACGAAGGTGGGCACGAACGTGGCGGCCACCACGGCGACGACCAGCGCTGCGGCCGTCACGGGACGGACCCTCCGGCGACGCCCGCGGCCTATGCCCATGAGCCGGCCCCATTGGCTCCGCCGACGGGTCTCCCCGGTGGCAGGGCGCTCCTTGACCAGCTGGATGATCCTTCGCGCCGTCAGGTCCAGGCCGACGCCGAGGAGGATGGCGAGGAACAGGAACATGAAGATGGTCAGGCGGCTGGGCAGGACCTCGTAGAGCAAGGGCAGGTGGGCGAAGACCGCTGCCGGGAGGGGGATGCCGGTGTCGTGGCCCAGCACGTACAGCCGTCCGCCGAGGGAGAGCAGGAAGGCGATGCCGGCCATGGCGGTCGCGAAGCGCACGACGCCGTTGCGCCACCACGCGACGGCGACGGCGATCAGCCCCAACGCGAGCGGCAGCCCCAGATACGCCTGCGCACCCGTCGAATGGAGCACTGCCATGCTTGGCTGCCGCGCCGCGATCGCGGCGGGAGCTCTGGTCGTGATGGTCACGGTCGGATCGATCGGACCAAAGAGGTCGCTGTGATAGCTGGCGATGACCCAGGCGGGTTGGGTGGGCCCCTTGAGATGCTGCGGCCCGGCCACCATGAACCATGCCGGGTAGGCGATCACGACCACGAAGATGCCGAGCGCCAGGGCGGCTCCGGGGAGCGCACGCCTCAGGTGTTCTGCAGCTCTGTCTCGATGGGCGAGGGCGAGGATGGCGAGCCCGATCACGCTGAACATGCCGCAGGCAAAGAGCACCTCGTCGTTGATGAACCACTGGGCGATGGCCAGGAGGGCGAGGACGGCTCCCATGGCGATCGGGCTCCGGCGTTGAGTGACGAACAACTCGTCGACGCTCCAGAGGATCAGCGGCACCACCACGAGAAAGACGATGTGGAGATGGTCCTGGGAGTTTTGGAGCAGGATGGAGTTGAACCCAAAGAGACCACCACCGATGACCGCCGCCGGCCACCATCGCACCCATCGGCGCAGGACGAGGAACATGGTGAAGGCGGAACCGGCCAGTCCGATGCGCATCAGCAGGTTGTCGGTGGTGATCGATCCGAACAGCCACGTGATCGGCGCCCCGAGCGCGCCGAGGAGGGGGACGGACGTGTCGTTGGCGATGTTGGCGCCGGTCGGGACGTCGACGTAGTTGCTGAAGAGGGGGTTGTGCAAGTGACCGACGGCCCAGGCCGTCCACTCCAGGAACCACACGCTCTGCGCCGGGTCGCTGTTGGCACTGAACAGCACGCGCGAGCTGTCCCAAGGGGCGACGGGCCAGTAGAGGAGGCAGGCGACCAGCAGGTAGAGACAACCGGCAAGGACGATGACCTGCACGGAGCGATCCCGGGGGACCCAGGCGGTTCCGGCGCCCGAGGATGAGGTGGCGGGGGAGTCGGCGGGCAGTCGTGTGGACCTGGCCGGTGCTACGGCGTGTTGCGGCCGCACCTCGTGCTAGTGATTCCCGGACCGGACCACCGGCCAAGGGTACTTGATGCCGGTCTCCGCGCTGTGGCGTCCCATTCCTGCCGGCCCCCAGCCGGGACGTGGCAGATGCGAGATCGGGTACCTTCTCCTGGAGACCGCCTATGACTGATCTCGATGACGCGCTGGACTTGGAGGGACCGCTGCTGCTCGGGCACACGCGCCTCCCCGTGCTCGGGACCGCCCGGATCTACGTCTGCGGCATCACGCCCTACGACACCACCCACCTGGGGCATGCCGCAACCTTCGTCTGGGCCGACATGGCGGCGCGGGTCCTGCACCGGGGAGGCCGGTCGGTAGAGGTCTGCCGCAACATCACCGACGTCGACGACGACCTTCTCGCTCAGGCCCGGGAGCGACAGGTGTCCTGGCGGTCGCTGGCTACCCAGCAGGCGTATCGCTTCGAGCGGGACATGGAGGACCTGGGCGTCGCCCACCCGACCTACGAGCCCCGCAGCCATGATCACGTCGACGGCGTCATCGCGCTGATCGACGAGCTCCTGATCCGAGGCGCGGCCTACGAGCGGAGCGGGTCCGTCTACTTCCGCGGCGGCGACGTGTACCGGCGCGCCGGGCTCACCCGCGACGAGGCACTCGCACTCGCCGCCCAACGCGGTGGCCGGCCGGACGACCCCGACAAGGAGGATCCTCTCGATGTGGCCTTGTGGGTTCCCTCGAGCGGCGGCGACCCGGCCTGGGAGAGCCCCTGGGGACTCGGTCGTCCCGGCTGGCACGCCGAATGCACGGCCATGGCGCTCACCACCTTCGGTGCGTCCGTCGACCTCCATGCGGGAGGTGACGACCTGGCATTCCCTCACCATGCCTACGAGGCCGCCCAAGCAGAGACCTTTACCGGGGTGCGGCCGTTCGCCCGGGCCTGGATGCATGTGGGCGCCGTCCGGATGGCCGGTACCAAGATGGCCAAGTCGACCGGCAACCTGGTCTTTGTGCGCGACCTGCTCGAGCGATGGTCGGCGGCCGCAATCCGCCTGCTGATCCTCGAGCGACCCTTCGCCCGACCCTGGGACTTCGACGAGGCCCGGCTGGACGCCGCATCGGGCGAACTCGAGTCGTTGCGCTCTGCCGAAGCGAGGCCGGGCGGCTCGCCTGCAGCGTCCGAGGAAGTGGCTCGGGCGCTGCGCGACAACCTCGACGTGCCCCGCGCGCTCGCCGTGGCCAGGGAGGCGCGCGGGGCGACGATGGGCGGCCTCGTGAGGCTCCTCGGACTGCGCTACGACGACAAGTGGTGGTAGCGGCCCGGCCCAGTCCCTGCGACTCCGGGAGAGAGTGACGCAACATGCCGGTCCTGCTCGCGCTGGGTTCTTGTTGTACGACGCTCCTCGGCGGACCTGGCCACGTCGGACATCCTGCCCGAGGCCCACGCACAGCACCCCAGCCGGCTCACCCTTGCAACGACCGTGCTCGGCGTGGGCGTGATGTGGCTCGTCATCGGGCTTGCCGGCTGAGGCGAACAGCAACCAGACGAGACAAGTCGCAACCCATCGAAGACAGAGCAGAGGAGCAACGTGACCGACCAGTCCGAGCATCAGCTGTACATCGCCGGCCAGCGGCTCGAGCCCGAGGGTGGCTACTACGACGTCGTCAACCCCGCCACCGAGGAGGTGGTCGGCCGGGCTCCGGAGGCGAGCGTCAGCCAGGTCCTGGAGGCGGCACGGTCGGCTCGCGAGGGGTGGCGAGCGTGGCGCCGGGTCGATCCGGTCGAGCGGGGCGCCGTCCTCGATCGGGCGGCAGACCTCCTCGACCAACGATCGTCCGAGATCGTCGCGCTGGCCCAGGCCGAGACCGGGGCTCCGCTCGGAGTGGTCCGGGCGCTCCAGCTCAACGTGACCATTGCCCGCTTTCGGCGGTACGCGCGATCGGTATCCGAGCCGACGGAGCTCCCGCTCGTGCCGCAGGTGACCGAGGCCACGGCCCTCGCACCCGGCGGGCTCGTCAACGCCCTCGCCGTGCGGCAACCGGTCGGCGTCGTCACCTGCATCACGTCCTACAACAACCCCTTGGCCAATACGGCCGGCAAGATCGCGCCGGCGTTGGCCATGGGCAATGCCGTGCTGGTCAAGCCCGCGCCGCAGGACCCGCTCGCCGTGTTCATCCTCGCCGAGGTCTTGACCGAGGCGGGCCTGCCCCCCGGCGCATGCAACGTCGTGTCGGGCTCGGGGATCGAGATCGGCCAGGCGGCGGTCGACGCCCCCGAGGTGAACATGATCAGCTTCACCGGTTCCACCGGGGTCGGCACCAAGATCGCGGAGTCAGCGGGGAGGCAGATGAAGCGCCAGCTGATGGAGCTCGGGGGTAAGGGCGCGGCCATCGTCTTCGATGACGCCTCCCTCGACTCGGCCGTGCAGGGCATCGCGAGCGTCTGGACCTTCTACTCGGGTCAGATCTGCACCGCGCCGACTCGGGTCATCGCCCAACGTGGCATCTACGACCAGCTGGTAGATCGGCTTTCCGAGCTTGGTCGCCGGCTCAAGGTCGGCGATCCGCGGGAGGCCGACACCGTCGTCGGCCCGGTCATCACTGGCGCACACCGCGATCGGGTCGAGTCCTACATCGAGCTCGGGCGCTCCGAAGGGGCCCACGTCATCGGCGGGCAACGACCCCCGCTCGACCGGGGCTTCTACGTCGCCCCCACCCTCATGGCAGGTTGTCGCAACGAGATGCGGATTGCCCGGGAGGAGATCTTCGGACCGGTCGTCGTCGTCATCCCTTTCGACGACGAAGATGAGGCGATCGAGATCGCCAACGACTCGATCTACGGGCTGATCGACTACGTCTGGTCGGGGGACGTCTCCCGCGCCTACCGCGTCGCCCGCCAGCTGGAGGCGGGAGGCGTCGGGGTCAACACCGTGGGGCGGAACATGGAGGCCCCGTTTGGGGGCTTCAAGTACAGCGGCGTCGGGCGCGACTGCGGCTCCTTCGCCCTGCACGCCTACAGCGAGCTGCAGAGCATCGTCTGGCCGAGCTGAGGCCCCGTGTCGGGCCCCGCGTCAATCGGCGTTGCGGGCCCTCCGGCAACGCCGGCGGCGGCGGAGGCGCAGCACGACCACAAGAGCGATCAGTCCGATGATGATCGGTGCGGCGCGCTTGGCCACTGAGCCTCCGGCGGTCTGCAGGACGTCGACCGGCTCGGCTTCGGGAGAGTCGATGGCGCGCACCCGAGGCCGTGCCTCCTCGCCGGCGGCATCCACCGTGGCTTTCGCGGCCTCCGTGGTCGCAACTTCCTCGGCTCCCTCGCCGGCCTCAGCTGCCGAGGGTCCGGTCGTCGCTGCGCCGTTGCCGCCGGGGCCGGCGAGGACGTTCGACTCCAGCTGCTCGACGAATTGGCCGAGGAGCTTCTCGCTGACCTCTGCCAGCATGCCGCGGCCGAACTGCGCCACCTTGCCGGAGATGTCCAGGTCCGTCTCGATGTGCACCGACGTGCCGGGGTCGGCCTGGTCCAGGGTGGCGATCACCGTCGCCGCTGCCGTGCCCTGGCCCCGGGTGTCGCGACCCTCCGCCCGGACCACCGCCTTGTGCGCCGAGGGGTCGAGCTCCGTGAATCGGGCCGTGCCGCGGTACTGGGCGGTGATGGGACCCACCTTGACCTTGACGATGCCCCGGTACTCGTCGCCCTCGACCTCGAGCAGCTGGGCGCCGGGCATGCACGGTGCGATCCGCTCGAGGTCGGTCAGGACCTCCCACGCTTGGTCGATCGGTACGTCAACCCGGAAATCATGCATCAGCTCCAACGCGCCAGGTCCTCCACGGTGTCGATATCGATTGCCTGTCCTGGACACGCTAGTTGCTGGACCAGCTCGGGGCGCTCGGCCATGAGCGACCGGGCACCGGCGTCGCCGGTCTCGGAGAGGAGCGACCAGACGGAGCTGGCGAGCCGGGTGGGTGGCGATCGGGTTCCCCCATATTCGGCGACGGCAATCGGGCTGGTCGAGGCGGCCACTATCGTCCAGGCCTCCGGTGGAACCAAAGGCTGGTCGCCGAGCCCGACCACTATGGCGTCGAAGCCACCCTCTCGGGCCCACCGGAGTGCCGCCTGGAGCGAGCTGGCCTGACCGTCGGCCCAGCTCTCGTTGTGCACGACGCACACCCCGGCCGGGAGGACGTCGTCGAGATCGACCGCTCCGGTCACCACCGCCGTGGCGTCCAGTCCCGCGGCGAGGGCATGGTCGAGCGCCCACACCACGAGCGGCCGCCCCCGAAAGTCGCTGAGAAGCTTGTGCCGCTCGCCGGCAAAGCGGCTGGAGCCTCCCGCCGCGAGGACGACGGCCGCGGTGGTCACTGCGCTGCGGCGGCTCGGTGGATCGGACCCGTCCCCTGGCTCAGTGGGGCGATGCTCATCGTTCCCGTGCGCGTAGCGATGATCTCGGCGCAGATGGACACCGCGGTCTCCTCGGGCGTGCGGGCCCCGATGTCGAGTCCGATCGGGGCGTGGACGCGGGCGAGCTGGTCGTCCGTCACGCCGGCCTCTCGGAGCCGTACGTCGCGCTTCTCCTTGGTGCGCCGAGACCCCATGGCGCCGATGTAGCCGACCTCGGTCGCCAGCGCCCCGACGATGGCGGGTACGTCGAACTTCGTATCGTGGGTGAGCACGCAGACGGCGTCTCGGGCTCCGAGACTCGGGCCTTCTCGCTCGAGGTACCGGTCGGGCCACTCGACGACCACCTCGTCGGCGGCTCGGAAGCGAGCCCTCGTCGCGAAGACCGCCCGTGCGTCGCAGACCGTGACCTTGAATCCGAGGATCCTGCCGACGGACGCGAGGGCCGAGCTGAAGTCGACGGCACCGAAGATGATCATGCGAGGCGGCGAGCCGAACGTCTCGACGTATACCGAGACGGCATCCTGGCGAGCCTCGCCGCGAGGTCCGTAGTGGCGGAGCGCTCGATGGCCCGACGCCAGCGCCCCGCGGGCGTCGCGGGTCACCACCGTGTCGAGGGCCTCGTTGCCGAGCGTGCCACGCACCCGATCGCCCGGGCCGACCAGCAGCTTCGCCCCGAGGCGCACGTCCGAGGACGCCGGGCCCTCGCAGGCCACGACCGTCGCCAGGGTGACCGGCTCCCGCGCCCGGAGGCTGTCGCGCAGGACCTCGTAGAGGGTGGGCCGGTCGGGCGCGTCGGCGTCGACCACCGCCTACCAGTCCAGACGCTCGATGAACACGGAGATGGTGCCCCCACAGGTGAGGCCCACGGCGAACGCCTCGTCGTCGGAATAGCCGAAGGAGCACAGCCGCGGCACGCCGTCGGTCAGGACCTCCAAGGCCTCGGTCACGACGCTCGATTCCACGCATCCTCCGGACACCGAGCCGGCCACTTCGCCGTCCTCGCTCACGGCCATGGCGGCGCCGGGGTCGCGGGGTCCCGACCCCTGGACCTCCACGACCGTCGCCACCGCTACCCGCCGATCCGCCGCCCGCCACTTGTCGATGTCGTCGAGAATTTCTCTCATGTCACACGCACCTTGATCGTGCCCGCTCTCGGGGGCTCAGGGGATTCGGTACTGGGGCCGACTGGGGCTCATGGCGGTCGGGGCTCATGGCGATTCGAGGACGGCCAGCAGGGACTCCAGGGAGGCCATGTCGTGGCCGGGGAGGAAGCGGTCGACGTGCGGGAGTGCGGCGGCCATGCCCCGGGCCAGCGGCTCGTATCGCGGGTCGGCCTTGAGGGGGTTCATCCACACCACCCGGTGGGCGACCCTCTTGAGCCGGCTCATCTGCGCGCCGAGCTCCTCGGGGTCGCCACGATCCCATCCGTCGGACATCACGATGACCTCGGCGCCCCGGGCCATGCCGCGAACGCCGAAGCGATCGTTGAACTCGCGCAGGCCCTCCCCGAGTCGCGTACCCCCCGACCAGTCCCGCACCACCGCTGCCGCGGTCGTCATGGCCGCATCGGGGTCGCGAGACGACAGCTCCCTCGTCAGTCGCGTGAGGCGTGTCCCGATGGCGAAGGCTTCGACGCGGGACTGCCCGGCCACGAGGACGTGGGCGAAGCGCAACATGGCGCGGGCGTAGGGTTCCATCGAGCCGCTGACGTCGCACAAGACCACGAGCCGGCGGTCGCGGGGCGAGCGCTCGAGGCGCCTGGTGGGGACCACCTCTCCGCCGCAGCGCATGGCGTGGCGCATGGTAGCCCGCACGTCCAGCCGGCGACCTCGCCGCCCGGGCTCCCACCGGTGGGACGGTCGGCAGGAGATCGCCGGACGCCACCGAAGCAGCTCCATGGCCTCAGCCAGCTCCTCCTCGCTGCAAGCGGAGAAGTCCTTGTGGCGCAACATCTCTGCCCGGCTGTAGCGGAGCTGTCGCTGTCGCTCCGCTCCGGGCGACGCGCCGGCGCGGTGGTTTGCGCCATCCTTCGTCACCATCGGCGCCCTCGCCCCGTGGCGTGCGGGGTCCTCGGCTGTCTCGCCGCACCAGAAGGTGGCAAACACCCGGTCGTACGAGGGGGTGTCCTCGGGCCGCAGGACCAGGGTGGCTCGACCGGCCCAGTAGACGTCCGCGGCCGAGCGCGCCCCGAGCGCCCCGAGCGCCCGTGCATAGCTCTGGACGCTCGAGACCGGAACCGCCAGTCCCTCCTCACGGAGGGCCCGGCAGAACCGCACGACGGTGCGGGCCAGGTCGGGGCCGGTTCGACAGTCCAGCGGCTCACTCATCGTCGCCGGCACCTTCTACGAGCGAGGCGAGCTCGGGCACGGCGCGCTCGGCGTCCTCCCGGTACTTCAGGACGGCCCCGATCGTGCTGGCCGCGCTGTCGGCGTCGAGCTCCGACACGCCGAGGGCGCGCAGGGCGGCGGTCCAGTCGATCGTCTCGGCCACCCCGGGCGTCTTGTACAGGCCGAGGTCGCGCAGGCCGTGCACGACGGCGGTGACCTGGCGGGCCAGGTGCTCTCCGGCCTCGGGGACCCGAGCGAGCACGATCTCCACCTCGCGCGCAAAATCGGGGTGCTCGACCCAGTGGTAGAGGGACCGTCGCTTGAGCGCGTCGTGCACGTCCCGGGTGCGGTTCGAGGTCAGGATCACCACGGGTGGTACGGCCGCCCGGAACGTGCCGACCTCGGGCACCGTCACCGAGAAGTCGGCCAGGATCTCGAGCAAGTAGGCCTCGAACTCGTCATCGGCACGATCGATCTCGTCGATGAGGAGGACGGCCGGAGCCTGATCGGGCGAGCTCCCGTCGGCGATCGCCCTCAGGAGGGGTCGGCGGATCAAGAACCGCTCCGAGAAGAGCTCGTCCTCGGGGACGGGATCGGAGGCGGCCCTCCCGTCTCGTGCCCGCAGATAGAGGAGCTGGCGCTGGTAGTCCCACTCGTAGAGGGCCTGAGAGGCGTCGATCCCCTCGTAGCACTGGAGGCGGACCAGGTCGCCGCCGATCCATCGTGCCAGGGCGTTGCCGACCTCCGTCTTGCCCACACCCGGCTCGCCCTCCAAGAAGAGCGGTCGCCGCATCACGATGGCGAGGAAGATGGCGGTGGACAGGCCCTTGCCCGGCAGGTAACCCTGGGCACGCAGCGCCTGGTCGACGTCCTCGGGCGACGCCGGCGGGGTCCATCGCGGGGCCGCCCCGTCCGGGTTTGGCCCTCCCTGCGTCATCCCTAGCAGAGTAGTGGGGGACGGACTCGTGCTCCCCGGTAGGGGGGACCGCCGCACCCCATGGGACCCCACGTGCGCCCGGCACGGCGACGCCGGAGATCGAGGCTTGGATATGGTGGTCCGTCATGAAGCCGCCGCCCTTCGAGTACCACGCCGCGGGCTCGGTCGACGAGGTCGTCGCCCTGCTGGCCGAGTACGGGGACGAGGCCAAGGTTCTCGCCGGCGGCCAGAGCCTTCTCCCGCTGCTCAGCCTCCGCCTTGCCCGGCCCAGCCAGATCGTCGACGTCAACGGCCTGACCGAGCTCTCGACGATCGACAACGGGAGCGACCTGCGCCTCGGGGCCCTGGTTCGCCATCGCGAGGTCGAGCGGTCCTCCACCGTGAGGGGGGCCAACCCCCTCGTGTCCGACGCCGTCCGATTCATCGGCCACACCGCCATCCGCAACCGGGGGACGGTCGGGGGGAGCCTGGCGCACGCCGATCCGGCCGCGGAGCTTCCGGCCGTCGCCCTGGCACTCGGCGCCACGATCGAGGCCCGCAGCGTTCGGGGAGGACGCGAGGTCTCGGCCGACCGCTTCTTCGAGGGCTTCCTCACGACGGCGCTGGAGCCCGACGAGCTGGTGACGGCGGTCCGCGTGCCAGCACAGCCCCGCGGGACGGGCTCGTCGTTCCGGGAGTTCAGCCGGCGGAGCGGGGACTTTGCGATCGCCGGCGTGGCCACCACGGTGGGTCTCGGGACCGACGGTCGCATCGCCGAGGCCCGGATCGCCTTCTCGGGAGTGGCGAGCGTGCCGGTCCGCGCCGAGGAGGCCGAACGAGCCCTCGTCGGACAGGCCCCGACCGATGCGACGTGGCCCGAGGCAGGGCAGCAGGCGGCGCGCCACCTCGACCCGCCGGGGGACCTGCACGGCTCGACGGCGTATCGACGCCACTTGGCCGCAGTCCTGGCCGAGGAGGCCCTGCGCGAAGCCCATCGACGTGCCGAGGAGAACCAATGACCCGAGAGACCGTGCGCCTGACGGTGAACGGCAGGGCGCGTGAGGCCCTGGCGGAGCCGCGGCGGACCCTGGCCGATTTCCTGCGCGAGGACCTCGAGCTCACGGGGACCCATCTCGGGTGCGAGCACGGTGTGTGCGGGGCGTGCACGGTGCTCCTCGACGGGCTCGCCGTGCGCTCCTGCCTGATGCTCGCGGTGCAGGCAGAGGGTCGGGAGATCACCACGATCGAGGGTCTGGAGCGCGACGGCGAGCTGAGCCCGCTGCAGGAGGCCTTTCGCGACGCCCACAGCTTCCAGTGCGGGTTCTGCACCCCTGGCTTCGTGATGACCGCAGCAGCCCTTCTCGCTGAGCCCAGGGAGCTCACCGACGAGGAGCTGCGCGAGGAGCTCTCGGGGAACATCTGCCGCTGCACGGGTTACCAGTCCATCGTCGACGGGGTGCGCCTGGCGGCCAGTCGAGTGGTCCAGGGCCGGTCCTAGGCGCCAGACCGAGAGGGACCGATGGGAGAGGAAGGGACGCCATGAGACTCGTCGGAGCCAAGGTCCCACGCGTCGAGGATCGCCGGATCCTCACCGGAAGGGGCCGTTACGTCGACGACGTCCAGCTGTCCAACATGCTCCATGCGTCCTTCCTGCGAAGCCCCATGGCCCACGCGAGGGTGAGCATCCTGGACACCTCCGCGGCCGAGGCTGCTCCCGGGGTCGTGGCCGTCTTCACCGGAAGCGACATGAAGAACCTGACCAATGCCCTGTCGGTGAGGATGAACCTGGGCCAGCGAGTGCCCGAGTTCTATGCCCTCGTCACCGACAAGGTCCGGCTGGTCGGTGACCTGGTCGCCATGGTGGTGGCCGAGAGCCGGTACCAGGCGGAGGACGCCTGCGAGCTGATCGAGGTCGACTATGAGCCCCTCCCGGCCGTGGCGACGTACGAGGCCGCCATGGACCCGACCTCGCCGGCCCTCTTCGAGGACCTCGGCGACAACGTGGTCTATACCTCCTCCCAGGAGCTTGGGGACGTCGACGGCGCGTTCGCCGAGGCCGACCGGGTCGTCGAGGCGACCCTTCGCCAGCACCGGGTGGCCAACTCGCCCATGGAGACCCGCGGAGCCGTGGCTGCCTACGACCCGGGATCGCAGGAGCTCACCTACTACGCGGCCACCCAGGGACCCCACGGCCTGCGGCTCCAGCTCGCCGAGACGCTGGGGCACCCGGTCGAGCGCATCCGGGTCGTCTCCGGAGACGTAGGGGGCGCCTTCGGACTCAAGGCCGGGGTCTTCCGTGAGGACGTCTGCCTGGCGGCGGCGAGCAAGCAACTGGCCCGACCCGTCAAGTGGATCGAGGACCGCAACGAGCATCTGCTCGCCTCGGGCCATGCACGCGAGGAGACGATCGAGGCGCAGGTGGCCGTCAAGGAGGACGGCACCCTGCTCGGGATAAAGGCCAAGCTCGTCATGGACGGGGGCGCCTATCCGGCCGTCCCGTTCTGCACCTCGGCGTTCACTCAGCTCATACAGATGCTCCTGCCTGGCCCCTACCGGTTCAGGGGTTACGCCATCGACATCTCGGTCGTGGCGACCAACAAGTGCGTCTACGTCGCGTACCGGGGTCCGTGGGAGATGGAGACCTGGACCCGGGAACGGCTCCTCGACATCGTCGCTCACGAGCTCGGAATGGATCCGGCCGAGATCCGACGCAAGAACATGATGCCCGGGGACCCCGAGGATCGCCTCATCACGGGGCTCAGCGTGGCCGGTATCGCCTCGCGTGAGACCCTGGACCGGGCGCTCGAGGTGCTGGACTACGACGGGTTCCGCCGAGAGCAGGCCGCCGCCCGGGCGGAGGGTCGTTACCTCGGAGTCGGGTTCGCCACGTTCATCGAGGCCGCACCCGGGCCACCGGAGATGCGCGCCGGCGGCGGCATGGGGGGCGGTGAGCAGGCCCGGGTCAAGCTCGAGTCCGACGGGCACCTGCTCGTGATCACCGCCCAGCATCCTCACGGCCAGAGCCACGAGACGACCCTCGCACAGGTCGCCGCGGACGAGATGGGTATCCCGTTCGATCACGTCAAGGTGGTCTACGGGGACACCCGCTTCACTCCCTTCAGCCTGATCGGGACCGGTGGGAGTCGAGCCGCGACGTGGGCGAGCGGGGCGGTGCTCGTGTCCACCCGCAAGGTGAAGGAGAAGGTCCTGGCCATCGCGTCGGAGATGCTCGAGGTGGGCCCCGAGGACCTGGAGATCGAGGAGGGCATGGTGATCCCCAAGGGAGCTCCGCAGAAGTCCCTCCCGCTCGCCGACATCGCTATGCAGGCGACCCTGGCGCCCAACACGCTGCCCCCGGGCACCGATCCGATCCTCGAGGCGCACGAGCTGTTTATGGGCGAGGGCATCACCGGCAGCGGTTGGTCCGGCGGCACGCACGTGTGCACGGTTGAGGTCGATCCCCGCACCGGGAAAGTGGAGTTTCTGCGGTACATCGTGGTCGAGGATTGCGGTCGGGTGATCCACCCCGCCGTCGTGGACGGCCAGATCCGCGGTGGCGTCGCCCAGGGGATAGGCGGCGTGCTCTACGAGCACGCCGCCTACGACGAGGAGGGCAATTTCCTGGCCGGGACCTTCATGGACTACCTCCTGCCGACCGCCGCCGAGATCCCTCCCATCGAGATCGAGCACTTGGAGACCGACCCCGAGGGTGAGCTCGGGTTTCGTGGCGTGGGAGAGGGCGGCGCCATCGTCGCTCCCGCCACCGTCACCAACGCCATCGAGGATGCGCTGCTCCCGCTCGGCGCTCAGGTCCGCGAGCAACATCTCCCACCCGCCAAGGTGTTGGAGCTCGCCGGGCTCGTCGTTTAGTCGTTGTCCTCCGGCGGGATCGCCCCCGAGGCCGAGCCCACCTGATCCGGCTAGGTTGCGCGCCGTGGACCTCGTCGAGACCCTGCGCACGACCGGCGCCATTCGCGAATTCCGGGACGAGCCCGTGCCGGACGACATGGTGTTTCGCGTCCTCGACGCCGCACGGTTCGCGCCGAGCGGAGGGAACCGCCAGGGATGGAGGGTGATCGTGGTCCGCGACGCCGCCGTCCGGGCGTCCCTGCGCGACATCTACCTCGGGGCCTGGTACGAGTACCTGGCGATCTCGGCGGCCGGCCTCGTCCCGTGGTCACCGATCACCGACGAGGACGCGGAGCGTCGAGCCGTCGCGTCGGCGGCGGAGCGCGCCGCGGCGGCCAAGGGTCGCGGCGGCATGGCCGAGCACCTCGACGAGGTGCCGGTCCTGCTGCTCGTGGTCTGCGACCTGAGGGCGATGGCCTGCGTCGATCGGGACCTGCCGCGCTACACCTTCGCCGGCGGAGCCTCCGTCTACCCCTTCGTGTGGAGCATCCTCCTTGCCGCCCGCGCGGAGGGCCTCGGTGGGGTGATCACGAGCGTCCCGATTCGCCGGGAGCCGGAGGTCAAGGAGCTCTTCGGGTTGCCGACGGAGTATGCGGTGGCGGCCCTGCTGGCCATGGGCCATCCGGAACGCCCGATCACCCGCCTTCGACGGCGGCCGGTGGGGGACTTCGCCACGGTCGACCGCTTGGACGGACCCGCCTTTTCCGGTTGAAACCCGGCCGATCCACCCGCGTCGTCGAGAACTGCGGCGTGGCAAGAGTCGATGGAGGACGAGCCCAGGACTCGCGTCGGCGAGGGAGCGCCGGCCCCAGTCAGACGCTCCCTCGTCCGTACGCTGTCGCCTCCTCCACCCCCGCCCATTTGGGCTCGCGGCAACTGTGACACGCCTCGGGAGCCTTTCGGTTTCCGGACGGGTGCAATGTGGTGGCAGGTTCTCCACGCTGGGAATTTCCTGAGAATCCACTCAACGTCGTGTTGCGGTCCGAGGGTGGTCCAGGCTGGAATGCGGTGGCGTGCTGCAACGATCGACCGAGCCGGCCCGACGGGCGCACCGCCCGGCATGAGCTTCGAGACCACCACGGCCGACGTTCTCTCCGGAGGCGACCTCTCCGGGGTGACCGCAGTCGTCACGGGCGCGTCGAGCGGGATCGGATGGGAGACGGCCCGAGCGCTCGCCGCGGCCGGCGCCCGGGTGGTGCCGACGGCCCGCACGCCCGACAAGGCGGCCGAGTGCGTCGCGACGCTTCGCGGGGCGCTCGACGACGATGCGGGCACCCGGCTTGACCCTGGTGTCGTGGAGCTCACCTCGCTGGCGAGCGTGCGCCGCTTTGCGGGGGACGTGACTTCGCGGTATGAGCGGGTCCACCTGTTGATCAACAACGCCGGCGTCATGGCGACGCCCTTCGAGCGGACCCCGGACGGTTTCGAGCTCCAGCTCGGGACCAATCATCTCGGCCCCTTCGTGCTCACCAACAGCCTCGTGCCACTGCTCGAAGGTGCTGCGGTGCTCGGCGAGGCGCGCATCGTGAACGTGAGCTCGGAGGGCCATCGGGCCTCCGGCATCCGGTGGGAGGACCCCAACTACGAGCGGACGCCGTACGACAAGTGGGAGGCCTACGGGCAGTCCAAGACCGCCAACATCCTGTACGCGGTCGAGCTCGACCGTCGGCTGCGTGGCCGGGGCGTCCGCGCCTTTTCCCTCCACCCGGGCATGATCGGCACCTCCCTCGGCCGCCATCTCTCTCGGGAGGACTACGTCGAGCTGAGCGCCCGGGCGTCTCGATCGGCGTCCGGAGGGTTGCCGCCACGCAAGTCGGTCGAGCAGGGTGCGGCGACCACGGTCTTCGCGGCCATCTCCCCCGAGCTCACCGGGCGCGGCGGGCTCTACCTGAGCGACTGCGAGGTGGCGGAGCCGGCGGCGTGGACGAGCGATCCCGACGACGCGGCCCGCCTCTGGGCGCTCTCCGAGGCGCTGGTCCAGGAACGGTTCGATCTCTAGGAGCCGGGGGACCGGGGTGCCGGCTCCTTCCCGCTCAGCTCCCGGATCCGACGGCCCCGAGGGCGCGGAGGCAAAACCCCACGAGATGCTCGATGTCTCCGGGTGCCGGCTTGGTGCCGGCCAGTATGTGGGCCTCCATCACGGAGATGACCAGCTGGTAGACGGCCAGGGCATCGCGGGCGGGGTCGGTGGTCGTGATCTCCTGGGCCTCGGAGGCCGCGGCGAGCGCTTCGTCGAGGAGGGTCACGAGCGAGCGGACCGACAACCGCTGCTCCTCGGGGAACCGCTCGGTGAGCCTGCTGAGGTTGGCGAGGAACGGTCGAGTACGCGATGCGGCGCCCGAGTCCACCGCCTGGGCGAGGACGCCCTCGATCCAGGCCCGGATGCGGCCGAGCGGGTCTCCGGCCTTGTCCATCCGATGGCCGAGGTAGCCCGCCAGGCGGTGTCGGCCGTCCCCCAGCAGGACGAGCATGAGCTCGTCCTTGGAGTGGAAGTGGCGGTAAAAGGCCTCGGTCGAGAGGCCGGCCTCGTCGAGGATGTCGCGGAGCTTCGGGTCCACCGTGCCCTGGCGCTCGACCACCCGGTAGGTGGCCTCGATGATCCGGTCGATGTCTTGGGCCGCAGTGCGGCGGTGGGCTGAGATCGCCCGGGAGATGGCACGGTCGACCAGGGGTTGGTCCTGGCGAGTGCCATCCGGATCACTCGCTCCGCCCCCGCCGTTGCCGCGGGGTCCTGTCTTCGGTCCTGGGCGCGTGGCCACGGGCGTCCGTCGACCTCAGACCCCGGAGGTGTCGATCTCGTTGATCAGGGCCTCCCCGCTCAGGTAGCGCCGCAGGTTCTCGCGAAAGAGCTCGTAGAGATTGTCCCAGAACCGGTCGGGCGACGTGGCGCTGTGGGGCGAGACGTAGAGGTTCGGGGCGTCCCAGAGGGGCGAGTCGGGTCGGAGGGGCTCGATCGGCACCACGTCGATGGCGGCCGCCCCGAGATGGCCGGTTGACAGGGCCTCGAGCAGGGCGGGCTCTGCGACGGCGCTTCCCCTCCCGACATTGACGAAGACCGATCCGGAGCGCATGGCGGCGAACTCGGACGGCCCAAAGAGACCCACGGTGTCGGGCGTCTCGGGCACGGCGGCCACGACGGCGTCGCAGGACGACAGCAGCTCTCGCAGGTCCGCGGGGTCGTACAGGCGATCGACGTCGGGATCGACGTCGCCCCGGCGAGCCGTGCGGCGGCACCCGAGCACGGACATGTCGAAGGCCCGCGCCCGGCGGGCGACCTGGCGACCGATGGCGCCGAGCCCGACCACGCCCAGGGTCAGGCCGGCGAGCTGGGTGCCGTAGGTCGGCTGCCAGCGATGGGCCCGCTGGAGGGCGTCGATCTCGGGCAGGCGCTTCCAGATCTGGAGGAGCCGAGCCATGACGAACTCCGAGATGGACACCGCGTTGGTGCCGGCAGCGCTCGTCAGGGCGATCCCGGACTGGCCGAGGCCGGCCGACAGCAGCTGGCTGACCCCGGCGCCGACGCCCTGGACCCACCGCAGCCTCGGCGCGACCTTGCCGACGTCGAACGGGAGGTCCTGGGCCAGGGCCACCTCGATACGGGAGAGGGCCTCGGCCTGCTCGTCGGTCAGGTCGGGGGCGAGGTGCCGGAGGTCGGCGGACGGCGACGTCCCCCGCTGGGAGCGCAGGTCCTCGGCCTCGACGTAACGCATGTCGACGACCTCGATGCGTGGGTCCATGGCGGAGATCGCGTCGATCTCCGCCCGGAGCTGGGCGGCGGGCCTCCGGTCCCATTCCTTCGGGTACGTGATGCCGACCACGAGAGGGGTGACCCCGACAGCGGCATCCGGCGCGGCGGTTGCCGAGAACGCGGCGCCCGCTTCGGGGCTTCCGGCCGTCACGAGCTGCTCGACCAGGAGGCGGCGCTGCACCTGTTGGGTCGCCGGCGTCCGGGGGATCGACGCGAAGACCGCCACGCGTCGGGGGTGCTTGTAGGGCGCGAGCCGGTCGCGGCAGTGCGCGCGGAGCTCCTCGACCGTCGGAGGCTCCTGGCCGGGGGCGAGTACCACGGCGGCGCAGACCACCTCGCCCCATTGCACGTCGGGGAAGCCCACCACCGCGACCTCGGCGATCGCGGGGTGGTCGGCTACCGCCCGCTCGACCTCGGCGGGCACCACCGATTCGCCACCCGTGCGGATGAGGTCCTTGGCCCGGCCGACGATGCTGAGGTACCCGTCCTCGTCCACCACCGCCAGGTCGCCCGTCCGGTACCAGCCGTCGGCCAGGACCTCGGACGTGGCCTCGGGGTTCTCGAAATAGCCGCCGAAGACGAGCGGTCCGCGGACGCAGAGCTGGCCGTCGTCCTCGACGCGAATCTCGCAGGACGGGGCGAGGGTTCCGCAGCTGCCGGGCTTGCGGCGGATGTCCTCGTGCCCGAGCGCGGCGACGCTTCCGGCTTCGGTCGATCCGTAGAAGATCCGGATGTAGGCCCCGGGAAGGGCGGCCTCCATCTCCGTGAGCAGCTCGAGCGGCGTGGCAGAGGTCCCGGTGTCGGCGAATCGGAGCGAGGAGAGGTCGGTGCCGGCCCCCTGGTCGCCACCGAGGTGGTCGAGGATGCGCCTCCACACGCCTGGTATGGCGTTGATGCGCCGTGCGCGGTGTCGGGTGATGGCCTCGCAGATCGTCGCGGCGTCGGCCGAGCGCACGAGGATGACCGTGTCCCGGGCCTGCCACTGCTGCAACGCGATCGTCCAGGCACCCATGTGGAAAAGCGGGTAGGGGGAGAGCATGGACCCTCGCGGCTCGAGCAGGGCGCCGGGGTGCGTACGCAGGAAGTTGATCCGATGCGACAGGACCGCCCCCTTGGGGCTGCCCGTGCTCCCGCTGGTAAAGAAGATCACGTGCGGGTCGTCCTCGCCCGGGCCCTCGACCGCGGGGTCGGCGTCGGATGCGAGCCGGGCCTCCTCGCGCAGCTCCTGGAGGCCGATCACGGGCACGCCGAGCCGCTCGCCGATCGCCAGAGCCGAGCCGAGCCCGTCCGGCCCGGCGACGATCAGGGCGGGCCGCGCCGAGCGCACGACAGAGGTCGCCTCGTCGATCTTCAAAGCCGGGTTGGCAGGGACGAAGACGACGCCCAGCTTCGCCGCCGCGGCGAAGACCGGCGCCAGTCCCAGCTCGGTTCCCGACCAGGTGACGAGCCGATCGCCGAGACCGAGCCCGCGGCCGGCGAGCACTGCGGCGATGCGGTTGGCCTCGGCGTCGAGCTCGCCGAAGGTCATGACCTGATCCCCGAAGATCGCGGCGGCCCGGCCGGGCACCGCCCGGGCCGCATTGGAGAAGATGGAACCGATGCGTAGAGCTCCGGCCGTCGCGGCCACCGAGCACCCCCTGTCGCCTGGCGGGCCAAATGAAGTTCTTATTGACTAGAGTAGCGTTCTGCGACCCCCGGCTACAGCGAGGGCTCGGCTACAGGAGGACAGGGACGCCCGGTGGAACGTGAGCTGATGATGACGGGCATCGGGGGCCAGGGGATCCAACTGGCCGCCCAGGTCCTGGCCCGGGCGGCCGTCTCCGAGGGCCACGAGGTGCTCCTCTTCGGCAGCTACGGGGGCATGATGCGCGGCGGCAACACCGAGGCGACAGTCGTGGTGGCGGACGGACCGATCGAGAGCCCGCCGACCATCGCGACCACGTGGTCGGCCATTGTCATGCACCACGAGCACTCGGAGGGTGTGCGGCGCCGGCTCCGTCCCGGTTCGTTGGTCCTGCTCAACACCACGGTCTTCGAGGCGGACGTCGACTGGTCCTCGTACCGGCTCGTGGAGGTGCCCGCCACCGACCTGGCGGTCGACGTCGGCAGCATTCAGACGGCCACTATGGCGATGATCGGGGCGTACTGCGCCTCGACCGGGCTGGTCGAGCTGCCCGCACTGCGCGCCGCCGTGGGGGAGTCCCTGCCCTCGTACCGGTCCCAGTACCTGGCGCGCAACGTGGCGGCCATCGAGGCCGGTCACGCGGCCGTGCCCGGCATCGTCGTGCCGGCGTGGGAGACGACGATGAGTGGTGCCAGTTGAGCGCCGGCAGCGTGCTCAGTCGCGGCACCCTGGTGATCGACGTCGAGGCCTGCAAGGGATGCGAGCTGTGCATCGACGCGTGTCCACCGCGCGTCCTCGAGATGACGACGCACGAGGTCAACGCCCGGGGCTACCGGTACCCGGTGCTCTTCCCGGGCTGCACCGGCTGCAAGGCCTGCTCGCAGATCTGCCCGGACTTCGTGTTCCAGGTCTACAAGTACGAGCGCCCTGAGCGGGTCGAGCCGTGAGCCGGCGCCTCATGGAGGGCTCGGAGGCCATCGCCGAGTCCATGATCGCCGCCGGTTGCCGCTTCTTCGCCGGGTACCCGATGACGCCCTTCACAGAGGTCCTCGAGAACATGGCGAGGAAGCTTCCGTCCTTGGGCGGGCACTGCATCAACGCCGAGAGCGAGATCGAGGCCGTCGGCATGGCATGGGGAGCGGGGGCGACGGGGACGAGGGCCGCGACGGGTTCGGTCGGCCAGGGTCTCTCGCTCATGCAGGAGTCCCTCTCGGAGATCACCCTCGCCCGGGTGCCGCTCGTCGTGCTCAACATGGCCCGCGGCCAGAGCGACTACTTCCAGGCGACACGGGGCGGTGGCCACGGCGACTACCGGCACCTGGTCCTCGCCCCGATGGACGTCCCGGAGGCCGTGCCGCTCGTGCAGCTCGCGTTCCACTGGTCCGAGAAGTGGCGCAACCCGGTCCTGGTCATCGGCGACTACTACCTCGCCCACGTCTATCAGTCGGTCGAGATCGAGTCGCTCGACTTCGGCCCCCTGCCGCCGAGGGACTGGGCACTCGACGGGTCGACCGGGGGGTCGGGGCACGCGAAGCTGCTCTCCCCGCTCGGCGACGTGAAGCAACGCGACGACGTCGGCTACGACCTCCAGGACTACTACCTGCGCCGAGCGGCTCAGACCCAGGCCATGCTCGACGGGGAGGAGCCGCTCGTCGAGACGGGCTTCCTGGACGGCGCCGAGGTCGTGGTCGTCGCCTACGGCACCCCGGCCAAGTACGTCCGCTCGGCCGTGCAGTCGCTACGGGCCGAGGGTCGCCCGGTCGGCTACGTGCGACCCATCTCTCTCGTGCCGTTCCCCACGGAGGCGATCGCGGCGGCCGCCCGAAAGGCTCATGCGGTCGCCGTCTTCGAGAACAGCATGGGTCAGATGATCGAGGACGTGCGCCTGGCCGTCCTCGGGCGCGCCCCCATCCACTTCATCGGCGGGCTCACGACCGACAGCTCGGGCTTCGGGATCGGTCCGGACATCGACGTCGGGGTGATCCGCCAACGCGTCGAGGCGGTCCTCGAGCGAGCGGAGGTCGCGGCATGAGCACGGAGAGGACGATCGTCCCGACCAGCCGGCCGCCGGAGGCTCCGGCCCGCCTGGTCGACGACTTCACGCCCGAGCTGATCGACGTGGGCGCCCATCATCTTTGCCCGGGATGTGGCGAGCCGGTCGCCATGCGCTCGATCCTCGAAGCGGTGAGCGAGCTCGGCTGCGTGGACCGCGCCATCGCGGTCTTCGGCATCGGCTGCTACACGGCCTTCTCCAACAACCTCGACTGCGAGGTTCTCCAGGCGCTTCACGGCCGCGCTCCCTCGCTTGCCACCGGCGTCAAGCGCTGCAAGCCCGACACCATGGCCTTCACCATCCAGGGCGACGGCGACATGGTCAACGAGGGCCTCCAGGAGGTCTTGCACGCGGCCGCCCGCGGGGAGCGCATCACGTGCTTCATGCTCAACAACGGGGTCTTCGGCGAGACGGGGGGGCACCTCACCGCCACCACCGTCCTCGGGCAGCGGACGAAGAACACGCTCGAGGGGCGCAACGCCGACGAGCACGGCTACCCCATCCTCATGAGCAACCTGCTGGCCCAATTGGACGGGGCGGCCTACGTCGCCAGGGGCTCGGTAAACTCCGCAGGGAACGTCTCACGCACCAAGCGCATGATCACCCGGGCGCTCGAGACGCAGCTGAGGGGGGAGGGCTTCTCGTTCGTCGAGATCCTCACCATGTGCCCCACGGGCTGGTTCATCGAAACCTCGGAGGCCCCGGAGTATCTCGACGAGCACCTCGCCGCCGTCCACGCTCCCGCCGTGCTCAAGGAGCCCGAGCGCTCGCCGGCGCGATGATCGTGGGGTCCGAGAGGGAGAAGCTCGATCGGAGAATGGGTACGCACGAGGAGGAGAGATGAGCGAACGGGTGCTGGGGGACATCGCCACCAAGGTGCTGTTCGAGAACGACCGGGTACGGGTCTGGGAGATGCGGCTCGACCCCGGCGAGGTCAGCGACGTGCATAAGCACGACCTCGACTACGTCATGATCCAGATATCGGGCGACAAGATGGCGGCCAAAATGGAGCCGGATTCCGGCGGCCCGTGGGGGCACCTCGACGAGGTCGGGGGCGACGTCTTCCCGGGCAACGTGATCTACGCCGAGCGCGGTGGGATCGAGCGCGCCATCAACAACGGCGACCAGCCCTTCTACGAGATCGTGGTCGAGCTCAAGGACTGAGAGGGCGCGGCCCGGCGGGGACGCGCTCAGGTCGCTCGCGGGACGAAGGCGCCACTCTCCTCGAACGCACGGGCGACCCGCAGGACCACGTCGTCCTCCCCACGCCGACCGACCAGCATCATCCCGACGGGCAGCCCCTCGATCCACCCGCACGGCACGCTCATGGCGGGATGGCCCGTCACGTCGAACGTCGGCGTGTTGGCGGTGCTGGCAAACGAGGCGATCAGCGACTCGACCACCGACGCTCCCTCGGGCGGCAGCGGCGGGGCGGTCGTGGTGGTGGTGGGCATGACCAGGACGTCCACCTCGGAGAGCGCCCGGTCGTAGGCGGCGGTCAGGCTCGGGACCAGGTTTTGGGCGGTCGAGTAGTAGTGGTTGCCGTACGTGTCGGACAGGTAACGGCCGACCAGCGCCACCATCTGCGCGGTGGGCGGCAGGGTCCGAGGTGACGCCCGCCATCCCCGCCAGAAGGCGTCGCCCATCGACGTGGGATACCACCCCTTCCAGCCCGTCCCCGTGCCCCCACCCTGAAACATGAGCGAGGTGGCCCCCTGGCTCAGGATCCCCATAGTGATGCCGCCCGAGTCCCGGTGCATCGGCACCGAGACGGGGCCGACCAAAGCACCCAGGGCCGCCAGGACCCCGGCAGCGCCGCGCACGCTGGCGTCGACCTCGGGATCACCGCCCGGGTGGCCGAATCCCTCGTCCAGCATCCCGACGCGGAGTCCGGAGACGGGCTCGTCGAGCCCCGCCACGTAAGGTCGGACTTCGACGCCCGCCTGCCGAGGGTCGGAACCGTCGGGACCGGCGATGACCTCGAGCAGCGTGGCGACGTCCCGCACGGAGCGCCCCATGGGCCCGAGGTGGTCGACGCTCATGTCGAGTGGGAAGGCGCCCGTGTAGGGCACCAGGCCGAAGGTGGGCTTGAGGCCGTAGATGCCGCACAGCGCCGCGGGAACCCGTATCGAGCCCCCTTGATCGCCGCCGATGGCGAGGTCGCAGGCGCCGGCCGCGACAAGGGCGCCGCAGCCGCTCGAGGACCCACCCGTCGTCCGCGTCGGGTCGTGAGGGTTGCGCACCGGCCCCGTGGCCGCCGTGTGGCTGCCCGCGGACAGGCAGAGGTTCTCGCAGACGGCCTTGCCGACGATCTCGCCGCCGGCGTCCAGGATCCTGGTGGCGACCGTGGCGTCGAACTCGGGCACGTAACCGGTGAGGGCGGCACAGCCGTTCATCATCGGCACCCCGGCCAGCGCGATGTTGTCCTTCAGGACCACCTGCTTGCCGGCCAAGGGCCCGGACGGTGCGCCGGCGACCCGGGACTGCCAGTACCAGGCGCCCAGCGGGTTCTCCTCGGGAGGCGGGCGGCGCCCGGGCCGGCGCGCGTAGCGGACCTCCGGCGCCGGTGGGGCCATCGCATCGAGGTTGTCCAGGGCGGCCGTCAGGCCGGCGATCAACGGGTGGAGCGACGACAGGTCCTGGTCGTCCAGCCCGAGACCGAGGGCGTCGGCGGCCCGCCGCAGGTCCTCGAGCGACGGGGACCTAGCCACGATCCGAGCCTTCGAGCCGGGTGTGCTGCATGCCTGACCTCCTTGTGAAACCGCTGTGCGGCGACCGGTCTTCGGGGCCGCTCCGAGGCGAGCCGCCTACCGACGGCCGGGGTCGATGGGGACGAGCTCGAATCCGTCTCCCACCCGCACGACCCGCCCGGCAGTCGGCTCGGAGAAATGCGATCCGATCATCCACGTCCCGGTCCGAGCGCAGCGTTCGAGGAGCGCCTGGCGCGTCGCAACGGCCTGTTCGTGGTCGGTGTCGGAGACGTCCCGCCACTCGGGGTGCCGGACCTGCACCGGATGGTGGAAGGCATCGCCCGTGATCAGCGCGGCCTCCCCGTCGTCACGGACCTCGACGCTCACGTGCCCGGGCGTGTGCCCGGGGGTGGAGACGAGCCGCACCCCCGCGGCGACCTCGTGCTCGGTGCTCACCACGCGGTGGCGTGCCTCATCGACGATCACCGCCACGGAGTCCTCGAGGAGCACGATGGGAGACGGATGCTCGGCCCAGTGGTGCCACTCCTCCCCGACCAGGAGGTGGTCGGCGTTTTCGAAGGTGGGCACCCAGCGGTCGCCGACGCGCCGGGTGAGCCATCCCGTGTGGTCGAAGTGCAGGTGGGTGCACACGACCGTGTCGATGTCCTCCGGCGCGACGCCGGCGTCGGAGAGGGCCTCCAGGAAGCGGGAGCCCGGGGCCGCGATCTCGGCAAAGGGACTGGGACGGTCGCCGAGGCAGGCATCGACCAGCAGGGTCCGGTCTGCGGTGAGGACCACAAACGCCTGGAAGGCCAGCTCGATCTCGCCGGAAGCCTGGAATCCCCAACCCGAGTGGACCTCGCTCGGCGCCTCGGCCAGCTCCGGCAGCAAGCCCCGACCGTCGAGGCTCAGGACCGTTTCGACAACCGGGATGATCCGGGTGTCCCCAAGGGTCCAGCTCATCGGGCCGCCTCCCACAAGCGGATGGCGTGCTGGGGGCGGTGCGCCAGGGTCCCGCTGTCGACCACCAGGGTCTGCCCCGTGACGCACCGGGCTTCGTCGCTCGCCAGCCAGGCCACGGCGGCGGCGATGTCCTCGGGCTCGGCGGGCCAGGGGAGCGCGCGCTCCGCCGCCTTCTCCCGCAACATCGGCTCGGGCATCGCCGCCTTGGCGGTGTCGGTCATCACGAGCGCCGGGGCGACGGCGTTGCACCGGATGCCCTCCTTGCCGTACATGGTGGCGACGTATCGGGTCAGGGCCTGCACCGCGGCCTTGGAGGAGCCGTATGCCGCGTGGTCCTCGTCTCCGACCAGCGCGGAGAGCGAGATCGTGTTGACGATGGCCCCGCCCGGACGCGTCATGATCCTCACTGCGTGCTTGCAGCACAGCATGGTGCCTCGTGCGTTGACGGCGAGGGTCCGGTCCCACACTTCGACCTCGAGGTCGGACAGGTCGAGGTCGCGGCCGTAGACGTCGGGTGCCAGCACGGCCGCGTTGTTGTGCAGGACGTCGAGGCGTCCCAGCTCGGCGACAGTGGACCGGATCATCCGGTCCACCTGGGCCTCGACGCTGATGTCGGTGGCCACGGAGATGGCGGAACCCCCGGCGGCGACGATCTGCGCCTCGGTGTCTCTGGCGGCGTCGAGATCGATGTCCGCAGCGGCGACCGCCGCACCCTCCGAGGCGAGGCGCAGCGCGGTGGCCCGCCCAATTCCCGACCCGGCCCCGGTCACGATGGCCACCCTGCCGGCGAACCGTCCCCCGTGCCCGCCCCGGTCCGATCCCATGGGTACGCGGCGCGCCGTCAGTTGAACGAGCCGCCGGCGAGCGCGTAGGAGGTCGACCCGTCCGGCCCCACGGGAAGGTCCCCGGCAATCGTGATCCGCTGCATCGAGCGATGGTCGCCCGGGGGGACGTCGACCGGCACCAGGTGGCAGGTTGCCCGGTTGTCCCAGAACGCGATGCTGCCGGGACGCCAACGAAACCGGCAGGTGAAGGCGGGGGTCGTGAGGTGCTCGTAGAGGAGTGCCAGCAGATGCCGGCTCTCCGAGCGCGAGAGCTCGACGACGTAGTCGGTGAAGCCCGGGTTGACGAACAGTGACTTCTCGCCGGTCTCGGGATGGACGCGGACGACCGGGTGGACCGCCCGCAGGTCGTTCGACTGGAACTGCTGCTTGAGCGAGGAGGGCATGTCCCCCCGAGCCATGCGGATCTCGTTGTGGTGGACCGCGTGGAGCTCGTCGCAGAGTCGCTGCAGGGGCGCCGACAGACTCTCGTAGGCCGCCACCAGGTTGGTCCAGTGGGTGTCGCCCCCATACTCGGGGACGACGACACCCCGCAGGATGGAACCCATGGGGGGGTTGGCCACGAACGTGACGTCGGTGTGCCAGGGGTTCTCGACGCTGACCGCGGGGTCTCGAGCGCCCTGCTCGCCCCGGCCTCGGTACTCGTCGCCACGGCCCTCGCCCTGCGAGATGAGCCGGTTGTCGAGGAGGAGGATCTCGGGGTGCTCCGGGAACATCGCGGGCAGCGTCGGATGGGCCGGCGTAACCTCGCCGAAGCGCCGCCCGAACGAGATGTGCTGGGCCTGCGTCAGGTGCTGGTCGCGGAAGAACACGACCTTCCACTCCAACAGGGCGGAGCGGATGGCGGCGACGGTGTCGTCGGGCAGCGGCTCACGCAGGTCGACCCCGTCGATCTCGGCTCCGGTACGGCCGGAGAGAGGTCGCACCTCGAGACGGGTGGTGGTCGTCATGGTCAACACTCTTCCATGAGCACCACGCTGCGGGCGACGTCGCCACGCTCGGTCTCCTCCAGGGCGGCGGCGAAGTCCTCGAGGGGTCTGCGGGTCGAGACCAGCCTCTCGAGCTTGAGCCGGCCCGATCGATGGAGGTCCACGATCCGGCTGATGTCCCGCGCGGGCACGTTGCTCCCTCCGACACAGCCGAGAAGGCGCCGCTCGTTGAAGAGGGTCCGGCCGTCGATCGGGATGCTGGCCCCCGGAGGCGGCGATCCCACCATGACGCAGGTGCCCCCCGGCCGGGTGGCGGCGAACGCCTGGGCGATCAACTCGGGCTCACCGACCACCTCGAACGCATAGTCGACCCCTCCTCCGAGGTGTCGATCGACCATCTCCGCCACCGTCCGTCCGTCCGACGCTTCGGTCGCCGTCGCCCCGAACTCCGTGGCGAGCGCCAGCTTCGATGGATTGGTGTCGATGGCGACGATCTCCGCTGCCCCGGCGATCGCCGCCCCGAGCACGACGTTGAGCCCTACGCCGCCACATCCGACGACTGCCACGGAGTCGCCGGGTCCCACGCCCGCCGTGTTGAAGACCGCCCCGAGACCGGTCGTCACCCCGCAACCGGCGAGGCACAAGAGGTCGAGCGGGAGGTCGTCGGGAATCGGGACCACCTGCGAGGCTCTGAGGACTGCCAGCTCGGCCAGGGTGCCCGTGCCGACCATCGGATGCAGAGGTGAGCCCTCCGACGTGCGCAGCCGAGTAGAGCCGTCCGCCATGCGACCGAAGATGGCCTGCTGGCGCGCCCGACCCTCGCAGAGCGGAAACCGACCGCGTTGGCACTGCCGACACGCGTGACACGGGCCGTAGAGGGCGAGCACCACCCGGTCTCCGACGGAGACCCCCTCGACCTCGGGCCCGACCGCCCGGACGGTGCCGGCGCCCTCGTGGCCGAGGACCAGCGGGAAGGTGGCGGCATTGCTCCGGCCGTGGAGCACGTGGATATCCGATCCACAGATCCCCGAAGCGGTGAGCCCCACGAGCACCTCACCCCGGCGCGGTTCTTCGACCTCGATCTCCTCGAGCTGGGGTCGCTGTCGGGCCTCACGGACGACTACGGCTCGAGCCTGCATATCCCCCCGGGGCTTGCGCACCTGTCGGGCAGAACCCAATCAAGTGATTGAAACAACCATATGATATCTTGCCGCCCGTTGGCCGGCAGGTGGGGAGGGCGGGCATGGCCCAAGATCCGGCGGTCGCCCTGCGACCCGAGTACCTGGAGTGGTTGCGCCGGCTGGACGCCGAGCGGCGGCACGGGGAGCGAGACCGCCGTGGGAGCGCCAACCTGATCGGGGAGCCCGCCCGGGCTCGAGCCGCAAAGTCGATCGGCGCCGGCACCACCGTCAGCATCGCCCGGCCCCTGATCGAGGGGAGCTCCCGTCGTGGCGACGGCCGGCCGTCCTACGGCCTCGAGGTGTTCTACACCGACGGCCCCATCGGCATGGGCTCCGATCACGTCGAGCTCGACTGCCATGGCATGGACAACACCCATCTCGACGCCCTCAACCACCTTGCACTCGACGGGCGGTGGTACGGAGGGTGGCCCGTCGAGGAAGCAGATCCGCCGTCGGTCGCCGACGTGGCCGGAGAGGGGATCTTCACCCGGGCGGTCCACCTCGACCTCGCCGGCTTGCGCGGCACCCCGTGGGTCGATCCCGACCGACCGGTGACCGGCGACGACCTCGAGGCTGCGACGTCGGCCTCGGGCGCCGACCTCGAGCCCGGCGACGCACTGCTGGTCGACATGGGACGCGATCGCTGGGAGGCGGCCGGTCGCCCCGGGGCGCCCACGCTGCTGCCGGGGATCGGTGGGGACGGGGCGCGCTGGATCGCCGAGCACGAAGTCGGGCTCCTGTGCTGGGACTTCCTCGATGCCGTGCACCCGAGCGAGCCGGTGGCGCCCGTGCACATGCTCAATTGGGCCCTCGGCCTGCTGCTCTGCGACAACTGCGACTTCTCGCGCCTGCGGGCGCAGATGACCGGCCGTTCGACGGCCGCCCTCGTGATCGCCCCCCTGCCGATGCGCAGGGCGACCGGGTGCAACGTCAACCCCCTGCTGATCCTCTAGGGAAGGAGGCCCCGTGCTCCTCGAGATCCCCGCCGACGGCGAGAGCCCCCCGGTCCCCGGCGCCGAGGGCACCGCGACACCCCGCACCCTCGAGAGGGTCGCCGACTACGAGTACGCGGCTCCTGGCGGCCTCCGCTGGCTCACGATCGTCGAGCCGTACGCCTGGCGCGCCGGGGAGACCGTGGTCGCGGCGGGGGGCACCGTCTACGAGCAGATCTCGCCCCCGGGAGGTTGGCTCAGCGGTTCCGGCGTGCAGCAGGGCTCCCCGCCGGTGGGTGGGGCCGTGCTCAACGTGGTGATGGACGTCGATCGGGACGCGCTCGACCTCTTTCACGGCTGGTACGACGAGGAGCACCTGCCGCGGTTGGTGCAGGTTCCCGGCATCAACGCCGCCCGGCGCTTCCGGGCCGTCGCCGGATCGGGCCCCGGGGAGGGCCGTGACCGCTTCCTGGCCCTCTACGAGTTGCGTGACGCCGATGTCGTCGCCTCGGACGAGTTTGCGGGTGCGTCGGTGATGACCCCGAGGACCGAGCAGGTCGTCGCGCGGCTTTCCTGGGCCAGCCAGCTCTACCGGGCCCGGTAGGGTCCCTCCGTGGTCGGGGCCCAGTCGAGGGCGCAGGGGCGCGTCGGGGAGGGTGGCGCCCGGCGGAACGAGGCAGGTGCCGAGACCCGCACCCGGCTCCTCGACGCCGCGGAGCGGCTCTTCGCCACTCGGGGGCTCGACGCCGTCTCGGTGCGCGACATCACGGTCGAGGCGGGCGCCAATACCGCCGCCATCCACTACCACTTCGGGTCCAAGCCGGATCTCGTCGAAGCGATCGTGCAACGGCGCGCTCGGTGTGCTCGGCACGCGGCGGACCGAGCTGCTCGACGAGCTCGAGACGGAGGGAGACGTCACGCTCCCCGCCGTGGTGCGCGCGATGATCTTGCCGACCGCCGAGATGGCCGACGACGGGGCGGGTGGCCGCTACTACGTCGCCTTCCTCGCGGCCCTGGGCGACCACCCCGAGGTCATCCCGACCCTGGCCAGCGCCTACGACGCGTACACGGATCGGTTCTGGCGGCTCCTGGTCGGGCTCACGCCGGACCTGCCGGACGACGTGCGACACCTGCGGTGGAGCATCGCCAAGGACCTGGTCAACCGCCTGCTCGGCTATCCGACCGGTCAGGTACACCAGTGGCTCGAGCAACACTCCCCGGGTGCCGACGCCGACCTCGTCGGCTCCCTGACCGACATCATCGTGGGCATGTTCGAGGCCCCGGTGACCGCGACGCCCACGCGTCGGGCCGGCACCGGGGCGAGGAGGGGTGGTCGTGGGACTTCGTAGCTTCGGCAACGTGATCGGCGGCAAGCGGGCGGACGCGTCCGGGGGAGGGGTGATCGAGAGCGTCGAGCCCGCCACGGGTGTGCCATGGGCAACCATCCCGCGGAGTGGGGCGGGCGAGGTGGACCAGGCGGTCTCCGCGGCGCGGGAAGCCTTCGCCGGTTGGTGGGGTCTTCCGGCGCTGGGCCGAGCCGCCCAGCTCCGCTCGCTCGCGGAGCTCGTGCGGGCGCACGCCGCGGAGCTGGCGACGATCGAGAGCCGGGACGTCGGCCGGGTGGCCCGGGAGACGGCCGCGGGGGACCTGCCTGCGTGCACGGAGATGCTCCACTTCTTTGCCGGCATGGCGGACAAGATCCACGGGGACACGGTGAACGTCGGGCCGGCCAGCTTCAACTTCACCCGCCGTGAGCCTTTCGGCGTGGTCGGCATCATCGTCCCGTGGAACGCGCCGCTCTCCATCGCTTGCGCCAAGGTCGGGGCCGCATTGGCGGCCGGCAACACCGTGGTGGTGAAGCCCGCCGAGGAGGCGGGCTGCTCGATCTCGTATCTCGCTGAGCTGGCCGCAGAGTCGGGGTTCCCGGGCGGGGTGCTCAACGTCGTCAACGGCATCGGCGAGGAGGCGGGGCAGGCCCTGGTCCGCCACCCCGGGGTCGGCCGCCTCACGTTCACCGGCTCGACGGACACCGCGCGCACGATCACCGCGCAGTCCGCGCCGACGCTCAAGCCGCTGCACTTCGAGCTCGGCGGCAAGTCGCCCAACATCGTCTTTGCCGACGCCGATCTCGACGCGGCCGCCGTCGGAGTGAGCACCGCCGCCGTCTACACCGGTGGGGCGGGGCAGACCTGTATCGCGGGCTCGCGGATCCTGCTGCACGCGTCGGTCTTCGACGAGATGATCGAGCGGATCCGGGCCCAAGCGGCCTCGGTGGTGCTCGGCGATCCGACCGACCAGGCCACGACCATGGGACCGCTCGTCTCCGAGGCCCAGTACCGGCGGGTGATGGGGTACCTCGAGGAGGGGCGCCACGAGGGCCAGCTCGTGTTCGGCGGGCGCGGAGCCCCCGAGCTGTTCCCTGCGGACTCCCCGTACTCGCGGGGGTGGTTCGTCGAGCCGACGCTCTTCGTGGTCGACGGCAACGATCACCGGATCTGCCGGGAGGAGATCTTTGGACCGGTCGCGGCGGCCATGCCCTTCGAGACGGAGGAGGAGGCGGTCGCGCTGGCCAACGATTCCTCGTATGGCCTGGCGGCGGGCGTGTGGACGTCGGATCTCGGCCGGGCACACCGCATGGTGCGCGACCTGGACGCCGGCTCCGTGTGGGTCAACGCCTACCGCCGGATCCATTGGGGACTGCCCTTTGGGGGCTTCAAGGAGAGCGGCTACGGCAAGGACTCGGGCCTGGAGGGGATCCTCGAGAACACCCGGATCAAGACCGCGTGGATCGACCTCGGCCGGAGCTCCTGAGGCCTGGCCTTCCGCTCAGGACAGGACGACATCCAGCCTGGTCGGGCCCCGCATCATGAAGAACCGGACCCGCTCGTAGGCGAAGTCGGGGGCCAGCTCGAGCCGTGGCACCCGGTCGAGCATCGCGTCGAGGGAGACGGTTCCCTCCAGGCGGGCGAGCGGGGCTCCCACGCAGAGGTGGATGCCGCTGTTAAAGGCCACATGGCGGCGTGATGTCTCGCCCCGCCGCGGATCGAAGGCGTCGGGGCGTGCCCAGACGCACTCGTCGCGGCTCCCCGAGGCGAGCCCGAGCACGACGACGGATCCCGCCGGGATCTTGACCCCGGCCACCTCGGCGTCCTGGCGCGCCCGTCGAAACACCACCTGGACGGGGGAGAGGTGCCGGAGCGACTCCTCGACGACGGAGGGAACCAGGCTCCGATCCGCCCGGAGCTCGCCGTAGAGGCCGGGCTCGGAGAGGACCTGGAAAAACAGGTTCCCGACGAAGTGCGTCGTGGTCTCGACCCCGCCGATGAGGACGTCCTTGGACAGGTGGGTGAGGATGCGCTGGTCGGAGATGGGATCGCCCTCGTCGTCGCGGCACTCGATGAGTGCGGTGAGCAGATCGTCGGGCCTCTCCGCGGACCGGCGACGACTGGCGATCACGTCGCGGAGATGCTCGTCGAACTCGGCGCAGCGCCCCGCCGCCGCCTCGGCCTCCTCGGTGCCGGCATGCACCTTGGCGTAGATGAAGTCGTCCGAGTAGCCCCGCACCCTCGGGAGATCCGAGCTCGGTATCCCCGACAGACGCCCGATCACCTGGGCGGGCAGGGGGGCGGCGAAGTCCCCGATCAGGTCGGCGTGCCCGCGCCCGGAGAAGCCCTCGATCAGGCGATCGCAGGCCTCCCGGACGAGCGGCTCGAAAGTCGCGGTGTGGCGCGGGCCGAAGAAGGGGGCCAGGTTGCGGCGCACGATCGTGTGGAACGGCGGATCGGTCTCCCCGAGCTCGCGTTCGTCGAGCGAGCGGTGGTCCTCCTCGAGGGGCTCGAAGCCGCCCTGGACGAACGTGGCGTGGCTCCGTGACACGGCGACGATGTCCTCTCGCCTCGAGACGTAGAAGACCCCGGGCATCACCTCGGCGACCGGATCCTCGGCCCGGATGGCCGCCAGGACGTCAAAATGGTCGTCTACCTGGGCCGGGTCGAAGGGGTCGTACCGGGTGGGCATCGTCTGGACCTCCGGGGCGATGGGTAAGGCCCGGCCATCCTCGCGCGATGCGGTCGGGCGCCGCCCGCCCTCACCCGAGCCGTTGACTAAAACAATCGTTTGAGATAACAATGACCGTCGGCCTGCGTGGGTTGGCGGGAGGGCCGGGTGACGCCGGCCGGTGCCACCGCCCGCCGAGCAGGCCACATGGAGCTCGGTGACCGAGGAACTGGGGGGAGTGATCGTGAAGAACGGGTTTCCCGTGTTCGACTCCGATGCACACGTCATCTACCCGACCGACCTGTGGCAGCGGTTCTTGGACCGCAAGCACTCGGAGCGGTTCGGCCGCCGCCAGCCCATTCCCGGCTTCGACACCTACAACCCGGTGACCATCGACGGTCGCTACACCCAGCACGACACCATCCTCTACGGGCGCTTCATGGAGGCCATCGGCTGGACGTACGACGACATGAAGTCCAAGTACGGCTCGCTCATGACCGAGGGCTTCTCCGGCGACCGGGTCCGGGACGCCCTCGAAGTCGACGGCATCGACATGTGCGTCATCTACGGTCCCGAGTACGACATGTGGTTCGACGGGATCGACCCCGAGCTCCAGGCGGCGATGGCCCGCGCCTACAACCGCTGGGGCGCCGAGATGCGCGAGGCGTCGGGGAACCGGGTCCACACCTCGGGTCCCGTGCCCCTCAACGACGTCAGCCGGGCGATCGAGGAGATCCGCTACGCCCACGACGAGCTCGGGATCCGGTGCTTCTGGGGTCGCCCGGACCTCTTCAACCACCGCCTCCTCGGTGATCGCTACTACGACCCGATCTGGGACCTGCTCTCGGATCTCGACTGCGCGTTCGCCACCCATGAGTTCATGGGCTTGCGGGGAAATTCCTTCGGCCACGAGCGCTACAGCACGTTCACCGAGTGGCACGCAACCGTCCATCAGTACGAGGCCATGGGAGCGCTGCTCTCCATGATCTGCCACGGCGTGTTTGAGCGGTTCCCGGGGTTGCGCGTGTCCTACATGGAGGCCGGCTGCGGGTGGCTCCCTTCGTGGCTGCACCGGATCGACGAGCAGCTGGAGCTGGCCGGCGAAAGGGAATTCCCCGAGCTCACGATGTCGGCGACCGACTACTTCCGGCGGAACTGCTGGATCTCCACCGAGTGCGAGGACCCCTTCGTGGCCGACGTGATCCGGGCGATGGGTGACGGTCACATCGTCTGGGAGAGCGATTTCCCACACCCGGACTCCAAGTACCCGCACACGACGGACACGTTCCTCGGGCTGCGCCCCGACGAGATCGACCTGGAGAGCAAGCGCAAGATCCTCTGGGACAACGCCCTGGACCTCTACCGGTTCCCGGACTCCTACGTGCCGGTCGCTGCATCCGCGACGACCGCCGCGGCCGGTTGAGCCCCTCGTAACCGACGACCTCGATCGACTCGACGGGAGCCGAACCATGCCGAGCCAAGACGTGCGGGTGATCTCCGCCGACTGCCACATCAACGAGCCGCCCCACGTGTTCGAGAGGGTGCCGGCCGAATACCGGGATCGCATCCCTCGCATGATGCGGGGGGCGGACGGTGGCGACGGGTGGAGCTTCGACGGCAAGGCGCCGAAGCGCACCTTCGGCATCGAGGCGATGGCCGGGCGCGCCAAGGGCGAGTACCAGCTCGAGGGCCTCACCTTCGACCAGATCCTTCCGGGGAACTACGACGGCAAGGCCCACGTCGAGGACATGTCGAAGGACGGGGTCGACGTGAGCATCGTCTACCCCGGGCACGCCATCTTCGTCTACCTGGAGCCGGACCGGGCCCTCGCACTGGCCTGCATGCGGTCGTACAACGACTGGGTGCTCCAGGAGTTCCAGGCCGCCGCGCCCGAGCGGCTCGTGGCCCTGCCGATGCTCCCCGTCGACGACGGGCCGGAGGCCGGGGTGACCGAGATGGAGCGGGTGCAGGCTCTCGGGGCCCGGGGGTGCTTCATCCCGGGGATGCCGCGCCGCCCGTACAACGACTCGTACTACGAGCCGCTGTGGCAGGCCGCCTCGGCGTCGGGCATGCCGCTCACGTTCCACCGGACCTTTGGCGGGGCCCCTCCGGACGTGGACTGGGACGAGCTCGTCGAGCAGAACGTGAGCGTCGCCGGCATCGTCAACCGCTTCTTCAGCGCGGTGCGCCCCCTCACCTATCTGGTCTTGAACGGTGTCTTCGACCGTAATCCCGGGCTGAAGCTGGTCGCGGGTGAGGTCAACTGCGGCTGGATACCGTTTTGGGCACAGACCATGGACGACACCCTGCGGACGGAGGGTGCGTGGGCCGGCCTCGAGCTGGGGCGGGCGCCGAGCCAGTACCTCGGGGACAACGTCTTCGTCACGGTGCTCGACGACCACGTCGGGTTCGACATGATGCGCCGCGGGCAGCCCCGCCTGGCCGACATGTGCATGTTCTCGTCCGACTACCCGCACAGCGTGACCCTCTGGCCGCAGTCGCGTGAGCACATTGCCGAGCTGACGGCGGGCATGCGCGAGGACGATGTGCGCAAGGTGCTCTCGGGAAATGCCGAGCGCGTCTACGGCATCTGACCGGGGCGGTGCCCTGACCGCCCCCCATGGGTCCAGTGCGGGCGGGGCCCGCACGACCCCCCCACGGAGGTGACCACATGATCGGCATCGTCTACGAGGTCCAACCGCAGCCGCCCGAGCCGGCGGACACCACGTGGCATGCGGCCGGTGCCGTCACGCTCGGCGTGGAGTACCGCAACGTCGATCCCGCGTCGCTCGCCGCCACCTACGGGGGCGACGCCGCGGCCATGGCGGAGATCGAGGCCAATTCCCCCGGGGGCGGGTTCTCCGATTGCGGCGTTTCGATCCACGTCAACGGTACCGAGGACGGGCACGAGTACCTCCGCTTCGACGTCTTTGACGACGATCCCCATTACCACTACGTCTGGCCAGAGGGCGGCCATAACAACGTCGTGCCCTTCGATCGCGTGGCCCAGGGCGACATGCTCGACTTCGCGATCGGCTGCCTGCGCTCTCGGCTCGATCCCATGCTCCGCGAGGCTCACGGAGCCTCGGTCGCCGCCGCGCTCGATCCCGCGGTCCAGGCCCCGGTGATCGACCGGGTCGAGGATCTGGCCCGGCGGGCGCGAACGGCCCAGCGCTCCGTGCGGGCATGACGATGGTGAGCGCGCCGGAGGGCGCGCACGGGGGGACCCCCGGCGAGGCCGGCGGGTCCGTCGCTCCCGAGATCGTCTACGAGCCCGAGGTCAAGGCGTTGCTCGCCGCCCACGGTGTCGAGGTACCGCCCGGAGTCGCCTCCGCCGACGTCGGTGAGCTGTCGCGCGCCTCGCGCCAGCTGCGCGCCCCGCTCGTCCTCAAGGCCTACGGACCGGCGCTCGTGCACAAGAGCGACGTCGGCGCCGTACGCCTGGGCGTCGATCACGAGACGATCGCCTCGGCGGCCGCCGAGATGCGCGACCGGGTCCGTGGGCACGGGATCGAGGTCGCGGGCTTCCTCGTCGAGGAGCAGCTGGGACCCGGGTTGGAGCTGCTGGTCGGCGTCGTGCGCCGCCCGCCCTTTGGCAGGGTGGTGGCGCTCGGCCTCGGCGGCACGATGACCGAGATCCTCGACGAAGTCGCCTTCCGGCTGTTCCCGCTCGAGACCGCCGACGCGGAGGCCCTCCTCTCGGGTCCCCGCATCTCGCGTCTGCTGGCCGGCCCACGGGGCACTCCCCCCCTCGACCGACAGGCGCTGCTCCGGATGCTCCTCGCGATCGCCGGGCCGTCGGGCCTGGCCGCGCAGCTCGGCGACCGGCTCGCCGAGCTCGAGTGCAACCCCGTCGTCGTGTCGCCCGAGGGGGCCGTGGCCCTCGACGCCCGGCTGCTCCTCAGCCCACCCTCCGGTCCGAGCGACGCGGAGTCGGGCGGAGGGGGCGACGGCTCCACCTCGACCGACTTCGGGCCGCTCTTCCAACCCCGACGGGTGGCCGTGGCGGGTGCGTCGACCACCAAGCCGGGATTCGGCAACCGGGCGCTCGCTGCCTACCGCTCGATGGGCTGGCGCGAGGGCCTGTACGCGGTCCACCCGAGCGCGCCCGAGGTCGACGGAGTGCCCGCGGTCCGGTCGGTGGCGGAGATCGACCGGCCCGTCGACTACCTGCTCGTGACGGTGCCCGCCGCCGGATGCCCGGAGGTCGTCGAGGCGACGGCAGGGAGGGTGCCCTTCGTGCACGTCGTCAGCGGTGGGTTCGGTGAGGCCGGACCCGAGGGCCGCCGTCTCGAGGACGAGCTGCTCGCCGCTGGGCGGCGGGTCGGGACGCGCCTGCTCGGACCGAACTGCATCGGGATGTACTGCCCCAGGGGCCGGCAGACCTTCCAGCTCGACGTCCCCGAGACCTTGGGGTCCGTGGCGGTCGTCTCGCAGAGCGGCGGGCTGGCCGGTGACATCATCAAGGCCGGATCGGCCCGGGGCATCGGCTTCTCCAAGGTGGCCACCGTGGGCAACGCCATCGACGTGGGCCCCGGGGAGCTGCTGCAGTGGCTCGTCGTAGATCCCGACACCGAGGTGATCGGGATCTACCTCGAGGGCTCGGCGGACGCCGAGCGGATCGTGGAGGGACTGAGGCAGGCCCGCGGCAGGGTCCCGGTCGCCATCCTCCTCGGAGGCCAAACCCCCTCGGGCGCGGCAGCCGTCGCCTCGCACACGGGATCGCTCGCCGGTGACCGCCGCATCTGGGACGCGGTGGCCGAGGCGACCGGATCGGCGCTCGTGACGAGGTTCGAGGACCTCCTCGCGGTCCTCGCCTACGGGCAGCGGTGGTGTGCGACCCCCGTGACGCCGGGCGGCGGCACCGTGGTGCTCGGGGTCGGCGGGGGTGCGTCCGTCCTTGCGGCCGACGCCTGTGCCCGCTCCGGCGTCGAGCTCACGCCGACCACCGCCGAGGCGGCAGCGGGGCTGCGGGCCATGGGGTACGGGGTCGGCACGAGCGTGGCCAACCCCGTGGAGATCCCCTTCGGCCCGGTCACGCCGGTCGATACGTTGCGAGACGTCATCGACGAGCTGCTCGATGTCCAGTCCTACGCCGACGTCCTGGTCCACGTCAACGTGCAGGCGTACTACAGCTACGGCACCGAGGGCGTGCGCCCGCTGGTTGCGCAGATGGCGTCGTACTCCTCCCGCCCGTGGACCCGGACGCGCACCGGCGTCGTGGTCCGCAACATCGAGTGCGCCCCGGCGGAGGATGCCGAGACCGTGCGCAGCGCGCTCGTTGACCTCGGGCTCCCGCTCTTCCGCGACTTCGACGAGGCGGCCGTCGCGGTCGCCGCGATCGAGCGGTTCTCCGCGGCACGCCCCGATCCCGCCTGATGGGCGGTTTCGCGCCATGACGGAAACGGGCGAGGGCGGCTGGCCGGTCCTCCGCCGCTTGCGGGTAGCGGACCTGTCCACGCTGCTCGCGGCACCCCAGGTCGGCGCGGTCCTCGCAGACCTGGGCGCCGACGTGGTCAAGGTGGAGCCGCCGCAGGGCGACCCGCTCCGGAATCTCGGCACACGGCGACACGGCGTGTCCCTGCCCTACCTGATGGTCAACCGGCGGAAGCGACGCGTCGAGGTCGACTACGCCAGCTCCGAGGGGCTGGCCGAGCTGTACCGGCTCCTCGAGCTCGTGGACGTCGTCGTGCTCAACCAACCCCGAGGCGTCCTCGAGTCGTGGGGTTGCAGCCCCGAGCAGCTGCTCGAGCGGGACCCGGGTCTCGTGGTGGTGACCGTGAGCTGCTACGGCTGGTCGGGGCCCCTGGGGGGCCAGGCGGGGAACGGGTCGCTGGCCGAGGCGTTCGGCGGGCTGACCAACCTGACCGGGGTGCCCGACGGTCCCCCCGTGCTGCCCTCGGTGCCGCTCGGCGACTCGCTGGTCGGAATGGCCGGGGCCCTCGCCGCCATCGCCGGTTGCTGGGGCCGCGACGCCGGGGCTCTGCGTGAGGCCGAGGGCCGGTCCTCGGCGACCGGCCGGGCCGGCGCTGGCGCGGCGACCGGCCGGGCGCCCGCCGGGGGCCGTCACGTCGACGTCTCGATGTACGAGCCGGTGATCGCGTTGCTCGGCACGGCCCTCGGGGGATGGGAGCCGGGCACCCCTCCGCCCGAGCGGACCGGGAGCCGAGTGGCCGGAGGGGCGCCGCGCAACGTCTACCGCGCCGGGGACGGGCGGTACCTCGTGGTGTCGGCGACCACGGACGGGCAGGCGCGGCGCGCGCTCGAGGCGATCGGTGCGGGTGCCGAGATCGAACGCTTCGCCAGCGGTGCCCAGCGGGCCGCGCAGGCCGACGAGATCGACGAGCTGGTGGCCCGATGGATCGAGCAGCGCGACCGAGACGAGGCGATAACCGCGCTCGGCGGGGCGGGTGTCCCGGTGGCCCCGCTCCACGATCTGTCGGAGCTTGTCGGGCATCCCCAGGTCCAGGCTCGCGGATCGGTGGCCCGGCTGAGCGACCCGGTGGCCGGGACCGTCCTCGCTCCCGGCCCCGTGGCCCACTTCTCGGAGTGGTCGAGTCCCCCGCCGAAGCCGCCCGCCGAGACCGTGGCCGCACAGACGGTCATCGACGAATGGCAGGTCGTCGACGCCGACGGCTCGAGGTCGGGGAGCCCGGCATGAGCCCCCATCCCTTTCGCGATCGGGCGGCCATCTGCGGAGTGGGGGACACCGACTACAGCAAGGACTCCGGCGTGAGCACGCTCACCCTGGCCTTGCGCGCCATCGCCGGGGCGCTGGCGGACGCCGGGCTCGAGGTGCGCGACGTCGACGGCGTGGCGTGCCATCGGGTCGGAGACTCGGTCCAGGCGGCGGTGGTCGCCGAGGCCCTGGGGATCCGGGACCTCCGCTACTTCGTCGACCAATTTGGCGGCGGGAGCGCCTCGCATTCGATCGTGGGCCAGGCCGCCATGGCCGTGATCACGGGCCAGGCCGAGACCGTCGTCTGCTGGCGGGCCATCAACGCCCGCTCCGAATGGCGGATGGGGGGGACGGGCCGCGCCGCGCCCGACACCGTCGAGTTCCAGTACCAGGTGCCCTACGGGTACGCCACCCCTCCCCAGCAGTTCGCCATGGTGGCCCGGTCGTGGATGGACGCCCGCGGCGCAGGGGAGGAGGACCTCGGGGCCGTGGCGATCACCACCCGCGAGCACGCCGTGCGCAATCCCGCCGCGATGATGCGGCAGCCGCTGACCATGGACCAGTACCTCTCGTCTCGCTGGGTGGTCGAGCCCCTCCGGCTCTTCGACTGCTGCCTCGAGACCGACGCCGCCGTCGCCGTGGTCGTGACCCGCGCCGAGCGGGCCCGGGACCTCGCCAAAGTCCCCGTCGGCATATCGGGAGCGGTCTGGGGGTCTGGGCAGACGCTGCTCTCCAATGGCCGCGACTTCCCAGTGAGCGCCGCCGCCGCCGCCGGCCGCCGGCTCTGGGAGCAGGCCGGGTTCGGCCCGGCGGATCTCGACGTGGCCGAGCTGTACGACGCCTTTACGCCCCTGGTGCTGATCCAGCTCGAGGACTACGGGATGGTCGGGCGGGGCGAGGCGGCGGCGTTCGTCCGCGGCGGGGGCACGTCGCTCTCCGGGCCGCTGCCGACCAACACCCACGGGGGGCACCTGTCCGCAGGCTACGTGCACGGACTCAACCACCTGGCCGAGGCCGTCCGCCAGCTCCGCGGGGAGGGCGGACCCCGCCAGGTGACGGGTGCGGAGGTGGCGCTGTCGACCGGCCAGTGCGGCTACGTCGCCGGCAACACCTCGGCCCTGGCCCTGCGGAGGCTCTCGTGAGCGCCCGACCGGCACCGGCGGTCGACCGGGACTCCCGGCCGTGGTGGGACGCGCTGGCCCGCCACCAACTGGTGCTCCAACGCTGCTCGGCATGTCGCGCCTGGCGATGGCCCGCACGGGCCATCTGCAACCGGTGCGCCTCGTTCGACTGGGAGTGGGAGCCGCCCTCCGGGCGGGGCAGCGTGGCGTCGTGGATCGTCAACCACCACCCGTTCTCCGAGGCCTTCGCGTCGCCCTACGCGGTCGTCACCGTGCGCCTGGAGGACCAGGCCGACCTCCTGCTCCCCGGGTCCTTTACGGGCCCGCTCGATCGGCTGCGGATCGGGCTCGAGGTCGAGGCCGACTTCGACGACGTCGACGCCGTCGACGAGGCGGGCCAACGGTTCACCCTGTTGACCTGGCGGCCGCAATACGGGGCGGATTCGAGGCGGCCGGACGACCGCGCCGCAGGGGAGGCAGCGACGTGACCACGGGCATCCGGCGACCATGGGACGCGGTCGACTACCAGGAGATCGCGGCACAGTTCCCGCCGCCACCGGAGTACTTCCACCGGGCGTGGTTCGCCCCGCCGGACGAGATCGACCGGATCAAGCTCTCGCGAGTCAAAGAGCGCGCCCTCCGTGCCCAGCAGGTGCCGTTCTTCGCCCGGCGGTGGGAGGCGGCGGGCTTCGATCCCCGCGACCTTACGTCGCTCGACGACCTCGACCACGTCCCCTTCTACACCGTCGACGACATCCGCCAGAGCATCGAGGAGCACCCCCCCTACGGCGACTACCAGGGCGTGCAGGTGGGGGATGCGCTGCGTGAGCCCATCCGCATCCACATGTCCGGCGGGACCACCGGGGTGCCCCGCCCGACCCTGTACACGCAGTGGGACCGCGAGGTGGGGGCCGTACTCACGGCCCGCGGCATGTACCTCCAGGGCATCCGACCCGGCGACGTGGTCTTGAACAGCTGGTCCTACGGGCTGCACAACGGCGCCTTCAGCTTCGACGAGGCGTTGCACCGCTGGCTCAACTGCGTGGTGATCCACACCAGCACCGGCAACGTCACGAGCACCCGCAAGCAGGTCATGCTCGCCCGGGAGTACCAGGCGGCGGCCATCCTCACGACCGGCGACTACCTGCTGCGCCTGGCCGACGAGGCCCGGGCCATGGGCCTCGACCCGGCCAAGGACCTGGCCATCCGCTCGCTGGCCACCTGCATCGGCAACGAAGAGCTCCTCGAGGAGCTCTTCGGCGTCCCCGTCCTCTCGAGCTACGGCTTCCACGAGGTGCAATACGTCTCGGTCGAGTGCGAGGCCAAGCAGGGCCTGCACATCTTCGAGGACGCCTTCGACGTCCGGGTCGTAGATCCCGAGACGGGGCACCCGCTCCCGGACGGCGAGGTCGGGGCCCTCGTGATCACCGAGTGCTACAAGACCGGCAGCCCGCAGTTCCGCTACAACATCATGGACCTCTCGGCCCTCTACCCGAGAGAGCGCTGCGCCTGCGGGAGCTGGCTGCGGCGCATGGCACCCTTCGCCGGTCGCGGCGACAACATGGTCAAGCTCCGGGGGGTCAACATCTGGCCCGAGGCGCTGGGGAGGATCGCGGCGACCGTGGAGGGGGTCACGACGGACTACTTCGTGCGGGCGCGGCGAGAGGGGGGTCGAGACGAGCTGTTCCTCTCCGTCGTGAGCGACGCGGCCCCCGCGCGCTGGCCGGAGATCCGCGCCGCGCTCGAACGTCGCCTCTCGGACGACCTCGGCGTCAAGATCTCGGCAGAGATCGTCGCGCCGGGCACCCTTGACGGGTTGACCGGGGTGGGCACGGAGGCCAAGGCCAAGCGGTTCCGGGACGAGCGGTGAGCCCGCCGGCGGGACCGGGGCGTGCCCTGGCGCCCGACCGGGGGACCGGGGCGGGCCATGCCCGGGCCCGGGCCGCCGCCGCGCTGCGCGACCTCGCGCACGCCTTCGTGGGGCACGAGGTCGACGACGGTGCGCTCGACGAGCTGGCGCGGTGGGCGGGCGATCGGGCGGGTGCCATTCGTGAGGGGTCGCGGCGCGCTCGGCCCGACGACGCCCTCCTGCGAGAGGTCGTGGTGGCGGGCACGCCCGGGCACGGAGAGCGCATCGTGCACTACGCGGACTGCCCGGTCTCCGGACACGACAATCCCCTCGCGTTGCCGGCCGTCGCCTGGAGGGAGGGCGACGAGGCGGTGGTGCGTGCCACGCTCGGAAGAGCCCACGAGGGCGCCCCGGGCCGCGCCCACGGGGGCGTGGTGGCCGCCCTCTTCGACGACGCCTTCGGCTACCTGACCGGCCTCGGGGGCGAGCCCACCTACGGCGGCCGGCTCGAGGTCAGCTATCACCACCCGACCCCGCTCGGTCAGCCGCTCGAGGTGCGGTGCCACTTCACGGAGCGGGGAGGGCGCCGGCGACACGCGAGCGGGACCCTCTCGCACCGTGGGAGGGTCCTGGTGCGCGCAAGTGCCGTGCTGGTCACGGTGCCCGCCGAGTCGGTGGGCCGGGCCACCTACGACGAGGCGCAGCCGGGACTGAAGGCGAAATCGGGAGACGAGGCGTAGCCGGAGCCGCCGGGGGTCAATCCCACCAATTGCCCGCGTTGACGTCGAGGCTCTGGCCGGTGATGCCGCTGGCGAGCGTCGACGCCAGGAACACCACCGCCTGGGCCACCTCGCGGCCCGTGGCGATGCGCCGGAGTGCCATGGCGGAGGCGACGTCGCGGTACACCTGCTCGGGGGTGGTGCCGAGCCGTTGGGCTCTTTCCTCGAAGAACCGCTCGAGCGGGGGGCCCCAGATGTGCCCAGGCACGACGGAGTTCACCCGCACACCGCTCGGTCCGAGCTCTCCGGCAAGGGTCCGCGCCAGGCTCAGGAGCGCGGCCTTGGAGGCGGAGTACGGCCCGCGGCGCGGCTCGCTTCGGCGGGCCGCCTGGCTGTTGATCAGCACCATCGATCCGGACACGGCGGCGAGCAGGGGCGCGGACAGGCGAGCCACGCGGGCCGCCGCGGTGACGTTCACCGAGAAGCTCTCGTCCCAGTCGGCATCGGCGAGCTCCGCGACGGTCGCCATCGGGGGCGGGGCAAAGGCGTTGTAGACCACCGCATCGACCCGCCCCAGCTCGCGCTCCACTCGGGCAAACAGTCCTGCCACGTCGTCGGCCACCGTGACGTCGGCCGGCACCGCGAGGACACGACGTTGCGGCGCAGCCAGATCGTCTGCGATCCGGGCCAGGCCCTCCTCGCGACGTGCCGAGAGTGCGAGGTCGGCGCCGGCCTCGAAGAAGCACCGGGCGAGGTCCCGACCGAGACCGGGGCCGACACCGACGAGCACGGCAACCTTGCCCTCGAAGAGGCCCCGCATCGCAGGTCCGCCGGCCACGTCGGCCTCCTCGGGCGGCGGGTGGTGGCCGGGTTCGCCCGCGCCCGTGGTCATCGGGACGGCCGGATCACCTCGTCGGCGAAGTCCGTCAGCTGGTCGAGGAACGCCCGCCGGGTCTCGCCCTGGAGCATGATCGACAGCCAGGTCACCCCGAGGTGACGAAGCTCGGCCACCGAAGCGGCAACGGCCGCAAAGTCGGGCTTTCGCTTGTCGAGCAGGCTCAGCCCGAACGGCACGAAGCAGATGTCGAGCGGCTCGCTGCGGCCGGCCTCGAGCGCCAACCGGTTCGCCACCTCGATGCGAGCCCGGAGGTCGTCGACGCCGTCGATGTCGGGCGTACGCGTATAGCGGCTCGCCCCGCGGCTCTGAGGGAAGGGCATCCATCCCTGACCGAGCTCGACGGCCCGGCGGATGGCGCGGGTGCTGTTCCCGCCGATCCAGATCGGTGGGCCGCCCCGCTGCACCGGCTCGGGGAGCATGACGTTGCCGTCGGCATGAAAGTACTTGCCCTCGAAAGACAGCGGAGTGCCGGACCAGGCGGCCCGCATCGCCCGGATCCCCTCGTCGAGCATCTCGTTTCGAGCGGAGAGGTCGGCGCCGAGGGCGGAGAACTCGCCCTCGAGGTAACCGGCGGCCACCCCGAGGATGACCCTGCCGTCCGAGAGCGCGTCCAGACTGGCGACGCCCTTCGCGGCCAGGAAGGCGTTGCGGTAGGGCAGGACGAGGATGTTGGTGTGGATCCGGATGGTGGAGGTGGCCGCGGCCACGTACGCCAACGCCACGAGAGGGTCGTGCGTGTGGTGGCCGCCCGAGCGCAGCCAGCGCTCCGGGGGGAACGGATGGTCGGTGACCGAGACCGCGTCGTACCCGAGGTCCTCGGCGGCCCGAGACAGCTCGGCGAGCGCCGACCCGCTGCCGAGCTCGGCAAAGCGGTCCGGGCGCTCGACCGGCAGGCCCACGGTGAAGCGCATGGGCGACGACGGGCTGGTGGTATCAGGCATGGGAGAGCTCCTGGATCATCCGTGCCGACGCGGCGAGCCGTTCGGCCCAGCGTCGGGCACCGAGGCGTTGGAGCGCCTCCTGGTTGAACACCTCCACCGTGAGCGGGCAGGAGGTGCCCGTCGCGCGCACCGCCCTGAGCAGCGCCGCCAGCTCCGCCGCGCCCTCGCCGGGCACGAGCCGTCGGTGTCGTGTGGCCTGCGCGTAGTCGACCGGGCGCTCGTCCGGTGCGTCGTTGAGCTGGACCGAGCGGATCAGTTGGCCCGGGAGGGTGGCGAGCTCGGCGATGGTCGCCGCCCCAAAGTGCACGTGCCAGGCGTCGACCAGCAGGCCGAGGTTGGGCCGTGCGGCCATCGAGACGATGGACCGCGCCGCACCGAGGTTGCGGGCGAGCGTCCCCGCGCAAAACTCGATCATCGCGGTCAACCCGCGGCCGGCCAGGACGTCGCAGAGGTCGCCGACGGCGCGGGCGGCCTCGTCGAGTCCCGTGCCACGAGCACCCACCACCAGCACGTTGACGAGGTCTGCACCCAAAGCATCGGCCGTTTCCAGCAGCAGCGGGAGCGGGGGCTCCTCGAAGTAGGGGGCGCCCGGATCGTCGGGACCCGCCCAGACGACCGCACAGTCGACCGTGGTCACCGTGAGCCCGGCGTCCCGGAGCAGGCCGGCCAGGCCCCTCGCGCTGGACCCCTCCGAGAGGGCCCGTCCGTAGTCGTGCGCGGGCCAAAGGGACAGGCCGCGGAAGCCCGCCGCCGCCGCCACCTCCACGAGCTCCGCGAAGGGGGGGTTGCCCAGCGTCGAGCTGGTGACCACCAGGTCCTCCTCCCCGAGATGCTCCGAGTGCACTGGGCCCCTCCCTCGGTCCGCCGGTCGGCCATCATGGGCGCGGCCGGTTGAGTGAGTCAAACGTTTGACTTAACGTCTGCGGCCATGCGCATCGTCGACTACCTGTGCAACTCCTTCGCGCCGTCTCGTGCGGACGACTGGGACCGGGTGATCGCCGCACAGGGCGTACCGCTCAAGATCCGTCGAGACCCGCAGGACGGGTTCGCCGCCCCCGAGGTCGTGGTGTCCCGCATGGACGAGCTCGGCATCGCCACCCTCGTGATCGTGACGGGCGAGCCCCACCACTCCCGCTTCAAGTTCGACCTGCACGAGATCACCGCTCCCCACGGGGAGACCGAGGGGCTGGTGCGCCGCTTCCCCGGCCGTTTCGTCGGGCTCTGGGTCATCGACGCCGACCGGGGGATGGAGGGCGTGCGCCGGGCCGCCGAGGCGTTGGACGAGCCCTGGGTCGTCGGCCTCTACAACCACGTCCACTCCTTTGACCGGCGCTTCGACGATGCCGACTTCTACCCCTACTACGCGCTGTGCGCGGAACGGGGCGTCCCCATGGTGATGCAGGCCGGTACGTCGGGCGGGCTGGCCCCGAGCGAGTGCGGCCATCCCATCGGCGTCGATCGTCCCGCCATCTACTTCCCCGAAACCACCTTCGTGCTATCGCACACCGGCTGGCCCTGGGTGCGAGAGGCCATCGCCATGGCGCTCAAGCACCCCAACGTCTACCTGGGCACGGCGGCCTACCCGCCCCTGCACTGGGACGCCGAGCTCGTCGCCTTCATCCGCCGTGCCGGCCGTCGCAAGGTCCTCTTCGGTACCAATTTCCCCACCGTCGGCCACCGGCACGCCCTGAGCCAGCTGGCGGAGCTCGAGCTGGGCGACGACGTCGAGCGCCTCTTCCTCGAGGACAACGCCCGGCGGGTGTTTTCGAGGCTGCCGGAGTGACGCCCGGGCCCCCGGCCGGCATCAAAAGATGCGTGTAGCACACAACTATATGTCTGGGATATCCTGTGGGGCATGGACATCGAGCAGGTACGAGAGGCTCTCGAGGAGCCGGCGTCGATGCTGCGAGCGGACGGCGCCGATCTGATCGTGGTGGAGGTGGACGCGGCCCGGTCCCGGGTCACGGCCCGGCTGGAGCTCGAGGGCGCGGGGTGCGAGGAGTGCGTCCTGCCCGCGGCCCAGCTCCAGGAGATCCTGGCGGCCTCGTTGCGCCGCCGGCTCCACGCCGAGGTGGAGGTCGAGCTGGATGATCCCCGCGAGGGCGGGGCGGCCCGGGGGGAGGAAGCCGGCCGCGCCGACGGACCGGTTGCCGCGGTGCGGCGGGAGGCGAGTCAGCCCCCGGCGGCGTCCGCGGCCCGGGCCACCGGCCGGGTCCGCATCCGGGTGCCCGTGGCCGAGCGCCGCGAGATCGTCGGCGCTCCCGCCTACACGGTGGGCGGTCCGCTCGAGGGACTGCGGGTCGGGCTCCGCCACGAGGGGTCGTGGCGCTCGTGGATCCTGATCGTCGACGACTGGGAGCGCTTCTTGCGCCGCGACGGCGCCAAGCCCGTCGTGCTCCAGACCGGCGAGCGCGTCGGGGAGCAGGGCACGACGACCGCCGCGGACGTCGCGGCGTGGACCGATGCGATCGATTGCGGCATCTCCGGCCTCGGGACCTGCGGCTCGTGCACGTCGTGGAGCGTCCACGACGCGACGACGCTCGAGGGGGCGGGCAAGCCGGCGATCGTGGCGGTGTGCAAGGAGTTCGTCCCGCACGCTCGCAACATGGCGGCACACCTCGGACATCCGGACCTGAAGGTGCTCGAGCTGCCCTATCCCCTCGAGGCCCGGCCCGAGGAGGAGCTCCACCAGGTGGCGATCGACTTCTACCCGGCATTCCTCCGCCTCCTCGGGGTGACGGCGTGAGTGCGCGGACCCTCGAGATCGCCGACGACCCCGTCGCCTTCTACGAGCTGACGCTGCGAGAGGGCTGGGGAGACGGCGCCCCGCTCCTGCCGCCGACCGACGAGCGGGTCGAGGCGCTGCTCGCATCCACGACGCGTGACGCCGACGAGGTCCTGGGCGCGCTGCCCCCCTTACACGGGGTGGCCACCATCGAGCTCGCCGCGATCAATGCCGCGATGGCGGGCGTGGAGCCGGCCGCGTTCCCCGTGGCGCTGGCCGCACTCGAGGCCGTGCTGGTCCCGGAGTTCAACGCCTTTGCCCTCACCACCACCACTTCCAGCGTCTTTCCGATGACCATCGTCAACGGCCCGGAGCGGGACCGGCTCGGTATCGACTACCGGGCGGGTTGCCTGGGCGGTGCCGGCGGCCGCGGCTCGATGACCATCGGCCGGGCCCTTTCCCTCTGCCTGCGCAACATCGGAGGCCAGCGCGCCGGCGACACGAGCCGCACGGTGTTCGGCCAGCCGGCCCGCTTCGGGTTGTGCTTCGGGGAGTGGGAAGAGCGCTCGCCCTGGCCGTCGCTCGCCGAGCGCCGAGGGTTCCCCGCAGAACGCACGGTCGTGACGGTCCACGGCGGCAAGGGCACCTTTCCCCTCGCGGACATCAACAACGACGACCCTCGCGACCTCGCCTACACCATCGCCAAGTGCCTGGCGTTCCCCCTCAACAACTGGTATCTGGAGCCGACGGGGGAGAGCGGGCAGCTCGTCCTCGTGGTCAACCCGATGTGGGCCGAGCGGTTCGGCGCGGCCTTCCCGACCGTCGAGTCGTTCCAGGAGTACCTCTTCGACCACGCCTGGCAGCCCGCCGAGCTCTTCCGCCCGGGCAACCGCCAGGTGCTCGAGGACAAGCACCGCGTCGACGCCCGGGGTCGCGTGCCCCTGGTCGCCCGTCCCGATCAGCTGGTCCCCGTCGTGTGCGGTGGCCTGGGCGGCCTGCACGGCGTGGCGCTGACGAGCTTTTGCGAGAGCGAGATGCAAAGCGTGGCCGCCGAGGCGAGCGGGGTGGCCTGACCCCTCACCGGCGTGACCAGCGTCACCGGCGGCGCCGCGTGGTGCGGTCGGGCGGTCAGTCCCCGTCGAGGGCGGTCAGGGCCTCGTCGAGGCGGTCCAGCTGGCGGAGGAAGGCGGACCGCTCCCGGTCGCCCCATGGCGCGGTCAGCTCCTCGAGCGTCTCGTACCAGGCCTGTTGGATCCGGTTGACGGCGCTCGTCCCCCGCCGGGAGAGGCGGACGATCACCGCTCGGCCGTCGTGGGGATCGGAGAAGCGATCGATCAGACCGTCCCCGGCCAGCTCCGCCACGTGCCGGGAGATGGTCGACCGGTCGTAGGCCATGGTCTCGGCCACCTCGGAGATCCGGACCGGTTGGAGCTCGGCCACCCGGAAGAGCACGTCGACCAGGTGGGGGCGGAGATGCAGACCGGCCCTCTCGGCCATGCGTGAGTAGAGGGCCGGCGAATGGGTGTGACGGGACACGGCGGTCAGTGACCGCGTCAGAGACGCCAGCCACACGGCGCGATCCCTCGAGGTTGCGGTGCTCATGCCGGCGAGGAGGTGATCCAGTAGGGGGCCGGGGCGGAGAGGCGCGGGAGCGTCGATCGGACCGCGCCGAAACGCTCGGCGCCGTCCTCCCAGTCTCGGTAGGCGACCTCCATCTCCCGTCGGTGCCGCGCCACGAAGTTCCACCACATCTCGATGGGTTCGCCCAGGGGCACGCCACCGAGGAGGAAGGTGCGAGCACCCTCGGTCGTGGCGACCGACAGGTCGGGGCGCCCTCGCCCCAGGTAGGCCAGATGGCCAGGGGTCAGGGCACTCCCGTCGACGGTCGCCGTGCCCTGCAGGACGACCAGCGCGTGCTCGAAGCGGACGTCGAGCGGCAGGTGGGTGCGGCCGATCGGCAGGGCGAGATCCGCCCCGAGGAGCTCCGTGTCATGACGAGCGGGGCTGCGCACCCCGGCGAGCTCGCCGATCACCACGGTGCCCACCGCCTGACCCAGCTCGACCGCGGGCAGCTCCGAGTGGTGCTCAAAGGCGGGTGGTCCGTGCCGGGTGCCCTCCGGCTGGGCGATCCACAGCTGGAGGCCCTCCACCTCGCCCCGGTAGGTGCCGGTGCCCTCCTCGGCGTGGGCGACGCCGCCCCCTGCCGTCATGAGGTTGAGCTGTCCGGGCCGGATGACCTGCTCCCAGCCGAGGCTGTCTCGGTGGAGGACCTCCCCCCGCACGAGCCAGGTGACGGTCTGGAGGCCCATGTGGGGGTGGGGACCCACCCCGATGCCGATCGTGCCCTCGATGCCCGCAGGCCCCAGGTGGTCGGCGAAGCACCAGGCCCCCACCGTGCGTCGTTGCCGGCGGGGCAGGGCACGCCGGACGGTGAAACGCCCGACCGAGGCCTGGCGGTCCTCGATCATCTCCACCTCCGGACCTCGGGGACCGGTGCCCGTCTCGGTGATGGGCGCGTCGAGATCACCGACCGGGCCGCTCACGGATTCAGTCTGACCGGCCCGACCGACGCCGTCGACTCCACCCGGGACTCCCCGAAGGGGTATGAAGGTGGGTATGCAACTCGGACACGTCGGGATCTGGTGGAGCGGTGGCTGGCCACGAGAGCCGGACCAACTGGCGGACCTGCTCGGCCGGCTGCACTCGCTCGGTTACGAGACCCTCTGGCTCTCGGGCGGCCTGGATCGGCGGTTCAACCCCCAATTCGAGCGATTGCTGGCGGCCAACCGGCTCCTCAAGGTGGCGAGCGGGATCCACAGCATCTGGACGGTCCCGGCGGTAGAGACTGCGGCCGAGGTCGAGCGGTTGGAAGCCGACCACCCCGGTCGGTTCCTGCTCGGTCTCGGCGTCAGCCACGCGCCCCTGGTCCAGGGCATCGGCGAGCGCTACGAGCATCCCTTTGGTCACATGGTCGGCTACCTCGACGAGCTGGACGCCGCAGCCTCTCCGGTGGCGTCGGAGCGACGGGTGCTTGCCGCCTTGGGCCCGAGGATGCTCACCCTGGCGGCCCAGCGCACGGCGGGCGCCCATCCGTACTTCGTCCCGGTCGAGCACACGGCGCAGGCGCGCGCCGTCCTCGGCCCCGAGCCGTTGCTCGCTCCGGAGCTCGCCGTCGTGCTCGAAGAGGATCCGGCGCGGGCGCGCCAGATGGCCCGCTCCTACGCGGAGGGGTACCTCGCCCTGCCCAACTACGCGCAGAACCTGCGCAGGCTCGGCTACGGGGAGGAGGATCTGGCCGGCGGCGGGAGCGATCGCCTGATCGACGCGGTGGTGGCCTGGGGCGACGAGGCGGCGATCGCGTCGCGGGTGCGTGCCCATCTCGACGCGGGCGCGTCACACGTGTGCGTCCAGGTCCTCAACGGGGAGATGCGAAGCTTCCCCTTGGCCGAGTACGAGCTGCTGGCCTCGGCGGTCTTCCCCCTCTGATCTCGGGGTCACGTTCTGGCCCTGCCTTGGGCGCGGCCCTATTGTCAGGCCGGGCGGGTGGACAGAGCGACGAGACAAGGAGGCGCCCGTGGCCTTGGTCACCGAGAACCTCGACGACTTCGTCGTCGTCGACGCGGGGGACGACGAGCCGCTCCTGTACTGGAAGGACGGCCGCGAGGTCGACACCTGGAGGGAGGGGTATCCCTACGACGAGCGCCTTCCCCTGGAGGAGTACGAACGCCAGAAGCGCCTGCTCCAGATCGAGCTGCTCAGGCTCCAAAACTGGGTCAAGGACGAGGGACGGCGGGTCGCGCTCCTCTTCGAGGGACGTGACGCGGCGGGCAAGGGTGGCACGATCAAGCGGTTCATGGAGCACCTCAACCCGCGCGGGGCCTCTGTCGTCGCCCTGGAGAAGCCCACGGAAAAGGAGCAGACCCAGTGGTACTTCCAACGCTACGTTCCGCACCTGCCCTCGGCCGGGGAGATCGTGATGTTCGACCGTTCCTGGTACAACCGGGCCGGGGTCGAGCGGGTGATGGGGTACTGCACCGATGAGCAGTACCACCTCTTCATCGAACAGGCGCCCAAGTTCGAGAAGATGTTGGTGGACGACGGGATCCTGGTCTTCAAACTCTGGTTCTCGGTGTCGAGGTCGGAGCAGCACACCCGGTTTGTCGTCCGCCGCATCGATCTGGTGCGCCGCTGGAAGCTCTCCCCGACCGACCTCGCATCGCTCGACCGCTGGGACGACTACACCAGGGCCAAGGAGGCCATGTTCGCGACGACGGACACCGACTTCTGCCCGTGGAACGTGGTCAAGAGCAACGACAAGCGCCGGGCGCGACTCAACGCCATGCGCCACGTCCTGAGTTCCGTCGAGTATGCCCACAAGGACCACGAGATCGTCGGTATCCCCGATCCGCTGATCGTCGGACCGGCTTCCCAGGTGTTCGAGCACGGGGAGCGCCCCGAGACGGCTTGACGGGTCGCCGGTCGACGGCCCGTGGCGCTCGTCGACCCTCGCGGAGTGGCGCCATGTCGGCGTCCCGGTGTTCTCGCAGCCGATACGCCCCCGACATCCGCCGGTAACGAGCCCGTCGTCTAATGAGACGAGGGCCCGACGAGGGTCCGGGGCGAGCCAGGAGGACGGATGATCCGACGGCGCCAACGCCTGGTGGTAGTGGGCAACGGGATGGCGGGCGAGCGGTTCGTGGACGGGCTGCTGGACGGCGATCGCGCCGATCCATGGGACGTCACGGTGATCGGCGAGGAGCATTGTCTGCCCTATGACCGGACCCTTCTGCCGCGAGTGCTGGCCGGGGCCAAGCCGGCGAGCATCGTGAGCAAGGCTCCAAGCTGGTACGCCGATCGTGGCGTCAGTCTCCTGAGCGGCCGTTGGGTGCAGCGCCTCGACACCGAGCGCAGGGTCGCGCACATAGGGAACGGCGAGACCGTTCCCTATGACGTCGCCGTGCTGGCCACGGGCAGCGCCCCCACGCTGCCCAAGATCTTCGGCGTGAGCGGCCCGGATGGCGCGCGGACCGAGGGGGTCCACGTGTTCCGATCGCTGGAGGACTGTCTGGCCCTGCGGAGTCGCACGTGGACCGGGACACCCGTCCGAGACGTGGCGGTGATCGGGGCCGGGCTCCTCGGGGTCGAGGTCGCCCGCACCCTCGCCGCCCGGGGCCACCGGGTGACGGTCGTGCACCCCCTGGAGGCGGTCCTGAAGCCGCAGGTCGACGCCATCGGTACGTCGTTGCGGCGTTCCTCCGTCGAGGGCTACGGGATCCGCTTCGTCATCGGCTTCGCCGACGCCCTCCTGGTCGGACGTCGAGTGGAGGCCGTCGCGCTGGACGACGGACGGACCGTACCGGCCGACGACGTCGTCTTCCTCACCCCGAGCCGCCCCCAGTCGCGGCTCGCCGCGGCGTCGCGCATCGAGTGCCACCGGGGGGTCGTGGTGGACGACCGGCTCCGGACCTCGATCCCCGATGTGTATGCGATCGGAGAGTGCGCGGAGCACCGCCACGTCTGCTTTGGGCGCCTCTCGCCGTGCCTCGAGCAGGCGACGGTACTCGCCACGCTGCTGTCGGGCGCCGATCGCGATGCCGCGTTTTCGGGCTTGAGCCCGGATGCGGCGGGCGACGACGCCCTCGGCCCATCGTGGATGGGTTGGTCGGCCCGCTCCGGCGAGGCCTTCGCAGTGGAGGCGGCGATCCCCGAGTAGGCCGGCGGCCCCAAAGTTCGTTCTCGCGGGCCGCCGACGGTGACCGCGTGTGGAGCGAGCGTGGAGGGCCGGTGGAGACGGCGTGCGTTCACCGCCGCCACGTATTGAGCGGGGGAGTGGCCGGGCGTACAACGGCCACATGGCGTTTATTCAGCTGATCGAGTTCACGACGAGGCGGATCGGCGAGGTCGAGGCGCTGATGAGCGAGTGGGAGGCCAAGACCGAGGGCCGGCGGACGGCCACTCGGGGCACCCTGACCACCGACCGCGACCGCCCCGACACCTACGTCCAGATCGTCGAGTTTCCCTCCTACGAGGCGGCCATGGACAATTCGGCCATGCCCGAGACCGGGGAATTCTCCAAGCGCATCGGCGAGCTCTGCGACGGCCCGCCCAACTTCCACAACCTCGAGGTGCGATCGAGTTCGGAGTTTTGATTCGGGGCCCGGATCGAGCGATGAAGGGAGAAAGGCCATGACTCGAAAGGTCGCCGACTGCAGGCGGTTTCCGAGCGACATGGGCTGCACCCTCGCCATCTCCGGCGAGGAGGACGAGGTGCTCGCCGCTGCGGTGCAGCATGCCGTGTCGGTCCATGGGCACGAGGACAACGACGAGCTGCGCAGCTGGCTCCGGGACAACATGGTCGACGAGGAGGTCGGCTCCAAGGCCTGAAGGCCTGCCGGAGTTCGGCTACTCCGGCAGGTGGCAGACAGCCTCGACGTTGTTGCCGTCCGGGTCGCGGACGAATGCGCCGTAGTAGTTTGGGTGGTACTCGGGCCAGAGACGAGGGGCGTGGAGGACCTCCGCCCCGCACGAGACGGCGGCGTCGAAGAACGTCCGCACCGCCGGGCGGTCGACCGCCGCAAAGGCAATGTGCGACTCTCTGAACCCGTCGCCGGTGGTCTGTCCGCCGATCCAGAATTCGGGTTTGCCGGCCTGCCCGTAGCCGATGGCCTGGCCGAAGTCCATCACCCGCCCGCCACCGAGGGCGCCCAGCACCGCGTCGTAGAACCTCGTGGCCGCGGCCATGTCGGCGCACTGTATGGAGAGATGGTCGAGCATCTGTCCATTCTCGCCCGTCAGTGACGTGGCGTCACGTTGTGGAGCCGGACCTGGCCCACGGCGACCAGGCGCATGTGCTCGTCCGCGATGCGGACCTCCCATAGTTGCTGCGTGCGGCCTTGTTGCAGAGGTTCCGCCACGACATCGACCCGACCCTCGCTCTTGGACCGCAGGAAGTTCGTGTTGTTGTTGATCCCGACGGCCACGAGCCCGTGCTCGGATGCCGCCAGAGACGCGCCGACACTGGCCGCGGTCTCGACGGCAGCCGCATAGACGCCACCGTGCACGAGCCCCCACGGCTGGTGGTGCTCGGGGCCGAGCACGATGTGCCCCTCGACCCGGTTCGCGCGGACCTCGGTAATCCGGAGGCCCGACGCCCGGAGGAATGCGCTGACCCGGTCGAGGTCGGGGATCGCCGGTTCGCTCATCCCGACGAACCTATTCCGAGTCGATATCATCATGCAACTCAAGATCTTCGTGGGCCGGTCGGCGCGAGAAACTGCAAGAGCCTCGCCCATCGCCGCCTCCCCTCGAGGATCGGCACATTTTCTCGAGTCCTGGCCTCGCCGAAGTACCGAGGCGAGCTCGACATCTTGATGAGGGCTCGCCGACGCGGAAAGTGCGCGAGTGCTATGCCTGGGTGCCGGCGGGCACCCATTCTTTCGACGGGCGGGCCTGATGGGCATGTGGTGGCAGTACCTGCTTCTGTTTCTCGCGGTGGCGGCCTCCTGGATCGGACTGCCCCTACTCGGGACGGCCGCGCTCGGTGCCGCGGGGGTGGCGGCGAGCCAGGGCCAGCTCAACCTGGCTGGGGTCATCGTCGCGGCCGTCGTCGCGAGCGAGGTCGGTGGCCTGATCGGCTACGCCATCGGCAATCGGTGGGGCCGACGGTTACTGGAACGTCCGGGGAAGCGACAGGCTCGATGGCAAAGGATGGTCGAGCGCGGCGAGCGCATCTACCAGAGGTGGGGCCGGATCGCCGTCTTCTTCACCCCCGCCGTCGTGTCGGGCACGGCCAAGATGCAGCTGCGTCAATTCGCCATCTGGAATCTCATCGATGCGCTGGGGTGGGCGCTGTCGGTGGGGTCGAGCGCCTACGGGATCGGCAGGCTCGCCTCGGGACACGGTTCGACCGGCGACGTCGCCATCCTCGTCGGAGGACTCCTGGTCGGAATGGCGATCACCTACGTCGGGGTGAGGGTGCACCGGCGTTGGAAGGCACGGAGTCCTCGGGTCGACCATGACGGGGCGTCCGACACGGGCTCCCGAGGCGCGTCATGAGTTGGCCGTTCAGCGACGCCGTCGGCGGCGGTCGCGGTGCTCCAGCCGGCGGGAGATCAGCTGCCGCCGCTCCTGGAGCTCGCGATGGGTCAGGTGCTCGACCTCGTCGGGCAGCAGCAACGAGGAGCGGATGGCGGCCTTGTCCACTGCCGGGATCGACTCGGGCAACAGCTCGAGCTGGCGTGCGATGTGCTCGCCGTGTTGGGTGAGAAAGTAGTTGAGGACCCTCTCGATCTCCGCCAGGACGTCGACGTTGGGCGCCATGGTGGCCATGGCCCCGTCCAGGAACAGCATGTCCTTGACGAAGAGCATCAGCTCCTTGGGCATGCGTGCGCCGTAACCGAGAAGGGACTTGGTCAGCTCGCGGATCTCCGCGGTCAGCTCTTCAGCGCTCAGTGTGGTGGGGTCGATGGTGGGGCCTTCCAAGCGGAGGTCGCGCACGACCGACTCGACGTCGACGTCCGCCGGCAGCGCGCCCAGGTCCCGCATGGCGGCCACCTGCCCGGCCACGTCGTTGCCGGTTCCGGCCATGACGAGACGCAGGAAGGCCAGGCGTCTCGCCTCGTCGAGCCGGCCGGTGATGCCGAAGTCGAGCAAGCCCACCCGACCGTCGCGCAGCACCAGCAGATTGCCGCCGTGCAGGTCGCCGTGGAAGACGCCAAAGAGGATGACGCCCTCCAGGAAGGCGATGAGCGCGGACAGCAACACCTCCTCGGTGTCGATGCCCGCCGTGCGCATCGCCTCGACGTCTCCCCAGGCAAACCCGTGGAGCCGTTCCATGACCAGCACGCGGCGCGTGACGAGGTGGGGGTGGGGGCGGGGGACGACGAGGGCGCGCTGGCCGGACTCCCGGAGGACGCGCGCCACGTCGAGCATGTTCTGCGCCTCGAGCCGGAAGTCGAGCTCCTCGGTGATCGTCTCGGCAAAGACGTCGATCAGCGCGGGAGGGTTGGCGAGCGCGGCGACCGGTATGCGCCCCACGAGCTGTGGTGCGATCCAACTCATGGCGGCGAGGTCGCGCTCGACGAGCCGTCCGATCTGCGGGCGCTGGACCTTGACCACCACCTCCTCGCCGGTCCTGAGCCGCGCCGAGTGGGCCTGGGCGATCGAAGCCGCGGCGATCGGTACGGGATCGAAGGAGGCGAACAGGTGTCCGAGCGGTTGTCCGAGGTCCTCCTCGACGATGCCCCTCACGACGTCGAAGCTCTCCGCCGGAACCTGGTCGCGGCAGAGCCGGAACTCGACGACGAGCTCCTCGGGAAAGACCCCCTCCCCGGCGGACAGAATCTGGCCGAGCTTGATGTAGGTGGGGCCCAGGCGTTCGAACGCTCTGCGCAGTCGCCGGGACAATCCCGAGCGAGACTGCGAGCGTCCGCGAGGGCGTTCGGACACGTACCAACCCGCCACCGCCGTCCCGAGGAGCGCCCCCACGCGCAGCACCCGCACGCTCGGAGGAAACCGACGCCGGCGGGTGAGCTGCGGGGCAGCCGACCGGGCGCGTGCCCTCAGGCCGTCGACACCCGCCCGCCAGGTCATAGCGTCGGGCGTCACGAGCCAGGGCGGGTCGTCGGAGAAGGCTCCCACGGCAAGGTCGGCGGGCGGCCGATGCGAGGAGCCGGCCGGTTCGATTCGGGGCTGGGGCTCGGGTGTCAGCCGCCGCCTCCCGACACGGGCGGGAGGAGGGCCACCTCGTCCCTGTCGCCGAGCGCGAGACCCGGCACGGGATCGTCCCCGTTGACCCAGATGCGGCAGGTGGCGAGGATCTCGGCGAACTCGGTTCCGTAGCGGGCACGAGCCGCCTGGAGCACCTGGTCGACGCTGCCCCCGGGGACCTCGTCGCGAGTCGTCCCGGCCGCCTCGGCGGCGGGACCGAAGAGCCGGATGCGGACCACGGGTCAGCCGCCGATCATGGACATCGACCGGACGGGCCGCAGGAACCCCGGATCGTTGATGCCGTGCCCGGGAAGCTTGCCCCAGACCGCCGTCCGCAGTGCCACCGACACCTGCCGATCGTCGCCCCCGCTGCGCAGGACATCGCGGACGGAGACTTCGTCGTCGGAGAACAGGCAGTTGCGCACGGCACCCTCGGCGGTCAGGCGGAGCCGGTTGCAGGTGCCACAGAAGGGCCGCGTGACGCTCGCCACCACGCCGATCTCTCCGCACCCGTCGCGGAAACGGAACCGTTCGGCCGGCGCCGGGTCCTCCCCGGCGTCGGGTAACGGCTCGATGGGCCATCGGGCGTCGATCTCGGCCAGGATCCGGTCCGCCGCCACCACATCGTCCCGCCTCCAGTTGCCCTCGGCGTCGAGCGGCATGTACTCGATGAAGCGCACGATGCGTCCGGTCCGGCGAGCCAGGGCCGCGAAGTCGAGGACCTCGTCGTCGTTGGCGCCCGCGATGACCACGACGTTGACCTTTATCGGGGAGAGTCCCGCGCGCTCGGCCGCGTCCATGGCGTCGAGCACCGTGGTCAGGTGGCCACGCCGGCGGATCTGGGCGAAGCGTTGCGGGCGGAGGGAGTCGCAGCTGATGTTGACCCGCTGCAGGCCGGCTTCGACCAACTTGGGAGCAAGAGCCGTAAGGCCCATGCCGTTCGTCGTGAGGGCCAAGTCGTCGAATCCGACCTCGGCCAGCATCGCGACCAGGTCGACGATGCCCCGCCGGACGAGCGGCTCGCCACCCGTCAGGCGCAACGAGGTCACGCCCAGGCTGCGCGCCACCGTGGCGACCCGGGTGATCTCCTCGTACGAGAGGATCTCCGAGCGCGGCAGAAAGGGCACTCCCTCCTCCGGCATGCAGTAGAAGCAGCGCAGGTTGCAGCGGTCGGTGACCGACATGCGCAGGTCCGTGTGGACTCGCCCGTATCGATCGACGAGCGGGCCGTCGCCCGGCATGCGGTCTGCGGGACCTGGGGAGCTGCGGGGTCGAGCGACGGTTCGGTCAGACCGGTCCCCGGCGCGTTCGAGCAGGAACCTCACCGAGGTCGGGCGTGTCCGAGGGGGGCCTGGGAGGAGGGTGACGGGCGTCCCCGGCGGTGTGCTCACCACGGACCCCCCGTCTCGGCGGCGCGCCCGGCGTCGAGCAACAGCACCTGGACGCGCTCCCCGGCACACACCCCGTCGCCGTCGGGCAGGACGGCCAGGGCGTTGGCATCGGCCATGGCCCGCAGGATGTGGGACTCCTGACCACCCGACGCCCGCACGTGCAGCGAGCCGTCGGGGTCCGCCGTGGCGAGGACGCGAGCAAAGTGCACCTTGCCGTCCGGCTGGCGGGAGAGATCTCGGTCGGCCACGGCCGCCAGCAACGGACGATCGGTGTTGGGGAAGCCGGCCATGGCGCGCAGTGCCGGCCGGACGAGGAGCTCGTAGGAGACGAGGGCCGACACGGGATTCCCCGGCAGGCCGAAGACCGGGGTAGCCGTTGGCCCGAGCGTCCCGAAGGCGAAGGGCTTCGCCGGCCTGATGGCGATCTGCATCCAGCGGGTGGTCCCCTGGCTCAGCTTCTCGAGCACCACCTTCACCAGGTCGCGGTCCCCCACGCTGACGCCGCCGCTCGTGACCAGCGCATCGCAGCGGGCGGCTCCGGTCTCGAAGGCCTCGGTCAGGTCCCCCTCGTCATCCCCTATGCGTCCGAGGTCGATCGGCTCCCAACCGTCGGACCCGAGCTGCGCGAGGAGGCTCGGGCGGTTGGAGTCGCGGATCTTGCCCGGAGCGAGCCTGCCCGCTCCCCCGACGAGCTCGTCGCCCGTCGAGATGACCCCCACCCGGGGTCGGCGGTGGACCAGCACCGACTCGACGCCGAGACTCGCCAGCACCCCCACGTGTGCCGCCGAGAGCGGGGTACCCGGAGCGAAGACCTCGTCGCCGACCGCGACGTCGTCACCGGCGCGGCGCACGTGGGTGTCCCGCCCGACCTCGCGGCGGATCACCACCGCTGCGTCACCGTCGGCCGACTCGGTGTGCTCGACCATCGAGACGGCATCGGCGCCGGGCGGCATCGGTGCACCGGTCATGATGCGGGCCGCCTCGCCGGCGCCCACCGGCACGGTGGGGCTGTCGCCGGCCATGATCGTGTCGACGACCCGCAACCGGACGGGGGCGCCCGAGGTGTCCTCGGACCGGACGGCATAGCCGTCCATCGCCGAGTTGGCGAAGGGCGGAACGTTCTCGCCGGCCCGGATCGCCTCCGCCAGGACATGCCCGGGTGACGCGGCGAGGGCGACGTGTGCGGTTCCCAGGGGTCCGCACGCGGAGAATACGAACCGGCGGGCCTCGGAGAGCGGGATCACTGGACGTCGATGAGGTCGTGCGAGCACTCCGACCAGTCGGAGCCGTCCGCCCAGACCTCGCGCTTCCAGATCGGCACGGTCTGCTTGATCGTGTCGATCGAGAAGCGCGCGGCCTCGAATGCCTCGGCCCGATGTGGCGTCGAGGCCGCCACCACGACCGAAACGTCGCCCACCACGAGATGTCCGACACGGTGCAAGAGCGCCAGCCGGTCCACCATTGGCCACCGCGAGCGCGCCGCGGCGGCCACGCCGGCGAGCCGGGGCTCGACCTGCTCGAGGTACGCCTCGTACTCGAGGGACACGACGCCCTCTCGCCCCTCGCTGTGGTCGCGGACCGTGCCGCAAAACACCACGAGCGCCCCGCAACCCGGACGCGCCACCCACTCCAGCACCGCAGCCACCGGAAGCGGCTCCGCGCCGACGCCGATCCAGTCCGCCGCGGCGGAGGTGGAACGGGCCATCGGGTCGGCCTCGGTAGGTGCCATGACACGGAGCGTAGCCCCCGACCTGCGCCGACGTGCCGGCAGCGACCCGACCCGATCGGATGGCTCCAAGACCCGCAGGGCTCGCGCCGCGGCCGGAGCGGGTAGCGTGCAGGTCCGTGGCGGAGCGGTCCGAGGAGGGCCCCGAGGGCGACCGAGCTGGGCCTGGGCTCTCCCACATCGACCCCGGGGGCGCGCCCGGATGGTCGACGTCACCGGCAAGCCGTGGACGCGCCGGCGGGCCACGGCACGCAGCCGAGTCGATCTCGGACCCAGGGTCGCGCAGGCCGTGGGAGAGGCCGGCGGTGGCGACTCGACGACCGGGGGAATCGGATGGGCCGAGGTGCTCGGGACGGCCCGCCTTGCGGGGATCCAGGCGGCCAAACAGACGTCCGCCCTCATCCCCCTCTGCCATCCCCTCACCGTCTCCAACGTGGACGTCCACCTCACCTTGGTGGGGGATTCCGTGCACGTGGAGGGTAGGGCGGAGGTGGTGGGCCCGACCGGCGTGGAGATGGAAGCCCTCGCCGCGTGCGCCGTGGCCTCCTTGTCCGTCGCGGCGACGGTCCTCCCGATCGCCCCGGAGGTCTCGATCACCGAGGTCGGCCTCTGGAAGAAGACGGGTGGCCGCTCGGGGACGTGGCTGCGCCCGACCACGCGATGACGAGTGCCGAGCTGGCCGTCCGACTTGCGCAAGCTCGTCCCGTGCTGACGGACGGGAGATCGAGACCGCCCTCGTCTACGAGCGGGGATGCGACCTGCCCGAGCTGCTACCGGCAGGCGCTCGCGGCACGGCGGTCGGAGGGGTGACGGCTCCCGCTCACTCGGGGGGTGGCAGCGCCTGGGCGACCCCGTTGTCGATGATCCAGGCTCGCCGGCAACGCCGGCGTGCGAACTTCCACCGTCCGTCTCGCCGCGTGACGGTGTCCACGTAGCGCAGCCCGAGCTGCATCCAACCCGAGGGGGTCGGGTCCGGCCCAGGGAAGGTGGCGGTACTGGTGCAGTAGGAGTCGACCGACGCCGAGTCCCCGTCGGGCGCCACGTCGATCCGCACGTTGCCGAACTGGTGGGTCAACACTGGGCCCGGCGGCATGACCTCTCGCAGCCAGGCGACGTAGCCCGCGACGGGCCCGTCGTACTCCGGCGCGTGGTCGTCCCAACCGTCGTCCCAGTAGCAGTCGGCGATGGCGTCGAAGTCCCGCCGGTCAACCGCAGCTGCGTAGTCGTGCACGAGCCGAGTGATGTCGCGCTCGGCCAGCAGTGTTTCGAGGTTCGTCGTGGTCCCAACCGTCACGCGTCGCAGCTTACGGGCGGGAGATGGTCAGGGCTCGCTCATGGCCTTGGCGGCACGACGGCCGAGCTCGTCCTCGGGGACGTCCTCGACGTGCGTCGCGACGAACCACCGGTGGCCGAACGGATCCTCGAAACCACCCGAGCGATCGCCGTAAAACTGGTCGGCCACGGGCCGGAGCTCCTTGGCCCCCGCCTTGAGCGCCTGGGCGAAGACCGCGTCCACGTCCTCGACGTAGAGCATGAGGGTGACCGGAGTGCCGCCGACGGACTTGGGGGCGAGGTTGCCCATCTCTGGAAACTCGTCGGCCAGCATGACCACCGAGTCGCCGAACTGCAGCTCGGCATGGCCGACCTTGCCGTCCGGGGTGTCCATGCGCATCCGGACCGTGGCCCCGAGCACCCCGGTATAGAAGTCGATGGCCGCACCGGCCCCGTCGATCGCCAGCGAGGGGCTGAGCCTCGGGTAGTTGTCGGGAATGGGCTTCACACCGGCCATGGCGGACCTCCTTGATGAGTGACGTTCGCAGCAGCAGCGAACATGCGTTCGTGACGCTACGCCACCGCCCGGGTGAGGGCAAGGGCACTCTGCCGGACGTCGCGTCTTCGACGCGAGCGCGTCCCGCAAGGGGTCAAACCGACGCCCAAAGGTCGACGATCTCCTTGGAAGAGGTCACGTCGCCCTGGGGCAGGAGGCGTTCAAACGAGGTGACGGCCCGGGCGACGAGGTAGGGCGCGACGTCGCCGATGCAATCGGTCGGGACGACCGCAAAGAAGTCGGCCTCGAGCGCCCCTCGCACGGTGCTCTCGACGCAGCCCGTCGCCGCCACCCCGCTCACGACGACGGTCTCGACGCGGCGTGCCCGCAGCATCGCGGCGAGCCCCGTGTTGTAGAAGCCGCTGCGCCGCAACTTGGGCACGAGCACGTCTTCGGGACCCGGCTCGACGTCATCGGCGACGCGCCAACCCCAGGTGCCCTCGATGCACTGCAGCGGTTCGAAGCCGTGGCGGAGCGTCTCGGTCGCCCACACCGGGGAGGAATAGGCACCGTCCTGTCGCTGGGTCTGCAGCGTGTAGTAGACGGGCACGCCGTGCTCTCGGGCCGCCTCGATCAGCCCCGCGTTCGGCGCGAGCGCTGCCGCAAATCCCGACACGTCGACGAACCTGCCGCAGTAGCCGTCGGGGTGCACGAAGTCGTTTTGCAGGTCCACCACGACGAGGGCGCTCGACCCGCTCGTGATCTTCTCGTCGAGGCTCTCGGGCACCCGCATGCCCGCGAAGGTCCTGGCCATCGTTGCCCGCCCTTCAGGCCCGGGGCGGCCGGAAGTCCGGCTGCTTGGCTGCGGCTTCGTCGACCTCCTCCGGGGTCAGCAGGACGACCGTCTCGCTGCTGATCGTGCCCGTGGCGGCGATCACGAGGTTGATCGCGGCGGCCGAGGCATTGTCGGGAAGCTCGGCGATGGTGAACAGGTCCGTGCCGCCCAGGGCGTAGTAGAAGCTCTCGATCCTTCCCCCCATGCTCTCGATGGTCCGTTGCGCCGCCGCTCGGCGGCCGGTTCCGCCCTCTCTCAAGAGCCCCCTGGCTCCGTCGGGGGTGTATCGGGACCGAAACAGGTACTTGGGCATCCACCGCTCCTTTCGCGCTCGCTCGGGGCGGATGGCCGCCTTGGTCAAAGGCTAAGTGAGCGGCAGCCGCAGCGGCGGCGCGACCTGAGGGGAGCGCCCGGCGCCCCTAATCGCTGTTTGTTGACATTTATTAGTGATTTAGTCATGTATAGTCTCGAACGGTTGCAGTGTCCGATGGCGAGGTCGAAGGAGACCGGCGGTGCTTGATCGAAAGGGTGGCGCGTGGTCCGCGCTCGTGTCGTTTGCCGTCTTGGCCTCGATGGCCGTCGGCGCGGTGTCGACGACGGGTGAGGCGTCGGCGACGTCCAAGACCCCCGACCTGACGGGCGTGTCCGTCAACTTCGGCGATCAGTTGAAGGAGTACCAGACCATCGTCAACGCGACCAACACGCTGCAGGGCGCGTCGTACAGCGTCAACTGGTCCAATTTCATCGGCGGCCCGCCGATCATCGCGGCGGAGGTCGGCGGATCGGTGGACCTCGGCGACATGGCCGAGACCCCGACGATCTTCGCCCAAGCGGCGGGGGACCCGGTCAAGGTGGTCGGTGTCACCGAGGGGGTCGGTGCCAGCTCGCCCTTCGCCATCATGGTGCCGAACGACTCGCCCATCAAAAAGGCGTCGCAGCTCCGCGGCCACACCATTGCCGTCCAGGAGGGGACCGTCGAGCAGTACGTGCTGGTCAAGGTGCTCCAGGCGGCCGGCATTCCGTACAACGACGTGACCATCGAGAACCTCAACCTGGTCGCGGGCGAGACGGCGTTGACGAGCGGGAAGGTGGACGCCTGGGTCGCGAGCCAGCCGCTCACGGCACTGGTCGAGCACAACGGCCAGGGCAAGGTGTTGCCGACGGCCGCCGGGTCGGCAAAGGTGTTCGGCTACCTCACGGCCCCGGTCTCGTCGCTCAACGACCCCAAGAAGAAGGCGGCGATCGTCGACTTCGTCGCTCGCCTCTACAAGTCCCAAGCGATCCTGAGGAAGGACCCTGCCCTCGCCGCCAAGACCTACGCGTCGACCTACGGAGTCCCGCTGGACGTGGCCGAACAAGCAGTGAAGTCGACCAACGTCGTTCCGACGCCGGTGACGCCGGCCATCATCGCCTACCAGCAGCAGGAGGCGAACACGTTTCTCAAGCTGGGGTTGATCCAAAACAGGATCCAGGTCAGCCAGATCTTCGACGTGGGCGTCAACAACCAGATCCTGGCGGCGGCGGCGAAGTAGCGGCCCCCGTGGGGCCCGTGTGGGCCCCACGGGCAGCGGGGGGGCCGGACGTGACCGCCAGAACGTAGCGAACATACGTTCGGATACGATTGGTTCTCATGGGGTGGCCGGTGGCGGCACACGAGGGGGAGGCGACCATCCTCCACGCCGACCTGGACGCGTTTTACGCCTCGGTCGAGCAGCTGCTCGATCCCGGGCTGCGTGGACGAGCCATCGCGGTGGGCGGCAGCGTCGTGCTGGCGGCTTCGTACGAGGCGAGGGCCATGGGCGTCCGGGCCGGCATGGCGGGGTGGCGCGCCCGGCAGCTCTGCCCGGGCATCCGCTTCGTGGCCGGCCACTTCGACGAGTACCAGCGCCACGGAGACCGGGTCATGGACGTCCTCGGCGACTTCACCCCCTGGGTCGAGCGGGTGTCGATCGACGAGGCCTTTCTCGACGTGGCGGGGGCGATCCACCTCTTTGGTTCGCCGAACGAGATCGCGGCGGCCGCCCGCCGGCGGGTCCGCAGCGAGATCGGCCTGCCCCTCTCCGTGGGGGTGGCCCGTACCAAGCACCTGGCCAAGATCGCGTCCCAGGTGGCCAAGCCCGACGGGCAGGTGACGGTGAGCCCTTTCGAGGAGCGAGCCTTTCTCGACCCTCTCCCCGTCGAGCTCATGTGGGGTGTGGGTCCGTCGACCCAGAGGCGTCTCGCCGGGGCGGGGATCCGCACGATCGGCGATCTCGCAGCTGCGCCGGGTGCAGCGCTGGAGCAGCTCTTGGGACGGGCGGCCGGGAGCCACCTGGCCCGGCTGGCGGTCAACTTCGACCCGCGCCGGATCGAAGCGCCCAGCCGGGCCGCATCCGTCGGCGTGCAAGCGGCGCTGGGGCAACGAGAGGCCACGCCGGAGCTCGTCCGGGTGACCCTCGCCTACCTGGCCGACCGGGTGACGGGGAGGCTGAGAGCGGCCGGGAGGGCGGGGCGCACGGTGACGGTTCGGGTGAGGTTCGGTGATCTGCGCTCCGTCACCCGTTCCGTGACGGTGCCGGTCGCCGTTGGGACGACCCTGACCGTGACCGAGCTCGCCACGGACCTGGCCCGAACCGCTCTCGCCGACCATCCGGAGCAACGTCACGTCACCCTGCTGGCCGTCTCGGTCGCCAATCTCGTCGACCAGGCCGAGCTGCAGATGGAGCTCCCGCTCGAGCTGGGCGACGAGCGTCATCGTGCCGGGAGCCCGCAGGGGACCGCCCGCTGGTGCGTCGACCGGTCGATGGATGCCGTCCGCGCGCGCTTCGGTCGTGCCTCGGTCGACTACGCGGCGGTGAGGTTCTCCGGGGCGGCGCGCGTGCCGGATGCCTTCCGGGAGCTCGCCGAGCGCGATCCCTCGTGACTCCCCCCGGCCCGAGTCGAGGTCGTCAGCGAGCGGGGTCCTCGACTTGGACCGTCAAGCGGATCCCTGCGATCGATCCTCGCTCAGCAGCCTGGACACGTCGTCTTGGACGCGGGTACCGGCAAAGAAGTCCGGGTTGGTGCGGGCATGGAGCTCGACGGGGTTCGCGAAGACGAAGTCGCGGAAGTCCCCCTCGTCGATGAGCCCGTCCTCGACCAGCTCCCATGCCTCCACCACGACGTCCCCCACGTCGGTGACGTCCCAGTGGCCCACGTCGGAGCCGAACATCGCCCGGATCTTGGCCCCCCCGGGATTGACGGCCGTGTCAAACGCCCAGGCGACCGACCGGTCGTCGGCCTCGCAGCCGATGTAGAAGCGGGGCACGAACAGCGACACGATCTCGGCGGCATCCCGGGGGTGGACCATCCAGAAGTCGTCCCGCTCGGGCAACCCCGGGAAGGAGCGGTCGTAAAAGGCGCGGGCCCGATCGCTGTGGCGCACCGTGAAATCGTCGCCGTGCTCGGCGATGAGCTCCATCAGCATCGGGAGATCCAACCTCTCCGGATCGACGTAGCTCATGCCGGCGAGGCTGCGCTTGTGGAAGTGCCCGACGAGCTCCGAGAGCAGCGCGCACGCCCATCCGGCGCCGCACTCCAAGAAGCCGAAGTTGAGGCTCGGAAATCTCCGGGTCACTCCGCCGAGAAACAGGGCCTTGGCGAGGCCCTCCTGGGCCTGGGCGATCGCGCCGATGTGGTTGTAGGTGTAGTTGGTCACCGATCGCCCGGCGCGCAGTCCCGGTGCCGGCGTGGAAGGTCGGAGCCAGTCGGAGCTCGGCGCAGGTCGCCCAGACGGGGTCGTAGTCGTACTCGCTGTCGATCGCGAAGTAGTCGAGGCGAGTCGCGAGACCGGCCACCTCCGGGGCGGTTCGGGCCACCTCCGGCAGCGGCCGCTCGGCGAATCCCTGCAGGCAGACCACCTTGTGGCCGATCGCCGCCGCCTGGCGCAGATGGTGCACGGCCTCGTCCGGCGTGTTCATCGGGATGGTGGCCACGGGGGAGAGACGGTCCCGCTGCGGTGCGCAGAGCTCCATGGCCCAGCGGTTGTAGGCATCGACCACACGCGATCGGAGATCCGGGTCGGCAATCGTCACGATGAACAGGCCGGCGCTCGGGTAGAGGATGCTGTAGTCGATCCCGAGGTCGTCCATGCGGGAGGCGTACAGCTTGGGCAGGGTGGCGGTCGCCCGGTCCAGCGTGTTGGTGGTCGGCCATCCCCAGAGGTTGACCTGTTGGCTCCAGGTGGAGCGCCGCTCGTCGAGCCCGGGGACCCACGGCTCGTCCCAGCGCGCGTATTCGGGCGTGGCGGCGAACTCATCGGCTGTCGCGGAACCCTCCGTCTCCCGGAGGTACTCGAGGAAGACGGTCATGAGCTCCAGGACGTGACCGTCGACGTCGACGATCGGATAGCCGAGCTGCTCGCGGATCCTGGCGGCCTTCGATTGGACTGCGGTCGTCATTTGCACCCCCGGAGTTGGCTGCGACGGGAAGCATGGCACAGTCGGCGCGGCCGCTCGTCACCCACGGGCAGCGGACCGAGACGCCGATACGCCCTTGCTCGAGCGGGGCCGCCGCTACTTGAACCGTTCGGGAAAGTCGGCCATCGAGCTCGCGTGCATCCGCATCAGCTCGACCTGCGCCTCGAGATCGCCGCTCCAGGCCGAGGTGCACAGCTCGGGTGCGAGGTTGGCCATCGCGACCAGGCCACCACGGGCACCGCACCGGCCGGCCAGGGTCAGCAGGTTGGCGCTCCCGACGTACACCTCGGCACCGTTGGCCAGGAGCTCGGCGAGGCGATCGGCCGAGCCGCTGGAGTCCTTGATGCCGTCGACGGGCAGCGACGGCACCACCGAGACCGGCACGCCCGGCGGAGAGACCGTTGGCATGTGGTAAGCGAGCAGCGTCGCGTCCGGCGCCTCGTCGCGGAGGGCACGGTAGAAGTCGAGGGGATCCTGGTCTCGGGGTGAGAGAACCAACAGGCCGTCCGCAACATCCGCATCGGCGAGCGCTCGCGTGGTCGAGCGCGCACGGGCCGCCACGGGGTCGCCGGTGCCGACGAGCACCGGCCTTCCGCCCACGGCGCGCTTGACGGCCGACGTGAGGGCGATGCGATCGTCGGTGTCCAGCCTCCACGCTTCGCCGGTGGTCCCGGCGACGAGGACGAACCCGATTCCGCGCTCCACGCAGGAGTGCGCCCGCTGGGAGGTCGCCGACACATCCGGCCTGCCGCGGCCGTCGAAGATCGTGACGAGTGCCACGCCGACCCCGGAGGGGAGGATCCGTCGGGGCCGCATCGGAAGGGAAGCTACGACTCTGGCTTTCGCGGTTCCGGCCCGGCCGACCAATCGGTGTCGCCCGGAATGGGGGCGCCGTCGACACCGGGCGTTGACGGGGCCGGGGCCGTTGACGGGGCCGGGGTCGTTGAGGTGGCCGGAGCGTCGGCCACCGGGCCGGCAAACGTCGGACCGGCCAATGCCCGGGGGGCCTCGACGGGCTGTGATCCCGCAACCGAGAGTGGATCTCCGTTGACGACGATTGTGCCCGCGATCTTGTCCCAGAGCTGCTGGCGATCCTTGTCCCACAAGAGCATGCAGTCGAGGACCAGGGCGGCGGGGAAGAAGATGGTGGCGATCAGGCCCATGATGATCCACCGGCCGACCACCTCCCTCAGCGCCATCGTCCCGTACGAGGCATCCTCCAGGGTGTCCCTGCGGATCGTGCGGATGTGGAGGATCTGCATCCCGGGAGTCTGGCTCCGACCCCAGATGATCAGCGACCAGATCAGCCAGCCGATGAAGAGGGTCACGATGGCGAGGCCCACGTCGAGGGCGTACTGCCCGAGACGGCGTGCGGGTGTCGTCAGGTAGAGGGGCACGGCGCTGGCCACCACCGCGCCGCACGTCGAGCAGGCCATGCGATCGGCTTCGACCGTTCGGCCGCAGGAGGGGCATGTGACGCTGGGCGTGAACGGTGGGGCGGTCGGGTAGGCCGCGGGAGCGGGCTGGTCCCCCTGCGGCGGCGCGGGACCCGTGACGGGATCCGGTGGGTACCACCGCCCATCCGATGCCAGGTACTCCCATTGGCCCCCGGGTCCCTGGCGCCATTGCACACCGGGCGTCGACGCAGCCATCGCTCTCCCCGATCGTTGAATCTTGGGTCACCGCACCCTACGTCATCGTCACACCGGGAGCTGGATCCGGCGCGTCAACGATGCCGACTCCAGCATCCTCCGATCGTGCGAGACCAGGAGCAAGGTGCCGCCAAAGCCGTCGAGGGCGATCTCGAGCTGCTCGATGGCGGGCAGGTCGAGGTGGTTGGTGGGCTCGTCGAGGACGAGGAAGTTGACGCCCAGGGCCTGAAATCTCGCCAGCTCGATCCGGGTTCGCTCCCCCGGCGAGAGCGCGACTGCGGCGCGGTGCACGTGGTCCGAGCCGATGCCGAACTTGGCCAGGAGACTACGAGCCTCGATCACGGTCATCCCGGTGGCCGCCGTGAACGTCTCGAGGACATTGGCCGCCCGATCGGTGGCCCGACGATCCTGGTCGAGCTGGCCGATGGTGACGCTCGGGCCCACCCACCGCCGGCCGCTCGACGGCGGTAGGTCGCCGACCAGCAACTCGACGAGCGTGGTCTTCCCCGACCCGTTGGGTCCGGTCAGCGCGATCCGATCACCCCAGGCGATCTCGAGGTCGAGGGGTCCGAGGCGAAACGGGCCACGGTCGACGACCACCTGCTCGAGTCGAGCGACGACGGACCCCGCCCTGGGCGCTTGGTTGATCTGGTAGCGCAGCTCCCAGGGCTCCCACGGTTTTTCGACGGTCTCGAGGGTCTCGAGCGCTCGCTCGGTCCTCCTGGCCCGGGCCGCCAGACGTTCGGTTCGGTTGACGCGGAAATCGCGCTGAGCCTTGTCGTTGTCTCTCGGGTTGCGCTTTTCCTTCGAGACGCCTTTCGTCGCCCACTGGCGCTCCCGTTGCGCCCGAGCCTTGAGGTCGCCGCGTCTCGCCGCGTACTGCTCGTACGCCTCCTCCGCATGAGCGCGAGCCGCCTGGCGTTCTGCAAGATATCCGGTCCAACCTCCCCCAAAGATGGCCACGGTGTGCTCGTGCTCATCGATCTCCATCACGGTGGTGGCACACCGCGAGAGGAACTCCCGGTCGTGGGAGACCACCACGACTCCACCCTCGGCGCGGTCGACGAACTCCTCGAGGCGTTCGAGGCCGTCGAAGTCCAGGTCGTTGGTGGGCTCGTCGAGCAGCGTGATGTCGAAGCGGGAGAGCACGACCCCGGCAAGGGCCAGCCGTGCGCGTTGCCCACCGGACAGGGTGTCGACCTGTTGGTCGTCGGGGCCGGCGGCGAGTGCCAGCTCCTCGAGCACCCGCGCCATACGGGGACCGAAGTCCGCCGCCCCGGAGGCCTGGTAATGCTGCAGCGCGGCGTCGTAGTGGTCGTCCGCATCGGGGTCGCACCGGGCGAGCGCTCGAGCGGCTTCGGCCAGATCGCGTTCCGCCCGCTCGACACCGAGGCGCCGGGACAGGTATCGGGCGATCGTCTCGCCCGGAAGCGGTCGGGTCTCCTGTTCCAAGAGGCCTACCCTCGCACCCGGAGGGTCGAGCATCACGTGGCCACGGTCGGGCGCGACCATTCCAGAGAGGATCTGCAACAGGGTGGACTTGCCGGCACCGTTGGGTCCGACCACGGCAAGTCGTTGCCCCGGGGCGACGGTCAGGGACACCTCGGTGAGCACGCGCCGACCGTTGCGGTCGTGAGTGACGCGGTCGGCCGTCAACACGGCGAGGCGATGTGAAGAAGGGGGCACGACGAGCCTCCGAGGGTCGAAGGAATGGACGGGTACGGCCTGCTCCGTCTCTCATCGCACGCTTCGATGATAGTGGGAAGGTCCTGTCCGGGGACCGCCAGTCCGGTCGATCCGGATACGCAGAAATGCGTATTGACTCGCTCGATCCCTTGGGAGACCGTGTTGGTGCTGGATGCGCAGCGAATTGCGTGCCGGGCCCTGTGTAACGAGACGAGTTTGCCGGCGACGAGGCGCCCCGCACGGAGTAGGCCATGAGGCGCCAGATTGCCGAATTGGTGAAGATTCAGCGCACGCGGTCCGCCCAGCGGACGGCCCGTGGCGGGCCCAGGTCCCAGTGGGGGACACCGTTTTGGCCCAAGTGGGAGGGCGGATGGCGACGGCAGCTGGCACGGGGCTCTTGGTGGCGGATCGGTCCGCGATTTCGGTGCAGCACTGGGCCCGGATCGGGCGCCCCAACGGGTTCCGGTGGGTGGTCACTGCGCTCCTGGCCACGATGCTGGCAGTGGCCGGCGCCCTCGTGCCGCTGCGCACCGGCGCACCTGCACCCGGACGTCCTGCGTCCCATTCCGCGGTCCAGACGACGGTCCACTCCGGCTCCCAGGCGATCCCCCCTGGCCTCTCTCAGGCGATCCATGCTCGCTTCGGGGCCGGCCCTATTGGCCTCGGTACGGCCCCACTTGTGGCTGGGATCGCCCCCGCTCCAGACGGCTGGTCCGTCAAGGCCCCGTCCGAGTCGCTTGCGGGCGGGATCAGCCCGACCGGACAGGCGAGCGTAGGAATCAAGGGTCTCCAGAGCGCCTCGCTGAAAGCGATCAGCCTGAGCACGGGCGGGACCCGCTCGTCGCTCGCCGTCGGCTCGAGCTCACTCGCCGGCGGCCGGCTCCTCCAGCGACTGGGCGCCGTCAAGAGCACCTACGCGGTGACCCCGGGAGGCCTTGAACAGCGCTTCAGCATCGCTCGTCCCCCAACCGCCGGCGTGAAGAAGCTTGTCCTCGGCCTCAGCACTCCCCAACGCTGGCAGGTCATCCGGAACGGCTCGGGCATCGTGGCCATCGGGGCCGGGTACGGCCAGCTCGCCTACGCCGGCCTGCGCACGATCGACGCCACCGGGCGCGTCCTCTCCTCGCACTTCGCGATCGGTGGGGCAGGTCCGCGGATCGTCGTCGATTCGTCGGGGGCGGCGTACCCGATAACCATCGACCCCACGTGGACCACGACCTCGACACCCACCGCGACCCTCACCAACGGTGCCATCCCAGAGCTCGATGACGTGGGAGCCGCGGTTGCCCTCTCCTCGGACGGGACGACGGCCTTGGTCGGCGCCGCCGGTAACGGTGCCAACGGCTCCGGCGCCTATATCTATCGTGCTTCCTCCGAGGGGTCTTGGTCGTCCACCTCCACGCCCGTGGCCACCCTCACCGGAGCACCAGGGGACCGCCTGGGAAGTTCGGTCGCCCTCTCGTCGGACGGGACGACTGCGCTTCTTGGGGACTACGCCGCCAACGGCTTTGCGGGTGCCGCCGAGATCTTCCACGTCTCCTCGGAGAGCTCGTGGACAACCACCTCGACGCCCGCGGCCACCCTTACCAACAGCGGCGGAGTCGCAAATGACGATTTCGGCGGGACGGTCGCCCTCTCCTCGGACGGGACGACTGCGGTGGTCGGCGCCGCTGGCGTCAATAGCCAGAAAGGTGCCGTCTACGTCTTCCACGCCTCCTCGGAGACCTCGTGGTCGACCACCTCGACGCCCACCGCCACCCTGACCAACGGTGGCGGATCGGCGGGTGACAGCTTCGGCGCGGTCGCCATCTCCTCGGACGGGACCACCGTATTGGTCAGCGACTCGCCCCAGCCCGGCGGCTCCGATGTGGGTGCCGCCTACATCTTCCACGCCTCCTCCGAGAGTTCGTGGTCGACCACCTCGACGCCCACCGCGACCCTGACCGTGAGCGGGGTGTCAACATTTGGCGGCTCGGTCGCCCTGTCCTCGGATGGGACGACGGCATTGGTCGGCGTCCCCAGCTCTGTGAGCTCGGGTACCGGGGCCGACAGCGCCTACATCTTCCATGTCTCCTCGGAGACCTCGTGGGCGACCACCTCGACCCCCACCGCCATCCTCACGGCCAGCGGCGATTCCCTCGGCAACTCGTTCGGATGGTCGGTTGCCCTCTCCTCGGACGGGACCACGGCACTCGTCGGATCCTGGGGACAATTCCAAGGATCGGGCGCGGCGTATGTCTTCAACGTCTCCTCGGAGAGCTCGTGGTCGACCACCTCGACCCCCACCGCCAGCCTGACCAGCAGTGGGGCACAAGACCCCCTCGGATGGTCGGTCGCTCTGTCCTCGGACGGGACGACGGCGCTGGTTGGCGCTCAGACGGCTGGTGGAGGCGCCGATCCGGGGTCCGCCGACATCTTCCACGCCTCCTCGGAGAGCTCATGGTCGACCACCTCGACGCCCACCGCCACGCTCACCGGCAGTGGCGCACAAGACGCCCTCGGATGGTCGGTCGCCCTCTCCTCGGACGGGACGACAGCGGCGGTCGGCGCCACCGCTGTCGAGGGCGACGGGTTCAACGGCCCAGGTGCGGTCTACATCTTCCACGCCTCCTCGGAGGGCTCTTGGTCCTCCACCTCGACTCCTACGGCCACGCTGACCAACAGCGGCGGCTCGAGCACCCATGGTTTCGGGAGCTCGGTCGCCCTGTCCTCGGACGGGACGACCGCGCTGGTAGGCGGCCCCGGTGCCGTCTACGTCTTCCACGCCTCCTCGGAGAGCTCATGGTCGACCACCTCGACGCCCACCGCCGTCCTGACCAACAGCGGCGGCTCCACCGCCGACGGGTTCGGGAGCTCGGTGACCCTGTCCTCGGACGGGACGACGGCGTTGGTTGGTGCCACCGGCGCCAACTTGGGGAAGGGCGCCGCCGACGTCTTCCATTCCTCCTCGGAGAGCTCGTGGTCGACCACCGCCACGCCCATGGCGATCCTCACCAACGGCAACGGGACTGCGAATGATGCCCTCGGGTTCTCGGTGGCCCTCTCTGCGGACGGGACGACGGCAGCGGTGGGAGCCGACGGCGGCAATGGCGCAGGCGCGGAGTACGTCCTTGTGTTCCACGCCTCGTCGGAGAGCTCATGGACGACGACGTCTGCGCCCGCCGCCACCCTGAGCAACAGCAGCGCCGGAGCGTCCGACGATTTCGGGTTCTCGGTGGACCTCTCTGCGGACGGGACGACAGCGCTTGTCGGGGCCACCGGCGCCAACGGTGCGATAGGTGCCGCCTACGTCTTCCACGCCTCCTCGGAGAGCTCGTGGACCTCCACCTCGACGCCCACCGCCACCCTCACCAACAGCGCCGGAGCGGGCGGGGACTTCTTTGGGAATTCCGTCGCCCTGTCCTCGGACGGGACCACGGCGCTCGTCGGGGCCTACGGCCTCAACAACACCAACGTGGCCGGTCCCGGCACCGCCCACATCTTCCAGGCCACGTCCGAGAGCTCGTGGACGACCACCTCGACGCCCACCGCCACCCTCACCAACGGCTCGACGGGTCAGGGATTCGGAGACGGGGTCGCCCTCTCTTCGGACGGGACCACTGCGCTGATCGGGGCCGACCAGGCTGACACCGGGAGCGGTGCCGCCTACATCTTCCAGTCGGCGGCGCCGCCGCCCGACGGCACCGGGACGATGGTGGTGGCCCCCACTTCGGTGACGGTCGGATCGACCGGGAACACCCTCAGCTTCACCTATACCGCAGCTACGGCCGGGCTCAGCTCCGGTGAGATCGACGTCGATGTCGCTTCCGGATGGTCGCCGCCGTCGACCACCGGGACGGCTGCCGGCTTCACTTCCTCGAGCTGCGGAACCGTCGCCGTGTCGGCTACCACCATCGAGGTCACTGGGGTGACGCTGGCCGGTGGGGGGACCTGCACCATCGCGTATGGTTCCAAGACCTCGAGCGGTCCGGGTGCCAGCGCTCCTTCCTCCCCGACGACCTCTACCTTCACTACGCTCGAGAAGTCGACGGCAGGCGGCACCCTGACGGGCCTGGGGACCTCGCCACAGGTCACCGTGTCGCCGGCCCAGGCCGCCCCGACGTTCACCACCGATTCGCCACCGCTGACGGCGACGGTGGGCACGTCGTACTCCTACACCTTCGTGGCGACGGGCAATCCCACCCCCACCTACGCCCTCGGCACCGGGGCACCCTCGTGGCTCAGCATCAACTCGACCACCGGCGCGGTCTCGGGCACCCCGCCGACGGGGACGACCACCTTCACCTACAGCGTGATCGCCTCCAACGGAGTGACCCCCAACGCGACGGCCGGTCCCTTCACGGTCGCCGTGTCGCCGGCCCAGGCCGCCCCGACGTTCACCACCGATTCGCCACCGCTGACGGCCACGGTGGGCACGTCGTACTCCTACTCCTTCGTGGCGACGGGCAATCCCACCCCCACCTACGCCCTCGGCACCGGGGCACCCTCGTGGCTCAGCATCAACTCGACCACCGGCGCGGTCTCGGGCACCCCGCCGACGGGGACGACCACCTTCACCTACAGCGTGATCGCCTCCAACGGAGTGACCCCCAACGCGACGGCCGGTCCCTTCACGGTCGCCGTGTCGCCGGCCCAGGCCGCCCCGACGTTCACCAAAGATTCGCCACCGCTGACGGCCACGGTGGGCACGTCGTACTCCTACACCTTCGTGGCGACGGGCAATCCCACCCCCACCTACGCCCTCGGCACCGGGGCACCCTCGTGGCTCAGCATCAACTCGACCACCGGCGCGGTCTCGGGCACCCCGCCGACGGGGACGACCACCTTCACCTACAGCGTGATCGCCTCCAACGGAGTGACCCCCAACGCGACGGCCGGTCCCTTCACGGTCGCCGTGTCGCCGGCCCAGGCCGCCCCGACGTTCACCAAAGATTCGCCACCGCTGACGGCCACGGTGGGCACGTCGTACTCCTACACCTTCGTGGCGACGGGCAATCCCACCCCCACCTACGCCCTCGGCACCGGGGCACCCTCGTGGCTCAGCATCAACTCGACCACCGGCGCGGTCTCGGGCACCCCGCCGACGGGGACGACCACCTTCACCTACAGCGTGATCGCCTCCAACGGAGTGACCCCCAACGCGACGGCCGGTCCCTTCACGGTCGCCGTGTCGCCGGCCCAGGCCGCCCCGACGTTCACCAAAGATTCGCCACCGCTGACGGCCACGGTGGGCACGCCGTACTCCTACTCCTTCGTGGCGACGGGCAATCCCACCCCCACCTACGCCCTCGGCACCGGGGCACCCTCGTGGCTCAGCATCAACTCGACCACCGGCGCGGTCTCGGGCACCCCGCCGACGGGGACGACCACCTTCACCTACAGCGTGATCGCCTCCAACGGAGTGACCCCCAACGCGACGGCCGGTCCCTTCACGGTCGCCGTTAATTCCACGAAGACGCCTACAACGACAAAGGTCTCTTCGTCGGCCAATCCTGTCTACACAACCCAGGTCGTGACCTTCACCGCCACGGTTAGCCCGACGGATGGCGGGGGAAGCGTTGCTTTCTTTGCCACTGGCTCAAGTACCCCCATTTCCGGTTGCGGGGCCATATCGCTTGTCAAGGCGAGTGGCAGTACCTACACCGCCAAGTGCGCAACATCGGCGCTGCCGGTCGGCACCAGCACTGTCACCGCCACCTACTCGGGCGACACCAGCTACCTCGGGAGTACGGGATCCCTCTCGCAGAACGAGCAGGTGATCGGCTGTCCGAGCGGTCAAGCTGCTCATCTATTGATTGCTTCGACCAACGTGGGCACCATTTACGGGCTGTTTTGCGTGAACCCGAAGACCGGCGCGGGCACCTATCAGCAGGGTTCGGTCTCGGGTACGGGGACGGTTGTGATCAAGGGCGCTGGAAGCGTGATCAGTGCGGAAGGCAAGAACCTCGGTATGGGCGGAACCAGCAATGGCACGACGCAGGGCGCGGGCAACGTGTTCCAAGAGAACCTCCCCATCAAGGCCAAGGGCGTATACACCCTCGGGTAGATGGTTCCGCTCGGTGCAACCAACGATCACGAGGCAAAAGACAGCTCCAGAGCACCCTTGAGGGGGCAGCAAGCCTTTCGTTGCCGTTGAGAGGCTCCGGCGTCGGGCGGGATGTCACTGCCTCCACGTACGATCCGATCCGTGACCGTGCACGTGACGTGGGTACGCTACGGACGCTTGGCCGTGGAGGCGCTCACGGCGGAGATCGCGGCCGCCAAGCGTGATGACCCTCTCGTAGCGGTGAACGTGGTGGTTCCGTCCAACCACGTCGGGGTTACCGCACGCCGCCTGCTGGGTTCGGGCGCAGTTGGACCGACATCCAGCCGAGGCGTCGGCCTGGCGGCAGTGACGTTTCTCACCGTCTACCGGATGGCTGAATTGCTGGGTTCGGCGGCGCTGGCCGGCCAGGGACGTCGGCCGGTATCAACCCCGGTGATCGGCGCCGCCCTGCGAGCCGCCCTGCGGGAGCGGCCCGGTGTCTTCGCGCCAGTCGCCGAGCATCCGGCGACGGAGTCGTCCCTCGTGGCGGCCTACCGGGAGATGCGGGACGTCTCGCCAGGAGCTCTCCGGCGACTCGGCGCGCGGAGCCGACGGGCCGCCGACGTGGTGGCCCTCCACGATCTGGCCCACGCCCGGCTCGAGGGCGAGTTCTACGACGAGCAGGACCTCGTCGCCTCGGCCATCGAGAGGCTGGATGCCGGTGAGGGTCGGGAGACCGGCTTGGACGGCCCTGTCGTCGTCTACCTTCCTCAGCGGCTATCGCTGCACTCCGCCGCGCTGCTGCGCGCCGTGGCACGAGGTCGCCCGCTCCGTGTGATCGCGGGATCGACCGGGCACCCCGGGGCCGATGCCATGGTCGGGCGATCGGTGGCCCGGATCGACGACACGGGGCGGCTGCCGCTGGCCCTGGGCCCGTCGCTGGCGCCGGCCTTTGACACCCGGCGGACCCGCGTGGTGACGACATCGGATGCCGACGAGGAGGTACGCACTGCCGTGCGGGTGGTGGTCGATGCCGCCCGTACCGGCAGCCCGCTCGAGCGCATCGCCGTCCTCTACCCGACGGCCGAGCCGTACGCCCGGCTCGCCCACGAGCACCTGTCGGCGGCGGGCATCTCGCACAACGGGGCCGCCGTCGATCCCCTCACGTCCCGGCTCGCGGGCCGGACCCTGCTCGGGTTCCTCCGGCTCCCGGAGGGCGGCTACCGCCGCGACGAGATCTTCGCCTGGTTGGCCGGCGGCCTGCCTCGCCACCGCGGACGGCGTGCCCCGGTCGTCGCCTGGGAGCGGGTCTCGCGCGAAGCGGGTGTGGTGGCGGGACGTGCCCACTGGGACCGCCTGCTCACCACCCACGCGGCCGACTGCGACGGCGAGGCTGAGGCCAGTGAGGGCGATCCAGACGCTGTGGAGTGGCGGGCCGATCAGCTGCGGACCGAGGCGGAGCGAGCGCGCTCGTTGCGCGAGTTCGTGCTCGGGATCATCGACGATCTCGACGGCGCTGCCTCCGCTCCGCGGCCGTGGGCCCAGCGCGCCGCATGGGCGCGTCGGTGCCTGGCCGATCTCCTCGGCTCCGAGCGTCATCGCACCCGTTGGCCGATCACCGAGCAGAGAGCGGCCGAACGGGTCGAGCGGGCCCTCGACCGCCTCGCGGCCCTCGATGGTGTCGAGGGTCCCGTCGCGCTCGAGGTCTTCACCCGCACCCTCGAGCTCGAGCTCGAGGCGGACCTTGGCCGAGTCGGTCGCATGGGGGAGGGCGTGGTCGTCGGGTCCCTCGGCATGGGGGTGGGACTCGATCTCGACGTGGTGGTGGTGCTCGGGCTAGCGGAGGGCTCGCTGCCGTCCCGCGTCCGAGAGGATTCGTTGCTTCCCGACGCCGAGCGGGAGGCCACCGGCGACGAGCTCCCGCGACGATCCGACGAGTCGGAGCGCCAGCACCACGACCTGCTCGCGACCCTTGGCGGGGCGCAGCGGCACGTGCTCTGCGTGCCCCGCGGGGATCTCCGTCGCAACAGTGACCGGGTGCCGTCGCGCTGGGTGCTCGAGATCGCCGGCGACCTGGAGGGGAGACGGGTGACCGGCGTCGAGCTCATGGGGACCCGACACCAATGGCTCGAGCACGTGGCCTCGTTCGACGGCGGCCTCCGTCGCGCCGACTTCCCGGCCACCGCGCAGGAGTACCGGTTGCGGGCGATGCTTGTCGCCGGTTCCGACGAGCGCGCCGAGTGGGTCGCCGAATCGCTCGGCGACGCAATCGTCCTGGGTGGCCAGGACGTGATCGCGTCGCGTCGAGCCGATCGCTTCACTCGGTTCGACGGGAACCTCGAGGGATTGGACATCCCGTCGCCCGCAGAGCGACCGACGTCGGCCACACGGCTCGAGGGCTGGGCGCGCTGCCCCTTCGCCTATCTCGTACGCGACGTGCTCGGGGTGGAGGAGGTGGAGAATCCCGAGGACCGGCTCGAGATCTCCCCGCTGGATCAGGGCACACTCGTCCATTTGGTCCTGGAGCGATTCGTCCAAGAGCACTTGGATCGGCGTGGGGCGTCGCCGGCGGAGGGATCGGCCCTCGTGACGTGGACCGAGGAAGACGGGATCCGGTTGCGCGAGATCGCCCACGAGGAGTGCGACCGCTACCAAGAGCACGGACTGGTCGGCAGGCCGATCTTCTGGCAGCGGGATCGGCGCCGGATCGTCGGCGACCTCGAGCGGTTCCTGCGCGAGGACGCGTCCCATCGGGCAATTCACGGCCTACACCCCGTGGCCGCGGAACTCGCCTTCGGGCTTCCCGGCGCCTCCCTCCCCACGGTTACTCTCCGGCTGCCGGACGGACGCCACGTCGCGTTCCGGGGCAAGGCCGATCGCCTCGACGTCGCCGACGACGGAACGATCGAGGTGCTCGACTACAAGACCGGCCGCGCGGACTCCTATCGGGAGCTCAACGAGGACAATCCCGATGCTCGCGGCACGAGACTGCAGCTCGTCGTCTATGGCCTGGCGGCGCGGCTGCGAGAGCAGAGGCCCGATGCTCGGGTACGGGCCGAGTACTGGTTCACGTCCCGCAAGGGCCGGTTCCACCGCATCGGCTACGAGATCACGCCGAGGGTTCTCGAGCGCGTGAGCGAGACCGTCGGGCGGATCGTCGAGGGCATCGAGGGTGGGGCGTTCCCGAACCACCCCACGACCTTGAGCAGTTCGCCCTTCGTCGAGTGCCCCTATTGCGACCCCGACGGCCTCGGCGTGGTCGACCTCCGTCGCCAGGTGGAGCGCAAGAGCGAGGATCCCGGCCTTGGCGGTGTTTTTGGAGCTGGTCGGAAGCGAGCCCGAGGACTCCCCGGAAGGGGGAAAGGGCGGGGGATCCGACGTAGGGGTTTCCGATGCATGAGGTGACGGGGTCTCGGACGCCCGCTCCCGACCAGGCGGCTCGGGACCGCATCCACTCGGACCTTCGTTCGACGCTCTTCGTCGACGCCGGGGCCGGCTCCGGCAAGACGGCGGCGCTCGTCGACCGGGTGGTCGCCCTCGTCGTCGACGAGGGCATCGAGCTCTCCCGCGTCGCAGCGATCACCTTCACGGAGAAGGCGGGAGACGAGCTGCGCGACCGCATCCGCCGCCGCCTAGAGGCCGTCGCCGACGAGGATGCCGACCTCCTCGCCCGGGATCGCTGCCGGAGGGCCGCTCGAGCAGCTCGATGGTGCGGCGATCGGGACGTTGCATGCCTTCGCCCAACGGCTCCTCTCGGAGTTTCCCGTCGAGGCGGGCCTGCCGCCCCGAGTCGAGGTGCTCGACGAGGTGAGCTCGGAGGTGGCGTTCGATCAGCGTTGGTCGCTCTTTCAGGACCGGCTGCTCGAGGACCCCGAGCTGGAGAGGACCCTCCTCTTGTTCTTCGGGTCGGGCGTGTCGTCGCGCGCGTTGCCCGCGCTGGCCCAGCGGTTCGAGGACAACTGGGACCTCGTGGAGACCCACGTTCCACAGCAGGCCCCGGAGCCCCCACCGGTGCGCGACCTCTTCGCTCAGGCCGTGGCGGGCGTCGCCGAGGTCTGCGCGACGCCCTGTTCGGATCCCGCCGACCGGCTGCGGGCCCGCCTCGACGAGATCGCCGAGCACGTCCGCCATCTGTCTGCGTTCGACGACGAGCTCGACCTCCTCGAGGCCCTCGATCCCGATGCCGATCCAAAGCCGCCGAGCTTCAAGGTGGGGGGTCTCGGGCGCAAGACTTCGTGGGACGACGTGGAGGCGCTGCGCCCCCGGGTGGCAGAGTGCGGGCAACGGCTCGCGGGCGTCCGGGACGAGGTGGCCAACGCCTGTGCGGAGCGCATCGGGAGCGCCATCCGCGGCTTCACGATCGAGGCCGCCCACCAGCGCCGGGTCGCCGGCCAGCTGCAATTCCACGACCTGCTCGTGCTCGCTCGTGCGCTGCTCTCCCACCCGGAGCACGGCGCGGCGGTCCGGGCCAGGCTGCACGAGCGCTACGGGCATCTCCTGCTCGACGAGTTCCAGGACACCGATCCCATCCAGATCGAGCTGGCCGTGCGGATCGCGGCTGGCGACCCCGAGGACGAAGCCTCCGGTACCGAACCATGGGCGGAGGTCGAGGTGAAACCGGGTGGGCTTTTCTTCGTCGGCGATCCCAAGCAGTCGATCTACCGCTTCCGTCGGGCGGACATCGCCACGTTCCTGGCTGCGGACGAGAGGTTCGGCCGAGACGGGCGGGGTCGAGTCGAGCTCACGGCCAACTTCCGCACGGTCGCTCCGGTCATCAAGTGGATCAACCACACCTTCGCCAACCTCTTCGCCGTGCCCGACGAGGTCGACTTGCCGGTTCCCTCCCAAGCCGCCTACCTGCCCCTCCAGCCCACGCGCAAGCCGCCGGACGCGGGACCGGCCGTGGCGATTCTCGGACGGGCGGCGCATCCCGGCGGTCTGCCGGCGGACGAGCTCCGAGAGGCCGAGGCCGAGGAGGTGGCCGCGACCGTGTGTCGGGTCGTGGCCGAGTGCTGGCTCGTCGACGACGGGGCCGGCGGGTGGCGGGCGGCCTGCCTCGGCGACGTGACGATCCTCGTCCCGGCCCGGACCTCACTGCCTTTCTTGGAGGACGCGCTCGAGGGGGCCGGGATCCCCTTCCGGACGGAGTCGAGCTCCCTCGTCTACGCCTCCCGCGCGGTGCGCGACCTGCTCATGGTGCTGCGGGCGGTGGACGATCCCACCAACCAGCTCCATCTCTTGTCGGCCCTCCGGACGCCCTTGCTCGCCTGCGGTGACGACGATCTCTTCCGGTTCCGGCGCCTCCGCCGGGGCCGCTGGAGCTACCTGGCGGACCAGCCCGACACCGTCCCGACGGACGATCCCGTACGGGCCGGACTCGAATACCTCCGGAGCCTCTACGACGAACGCCACTGGTTGACCCCCTCGGCGCTGCTCGACCGCATCGCCACGGACCGGAGGGCACTCGAGCTCGGCTTCGGGCAGGGCCGGCCACGCGACGTCTGGCGCCGGCTGCGCTTCGTGATCGACCAAGCCCGGGCGTGGAGCGACGCGACCGGCGGCAACCTGCGCCAGTACCTATCGTGGGTGGGGCGCCAGGCCGCCGAGGGGACGCGGGCCACCGAGGCGATCCTGCCCGAGAGCGACGACGACGCCGTGCGGATCATGACCGTCCATGCGGCGAAGGGCCTCGAGTTCCCCGTCACCATCGTCTCGGGCATGTCCACCAGGCCCACGGTGAAGCGCGCCCCGGCGGAGGTCGTGTTCCACCCGAGCGGGGCGGTGGGCTACCGGCTCGGCTCGAAGGTGGTGACCCAGGCCTACATGGAGTGGATGCCGATCGACGAGCAGATGAGCCTGCACGAGCGCATCCGGCTGCTGTACGTCGCCTGCACACGGGCGCGTGACCATCTGGTCGTATCCTTGCACCGCGCCGAGCGAGCCAACGACCCCAGGGCCGCGGCACGGACCAACGCCGAGCTGCTCGTGCTCGGCATGGGCGACGATCTCGCGACGCTCCCCGACGGAGCGGGGTCGGCGGAGCCCCTTCGCCCGGCCGCGCCGGAGTTCCCCACCACACCGCCGCCCTTCGACGTCTGGCACCGCGAGCGGGCCGCCGCACTCGAGGCGGCGTCCCGGCCGGGCGCGGTCGCCGCGACAGCGTTGACCGACGAGGGTGCGCTCGATGTTGAGGCCGAGCCCGATCCGGGGCTCGACAAGCGACCACGCGACCTCGACTTGCCACCATGGCTCAAGGGTCGCTACGGGACGGCGGTCGGTCGCGCCGTCCACGGGGTTCTGCAGTCGGTCGACCTCACGAGCGGGGACGGCCTCGACGCGCTGGTCGCCGCGCAGTGCGAGGCCGAGGCCGTGCCCGAGCGCGCCGGTGATGTCCAACGCCTGGCGAGGGCCGCGCTCGACTCGCCGTCGGTCCGAGAGGCTGCGGCATCGACCTACTGGCGGGAGATCTACGTCTCCACACCGGTCGCCGGCCGGCTCCTCGAGGGCTACGTCGACCTGCTCTACCGGAGCCCGGCAGGACTGGTCGTCGTCGACTACAAGACGGCGGCGACGTCGGATCCCGACGAGCTCGTTCGCCGGGTCGGGCACTACCGGAACCAGGGCGCCTCCTACGCCACGACGGTCGCCGCGGCGACCGGCCAGGCGGTGGCGAGGGTCACCTTCCTCTTCCTCACGCCGACGGGCGCGGTCGAGCGGGATCTGCCCGATCTGAACGGCGCCATCCAGCACGTCCGGGACCTCGTGGCCTCGGGCCGCGAGGTGCTCACCCCCTGACGAGGCTCGCGGGGAGGTCGGCCGAGATGCCCGGCTAGGGGGTGGGGCGGGCGGCGGTGAGGCCACCGTCCACCGCGATGACCTGACCCGACACGTAGCTCGATTGGTCCGAGACGAGGAAGCTCACCACGTTCGCGATGTCGTCGGGCGCTCCCACGCGGCGCAGCGGGACGGCGCGCGTCCGCTGGGACTCCCGCTCTCCGGCGTAGCTGTCCGCCGAGCCCTCCGTGACGATGAACCCGGGAGCGACGGCGTTCACCCGGATGCCCCTCGGTCCCAGCTCGCCCGCGAATTGTTGGGTCAGGATCTCGATGGCCCCCTTGGCGGCCGTATAGATGCCCGTACCGCCCGCTCGCATGGCGGCGGCGGCGGACGAGAAGTTGACGATGCGCCCATCGCCCAGCCCGGCCATCCCCGGTGCGAAGGCCTGGCAGCAGTAGAGCGTACCGAGGAGGTTGACCCCGACCACGTCGTCGATGTCCCCTCCGGATTGCTCGAGGACCGGCCCCATCCGCCAGATCCCGGCGTTGTTGATCAGCACCTCCACGGGGCCGATCTCGTTCGCCAGCTCGAGCACCGCCGTCCGGTCGGCAACGTCGCAGCCGTAGCTCGAGCCGCCGACGGCCTCGGCGGTGGCCTTGGCGGTGCCCTCGTCGATGTCCACCGCGATGACGCGATGATCCTCGGCGGCGAGCCGCAGGGCGATGGCCTTGCCGAGGCCCCGCCCGGCTCCGGTGACGACGGCCGTGCGCATGGCCGGCACCTTAGGCCATGATCCCTACATGAGGATCTCTCTGTTTGGCGGCCACGACGCGGCCACCGTCGACGAGGCGGTGGCGCGGGCCCAAACCGCCGCGGACGATGGCTTCGACGCCATCTGGCTTGCCCAGGGCTTTCATCTCGACGCGCTCACTGCGCTCGCGGTCGTCGCGGACCGGGTGCCCGACATCGACCTCGGGACGGCGGTCGTGCCCATCCAGGGTCGCCACCCGTTGCCGCTCGCCCTCCAGGCGGTGACGGTGGCCAGCGTGGCCGGGCCCGGTCGATTCAGCCTTGGGGTCGGCGTGACGCATCAACCCGTCTCGGAGCACACCTTCGGGTTTCCCTATTCCTCCGCGGTCCAGCTCTGCTCGGAAGAGCTCGAGGCCCTGGCGGGCCTCCTCGGACCGGAGCGCTCGGCGGACCATAACGGCGAGCTGCTCACCGTCCGTGCCACCCTCATGGCGGATACCCCGGCGCCGGGGTTGCTCGTGGCGGCGCTCGGCCCGAAGATGCTCGAGCTGGCCGGGCGTTACACGGATGGCACGGTCACCTGGATGACGGGAGTCGGCACGATTGCCCGGGACGTCGTGCCTCGGCTCGGCGAGGCCGCGAGATGGGCGGAGCGGCCCCAGCCCCGGGTGGTGGTCGGACTGCCGGTCTGCGTCACCGACGACACGGACGATGCCCGCGACCGTATCGACGACGCGCTGGCGGGTCCTTCGCAGCTCCCCTCCTACCGCCGGATGCTCGAGGCCGAGGGGGTGACTCGGCCGGTCGACATCGCGCTCGTGGGTGACGAGGAGGAGGTGGCGGATCTCGTGAGCAAACTGGAGCTGGCCGGCGCCACCGAGCTGTTGGCCAGCGTGCAGGGCAGCGCCGAAGAGCAGGCCCGGACGAGACGGTTCCTCGGGCATCTGGCGGGGAGTGGCTGATCGTGGCGCGCACCTACGACCCGCACGATCCACGCCACCTCGACCAGGGGGTGCCCTTTGACCTCCTGGCCGAGATCCGCCGAGAGGAGCCGGTGGTGCGGACGCCCAAAGGCGCCTGGTACCTGTCTCGTCAGGCGGACGTGTTGGCGGTGCTCAAGGACGTCGATACCTTCAGCGCAGACCTCGGTCCCATGAGCGGCGTGCGCTCGGTCGAGGACGTTCCCGAGGACCAGCGATGGCTGAGCGAGATCGACGAGCCGCGTCACGGCCGGATCCGCCGGCTTTTCAACGCCAGCTTCGGTCCCCACCGCACTCGGGAGGTGGCGGGCTTCGTCCGCTCGACGTGCCTCCAGTTGGTCGAGGCCATGGCCGAGGAGCCCGTGGCGGATCTCCACGAGGGCTATGCCATGCCGATACCCGGTCTCGTGATGGCCCACGTGCTCGGCCTGCCGGCGGGGGTGTCGGCCGACTTCATGGAATGGTCCACGGACGGGTCGATCCTGAAGCGCCCGGCGTCTCCGGGCGTCGAGCCCGGTGGTCCCGGCATCCAGGCCTACTTCTCTCGGAGGCTGGCCGAGCAACGTGCGCTGCCCGAGCCGAACAATTTCGTCTTCAAGACGTTCATCGAGGCCGAGATCGAGGGTGAGCCCCTGACGGATCAGGAGATCGTCACGGAGCTGCACTTCATGATCCAGGCCGGCGTGCACACCACGCGCGGCCTGCTCACGCATGTGGTGGAGCGCCTCGTGCTGTCGCCCGAGATCTTCGCCAAGCTCCAGGACGACCGAGAGCTGGTCGCACCGTTCGTCGAGGAGTCCCTCCGGCACGACGCGCCGGTCCAGCGGGTCACCCGCCGTTGCCGGCACGCCACCCGGGTCGGGCAGACCGAGATGGCCGAGGGAGACTGGATCGAGGTCGGCGTCGCCTCGGCCAACCGGGACGAGGCCGTGTATCCCGACGCCGAGTCGTTCCGGCTGGACCGCAGCGATCCCAAGGGCCACGTGGCCTTTGGGGCCGGACCCCACGTCTGTCCGGGTGCCATCCTCGCTCGGACCGAGGCGCTGACGGCGGTCGAGGTGCTGCTCGATACCCTCCAGGAGCTCCGGGCAGTCCCCGGCGAGGAGTACCCGCCGATCCCCGGGAACCTCGGGCACAAGGCGGTCCCCGCCGTGCTCGTACCCAAGGACGCCGGCTGAGGACCCGCCTTCGGTGCATCCCCGCCTCGCGCTCAACAGCCTCAGCACGGCCAGCTGGCCGCTCGACCAAGAGCTGCAGCTCTTCGTCGACTTGGGCGTCCCGCGGGCCGGCCTCTTCCTCGACAAGCTCGTTGGCGCCGGGGACGACCGCGCCATCCAGATGGTGCGGGATGCGGGTCTCGAGGTGACCGAGGTCACGTGTCGTGGGGTCACGCCATCACAACCCGAGCGCTGGCCCGAGGACCGCGCCCGGCTGCTGCACGCCCTCGAGTTCGCCCGGGTCTTTGGGGCGCCCTTCGTGTCGGTGACCACGGGCCCGGCGGGAGCGCTCTCCTGGGACGAGGCCGCTGCCGGGCTCGGGGAGGCGCTCGCCCCGGTGGTCGCCGCGGCCTCCGAGGCCGGCGTGGGGGTGGCCATCGAGCAGACCATCCCCATCCGCCCCGACGTCGGCTTCGTGCACAGCCTGCGCGACACGGTGGAGCTGGCCCGGCGCTTCGGCCTGGGCGCGATCCTCGAGGCGCACTACTGCTTCGCCGAACGCGGGATCGACGACACGCTGCGATCCTCGGCGGACGTCGTCGCCGTCGTGCAGCTGAGCGACCTGGTGCCGCCTTGCGAGGCGGTGCTCGACCGGGCCGTGCCGGGCGACGGGATCATTCCCCTCGAGCGGCTCGTGCGGACCCTCGTGCAGTCCGGCTACGCCGGGGTGTTCGAGCTCGAGATGCTCGGACCTCGGATCGAGGCGGAGGGGTATGCCTCGGCGTGCCGCCGCGGGGTGGCCCACCTCGACGCGGTCCTCGCGGCCGCAGGAGCCTGACGCGCCCACCACGAGTTGGTCGCTCCCCGTGTGGTGCCGCCGGGTGGCGCAGGCGTGGGCCCACTGCCGCCGGTCCAGAGGGGTGGACGGGGTCTGCACCGTGTGGTGAAGTGTGACGACCGTGACCGCCGATCGGCGGACGCGGCGAGCGAGCAAGGCAGGGTACGTATGGCCACCGTTGAAGACGGGCAGGAGTTCGAGCTACCGACGGGTCTGCTGACCGGCGCGGCGATCCTCGTGGCGATCGGTTGGTTGCTCACCGCCCTGGGGATTCTCCTGGGCGCCGGGGCGACGGCGACGGCGGTGCGCCGCTGGGTGGCGCAGATGGAGACCCCGCCGCAGGAGCTGGCGCGGGCCCACTGGCATCGGGCATGGGACGCAGCGGGAGCGGGCGCCGAGGCCTGGCGCAAGGCGGCCCAGGGGGACTAGCCGCTCAACTTTCTCGCACCGTCCCTGCGTGCGGGCGGCTTTACGTCCGGCCCAGCTGCGTAGTGGCACAGGGGAACACCGAGACCCGGGCGGAGGATCCGTGCTTGGCGGTCAGCCAGGCGACGGTGTCCTCCCAGCTGCGGTGGAGCACGGTCGCATCCCGCACGGCCGGGGGGATGTCGGAGCGGTCGAGTCCCGGCGAGAAGAAGACGAGATCCCGCTCCCGCAGTCGCGTCGGTTTGGTCGCCGCGAGGGGCCGGCCGGGGCTGAAGAGCCCGTGGAAGCCGGTCCCTTCCGTGCCGGCCAGGGCGACGACGACGGTCCCGCCCTCCCGTACCAGGGGCTGCCCGGCCGTCCGGTAGGGAGCAAAGGCGGTGAGGTGCTGGAGCCACTCCGCGTCCTTGGGGTAGAGCGAGAGGACGCACACGTCCACGGGACTACCGGGGGCCGGGGTGGCAAAGACCTCTGCGGCTCGCGCCGCCCCCGCCCGGTGCGCCTCCACCACGTCGCCCACGAAGATCCCCGCGATGCCCCTCCGGGACGTGGGCACGACGTTGACGATGGCGTCGACGCCGGCGATTCGGGCCGCCTCCTCGGCGTCCAGGCGGGCCGGAACCTGCACGTCGGCGTAGTGGCCCTGAGCCGCGGGGCCGCGGTGGAAGGCCTCGGCCGCCGCCAACGAGGCGACGCCGGGCAGCAGCAGCTTGGCGCCGCCGGAGTAGCCCGTTCCGGCGTGGGGGATGATCGAGCCCACGAGGAGCCGCAGGTCGGCGTCCAGGTACTGCTCGTTGATCTCGACCGGCGTGCCCCGGCTCGTCGTTCCCACCGAGCGGCATCCGGTGGACGAGTCGTGGTTGACGACGCGGCACTCCTCGAGCACGCGGGGGCCCAGCTTCTTGAGCAGGTCACGCCGCTCCATCGGGCGGTGGTTGGCGATGCCCATGAGCACGAGGACGTCGCGCGGCGCGATGCCGGCCACCGCCAACTCGTCGAGGAGGGCGGGCATGATCCGGTCCGCCGGCGTCGGGCGGCTCAGGTCGTCGACCACGATGCAGGGCGACCGACGGTCCGCAGCCAGCTCGGCGAGCGGGGCGGTGCCGATCGGCTCGCGCAGCGCCCGCACCACCCCCTCGTCGCCGACGTCCTCGGCGTCCTGCGGGGCGCACGAGGTCACCTCCCAGCCGGCAGGGAATTCGAGTCCCAGGTCCGTGTCGCCGTACCAGGCCGCCCAGCGGATGGCGGCGTGCGAAGAAGGCTGCACTGGCTGGCTACCGTACCAACTGACGTAGTGTTGCAAGCGGCTGATTGATTCGATGCGACTCGGTCGGTCGTTGATGGTCGGAGGAGGGCGGGGAGTTCGTGGGCGACGGGGTGCCGAGGAGGATGCTGGGCGACCTCGAGGTCTCCGCCATCGGCCTCGGCGCCCTCCCGTTGGCGCACGCCTACGGTCCGGCCGACGAGGACGAGTCCATCGCCACCGTGCGGCGCGCCATCGACCTCGGCGTCGACTTCCTGGACACGGCAGACGTCTACGGTCCCTTCCTCTCGGAACGGCTGGTCGGCCGCGCCATCGCCGGTCGTCGCGACAAGGTGGTGCTCGCCACCAAGTTCGGCAACGAGTGCCAACCCGACGGGAGCTGGATAGGGCTCAACGGTCGTCCCGACTACGTGCCCCGGGCGTGCGACGCCTCACTGCGGCGCTTGGACGTGGACGTGATCGACCTCTACTACCTTCACCGGGTCGATCCGGCGGTCCCCGTCGAGGAGACCTGGGGGGCCATGGCCCGCCTCGTCACGGCCGGCAAGGTGCGCCACCTCGGGATCTCCGAGGCCGCCGCCGACACCGTCGGGCGCCTGCAGCGCGTGCACCCGGTGACCGCCCTCCAGACGGAGTACTCGCTCCTCTCCCGTGAGCCGGAGGGGGCGGTCCTGACGACGACCCGGGAGCTCGGGATCGGGTTCGTGGCCTACTGCCCGCTCAGCCGAGGCCTGCTCACCGGCGCGATCGGGGTCGACACCCGCTTCGGCCCCGGGGACAATCGCTCGCTGCGGCCCCGCTTCTCCGAGGAGCACCTGCCGGCCAACGTCGCGCTGGCACAGGCGATCGGCTCCCTCGCCCAGGCCAAGGGGATCACCACGGCCCAGCTCGCCCTGGCCTGGTTGCTCGCCCAAGGCTCCCACGTCGTGCCGATCCCCGGCGTGGCGGAGCGACGGTACCTCGAGGAGGACGTCGCGGCGTTGCGGGTGGAGCTGAGCGCCGGCGAACTTGCGGCCCTCGACGCCATCGCCCCTCGGGGCGCGGCCGAGGGGGAGCGGTTCGAGCCGCATCAGCTGGCCACGGTGGAGCAGTGACCGCCCAGGCCGCAGACACCATCACGACCGAGGTGGTGCGCAACGCCCTTTCGGTTGCCGCGGAAGAGGCGAGCGTCGTCGTCGTCCGCTCGTCGCACAGCACCAACATCCAGGAGGGCGCAGACGCCGCGGCGGCGCTGCTGGATGCGGAGGGCAACCTCGTGGCCCAGTCCACCGCCACGAGCGTCATGCACAGCGCCAGCCTCCGTTGCGGGCTACAGAGCATGCTCGAGCACGTCTCCGTCGACGACATGTCTCCCGGAGACGTGTGGGCGCTCAACGACCCCTATCTGGGTGGCATCCATGCCAACGACATCCTCGTCCTCCAGCCGATCTTCGCCGGGGACCGGGTGCGGTGGTTCGCCGGCACGCTGATCCACGTCGCCGACCTCGGCGGGACCGCCGCCGGGGGTCTGGGGGCGCTCGCCACCGACACCTTCGCCGAGGGCGTCCTCCTGCCACCGGTCCGCCTCTACCAGGCGGGTCGCGAGAATCGCGACGTCCTCGCCATCATCGAGCGCAACAGCCGGATGCCCGACAAGGTGGTGGGCGACGTGCAGGCCCTGGTGGCCGGCACCCACGTCGTGCGGCGCCGGATGCTCGAGCTGGTGGAGCGCTACGGGGTCGAGGAGCTCGACGCCCAGTGCGCCGACTACATCGACTACGCCGCCCGTCGCTTCACCGAGGAGCTCCGTCGCATCCCGTCGGGCACGTACCGAGGCGACTTCGCCATCGACTTCGACGGCCTCCACCCGGGCCGGACCTACGACGTGGCGGTGGCCGTGACCGTCTCCGACGATGAGATCGTCGTGGACTTCACCGGGAGCTCCCGGCAGTCCGACGGGGCCATCAACGCGTCGTTCTCGCAGACCCTCTCGGGGGTCGTCTATGCCATCCGTTGCTTCATCGATCCCTCTATCCCGATGAACGAGGGCTGCTTCCGCTCCATCCGCACGATCATGCCCAAAGGATCGCTGCTCAACCCGACGCCGCCGGCCGCCTGTGGCGGCAGGGTGGTCGCGGTCTCGGCCGCCGTCGAGGGGATCCTGGAGGCCCTCTCCAAGGCGATCCCCGACCACGCAGTGGCCGCGAGCGCCCTCATCCACGTGTTCACCTTGAGCGGCCTCCGCTCGAGCGGTGAGCCCTGGTTGCTCCTCGGCTACGAGTTTGGGGGCGTCGGCGCCCGGATGGGCATGGACGGCCCGGACGCCACCGGCGCCTACTTCCTCGGGGGGCGCTCGGTCATCCCCCAGCTCGAACCCCTCGAGGCGCAGCTCCCGTTCGTCGCCGAGCACTGGCGCCTGGTTCCCGACAGCGGCGGGCCCGGCCGATGGCGGGGAGGGCGGGGTGTCGAGCTGGCGCTGCGGTTGACCGGACCGGCGGAGCTGATCGTCCGAGGGGACCGCATGCTGATGCCGCCACCCGGCAAGGCCGGGGGCGGCCCGGGCAAGCCGGGCTTCTTCGCCGTGGAGCGTCCCGACGGCAGCCGTCAGGAGCTGCCGCCCAAGGCGCAGCATGTCCGACTCGAGCCCGGCGACGTCTTTGTCATGCGCACGTCGGGCGGCGGAGGTCTGGGCGATCCGATGGCCCGGGACCGCGCCGCGCTGGCGGAGGATCTCGCCGAGGGCACGGTGACGCCCGAGGGTGCACGCGCCGACTACGGGGTGCCGGATGCCGCGCCCGGCGGCGAGTCGGCGTCGGGAGCCGGCGGATGACGCCGGCGGCACGGCGTTGCTTCCTCGGCGTGGACGTCGGGGGCACCTTCACCGACGTCGTGCTCGGCGACTCCGATGGCCGCATGGCCATCGCCAAGGTCACCACGACCTCCGACGATCCGCGTGAGGGCGTGGCTCGGGGCGTCGCCGAGGTGCTCCGGTCCGAGGGCGTGGATCCCGCCGAGGTGGTACGGCTGGTGCACGGCACGACGCTCGCCACCAACGTCATCCTGCAACGCAGCGGCAGCGAGCTGGCCTTCGTGACCACGGCCGGGTTCGGCGACATGGCGGTCCTCGGTCGCGAGTTCCGCCAGGAGGACGACCGCTTCAACCTCTTCTTTCGGACGCCCTCTCCTCCCGTCCCCCGGCACCGGACCTTCGAGGTCCGCGAACGCGTCGACGGCCGCGGCAAGGTCCTGCTCGCGCCCGACCCGGCCGAGGTGGCCGCCGTGGCCCAGCAGGTGGCGAGCTCCGGCGCCGCCGCCGTCGCGGTCTGTCTCCTGCACGCCTACGCCTTGCCGGCGCACGAGCGCCAGGTGGCGGAGGCCTGTCGCACGGCGCTCGGGAGGGACGCCTTCGTGGTGACGTCCTCGGAGGTCTGGCCGGAGCTCCGCGAGTACGAGCGGGCCATGACGACGATCATGTGCGCCTACGTCGGACCGGTCATGAGCCGTTACCTGGCCGGCCTCGAGGAGCGCCTCCGGTCGATCGGCGTGGCCTGTCCGATCGAGGTCATGGAGTCGAGTGGTGGCGTCATGTCCGCCTCGCTGGCCTCGCGCCGACCGGTCTACACCGTCGAATCCGGCGGGGCGGCCGGCGTCATCGCCGCAGGCGCCGTGGGTCGACTCATCGGTGCCGGGAGGGTCATCTCCTTCGACATGGGCGGAACCACGGCCAAGACGGGCGTGGTGCGCGACGGGGTGCCGGACATCTCCCATGACTTCCACGTCGGGGACACCGGCAGCGCCAGTGGCCGGCGCGCCGGCTCCGGCTTCCCGCTCAAGATCCCGGTGGTGGACATGGCGGAGGTCGGCGCGGGAGGCGGCAGCATCGCGTCCGTGGACTCCGGCGGCCGGCTGCGGGTGGGTCCCCGCTCGAGCGGCTCGTTGCCCGGGCCGGCCTGCTACGGCCGCGGTGGGAGCGAGCCGACGGTGACCGACGCCAACCTGATCCTGGGATACCTGCACCCGGGCGAGCTGAGCGGCGGCGTCTCGCTCTCGGTCGATCTCGCCCACAAGGCCCTCGAGCCCGTTGCCCGGGCGCTCGACCTGGATATGGTGAGCGCGGCGCGGGCGGTCCACGACGTGGCCAACGCCGAGATGGCGGCGGCGATCCGGGTGGTGACGGTCCAGCGGGGGATCGACCCGCGGGACTTCGTCCTCGTGAGCTTCGGCGGGGCCGGTCCCATGCACGCTGCCGAGCTGGCCGACACCTTCGGCATCGACCGGGTGGTCGTGCCCCGCGCCGCGGGCGTCGCCTCGGCGGTCGGGTTGATCGGCTCCGATCTCGCGGTCGAACGCGTCCGCACCCGCCTCGTGCCGCTCGACGCGGTCGACTCGGAGGAGATCCAGGGCCTGCTCGCCGAGCTCGAGCGGGAGGCGGCCAGCGAGCTCGGGGTGGCGGACGACGGCGAAACGACGGTGACGCGGGCCGTCGACGTGCGCTACCGGGGCCAGGCGCACCAGCTGACCGTTCCCGTCCCGGCCGGTCCGGTGAGGCCGGCCACGCTGGCCGAGATCCGTGACGCCTTTGGCCGCCGCTACCGCGACGCCTACGGAATCGACCGATCGGCGCCCACCGAGCTGGTCAACCTGCGGTTGAGGATGGTGCGCACGGTGGAAAAGGTGGAACCCTCGGCCGACGGCTCCCCCGAGGTCGATCCGGCTTCCGCGGGGACTGGACACCGACCGGTCTGCTTTGCCCGATCCGAGTTCCTCGACTCCCCCGTGCATGCGTGGGCCGCGCTGGCCTCGGGCTGGCGGCAGCAGGGCCCCGCCATCGTCGAGGGGACCGATACGACGGTCGTGGTTCCGCCCGGCTTTGCCGCGGAGACCGATAAATGGCGAAACCTGACCCTCCGTCGCGACGGCGCAGGGCCGAGCGGGACGGACTGAATGGCCAGGCCGGCGGCGAGCAGGGCGTCGGAGAACGCCGTGGCGGGCCCAGGCAACCGGGCCGTCAAGCTGGGCGACCACACTCGGGCCCGCCTCATCTCGACGGGGGAGCGCCTCATCGCCGAGCGGGGCCTCGACGGCGTCTCGGTCCGGGAGATCACCGCCGCCGCCGGAACCAACTCCGCGGCCATCCACTACCACTTCCAGTCGAAGGAGGGACTCGTCCACGCCATCATGGAGGACGTCTCGTCCCGGCTGCGGGTGCGCCGCCTCCAGCGCCTGAGCGCGCTCGACGCCGAGCACCCCTCGCCCCGCGAGGTCGCCGAGGCGCTGGTCGATCCGACCTTCGAGTTCGCACGCCGAGAGGACCAGGCCTACGTGGGCTTCCTGGCCGTGGTGCTGGACGACCCCACCATGGTCCCGGCGCTCGAGCGGTACTTCTCGGATCAGTACGAGGCTTACTTCGACGCCCTCCGCCGCGCCCGACCCGACCTGGCACCCGAGGTGGTCGTCGACCGCATCTGCTTCGCCTTCCACCTCGTCTTGAACACGGTGTCGGAGCCCGCACGGGGGCTGCGTACATGGATCGAGCGTCGGTCCCGCGGCGCCATCTCGACCATACGAGAGAACCTCATCGACTTTCTGGCCGGGGCGTTCGAGGCCCCCTGAGGCGGGAGCGGGCGACATGGTGCAGGTGCAGCCGCTGACGGCCACGATCGGCGCCGAGGTGGGCGGCGTCGATCTCCGAGAGCCGCTCCGCGAGGACGAGGTGGAGGCCATCACCGAGGCCCTCGGGCGCCACCAGGTCCTGTTCTTCCGCGAGCAAGCCATGAGCGCCGAGCAGCAGGTCGCGTTCGCGCGCGGCGCTTCGGGGAGATCGACCTCCCGCTCTTTCGCACGACCTCCTCGCCGGTGCCCGAGGTCCTCATCCTCGACCAGGTGGCTCCCAGGGGGGAGGGGGCCGACAGCTGGCATGCCGACAACACCTACATGGAGACGCCGCCGATGGCGTCCATTCTCCAGGCGCTGCACCTTCCGACGATCGGTGGCGACACCTGCTTCGCCAGCATGGGCGCGGCCTACGACGCGCTCTCGCCGGCGATGCGCGCCTTCCTCGACGGCCTGAGCGCGGTGCACTCCCTCTCGCTCATGGTCGAGCGGACCCGGCACCTGGACAACGTCTCGCTGCGCGACCAGGCCGAGCGCTGGCCTCCGGTCGTGCACCCCGTGGTGCGCGTCCATCCGGAGACCGGGCGCCGCCTCCTCAACGTCAACGCGAACTGGACGTCGCACGTCGTCGAGCTCGAGCCCGACGAGAGTCGGGCCCTGCTGACCTTCTTGTTCCAACACCTCCAGAGCCCCGCATTCCAGGTGCGCTTTCGCTGGGGTGAGGGCTCGGTCGCCTTCTGGGACAATCGGGCGGTCCAGCACTTCGCCGTGCCCGACTACGCAGAACGACGGGTGATGCAACGCGTGACCCTCACGGGTGACCGGCCGGTCGGCGTCGGAAGCGGTCCCGGCGGCGAAGGTCTGGCGAAGAGCGACCGGTGAGGCGGGAGAATGGCGTGAGGCGATGAGCGAACCGGACTTCGATCTGATCATCCGCAACGGAATGGTGGTGGACGGCACCGGCCTGGCCCGCCGCCGGGTGGACGTGGGCATCCGGGACGGCCGGGTGGCGCGGCTGGGTCAGCTCCGCGAGCACACCGCCAGCCAGGAGGTCGACGCCGACGGGATGATCGTGGCCCCCGGCATCATCGACGTCCACACCCACTACGACCCGCAGATCACCTTCGACCCGTACGCCACGGTCTCGTGCTTTCACGGCGTGACCACCGTCGTGGCGGGCAACTGCGGGTTTTCCGTGGCCCCCGTCCGCCCCGAGGACCGGGGGTTCCTGGCCGGCATCTTTGCCCAGGTCGAGAACATGGACCCCATTGCGTTGAGCGAGGTGCGATGGGAGGAGGCCGATACCTTCGCCGAATTCCTCGATCGCCGTCGGGGACGGCTGGGCGTCAACTTCGCCTGCTACGTGGGGCACTCCAACATCCGGAGATGGGTCATGGGCGAGGAGGCCTCCGAGCGCGCCGCGAGCCCCGAGGAGATCCGCGCCATGCGCCACGCCGTGGACGAGGCGATGGTGGCCGGGGCGGCGGGGCTGTCGTCGTCGGCCGCTCCGACGCATCTCGACATCGCCGGTCGTCCCGTCCCCTCGCGCCTGGCGGACCGAGCCGAGCTGATGGCGCTTGCCGAGGAGGTGGGTCGGTTCGGCCGGGGATCGCTGGCCTTCCTGCCGGCGAGCGCGATCGGCGGTCTCGACGATGAGGACAAGGACTACCTCATCGCCCTGGGCCGCGCCAGCGGGCTCCCGGTCATCATCCAGGGTCTCGGCGGGCGCAACAAGGTCGACGCACCGACGGCCACCTGGGAGGCCTCGGTCGAGTTCCTGGACCGCGCCAACACGGCGGGTGCGCCGGTGTACTCGATGCTGATCACCCGCCCCTTCGATCGGAGCCTCGTCATCGGACCCGAGAACCTCCACTACCTCTCGGTGCCGTCGTGGATGCGGATGCTCGGGCTGCCGCACGCCGGGCGTCTGGCGCTGCTGCGCGACGAGACGGCCCGTCGCGAGCTGCGCGACGCCGTGGAGCACTACAACCGCGACCCGGACAAGGGGACGACGGTCCCCCCCCCGCTGTGGCGGGACGTCTACGTCGACCGCGTCGTGCTGCCCGAGCACGGCGAGCTCCAGGGCCGCTCCATCGAGGAGATCGCCGCCGAGGGCGTCGCCCCCGCGGATGCCATGCTCGACCTGGCGGTCGCCGAGGACCTGGCGACGGAGTTTCGGTGGAGGACGGAGAGCCCGGAGTGGACCGAGGCGGTAGGGGTGGCCCAGAAGGACAGCCGGATGATCATCGGCGTCTCGGATGGCGGGGCACACCTCGCCCGGGACGACGGCGCCGACTGGTCGTCGTACTTCCTGCGGACGTGGGTGCTCGACCGGGAGGTCTGGAACCTGGAGGAGGGCATCCGCCAGATCACCCGGATCCCCGCTGACCTCCTGGGCTTCCCCGACCGCGGCCTGATCTCGACCGGATGCTGGGCCGACATCATGATCTTCGATCCCGACACCATCGGGCCGTGGCGCAAGGAGTTCGCCCACGACCTGCCGGGTGGCATCGGGCGCTTCAAGGCCTGGGGCCAGGGGGTCAAGGCGACGATCGTCAACGGCGAGCCCGTCGTCCTGGACGGGAAGCTCACCGACCGCCTGCCCGGACACGTGGTCACGCCCTGACGCACGCTCGATGAGCCCAACCGATCGCGGCCGGCTCCACGGCCTCCTCCGGGACGAGCTCCGGGCGCGGCTCAGGCCGGCCGGTTGGGTGGAGGACCCGGCCTACGACACGGAGCCCGGCAGCCGTCTCGTCGGGGCGTTCCGCCATCCGTTGCGCGACGAGTTCGTCGCCACCGCCCAATTTCGGCGCACGCTCATCGACGGGCTTATGAAGGTGTCTCGGGAGGGCGGGGTCTCCCACGTCCCCCGTGGGTACCTCGAGGTGTCCGGGAAGATCGGGGTCTCCTACCTCCCGGCCTACCGCCTGTGGCCCGTTGTCGGCGAGCACGAGCGCACCGAGCTCGAGATCGACCTCGACCGGCTCGTCGGGCGGGGCCATCGAGAGGGGGTCGCTGCGGTCCGGGAGCCCGCTGACGTGCAAGCAGCCGCCGACGCCCTGGTCGCCCCGGTGTTCGATGCCGCGCTCCCGTGGGCGGCGCGCCACGCGAGTGTCGAGGCGATCCTGGAGGAGACCCGGGCGCACCCGCCGCCGTTGCACTGGGAAGTGCAGCTCGTGCCAGTCATGCTCGCTGCCTCGGGCCGACACCGGGAAGCGCGCGCGGCTCTGGCCGGGTACCTGGCCCTCGGAGGCTACGAAGTCAACACCCGGGACATCCGGCGGTTCTCCTACCGGCTTCGCCGTTGGCTCGACGAGGGCGGCATCCTCCCCGATCCGCCGAGCCGACCGGTGGGACCTCGCTGCCACGATCTCGACCGCAACCTTGGGGGGAGCCTGCTGACGGTGGCGAGGACGGCGCTCAAGGAGTATCCGAGGATCCACGGCGAGCGCCGGAGGCGGCGTGAGGCGCTCGGCGCCGTGCGCCGTGCGCGCACCGGCAAGGACCGGGATCAGCTGCGTCAGTTGCTGGTCGCCGAGCTCGAGCGACGGTCGGTCACGATGAGGGCCTTGGCCATGGAGGTGGCGCTCGACGAGCTCACGACCTGTGAGACGCCGCTCGATCGGACGCTCTTCCGGGCGCGCCTCGGGGTCGGCGTCGTCACGTCCGTCTTCGACGTGGGCTCGGGCATCGCCAAGCTCCTCAAGGGAGATCGGTCGGTCGTCGCAGCGCCCTCCGAAGCCGAGGTGGCTGGAGCCCCCGGCACGGGCGAGCTATCGGGTGGAGATGACGCCGTGGAGAAAGGAGATGGCGCCCAAGGAGTGGGTGGAGGTGGACGTCGATCCGGACGCCTCGTCCTGGCTCGACCGCGTGGTAGAAGCTTCATCCCGCGTGTTTCGGGGCATGTCCCTGGAAATCTCGACCGTCGACGCCTGGCTGGACACGGACGGCGAGGCGCCCGACCGCCGAAGGATCGTCGTCCACATCGGCGCCCAGCGGGTGGGCACGGTCGAGGGCTCGAGGGCGGCCCCCTACTTGGAAGCCATGGCCGCCGCCAGGTCCCGTCACGAGCTGCCCTACCTCCCCGCTCGCCTCACTCGGCGTCCACAGCCACCCCGCCACCTGCTCGAGATCGCCTTCCCTTCGAACGACGAGGTGCCGTGACGATCGTTCTCGGCGAGCCGGCCGGTGGGTTCGGCGATGTGCGGAGGTGGACCAACCCAGGGAATCAGGCGTGGACCGGCGGTCGCCGCGTTGCCCAGGGCCCCGCCGATTCGATCTGCGACGCGAGCCGGATGAGGAGGTCCTCCCGGCCGTAGGCGGCGACCAACTGGACGCCGACGGGGAGGCCGTCGGGCGTCCAGTGCATCGGGAGCGAGATGGCGGGCTGGCCGGTGGCGTTGAACGGCGCCACGAAGCGGGTCAGCGCGCCGATCATCGCCGTCAGCCGATCGGGGTCCGCGTCGGGCGCCATCGACCCCGAGGCGCGGCGGCGGTTGGCTGGTGGTCGGCGTGAGGAGGAGGTCGAACCCGTCCGCCCACCACTCGCACACCCGGCGTGCCCAGGCGTACATCTTCTCGAGGCCGGCCAAGTACTCGGTCGCGGTGACGCCCGCCACCGCTTGGATCAGCGCCCGGTTGGAAGGCTCGAGCTCGTCGGGGTCGATCGGCTGACCCAACGCTTCGCCCAGTCGCTCGACATCGCGCCGCACCCCGGTGCCCCACACCACCGAGCTCACCTCGGCCATCACCGGCTCCTGCAGCGCCCGGGGGAAGGCATCCTCGACCGAGTGGCCGGCATCCTCGAGCAGCCGTGCGGCGATCTCGGTGGCCGCCCGGCACTCCGGATCGACGGGCGTGTCGGGGAGTGCCTCACACACGCCGATGCGCAGGCGGCCGGGGCCCGCGCCCACCTCGCTCGCGTAGGACCGGCTCGGTGGCGGCGCGACGTACGGGTCGCCCGGCCAGGGTCGGCAGGCCGCGTCGAGCAGTGTCGCCGTGTCCCGCACGGTGCGGGTGAGCACGCTCTCGTTCGTCACCGGGCCCCACAGCTCGCCCAGCTGGGGTCCGAGGGACGTCCGCGCCCGAGAGGGCTTGAGCGCGACCAGCCCGCAGAAGCTGGCCGGGATGCGGATCGACCCGCCCATGTCGTTCCCGTGCGCCGCGGGCACGAGTCCGGCGGCGACCGCGGCGGCGGAGCCACCGCTCGACCCCCCGGGGGTGTGGTCGAGGTGCCAGGGGTTGTGGGTCGCTCCATAGGCGAGGGGTTCGGTGGTCGGTCCCATGGCCAGCTCGGGCAGGTTGGTCCGACCCAGGATCACGAGTCCGGCGTCTCGGAAGTTGGTGGCCAGGTACGAGTCCCGGGACGCGACGAAGTGCCGGTCCCGGAGGGCCCGCATGCCGACGTGGTAGGGATCGCCGGCCGTCTGGCACACCGCGTCCTTGACGAGGAAGGGCACGCCGAGGAGGGGAGAGTCGCGTCCCCCTGCGTCGCGACTCTCCGTCAGGGCGAGGGCTTCGGCCCTCGCCCGGTCATAGCGAGTGGTGATGACCGCGTTGACGATCGGGTTGACCCGATCGATGCGCTCGATGGCCGCCTCCACGAGCTCGAGCGGGGTGCACGAGCCCGATCGGACAAGCTCCGCCTGGGCGACGGCGTCGAGGCCCGCCAGGTCGTCGAGCATGACGGACCCCGGGGTCAGGACCCGGGAGGAGGGCGCTCCTCCACCACGCGGCGCAGCCCGTCGCGCCACCCGACCTTGCAAGGCCCCGTGAGGGAGGCCCGGCGGGTGGGGTCGCACACCATCCCGCGGTGCGAGCCCGGAGCCTCGACGACCGTGCTCTTGGCCGGGAGGCCGGTGAGCTCCCCCAGGTAGGCGGTCCACTCCTGGATGGACACCACCTCGTCTCCGCACCAATTGACGATGGTGGCCGGGACGCTCGCGGCGGCCAGCAGGGCCTCGGTCTGCTCGTTGATGTCGTCCTGGAAGATCGGGCTGTAGGGGCAGGGATCCCACCGGGCGGGGACCGGGATGCCCGACCGGATGGCGTCCAGATGGAACGCCGGGAGGCCGCCGTTGGGACCGTAGGAGGCGTTCATCCTGGCGATCACCGTCGGGATGCCGAAGGCTCTCGCCGCGAAGCGCGCCACCGCCTCCTGCCCGAGCTTGGACGCCTGGTACGTGGGGGCCCACGGCGTGGCCGCCTCGCCCAACGGATCGGTCTCGGCAAAGGCGTGGAACGGGTCGGCGTTGGCCCGGTACACCGACGACGTGGACATGACCAGCGCCGCCTTGACGCCGCGGCAGTGCTGCATGATCAGGCCCGTGGCCTCGGCGTTGACGACGATGGCGTGGTCGTAGTCGAGGTCGGTTCCCTGGTAGGCGGCCAGGTGCAGCAGGTACGTGAAGTCGGTCGGGAGCTGCTGATAATCGCCGCTGGCCAGGTCGCACGAGACGGCGGTGGCGCCGACGGCCTCGATCCGCTGGCGCGCCGTCGCGTCCTCGAACCTCGAGACGCCCCAGACCTCGTTGTCGCGCGAGAGGTAAGCGGTGAGCGGGTAGGCGATCTGGCCGGCGGGGCCGGTCAGGAGGATCTTTTCGCCTCGCAGCATCGAGGGCTCGGCTGCCGACTACCGCAGCTCGTCGACGTACTTGTCGGTGCCGATCACCGTCCGCAGGAAGGGCGCGGCGAGCAGCAGGTTGGCCAGGCCCGCCGACTCCACGGCCTCGGCGAAGGTCCGCACCTTGTCGAGCGCGGCGGGGACGTCGCCGTCGACAAAGAGGAGCTGCACGAGCCGGCCGGTCCCGCCGGCGGAGGAGCCCAGGTCCATGGGCACGTCCCGGGGAGCCTCGTCGGGGCTGCTCGGCGTCCACGACGAGGCGATCTCGATCCCCGATCCGGCGAGCAGGTCCGGGAGGAACTTGGCCTCGAGCTCGCCGCGGAGCGCTTCGGCCGTGCCCGCCTTGGCGTCCCACCACAGGGCGATCAGCCCGTCGTAGCCGTGATCGAGGGCGAGGTCGACCGGTACCGGATCCTTGTCGCGGTAGGCGGAGCCGAGGTGGTCGAACATCGAGGTGTGCACGTGGCTGCGCTCGGAGAAGCCCCGGCCATTCGCGTACAGGTCACGCACCTGGGGGGTGGCCCAGCCCTCGAAGTGGTCCTTGTGGTGGCCCTGCTCCACCCAGTAGATGGCGACGTAGCTGCCGGCGTCGTAGGGCCGGGCGATGGCGTTGTCGTCCTTGGGCCAACGGAGGTCCTTGAGGGGACGGGTGGCCACCCAGCGGCTCCCGGCGAAGAGCCAGGGTCCGATCATGCAGCCGGCGTAGAAGTGGTCTCGCTCGTACCACCGGTTGTAGGCGCGCTCGTAGCCCTCGTGGGGCTCGACCATCGTGAGCAGCATGCTGCCGACCTTGACCGGGTAGTCGTCGACTCCCCCCACCTCCAACGGATAGGCCATGTCGCCCCTCCCTTCGATCGCATTTCTGACCCTGCGTCAGGTCGTCCCGACCGTATCAGGCCCCGACGGCCGGTTCCGTCGAGGGCGGGATCAGTGCTCCGGGGCGCTCCGGAGGTCGGCCGACGGCGACACGTGGAACCGGAGAAAGCCGCACTGCGCGCACGCGAAGGCCACCCCGGAGATCCTCTGCAGCGTCTGGCCGCCGAGGCCGTCGTCCTCGCCGCTCGTCCCGGGTCTCCCTACTTCCACGGCCACCATCATCAGACCGTCCACCACGCTGCTCCCGTTCCACGACGTGGCGCCGCAACACGGGCAGATCGGTGAGGGGGCGAGCTCCTCGACGCGGGCGAGTGCCTGCTCGATCGTGTCCTCGCGGATCTCCGGCTGGAGGCCTGGATCGTCATCGCTCATGCGAGGAGGGTACGGCACCCGGAAACCGTCCCTCGAGCTCGGTCGGGACTCGGCCCACCCGAGGGCGCATGGATAGTCTGCGATCGTGGCCGTCCCCATCGAACCCACTCCCGACGAACTCGATCGGCTCTACGTCTCGCTCCGCAACTGGGGCCGATTTGGCCAAGGCGACGAGCGAGGGACACTGGCACTGCTCACCCCGGCCCGCCGGGCGCACGCGGCGAGCCTCGTGCGCTCCGGGGAGACCCTGAGCCTGGCCCACGACCTCGCCTCGGCCCCGACCCCTGAGCAACCCGTCCCCGGGCAGCACCACATGCTGGCCGGGGGCGACGCCCGGGATACCGGCGGTCTTCCCGGGTACGAGGCGACCCGGGACTACGTCGGCGGCGACATCCACGGCCTCGGCACCACCCACCTCGACGCCTTGTGCCACATCTTCGTGGCCTCGGAGATGTGGAACGGGGACCCGCCCGAGATGGTCCTCAGCACGGGAGCGCTGCGCAACAGCGTGATGACGGTGGCCGGCGGTGTGGCCGGCCGGGGCGTGCTCCTCGACGTGCCGAGGGTCCGAGGCGTGCCCTACCTCGAGCCGGACGACGCCATCGGGGTGGACGACCTCGAGGCCGCCGAGCGGGCCGAGGGCCTGTCGGTCGGGGAGGGGGATCTGCTCGTCGTGGCGACGGGCCGTGACGCCCGTCGCCAGGCTCAGCGAGGAAGGCTCAACCCGTTTGCCGAAGGTTTGGCCGGCCTCCACGCCGAGGCGCTCCCGTGGCTCCACGAGCGCGGGGTCTCGGTACTGATCGGCGACGGGATCTCCGATCGGATGCCGGCTCGGAGCACCGACCGCTGGCCCTTCCCGATCCATCAGATCGGGATCACCGCCATCGGGCTGCACCTGGTCGACAACGCCCGGCTGGACGATCTCCTGGTTGCGTGTGCCGACGCCGGCAGGTGGGAGTTCCTCCTGACGTTGGCGCCGTTGCGGATCCCCGGGGGTACGGGCTCGCCGGTCAACCCGATCGCCTTGCTCTGAGCGTCGCTCACCGCTCACCGCTCACCGCTCACCGCTCGTCGAGCAGGCTCCAGAGGTCCGGGTCCGAGCGGCCGAGACGCTCCCAGTTGGCCTCCCACATGTGCTCGAGGTACAACAGGCGGTAGGCGCCCTTGCCACGGGCGATCTCGTCGGGTGCGATCTCGCTCGCACCGGCCGCCTCGGACTCGAGATGGATCCGGGCGCTCTGCTCGAGCGTCACGGCCTCGACGGTGGCTCGGCGGAGCGACTCGGACGCCACGATCGCGCCATGGTTCTTGATGAGGACGACCCGCCGATCCGCGAGTGCGTCGACCACGGAGTGATGGGGCTTGCGCCCGTCGTCGGCATAGGTGGACTGATCGTCGTGGAAGAGCACCGCAGAGACGTCGTACATGCCGACGGGCCGGCCCGTCCCCGACAGCACCGTCACGTAGTGGGAATGGAGGTGGACGATGGCGTTGACGTCCGGTCGCTCCGCGTAGATGCGGGCCAGGGTGCCCATGGCCGCCGGCAGCTTGAACCGCCCCTCGAGCACCTGGAGGTCGTGATCGAGCAGCGCCACCCGGTCGGGCGTGGCCTGGTCGAAGTACTCGTAGCCGACCACCCAGAAGGCGCCGGGGCCGCCCTGCGCCCGGACGCTGACCTGGCCCCCGACGTTGGAGGCGCACCCCTCCCGGCTGAGGATCCTGGCCGCCGCGGCGACGAGGAATCGGGGGTCGTCGGCGTCCACCATCCGTGTCCTCGCTCTCGTTGTCCGTGCGCCCCGTATCCCCGCTGCCCTTGGTCCTAGCCCGACACGGCGAGGCGGCTCGGGACGCCCGCACGCTCGGCCCAGGCAAAGAGGTCGGGATCCGACCGTCGCAGCCGCTCCATGTTGGCCGCCCACATCTGGGGGAGGTAGTGGCGGCGGTACATCGTCTTGCCGTTGCGCACCTCGGCGTCCAGGATCTCGGTGCCGCCGATTGCTTCGCACTCCAGGTGGAACCGTGCGGCCTTCTCCAGTGTGATGGCCTCGATCGTGGCGTTTTCGAGCGAGTCCGACGCCACGATGGCGCCGTGGTTCTTGATGAGCACCACCCGCTTGTCCCCCAAGGCGTCGACGACCGACAGGTGGCTCTTCACGCCGTCGTCGAAGTAGGTCGACTGCTCCTCATGGAAGAGGACGGAATGGACGTTGTACATGCCGACCGTCTTCCCCTCGACCGAGGAGAGCACGGACACGTAGTGCGAATGGATGTGGACGATGGCTTGCACGTCGGGCCGCCGGCGGTAGATGAGGGCGTGGAAGTTGACCGCGGGCGACATGGCGAGACTGCCCTCGAGCGCCCGGAGATCGAAGTCGAGCAGCGCTACCCGGTCCGGTGTGGTGGTGTCGAAGTACTCGAACCCGGTGACCCAGAAGGCCCCGTCGTGCTCGGGCGCCCGAGCGCTCACGTGGCCCCCCACGTCCGAGTCGCACCCCTCCCGGTACAGCATGCGGCGGGCCGCGGCGATACGAAAACGGACGGACTGCTCGGAGAGCATCGAATCGGGCATCGCGTCGGGCATCAAAAGGCCTCCGGATCGTCTTGTACCGCAGCAGGCACGGGGTGGCCAAAGAGCGTGGCGGCGTTCTCCCAGGCGAGCTTGCGCACCTCGTCCGCGGGCAAGTGGCCGATCTGGCGACGGAGGATCTCCTGGCTGTCGGGCCAGGTGCCGTCCTGGTGCGGGTAGTCCGTCTCGAGCAGGACGTGGTCGATCCCGATGCGATGCCGGTGGTCGAGCCCGCTCGGGTCGTCGATCGCGCAAAACCAGAAGTTGCGTGCCAGCACCTCGCGGGGCGTGAGGTCGATCCCCTCCCACGTCCCGTACATCTGCTGGTAGCGGCCGACGTGGTCCAGTCGGTCCATGAGCCCGGCCACCCACCCGACGCCCCCTTCGGACAGGCAGACCTTGAGGTCGGGGAAGCGGACCGGGAGCCGGGAGTACAGCCAGTCGACCGCGGCGAACATCGCCCAGCCAAAGAAGAGCACCCCGATCGTGTCGCTGGGCGCGTCCGTGGACGTCGTGGGAGCGGTCGACGACGAGCCGGCATGGAGGCACACCACGGTCCCGGTGTCCGCGCAAGCTGCGAGCAGGCGGTCCCAGTACCCGGTGTGGAGCGACGGGAGTCCGAGCCGCTCGGGCAGCTCGGGGAAGGTGATCGCGCGAAAGCCACGCTCGGCGTTGCTCCGCACCTCTCGTGCGCCCATTTCGGGATCGAGCAGCCAGGGCAACTGGCAGGGGATGATCCGCCCGGGGTGGGTACCCGCCCATTCCTCGAGGTGCCAGTCGTTGGCGGCCCGGACCACCGCCAACGCGAGTTGCGGATCGCTCACCCCGAGCTGGTACCGCTGCCCGGCGAAGCCGGCCAGCGAGGACGGGAAGTTGAGCGAGGCGTACACGCCGTTGATGTTCATGTCCGCGATGCGCGCATCGATGTCCCACGCGCCGCGACGCATCTCGTCGAAGCGCGCCGGCTCGAAGGAGAGCTCGTCGATCGGCCGGCCGACCACCGCGTTGAGCCCGACCTTGTAGTGACGGTTGCCGTCGTAGGACCAGTACTCCATCCCGTCGTCGTCCTCGAGGACCCTCGGGGCAAGGTCCGCGTACCTGGCGGGGACCCTCCCCTCGAACAGGTGGGCGGGCTCGACGAGATGGTCGTCGACCGAGATGAGCGTGCACCACCGTGGGCGGCGCTCCGGCTCTGGCAGGAACGTCGCCCGCTGAGGCCGTCCGTCTCGCGCCGCCCGGGTGGCAAAGAACCCCGGACGACTCTCGAGGTCATCGAAGCTGATCCCGGCGCTTTCCGCCATAGAGGCCAAAGGTAGCGGTCGACGTCGGCGGTCGCCCGCGGCAGGCTGGAGCTGAGCCTTGGGAAGGAGGGCGAGCCACCGTGGCCACCATTACGAACGAGACGACCCGCCAAGCTCTGCACCGGGTGGCCGTCCACGTGCTCGCACGCCGTCGCTTTGAGATCTCGGGCCGATTCGGCCTGCGCGCCAGCCCGGGCGGCATCGCCACGCCGGCGTTTGGCGACGAGCCCGAGGCGGTCCGTCTCTCGGGCCTCTGGTTGCTGCGTGAGCTCGGGGGACTGAGCGCCGTCACCGCCGTCGCGGGGGCGACGTTGCGGGAGCTGGCTGGGTTTGTGGGCGCCGACGTGGAAGCACCGTTCTCGTGCGGCGAGGCGACGCCGCCGCTCGGCGATCCCGATGCGCCGATCGACCTGGACGCGTCGGCCGTCGCCGCCATCGCGGACTGGTTCGGGCTCGGATGGCGGGTACTCGACGAGGTCCTGGCATCGCTCCCGGCCTCCGCCGAGCCGGCGACCATCCAGCTGTGGCCCGAGCATTTTGACGCGGCGACCCATGTCGGCCTGCCCTCGGGGCACCGGGTCAATCTGGGGTTCTCGGCGGGGGACGGGTTCGAGCCCGAGCCATATCTCTACGTCGGGCCCTGGACGCCCGAGAGGCCGGGAGACCCGGAGTACTGGAATGTCCCGTTTGGCGCGTTGATGCGGGCATCGCAGATCGAGGCCGGCCCGGACGCTCCGCGCCGTTGCGTGGGCTTCCTGCGCGCCGGCCTGGCCAACGCGTCGCGCACGGCGTGACCGGACCGGCACGAAAGGTGCCGGCGTGACAAGGTGGTACCCATGTCGTTCGACCTCGTCATTCGCAACGGCCAGGTGGTGGACGGGTCGGGTCTCGGGTCCTACCGCGCGGACGTCGGCGTGGTCGGGGACCGGATTGCCTTTGTGGGCCGCATACGGAGCGCGGCGCGCCAGGAGATCGACGCCGAGGGGCACGTGGTCACTCCCGGGTTCGTCGACGGTCACACCCACATGGACGCCCAGGTGTTCTGGGATCCGAACGGAGCCAACTCCTGCTGGCACGGCGTGACGACCGCGGTGATGGGCAACTGCGGGTTCACGCTGGCTCCGGTGAGGGACGAGGAGCGCCACCTCGTCGTGCGCAACCTCGAGCGCGCCGAGGACATCGACCCCAAGGCCCTGGCCGAGGGGATCGACTGGACCTTCCAGACGTTCCCCGAGTACCTCGCCGCGGTCGAGGCGCTGCCCAAGGGCATCGACTTCGCCTGCAACATCGGGCATTCGGCGCTGCGCACCTGGGCCATGGGCGAGCGAGCCTTCGAGGGCCCGGCCACCGACGAGGACCTCGGGCTCATGAGAGGCCAGCTGGCGGAGGCGTTGCGGGCCGGAGCGATCGGGCTCTCGACGTCGCGCAGCCAGCATCACGAGACGTCGGACGGACGACCCGTGGCATCCCGGCAGGCGGCTTGGGAGGAGGTGGTGGACCTGGTCGACGTCATGAGCGAGGCGGGTGCCGGCATCCTCGAGATCGCGGACGACGGCATGGCCGCCGCCGAGCCCACGCAGCGCGCCGGCGCCTTCGAGCGGATCTCGAGCCTCGGTGCCCGGAGCCGGGTGCCCATCACCTTCGGGCTCGTGGCGACCAGGGCGGCGGCACCCCTTCTCGACTTCCTTGACGAGTCCGCCACGGTCGGTGGGCGGATCATCGCCCAGACCCACTGCCGAGGGATCTCGGTGCTGCTGTCGCTCGAGACCCGGCTCCCGTTCGACCTGCTCGCCGAGTGGGCTCCGCTGCGAGCGCTGCCCCTCGACGAGCAGCTCGCGATCCTGCGCGACCCCGAGCGTGGTGCGACCTACGTCGACGCGGCCGTCCGGGGCGACTACGGCGAGTGGTCGGGAGTGGGGGCGCAGGCGCGGCCCCCCGACTTCGAGGGCATCAGGGTCTACCGGCACGGGCTGCCACCCAACCCCTCCGTCGCCGAAGTGGCCCGAGAGCGCGGCGTCCACCCCGCCGAGGCGATGATCCGGCTCTGCGTGGAGTCCGACGGCCGCCAGCTGTTCATCCAACCGAGCCGCTACCCACAGGACGAGGAGACCCTCCTGCGGGCGCTGCGACACCCCCGGACGGTCATGACCTTCTCCGACTCGGGCGCCCATCTGAGCCAGATCTGCGACGCCTCCATCCACACGCACCTGCTCGGGCACTGGGTGCGCGACCGCCAGGAGTTCACCCTGGAGGAGGCCATCCGGATGATCACCCTGGCCCCGGCCCTCGCCTGGAACCTCACCGACCGGGGAATCCTGCGCGAGGGGATGAAGGCCGATCTCAACGTCATCGATCCGGCGGTGGTGGGCCCGGCCGTGCCGACGGTGGTGCACGACCTCCCGGGCGGCGGCAAGCGACTCGAGCAGCGCTCGCACGGCATCCTGGCCACCGTCGTGGGGGGCAAGGTCACCGTGGAGAGCGGCAGCCGGACCGAAGCCACCCCGGGACGCCTCGTCCGCGGCCGCACGGCCACCACGTGGCGCGAGCGCGGTTAGCGGCTCGGCGCGAGACAGGGGGGCGAGCGAGGGTGGTCGACGACGATCGGGCTGGACGGATCCTCGGGATGCTCGGGACCGAGCCCTACCCGAGGGATCCCTACCCCCTGTACGGGGAGCTGCGCGAGCTGTCACCGGTCGTCGAGGGGGAGCACGGCATGTCGTACGCCACGACCTATCAGGCGTGCACCACCGTGTTTCGTTCACCCTCGTTTGGGCAGGGGGAGGGCGCACGCCGGGTCCGTCTCGACCCACGCTTCGAGAAGAGCGCCACCCTGCAGACGCTGGCCCACATGATCACCTACATCGATCCCCCGGACCACACGAGGCTGCGCCGACTCGTCTCGCGCGCCTTTACGCCCCGCACCGTCCGAGAGCTCCGGCCCTTCGTCCAAGGCCTGGTCGACTCGCTGCTCGATCCCGTGGACCGGGAGGGCGGCGGCGACCTGGTGGTGGACTTCGCCAACCAGATCCCCGTCCGGGTGGTGTCCCACCTACTCGGCGTTCCCCAGGCTGATCACGACGCCTTTCAGGCCTGGTCCGACGACGTGGCGCGGATCGTCGATCCGGTCGTCACCGAGGAGGACCTGGCCAAGGCGGACGCCGCCACCCTGAGCTACCACGCCTATTTCGAGGAGCTCCTGGCCGAGCGCACCCGCCAGCCCGGAGACGACCTGCTGAGCGCCCTCATCGCCGCCAAGGACGAGGGGGACCGCTTGAGCGCCGAGGAGCTCGTGTCGATGGCCGTCGAGCTGATCGGTGCCGGATCGGAGACGACGCGCAATCTCATCGGGAACGGCGTGTTCACGCTGCTGCGCCATCCCACCGAGCTCGCCAAGCTCCGTGCCGACCCGGCGCGCATCACCGGCGCAGTCGAAGAGCAGCTCCGTTTCGAGCCGCCCATCCAGACGGCCGTCCCTCGCTTTGCCCTGCGCGACGTCGAGGTCGACGGGACGACCGTACCCGAGGGCACCATGGTGTCGGCCATCATCGGGTCGGCCAACCACGATCCCGCCCGCTTCGAGGACCCGGACGCCTTCCGCATCGACCGCGCCGACTGCCAGAGTCTGACCTTCGCCCCGGGCATCCACTACTGCCTGGGCGCGGCGGTCGCCCGGCTCGAGGGCGAGGTCGCCATCGACACGGTCGTGCGGCGGTTCCCCACGCTGTCGCTGGCCGAGGACGAGCCTCCGCTGCGAAGGGGCAGCCTCCTCGGGCAGATGGCTCGCGGTCCCGCCAGCCTGCCGGTGTCCGTGTCCTAGTCGGGCGAGCGGGAGCCGGGCAGGCTCAGTCCCACGCCCTGATGGTCGTACGCGGCGTCGGGATCGGAGCGGACACCGAGGTCGAGCGCCTCTGCGTCCTTGCCGACGAGGATGCGCCACCTCCCCTGACGGACCCCGTCGAGGATGATCGAGGCGGCCTCGGCCGCGTCGACAGGGGCGGAGTCACGGAAGCCCTCGGAGACCTGTTGCAGGAGTTGCTGCGCCTGCTCGGCCGTCATGTCCCCCGCCGGGATCCCCATGCGGCCCAGCTCCTCTTGGAGTGCCGCCCCGCGTGCGCCGGGCTCCCGGTTGTCCGCACCACGGATGTGGGCCCGCAAGCTGTTCTCGACGATGTTGGTGCCGATGTGGCCGGGCATGACGACGGCCACCTTGACGTGCGGCGCATGGATGCGCAGGTCCTCGATGAGGGACTCGGTCAGCCCCTTGACGGCGAACTTGGCCGTCGAATAGGCCGTGTTGGGCATGCCGGGACCGAGCGAGGCCCAAAAGCCGTTGACGCTGCTCGTGTTGACGAGAATGCCTTCGGTGCTCTTCATGAGCAGCGGGAGCAAGGCCCGGGTGCAGTAGTAGACGCCCCAGAAGTCGACCGCGAACGTCCTTTCCCAGACCTCTCGTGGGTCGGTGACGAAGCTCGACCCTCCGCCGATCCCTGCGTTGTTGAAGGCCAGGTCGACATGCTCCCGCCCGTGTGCGGCGAGCGTCTCGTCCCGGAACCGGTGCACCTGCGCCTCGTCCGAGACGTCGCAGACGTGTGGGGTGACGAGCGTGTCGGCAGGGGAGCCCGCCATGGCGACCTCGGCCACCTCGGCGATGGTGTCGGGGTTGAGGTCGCAGGTGGCGACCGAGCACCCTTGCGCAGCCAGCTGGAGCACCAGCTCCCGACCCATCCCCGAGCCACCGCCGGTGACGGTCGCAAGCCTCCCGTTGAAGGAATCCATTGGCGAGCCTCCCTCTCCGCTACACGCCCCCGACGGCCCCGTCCGGCTCGAAGCCCAGGGGCAGCGCCAAGGTCTGGAGCTCGGTGTAGAGCTCGAGACCCTCGATCCCCATCTCGCGCCCGATGCCGGAGCGCTTAAAGCCGCCAAAGGGGAACACCCAGTCCTGTCCCTGGCAGTTGATGCCCACGTGGCCAGTGCGGAGCCGCCTGGCGATGCCGAGGGCGGCACCCGGGTCCGAGGTGAAGATCGCACCGGCCAGGCCGAGCTCGGAATCGTTGGCCAGCCGGACGGCATCGTCCACACCGTCGTAGGGGATCAGCGAGAGCACCGGTCCGAAGACCTCTTCGCGGGCGATCCGCATGCCGTTGTCGACGTCGGCGAAGACGGTCGGCTCGAGGTACCAACCTCGCTCGAGACCCGGGGGCCGGCGACCTCCGGCCACGAGGCGAGCCCCCTCTTGCACCGCAACTGCGACATAGCCCTCGACCTTGGAGCGTTGCCGGTCCGAGATCAGGGGCCCGATGAAGGTCTCCGGGTCGCTGGGGTCGCCGACGGTGAGCTGCCTCACGTGGGCGACGGTGCGCTCGACGACCTCGGGGTAGAGGGAGCGCGGTACGAGGAGGCGGGTCAACGCCGAGCAGGCCTCGCCGTTGAAGAAGAACGCGAAGGTGATGGCCGTCGGCAGGGCCTCCCCGAGGTCAGCGTCCTCGAGGAGGAGGGCCGCGGACTTGCCGCCGAGCTCGAGGTTGACTCGCCGGAGATCGCCGCCGCAGCGGGCGGCAATCTCCGCTCCGGCCGCCGTGCTCCCGGTGAACGACACCCGGTCGACGCCGGGGTGCTCGACCAGGGCGGCGCCGGTGTCCCGATCGCCGGGCAGGATGCTGACCACTCCGTCGGGTAACGCGGCCTCCTCGACGGCGTGAGCGAGGTGGTAGGCGGAGAGGGGCGTCTCGGGTGCGGTCTTGACGACGATCGTGCACCCGGCGAGGAGTGCGGGGACCATTTTCATGAGGATCTGCATCACCGGACCGTTCCAGGGCACGATGCCGGCAACGACCCCGCACGGGCTGTGACGGACGACGGCGGTGCCGGACACGCCCGGCCGGCCTCCGCGCACGTCCTCCGTCCGGTATTCCCGCCCCAGCCGGGCGTAGTAGTCGATCAGGGGGAAGGAGCTGCTGCCCGACTGGAAGCACACGGGGATGCCGCTCTCCTCGGGCACCAGGCGATCGAGCGCGGGGCCGAGGGGATCGAGCGCCTTGCCCAGGGCGGCGAGGGCGTCCGCGCGCTCCCGCATCGTCAGGTGGGGCCACGGACCCTCGTCAAAGGCACGTCGGGCGGCGGCGACGGCGGCGTCCACGTCGAGCGCGCAGGCCAGCGGCACGTGGCCGATGGTCTCGCACGTGGCCGGTGACTCGACGGCCAGGATCTCGTCCCCCTGCGAGAGCCGCCAGTCGCCGCCGATGAACAGGCGCTCGTGGTCGATCATGTCGCTGCCCACCCTGCACTCGTATCCCGCCGACGGGCTGCCCGAGCCGGCCGCCCCGCCGCGTCTCCCTCGTCAGTGGCCATCGATGAGCTCGGCCGCTCGCTCGCCGATGGCGATGGTAGTGAGGTTGGTGGGCGCCCGGGTGATGGTCGGCATGATGGAGGCGTCGACGACGCGCAGCCCGTCCACGCCATGGACCCGGAGGTCGTCACCGACCACGGTGTCGGCCCGGTCCGCCGGCCCCATGCGGCACGTGCCGACGGGGTGGTACCAGGGAGCGACGACGGAGCGCACGTGCCGGGCCACCGCGGCGTCGTCCTCCAGCTGGTCCGCCAGCTGGAGGGGGCTGCCGACGAACTCCGCCATTGCCTCGTGGCCGGCCAGCGCCGCGCAGCGCCTCATCCCGTCGACCAGACGGGTCACGTCCTCGGGCTCGTCGAGCAGGTTGAGCTCGACGGTGGGGGCGACGTCGGCATCGGCCGAGACGAGCGAGACGGCACCCCGGGAACGGGGCTGGTGCACGCCGCACGTCAGCACCACGACGGAGGGAACACCGAGCTGGGCCTGGAAGTCGGGTGATCCGCTCAGATCCCAGTAGTTCATCATCGAGAGGAACATGTCGTTCACGTCCGCGGATCCCCCCGAGGTGTAGCGCGCTCCGAATTGGTACTGGGGATCGGAGAAGGGCACCCGTCGCTCTCCCGGCGCGAGGAAGTAGAAGACCCCCGGATGGTCCTGAAGATTGGCGCCGACCGCCGGAAGGTCCACCACGGGATCGATGCCGAGCCCACGCAACCGGTCCGCCGGGCCCAGCCCCGAACGCCAGAGCAGCGAGGGGGTCTGGATCGACCCGGCGCTCAGCACCACCTCCCTGGCGCGCACGGTCTGCAGCTGGCCGTTGCGCTCCACTGTCACCCCGGTGGCACACCCGCCCTCGGTCTCGATGCGCAGCACCCGGGTGCCGGACCACACCGAGAGGTTGAGGCGGTGGCGCGCCCCCTCGAGGTACGTGAGCGCGGTCGACATCCGGCGCCCGCCGGACCGGTTCATCGGAAAAGGGCCCACGCCCGTCGAGGACGGATCGTTGTGGTCGCCCACCCATGGCATCCCCTGGGCCATACAGCCGGAGCGGAACGCCACCTGCAGGTCCACCAACTCGTCGTCGTGCCAGCGGACGATGGGCACGGGTCCATCGTCGCCATGCAGGCGGGAGGTCGTCCCGTAGTCGAGGTCGGTCTCCAGCCGACGAAAGGCCGGCAGCATCTCGGACCAGGCCCAGGAGGGACATCCCGTCGAAGCCCATCGATCGAAGTCCTCCGGCGCTCCCCGGAGCGCCAGCGCGCCGTTGACCGAGGATCCACCGCCCACGCACTTGCCCTGGGGGTAGTCGAGGTCGCGCTGGGGTGTCACCTGGGCTCGCAACGCCCAGTCGGCGCCGGTCGCGGCGAAGCTCACCGTCGTGAGGAGGTTGGCGGAGGCTCCCGGAGGGATCTCCGGTCCGGCCTCCACCAGGAGAACCGAACGTTCGGGATTGACGCTGAGGCGAGTGGCCAGGGTGGCGCCGGCCGCCCCCGCACCCACGATGACCACGTCGGCGTCCACTGGCCCTCCCTGGCTTGCGTCGGTAGCGCGTCTCCGAGAGACGCCCCGGCCACGTCCCGCGCAGGTTATCGCCGGTGCCGGGCCTGCGTTCCCGCCGGGTCCTCGTCCGCAGGGGGCGTGCTCTCTTGCGGGGCACGCGTCTTCGCACCGCCGCACGAGACCACCCCCTCGCGCTCCAGCGTGTCGATCCGGTCCCCGGACATGCCAAGGACCTCCGACAGGACGGCGGCCGTGTGTTGGCCGAGAAGGGGAGGGGCTACCGGCTCCGGGGGATCGGAGTCTGCGAAGTGGACCATCGGCCCGAGGCCTTGGGAGGGACCGAGGAGGGGGTGCTCGTAGGACCGGACCATCCCGCGGGCGCGAACCTGGCGGTGAGCGAGGGTCTCGCCGATGGAGAGCACGGGTGCATGGGGGATGTCGGCTTCCCCGAGGATCCGCCGCCAGTGCTCGAGGGGGTGTCGGGACAGCGCGTCGGAGACGGCGGCGTTCACTTCTTCTCGGTGCTCGACGCGATCGGCGTTGGTGCTCAGACGGGGATCGTCCGCGAGGTCCTGCCGACCGAGGGCTCGGCACAGCGGGGCCCAGTAGCGCTCGGACAGCGTGGCGATCACGAGATCCCCGTCTGCCGCCGAGTAGAGGCCGTACGGGACGACGCTCAGATGGCCGTTTCCGATGCGTGCCGGCTCCTCGCCGGTCATGAAGTAGCGGTCGGCGTAGTACACGAGCATGCTGACCATGGCGTCGAGCATGCTGACGTCGACGTGGCGTCCCCGGCCCGTCCTCCCCTTGGCGACCAGGCCGGCGAGGATCCCCGTGCCGGCGGCCATGCCGGCGCTGAGATCGGCGACCGGGATCCCGGCGCGCAGGGGTCGCCCGCCCGGCTCCCCGGTGATCCGCATGATGCCGCTCAGGGCCTGCACGGCGACGTCGAATGCCGCCTGGGACGAGTCGGGCCCGCTCTGGCCGAAGGCCGAGATCGAGCAGTAGACGACCCCGCCGTTGGCGGCGCGCACCGCCTCGTACCCGAGCCCGAGCCGGTCGGCCACGCCCGGTCGGAAGTTCTCGACCACCACGTCGGCCCGGCGGGCCAGGTCGAGCACGATGTCTCGTCCCGGCGCGGTCTTGAGGTTCACCGCGATGCTGGCCTTGTTGCGATTGAGGGCCATGAAGTAGTGGCTCTCGCCGTGTCGCGACGGCTGGATGAGGCGTGTCTCGTCGCCGCCGTCGGGGTGCTCGATCTTCCAGATCCTGGCGCCGAGGTCCGCCAGGACGAGCGTCGCGAACGGTCCCGATAGGACCCTCGTGAGGTCGAGGACGGTCACGCCCTCGAGCGGCGGCGCCAGCGGATCCGAGGGACTCTCGTCCTGTTTGTCGGTCAATGGCCTACTCCCACCAACATATGTAATCTTTTCAACAATGCCAGAGCACAGGGGGCCCCCGCGGTGAGGGCACCGAGGGGAGCACACAGTGGCACAGCCGCATTGTTGGCCGCGACCGATCGCGTGCACCGCCACGTCCGCTCCGAGGAGACCAACGACGTCGGCCAGGTGATGGCGACCGTGAGCCAAGAGGTCTGTTACATGCTGCCTGACGTGACCGGCGCCTCCCTGGAGCTGGTGGTCTTGACGGACCGGGCGGCGGTCCAGGACTACTACGCCGACGAGCGCAACTTCATGGAGATCGTGAGCTCGACCGTGCTGGTCGGTCTCACGACGGACTGGTACACCTTCCACGAATCGGTGTCGACGACCCGGGAGGTGGCGACGGGCGGCCAGTACCAGAACGACGTCGCCATCCTCTTCCCCGTCGCCGACGACGGCATCGTCGGAGAGATCCTCGCCGCCCGCAGGCCCTGGCACGAGGTGTACGCCGGTCTCCCCGACCCGCAGGATGCGCTCGGGGCGGGGGAGGTCGCCGCCCGCCGTCGCCAGGCGCAAGGAGCCCACCAGGCGTTTCTCGAGGCCCTTGCCGGAGGGGCAGACGCCGCCCGTTCCTTCGAGCCGACCGCCCGGTTCGCCGTGCGGGATCCGACCGTGCCGGGCGACGCCTATGTTGCGACCGGCGCCACGGCGGTCGAGGGGCGCTGCAAGCTGGTGGGCCGGGCCATCGAGGATCGCGAGCTGCACGTGCTCAACCGGGTGGTGGGTGATTGGTACGTCTTTGCCGAGTGGACGGTGCGGGGTCATGCCCGCACGAGCCTGGATGGGGTGAGCGCGGGGGATCCCGTCGAGCTCCGTTCGGCCGGGGTCTTCCCCGTGGGCGAGAACGGTCGCCTGTTGGGGGAGCAGACCTATGGCTTCTGGGCGCGGTAGGCAGGCAAGGGTCGCGAGAGAGTCGGTGAATACCGTGGAGCCGAAAGGGGGCTGCCATGCGCAAGGTGCTACGAGGTGCCACGTTGGTCGACGGGACGGGTGGTCCGGCCCGTCGAGCCGACGTCGAGGTGATCGATGACCGGATCGGCCGGATAGGCGAGGTCGAGGGAGGGGACGGCGAGGACGTCGACCTCTCGGGCCTGGTGCTGTGCCCCGGCTTCGTCGACATCCACACCCACCTCGACGCGCAGATCTTTTGGGATCCCGATCTGACGCCGTCTTCCTGGCACGGGGTCACGACCGTGATCCAGGGCAACTGCGGATTCGGCATCGCTCCCGCTCGACCCGACGACCGCGAGCTCGTCGTCGAGACTCTGGCACTCGTCGAGGGCATGAACGCGCAGACGCTCCGGGCCGGTATCGACTGGAGCTTCGAGACCTTCCCCCAATACCTCGACACCGTGCGGGCCCTGCCCAAGCGCATCAACGTGGCGGCGATGGTGCCGCACAGCATGGTGCGGCTCTCGGTGATGGGCGCCGACGCCGCGTATTCCCGGGTGGCCACCGACGACGAGCGTCGAGCCATCGGCGACACCATGCTCGAGGCGCTCCGCGCCGGTGCCACGGGCATCTCCACCTCCCAGGCACCCTCGCACCAGGGTCCCCATGGCCGACCGGTACCGAGCCGGTTGGCGGACGGTGCCGAGATCGAGGCGCTCCTCGAGGCCCTGGCCACGCACGGCCGGGGCATCGCCGAGATCACCTACGGCCCCGTCTACGAGATCGAGGACATCGCTGCGCTCTCCAAGAAGTACGGGGTCAGGATCACGTGGGGTTCGGTGCTGCCGGGACTCTTCGGGGGTCCGGGATCGGCCAAGGCCATGCTCGACCGGGGGGCGGCCGCCGGCGGCGACGTGTGGCCGCAGACGAGCACGCGGTTCATCACCACGCAGATGAGCCTCCTCAACCCCTACCAGTGGAGCCGGGTCCCCGCCTTCAAAGAGGTGATCGGCAGGGCCCCGGAGGTCATGGCCAAGGCCTTCGCCGACCCCGAGTGGCGCGAGCGGGCGCGCACCCAGTCCGAGGCCCTGTCGCACCAGACGGACTTCCTCGACGGGGACATCGACGGCTACTTCCGCCGCACCTCGGTCGAGGAGACGGTGCGCCACGGCGACCTGCGGGGGATCCCGCTCGCCGACGTGGCCCGGGAGCGCGGCGTACACCCCCTCGATCTCATGCTGGACCTGACGCTCGAGGACGACCTGCAGACCCGCTTTCGCAACCTGCCGCGGACGACTCCCGAGGAGCTCGCGGAGCTGGTGACGGATCCCCGGGCGGTCCTCGGCGCCCACGACGCCGGCGCGCACGTCGACATGTTGTGTGACGCCTGCTACCCGAGCTACACCCTTCGCTACTGGGTGCGGGAGACCCAGGCCATGAGCCTCGAGCAGGCGATCTGGCGGATGAGCGGGCAGCCGGCCGAGATCTTCGGATCTCCGCGACCGCGGGGTCGTCCGTCCCGGCGCGACCGCGGACCTCGTGGCGTTCGACGCGCAGACGGTGAGCGAGACCCCCTTCGAGCGGGTCTTCGACTTCCCCGCGCACGGCGACCGCCTCCTGTCGGGCAGCGTGGGCATCGAGCACGTGTGGGTCGGCGGCCAGCAGGTCCGCCGTGACGGCGCTCCCGTGGAGGGCGCCTATCCCGGGAGGCTGGTGTCCGCCTGACACGAGCTCCGGCGGTGCGGCTGCGACTAGGTGGCGGGAGGCCGGAGACTCCGTCCCGCGCCCGACCGGGTCTCGTTAGTCTGCGCCCATGGAGACATGGGACGCCATTCGGGCCCGGCGTAACGTCCGGATGTATGAGCAGCGTCCGATTCCCGAGGAGGGCCTGAGGCGCATCCTCGAGGCCGGCCGCCGGGCGCCTTCCGCCAGCAATCGCCAGCCGTGGGACTTCGTGGTCATCACCGAGCGCGCTCAGCTCGAGGAGCTCTCCAAGGTGTGGGTGGGCGCTCGGCACGTGGAGAGGTCAGCGGCCACCATCGCGCTGGTGCTCGGGGAACCCGAGACCGATCGCTACCGCCTGATGGATCAGTATGACCTCGGTCAGGCCACCATGGCCATGATGCTGGCCGCGGCGGACATCGGGATCGGTGCCGGGCACTCTGCCGTCGAGGACCAGGAAGCGTGCCGCGCGCATCCTGTCGCTTCCCTACGAGCGCTTCTGCGCCTACCTCCTGGCTCTCGGCTACCCCGCGGACCGCCCGCTGCGCCCGGTTGAGAACCCCTCCCGGCGGGCGTTCGACGAGGTCGTCCATCGCGGTCGCTGGTAGGGCGACGACCGCCGGACGCACTCATGGAAGCGGAAGAAGCCAACGGCACCGCACGGGTGGCCGACCTCCTGGTGCGGTGCCTCGAGCGCGAGGGCGTGGTGTGTGTCTTCGGTATCCCTGGCGAGGAGAACATCCACCTTACCGACGCCCTGGCCCGCTCGTCGATCCGCTACGTGCTCGTTCGCCACGAACAGGCAGCCTCGTTCATGGCGGAGATCACCGGCCGCCTCACCGGGGCTGCCGGAGTCTGCTCGGCCACCCTCGGCCCGGGCGCCATCAACCTGCTGCTCGGGGTTGCCGACGCCACCAGCAACAGCACGCCGCTGGTCGCCATCTCGGCCCAGGTGGGCCTCGACCGCATCTACAAGGAGTCGCACCAGAGCGTCGACCTGGTGTCGATGTTCGCTCCGGTCGCCAAGTGGGCGAGCATGATCCCGTCACCTGCGGCCGTACCCGAGATGCTCCGCAAGGCCTTTAAGCTCGCCCAGACGGAACGGCCAGGTTCCGTCTATCTGGCCGTTCCCGAGGACATCGAGGGCATGCCGGCACCCGAGGGCGCCGAACCGCTCGCCGTCAACGTCCCCCGTCCCGACGAGCCATCGGAGCGCCAGATCGCGCGAGCCGCCGCCGTGCTCGACGGAGCCCTTCGCCCCATCGTCTTGGCCGGCCACGGGGCGGCGCGCGATGACGCCCGGGAGGCGTTGCTGAGGTTCTCGGGCAAGCTCGGACTACCCGTCGCCACGACCTTTCACGGAAAGGGTGTGTTCCCCGACGACCACCCCCACGCGCTCGGCGCGGTCGGGTTCATGCGCCGCGACTATGTCAACTTCGGCTTCGACGCCGCCGACGTCATCGTTGCGGTGGGTTACGAGCTCCAGGAGTTCGATCCGGCTCGCATCAACCCCTCGGGGAACAAGAGGATCGTGCACCTGAGCCGGGTTCCGGCGGAGGTGGACGCCCACTACAACGTCGAGGTGGGAATCCAGGCCGATCTCTCCCGCACCCTCGACGCCTTGGGGGAGGCCACTTCCCGGCGCTTCCAGCTGGATCCGGGCCGCGAAAGGATCCGGCGCCTCCTGGCCGAGGAGCTCGAGCTCGGCTCGATCGATCGGAGCTTCCCCGTGAAGCCCCAGCGGGTGGTGGCCGAGACCAGGGCGGCCATGGGCCCATCGGACATCGTCCTGGCCGACACCGGCGCCGTCAAGATGTGGATGGCCCGGCTCTACCCGACCTACGAGCCCAACACCTGCCTCATCTCGAACGGCCTCTCTACGATGGGCTTTGCCCTTCCGGGGGCCATCGCCGCCAAGCTCGCCTACCCGGACCGGCGTGTGCTGGCGGTCGTCGGCGACGGAGCGTTCCTCATGCACTCCCAGGAGATCGAGACCGCGCTGCGCGAGCATGTCCCCATCACGGTCCTCGTCTGGCAGGACGACGCTTACGGGCTCATCCGGTGGAAGATGGACCTGGAGCTCGGACGCGACGTGGCCGTCGGGTTCTCCAACCCCGACTTCGTCGCCTACGCCCAGAGCTTCGGCGCCGTGGGGTACCGCATCGACGCTGCCGATCAGCTGCTGCCCGTCTTGGAGGAGGCCCTGTCCGCCGACACGGTGTCGGTCGTCGCGTGCCCCGTCGACTACTCGGAGAACCTCCGGCTCACCGACGCCCTCGGGGAGCTGGGAGGCCCCTTCTGAGCCATCCCCGGGAGGGTCGTCGCCGCTCGCCGGAGGTCACGGACGACCGGCGCCGGGCACGTCGACCCGCACCGCGTCGATTCGTCCGAGCGGCCGGGGGTCGCGCTGGGGCTTGCGGTGCTGAGCACTGGCGCACACGAACAACGTGCGGCGGTCGGTCCCGCCGAGGACGGCGGCGAGCGGATGCACGTCGGACGAGATTTCGTGGCTCACGCGACCGCCGGGCTCCATTCTCACCACGCGCTGGCCGATCGGATCGGCGGCCCAGATGCATCCCTCCTCGTCCAGACAGATCCCATCCGGTGGGGCGACCGGGAGTGGGGCCCCCGCGGCAGGGGCCAGCTCGCCGAAGACGCGCCGATCGGTGAGCCCACCCTGGTCGTCGATGGCGAACTGGAGCACCCGGGACCGGCCGCACTCGGCAACGTAGAGGGCCGAGCCGTCGTCGGATATCGCCATGCCGTTGGGCACCATGAGGTCGTCGGCCGCGACGTCGACCGTCCCCCCACTGGTGACCCGAAGGAGCGTGGTTGTCGCAGGTCCCGTGCGTCCTCCCCATAGGTCGTAGCCGAACTGGCTCACGTACGCGGTGCCGCCGTCGTCCACGATCATGTCGTTGCACTGCCAGGGTGCGTGGGGGCCCAGGTCGGCGTGGGTGCGCAGCCCCCCGTCCTCGGCGAGGCGGTAGACCTTGCGACCCTCCATCCCGACGACGAGCAGGCTCCCGTCGGGCAGCCACCCGAGGCCGCCGGGATCCTCCTCGAGCCCAAAGCGCAATACCTCCCGGCGCCGTCCGTCCTCGCGGTAGGAGTACACGGCGTTGCCCCACATGTCGGAGATCCACAAGGACCCCCCGTGCCAACGCGGGCACTCGGGGAGGTGCAGCCCGCTGCCAAAGACGTCCGTTTCCAGTCTCGTAGGGCTCGTCATCGCGTCCGTCCGCCTTCCTCGCTCGGGGGCCCGTCTGGAGCCCCGAATTGGCGGCTCCGTCGAACAGTCCCCCGGTACTCTTGCTCGGCCCTCGACGTGCATGCGCGGAGGTGGCCGAGGACGACGGGGAGCTGCTTTTCTGGACTGGGGACGGCGATGGGCCCCGCGGGATGGCGGGCGCGCTCGGGCGGCGAGCCGTCGGGCACACCGTCAGTTCTGTGGGACGCTGTCCCATGAAGAGCGTCGAGTGTTCCAACCCGGGCAGTGGTCTCGTCGCGAGCCGGACCGTGACCTGTGACCTGGCTTTTCTCATCTCGGAGCCAGCAGAGGTGGTCGTGCAGGTGGTCGCGTCGAGATCGGCGGGCCACGTGGACCATGAATTCTTCGAGGTCCTCTCCGGGACCGGCGCTCCTTCTCGGTCGCACCAGTCGAGGTCACGGAGGGGGCGACCATGCACGTCATCCGCTCCGACCCCGGTCGGCTCTCGGTCAGCTATCGAGCCCGCATCCGAGCGAGAGCAGTCGGGCCTCCCGAAGGCCGTGATCAACGCGCCGCTTCCGCCACGGTGGACGGCCAGCTCTCCGAGCTCGAACGCCAGGTGTACCTCCGACCGAGTCGGTATTGCCCCAGCGACCATCTCACCGGCTTTGCCATGGCGGAGTTTGGGGCTGGTCCAAGTGTCGCAGCGCGTGTCGCCGGTATCACGGAGTGGATCCGTTCGCGCATCGCATACGTGCCCGGTTCGAGCACGGTGCACGACTCGGCGGAAGACACCCTGCTCACCGGCGCCGGCACCTGCCGCGACTTCGCCCACCTGGGTGTGGCCCTATGCCGGGCCACCGGGGTGCCCGCCCGATTCTCGGCCGTCTATGCGCCCGGACTATCCCCGATGGAGTTCCACGCCGTGTTTGAGGCCTTGGTAGATGGGCGCTGGTATGTCCACGATCCAACCGGGTTGGCGCCGCGGCCCTCCCTCGTGCGGGTGACGACCGGACGCGACGCGGCGGACGCTGCCTTTGCGGCGGTGACGACCGGCATTGCCAACCTCGAGAGCATCGAGGTGTCGGCGATCTCAGAGCCCTCCCTGCCGGTGGACGACCATGTCCGGAAGGTCGTGCTGGCCTGAGGTGGACTGTACGACCTGCCGCCCCTGTGACGGACTCGGGCCTGAGGCGGAGCGCCGCCGCCCACCATTTGGCAGCATCTGGCATGCGGTCGACGTGGGCGCGTGGGTGGGCCTGGCTCGCCGGGGCGGTCCTCCTCGGGGCCGGGGTCGCCTACTCGTGGTGGGTAGCCACGACGACCCCCTTCACGACGGAGGCCGACGTGGCGGTGGCGGTGGGTTTCGGCGTCATGGCCGCGCTTGCCGGGCACACGCTGTGGCGGCGGGGCTCCAAGGGTCAACGGTCCGACCCGACCCCGGCCCTGGCCTCGATGCCGGGCCCGGTGGTGCCCGGGAGCGTCGTGGCCTGGGCCGTCGTCATTGCCCTGGCGGCCGGGTTCGAGCTGGCGTGCTACCTGGCCGGGTTCTCGAATCGCCAGGCCTTCCCGACCCTGAGCTCCCTCTACGATTCGGCCGCCACGTCGACCGCGGGCAAGGCCGCGATCGTGTTTGCCTGGGTCGCGCTCGGCTGGGGATTCTTCCGCCGATGACCCGGACCGCGATCCTCGCTGCCTGGGCCTTCCTCGCTCTGCTCCTCGTCGGCTGCGAGGCGCTGTCGCTGTTGAGCCGCCGACGCTTCATCGGCCTGCAGGGGTTCCTCGACCGCCTCACCCGAGGCAACGTCCGGTTCGTCGCGGTCTTGGTCGGGTGGATGTGGCTCGGGTGGCACTTCTTTGCCCGCTGAGCCGGGAAGGTGGGCCCGCACCCGCACGCTCGATCAATCAGGTCGTCGGCAGCGAGAAGATGTCCCGCAGCTCCCAGGGCACCGGTACGTCCAGTTGGTCGTAGGTGCACGAGGCGGGCTCCCGATCGCCACGCCACCGTCGGAACGAGGTGGCGTGGCGGAAGCGATCGCCCTGGAGGTGGTCGTAGGCGACCTCGCAGACGAGGACGAGCGAGAGCGGCTCCCATGCCGTGTCTCGCCCCTGGGTCCAGCGGCTCGTCGGTCCGTGCGGCGCCGACGTCGCCGGGTTGGTGCCGGCCTCCACCCAGGGATGCGGCTCACCGGGCGCAAGTCGGATCCCCTCGAGCTCTTGCACCAGGTCCTGTCGTCGCTTCGCCGAGAAACCCGAGCACACCCCGGCGCGATGGAGCACGCCATCGGCGTCGAAGAGACCGAGCAGCAGCGAGCCGACACCGCCCTGCTTGTGCCAGCGAAATCCCGCGACCGCGCAGTCGGCCGTGCGTTCGTGCTTGACCTTGAACATCACTCGCTCGCCCTCCCGGTAGGGAAGGGTCCGGTCCTTGGCCACCACCCCGTCGAGACCGGCTCCCTCGAAACGCGAAAACCAGTCCTGCGCCACGTCGGGGTCGTCGGTGCTCGGCGTGAGGTGCACGGGCGGGCGGACCGACGCGAGCTCCTGTGCGAGAATCCGCCTCCTCTCGGAGAAGGGGTGACCCCGGAGGTCGGCATCGCCGAGGGCGAGCAGGTCGAAGGCCACGAAGGACCCCGGCATCTCCGCAGAGAGCTTCTTGACCCGCGACGCCGCGGGATGCAACCGTAGCTGCAGCGCATCGAAATCGAGACCGTTGGGGCCGGCGATCACGATCTCGCCGTCGAGCACGCACCGGTCGGGCAGCTGGGCGCGCAGCGCCTCGGCTACCTCCGGGAAGTACCGCGTGAGGGGTCTCTGGTTGCGGCTCTCGAGGGTGACCTCGTCGCCGTCGCGGAAGACGATCGAGCGGAAACCGTCCCACTTGGGCTCGTAGACGAGGTCGGGCGCGATCGGCAGCTCCCGTTCCAGGCGGGCCAGCATGGGCTCGACAGGTGGAGCAATGGGCAGCATCCCGAGATTGTGCCCGCTGCGAGGCATCGGCTGGTGGCTTAATGGGTCAGCGCCCGAGAGATGCGGGCGAATTCGGACGACCTCAGCCCAACCGTCCCCCGACGTACTGGCGGGTCCACTCCTGACGGGGTGTCGTGAAGATCTGCTCGGTGTCGCCGTGCTCGACGAGGTGTCCGTCGAAGAACAGCATCGTGCGGTCCGATATCCGCCGTGCCTGTGCCAGGTTGTGTGTCACGATGATGATGGTGAGAGCCGGCGTCAGGTTCCGGACGAGGGACTCGATGGACGCCGTCGCCTTGGGATCCAGGGACGAGGTCGGCTCGTCGAGCAGCAGCACTTGAGGATCGACGGCCAGGGCACGAGCGAGACACAGCAACTGTTGTTGACCCCCTGAGAGCGAGTAGGGGGAACCGCCGAGGCGATCCTTGACCGCCTCCCACAGACCGACCTCGCGCAGCCGATGCTCGGCGACGTTGGCCAGTTCCTTACCCTTGGCCATCCGGTGCGCCTTGACCCCGGCGACGACGTTGTCGCGTATGGACATCGGGAAGGGGTTGGCCCGCTGGAAGGCCATCCCCACTCGGCGCGAGAGGACCTGAAGGTTCTGGTCTGGTCCCCAGATGCTGCGTCCTTCGAGCTCCACTTCGCCACTTCGGTGAAAGGTCGGGATCCTGTCGTTCATCCGGTTGAGCGTGCGAACAAAGACAGACTTTCCCGATCCGGTCGGTCCGATGAGCGCAGTGATGGTGCCCCTCGAGAAGGGCACCGTTATGTCGTGCAGGATGGTGTTGTCGCCGAATCCGACGGTCAGGTGCTTGGTCTCCATGGCATACCCCGCACCGGGCGGGTGGGTGGTCGGCGCGCTCGCCTCCGGGGTCCCTATCGGGCCGATCGTCGGCTGGGCCACCGAGGTCTCGTACCTGTTTCTCAGGTTTGTCGTCATGGTCCGTACCCATCTCTCGCCAAAGCCATTCGTCGTCCCATCTGGCGGTACCTCGCGTCGTGGTATCGAGTGCCTCAACGCCGAGTGTGTCGGCTGCGTCTGGCCGGCGACAGGGACGAAGGTCGTGGCTTGTGTGACAAGACGGGGGACCCGCGGCGCTCTCCGCGACGCTGCGGCAGCGTAGGTCTCGGCACTCGGTCGGTCGCGCGCCTCAGTGCGGTCGGCCGCCCCCGGCGAGCTCCAGGGCGTGGGGGAGGACGTCGATGATCGCGCCCAGCTGCTCACGAGCCCCCTTGGAAGAGCCCGGCAGGTTGACGATGATCGTCGCGCCCGCGACGCCGGCCAGGCCTCTCGAGAGCCGGCCAAGTGGGTTCACCGCCCGCATCGCCTCCGCCAGGCCGGGGGCCTCTCGGTCGATCACCGACGCCGTCGCCTCGGGCGTGAGGTCGTCCGGTGTGAACCCGCTGCCTCCGGTCGTGACGACGAGGCCCTGAAAATCCGTCGCCAGGCGGCGAAGGGCTTCCGTGACCGGGTCCAGCCCATCGCGCACCACCGCCCGTTCCACGACCGTGAAGCCATGCTCCCGGAGGAGCTCGGCGACCGCCTCCCCGGAGGTGTCGTTGCGCGTGCCCGAGGCGACGCCGCTCGACACGGTCAGGACCTTGGCGTACAGCTCCACACGGGGCTCCTCACAGCTCGTCGGGCACGGCGAAATAGGACTGGTAGCGGGCCGACCGGGCGCGCTCGTGTTCTCGATCGAGGCCCAGGTCGTCAAACGAATAGCTGTGGCCCCCGTGGAGTCCTCTCGGGCGGGCGGCCAGGTGCTCTTCCATGCATCGCCGAGCGTCCTCCCGGAGATCGTCGCCGAGGTGCCGGTAGAGGGCTTCGAGCTGACCCATCGGGTCCGCCAGGAAGTCGGCGTAGCGGCAATGGTGCACCGTGGCCGCATCGAGGAAGCCGTTCTCGGACAGGGTCACCAACCGATCGAGGTCGGTCAGGTAGAGGTCTGCGCTCTCGGCACCGAGCGCGCCGAGGTCGACCCGATCGCTGTGCGCCCATCGGAGGGTGGCGAGGAGGCTGACGACCGACCCGAGCACCGAGAGGGGGTCGCGGTGGGTGATGGCCAACCTGGCGTCGGGGTAGACCTCGAGAAGCGTGCCCAGGGAGTGCAGGTGCACCGGGGACTTGAGGACCCAGGTCCTCCCCGGCGGGAAGCGGCGTTGGAGGATCCGGAGCACCCGCCGGTGCATCTCGTATGCCGGTCGCATGTCGGCGCGGGCGAGGTAGCTGGCGTAGGAGGGGATGTCGTAGCGGCTGGTGAACTCTTCGGACAGGAATTCGAGCGACATGGCCGAGAGGCATTCCTTCGGCATGCGCCCCCCGTACTCGTGGATCGCCAGCAGCCCGGAGACCACGATCGTGGGCAGGCGGAGCTCCAGGTCGGCCAGGGGAATGCGGGCGTCCGTGGCGAAGCGCTCGGGGTCGGGATCGGGCGGCGGGACCGGACGCACGAGCTCCCAACCCTCCGGGGCGCGCCGGCGCGGGTCGACGGCGAGGAGGGAGTGCAGGATCGTGGTGCCGGTGCGCGGCGCCCCGGTGACCACGAGGGGACGCTCGACGACCTCGTCTCCAACCCCGGGGTCGGCCGCCTCGTAGGCGACGAGCTGCAACCGGACCTCGAGCATGCGGACGACGAAGCGGCGCGTCATCCATCGCCCGGTGAGCGTGAGCTCCGCCTCGTCTTCGAGCGCGTGCAGCAACACCTGCAGCGGCTCGAGGAAGCGGTCGTCGCCGTAGGCGGCCCATCCGACTTCGGCCACGCCCCGTCGCGCGCAGGCCTCGGCGAGCAGATCGTCTCGGTCGAGGGGTCTTCGCGCCACCTCGGAGATCGGCAACACGTCACCGCGGTTGGCGGCCTCGACCCACTCCGGACGCGGTTCGGGTCGCCAGCCGGCCCCACTCGTCACGTGCGGAACCGCCAGACCAGGTGCTCCCGTCGCCGCTCCATCTCGACCCGTCGCGCCTCGGCGTCCGGTCGTCGGGCGCCCCCGTGCGTCCGGGCGCCGACCTCGTCGACCGGCATCACCTGGGCCACGGGCGCCGGGGCGGGACCTTCGGGCCAGAACCATCGCAGCGTGAGCAACCCGCTTCGCCGGCCCCCGGTGTCCAGCCAGTTGGCAATGCCCGGGTCCTCCGAGCAGATGGCGGCTCTCACCATGCCATCGAGGTCCACGTCCGCTTGGACGTGGTTGATGGCCGCCACCCTGGTCAGCACGTCGGGCGGCTCGAACCAGCCCATGGTGTAGAGCTGGAGACTCCAGTAGCGGGCCTCGGGCACCGAGGTCTCCACATAGAGCGCCTGGCCGGGCTCGAGATCCCAAAAGCAGAATGCGTAACGCGCCGACGACAGCCCCTTGGCGACCTGCTGCGAGGCGGCGAAGGAGTTGTCCGTGCGCTCGGCTCTCGCCTCCTTGAGGTACCGGTTCCAGTAGACCACGGAGTCCTCGGTCTCGGCCGCCGCCTCGGCGAGGCGGTACGCCAGCACGTCGCCCGTCAGGCGCCCGGGAGGCTCCTCATCGTCGAGGCACTCGATCACGAAGGTCGCCGGCTCGTCGACCTGCCAGTCGAAGTAGTACTCCCGGATCGAGACCATGACGGCCCCCTCGGGGAGCGCCACGTGGGGGAGCCCGCCGGTCGTTCCCTCCTGCGGTTCGTCGCCGCCCAGCAGGAGCTCAAACTCGTCGCCTCGACCGATCCCGATCTCCGACGCCGTCAGCTCCACCAGCGTCCCCCATTTCTCGCGGTGCATGAAGCCGGCACGCACCGCGAGGATGAAGTCCTCGCAGGAGTGCATCCGACCCCGGATGCGATAGCGACGTCTCGGGTCGATGCGGGCATGGTGGTAGGCGTTGTCGACGTTGGGGCCGCCCCAGATGCCGAGGAGGTCGTTGTGTCGATGGAAGGTCGGGAGGCGGGCGTCACCGTGGCCGACCGACCAGGCGAGCCAGCACGAGGCCAACCGGGCGAGGTGCGAGAAACCTTCGACACGATCCTCGGCCCCTTGGGGAAACTCGTCGCTCAGGAGCCGGTCACCCAGGGCCTCGAGGGTGCGGCAGAAGTCCCGCCATGCGGCGGCCTCGACCGGAGCCGGACCACCGCGCCGGTCACCGCCGACCATGCCGCTGGGCCCGTCCTCGGAGTGCGCCGCCATGTCCGTGCCGTCCCCTGCGTCCCGTGCTTCCCCTACGTCCCCTGCGTCCCCTGCGTCCCCTGCGTCCCCTGCGTCCTCCCCGTGCTGCATGTGCGGAAGGTATCGTCGTCGGCCGATCCGTGCGAGCGGGGGCGGCCGGCCCGGCGCGGGGTCGGTGATCCGCACCGGCGCCATCAGGCGAGATCGTCGTAGCCCTTTTGGAGGTCGATCCGGACGAGGGCCGCCACCAGCTGGGGCAGACGCTCCGGCGGGCAGAGGTGGCCGACCATCGCTGCGTCGTCTCCGAGGCCGAGTCGCGTCGCCGCCTGGAGCGCTCGACGGTCGAGGAACGGCGAGAGCTCCGTCCAGGCGCCCTGGACCTCACGGCAGAAGATGTCCGCACCCACGTCGCCGATGCCCTTGCAGGTCTTGAGCAGCGCCCGCTCCCTCGCCGGGGTCCGTTCCGCCTCTTCTCGCAGGCCCCGGAGATCCCCGCGCCATCGCTCGAGGACGTACTCGCTCGTCTCGCCCAGCATGCGAGAGGTGCGCTCGTCGTACCGGGCGTAGCCGGCCTCGTTGAGCGCCCGCGCCCGGTCCTCCCAGTTGGCCTCCACCATGTGGCGCGCCGAGGTCCACCGCTTGGAGAACAGGGCTCGGGCGGCACGCACCGCGATCCTGTTGCTGATCCTCGCGCTCAGCAGCATCGACAGCACCAGGAGGCGGAAGAGGGAGGACGGAGTGTTGGTGACCGCGAACCCCGACTCCTGCGACCAGGTTCGCCCGTAGCGTTGGAGGAGCGTCGCCACCGTCCGGTCGGGGTCCACGCCGGCCTGCCTACCGGCTGGACCGGGGCGTGTCCAGCCGCTTCCTCGCCCCGGGATATCCGGGCGTGTATGTCAGCGCCCGGTCTGGCCGTCGATCAGCTCGCGGAGGATGTCGGCGTGCCCGGCGTGCCTGGCGGTCTCCTCGAGCAGGTGGGCGAGCACCCACCGGAGGTTGACCGGCGTGCCCGTCTCGCCCGCACTGTCGTCCGCGCGGCACGGCTGGTCGAGATCGGAGTCGGTCACCAGCGCGTCGACGATCGCCCAGGTGGCTCGGTAGTCGTCGACCGCCCGGGCCAAGGTGTCCTCCGCGAGCACCACATCGGAGGGCACGTCGACATCCTGACCGCCAAAGCGGCGCCGCACCCACGTGACCTCGGCGCGGCGCATGTGCTTGACCAGCCACAGCAGCGTTGTCCCGGTGCCGACCATCGCCCGCCGGGCGTCCGCCGGACCGACGCCCGTGACCTTGCGAACCAGCGACTCCCGCTGGTACCCGAGGAGGGCGAGCAACGTCTCGCGCTCTTCCCCGGAGAGCCGGGGCGGCTTGCGGTCGGGCACCGGCCACGACCCTATCCTTGGGCCACCGGCGGGACCCAGGGGGTGCGCAGTTGAGGTGTGGCGATGTCTCGAGAAGCTGAGGGAGGGGCCGCGAGCACGCTCCGGTGGAGCCATGGGGCCGAGCTCGATGAGGCCACCCGGGAGCGCCTGCTCGGTCCCGGCGCACCGTTCGAGACCGCCATTCAAGACGTGCTCGGCGTGCGCCAAGAGGTGTTCGTGCGGCGCCCGCGGAGCCTGCCCGCCGTCCTGGAGTCGAGGGCGCGAGCTCACCCGGACAGGGTGTACCTCGCATTTCCCGAGCGCGAGCTGACCTACGCCTCGGTGCGGGACGCTGTGCGACGGCTCGCCGGAGTGCTCGCCAGTCGCTACGGGATCTCCAAGGGCGATCGGGTGGCGATGGTGGGCGCCAACGCCCTGGGCTACGCGCTGGCGTACTGGGCGACGCTCGAGCTCGGGGCCATCGTTGCCGGCCTCAACGGGTGGTGGTCCGCCTCCGAGCTGCGCTACGGGATCGAGCTCTCGGCGCCCAAGGTGGTGCTCGGTGACCGGCCTCGTCTCGATCGGCTGAGGGAGGCCGCGCCGCCCGGGGATCGCCCCGAGGTCCCCGTCGCCACCTTCGACGAGCTGCTGGACGCGCTCGAGGCCGGGGGCCTCGAGCCGCCGGGCGTGGAGATCGACGAGGACGACCCGGCGATCATCCTCTTTACCAGCGGCACGACGGGCCGCCCAAAGGGCGCCACGCTGTCGCACCGGAACCTCGTCCACTTCGGTCACATGTCCCTCATGCGCATCGCCATCGGCGCGGCGCTCGCCCCCGCTGGCGCGGGTCCGTCGGCCGACCTTCAGCCCTCCTCTCTCTGCGTCAGCCCCTTCTTCCACGTCTCGGGCACGGTCGCGCTGCTCGGTCAGCCATGGAGCGGGGCCAAGGTCGTGTTTCCGGAGCCCGGTCGGTGGAGCGAGGAGGTGCACCTGCAGCTGACCGAGCGGCATCGGCTCACGTCGTGGAGTGGGGTTCCGACGCAGTTTTGGCGGTTGCTCCAATATCCGGATCTCGATCGCTTCGACCTGAGCAGCCTGCGTTCCGTGGGCGGAGGCGGTGCGACCTTCCAGCCCGAGCTCATCCGCCAGCTCAGCGAGCGATTCCCCGGCATCTCGATCGGGGTCGGGTACGGGATGTCCGAGTCGACCGGCATGGGCCTCGGCACCGGTGGGCCCTTGCTCGCCGCCTACCCCACCTCGCTCGGCGTGCCCAACCCCACGTCCGAGGTCGAGATCCGGCGCCCCGACGGCACGAAGGCGCCGGACGGCGAGGTCGGCGAGATCTGCCTGCGGCACGCCAGCATCTTCCTCGGTTACTGGGACGATGAGGCGGCCAGCAAGGAGGCGCTGGACGCCGATCGCTGGTACCGCACCGGGGACTACGGTCGCATCGTCGACGGGCTCGTCTACCTGGAGAGCCGGCTGCGCGACCTGATCATCCGCGGCGGCGAGAACATCTATCCCATCGAGATCGAGAACCGCCTCGTCGAGCACCCCGACATCGACGACGCGGCCGTCATCGGCGTCGACCACCCCACCCTCGGCCAAGAGGTCCTCGCCGTCGTGGTCGTACGAGGCGGGGAGTCGCTCTCCTCCCGGGAGGTCCGGGAGTGGGTGCGCTCGGGCCTCGCCTCCTTCAAGGTGCCGGCCCATGTCGCCTTCGTGACCGACCTTCCCTACACGGAGAGCGGCAAGCTCCAGAAGCGGCTGCTCGAGGAGCGCGCCGACGAGCTCCTGGCTGGCAGCGAGCCCGAAGCCGCCGAAGGGGCGAACTAAAGGGAGACGGGCGGTGACGAAGATGGCGTCACCGCGATGCCGGCGCGACACCGCGGCGCGTTCGATTGCCGCACGACGGACGCCGATTTAATGTTCTTCGCATGAATACGCTCGCTCATCATCACCACCTCCTCCCGGCGATCATCGAGTTTCTGAAGGCGCTCGCCGCACAGGGTCGCCCGGCCTGACGCGAATCGGCGGCCGTCCCCGCCGACAGCCGCTACGGGACCACGCAGTTGCGGGGCGCCGTGGTGGTGGTGGTCGAGCGGCGGGATCCGTTATCGCCGCGCGAGGAGTCTTTGGATCGCGCCGATGTCGTCTTCGCCCGGTGCGAGTGGCCAGAGGCGGTCGTGTGCTTGGACTCACCGGGAGGCGTCGCCGGGAAGGCCGCAGCGAGCGCGTTGGCGATGTCCGCGGAGCGTGCCGCCGACCCGGCCGAGCCGTAGTGGATGTCGTCGGAGATGAACCACGAGGGCTGGTCCTGCGCCACGGAGGCCCAGTCGTAGACGTCCATGTCCGGGTACTGCGGGCAGGCCTGCACGAGGTCCTGGTCCCACTCTGCCATCCCCGACTCCGCGTAGTACCCGGAGCTCAACAGCGAAAGCACGTTGATCCACAGGACGGGCTGGTTGCCGATGAGCGACTCCATGCGCTGGATCCGTTCGGGCATCAGCACGTTCGACCCGGCGGCGACGTCGGCCGCGTCGTTGGTGCCCATCGCGATCACCCAGCAGCCGTGGAAGCCCTGGCTCAGCAACTGTTGAGCCACGGTGTACGCGTTGGGCTCGCCCTCGTACGTCTCGACGATGGAGCGGGCACCGGAGATCTGGAGGTTGACGTCCTGCACGCCGACCCGCTGGAACTGCGCCGGGAGCTGCTGCGAGGGATCGATGTAGACGTCGGAGACGAGGCTCTCCGAGGTGGAGTCCCCGATATACGCGACCGATTGGCAACTCGTCCTGGGCTGTGGCGCGGTGGAGGTGGTCGTGGTGCGCTCCGTCGTGGTCGTCGACTTGTCCCGGTGGGTTGTTGCCGCACCGGCAGCGGCGGGGAAGATCCCGGCGAGCCCGATCCCGACGACCGCCCAGGCGACCGCGAACGCTCTCGCGGGCGGCCGTCGAGGGAGATGCCGTCGACGTAGGTCGGTCACGGCCGAAGCTTATGGTCGGGCCCTGGCACCGCCACGGATGGTGCCAGACTCCGCGGCCCGCAATGGCGCGCGGCCAGCGCGTGCCAGGGACCGTGGTTTTCGGGTCAGCCGCTCGGCTCGATGGCCTCCTCCAAGACGGCCGGGCCGTTGAGCGTCTCGTCGGCCGGTCCGAGAAGGTCCTTGAACACCGCGGTGCTGGTGGGGGTCTCGGTCGCCACGGGGAAATGGAAGCCGCAGTTGGGGCAGGTCTCTCGCAGCACCGCCTGTTCCTGGGCCAGCTCGTACGGCTTGTCCTGCAGGGTGCCACAGGTGGGGCAGATCCGGAGCAAGCGGGTGCCCACCAGCTCGAAGTTGGTGATGATGTCCTCCATGATGGCGCCGTTGGCCGCCCACTCTTTGGCGTGCTTGTGGTAGGTGTCCATGTGCCAGTCGTTGAGGGCCTCCTTGCTGGCCCAGAAGCTGACCTCGTTGAACCAGTCGGGGTAGTCCGGGTGCGTCCACCACGTGAGATGGAGGAAGCCGGGCTTGCTCATCAGGTGGTGCCGGACGTCGCCAAAGACCAACCGGAACTTCTCATACCCGTCGGGGCTCGAGAAGCGGACCCGCTGCATGCTCAGGTAGATGGACATGGGTACCTCAATCTCCTTTCCCGCATCGACCCCGGCGACGAGCCAGGGTCGATGCGGTGCTCACGTGATGGTCAGGCGACCTGAGTGACCGCGACCCCGGGGCCCACCCGTCTCCGGACCTCCTTGACGGGATCGCCCTCCACGACGCGCCGCCATCCGGGCGGGGTGGCTGTGCACAACACCACCTGGCGCACGCCGCGGGCCTCGGCCACCCGGCCGATCGTCTTGGCCGGGCGCCGGGATGCCGCCACCTGACCCCAGCCCTCGAGCTTCTTGCGCTCGATGGCCGTGATGGCCTTCTGCACCTTGGCCCGCTGCTCCTCCATCTCCTTGCGGGTGGGGAGCAGGCCGGGGTTGGGCAATCCAAACGCCGATCCGTAGACGCGGGCGATGACCAAGACCGCGACGGGACCACCCTCGCTGAGCCGGACCGCCTCGGCGATGGCCGACTTGGAGAACGGCCCCCCGTACGAGGCGAGGAGGACGCTGGCGGCCTGGGTGGGTTGGGGGTCGAAGCGCCCCTTCCTGCGGAAGAGGCGCCCGATCCCCTGGCGTGGCGACGGGGCTGGCGCTGGGTTGGGCACTGAGGTGGCGAGGTCGGAGACCGTGGCGGAGGCCATGGTTCAGCTGATCTCCCCGACGTCGCGCATCTCGGCCGTAAGGGGCACGCCGACCGGCCCGGCCGGTTGCTCCGCGGCCCGGACGGCGGGCTCGGTCGCACGTCCCTGGGACTCGACGGTCTCGGCGATGGCCGCCGCCAGCGGGGAGGCGATGGGCTCGTGCACTGCGGGGGGGAGTGCGGACCCGAGCCGACGGTCCATCCACGCTCGCCAGGCGAAGAGGGGTACGTACGCCGCCACGATGATGATGCCGAGGATGAAGAGGAAGTGCGACGTGCCCGCCCCCACCACCACCCCGGGGGAGTTCCAACCTCCCACGATGAACGTGAAGGTGAAGAAGGCCCCCGCCAGGAGCGCGATGTACTTGAAGTAGCCCGGGAGCCGGAAGGGGCTGCGCCGCTCGGGCTGGAGTTGGCGCATCAGGAAGTAGCCCACAAAGGCGGGGATGACCGCCGCGAGGTATCCCACGTTGGAGAAGATGTAGATCCGCACCGGCGACCCGAAGAAGGCCACGATGACGGCGCACACGACGTTGAACGCCATGGCCCGGTCCGGCACGTGGTGCCTGTTCTTGTGCATGAACCAGCGGGGCAGGAGCCCGTCCTCCGAGGCCTGGAAGAGCGACCGTCCTACGCCCATGATGGCGTTGAGCACCGAGAGGATCAGGGCAAGGACCAGCGGGATCCCGATGAGGTACTTGACCCACGGGGCGTTGCCAAAGATGTGGTCACAGAAGCTCGTGTACAGCGTGAGCGGGTCGGCCGTCTTGAGGGAGGCCCCGAGGACCGCGACGAACACGACGGCGGTGGCGATGTAGATGAAGACCCCGTACAGGCCTTCGGCCGTGAGGGCGATCTTGGCGTCCCGATGCGGGTCTCGGCACTCGCCGACGTAGCAAGCCGCCGCCTCCATCGCCAGGGCGTTCCACGAGATGACGAAGACCCACGCCATGAAGAACGTGAACCCGGCCGCCTTGGGACTGGCGAAGTGGAAGCCCGAGACGTTCGACCAGTGGAAGGTGCTCGGCTTGAAGATGGGCAGGATGACGAGCAGGGTCAGCGGCACCATCGAGACGACGCCGAGCAGCGTCGCAAAGCCGGCACCGAGCCGGATACCCAGGTAGCACGGCACGTAGAGCGCCAAGAGGGCGACGATGGTGATGGTCAGGACGCCCACCGTGATCGGTGTCCCCACGGTGCCGAGCGGCAGGAGCGAGCGCCCTAGCGGGACGTGGAAGAGCACCGCGATGTACCCGGCGGCCAGGATCATGTTGATCGGTGCGACGGGGAACCATCCGAGCCAATAGCCCCAGCCCGAGACGCCCCCGATGTGCTTGGCGATGCCGTGCCCGAGCGGCTTGAAGGCGTCGTACGCGAACGAGGGCAGGCCGCCGGTCCGATGCGGCAGCATCGCGGCCATCTCGGCCATGCAAAGGCAGAGGACCATGCCCAGGACCACCACGAGGGCGATGGCGGGGATGGCCGCCGCGCCCATCGACGACACGGCAAACGGCACGATCCCCGTGACGAGGATCGTGCCGGCCAAGCCGATGACGAAGGCACCCCACCAGTTGGTGCCCCGGTGGAGGGAGGTCTCGATATCGGGCATCGCGCCCGTGGTATCGGTACTCATGCGCTGGCTCCTTGTCTTGTTGCTCGGGTCTTGTGGCTCGGGTCTTGTCGGATGGGCTTGCCGGTGAATCAGAAGAGGCTGAGGTAGGAGTCGATCTCCCAGCGGGAGACCTGGGCGTGGTAGGCGTGGAACTCGGCCCGCTTCACCTCGACGAAGTAGTCGACGTAGTCGCCGTCGGGCGTCTTGCCGAGCGCGTCGCGAAGCACGGTGTCGCGCTCGAGGTTGTCCAGGGCCTCGAGCAGGGTGCCGGGGAGCTTCGCCAGCCCGAGTGCGGTCGCGCGCTCGGCATCCATCCCGTGCAGGTTGGACGAGCAAGGGTCGCCGGGATCGAGTTGGCGCTCGATGCCGTCCAGCCCGGCCGCCACCTGGGCGGTGAGCGCCAGGTAGGGGTTGGCCGCTCCGTCGATGCAGCGGTTCTCCACTCGGCCCGGCTCGGGGATTCGCAGCATCTGGGTCCGGTCGTTTCCCCCGTAGGTGGCGTAGGCGGGCGACCACGCGGCTCCCGAGTTGGGCGCCGCCGCGGCCAGCCGCTTGTACGAGTTGACCGTGGGGCAGGTGAGGGCGGTCATCGCCGGGGCATGTGCCAGGAGGCCGCCGAGGTAGCGGTAGGCGAGGTCGGCGAGCCCGAGGCCGCGGGGGTCGTCCTCGTCGAAGCAGAGCGGGGAGCCGTCCAGGTCCCACAGGCTCGTGTGCATGTGCAACCCGTTGCCGGTCAGGTGGCCAAAGGGCTTGGGCATGAACGTCGCGAGCATCCCGGCGTCGCTCGCCAGCGTGTGCACCATGTAGCGGAAGACGATGATCCGGTCGGCGGTGACGAGGGGCTCGGCGTACCGGAAGTTCTGCTCGAACTGGCCGTTGGCATCCTCGTGGTCGTTCGCGTAGTTGGACCAGCCGAGCTGGCTCTGCAGACGCGCCACCGAGGTCAGGTGGTCGTACATGCGGGTGAGGGCTCGGGCGTCGTAGCAGGGAAGGGCCGCACGGTCACGCGAGTCCGCCACCTCGATGCCCCCGTCTGCTGTGTGGCGCACCAGGAAGTACTCGGCCTCTGCGCCGGCCCGCATCGACAGGCCGCTCGCCTCGAGCCGCTCGAGGGCCCGTCGCAGGATGACCCGCGGGGCGTACGGCCAGGGCTCTCCCTCCACGTACGGATCGCATTGGACGATGCCCAGACCCGGGCGCCAGGGTGCCGGCATGTACGAGGAGAGGTCCGGCATGGCCAGGATGTCGGGTGAGGCCGGCGTCTGCCCCATGGGGCCCGCCGCGAAGCCGGCGAAGCCGGCGCCGTCCTCCAGCAGCTGGTCCAGCGCGGTGACGGGGACCAGCTTGGCGCAGGGCTTGCCGTGCAGGTCCACGAACATCGCGAAGAGGAACTCGATCCCGTCACGAGCGATGGCCCGCTCCAGGTCGTCCCGGCTCGCCACCGGCGCCCCCCGGGCACCGTTGGTCGCTGCCGGGGTAAGGACGGTTGCCATGTTGGGCTCTCCTCGTGGCCGACGCTTGGTTGGCAACAAATGTTGCCCTGCTCGTTTGGCAACAATGTTGCCTTGGAGGAAACGAGGCTTGGTTACCGCACTGTTGCGAAATGTTGCCCCGCGGTTAAAAGTCTCGGAGCGCTGCTCAGCCGTAACACGCCGGTAACCAAGGTTGTTTCCTCGGGTGCAACACTGTTTCCATGATTGCGGGTGCCACACTGGTTCCATGACACTTGGAGTCGCCGAGGGCGAGCCAGCTTCAGACCGGGCAACTATCCGCCGCTATGCCCACCGTGCGGCCTACGACCGGGCGACCATCGATGCGATCCTGGACGACGGCATCGTCTGCCACGTCGGCGTCGTCACGGCCCAGGGGTTCCCGGTGGTCATCCCGCTCGCCTACGGACGCGACGGCGACGTCGTCTACCTCCACGGCTCGGCGGCCAGCCGGCTGTTTCGGACGGCCCGGACCGAGGGGGTGGAGGTGTGCATGACCGTCACCCTGGTCGACGGGCTGGTGGTCGCCCGCTCCACCTACAACACGGATATCAACTACCGCTCCGTCGTGCTGATCGGCCAGGCGACGGAGGTACGGGACCTCGACGAGAAGCGTCGAGGCCTCGAGGGGCTGGTCGAGCACGTGATCCCCGGCCGGACCGCCGACGCACGCGAGCCGACCGAAAAGGAGCTGCGCGCCACCATGCTCCTGCGTCTGCCCATCGTCGAGGCCTCCGCCAAGGTGAGGACCGGTTGGCCCGATGACAACGAGGAGGACTACGCGCTCCCCATCTGGGCGGGGGTCGTGCCCATCCGCACGCTCCAGGAGCCGGCGCGTCCCGATCCCCGGCTGGAGGGCGCGTTGGGGGCGCCGCCGTACGTCACCGACTACCGCCGTCCCGGGGCAGGGGCTCGATGACGCCTTCGCCGCGTGAGATCGAGGGCACCGGTCCGCAGTTCAGCGAGAGTCGGCTGCTCGACGTGCGCGCGAGGACCCGGGCAGCGCTCCTGGAGATCGCCGAGCGCGTTGTCCCCGGCATGTCCGAGGACCAGGGACGCTCCATTGCCTCCGAGGTGCTGCGCGAGCGCGGCCTGCGCAAGGGGTGGCACAAGGTACTGGTGCGTTTCGGCGTCAACACCACCAAGAGCTTCGACGACCCCTCCGAGCCCGGCGTCATCCTCGGTGACGACGACATCTTCTTCGTGGACATCGGTCCGATTCACGACGGGTGCGAGGGCGATGCGGGGGACACGTTCGCCGTCGGAGACGACGCCGAGATGATCGGAGCCGTGCACGACGTCAGGAGCCTGTGGTGCGAGGTGCGCGATGAGTGGGCGGAGCACGAGACGAGCGGCGCCGGGCTGTACGAATTCGCCCGGGAGCGCGCCAGCGCCATGGGATGGGTCCTCAATTTGGAGCTGACCGGGCACCGACTCTCCGAGTTTCCCCACAGCGCGCACTACGACGGGACGCTGTCGGACATCGAGTTCCCCCCGGCCGATCTCCTCTGGGTGCTCGAGATCCAGATCCGGCACCCGGTCCGTCCATTTGGCGCCTTCTTCGAGGACCTCCTGCTCTACGACGACGGACTCCAGCAGGGCAGCCGGCCGCCGGCCGCCTGAGGCACGGGACCAGCCGTCGACGGAGCGCATGCTCGAAATCAGCAGCACCGAAATCAGCAGCATCCAAATCAGCAGCATCCAAAGAGACAGAACGAAGACACGGAGAGGACGGCGCCATGTGCGGCGTGGTCGGCCTATTGATCAAGGACCCGGCGCTCGAGCCGCGGCTCGGGTCCCTGCTCGTACCGATGATCGAGGCCCTCGGCGACCGGGGTCCGGACTCGTCTGGCATCGCCGTCTACTCGGACGGCGCGGCGGGCGCGGCCGGACCCCTGGGGGCACTGCGGGGAGCGGAGGTGCGCATCTCGCTCGGGAGCGATGCGTCCGTCGACTGGTCGTCGGTCAGAGCCGACCTCGAGCGCCGGTTCTCGCCGGGCGCCGTCGCCGTGGAGCTCCCCCGGGGCCTGCTCGTGGGCACCCCTTTTCCACGCGCCGCCGAGATCGCGGCGCACGTCGGAGAGGAGTGGCCCGAGGTGCGGGTGCTGGCGACGGGACGGTCGGTCGCGGTCATCAAGGACACGGGACGCCCGGAGGAGACCTGTCGCCGGCACGCGCTCTCGGACTGGCAGGGATACCTGGCCGTTGCCCACACGAGGATGGCCACCGAGTCGGCCGTGACGCTCCTGCACTCCCACCCCTTCGTGCCCGCCGCAGACCTCTGCGTGGTCCACAACGGCTCGTTCTCCAACTATGCGAGCGTCCGGCGTTGGCTGTCGAGCCAAGGCGTCCGGTTCGACTCCGACAACGACTCGGAGGTGGCGGCCCGCCTCCTGGCGGAGCGGCTCGCTGCGGGCGACGACCTGGCCGAGGCCACGCGGTGGGTGATGAAGGAGCTCGACGGGTTCTTCACGCTGGTCATCACGACGGCCACGGGCATGTCCGTCGTGCGCGACGCGTTCGCCTGCAAGCCGGCGGCCGTGGCCGAGACCGTCCGCTACGTCGCCGTGGCTTCGGAGTACCGGGCGCTGGCCCACTTGCCGGGCATCGCCGACGCACGCGTCTTCGAACCCCGACCCGAGGAGGTCTATACGTGGACACGCTCGACTGCGACGCGCTGACGCTGCGCGAACTCAATCGGGCCTTGCGCTCCCTGGAGGTCGGCTCGTCGGTCCGCCTGCGCAATCCCGGCGGTCGCCACAACCTGGCCGTCGGGCTCGAACGGGCCGTCTCGGTCACCATCGAGGGCAACGCCGGGTACTTCGTCGGCGGCCTCTCGGGGTCCCGGGCGGGCGCTGGGCCCGACGTCACGGTCATCGGCTTCGTGGGTTGGTCGGTCGGCGAGAACCTCATGAGCGGAACGGTGCGGGTCCGTGGGAGCGCCTCGCAGAGCGCCGGCTCGAGCGCCCACGGGGGGCTGATCGCCATCGACGGAGATGCCTCGTTGCGCGCCGGTATCTCGCTCAAGGGTGGCACCGTGGCCATCGCCGGCGACGCCGGGGCCATGACCGGTTTCATGGCCCAGGCCGGGACGATCCTCGTCGGCGGGGACGCGGGACACGGTCTGGGCGACTCGCTGTACGAGGCGGTCATCTACGTCGGCGGCTCGATCGCCTCGCTCGGCGCCGACGCGCGCGAGGAGGAGCTGACCGACGACGACGTGCTCGAGGTCAAGCGCCTGGTGGCTCGCACCGGGTTCGACCACATCGACCCGACGGCCGTCCGCCGGATCGCCTCCGCCCGTTCCCTGTACCACTTCTCGACCCACCACCACGGTGCCTACTGATGCCCGGTCCCACGGAGCCCGCCACGCCCAGCGCCACCTTCCCGCCCGAGGTGATCGAGCGCGTCCACCGGATGGCGGAGACCGGCCAATACCCGATCCGCGGGCTCGGAGCCCGCAGGGCGCTGCCCACCTTTGACGACCTGGTGTTCCTCACCGCCTCGGTCTCCCGCTATCCGTTGGAGGGCTACCGGGAACGCTGCGAGACGAGGACCGTCCTGGGCGGCCGGCACGGCGCCCAGCCGATCGAGCTCGATATCCCGATCACGATCGCTGGCATGAGCTTCGGCGCCCTGTCCGCGGCGGCCAAGGAGGCCCTCGGTCGTGCCGCCACCTCCGTGGGCACGTCGACGACCACCGGCGACGGCGGCATGACCCCCGAGGAGCGCAAGGCCTCCGACAAGCTCGTGTACCAGGTGCTCCCGTCCCGCTACGGCTTCGATCCGGCCGACCTGCGGAGCGCGGACGCAGTCGAGGTCGTCGTCGGGCAGGGGGCCAAGCCCGGGGGCGGGGGCCTGCTGCTCGGCCAAAAGGTCGGCGACCGGGTGGCTGCGATGCGGACCTTGCCGGCGGGGATCGACCAGCGGTCCGCCAGCCGCCATCCCGACTGGGTGGGACCCGATGACCTGCGGATCAAGATCGAGGAGCTGCGCGAGGCGACGGAATGGCGGATCCCGGTCTACGTCAAGGTCGGCGCCACCCGGGTCGACCATGACGTCAAGCTCGCCGTGGCGGCCGGCGCCGACGTCGTCGTCGTGGACGGGATGCAGGGAGGGACGGCCGCCACCCAGGACGTGTTCATCGAGCATGCAGGCATTCCCACTCTGCCGGCCGTGCGCCAGGCCGCCGAGGCGCTGGCCGAGATCGGGATGGAACGCGAGGTCCAGTTGATCGTCTCCGGCGGGATCCGCTCGGGAGCGGACGTGGCCAAGGCGCTGGCGTTGGGCGCCGATGCCGTCTCGATCGGGGTGGCCGCCCTGGTGGCCCTCGGCTGCAACCGCGCCGATGCGCACGGTCCCGGCGGCGGCGCCCTCGACGTCACCGACGGCTACCTCGCGCTCGGCACGCTGCCCGGCCGGTGCGCCCACTGCCACACGGGCCGTTGCCCGGTGGGCATCGCCACCCAGGACGCCGAGCTCGAGCGCCGCCTCGAGGCGGAGAGGGGTGCCGAGGCCGTCGCCAACTTCCTCCGGGCCACCACGATGGAGTTGACGGCTCTCGCCCGGGCGTGCGGCAAGTCCGACGTCCACCACCTCGAGCCGGAGGACCTGGTCGCCCTCACCGTGGAGGCGGCCGCCATGGCCAGGGTCCCCCTCGCCGGGACCCGGTGGATCCCCGGATGGTGAGGTGGCCCACCTCGTTTCTCGCGGCGGGCGCCGGGCGGGCGCCGGGCGGGCGCCGGACGGGCGTCGTGAACCCACGGCCCGAGCCGGGTGTTGACCTATATTGCGCCCGTGGTGGGCGCGCGATCGGGGGACGCTGGGCGATCCCACCGTCCGTCCGCCAAGGGCGCCAGGGTTGCGGCCAGCCCACCGGCCGGTGGCGCAAAGCCGAAGCCTCCGAGGGCGGACAAGAAGGCCGGGGCAGCACGGCCAGCGGCCAGGCGTGCTCGGGGAGCCCGGGTGCTCGAGACTGAGCACACCAACGGGTCGTCCCGGGTCAAGGGTTCCCGGATTCCCGCGCTCCCAGAGGTCACCGAGATCGAGGAGCCCGCTCCCGGACGCGTCGGATGGGTGATCGCCAACCACGTCCGCCAGCGTCGCCAGGAGCTCGGCTTGAACGTCGGCCAGCTGGCCGAGCGGTGCGGGATCTCCAAGGGGATGCTGTCGAAGATCGAAAACGCGCAAACCTCTCCGAGCCTGGCGACGCTCGAACGTCTCGCGGGAGCACTCGACATGCCCCTGACCGCGCTGTTCCGCGGATTGGAGGAGGAACGCGACGCCGTCTTCGTCAAGGCGGGCAGCGGTCCGGAGATCATCCGCCAGGGGACCCGGGCCGGTCACCTCTACCAATTGCTCGGGAGCCTTCGAGGTCCGCGCAAGCGCATCGAGCCGCTCCTCGTGTCACTCACCGAGAGCAGCGAGGTGTTTCCCATCTTTCAGCACTCCGGCACCGAGCTGCTCTACGTGCTGCAGGGCGTCATGGACTACGGCTACGGCAAGCAGCAGTACCGGATGGAGCCGGGGGACACCCTGCAGTTCACCGGTGACATTCCCCACGGCCCGACCATGCTCGTCAAGCTGCCGATCCGCTTCCTCTCCATCACCTTCTACGGCGAGCAGGGCTGAGCGGAGACCCTCGGGCCTCGTGCGGGACCCGCGTCGGTTGGCCGAGCCAACCGACGCACCGTGATGCACACAACGGTGATTAACACAATGGTCACGGATGCGATACGGCGAGGAAACGTCCGGCCTGTTTACTCATAGGCAACGGAGTTTCCACACTCCCTCGCCCAAGTTCCCACATCGCCCCCGTACGACAGGAGGCTCATGTCCACCGCCATCGAGCAATTCCTCGAACGAGACGGCCGGCGCCAGCAGGTGGACGAGGTGGCCCGGAGGATCGAGGCCGACGGCATCACCTATCTCTATTTCCAGTTCGTCTCGGTGACGGGCCGGGTGATGGGCAAGGGCATCCCCGCCGCGCACTGGTCGTCGGCGGCGGAGAAGGGCTTCCAGCTCGTCTACGGGGCGACGGCCAACCTCTTCGTGGATCGCCATGGTGACTACATCGGCTACGGACCCGAGGCCGCCGAGCTGGTGGGCCTGCCCGACGTCGAGACCTTCCAGCCGCTGCCGTGGGACCCCAAGGTCGCGCGGGTGTTCTGCACCTTGTTTCGCGGCCGTGAGGAGGTCGAGGACCCCGGCGGCTACCTGACCTCCGACTGCCGGGGCAACCTCGGCCGGCTGCACGAGCAGTTCACCGCCGAGACGGGGCTGACCCTGCGCGTCGGTTGCGAGCCCGAGATGATGTGGCTCAAGACCAACCCCGACGGCACCCCCTCCGTGGAGGGCATGACCAAGCCCTACTGCTACCACATCGACCAATTCTCCGAGCTGCAGCCGATCATCCACCGGGTCATCGAGTACTCCCACGCCATGGGGTTGGACATGATCCAGGGCGACCACGAGGACGCGCCCGGACAGCTCGAGCTCAACTTCGGCTTCGACCGGGCGGAGCTCACTGCCGATCGCCTGACCACCTACCGCCAGATCTGCCGTCAGGTCGGGCGGGAGCTCGACGCGTTCCCGTGCTTCATGCCCAAGCCGTTCATGGGCGTATCGGCCAACGGGTGCCACCACAACATCTCCCTGTGGGACGGCGACGTCAACAGGTTTATGCCGGACGGCCCCGACCCCCGGATGCCGAGCAAGACCGGCCTCTACGCGATCGGCGGGGTGCTCGGGCACCTGCGGGCCCTCACCGCCCTCACCGCCCCGACGGTGAATTCCTACCGGCGTTTCGCCGACACGGGCTTTTGGGCTCCGATCTTCGCGGACTGGGGCTATCAGAACCGGACCACGGCGCTCCGGGTGAGCGCCCCCGGGCGCTTCGAGTACCGCTCGGTCGACTCGTCGGTCAACCCCTACCTGTCGATGGCCGGCCTGCTCGTCACCATGGGCGATGGGCTCGAGCAGCGGGTGGACCCGGGCCCCCCCGAGGAGCGAAACATCTACGAGGCCATCGCGGCGGGCAAGTCCGTAGAGCGCATCCCGCGTACCCTGGGCGAGGCGTTGGAGGCCCTCGAGGATGATCCGGTCGTCCGCCGCGCCCTGCCGGGCGAGATGTACCAGGTCTTCACCCATTACAAGCGGGACGAATGGGAGCGGTTCATGGGGACGGTGAGCGACTGGGACGTGCGCGAGTACCTCGACATCCTGCCTTGAGCGCTCCTGCACCTCGTCCTCTCTCCACGGGACGAGACCCCGAGAGGGTCCTCGTCCTCCAGCACCACCCCCTCGAGCATCTCGGTGCGATCGGACCGCAGCTGGCCGACGCGGGCCTCGAGCTGGTGACCGTGGAGCTCGACCAGGGGGAGGAGATCCCGGACCTCGAAACCTTCGCCCTGATGGTCGCCATGGGCGGACCCATGGACGTCTGGGAGGAGGGCGAGCACGGTTGGCTCAAGGGGGAGAAGGCCGCCATCGCGCGCTGGGTGAGCGAGCTGGGACGACCGTTCCTCGGGATCTGCCTCGGGCACCAGCTCCTGGCGGACGCCCTCGGTGGCGAGGTCGGGTTGATGCACGAGCCCGAGATCGGCGTCGTGACCCTCGAGGGGACCGACGGCTGGCCGGCCGATCGCCTCCTGGGCGAGCTGCCGCGCTCCTACCGGGGGCTGCAATGGCACGGGGCCGAGGTCCGGCGGGTCCCGCCGGGCGCCCGGGTGCTCGCGTCCAGCCCGGCGTGCGCCGTCCAGGCCATGCACGTTCCTCCCTACGCGTGGGGTCTCCAGTTCCACGCCGAGGTCGACTCCTCGACCGTCGCCGAGTGGGCGACGGTGCCCGAGTACCGCGCCGCGCTCGCCCGAGTCCATCCCGATGGCGTCGCCTGGCTGGGGCGCCTGGTCGACGAGCGGCTGGAGGAGCTGCGCGGGGTCTGCGCCGCGGTCACCCTCGGACTGCTCGGGGTCGTCCGGGACGCGCCGTGATGGACGTCCGCACCGCGGGCACCGGGGCACCCGTGGTTCCCGCCACCCTGCGGGACGCGGCTCGGGGTGGCCGCGTGCAGGCCTGCTTGGCCGAGGCGGGTGTCGAGACGGTCCACCTCGGCCTGTTCGACTCCTCGGGGACCCTTCGCGAGAAGCGCCTGTCGCAGGCCGCGGCCGCCCGGGCGTTGGAAGAGGGCTGGAGCTTCATCGACGCCATCGATTGGTGGGACGCCGCCGACGGGATGTGGCGCCCGGGGGGGTCCTCGCACCAGCCGGCCGAGGTCGACACGGAGAGCGTTCGCCCATATCCGTTCGAGCCGGCGTCCACGCTCTGGCTGGCCGACTTCGTGGGCGAGCTCGAGGCGATCTCCCCACGGCGCCAGCTCGGGCGGATGGTCGAGCGGGCGGCCTCGATGGGGCTGGTCGCCGAGGTCGGTTGGGAGACCGAGTGCATCGTGCTCGAGCCGGCGCCGCGATCGCCCGACGCGCTGACCGTCGCTCCCACGCCCTGGCTCACCGCCAACCGCTGTTGGTCGGCCCGAACCCCCGCCGCGGAGGCCGAGACCTGGCGGAACCTGACCTCGCTGCTCCAGGACGCCGCGGTGCCCGTCGACCACACCTGCTCGGAGCTTGGTCCGGGCTGCCTCGAGCTCGCGGTGGGCCCTCAAGGCGCGGTCCGCTCTGCCGACGATGCCGCCCTGCTCAAGGTCTTCACCAAGGCGTTCTTCGACCGCCGGGGACTGGTGGCCACGTTCATGGCGCAGCTCGGCGACGACTTTCCGGGCCTCGGTTGTCACCCCAGCCTCTCGCTGCGCCTGGCGGACGGGACGCCCGCGCTCGTCGACGCCGCCGGCGGCCTCACGGCGACCGGTGGGGCGGCCGTCGCGGGCGTGGTCCGCCTGCTGCCCGAGCTCTTCGCCCTGATCGCCCCCAACCCCAACTCCTACCGGCGATTCGCCCCGGGAAACTGGGCACCGTCCGCCGCGACCTGGGGGGTGGGCAACTACAGCTGCGCGCTGCGCGCCGTGTGCGAACCGGTCGAGCGCGCCCGCCTGGAGCTGCGCGCCCCGGGCGCGGACGTGAGCCCCCACCTCTGCCTGGCCATGTTCCTCGGTGCCGCGACGTGGGGGATCGAGCGCGGGCTCGTGGCCCCGCCGGCGATCACTCCTCCCCTCGACGGACGCTTGGCGGAGGGTGTCGAGCGGTTCCCCCGCACCCTCGCCGAGGCGGCCGATCGCCTCGGGGCCAGCGCGGCGGCGGTGGAGCTGTTCGGCCCGGGCTTCGTCGCGCACCAACTGGGGGCGTGCGCAGCAGAGGACGCCGCGTGCCGGCGGATGGTGCCGGTCGCGGAGCGGGAGCGCTATCTGTGGGAGGCCTGAGCGTGGAGCTGGAGCTTTCCGAGCCGGACGTGCGGCGCTTCGCCGAGGACGGCTTCGTCGTGTGCGAGCGCATCGTCGATCCGCGCACCGTCTCGTCGCTGGTCGAGCGCTACGACGAGCTGTTCGCAGGCCGCTTCGAGACCGGCCTGCAGCCCGACGAGTGGAACTGGCGGCCCGGCCGCGACGCGGAGGACCTGACCCGTCAGATGTGCAACGCCTGGAAGTCCGATCGCACCGTCGCCGCCACCGTGCTGCGCGCCGACATCGGCCGCGCCTGCGCCCGTCTGGGTGGATGGCCCGGGGCTCGCCTGAGCCAGGACAACGTCCTGTGGAAGCCGCCCGGGGGGCGACCCCTCGGGTTCCACCAGGACTCGAGTTACGAGCTCTGGGCCGACCCGCCCGACTGGGTCAGCTGCTGGATCGCCCTGGACGACACGACCGCCGCCGGCGGGACCGTCGAATACGTGCGGGGCTCGCACCGGTGGGGTCGCTCGGGGATGATCGAGCAATTCCACGGGCCCACCGACCACCACAAGGAATTGAGGCTGGCCGCGGCGGCGTCGGGGGTCGAGCCGGAGTGCGTGCCGGTGGAGGTCCCCGCCGGCGGCGGAGCCTTCCACGCCGGCTGGACGTGGCACGGCTCCGGGCCCAACCGCGCCTCCGTGCCGCGCCGGGCCCTGGTTGCCCACTGCATGTCGTCGGAGACCCGCTTCAGCTCGAGCGTGACGGGCTACATCTACAGCCGTTACAAGCGATTTGGCGACGACGAGATGGACGAGTCGCAATTCCCGATCATCTGGAGCGAGGAGGGGTATCGCTCGCCCTTCGTGGAGCCCTACGTCAACCGGGAGATCGGGTGGGCGGGGGCGACGAGCCCCGCCGGCCGGCCGGGTGGGCCTCCCGCGAGCTGAGATCGGATCCTGTCGGGCCGTCCATGGACGCCGCATGGTGCCCCCGGCGGTGGCCGCGAGGCACCTGGAGCGGTGCGGGCGCCACGAGGACCGGCAACGGGGAGAGGCCGGTGATCCGCTCCCGCAGCCCGTGGCCCAAGAGCCGGCGCACGCCCCGCCGGCGCCGCGACCCGACCACGATGGCCTCGCTCTGACGCGCCTCGGCCGCCTCGGCGATGACCTGGGGGAGCTGGAAGCAGGTGGCCCGGGCGAGCGAGCCCGTGACCTTGACGTCGCATGTCCAGGAGCTCCTCTCGCAGCTGGCGCACCGCCGCCTCCACGAGGCGCGCCGCCTCGGTCTCGGTCAGCTCGGCATGACCGCGGCCGCCCACGAGCAGCGGATTGACGTGCAGGACGTGGACCGCGGCGGCGCCGCGTCGAGCCAGGGCGGTGGCGAAGTCGAGCACCACCTGGGTGGACGGTGACTCGTCGATGGCGACCAACAGTCGTGCGAACATGTGTCCTCCATTGGGGTTCGCCTGGCGACAGGCCCCGGACCCGCGGGTCCTTTGTTTCGACCATGTTAACTGCCTGGTGAGCCAAGTGGTATCGCGCACTTCGGGGCGGCCTCCGGTCGTCCCGACGTCCGATCGGGATCGCTGGTAGACCTGTGCAGCGTCGGGGCGGGGACGGCGGATTCGCTGGTCCGTCGTTGGCCTTCCGGCGACCGACGGTGACGGCTGGGCAGGTGCTGGACGGACCGGGCGGCTGCCCGGAGAGGGGGTCAGATGCAGGAGCATCGGCATGCGGTGGACGTCGAGGGGACGCCGGCGGAGGTGTGGTCGCTCTTTTGGTACCGCGGCCCACGAGCCCAGCGCGGTCCCGTGACCATCGAGATCCTCCATCCGGGCGACGAGATCGGTGAGGGGCTCGTCCGCCACTGCACCTTCCGGGTACCGAAGTACCTGATGTCGGGGGGCATCGGCCACTCGTGGGAGTGGCTCACCCAGGTGCGTCCGCTCGAGTCCTGGCGCTACGACGCGGTCGGCAAGCCCCTCTGGTCGAAGGCCGAGGGCCACACCCGCCTCGAGGAGCTGCCCGGGGGGCGGACCCGGATCCACTTCACCGAGCGGTACCACGCCTTCAACCCCGTCCTGCGGGCCCTCCTCGAGCGGAGGGTGCACCGGTACATCTCCAAGGACAACGATCGCCTCATCGCCGAGGCGGTCAACGGGGGCCTCGAGCGCCTGCGGGCCGCCCAATAGCCGACACGCCCGGGCCGCCGATCACCGGTTCGGCGAGCACCGGCCCGCCGATCACGCGGTCACAGGGTCTCGGGATGCCGGGTCGCCACCATCCGGCGCAGCCCGTCTCGCCAATCGACCTCGGTGTGGCCGACCAGTTCGTGCATCCGGGTGAGATCCAGGCAGACGCTCTCGATGGTCTGGTCGGTCGGCTCGAACTTGGCGGGATGGCCGACCAGCTCGCCCAGGAAGTTGCACCACTCCTCGATGCTCACCACCTGGTCGCCGCCCCAGTTGACGATCGTCGCCGGCACCGAGGCCGCGCCCAGCAGCCGGGGCACCGTGCGGGCGATGTCGTCTTCGTGCAGCGGGTGGTACTGGCTCGGCGCGTCCAGGTGCACCTGGACGGGGAGGTCGGCCAGCAGCATCTCGAGATGGATGGCGGGCCATCCGCCACCGTCGCCGTAGGGCACGCAGAGCCGGGCGATGGTCGTGGGCAGCCCGAATCGCCGCGCCCCCCAGCGGGCCGCGCCCTCGGCCGCGATCTTGCAGATGCTGTACGTCTGGAGGAAGCCCCACACACCGTGGTTGTCGCCGAGCGCGGCGTCCTCGGGGAGGGCCCGGTGACCGTCGGGACGGTACACGGCCGTGCTCGAGCAGTGCAGGAAGGCGCGGGCCCCCTGCAGGTGCTCCATCAGCGACAGGACGCCGCCGACGTTGGCGTCCAGGTCTGCCGCCCAGTCGTTGGACTTGGAGACCGCCAGGTTGAGCACGTAGTCGGCATCGGACGGGAGGTCGTCGACGTCGCCCGCGGCGAGGTCGACCGCCACGCAGGTGACCCCCGCCTCCTCGAGGCGTCTCCGAGCCTCTGCGTCGCGGAAGCGGGCGGCGCCGTACACGTCGTGCTCGGCGGCGAGCGTCTTGGCGAGGGGCTCCGCGACCTGACCGGTCACCCCGGTCACCACGATCTTGGAGCCGCTGGGAATGCTGTCGTTGGCCACGGCCCCTGCCTACCACGGCTCAGGGACCGATGAGGTCGTGGACCGGCCGCCGGACGCCCTCGTGGAACTCGGCGGACCGCTCGTCGCGTACCGCGGCGAGCTGCGCCGCCCACCGGTTTGGTTACAAACTACCCGGGTCGCGTGAGGAAGCCAGTGGATATGGACGGGGAGGGGAGAGGCCATGAAGTTCTCGCTCATCTACGAGGCCCAGACGGCGGACGCCTCGCGTGAGGGCGATCACCGCATCTTCCGGGAGGCGCTGGAGCAGGCGTTGCTGGCCGAGGAGGTCGGCTTCGACGTCGTGTGGGCGGTGGAGCACACCGCTTTGGAGCACTACGCGCACATGAGCGCGCCCGAGACCTTCCTCGCCTTTGTGGCGGGAGCCACCTCGCGCATCCACGTCGGCCACGGGGTGATCTGCCTCCCGCCGCACATGAACCACCCCGTCAAGGTCGCGGAGCGCTGTGCCACGCTGGACATCCTCTCGGGCGGCCGCCTGGAGGTCGGCTTCGGCAAGGGTGGCACCCAGCAGGAGGCCGGCACCTTCGGCTACGACCTGCGCGACCTCCCACCCATGATCGAGGAGTCCATGCGCCTGGTGCCTCGGTACTGGGTGGAAGACCTGGTCGAGCACCACGGGCGCTTCCTCGACATCCCGCCGAGGCCCATCCATCCGAAGCCCCTGCAGGACCCCCACCCGCCGCTGTACATGGCGTGCACCCACAACGACTCGCTGTCGGTGGCGGGCGGTCTCGGCATCGGGGCGCTGGTGCTCGGCTTCGGTGGTCCCGAGCAGGTGGCCGCCAAGAACCGCATCTACCGGGAGGCCTTCTCCGGGCGTGACCCGTCCCGCCAGGTCGGGCTCCGCCCGACAGAGCACCTGGCGGCGCTGTGCCCGACCATCGTGCTGCCGGACGGCCGCGAGGCCCGGCGGCTCGGGATCCGCGGCCAGCGGTTCTTCATGGAGACCATCGGGCACTGGGCGAGCAACGGGCAGATGCCGCTGCCGCAGCCCGAGAGCTGGCCCGACGACCTGACCGCCACCACGGGCGACGGGACCACGGTGATCGAGACGTCGATCGGGTCCGAGAGGGTGAGCGTCGACTTCTCCCAACCGAGCATGGCGATGCTCAACCCCAACCACGCCTACGGCACGGTCGAGGACTGCATCGGCTACGTCTCGAGGCTCATCCAGGCCGGCGCGGACGAGATCCTCTTCCTCTGCCAGATGGGCACGATCCCGCAGGAGCCGCAGCTGCAGACCATCCGGAGCATCGGCGAGCGGGTGATCCCCTACTTCCGGGAGGGCGAGGGCCGCCGGCTCGTCGAGCAGCGCCGGTCCGTGCCGACCACCGGTGTACCGGCCGTGGCTGCCCCCGGCCCGGAGGGAGCATGAGCGCGCCCCGCCTCGGCGAGCCGGGCGGCGCAGTGGTCGTGACCGGCGGAGCCTCCGGGATCGGTCGGGCCTGCGCTCGTGCCCTGGCCGCCGTCGGACGTCCGGTCTCGTGCTGGGATCTCGACGGCGCTGCGGCCGTCGCCGAGGCGGCGTCGATCCGCGGCGAGTGGGGGGTGCTGGCACACGGTGCCGAGGTCGACGTCACCCGCACGGGTGATCTTGACTCGGCGGCCTCGGACGCCCGTGCCGCGCTCGGACCCATCTCGGGCCTCGTGCACGCCGCCGGGATCGCGGGGCCCACCACCCTGGACGATCTGAGCGAGGAGCGGTGGGACGCCGTGGTCGACGTGCACCTCCGCTCGGCGGTGTTCCTCGTCAAGGCCTTGGCGGCGGACTTGAGGGGGGCGCCGGGTTCAGCGGTGGTCTTCATCGGCTCGATCGGCTCCTTCGTGGCCTGGCCCGTCATGGCCCCCTACGCCACGGCCAAGTCCGGCCTCCTCGGGCTGGCGCGGTCGCTCGCCCTCTCGCTCGGACCCGAGGGAGTCCGGGTCAACGTGGTATGCCCTGGATACGTGGACACGCCGATGCTGCACCCTGCGCCCCACATGGCCGCCGCCGCCCCGCTCGGGCGCATCGGTCAACCCGACGAGGTCGCTTCCGCCGTGCGCTTCCTGTTGAGCGAGGAGGCCTCGTTCGTCACCGGCACCCAGCTGGTCGTGGACGGGGGCGTCCTGGCGGGTACGGCATGAGCGGCGCCGAGCTCGCCGGCAAGGTGGCGATCATCACCGGCGGCGCACGGGGTCAGGGCGCCGCCGAGGGACGCCTCTTCGTGGAGCGAGGGGCCAAGGTGGTGCTGACCGACGTGCTGGTCGAGGAGGGCCGGGCGACCGCCGGCTCGCTCGGGCCGGACGCCGTGTTCGTCGCCCACGACGTTTCGGACGAGGCCGCGTGGGCGCCGGTGGTCGACGCCACCCTCGAGCGGTGGGGCAGGCTGGACGTCCTGGTCAACAACGCGGGGGTCCACCGCGTACGCCCGCTCGTCGAGGAGAGCGCCGCCGCCATCACGGAGCTCCTGGCGACCAATCTGGTCGGGCCCATGATCGGCATCCGCCTGGTCGCCGACCCGATGGACCGCTCCGGCGGGGGCTCGATCGTCAACATCTCGTCCCTCGCCGGCCTCCAGGGCTTGTGGGGCCACGGCGCCTACGGGGCCTCCAAGTGGGGCCTGCGCGGCGTGACCAAGACCGCGGCGGTCGAGCTCGGGCCGCGTGGCATCCGCGTCAATTCGGTCCATCCCGGGCCGATCGACACCGCCATGCTGCCCGTTCGCCCGGAGGACGCGCCGGGCCGCTTCGCCTCGATGCCGCTCGGGCGGGTCGGCCAGCCCGAGGAGGTCGCCGAGCTCGTCGCCTTCCTCGCCTCCGACGCCTCCTCCTACCTGACCGGGGCGGAGCTGACCATCGACGGCGGCCTCGCCGCGGGGCGCCTGCCCGATCGCGGTTGAGCGAGTCCCCTCACCGTCGCCTGGGCCACAATGCAACCGTGAACGAGCCACGCATCGTCAACCGGATCACCGAGATGCTCGGCGTCGAGCGGCCCATCGTCCAGGCTCCGATGGGCTACATCGCTCGTGCGCAGTTGGCCTCGGCGGTGTCGGAGGCCGGCGGCCTCGGCATCATCGAGACGTCGTCGGGCGAGCTCGACGTGATACGCGGCGAGATTCGCAAGATGCGCGACCTCACCGACCGGCCATTTGGGGTCAACATCGCGCAGCTCTTCGTGAGCGAGCCGGGCGACTTCGTCGACCTCATCATCGAGGCGGGCGTGCGCTTCGTCACGACCTCCGCCGGCGACCCGAGGCGCCTCACGGGAGCGCTGAAGGCCGCCGGGCTCACCGTGTTCCACGTGGTCCCGAGCCTGCGGGGGGCCCTCCGGGCCGTCGAGGCGGGCGTCGACGGGTTGGTCGTCGAGGGCAACGAGGGCGGCGGCTTCAAGGATCCCCGCGGCGCCTCCACGATGGTGCTGCTGCCCCTCGTTGCTTCGCGGGTCGACGTGCCCATCGTCGCGGCCGGGGGCATCGTCGACGGCAGGAGCATGGCGGCGGCCTTCGTCCTCGGTGCCGAGGGCGTCCAGATGGGCACGCGCATGTTGGCCTCGGCGGAGTCGCCCATCCACGACAACTGGAAGTCGGCGGTCGTCTCGGCCTCCGAGATGGATACGCTCATGCTCAATCGCTTCTCCCGCCCGGGCATCCGCGCCCTCGTCACCGAGCGCACGCTCTCGCTCGAGCGGTACGAGCACGTGAGCGGTGCCGACTACGGCGCCATTCACGAGCTCTACTTTGGGGGCGATCTCGAGGCCGCCGTGCCCTTCGGTGGGCAGGTTGCCGGGCGGATCGAGGGTGTGCGGCCGGTGCGCGACATCCTCGACGCGACGATGGAGGAGTTTGCAACCGCGATGCGAGAGATCGCCAAGCGCTACGCGGGAGGCTGAAGCCCGGCCACCGTGGCGCCGGCGAGCGTCGGTCCGCTCGAGTGGAGATGGCAGCGGACGGTCGTGCCGCTCGGCGTGGTGTAGGGCTCGGGGTCGACGGTGGCGCAGACCTCCATGGCGAAGGGACAGCGCTGCCGGAAGCGGCAGCCCGTCGTGCCCTGACCCTCCTCGACCTCGCCGGTCAGGACGAATTGACGGCGGGACCGCTGCCGCTCGGGATCGGGGACGGGGATGGCGGAGAGCAGCGCGGCGGTGTAGGGATGGGTGGGGCGTGAGTACACGTCCTCTGCGGCACCTTCTTCGACGATCTTGCCGAGGTACATGACCGCGATCCGGTCGCTCAGGTGCCGCACGACCGACAGATCGTGGGCGATGAACAGGTAGGCCAGCCCCAAGCGGTCCTGGAGGTCGGTCAGCAGGTTGATGACCTGGGACTGGGTGGACACGTCGAGGGCCGATACCGGCTCGTCGCAGACGAGCAGGCTCGGCTCGAGCGCCAGGGCGCGCGGCGATGGCGATCCGCTGCCGCTGGCCTCCGGAGAATTCGTGGGGCTGTCGCCCGAGGACGTGTCCGCCGATCCCGACCTGGGAGAGCAGCTCGAGGACCCGCCGCTCTCGTTCGGCTCGGTCGAGCGAGGTGTGGATCCGCAGCGGCTCACCCACGACCTCCAGGATGTTCTGGCGCGGATCGAGGGAGGAGTAGGGGTCCTGGAAGACCATCTGCATCCCCTGGCGCTCCCGCCGCAGCTTGGGGCCGCGCAGCGCCGTGAGATCGACGCCGCCGAGCGTGACGGTTCCGCCGGATGGCTCGATCAGGCGCACGATCAGCCGGGCGAGGGTCGACTTGCCCGATCCGCTCTCCCCGACGAGGCCGAGGGTCGTCCCGGCGCCGATGGTGAGGTCGACGCCGTCCACCGCGTTGACCGTCCCGGAGACCCGACGCAGCAACCCGCTGCGCACGGGGAACCGCTTGGAGAGATCGCTCGCCACAAGGATCGGTTCCCCCGGAGCGGCCTCCTTGCCGTTGGTGGCGGCCGGCGTTTCGCTCGCCTTGCCCACCGCCCCGGCGAGGGTCAGCTCGTCCTGACGGAGGCACCGGCTGAGCGCTCCGACGGAGCCATTGCTCGAGCCCTGCCCCACCTCCGGGTCCTGGGCGCCCCCCGAGCCCGCGAGCGCCGAGGACCGGCGCAGCTCGACCGGCGTGGTCACGCACGCGTCGGTCGAGTAGGAGCAGCGCGGATGGAAGCGGCACCCGTCGGGGAGCTGGCCGGGTCGCGGGACGATGCCGGGGATGGAGTGCAGCGCCTCTCCGGCGGGGGTGAGCTGGGGGATGGAGCTGAGCAGCGCCTCGGTGTAGGGGTGACGGGGCCGGGTGAACAGCTCGGTCGACGCGGTGTGCTCCACGATCTGGCCGGCGTACATCACGACGACGTCGTCCGCCACGTCCGCGATGACCCCCAGGTCGTGGGTCACGAAGATCATGGCCATCTCCTCCTCGCGCTGCAGGGTGTGGAGCAGCTGGACGATCTGCGCCTGGGTGGTGACGTCGAGGGCGGTCGTGGGCTCGTCGGCGATCAGCAGCTTGGGGGAGCACGAGAGCGCCATGGCGATCATCACCCGCTGGCGCATGCCCCCGGAGAAGGCGTGCGGATAGTCCCGGGCCCGTTCCGCCGCCGAGGGGATCTCCACCCGCTCGAGCATCTCGACGGCGACCTTCCACGACTCGGCCTTGCTCAGCTTGCGGTGGGTACGAACCTGCTCCGCGATCTGGTTGCCGACCGTAAACGCCGGATTGAGGCTCGTCATGGGCTCCTGGAAGATCATGCCGATCTCGTTGCCTCGGACCTGGCGCAGCTCGGCCGGGGACATGCGCATGAGGTCGCGGCCCAAGAAGCGAGCCGATCCGCTGGCCCGGCAGCCCCTCGGCGGCAGGAGCCCCATGATGGCCAGGGCCGAGACGGTCTTGCCCGAGCCGCTCTCGCCCACCAGGCCGAGGGTCTTGCCGCGTTCCAACGTGAAGGTGCCGTTTTCCATCACCGGGAGCCACTGGCCCTCGGTCAGGAACTCGATGCGCAATCGGTCGACCGAGAGCAGGTCCTTCGATTTCGCGGCCGCGCTCGCCTGGGCCTTGGCCTCCACCTTGGCCTGGGCGGCGGAGCTCCGAGTGCGGGCGACTCCGGTGAGCTGGGCCAGCCGGGACTTGCGCTCGGAGCCCACGAGGCTCGAGCTCTTGGGCCGCTCCCTGCCGAGCGAGTCGCGCAGCCCGTCGGCCACGAGGTTGAACGACAGGACCGACAGCATGATGGCGAGCCCCGGGAAGACGAGGGCCCAGGAGGAGGAGAAGATGAACTGGTAGCCCTCGTTGAGCATCGAGCCCCAGCTCGGCGTGGGCGGTTGCTCTCCCAGGCCGAGGAAGCTCAGGCCGGCCTCGACGAGCAGCGCGAAGCCCAGCGCCAGGGCGAGCTGGATGATGATCGGGGAGGCGACGTTGGGCACGATGTGGCGCCGGATGAGGCGGTTCGAGGTGGCACCGAGGGATCGCGCCGCCTCGATGAAGTTCTCCTCTCGCACCGCGATGACCTCGCCCCGCAGCAGCCGGACGAAGCTCGGGACGAAGACGATGGCGATGGCCAGTGCGGTGTCGTTGAGGCTCGCCCCGAGCAGCGCCGCGACCGTCAGGGCCAGGACGAGCGGGGGGAAGGAGAACAACGCGTCCATGAAGCGCATGATCACGGTGTCGACCGCGCCCCGGAAGAACCCGGCGATCAGGCCGATGGGCACGGCGATGACGGCGGCGATCCCGACGATCTCGAACGTGGCGCGCAGCGAGACCCTGCCGCCCCAGATGAGCCGGCTGAGGATGTCGCGGCCCAGATCGTCCGTGCCCAGCCAGTGGGCGGTCGACGGCCCCTGGTTGACGGCGTTCAGATCCTGGTGGTTGGGCGCGTAGGGCGAGACGAGGGGAGCGAAGATGGCGGCCAGGGTGATGATGACCAGGAAGGCCAGGCTCCCCATGGCGTACGGCTGGCGGGTGAAGCGGTGCCAAAACCCCCGCCGGCGCTTGCCCGGAGCCTCGGGTTCGGTGTCCTCCTCGAACGGCGGGGGTTCCGCCAGCCCGACAAAGGGGTCCTCGTTGGACGGTGGGATGGCCAGGGTCATGCCAGTCGCACCTTGGGGTTGAGGTAGCCGTAGACGATGTCGACGATCAGGTTGATGATCACGAAGCACACGGCCGTGACGAGCACGACGCCCTGGATCACGGGCAGGTCCTTCACGCTGATCGCCTGCAGCATGTACTGACCGATGCCGGGCAGCGAGAAGATCTGCTCGATGATGAAGGTCCCCCCGAGCAGGTAGCCGAAGGAGATGCCGATCACGGTGACGGCCGGGCTGAGGGCGTTCTTGAGCGCGTGCTTTCCGATGACCGCCTTGTTCCCGAGGCCCTTGGCGAGCGCGGTCCGCATGTAGTCCTGGTCGAGCGTGTCGATGAGCGCGCCCCGCACCTGGCGGGCGATGGTGGCGGCCCCGCCGATCCCGAGCGCCAGCCACGGGAGTATGAGGTGCTGGAACCATCCCCAGACCGACGTGGTGTAGGGCACGTAGCCGAGCGCCGGCAGCCAGCGGAGATTGACGGCAAAGACGATCACGAGGAGCAGGGCCAGCCAGAAGTCGGGGATGGCGACGCCCAGGCTGCTCCCGAGCGTCACCAGCCGGTCCGACGGGGTGCCCTGGCGGACGCCCGAGATGATGCCCGCCGGGATGCCGATGATCACCGCGACGAGCATCCCGCCGACCGCCAGGCTGAGGGTGACCGGGAACTTCTCCGCGATCCCCGAGGCCACGCTCTGGTGCTGGAACAGGGAATTGCCGAGGTTGCCGTGGATCACCTCGTTGAGCCAGCGGAGGTACTGGCGCCAAAACGGCTCGTTCAAGTGCAGCTGCCGGGTGATCCTCGCGACCTCGGCGGGGTTGGAGTGCGTGCCGCCGGCCAGCGTCAGCGCCGGGCTGCCCGGGATGATCAGGACGAGGCAGAAGACGCCGAAGGAGATCAGGATCAGCAGCGGGATCGTGATCAGCAGCCGCCGACCGATGAACGAGAGGAGCGAGCCCCCTGACCCCATGGGAGCCTCAGCTCGCCGGTCGGCGGGGCCGCGCCCCGCGGACCGGGCGGGTGCGCGGCGACGTCACTTCTTGACGTAGATGCCGGCCAGGTTGGACCGGCACTGCCCGATCGGCGCGACCACCTTCCCGCCCACCGTGGACTTGTTGTAGGCGATGATCGAGGGCTCGAACTCGAGCGGCGTCTCGAGCCCCTGCGACATGACCGTGGCGCTGACCTGTTGCATGAGGGGACCTTGCACCGTGGGGCTGAGCGAGGTGTTGGCCTGCTCGATCATCGGAGCGATGGCGTTGTCGACCGTGCCCAGGTGCTGGGCGACGAAACCCGTCGGCTCGAAATTGGACTCGAACGTGTTGGAGATGTCGGGGCCGTTGGTCAGCTCCTCGCTCAGCAGCGCGTTGCCCTGGCCGTTCAGGTAGACGTCCTGGAGCAGGTCGCTCCCCGGGATGAGTTGGATGCTGGCGTGGAAGCCGGCCGCCGACAGCTGGCTCTGCAAGACGGTGGCGAGCCGCTGGAAGGTGGTGTCATTGGCGGGCACCATCATCTTGAAGCTCACCCCGTTGGGATAGCCGGCCTTGGCGAGCATCTCCTTGGCCTTCTTGGGTTGATAGGTGTAGGAGTTGTCGACCTTCTTGTTGTAGCCCGGCGAGTTGGGCGGGAAGGGCTGGTAGGCGGGCCGCCCCACGCCGGCGTAGATCGCCTTGTTGATGGTGGCGCGGTCCACGGCATATTGGAGCGCCGAGCGGACCTGCGTGTTGTTGAACGGCGGCTGGTTGTTGCGGGTCTGGAGCACCACGTAGTCGTAGGAGGGGGTGATGGAGACGCCGATGCTCGGGTTGTTCTTCACCTCCGAGTACTGCTCCGGGTCGAGCGCGATCATGTCGATCGCCCCCGAGGTGAGCGCGCTCACCGCCTGCGGGCCGTTGGTCACCTCGACGAAGTCCACCGCGTGGAGCGGGTAGGCGCTCGAATTCCAGTACTTGGGGTTCTTCACCAGGACCATCGACGAGCCCGGCTGGTAGCTCTGGAGCACGTAAGGCCCGGCACCGATCGGCTGCTTGGAGGCGTTGGCGATGTTCGAGGCGGGCATGATCATCCCGTCGATGTAGGTCATGGCCCACATGAAGTCCCCGGCGGTGGGCCGGTTGAGCTGGATGACCAGCGTGTGCGGATCGGTGACGGTCATCGACTGGATGGCGCTGAGCGAGGACCTCAGGGGGCTCGTCTTGGTGTGGTTGAGGCTGGCCTCCACGTCGTCCGCGGTCACCGGCTGCCCGTTGGAGAAGACCATGTTGGGGCGGATGTGCAGGGTGACGGTGGAGTAGTTGTTGGAGACGGTCCAGCTCTGGGCCACGCCGCCGGTGATGGCGTACTGCCCCGGGACCGCCACCGACTGGTAGATGTTGGCGGTCATCGTGAAGCCGCAGTCATTGAGCGACGAGCCGGGATCGAAGTCGTTGTCGAACGTCGAGTTGAGGTCGATGCCGTACTTGAGGGTGCCGCTCGTGTCGTTGCTGGACGCTGCGCTCGCTGCGGAGCCGCTCACCGCGACCGCCACCCCCGGCACGAGGAAGGCGGCCGCTGCGGCGCCGGCGATGGCCGCCTTGGCGCGAGCGCTCCGACCTCGCCGGCGCGCCCCGGGTGGTCTCTGCTTCCTCGGCGGCAGGCGGTGCTGCGAAACGTCCGACCGACTCATGTGGTTCCCCTCTTGTTCCCCTCTGGCATCAGCTCGATCCTCAGCCACCCAGGCCCCCGTCGCTCGTACCCGGCGCACGGCGCCGATGAGCAGGCGTCGATCAGCTGTTGATCCGGCTGAATTCGGCCTACTCTACAGATCCGAGGACCGCGGCGGAAACGACCGTTTACCTTGCCACACCGTCGGTCTCCCGCCCCTCGGTGCACGAGGGCAGGCCCGCCGCCGTTCCGGGAGCAAGGGTGCCCCGGAGGCTCAGCTGGTGAGCGCCCGGGCGTTGCGGATCGACAGGGCGGCCAGGGTCAACGTGGGGCCGTACCCCGTGCTCGTCGGGAACGTCGACGAGTCGCAGACCACGACGTTTTCCACGTCGTGGAGCCGACCGTAGGGGTCGCATACCGAAGTCCTCGGGTCCGTGCCCATCCGTGCGGTGCCCATGACGTGACGCGAGGCGGGGATCTCCGAGCCCCGCCACAGGCGGTTCATGAAGAGGCCGCTCACGTTGGGGGAGGTGGCCGTGCGCACCCACGTGGCCCCGGCCTCCTTGAGGATGGCCTCGAGCTTCGGGCCGTAGTGGGCCGAGGCGGCGAGCTCGTGGCGGTGGGGACGGTAGGTGATCCTCGCGACGGGCAGGCCGTGGACGTCGCGCACCTCCGGATCGAGGTCGATGCGGTTGGTGGCCTGGGGCACGTCCTCGCCCTGCATCGTGAAGCCCGCCAGGTGATCGCGCATCGGCGACTCCCGCATCATCTGCTTGTGGTCGGGGCCCCAGGGATAGAACTTCGCCTCGAGCATGGGGTGGGCGGCGGCGCCGTGCTCCACCAGCCCGCCCTTGAGCCACGGGAGCCCGGCCTCCGCGGCCGCGGCGCGGGCCTCGTCGTCGACCAGGATGAAGTCGTCGTGGAGATGGGTGACCGCCCGACCCCGGTATCCGTGGAGGCGCATCGGCAGGTGCCCGAACGTGTGCGTCTGGAAGTGGAACATGAGGTTCCGGCCGATCTCGGGGTGCTCGAGACCGCTCAGCAGCAACAGCCGCGGCGTCTCGGTCGCCCCCGCCGCGAGCACCACGTGGGCCGCGGTCTCGACGTGACGTTGGCCCCCGGAGTCGATCCACTCGACGCCCGTCGCCTGGCCGTTCGCGACGAGGATGCGGGCCACCATGGACTCGGAGCGCAGCTCGGCGCGCCCGGTCATGAGGGCCCTCCGCAGGGAGGCCACCGGATCGCCCTTGGCGTGGATGGGGCAGCCGAAGTGACCGCAGAAGCCGCAGTTGTTGCACGCGGGGCGGTCGTCGTAGGGGACGGAGTTGACGGCGGTCGGCCCGGGATAGGGGTGGTAGCCGAGGCGCTCCGCGGCCGCCGTGGTCACCACCGCGCAGTACATCGGTGCGCCCGGCGGCATCGGGTAGGGCCCGGAGCGCCAGGCGGCGAAGGGGTTGGCGCCGGCCTCACCGGCCACGCCGATGAGGCGCTCGGCCTCGGCGTAGTGCGGCTCCAGCTCGTCGTAGCCGAAGGGCCAGTCGGCGAGCGTGGTCTCCTCCATCGGCCCGTAGTCCGAGACCACCCGGAAGTCGTCCTCCCGGAAGCGGGGCACCTTGCCGTCCGCGTGCGTGCCGCCTCCGCCCACCGTGGCCGGCAGGTTGTTGACCGCGCCGACGTGCGTGCGCTCGCCGTCCTCGACGGAAGTCCGGAAGGTCCGCGGCTCGAGCCACGGGTCCGGCCCGAGGAAGTGCCGAGGCCCGTACTTGATCTCGTCGTTGGAGAACTCGGCCAGCAGCTCGGAGGGGTGATCCGGGTCGACCAGGTGGTTCTTGCCGCGCTCGAAGATGACCACCGACCAACCGGCGGCCGTCAGGATGTCGGCGGCCGTCGAGCCCCCCGGACCCGATCCGATGACCACGGCGTCGAATTCACGGCTCACGGCTCGCTCACCTCCTGGTCGGTGAAGCCCCGGGGTTGCACGTCGCCGGGAATCCCGATGTAGTTCCAGCCGGCCAGGCTCCGGTTGCCGCCGTACTCGGGCGCGCCGTACATGCCCTCGCAGGCGTGCTCGTAGAGGAGGTCGACAAACTCCTCGTTGGCGCGCAGGCGCCGGTCCTGCTCCTCCGCCGACGCCTCGGCGAAGTCGGCGCCGAGCGCCTCGAGGCCCCGGAGGTACCGCTCCTGGAGCCCGACCACCGGCCCGAGCCGCTCCCGTTCGGGGATTCCCCGGGAGCCCTCGATCCTCGTGCGCCAGGCGAGCTCGTCGCGTGCCCCGAGTCGATGGAAGAACCCGAAGCGTGCCTCGCCGCCGAAACGGCCGGAGAACGGCCCCCCGGCCCAGACGAGCGGAGGATCGCTGGCGAAGGCCCCGAGGAGACCGTCGATGTAGTCCGCGACGCCGGCCTCGGTCGCCCCAGGGTCCTCGTCGGTCGGGATCAGGCGGGCGCACGCGGCCCGGACGATGGCGTACTGCGCCTCGTCGAAGAACCGGTGGTTGGCCCCCACGGCGCTCACCGGCGGTCCGGGGCGTCTCGAGTGCCGGCCTGGCCGTCCGCTGGGGATCCGTCGTCCATCGCCTCGACTGTCTCCGCCGTCGACCCGTCCATCGCCTCGACTTTCTCCGCCGTCGACCCGTCCATCGCCTCGACTTTCTCCGCCGTCGCCCCGTCCGCCGTCGCCCCGTCCGCCGCCGACCCGTCCGCTGTCGACCCGTCCGCCGTCGACCCGTCCGCCGCCGACCCGTCTGTCAGGTGCGCCCGCTCGGGGCGACGCCTTCGATGTGTCGCCGTCTCCCGACCCAGCTCCGAGGGCCACCAATTCCAGCGGCCCAGCAGCTCGACGATGGAGGGTACGAGGACGGTGCGCACCACGAAGGTGTCGATGAGGATGCCGACGGCCAGCCCGAACCCGATCACCCGGATCTGCTCGTTGCCCTGTCCCGAGCCGCCGACGACCGCCAGGACGACGAAGCTCCCGGCCAGCACCAGGCCCGCAGACGTGACCGTCGGACCGGTCGCCCCCACGGCCCGGACCACCGCCCGCCGCAAGCCGTCCCTCTTGTCCCTCTTGGCCTCCTCCCGGATACGCGTCATCACCAAGATGTTGTAGTCCTCGCCGAGGGCGAGCAAGAAGATGAACATCAAGAAGGGCAGGAGGAACACGAGGCCCTGCTGCCCGCCGATGGTCATGAAGGCCAGCACCGAGATCCCGAGGGAGGCCAGGTACGAGAGGACCACGCTCAGGATCAGGTACACGGGTGCCACCAAGCTGCGGAGCACGAGGGCCAGGACGAGCCCGATGGCCAGGATGGCGATCGGCACGATCCTCGTGACGTCGCTGTTGGAGATGTGGCTCACGTCGTAGAGCGCTGGCGCCTCGCCGGCGACGCCGTTGTCGCTGGCCCCGGCCCGGCGGGCCACCTCGTCCACCTGGTTGCGGATGGCCGGCACGGCGCTGAGCGCGGCGTCGCTGCCAGGTGACCCGACCGAGAGGCCGGCCTCCCACTGGACGGTGCTGCCGTCGGCGCTGATGTAGCGCGCCGTGCTCAGGTACGTGTCGTACGTGCTGGTCGAGATGCCCGAGCCCGCGGGCGGTGTCAGGGACGTGGTCACGAGCTCCTGGGCGGAGCCGTAGGGGTGGACCTGGGCGTAGATGGACGAGAGCTCGGCCGGGGTGATGGCGGATCCGGTTGGGTTCAATGGTCCGCTGAGGGTGGAGAACTGCTTGATGCCTTGGAGGCCCTTGGTGGCCGTCTCCAGCTGGTCGGGGTCCTGCCACACGGACTTGGAGAAGCGCATCACCACGTTGGTCGGGTTATTGCTCGATTGCGGGAAGTTGGCCGCCAGGGCGGCGTTGCCCTTGGCTGCGTCGCTGCCGGCGGGCGCCGACAGGTCGCCCCCAAAGCCCGAGGCCTTGTACGAGAGGGCGAACAGCGACAGCCCCCCCAACGCCAGCACGCCGACGACCAGCGTCAGGACGGGTCGACGGATCAGCCGCCCGGCCACACGGCCCCACAGTCCCTCGCCGTGCTCCCGGGGCTGGGTCTTGGTGGGCCAGAACACCGCGCGGCCAAAGATCGCGAGCAGCGCCGGCAAGAGGGTGAGCCCGGCGAGGAGCATCACCGCGATTCCGATGGCGAGCGGCAGTCCGAGGTCGTGGTACAGCCCGAAGCTGGCCGCCAGCAGGGTCAGGAGCGCCACGATGACCGTGGCGGCCGAGGCCGTGATGGATTCGCCGACCCGGCGCACCGCGTAGACCACGGCGTCCTTGGGGTCGCTGCCGTCGAGCAGGCGCTCGCGCACCCGGAAGACGAGGAAGAGCCCGTAGTCGGTGCCGGCCCCGAGGATCAAGACGATCAGGAGGATCTGGGTGAAGAAGGAGACCTTGAGGACCCCGGCGCTGCCCAGGCCGCCGATGAACGACCCCGAAACCGCCAGCACGAGCCCGGCCGGTAGCAGGGTGACGAGCGGCGCCAGCAGCGAGCGGAAGATGATGAAGAGCAGGACGAGGATGAAGAGGATCGACGCGTCCTGGATGTTCTTGCCCTGTTTGTTGGACTGCTCCTGGTTGGCCACGTTGGTGGCCACCTGGCCGGCGAGGTGGACCTGAAGGTCGGCGGGTCGCGGGACGCTCGCCACGGCCGACTCCAGGTTGTTGACGAGGGTCTTGGTCTTGCTCTGGTCAAAGGGCGAGACCGAGGAGACGAAGAGCAGCTGGGCGGCCTTGTCGTTGGGCGACGTGCCGAGGTAATTGGCGGACAGCTTGGAGGGAACCGTCTCCAACCGGGCTCGCACGTTGTTGATCGCGGTCTGGTCGGCTGAGTCCAGGGTCGCGTTCGAGGTGACCGCAATGATCGGGACCTGGCTGTGGGTCTGCTTGCCGATCAGCGGCTCGGCCAACACGGCGGCCTGGTTGCTCGGCGCGCTGGCCGGGAGAAAGGCCCCGTTGTTGTTGTCGACCTGGCTTCCCAACGAGGGCAACGAGCGGATCGCGATGACCGACCCCAGGATCCACACGACGACCACGAGCCACCGGTACCGGACGACGGCGCGACCAAGCGCGTCAAAGAAGCGGCCCATGGGATCCCGATTCTTACCGCTGTGGCCCCACCATCCAATTCGGCATCAAGGACCGCAGTCGGGCAACGTCACGGGCAATTCGTGTCAGACCGTGACGCCTTCCTCAGGCGGTGACGCCGGCCGACTGACGGGCCCAGCTCACCAGACGATCGGCGGGCAAAGCGCCGACCTGCTCTGCAACGAGCTGGCCGTCCTTGAGCACGAGCAAGGTGGGAATGCCCTGCACGCCGAAGCGTGCCGAGACCCCCGGCGCCTCGTCGACGTTCACCTTGACCACCTTGAGGTGGCCCGCCAGCTCCAGGGCCGCACGCTCCACACCGGGCGCGACCATCCGGCACGGCCCGCACCACGGCGCCCACAGGTCGACCAGGACGGGCACTCGCGCGTCGACGGCCCGATCGAAGTCGGATTCCCCGGCCTCCACCAGCCACGGGAGATCGGCGTGGCACGACGCACAGCGTGGATGCCCCGTCGCCGAAAATGGCACTCGGTTCTTTGTCCCGCACGTGGGGCACGTCGCTATCCCGTCCTGCATACACCGTGCAACGCCCGGGGGTCCGCAGCTATTGCCGCCCGACGGAGGGCCTCTCACCGTGATCGTGGCGGTGCTCCGCCGCCAGGTGGGAGTGCCCGGTGCCGAGTGCCTGGCCAACGCGATCTTCGAGTCCGGGAAACGGCCGGCGATAGGCGCAGGCGTCGCAGTTGGGCGCGGTGCGGCCCGCCTCGGCCTCCTCGATGCGGTCGCGCACCAGCCCGACGAGCGTCCGGCCGGCGCCAAGGTACCCCCCGTCGACCACTTCGATGCCCGTCGCCTCGGTGAAGCGTGCGTAGTCCTCGCGCATCCGATCGATGAGGACGCCGGTGGCGATGAACCAGGCAAAGGCGGCGATCCGGGGTGCGCCCAGTTGGGCCAGCTGACGGAGGGCGTCGGGCACCGTCGGCCAGGTGATGCCCGAGAAGCCCGGTGCCACCAGGGGTGCGCCGGTCATGTCGGCCAGGAGCCGGCTCGCCCGGTAGGCCTCGGCGTTGGCGTCGGGGTCCGACGAGCCCCGTGCCAGCACTGCCAACGGCAGGCCGAGGCCCCCCGCCTGCTCCAGCCGGCGACGCCCGAGCGCCAGGAGCTCGTGGTCGGCGCCAAAGGGTCTGCCATAGACGATCCGCACGTCGGGATGACGCCGCCGGGCACCGAGGACGACGGCCGGCACGTCGGACTTGGAGTGGCCGGCGGCGTGGAGCATGAGGGGCACCACCACTACCTCCCGTGCGCCCTGCGAGATCACCTCCTCCACGACGTCGCTCGCCGGGGGGTCGCACAGCTCGAGGTAGCCGATCCGCACCCTGGTGGACGGCAGGGAGCCGGCCACCGAGGTTGCAAGGTGGGACATCTCGGAGGTGCCGGCCTCCGAGCGCGAGCCGTGGGCCACCAGGACGACGGCGTCAGCCATCGTGTCCTCCCTCTTCGAGTCCGCGTTCCCTCTCGCCAGCGGGACCGACGTATCGCAGGAGGGCATTCACCGCCGCTGCGGCCACGGCCGAACCACCCTTCTCGCCCACGTTGCTCACCGCCGGCAGGCCGCTGGCACGGAGGGCCACCTTGGACTCGGCGGCCCCGACGAAGCCAACCGGGGTGCCGATCACCAACGCCGGACGCAGCCTCCCGGTCGCCGCGATCGAGACCAGCTCGATCAGGGCGGTGGGCGCGCATCCGACGACGAAGACGGCGCCCTCGGGGTGCTCGTTCGCCGCGGCGCGCATCGCGGCGGCGCTGCGAGTGGGGCGCGCGCCGCAGGGGCCCGGTCGAGGTAGCAGCGTGCGTCGGCGCCGGCGATGCCGGCCCGGACCATCTCTACGTCGGTGATCACCGGGGCGCCTCGCTCCAGTGCGACCAGTGCCGCCTCCAGGTCGCCCTCGGAGACCACCATGGAGCTGGCGAACTCGAGATCGGCGCTGGCGTGGATCACCCTCGCCACCACGGAGCGGCTCAGTGGGGGGAGGTCGCTCAGGTCCACCCGCCGCTCGAGGATCCTGTAGCTCTCTGTTTCGATGGGATGGACCGACTCGATGGGATGGACCGGCTCGATGGGATGGACGGGCACAGGTTGCGCTCGGTCGATCACCGCGACCCTCCGGGCTGTGGGCTCGAGGCGCGACGTGACGTCTCGATCGAGATGGCGTCGACGGGACAGACCTCCACGCACGCCAGGCAGTCGGTACACGCCCCGGCGTCGACGGTCGGCCTCCGCGGCGCCGGGAGCAGGGCGTGCTCGGGGCAGGTGGGCAGGCATGCGCCGCAGGCGGTGCAGCGGTCTCCGACCGTCACGGGCACTACTGGTAGCCCCTTGGGGTCACCATCCGGGCGGCCGCCATCCTGGTGGTGCTCGATCCGACGATCACGCAGGTGGTCATGCCGGCGGACTCCGCATCGACGTCCCCGAGGGTGGCACGGATCACGCGCTGGCCGGGCCGGTAGGCGTCGGTCACCAGGGCGACCGGGGTCTCGGGCTTCCGGTGTCGCCGGAGGATGTCGAGCGCCGCATCCAGCTGCCAGCCACGGTGTAGGGAACGGGGGTTGTAGAAGGCGATCGCCAGGTCGGCCTCGGCTGCGGCCGTGATCCGCCGTTCGATCAGCTCCCACGGCGTACGCAGGTCCGAGAGGCTGATCGCGGCGTGGTCGTGCCCGAGCGGCGCTCCGACCAGCGACGCCGCAGCATGGGCGGCGGTCACGCCCGGGACGACGTCGACCTCGACACCGGGCGCCACCTCCGGGGCGAGCTCGCAGACGATCGACGCCATGGCGAAGACGCCGGCATCTCCCGAGCTGACCAGCGCGACCCGCCGCCCCTCCGCCGCGTGCGTCAGCGCCTGCGTTGCACGCTCGGTCTCCTTGCCGATGGGCGAGGAGACCCGCACCTGGCCCGGCCACGAGAGGTCCTGCGCCTGCCCGAGGTAGGGCCCGTAGCCGATGACCACCTCGGCATGCCGGATCGCGACGTCGGCGGCGGGGGTCCGATGCTCCGGGCCCCCCGGGCCGAGGCCGACCACCGAGAGCCTTCCGGGTGGGCGGGCCCGCCTCGCCACCGCCACGGTGACGTTGCCGGAGACCCGCTTGGTCACCACCAGCCGGGACCCATCGCCGCCGGCGAGGAGGGCCGCCGCCTCGGCGACGCTCGGGGTGCCCACCGCTCCCGCGACGACGGGGCTCGGATGGGGCACGGCGACGGCGGCGAGCTCTGCCGCGCCGTAGCTCTGTACCGGTAGGCCGAGACCGAGCACGGCGGGGTGGTCGGCACGGCGGTCGATGGTGGCGACCATGGCAACGCTGGCTCGGTCCAATCCTGCCTCGGAGAGCACGGAGCCGAGCCACGACCCGCTCGCCTCGGCGGTCGCGTCGGACGAGCAACCCACGCCGACGACGAGGGAAGGAGGGCGGAGCACCGCGACTCCGGGGGTCGCCGGCACTGAGGCGTCGGTGACGATGACCCGCTCGGGCCCCGGGCCCGAGGTCAGGGCCGGAGCGGGCCAGCCGGGAAGGTCCGACTCGATCAGCGGCAGCCGTCCGTCGAGGATGGCTCTGGTCACCCCTGCGAGATCGCCGGCCGCAGAGAAGCCCGGCAGCTGGTCCAGCGCCGGCGCACCCACCGCGTCGGTGGCGGTCGTCACGACGGCCTCGGCGCCGAGCAGCGCCGCCACTCGGCGGGCCAGCGCGTTGGCTCCCCCCTCGTGGCCACCGCAGAGGGCGACGGCCCATCGTCCCGCCTCGTCCACGCAGACCACGCCGGGATCGTGCCCCTTGCCCCCGAGGAGCGGGGCGATGATCCGAACGACCGCGCCGGTGGCCAGCATCACCACCCAACCGTCGACCTCGCGCCACCGGTCGCGCATCGTGTCGCCCACGGATCCGTGTCGGTGCTCGAAGGGAAGGCGCGCCGCGAGCGCCGCCCCGGCCTCCGTCGCCGACACGCTCACTACCCTCACGGCTCGCTCCCGCAAGCCCCTGGGCCCCACACGACGAACACGGGATTCCTGGCGGCGAGCCGCAGACCACCGTCGGGCAGCCGCTCGCCGCGCGCCACGCCCACCTGGACGAGGTTGCCGAGCGCGGCTGCGGCATGGGCGGCCCGCTCGAGGGCCGCGTAGGTGGCGACGACGCGACCGTGGGGCCGGAGCCGGCTCAGCACCTCGTCGAGCACCTCGGTCCCCCCGCCGCCGACGAACACTCGGTCGGGATCGGGGAGGACGGCCAGTGCAGGCGGTGCCGTGGCTTCGACCACATGCAGGGTCACGCCATGGGCGTCGGCGTTGCGGCGCACCCGGGCCGCGCTCTGGGCGTCACGCTCGACCGCGTGGACCTCCAGGCCCGGCTGTAGCCTCGCCGCCTCGACGGCGACGCTCCCGCTCCCCGCCCCCACGTCCCAGAGCACCCCTTCGGCGGGCAGCTCCAGCTTGCCCAGGACCACCGCCCGCACCTCCGACTTGGTGATCATGCCGGGCGTGTGCTCGAAGGCCTCCTCGGGGAGGCCCCAGGCCAAGGTGGGCGAGTCCGCCACCCCGTCGTCTCGCCGCAGCACCACGACGGAGAGCGGATCCCACGACCCCTCGGCCAGTCCGGGCAGGTCGGTCGCCACCACCCGCTCGTCGGGCAGGCCCAGCCGGGAGCAGACGTGGACCCGTCGCTCGGTGATCCCGTGGGCCAACAGCGCCCGGCCGAGGGCCTCGGGAGGGTTGGCCGGCGACACCAGCACCGCGGCCTTGCCGGCGCGCTCCAGGCGGTCGACCACCGCCTGGAGCGGCCGTCCGTGCGCGGAGAGGATGCAGGCGTCGTCCCAGGGGAGGCCGAGCCGGGCAAAGGCGGTCGCCACGGAGGACGGTGCCGGGTGCACCTCGAGGCGATCGGCGCCGAAGCGGGCGGCCAGCGGGCGCACGACGCCAAAGAACCCCGGATCGCCGGACGCGAGCACGCAGACCGTTCCTTCCTCTCGCCCTATCTCGTCGAGCGCGGCCTCCACGTCGGCGCCGAGCACGGTTCGACGGCGTCCCCCGGCTGCCGCCTCGAGATGCCGTTGGCCCCCGACGACGAGGTCGGCCTCGGCGAGGGCTTCGCGGGCGGCCACCGAGCTCACCGGCCGGCCCCCGTCCATTCCCACGACCACGATGCGGTTCGGTGTCCGCCGGTCGGGCAGTCCCGGATCGGGCGTGCAACGGTCAGGCACGTGCCATCACCCGGTCTCCGTCGAAGTCCACCATCACGACCTCGACGTCGAGCGCCCCACGCACGTGGGCGACGCAGGCGGCCTTGGCCCGCCGGCAGAGCTCGTGCAGCGGCCCCGGGCACGATTCCGCGTCGCAGACCTCCGCGAAGTGGCGGGCCGTGCTCGTCGCGGTGGCCGCCGCCACGACCGAGTGCGGCGCGCCCGACAGCCGGGCCACCTCCTCCAGCAGGGATCCGTCCACCTCGGAGCGATGGAAGTGCGTCATCATGACGCCGGCGGCGAGCTTGGACGTCTTTCCGGCCATGCCCACCCAGACGACCTTGTCCATGCCGGACGCGGCCGCCCTGCGCAAGGCGATGCCGGTGAAGTCCCCGACTTCGACGAAGCACACGTCGGGGAGATCGGGTCGCAGGCGCAGGGCGGCGCGTTCGGACCGGTGGCCGGTGGCGAGGACCATGGTGCGATTGCCCTGCGCCGCGGCGACGTCCACTTGTTGGACCACCGAGGCTCGGTACGCCGCAGTGGAGAACGGTCGGACGATGCCGGTCGTCCCGAGCAGCGAGATGCCACCCACGATGCCGAGGCGGGCGTTGGTCGTCTCGGCGGCCATCCCCTCGCCGCCGGGCACGGAGAACGTCACGACCAGGGGCGTGGCGGTGACCTCCGCCAGGGCGGCCAGGATGACGCGTCGCGGCACCGGGTTGATCGCCGGTGCGCCGACGGGCAGGCCCAGTCCGGGGAGGGTGATGACGCCCACCCCCTCTCCCGCGCGCAGCTCGGTCGTCGCCGAAGGGCTCTCGGAGACCTCGGCGGTGATCCGGGCCCCGTGGGTGCAGTCCGGATCGTCGCCCGCGTCCTTGACGACGGCGCAGCGGTGCGGGGCCTCGCGCTCGACGGGGAACGAGACCCGCCGCCCGCCGGGCAGGGCGACCTCGACCTCGTCGGGCGGCGCGCCCGCGAGCAAGCCCTGCGCAGCCGCCTTGGCCGCGGCGGACGCGCAGGTTCCGGTCGTCCAGCCGGTACGGAGCCCCCGTCGTCGCCGGGCCACCTCCACACTCAGCGGAGGCTCCGACGTCTGCACCACCGGGGGCCGGCGAGTCACGCCGGCCTTCCCGCCGTCGAGCCGGGGCTCGAGCGTCGGCGGAATTTCGTGCGCGAACGACGGAGAATAGAGGTGGCTCCGCGAGCCGACCCCCACCAGCGCCGGTCCGACGAGCACGAGGGCCGTGGTGCGTGCCCCCGAGCTCTGGAGGGTCTCGGCAAGTCGACCCACCGTCGTCGGGAGCACCCGCTCGTCGGGCCAGGTGGCACGGACGACGACCGCCGCCGGGGTCGAGGCCTCGTACGCCGAGCCGGCCGCCAAGAGCTGGGCCTGCAGATCGACCGGGCGGGCGGCCGAGAGGAAGACGGCCATCGTGGCGCCGATGGCCGAGAAGGCCGCCACCGACTCCCGCGGCGGCATGCTCGCCGAGGTCCTCCCCGCGAGCCGTGTGACGACGACGCTCTGGGCGACCGAGGGGATCGTCAGCTCCCGGCGCAGCGCCGCGGCGGAGGCCCCGAGCGAGCTCACGCCGGGGACGACCTCGAAGTTGCGTTGGTTGACCACGCACCAGTCGATCTGCTCCTGGATCGCGCCGTAGATCGAAGGGTCTCCCGAGTGCAGGCGGACGATGGCCGAGTCCGGACGGCTCGCGTAGACGTCGAGGACGTCCTCGAGCGTCATCGACTTGGAGTCGCGGATCTCTGCTCCGGGCCGGGCGTGGACGAGCACGGCCTCCGGGACGAGGGACGACGCCCAGACGACCACGTCGGCCGAGGCGAGGCGGTCGCGTCCGCGCAACGTGAGGAGATCGGGCGCGCCCGGTCCGGCCCCGACCATCGAGATCATCGGTCTCATCGAGGTCACCGGCGGAGCTGGCGTCTCGGCGGCACGAGCACGCTCGCAAGGTAGGTCGCAGGACCCCGGGCGGCCTCCCCGAGTGGCGCGATGCGCTCCCCGGGGAGGCCCAGGAGCTCGCCGAAGACGGAGCCCTCGAGCCGGCCCGCGGCCTCGAGGCGCTCGGCCAGCGCCGGCAGGTGCCGGCCGCCCTTGTAGACGACGATGGCGGCGTCGGGATCGGCCAGCGGCACGTCCAGCACCTCGGGCCCTCCGGCCGCGCTCACGAGGTGCAATCGCTCGGCACCGTCGAGGACGACCGTGCCGGACCTCGCGGCCAGCTCCTGGAAGGCCATGATGCCGGGCACCGTCTCGATCGCGACGCCGGGTCGCAGCTCGGCGACACGCGCCGCGAGGTGGTGGAACGTGCTGTAGACGTTGGGGTCGCCAAGCGTGACGAACGCCACGAGCTCGCCGCTCGCCAGGCACTCGCCGATCCGGTGGGCCGCGATCCGGTGGGCCTCTTCTCTGGCCTCGTCGTCGCCGTCGATGGCAAAGACGACCCGCTCGACAGGCAGGTCACGAAGCGCACCCCGGACGACCGCCTCCGCGCGGCCCATCGCGTCGACGGCCAAGGTCGGGGCGAGCACGCGGTCGGCGTCCTGCAGGACGGCGACCGCCTTTCGGGTCAGGAGCTCGGGGTCGCCGGGCCCGACTCCGACGCCTACAAGGGACGGGCGCACCTCTCAACTCCTGCGGATCGCCTCTGGTACGGCCGCGGCCGGTCTTCTGGCTCCCGGATCGGCGCTCGCCCCGCCCCGCCGGACGCAAGGTCCGGTGGCCGTGGGGTTCGCTCCCCGGTCACAGTGCGAGGCGCGCCGGACTCTCACCGGCTTGCCGTGCACCGCAGCCTGCGGACTCTACCGCACCGGGGAGGACCGTCCCCGGGCGGCGCCAGCGGCCGCCGCCACGAACCGGCTGGCCGGCCGGGGGTCCGCGCCCAGGTGGAGGTGGAGATAGGAGGCGAGCAGGGCGGCTCCGCCGTGACCGCCGGTCCCCGCGCCGAAGCGAGCCCGCAGCTCGAGCGCATCGCCGGGCGGATCGACGGTCGAGTAGTGAAACTCGTGGCCGCGCAGCTCGGTCCCGGCCGCCGCCACCGGCGTGTCCGTCCGGACGATCGCACTGCGGTACCCGAGGGTGAGCCGCCCGGTCATGACGCCATCGGCCGGGACGACGCCGGCGAGAGGGATCCCGTCGAGCCGCCGAGCCAGCCAGAGCAGGCCTCCGCACTCCGCCCAGGTCGGCATCCCGCCCGCTACTCGGGCACGGACGTCTCGGAGGAGGGCGACGTTGTCGGCCAGGGCCGCCGCGTAGGTCTCCGGGAAGCCGCCACCGACGTAGAGGGCGTCGGTCCCCTCGGGAAGGGAGGGGGAGCTCAGCGGATCGAAGGCCAGCAGGTCGGCACCGGCCGACGCGAACGCCTCCAGGTTGTCCCGGTAGACGAAGGTGAAGGCCGGTCCGGCGGCCACGGCGAGGCGCGCCGGCGCGCCCGCCTCGGGCATCCGAGGCTCCTCGACGGAGAGGGGAGCGGCGCGGGCGGCCAGGTCGCTCACCGCCCCGAGATCGAGCGACGCGGCGACGGTGGCGGCCAGGCGATCGAGCGACCGACGCACCGAGTCGGGTTGCTCGGCCACCGGGACGAGGCCAAGGTGCCGGTCCCGCCAGGTGAGCGCCGGGTCCCGAGGCAGCGCGCCGATCACCGGCACTCCGAGCGGGGCGAGAGCGTCCCGCAGCATCTCGGCGTGGCCCTCGCTGCCCACCCGGTTCAAGACGACACCCGCCACCCGGACACGGGGGTCCCAGGTGGCGTAGCCGTGCACCGAGCGCGGCGACCGAGCCGCTCATCGCCGAGGCATCCACGACGAGGACCACCGGGGCCTGCAGGAGGCGGGCGATCGACGCCGTGCTGGCCTCGGGTGCGCCGTCGGCGGCCCCGTCGAAGAGGCCCATCACGCCCTCCACGACGAGCAGGTCGGCGCCGGCGGCGGCCCGTCGCGCGAGCGGCCCGATGGCCTCCTCCCCGCAGATCCAGCTGTCGAGGTTCCGGCCCGGCCGGCCCGTGGCGAGGGCGTGGTAGCCCGGATCGATGAAGTCGGGGCCGACCTTGGCCGCGGCGACGGTGAGGCCGCGGCGGCGCAGTGCGGCCATGAGGCCGGTCGCGACGGTCGTCTTGCCGACGCCGGAGGACACCCCGGCGACCACCAATCGGGGACCGAGGCCGCCGTGGCGGCGCCCCGCCCGTGGCATCTCAGTACTCGATGCCCTTGATCGCCTTGATGTCGCGGTCGTAGGCGTGCTTGACCTTGCGCATCTCGGTGACGGTGTCCGCGATCTCGACGATCTCCGGGGGGGCGTCTCGTCCCGTGATCACCACGTTGGTCTTGGGTGCGCGGTCACGCACGCCGGCGACGATCTCGTCCACGTCCACCCAGCCGTACTTGGCCGCGTAGGTCAGCTCGTCGAGGATCAGGAGCTGGTAGTCGCCCGAGGACAGCTTGTCCCGGGCGACCTGCCAGGCGTGCCGGCCCTTGGCGGCCGTCTCGTCGAGATCTGTGGACTCCCAGGTGAACCCGTCGCCCAGGGTGTGCCACTCGATGTCGAGGTGCTCGGCGAGCTTGCGCTCGCCGGTCTTCCACTTGCCGCCCTTCACGAACTGGACGACGGCCACATGCCAGCCCCGGGCCCACCCCCGGGCCATCACGCCAAAGGCGGCGGAGGACTTTCCCTTGCCGTGTCCGGTGTTGACGAGGACCACGGAATCCACACGTGCCATTCCCGCCGGAGCGTAGTCCCGGGGGGCGTGGCGCACGCCCGGAGTCGCGCGACTGGGAGCTGTCGTAGAGTGAGCCCCGTAGCGCAGGGAACCCGGTGGGAGTCCGGGGCTGTCCCGCAACTGTGACCGGGGAGCCGACCCCAGCCACGACCACGGCCCATCGGGGCGGGAAGGTCGGGGGAGGCGTCGATCCGCAGCCAGGAGACCTGCCTGCCCGAGGAGAGTCTCGGAGAGCGCGAGGACGGTTTATGCAACCCGACATCCGTTGGCGGCGCGAGGGCGATCGCACCCTGCCGGTGCTGGTGTGGCGCTGGCCGGCAGCGATGCGCTCGATCGCGAGCAGCCCGCACGGAGGCGGGCTCGGACCGCGGCGCTGGGTGGTCAACGCCCAGGTTCCGGCGGCCTACTCACGCCGGGACCCCGATCGCCACCTCTCCAAGCTCGGCGTGTCGCTCGGCCTGCCCGGTCGGGGAGTGGGGATGCTGACCGCCGCAGACGTCCGCGGACGCGTCGAGGGCATCTGCGAGGGAGTGGAGGTCGTGGCCACGGTGGGCCTGAGCCAGCCGATCCTCGCGGCGGATCGCGAGCCGCAAGGGTCCTCGCACCTCGCCGGCACCATCAACGTGGTCGCCACGGTGCCCGAGCGCATGGCGGATGCCGCCCTGGTCAACGCGGTCGCGACCGCGACCGAGGCCAAGGTGCAGGCGTTGATGGATGCCGGCCTGGAGGCCACCGGCACCGCCACCGACGCGGTGTGCGTGGCGTGCCCGGAGGAGGGCCGTGCTGCCGCCTTTGGCGGGCCCCGCTCGGTGTGGGGGTCGCGCCTGGCCCTCGCGGTGCACTCTGCCGTGCTGGCGGGCGCCCTCTCGTCCGAGGGTTCGGGCCCGGGTGTCGGCCGATGATCACCCTCGTGCTCGGAGGTGCCCGCTCGGGCAAGTCGGAGTTTGCCGAACGCCTGGCCGACCGTCACGGGCCGCCGATCACCTATCTCGCCACGGGGGTGGCGACGGACCCCGACATGGCCGGACGCATCGCCGCCCACCGGAGGCGCAGACCGGCCAGCTGGACGACGGTGGAGTGCGGCACCGACGTGGCCGGCGTCCTCGCCGCGACGCACGGGACGGTCTTGCTGGACGCCCTCGGGACCTGGGTGGCCCGCCTCGATGGCTTCGAGGCGGACGCGGCCGCGCTGTGCGACGCGCTGCGTGAACGAGGAGGCGCCACCGTCGTCGTCTCGGAGGAGGTGGGCCTGGGGGTCCACCCGGCCACCGACGCCGGGCGGCGCTTCCGTGACCAGCTGGGTGCCCTCAATCGGGCGGTGTCCGCCGTCGCCGATGCCGCGTACCTCGTCGTCGCCGGGAGAGCCCTGGCTCTCGGGGCCCTCGTCGAGGTGGCGGCAGCAGGGGAGACGTCGGTCGACGGCGGGAAGGCCCGACGCGAGGGGAGCGCACCGGGTGCGTGAGGCCCTCGCCTTCCTCACTCCCCTGGGTGGGGCCCGCCGGCCGACACCCGGCGCGCTGCGCTGGTTCCCGGTGGTCGGGGCGGCCATGGGGTTGGCGCTCGGGGGGACGTGGTGGCTCGTCGCCCGCGCCTGGCCGCCGCTCGCCGCGGCGGCCATCGTGGTCGTCGCGGACCTGGCACTCACTGGCCTCCTGCACCTCGACGGCCTCGTCGACAGCGCGGACGGCCTGCTGCCGCCTCTGCCGCGCCAGCGACGACTGGCGGTCATGCGCCAACCCGATGCGGGTGCCTTCGGCGTCGGGGCTGCGGGCGCCGTCCTCATCCTCCGCTGGGCGGCTCTCGCCTCCATCCGGCCGGCCCCCCTACTCCTCGGAGGGCTGTGGTGCCTGTCGCGCACGGCCATGGCGGCCTGCGCGTGCGGGATGCCCTACGCACGGGCGGAGGGCGGGATTGCCAGCGCCTTCGGTGCCCACTCCGACGGGGATGTGCCCGGTGGCCCGGGGGCCGACCGGCGGGCCTCGGTGCGGAGGATTCCCATCCTCTACCTGGTTGCCGCCCTGGGTGCGGCCGGCCTCGCCGCCGCGTGGTCGGTTCCGGCCGGGCCGGTGGCCGTGGCCGTGGCTGCCGTGGGCTTTGCGGGGGTGATCTGGTTGGCGATGCGTCGCATCGGCGGCTTCACGGGCGATGTGCTCGGCGCCGCCGGGATGATCGCCGAGAGCGTGGGGCTGCTCACGGCGGTGGCCCGCTGGTGAGGGCGCGACCTCTGGCCGTGGCCGCGGGCGTGTCGGCGGACCTGGTGTTCGGCGAGCCGCCGCTCCGCCCGCACCCCTTGACCGTCTTCGGCAGGGTCATGGGGACCGTCGAGCGGCACGCCTATGCCGACCGGAGATCGGCCGGCGTCCTCCACGCCCTGGTGGGCGTCGCGATCGGGGTCGGCGCCGGCGCCGGGCTGCGTTCCACCGCCGCGGCGACCTACCTGGCCGTGGCCGAGCGGGCGCTCGGGAGCACCGCCATGGAAATAGCAGTCCCTTTGCAGGCAGGGGATCTGGAGGGAGCGCGAGCGATGCTGCCTCGTCTGGTCGGGCGGGAGACCTCCGGGCTCGACGAGAAGGAGGTGGCGCGCGCCGTCATCGAGTCCGTCGCCGAGAACACCGTCGACGCGCTGGTCGCGCCCGCCTGCTGGGCCGTGCTCGCCGGCGCCGGCGGCGCGCTCGGCTACCGCGCCGTCAACACGCTCGACGCTCGTGTCGGCCACCGCAGTGCACGCTACGAGCGCTTCGGGTGGGCCAGCGCCCGCCTGGACGACCTCGCCAACTTCGTGCCCGCCCGCCTGACGGCCGTGCTCGTCGCCGCGGTCTGCCCGCGTGCCGCCGGGGCGGTCCTCCGGGCGGTGCGCGAGGACGCTCCCCGTCATCCGTCGCCCAACGCGGGCGTGGCCGAGGCGGCCTTCGCCGCCGCTCTCGGGCTGCGACTCGGCGGCAGCAACCGCTACGGCGGGCGCGTCGAGGTCCGGCCGTCGCTCGGCACCGGACGCCCGCCCGAGCCCGCCGACATCGCCCGGGCGGTCGAGCTCTCGCGCCGGGTGACCCTGGCCCTGCTGTCGGCCCTCGTGACGGCGGGTCTGTGGCCGTGAGACAACTCTCCCCGCGTCCCTCGCTGCGCGGCGCGGTCGCGACGAGCCCGTTGCCGGCGCCCGGCCGTCACGGCGGTGACGGCGCCCGGGTCGCCCGTTCGCTCGGACTCGATCCGGGCGAGGTCGTGGACTTGTCGGCCAGCCTGAACCCGCTCGCACCGGCACTCACCCGACTTGCACGGCACCGGCTGGACTCCTTGGGCCGGTATCCCGACGGTGACGCCGCCACCCGCGAGCTCGCAGCCGCGATCGGGGTGGCCGATGATCGGGTCTTGCTCACGAACGGAGGCTCGGAGGCCATCGCCCTGGTGGCCGCCGAGCTCGGAGGATGGTGCGAGGACCCCGAGTTCTCCCTCCATCCGAGGGGTCCGCGCTCGGTCGGCCCGAGGTGGCGGTCCAACCCGCACAACCCGACGGGGATCCTCGCGCCCGGCGACGACGTCGCGGGGGTGTGGGACGAGGCGTTCTTTGCGATGGCCACCGGTCGGTGGACGCGGGGCGATCCCGGGTCGGTCGTCGTCGGCTCGCTGACCAAGCTGTTCGCCTGTCCCGGCCTCCGGCTGGGCTACGTCCTGGCCGACCCGGAGCTCGTCTGGACCCTGCGCCGTCGCCAGCCGGAGTGGTCGGTCAACGGCTTGGCGGTGGGCCTCCTGCCCGACCTGCTCGAGGTGGCCGACCTGCGCGGGTGGTCGGACGGCATCGCCGAGCTCCGAGCGGCGCTGACGTCGCTGCTCGCATCGCACGGGCTCGAGCCCTTGCCCTCCCAGGCCAATTTCGTCCTCTGCCGGCGCGCACCGGGCCTGCGCGAGCGGTTGCTGCCGCAAGGGGTGGTCGTGCGGGATTGCACCTCGTTCGGGCTCGTCGACCACGCCCGCGTCGCCGTCCCCGATCGTGGCGGCCTCACACGGTTGGCCCATGCCCTCGACCGGAGCGCGCCGTGAACGGCGGTCTGATGGTGTGCGGCACCGCCAGCAACGCGGGCAAGAGCCACGTCGTCACGGGACTCTGCCGGTTGCTGTCGCGCCGCGGGGTCGAGGTGGCGCCCTTCAAGGCGCAAAACATGGCCCTCAACTCCTACATCACCCCCGCCGGGCACGAGATCGGGCGAGCCCAGGCCATCCAGGCGCTGGCCGCGGGCGTCGAGCCCGACGTCGCCATGAACCCGATCCTCCTCAAGCCGACGGGGGAACGGACCAGTCAGGTGGTCGTCAACGGGAGCCCGATCGGCCACCTGAGTGCCACGGAGTACCACGCCCGCAAGCCGGCCCTCTTCGAGACGGTGCTGGCGAGCCTCGCCGACCTGCGCACGCGCTACGACGTGGTCGTCGTCGAAGGCGCCGGCAGTCCCGCCGAGATCAACCTCCTCGACCACGACATCGTCAACCTCCCGCTGGCCCGGGCCGCGGGGTTGCCGGCCGTGGTGGTCGGCGACATCGACCGGGGCGGGGTGTTCGCCGCCTGTTACGGCACGGTCGCCCTCTTGCCCGACCACTACCGCGACCTGGTCCGCGGCTTCGTGATCAACAAGTTTCGGGGGGATCCGGCCCTGCTCGGGGACGGGCTGGCCGAGCTCGAGCGGCGGACCGGCGTTCCAACGCTCGGCGTGCTCCCGTGGGTGCACGACGTGGCCCTCGACGCCGAGGACTCCCTCGCCCTGTCCGGGCCCGGTCCTCGGTCGAGCGGTGGTCCGATCGCCGATCCCCTGGACGTCGCGGTGGTGCGCCTTCCGCGCATCTCCAACTTCACCGACGTCGATGCCCTGGCCATCGAGCCCGGCGTCCATGTCCGGCTGGTGGAGGACGGCGGTGGCCTGGGCGACCCGGACCTCGTCGTCCTTCCCGGCTCCAAGGCGACCGTGAGCGATCTCGACTGGCTTCGGGGTCGCGGACTCGACCGAGCCATCGCGGCCTGCAGGCACGCCGGGACCACGGTGCTGGGTGTCTGTGGCGGCTACCAGATGCTCGGACGACGGATCCTCGACCGGGTGGAGTCGGGTCGCGGTCCAACCGAGGGACTGGGTTGGCTCGACGTCGACACGGAGTTCGAGGCGGTCAAGACCACCCGCCAACGCCGGGGCCACGCAGCCGGGGCGAGGGTCTCGGGCTACGAGATCCGCCACGGTCGCATCGACCGGGTCGGGCGCGAGCTCGGGTGGATCCGGCTGGACGATGCGTACGGCGCCGAGGTCGAGGGGGCCCGGTCCGGCGACGGGGGAGTGCTCGGCACGAGCCTGCACGGGCTGTTCGAGGAGGACGCCTTTCGCACCTCCTTCCTGCAGGCGGTGGCCTCCCGGCGCGCCAAGCGCTTCGTCCCCGCCGGCGTCTCGTTCGCGACGGCGCGCCGGACGCAGTGGGACCGGCTGGCCGATCTCCTCGAGTCCCACCTCGACCTGGAGGCCCTCGGGTCGCTCATCGGCGAGGGGAGGCCGCGGTGATCCTGTTCCTTTCGAATGCGGACACCGACATCCTCGCCGTGCGCTCGGTCCTCGAGGGGCTCCCCGAGGGGTTCGAGCCCCTGCGCGCGGCCAACCCGTCCTCGCTCACGGAGCCGCCCGATCTGGCGGGGGTCACCGCGGTGCTGGTGCGCCTGCTCGGTGGCCGCAGGGCATGGGAGCAACCGTTCGACGAGCTGCGCCGGCGCTGCATCGAGGCGGGCATCCCGCTGCTCGCCTTCGCGGGCGAGGCCGCTCCGGACGCCGAGCTCACCGCCCTCTCGACCGTTCCGGCGGCCACCGTCGCGCAGGCCTTCGAGTACCTCGTCTACGGCGGTCTCGCCAACATGGAAGGTCTCGTGCGCTTCGTCGCCGACACCGTCTTGATGGGGGGCTTCGGCTTCGATCCGCCCCGACCGGTGCCGCTCGCCGGGGTCCTGGGTGACCGCCGGACGGTCGCCGGTCGGCCGAGGGTGGGGATCGTCTTCTACCGCGCCCACCTGCTCTCCGGGAACACCCAGTTCGTGGAGGACCTGGCGGACGCGATCGAGGAGCGGGGGGCCGACGCCGTGGCGATCTACTGCTACTCGATGAGGCCGGGTCCCGAGGGGCGCGTCGAGGCGCTCGACCTCCTGCGCCGACAGGGAGTCGACGTGGTGGTGACCACCGTGCTGGCCATGGGCGCGGCGGCCGGAGATCAGTGGGACGCGACCGCTCTGGTCGAGCTCGACGTGCCCGTCGTGCAGGCCGTGGCTGCGACGGTGTCCCAGGAGGCGTGGGCTTCGAGCGACGCCGGGCTCGGACCGATGGACGTCTCGATGGCGGTCGCCATCCCCGAGTTCGACGGGCGCATCGTGTCGGTCCCCTTCTCCTTCAAGGAGGTGGTCGACGACGGCGACGAGCTGCGGACGCCGGTCACCGCGTACCGGACGCAACCCGATCGTGTCGCGAGGGTGGCGGGCATCGCCGTCCGTCTGGCCCGACTGCGCCACCGGGAGGTCTCGGAGCGCCGCGTGGCCGTTGTGCTCTCCGCCTACCCGACCAAGCGGAGCCGTCTCGGCAACGCGGTCGCCCTCGACACGCCGGCCAGCGTGATCGAGCTGCTGCGATCGATGGGTCGTGCCGGCTACCGGCGTCGAAGGCATCCCCGCCACCGGCGACGAGCTCATGGCCGCGCTGGCCGACGGCCTCTCCTACGACCGCCAGTCGCTGAGCCCCGCGCAGCTCGCCTCCGCCCCCGGTCGGTGGTCGGCCGGCGAGTACGCGCGGCGCTTCGCCTCGCTGCCCGAGTCCCTGCGCGCCTCGATGGTGGACGCCTGGGGCCCGCCGCCCGGCGACGTGTACGTCGAGGGGGACGAGCTGGTCTTCTCGGGCCTCGATCTCGGGAACGTCCTCGTCCTGGTCCAGCCGCCCCGTGGCTTCGGCGACCACCCGGTGGCCGTCTACCACTCGCCGGACCTGCCGCCGACCCATCACTACGTCGCGTTCTACCGCTGGCTGGACGAGGTCTGGGGTGCCGACGCGGTCGTCCACGTGGGCAAGCACGGCACGCTCGAGTGGCTGCCCGGGCAAGGGAGTGGGCCTGTCGGCGGCCTGCTTCGCCCGACGCCGCGCTGGGCGACCTCCCGCTCGTCTACCCCTTCGTCGTCAACGATCCGGGCGAGGGCACCCAGGCCAAGCGGCGTGCGCACGCGGTGATCGTCGACCACCTCCTTCCGCCCATGACCCGGGCCGAGACCTACGACGACCTGGCGCGCCTCGAGTCGCTCCTCGACGAGCACGCGCAGGTGGCCGTCGCTCGACCCGGCCAAGCTCCCGGCGATTCGCGCCAGGGTATGGGACCTGCTCGTCGAGGCGGAGATCCACCGGGACCTGGGGGTGTCCGAGCTGCCGCGCCCGACGACGAGTTTGACGACCTCGTCCTGCACGTGGACGGCTACCTCTGCGAGCTCAAGGACGCGCAGATCCGAGGCGGCCTGCACGTCCTCGGTCTCCCGCCCGAGGGCGAGGCGGAGGTGGATCTCGTCCTGGCCATGACGCGGCTGCCCCAGGGAAGCGTCCCCGCCCTGCTCGGCCGCGACGATCGCTCGGGCTGCCGGCGCGCTCCAGGGCAGACGTCGACCGGGTGGAGTCCGAGAACCGTGGCGTGCTCGAGAGCCTCCAGGCGGTGGAATGGCGCTACGACGGCGAGGATCCGACGCTGCGGTGGGTCTGCGACCGGCTCGTGCCGTCGCTGCGGCGGACCACCGACGAGATCTCCTCGGTGCAGCGAGCGCTGGACGGGCGCCACGTCCCGTCCGGGCCGAGCGGGGCCCCGACCCGGGGGATGGCGCACGTGCTGCCGACCGGCCGCAACTTCTACTCCGTCGACCCCAAGGCCGTGCCCTCCTCCCTGGCATGGGAGGTCGGTCGCAAGCTGGCGGACGCCCTCATCGAGCGCTATCGCGAGGAGGAGGGTCCCTTCCCTCGCTGCGTGGGGCTCGTGCTGTGGGGCACGGCGGCCATGCGGACCATGGGCGACGACGTCGCCCAGGCCCTCGCCCTGGTCGGCGTGCGACCCGTGTGGCAGGAGGAGTCTGGGCGGGTCTGCGGCCTGGAGCTCGTGCCCCAGGCCGAGCTGGGCCGTCCGAGGGTGGATGTCACGCTCAGGATCTCGGGGTTCTTCCGTGACGCCTTCCCCCACGTCGTGCGGTTGCTGGACGAGGCCTTCGAGCTGGCCGGGTTCGGCGACGACCCGAGGATCTTCGGCGCGAAGCCCGGAGCGTACGGCTCGGGCATCCTCTCCCTGCTCGAGTCCCGGGACTGGCGTTCCGACGCCGATCTCGCCGCCGTCTACCAGGCGTGGAGCGGCTGGTCCTACGGGCGTTCGGGAATGGGCCGGCCCGCTGCGGAGGCCATGCAACGCCGGTTCGCCTCGATCGAGGTCGCCGTCAAGAACCAGGACAACCGCGAGCACGACATCTTCGACTCCGACGACTACCTGCAGGACCACGGCGGGATGGTCGCGACGATCCGGGCCCTCACCGGCGTGCAGCCCAAGGCCTGGTTCGGCGACTCGGCCGACCCCTCCCGGCCCCGGGTGCGGAGCCTGGCCGAGGAGGCCGCCCGGGTCGTGCGCACCCGGGTCGTCAACCCGAAGTGGATCGCCGCCATGCAGCGCCACGGCTACAAGGGCGCGTTCGAGATGGCGGCGACCGTCGACTACCTCTTCGGCTACGACGCGACGGCGAGGGTGGTGGAGGACTGGATGTACGAGCGGGTGACCCGGGCCTACGTGGCGGACGCGGAGGTTCGCAAGTTCTTCGAGACCTCGAACCCCTGGGCCCTGCGCTCCATCGCCGAGCGGCTGCTGGAGGCCCACGAGCGGGGCCTGTGGCAAGCCTCCGACCGAGCCCTCGACACGCTGCGCTCCGCCCTGCTCGAGGCGGAGGGCTGGGAGGAGTCGCGATGAGCGTCGGCTGGGAGGATCGGCCCGAGGCCCGTGCACCTGCGGGCGCGGGGCGGGAGCGGGCGGAGCCGGGTTTCCGTTCTCCGCGGTGGTCGGGCACGAGGACGTGAAGCTCGCCCTCCTGCTCAACGCGCTCGATCGCGCGCATCGGGGGGGTGCTGCTGCGTGGCGACAAGGGCAGCGCGAAGTCCACCGCTCGCCCGCGGGCTGGCAGCGCTCCTCCCCGGACGTTCCCCCTTCGTCGAGCTTCCCGTGGGGGCGACCGAGGACCGGGTCACCGGGACCCTCGACCTCGAGGCGGCGCTCACCGAGGGCCGGCGGAGGTTCCACCCCGGCCTCCTGGCCGAGGCCGACGGCGGCGTCCTGTACGTCGACGAGGTCAACCTCTTGCCCGATCACCTGGTGGACGTCCTGCTGGACGTCGCCGCCAGCGGGATCAACCGCGTCGAGCGGGAGGGCGTGTCGGAGGCTCATCCGGCCCGCTTCGTGCTCGTGGGCTCGATGAACCCCGAGGAGGGCGAGCTGCGCCCGCAGCTCCTCGACCGCTTCGGCCTGTCGGTCGAGGTCCGGTCGTCGTCCGACGCGGAGGCCCGGGCCGAGGCCGTCCGGCGCCGGCTGGTCTACGACGCGGACCCCTCGGGCTTCGCCCGCGCCTGGCAGGCGTCGCAGGCGGCGCTCGCGGATCGGCTGGCTCGGTCGGAATCCGCGGAGCTCACCGACGAGCTCCTGCTCGTCGTCAGCCGGCTGTGCTCGGCGGTGGGGGCGGAGGGTCTGCGAGCGGATCTCGTGATCTGTCGTGCGGCTGCGGCGCTCGCCGGCTGGGAGGGTCGGCCCGAGGCGACCGTGGAGGACGTGCGACGCGTCGCGCCGCTGGCCCTGGCGCATCGCCGCCGCCGCAATCCGTTCGAGGCGCCCGGCATCGAGGACGCCACGATCGACGAGGCTCTCGGTAGCGACACCGGTGATGGTACGAGCGGCGGTGAGGCCGGTGAGGCGGGTGAGGCCGGTGAGGCCGGTGAGGCCGGTGAGGCCGGTGAGGCCGGTGAAGGTCACGGTGGTGGGGAAGAAGACCGCGTCTCCGGTGAGGCCGGGCCGGGCGACGGTCCCGCGGCTCGGGAGCCCGCCCGGATCGCGGAACCCCGGGCTGTGTCGAGGATCGAGACGGGACGTGGCTCGCGCTCCGACGATCGCCCGGGTCGTCGCTCGACCGCGCTCTCGGCCAGGGGGCGCCAGATCGGCGACCGTGTACCCGATGGCCCGGTGTCGGCCGTCGCCCTTGGCGCGACTGTGCGGGCGGTGGCTTCGCGTCGCGCCCTGGCGGCAGAGCGCGGAGAGGCTTCCACGGACCGCGAGGGACCGCTCGTCGTGGTGGACGACCTGCGCGAGCCCGTGTGCGAGCAACGTGTCGGCAACCTGCTCGTCATCGCCGTCGATGCCTCGGCCTCCATGGGTGTCGAGCGCCGGATGGAGGTGACCAAGGGCGCGGTGCTCAGCCTCCTGCTCGACGCCTACCAGCGCAGGGATCGGGTGGCCCTCGTCACCTTCCGTGACGAGTCGAGCGACGTGGTCCTCCGCCCGACCGGCAGTGTCGAGGTGGCGCGGGCCCGACTGGCGGATCTGCCCACTGGCGGCCGCACGCCGCTCGCGGCCGGCATCCTCGGCGCCCTGGCCGTGGCGACGGGCGCCTCCGGCGACCTTGCGCCCCTCCTGATCCTGGTCTCGGACGGGCGGGCGACGGCGGGGCCCGCCAGCCACGACCCGCTCGAGGCCGCTCGCCGGGCCGCCGGTGAGGTGCGCCGGAATGGCATGGCCGCCATCGTCGTCGACGTCGAGGAGGGTCCCATCCGACTCGGGTTGGCCAGGGGCCTGGCGGAGGAGATGGGGGCGCGCTACCTGACGCTGCCCGAGCTCTCGAGCGAGGCGATGGTCGGCATCGTGCGCGAGGCGGTCCGGTCGTGAAGGGCGACCCTGCCTCGGCTCGAGAGGCCCTCTACTCGGTCATCGGGACCCGGCGCGACGTCCGGCGGCGGTTCCTCGGGGATCCGGTCCCGGGTGACGTGATCGACCGGGTGCTGCGGGCGGCGCACCAGGCCCCGTCGGTCGGCCTGTCCCAACCGTGGGACTTCCTGCTCGTCACCGACGAGGCCCTGCGCCGGCGCGTCGCCGCACACGTGGAGGAGCAGCGTCGCGTCTTCGCCGCCTCGCTGAGCTCGGCACGAGGTTCCGACTTCGATCGCCTCAAGATCCAGGCCATCTTGGACGCCCCGCTCAACGTGGTGGTGACGTCGACCCTCGAGCGGGGCGGCGTCCGGGTACTCGGCCGTCATCTGCAGCCGGAGACCGCGGCGTACTCGACCTGCCTGGCGATCGAGAACCTCTGGCTCGCCGCACGCGTCGAGGGCCTGGGCGTCGGCTGGGTCAGCTTTTACGAGCCCTCCGAGCTCTCGGCCGTCTTGGAGCTTCCGCCGCACGTGTCCCCCATCGCCTACCTGTGCATCGGGTGGGTCGAAGAGTTCGATCCCGAGCCGGAGCTGGCCCAGGCCGGTTGGGCGTCGCCGCGACCGCTCCGCTGGGCGGTCCATCACGAGCATTGGGGGCAACATGAGGGAATGCGACCATTCGAAGAGGCGGCGGAGGTGATGGCAGCGCCCGACGCTGCGGTGGGCCGCGCGGCCGAGGAACATCAGGGCAGGCTCACCAAGCCGCCCGGCTCGCTCGGACAGCTGGAAGTCCTCGGCTCGCGGCTGGCGGCGATCTCCGGGGTATTGCCCCCGCCCGTGCCCACGCCCGCCACCGTGGCCGTGTTTGCCGCCGATCACGGGGTGGTCGCGGAGGGCGTCACTCCGTGGCCGTCGGAGGTGACCACCCAGATGGTCGGGAACTTCTGCGCGGGCGGGGCAGCCATCAACGCCATCGCCCGCCAGATCGGCGTGGACGTGTTGGTCGTCGACGTCGGAGTGGCGACGGCGCTCGATGCGGCTCCTGGGCTCATCCGCCGCAAGGTGCGCGCCGGCACGGGAAACATCCTGATCGAGCCGGCGATGTCGCGCGACGAAGCGTGGCGCGCCCTCGACGTCGGGGCCGAGGTCGCCCGGGAGCTCGTGGCGTCCGGCAACCGGTGCCTCGTGACCGGTGACATGGGCATCGGCAACACCACACCCTCGGCCGCACTGATCGCGTACTTCGCCCGCCGTCCGCCGTCCGACGTGACCGGGCGTGGCACGGGGATCGACGACGAGACGCTGCGGCGAAAGCTCGCCGTGGTCGAGGGTGCGCTCGAGCGGACGGCGCGCCACGTCGAGCCGGGTGACGCGGTCGGGGCGCTCGCTTCACTCGGGGGTCTGGAGATCGCGGCATTGGCCGGCTACATCGTGGGGGGCGCTGCCGCCCGGGTCCCCGTCGTCGTCGACGGGGTGATTGCGTGCGCGGGTCTGCTGGTCGCGGCCGCGCTCGCCCCGGGGGTGGTCGAGTACTGCTTCGCCGGTCACCGCTCGGTAGAGCCGGGCGCCGGCGTGGCGCTCGAGCGGGTCGGTCTGCGCCCCGTGCTGGATCTCGATCTGCGACTCGGGGAGGGGACCGGGGGATGCCTGGCACTACCGATCCTGCAGTCCGCGGCTCGGGTTCTGGCCGAGATGGCGACCTTCGACCAGGCCGGCGTCAGCGAGAAGTCGTAGGTCGCGCTCCCGTCCGGCGGCTCGGGAGGGACCGTCAGCGTGGTTGTGGATCCGCTCGGGACTCGGGCCGGGGGTCGGGCCGCTCGCTGTCCGTGTAGGCCCGCACGGCACGGTTGACGTACGCCATGACCTCCGGCGGCATGCGATAGAGGTTTCGCCGGTCGTACCAGCGAACGGCGACCGTGCCGAAGACGAGCCAGAAGACGAGGCCGATGCTGGTCAGGACGAGGGCCCGAGTGAGCCCGGCGTCGCCCTGCGCGTCGAAGTAGAGGATGGACCGGACACCGTCGAGGATTTGCCGTAGGGGCTCGAAGCTGCTGGTGAAGCGATAAAAGCCGGACAGCGCCTGGAGGGGAACGGTTCCCCCGGAGGACGCCAGTGCCAGGTAGATGAAGATGATCAGCGCGAAGAGCTGGCCGAGCGTGCCGAGGGCGGCGAACAGGGCCAGTGTCCCGAACGCGACCACGACGGCCGCGAATGCCACGTACAACCACAGGAGCCAGGCATGCGGCGCGTCGACCTGCAGGATGGCTGCGGCCGCGAGCAGCATGACCCCCGACATCACGGGGACGATGACGACGGCCATGGTCCATTTGGCGAGCAGGGTCTGCCACCGCGTGATGCGCAGCGGTCGACGCAGCCGCCACCACGGGCCGATCTCGCTGGTGGCGTAGCCGAGAGCCGAGTCGACCGCCGCGTTGATGGCCGTGGCGCCGAGAAACCCGGTCATGGTGGTGAGGAGCGAGAGGTAGAACGCGCTGAGGCCCAAGCCGGCGTGGTCGGGCAACGGTCGGTAGGGGACGATGGCCTGGGCGACCGGATCCGCGAGCAGGGCCCGCACGCTCGGGTCGGCGTGACCGTTGCCGGCCCGCACCGCCAGGACCTGTGCACCGATCTTGTGCGAGGCCTGGGTCAGGGCGGGTTGGAGCACGCCGGTCGCCAGGCTGACGCCGATGTTCCCGGCCCGAGGATTGGTCAGCAGCTCGACGGTGGGTCTCGGGGCGGAACGCGTGGGTGCCGACGAGGCTCCGGCCAGCGAGAGGACCGACTGGGTGAAGTCGGTGGGGAAGACGACCGCCGCGTAGTCGGCACCTTGGTTCAAGAGGACGTGGGCTTCCTGCAGGCTCGTCGTCCGCAGCGCCAGCCGGCTGGTCAGCGCCGAGGAGCGTTGGAACGACGACACCGTCTCCGTTCCGAGGTTGACGTGGCCGGCCGGTGACTCGCCCCCCTGGTCCTGGTTGACGACGAGCACGGGCAGTCCGTGCAGGTGAGCCGCCGGGTCGACGATCGAGCCAAAGTAGATCAGGGTCACCAACATGATCAGCAATGAGCCCAAGATGGTCGGGAGGACCCACACGGTCCGAACCCGGAGCAGCTTGCGAGCCGTCACCTCGGGGACCGGTGCCGTCTCCTCGGGGGCCGGCGCCGTCTCCTCGTGATCGGGCCCACTCCTCGTCACGTCACCTCCGCTCGTCCGGCAGGTTGACGCCGAGGCGAAATGCTAGGGCCGGCGTGTCAGCGGGAGCTCGCCCTTTCCACGCTTCGTCCGCAGAAGTTGAGCAGCCTGGTCTGCTCGTCGGCGTCCGCGGGAGGGTCGATCTTGGCGGAGAACCCGCCCGGCCGGCGGATCGCCTCGTCGATCGGCAGCAAGAACCCGAGCGCCGTGGAGACGCCCTCGGGATCGAGCCGCTCGTCCTGTCCGGTCGCTCGGGCCAGGTCCCAGGTGTGGATCAGGGTGTCCGCGCAGAGGAGCCGGCCGACCAGCGAGGAGAAGGGCTGCTCGCCAAACATTCCGCTCACGGTCTTTGACGCTCGGGCCGGATCGTCGAGGGCCGATTGCAGCTCGCTGCGAGCCACCGCCCACTGTGCGGCGAGGTCGCCATCGGCGTCGACCTCATTGGGCTCGGCCCCGTCCAGCGTGGCCAGCACCCGGTCGTGCGTCCCGATGACGTGCGCCGCCACATCCCTTGCGACCCATTCGGTGCAGGGTGATGGCAGCGACCAGCGGTCGTCGGCCACTCCGTCGATGCGTGCCGTGAAGCCGTCGGCGATCCGTCGGTAGCGCTCGGAGATCTCAGTCACGGCTCCCAAGGTAGACCCTCCGCCGAGACGGTCTCCAGATCTCGTTCGGGCCGATGATTGGCGCTGGCGGCACTGGTTGCCAGGCCAGGAGGTCCGACCGGGTTGACTGGTGGCCCGGGCCCTGCCTCGGATCGTACGGCGTCGCCTCAGCCGCGCCGCGGTGTGGGAGTTTGGGGTATCGAGGACAAGGAGGGTCGACGTGACGGACGACGACTATCGCAAGGACCAGGAGGCGATTGCCCGGCTCGACCATCGCCAGTACGCCGTGACCCAGGAGGGCGCCACCGAGCCGGCCTTCGACAACGAGTTTTGGGACAAGAAGGAGGCGGGTGTCTACGTCGACATCGTCTCGGGGGAGCCCCTGTTCGCTTCCACCAAGAAGTTCGACAGCGGTTGCGGCTGGCCCAGCTTCACCGTTCCCCTGGACCAATCCAACGTGCTGGAGCAGACCGACCGGAGCCACGGGATGATCCGCACCGAGGTCCGATCGAGGCATGGCGACAGCCATCTCGGTCACGTCTTTGAGGACGGACCTCCCGAGGAGGGAGGCCTGCGCTACTGCATCAACTCGGCCGCCCTGCGCTTCGTGCCCTACGAGGACCTGGAGGCCGAGGGCTATGGCCAGTACAAGACGCTGTTCGACGACCCCGAGGACACAAGAAAGGAAGCGCGATGAGCGAGCGCACCGAGAAGGCGATTCTTGCCGGAGGTTGCTTCTGGGGCATGCAGGACCTGATCCGCAAGCGCCCCGGAGTGCTGTCCACGCGAGTGGGCTACACCGGCGGTGACGTGGCCAACGCGACGTATCGCCACCATGGGACCCATGCCGAGGCCATCGAGATCACCTTCGATCCCGAGCAGACGTCCTATCGCGACCTGCTCGAGTTCTTCTTCCAGATCCACGACCCTACGACGGTCAATCGGCAGGGCAACGACGTGGGCACGAGCTACCGCTCGGCGATCTTCTACCTTGACGACACGCAGCGCCGTGTGGCCGAGGACACCATTGCCGACGTCGAAGCATCGGGGCTCTGGCCCGGCAAGGTGGTCACCGAGGTGACGCCCGCCGGGCCGTTCTGGGAGGCGGAGCCAGAGCACCAGGACTACCTGGAGCACTACCCGAACGGGTACACCTGTCACTTTCCGCGCCCGGGCTGGGTGCTGCCTCGTCGAAGCGGCGCGGTCGCCTGAAGCGTCCACGTCGGTCGCGCCCTTGACGAGGCTAACGTCGTTAGCCATACTGGAGGCTAACGACGTTAGCTGCCCGTGAGAAGGAGCGATCGACATGGAGCAACAGCACTACCGCCAGCCCGGATGGGCAACCCGCCACGTGATGAATCCGCTGGTCCTGGCCCTGACCCGCGCCGGGGTGAGCGTCTGGGGGAGCAGGATCCTGGAAGTGCGAGGGCGCCGCAGCGGCGAGCCTCGGCGGACGCCCGTCAACCTGCTCGACCTGGACGGGCGGCAGTACCTGGTAGCGCCCCGAGGGGACTGCCAGTGGGTCCGGAACGTCCGGGCGGACCAGGGGCATCTGGCCCTGCTCGTGGGTCGTCGTCGGGACGAGCGCATTGCGCAGGAGCTTCCCGACGACGCCAAGCCCCCCGTCCTGCGCGCCTATCTACGCCGCTGGAAGATGGAGGTCGGCGTGTTCTTCGACGGGGTGGGTCCCGACTCGAGCGAAGCGGATGTCCAGCGGATCGCGAGCCGCCACCCGGTCTTCCTGCTGTCGGACCCCACGTGAGCGCATCGCCATGGGCCTCGCCGAGATCGGAACGCGCTGCGGAGATCGTGGAGACGGCCCGGCGGCTGCTCGAGGAGGAGGGCCCCGCATCGGTGACCATGCGCCGCCTCGCCGGAGAGCTCGGAATCCAGGCGCCGTCGCTCTACAAGCACTTTGCCAGCAAGGCCGCCGTGGAGTTGGCCATCGTTCACGACGGCCTGTTGGAGATCGGCGAGATCTGCCACGCGGCGATCACGGACACCGAGAAGCGCAACCCCGTCATGAGCCTCTTGCGCGCCTACCGCCGATACAGCCTGGGTCATCCCAACCTCTACCGCCTGGCAACGGGGCGTCGGTGGCCGCGAGGCGAGCTGCCCGACGGCCTCGAGGAGTGGGCCGGCAGCCCTTGGTACCTGGTCACCGGGGATCCGATCCTTGCGCAGGCCCTCTGGTCGTTCGCCCACGGCGTCGTGATCCTCGAGCTGGACCATCGCTTCTTGCCGGGGTCCGAACCCGATCGGACGCTCGAGGTCGGTGGGGCGGCCTTTGTTGCAGCGACGGCTGCGGCAGCGCCACCCACGCCCCTTGCGTCGGGCCCCGCGACCGTCAGACGTTGAGGCCGACCACCAGGTTCGCCGTATACGGCGGGGCGAACGTCCCCACATGGTGCGTGACCCCTCCGAGGAGGGCGTCGACGTAGGGCAGCTTCCGGATGGCGTAGGAGTGCTCCTCCTTCGGATCGAGGTACAGGTTGTAGATACGCCCATAGGGGTACTTCTGAACCACCCCGGTAAAGCCGCCCTTGCCGTGGACGTCGGTGTCGTTGTCGGAGATGGACCCGAGCATGAGCTTGTACTCGCCGACCCGGATGCCCGAGAACATCTGGCCGAGCCAGTAGTACTGATACTTGCGGTTGGAGCGCCCCTCGGGGGAAAGCAAAAACGAGGTCTGGTCGATACCGTCGACGAAGCGATCGTCGGGGACGAGATGGTCGGCCCCGGCGAGGTGCAGGACGGTCGGAAGCAGGTCGGAAAAGGAGAACAGCCCGTCGGAGGTCCGATCGGGCTCGATCAGGCCGGGCCAGGCAAAGATGCCCGGCACCCGGACCCCGCCCTCCCACGTCGACCCCTTGGCAGAGCGAAAGGGCGTAAAGGCGGCGTCGGGCCAGGTCTCCATCTCCGGGCCGTTGTCGGAGGAGATCATGATCAAGGTGTGCTCGAGCTGGCCGGTCTCCTCGAGCACCCTCACGAGCCGACCCACGATGTCGTCCAGCTCGACGATGGTGTCCTTGTAGGGGTGCCGTGCCGGGGACGCCCCGAGGAACCGCTCGTGCGGGTAGTTGTCGAAATGCGCACCGCGAGTGCAGTGGTAGAGGAACCACGGACGCTCTCCGGACGTCTGCTCACGGATGAAGTCCTCGGAGTAGGTGGCCCACTTGTCGTCGAGGGTGGAAAGGACGGGGATCGTGACCTCCTCCACCTCCTCGAGCTCTCCACCGCGTCGAGCGTGGACGAAGCACTTGTTGAACGGCATGTTGCGCACCCACTCGGTGCGCGCCTCGGAGTAGACGATCTCGGGGAAGAAGTAGGGGTCGCGCCACTCCGTGTACATGTCCGAGACCGACAGGAAGCCGTAGAAGTCGTCGAAGCCGCAGTGCTGGGGCTGTGAGGCGCTGTTCTCCCCGAGGTGCCACTTACCGACTCCCTGGGTGACGTACCCGGCGTCGGACAGCAGTTGTGCGAGCGTGGTCTCCATGGCCAGCCCACCTGGTTCGCCGTACATGGGGGGTCGCTGGAGGCCGTGCCGCATGGGTAGCCGACCGGTGAGCAGGGTCGCACGGGAGGGGGTGCACGAAGGCTCGGAGTAGCACGAGGTGAGGATCAGGCCCCTGCGGGCCAGCCGGTCGATGTTCGGCGTGGGCGCCCCGTAGGCGACGCCGCCCCCGTAGCACCCGAAGTCGCCCCAGCCGACGTCGTCGGTGAGGAAGACCAAGACGTTGGGGCGCCGGCCATCGTGGGTGGAGGCGTACGCCCGCAGGCGCTCACGCGCCGCGGCGAGGTCCTCCTCGTGGATGAATGTGGGCTCGCGATGGGGAGCGAGGCGCTGCGTAGGGCTCGCTATGGGGTCGAAGTCGGGCAAGGGTTCGGGCCTCCTTGGGGGCGGAAGATAGGCGAAGATACGAACGAGGAGAGCTCAGCCGGCCGCAGCCAGCTGGGAGGGGCCCGACGGTGGCACAGCCTGCCGGTCACCCGGATCTGCGCTCGCCGTGTCGGCGCACCCGGGCGCGTCCCCGAAGGTGCTCGCCTCAGCGGCGGAGCGCTCGGCTCGCCGCCGATAGGACCATCCGGGCTCCCTCAGCACATAGGACAGGCGATCCCTCCAGGACCGGGCGGAGGCGACGTCGCGCAGCAGGTCGGCATACTCGTGGGTGGCGATCCGCAGTGGGTTGAACGTCTCGATGTTCTTCGTGAGCCCATAGACGGGCGGGTCGTCCTCCGGCTCGAAGGTGCCAAAGATCCGGTCCCAGACGATGAGGATGCCCCCATGGTTCCGGTCGAGGTACCGAGGGTTGCTGCCGTGGTGCACGCGGTGGTGCGAGGGGGTGTTCATGAGCCGCTCGGCCGGGCCCAACCTGCCGACGAGCTCGGTGTGGACCCAGTACTGGTAGAGCAGGTTGAGCTCGCGCGCCGTGGTGATGATCCGGGGGCGGATCCCGAGGGAGGCGAGCAGTCCCGAGGGGATGAACGTCCCGAGGGCGTAGGCGACCGGCTGGCGCAGCGCGGTCGACAGGTTGAGGCGCTCGCTCGAATGGTGCACGACGTGGATCGCCCACATGAAGCGGCTCTCGTGCATAAAGCGATGGTTCCAGTAGTAGAGGAAGTCCCAACCGATGACCGCGGCGAGCAGGACGAGCGGCCCGCTGCCGAGGTCTCGGAGCAATCGATGCCCCCACATCTGCCGATCGGACGTCCAGTCGGCCCACAAGGTGGCGATGGTGGCCCCTCCGAGGAGGATCGAAGCCACCCCTCCGGCTCCGCTCGTTGCCTCGGCCGCTCGGGCCAGCCGCCGGCGACGCTCCCGGTTGGCGGGCGCCCCGGATGCCTCGAGTTGGCCCAGGCGGTCGGCCACCGTGGTGGCGGCCGCGACAGCCGCGGTCGTGGCGAGGAGACCCGTGCGGATCCGCCCGCTCGGCCGCCGCACCACCCTCGTGAGAAGGCGCGAGGTCACGATGGGGGCCACCAGGCTGGCTGTGCCCATGGTGATGCTGGCGACCGTGTCGCGCAGCTCGTACTCGGCGGCCGGCTGGGTCGCCGACGGGCTGGCCGGCTGAGTCGGCGACGTGGAGATGGCCCCCTGCGCCTCGGAGCGCCGGGCTCGTCTCCGCAGCCACCACCCCTCCGCAGCCATGGTCGCCACGAACCCGGGTATCGCTCGGACGGTCAGATCCACCGTGAGCGCCTCGTTGTACCCTCGACCTTCTCCATAGCGATTGCCTGGCCCCGACGATACCGTGACGTCGAGGGCCAAATGGCAAGGTACCGGACGTTGGCATCACCGACGTCCACGGCCTGGACCTAGGCGATCTTCTCCAGCAGCGGGGATGGCAGGAGCGCGACGAGCTTGGGACGGCCCGAGGGAGGCGGAACCGGCCACTCTGCGAGCGCATAGAGGTCCTCTGGGCACTCCTCGGTGCCGGAGGGCGAGGGTGGCGAGATCGGCTCCATCCCGAGAACCTGACCCAGCGTGAGACCCCGGTCCCACCCGTCCAGCAAGAGTCCTATCGAGCCGAGGGAGAAGCCCCTCTGCTGCAGGCGCAAGACGGCTCGCAGGCGCTCGAGATGGGTGTGGTCGTAATGACCCATCCGTCCGATCCGGAGCGGGGCGTGCACGAGGCCCATCGATTGCAGGGCGCGCACGTTTCGCGTCGTCGTGTCCGCCGCCCGGGCCAGTTGGTCGACGTTCATCATTAACAAATGTATCAGTAATTCATGTAACATTGATTCATGGCAATGAACCTGGACATGGTGGGCCGGGTGTCGGCGCCGGTGAGCCGCTCGTGGAGCTCGGACGAAGCGATGCTGTACGCGCTCGGAGTCGGTGCCGGGTCCGTCGATCCCCACGTCCGAGAGCTCGAATTCACGACGGACAACAGCACGGGTGTCGTGCAGCGGGTGCTGCCCACCTTTGCGACCGTGATCGGGCAGGGACCGAGGTTGATCCGCCAGCTCGGGACGTTCGATCCGGCACGCCTGGTCCACGGCGAGCAGTCCGTGCGGTTGGACGGCCCGGTACCGGTCGCCGGATCGGTCGAGACGCGCACCACCGTCAGGGGCATCTACGACCAGGGGAGTGGTGCCCTGGTGGTCCTCGACGCGGAGTCGATCGACGCGGCCTCCGGCACCATGCGCTTTGCCACCACGACCTCGCTGTTCGTGCGCGGCGAAGGTGGCTTTGGCGGCGCACGCGCTCCGGTCGGCGTGGGCCCGCAGCCGGCACGCGTGCCGGACAACGTCGTGACCTGCTCGACGCGCCCCGACCAGGCGCTGCTCTACCGGTTGGTCGGCGATCGCAACCCGCTGCACTCGGACCCGGCGTTCGCGGCGCAGAGTGGCTTCGACCGCCCTATACTGCATGGACTCTGCACATTTGGCTTCGTCGGGAGGGTGCTCCTGCACGCGGTGTGCGATTCGCGAGTCGAGCGTTTCCGCGAGATGTCGGCGCGGTTTTCCCGTCCGACCTACCCCGGCGATCTGCTGTACGTGTCGATGTGGATCGAAGGCGACGACTGCGTGCGCTTCCGGACGGACAACCAACGAGGCGACGCCGTCCTCGAGGCCGGGATGCTCAAGCTCGCTTCGTAGCGAAAGACGAGTTGGCCAGGCCCCGGAGCTGATGCCCGTCGAGGACCTTCGGACCGGTGAGGAGCTGGTGCCCGATCAGTGCCCGGTGCAGGGGTCGTACCAGGGAGCGCTCCCATCGGCGCCGTAGAGCGCGACGGCAAGCTCGTTCTGTTGTGCCGGGGTGGCCGTGTTGGGTTGCACGCCTACCAGGCTGGGCTCCCCGGCGAGCTGTGCCGCCTCGTCCCATGCGGGCTGACTGAACTGGAAGCCACCGAAATACTGGCCGTTTGTCGAGACGACCGAGTAGTTCCCACCAGACTCCGCCTGCAGCGCGCACTGGAGGAAGGAGTTGAGCGCCGGCCCCGAGCTCGTCGGCGCGGGAGCCGTGACCGGTGTCGCCACCGTTGTCTGGGGGGCGGCCTCCTGTACCTGGGCACGCTGCTCTGCAGCCGCCTGTTGGGCGGCGGCCTCCTCGGCAGCTCGGATCGCCGCCGCAGCCGCGGCCGCCTCGGCGGCCTGTTGCTGGGCGATCGCCACAGCCAGCTGTCCCTTGACCTGCGATTGCTCCGACTGGAGCTGGCCCTCCACCTGCTGGGACTGGTCCAAGAGTGCGACCGCCTCCTGTTGGGCCCCCTGCGCATCCGCTTGCTCTCGTTGCAGCATCTGCTCGCGAACGCGAAGTCTTGCCCGATCCGAGCTCAGTTGATCGAGCATGACGGTCACGTCACCGGCTACCAGGTTCCGGTAGACCGACTGCGCCTGTGCCGATCGGTCGCTCGGGGCAAAGACCTGGGACGACGTGCTGCCGACGGCCGATCCCGCCGTCATATAGGCGAACACCGAGGCGCGTTGCAGATGGTCGAGGTCGAGAGCGATCTGTTGTTCGTCTTGCTCCACATCGGCGCGCGTGCTGCCGATGGAGGCCTCGATGAATTGCACCTTGCCCGCGGCCAGCGTGTATTGCTGCTGGAGGCCGCCCATCTCCAGCTGTTGCCTGAGAATTGCCTGATCCAACTGGGTTGCCTGAGCCTGCAGGTCGGAGACATCGTCCGCACCGGCGGGTCGCGTCGCCAGGACCACCGGCATGGTGAGTCCACCGACGATGGTCAGCATGGCCGCGACGAGCGTCGCAGCTCGACTCGCCGGACTCCTGCCACGCGGTGCTCTCGCACCCGCCGCCACGCTTGACCCCGTCGTCGAGTAGTGCTCGACGTCGGACACGGTGCTACACGTTTTATCGGGTCCGTCACCACCATGCAAAATCCATGCACAACACCACCAAATTGGGTCGTGTAAGGGGTTGTGCACAGCGACCGGCGCGCCTCCGGACGGTGTCGACACGGGGAAAATACCTGGTGGACGCGTGAATCCGTCGGCGTACGACCTACCGTTGCCTCGTTGCGAGGAGTGAATGTGACGGAACCGTTATCGGGACTCGAATTCCAGTCTGAGCTGGGACGCGGCTCAATGGGACAGGTCGTGCTGGCTCGACAGCTGCCTTCGGGCAGGCTGGTCGCCGTCAAGCGTCTCTGCGAGACAAGCGCGCTGAGCGGCACGCAACAAGGACGGCTGCGGCGGGAGGCGAGGGCGCTGGAGCGCCTCGACGACCCCCATGTGGTGCGCCTCTTGCAACTTCTGGAGGTCGGTGAGGAGCTCCTCCTGATCCTCGAGTACATCGACGGACCGTCTCTGGCGCAGTTGCTCGCCCAAGGTCCCATCCGGGGGCCCGATGCCATGGCAGTGCTCTCACAGGTTCGGGCGGCGCTCTCCCATGCGCATCGGCTCGGAGTGCTGCATCGGGACGTCAAGGCGAGCAACGTCATCATTTCTCAGCAAGGAGTCTGTAAATTAACCGACTTCGGCCTGGCCAGGCTCGACGACATTGCCGGCAACGCCGCCCGCACGCTGCTCACGCGACCCGGCACGCCGCTGGGCACGGCTCCCTATATGTCGCCCGAGGCCGTGAAGGGCGACGTCGATGTGGATGAGCGATCGGACATCTATAGCCTCGGGGTCCTCGCCTACGAACTGCTTGTCGGCCGGCTCCCGTTCCCTCCCGAGAGGGGGACCATGGCGCTGCTGAATGCCCATCTGGCTGAGCCGGTTCCGAGGCCGAGCGATCTCGTGCCCGGCTTTCCGCCGGGCGTCGAAGCAGCGCTGCTCGGCGCGTTGGAGAAGGACCGAAGCAGGAGGGTCCCGAGCGCGGCCGCATTCTGGGACTTGCTCGAGGACGCCGCCGAGCGCGCCTGGCCGGGATGGCGGGAGGAAGCGGATCTGGCGGCGCTCGCCGCAAGCGGTCGGAGCGTGAGGCGTCCGGCGGCGAGTGGCGTCGGCACGGATCATCCGGAGCCGGGGCTTCCGGGCCTGGCTCAGCTCGAGCGCATCCGGCCCACCTTTCCGGATCTCGGCTCCAAGCGGCGAGGTGTGACCTGGGTGCGCTGGGCGCTCGTCGGGCTGGCCGCGGCGCTCGCCATCACACTGCTGGTCCAAGCGGCCGTGCGCTGAGCCGGTTCTTGAGGAGACCTGTCGGCCGGGCCAGGTTTTTCCAACCCCGCGACAAGACCATCCTCACCAGCCCGTCATGGCTTTCGCGAGACGCGCTCCGGATACTGCTGAGCAGCGAGGGCGCGCCGTCGCTACGTGGAGAGCATTGGCGATGAGTTGCGCCATGTGGAGAGACGTCGACGACGGCTGGCCGTCGCCGACGAAAGACCGTTGCGACGGCTGGCCGTTGCCGAGGGAGGAGGGCGTCCGATGTTGTGTGTCGGTTGTGGTGCGAATATCCCAGCGGGGACGAGGTTTTGTCCGAGCTGCGGTGCCGACCAGACACCGGTCTCGAGCGCACGGGTCGCGCCGGGCCGTGTCGCCACGGCGGCTACCGGGATCGATCTGCGGCGCCTCCCGGTCACCGATCTTGTCTCCGGCATCTCGTCGATCGTCGTCTTCGTGTCGCTCTTCCTTCCCTGGTATGGCTTCACGATCGATCTGCCCGCAGGGGCCGACACGCACACCTACAGCGCCCTGAGCTCAATCGCCGGTGGCTTCCGGTTCTTGATCCTCGTTCTGTCGGTGCTCACCGTCGGCTACCTGCTCGCCAAGAGCATGTGGAGAAGCGAGCCCCGACTGCCGCTGCCCGAGTGGCAGATCCTGGGCGGTCTGACGGGTCTCCAGCTTCTCCTCGTGGTCATCGCGTTCTTGGCTTCGCCGGCCGGGTTCTCGACGGGTGAAGCCGGTGCCGGGCTCGGCCTGATCGCTGCGGTCGTCGCAGCGGTCGGCGCCGGCCAGGCTCGGATGACCTCCGTCACTCCCGTTGCGGTTCCCGCACCCGCGGCGCCCCCGGGGCCCGCGGGCTCGACGGTGGAGGGCGAGTTGGTCGAACCTCACGCCGTGGCGGCACCGGGCCCCCGATCGGTCCCCGAAGTCGGCGACCCCGTGCCAACCCCCCGGCAGTTGGTCGTGCCCCGTCGCTGTCCCGACTGTGGGGTGGCGCTGGTCGAGGGCAACCATTTCTGCACCGCCTGCGGCAAAGCGGTCTGAGGGGGTTGCGCCGTGAGCAACGTGCGCGAGCAGCCGGACTGGTGGCTCGGTGCCGACGGCAGGTGGCATCCGCCCAGCGCGTCGCCCGCACGGATCGGGGCGGTAACGGCGCAACGGTGCCCCAACGGTCATCCGACGCGGCCTGGTGCCAACTTCTGCGGCGCATGTGGAACATCCGTCGACCCATCGACCACCCGCGACTCGCCCCCATCGACCGTGCGGGCACGACCGGTGCCGGCGAGGTCGGGCCTGGCGCTCGTGCCGATCGTCCTCGGTGCGTTGGTCGTCGGAGTGGCGCCCCTGTTGTCCTGGGTCAGGGTCCCGCTCTACGCCGACCTGGGGCTTCCGAGCACCGCCAATCTCTTCCAGATCCTCGATGCCACCGGATCCGATCCTCGAAGCGCCCAGGCGGGACCCATCGTGGTGGCCGCCGCCAGCTACCTCCTGACGATCGTGGCGCTGGTCGTGGCACTCGCCCGGCCCACGCGGGGGGCGACCGCAGCCGTGTTCGTCGTCACCACCTTGGTGTTGGGGGGCGCAGCGACGTGGGGCGCAGTGAGCTTCTACGTGAGCATCGGCGCATCCGTCTCGAACGTCGGCGTCGGTGCCTGGGCCAGTGCGGTGGGGATGGTGGTCGTGACGCTCGGTGCCGTGGGCCTGGCGGTCTCGCGCGTACGCACCCGCGATCGGCGCGCCACACCCTGAGCCGCTACCCGCCGATTCGCTTCGCCGTCACGAGAGCGACTGGCCGCACAGGCGGCAAAACCGGGCGGACGCCGCCACTACATGACCATTGGCGCATCGCACGAAGAGTGGGTTGCCGCAGTAGCGGCAAAACCGCTGGGGGCGGTCGCCGCGCTCGACCCGGTGCCCGTTCGTACATTCGAGCACCCTTGGGGCAGCGTCGGGGTGACCCTTGGCCGGCTCCGTGCGATTGGATTCCGGCCGGTCGGTGTGGCCCTCGGGCCGGTCGGTGTGGCCCTCCGAACGGTCGGTGTGGCCCTCCGGCCGGTCGGCAATGGCGGTTGTTGCGTTCGGATTGAACGTGGCATCCGAGGACATCGTCATCGCTCCGCGGTCCGCATCGGAGCTCCAGCCTTCCGGGTGTGACGTGATGGTCGTCGACGCCTCCGGCACGTCGAACACGAGGATGGGCGTGATCTCACACCCGCTCGCCCGCTCGATGCTTTGGAGCTCATGGGCGAAGGATTGCGCCGACGGTGGCCGGTCCGTGGGGATGTTGGCCATGGCGGCGAGAAGCAGATCCGAGAGTCCGGGTGGGATGCCCGGCCCGAGTAGGGGCGGCGTTGCGGGACGCCGCATTCCGGAGGCCATCGAGGTTGGTGCGTCGTCGAGCCCAGCCGAATTTGGAGGCCGCCCCGTCACCAGCTCGTAGAGCGAGCTGGCCAGACCAAAGACGTCCGCGGCCGCGCCAGGGGGTGCTCCCTCGAGCACCTCCGGGGCGCATTGCATCGGGGTTCCCGGGAGGTCGAGGACCCTGCCGCCGACCACGGGGAGGACGCGGGTCATCCAGAGATCGGTCAGGCAGGGCTCGTTCGCGCGGGTGAGCAAGATGTCGTCTGGCTGGACCCGACCATGGACCAGCGCGGCTCGATGACACGTGGCAAGCGCTCCGGCGATCTTGATCCCGATGGACATCGCCCGGCGGACGTCCAGAGAGCCGTCCCGACGGATCAGCCCTGCCGTCGAAACGCCAAGATGATCGGTCACGATCGTCATCGAGCCACCATCGGGCGAGGTGATCACTCGGTGCACCGTCACGAGATTGGGATGGATGCGCAGCCGTTGCAACATCGCCATCTCGCGAGCGAGCTCGCGGCGCTTCTCGTGCGCCAGGTCGGCCACCTCGACCACGTGCAGGGCCACCTCCCTCGAGGTGACGTCGTCGCGGGCCCGGTAGACGGACCTCTTTGAATCGCGCAGCACAAGCTCCGCCCCCGAGTACCCCGGTGGCAGAGGCTCGTGTGCGCTCATGCGTCAGTCGGGCCCAAGTTCCGCGAGCAATGCCCGACATCGGTCGGCCCTGCCGAGGAGCTCGGCACGAAACTCGTTCATGCGAGCAAGCTTGGCGTCGATCTGGTCGATGCGCGACTCGTGGAGCCGAAGAAACTCCTGCAGGATCTCGCGCTGCTCCATGCGGCTCTTCGCGGTCGGTTGGGACTTGCGTTCGCGGTAGACGCCACGGAGGTCCTCGATCCGATCCTCGATCACGAGAAAGGTCTTGATCTCGTCGAGGTTGAGTCCGAGCACGTCACGGAGCTTGAGGATCCGCTCCACCTGCTCCAGGTCCGCCTGGTGGTAGCGCCGCTCACCGCCGGAGGTGTAACCGGAGGGGCTCAGCATGCCCAGCTCCTCGTAGTAGCGCAGCGTGCGCGCCGAGACTCCAAAGCGGGCCGCGGCGTCACCGATGCGCAGTCCCGTGTCGGTATTTTCGGTCCCCGCGCCGGAAACGGGCGGCTTCCCCTGCTGGCCCCGGGATCCCCCGGCGCCGGCAGCGCCCTGCCCCTGCCTCTCGTCGGTCCTCGTGGTCGCGGTCATCCTCGGCACGTCCCCCTTGTGGTCTTCGTATCATCCCCCATCGCAGGCGTCGGGGGCACGTCCCCCCGTGTCGTGGTGTCGACCCACCACAGGTTGCCCACCTCGGCCCGAGCAGCGTCTGCATCGGATTGAAGTCGGCGGGCAGCAAGAGCAAAGTTGACGTTGACGTTCAGGTTATCCGACGATCGTTCGAGGCGACTCCCGTGAATTCCCGGTGATTTAAGCGGAGGAGGGAGCTCCCGGAGTGACGACAAAGCCATCGGGCTCTGCTGTCAGTGGCTACGGTTTGGGTCCGTCGGGGCCGCCAGCCCGGGGTTGGGTCGGGTGGGCACCCCCTGCAGGTAGGGAGGCTTGCCATGAGCGACGCGACGGTTTCGGCCGCAGAGGGGGGCACCGACGAGGGTTCTGCTCCGTCCCCGCCGTCGGCGGGCAGCAACAAGGGCCTGAAGCGAGGAGCCCTCGGCCTGATCTCGAGCACGGTGATCGGGGTTGCGTCGACCGCCCCCGCCTACAGCCTGGCGGCGACCCTGGGCTTCGTGGTGGCGGCGATCGGCCTCCAGTCCCCGATCGTCACCATCATCGCCTTCGTCCCGATGCTGTTCATCGCCTTCGCCTACAGCCAGCTCAACCGGGCCGATCCGGACTGCGGGACGACCTTCACCTGGGCGACCCGGGCCTTTGGGCCGAGGACCGGCTGGATGGGCGGTTGGGGCATCGTGGCCGCCGACATCCTGGTCATGGCGAGCCTGGCGCAGATCGCGGGCCAGTACGTCTTCCTGCTCTTCAATGCCAACGGCATCGGGAGCAACGCCACGAGCGGGTGGGTCCTCCTGGTCGGCGTCGTCTGGATCATGGTCATGACCTTGGTCTGCTACTGGGGCATCGAGGTCTCCGCGAACTTCCAGAAGGCTCTGCTCGGGATCGAGATCACCATGCTCCTCGCCCTGTCCATCGTCGCCCTGGTCAAGGTCGGAGCGGGCCACGCCCCGCCCGGACATCTGGTCCCGAGCGCCTCGTGGTGGAACCCGTTCCACATCTCCTCCTTCTCCACCTTTGTCAACGGGGTCCTGCTGATGGTCTTCATCTACTGGGGCTGGGACACGACCGTCTCGGTCAACGAGGAGACGGAAAACTCCCACATCACCCCGGGAAAGGCGGCGGTTCTCTCCACGCTCGTCCTGCTCGTGACCTACGAGCTCGTGGTCGTGTCGGCTCAGGCCTTCGCCGGGATCGGCACCAAGGGCATCGGGTTGGGCAACCCGAACCACCAGGGTGATGTGCTCTCGGTGCTCGGCGGGGCGGTCTTCGGCACGTCCGGTTTCGGCAACGTGCTCACGCACCTCCTCCTCTTGATGGTCCTGAGCTCCGCCGCCGCCTCGACGCAGACCACGATCCTGCCGACCGCTCGGACGACGCTCTCGATGGCCGTCTACCGGGCGCTGCCCAAGTCCTTCGCCCGGGTGCACGGTCGATACCTGACCCCGACGGTCTCCACGATGACCATGGGCGGCGTCTCGATCGTGCTCTACGTGATCATGAACTACGTCTCCGCCGGCACGGTGATCGCCGACTCCGTCTCGGCGCTCGGTGTCATGATCGCCTTCTATTACGGCCTGACCGGGATCTCCTGTGTCTGGTACTACCGGTCGTCGCTCACGGAGAACGCGAGGACCCTGTGGCTCCGCGGCATCCTTCCCCTGGTCGGGGCCTTCATGCTGTTCTTCGCGCTGGGCTGGAACCTCTGGTACTACTGGAACCCCGCCAACGGGTCGACGTCCTGGCAGATGCAATTCCCGCCGCACTGGCACATCGGCGGCGTCTTCATCATCGACATCGTCGCCCTGATCATCGGCGTGGCGATCATGCTGGCGTTCAACGCCGCCCGTCCGGCCTTCTTCCGTGGTGAGGTGCTCAACCGCTCGACCCCGACCCTCGTGCCCGAGTCCGAGATCGGGCCTGCGGTACCCGTCACCCTCGGAACGGGTGAGGTCTCGCCCTCCGGCCAGAGCTGAGGAGGCCCGGGCGAGGTCCCGCCCCGTCCTCGGGACGCATCGCCCCAGATCAGCTGGTCTGGCCGGCGCGCGCCTCCTCCCGGACCCGACGGGTGGTCCGCCTCTCGACGACAAAGGCGAGGAAGGGAACGAAGCCGGCGAACACGGGTGGCACGAGCCTCCGCAGGCGCCAACCGGCGCGATGCCCGAGCTCGTAGGATGCCCCCAGGTAGATGATGTAGCAGATGCCGTGCACCACGCCGAGGACGCCGGCGAGCTGTGGCTCGTCCGCCCCGTACTGGAGCGGCACGGCGACGAAGACGAGGATGAGCAAGAGGGTCCCGACGACAAAGGCCATCACCCGATAGCGGAGCAGCGCCCCCTCCAAGGTGGGCTCCAGGAGCTTCCGGCTCACCACCGTTTCCGCTTCCCTCGGGCGTTGAGCTCGGCCAGATAGCGGTTGTAGGCCTCCAGCCGCTCGGCCTCCTCGAGATCGATGGGATCGAGCGCTCCCTGATCTCGAGGCTCGAGCACCTCGAGATCTCCCACCCGCAGCCACTCGTCGACCTGGCCGGCCATCTCCGAGGGCACCGGGGAGACGGGGGAGGAGGGTTTGGCGCCCTGCCCCACCGCGGGCCGAGGCGAGGAGAGCTCGCCCTTGACCTGCTGACGGAACCAGCCGGGTGGGAGCACGTCCTTCGGGTCCCCCTTGGGAGCCGCCCGCTCGGGGTGGTGGATCAGGTCCCACCATGCGTAGACGGCGACGCCGGCAAAGAGCGGCCATTCGAATACGTAGGCCCAGCTCAACCCGTTCCCTCCCGTGGCGCGCCGGACCTGCCAGAAGGCCAGGGCCAGGAACGCACCCGCCACCACCACCACGGCCAGGTGGAGGAGGAGGGCCCGGGTGGACAACCATCGACGACGCACCGCTATGGAGGCTAATGCCAGGTGGCCGAGCCCCACGGGCGCCGGCGCGCCGGCTACGCCCGCCGGATCAGGGGGCCGTCTTGGTGGCCTCTTCCTGTGCCGCGCTGCCATTGGTGGTGGGGGCGGGGGGTGCGGGCACCTCTTCGGCCTCACGGTCGTGCTTGAAGGTGGCGGCCAGCAGCACTGCGCCATTCGCCACCCCGAGGGCACCGGCGCCAAACGCCGCCTTCCAGCCACGGCGCCGGTTGCCGATCAGGTGGTCCACCGACCATCGTCCGTTGCCGAGGCCTGCGAGGGCAGCCGTCACGGCGGAAAGCACCACGACGTACTCCCAGCCGCCCTTGAACACGAAGAAGCCCTTGTCGCGGTGGTCGGACCGGGCGGCTACGACCATGACTCCGATCACGGCGGCGTTGGGTAGGGGATTGAACGCGCCAAGGGTGATGGCCACGCCGGAACTCATCTCGGTGAGGGCAGCCATCCGCGCGTGCACCGCCGCCGGGCGGAAGCCGATCCCGTGGAACCAACGCTCGGTCCCCTCGAGGCCTCCGCCGCCAAACACCTTGTTGTAGCCGTGGGCGAACATCGTCGGCCCTACCGCCAGCCGCAGCATCAGGGCGGGCAGGCTTGCATGGTCCTCTTTCATGGGCGTTCCTTCCTCTAGGGCCTACTTGGGCCTGTCGGTCCTCTGGCGCCGCCTACCAGGTTCGCTCTGGCACGTCGGTCCTGTGAAGGAGATTCTCGTGAGTCGTGCGCCGGCGCGCCGAGCGCGTCGGCGTCACGGAGCCAGTCTCCGGGGTCAGTCGGGGGGTCGGTCGGTGGGGGCGCCGGTCACACCGGCCTCCCTGGCCTGGGCGATCCGCTGCTCATCCCATCCGAGCACCTCTCGGAGCACCTCGTCGTTGTGCTGGCCGAGGGTCGGGGCCTCGGTCGGACGGGGGAGGTCGCCCTCGGCGAATTTGAGGGGGCTCGGAAGCTGGTCGGCGCCGAGCTCGCTGGCCGGCAGCCAGGGGAGGCGGGCCTGGAATTGCGGGTCCGAGGCCAGCGTTTGTGGCGTGTTGACGGGGGCGATGGGCGTGTTGACCTTGCCGCCGAAATCGATCCACTCCTCGGCGGTCCGGGTGCCAAAGATCGCTCGCAGCTCCCGCTGGAGCTCCCGGTTGCCTCGGGCGTGGTCGGCGTACTTGGACCCGGGCCAGCGCTCGAAGAGATCCATCCTTTCCACGCCCTGGCAGAAGTTGCGCCAAAATGCCTGCTCCGAAGCCATGAACAGCACGTAGCGGCCATCGCTCGCCTCGTAGACCTGGTAGCGGACCCCCTCCTTCATGCCCGCGGTCCCCGGGGCACGGCGCTCGTAGCCGTCGGCCTTGTTGCCGGTCACCTCGCTCTCGGGACGCTCGTAGGCCTTCCAGGTCTCGCTGCGCAGCCAGTCGACGGCGGCCGCGGCGTCGGACTGGGCGATCTCGAGGTGGCAGCCCTCGCCGGTCGATCGGGCACGCATCACGCCGGCCATGATCCCGAGCGCGCCGTAGAGGGGCCCGGCATTGATGCCGATCGACACGTGCTCGGGAAGGTAGGCAAAGCCGTCCTCGTCCGTTGCCACGTTGACGATGCCCGCCCAGGTGTCGTAGGCGATGCCGTGGCTGGGCATGTCACGGTAGGGCCCGGTCATCCCGTAGCCGGAGATCGTGCAGAACACGATCCGGGGGTTGACCTCCCGGAGCTGCGTGTAGCCGACGCCGCGCCGTTCGAGCCCTCCGGGCCGCATGGCCTCGACGACGGCGTCGGCATCCTTTACCAGCTCCTTGAATGCCTCGACCCCCTGCTCGGTGCGGAGATCGAGCACCAGGCTGCGCTTGCCCCGGTTCACGTGGAGGTGTAGCAGGGAGACCCCCTCGACAATCGGCCAGGTCATCTCCCGCCCGTAGTCACCCGACGGGGGTTCGATCTTGATGACCTCCGCCCCGAGATCGACGAGAGGCCCGGTGATGGCGGCGGGCCCGAGCTGCGAGCACTCGATGATCCGAAGGCCCTGCAGCGGTGCAAAGGTGGTCATGCGGTCTCCTTCCTCGACCGTGGTCATCGTAGGTGACGCCGCGTCAGGTACGCCCGGCCGAGAGGTGATCTCCGGTCCCTGGTCAGGGTGATATCGGAGTTCGTGCTGGAAGGATTTGTCAACGGATTGTCAACCGACCCTGTTTATCCGAGCACTCGAGCGCTGAGGGCAGCGCCCGCTTGCTCGGCAGCGCCGGGCACGCAGTGGCTGTAGACGCCGAGGGTCACGGTGGCGCTGCTGTGGCCGAGCAGATCCGAGACCACCTTGATCGGCGCACCCCCCGACAGGAGCAGGCTGGCGCAGCTGTGCCTCAGGTCGTGTGAGCAGTCTCGTCATGAGATCCGGCCGTCAAAAGGGGTTGCTGTAGACCTGTTACGCGCCGCCTTGATCGCCAATCTGTCGCGCACGCGACAGGCCCCAGGCGCTCGAAGCCCGGGACGCTGCCTCCTCCCATAATCCGTACCTCAGGAGCCTGCGTGGGAACTCACCACAGCTCCGGTAAAGGACATGGTGGCGCTGAGTCGCTCCCTTAGCGACTCTCGCCCTCCTGCTAGACAGGGCACCCCCAGACCGCGGGTGGATCACTTGACATCTCGCTGCTAAGCGCTAGAAAACAGTCGATTGGGGACCGGAAAAGTCCAGGTGACTCAGGCGTAGCGCTCGTCGGGGGGCGTTGCCGGAGAGAGGGAGGCACCATGCGGAGAATGCGCCAACGTCTGGCCAGCCTGGGGGGAGCGATCGTCCTTGCTTCCGGCGGTGTCATCGTCGCGACGGGACTCACCTCGACGCCGGCCGGTGCGGCGAGCTGCACCGGGACCACAACGGTGACGTGCACCTATCTGGCCACGTTGGCACTCGACACGTTTGTGGTTCCGGCGGGCATCACTTCGGTGACCATCACGGCTGACGGTGCCCAGGGTGCCGCCGGCAACATTGGAGTCTCGGGAGGTGAGGGAGCAGTCCTGGAGTCCACCTTCACCGTGACACCGGGCTCGACCCTGAACGTTCTCGTAGGCGGAGCCGGAGGGAGGGTGTCTGACTCTGGCGGTGGTGGCGGCGGCTCCTTCGTCTACACCACTGCCGACAGCGCAGGCCTACTGATCGCCGCTGCGGGAGGCGGCGGAAGTGCGGGCGCTGGCGCGGGGGCCAACGGCAGGGCCTCGACGGCGGCGAGTGATGGGCAAAACGGGTTCGTTGCCTGTGATGGGGGCCGCGCGGGCACGGGCGGGAACGGAGGCGGTTCTGCCTCCGGAATCTGCCCAGTGGACCAATCGACCGGCGGTGGTGGCGGCGGACTCAACAGCAACGGAGCAGACGGACTGGGGAACTCCACCGGCTCGGGCGGCCAGGCGCTCGCCAACGGTGGCGCAGGTGGCACTTCTCTCGTTGGAGCTATGGGTGGCTTCGGCGGCGGCGGCGGCGCTGGTGACTCAGGCGGAGGCGGTGGCGGCTACAACGGCGGCGGCGGCGGGGCCGATCAGGGTACAGGCGGCGGTGGGGGCGGGTCCTACAGCGCCACCACGCCAATCACCGCCGAGAGCGGGGCCAACACCGGCAGCGGCGAGGTGGTCATCACCTACACCGCTCCGACCACCAATCCCCCCACCATCTCGAAGAACTTCGGGGCGGCCTCCATCCCCTTGGGCGGCCAGACGTCGCTGACCTTCAAGATCACCAACCCCAACTCTGGGAGCAGCCTGACCGGCGTGGGCTTCACCGACCCACTCCCCTCGGGTCTGGTGGTGGCCGCGCCGAGCAACGGCCTGTCCGGAAGCTGCGATGGCGGGACGATCACGGCTGCCCCGGACTCAGCATCGGTTGGCCTTTCGGGGGCCACCTTGGCTGCCTCGGGGAGTTGCACCTTCTCGGTCAACGTGATGGGGGTGGCATCGGGACCCCAACTCAACACCACGAGTGAGGTCACCTCGAACGAGGGCGGGACCGGTAACGCGGCCGTCGCCTCTCTCGGGGTCCTCGGCTGTCCCAAGGGGGACACCGCCTACCTGTTCACCGGTACGACCAAAACTCCGAGCACCATCGTGGGGGTGTTCTGCGTGGCCAAGACCGGTCAGGCCACTTACCAGCAGGGCACAGCCTCGGGCAACGGTGGCGTCAACATCAACGGCTCATCCAACAACTTCATCGCCCTCGGGCCGAACATGAACCTCGGGGGCGGGACCAGCGGACCGACCAGCCAGTTCACCGAGGTGCAGCCACTCAAGTCGACGGGGACCTACACGCTGACCAAGACCAGCTGACTACGTCCCGTTGCCGCTGAAGTCGCCGCACTCGTGGACGACAACGCCGTTGACAATCATGCCTGCTGCTTGCCGCCGTCCGACGAGCACCGGACTCGGTCTGTTCTTGGGTGCTCGATGAGGTCGCCGCAGTAGGCGCAAGGAGTTAGCGGCACGTCCTCGAACTTAATGCGGCGGGGAGATGAACGCATTAGCCACCTGGGGCTAAGCACCGCAATCTGTCATCGGCCAGAATGCCGGTGCCTTCTGTCATCGCCTTCGCACAATGCTCAGATGACCTTGCTCAGGTAGTTTGGTCAGGTCTGCTCAGGTGTCGTCCATGGCAGCAGTCAGTGAGCCGGTGTTCAAGGTCGTTCGCCGCTCAAACGACGTTGCTCATCGACATCGAGCACCCCGAATCACAGCAACTTTCGCCTTCCAGCCCTGACCCGCATTGGTTGGAGTGGAGCGCAGTTGTCGGGGTGATTACCAGAGACGGGGCTGAGGTTCAGGGCGACTGAGCCGGAAGCGTTCACGAGTCTCGAAGTAGCGAGCCGTTCATCTGGGTCTTCACTCCACCCCCCTGGGCCCATTGACCAACCTCCGTCTCGATACCCCGGCACCCCCTTCCCCTGGCCCCCCCACCGTTGGCCCCCACCCTCCCTTCCCTTAGGCCCGACCCCCCCCAGGCCCCCACCCTCCGCACCCTGGGATCCCGGAGCACGCTTCCCGGACCCGTTGTGGGCCCCTATTCCGGGCCCGTCCCTCCTCGCGCCCAAGGGCCACGACGTGGTGAACGTGGCCCATCTCGGACGCCATCCCAGTGCCTTCCAGCGCACCGCCCTCGAATGGCTCCACCCCGGCTGTGCGGTCCGGGGCGGCAACCAGCAGGTGCGGATCGAGTGGGACCATCGCCAGGACTGGAAGGACACCCACGAGACGGCACTCCAGAACCTCGACGGGCTCTGCCGCCACCACCACCGGATGAAGACCACCCGGGGCTGGATGCTGGTCGAGGGCCGTGGCAAGCGGGACTTCGTGGCCCCAGAGGACCCGAGGCACCCCAAGTACGGCCGTCCGGGAGCCGGGGGCGGCCGGGACGGGCCGGATTAGGCGGCAGCCTCGTCACCGGTCGCCACGTCACGTGCAAAGGGGGGATCAGACTCGCTTGCTCGGCGAGACGCGACCGTGGTCACCGTTGCCAGCTTCCCGCATCGAGACGAGCGCCGATGTCGAATTGCTCTTCCACGACGGCGTGCAGGTTGAAATTGGCCAGATCGTCGGAGGTGCGCTGAATGCACATCAGAAAGACCTTCGAGAATCGCTCGAATTCCTGTCGCTCGAGCCAACTCCATGGATACGTGAAGCGATCGGTGTCGACGCCTGCCCTGATCTTGACGCTCTCCTCGATGGCCCCCATGGTCGTGGGGATGTCAATGAGACGCAGCGTGTCACCGCAGCCCTCTCTGTGCGGAAATGTCCACAACAAGATGTCCCGCGTCTTGGACTTGAAGATCAGGGGGAACATCTGATCTGTCAAGCGGTCGATGTCCACCCGGTTGGCTTGGCTGAGCCGTTTCGGCAGGAAGATATGCAACGTCATGTGGGTCCACCACGTCTCCGTGAATGCAGGACCCTTCCTTCCCCAGGAGAAGGGTGCGTTGTCGCTCAGCGCGGACAGGGCTGGTCTCACGAGGTTCGCCCAGTAGCCGTAGGCCAAGCCGGCGCCGGCCGACACCTCCGTCAGGGGCACGCGATAGAAGTTGCTGATCGGACTCCCCCCGATGCGGTCGAAGGGGGCGTCAGCGGCCATCAGCCGGAGGGTGTTGCCGATGATGTCCCGAAGCTGATCCCGCGCAGTTTGACGGTTGGCAGGGTCGAGATCGACCTCTCTCCATCGGTAGTCGGCCACATCGAAGGAGACCCGCACGTCCTCGCTGACGAGTGCGCTGCTGTCTCTCACCATCACGTACGGTCGGCCGAGGCAGTGCCTGATGGCCAACTCGTAGAAGACGCTCGGGCCATCGTGAGTGATGTCCACGATGACCAAGTCGGAGCGATCCAGCTCACGGATCACCTGGTCCATGATCTTGCCGGGTTCCTCCAGGTCGGGGGTTTGCGGTGGGATGTTCCACTGGCCCGGCTCGATCTCCTCGAGCAGGGGTCCGACGACGTTCCTCGCGAGGTTGTGCAGGCGCTCGGTTCGACCAGGTCCCATCGGGCCGATGACGAAACAGGATTTTTTCGGCGTCGGCCGATCGACGTTGCTCATCAGATTCTCAACTGGCAAGAGCGCCGATGAAGACGCCCAGGTAAACGAGCGCAAAGAGGACGGGGATCCACTGCTCCAGGTGCGTCAGCGGCCAGTATTTCGTTCGATCGCGACCCTCTCCCAGGGCAGACCATTCGGCCCTCCACCAAGGGGAGGCCGGGAGTCGCTCTTCCAGAGCCCCGACCACGGCAAACTTGGCCCCGTTGAGCAACCGGTAGGAGCGGACAAGGTAGAACCAGGCAAAGCACTCCCCTTCGAGGCCCAACAGCGGGAAGATGAGCAGCCAGCTCGAGTGCCCTGAGGTTCTCGTGGCCAGCGCTCCGATGAGCGCAAAGACGGCCGTGTTGAGGGTGACGAAGAAGCTGTTCGTCGTGCCCCTACGGGCACTCACCTGGTCCGCCAGCCCGACATAGAGCTTGTACTGCTCCAAGACGGCGGCTTGGTACTCTCTCCTTTCTGCCGTATAGGCCTCCGGTGTGATCGAGTCATTCCAGAGGTTGGCAGACGTTTGATCGACCATGAGTCCTCCCCCGGACAGGTCGTTCCAGGCTACCTTCAGCCAGGGTCGGTGAGCTCCGCCAATTTGCCGACGGTCTTCCAGTTGCGTGTCGTGGCCACGGTCTCCAGCCGCCGCTCCCAAAATCCGTTGTTGAGCTTGGTCTCGCCGTATCCCTGCGGGCAATGGAGATAGACGACCCGTTCGCCGGCGCGCCACTCGTCGGGGACGTAACGCTCGGGCTCGATGGCCGAGAGGCGCGCTGGCGGCGGCGACTCGGCAAGGAAGGTGACGTGCAGCCGAGCCGGGTCCGCGTGCCCGACGAAGGGATTGGCCTCGAGCGTCCCGATCAGCTCGGCGTGAGTCCGGACGATGACCGGGACGTCCATCGAGAAGTCGGCGGCCAGTCGCTCCTCGATCTCGGGCCCGATCCGGGAGGCCTTGCGCCGGGTGGAAAAGATGGCGTTGCCACTCTGCACGTAGGTGACGACGTCGTCGTAGCCGAGCGACACGAGGATCTCGCGCAGGTCCGCCATCGGTAGCTTGCGACCCCCGACGTTGACCCCTCTCAGGAGTGCGGCATAGAGCGGCACGATCAGCTCTCCGGGATCACGAAGGAGAGCTGTTCCTGCCCGTCCCCCTCGGCGCCGTCCGCTGCGGGCGTGTACGCCTCGACGATCTCCGGGCCGTCCACCTCGGGATGGCTCATCCTGGGGTCGACCGGGTGGGCCACGAGGCTCCCCTCGGGCGAGGGGGTGAGCAGCCCCGCGAGGGCCTCGGGCGCCACCTCCTCGACGCCGAGCCACTCGTCCCAATCGCCTGGCTCGACGATCACCGGCATGCGATCGTGCACAGGGGCGACGTCCGGACCGGCCTCGGTGACGACGATGGTGCACGTGCGGAGGACGTCGTCTGGCCGACCCTCGGGCCGCCAGGTCTCCCAGAGCCCGGCCAAGGCAAGCGGTTGCCCATCGTGGCGTCGGTAGTACCACGGCTGGCTGGGGATCTTCCGCGAGCCCCGCGGACGGCCGGTGGGTGGTGGCTTCCACTCGTAGAAGCCGTCCGCAGCCACGAGACACCGCCGCCGCTCGAACGCCCTCCGGAACGCCGGCTGGGTGGCCACGGTCTCGGCCCGCGCATTGATCATGCGGTTGCCGACGGTCGGGTCCTTGGCCCAGAACGGGACCAGCCCCCATCTCACCGGCACGAGCAGACGCTGAAACGTCGGGGGCCCTTCCTCCGCGGGGTGTTCCCGGCGCGCCACCACCATGAGCACGTCCCGGGAGGGGGCGACGTTCCAGCTCGGTTCCAGCTCGGGCTCGTGCTCGAGATCCTCACCACCGAGGCCGGCGGCCGCCTTTGCCTCGAAGAACCTCGCCAACCGGGAAGGCGGCGTGTAGAGGGAGATTCGTCCGCACATGATGGTCCGCTCTTGCCCCTTGGGTCGGACCTCATACTACCGGGCCCCTTCCTCTGCGGGCGTCACCAAGAGTTCGCGTTGGTGCGCGAAGCGACACCATGGAAGCGGCGTCTTCATCGAATGGCGAGAAGACGTAGGACAATCTGGACGTTGATACGCAAATAGTTTACGCTCCCCCTCGTTCGCCTCTGAAGGGATCGAGCCGGTGGCCACGTCTCAGACCGTCACGGTGCTCTTCACCGACCTCGTGGGCTCGACCGAGATGTTCTCTTCCCTGGACCCGGGGCGCGCCGATGAGGTCCGTCACGAACACTTCGCGCTGCTGCGAGGGGCCGTGACGGACTCCGGGGGCACGGAGGTCAAGAACCTGGGCGACGGCATCATGGTGACGTTCTCCAGCCTGAGGGGAGGCATCTCCTGCGCAGCCAAGATGCAACAGGCGGTCGAGCGGCACAACCGCCGGAGCCGGGAGAGCCTGGCCATCCGAGTCGGCCTCTCGATGGGGGAGGCCACCGAGGAGGACGGCGACTACTTCGGCGACCCAGTGATCGAGGCGTCGAGGCTCTGCGCGCACGCCGGCGCCGGCCAGATCCTCACCACCGACATGGTCCGGGCGATCGCCGGACGCCATTCCACGCAGGAGCTGGCGACTCGCGGCAGCGTCGTGCTCAAGGGACTCCCGGATCCCGTCCAGGTGGTCGAGGTTCTCTGGGAGCTCGGCCCCGAGCTCGCCGACGTCGGTGTCCAGCTGCCCCTCCCCGTCCGCCTGGTCGGCACCTCTGCCGAGACCCTCTTCGCCTTTTGCGGGCGCGACAACGAGCTGTCCCTTATCGCCGATGTCCACAAGAGATCGGTTGCCGAGGATCGTCTCGGCGTGGTGCTCGTCTCGGGCGAGCCGGGCATGGGCAAGACCACGCTCGTGGCCAAGGCCGCCAGGGCGGCCCACGCGGAGGGGTCCAGTGTCCTCTACGGCGGTGCCGAGGAGGACCTGGCGATTCCCTACCGACCCTGGGTGGCCGCCCTGTCCAATCTGGTCGATGCCATCCCGGCCGACTCGCTCGCCCGGTTCGCCGAGGAGAACGGCCTGGCCCTGGCTCGGCTGGTCCCCGCATTGGCCCGTATCGTCGGCGACGAGGCTCCCGCTCCCGGCACCGACGCCGACGCCGAGCGCTTCATGATCATGGAAGGCGCCGTGCGGCTCCTGGCGTTCGCCTCTCGCACCACTCCGATCGCGGTGGTGCTGGACGACCTCCACTGGGCCGACGCCGCGACGCTCCAGCTGCTGCGTCACCTGGTCGGATCCTCCCTGCCCATGCGCGTCACCGTGGTCGGCACCTTCCGCGACAGCGACCTGTACCGGGGCCACCCGCTGGCCTCGCTGCTCGCGGAGCTGCGCAGGGAGCCCGACGTGCACCGGGTCGCGCTCTCAGGACTGGCCGACGTGGACGTCATCGGGCTGCTCGAGGCGGCGGCGGGTCATGACATGACCGACGAGGGCGTGGCGTTGGCGCATGCCCTGCGCCGGGAGACCGGGGGCAACCCGTTCTTCTTGGTCGAGCTCATCTGGCACCTGGCCGAGAGCGGCACCTTCGTGCAGGGACCCGACGGCATCTGGCGGCTCGCCAAGGGCCTTGGACACGTGGGGCTCCCGGGGAGCGTCCGTGAGGTCGTGGCGCACCGGGTGGAGCGGTTGGGGACGGACATCGAGCGGGCGCTCTCGATGGCGGCGGTGATCGGCCGGGACTTCGAGCTCCCGCTGCTGGCCGCACTCCTCGATGCCGACGAGCTCCGGCTCGTCGACACCCTCGAGCAGGCCAGCGGCGCGGGGCTCATCGCCGAGGCGGACGGGCAGGCCGCCCGCTACCGGTTTGTCCATGCCCTGATCCAGCAGACCCTCTACCAGGACATGAGCGCGACCCGGCGCCAACTGGCCCACCAGAGGGTCGCCGAGGCCCTGGAGGTCGCCAGCCGGGAGAGCCCGGAGCACCTGGCGGCGCTCGCCCACCACTGGCTGGCCGCTACCCGGCCGACCGACGTGAGCAAAGCCCTCTACTACGCCCGCCGCGCCGGGGAGGCCGCGCTCCGTTCGTATGCCCCCGACGACGCGGTGGCGCGGTTCACCGAGGCGCTCGAGCTGCTCGACCGCCAGGAGACGGACGACGCCCAGGAGCGCGGCCGTCTCCTCGTCGACCTCGGGACCGCCCAGTTCCTGGCCGGCATGCCCGAGCACCGGGACACCCTGCTCCAGGCGGCCGCGGTCGCCCGACGGCTCGGCGACTCCGACCTGCTCGTCGCAGCGGCCCTCGGGGGCCGCCGGGGGGACACCCGTGCGGGGGTGGCGGACGCCCAACGGATCGCCGTGCTCGAGGCCGCGCTCGCCGCGGTCGGCGACGACGGGGCGTCGCGGGCCTTGCTCCTTCTCTCTTTGGCCGAGGCGACCGATGCCCGGGAGTGGGAACGCCGGCGGGCGCTGGCCGAGGAGGCGCTGGCCCTTGCTTCCGACCTCTCCGATCCGACGGCGGCGCTCGACGTCCTGCTCAATGGCTACCTCTTCCGGGTCCAGCCGGAGCTCTCGGCGGCCCGCCTGGTCGAGAGCGGCGAAGCGCTGACCCTGGCCGAGCGCCTCGCCGACCCCGTCCTGTGGTTCCGGGCGTGCTGGTTCCGGGTGCACGCCTGCATGGAGGTGGCCGACATGGTCGAGGTCGACCTGCGGATCGAGCAGATGGCCGCGCTCGCGCAACGCACCGGGTTGCTCCACTGCCAGTGGGAACTGTTGATGACCCGGGCCGGGCGGGCGCTCCTGGCCGGCGACCTGGCGCGGGCGGAGACGCTCAACGACGAGGCCCTGGCCACCGCCAGCCGCATCGGTGCGCCCGAGGCCCTCGGCGCGTACGGGGGGTTGCTGTTCGCCATCCGGCGCCAGCAGGGGCGTCAGGGGGAGCTGGTCGACCTCGTCGCGACGGCGGCAGCCGAGAACCCGGCCATCCCGGTGCTCAAGACCGTGCTCGGCTGGGCGTACTGCTCGCTCGGCCGCCTGGACGACGCCAGGGCCCTCTTTGCCGACGGCGTGTGCGCAGCGTTTGCCGACGTGCCCCGCGATCTCACGTGGACGTCGACGATCGCCCTCTGGCAGGAGTGCGCGGTCGCGCTCGACGACGTCCCGGCCATGGAGGCGCTCTACGGGGTGCTGGAGCCGCACTCGGGCCTGGTCGCCTTCAACGTCGCGACCGCCAGCGGTGCGTTGGCTCGGTCGCTCGGCTGCCTGGCCCACCGGCTGGGTCGTCCCGATGAGGCGGAGGGCCACTTTCGGCGGGCGCTCGAGGTCCACGAGCGTCTCCAGTCGCCCTACTGGACCGCCCAGACGCAGCTTGATTTTGCCGATCTCCTGCGCGAAGGCGGTCTGCATGCCGAGGTCCGCAACCTGTCTGCTCAGGCGCTCGAGACGGCCCAGCGGTTCGGGTTCGGGGGCCTCGAGCAGCGGGCGGACACGCTCGTGGCTTCGCTCTGCTGAACGGCGCCAGCCGTCCTGTCGTCACGGAGACGGCCGTCACCGAGCCGCCGCCGGCTCACGAACCGAGGTTGCACCACACGGGCTCGGAGACGCCCTGGATGGTGTCGATGCCGTAGTCCATGCTGAAGCTGCCCGGACCGACCGGGTTGTTCGTCGTGAGCAATTTACTGCAGTAAAAATGCTAGTACGGTCGGGCCGGGCCACGCGGATCCCGGCCAGGGGGGACCGCTGCCGGCTCGGCTCGGCCCCCGGATGCAACCGCCGGGGCCCGTCGGTAGAGTGGCGAACATATGTTCGTAAAGACCGCTCCCCGCACCCCCGGGACGCGAGCCGGGCGCCCACCCCTCCCTCCTGCGCTCGCCACCCGGGTGCGGCCGATCTCCCCGGCCGGGGATCGGCTGCTCCCCGTCGACCCCCTCCTGTCACCCCTGTTCCCCGACGGGGCGTTCCGGCGTGGCTGCACGGTGCTCGTGACCGGCGACCCTGGCCACGGGGCCACGACCCTGGCCTTCTCGCTTCTGGTGGCCGCGTCGGCCGCCGGGAGCTGGTGCGCTGCGGTCGGGTTCGGCGATCCCGGCGTGGTGGCCGTGGCCGAGCTCGGCGTGGACCTCGAGCGTTTGGCCCTGGTCCCGGACCCGGGGTCCGGTTGGGCGGACACCGCCGCCGCCTTGGTGGACGGGCTGGAGGTGGTGCTCGTGCGACCACCGGCCAGGGCGGCCATGACCGCGGCCCGTCACCTGGTGGCCCGCACCCGGGATCGCCAGGTGGTCCTGGTGGTGCTGACCCGGCGGGCGGAGGGTTGGCCCGAGCCGGCGGACGTGCACCTCCAGCTCGGGGAGACCTCGTGGTGGGGAGTGGAGCGTGGGCACGTGCCGCTGCGGGCACGCCGCGCCGAGGTTCGCAGCAGCGGGCGGCGGGCCGCCTGGCGCCCGGTGCGTCGCGACTACTGGTTGCCCGGGGACGACGGCCGGCTGTCCGCCGCCGGGAACCCTCTGGCGTGAGGGGGCGGGATGGAGCGTCTGGTGGTGGTGTGGTGTCCGTCGCTCCTCTCCGAGGGGGAGCGGGGATCCGAGGCGCGTCGCTTCATCGAGGTGCTGGACGCCGCGGGTGAGCTGTGCCCCTGGGTGGAGCCGGTCCGGTCGGGGGTGTGCGCGCTCCCGGCCAAGGGACCGAGCCGGTTCTTCGGTGGCGAGCGGATGCTGGTCCAGCGGCTGGCCCAGGCGGTGGGGGAGGCTCGCGGTCCCGGCCACGCGGGACCCGGCGCGCTCGGGGCCGGCGGTGTCGGCGGGGCCGGTGTCCCTCGGCGGGGCCCGGGTCGGGGTGGCCGATGGCCTCTTCGCGGCCCTGCTCGCTGCCCAGTCCGAGCTGATCGTTCCCAAGGGGGGCACCGGGGAGTTCTTGAGCCAATGGTCGGTGGCGGTTCTCCAGCGACCCGAGCTGGGGGTCACCCTGCAACGCCTGGGCATCCACACCCTGGGCCAGTTCTCCGCGCTGCCGGCCTCCGACGTCGAGGCCCGCTTCGGCGCCGACGCCGCGGCGTGCCAGCGGGTGGCCCGGGGTCGGGAGGGGGAGCTGCCCGGCATGCGCGATCCCGGGATCGCACGGCGACTGCAGGAAATGAGTGGGTTGGTGCCGGCGCCGACCCGGCAGGGCACCTTCTTCGGCGGCACCTCGGCGGCCGAACGCCGGGCCGAGGCCTCCTTCGCCCGGGTCCAGCGGCGGCTGGGCCCCGACGCCCTACTGGTCGCGAGGCTGCGGGGCGGGCGTGACCCGGCCGACCGGGTGCAGCTGACCCCGTGGGTGGGCCGTGATCCGCGCTACGACCAGCGGTTGGACCAGCGTCCGGGTCGTCCCGGGGCCCGGCGAGGGTCGGCCCCTCCCGTCGCCCCCTGGCCGGGGCGGCTCCCTCCGCCCTCACCGGTGATCGTTCCCGCCGCGCCCACCCCGGTGGAGTTGGTGGACGCGGAGCAAGCCGTCGTCGGTGTCACCGGGCGCGGCCTGCTCACCGCCGAGCCGATCCACTGCTCGGTCGGGGGGGCACCGTGGCAGGAGGTGGTCGCGTGGGCGGGACCCTGGCCGACCGTCGAACGGTGGTGGTCCTCGCGCCGCCGCCGGGCCCGCCTGCAGGTCGTGACCGCCCCGGGCGTCGCGCTGCTGCTCGTGGTCGCCGGGGAGCGGTGGTGGCTGGCCGGCCTCTACGACTGACGGCCGCCGAGCGTGCCGAGCCGGTGGGTAGTGGGCCGGTGGGTAGTGGGCCGGTGGGCCGATGACCCGCTACGCGGAGCTCCACGTGCACTCGGACTTCAGCTTCCTCGACGGGTCGAGCGACCCCGAGGAGCTGGTGGTCGAGGCCAGCCGGCTACAGCTCGACGCCCTGGCGTTGACCGACCACCACGGGCTCTACGGCGTCGTGCGCTTCTCCGAGGCGGCCCGGGCCCTGGGGGTGCCGACCGTCTTTGGCGCCGAGATCACCCTGGCGCCGGCGGGCCCCCGCACCGGGGAGCCCGATCCCTCCGGGCACCACCTGGTGCTGCTGGCCAGGGATCCCGAGGGGTACGCCCGCCTCTCCACCCTGCTCGCCGACGCCCACCTGGCCGGCGGGGAGAAGGGGCGGCCCATCCTCGCCCTGGACGACCTGGGCGATCGGCACGGCGACCACTGGCGGGTGCTCACCGGTTGCCGCAAGGGACCGGTGCCCGCCACCCTGGTGTCCTCCGGCCCCCGGGCCGCCCGGCGCGAGCTCGACCGCCTGGCCGCCGTCTTCGGCCGCGAGTCGCTGGCCGTCGAGCTGTGGGACCACGGCGACCCGCTCGACGCGGCGCGCAACGACGCCCTGGCCGAGATGGCGGTGGACGCCGGGATCGACGCCGTCGCCACCAACAACGTCCACTACGCCACCCCCGCCGGCTACCGCCTGGCCACCACGATGGCGGCGGTGCGGGCCCGCCGCCCCCTGTCCGAGCTCGAGGGGTGGCTGTCGCCGGCCCCCACCGCCTGCCTGCGCTCGGCGGCCGAGCAGGGCCGCCGCTTCGCCCGCTGGCCGGGGGTGGTGGACCGGGCGGCCGAGATCGGCGACGAATGTGCATTCGACCTGCGTCTGGTCGCTCCCCGCCTGCCCGACTTCCACGTGCCCGACGGGTACGACGAGCAGCGCTACCTGGAGGAGCTGGTGACCAGGGGAGCCCTCGAGCGCTACGGGCCGCGCGACCGCCCGAGGGTGGCCGGGGCATGGGCCCAGATCGATCACGAGCTCTCGGTGATCGGGGGCCTCGGTTACGCGGGTTACTTCCTCGTGGTCTGGGACATCGCCCAGGTCTGCCGCCGCCTCGGCGTCTACTGCCAGGGGCGTGGCTCGGCCGCCAACTCCGCCGTCTGCTACGCGCTGGGCATCACCAACGTGGACGCGGTGTCTCTCGGCCTGCTCTTCGAGCGCTTCCTCTCCCCGGCGCGTGACGGTCCCCCCGACATCGACGTGGACATCGAGTCCGAGCGCCGCGAGGAGATCATCCAGTACGTCTACGACCGCTACGGCCGCCGGCACGCCGCCCAGGTGGCGAACGTCATCACCTACCGCCCCCGCTCGGCGCTGCGCGACGTGGGCAAGGCCCTCGGCTACTCGGTGGAGGAGGTGGGCGCCTGGGCCTCCGAGGTGGACCCCGGGCCGCGGGCCCCGGGCACCGACCCACTCCGCTCGGGCGTGCCGCCGCTCGTGGCCGAGCTGGCCACCGCCATCCTGGAGCGCCCCCGCCACCTCGGCATCCACTCGGCGGGGATGGTCCTGTGCGACCGCCCGGTGGTGGAGGTGTGCCCGGTCGAGTGGGCGCGCATGCCCGGGCGCACCGTGCTGCAGTGGGACAAGGACGATTGCGCGGCCATCGGCCTGGTCAAGTTCGACCTGCTCGGGCTCGGGATGCTCGAAGCCCTCCATCGCATGGTGGACCTGATCGGAGAGCACCACGGGGTGACGATCGACCTCGGCCGACTCCCCCAGGAGGACGAGGTCTACGACCTGCTCTGCCGGGCCGACACGGTCGGGGTGTTCCAGGTGGAGAGCCGGGCCCAGATGGGGACCCTTCCCCGCGTGCGGCCTCGCAGCTTCTACGACATCGTGATCGAGGTGGCCCTGATCCGTCCCGGGCCGATCCAGGGCCATGCCGTCAACCCCTACATTCGCCGCCGACGGGGGCTCGAGCCGGTCACCTACCTGCACCCGCTCCTGGAGCCGATCCTCGAGCGAACCCTCGGCGTGCCCCTCTTCCAGGAGCAGCTGATGGAGATGGCGGTCGCGGTGGCCGGGTTCAGCGCGGCCGAGGCCGACGAGCTGCGCCAGGCCATGGCGGCCAAGCGCTCGGCGGCCCGCATGGCCCGGCTGCGGGACCGCCTGTATGCCGGCATGGCGGACAAGGGGATCACCGACCCGGCTGCGGACCGGATCTGGGACGCCCTGGCCGCCTTTGCCAACTTCGGTTTCCCCGAGTCGCACTCGGTGTCCTTCGCCCACCTCGTCTACTCGTCCGCCTGGATCAAGGTCCACTACCCGGCGGCCTTCCTGGGCGGCCTGCTCGACGCCCAGCCCATGGGCTTCTGGTCTCCCCAGAGCCTGGTGGCCGACGCCCGGCGGCACGGGGTGAGCGTCCTGCGGCCCCACGTCGACCACAGCCGGGTCGGCGCGAGGCTCGAGGGGTCGGGCGGGCCCGACGACCTCCCCGCGCTGCGGTTGGGGCTGGCGGGGGTCCGGGGGGTGGGGACGGCCACGGCCGAGCGGATCGTCGCCGGCCAACCCTGGTCCGAGGCTGCCGACCTGGTCCGGCGGGCGCAGGTGACCCGGCCCCAGCTCGAGGCCCTGGCCGCCGCGGGGGCGCTCGACGGGCTGGGGGAGCCCTCGCCCGCCTCGCGCCGGTCGTTGCTGTGGGCGGCGGGTGCCGTCGCGCAGGCCACCCCCGACCGGCTGCCCGGCATCTACACGGGCGCGGAGGCGCCGCCGCTGCCCGAGCCGACGCCGGTCGAGGAGGTCGGCGACGACCTCTGGGCCCTCGGGATGGCCCCCGAGCGCACGGCCATGGACATCGCCCGGCCCCGCCTCGACGAGATGGGGGTGGTGCGCGCCGGCGACCTCTGCCATCGAGCCGACCGCAGCCAGGTGCGCGTCGCCGGTGTCGTGACGCACCGCCAGCATCCCGACAGCGCGCACGGGATGGTCTTTGTCAACCTGGAGGACGAGACGGGTCACGCCAACCTCGTGTTCTCCCCGGGCGCCTGGGTGCGCTGGCGCCACGTCGCCCGCCGTGCCCCGGTCCTGCTGGTGTCGGGTCGCCTGGAGCGGGGACAAGACGCCATCAACGTGGTCGCGCAGCGCGTCGAGGCCGTCGACCTCGGCGCCCCCGTGCCACCCTCCCGCGACTTCCGCTGAGTCGCCGGCCCCGGATCGCCCATCGGTCCTCGCGGAGAAGGGCCGACCCGGTGGTATCGGATTTCGCTATTCGACGACTCTGCCTTCATATTGTCATAACAGATATCTATAATCCCGATTCACATGGAACCCCGATTGGGAGGTGGAAGCCTGGCCGCCGGCTCGCTCGTCGTCGCACCAGCCGACCCTTCAAATAGCCAGGTCAAAACCTTCCACGGCGGCGACGTCAAGGCACGCTCTCGATCGCCTCATGCCGGCCGTCACCACCGGGCGGTCGCTCGACCAGGGCTGGGCCATGCGACACTCATCCGTGCCTTGTGCCACGTCGCCGCGGCACTGCCGATCATCGTGGTCGCAACCGTCGAGGGTGCTCGGGGGTGGACGCCGCTCGTCGACGACGCGGCGATCGCCTGGCGTTCCTGGGACGTGTTGTCCATGCATTCCCCGCTGGTCGGCCACATGACCGAGGCCAAGGCGAACGGCCTGGTCTACGGCTTGGGTCCGCTGCAGAACTGGATCCTCGCGATCCCGGTACGGCTCTTTCCCGATCAGGGTGCCCTCTGGGGCGCCGCGATCGCGTGCGTCGTTGCCTCGTCCGTGGCGATCGAGGCCGCCTGGTCGATGGGCCGGTGGACTGGGGCGGTCATCGCCAGCGCGGCGGTCTTGGTACTCGTCATGACCCGACCGGACCTCATCGCCGATCTGGTCTGGAACCCGACGATGGGCATCTTTTGGCTCTTGGCCACGGTGGCCTGTGGCTGCGTGGCGGCTGCGGGCCGGCTCGGCTGGTGGCCGGCGGCCGTGCTCTCGGCCAGCATCTCGGCTCAATGCCACGAGTTCTACGCCATCCCGGCATTGGCCATCTGCCTTGTCTCGCTCTTCGTCGGGCTCGCGGCGCGCCGCGCTCAAGATGAGCGGCTCGGCGGGCGCTGGTGGATAGCGGCGGGAATCGTCACGGTCGCTTGCTGGCTTCCACCGTTGATCCAGCAAGTCACCGGTCGTCCGGGCAACCTCGGCCTGCTGTTGCACGCGGCGCGAGGCTCCGAGCGCCTTGGCCTCGGGACGGGCCTCGGTGGGATGGGGGCTGCGGTTCGCCCGTTTCCCGATTGGTTGCACATTCCCTGGCGCGGCAACGCGCACTTCCAATGGATCCTCGAGTCGTTCCAGGGTCCCAAGGCGTGGGCCATTGTGGTGCTCGCCCTGCTCGTCGTGATCGCCGCGTGGGCCTGGCGGGCCGAGCGCAGACTGAGCGGGCTCGCTTTGGTGGCACTCGCGACAGACGTGGGGACGGTGGTGTCGGTCGCCCTCTTTCCAGCCGGCATCGGGAACGTCAACGCCTTTAGCTATCTCGACGTGGCATGGTGGCCAGTCGGAATCGTGACGTGGGTGACCCTGGTCTGGGCCGCCGCTTGCCTCGCACGCTCGCTCCTCGAGCGACGTGGGCGCCACCAGTTGTGGCCCCAATTCCGCAGACCCCTTCAGTTTTGCGGCGGCGGTCTGGTCCTCGCTCTAGCGGTCTCTGCGACATGGACAAACGTGCCTCTGGTCGGCGGATTTGTCTGGGGTGGCTGGTCGATGATGCGAACGACCGAGCACGCGGCCGTCGCCGTGGAGAGGATCGCACCTCGCCGCCCGTTCACGCTTGCCGTCGTCGGTGGTCCCGTGTCCTTCCCCGATAGCCTCATGGTGCCTTTTGGAGTGGAGAGCGGCGTCGCGTACCGCCTCCACGTGCGTGGATTCCAGCCGAGGTTCACCATCCTCGGCTGGCACTACTTCGGAGCTTGGGCCAGGCAAGCTCCGAACGAGCCGGTCGTCACCATCCATCTATCCCACACCGACCCGCCGAGGGTGCTCGGCATCTCGGTCACACCCAGCACGTCCCGCTTGGCCGGGAGCTAGATTTCGCACCCTCGAGCTGCACGGCGATTTCATCCGGCCGGGGAGACCATCGAATCCGTGGCCGGGCAAGCCATACTCTCGTGCATGAGCGGCGACGTGGTGATCGGCCAGGACGGCCTCGCACGTTGCCCCTGGGGAGGCTCTTCGCCCGAGTACCAGCGGTACCACGACGAGGAATGGGGCCGACCGGTGGGCGACGACGACCGGGTGTTCGAGAAGCTGTGCCTCGAGGGGTTCCAGGCCGGCCTCTCCTGGCTGACGATCCTGCGCAAGCGCGACGACTTCCGGAGGGCCTTTGCCTCCTTCGATCCGACCGCCGTGGCCGGCTTCGACGAGGGCGACGTCGAGCGGCTGATGTCGGATGCCTCGATCGTGCGCAACCGGGCCAAGATCACCGCGACCATCGACAATGCTCGGGCGACCCTTCGGCTCCGCCAGGACGGCGTCTCGCTGGCCGCGCTGCTGTGGAGCCACCGGGCCTCTGCCCCTCGCCCCCGGACCGTCAGCGACATTCCGTCCTCGACCGACGAGTCCAAGGCCCTCTCCGCGGAGCTGCGGCGCCACGGGTTCCGCTTCGTCGGCCCGACGACCGTCTATGCGGCGCTGCAGTCGCTCGGGGTCGTCAACGACCATCTCGAGGGATGTCACTTTGGTGGGGTGGCCGAGGCCGAACGAGCCCGCTTTCGTCCGCCCGCCTGAGCGGCTCGCCGCCGGGCCGGGCCGGGTCGGGGTCGCGTCTACAGGTCGGGGAGCCCGAGGTCGAGGTGGGAGTCTCCAGCCCGCCGTCTGTCGAGTGCAGTCGAAATCGCAAGTCGGGTCGGCGGTCCCGGCGAGCGGCGCCCCGGCTAGCCGGACTTGCGAAGACCGTCGTAGAGCGAGTCGATGAGGGCTCGGTTGCGGCTGCTCTGCCAGCGAGGCACCACGTGGTTCATGACGTAGCCAAAGGCAACCCCAGCGTCCGGATCTCCGAAGCCGACGGCGCCCCCCGTTCCGAAATGACCGAAGGTCCGCCGGTTCGTACCCATCGGCCGCCTCGCCGAGGTCGGCACGAAGCCGAGCCCGTACTCGACGTACTCGCCCAGGACGGGGCAGTCCCCTGCGGCCTGCACCCTCGTCGCTTCGGCAAGCAGCTCGGACGAGACCAGGCGGTTGGGAACCAGCAGCGCGGCGTAGACCTGCGCCAACCCCTTGGCGGTCGCGTGGGCGTTGGCGGCAGGGACGAGGGCACCTCGCCACTCGGGCGTGTTGACGACGCCGGCCGATCCGTAGCCGGGTGGGTTCATGTAGGCCAGGGCGATCATGCGATGGGTCTCGTCCTCGGAGCTCATGGCTCGGGCGACGGAAGCGCTCAGCGCGGGCGGTGACTCGAAGATCACCTCGGCGCAGCGGGATTGCTCTTCCGGCGCCACCGAATACCAGACGTCCGCACGGAGCGCCGTCGCCAGCTCGCGCAGCGCAGCGGACACGCTTCGACCGCCGGCCCGCCGGACGATCTCGCCGACCAGATGGCCGTAGGTGTTCGTGTGGTAGACGACCCGGGTGCCCGGCTCGAACCAGGCCGCGGTCGCCGCGATCGCGCCAGTCATTCGCTCCCAGTTCCACAGGTCGTCGTTGGTGAGCGGTTCTCGGATCGCGGGGACGCCGGCGAGATGAGCCAGCGCGTGCCGCACCAGGGTGTCCTCCTTGCCTTGGCACCGATAGTCCTCCCAAATGCGCCCGACCCGGCCATCGAGGGCGAGTTGGCCCTTCTCGATCAGCTGAAGGGCGAGCGTCGCCAGGATGCCCTTGCCGGCCGAGTAGATGTTGACCAAGGTGTCGTCGCGCCAGGGCTGTGTGCGTGCGGCGTCCCTCCAGCCGCCGACCAGGTCGACGACGACCTCGCCGTCGATCAGCACGCACACCGCGCCGCCCACCTCACCCCGGTCGGTGAAGTTGGCGACGAAGGCGTCTCTCACGGTCGCGAACTCGTCCGGACAGGTGCCCGACAGCGGCAACTCTTCACCCACGGCGGACGATCGTAGGTTCCCTGGGCTGCGGCAGGGCCCGCCGTGGGAGCCGGATGCGTCGCGTCAGATCTTGGTCCAGGCCTCGGTCAGGACGTCCCGGAGCACCTGGCCCATCAGATCGAACTCCGCCTGGCCACAGATCAGCGGCGGGGAAAGCTGCACGACGGGGTCGCCCCGGTCGTCGGCCCGGCAGATCAGGCCGGCATCGAAGAGCGCCCCGGAGAGAAAGCCGCGCAGCAGCCGCTCGGCCTCCTCGTCGTCGAAGCCCTCCCGGGTCGCCTTGTCCTTGACGAGCTCGATCCCGTAGAAGAAGCCGTCGCCGCGCACGTCGCCGACGATGGGCAGCGACCGGAGCTCCTCGAGCACCGAGCGGAACCCGTGGGCGGTCTCGCGGACGTGCTCCAAGATGCCGTCACGCTCGAACACGTCGAGGTTGGCCATGGCCACTGCGCAGCTCACGGGGTGGCCGGCGAAGGTGTGGCCGTGGAGGAAGCTGTTGTGCTCGTGCAGGTACGGCTCCACGACGCGGTCGGAGACGATCATGGCGCCGAGGGGCGCGTAGCCGCTCGTCAGTCCCTTGGCCACGGTGATGATGTCCGGCTGGTAGCCGTAGCGCTGCGAGCCGAACCACTCGCCGAGCCGCCCAAAGGCGCAGATGACCTCGTCGGACACGAGCAGCACCCCGTGTCGGTCGCAGATCTGCCGGACCCGCTCGAAGTAACCGGGCGGCGGCGGGAAGCACCCGCCGGCGTTTTGCACCGGCTCGAGGTACACGGCGGCGACGGTCTCGGCGCCCTCCCGCTCGATGGCCCGCTCGATCTCGTCGGCCGCCCAGCGGCCAAAGGCCACCTCGTCGTCGGCGTGCTCGGGCGCGCGGTAGAAGTTGGTGTTGGCGACCCGCACGGAACCGGGGACCAGCGGCTCGAAGGGCGAGCGCAGGCTGGGGATCCCGGTGATCGACAACGCACCCATCGTCGTGCCGTGATAGGCGACCGACCGGCTCAGGACCTTGTAACGGTCGGGCTGCCCGGTGAGCCGGAAGTACTGGCGAGCGAGCTTCCAGGCCGACTCGACCGCCTCCGATCCGCCCGTCGTGAAGAAGACCCGGTTGCAGTCGCCCGGCGCGTAGCCCGCCAGGCGCTCGGCCAGCTCGACGGCACGGGGGTGGGCGTAGGTCCAGATCGGGAAGTAGGCCAGCTCCGAGGCCTGCTTTCCGGCCGCCTCGGCCAGCTCGGTCCGCCCGTGCCCGAGCTGGCTCGTAAACAGCCCGGCGAGCCCGTCCAGATACCGCTTGCCGTCCTGATCCCAGACGTAGGGACCCTCGCCACGGACGATGACGGGGACCTCGTGGTCCTTGTCGTAGGAGCCGAGGCGGCTGAAGTGCATCCACAGGTGGCGTTGGGCGCGCGTCGAGAGCTTGGTCGCGTCGTGGGAGTGGAAGGGGAACGGCTCGTTGCCCGCCTCGCTGAGCTCGGTCATGACGGTCTCCTTGTGGTCATCGTGAACCTCGTGATGTTCGTGGTCCTGTCGGTGCTCTCCGGGGCGGTGCTCTCCGGGGCGGTGCTCTCCGGGGCGGACGTCACCCGGGCGTCGGCGGCGCCCGTCACCCCCGCGTCCCCCAGGCGTAGGTCTGCTTGGACAGCTGGAGATAGAGGAACGGCTCGGCCGACACCACTCCGGGCACGCCTCGAACCGACTCGTTGAGGACGCGCAAAAGATGGTCGTCGTCCTCGCACACGACCTCGATCAGGAGGTCGAAGGAGCCGGCGCAGATGACGACGTAGTCGACCTCTCGCAGTCCGGCGAGCTTGTCCGCGACGGGCCGTACGTCGCCCTGGACGTGCAGGCCCACCATGGCCTGGCGGGTAAAGCCCAGCTGGAGCGGATCGGTCACCGCCACGATCTGCAGCGCACCGCAGGCCCGGAGCTGCTGGACACGGCGGCGGACGGCCGCCTCGGACAGCCCGACCTCCTCGGCGATCGAGCCGTAGGACCGCCGACCATCGCGCTGGAGGGCCTCGATGATCCCCCGGTTCTCCCGGTCGAGCCAGGTGGACGTCACTGCCGGATTCTGTCACAATTGTGCGGTCAGTCAAGTGAATCCGTTGTCTACAGGCATCTAAACGACGATTTCCATTCATTGGCGTCGACCCGGCGTCGAACCCATCCAGCGGCGGTAGGTCGCCGCACCGAGGACGGATCGGAGGCGAGCGTGAGCGACGGATCGGAGAGGCTCCGGAGGCTCCACAACTTCATCGGCGGCGAGTACGTCGAGCCGATCGAGGGCGGGATGGCCCCGATCGTCGACCCGAGCACCGGCGAGGTATTTGCCGAGGCCCCGCTATCGGGCGCCGAGGACATCGATCGGGCGGTGCGGGCCGCCGAGTCGGCTCTCGCCGGCTGGAAGAGGCGGACACCCGCCGAGCGCTCGCTCGCGCTCCTGCGGATCGCCGACACGATCGAGGCGCGCGCCGAGGAGCTCGTGCGTGCCGAATGCAGCAACACCGGAAAGCCCTTCGCGCTCACCATGTCCGAGGAGATCCCTCCCACGCTCGACCAGATCCGCTTCTTTGCCGGGGCGGCGCGGCTCTTGGAGGGACGGGCCGCCGGGGAGTACCTGGAGGGCCACACCTCCTACGTCCGTCGCGAGCCGGTCGGGGTGTGTGCGGCGGTGACACCGTGGAACTACCCGTTCATGATGGCGATGTGGAAGTGGGGGCCCGCGCTGGCAGCGGGGAACACCATGGTGCTCAAGCCTGCGGACACGACCCCCGTCAGCACCCTGCTGATGGCGGAGATGATGAGCGAGCACCTTCCCCCCGGGGTGTTCAACGTCGTTTGCGGCGACCGCGACACCGGTCGGGCGCTCGTGGCCCATCCCAAGCCGGCCATGGTCTCGGTCACGGGGAGCGTGCGCGCCGGCATGGAGGTGGCGGGTGAGGCCGCGGCCGACCTGAAGCGCGTCCATCTCGAGCTCGGGGGCAAGGCGCCGGTCATCGTCTTCGACGACGCCGACGTCGCCTCCACCGCCGAGGGGATCTCCGGTGCGGCGTACTTCAATGCGGGGCAGGACTGCACGGCCGCCACCCGCGTGCTCGCATCGCCGGGGGTGCATGCCGACCTGCTCGACGCCCTGGTCGAACAGGCGCAGGCGACCACCGTCGGGGGCACGGACGTCGAGGGGGCCGACTACGGTCCGCTCAACAGCGCCGTACAGCTGGATCGCGTCGAGGGCTTCGTGCGGCGGGTGCCGGCCCACGCCAGGGTGGTCACCGGTGGCCAACGGGTCGGCGAGCACGGCTTCTGCTTCGCCCCGACGGTGGTGGCCGACCTGCGACAGGACGACGAGATGATCCAAGGCGAGATCTTCGGGCCGGTGATCACCGTGCAGCGGTTCACCGACGAGGCCGAGGCGCTCGAATGGGCCAACCGGGTCGACTACGGGCTGGCCTCGAGCGTGTGGACCCGCGACCACGGCCGGGCCATGCGGATGGCCAGGGACCTCGACTTCGGTTGTGTCTGGATCAACACCCACATCCCGTTGGTGGCCGAGATGCCGCACGGTGGCTTCAAGCACTCGGGCTACGGCAAGGACCTCTCCATCTACTCGCTCGAGGACTACACGCGCGTCAAGCACGTGATGAGCAAGATCGACGACTAGGGGCGGAGTCTCGTGATCATCGGAGTTCCGAGGGAGCTCAAGGACGACGAGTACCGCGTCGCCATTACGCCCGCCGGGGTCCGGGAGCTGTGCGCCGCCGGTCACGGCGTCTACATCGAGCAGGAGGCCGGGCGAGGCTCCGCCATCTCCGACGAGGAGTTCCTCGCAACGGGCGCCAAGATCCTGCCCCGAGCCGACGACGTGTGGGCCCAGGCCGATCTCGTCTGCAAGGTGAAGGAGCCCGTGCCCGAGGAGTACCACCGCCTCGGCATGCGCAAGGGCCAGGTGCTCTTCACCTACCTGCATCTCGCCGCCTCCCGCCCGTGCACCGAGGCGTTGCTCGCGGCAGGCAACACCGCCATCGCGTACGAGACGGTCCAGGCCGCCGACGGCTCGCTCCCGCTCCTGCAGCCCATGAGCGAGGTGGCCGGCCGGATGGCCCCCCTCATGGCCGCCTTCTTCCTGCAGAGCCCCGACGGTGGCCGGGGGATCCTGATCAGCGGTGTGCCGGGCGTGCGCCGTGCCCGCGTGGCCGTGATCGGTGCGGGGACGGTCGGCATGAGCGCGGTGGCGCTGGCGGCGGGGATGCAGGCGGACGTCACGCTGCTCGACCGCAACGTCGCCCGGCTACGAGAGGCCGACCACCTCTACCACGGGCGCATCCACACGGTGGCCTCCACCGGCCACGCCCTGGAGGAGGTCTGCCTGTCGTCCGACGTCGTCATCGGGGCGGTGCTCGTCGTGGGTGCCCGGGCCCCCCACCTCGTGAGCGACGAGGTGGTGGCCGGCATGAAGTCGGGCTCGGTGCTGGTGGACGTCTCCGTGGACCAGGGAGGGTGCTTCGAGTCGACCCGACCGACGACCCACTCGGACCCGGTGTTCTCGGTGCACGGTTCGCTCTTCTACTGCGTCGCCAACATGCCGGGCGCGGTGCCCCACACCTCGACGTACGCCCTCGTCAACTCCACGCTGCCCTACACCCTCGAGATCGCTGCGCAGGGCTGGCGACGCGCCGTGCAGCGGGACCCGGCCCTCCAGCGGGGGGTCAACGTCGCCGAGGGCACGCTCACCCTGGAACCCGTGGCCGAGGCCCACGGCCTCGCCTGGACGCCCCTGGAGCAGGTGGTCGCCGATGGTTCGTCCGAATGAAGCGGGAGTGAACCGGATCAGGCCGACGCATACTCGAGGCGGTCGGCCGTTCCCGGGAGGAGGTCCGGCGCGTCGCCACGTTGGATCTCGCGTTCGCGAACCAGCCAGAGCGCCAGCGCCGCGGCGACCAGCGCGACCACGCCGCCCATGGTGAGGACCGCGTTGAGGCCGGTGAGGAATCCCTGGTGCGTCGCGGTGACGGCCAGGTCACGGGTGCTCGCGGGCAGCGCACGCGTGGCCGCCCCGAGATGGCCGCCGGTCATGGCCTCGAGGAGCTGCCGGGGTCGCCCACCGTCGGCGCCAGCCGTGCCGGCGAGCACCGTGGCCACCCGGGTCGAACCCCGGGCGAGGAACGCGGCACCCCAGATGGCGGTGCCGAGTGCGACACCGACCTGCCGGAAGGTGTCGTTGACCCCGGCCGCCATCCCGCTCCGGTCCTTTGGTACGACGCTCAGGGCGACGTCGGCGATGACCGGATTGAGGAGCCCGACCCCCAGGCCGGCCACGATGAAGCCCGGCAACAGGGCGGTCCAGCCCGAGCCGGCACCGAGCCCCGACATCAGGATCAGGCCCGCACCCGTCCCGGCCAGGCCGATCGCCATCAGGATTCGTGCCCGGACACGACTCAACAGGGCACCGGCGATCGGGGCCGCGAGAAAGGCACCGAGCGTGATCGGGAGGTAGCGAAGTCCGGCCTGCAACGGCGAGTAGTGAAGGTAGTCCTGCAGGTACAGGGTCAGGTAGAGGAACAGCGCGAAGAGCGACACCGACACCCCGAGCGCGGCGAGCTGGACGCCCGTGAACGCCCTGCGGCGGAAGAGGCCGAGCGGCAGCATGGGTTCGGCAACGAGCAGCTCCGTCGCAACGAACGCCGCCAGGAGCGCCGCCGCGCCACCGAGCTCTCCCATGATGCGGGCGCTGGTCCATCCGTCGTCGTTCCCTCGCACCAAGGCGAGCACCAGGAGAAAGAGTCCGGCGCTCAGGGTCACGAGCCCCAGCCAGTCGATCCGTCGTGCCTTGGGGTCGCGTGACTCCCGGACCTTGAGGTAGGTCACCACCAGCGCCGCGACGCCCACGGGCACGTTGATGAAGAACACCCAGCGCCAACCCAGACCCTGGGTGAGCGCGCCACCGACCAGGGGGCCGATCGCGACCGACATCCCGATCGTCGCTCCGTAGACGCCCATCGCCGTCCCGCGTTCCCTCCCTGGCGGGAACTCCTGCGCGACGAGGGCGAGGGAGACGGCGAACATCGCGGCGCCGCCGATGCCCTCCACGGCCCGTGAGATGTTGAGAAACAGGGCATCGGGGGACAGCCCGGCCGCAAGGGACGCCAGCGAGAACACGACGAGGCCCGCGGCGAACACGGCCCGACGGCCCAACCGGTCGGCCAAGGAGCCTGCGGTGAGGACGATCGCCGCCAGCGCGAGCGTGTAGGCGTCGATGACCCACTGGAGGTCGTCGAAGCTGGCGTGCAGATCCCTCGCGATCGACGGCAGCGCCGTGTTCACCACCGTGATGTCGAGCAGCAGCATGAACGTCGCCACACTGACCGCCATCAGCGTCCACCATTTGCGTGACATCGTGACCTCCGACAAACCGGTAAACTGGTCAGGAAGATTTACAAGGTTTCCTGACTAAAATAGTACGGTGACCTTATCAGGATGCCTGACCATATGCAAGCGAACTCCCGAGATCCGTCGCGCACCCCGATGATCCGGCTGCTCAACGCAGCCTTCGATCAGTTCGCCGAGGAGCTGGGCAAGCGGATCGCCGCCGCCGGCTTCACGGACCTCCGGCCCGGTCACGGCTGCGTGTTCGGCAACATCGACCCCGTTGACGGGTCACGGCTCACCGAGCTGGCCGAGCGGGCCAACATGACGAAGCAATCGGTGGGGGAGGTCACGAGCGACCTCGAGCACCGCGGCTATCTCGAGCGCGTCGCCGATCCCTACGACGGGCGGGCCAAGATCATCCGCCTCACGGCGGAGGGCCGGCAGGCCTATGTCTTTGCACGGCAGGTGATCGAAGAGGTCGAACGCGAATGGGCCGAACGCTTCGGGGCGAAGAGGATCGCCGATCTACGCGAAGCGCTCGAGGCCGTCACGGCCGAGCGGCTGGGATGGGCTCAGCCGAGCTCGCTGCCCACCACCGAGACGAACGAGACCATCTCGCCGGGGTAGCCGCCCAGGTTGTGCACCAGCGCCAGCTTCCGGTCGGACCGCAGTTGACGCTCGGGGGTCGCCTCGCCCCGCAGCTGCAGCCAGCACTCGTAGTGCATGCGCAGGCCCGAAGCCCCTACCGGGTGGCCGAAGCTCTTGAGCCCGCCGTCGGGGTTGACGGGAAGCTCGCCGTCGAGCGCGAAGGTGCCGGCGAGCACCTCCTTCCACGCCGTGCCGCGCTCCGCGAACCCGAGGTCCTCCATCAGGACCAGCTCGGTCGGCGTGAAGCAGTCGTGCACCTCGGCCAGCAGGAGCTCGTGACGCGGGTCGGTGATGCCGGACTGCCGGTAGGCGTCCTTGGCCGCCGCCTCGCACTCGGGGAAGTGCGTGTAGTCGAAGTCGGGGTCGATGAGGCCCGATCCGCTCCCTGCGGCGAAGGAGAGGGCCTTCAGGTAGATCGGCTTGTCGGTGTAGCGGGTGGCGTCCTCGGCCCGCACGACGATGGCCGAGGCCGCGCCGTCGGCCACGCCGGCGCAGTCAAAGACCCCCAGGCGGCCCGCCACCCTCGGCGAGGCGCAGATCGCCTCCTTGGACATCTCGCGCTGAAACTGTGCCTTGGGGTTGCGGGCCCCGTTGTAGTGGTTCTTGGCCGAGATGGAGGCGAGCACGTCGGCCATCTGCTCCTCCGGCACGCCGTACTTGGCGCAGTACGCGGGCGCCACCATGGAGAACATCGCCGCCGCCGTGAGCGTGCGGGCGGTGCCGTCACCCGGCGGGTTGGCGGCGTTGAGGCCCTGGTAGCCGGCGTCCTTGACCTTCTCCGCTCCGACCGCCATGGCGACGTCGTAAGCCCCGGATGCCACCGCGTAGGCGGCTGCCCGCAACGCCTCCGAGCCCGTCGTGCAGTAGTTCTCGACCCTCGTGACGGGCTTGCCCTGCAGCTGCAGGGGACGGGCCAGCGTGATGCCGCTCATGCCGCTCGTCGCCGTGCCCAGCCAGTAGGCGTCGACGTCGTCCTTGCCGATCCCGGCCGCGCCAAAGGCCTGCTCGCTGGCGTCGATGATTAGGTCGTCGAGGCCGCGGTCCCAGTGCTCGGCAAACTTGGTACAGCCCATGCCCACGATGGCCACCCGGTCGCGAATCCCGTGCGATCCCATCACTGGCTCCTTTCACCCGTCGCGCCGCCCCCCACGCTCGGACCCTCATCGAGGGCCACCGGCGGGACCGGGCGGCCCTTCCAGAAGTAGTCGTGGATGTCGTCGGCCGAGTAGAGCCGGCGAAACGTCATCTCGATCTCGTCCCCGATGGCCAGCGCGTCGGCGTCCACGTCCGTCAGCTCGAGGGGGAAGCGCCCGCCGCCCTCGAAGTCCACGACGGCAAAGACCACCGGAGGGCTCGGCGAGTAGACGAGCCGGTCGACGGTGTAGGTGACGACCTTGCCGGGGACGTCGGCCATCGGCGCCGGGTCCATCTCGTCCAGCGCCCCGCCCTTCATGGAGATCCGAGAGGGAGGGAGGTGGACGGCTCCGCTCGTGCGGTCGCGGGATCCGACGAAGCCGAACTTCCAGTGCTCCGATCGCCAGGCGGCGGGGGACGAGACGCGCTGGGGCTCGGGCCGACGAGGTGGCTCCGGGGTCAACATCCCCCGCCACGAGAGGAACTTGCCGTACGTCAGGTCCGAAGCGGCGCGGATCTGCGCGGCCACCGGACGGAAGGGGGCCCACGACGCCAGCGCCTCGGTCGTCCGGAAGAAGAGGACGTCGGCGCCGTCGGCCAGGTGTACGAGCGCCAGCAGGCGGCCCGGCGCCCGATCGCCTGCGGCCAGGGCGAGCGCCTCGGTCTCGAGCATCGACGCCAGCACCAGCCCGGGATGGGCGGTGCCCGTCTGTCCGACGGACCGGGTGAGGTCGTCGGCGACGGTCTCCTTGGCCACGCCGAGCCTCCCCGACAGGGAGCGGACGGCACGGGCGTGCATGCCGCAGACGGCGATGGCGCCGACGTCCTCGGCGCCGATCCCCACCTCCTTGGTCGCCCGTTCCCACGCCTCGCGCCCGAGGGCGGCGTAGCGGGTCTCCCCGAAACGCTCCTCCCAGACCTTGGAACGTCGCTCGCCCGGGCGGCGCCACCGCTCGACCATCTCGCCCGTCACCGATGCCCCGCCCAGGTACTCGGCCAGGACGGGGCGGCCCTCGCTGGCGCCACCGACGAGCAGCGCGGCCGCTCCGTCGCCACCGCCGGACTCGTCACCGCTCGTGGGCAGTCCGTCCCGGAGGTCCGCGCTGACGACGAGCGTGGTGGCCCGTCCCTGCAGCGCCGCCAGAAGGGCGCCCGTCGAGGAACGGAGGGCGCCACCGAAGTCGAAGGCCGGAACCTCGCTCGCCATGCCGAGGGCGGCGTGGATCGCCGTCGCGTTGGTCTTGTCGAGGTAGGTCGGAGACGTCGTACTGAACCACAGCGCGTCGGGAGCGGCCGTGGTGGCGCCCTTGAGCGCGAGCCGGGCGGCCTCCACCCCCATGGTGGTGGCGTCCTCGTCGTGCGAGGCGACCGAGCGGGTGCCCGGGCCCCCCCCTCCACCCATGAACGCGGCGATCTCGGACCGTTGGAGGCGCCAGTAGGGGACGTAGCCTGCGGCGCTCAGGATGCCTGTCACGTGGGTGATGGTACTCGTGGCCTCTTGCGGATCCTGCGGGGCGTCGAGCGCCGGACGTCCCGACCGTCGAGCGCCGGAAGCGGGCCCCTCGGGGCGACCGGCCTATGATACCTGTCGACCTGACGGAGCGTCAGCTCTAAGCGGTAGCGTCTGCTCCCAGCAGCGTGGAGCGTCCGACTCCCGACCAACAGCTCGAAGGAGGGGCACCACATGGACTTCGAGTTCTCCCCGGAGCAGCGGGCCTTTGTCGATGAGGTCGAGCAGTTTCTCGACGACAACGAGGACCCCGAGGTCTTCGACGTCACGCGGGAGAACATGGCCCAGATCGTGGACACGCCCAAGCGGCGTCAGTTCATGCGCAAGGTCGGCGACCGCGGTTGGCTCGGCATCACGTGGCCGAAGCAGTACGGGGGCCAGGAGGGGGACGGCGTCTACGAGTACCTCCTCAACGAGGCCCTGGCCGCCCGCGGTGGGCCCCAGATCGGCAAGGGCGTCGGCATCATCGGCAAGACCCTGATCCGGCACGGCTCCGACAAGCTCAAGGCCGAGTTCCTGCCGAAGATCCTGCGCAACGAGGTCGAGTTCGCAGTGGGCTACTCCGAGCCCAACGCCGGCTCCGATGCCGCCTCCATGCAGCTCAAGGCCACCAAGGACGGCGACGGCTGGCGCCTGAACGGCCAAAAGACGTGGACCACCTCGGCCCACTTCGCCGAGTGGTACTGGATGGGCGCCCGCACCGACCCGGAGGCCCCCAAGCACGCCGGCATCACGCTCTTCCTCGTGCCCCTGGACGACCCGGGCATCACCATCAAGCCCATCTGGACCATGGGCGACGAGCGGACCAACGAGGTGTACCTCGACGACGTCTGGGTGTCCGACGACTACGTGGTGGGCGAGCTCAACCACGGGTTCCAGTACATCTCCGAGGCGCTCGACCTGGAGCGCTTCACGATGTTCACGTTCTCGCCCATCGAGCAGCGTCTCGAGCTCCTCGAGGAGTACGTCCGCACGACGGTGCGCGACGGCGTCCCGCTCCGGGACGATCCGGTGATCCGCCAGAGGATCGCGCAGCTCGCCACCGAGGCCGAGGTGGCCCGGGTGATCGGCCTGCGCTTCGTCTACGAGTCCTCGAGGGGCGGGGCGGCGCCGACGGCGTGGGCGTCGGAGTACAAGCTCTACGCCACCGAGCTCTCCAAGCGCCTGGCCGATGCCTCGATGGACATCGCCGGCCCCGGCACGCAGCTGCGGGTCAAGACCGAGGAGGCCCCGATGGCGGGCCGTGCGGAGTCGACGTACCGCTACACGGTCATCGACACCATCGGCGGCGGCGCCTCGGAGATCCAAAAGAACATCATCGCCCGCCGCAAGCTCGGGCTCCCCAAGAACTTCTGATCGGTGCCCGACGCACCGCCTCCCTCCGGACCCCTCGCCGGGGTCAGCGTGCTCGACCTCTCGAGCGTCGGCCCGGCTTCGCGCTGCACCCGCGTCCTCGCCGACTACGGCGCCCAGGTGGTCAAGGTCGGACCGGTGCCCTCCCGCGAGGGGGCGCTCGTGGAGCCGCCGTTCTTCTCGTACAGCGCGCTGCGAGGGATGCGACGGGTGCAGGTCGACTTGAAGTCGGAGGGGGGCCGGCGCGCCTTCGTCGCGCTCGCCGCCTGGGCGGACGTGGTGGTCGAGAGCTTCCGGCCCGGGGTCATGGAGCGGCTCGGGCTCGGCTACGACCGGCTGGCGGCGGAGAATCCCGGCCTCGTCTACTGCTCGACGACCGGCTTCGGGCAGGAGGGACCGCGCTCGCGTTGGGCGGGCCACGACCTCGACTATCTCGCCATCGGGGGCTTCCTGGCGGCGACCGGCCCCGCAGCCGACGGCGGTCCGCCGGTGCCCGGGGCCACGCTGGCGGATTCGGCCGCGGGGGGGCTCCAGGCGGCGCTCGCCATCTCCGCGGCGCTCGTGGAGCGGGCCCGCAGCGGTCGCGGCCGCCACCTCGACGTGGCCGTCGCCGACGGCGTCCTGTGGCTCATGTCCCTCGCCATCGACGAGCACCTGGCCACCGGCTCGAGCCCCGGTCCGGGGCACGACGTCTTGACGGGGCGCTACGCCTGCTACGACACCTACCCGGCCGGCGACGGGAGATGGCTGGCCGTCGGGGCGATCGAGGGCAAGTTCTTTGCCAACCTGTGCCGGGCGCTCGGATGCGAGCAATGGGCAGCACACCAGTACGACGACGAGGTGCAGGAGGAGATCCGCAAGGAGTTTCGGGCGGCCTTCGCCACCAGGTCGCGCGACGAGTGGGTCGAGATGCTCGGCCCCGCCGACACCTGTGTCGCACCCGTGCAGGAGGTGCGCGAGGTCGCCGCCGACCCGGGATTCGCGGCGCGTCACGTCGTGGTGGAGGCTCGTCACCCGACCCACGGAGCGCTCCGGCAGCTCGGACCCGTGCTGGCGGGCGCGGCGGCGCTCGAAGAGCCGGTGGACCTGCCCGATCCCCGGGTCACCGACACGGTCGAGCTCCTCGAGGCGGCGGGCGTGGAGCGCGCCCTGGTAGACGAATGGAGCCGAGAGGGGGTGGTGGCATGAGCGCCAGCGAGGCAGGTCCGGCGATCGATCCCGACGAACGGGTCGCGGAGCTGATCGGCGTCGAGCAGTACCACGAGGAGGGCGAGTTCCCGGTCGAGCGCGGCTACATCTGGACGACCTGCGCGTCGGTGGAGAACGGCAACCCGCTGTACTGGGACGACCAGGTCGCATCGGAGGTCACCGGAGGACCGGTGGCCCCGCCCACGATGCTGTCGGTCTGGTTCCGGCCGCACCACTGGGCCCCGGGGCGCTCCGAGGCGGCCCTGCCGCTCCGGGTCCACTTCGACCTGAAAGAGCTCTTCGGCCTCCCCGAGGCGATCATGACCGACAACACGATCGTCTTCTACGAGCCCGTCCGCCCCGGCGACCGGCTGCGCACCCACCAGGTGCTGCGATCGGTGAGCGGGGACAAGACGACCAAGCTCGGCACCGGGCGCTTCTGGGTGATCGAGGTCGTGTACCACAACCAGCGAGACGAGCTGGTGGGGATCGAGTCCTACACCGGCTTCGGCTACCGGAGGGACCAGTGAAGCCGAGACTGCTCCACGACGAGGTCCGCGAGGGCCAGGCGCTGCCCGATCTCTCCTACCCGGTCACGGCGACCACGGTGGTGCTCGGTGCACTGGCCTCTCGGGACTGGCGGCCGATGCATCACGACAAGGACTTCGCGGTCCATCGCAACGGCACCCGCGACATCTTCTTGAACACGCCCAACCAGGCGGCGTGGTTCGAGCGGTTTCTCACCGACTGGACCGGTCCCCATGGCCGCCTCGGTCGCATGACCTTCCGCATGCGGGGGTCGGTGTTCCCCGGCGACACGATGGTCCTGAGCGGGACGGTGACCGGGACGCCGGTCGACGAGGCGGGCTGCGGCTGGGCGCAGGTGGACGTGGACCTCTCGGTCGAGGGAGACGTCAAGACCAGCTGCCGCGCCCGAGTGGCGCTGCCCCGGACCCCCGACGACAACCCCTGGGACCGCAGAGGTGAGCAGTGGATACCGTGACCCGCCCCAGGCGGCGGCCGATTGTGTGCTCGCCGCCCCAGGCGGCGGCCGATTGTGTGCTCGCCGCCCCAGGCGGCGGCCGATTGTGAGGTGACCTGAGGTGCTGGATCTGGAGTTCACCGCCGAGCAGGAGATGCTCCGCAGCGCAGTGCGGGATCTGCTCGAGGACCACTGCGGGACCGACGTGGTCCGGCAGATGGAGGACGACGCCTACGGGTTCCCGCCGGACCTGTGGCGCCGGCTGGCAGAGATGGACATGGTGGGCCTTCTCGTCCCCGAGCGCAACGGGGGCTCCGGGATGACGCTGCTCGAGGGCGTCGTCCTGTACGAGGAGCTCGGGCGCGCGCTGGCCCCCGTGCCACACTTCGTGAGCGCGGTGATGGCGTCGGGCGCGGTGAGCCTGGCGGGGAGCGAGGCGCAGCAGGACGAGTGGCTGCCGGGCATCGCCTCGGGGGAGCGGATCGTCACCACCGCTTGGATCGAGCCCGAGAGCGGGTTCGGTCCGGCCGGCGTCCAGCTGTCGGCCGAGGCCGACGGGTCAGAGTTCGTGCTCCGCGGCACCAAGTGGCATGTGCCGTTCGCGCGGGCGGCGCAGGCCATGGTCGTCCTGGCCCGCACCGGGGGCGGTCGCGGCCCCGAGGGCGTGGACCTCTTTCTCGTGCCGACCGACGCTCCGGGGGTCGGGTTGGCCCAACAGCTGACGATCGCCTCGGACACCCAGTACCAGGTGGCCTTCGACGGCGTCCGGGTGCCGGCGGCGTCACGTCTCGGCGCCGCTCCGGGCTGGGCTACGTGGGACACCCTCATGCAGGACGGCATCGTCCTCCTCGCGGCGCAGGCCATCGGCGGTGCCCGGCGCGCCCTCGAGCTCACCACCCAGTACGCGAAGGACCGCCGCCAGTTCGACAAGCCGCTCGGCGCCTTCCAGGCGATCGGCCACTACCTGGCGGACGCGGTGACGAGGGTCGACGGGGGTGAACAGCTCGTCCACGAGGCGGCATGGGCCCGGGCCAACGGGCGGCCCACGGAGCGTCTGGCCCCCATGGCCAAGCTGTACGCCTGCCAGACCTTCCGGGACTTGACGGCCATGGCCCAGCAGGTCTTCGGCGGCATCGGCTTCACGCTCGAGTTCGACATCCAGCTCTACTTTCGGAGGGCCAAGGCGCTGCAGCTCTCGTGGTGGGACGGGCGCTACTTGGAGCAGCTCGTGGCCTCTGCGGTGCTGGAGGGCGTGCCGGCCTGAGGCCTCCTAACCCCGGCCGTTCGCCTCGAGCTCGCCGTCCAGGCGGCGCCGATCGGCGTCGGCGAGCCTGCGGTACTGAGGGGTGCGGGCGTCGGGCCGCCACCACACCGGATCGTCGCAGTGCCAGGTCTCGGTGCGCAGCGTGGTCTTGGTCACCTTGCCGGTGGCCGTCTGGGGCAGCGAGGGCGTGATCCGCACGTAGCGCGGCGCCCACTTGGTGCCGAGATCGGCCTGCTCGTCGAGCCACTCGCTGAACCGGTCGGGATCGAACCCGGCCCCGTGCCGGAGCTCGAGCGCCGCCATCACCTGGTCGCCCGAGACGGTGTCGGGCACGGGATAGACGGCCGCCACCGCCACGTCGGGGTGGCGGCCGAGCACGGCCTCGACCGGCCCGGCCGCGAAGTTCTCGGAGTCGACGCGGAGCCAGTCCCCCCTCCTCCCCGCGAAGTAGAAGAACCCGTCCTCGTCGCGGTAGCCGAGGTCCCCCGTCCAGTACCAGCCCTGGCGGGTGCGGTCGGCCTCGGCCTCCGGGTTCCCGTAGTAGCCCTCGAAGCTCCCGGTGCTGCCCCGGTTGACGATCTCGCCGATGGCCTCGTGGCCGTTGAGCAGCTTGCCGGGCCCGTCGAAGACCGCCCGCGGGCACTCGGCCGCGGTGACCGGGTCCACCACCGCCAGCTCGGCACCCCCGACGGGGCGGCCCAGCGCCCCGGCCGGCGTCCCGGGGACCACCGCGATGGCCGAACCCCCCTCGCTCTGGCCGTAGCCCTCGACCAGGCGGCAACCGAAGCGGCGCTCGAACTCCCGGCGATCACGGAGCGAGGCCTCGGTGCCGAAGGCCCGCTCCAACGTGTTGTCGCCGTCGTCGGGGCGCTCGGGCGTGGCCAGGATGTAGGCGATGGCCTTGCCCACGTAGGAGAAGGTGGTCGCCCGGTAGCGGCGCACGTCGTCGATGAAGGCCGACGCGCTGAATCTCGGTCGGAGCGCGAGCGTCGCCCCGACGTGGAGGGAGGGGGCCCACAGCGCCATCAGCGCGTTGCCGTGGAACAGGGGCATGGGGCAGTAGGCCACGTCGCCCCGGTGATAGCCGTAACCCGGTGCCGCGGACTTGCCGATGGTGGCCAGGCGCCCCTGGGTGCAGCGCACCGCCTTGGGCGTGCCCGTCGTGCCCGAGGTGAACAGCAACAGGTAGAGGGAATCGGCGGGCACCCCGGAAGCCCGATCGAGGATCCCGGTCGCCTCGTCGTCGCCGATCGCGCCGAGCAGCTTGCCGTAGGCCTCCGATCCCACCTCCAAGACCCGGTCGGGATCGACGCCGTGGTCGAGGCCACGCAGGAGCTCGGCACCCTCCGCGTCGGTCACGAGCATCTGGCAGTCGGTGGCGCGGATGTCGGCGGCCAGCGCCGCACCCCGGCGGGTGGGGTTGACCCCGACCACCGTCGCCCCGTCGAAGGCGGCCGCACCCAGCCACCACAGGTACTCGGGGACGTTGGGCAGCAGCACCCCGATGTGCCGGGGTCCCTCGCCGAGCAGCCCTCCGGCCAGCGCGCCGCGGCGGGCGCCCGCCAGCACCACCTCTCGCCACGACCACGTTCCCGTGGGGTCGAGGAGGCCGGGATGGTCGTCGCCGGACCTCGCCGCCAGCAGCTGGGCGATGGTGCTCATGGGCTGTTCCTCCTGCGGACGAGTGAGCGATCGATCGAGGCGACGCCGGGAGCGCCGCACAGGGCCATGGTGCGGCGCAGCTCGGCCGAAAACCACGCGAAGAGCCGGGCGACCCCTTGGGGACCGCCGGCGCCCAGCGCCCAGAGGACCGGACGGCCCACGAGCACGGCGGAGGCTCCGAGCGCGATCGCCTTGACGACGTCGGGGGCCCGCCGGACACCGCCGTCGACGAGCACCGGGGCGCGGCCCCCCACCGCCTCGACGACCTCGGTCAGTGCTTCGGCGGTGGGCGGGGCGTCGTCCAGCTGGCGGCCCCCGTGGTTGGACACGACGACGCCCGCCGCGCCGGCCTCCACGCAACGCAGGGCGGCATCCCCGCGGAGCACCCCCTTGGTCAATACCGGCAGGCCGGAGAGATCGCACAGCCAGGCGATGTCGTCGTAGGTGAGGGAGGGATCGAAGTGCCGGGTCACGACTTGCATGAAGCCACCCTCGCCGTGAGCCGCAGCCGTGCTGGAGTCGGTCAGGTTGGGTAGCGACAGGTCGGGCGGCAGGCGCACCCCTCCCCGCAGCTCGCGCGTGCGGTGGCCCGACACGGGGGCGTCGACGGTCAGCACCAGGGCCCGGTAGCCAGACTCGGCCGCTCGCTGCACGACGTCCCGGGTGCGCCCCCGGTCGCGCAGCACGTAGACCTGCATCCATCGGTGGCCGTCCGGAGCGCCCGCCGCCACGTCCTCGAGCGCGCAGGTGGAGAGCGAGGAGAGGACCATGGTCGCACCCTCGGCCGCCACTCCCTGTGCCGTGGCCACCTCTCCGAGCGGATGGGCGAGGCAGTGCAGGGCGGTCGGGGCGGCCAGGATCGGCATGCTCATCGGCGTGCCGAGGACGGTCGTGGAGGTGTCGATCGCCGACACGTCGACCAGCACGTGCGGGTGCAGCCGCCAGCTCCGCCACGCCGAGACGTTCTCGGCGAGGAGGTGCTCGTCCTCCGCGCCCCCCCCGTAGTACGCGGAGGCCATCTCGCCGATCCGGCGACGGGCCAGCCGCTCGACGTCCTCGAGATCGAGATCGGTCGGGAGCTCCACGGGTCCGGGCGGGCCGGTGGACGACTCCCCTCCGCGCTCCTCGGTCGTGCGAGCGGCCTCCATGCGCAGCATGGTAGGCAGGGTGGGACAAGGAGGTCCCGTTGCGCTTCTCGTATGCCGAGTCGATGATCGACCCGTCGTATTACGTCCCCCTGGCCAAGGCGGTCGAGGAGGCAGGCTACGACTCCATGGTCATCCCCGACAGCATCTGCTACCCGGAGACGTCGGACACGAAATATCCGTTCAACCTCGACGGAACGCGGGAGTTCCTCGACGGCAAGCCCTTCTTGGAGCCCTTCTCCCTGATCCCCGTCTTGGGCGCGGTCACCGAGCGGATCCGCTTCAACACCTTCGTGCTCAAATTGCCGATCCGCCACCCGGTGCTCGTGGCCAAGCAGGCGACGTCGACGGCGGTGCTCACGGGGGGGCGCCTCGGCCTCGGTGTGGGCACCAGCCCTTGGCCGGAGGACTACGAGGTGTGCGGCGTCCCGTGGGAGCGGCGGGGCCGCAGGCTCGACGAGGCCATCGACATCATCCGGGGCCTCTCGGGCGGCGAGTACTTCGAGTTCCACGGGCAGATCTACGACGTGCCGTCGATCAAGATGTGTCCGGCAGCGCCCGAGCCGATCCCGATCCTGATCGGTGGCCACGGCGACGCCGCGCTGCGCCGGGCCGCGAGGATCGGCGACGGCTGGATGCACGCGGGGGGAGACCCCGCCCTGCTCGGAGAGATGCTCGATCGGCTCCACGCCCTGCGGCGGGAGTACGGCACGGAGGACCGCGAGTTCGAGGTCCACGCCGCCTCGCTCGAGGCCTTCACGCTGGACGGTGTGCGCCGCCTGGAGGACCAGGGCGTCACCGACGCCATCGTGGGCTTCCGGTGGCCCTACGACGTCGGGCCCGACACCGAGCCCCTGGGGGCCAAGCTGGACGCGCTCCGGGGCTTTGCGGACTCGGTCATTCACGCCTGAGGCCGGTGCCTCGGGAGGCACGCACCATCGCGGAAAGTGCAGTGGAGGTCTATCGATGACGACCAGTGAGGGGACCCACGTCTCGGCCCGGGAGCTCGGCCGGCGCTCGATGGCGGCCGTGGAGACCATGGATCGGGAGGCCTGGCTCGACCTCTTTGCCGAGGACGGGGTGGTGGAGGACCCGATCGGCCGCTCGCCCCTCGACCCCGAGGGCAGGGGTCACCACGGGCGGGAGGGCATCGGTCGGTTCTACGACAGCGTGCTCGCGCCCAACGACGGGATCGCCTTCGAGATCGACGAGTCCTTCGAGAGCGGCGACGAGTGCGCCAACGTCGGCTGGATCCGCACGACGTTGCCCGGCGGCAAGCAGGTCGCGGTCGTGCGCGGCGTCTACACCTACCGCAGGAACGGCGAGGGCAAGCTGGCCGCGCTCCGGTCGTACTGGGAGTTCGACCAGCTCCGCATCGAAGACGCCTGAGGCCGGCCCGCCGCTCCCGGCGGCCGCCCCGGGGGGCTCACGGGACCAGCACGACCTTGCCGAGCTTCGAGCCCGCGCCGAAGCGCTCGTAGGCCGAGGCCGCCTCGGACATCGGGAAGGTGTCGCACACCGGGACCCTCACGGCCCCGGACGACAGCAGGGGCAGCACGTGCGACGCCACCTCGTTCGCCACGATGGCCTTGCCCACCCGATCGCGGGCCCGCAGCGTCGAGCTTCCGATCCACGCCCGCTTGGCCATCAGGGCGAGGAGGTCGAGCTCGAGGCGAGGACCCGCCCCGACCCCGATGACCACGACCCGGCCCCCGATGGCGAGCGACCCCAGCGACGCAGCCAGCGAGGGCGCGCCGACGAGCTCGAGGATCGCGTCGTAGGGACCGTGGTCGGGGACCTCGGTCGGGTCGATCACCCGGTGCGCTCCGAGCTCGGACACCGCGTCGCGCCGGGACGGGTCTCGGACCGAGGCGACCACGAGGGACCCGCTCGCCGAGGCGAGCTGCACGGCGGCCGTCCCCACGCCTCCCGCCGCCCCCGTGACGAGCAGCCGTTCGCCGGCCGCCAGGTGTGCCTGGGGACCGATGGCGTCCCACGCCGTGCTGAAGACCTCCGGGAACCCGCCCGCCTCGCCCCACGACAGCGCGCCGGGCACCGGCAGGGCGTGGGTCTCGTCCACGACGGCCAGCGTCGCCTGGCCGCCGCCGCCGACCACCGCCATCACGCGGTCGCCGACCGCAAAGCGCGTCACCTGTCGCCCGACCGAGACCACCTCGCCCGCGAGCTCGAGGCCCGGGACGTCGGGAGGGGATCCGGGAGGCGCCGGGTAGTGACCCCGCCGTTGCAGGAGATCGGCATTGTTGATCCCCGCCGCCCGGACCGACACGAGCAGCTCGGTGTCGCCCGGGACGGGGTCCGGGCGCGTCCGCCACTCGAGCTCGCCGTCGGTGATCACGACCGCCTGCACGTCGACACCTCCCTTGGTGCCCACTACCGTGTGGGCATGCCGCTCGGAGACAATTCCCTCGGAGACATTGCCATCAACACCCTCGACGGCGAGCCGAGCTCGCTCGGGGACTACCGCGGAAAGGTGCTCTTGGTCGTCAACGTGGCCTCCAAATGCGGCCTCACCCCACAGTACGAGGGTCTGGAGCGCTTGCAGGAGCGTTACGGAGACCAGGGCTTCTCCGTTCTCGGGTTCCCGTGCAACCAGTTTGGCGCGCAGGAGCCGGGGAGCCCCGAGGAGATCAAGGAGTTCTGCTCGACCACCTATGGCGTGTCGTTCCCGATGTTCGAGAAGATCGACGTCAACGGCGAGGGTCGGCATCCGATCTACCAGGAGCTGACGGCGACAGCCGACGCCGAGGGGCAGGCCGGCGACATCCAGTGGAACTTCGAGAAGTTCGTGATCGGCCCCGATGGGAGTGTCGTGGCCCGCTTCCGGCCGATGGTGGACCCGGAGGACGCGTCGGTCGTGGGCACCATCGAGGCTGCCCTGCCCGGCTGAGCGCGGCGCCGATTCCGTCCCCGCCGGGACCGGCTGCCCCCGACGGGCTCCGGGCGGCCATCTTCGATCTCGACGGCCTGCTGATCGACAGCGAGCCGCTCTGGCACGACGCCGAGGTGGACGTGCTCGGGGCCCTCGGCGTACCCGTGGCAAGGGTGGGGACGCGCCAGACGAAGGGCATGGTGGTCGAGGAGGTGACGCGCTACTGGCACGAGCGCTTCCCCTGGGCCGGTCCGAGCACCGACGAGGTCGCCATCCGGGTGGTCGGGGCCGTCGAGGCCTTGATGGTCGAGCGGGGTCGCCTGCAGCCGGGGGCCCTCGCCGCGCTCGACGACTGCCGCCGGCGCGGGCTGCTCCTCGCCCTGGCGTCGTCCTCGCACTACCGCTACATCCATTTGGCCCTCGATCATTTCGGTCTCAACGGGTGGTTCGACGTGGTCCGCTCCGCCCAGGACGAGGCCTTCGGCAAGCCGCACCCCGCCGTGTTCCTCTCCGCGGCGGCCGACCTCGGGGTGGCGCCGAGGTCGTGCCTCGTCCTGGAGGACTCGCCCGCAGGGGTCATCGCAGCCAAGGCCGGGCGCATGTCGTGCATCGCCGTCCCTGATCCCGACGAGCGAGCCAAGCCGGCCATCGCGCTGGCCGACGTCGTCCTGTCGTCGCTCGAGGAGCTGGACGACCCGGTGTGGGCGGGGATCGGGGCGGCGCTCGAGCGGCCGGCCTAGTCCCTGGTCCGGCCGGCGCTGCCCGGCCCAACCTCTATTGTGCCTGGGTCGTCGCCGGTGCCGGTCCGGGCGGAGCCCGGGCGCCCAAGGAGGAGATCGTTGTTCCGACCCGCCCCGTCTCAGCCGGACCTCGTCGCCCTCGAGGAGTCCGAGCTCGCGCGCTGGGCGAGCGAGCGCGTCTTCGAACGGTCGGTCAGCGGGCGCGAAGGCGCGCCGCCGTGGGTGTTCTACGAGGGCCCGCCGACCGCCAACGGTCGTCCGGGCCTCCACCACGTCTGGGCACGCGCCTACAAGGATCTGTTCTGCCGGTATCGCACGATGCGGGGCTTTCGCGTCGACCGCCGGGCCGGATGGGACACCCACGGCCTCCCGGTCGAGGTCGAGGTCGAGAAGGCGCTCGGGGTGTCGAGCAAGCGCGAGATCGAGGCGATCGGCATCGGCGAGTTCACCCGGCGCTGCCGCGAGTCCGTGCGCACGTACGTGGACGACTGGCGGTCCATGACGCAACGCATCGGCTACTGGACCGATCTCGACCGCGCCTACTGGACGTTTGATCCGGACTACGTGCAGTCCGTCTGGTGGCACCTGAAGCAGATCTGGGATCAGGGCCTCCTCTACGAGGACGTCAAGGTGGTGCCCTACTGCCCCCGGTGCGGGACGGCGCTCTCGAGCCACGAGCTCGGTCAGCCCGACGTCTACCAGGACGTCGAGGACGAGTCCGCCTACGTGCTCCTGCCGCTGGTCGATCCCGACGATGGCGTCCTCGGTCCGGCGAGGGCGCTGGTCGTGTGGACGACCACGCCGTGGACCCTTCCGTCCAACACCGGGGCGGCCGTCCACCCCGAGCTCACCTATGCGGTGGTCGACGGGCTGGTCATGGCCGAGGACCTGGTCGAGGCGGTGATGGGCGAGGGCGCCACGGTGACCCACCGGTTCCCCGGCCGCGACCTGGTGGGTCGCCGCTACCACCGTCCCTTCGAAGAGCTCCCCGCGCCACCCGCAGCCGACGGGTGGCGCGTCGTGCCGGGCGACTTCGTCAACATCGACGAGGGCACCGGGATCGTGCACCTGGCCCCGGCCTTCGGGGAGATCGACCGCGTCGTGGGCCGGGAGGCCGGCCTCCCGTGGCTCAACCCGGTCGGGGCCGACGGGCGCTTCACCGACGCCATCCCCTGGCTCGCCGGGCGCCCCGTGAGGGAGACCAACCACGACATCAACGACCGCCTCGAGTCCGAGGGCCTCCTCCTGAGGCGCGAGGCCCACCGCCACTCCTATCCCCACTGCTGGCGATGCGGCACGCCGCTCATCTACTGGGGCAAGCCGAGCTGGTACATCGCCACCTCGTCGCGCAAGGACGCACTGCTCGCCGAGAACCACGGCATCAAGTGGCATCCGCCCTACATCCGGGACGGCCGCTTCGGCGAGTGGCTCGCCAACAATGTGGACTGGGCGCTCTCGCGCGACCGTTACTGGGGGACGCCGCTGCCGATCTGGAGGTGCGGCCACGGCCACCTGAGGTGCGTCGGATCCCTGGACGAGCTCTCCGAGCTGTCGGGTCGAGACGTGCGCGGCACCGACCCTCATCGGCCGGACATCGACGAGGTGACCTTTCCCTGTCCCGAGTGCGCCGAGGGGGAGTCCTCGCCCGCCGACGACGCGGCGGTCATGGCGAGGGTGGAGCCCGTGATCGACGCCTGGTTCGACTCGGGCAGCATGCCCGCCGCCCAGGTGGGCTACCCGCGCCGCCAGGGATCGAGCGAGGAGTTCGTCTTCCCCGCCGACTTCATCACCGAGGCCATCGACCAGACCCGGGGCTGGTTCTACTCGCTGCTCGCAGTGAACACGCTCGTGTTCGGAGCGACCCCCTACCGTCACGTGATGTGCCTCGGTCACATCGTCGACTCCGAGGGCCGCAAGATGTCCAAGTCCCTGGGCAACGTCGTCGATCCCTGGGAGATCCTCGACTCGAGGGGGGCGGACGCCCTCCGGTGGTGGATGTACAGCCAGGGCTCCCCGTGGACGCCGACCCGGGTGAGCCTGGGCGCCATCGACACCTCGATGCGAGATCTGCTCCTCACGCTCTGGAGCACCTTCAGCTTCTTCACCACCTACGCCGCGTCCAACGACTTTGACCCGGAGGACCCCGAGGTGCCGGAGCCGGCCGAGCGCCCCGAGCTCGACCGATGGATCCTCTCCCGCCTCGCCAGCACCACGCTCGAGGCGACGAGGGCCCTCGACGCCTACGAGCCGCTGGAGGCGGCGACCACACTCGGCCGCCTGATCGACGACGTGTCCAATTGGTACGTGCGCCGGAGCCGTCGGCGGTTCTGGAGGACCGACCCCGACGCCCCGCCCTCGGACTCCCTGGCCGCCCACGCGACGCTGCACGACGTCCTGGTCACGTTCTGCCGACTGCTGGCGCCCCTCTGCCCCTTCGTCACCGATCGCATGTGGCGTGAGCTCTCGGGGGCCGGGTCGTCCGCCTCGGTGCATCTCGAGCGATGGCCGACCTCCATCGGCGACTCGGGGTCCCCGGCGGGGAAGGAGGCACCGCAGGACGCCGACTGGTGGGCCCTCATCGACCCCGAGCTCGAGCGCGAGATGGAGCAGGCCCGGCGGCTGGCCTCCCTCGGCCGGGCGGCCCGGGGTGAGGCGGGCGTGAAGGTCCGCCAGCCGCTCGCCCGCGCCCTCGTGTTCCTCCCGTCCGGGGCTCCGCAGCTCCTGGCCGACGTCGTTGCGAGCGAGCTCAACGTCGACGAGGTGTCCGTGGCCGAGGAGCTGGGCGACGTGCTCCGCTTCGAGCTGGTGCCCAACTTCCGCGTGCTCGGGCCGAGGCTCGGGGCTGCGGCCAGGGAGCTGCGTCCCGCGCTGGCGGGCATCGACACGTCCCGTGCCGTGGCGGCTCTCGACGACGGGCGCACCTTCGAGGTGCCGCTCGCGGGGGGCACCGTGGAGCTCGGTCCCGGCGACGTCGAGCTCCGGGTCCAGAGCCAACCCGGGTTCACCGTCTCCCGGGAGGGGGGGGAGGTGGTCGCCCTGGACCTCGAGCTGAGCGACCAGCTCCGGGATCGAGGCCTCGCCCGGGAGGTGGTGCGACAGGTCCAGGAGCTGCGCCGGGGGGTGGGGCTCGAGGTGTCGGACCGGATCCGGCTCTGGCTGGTGGGACTCGACGACCTGGACGCCTACTTTGACTACGTCGCCGGCGAGGTGCTGGCCACCGAGGTCCTGACCGAGGCGCCGGAATGGGCGGCCGAGATCGCAGCGGCGAGCAACCCAGTGGAGCCGCGGGGCAGGGTGGACCTCGAATTGGACGGACGGGTCGAGGCGGCGACCGCCTTCATCGAGAAGGCCTGATCGGGGCCGAGGACGCGCCCGGGTACGCGCCGGGTCTCGGAGTGCGCCAAACTGGCAGCACCGCAAAGGGGGCAACGCACATGGACGCTGAGCTGGTTATCCGGGGCGGCACGGTCGTCGATGGCACCGGGTCGCCCGGGCGCCGGGCCGACGTGGCCGTGACCGACGGTCGAATTAGTGGAATCGGGGAGGGCCTGAGCGGCCGACGTGAGCTGGACGCCACCGGCCAGGTCGTTGCGCCCGGGTTCATCGACATCCATACCCACTACGACGCCCAGGTCTTCTGGGATCCGGGGCTCACGCCCTCGGCCTACCACGGCGTGACCAGCGTCGTCGCCGGCAACTGCGGCTTCTCCATCGCACCCATCCGCTCCGACGGCGTCGAGCTGTTGGCGCACACCCTCCAGCACGTGGAGGACATGAGCTTCGACACCCTGGCCGTGGGCGTGCCGTGGTCGGAGTTCGAGACCTTTCCCGAGTACCTCGACGCCGTCGAGCGGCGGGGGACCTCGCTCAACTACGGGTGCTATGTGGGGCACACCGCGGTGCGCCTCTACGTCATGGGGGAGGAGGCCTACGACCGGGATCCGACCGACGCCGAGATGGCCAGGATGCGCCAGGTCGTCGGGGAATCCATGGCCGCAGGGGCGATGGGTTTCGCGTCGAGCGCGTCGCCCACGCACAACGGCGACCACGGGCGTCCCGTCCCGTCGCGCCGCGCCGGCGTCGAGGAGCTCCGCCAGCTGCTCGAGCCCATGCGTGCCCAAGGTCGGGGCGTGGCCGCGCTGTTGCCCGGCGGGGTGATCCCTCACGACGAGGTCTTCGAGCTCCAGCGGGAGATCGGCCGGCCCTTCACGTGGACGGCACTGCTCACGATGAGGGGACGCCCCTACCACGAGCAGGTGATCGCCGACCACGACGCGGCGCGCCGAGAGGGCGTGGACGTGTGGCCCCAGGTCTCCTGCCGGCCGCTCGTCTTCCAGATGAACCTGCTCGAACCGTTCACCCTCAACATGCGCAAATCCTTCGCCGCCCTCATGGACTGCACGTTCGAGGAGCGCGTCGCGGCCTACCGGGATCCGGCCTGGCGGGAGACGGCCTGGGAGGAAGTCCGTGGCAGCGAGGGGAGGCTGGCGGTCGACTGGACCCGCATCTCGGTGGCCGAGTCGTCGACCCGACCGGACCTCGAGGGCCGCAAGCTGCAGGACCTGGCGGACGAGTGGGGGTGCACCCCGCTCGACGCCATGCTCGACGTCTCCCTGGCCGACGACCTGCAGACCCGGTTCTCGTCCGTGCTCGCCAACGACGACCCCGACGGCATCGCGTGGCTCCTGCCCCGCGACGGCGTCCTCCTCGGTCTGGCCGACTCCGGGGCCCACGTGTCCCAGCTCTGCGACGCCTGCTTCGCCACCGACCTGCTCGGCAACTGGGTGCGCGACCGCGGGATCATGTCCGTGGAGCGCGCCGTCCACAAGCTGACCGGGGAGCCGGCCGGCGTCTACGGGCTCTCCGATCGGGGTGAGGTCGCCGTCGGGAAGGCGGCGGACCTCTGCGTGTTCGATCCCGCCACGGTGGCGCCCGGACCCCTCCGGCGGATCCGGGACTTCCCGGCCGACGGCGAGCGCTTGACGGCCGACGCCCCCACCGGCATGACCCACGTCCTCGTCAACGGCACGCCGATCCGTGAGGACGGAGAGACGGTGGAGCAGGGGATGTCGAGCCGTCCGGGACAGCTGCTGCGGAGCTGAGCCGGGCCCCGGCCAGCGAGACCGGGACGGGTCCGGGTCCCCGAGACGGGGACGGGTCCGGGGCCCGCGAGACTGAGGCGGTGTCGGGCATTCCCCTGATCGGGGTCACCACCTCCCACGCGGAGGCCTCCTGGAACGCGTGGTCCCGCCCGGCCTCGCTCGTCCCCTCGGCGTACGTGGAGCTGGTCGGCGCGGCGGGCGGGCGGCCGGTGCTGCTGCCCCATCTCCTCGGCGGCCCGGCGGAGGGCGGGGCGACCGAGGTCGTGGCTGCACTCGACGGACTGGTGCTCATGGGCGGCAACGACGTCGGTCCCGAGGAGTACAGACAGGAGCCGCACGAGCGGGCAGGAGGGTTCGACTCGGCGAGAGACCGGTGGGAGCGGGCACTGCTCGCCGAGGCGCTGGAAGGGGACCTCCCGATCCTCGCCATCTGCCGGGGCCACCAGCTCCTCAACGTGCACCTCGGGGGCACGCTGCACCAGCATCTGCCCGAGGTGGTCGGGCACGACGGCCACCGGCCCGCGCCAGGCTGCTTCGCCGAGGTCGACGTGGTCACGGCGGCCGGCACCCGCACGGCGGAGATCTTCGGCGAGCGTGAGACGGTGCAGTGCTCACACCACCAGGCCATCGACCGGTTGGGCGGCGGTCTCGTGGCGAGTGCCTGCTCGGTCGATGGCCGGAGCGGTGGGGTGATCGAGGCGGTGGAGATGCCGGGCCGGCGCTTTGTGGTGGGGGTCCAGTGGCACCCCGAGGAGTCCGGGGACCTCCGCCCGTTCCGGGCCCTGGTCCAGGCCCTGGTCCAGGCCAGAGGGGTCTGCGCAGAGGGCTAAGGTCTCGGCCCATGGCAGAGGGTCGGGGTCGCAGGGTCTGGAAGCCCGTTGCCGCCGCCGCCGGCGTGTTGGCCACGATGGCCAGCATCTGGTGGTTCGCGCTCAAGCCCCGTCGCAAGCCCAAGGACTGACCCGGCCGGCAGTCGCGGCGATGCCCCCTCGAGGATCGCCTCCCACCGTCGAGCGGCTGACCGCCGCCGACGCCGAGGCCCGTCAACGTCGGATCGCCGGGGCCCTGGGGGCGGGCGGGCTCGGCGCCGGCCACCGGGTGGCCTTCTGCCTCCCGTCCTCGGCCGACCTGCTCTGCGCCATCCTCGGCGCCACCCGCACGGGCATCGTGCCGGTCCTGCTCAACGCCACCCTCACCGATCACGAGCGCGCCCCGCTCGTCGAGGATTGCCAACCGGGCCTGGTCGTCGACACGCCGCAGGCGCTGCAGGCCCTCGCGAGCGGCCCCGACGCCGAGCTGGCGGCCCGCCCCCTGACCCGACCGATGCACTACACGTCGGGGACGAGCGGACGGCCCAAGGGGGTGATCGGTGGGCCGTGGGACGACGCCACGGCCGCTCGCGTGCTGGACGACGAGGCCGACTTGTGGGGCTTCGACGGCGACGACGTTCACCTCGTGTGCTCGCCCCTGTACCACTCCGTCTCCGCCCGCTTCGCCGGTGCCACCCTGCTGCGGGGCGGCACGTGCCTGGTGATGAGCCGCTTCGAAGCCGCGACCGCGCTGGGAACGCTGCGGCGGGAGCGCCCGACCACCGCCTTCATGGTCCCGAGCCACCTCCAACGCCTGCTCGGCGCCGCCGGTCTCGGCGCGGACGAGCGCTTCGACTCCCTCCGCCTGCTGGTCCACGCGGGCGAGCCCTGCCCACCCGGCCTCAAGCGCGCCGTCATGGATCGGTGCCTCGAGGGCGCGGTGTGGGAGTTCTACGGTTCCACCGAGGGGCAGTTCACCATCTGCTCCCCGGAGGAATGGCTCGAGCGGCCGGGCACCGTTGGCCGAGCCCGGCCCGGCCGCCATCTCGAGATCGACCCCGACGGCCTCGACGATCCCGTCGACCTCGGGCTGGGTGACCGGGGAGGTGCCGGCGCGGGCGACGGCGCGGGCGGCGGGGATGACGCCGGCCTCGACGGCCGCGATGCCGGCGTCATCTGGTGCCACGCGCCGGCCTTCTCCCGGTTCGAGTACTGGCACGACCCGGAGGCGACCGCGGCGGCCTGGCGAGGCGACGCCTTCACGGTCGGCGACATCGGCCGCCTCGACGCCGCCGGCTACCTCTACTTCTCCGGGCGCCGCCAGGACCTGATCATCAGCGGCGGGGTCAACGTCTACCCGGCCGAGGTGGAGGCCGTCCTGAGCGAGGTCCCCGGCGTACGGGAGGTGGCGGTCTTCGGGCTGCCCGATCCCCGCTGGGGGCAGCGGGTGTGCGCGGCCGTCGTGGCCGATCGGGGGCTGGCCCCGAGCGACCTCGAGGACGTGGCGTCGCGTCGGCTGGCGCCGCACAAGCGGCCCAAACAGTACGAATGGGCGGAGGATCTGCCCCACACGGCGACGGGGAAGCTCCGGCGAGGGGCGGTGGCCAGGGCGCTCGGCCTCTCGTAGGGGTCCCGGGCGGCCCGGTGCCCACCGCGGGCCGTCAGGTCAGGTCGACCACGTCGTAGGACCACAGCTCGCTGTGGAGAGCCACCGGGCGCTCCTGGTGCCCCGTCACGCCGCGGTGCCCATGAGCGAACGCGGGCGATTGTGTCCAGGCCACAAAGGACTCTTCGTCCTGCCAGCGGGTCACGACCAGCCAGTCCCGACGCCCGTCGGTCGGTCGGAGGAGCTCGAAGCCCTCGAAGCCGGCGGCGTTGTCGACGGCGCCGGCACGTTCGGCGAAGCGCCGGGCGAGCTCGTCCCCTCCGTCCTCGGGCACGGTGATGACGTTGATGCGCACGATGGTCACCGGCGCATGATGGCATGAGCCCCGGGACGGGATCGACCGGGCGTCGCAGGAGGTCTTGGGATCCCCGCCGGGCGCATGATCGACGGAACGCCGCGTCAGAATGGACCCATGGCCTTCACAGCGGTGGATCCAGCCAGCGGGCAGGTGCTCAAGAGCTACGACGAGCACACCCACGACGAGATCGATGCCCTCATCGGGCGGGCGCACGACACCTTCCTCGGGTACCGCCGCACGAGTCACCGGGAGCGCTCGATTCTGCTCGAGAGCGCCGCCGACCTGCTCGACGGCGAGCAGCCCGACCTGGCCCGGACCCTGACCATGGAGATGGGCAAGACCTTCGCCGAGGCCAAGGCCGAGGTGGCCAAGTGCGCTCGCTGCCTTCGCTGGTACGCCGAGCACGGGGAGACCCTCCTGGCCGAGGAGCTCATTCCCACCGCCGCCGAGCGGAGCTACGTTCGCTACGAGCCGCTGGGCCCGGTCCTGGCCGTCATGCCGTGGAACTTCCCGATGTGGCAGGTGATCCGGTTCGCCGCCCCCGCTCTCACGGCCGGCAACGTGGGTCTGTTGAAGCACGCCAGCAACGTGCCGGGCACGGCGCTCATGATCGAAGACGTCTTTCGCAGGGCCGGGTTCCCCGAGGGCGCGTTCACCACGCTGCTCCTGGGGTCGAAGGGGGTAGCGGCCGTCATCGCCGACCCCCGGGTCGCCGCGGTCACCCTCACCGGCAGCGATGGCGCCGGAAGATCCGTGGGCTCGGCGGCCGGGCAGGCGATCAAGAAGTCGGTGCTGGAGCTCGGAGGATCGGACCCGTTCATCGTGCTGCCGTCCGCCGACCTCGATCGCACCGTGCCGCTCGCGGTGCGGGCCAGGGTGCAAAACAACGGCCAGTCCTGCATCGCCGCCAAGCGCTTCATCGTCGTCGGCGACGTGGCCGAGGATTTCATCGGGGCGTTTACCGACCAGATGGCCGCCCTGACCGTCGGCGATCCGATGGATCCCGGGACCGACGTCGGACCCCTCGCCACCGCCTCGCAGCGTGACCAGGTGGCGGCCCAGGTGGAGGACGCCCGGGCGCAGGGTGCCACCGTCCGTTGCGGCGGCCAGGTGCCCGATCGCGCCGGGTGGTTCTACCCGCCCACGGTGCTGACGGAGGTGCGGCCCGACATGAGGATCGCCGGCGAGGAGGTGTTCGGCCCGGTCGCCCTGGTGGAGCGGGCACGGGACCTCGACGAGGCTCTCGATATCGCCAACGGGACGGACTTCGGGCTCGGGGCGAGCGTCTGGACCCGCGATGCCGGGGAGGCGCGCCGCTGTGTCGAGGGGATCGAGGCCGGGGCGGTGTTCGTCAACGCCATGGTCGCCTCGACGCCCGAGCTGCCCTTTGGTGGGATCAAGTCGTCGGGATACGGGCGGGAGCTCTCGGGCATCGGGATGCGGGAGTTCTGCAACGTCAAGACGGTCTGGGAGGATCACCTGGATCCGGCGGGATGAGCGCCGAGCACCTGGCGTACCTCGACTACGCGTCGACGTCCCCGCTCCGCCGGGAGGCCGTCGAGGCGATGTCGCCCTTTTGGGGACCGCGCTTTGGCAACCCCTCGGGTGGTCACCCGATGGCCCGCGACGCCAGGAGTGCCCTCGAGGACGCCCGAGAGGAGATCGCGGAGCTCCTCGGGGCCGGGCCGGGGGAGGTCATCTTCACCGGCGGCGGCACCGAGGCGGACAACCTGGCGGTGCTCGGGACCCTGGCGGCCCGCAGCGAGTCGGGCGGCCCCGGCACGCTGGTGTGCTCCTCGCTCGAGCACCCGGCCGTGCTCCAAAGCTGTCGGGCGGCGGCCAGGGGAATCTCGGGCGGTCCGCCCGCCGAGCTGCGAGTGATCGGATCGCGACCCGAGGGCATCGTCGATCTCGACGAGCTGGCAGGGTCGCTCGGTCCCGAGGTGGGTCTGGTCTCCGTCATGCTCGCCAACAACGAGATCGGGACCCTCCAGCCCCTCGAGTCGGTGGCGGGCCTCGTGCGCGACCTGGCGCCGGGGGCCACGCTCCACACCGACGCCGTGCAGGCGGCACCCTGGCTCGACCTGGCGCAGGCCGCCGGTGCGGCCGACCTCGTGACCATCAGCGCGCACAAGGTGGGCGGTCCCAAGGGCGTCGGGGTGCTCGTGGCCCGCGAGGGCGCGGTGCTGCGCCCGATCCTCCATGGGGGAGGGCAGGAGAGGGGGCGGCGCAGCGGCACCCACGACGTCGCGGGCGCGGTCGGGCTGGCGGCCGCCCTCCGAGCGACCGCGCGCAGCCGCGACGCCGAGCGCGAGCGTGTCGGCGCGCTGCGAGACCGCCTGGTGGAAGGCCTGATGACGGCGCTGCCCGACGTCACCGAGACCGCACCCCGCGATCGTGTGCTCCCGGGCCACGGTCATCTCCTCTTTGGCGGCTGCGAGCAGGAAGAGCTGCTCGTCCTGCTCGATCGGGAGGGCGTGTGTGCCTCGGGGGGCTCGGCATGCTCCAGTGGGGCCCTCGATCCGAGCCCGGTGCTGCTGGCCATGGGCCTCGCAGCGATCGAGGCGCGCCGCTCCGTCCGCTTCAGCCTGGGCCACGCGACCACGTGCCATGACGTCGAGTACGCCCTCGAGGCGGTGCCTCGGGCGGTGCATCGCCTGAGGGATGGGGCCTGAGGCAGTGGGTCCAACGACATCGGCCAAGGGGTTCGAGGTTGGGTTCGAGGTTGGGGACGACGGTCGAGTGCGTGGGAAACTGCGATCGTGAGGATCCTGGTGGCGATGTCGGGAGGCGTCGACTCGTCGGTCGCGGCCGCGCTCCTCGCGCAGCGGGGCCACGAGGTCGTCGGTGCCACGCTCAAGCTGTGGGGTGGCCCCACGGACTCGGGTTGCTGCTCGGTCGGCGACGTCGAGGACGCCGGTCGGGTCGCCCAGCAGCTGGGCATCCCGCACCACGTGTTCAACATGGCCGAGCGCTTCGACGAAACGGTCGTCGGCCCCTACGTCGCGGCCCACGCCGAGGGCAGGACCCCCAACCCCTGCGTCGAGTGCAACCGCCACATCAAGTTCGACGCGCTGTTTGCCAGGGCCGAGCGCCTCGGCTTCGAGGCCCTGGCAACCGGGCACCACGCCCGGGTGGAGCGCCGGGACGGCTACTGGCGACTGCTCCGGGGTGCCGACGCGTTCAAGGACCAGTCCTACGTGCTGTCGATGCTGGACCAGCGACGGCTCGGCCGGGTCCTGTTCCCGGTGGGGGAGCTCACCAAGCCCGAGGTCCGCGCCGAAGCCCTCCGGCTCGGCCTCCGGACCGCGGGCAAGCCGGACAGCCAGGACGTGTGCTTCGTGCCCGGGGGCTCCCACGGTCGCGGGCCCTTCCTGGCGCGGCGCCTCGCACTGCACCCGGGCACCCTCGTGGACCAGCGGTCCGGCGCGGCGGTGGGCCGGACCGACGCGGTGGAGCTGGTCACGGTGGGACAGCGCCGGGGCATGGGTCACGACGGGCGGGGGCGACGGCGATACGTCTCCCGGGTCGACGTCGCCGGTCGGCGCGTGATGCTCGGCTCCGTCGAGGACGTCGAATCCGACCGGTTGGCCCTCGTGCGGGGGTCCCTCACCTGGGTGCGATCTCCCCTCGAGGACGGTTCTCCCGTCCTCGCCCAGGTGAGCGCTCATGGCCGGCCGTGCCCGGCGGTCTTTGTCGGCGAGGGGCCGCACTGCTCGCTGCGGTTGGCGGCGCCGCAGCGCCCGGTGGCGCCCGGGCAGACCGTCGCCCTGTACGACGTGTCGGATCCGGCAGAGGTGGTTGGTGCCGGGATCGCCGCCTGACGACCCGTCAGGGTCCGCGCCTCGAGACGGCGAGGCAGGTGCGCGCATCGGGGAGCTTCGCCGCCTCATCGCCTACCACAACGAGCGCTACTTCCTGGAGGACAGCCCGGAGATCTCGGACCGCGACTACGACGCCTTGGTCCGCGAGCTCCAGGAGCTGGAGGCGGAGCACCCCGAGCTGGCCTCTCCCGAGTCGCCGACCTCCCGGGTCGGCGGCCCGACCTCGCGTCTCTTCGAGCCGGTCCGGCACGAGGTCCCGATGATGAGCCTCGACAACGCCTTCACGGAGACCGAGCTCGAGTCCTGGGCGGCCCGCGTGCACCGGCTGCTGCCGGACCTGTCGATCGACGAGGCGGCGATGTGCTGCGAGCCCAAGGTGGACGGGGTGGCCATGTCGCTCCTCTACGCGGAGGGCCAGCTCGTGCAGGCCGCCACGCGGGGCGACGGCGTGACGGGCGAGAACGTGACCGCCAACGTGGCCACGATCGGCTCGGTGCCCCGGCGCCTGCGGTCCGCGGTGGGCCGGCCCCCCAAGCGGCTCGAGGTGCGCGGCGAGGTCTACATGCCGGTCGCAGAATTCCAACGCATGAACGAGCGCCAGCTCGACCTCGGCGAGCGCACCTTCGCCAACCCCCGCAACGCGGCCGCCGGCTCGCTTCGCCAGAAGGATCCGGCGGTCACCGCCAAGCGGCCCCTCGCCTTTTGGGCCTACCAGATCGGCGGGGTCGAGACTTCGGCCAGGCGTTGGTACCCCGATCGGCAGAGCGCGACCCTCGAGCTGTTGGGGGAGGCGGGCTTCCCCGTCAGCCCCGACGTCGAGGTCCTCTCCGGGCTCGGCAAGGTGATGGCACGCTGTCGCGAGCTCGAGGCCAGGCGGCACGACCTCGGCTACGAGCTCGACGGCGTGGTCGTCAAGCTGGACGACTTCGTCCTGCACCGCCAGCTGGGTTCCACGTCGCGGGCGCCTCGATGGGCCATCGCCTTCAAGTTCGCCCCCGAGGAGCGGACGACCCGGCTGCTGCGCATCGACGTCTCCATCGGCCGCACGGGCCGCGCCACGCCCTTTGCCGCGCTCGAGCCGGTCTTTGTGGGCGGGTCCACCGTGTCCATGGCCACCCTGCACAACGAGGACCAGGTGCGGCTCAAGGATGTGCGCCCGGGCGATCTCGTCACCGTGCGCAAGGCCGGGGACGTGATCCCCGAGGTGCTCGGACCGGTGCTGCAGGCGAGCGACGGCCCGGTCGAGCGCGGGCGGCCCTGGAGCTTCCCGGCCGTCTGCCCGTCCTGCGGCGGCCCGCTCGTCCGCCTGCCCGGGGAGAGCGACACCTACTGCACGAACATCGACTGTCCCGCTCAGCGGGTCCAACGCCTCGCCCACTTCGGGTCTCGCTCGGCCATGGACATCGAGGGCCTGGGTGAGCAGCGTGTCGACCAGCTGGTGACGGCGGGTCTCGTCTCCGACCCCGCCGACCTCTACCTCGTCGGGGTCGAGGACCTGGCCGGCCTCGAGGGCTTCGCCGAGATCTCGGCCGGCAATCTCCGGCGAGCCATCGACGACTCGCGCACCCGCCCCCTCCACCGGCTGCTGGTGGCGCTCGGCATCCGGCACCTGGGCCCCACCGGCGCCAGGGCGGTGGCCCGGGCCGTGGGTTCGCTCGACGCCCTGCGCCAGGCCTCCGCGGAGACGCTCGCCGTCGTTCCCGGCGTCGGACCGACGATCGCGGAGAGCATCGTCGAGTTCTTTGCCAACCCGGCCAACGAGGAGGTCGTGGAGCGCCTGGTCAGGGCCGGGGTTGCGACGACGGAGCCCGGAGCCGCGCCGGCCGCTCCCGGGTCGCCGCCCGGGGAGCCCGGGGAGGAGGGTCCTCCCCAGAGCCTCGCCGGCAAGTCGGTCGTGATCACCGGGACCATTCCCGGCTACACGCGGGAGCAGGCCGAGGAGGCGGTGGTCGCCCGGGGGGGCAAGTCCCCCGGGAGCGTCTCCAAGCGGACCTTTGCCGTGGTCCTCGGGGAATCCCCGGGCGAGTCCAAGCTGACCAAAGCCGAGCAGCTCGAGGTGCCCATCGTCGACGGGGCCCGTTTCGACGAGCTGCTCACCACCGGTGAGCTGCCGCAGTGAACGACCCGAGTCCACACCTGCACCCCCCGGCCGGCCCGCCCGTCGGTAGCCTGGGGACGCTGCGATGGCCCTGACCACCGACTCCACGGCCCGGGTGCTGGGCAAGCGCTACCGGCTGCTCTCTCCGTTGGGCAGCGGCGCCTCGGCGCACGTCTACCTGGCCGAGGACCTGACGCTGGAGCGCCACGTGGCGGTCAAGGTGCTGCTCCCCGGATTGGCCCAGGACGAGGCGTTCCTCCGGCGCTTCCGGGCCGAGGCACGGGCCGCCGGCTCCCTCAACCATCCGCACGTGATGAAGGTGTTCGACTGGGGCGAGGAGGCGGACGGGCCGTACCTGGTGCTCGAGTACCTGGGCGGCGGCAACCTCCGTGAGCTGCTCGACCGCGGGATCCTGTTGACCCCCGCCGAGGCGGCCAGCGTGGGCAGCCAGGCCGCCTCGGGGTTGGCGTACGCCCACGCGAGAGGGATCGTCCACCGAGACGTCAAGCCGGCCAACCTGCTCTTCGACGAGGAGGGCCGGCTCCGTGTCGGCGACTTCGGGGTGGCCCGTGCGCTGGCCGCCTCGAGCTGGACGGAGCCCGTCGGAGCGGTCATCGGGACCGCCCGCTACGTATCCCCGGAACAGGCACAGGGCCAGGCCGTCGATGGCCGAGCGGACGTCTACGCCCTGGCGCTCGTGCTGTACGAGTCGGTGACCGGGACCCTTCCCTTTGTCGCCGACACCTCGGTCGGCACGCTCATGGCCCGGATCGGGCGGTCACTGCCCCCGCATCCCGCGCTGGGGCTCCTCAACGACGTGCTGCACGCCGCCGCCGACCCCGACGAATCCTCCCGCCCCCAGGCGGCCGAGCTGGTGCGCTCGCTCGAGGCGGTGTCGGCCCGGCTGCCACCGCCCGGACCGCCGTTGCACTCCGGCCATCCCGGGAGCCCGAGCCGGTTGACCCAGCCCATCCCCACGACCGGGCCGGCACGTCCGAGTGACGCGACGCAGCCGGCCCGCCCGGCCCGCCCGAGCTGGTGGGCCCACCCGACCCGGCCGGCCCATCCCACCCGCCCGGTCCGGGCGCCCGAGCCCGGCGACCAAGCCACGGCCCGGTCCACCGGGACGGCCGTCCTCCCCTGGGCCGCACGCCCTGCCGGCTCGGCGCCGCGGGCGGAGGTTCCGGCGCCGCTCTTCGCACCACCCCAGCCCGCCCCGCCCGCCCCCCGCCGTCGCCGGCGGCGGCTCCGCTGGGCGGTGGCGATTCTCGTCGTCCTGGCGCTGGCCGCGGCGGGGCTCGGTTACGCCATCAGGGCCAAGGTCTTTACGCCAAGCCATCCCGTCCCCCACGTGGTCGGCATGACGCTGGGCCAGGCCGACCTGGCCGCCCGGGTCGACCGCTTCCCGGTCCAGGTGACCGGCCGGCAGTACTCGACGAGCGTGCCGCCGGGCCATGTGGTCCTGCAACAGCCGGCCGCCTCGCAACCCCTCAAGGAGGGCAGCGCCGTGCAGGTGGTGCTGTCCAAGGGGCTGCCGCCCGAGCGCGTGCCCTCGCTGAGTGGGCTCGACTGCGCCGGCGCCCAGCGGGTGCTCGGCCTCGAGAGCCTCTTCGGCTCCTGCCCCGCCTCCGCGGCCCAGTACAGCTCCTCGGTGCCGACCGGTCAGGTGATCTCCTGGAACTACCAGGGCACCGAGCGGCCGACGACGGCGCCGTGGCACAGCACCATCACGATCGCACTGTCCAATGGGCCGCCCCCGGTCGACGTCCCCCACCTGAGCAGTGACACCTACGCCGACGCCGCGTCCCAGCTGTCCCAGCTCGGCCTCAAGGCGACCGAGGTGAAGCAGGGCTCGTCCAAGACACCGAGCGGCGAGGTCATCTCGACGGACCCGCCGGCCGGCCAGCAGGTCCCCTCGGGCTCGTCCGTGACGGTCTACGTGTCGACCGGGAGCCCCGCGTCGTCGGGACCGTCGTCGTTGTTCAACCTCTTTGGGATCGGGCAATGAGTGGGGCCGCCGTCGACGGCTGCGAGCTGTGTGAGGCGGCCCGCATCACCGACTGGTACCACGAGGACCTCGTCTGCTGGATCGCCGACTGCGAGATCTGCGACGTGCCGATGGTCGTGTGGCGCGAGCACGGCCCCCAGCCGCCCGACGAGGCCCGGGCGCACATGATCGGCCGGCTGACGGAGGTCGCCGACGAGCGCTTCGGTGCCGGTGGCTGGTCCCTCGACCAGGTGATGCGCCAGATCCCCGACCATTTCCACGCCCACGCCCGGGATCCTGATTGGTGGTTCCGGCGAGGGGCGCGTTCCGCCCGAGGCTGACCGGCCCCCCCTGATCCCGCCGCTCCGGGCGGCCCGCCCCGGGAAAGATACCGGGCGGTAACCGGCGATTGGCTACCCTTGTGGTCTTCCGTCGGCCGCAGGCGGGCGGATGGTCCCCCTGCGGGACGCGGGGAAGCACGGACGGGCATCGGAGCGAGGAGCCAGTAGATGGGCGCGTTGGACGGCCGGGTGGCGATCATCACCGGGGCAGGTCGGGGGATCGGTCGCGAGCACGCGCTGCTCTTCGCCTCCGAGGGCGCCAAGCTGGTCGTGAACGACCTCGGCGGCGCCGTCGACGGCTCGGGCGACGACCGGACCGCAGCGCAGCAGGTGGTGGACGAGATCAAGGAACTCGGTGGGGAGGCCGTCGCCAACGGCGACGACGTCGCCGACTGGGACGGTGGCAAGCGCCTGATCGAGGCGGCCATCGACGCCTTTGGCGACCTCCACGTGCTGGTCAACAACGCCGGCATCCTCCGCGATCGGGTGCTCGTGAACATGAGCGAGGAGGACTGGGACAGCGTCGTCCACGTCCACATGAAGGGTCACTTCGTCCCCACCCGCCATGCCGCCGCCTACTGGCGGGAGCAGACCAAGGCGGGCCGCGAGGTCAAGGCGGCCGTGGTCAACACCTCGTCGACCTCGGGCCTCCTCGGAAATCCCGGCCAGACCAACTACGGCGCGGCCAAGGCGGGAATCGCCGCACTGACCGTCATCGCCGCCCAGGAGCTCTCCCGCTACGGGGTGCGGGTCAACGCCATCGCCCCGGCGGCGCGCACCCGCATGACCGAGGGGACCCCCGGGCTCTCGGACATCGTGGGCAAGCCCTCGGATCCCGGGACCTTCGACGTCTGGGACCCGGCCAACGTGTCCCCGCTCGTGGCCTACCTCTCGACCGAGGGTTGCCCGGCCAACGGCCGCGTGTTCTTCGTGCAGGGGGGCACCATCCGGACGTTCCAAAACTGGACGATGACCGACACGCTGGAGCGCCAGTACCGATGGACGGTCGGGGACCTCGAGGCGGAGATGGTGGCGCTCCTGCGGCCCTGAGCTTCGGGCCAACGCTCGGCCCGGCGAGCCCGAATCTCGGCAGTGATCTCTCTACGCGGTGATCTCGCGGATTCTTGCGGCGAGCTCCTGGGTCGTGGGGTCCACGGGCGCGGTCTGGAGCGCCAGCAGCTTGGTCATGTCGCCCTGGATCTGCACGCGGCCCATCATGAAGGCCTGCATGGCCGCCTGCGAGTTGCCGTCCACGAGGATGGCCTTGGCGGTCTCGTAGTCGACGGTCACCGAGAGATCCGGGTCCTCGAGGTGGCCGGTCTCCAGGTCGAGCTCGCCCTCGGACGTGTCCAGGTAGGCGTCGAGCCGGCCCCCCCCAAACGGCACCTCGGTCACCACCAGGTTCATCCGCACGGGGTGGGGGAGGGGCTGGACCCTTCCATGGAATTCGGCGCGGATCCGCCGGGCCTCGTCCATCCATTCCTCGTTCAGGAACGGGTGCGCCATCTGGTGCTCCTCCACGTCCGCCTCGCTCCGGCGGAGGTACGTTACCGGCGCTCGGTAGCATGCCTGACAGTGTCCGAGCATCGTCCGTCCGCAGGAGCCCGATGACCGCGCCGGTCCTGGCGGGAGCCGAGCCCTTCTCGGCCGAGGGTGGTCCCGTCGGCGCGCTGGTGCTCCACGGCTTCACCGGGTCGCCGGCGTCCCTCCGGCCGATCGCCGAGGCCCTGGCCAACGCCGGTCTCACCGTCGAGCTGCCCCTCCTGCCGGGGCATGGCACCGCGGTCGAGGACATGATCGAGACGACGTGGCAGGACTGGGCGGCGGTGGCGCAGAAGGCCTTTGGCGAGCTGGCGTCGCGTTGCACCTCGGTGGCCGTGGTCGGCCTGTCGATGGGCGGCACCCTGGCCCTCTGGCTGGCCGAGCTCGATCCCGACATCGCCGGACTGGTGGTCGTCAACCCGCTCATCGAGCCCACCGACCCGGCCTTGCGCCAGGGGCTCGGCGACCTGCTGGCGTCCGGCTCGGCCACGATGGACGCGATCGGCTCGGACATCGCTACGCCCGGGGTGGACGAGCTCTCCTACCCGGCCACCCCGCTCGCCCCCCTGCTGTCGCTCTTCGACGGGGTGGACGAGGTCGCGGCCGAGCTGGATCGGGTGCGCTGCCCGGTTCTCCTCCTGTCGAGCAGGCAGGACCACGTGGTGCCGCCCTCCTCGGGGGACTTCCTGATCAAGTCGATCGGGGGCCCCTGCGAGCGTGTCTGGCTGGAGCGCAGCTACCACGTGGCCACCCTCGACTACGACCGGGACGAGGTCACCTCGAGGACCGTGGACTTCGTCGCCCGAGTGACGGCGGCGGCACCGTGATCGGCCCGCCGACCGACCTGCGCCCGATCCGCCAACTCGCCCCCCGGCTGCGTTGAGCGCCGCACCGCCCCCCATCGATCGGGCAGAGGTGGCGCACGTCGCCAAGCTGGCCCGCCTGGACCTCACGCCCGAGGAGCTCGATCTCTTCACCGGGCAGCTGGCCTCGGTCCTTGGCCACGCCGCCGACGTGGCCGCGCTGCAACTGGCGGACGTCCCTCCGACCGCCCACCCCCAGCCCCTCGCCAACGTGCTGCGGCCCGACGAGCCCCGAGCCAGTCTCGACCGGGACGAGGTGTTGGCGGAGGCGCCGGAGGTGGAGGACCACCGGTTCAAGGTCCCCCGGATCGTCGGGGAGGCGCCGTGAGCGGACCCCCCGCTTCGTCGGCACCCGGGGCCCTCGAGCTCGCCGTCGAGGTCCGCTCCGGGCAGCGTTCGGCGCGCCAGACGGTCGAGGACGCGCTGGAGCGCGTGGCGGTCCACGATCCTCAGCTCCATGCGTTCGTCACCCTCACCGGGGAGTCGGCGCTCGAGGCGGCGGACGGGATCGACCGGACCGTCGCGCAGGGCGGCGATCCGGGCCCCCTCGCCGGCGTGCCGATCGCCCTCAAGGACAACCTGTGCACCCGAGGGGTGCGCACGACCTGCGGATCGCGGATCCTCGAGCATTGGCACCCGCCCTACGACGCGACGGTCGTGACCCGGTTGCGCTCGGCGGGGGCGGTGACCGTCGGCAAGACCAACATGGACGAGTTCGCGATGGGCTCTTCGACGGAAAACTCCGCCTTCGGTCCGACGGCGCAATCCCTGGGACCCCTCGAGGGTGCCCGGCGGGTCGAGCGGTGGCTCGGCCGCCGCGGTCGCCGTCGGGAATGGTGCCGCTGGCCCTGGGGTCCGACACCGGGGGATCCATCCGCCAGCCCGCCGCCCTGTGCGGGGTGGTGGGGATGAAGCCCACCTACGGGGCCGTGTCGCGCTACGGCCTGGTCGCCTTTGCCAGCTCGCTCGACCAGATCGGGCCCTTTGCCCGCACCGTCCGTGACGCCGCGGCCCTCTACGACGTCATCTGCGGTCACGACCCCTGCGACACCACCTCTCTGCCCGAGCCCGCCGAGGTGGACCTGGCCACGCTCGACCGCGGGGTCGAGGGACGGCGCATCGGCGTCCTGACCGAGCTGGTCGACGAGATGGCCCCCGACGTGGCCGCGCAGGTCCGCCGGGCCGCCGACGTCCTCGACCGGGCCGGAGCGAGCGTCGTCGAGGTCTCGGTGCCCGAGGTCCGTTACGGACTTTCGGCGTACTACCTGATCGCACCGGCCGAGGCGTCGTCCAACCTGGCCCGCTACGACGGCGTGCGCTACGGGCTACGGGTGGACGCCCCCGACGTCGCTCGCATGAACGCCGCCACCCGTGCGGCCGGCTTCGGGCCGGAGGTCAAGCGGCGGATCATGCTCGGCACCTACGCGCTGTCGGCCGGCTACTACGACGCGTACTACGGGCAGGCCCAGCGAGTCCGGACCGTGCTGATCGAGGCCATGGCCGCGCGCCTACGGTGAGGTCGACGCGCTGCTGGGAGCGACCTCACCGACGACTGCCTTCACCATGGGTGCCAAGACGAACGACCCCCTGTCGATGTACCTGTCCGACGTCTGCACGATCCCGTCCAACCTGGCCGGGCACCCGGCCATCAGCGTGCCGTTCGGGGTCGGGCGACGGCGGTCTGCCGATCGGCGTGCAGGTGCTCGCGCCCGCCTATGGCGAGCCGGTCCTCTTCCAGGTGGCACGCGGTCCTCGAGGACGCCGTGCTGTCGGCGCCATGACCGGGGCCTCGCCGACCGGCGACGCCGAGGCCCCGCAGGGGGACGATGTCGAGTGGGAGACCGTGATCGGTCTCGAGGTCCACTGCGAGCTCCAGACCGTCACGAAGCTGTTCTGCGGCTGCCCCAACGCGTTCGGTGACGAGCCCAACACCAACGTCTGCCCGGTGTGCCTCGGGCTGCCGGGATCGCTGCCCGTGCTCAACCGGCAGGCCGTGGAGCTCGCCATGAGGATCGGGACGGCGCTCCACTGCGAGATCCGACCCTCGTCGTTCCACCGCAAGAACTACTTCTACCCCGACATGCCCAAGGACTACCAGATCAGCCAGTACGACGAGCCCATCAACCTCGGAGGCTGGCTCGAGCTGCCCGACGGCACCCGGGTCGGCATCGTGCGGGCCCACATGGAGGAGGACACCGGCAAGACCTCGCACGTCGGCGGCGGCGGGCGGATCCACGACGCCGACCACTCGCTCGTCGACTACAACCGGGCCGGCGTCCCGCTGGTGGAGATCGTCAGCGAGCCCGACATCCGCTCCCCGCTCGAGGCGCGTGCCTACGTGGACGAGCTCCGGGCCATCCTCGTCGCCACGGGCGCCTCGGACGGTCGGATGGAGGAGGGCTCGCTCCGGGTCGACGCCAACGTCTCGGTGCGGCCCAAGGGCACCGAGGAGCTGTCGGCACTCGCTGCGAGATCAAGAACCTCAACTCCCTGCGGTCGCTCGTGCCGGGCGCATCGAGTACGAGCGCGAGCGCCAGGTCGGCGCTGGTCGCGGCCGGCGGCAAGGTGATGCAGGAGACGCTGCCACTGGGACGAGGCGGCCGGCCGGACCGTCTCCATGCGGTCCAAGGAGGAGGCCTACGACTACCGCTACTTCCCCGAGCCGGACCTCGTCCCCGTCGACCCGGGTGCCGATTGGCAGCGCGAGGTGGCGGCGGGGCTCGGCCCCCTGCCGGCGGAGCGGCGGTCCCGGCTCCTGGCCGTCCTCGGAGACCGAGCACGACGACGCGGCCGTCGACCAGGTCCGCACGGTGGTGGTCCAGGGCCTCGACGACCTGGTGACCGCGGCGGTGCAGCGTGGCGCCCCGGCGGGTCTCGCGCTCGCTCGCGCCGCCAACGAGGTGGCGGCGCGACAGCGACGGTGGGACCAGCGTCGATCCCGGCGCCTTCGCCGAGCTGCTCACGATGGAGGCCGGTGGGGAGTTGAGCGCCACCCAGGCCAAGACGGTCCTGGCCGAGCTCCTGGCAAAGGGGGGCGATCCCCGGACCATCGCCGCAGAGCGGGGATTCGAGGCCATGTCCTCCGACTCCCTCGCGCAGGTGGTGGGTCAGGTCATCGCCGAGAACCCCGGGGAGTGGGGGCGCTACCGCGACGGCGAGGACAAGCTGGCGCAGTTCTTCATCGGGCAGGTGATGCAGCGCCACCAAGGGACAGGCCGACGGCAAGCTGGTCGTCGCCGAGCTCCGTACCCGCAGGGGGTGAGCACCCGGGGCTGAGCCCCGGCCAGCCGGCGGGTCGTGGGTCCCGGCGTAAGCTCGCACCATGAGCACCGATTCCGCAGGATCCTCCACGCCCGGCCCGGCGGAGCGTCCGGGACTCAAGCCCCGCAGCTACGAGGTCACCGACGGTCCCGACCAGGGCCCCGGCCCGGGCCATGCTGCGGGCCGTCGGCATGACCGACGACGACTGGGACAAGCCCCAGGTCGGCGTGGCCTCGTCGTGGAACGAGGTCACCCCGTGCAACCTGCCGCTCGACCGCCTGGCCAAGCGGGCCAAGGAGGGCGTGCGCGCCGCCGGCGGGTTCCCCCTCGAGTTCGTGACCATCGCCGTGTCCGACGGCATCTCGATGGGCCACGAGGGCATGCGGGCGTCGCTGGTCAGCCGTGAGGTCATCGCCGACTCGGTCGAGACGATGATGCACGCCGAGCGCTTCGACGGCCTGGTCACCTTCGCCGGCTGCGACAAGTCGCTGCCCGGGCATGCTGATGGCCGCGGCCCGGCTCAACCTGCCCGCGGTCTTCCTCTACGGCGGGTCCATCCTGCCGGGCCGGGCGCGGCGACCGGGCCCTCGACATCGTGAGCGTGTTCGAGGCGGTCGGCGCCCACGCCGTCGGACGCGCTCACCGACGAGGAGCTGTCGCCTCATCGAGCACAACGCCTGCCCGACCGAGGGCTCCTGCGCCGGGATGTTCACCGCCAACACCATGGCGTCGGTCGGCCGAGGCCCTCGGCATGTCGCTGCCCGGGCAGCTCGTCGGCGCCGGCGGTCGACCGCCGCCGCGACGACTATCGCCTACGACTCGGGGCGAGGCCGTCGTGCGACCTGCTCGAGCGCGGGCATCCGGCCCCGCCAGATCATGACCAAGGAGGCCTTCGAGAACGCCATCGCCGTGGTCATGGCCCTCGGCGGCTCCACCAACGCCGTGCTCCACCTGCTGGCCATCGCCAACGAGGCCCGGGTCGAGCTCGACGCTCGACGACTTCAACCGGATCGGCCGCGCGGGTGCCCCACATCGCCGACACCAAGCCGCACGGCCAGCTACCACATGGCCGACCTCGACCGCATCGGCGGCGTCCCGGTGGTGATGCGCGAGCTGCTCGAGGCCGGGCTGCTGCACGGCGACTGCCTGACGGTCACCGGCCGCACCGTGGCCGAGAACCTCGCCGCGCTCGACCCGCCGGCCCCCGACGGCGACGTGGTCCACCCGCTCGCCGACCCCATCCACGCCGACGGCGGGCATCGCCGTCCTCCGCGGCTCGCTGGCCCCCGACGGGGCCGGTGGTCAAGGTGGCCGGGCTCGACAGCGTGCAGCTTCGACGGCACCGGCCCGGGTCTTCGACGGCGAGGACGGCGGCCATGGAGGCCATCCTGGCCGGCGCCATCCAGCCCGGGACGGTCGTCGTCATCCGCTACGAGGGCCCCAAGGGCGGCCCGGGCATGCGCGAGATGCTGGCCGTCACCGGCGCCATGAAGGGCGCCGGGCCGGGGCGGCGACTGCGCCCTCGTCACCGACGGGCGGTTCTCGGGCGGCACCCACGGGTTCTGCGTCGGCCACGTGGCGCCCGAGGCGGTCGACGGCGGTCCCATCGCCTTCGTGCGCCGACGGCGACCGCATCGTGATCGACGTCGGCGGCCACACCATCGACCTCGAGGTCGACGCCGACCGAGCTGGACCGCCGCCGCGGCGGAGCTGGAAGCTGCCCCGAGCCCCGCTACACCACCGGGGTGCTGGCCAAGTACGCCCGGCTCGTGACGGGGGCCGAGCGGGGCGCCGTCACCGAGCCCTGAGCCGCCGGCGCGCCCGGCCGCACGGGCAGGGCCGGCCCCCAGGCGGGGCCGGCGGGCCGGGGGTGCGCCTTGTGAGTGCCCGTCGCCGCGTGCCACAATGGCGGCGTTATGCGTCTCATCGCCACGACCGCCGCCGGATCCTGGTAACCGTCGTGTAGCACACGGCCGCCATATCGCTGCGTGCACCCCGGCCTCCCCGCGGGAGGTCGTTTCATTTCCGGGAGCCTCTCGCACGCGACCCATTCGAGCCGTCGGGAGGCAAGAGACGTGCAGAGCAACACCGAGAGCAAGAGAGGAGACGAGGAGATGGCAACACCGCCCAACGGACCGTCCGAGCGCCTCACCGGCGCGCAAGCCCTCATCAAGAGCCTGGAGATGCAGGGGGTCGAGGTCGATCTTCGGCCTGCCCGGCGGCGCCATCCTGCCCGTCTACGACCCGATCATCGACTCGTCCATCCGCCACGTCCTCGTGCGCCACGAGCAGGGCGCGGGACACATGGCCGAGGGCTACGCCCATGGCGACGGGCCGTCCGGGCGTGGCCATGGTGACGAGCGGGCCCGGCGCCACCAACATCGTCACCCCCCTTGCCGACGCCTACATGGACTCGATGCCGCTGGTCGTCATCACCGGGCCAGGTGCCGACCACCTCGATCGGCACCGACGCCTTCCAGGAGTGCGACATCACCGGCATCACCATGGGGATCACCAAGCACAACTTGCTGGTCACCGACGCCGCACGACATCCCCCGGACGGTGGCGAGGCGTTCCACGTCGCCACCACGGGCCGGCCGGGCCCCGTCCTGATCGACGTGCCCAAGGACGTCGCCAACGCCCTGCATGGACTGGTACTGGCCCGACTCCGGGGGACCTCGACCTGCCCGGCTACCACCCGGAGACCGAGGGCGACCCGAGGCCATCGAGGCGGCCGCCGAGCTCATCCTCGCGGCCGAGCGGCCCGGTCATCTACGCCGGCGGCGGCATCCTGAAGGCCCGCGCCGGCGACGCGCTGCGGGAGCTGGCCGAGCGGACCGGCATCCCGGTGGTCACCACCCTCATGGCCCGGGGGGCCTTCCCCGACAGCCACCCGCTGTGCCTCGGCATGCCCGGCATGCACGGCAACTACACCGCGGTCACCGCCATGCAGCAGTCCGATCTGCTGATCGCCCTGGGCAGCCGGTTCGACGACCGGGTGACCGGCAAGCTCGACGGCTTCGCCCCCGAGGCCAAGGTCATCCACGTCGACATCGACCCGGCCGAGCTCGGCAAGGTGCGCCGGCCCGACGTGGCCGATCGTCGGCGACTGCGCGCTGGTCATCGAGGAGATCCTCGACGCCCTCACCGCACGGGGCCTGCCGCACGATGACGCGGCGGCGGGCAGCGACCGTGGCGCGTCCGCCCGCGAGCGCACGCCCGCCGCCGGGCGACCGAGCCTCGGCCCGTGGTTGCGCCAGGTCCGGCAGTGGCAGCGGGACTTCCCGCTGCACCTACGAGTCCGACGACACGGGCGCACTCAAGCCGCAGTTCGTCGTCGAGACGCTGCGCGACCACTCCCGACGACACGCATCGTCGTGGCGGGGGTCGGCCAGCACCAGATGTGGGCGTCGCAGTACTGGCACTTCGACGAGCCCAACACCTGGGTCAACTCCGGTGGGGCCGGGACCATGGGCTTCTGCGGTCCCCGCCGCCATCGGGGCCAAGGTGGGCCGACCCGGACCGCATGGTCTGGGCCATCGACGGCGACGGCTGCTTCCAGATGACCGCCCAGGAGCTGGTCACCGCGCCAGCGCCGAGCGGATCCCGGTCAAGGTCGCCATCCTGAACAACGCCTACCTGGGCATGGTCCGCCAGTGGCAGGAGATGTTCTACGAGGAGCGCTACTCGGAGGTCTACCTCTCGCCCGACCTTCCCGACTACGTGAAGTGGGCCGAGGCCATGGGCTGCGTCGGGCATCCGGGTGGAGTCGCCCGAGGAGGTCGCTGCCGGCCATCGAGAAGGCCAACGCAGATCGACGACCGCCCCGTGGTGATCGACTTCCGCACCGACGCCTTCGAGAAGGTGTATCCCGATGGTCCCGGCCGGCGCCTCCAACGACGACATCGTGGTGCATCCGAGCCAGGAGGCCCTCCTCGCCGATCGGGGGGCGGTGCGATGAGCGCCCTGCGACCGGTCGACGCGGGATCGACGGAGCGCCGGCCCTCCCGGCGACGGGTTCACCACCACATCCTCACGGTGCTGGTCGAGAACAAGGCCGGGGGTGCTGGCGCGGGTGGCCGGGCTGTTCGCCGGCGGGGCTTCAACATCTTCTCGCTGGCCGTGGCGCCGACCGACGACGAGCGCTTCAGCCGCATCACCATCGTGGTCGACGTCGAGTCCGACGCCGCTCGAGCAGATCGTCAAGCAGCTCGACAAGCTGATCAACGTCGTGGAGATCACCGAGCTGGCGCCGGAGGAGGCGGTGCGAGCGCGAGCTGCTGCTGGCCACGGTGGTCGCCGGATCGGCGGAGCTGCTGCGCCAGGTGATCGAGCTCGTCGGGGTGTTCGAGCGGCGATCGTCGACGTCGGGCACCGACCAGCATCACCGTCATGCTGGCGGGCGCCCGGAGAAGCTCGACGACTTCGAGGAACTGCTGAGGCCAGTACGGATCGTCGAGCTGCAGCGCACGGGCCGGGTGGCCCTGCCCAAGCTGTCCCGCCCGACCCGGCGGTATCCGACCGGCTCGAGCCACCGCCCCGGAGTGATCGACCGTCGAAGCAAAAGGAGAAGAAACCCATGGCCAACCTCTACTACGAGACGGACGCCGATCCGAGCCTGATCCGCGGACGCAAGGTGGCCATCATCGGCTACGGCTCCCAGGGCCACGCCCACGCGCTCAACCTGGCCGAGTCCGGCGTCGACGTGCGCGTCGGCCTGCGCGAGGGGTCGACCTCGAAGGCCAAGGCCGAGGAGGCCGGCCTGCGCGTCCGCTCGATCGCCGAGGCGGCCGCCGAGGCCGACGTGATCATGGTCCTCGCTTCCCGACACCGAGCAGGCGGCGATCTACGAGTCGACATCGCCGCCCCACCTGCCAGCAGGGCGACGCCCTGTTGTTCGCCCACGGGTTCAACATCCGCTTCGGCCAGATCGTGCCCCCGGCCGGCGTCGACGTGGCCATGGTCGCGCCCAAGGGCCCCGGCCACCTGGTGCGCCGCACCTACACCGAGGGTGGCGGCGTACCGTCCCTCGTCGCCGTGCTCGCAGGACGCCACGGGCAAGGCCCGGGACCTGGCGCTCTCCTACGCCGACGCCATCGGCGCCACCCGGGCCGGCGTGCTCGAGACCACCTTCGAGGAGGAGACCGAGACCGACCTCTTCGGCGAGCAGGTCGTGCTGTGCGGTGGGCTCACCGCGCTCGTCACGGCCGGCTTCGAGACGCTGGTGGGCGCCGGCTACCAGCCCGAGTCCGCCTACTTCGAGTGCCTCCACGAGCTCAAGCTCATCGTCGACCTCATGTACGAGCAGGGCATCGCGGGCATGCGGTACTCGATCTCCGACACCGCCGAGTACGGCGACCTGACCCGGGGCCCCCGTCGTGATCGACGAGCACGTCCGGGCAGACATGCAGCGCATCCTCGACGAGATCCACGACGGCTCCTTCGCCGAGGAGTGGATCGCCGAGAACCGCGCCGGGAGACCCCGCTTCACGGCCCTCCGGCAAGCGGGCAAGGAGCACCAGATCGAGCAGGTCGGTGCAGAGCTCCGGGCGATGATGCCCTTCATCGTCGGCCGGCAAGAAGAGGGTGCAGGACGCCTCGGGCGGCTGACACCCGGCTCAGCGCGGACGAGCCCTCCCGCTCCGGCGGACCGGCGTAGCGGTCCACCGAGCCGACGACCAGCCGCAGCCCCCGGAGTCCCGGGAGCCGATCGACCTGCCGGTCGATGCGGCGCGCCCGGGCGCGGCCCTCTTCGTCACCGAACAGGTATCGGGCCAAGAAGGCCACCTCCTTGTCGGGCATGACGCCCGAGCCGACGGGTCGCCAGAATCGTCGGAGCGCGGCGCGGGTGAGCGCCCGCGCCTTGCGGTCGCGCTCGAGGCGACGCGTCGCCTCGGCGGCGTAGAAGTCGACGTGCCGGCCTTCCTGGCGCATGATCCGGCCGAGCAGCTCGGTCAGGACGGGGTGGCCGGCGCGCTGACCCAGCCGGGCATAGCCCGCCTGGGTCGACCACTCGTTGACCGCGCCCCACGCCATGTGGACGGCGACGAAGTGGTGACCGAGCACGCTGGAGGAGGCCAGGTGGAGGGCCAGCTCCCTTCCGTCCCGACGGCGACGGCTCTCTCGCAGCGGGGCGACGCGCTCGCGCCCGGCGGGCCGTCCGTGGGCGGCGAGCACCTGGGCGATGGCCTCGCCGTGCCACAGCTCCTCAAAGACCCAGCAGGCCAAGAAGGCGGTGATGTCGGGATCCCGGTGGGCCGGTGTGAGCAGGAGATCACGTAAGTAGCACACGGTATGCAATTCGATGTCGTGCATGTACTCGAGGCACCGCAGCGCCTCGTCGTCCAGTGGGTCGACACGGAACCGGGCAAAGTCGATGCCGCGGAGATCGAGCCGTCCGGCCCGCTCCTTGTAGTCGTCGATCGTCGTTCGCATGATCATCCACGGGTGTCGTGGGTGCCCGCAGGCCCCCTGGTAATGGTTCGCAGGGGATTCGTGCCCCGAGGCCGACCTGGATGACGAAAAGCCGAAGGATCCCGCAGGGACGCGGGGGATCATCCGAACGGCCCCTCGGTTCCGAACAGGAGCGGGATGGCGGAGTTGGCGCAGCCGAGCGACGCGCAGCTCGTGGTGGGGATCGGACGCTACGAGGAGGACGCGCTGGCCGAGGTGTACCGCCGTCACGCCGGTCCCGTGCTGGGCTTGGCCCGCCGCGTGCTCGTGGACGAGCACGCGGCCGAGGACGTGGTCCAGGAGGTGTTCCTCGGCCTGTGGCGCCACCCGGATCGTTTCGACCCGCAGCGCGGGTCGTTACGCTCCTACCTCTTGACCCATGCGCACGGGAGGGCGGTCGACGTCGCGAGGTCCACCTCGGCCCGCCGCCGGCGGGAGGAGCGGCAGACCCGAGAGGCGGCCACCGGCGGCTACGACCTCGAGCACGAGGTCTGGGATCTCCACCTCGCCGCCCAGGTACGCGACGCCCTGGCCGAGCTCTCGGCCACGGAGCGGCGCGCCATCGAGCTCGCGTACTTCGGCGGGCGCACCTATCGAGAGGTGGCGGAGATGCTGGAGGAGCCGGAGGGGACGGTCAAGAGCCGGATCCGCTCGGGGCTACAGCGCATCCGCGCCTCGCTGGTGGCGAGCGGGGCGATGAGATGACCGAGCGCACCATGGGTCACGAGGAGGCCACCGAGCTGGTGGGGGCACTCGCCCTCGACGCGGTCGACGGTGCCGAGCTCGACGCGCTGCGGGCGCACGTCGACACCTGCCCTCGGTGCCGGGCCCAGCTCGACGCCTATCGGGAGGTGGCCGCCGCCCTCGGCAATCGGCACGTCGAGGTGCCCCATCACCTCTGGGATCGCATCTCCTCCCAGGTGTCGTACGCCTGGGGTGGGAGGGCGACGGCGGAGGACCTCCCGCCGGGCCTGCGGGCGCGCCTCGACGCCGAGCCACGGACGCCGGGCGCCGGCGTTGCCGCAGACGAGCCGGCCCGTTCCCGGGGGCCAGCCGCCGAGGAGGCCGGGTCGGGCGCGGTCTCGAGGTGGCGGCGTCGAAGCCGGGTCGCGTTGGTCGCCATGGCCGCCGCCCTCGTCGCGGTGGCCGGGCTGGCCATCGCCCTCGCCAACGCGGGGGGTGGGTCGGGCCAACAGGCCTCGTCTCCGGTCCGCCCCGGCCTCCCGGCCGCCGCCTCCTCGGCGCTCGCCAACCCCGGGCACCAGCTCACGACCCTGCGCTCCCCGGCCGGCCGCGAGGTGGCCCGGGTGGTCACCCTCGACGGGCACGGCTACGTCCTGGCGACCGCCATGACCGGTCTGCCGCACGGCCAGACCTACCAGCTCTGGGGTCTCATCGGGGGCCAGCCCATCTCGCTCGGCCTGCTCGGGCCCCACCCCCACACGGTCGGCTTCTCCTATGGATCGGTCCGTCCGAGCGAGATCCTGGTCACGGTGGAGCCCGCCGCGGGGGTGGTGAGCCCCGATCGCTCACCCGTGGCGACGGGTCCCGTGGCCTGATCTGGCACGCGGCCGGTCGGGACCGACCAACCGGTTCAGGACGCCAGGGCCCCGACCACGTAGTTGATGCAGCCGCACAGGGCGGCGATGTCCTCGGGGTCGATGGCCGGGAACATGGCGATCCGCAGCTGGTTGCGTCCGAGCTTGCGGTAGGGCTCGGTGTCGACCACCCCGTTGGCGCGCAGCACCTTGGCCACGGCCGACGCGTCCACCGCATCGACGAAGTCGATGGTCCCGACGACGTGGCTCCGTTGGCCCGGGTCCTCGACGAACGGGCGGGCGAATTCGGCGGCCTCCGCCCAGCCGTAGAGGATCTCGGCGGAGCGGTCGCAGCGGCCCGTGGTCCACGGCAGGCCCCCACCCTCGAGCATCCAGTCGAGCTGGTTGGCGAGGAGATAGAGCGTGGCCAGGGAGGGTGTGTTGTAGGTCTGGTCCTGGCGGGAGTTGTCGAGGGCGATCTTCAGGTCGAGGGAGGCCGGGATCCAGCGGTCGGAGGCGGCGAGCCGCTCCACCCGCTCGATCGCCGCGGGCGAGAGCAGGGCCAGCCAGAGGCCGCCGTCCGAGGCGAAGCACTTTTGCGGCGCCAGGTAGTAGGCATCGAACTGGCGGGCATCGACCACGAGGCCACCGGCCGCCGACGTGGCGTCCACCGCCACGAGGCCGCCGCCCTCCGACGGGTCGGGGGCACCCCGGGGCCGGCGGACGGTCATGGCGACGCCGGTCGAGGTCTCGTTGTGGGTCAGGGCATAGAGGTCGATGCCGGCGTCGGCCACCGGCTGGGGGTGGGTGCCCGGCTCCGAGGCGATGATCTGGGGATCCTTGAGATGCGGGGCGGCCTGTGCGCAGGCGGCGAACTTGGAGGAGAACTCGCCAAAGGAGAGGTGTTGGCTCTGGGCCTCGATCAGGCCGAGCGTGGCGGCGTCCCAAAAGGCGGTGGTGCCGCCGTTGCCGAGCAGCACCTCGTACCCCTCGGGCAGCCCGAAGAGCTGCCGCAGGCCCTCGCGGACCCTGCCCACCACCGCCTTGACCGGGCGCTGGCGGTGGCTCGTACCGAGATAGGTGGGCGCCGCCTCGGCCAGGGCGGCCACCGCATCCGGTCGCACCTTGGACGGACCCGATCCGAAGCGACCGTCCGTGGGCAGCAGGTGGGCCGGGATGCCGATATCGGGGATGTCACTCACGTATGAGATCATGGCATCCGTGACCACCACCGCCACACGACGCCAGGGAACGGAGCCGCATCTCCCGCTCGGGTGGCGGCAGTCTCCGAGTCCGCCACCCTTGCCGTGGACGCCCGGGCCAAGGCCCTGAGGGCCGGCGGCGAGCACGTCATCGGGTTCGGGGCCGGCGAGCCCGACTTCGCGACGCCGGGGCACATCGTGGAGGCGGCGGTGGCGGCGTGCCGCGACCCGCGCAACCATCGCTACACGCCGACGGGCGGGCTGCCCGAGCTCAAGGAGGCCATCGCCGCCAAGACCCTCCGGGACTCGGGGCTCGAGGTCGCCGCCTCCCAGGTGCTCGTGACCAACGGCGGCAAGCAGGCCGTGGCCGAGACCTTCGCCGCCCTCCTGGACCCGGGCGACGAGGTCCTCGTGCCCGCGCCCTACTGGACGACCTATCCCGAGTCCATCTCCCTCGCCGGTGGCGTCCCCGTCCCGGTGGCCACCGACGAGTCGACCGGCTTCCGCGTCTCGGTCTCGGATCTCGAGGCCGCGCCTCACGGCGAGGACCAAGGTGCTCCTCTTCGTCTCGCCCTCCAACCCCACCGGCGCCGTCTACCCCCGAGAGGAGATCGAGGAGATCGGTCGCTGGGCGGCCGAGCGCGACCTTTGGGTGGTCGCCGACGAGATCTACGAGCACCTGGTCTACGGGTCGGCGCGCGCATTACTCGATGCCCGTGGTGGCCCCGGAGCTGGAGGACCGGTGGGTCGTCGTCAACGGCGTGGCCAAGACCTACGCCATGACCGGCTGGCGCGTGGGGTGGATGATCGGCCCGACCGACGTCATCAAGGCGGCGACCAACCTGCAGTCGCACGAGACCTCCAACGTCGCCAACGTGTCCCAGCGCGCGGCCCTGGCCGCCGTCTCCGGCGACCTCTCCGACGGTCGCGATGATGCGCGAAGCCTTCGACCGGCGCCGGCGGATCGTCCTCGAGATGCTCGACGAGATCGCCGGGGGTGGAGTGCGTCGAGCCGGAGGGTGCCTTCTACGCCTTTCCCTCCGTCAAGGGACTGCTGGGCCGCGGCCTCGCCGGTCGCCGCCCGACCAGCAGCGCCGAGCTGGCCGAGATCTGCATCGACGACGCCAAGGTGGCGCGTGGTGCCCGGCGAGGCCTTCGGCGCTCCGGGGTACTTCCGGCTGTCCTACGCCCTGGGCGACGAGGACCTGCGCGAGGGGCTGCGGCGGTTGCAGACCCTCTTCTCGCAAGCCACCTAGGCCGCACATCGGGGGGATCGCACTGGAGGCGCCGAGGGCCACCCCGAGGCCCGGTGGCCGGACGGCCACCCCGAGGCCCGGTGGCCGGACGGCCACCCCGAGAAACAGGAGGATCTCGCGATGGCGAGAGTGTTGGTGACGGAGAAGATCGCCCCGCGCGGGCTCGACGAGCTGCGCGAGGCCGGCCACGAGGTCGACGTGCAGGAGGGACTGTCCCCCGAGGGGCTGCTGGCCGCGGTCCCCGGCGCGGCGGCGCTCATCATCCGCTCGGCCACCCAGGTCACGGCCGAGGTGCTCGAGGCCGGCGCCGACCTGATGGTGGTCGGTCGGGCGGGCATCGGTCTCGACAACGTGGACGTCGGCGGCCGCGACCGATCGCGGCGTGATGGTCGTCAACGCCCCGCAGTCCAACATCCTCTCCGCGGCCGAGCAGGCCATGGCGCTGCTGCTCGCCCAGGCCCGCAACATCCCCCAGGCCCACGCCGCTCTCGTGGACGGCAGGTGGGAGCGCTCCAAGTGGGAGGGCGTCGAGCTCCACGGCAAGACCCTCGGCGATCGTCGGCCTCGGCAGGATCGGCGCGCTGGTCGCCCAGCGTGCGCTCGCCTTCGGGATGCGTCTCGTCGCCTACGACCCCTACGTGTCCCCGGAGCGGGCCCGGCACATGGGCGTCGAGCTGATGAGCCTCGACGCAGCTCATGGCCGAGGCCGACTTCGTCTCGATCCACCTGCCCAAGACGCCCGAGACCGCTGGGTCTCGTCGGTCGCGACCTGCTGGCCAAGGCCAAGCCCGGCATCCGCATCATCAACACGGCGCGTGGCGGCATCGTCGACGAGGAGGCGCTGGCCGGGGCGATCGAGGTCGGGGCAGGTCGCCGGCGCCGGCCTCGACGTCTTCGCCGCCGAGCCGACCACCGAGTCGCCCCTCTTCGGATTGAAGTCCGTGGTCGTCTCGCCGCATCTCGGCGCCTCGACCGCGGAGGCCCAGGACAAGGCCGGCGTGACCATCGCCGAGCAGGTGCTGCTGGCGCTCGCGGGGGACTTCGTGCCGTTCGCCGTCAACGTGGCCGCCACCGAGGTCTCCGAGACCGTCCGGCCCTTCATGCCGCTGGCCGAGCAGCTCGGGCGGATCTTCGCCCAGCTGCACGACGGGCCTGCCGGACCGCCTGGACGTCGAGTACCAGGGCGAGCTCGCCAGGGCTCGACCGGTATCCTCACGCTCTCGTGCCTCAAGGGCGTGTTCGCCTCGGCGACCGAGGAGCCGGTCTCCTACGTCAACGCCCCGCAGCTCGCCGAGGCCCGAGGCCTGCCGGTGCGGGAGACCTCGACGTCCACCTCCCACGACTACGTCAACCTGGTCACGCTGCGGTCGGGCGACCACTCGGTGGCCGGCACCTTCGCCGGGGTGCGCTCGGAGGCGAGGGTGGTCATGCTCGACGGTTTCACCGGTGGAGGTCCCTCCGGCCCCCCACATGCTGATCGGTCCGCAACGACGATCGACCCGGCATGATCGGCACCGTCGGCACGGTGCTCGGCGAGGCCGGCCATCTCGATCTCGTCGATGGCCGTGAGCCCGGACGTCGCCGGCGGGAACGCGCTGATGGTGCTCACCATCGACGGGCCGGCCCCGGCGGACGTGACCGGTGGGCTGCTCGCCGCGTCCGGCATCCACGAGGTCCACCAGGTCGACCTGAGCGCGAGGTGACCGTGCCTCGGGCTCGGGTCGCCTAAGCGGCGCGGTCGCCGTCGGTTCCGCCGGAGCCCGAGCCGGAGTCCCCGGGGACGGTCTTTCTCGCCACGGGAGGCCACTGGTCGAGGATCGCCGCCCCCCCACCACCTCGGTCGCCCCCGTTCCGCGATGCAGACTTCCGGCGGCCCCGGAGCCACCACGCGAGCCCGATTGCCACCGCCAGTGCCGCCCCGGGCAGGAGACGCCCGGTCGCTCGCCGCCTCGACGTGTCGCGAGGATCCCCCACGGCAGCGACGCTACGGGATCGGGCGCTGCCGGCGCCACGGGGGGACGTTGGCGGGAGGAGGGGTGCGGTGGCCCGAGGCAGGGGTGACCTTGACGGGAGGGTCATCGCCCTGGCACCATGGTTGGCGATGCGAGTGGTCACGACGAACCTGCTGCTGACCTGACGGCGAACGCCACATATTGCGTTCGCCCGCAACCTCCTGCGCCGGTAAGGCCAGGAGGTTTTTTCATTTCCCGACGCCGATCTCTACCAGGGGAGCCAGAATGAGCGGAGCCACCACGACACCCGGACCATCGAGGTCGCCCATGCCCTTCGAGCGCTACCGCTCGGCGGTGCCCTTCGACCTGCCCGACCGTACGTGGCCGAGCCGCCGGCTGACCAAGGCCCCGCGGTGGTGCAGCGTCGACCTGCGCGACGGCAACCAGGCGCTTGTCGATCCGATGGACCCGGACCGCAAGATGGAGCTCTACGAGATGCTGGTGGAGGTCGGCTTCAAGGAGATCGAGGTGGGGTTCCCCTCCGCCTCGGGGCCGGACTTCGACTTCATCCGTCGGCTGGTCGAGGAGGACCGGATCCCCGACGACGTGACGGTCCAGGTGCTCGTCCAGTGCCGCGAGGAGTTGATCGAGCGCACCTACGAGTCCCTGCGCGGCGCCCGCCGGGCGATCGTGCACTTCTACAACTCGACGTCCTCGCTCCAGAGGAGGGTGGTCTTCGGGCTGGACCGGGCCGGGATCGTGGAGATCGCCACGTCCGCGGCACAGCTCTGCCGCAAGCTCGAGGATCGGGCCGGGGACACCGAGATCCTCTACGAGTACTCGCCGGAGAGCTTCACCGGCACCGAGCCCGAATTCGCGCTCGAGATCTGCCAGGCGGTCATGGACGTCATCGAGCCGACGGCCGAGCGCCCGCTCATCCTCAACCTCCCCGCCACCGTGGAGAACTACACGCCCAACGTCTACGCCGACGTCATCGAGTGGTTTGATCGCCGCGTGCGGGACCGGGACACCGTGGTCCTGAGCGTCCACCCCCACAACGACCGGGGCACCGCCGTGGCCGCGGCCGAGCTGGCCGTGATGGCCGGCGCGGACCGGATCGAGGGCACGCTGTTCGGCAACGGGGAGCGGACCGGGAACGTCGACGTCGTCACCCTCGCCCTCAACCTCTTTGCCCAGGGCGTCGATCCGGCGCTCGACTTCAGCGACATCGATCGGGTGCGACGGACCGCGGAGCACGCCACCCGCATGTCGGTGCACCCGCGCCACCCCTATGCGGGTGACCTCGTCTACACCGCCTTCTCCGGGTCGCACCAGGACGCCATCCGCAAGGGGATGTCGGCCATCGGGGACGAGTACGACACGTGGGACGTTCCGTACCTCCCCGTGGACCCGCGCCACACCGGCCGGACCTACCAGGCCATCATCCAGGTCAACAGCCAGTCGGGCAAGGGCGGCGTGGCCTACGTCATGGACACCGAGCACGGGCTCAACCTCCCGAGACGCCTCCAGATGGAGTTTTCCAAGAGGGTGCAGGAGGTGACCGAGGAGACCGGGACGGTGATCCGGCCCGACGAGATGTGGGACCTCTTCGCCGGCACCTACCTCGACGAGGGGGCGGCCGTCCGCCTGCTCTCGAGCGAGGTCACCACGCGACAGGCCGAGGACGGCGGCCGGGTCCACCAGACCTCCGTGACCGCGCAGGTCCTGATCGACGGCGAGCACCGGACGGTGCAGGGCAAGGGGAACGGGCCGATCGACGCGTTGGTCGCCGCGCTCCGCGCCGAGCTCGGCGTCGAATTCGAGGTGCGTGACTACAGCGAGCACGCGCTGACGTCGGGGAGCGGCGCATCGGCGGTGGCCTACGTCGAGATCGAGACGACCGGGGGCAAGTCGGTCTGGGGGGTGGGCATGGACTCGAGCATCCTCGACGCCTCGCTCGCTGCGGTGACGAGCGCGGCGAGCCGCCTCCCTCGGCCCTGATCCGGCCCTGAGCCGGCCCTGAGCCGGCCCTGAGTCCGGCGGCGGCCCGCGGGCAACGCCGGCGCGGCGGATCGGGGTCGGCTGCCGTCGCCGGGCCCGTCAACACCTACGATGCAGACCATGGCCCGCCGCCCCGTCAGCCCGCGGGTCCTCGCCGTGGCCCGGGGCGAGGCACCCGCCGACCTGCTTCTCCGCGGCGGAAGGGTGCTGTCCCCGTGGACAGCGCGAGTGGGTGGCCACGGACCTCGCCATCGCCGAGGGCCGCGTGGCCGGTTGGGGGCCCCGCGAGGCCGTAGAGACCGTGGATGTCTCGGGGGCCGCGCTCGTGGCGGGGTTCGTGGACGCGCACATGCACCTCGAGTCCACCAAGCTGTGGGTCGACGAGTTCGTCCGCACCGTGCTGCCCCTCGGCACGACCGCGGTCGCGGCGGATCCCCACGAGATCGCCAACGTCTTCGGCATACCCGGAGTCGTGGCCCTCATCCAGGCGGCGGATGGGCTGCCCTTCACCTTCGGCGTGTGCGCGTCGAGCTGCGTGCCGGCCTCCCCCTTCGAGAGCGCGGGCGCGGAGCTCCTGGCCCCTCAGGTGCAGGCGCTGATGCAGGAGCACGGGGCCATCGGGGTGGCCGAGGTCATGAATTATCCGGGTGTCATCGCCGGCGATCCCGAGATGCTCGCTCGCATCGAGACCGCAGGAAGTCGCCGGGTGGACGGGCACGCCCCCGGCCTCTGTGGTCGCCCGCTCGACGCCTACCTGGCCGCCGGGGTGGAGTCCGACCACGAGTGCACGGAGCTCGCGGAGGCCGAGGAGAAGCGGCGCAAGGGCATGTGGGTCTTCGTGCGGCAGGGTTCGGCCAGCCAGAACCTGGAGGCCCTGATCCCCACCGTGGCGCGTCACGGCACCGACCGCGTGGCGCTGTGCACCGACGACCGGGAGCCCGACACCCTGCTCGAGGCCGGCCACCTCAACGATTGCGTCGCCCTCGCGGTGCGCAACGGGGTGTCCGAGATCGACGCCCTGGTGATGGCCACCGCCAACGCCGCCGACTACCACGGCATGAGCGAGCTCGGATCTCTCGGGCCGGGCTCTCAGGCCGACGTGCTGTGCTTCGACTCGCTCGAGCACATGAGGCCGCAGCGGGTCTGGCAGGCGGGGCGACTGGTGGCCGTCGAGGGGCGGACCGTTCCCGGAGCGGTCCCGTCGACCCCGGCCCCGGAGTGGATGCACCAGTCCGTGCGGCTCTCGAGGGTCCCCGTCGCGGGCGACCTGGACCTCCGCGTCGAGCCCGGTGGCCGCTCCCGCACGATCGGCGTGGTCGCCGGGTCCCTGACGACCCGCACGCTCGTGACGGACCCGACCGATCCGTCCTCGGGCGTGGCGCGTCTCGCCGTGGTAGAGCGCCACCATCGAACCGGCCGCATCGGGTTGGGGTGGGTCCGGGGCTTCGGCCTCGAGCGGGGCGCGCTGGCCTCCACCGTGGGTCACGATGCGCACAACTGCATGGTGGTGGGAGCCGCCGGCGCTTCCGGCCCCACCGCCATGGAGCGCGCCCTCGGGCGCCTCGCCGAGCTCGGTGGCGGTCAGGTCGTGGTGGACGAGGGCGGCAGGGTGACGGCCGAGCTGGCCTTGCCGATCGCCGGTCTCATGAGCGACCGGCCGGCCCGCGAGGTGGCGGATCGGGTCGAGGAGCTCGTGCGGGCGGCGCGGGCGCTCGGCGTGACGCTTGCCGCGCCCTTCATGCAACTGAGCTTCCTCGGGCTCTCGGTCATCCCGGAGCTGCGCCTGACGGACCGTGGCCTCGTCGACGTGGACCGGTTCGAGCTGGTGCCGGTCGAGGTCGGGTGACCTCGACGGCCCGGATCAGCCGGTAACGGGGAGCCAGCCGGCGCGAGCTCGCTCGTAGCGGTCGATGTCGGCGTCGTGGCGCAAGGTGAGGCCGATGTCGTCCAAGCCGTTCAAGAGCCGCTCCCGGGTGAACTCGTCCAGCGGGAACTCCCCGGCGATGCCGGCGGCCGGCGCCTCGATCGTCCCCCTCCGCACGTCGATCGTGATCTCGAGAGAAGGGTCGGCGAGCACGGCGTCCATGAGGGCGCGGCCGATCTCGGGCGTCACCTGGACCGGCAGAAGACCCTGCTTGATCGAGTTGTTGCGGAAGATGTCGGCGATCTTGGGCGAGACCACCGCCTCGAACCCGTAGTCCTGGAGCGCCCACACGGCGTGCTCCCTCGAGGAGCCGATCCCGAAGTTGGCCCCGGCGAGCAGGATCCGGGCTGCACGCGTGCTCCAGGCGGTTGAGGATGAAATCCCGGTCGTCGCGCCACTCGCCGAACAGGCCGGCGCCGAAGCCGGTGCGCTCGACCCGCTTGAGCCAGTCGGAGGGGATGATCTGGTCGGTGTCGACGTCCGCCCGATCGAGCGGCACGGCGGTCCCGGTCACGACGACGACGCGCTTCACGATGCTGCCTCCACGGTGCTCCTGCCCTCCTTCGTCTCCACCCCGAGCCGAGGTCCGTCAGTCGAGGTCCGCAGGGCTGGCGAAGCGCCCGGCGACGGCGGTCGCGGCGGCCACGGCAGGCGACACGAGATGCGTCCGCCCGCCACGACCCTGCCGACCCTCGAAGTTGCGGTTGGACGTCGAGGCGCAACGCTCACCGGGCGCCAGCTTGTCGGGGTTCATGGCCAGGCACATCGAGCAACCCGGCTCGCGCCACTCGAATCCCGCCGCCACCAGGACCCGGTCGAGACCCTCGGACTCGGCCTGCTCCTTGACCCGGTGCGAGCCCGGCACGGCGAGGGCTCGCAGCCCGGAGCGCACGTGACGACCCCGCATGACGTCGGCCGCCTGGCGGAGGTCCTCGATCCGCGAATTGGTGCACGACCCGAGAAAGACGGTGTCGACGGCGATCTCCCGCATCGGGGTCCCCGGCGCGAGCCCCATGTACTTGAGCGCTCGCAGGGCGGACTCCCGGTCCGCGGCATCGGGAAGGGCGTCGGGGTCCGGGACGGAGCCATCCAGCCGGACGACCTGGCCGGGATTGGTGCCCCAGGTCACGTGCGGAGCGAGCGAGGCTGCGTCGATGACGATCTCCTTGTCGAAGGCGGCGCCCTCGTCCGTCGGCAGCGTCCGCCAGTAGTCGACCGCCTCCTCCCAGGCCGCTCGACTGGGCGCGTGTGGGCGACCCTCGAGGTAGGAGAAGGTCACGTCGTCGGGCGCGATCATCCCGGCGCGGGCGCCCGCCTCGATGCTCATGTTGCACACCGTCATGCGCCCCTCCATCGAGAGGCCCGAGATCGCCTCGCCCCGGTACTCGATGACGTGGCCGATCCCACCGCCGGTACCGATGCGGCCGATCACGCCGAGGACGACGTCCTTCGCGCTCACCCCGGCCGGCAGCTTCCCGGCGACCTCGACGGCCATCGTCGCGGGCCGGACCTGGGGGAGCGTCTGGGTTGCGAGCACGTGCTCGACCTCGCTCGTGCCGATGCCGAAGGCGAGCGCGCCAAAGGCGCCGTGGGTGGAGGTGTGGCTGTCCCCGCAGACGATGGTCATCCCGGGCTGGGTCAGGCCCAGCTCGGGGCCGATGACGTGCACGATCCCCTGGTTGCGGTGCCCCATCGGGTAGCAGACGACGCCAAACTCCTCACAGTTGGCCGCGAGGACCTCGAGCTGCTTGGCCGACACCGGGTCGGCGAGCGGCTTGTCGACGTCGGTGGTCGGGACGTTGTGGTCGGCGGTGGCGAGGGTGAGATCGGGGCGCCGCACGCGCCGACCGGCCATCCGCAGGCCGTCGAAGGCCTGGGGCGAGGTGACCTCGTGCACCAGGTGCAGGTCGACGAAGAGCAGGTCGGGCTCGCCCTCCGCCGCCCGGACCACGTGCGCCTCCCACACCTTGTCGGCCAGGGTGCGCGGACGGGATGAGGCGCCGGTGCCGGCGGAGCCGGCCGTGCGGATGGCCATCAGCTGGACACCTCCACGATGACGACCCGCAGCGAGCCGCCCGGTGCCTCGTACTCGACGACGTCGCCGGCGCCCCGGCCGGCCAGGACCTGCCCGAGCGGCGCGTTGGGGGAGACGACGGGTAGGTCGCCCCGACGCTCCTCGATCGAGCCAAAGAAGAACTCCTGGACGTCGTCCTCGTCGTCCCCCTCGTAGCGCAGCCTGACCACGGTCCCCGTGGTCACGGTGCCGTTGGAGGCGCCCACGTCGTCCAGCACCTGGGCGTGCTTGAGCAGGGCCTGGAGGTGCCGGACCCTCGACTCCATCTTGCCCTGGGCGTCCTTCGCGGCGTGGTAGTCGCCGTTTTCCGAAAGGTCACCGAGCGCCCGGGCCGCCTCGATGGCCTGGGCGATCTCGACCCTGCCGCGCGTGGTCAGGTCCTCGAGCTCCGCCTGGAGTCGCTCATAGGTGTCCCGGGTGAGGGTGGTCGGTCCACGATCGGCTGCTCCTGCGCTCACCGACACGATCGTACCTGGCCCGGGCGGCCGAGAGTGCCGGCCCGGGCGGGTGTAGTTGACGTGAGGAGCCGCCCCGAGGGAAACTGGACGACCTGTGAGCATGTTGCGTACCCAGGACGTAACCATCATTCGCTAGGCGCGCATCCCCCGGTGCGCGCCTTCTCGACCGTCCACTTGGTGGGCGGTTTTTCATTTCCCGGGTGTCGTGCTCGAGGCGGCGACCGGGCCGGGAGGGGAGCCCGGAGGTCGAGCGGCCCGCAACCCGGGAGCCGAGGAGACCACCAGAGCTCCGGGAACGAGAACCGACGACGAACGAAAAGGCCATGAAGAGCGACACGAAGAGCGACAGGGACCGCGACAGGGCCGAGGAAGCGGCACGATGACGGAGGAGGCTGGCGACCGCATGCACCGGATCGCAGTGATCGGCGGCGACGGGATCGGTCCGGAGGTGGTGCGCGAGGCGCTCGGGGTCGTCGCCGAGGCGGGCGTCAAGCTCGACCTCACCGAGTACGACCTGGGGGCGGAGCGTTACCTGCGTACCGGTGACGTGCTGCCGGACCAGGTCCTCGAGGAGCTCCGGGCCTACGACGCCATCCTGCTCGGTGCCGTCGGGCCGCCGATCGGGGACACCTCCGTGCCGCCGGGCACCCTCGAACGGGGACTCCTGCTGCGCCTGCGCTTCGAGCTCGACCTCTACGTCAACCTGCGACCCTTCCTCGGCGTGCCCGGGTCGGTGGCCGAGGGAGCCGACTTCGTGGTCATCCGGGAGAACACCGAGGGCACTTACGCGGGGGAGGGCGGCTTCCTGCGTCGGGGGACACCCCACGAGGTCGCCACCCAGGGGTCGGTGAACACCCGCATGGGGGTCGAGCGCTGCGTCCGTTTCGCCCTCGAGCTGGCCCAGCGGCGGCCGGCTCACCACCTGACCCTGGTCCACAAGACCAACGTCTTGACCTTTGCCGGAGATCTCTGGCAGCGGACGGTCGACGAGGTGGCGCCCGAGTACCCCGAGGTGTCCTCCGACTACCACCACGTGGATGCCGCCTGCATCTACCTGGTCGAGAGGGCGGCACGCTACGACGTCATCGTCACCGACAACCTCTTTGGCGACATCCTCACGGACTTGGCCGGCGCGGTGACCGGCGGCATCGGGTTCGCCGCATCCGCCAACCTCAACCCCGCTCGCACGGGCCCGTCGCTGTTCGAGCCCGTCCACGGCGCGGCCCACGACATCGCCGGCCAGGGGATCGCCAATCCCCTGGCCGCCATCCAATCCGCCGCGCTGATGCTCGACCACTTGGGCGAGTCGGAGGCCGCCGCACGAGTCCAGGCTGCCGTCCGCGACCACATCGCGTCGACGGCCGGCCAGCCAGAAGGTCCTCCGCTCTCTACATCCGAAGTCGGCAACGCCATCGCAGAAAGGCTCTAGAAATGCCCCTCACCGCCACCGAGAAGATCTGGTTCGACGGCGAGCTCGTCGACTGGCACGAGGCCACCGTGCACGTGCTCACCCACACCATGCACTACGGGTCTGGCGTGTTCGAGGGCATTCGCGCCTACCCGACCTCCCAAGGTCCCGCCATCTTCCGCCTCGGCGAGCACATCGGGCGGCTTCTCAACTCGGCGAAGATCTTCATGATCGACGTCCCCTTCGACCACGACCAGCTGACCGAGGCCTGCCGGACGGTGGTGCGTGTCAACGGCCTGGTCGAGGGCTGCTACCTCCGACCCATCGTCTTCCTCGGCTACGGGGAGATGGGGCTCAACCCGCTGCCCTGTCCGGTCAGCGTGGCCATCGCGGCCTGGCCCTGGGGCACCTACCTCGGTGACGAGGGCGTCGCCAACGGGGTGTCGGTCAAGATCAGCTCGTGGCGCCGGCACGATCCCAACGCGGTCCCGACGGCGGCCAAGGGCACGGGCATGTACGCCAACTCCTCCCTGGCCAAGGTGGAGGCGATCAAGTCGGGGTACGACGAGGCGATCCTGCTCGCCCCGGACGGCCACGTCAGCGAGTGCACGGGGGAGAACCTCTTCATCGTGCGAGACGGCCGGCTCTACACGCCGCCGACCTCCGATACCGGGTCGCTCGAGGGCATCACCCAAAACTCCGTCGAGACGTTCGCGAAGGACCTGGGCGTGACCGTGTGCCACGAGGCCTTCATCCGGACCGACCTCTACACCGCCGACGAGGCCTTCTTGACCGGCACGGCCGCCGAGGTCGTGCCGATCCGCGCCGTGGACGACCGCGTCGTCGGAGACGGCACGCCCGGACCATTGACCCAGGAGATCCAGCAGCTCTACTTCGCCACCGTGCGCGGCGAGGTGGACCGTTACAAGGACTGGTTGACCTATGTCGGCTGACCGCAGCAACGCCCGGCCGCCCGGGCACCACCACTCCTCCGAGAGCCATGGCTACGAGCTGCCCCGCCTCCCCGAGGCCGTGGACGTGTTCGACACGACCTTGCGCGACGGCAGCCAGCAGGAGGGCCTCTCCCTGACCGTCGACGACAAGCTCCGGGTGGCCCGCCAGCTGGACCACCTGGGCGTCGCCTACATCGAGGGAGGGTGGCCCGGCGCCAACCCCAAGGACGAGGAGTTCTTCGCGCGTGCCCCCTCGGAGCTCAGCCTCACCACGGCCCGGCTCGTGGCCTTTGGGTCCACCCGGCGCGCCGGGGTCCGGGCCGACCAGGACGAGACCCTGCGCTTCCTCGTCAAGGCGGAGACCCCTGCCGTCTGCATCGTCGCCAAGTCCTCCGAGCTGCACGTCACGGAGGCGCTGCGGACGTCGCTCGACGAGGGCGTCGCCATGGTCGCGGACTCCGTCGCCTATCCTCCGCGCACAGGGCCTGCAGGTGTTTTTGGACGCCGAGCACTTCTTCGACGGGTACCTGGCCAACCCCGGCTACTCGATGCGGATCCTCGAGGCTGCTCAGGGGGCGGGAGCGGACACGCTCGTCCTTTGCGACACCAACGGCGGCATGCTGCCGCACCAGGTCGAGGAGGTCGTCTCGAGCGTCATCGACCGCTTCGGCGGCGAGGTCGGTGTGCACTTCCACAACGACAGCGGCTGTGCCGTCGCCAATTCCCTGACCGCGGTCTCCGTCGGCGCCCGACACGTCCAGGGATGCATCAACGGCTATGGAGAGCGTGCGGGCAACGCCGACCTCTCGGCGACCATCCCCAACCTGAGCCTCAAGCTGGCGGTACGCACCATCCCGGCCGACCGGCTCGAGCGGCTGACCGCGGTGTCCCACCACATCGCCGAGCTGGTCAACATCGCACCCAACCCGCAGCAGCCCTACGTGGGGGCCTCGGTCTTCGCCCACAAGGCGGGCCTGCACACGAGCGGCATGGCGCGCACCGCGGGGGCCTACGAGCACATCGTGCCCGATCTCGTGGGCAACGGCACCCGCTTCGTGGTCTCCGAGATGGCGGGCCGAACCACCTTGGCCTTGAAGGCGGACGAGCTCGGCATCGAGCTCGACTCGGCGGCCATGTCCTCGGTCCTCGACGCGCTCAAGCAGCTGGAGTACCGCGGGTACCACTTCGAGGTGGCGGACGCCTCGCTCGAGCTGCTCCTGCGGCGGGCGACGGGCTGGGAGGCCGACTACTTCGAGGTGGAGTCCTTCCGGGTCATCACCGACCATCGCGACCCCGACGAGCTCCGGGTGGGATGGCCGGATCGGGGCGCCGAGGTCGGCCCCGATCCCGGCAGCACCGAGGCCACGGTCCGGTTGGTGATCGCCGGCGCCCGGAGGGTGGCCACCGCCGAGGGCAACGGCCCGGTCAACGCGCTGGACTCGGCGCTGCGCCAGGCGATCGGGGACCACTTCCCTGCGCTCGCCTCGATGCACCTGACCGACTACCGGGTCCGCGTGCTCGACTCGGGCGGGGGGACCGGGGCGGTCACCCGGGTGCTCGTGGACACCAGTGACGGGGATCGCACCTGGACGACGATCGGCGTCTCCGAGAACATCATCGAGGCTTCCTGGCAGGCACTGTACGACGCCATCGTCTTCGGCCTGCTCCGGTCCGGCGTCCCTGCGGCGCGCTAGCGTCACCGGCGCATGAGTCAACCCAGCTTCGTCCCGATCCGCGATGCGGACCAGGTGCGCCCCTCGCTCCGACTCGAGGCGGCGATTCCGTGGAGTCCGGACCGCCCGGCCGAGCACCGCTCGCCGGTCGCCGAGTCGGGCCGGGGGTTTGGCAAGCCGGGCCCGGACCAGGGGTTCGCCCTGCGGGTGGCACGGGCGCTCTCGGATCGGGTGGTGCTCGCAGAGGGCGAGGACCTCGAGGACGTGCTCGTCGGGTGCGGCCTCCTGGCGAGCCGGCGGGCCGGGGCGTTCGGACGCGCGCCGAGCGCCCCGGACGTCAAATGGGCCATGAACCTGTGGGGGTTCCCCGACCCCTCTCCGCCGCCCGACGTGGTCGCGGCGCGCCGGGAGACGTTCCGCTCCGTGAGCCACGACTACGTGCTCCAGCGGGCCCTGGTCGATCAGATCCCCGACGACTCGCTGCGACTTGACCCCCGACGAGGTCGCCGGGCGCCGCTCCGACTGGAAGACGCTCGTCGGAGCCTGAGCCGCCGCGCTGCGCAGGGCCGCGCCACGCCGTGCGGGGCCGAGACCGACCCCATCCCCGGCTCGTCCGCCCTCCGCGGGCCCAGGTAGGCTGGTCACATGGTGAAACCGGTTATCGTCGAGGCCGTCCGGACCCCGATCGGCAAGCGCAACGGGTGGCTGTCGGGGCTCCATGCTGCCGACCTCCTGGGGGCCGCCCAGGTGGAGCTGGTCAAGCGGTCGGGGATCGAGCCCTCGGCGGTCGAGCAGGTGGTCGGCGGTTGCGTGACCCAGGCGGGCGAGCAGGCCTCCAACGTGACGCGCACCGCCTGGCTGCAGCAGAGCCTCCCCTACGAGGTTGCCGCCACCACGATCGATTGCCAGTGCGGGTCCTCCCAGCAGGCCAACAACATGGTCAACAACCTGATCGCCGCCGGTGCCATCGACGTCGGCATCGCCTGCGGGGTCGAGGCCATGAGCCGGGTCGGGCTCGGCGCCAACGCCATCAACGGTCCGGGTCGATCCAAGCCGGCCGACTTCCCCTGGGACTCGCCGGACCAGTTTGGGGCGGCGGAGCGCATCGCCCAAAAGCGTGGGATCTCGCGCCAGGAGGTCGACGGCCTCGGCCTCATCTCGCAGCAGAAGGCGGCCCGGGCGGTCGCCGAGGGACGATTCGACCGGGAGATCGCTCCGGTCGAGGCGCCCGTGGTGGGGGAGGAGGGCCCCATGGGCGACCACGGCGCCGAGCGTCTCGTGGTCGCCAAGGACCAGGGGCCTCGGGACACGACGGCCGAGGGGCTGGCCAAGCTCAAGGCGGTCCTGCCCGAGGGGATCCACACGGCCGGCAACTCCTCGCAGATCTCCGACGGGGCGGCCGCCGTCCTGTGGATGTCCGAGGACCGCGCTCGTGCCGAGGGCCTGCGTCCGAGGGCCCGCATCGTGGCCCAGGTCCTGGTGGGCTCCGACCCCTACTACCTCCTCGACGGCCCGGTCGACGCCACCGCCAAGGTCCTCGACAAGGCCGGGATGACCATCGGCGACATCGACCTCTTCGAGGTGAACGAGGCCTTCGCCTCGGTGGTGATGTCCTGGTATCGGGTGCACGCGCCCGACATGGACAAGGTCAACGTCAACGGCGGGGCCATCGCGCTCGGCCACCCGGTCGGCGCCACCGGCGCCCGCCTGATCACGACCATCCTGCACGAGCTCGAGCGCCGCGACGCCACGCTCGGCCTGGTCTCGATGTGCTGCGGGGGTGCGCTCGCCACCGGGACGATCATCGAGCGCCTCTGATCGAGCCCGCGACGAGCCGGGCCCGAGTCCCGGGCCTCCCGCCCGGCGCGCCCCGTCTCACGGCTCGGGCCCCGCACCGACCGCCGAATTGGGACCTGTTCTAGTGTGACCGCCATGCCTTCGTCCGATCCGACCGATCCGACCGATTCGTCCGATCCGACCGATCCGACCGATTCCCGCGACCCGACCGGCTCCGCCGTGCCCTCGGGCGGCGTCGACCCCTCGACCGAGCATTTGACCTTCGAGCGCCGGGGAGCAACGGCGGTCGTCACGCTCAACCGCCCGGAGGCGAAGAACTCGCTGAGCCCGCCGATGCTCGTCGGCATGCTCGACGCGTGGACGGAGATCGACGGCAACGACGACATCCGCTCGGCGATCCTCACCGGCGCCGGCGGCACCTTCTGTGCCGGAATGGACCTGAAGTCCCAGGGCGGGGAGGGTCGTGAGCGCTATCAGGAGCGAATGCAGCAGGACCCCGACCTCCACTGGAAGGCGCTGCTGCGGCACTACCACCTGCGCAAGCCGCTGATCGCCGCCGTCGAGGGGTACGCGGTCGCCGGCGGCACCGAGATCCTGCAGGCGACCGACATCCGGGTGGCCGGCGAGGGTGCCAAGTTCGGTGTCTTCGAAGCCCGGCGGGGGCTCTTTCCCCTCGGCGGATCGACCGTCCGGCTCCGCCGCCAGATCCCCTACACCGTGGCGATGGACCTCTTGCTCACCGCCAGGGAGGTGTCGGCAGAGGAGGCGTTGCGCATCGGCCTGATCGGCAGGGTGGTCCCCGACGGCACGGCCCTCGACGAGGCGCTGGCGATCGCCGAGGTGGTCAATGCCAACGGGCCGCTGGCGGTCGAGGCCATCAAGCGGTCGGTCTGGGAGACCGAGGGGCTCTCCGAGGAGGAGGGCCTGGCGCGGGAGCTCGAGATCGGCTGGCCCATCTTCGCCACGGAGGACGCCAAGGAGGGCCAGCGGGCCTTCGCGGAGAAGCGACCTCCGGACTACCGGCGCCGATGACCGTCTTTGGGTCCCCTCGCTCGTCGCTCCCGTCTCCGGCCAACGACCTCGCGGCGGCGCTGCGCCGGCTGGCCGACCTCATGGTGGGACGCACGATCCCCGACGAGGCGCTGGCGTCTGCCGCCGCCGGCGCGGCCCGGCTGGTCGACGACCTCGAGCGGGCGGCCCTGTCCGGGCGCGGCGAGCGGTTCGAGCTCGACGCCGACATCCCGCCGCAGGACTACTTCCCGACCAGCCCGGTCGTGGGCTTTGCCAACCCTCTCTCCGCGCCGGCCGAGATCTGGGCCGTCGAGGCCGAGGACGGGGGCCTCGAGATGCGGGGGCGCGTCACGTTTGGGTACGCCTTCGAGGGACCGCCCACGTGTGTCCACGGCGGGGTCATCGCGCAGCTCTTCGACGAGCTGCTCGGCACGACCAACATCCTGACCCACCACGGGGCGATGACCGGGACCCTGACGATCCGCTACCGCAGGCCGACGCCGCTCCTCGCCGGGCTCGAGCTCGAGGCCCGCCTGGTCGGCGTCGAGGGCCGTAAGGTCCGCCTCTGGGGAGCGATCCGACTGCGGGGAGAGATCACGGCCGAGGCCGAGGGTCTCTTCATCGAGCCGCGGGCCGGGCACATGGTCGAGACCGCCCAATCCCACGCCGCCGTGGTCAAAGAGGTCCTCGACTAGCGCCCCGAGGCAGTCGACCCGAGGCAGTGGAAGGGCCCTCGATCAGATGGCCCGCTCGCGTCCCTCCCAGTAGGGGTCGCGCAGGCGCCGCTTGTACAGCTTGCCGCTCGGGTCCCGGGGCATCTCGGCGATGAAGTCGACGGACCGCGGAGTCTTGTACCGGGCCAGGCGGCCGGCGCAGAAGGCCAGGATGTCCTCCGCCAGCTCGTCGCCCGGGGCTACGCCCTCGGCCGGCTCGATGACCGCCTTGACCTCCTCGCCCCAATCCTCGTTGGGGATGCCGAACACCGCGGCGTCGCCCACCTTGGGATGGGTCAGCAGCACGCTCTCGATCTCGGCGGGATAGATGTTGGCGCCGCCCGAGATGATCATGTCCGCCTTGCGGTCGCACAGAAAGAGGTAGCCGGCCTCATCGAGATATCCGATGTCGCCGACGGTGAAGAATTTCCCGATGCGGTTCTTGTCCGTCTTGGCCCGGTCGTTGTGGTAGTCGAAGTCGGCGCCCTGCATGGACAGGTAGACCGTGCCGATCTTGCCGGGCTCCGTGATCCGCTCGCCCTGCTCGTCGAAGATCGCCACCTCCGAGATCGGCCACGGCGTGCCCACGGTGCCCGGCCGCTCGAGCCACTGCTCCGTCGTGACGACGGTCCCGCCCCCCTCGCTGGCGGCGTAGTACTCGTCGATGACGGGGCCCCACCAGTCGATCATCCCCCGCTTGACCTCGATCGGGCACGGTGCTGCGGCGTGGATCATGTGACGCAGCGAGGACAGGTCGTAGCGGCCCTTGACGTCGTCGGGCAGGGCCAGCAGGCGGTGCATCTGGGTGGGCACCATGTGCGACGTCGTCACCCGGTGGCGTTCCATCAACTGCAGGCTCTCCTCCGGCAGCCACTTGTCCATCACGACGACGGTGTGCCCGAGGTGCAGCGAGGCGCTGGCAAACCGCAGGACCGCGGTGTGGTAGAGCGGCGAGCCCACCAGGTGCACGTTGTCGCCCCTGGGCTCCACCGAGAAGAGGAAGAGGATCCCCGCCAGGCCGAAGGCGGCCTCCTCGGGCGCATGACCACCGAGCCGCCGGTGCACCCCCTTGGGCTTGCCCGTCGTGCCCGAGGTGTAGTTCATGACGTCGCCGATGGTGCGGTCCTCGAGCTCACCGATTGCCTGGGCCTGGCGCGCCGCCGAGTAGTCGGAGAATCCCGGCACCGCGCCGACGGCCAGACGCCCGCCCGCCGGGATTCCCGCCTCATCGGCCGCCTCGCGACAGGCCTCGGCGAATCGCTCGTGGGCGACCAGGACCTTGGCGCCCGAGTCCCGCAGGATGTACGCGATCTCGGGGGCCACCAGATGGTGATTGATGGGCACCAGGTACATCCCGGCCTGAAGGGCCGCCAGGTAGATCTCGAGCATCTCGGGCCCGTTGGGGAGCACCGTCGCCGCCACGTCGCCGGCGCCCATCCCGGCAGCCCGCAGGGCCCGAGCCACCTGGTTGGCCCGCTCGAGCAGCTCGCCCGCGGTGAGCTCGGTGCCGTCGGGGGCGACGAGGGCCCGCTGATCGGGTTGCTCCTGCGCGAGCGTCCAAAACCCGAGTTCGCTCATGTACATCCTCTTCCCGCGATGATCGCGCCACGCGTCGGCGGTGGTGGCGAGATCGGTCCAAGCGTCGAGCCGGCCAAGTGGCGGCCGCGGCGCGGGCAAAGCTAGAACGGGTCTCTTCCGGCGTCAACCAGGTCGCCGACGACGGCCGACCAGCGATGGGGCCTACGAACGATGGGAGGACGACGTGGCAGGGTTCCTGGACGGCAAGGCGGTCGTGGTCACCGGAGGGGGCGGTGGCATCGGGCGTGCGGTCGCCCTGGCATGCGCCAGCGAGGGGGCTCGGGTCGTCGTGGCCGACATCGGCGTCAGCATGTCGGGGGAGAGCCCCACGAGCGAGGTGGCCGAGTCGGTGGTCAAGGAGATCACGGAGGCCGGGGGAGAGGCCATCTCGGTCGCCGACGACGTCTCCCAGATGGAGGGGGGAGCTCGGATCGTCCAGGCGGCCGTGGACCGCTGGGGCCGGATCGACGGCGTGGTCGCGGTGGCGGGCATCCTCCGGGAGCGGATGCTCTTCAACATGAGCGAGGACGAGTGGGACCCCGTCATCGCCACCCACTTGAAGGGCCACTTCACGGTGTTTCGGGCCGCCTCGGCGATCATGCGCAAGCAGGAGGGCGGCGGGGCGCTCATCGGCTTCACCTCGGGCGCCTTCTCCGGCAGCGTGGCCCAGGCCAACTACTCGGCCGCCAAGGGGGGCATCGTATCCCTGGTGCGATCGGCGGCGGCCGGCCTCTACCGCTACGGGGTGACGGCCAACGCCATCGCCCCGATCGCCCGTACCCGGATGTCCGCGAACGTCCCCCAGGAGCTCGAGGAGATGGGCGACCCCGAGGACGTGGCCCCGATGGTCGTCTACCTGCTCTCCGACCAGGCCCGTCACATCACCGGGCAGGTCTATACGGTGGTGGGCTCCAAGATCGCCGTCTGGAACCAGCCGGCCGAGGTCCGTGCCGTCTACACCGAGGGTCGCTGGTCCCCGGAGGAGATCGCGGCACGCCTCGGCAGCACGGTGGGCGTCGAACGCCTGGCCCTCATCGACCGCCTGGAGGAGCTCCGGAGAGCGGCGGGGTCGGGCGAGAAGCCGAACGCCTGAGTCGGTCCGGCCACCGCACCGCCGCCTCCCGTCCGGGATCGCCTGCGCCCGCCGCGTCCGTCCCCGAGGCGTCCTCGACCCTCCCGTCGGGCGCCCCCGAGGCCAGCCAGTCCCGCCAGCGGTGCCAGGTCACCGCCAGGAGCGCCGCGCCGCCGACGACGAGGGCGATGCCGGCGATCTGGACGAGGATGGAGCCCAGGTGGCCGTCCTCGCCGAGCCAGAGGTGCTCGTCCAGGGTTCGCTCGATCCCCCAGAGGACCATCCCGGTGCCCAGGACGGCGCCCGCGGGGTAGTTGACCCGGCGACTCCCGTCGGGCCAGCGGTCCAGGCGGCTCTCGAGGTAGATGAGGACGCAAAACACGGCGAAGTCCTCCAGGGCCTGGAAGACCGGTACGGGGAGACGCTTGCCGACCTGCCCCGCGTAGTACATGCCGAACCATTGGGTCGTCGGATGACCCCCGCCCGCCACCATGAGCTGGGGCCCGAGGAGTCGGCCCATGCTCCAGGCGGCCATCAGCACGGGCGCCACGAGGTCGAGGGCTCGGGTGATCGGCAACTCGGGGCAGCGTCGTCGGGTGAGCACCAGGCCCACCGGGACCGCGAGGAGCAGACCGCCAAACGACGAGAGCCCGCCCTGCCAGATCGCCAGGACCTGCGCCGGGTGCGCCGAGTAGTAGCTCAGGTTGGCGAGGACGTGGAGCGCCCGGGCCCCGACCACCGCCGAGACGATGACCCAGACGAACACCCCGGTCAGCCAATCTGTGGGGTAGCCGTGCCGCCGCAGGCGGCGCTCGAAGTACCAAAAGGCGAATGCGAAGGTCACGGCCAGCCCGATGCCGTAGGTGTGGACCTCGAGCGGTCCGATGTGAAAGGCGACGGGGATTGGTCTCATGGCTGCGCTCGGCGTTCAGCGTACGCTCAGCGGTGCCCGTTGGGGCTCCGGCAAACCCGTGCCGGTTGAAGCTTGCCGGTCGAAGCTGCGTGGCCGGGGGAGACTCGCATGGCCCCCGCAGGGAAGCCCGGCGCTCGCCCCGGGGTTACGGTCGGCCGGCCCCGGCGAAGTCGTCGGTGAGGCGCAGCGGGTTGACCATCACCGTCGATCCCGGGGTGGTGGCCTCGACCTGTTGGCCGTTGCCGATGTACATGGCGACGTGGGTGTCGCCACCGGGACCGTAGAAGAGGAGGTCACCGGGCTCGAGGTCCGAGACCGGCACCGGGGCGGTCTCCTGCATCTGGGCGCCCGAGTAGGGGGTCAGGGAGACGCCGGCCTGGCCCCATGCCCAGCTGGTCAGTCCCGAGCAGTCGAACCCGACTCCGGGAGTGCGGCCGCCGGTCACGTAGGGGACGCCGACCTGGGACAGCGCCGCCTGGACCGCCACCGAGGCACCCGAGGCTCCCGGGGGGGCGACGAAACTTGCCTGACTGTTGGGCGACGATCCACCCGAGGTCGTGCTCGAGTTGTCGGATGGGGCGGCCGTGGTGGGTGGCGCGGTCGTGGTCGTGGTCCCGCCCGGGCCGTTGCCGCCCGCACCCTGGGCCGTGATCTGGGTGGCGGTGGGCTGCTGCTGTTGCTGCTGTTGCTGCTGTTGCTGCTGCGCCGCCGCCAGGCGAGCCTGGGTGGCCGCTTGCTGGGCCGCCGCCTCCGCAGCCTGGCGCTGTGCGACCAGCGTGGCGATCTGGCCGGTGTCCTGGCCCAGCTCGCTCTGCTGTTGCTGCTCGAGTTGTGCATCCTGTTGCTTGGCCTGCTGCGCCGCGTCGACCTGGTTCTGTGCAGCGCCCTGCTGCGACTGGAGCTGGTTCTGCTGCACGTCCAGCTGGTTCTGGTCCGTGTGCAGGTTGGCCACCGCGGTCGACAGGTCACCCTCGGCCACCGAGTTGTAGACCTGCATGCTGCCCAGGACCTGCTGGTTCTTGGCGAAGAGCGGGTTTTCGGTGGCGGCACTGCCGTCGGTGACGTAGGCGTTGACCGATGCCTTGCGCAGGGTGGCGATGTCCGTGGCAACCTTGGCCTGGTCGGCGGCGATCTGCTGCTTGGTGGCGCTGATCTGTCCGTTGATCTGGCTCAGATGGTACTGGGCTGCGTCGTACTGCTGACCCGTTGCCTCGAGCTGCGCGTTGGTCGCACTGATGGACTGCTGCAGCTGTGCGGCCTGCGCCTGGAGGTCAGTGATCTGGTCGGCTCCCGCGGGACGGGCGCCCGCGAAGGCAAAGAGGCTCATCGCCGCCATCGCTCCGGCGGCTACACCTCCAACCGTCGTCGCGTAGAACCGTCGCTTCAACCGCGACATTGGCGTCGAGGAGCGCATGGCGCGCTCGGCGTCGGACACAATGCCGCACATCTTTATCAATGAGCCTCTGGCGAGTCAAACATGGCGTCTGGCTCGGTGGACTCAGCCCGTCGCCAGGGTTCGCGCACGTGACGGGCGCCTTTTCCGGCCAACCCCACGCCGATCTTCCTGCATGCCGGCTTGTCGGGCCTGCCAGACCGGCAACTTTACAGAATCGTATCGATCCATTGAAGCGCACTTCACGATGCCCGCCTCACTCCGACCAGGCGTGCCGGGGGGCGGCCGGCCGCCGGAGCGTCGAGTACGCTCCGCGCCATGGGCGAGATCATCGAATTCCCGAGCAACGGGGGCCGTGAACAGGGATATCTTGCCGTCCCGACTTCGGCCACCGGCCCCGGAGTGGTCGTCATCCAGGAGTGGTGGGGGTTGGTCGACCACATCAAGGACGTGTGCGACCGATTTGCCGAGGCTGGCTTCGTTGCCCTGGCTCCCGACCTGTACCACGGTCGGTCGACGACCGAGCCCGACGAAGCCGCCAAGGCCATGATGGCGCTGCGGATGGAACAGGCGGCGAGGGACATGAGCGGTGCCGTCGACGAGGTCCTGCGGCGATCGTCGGGCGACGCGGTGGGCGTCATCGGCTTCTGCATGGGTGGCGGCCTCGCCCTCGTGCTGGCGACACAACGTCCCGACGCGGTCAAGGCGGTGGTGCCCTGCTACGGGCTCATCCCCTGGCCCGATGCGCGGCCGGACTACGGCGCGCTCTCGGCCAAGGTGCAGGGGCACTACGCGGAGAACGACGAGTACTTCTCTCCGGACAACGCCCAACAGCTCGCCGGTGAGCTTCGCGGCCTGGGCAAGGACGTGGAGATCGTCGTCCACCCGGCCTCCGAGCACGCGTTCTTCAACGACACCAGGCCGGAGGTACACAACCCCGACGAGGCCCGCCGCCTCTGGGACAGCGCCATCGAGTTCTTTCGGGACACGTTGACGTGACGCGCAGAGTTGGTCGCGCCGGCGAGGACGGGACAGGTGAGGTTTGATGTCAGCTCGATCGCGTGATCTGCCGAGGCGCTCCTGCCTGTCGACGCCGGGGTCCAACGAGCGGTTCTTGGCGAAGGCACCCACGGTGCCTGCCGACATGACCTTCCTCGATCTGGAGGATTCGGTCGCCCCGCTCGAAAAGGAGGCGGCGCGAGCCAAGGTGGTCGACGCCATCAAGAACCTGAGCTGGGATGACCGCGTGCTGTGCGTGCGCGTCAACGCGTGGGACACCAAGTGGACCTACGGGGACGTCATCGAGGTGGTCGGCAACGCCGGCGACCGCCTCGACGAGTTGATGTTGCCCAAGGTCCAGAGCGCCTCGGAGGTCGTCGCCTTGGACCTCCTGCTTTCGCAGGTCGAACAGCACGCCGGGCTGCCGCCGGGCCACATCGGCATCGAGGCGCAGATCGAGACCACTCGTGGGCTGATCAACGTCGAGGAGATCTGCGCGGCCTCACCTCGGCTCGAGACGATCATCTTCGGTCCGGCCGACTTCGCCGCGTCGATGGAGATGCCGGTGCTGACGGGGGGAGTGCAGATCCCCGAGTATCCCGGCGATCACTTCCACTACGTCTTCTCCAAGATCCTCATGGCCGGTCGCGCCAACCGCCTCCAGGTGATCGACGGACCCTTCCTCAAGGTGCGCGAGCTCGACGCCCTGCGGGACTTCGCCCAGCGCACCCGGGTGCTCGGCTACGACGGGAAGTGGGCCTTGACCCCCGACCAGGTCACCGTCCTGAACGAGCTCTACTCGCCGACCCAGGAGCAGTTCGACCGGGCCTGGGACATCCTCGACGCGTACCGGCGGGCCACCGAGGAGGAGCGGACGGGCGCCGTCATGTTCGGCGACGAGATGATCGACGAGGCCAGCCGAAAGATGGCCGTGAAGTTCGTCAGCCGGGGCGAGCGTGCCGGGCTGCGGCGTTCGGAGGGTTAGCCGGCCTGCTCCAGCAGGCGCCGTGCGATCACCTTGAGGGCCAGGGTCTCGTCCGCGCCCTCGAAGATCGAGAGCACCCGGGCGTCCACGAAGTACCTGCTCACGGGGAACTCCTCGGCGTAGCCCATGCCGCCGTGGATCTGCATGGCCTCGCGAGTCACCCACTCCGCCGCCCGGCATACGTAGGCCTTGACCATCGAGGCCTCCAACGTCCCCTCGCCCTTGGCCATGAGCCTGGCCACCTGGTAGGCGAACTGCCGCGTCGACTGGATGACGACCGCCATGCGGCCGAGCTTCGCCTGGGTCAGCTGGTAGTCGAGGATCGGTGCACCGAACACCTTTCGCTCGGCGGCATAGGCGAGGGCCGCCTCGTAGGCCGCCTGCATGACGCCGAGCGCCCTCGCGGCCGTCTGGAGCCTGCCGTTCTCGAAGCCCTGCATCTGGAGGTAGAAACCCCGGCCGACGCCCTGCTCGCCCCCCACGAGGTTCTCGGCCGGCACGAACCAGTCGTCGAGGGCGACCTCGTAGGAGTGCATGCCCCGATAGCCGAGGGTGTCGATGGGGCGTCCCTCCATGCGCCCCGAATCCATGCGCCCCGAACCCTCCTGCTCGAAGGCGAAGCCCTGACCGGGGCCCCGCGGCTTTTCGACCACGAACATCGAGAGCCCACGGTGCGCCGCCGACCGATCGGGATCGGTGCGGGCGAGCAGCATGAGCACGTCCGCCCGGGCGGCGAAGGTGCACCAGGTCTTGACCCCGCTGATCAGCCAGCCCCCGTCGGTCGGCACGGCGGCCGTGGTGATGCCCGCCACGTCGGAGCCGAAGTCGGGCTCGGTGACGGCGACCGCGGCCATGATCTCGCCGGACGCCAGCAGGGGCAGCCAACGCCGCTTCTGCTCCTCGGTGCCGCCCCGCACGAGGGCCCGGGTGAGGATCTCGGGCCGGGTGATCAGCGAGCCCCCGACACCGAGCGAGCCCCAGCTCAGCTCCTCGGTGGCCACGACCATCCCGAGGTAGTCACGCTCGCCGCCGGTGGCGAAGCCGCCGTACTCCTCCGGCACCGACAGACCGAAGCCGCCGATCTCGGCGAGCCCCTCGATGACGTCCTCGGGGATGTCGGCGTTGTCGCGGTGCACGCGCTCGGCCCGGGGCCGGATCCGGTCTTCGGCGAAGCGATGGAACGTCTCGGCCACCATCTCAAAGTCGGGGTCGAGGTGTCGCGGACCCTGCACCGCGGCGAGGGATGCCAGCACGGAGGGATCCCGGTAGAGCGAGAGGAAGTCCGCCACCCCCTGCCACCAGCCGGGCTCGACGTCCCAGGCCTGCTCTCGGCCGAAGCATCTCGAGGCCACGTCGGCGACCACGTCCGCGACGAAGACACAGCAGATTCTCCGCTCGGTCTCCCCCACGGTCCCGTAGTCGAGCGTGGCCCGGGCGGTGGCGCACCCCGCGGCGGCATGGGCGAGGTCGTAGGCCACCACCTGGTTGGCGTCGATCCCGCCGCGCGCGCCGAGCGATCGCAAGGCCCTGGCGACCGCGTCCTGGGCCAGCGAGACGGCGCGCCCGGCGGCGTCCAGGTCTGCCGCCGCCGCGGCCACGGGCTCCACGGTTCTCACCGTACCGTCCAGGGTGTCGCTCAGGGCCGGGGCACCCCGGTGCCGCTGTCCGACTCCCACGTCGGGGGCTTGCGACCCACGACGGTCACCAGCGGCGGCAGGATCACGGGGTCCTCCCCGGGGTCGACGCCCGTCAGGGTCGACAGATAGGCGGAGACGGGTCCGGGGCCGCACCCGGCCTGGGCCTCCGCCCAGGCGTCGGTGATCTCGAGGCCGACCCGGCGGAAGAGGGCCGGAAGGAACGCCCCGACGTCGGGGTGCAGGGCGTCGGGCATGGAGAGGGGCTGGCCGTCGATGCGGCCGGCGGAGGTCACCGGCTCCTGCGCGACCACCCAAGCGCCGGGCCGCACGACCGCAGCCATGCGGCGGAGCACGGCGGAGGGGTCGACGACGTGCAGGAGCAGGAAGCGGCAAAAGGCGAGATCGACCAGCTCGGGCAGCACGAGGTCCTCGCCGGCCTGGGTGATCGCCAGTACCTGGGCGTGGGCCGCCGCGGCTCGTGCCACCGCGTCGCGGGCGGCCGGGTCGCTGTCGACGGCGTAGACCCGACCGCCGTGGCCGACCGCCTCGGCCAGGGCGACCGAGACGTCGCCACCTCCGGCCCCCACGTCGACGCAGCGCCACCCGGGAGCGAGGCCGAGACGCTCGAGGGCCGTCGCGAGCGGCCGCCGGTACACGTCGTCGCGCAGACCGGTGAACGCGTTCATGGAGGCGCGATTGTCCCACGCCCGAGGTTGCCGGAGGGCCACCCGGCACGTTGGCGTGGGGCCTGCGCCGGGCCGTCTAGCCTCCTGCGCATGAGGGTCACCATGCTGTTGTGCGACGCCGCCCAGGTCTCGGAGGGCAAGCTCTACATCCTCGGCGGAGGTTGGAGCATCACCGGGCCGGACCCGGTCCCCTCCGCGGTGGCGTTGAAGATCGACGTCGACTGGAACGAGGCGGGAGCCGCTCACCACTGGGAGCTGTTCTTGGAGGACGCCGACGGGCGACCGGTGATGGTGCAGACCCCCGACGGGTCCCAGCAGCCGGTGGAGGTGCGCGGGGAGTTCACCGTGGCCCACCCCCCCGGCGTGCCGGAGGGGTCCCCCGTCGATGTCGCCCTCGCCGTCAACCTGGGGCCCATCCCGTTACAGCCGTCCACCCGATTCGTCTGGCGCCTCACCATCGACGGTCAGGAGCTGGCCGGCGCCCAGCTCGGGTTTTCCACCCGCCCGCCGGCCAACGGCTCTTAGCTGGAGCCAGCGGTGACGGTGTACGACAGGCCCTTCGGCCGGTATTTCGAGGACTTCGAGCCCGGCGACGTCTACCGCCATTGGCCGGGCAAGACGATCACCGAGTACGACGACCATCTCTTCTGCATGGTGACGATGAACCACCATCCCCTGCACACCAATGCCTGGTTCGCCCAGGAGGAGACGGTCCACGGCCGCAACGTCGTCGTCGGCAACCTCGTCTACTCCCTGGCCCTCGGGATGAGCGTCCCCGACGTGAGCGGGGCCGCGATCGCCAACCTGGAGGTCGAGTCGCTCGTCCACCGGTACCCCACCTTCCACGGCGACACCATCTACGCCGAGTCCCGTGTCCTCGACAAGACGGCATCGCGCTCCAAGGACGACCGGGGGGTCGTGACCGTGGAGACGAAGGCCTTCAACCAGCGGGGCGAGGAGGTCTGCTACTTCCGCCGCAAGGTGATGGTGTGGAAGAGGGCCTCGGCGCCGACGCGGCGCCGACCGTATCCCGAAGAGGTCTGGGACTGAGCGAGACCGCGCCCGGACTCGCCGGGCGAGCGTCGGCGGTGAGCGGCGAGCTCCTCGCCTGGGGGGCTCGGAACCGTCGCGACCTCCCCTGGCGCCACACCCGTGATCCCTGGCTGGTCATGGTGAGCGAGGTGATGCTCCAGCAGACCCAGGTGACGCGGGTGCTCGAGCCCTACGGGCGGTTCGTGCGGCTATTTCCCAGCCCTCGGCGTTGCGCGGGCGTTGGCCCCGGCGAGGTGGTGCGCGCCTGGGCGGGCCTGGGGTACAACCGCCGCGCCCTCAACCTGCACCGCGCCGCGGAGGCCATCGTCGCCGAGCACGGCGGCCGGGTGCCCGAGGACCTTCGGGCCCTCCGGCGGCTACCGGGGGTGGGGGAGTACACGGCTCGGGCGATCCTGTCCCTGGCCTTCGGGCAGGACACCGGCGTCGTCGATACCAACGCCGCGAGGGTCCTCGCACGCCTGGTGGCGGGGCGGGCGATCGGGGGGCGCCAGGAGGCGCAGTCGCTCGCCGACGCCCTCGTGCCGCCGGGTCGATCCTGGGAGCTCAACCAGTCGGTGTTCGACCTCGGCGCCACCGTGTGCACCCGCCGGCGACCGAGATGCGCGAGCTGCGGGCTGGCCCCCTGCTGCGCATGGGCCGAGCGGGGCTGGTCGGAGCCCGACCCGGCGGAGGGGACGGCCGGCGCATCCCGGGGACAGCCCCCGTTTGCCGGCTCGGACCGTCAGGGCCGGGGGCGGCTCGTCGACGCCCTGCGGACCGGGCCCGTGAGGTCTCGAGACGTGCCGCTCATCACCGGATGGCAGGGCGAGCCGGAGAGGGTGCGACGGATGGTCGATGGACTCATCGCCGAGAAGATGGTGCGGCGTGGGCCGGGGGGACGGCTGCAGCTGGCCTGAGCGGCGCTGCCGGGCCGGCCCCACGGACTTGCTGACCGATTGGCCTCACCGACTGGCTTCCGCCATGGGCTCCTCATTCGCCAAGGAAGCCCATCGCGAGGTCGGCCACCTGGGCGGGCCTCTCGAGGTGGAGGAAGTGGCCGGTCCCCGGCACGATCTCAAAGCGAGACCCTGGGCCGAGGAACGGCAGGGGATCGTCCACCGCCTCGAGGGCCATGCACCCGTCCGCGCCGCCGTGGAGGTAGAGGGTCGGGACGGGCACACCAGCCATGGCGGCGTCCTGCTCGGGCGAGAGGTCCGGGTCGTGCACGCTCGGGTCGTAGAGGGCCCGGTAGTAGGCGATGGCGGCCAGGGTTCGCTCGGGCGTGCCGATGGCCTCCTTGACCCTCGCCGCGTCCCACGCTCCGTCGTAGTCGGGGGACCAGTCGGCCCAGAGGCGGTCGATGAAGGCGAAATCGTCGAGTGGGATGGCGATTTCCGCCAGCGGCGTCTGGAAGAAGAACGTGTACCAGCTCCGACGGAGCTGGTCGTAGCCGAAGAACGAGCTCGCCACGGCCGGGGGTGGGGGCACGGCGGCGGCCACGAGGCGTCTCCAGCGTCCGGGTTGGTGTGCTGCGGCGGCGTACGACGCCAGCGCACCCCAGTCATGGCCGATCAGCACCGCGTCGCCGCGGCCACCCAGCGCGTCGTGGAGGGAGTTGACGTCGCGGGCCAGGGCGCCCACCTGGTACCGGCCGTCCGCGGGGACGCTGGTCGGGGCGTAGCCACGCAGGAACGGGGCGACCGCCCGGAAGCCCGAATCGGCGAGCACGGGCAGCAGGTGGCGCCACGTGTGGGCGGTGTCGGGGAAGCCATGGAGGCAGAGGGCCAGGGGGCCGTCTGCGGGCCCGTCGGCGAAGTAGGCGAATTCGACCCCGTTCGCGGCGACGGCTCGTGACTCCATGGCCCGAAACGGTATCTTTCGCCTCGGCGGTACTCTTGCCAGGTGGAGGTCACGTTCTACGGCGTGCGGGGATCTTGCCCGTGCTCGGGAGACGAGTACTTCAAGGTCGGCGGGAACACGTCGTGCGTGCTGGTCAGCTCCGAGGGGGAGGACCCGCTCATCCTCGATCTCGGCACCGGCCTCCGGGCCCTGGGCGAGTCCCTGCAGCGCAAGTCCCGCTTCGAGGGGCGACCGCTGCGGGCCACGGCATTGCTGACCCACCTGCACTTCGACCACATCCTGGGCCTCCCGTTCTTCAGCCCGTTCCGCGACCCCGGGGCCACGATGGAGGTTCACGGGCCTCGACAGCCCGACGGGCTCCACCGCACGCTGCTCCAGGTCGTGCAGCCACCGTTCTTTCCCATCCGGCTGACGGAGTTCCGGGGACAGATACGGTTCCACGACACCGACGAGGGCGAGCTGGTCGTGGGGGGAGCCAAGATCTCCGCCCGTGTGGTGCCCCACGTCGGTACCACGCTCGGGTACCGGATCGAGTGCGAGGGCAGGGTCCTTGCGTACATCCCCGACCACCAGGCCCCCCCGGACCGCTTCTCGGTGGACGAGAGGGTCCTCGAGCTGTGCCGTGGCGCCGACCTGGTGATCCACGACGCGCAGTACACCGACGCGGAGTACGTCGAGTACGCCGACTGGGGCCACTCCACCTTTGCCTATGCGGTGCGGGTGGCGGCTGAGGCGGGTGCCCGGCGCCTCGTCCTCTTCCACCACGACCCGCGGCACACCGACGCCGCCATCGCCAGGTTCGTCGACATGGCCCGGCATCTGCCGGACGCCAAGGCCCTGGAGGACGTGTCCGTGGCGCACGAAGGCTCGACGATCGACCTTGGGAGGGCTTGACGCGTGTCGCCAGAGCCGGCTGAGGAGCAATTCGGAGAGCTACCCGCCCACACCTTCGACGAGGCCCGGTTCAAGGACGTCCTCGGGCACTTCCCGACGGGCGTGACGATCGTGACCGCCCTGGAGGAGGGGGTGCCCGTGGGCTTCACCTGCCAGGCGTTCACCTCGCTCTCGCTCGAGCCGCCGATGGTCGCGCTCGGCGCCGGCCAAGAGCTCGACCAGCTGGCCTCGCATCGCCCGGGCCGGGGCCTTCTGCGTCAACATCCTGGCCAGCGACCAAAGCGACTTGTGCAGGGCCTTTGCCGTGTCCGGGGGTGACAAGTTCGATGGCGTCGGATGGCGCAAGGGCACGCTGGGGACGCCCGTGCTCGACGGTGTCCTCGCCTGGGTGGAGTGCCGGCTCGACACGATCCACGACGCCGGCGATCACGAGCTCGTGACGGGCTCCGTCGTGGCGATGAGCGCCCGGTCCGGGAGCCCCCTCCTCTACTACCGGGCGCAGTTCGGCACCTTCGAGGCACTACCCTAAACCTCAGGTAGAGATCGAGTCTGACCTGGGCTTTTGCCTCCTTTCGACCCTCGACCTCCCCTTCCCCTCGACCCGCCCTCCAGCTCGAGCAGAGAGGGACCCTCACCATCGAGCCGCCTGACGCGGGGCAGGCAGTAGGGTCACCCCCGTGCCCGCCATCGACCCTGTTCAGACGATCGCCGACGTCGTCGTCGTCACCCCTGAGGCACACCGGGACGGGCGTGGTCGCTTCGTCGAGACCTACCGGCGGTCGTGGCTGGGCCTCGGGCGGGAGATGGTCCAGGCCAACCGTGCGGAACGCCGTGCCGGCTCCCTCGTCGGCCTCCACTACCACCTCCACCAGGCGGATTACTGGTACGTCCTACGCGGCAAAGCCCGCGTGGTGCTCCACGATCTCCGGGAGGGTTCTCCCACCGACGGCGCGACCTACGTGGACGACCTCGACGAGGACGTGGACCGCGGCCTCTTCATCCCTCCAGGCGTGGCACACGGATTCGCCGCCCTCACCGACGTGCTCCTCATGTATCTCGTGGACGGCTACTACAACCCGGCTGACGAGCTGGGTCTGGCCTGGGACGATCCCCAGGTCGCAGCCGACTGGGGGATCGACGAGCCCGCCGTGTCCGAACGGGACCTCGCCAACCCGCGACGGGACGAGATACCGCCCGTCCTCCGTCCCCGCCAGGGGTTGCGTACCTAACGGCGCACGGCCACGCGGCGTCGGCCGGCCGAGCGATCTCGCCCGGCCGAAAGAGTCAGATGACCGCCGGAATGCCGTGGAGCAGCGCAGCGATCCCGTGGCGCATGATCTGACGACCCGCACGGACGCTGGTGTTGTTGTCGCGCAGGTGCTCCCACGCCGACCAGGTGCTCAAGAGATCGAGCGCGCTGACCAGCTGGCGGCGCGTCGCCCCGTCGGCCTTGCTCAGCTCGCGACCGAACACCCGTCCCAACTCGTCGCGGGCGTCCTTTTCGAGCTTGACCCGGTACTTTCTCAGCTCGTCCGACGAGGGCTCGACGAGTCGGGCCGCCCGGATGAACGCCCTCAGCTCCTCCAAGATCGCGCTGCGCACCGCCACGAAGCGGTCGACGCGCTCGTCGAGCGGCAGGCCCGGATCGATGGGCTCCCGGAGCTCTTCCGCATTCTTGCGGGCCCGGTCGGCCGCCTCCGTGAACAAGCCCTCGACGTCATTGAAGTGCTGGTAGACCGAGCGAACCGACACCCCGGCACGATCGGCTATCCGTTGAGCTGTCGGGCTCAGATCGCCCTCACCGACCAGCTCGAGCAACGAGTCGATGATGGCGGCGCGGGTGCGCATTCCTCTGGCCCGACGGCCATCCAGCTTGTTTGCCATGTTCAACAGTCCTGTCCTCCCAAAGGGTGTTCCCCCATTGCTATTTCCCGAATGTCGACGATACCGGTTGTCGGCGGAGGGATTGCGCAATGTGTCCGTCCGATATGGAGATGGGGTGTGCATACATTGCCCAATACCCCGAAAGTGCTTCGACGCACGAATCGATGGTCATCGGAGGTGTTCTCTCCAAGCCCGGGCAAACTGCGATGAGCCGTCTCTTCGCCCACCCGTCGTCGATGGTGCCGCAGTGGTGACCGGGCCTTACGGCGCTGCGTCACGATGGCGCGGCGGCGGGCGCGCCGCATGGCTCCGCTCCGTACTGTTGAATGGTGACGATGGTCGCGCTGATCGCTCTGATCGTCGTGGTCGTGGCCTTGTTGTTGGCCGCCTGGGGCTTGCGCCGGCGCAGCGCCGAGGATGTGCACTCCGTGGAGGGCTACCGGCACGCTCTCGACACGCTGGACGACATGCGGCGTGGCGCCCGGACGTCGGTTCGGGTCTTGCCGCATCGCTCGGACGCCCCCGAGGACGAGCCCGAGGCCGACCGCCCGGGTGCCCCGGAGGGGGCCGCAGGACCGACCGGGCCGGTTTGGGGCCCGCAGGGCTCCTACCAAGAGGCGGAGCGACCGGGTGCGCCGGGACCCGAGCCGGTGCATCGGGAGCCCGTGCGCACCGATCCCGTCCCGTGGGAGTCGCTCCAGCCCGGGCGGGGGTACGACGAGCCGTACCTGGTCCGTCCTGCGCACGCCGCACCTACGGAACCCGAGCTCGGGCCGGAGGGCCAGCACGCCGGCTCCGAGCCGGTGAGGGCCCGACACGAGATGGTGAGGCCCCCTTCGGCGCCCCTGGGCGAGCCGACGCGGGCGTCGATCGTCCGCATCCCCGGATCACCCCCTCCGGGCGAGGAAGAGCAGATCGAGCCCCGCAGGGACTGGGCAACACCGCCCGAGGGCCCGATCCAGATCGGTCCGGGTGGCGGCGGCCACGAGGCGGGGGTCGGATTCCACCCCCCGGGGCCCGAGAACAACAACGGCGGATCAGGCCTCGTCTTCGACGACATGCGCGGCGCCCGTCCCGGTGGCCCTCTCCCGGGGGACCAAGACCTCGTGCCACCGTCGCGGCGCGATCGGGCGGTGGCACGGATGAACCACCGTCCGCGGCGGCCCATCATCCCGATCGCCGCAGTCGTCGTCGCCCTGATCGCCGTTGTGGCGGTCATCGTCTACGCCGTCACCTCGTCGGGCTCCCCGTCGGGCACCCATAGCGCCTCGAGCACCCAGCACGCCGCGACCACCCAGAGCCCCTCGACGACCGCGCACTCCGGCGCAGGCGCCCACACGCACACCTCGGGCACCTCGCGCTCCACCACCACGACGGCCCCCAAGAGCCTGGTGGCGGCGTCCGCCACGCCGGCGGCGGCCACCTACTCGGTGCCGGGGCCCACGTACACGGTGACGCTGACCGTGAGCGCCGGGGAATGCTGGGTCCAGGTCACGTCGCAGGCCAGCGGGTCCGCCCTGTTCACCGGACTGATCACTCCCGGGAGCGCCCAGGTGCTGCAGGCCAGCGGCGTGACCCAGCTCGACATCGGGGCCCCGCACTCGCTCCAGGTCTCGGCCAACGGCGTCCCGGCCACCTATCCGGCCGGGTTCCTGACCCCCTTCAACATGACGCTCCAGCCCACGGCCTGACGGGGCCGGCTAGCCCGCCGCCGCCCCGGCGGACGTTCCCGCCCGGCCCAAGGCGTCGAGGACGAAGGCCAGCACGAAAGCCTCGTCTCGCCAAGCGTCGTAGCGGCCGGAGGGCCCACCGTGGCCCGCCCCCATCTCGACGCGGAGCAGCGCCCGGTTGGCCGGGTTGGCGGCGCGAAGCCGGGCGACCCACTTGGCGGGCTCCCAGTAGCCGACCCTGGGGTCCTCGAGGCCCGTCGTGGCCAGGATGTCGGGATAGCGGAGGGGTTCCCCGTCGGCCCCCACCCCTCGCACGTTGTCGTACGGCGAGTAGGCCAACATGGCGGCGTAGGCTTTCGGGTCGGCGCCCGGGTTCCCCCACTCCTCCCACTCGATGACGCTCAGCGGGAGGCTGTCGTCGAGGATGGTGGTGAGGGCGTCGACGAAGGGCACCTCGGCCACCAGCGCACGGAAGAGCTCGGGGGCCCGGTTGGCCACGGCACCGATGAGCAGCCCGCCCGCCGATCCTCCCCGGGCGGCGAGGGACCCCGGCGTCGTGAACCCCCGGTCGACGAGCAGGCGGGCGCAGGCGATGAAGTCGTCGAAGGTGTGGGCCTTGGCACCGAGCTTGCCCTCCTCGTACCAGCGCCGGCCGAGCTCCCCGCCGCCACGGACGTGCGCGATGGCAAAGACGAATCCCCGGTCGAGCAGGCTGAGGCGCAGGGAGGAGAAGACCGGGTCGATCGAGTGCTCGTAGGCCCCGTAGCCGTACAGGAGGCAGGGGGCCGGGGCCCTCGGTGGCGTTCCCGGCTCGGCGCCGGGATCGGACAGGAGATCCACGCGGTGGACCACCGACATCGGCACCTCGGTGCCGTCCGGGGAGCGTGCCCACAGCCGGAAGGTGCGATAGCGCGAGGCGTCGAAGTCGCCCAGCACCGGTTGTCGCTTGCGCACCGTCACGTGACGGGAGGCCAGCTCGACGTCGAGGGTCGTCCGGGGAGTGACGAGGGACGACTGCTCGTAGCGGAACCGCCCGGTCGCAAACTGCAGGTTGGAGCCCGGCCAGGAGCTGGCGGGCGACTCGGGTTCCGGTATCAGCCAGCTGGTGCCGAGGACGTCGAAGCCCTGCGCCCCCCCCTCGACGTCGGGGAAGGGCGTCGCCCTGAGCCTCGGTTCGGCCTCCAGCCTCTCGCCCAGGACGAGCCAGGAGTCGAGCACGTCGACGCTCTCCAGCCGCACCCCGGGTCGATGGGGGACGAGCTCCCTCCAGTTTTGGCGGTCGGGCCGGTCCTCCGGCGCCAGCACCAGCCGGAAGTCCTGGGCTTCGTCGTTGGTGAGGATCACGAACCAGCCCCCGCCGGCCACCCCGCCCCTTCCGGGGTGGTGCTCGATGCGGCACTCGACGCCCTGGCGTCTCGGGACGACCATCCTCGGCGGACGTCCGGGCTGGCCGGCCGGGACCACCTGGATCTCGCTCGTGATGGAGCTCTGGGCCTCGATCACGAGGTAGGCGCCGTCACGGCCCCGGTACACCCCGAGATGGAACCGCCCGTCGGGCTCGTGGAGCACGAGGACGTCGGAGGCGGGGTCCGTGCCCACTTCGTGGCGCCAGACCTGAAAGGGCCGCATGGCATCGTCGACCCGGGTGTAAAGGAAGGTGCGGTTGTCGTCCGCCCAACCTCCGCCGTAGGAGACCCCGGTGACGGTCTCGGGAGACTCCTCCCCGTCGGGGCCCGGCCCCGGGTCCTCGTGGAGCCGCCGGAACCGCAGTCCGAAGCGCTCGTTGCCGCTCCGGTCCACCCCGTAGGCCAGCCAGCGATGGTCCGGGCTCGGGGCCAGGGTGCCGACGGAGAGGTAGGAGCCATCACCGGCCAGCGTGTTCTCGTCCAGGATGACCTGCTCGTCGGGGCGGGTCGTGGCGACGTCGGGGGGTTCGTCGTCGAGCTGGGCGGGGCACCGGCAGTGGACGGGATAGTCGCTGCCCTCCCGGGTCCGCTGGTAGTACCACCAGGGTCCGAGGCGGGCCGGCGTGGAGACGTCGGTCTCCTCGATGCGCCCGACCATCTCGGTGAAGAGCTCCTGGCGGAGCCCGGCCAGGTGCCCGAGGGCGGCCTCGGTGTAGTCGTTCTCGGCCTGGAGGTGGGCCAGCACCTCGGGGTCGCGGTTGCGGAGCCAGAACCACTCGTCGACCCGACGGTCCCCGTGGGTGATCAGCTCGGTCGGGCGGCGCTCCGGATTGGGGGGTCGCATGGGGGAATCCTGACAACAATCCCGACCACAAGGCGTTTCGAGAGGCCAGTTAGGTTGTTACTATCGACGTAGGGGAAATTCCAGGCAGGTCGTAGAGCACCTGAGGAGCGCACATGGCAGCGATGGACCTCGACCTCAGCCGGTACCAGCTCGGCTGGAGCGACGAAGAGGACTACGTCTTCAAGCCGAAAAAGGGCCTCAACGTCGACATCGTCCGCGAGATGTCCGAGATGAAGGGCGAGCCGGAGTGGATGCGCGACTTCCGTTTGAAGGCGCTCAAGCGCTTCGAGCGCCGGCCGATGGCTCCGTGGTTCGCGGTGAACATGCCCGACCTCGACTTCGACAACATCTACTACTACATCAAGCCCACCGACCATCAGGTCAAGGAGTGGGCCGACCTCCCCGACTCGATCAAGAGCACCTACGACAAGTTGGGCATACCCGAGGCCGAGCGCAAGTACCTGGCGGGGGTCACCGCCCAGTACGAGAGCGAGGTCGTCTTCCACCGCAACCGTGAGGACCTCGAGGCGCAGGGCGTCCTCTTCTGTGACATGGACACCGCCGTCCGCGAGCACCCCGACATCGTCCGAAGGTGGTTCGGGAAGGTGATCCCGCCCAACGACAACAAGTTCGCCGCCCTCAACTCCGCCGTGTGGTCGGGCGGTTCGTTCATCTACGTCCCGCCCGGGGTCAAGGTCGACATGCCCCTGCAGGCCTACTTCCGCATCAACGCCGAGAACATGGGCCAATTCGAGCGCACCCTGATCATCGCCGACGAGGGTTCCCAGGTGCACTACATCGAGGGATGCTCTGCGCCCGTCTACTCGACGGACTCGCTGCACTCCGCCGTGGTGGAGCTGGTGGCGCTCGCGGGCAGCCACATCACCTACACGACCATCCAAAACTGGTCCAGCAACGTCTACAACCTGGTGACCAAGCGTGCCCGGGCGGATGCGGAGGCCCGGGTGGAGTGGATCGACGGCAACATCGGCTCGCGACTGACCATGAAGTACCCGTCCGTGTACCTGATGGGCCCCAAGGCGAGCGGCGAGGTCCTCTCGGTGGCCTACGCCGGCCCGGGCCAGCACCAGGACGCCGGGGCCAAGATGTACCACGTGGCGCCGGAGACGACCTCGACCATCGTCTCCAAGTCGATCTCCAAGGACGGGGGGGTCACCACCTACCGGGGCAAGGTCCATGTCGAGGAGGGCGCCTACAAGTCGGCGGCCTACGTCCGGTGCGATGCCCTGCTGCTCGACGAGCATTCCATCTCGGAGACCAAGCCCTACATGGAGGTGGGCGAGCGCGATGCCCGCATCGGACACGAGGCTACGGTGTCCAAGATCGGAGACGATCAGCTCTTCTACCTGATGAGCCGCGGCCTGTCAGAGAACCAGGCGATGAGCATGATCGTCAACGGTTTCATCGAGCCGGTCACCCGCACGCTGCCCATGGAATACGCGGTGGAGTGGAGCCGGTTGATCGAGCTGCAGTTGGAAGGCGCCGTCGGCTGAACCCGACGTCGCCGGCGGGCCCCGGAGGAAGCCATGCCGATGCGTGAGGAGTGCAAGCACTTCCAGAGCCGTACCTACGACTCTGGCGAGGTCGCGCGGTTCTGCGTGCTCGACCTCGCGCCCGAGGCCCCGTGGCGCTGCCCGAACGACTGCCCCTCGTACCAGCCACGCCTCGCCGACGCCGGTTGGGTGCACGGCAGCCTGGTCGAGCCCGCCATCGAGGACGAGCCCAACCTCCCGGGGGAGGAGATCGCCGAGCTCCTCGACCACGCCGAGGACATTGTGAACGAGGTGGCCCCGGAGGTCCTCGAGGAGGTCCGCAAGGAGGATCGCGAGGCGGAGCGGCGGGGCCGGCGCTGGTGGCGGAGGGGTCGCTGAGACCCTCAGCGACCCGTGAAGTCGGGCGGGCGCTTCTCCAGGAAAGCGGTCAGAGCCTCCATCAGGTCGTCGGAAGCCAAGAAGGCCGAGTTCCACGTGGCGACGTAGTCGAGGCCCTCGGCGACGCTGCGCCCTTCACCGGCGCGCAGCACCGCCTTGGTGCCCTGCACCGCCAACGGGGAATTGGCGGCGATCTCCTCCGCCAACGACCGGGCCCCGGCGAGCAGCCGCTCGGGGTCGGAGAAGACGCGGTTGACGAGCCCGATCCGGCAGGCCTCCTCCGCGTCGATGTCCTTTCCCGTGAAGGCGAGCTCCGCCGTATGGCCCGAGCCGATGATCTTGGGCACGCGCTGCAGGCTGCCGAGGTCCGCCACGATGGCCATCTTGGCCTCGCGCACCGAGAAGACCGCATCGGAGGCCGCAAGCCGGATGTCACACGCCGAGGCCAGGTCCACGCCACCGCCGATGCAGTAGCCGTGACAGGCCGCGATCACCGGCTTCGGGCAGTCGGCCACCGCCGTGATGGCCGCCTGGAGGCGCCGGATCATGGCCCGGCCGCCCGTGGCCCGGGCCGCCATCGACGCCGGCCGTCCATCGGCACCCGGGGCGCCGGTAAAGGAGTTGCCGAGGCCCGAGCCGCCGAACAGAGCCTTCAGGTCCAGGCCGACCGAGAAGTCGCGACCCTTGGCCGCCACGATCACGGCCCGGACCTCGGGGTCCTCCGAGAGGAGGGACATCGCCTCGGGAAGGTCCTGCCACAGGTCCGTACCCATGGCGTTGCGGGCCTCCGGTCGGTCGAGCCACAACGTGGCCACGCGGTCGGAAGTCTCGAGCGTGAGCACCTCCGAGGAGAACCCCCCCCCGAGGACCGGTTCGTGGCGAGTCATCGCCCGAGCAGGCTAACCGGACCGGGGGTGGACCGCTGAGCCCCTTCACCGAAGACGCGGTCGCCCGTCTCGGCGGCCCGGCATGGCTCTCGCGGCGCCGCTCCCTGGGTTGGGAGCAGTTCTCGCGCATGGACCTGCCCTCTGAGGCCGAGGAGGTGTGGCGCTACTCGCCCATCGACCGGCTGGCACTGGACGACTACGTGCCGGTGACCGAGGCCGGGTCGGCCGCCGAGGAGATGGCACGGAGCGGTATCGGCGAGGACCTGGGTGACCGCCTGGGGCTCGTCGTCGTGGCCAACGGGTGGCCCGTGGGCACCGCACCGCAACTGCCGCCGGGGGTCGAGGTGGGCCCGGCCGGCGAGCATCCGGACGGCGAGCAGCTCGTGGGATCGGTGCTGCGGGGCGGCGATGCGCTCGTGCAGCTGCACGACGCCTTCGTGCCCGACGCCCTCGTCGTCGACGTGAGCCCCGGGACCTGCGTGGACAAGCCCCTCGTGATTGCCCACTGGTGCGGATCCGGCGGCGGGGCGGCACCCGACCAGTCGCCCGCACCAGCCGTGTTTCCCCACACGGTGGTCCGGGCCGCCCCGGGCGCGCAGATGCAGGTCGTCGAGGTGTGGGTCGGCCCCGGCGACCGAGAGCCGGCACTGGTCCTGCCCGTCACCGAGCTCGTGGCGGGCGAGGGCGCGGCGCTCTCCTACGTCTCCGTCCAGCTCCTCGGCGCACAGGCATGGACGCTCGGAAGGTTGTCGGCCACCGTGGCCCGCGACGCCACGCTGAAGGTCTTCACGGCCGGGCTCGGCGCCGCCTACGACCGACTGCGCAGCGACGTGGCGGTCACCGGCCGCGGTGCCAGCAGCCAGCTCTACTCGATGTACCTCGGGACCGGCACTCAGGTGCACGACGTGCGGACGCTCCAGGATCATCGAGCCCCGTCCACCGTGAGCGACCTTCTCTGCAAGGGGGCGGTGGCGGACTCCTCTCGGTCGATCTACAGCGGGCTCATCCGGGTGCGGCCGGGTGCCGTGCGCGCCGACGCCATGCAGTCCAACCACAACCTCGTCCTCGGCGAGGACGCGCACGCGGATTCCGTTCCCAACCTCGACATCGAGGAGAACGACGTCCGATGCAGCCACGCTTCCTCGGTCGGCCCGGTGGGCATCGACGAGCGCTTCTACCTCGAGTCCCGGGGCGTGCCCCCGCAGCGCGCTGAGCGATTGATCGTCCTCGGGTTCTTTGACGACGTCATCGAGCGTTGCCCCGTGCCCGGCGCGAAGTTGCGGCTCCGGCAAGAGGTCGGGAGCCGTCTCGGGAAGGCCCTGGGATGACGGCGCGACGGATCCCTCTGTGCAGGGTCGACGAGATCGAGCCCGGCACGGCCCGGCGGTTCACGCCCGAGGGCCTGGCGATCGCCCTGGTCCGGATCGGCGACGACTTCTACGCCGTGAGCGACACCTGTAGCCACGAGGACTACTCGCTGTCGGAGGGAGACGTCTGGGTGGACGAGGTGGAGATCGAGTGCCCGCGGCACGGCAGCACGTTCGACCTGCGTACCGGGGCGCCGTGCTCGCTCCCGGCCACCCAGCCCGTCTCGGTCTACGAGGTGGAGGTGGCCCACGGCGAGGTCGCAGTGGTGGTTCCGTGAGCGGACCCGAGGTCACCGAGGCCGTCACCCCCGCGGGGACCGACCGGCTCGCCATCCGGGGCCTGTGCGCCAGGGCCGGCGGTCGCGAGGTGCTCCACGGCATCGACCTCGACGTCGGCCCCGGGGAGGTGCACGCCGTCATGGGTCCCAACGGTTCGGGCAAGAGCACGCTGGCCCACGCGCTGATCGGCCGGCCCGGTGTCGAGGTGACCGAGGGCAGCGTCACCATCGGCGGACGCGAGCTCCTCTCCCTCCCGACCTGGATGCGTGCCCGCGCCGGTCTCTTCGTGGCTTTACAGCATCCCGTCGAGGTGGTCGGGGTGCAGCTCGAGGCGCTCATCGCCGAGGCCTCCGACACCCCGGATCGCGAGGAGCTGCGAGACCGGCTGCGGCGGGAGGCCCGCCGGATCGGACTCAGCGAGGCCCTCCTCGATCGCCCCGTCAACGTGGACCTGTCCGGAGGGGAGCGGAAGCGCAACGAGACGCTGCAACTCGGCGTCCTCCAGCCCCGCTACGCCGTCCTGGACGAGATCGACTCCGGGCTCGACGTGGATGCCTTGCGGGCGGTGGCGAGACGGATCGAGGATGCGACCACCGAGTGGGGGCTCGGCGTCCTCGCCGTCACCCACTTCCCGAGGCTCCTGTCGGTGCTGCACGCGGACCGTGTGCACGTCCTGGTCGACGGCCGCATCGCCGCCAGCGGAGGCTCGGAGCTGGCCCAGGAGCTCGAGGGAAGCGGCTACCAGGCGTACCTGGGTCGCTGAGCGGACAGGCCTCGAGGGCCGCGCCGCCACGATCAGGCGTCGGCGGTCCGGAGCTCCTCGAGACCCTGGGACAGGGCGTTCCAGCAGAGGGTGGCGCACTTGATCCGGACCGGGAACTTGACGACGCCCTGCAGGGCGGCGAGCTCGCCGAGCTTGCTCAGGTCGAGCGGGCCCTCCTCGTCCCTGGTGCCGTTGACCGTGTCCTCGGGGTCCTCGGCGCTCCTCGGGGTAGGCGGTCCGATCGTGCTCGTGCCCGTTGGTCACGTCAGATCCGAGGCTGGCCCCGTGGACCGACATCATCCGCTTGAACGTCGCGATGAGCGCCTGCACGTCGCCGATCGGACGCCCCTTGACCGCAGCCGACATGAGCGAAGCCGATGACTGGCTGATGGAGCAGCCGCTGCCGGCGATCTTGATGTCCGACAGCGTGTCGCCGTCGACGAGGAGACTCACCACCACCTCGTCGCCGCACAGAGGGTTGAAGCCCTCCACCCGGTGCGCCGGCGGCGACTCCAGCTCGCCGCGGTTCCTCGGCGAGCGGTAGTGGTCGAGGATGATCTCCCGATACAGCTCCTCAAGGTCCGGCATCGCTCAACGCCTCCGCGCCATCCAGATCAGGGCCATCGAGATCACCAGAACAACCTACCGGCTTGCTCGAGGCCGTCGATCAGGACCTCGACGTCGCGCTCCTCGTTGTAGACGGCGAGCGAGGCACGGGCGGTCGCCGGGACGCCGAGTCTCCGCATGAGCGGTTTCGCACAATGGTGGCCCGGCCGGATGCACACGCCAAAGCTGTCGAGGACCTGAGCCACGTCGTGGGGATGCACGTCGCGCAGGGCCAGTGACAGCACGCCGCCTCGGTCGTCCCCGGGCGGGGGACCGAAGACCTGGCAGCTGTCGCCGAGACGCTCCTCGAGTCGGCGCATGGCGTAGCCGGTGAGCTCGTGCTCGTAGGCGCGGACATTGTGCATGTCGAGGCCCTGCAGGTACTCGACGGCGGCCGTGAGGCCGACGGCCTCGGCGATGGGCGGGGTCCCCGCCTCGAATCGCCAGGGGGGCTCCGCGGGCAGGAAGCGGTCGAGCCGCACGTCGAGGATCATCCCGCCGCCCCCGAGGAACGGCGGCATCGCCTCGAGGAGCTCCGCTCGTGCCCACAGCACCCCGATGCCGGTCGGGCCGAGCATCTTGTGGCCGGAGAAGGTCAGGAAGTCGGCGTCCCACTCCCTCACGTCGACCGGCTGGTGAGGGACGGACTGGGCGCCGTCGACCAGGATGAGTGCCCCCGCACGATGAGCGGCCGCCGCCAGCCGCGGGATCGGGTTGATCGTGCCGAGCACGTTGGACATGCCGGCGATCGAGAGCAGCTTGGCTCCCTCGAGCGTCCGGTCCAGGTCGTCGAGCGCCAGCCGGCCGTCGCCGTCGATCGGCAGGTAGCGCAGCTCGATGTCCCGCTCGCTCGCGAGCATGAGCCAGGGCACGATGTTCGCGTGGTGCTCCATCTCGCTCAGGACCACGACGTCGCCGGCCCGCAGGTTGGTGCGTCCCCACGAATGGGCGACCAGGTTGATCGCCTCGGTGGTGTTCTTGGTGAAGACGATCTCGCGCTCGGGTCGGGGGGCGCCCACGAGGCGGCCGACGGCGACTCGGGCGTGTTCGTAGAGGCGGGTGGACTCCTCCGCGTTGGTGTACACGCCGCGGTGCACGTTGGCGTGCGTCGTCTCGTAGTAGTGCTCCATCGCCCGGAGGACGGCCCGCGGCTGGAGCGAGCTCGACGCCGAGTCGAGGTAGACGATCGGACGGTCGTGGACGATCCGGGAGAGCAGCGGGAAGTCCTTGCGCAACACGGCGATGTCCATGGGGGGCTCTCCTGCGGTCATCGTCGAACCCCCTCTCGTGTCTCCGGGCCGGGCAGCCAGTGCTGGTAGCCCTCTTGCTCGATGCGGGCCGCCAGCTCCGGGCCGCCGCTCTCGACCACCCGCCCGTCGACCATCAGGTGCACCCGGTCGGGAGCCATGTACGCGAGCAGGCGCTGGTAGTGGGTGACGGCGAGTACCGCGGTCTCCGGCCGCTCCGCCCGGACCTTCTGGACGCCCTGGCCGACGACTCTCGAGCGCGTCGATGTCGAGGCCCGAATCGGTCTCGTCGAGCACGGCCAGGCGGGGCTCGAGCAGGGCCATCTGGAGGATCTCGTTGCGCTTGCGCTCGCCCCCCGAGAACCCCTCGTTGAGGTGGCGCTCGCCAAACGCGGGGTCGATCCCGAGACGCTCCATCCATTCCGTCATGGCGAGGCGGACTTCGAGCACCGAGGTGTCCTCGCCCCGCCTCGCCCCTATGGCCTGGCGGAGGAACTGGAGCACCGAGACGCCGCTGATCGACTCGGGGTACTGGAAGGCCAGGAAGAGCCCCGCCTTGGCGCGGGCGTCCGTCGCCCACTCGGTGATGTCCTCGCCGGCGAGACGGATGGCGCCGCCGTCGACGCGGTAGCCCGGGCGTCCGAGGAGGGTGGAGGCCAGCGTGGACTTGCCGGCCCCGTTGGGACCCATGAGGACGTGCGACTCGCCCTGTCCGATCTCCAGGCTCACCCCCTTCAGGATGGGCTTGCCCTCTGCAGATACGTGCAGGTCGACGATCTCGAGGAGCGGCGTCACACGCAAGAGCTTACCTTGAAAAACCCTATTTCCAACACGGGAATAGGGTTAATCGATCCCCTTTGATGGTGCCGGCGCAGCCCTCGTGGCTGCCGCCCGGAGCTACCAGCCGCGCTCGATCCACTCCGAGAGGTGGGGGGACTCGGAGCCCACCGTCGTCGAGGCCCCGTGCCCGGGGAGGACGATGGTGTCGGCCTCGAAGCGGGAGAAGATGCGGTCCTCGATGGAGCGGATGATCGTGGCGAAGTTGCCTCCGGGAAACGTGGTGTTGCCCGGGCCCCCCGGAAAGAGCGTGTCCCCGGAGAGCAGCAGGGGCGTGCCCTCCACCGCGAAGCAGATGGAACCCGGGGTGTGGCCCGGCGTGGCCAGGGTCCGAATGCGGAGCCGACCGACCTCGAGCACCTGGTCGTCGCGCAGCAAGAGGTCGTAGGAGGGCAGCATCTCGGCGTCCTCGGGGGTGACCGCCACCTGGTAGCCGGCGTCGCGCACCGCCGGAACGGCCTGGATGTGATCCCAGTGGCCGTGGGTCTCGACCACGCTCCGGACGCCGAGGTCGCGGCACAGGTCGAGCAGTGCCTCGTGCTCGTTGGCCGCGTCCACGAGCACGGCGTCGCCCGTCCGCCGGCAGCGCACGACGTACACGTTGTTGTCCATCGGTCCCACCACGGTCCGATGGACCTCGCACGTGGCGTCCTTCCAGATGAGGTTGACCTCCGGCACCTCCCCAGTCTCCCACAACGCCGTCTGGCACGACCGACGGGGGCGGGCCGGACGCTGCCGTCGTGACGGCGAAGGTCGCTGGTGGAATGCTGGGTGTTCTGGTAGACAGGCCTGCCGATCGGTCTTGGGGGCGATCGGTCATGGGGCGGCACGCTTCACGAGAGGACGACCGGGCCGGTGGGCATGAGCAGAGCAGTGAAAGGGGTGGCTCCATGAACTTCGCGTTCAGCGAGGAGCAGGAGGAGCTTCGACGAGCGGTCCACCGTTTCCTGGAGGACAAGTCCCCGGAGACCGAGGTGCGTCGCCTGATGGAGACCACCGAGGGCTACGACCCTGCGGTGTGGCGGCAGATGGGCGACCAGCTGGGGCTGCAGTCCCTGATCGTGCCGGAGGAGTACGGCGGTTCGGGGTTCGGCTACGTCGAGCTGATCGTGGTGCTCGAGGAGATGGGCGCCGCCCTGCTCTGCGCCCCGTACTTCTCGACGGTGGCCCTGGCGACCAACGCCTTGCTGACCTCCGGGGACGAGGCCGCCAAGAAGGACCTGCTGCCGGCGCTGGCGTCCGGGGAGTCCATCGGGACGCTCGCGATCACCGAGGACAGCGGCCGCTGGGACCTCGACTCGGTGACCCTCGAGGCCAAGCCGTCGGACGACGGCTGGACGCTCAACGGTCACAAGATGTTCGTGCTCGACGGGTACACGGCCGACGTGATCCTGGTGGTGGGCCGGACGCCGGCGGGCCTCAGCCTCTTCTCGGTGACGGGGGATGCCTCGGGCCTGACCCGGAGGCCGCTCGCCACGATGGACCAGACCCGCAAGCAGGCGCGCCTCGAGTTCGCCGACACGCCGGCACGGCTCGTCGGCGCGGACGGCGGTGCTGCCCCGGGACTCTCCAAGACCCTCGACCTTGCTGCGGTCGCCCTCGCCGCCGAGCAGGTGGGTGGCGCGCAGCGGTGCCTGGATTCGGCGGTCGACTACGCCAAGACCCGCATCCAGTTCGGTCGACCGATCGGGAGCTTCCAGGCCATCAAGCACAAGTGCGCCGACATGCTGCTCGAGGTCGAATCGGCCAAGTCCGCGGCCTACTACGCGGGATGGGCCGCCGCCGAGGACTCCGACGAGCTCCCGGTCGTCGCCAGCCTGGCCAAGTCCTACTGCTCGGAGGCGTACTTCCACGCCGCGGCCGAGAACATCCAGATTCACGGTGGCATCGGCTTCACCTGGGAGCACCACGCCCACCTGTACTTCAAGCGTGCCAAGTCCTCTGAGCTGCTCTTCGGTGACCCCGCCTACCATCGCGAGCTGCTGGCCCAGCGGATCGGGATCTGATCGCCGGGCCAGACGGTGAACGGGCCTCCGGCTGAAGGGGGGGCTCCGAACGACCATCCGGGGCCCCGGCCGACCGAATCGGGAGCCGATCGCCTGGCGCGCGAGATGCGCGAGCGCCGTGCCAGCCAGTCGTCCTCGCCGGCCCCCACCGAGCAGGAGCGCGAGACGTTCGCCTCGCTCCTCAGCTACCACTACGGCAAGGGCAGCATCGAGGCCGAGGATTTCTCCCGACGCGTCGATGCGGTCTGGGCGGCCTCGACGCTCGAGGAGCTCTATCAGCTGACCGCGGATCTCCCGTTCCCACCGGCGGTCTCGCACCTGCAGTCGTCGGACGCACCGCGCCGGCGCCGGTGGTGGCGCCGGTGAGCGGGCCCTGGAAGCTCGCCGCGGGTCCCGGCGGCACGCTGCACACCTACGTCACGCCGCACCCCGTCTCCGACCCGATGCGCTCGACGGTCGTCATCTGCCACGACTTCCCGATCGGGAGGGGAGGGGCCCCGGACCACGGAAGGTCCTACCTGATGCTCGCCGACCGGGTGGCGGTCGAGTCGGGGCGGAAGGTGGTGACCGGCACGCTGCGCGGCGCCGGCGGATCCGAGGGAGACTTCTCCATCGAAGGATGGCTCGAGGACCTCGGGTTCCTCGTGGACCTGGCCAAGGGGTTCGGTGGAGCCGGGGTGTGGCTCATCGGCTTTGGGATCGGTGGCGCACTGTGCCTGCGGCACGCCGCGACCGACGAATCGATCCTCGGCGTCGCCTCCCTCGGGGCGCCGGCCGATCTCGCCGGAGCCGCCTCGGACCCCGAGGGCCTCCTGGCGCGTGTGCGGTCCGTCGGCGTGATCGACCACGGCGACTTTCCGAGCGACGTCGCCGGGTGGGCACGCCAACTGGTCGACCTTCGCCCGCTCCAGGCGGCGGCCGCGCTGCGGCCCCGACCGCTACTGGTCGTGCACGGGGCGGACGACCAGGACGTCCCCACGGCCGCCGCACGCGCCCTGTCCGAGTCCGCCGCCCCCAATTCGGAGCTGCGCCTCGTCTTTGGAGCCGGTCACTGGTTGCGCGCCGACCCCCGCGTCGTGGCGACGCTCATGGGCTGGCTGGAGCGCCGGCACTAACCGGCACTAAGAGGCCGGGTCACCGGCGGCCTCGATGGCCGACCCGGTGGCGACGTCGACGGCCGCGTCAATGGCCGCGTCGATGGCCGCGTCAATGGCGGCGCGCAGCCGGCGGGCGGCGGCCTCCGGATCGCTCGCCTCGGTCAGGTAGCGCACGACCACGAAGTGACGGACGCCGGCCCCGACGAGGTCGGCCACCCGGTCGGGCCGGACCCCACCGGTCACGAAGACGGGCCTCCGGGCGCGTGCCGTAGCGAGCGATGCGTAGCGAAGACCCGTTCCGGGTCGGCCCGGCTTGGTGGGCGTGGGCTCGATCGGGCCGGCCGAGAGATAGTCGACCGGCTCGTTCGTCGCCGCCTCGAGCTCGGCAAGGGCGTGGGTGGAGAGCCCGACGATGGCCTCCGGACCGAGGATGCGCCGCGCCAGCGAGGGTGGGATGTCGTCCTGGCCGACATGCACCCCGTCGGCCCCGACCTCGAGGGCGACGTCGGGCCGGTCGTTGACGACGAACGGCACCCCGAGGTCACCGCAGACCGCGCGCACCCTGCGGGCCCGACCGATGAGCTCCCGGTCGCTCAGGGTCCTCTCCCGGAGCTGGACGACGTCGACGCCGCCACGGATGACCGCACCGACGAAGGACTCGAGGTCCGGCCGATCCGGGGTACAGAGGTAGAGCCTCCGGTCGGAGATCACCGCGCCACGGCGTCTCCGCCGGCCTTGGTCGCCCTCTTTGCCGCCTGCTTGACCGCCTGTTTGACGGCACGGACCTCTGCCAGGCTCTCCGCGTTGACGACGTCCGCGATGGAGCGGAAGGACCCCGCCTCGCCGTAGGGCTCGGAGGCCTCCCGCCACCCGGGAGGTTGCACGCCGAGCTGCTTGCCCAGGAGGGCACAGAAGATGCGGGCCTTGCGATTGCCGAAGCCCGGGAGGCTCTCGAACTCGTCCACCAGCTCGCGGCCGCTCTCTGGGCGGGTCCAAAGGGCGGTCGTGTCACCTCCGAGCTGCTCCTCGATCACCGCACAGAGGTCCTGGACGCGGCCCGCCATGGACTTGGGGTAGCGGTGGAGGGCCGGCCGCTCCGCAAAGATCGCCGCCAGCCGCTCGGGGTCCATGCGGGCGAGCGCTCCGGGATCGAGGCGCGCCACGCCGAGTCGGCGAGCGAGCTCTGCCGGCGAGGCAAACGCCCGCTCCATCGGGAACTGCTGGTCCAGCAGCATCCCGATGACAAGGGCCAACGGGTCCTCGGTGAGCAGCCGGTCCGCTTCGGGATCGCCCGACAGGTGCAGCGCCATTCGCTCAGCCTAGGTGCGAGGGACAGCGGGGCGGTTGTGGGCTCGGTCGGCCCGGAGCCTGCGGCCGGTCACGGTCACGGTCACGGAATGCCGGAACGACCCGCGCCAAACAGGCACAATCTCTGGGTGCACATTCCCGCCAAGGTCGATTACGGAATCCGGGCCCTCTTGATCCTGGCCGCCACCGGCACGCCGGCCACGGCGGAGGCGCTGGCCGCCGAGCAGGGGATCCCGCCGCGGTTCCTGGGAGCCATCCTGGCGGACCTGCGTCGAGCGGGGGTGGTGGCCAGCCAACGCGGCGCCGAGGGCGGCTACCGGCTCGCCCGAGCTCCCGAGCAGATCAGCCTGGCCGAGGTGATCCGGGCCCTGGACGGCCCGCTGGCGGAGGTCCGAGGCTTTCGACCCGAGGCGGCCGAGTACGAGGGCGCCGCCGTGCACCTGCAAAAGGTCTGGGTGGCCGTGCGGGCCAGCCTGCGCCAAGTGCTCGAGACGACGACCTTGGCGGAGGTGGTCTCGGGGAAGCTGCCCAAGGGGGTGGAGCGGCTGACCGCCGACCCCGACGCCTGGGAGCCGCACTGAGGCTCGAGTCCCCGCGCGGGCGACCCGAATTGCGCTCCGGGTGGTCACCGCGCCACTCGTCGGACGGACGGTCGGTTCAGAGGGCGAACGGCGCCGACGCTTCGGGGTCGAGGCCGAACCCCTCGATGGCGGATCGGACCTCCTCGTGGCCGATCTCGCCCTGGCGCCGCAACCCGTCGAGCACGGCCACGACGATGTGGGCGGCGTCGATCTCGAAGTGGGAGCGCAGCGGTCCACGCGCGTCGGACATGCCGAAGCCGTCCGTCCCGAGCGGGAAGAAGGGACGCGGCACCCAACGGGCGACCTGGTCCGGCACTGCACGCATGTAGTCGGTGACCGCGACGACGGGGCCGCCCGCGGCGCCGAGCTGGGAGGTGATCCAGGGCTCTCGAGCGGTCTCCGAGGGGTGGAGGTAGTTCCACCGCTCGGCGAGCATGGCCTCGCGCCGGAGCTCCTGCCACGACGTGACGGACCAGGCATCCGTGGCGACACCCCAGTGCTGGGCCAGCAGCTCCCGGGCCTCCATCGCGGCGCGCCAGATTGGACCCGAGAAGCAGATCGAGGCTCGCCGAGGGCGTGGATCGTCGAGGTCCGGCCCGCGTGCGAACCGGTAGATGCCGCGAAGCACGCCCTCTCGGGCCGCCTCGCCGTCGGGCCCCTCCGGGAGCGCCGGCATCGGGTATCCCTCGTTGTAGAGGGTGAGGTACCAAAAGGCGTCCTCCGGACGCGAGCCGAGGATCCTCTCGACGGCGTCCTCGACGATGATGGCGATCTCGTAGGCGAACGCGGGGTCGTAGACGTGGGCCGCCGGATTGGTCGACGCGAGGAGGGGGGACTGACCGTCGTCGTGCTGGAGCCCCTCGCCCTGGAGGGTGGTCCGCCCCGCGGTGCAGCCTGCCAGGATGCCCCGGCCCCGCATGTCGCCGAGCGCCCAGAGGAGATCGCCGACCCGCTGGAACCCGAACATCGAATAGAAGAGGAACACCGGAAGCATCGGTCGCGACCACGTGGCGTACGACGTGGCCAGGGCCATGAACGATGCGAGCCCACCCGCCTCGGTGATGCCCTCCTGTAGCAGCTGGCCCGTAGCACTCTCGGCGTAGGTGAGGGGGAGCCCGGCATCCACCGGCGTGTAGCGCTGTCCGTCCGGCGCATAGATCTTGGCCTCCGCGATGAGCGGCTCGAGGCCGAAGGTCCGGGCCTCGTCGGAGACCACGGGGGCGACCAGGGAGCCCATGGTCTTGTCCCGGACCAGGTTCCGGAGCAGGCGGACAAACGCCATCGTGGTCGAGACCGACTGCCCCCCCGAGCCCCCGAGGAGGTCGGCGTAGACCTTGGGGTCGGGCAGCGTGGCCAGCTTGGGGCGCACGACCCGGGAGGGGACCGGTCCGCCGAGCATCTGACGGCGGGCCATGAGGTACTCGTAGGCCTCGGAGCCCTCGCTCGGGCGGAAGTACGGGGGTAGGTCTGCGTCCAGCGCCTCGTCGGGGATCTCGTCCTGGAGGTACAGCCGGTCCCTCAGGGCCCGCAGCTGGCTCTTGGTCATCTTCTTGATCTGGTGGGTGGCGTTGCGGGCCTCGATCTCGGGGCCGAGGGTCCACCCCTTGACGGTCTTGGCGAGGATGACCGTCGGCGCTCCGCGTTGCTCGGTGGCGAGCTTGTAGGCGGCGTAGAGCTTGCGGTAGTCGTGGCCGCCCCGAGGCAGCGTCTGGAGCTCCTCGTCGGAGAGGTGCTCGACGAGCTTGCGCAGGCGAGGGTCGGGTCCGAAGAAGTGCTCGCGGATGTAGGCGCCGGACTCGACCGCGTACTTTTGGAACTCGCCGTCGACCGTCGTGTTCATCTTGTCCAGCAGCACGCCGTCGACGTCCCGGGCGAGCAGCTCGTCCCAACGAGAGCCCCAGATGACCTTGATCACGTTCCACCCGGCGCCCCGGAAGACCGCCTCGAGCTCCTGGATGATCTTGCCGTTGCCCCGCACGGGACCATCGAGGCGCTGCAGGTTGCAGTTGACGACGAAGATGAGGTTGTCGAGGTGCTCGCGGCCGGCCACGCCGAGTCCGCCGATGGATTCTGGCTCGTCCATCTCGCCGTCGCCGACGAAGCACCAGACCCGGCTCTCGCTCGTGTCGACCAGGCGCCGATGGTGGAGGTAGCGATTGATGTGCGCCTGGTACACGGCGCAGATGGGCCCGAGGCCCATGGAGACCGTCGGGTACTCCCAGAACTCGGGCAGGAGCCGGGGGTGCGGGTACGAGGGCAGCCCTTTTCCACCCACCTCCTGGCGGTAGTTGTCGAGCTGCTCCGCGCTCAGGCGGCCCTCGACGAAGGCCCGGGCGTAGATCCCGGGGGAGGCGTGGCCCTGGATGAAGACCTGGTCGCCGGCACCTCCCTGGGCCTTGCCACGGAAGAAGTGGTTGAAGCCGACCTCGTAGAGGGCCGCGGAGCTCGCGTACGTCGAGAGGTGGCCGCCGATTCCCTCGTTGCGGGAGTTGGCCCGCGTCACCATGACGGCGGCGTTCCACCGGATGAAGGCCCGGACGCGACGCTCCAGGTGCTCGTCGCCCGGGAACCAGGGCTCGTCGTCGGCGGGGATGGTGTTGGCGTACGGCGTGGACACGGTGGCGGGGAACTCCACCTGTTGCCCCATGGCCCGCTCGAGCAGCTTCATGAGGAGGAACCGGGCCCGGCTGCGGCCCCGGGTGGTGACGATGGCGTCGAAGGACTCCAACCACTCCGCCGTCTCCGTCGGGTCGATGTCCGGTACCTGGTGAGACACCCCGTCGAAGAGCATGGAGCCATCGTAGGTGCGGCCCGTCGGGGTCGAGCCACGCGCGAGATCACCTCGCGCAGTGCCCGCTCGGCAACGCAATGACCGCTCGGCAACACTCGACGCGAGTAACACTTCGAGGATGCCCGCCGACGCCCAGCTCGTGTACACCGACGGGTCCTGTCTCGGCAATCCCGGTCCCGGAGGATGGGCCTGGGTCGTTCCCGACGGGGCCTACGCGAGCGGGGCGGAACCCCGCACCACGAACCAGCGCATGGAGATCAAGGCCGTCCTCGAGGCCTTGCGGTCACTGGGTGGCTCGGAGCCGATCGAGGTCGTGAGCGACTCGAGCTACGTGGTCAACTGCTTTCGGCAGCGCTGGTGGGAGGGTTGGTTCCGGCGCGGCTGGCGCAACTCCCAGGGCCGCCCGGTCGCCAACCGCGACCTCTGGGAGGCCCTCTTCGAGCTGGCGCTCGACGGCGAGCGCACGGTCACCTTTCGATGGGTCAAGGGGCATTCGGGGGACCCGTGGAACGACGAGGTCGATCGCCTGGCGGTCGAGGCCGCTTCCAGCGGCCGGGGCCAGAGGAGCGGCTGATCGTCCCGGTGATCGTCTGGACATCGCCGCGGCATCGCCGCCGGTCGTAACATCGCCGCCCATGGAACTTGATGGGACTTCCGCACTCGTCACCGGCGCCGCCTCCGGGCTCGGAGCCGCAACCGCCCGGGCCCTTGCGTCGCAGGGTGTCCGCGTGACCGTCTTCGACCGCAACGAGGAGGGCGCCAGGGAGGTCGCCAAGGAGGTCCAGGGGGACTACGTCGCCGGCGACGTGACGCTGCCGGAAGATTGCCAGCGCGCCGTGGACCAGGCCGCCCAGGGGCTCCCGCTGCGCACCGCGGTCAACTGTGCCGGCACCGGATGGATCGGTCGGGTCATCAACCGCGACGGCAGCCCCCACGAGCTCGGGCCCTTCGAGTTCATCCAGCGCCTCAACGTGATCGGCACGTTCAACGTGATGACCAAGTCGGCGTCGGCCATGGCGGCCACCGACCCGGTGGGGGACGGCGGTCAGCGAGGCGTCATCGTCAACACCGCGTCGGTGGCGGCCTTCGACGGCCAGATCGGTCAGCTCGCCTACTCCGCGTCCAAGGGGGCCGTGGTGGGCATGACCTTGCCGGCCGCCCGTGACCTCTCGGTGGTCGGGATCCGCGTCGTCACGATCGCCCCGGGCATGTTCGACACGCCGCTGCTGGCGATGATGCCCGAGGAGCAGCGAGCCGAGCTGGGTCGCTCCGTGCTGTTCCCCAAGCGGCTGGGGCAGCCTGCGGAGTACGGTCAGCTGGTGGTCCAGATCGCCGGCAACGACTACCTCAACGGCGAGGTGATCCGGCTGGACGGCGGCATCCGGATGCCTCCCAAGTAGCGGGCGGGGAGGCACCGGTGCGGTACGTCGAAGTCGGTGGCCTGCGGCTCTCGGCCGTGGGCCTCGGAACGTGGCAATTCGGCTCCAAGGACTGGGGCTACGGCGAGGGATACGCCTCGGAGGTGGCGCCGGCCATCGTGCGGCGTGCGCTCGAGCTCGGCATCAACTTCTTCGATACGGCCGAGGCTTACGCGTGGGGCCGCTCCGAGCGAATCCTCGGTGCCGCCCTGGCGGGTCGGCGATCGGAGGCGTTCATCGCCACCAAGCTGCTACCGGTGCTGCCCGTCTCGCCCATCGTCCAGCGGAGGGCCCGCTCGAGCGCCGAACGGCTGGGGATCGAGAGCATCGACCTCTATCAGGTCCACTGGCCCAACCCGGCGGTGCCCGTGGCCACCACCATGTCCGCGTTTTCCCAGCTGCTCGAGTCGGGCCTGATCCGTCATGCGGGGGTGTCCAACTTCTCCCTCGAGCGCTGGCGCAAGGCGGAGCGGGCCCTCGGGCGGCCGGTCCTCTCCAACCAGGTCCGATTCAGCCTGCTCTATCGCCGCGCCGAGCGAGAGCTCCTGCCCTGGGCCCAGGCCAACGACCGGCTCGTGATCGCCTACAGCCCCCTCGCCCAGGGCCTGCTCTCCGGCCGCATCCGGCCGGGGGAGAAGGTGGGCGGGACCCGCGCCCGGACGCCCGCCTTTCAAGAGGAGAACATCCGTCGAGCCCGACCCCTCCTGGACGCCCTCCAGCAGGTCGCCGGGGCGCACGGCTGTACCAGCGCACAGGTGGCGCTCGCCTGGTTGATCCGGAGACCGAACGTCCTCGTCATCCCCGGCGCTTCCTCGGTGGCGCAGCTCGAGGCCAACGCCGCAGCTGCCGACCTCTCGCTGTCCGACGAGGAGGATGCGGCCCTGGTGGAGGCGGCCGATGCCTACTCGCCGCTCGCAGGGCGCGAGCTGGTCTCGACCATGGCCAAGGCACAGATCGACCACTTGGGGGGTCGCGTCAAGAAGGTCTCGGACGGCCTGAGGGGTTGACGCCGCGCCGAGGTCGCGGACGGTGCCCGGCCCGCCCGCAACGGTTGAAGAAGTCGGCGGTGGCCACGCGCTGGGTGCCGAGAGGCCCAGATAGGCTCGCCATGTCGAGGACGGGCACCCCGTCGGACCGGGCGGCAGACCGCTTGTGCGCGACCTCGATCGATTAGATCACCTCGTCTGAGCAAACAGCGTGAGGAGGCGGTGCCGGAGATGACGGCGACGGAGTCGCAGGCGTTCGACGTCGTGGTGATCGGTGGCGGCCCCGGTGGCTACGCGGCCGCCCTCTACGGGGCAGCCGCCGGACTGTCGATCGCGGTGGTCGAGCGGGACAAGGTCGGCGGGACGTGCCTGCACCGAGGGTGCGTGCCCGCCAAGGAGTTCCTGGAGGCGGCCGCCGTCTACCGTACGGTGCAGAGCGCGGGCGAGTTCGGGATCTCCACCTCCGCCCCGACCATCGACTTCGCGGTGAACCAGGCCCGCAAGATCGGCGTCGTCGACCAGCTCTACCGGGGTCTGGCCGGCTTGCTGCGGTCGCGCCAGGTCACGATCCTCGACGGCACTGGCCAGCTGCTGCCCGGACGGCGCGTCCAGGTCGTCGATGGCCCTCAGGCGGGGACGGTGGTGGAGGGGCGCCACGTCGTGCTCGCTCCAGGGTCGGTGCCGAGGACCCTCCCGGGTCTCGAGGTCGACGGTCAGACCGTCGTCACCTCGGACGAGCTCCTCTCCTTCGAGCGCATCCCGACGTCCGTCGCCGTCATCGGCGGCGGCGCCATCGGGTGCGAGTTCGCCTCCCTCCTGTCCGACCTCGGGGCTCGGGTGACGATCGTCGAGGCCCTCGACACCCTCTTGCCCGGGTGCGACAAGGACGTCGTCAACGTCGTCCTGCGGTCCTTTCGCAAGAGGGGGATCGAGGTGCTGACCGGGCTCCAGGTCCAGTCGCGCGCGCCGCGTGCGGACGGCACCGGGGCGACCCTCACATTGAGCGACGGGCGCCAGGTGGAGAGCGCCATGGTCGTCGTATCCGTCGGACGGCGACCACGCACCGAGGGGTTGGTTGCGGGCGACACCGGGGTCACGATCGACGAGCGGGGCTACATCCCCACCGATCGTTACCAGCGCACCGGGGCCGACGGCGTGTGGGCCGTGGGCGATGTGGTCGCCGGCAGCCCACAGTTGGCCCACGTGGGGTTTGCCGAGTCCATCGTCGTGATCAAGAGCATCCTCGGAGAGCCCGCCGTCCCCGTGGACTACGAGCGCGTTCCCTGGTGCATCTACTGCCATCCCGAGGTGGCCTTCGCCGGCTTGACCGAGGCGCAGGCCAGGGCACGCGGATACGACGTCGTGACCAAGCGGGATCCGTTTGGGGGGAACAGCCGGGCCAGGATCATCGGGGACACCGAGGGACTGGTCAAGGTGGTGGCCAAGCGCCTTCCGGACGGCAGTGCCGGGCAGGTGCTCGGCGTCCACATGGTCGGGCCGTGGGTCACCGAGCAGCTCGGTGCCGGGTACCTCGCCGTCAATTGGGAGGCTACGCCCGACGAGATCGGGCAATTCATCCAGCCACACCCCTCGCTTTCGGAGACCTTTGGCGAGACGGTGCTGGCCCTGACTGGAAGGGGACTGCACGTTGGCTGACGTCACCATGCCCCAGCTCGGCGAGACGGTCACCGAAGGCACCGTGACGCGATGGTTCAAGCAGGTCGGTGACACCGTCGTCCGAGACGAGCCCTTGTTCGAGGTGTCCACGGACAAGGTCGACTCCGAGGTCCCGGCGCCGGCCGGCGGGGTGCTGGCAGAGGTGCTCGTGAGCGAGGGAGAGACGGTCGAGGTGGGTGCCAGGTTGGCGGTCATCTCCGACGGAGCGGCGCCCGCGGCCGCGCCTCCCGTGGCCGAGGCTCCGGCCGCGGTGCCCCCGGCGCCGGTCGCCGAGGGACCGGCCGCCCCCTCGGTCGCGCCGCCACCCCCTCCGCCTCCCCCCACCCCGGCGGCTCCTCCGTTGGTGGCTCCTCCATTGGTGGCTCCTCCGCCGCCAACGCCACCACCACCGGGACCGCCCCCTCAGCCCGTCCCGGCCATCGCCGGGAACGTCACGCCCACCACCCCCGAGACCCCCGGATCGGCGGCCCGGTCCGAGGACGATGCGCGGATTCTTTCCCCGGTGGTGCGCCGCCTCCTCCGCGAGAACGGGTTGCAGGCCTCCGATGTCGTCGGGACGGGAATTGGCGGGCGTATCACGAGGGACGACGTACTGGCAGAGATCGACCGGCGTCGTCGCGGGAACGGCGCCGCACCTGCACCGGCACCGCCACCGGGCTACGCGGCCGTGGCTCCGCCGGCGTCCTCGCTACCCCCGCCAGAGCCCCCCACGACACCACCGGTGACGAGCGCCCCGGTCCCGCCCACGGTCCCACCACCCACGCCGGCACCGCCCGCGGTCGCCACGGTTCCGCCTTCGGTGCCTGTCGCAGCCCCGCCATCGGCGGCACCTGCGGCCCTCCCGGCACCTGCATCGCCCCCGACACCCTCGCCGCCACCCCGGACGGGCGGTGATCGGGTCATCCCGTTCTCCAACATTCGGCGGCGGACGGCCGAGCACATGGTGCGGTCCAAGGCGACGTCCCCGCATGCGTTCATCGCCACGGAGGCGGACTTCGAGAACGTCGAACGAGTACGACGATCGGTGGGACAACGATTTCGCGACGAGGAGGGCTTCTCGCTGACGTACCTGCCGTTCATCACCCGGGCGGTGGTGGAGGCCCTCCGCGAGTTCCCCAACCTCAACGCGTCGGTCGACGGCGACGCCCTCGTGGTGCACGGGGACATCAACATCGGGGTCGCCGTGGATCTCGATTTCGAGGGCCTGATCGTCCCGGTGATCCACCGCGCCGACGAGATCACCCTGCGTGGGCTCGCCCGCCGGATACGCGACGTCGCCCAACGGGCGAAGACGCGCCAACTCGGGGCCGACGACGTCGTGGGCGGAACGTTCTCGATCACCAACGACGGGCCGTTCGGCACCATGTTCACGGTGCCCATCATCAACCAGCCGCAGGTGGCGATACTCGCGACCGACGGCATCAAGCGTCGACCGGTGGTCATCGAACAGCCGGACGGGTCGGAGTCGATCTCGATCCACTCGACCGGCCTGGTCGGAATGGCGTGGGATCACCGCGCCGTCGACGGGGCGTACGTCTCGTCCTTCCTGGCCCGCCTGACCACGCTCATTGCCGAGCGCGACTGGTTTGCCGAGCTCTAGCCGGGCCGCGTCGGACCGCGTACTGCGCGTACGCCGGATCGGTTCGGTTCCCTACCCCGAGGCGCTGGACCTCCAGCAGAGCCTGGCCCGGCGCGCCGACGACGACTACCTCCTCGTTCTCGAGCACCCCCACGTCTTTACGCTCGGTGTCCGGGCGGATCCCGCGCACGTCCTCGTGGACCCTGCCGAAGTCGGCGCAACCCTCGTCGTCACCGACCGTGGTGGCGACGTGACCTACCACGGCCCCGGTCAGCTGGTCGTCTATCCCATCCTCACCGTCGACGACGATCCGGGGGCCGGTCGACGCCATGTCCACCGCCTCGAACAGGTCGTGATCGACGCACTCACGGAGCTCGGCACGGCGCGAGCGGGTGCAGTGGGGCGGCTCCCCGAGTATCCCGGGATCTGGGTGGGCGTGGACGGCCCGAGCCCTCGCAAGATCGCCGCGGTCGGCGTCCGCACGGTTCGCCAGGAGCGGCCCGCCGCCGCAGTCTCTCCGGGCTGGGGCTCGCGCCGCGGCGAGTCGGAGGTGCGCAGGCGCACCCTGCACGGGGTGGCGATCAACGTCGATTGTGACCTCGCGATGTTCGGGCACATCGTGCCGTGCGGGATCGGACACCTGCCGGTCACCTCGCTGCAGGCGGAGGCCATCTCGTGTGGCCTCGAGGAGGTCGCCGAGGCGATCATCCGCCGGGCGGCCCTCCAATGGGCTCCCGGCGGAAGGGTGGATCGCCAGGACGTGACCGCAGGGTTGGCCCCCTTCTCGATCGCCGCACCGAGGTCCGAAGCCTCCGCCGACGTAACAACCCGGACGACCGGCCGACGCCGACGGCGCGCCGACCCATTCCCGTTCGGCCTGCTTCCGCCGAGCCCGCTCCGCTCCGCCGCATCCGCCGCGCCGGGGTCGACCCGGACGAGGCGGTGCCCCTGCGGGCGCCGAAGCCCTCCTGGCTTCGGGTGCCTGCTCGCATGGGAACGAGCTATTTGCAGCTCGGGCGCACTCTCCACGGTCTGGATCTCAACACGGTCTGCCAGGAGGCCGGCTGTCCGAACATCTACGATTGCTGGTCGGAGGGCACGGCGACCTTCATGATCAACGGCACGCGATGCACCCGGGCGTGTGGTTTCTGCAAGGTGGATACCCGGCGTCCGCTGCCCTTGGATCCGTCGGAGCCAGACCGCGTCGGCGCGGCGGTCTCTCGGATGGATCTGGCGCATGCCGTCGTGACCTGCGTGGCTCGCGACGACCTCGACGATGGCGGGGCGGCTGCGATGGCCGAGACGGTTCGGGCCATCCGCCGGCACAGCCCCGGCACACGAGTAGAGGTGCTCATCTCCGATTGCAAGGGGGACGATCGGGCGCTCGCCACCATCTTCGAGTCCGGGCCCGACGTCATGAACCACAACATCGAGACCGTCGCGCGGCTGCAGAGGGCGGTGCGGCCGTCGGCCGGCTACGCGCGAAGCCTGGCCGTGCTGGGGCGAGCGTCCGACGCGGGATTGGTCACCAAGTCCGGATTGATGGTGGGTCTCGGAGAGCGGCGGGACGAGGTGCTCTCCACTTTTGCCGACCTCGCCGCGGTCGGCGTCAGCATCGCCACGGTAGGCCAGTACCTGCGACCCTCGGGCCATCATCTGCCCGTGATGCGCTGGTGGTCCCCGGAGGAGTTCGAAGACCTCCGGACGGCCGGTACCTCGCTCGGCCTCGCGCACGTGGAGTCGTCACCGCTGACCCGCTCGAGCTACCACGCGCACACCGCGGCCGAGGCCGTGGCCGCCGCCCGCTGAGGTCCTCGCCGGCCTGAGCCTAGGAGGTGACCCGGCGCGCGAAGTGGTCGGTCCAGCGCAGGCCATCCCAGTACCGCAGAAGGTCCTCGCCCTGCTCGGGGTCCGGGCGCCAGCCGGCCGTGCGATCGATCCCGTTGGTCATCGGGTGCTTGCCGTTGCTCGTCGCCGGGGCCGAGGGTGCCTCGGCGCCGTTGGTGGCGACCGCCAGCGCAGAGCCGTTGCCCACCAGGGCGAGCGACGGCGAGGCAACCTCCGGCCGGGATTGGGCCTCCTCGGATCGGCTCGATTCGGGGGGGCGCAGATCTGCCGGTGGCGGGCCAGCGTGGATGCCGCCGGCCGACCTGGTAGGAGAGGGCGCAACGTCGGATGGCGTGGTCCGGGGCGGCGCGGTGTCGGGCGGCGCGGTGTCGGGCGGCGCGATGGCGGGCGGCGCGATGGCGGGCGGCGCGATGGCGCCGGCGCCGGACTTGCCGAGCCCTGTCCACAGGCGACCGGCCAGCACGATGATGCCCATCACTGCGAGGATGCCAACGACGAAGCCGACGAGGTCGAGGACGTGGGCCGTCTCATTCATGGCTCATCACCACCGAGGTGACGAAGAAGACGGGCCGGCCACCCGACCAAGCTACTTTTGGCCATTGACCACTTCAATGACCCGGCAGGGATCAATGACCCGGCAGGGATGGGGCACGCGACGGGCCCGCTGAAGCGTCGCCCGGTCAGGCGACGAAGTACTTGGCCTGTGGGTGGTGGCAGATGATCGCGTCGGTCGTCTGTTCCGGGTGGAGCTGGAACCCCTCGCTCACCTCGACGCCGATCCGCTCCCCCCCGAGCAACTCGACGACCTTGGCGTTGTCCTCGAGGTTCGGGCAGGCGGGGTAGCCCCAGGAGTACCGTCCACCCCGGTACTGCTGGCGGAACAGGCCGGTGAGCGTGGGCCCGTCCTGGTCGACGAAGCCGAGCTCGTCCCGGATGCGATGGTGCCAGTACTCGGCCAGCGCTTCTGCCATTTCGACGCCCAGCCCGTGGAGAAAGAGGTAGTTGCGATACTCGTTCTCCGCGAAGAGCCGCGCCGTCTCCTCGGACACCCTGGCACCCATGGTCACGAGCATCAACGACGCCCAGTCGCCCTGACCCGATTCGGCCGGTCGAAAGAAGTCCGCGATGCACAGCCAGGGATCGGCGGCCTGGCGGGGGAACGTGAATCGCATCCACTCGGCGGACCGGCTGGCGTCCTTGTAGACGACGAGGTCGTTGCCCTCCGAATTGGCCGGAAAGTGTCCCCAGGCAACTTGCGGCACGAGGAGGCCCCTCTCCTTGGCGCCGGCCAGCTCGTCGCGCAGGACGGCCTTGACCCGCTCCTTGAAGGCGCCGTCGTCCTCCCCCTCCTCTGGGCGGAAGCCCCATTGGTTGCGGAAGAGAGCCGTCAGGTTGAGGTACTCCGCGATGTCGTCGATCGGAAGGCCCTTCGCGACGCGGCTCCCGACAAAGGGAGGAGGAAAGAGCTCGTTGTCGGTGGCGACCCCAGGGGCACGAGCGGGGGTGCCCGGGGGTGCCTCCGCGGGAGCGTCGAGCCGGCTTCGCCTTGGGACTCGCCGCTCCGAGATCTCTCGACCGAAGGCGTCGTCCTGCTCCGCCCCGTCGCGGATCTCCATGAGACGGTCCATCGTGCGGAGCCCCTCGAAGGCGTCGCGTCCGTAGAAGAGCCGTCCCTCGTAGACCTCCCGGAGGTCGCGCTCGACATAGGTGCGCGTCAGGGCGGCGCCACCGAGCAGCACGGGCACCTCGGCGAGACCCCGGCGGTTCATCTCCTCGAGGTTCTCTCGCATGACGAGGGTGGACTTGACCAGCAGCCCGCTCATCCCCAGGGCGTCCGCTCGGTGCTCCTCGACCGCGGCCAGCATCTCGCCGACTCCGACCTTGATGCCGAGGTTGATCACCTCGTACCCGTTGTTGGTCAGGATGATGTCGACCAGGTTCTTTCCGATGTCGTGCACGTCGCCCTTGACGGTGGCGAGAATCACCCTTCCCCGGCCGCCGTCGTCGCTCTTGTCCATGTGGGGCTCGAGGTGCGCCACGGCCGCCTTCATCGTCTCCGCCGAGGCCAAGACGAACGGCAGCTGCATCTCGCCGGTGCGGAAGAGCTCGCCGACCGTCTTCATGCCGGCGAGGAGGAAGGCGTTGATGATGTCGAGCGGGGCATGCCCGGAAGCCATCGCCTCGTCGAGGTCCGATTCCAGTCCGTTGCGGTCGCCATCGACGATGCGCTGCTCGAGCCGGCGTGTCACCGGCCAGTCGGAGTGGTCCTCGGCGGGTCCCGACGTGGCCGTAGCCCCCTCAAAGATGGTGAGCAGCTCGGCCAGGGGGTCGTAGCCCTCTCGCCGGCGGTCGTAGACGAGGTCGAGGCAGACCTCGCGGGCCCGCTCGTCGATGCGGGAGAGGGGCAGGATCTTGGACGCGTGCACGATCGCCGCGTCGAGACCCGCCTCGACGGCCTCGTGCAGAAAGACGGAGTTGAGCACCTGGCGGGCCGCGGGGTTGAGTCCGAAGGAGACGTTGGACAGTCCGAGGATGGTCGAGACGCCGGGCAGCTCCTCCTTGATGCGGCGTATCGCCTCGAGCGTCTCGATGCCGTCGCGCCGGCTCTCCTCCATCCCGGTCGACAGGGGCAGCGCCAGGGGGTCGAAGATCAGGTCCTGGGGCTCGAGGCCGTACCGGGCGACCGCGACGTCGAGGATCGCCCGGGCGGCGCGCACCTTCCAGTCGGCCGTGCGGGCCTGGCCCTCCTCGTCGATGCAGGTGCCCACGACGGCCGTGCCGTACTCTCGGGCGAGGCGGAGGAACGTGTCGAGCCGGGTGCCCTCGCCGTCGCCGTCCTCCAGGTTGACGGAGTTGAGGATGCTCCGGCCGCCCAGCCAGTCGAGGGCGGCGCGCACGACGGGACCTTCGGTCGAGTCGATCATCAGGGCCACGCTGGCCTGCGTGGCGAAACGGCGCGCCACCTCGCTCATGTCGGACACGCCGTCGGCACCCGTGTAGTCGACGCACACGTCGATGACGTGGGCCCCCTCCTTCACCTGGTCCTTGGCCATGGCCACGCACGTGTCCCATTCCCCGTCCAACATCGCCTCCCGGAAGCGCTTGGACCCGTTGGCGTTGGTGCGCTCACCGACCACCAGGAAACTGGTGTCCTGGTGGAGCGGAACCTGGCTGTAGATGGAGGAGGCGGCCGGCTCGAACGTCGGTGCGCGGTGGGCCGGTCGGAGACCCGCGCAGCGCTCGACCACGGCCTGGAGGTGGGCGGGCGTCGTCCCGCAGCAGCCTCCGATGACCGACACCCCGAGCTCCGTCACGAAGTCGTGGTGGTAGGCGGCCAGCTGTGCCGGGGTCAGGTCGTAGTGCATGGCACCGTCGACCACCGAGGGCAGGCCCGCGTTGGGGACACAGGAGATGGGGACCCTGCTCGATGTGGCGAGGTACCGGAGCGGCTCTCCCATCTCGGAGGGGCCCGTGGCGCAGTTGAGCCCGATGACGTCGACGTGCATGGCGTCGAGCGCGGCGAGGGCGGCCTGGATCTCGGTGCCGGGCAGCATCCGGCCGGTGAGCTCGATCGTCACCTGCAGCTGCAGGGGCACTCGGCGGCCCAGGTGCGCCATGGCGCGACGTGCGCCACCGATGGCCGCCTTGGCCTGCAGCAGGTCGTAGACCGTCTCGATCAGCAGGAGGTCGACGCCGCCGGAGATCAGACCGTGCGCCTGCTCCTCGTAGGAGTCCCGGAGATCGGCGAAGGAGATCTGTCCGAGGGTGGGGAACTTGGTGCCCGGCCCCATGCTGCCCGCCACCCATCGGGCACGGTCGGCCGTCGCGTACCCGTCGGCGACGCGACGCGCCAGGCGCGCCGCGGCCAGGTTGAGCTCGTGGGCCCGGTCGGCGAGCCCGTACTCGGCCAAGACGACCGAGAACGCGCCGAAGGTGTCCGTCTCGATGACGTCGACGCCGACGTCGAGGAACGACCGGTGCAGCCGCTCGACGATCTCCGGTCGGGTCTCGACCAGGATCTCGTTGCAACCCTCCAGCTCGGGTCCACCAAAGTCCTCGGCCGTGAGGTCGGCGAGCTGCAGGTTGGTGCCCGTGGCACCGTCGAGGATCACGACGCGCCGCCGGACCGCTTCGAGGTACGACGAATCGGCCGGATCCATCCGGCCCAGCAGCTCGGGTGGCGTGGCCATATAACGGTCCAGGCTAGTGGTGCCGGTCCCGATGGAGCGCCGCTAGCATCCCCGGCCGTGCGCATCTATACGCGTCGCGGCGACGACGGGACGACCGGGCTCCTGTACGGCGGGCGCCTGCCGAAGGACGACGCCCGCATCCAGCTGAACGGGGCCGTCGACGAGGCACAGGCCGCGCTGGGCGTCGCCCGTGCCGAGAGCGCAAGGGGATCGGATCTGGACGGTTTGCTGATCGACCTCGAACGCGACCTGTGGGTCCTCATGGCGGAGGTGGCCACGGCCCCCGACAACCGGCACAAATTGCAACCGGGCGCCTCGCTCGTCACCGACGAGATGGTCGGCCGCCTGGAGTCCGAGATCGACCGGCTCTCCGAGCGCTTCGAGATGCCCTCGGAGTTTGTCGTGCCCGGTCAGAACCGCCGATCTGCCGCCCTCGACGTCGCCCGGACGGTCGTCCGGAGGGCCGAGCGCACGGCGGTGGCCGACCCGCCCGCCGAGGGCTCGTTGGTCGTGCGCTATCTCAACCGCCTCTCCGACCTGCTCTGGACCATGGCGCGCTGGCAGGAGGGCGACGCCCACCTGACGGCAAGGAACCATCCCTGATGCCCCTCCGGGTCGAGCTGGCTCGCGCCCAGGATCTGCCGCCCGATCTGGTCGCCATCGGGGTGCCCTACTGGAGCTCCCCGGACGGACCGGTGCTGCACGAGGGGCTCCCTCCTTCGGTGGCCGGCACGGCGTTGCCGGCCACCCTTCCCGCCGACTGGTCTCGCCGAGCCGGGTTCGCGGCGAAGCCGGGACAATCGGCGGTGCTCTCCGCCGCCTTCGAGTCGACCTCCCTCCTCGCGTTGGGGCTCGGCGATCGAGCCGGAGCGGACGTGGACCGCTGGCGGCGGGCTGCGGCGGCGCTCGTGAGCGCCGCCGGGCAGGGCGGCGTGGCGGCCATCGCGGTTCCCGGTCCCCCTGGCGATGCCATCTCGGGCGATGCCCTCTCGGCGGTCGCCGAGGGTGCCATGTTGGCGGCCTACCGCTACGACGAGTTTCGCTCGGACCCCCAGCGGCCGCCGATCGAACGGCTCCTCGTTGTTCCGGGCGTGGGGACGGGTACCGTCCCTATCGGCGACCCGGCGTCATCGTCACTTCGGCGCGGCGTCTTGGCGGCGGACGCCGTGGGCTTTGCCCGCGATCTGGTCAACCGCCCGCCGAGCGAGCTCACCCCGAGCGTCTTCGCCGACCTCGTGGTCGAAAGGTTCCGGGGCGTCGGCGGGGTGGAGCTCGAGGTCTGGGGCGAGCACCGGATCGAGGAGGAGCGCCTCGGCGGCCTCCTCGGCGTGAGCCGCGGTTCCTCGCAGCCACCGCGCTTCGTCAAGGTGACCTACCGGCCGGGTGGGGCGTCGTCCACGCCCCACCTCGCGCTCGTGGGCAAGGGGATCACCTTCGACTCCGGCGGCCTCTCGCTCAAGACGGCCGACGGGATGACGACGATGAAGACGGACATGAGTGGCGCCGCCGCGGTGCTGGCCGCCACGTGGGCGTGCGCCGTCGAGGGCCTTCCCGTGCGGGTGAGCGCCTTCGCCCCGATCACCGAGAACATGCCGGGCGGTCGCGCCATCAAGCCGGGGGACGTGCTGACCGCCCGCGACCGCACGACCATGGAGGTCCTCAACACGGACGCCGAGGGGAGGCTGGTGCTGGCCGACGCGCTCTGTCTGGCCGTCGAGGAGGGACCCGATGCGGTCATCGACCTCGCCACCCTCACCGGCGCCGCCGTCGTGGCGCTCGGTTCTTCGATCGCCGCCCTCTACGGCACCACGCAGCCGCTCGTAGCGGCCATCGAGCAGGCCGGCAAGCGCGCGGGGGAGCAGTGCTGGCAGATGCCCCTCGCCGAGCAGTACCGCGACCACCTGGATTCGGACGTCGCCGACCTGAAGAACATCGGCCGACCGGGCCAAGCGGGATCGATCGTGGCCGCGCTCTTCCTCGCCCGATTCGCCGGCGGCGTGCCGTGGGCCCACCTGGACATCGCGGGTCCCGCCCGGGCAGCCGAGGCGTCGGGCTACCTCACCAAGGGAGGCACTGGGTTCGGTACGAGGACGCTGCTCGAGCTCCTGAGGGAGCCGGGCTCGGCCGTGCCCTCCTGATCGGCTTGCCTCCATCGCTCGTGCGCCCGCTGGATCTCCAGGGGTAGCCGCTGGAGATGGCGCTGAGGGACCGGAGCGACACGCCGGCGGGCGTCGAGGACGTCCGCTCGGAATCGGATCATGCCGAAGCGCTCGCATCGACCGAGCACCCGTGCAAACGGGGAGTTGCGCCCCTGCCGAGGGGAGAGGCCGAGGGATCTGGCGGCCAGATCCAGGTCGAGCACGTAGCCGTCGGGCGAGTCCTCCAGCCCCGCCGCCAGCCGGCGCAGGAACCACGTCGCCGAGGGGCCGAGGATGCCCAACCAGAAGAGCTCCACATAGTCGGAGCGCGGATCCACCCCGTGGGCATCGACGATCGGGTCGATCCAGGGGGTGACCCGGACCCGCTCCGGGACCCGCGTCGCCGGGTCGACCCGCTCCGACGTTGCCTCGCCGGCCGTCGGTGGGAAGATCGGTGCGGCCGTCGTCGGGGACATGGTTCCCACGGTAGTAACGCACCCCGTCACTTCCCGGAGGGAACTGCTGCGGTCAGCCGCCTTCCCAGCGACCGGCGTGCATGCGGCGCCATTCCGGGCGCGGGCGTCCGGCCGACGGGGAGGGATGGTCCGCTCCGTCGGGGTGGCCGATGACGATCGCGCCAAAGAGGCGCCACCCGTCGGGTACCCCGAGGCTCTCGAGGAGGGGTGCCTCGCCCCGGAAGTTGCCGAGGAAGCAGGCGCCCAGTCCCGCCTCGACGACGCCGAGCAGCACGAGCATCGTCTCGAAGGCGGCGTCCCCAAACCAGTAGGGCACCGGCCAGGCCTCGGGTCCGCCCTCTCCCTGGTGGACGGGCCCGAGTCCGGAGCCGGCCTTGTCCGGTTCGCCGTATCGAAGGACGTAGGCGTCGGGTCGGCAGAGGGAGAGCAGGATCGCCGGCGCACGGGAGAGCCCCGGCCACCTCCGCGATCGCTCCCGCCACCCGGCGGTCGTCGTGTGGTCCCAGTAGCGGGCGGTCTCCTCGGGACCGGTCAGCGATAGCCAGGCGGTGCCGCCGGTGTTGCCGGCGGACGGCGCCCTCGTGGCATCGGCCACAATGGCCGCGAGGACCCCGGTGTCCACGGGGGCCCGGTCGAAGCTTCGTACCATGCGCCGGCTGAGGATCGCTTGGTGCACGTCCACGAATCGTCCCCCGTGTTTGGAACCCTGCCCGGCGCAGGGCCGGGATCCCGGGAATCTTGACCCCGCTGGTACGGTTTTACACGATGATCACGGGAGGTCAGTGGTGGCCACAACGAGAGAACTGCTGAGCAACGCCAAGTCGTCCATCGAGGAGATCGACCCCGCCGCCGCCGAGGCGATGCAGGGTCGCGCCGTCTACCTGGACGTTCGCGAGGCCGACGAGTACGAGCAGGGCGCCCTGCCCGAGGCCGTCCACGTGCCCCGGGGATTCCTCGAGTTTCAGGTCGAGGGCCGGATCCCGGACAAGGAGGCTCCGGTGGTGGTCTACTGCGCAGCCGGCAGCCGGTCTGCATTCGCGGCCCGCACGCTGGGCGACCTGGGGTACTCCAACGTGACCTCGATGATCGGCGGCTTCAACCGCTGGAAGGACGAGGGCCGCCCGTGGGCCGCACCGCGGGTGCTCACGCCGGAGCAGCGCAACCGGTACCACCGGCACCTTCTCCTCCCCGAGGTCGGCGCCAAGGGCCAGCAGAAGCTGCTCGATTCCAAGGTGCTCCTGCTCGGCGCCGGGGGCCTCGGCTCGCCGGCGGCCCTCTATCTCGCTGCGGCCGGGGTCGGCACGCTGGGGATCATCGACATGGACGTCGTCGACGCCTCCAACCTCCAGCGCCAGATCCTGCACAACCTGGACCGGGTCGGAGAGCGCAAGGTCGATTCGGCCAAGAAGACGCTCACGGCCATCAATCCCGACGTGAACGTCGCCACCTACGACGTGCGGCTGGGGGCCGACAACGTCCTCGACATCATCGACGGGTACGACGTCATCGTGGACGGGACCGACAACTTCCCAACCCGCTACCTGGTGAACGACGCCTCGTTGCTCAAGCGGATCCCGGTGGTCCACGGCTCGATCTTCCGCTTCGAGGGTCAGGTGACCGTGTTCGCTCCCTACGAGGGACCCTGCTACCGCTGCATGATCCCGGAGCCCCCGCCGGCCGAGCTCGCTCCGTCGTGCGCGGAGGCCGGTGTCCTGGGGGTGCTCCCGGGGATCGTGGGATCGATCCAGGCCCTCGAGGCCATCAAGGTCCTGCTCGACCTGGGCGATCCCCTGATCGGGCGGCTCCTCGCGTACGACGCTCTGGAGGAGTCGTTCCGGACGTTCAAGGTTCGCCGCGACCCCCAGTGCCCGGCCTGCGGCCCGGACGCCGGAGAGATCGTCATCGCGGAGTACGACGAGCTCTGCATGCCCCACGCCCGCTGAGGCACTGCCGCCGAGGCCCCGTAGGGACCCATTGAACTTGTCAGTAGCCCACGGTGTCGGAGAGGTCCACGCGGACGCCAACCGCCTTCTCCCAAGAGCCCCCGGACGGACCGACCCCCTGAGGCGACAGGGGAACTGAATAGAACTGGTCAACGAGGGCGGTTATCGGTAGCTGGGTAAGGGTCTGTAGCGTCGCCTCGCTGGCCGACGTCAGCAGGTCGCTTGTTCCTTTGGGTTCGGAGCGGAGGGCGAGCCGCACCGCTTGCCGGGCCTCCACGTCAAAGGCCCGGTGATGGTAGAGGCAGGCAACCGACAAGAGGTTCTCCGCCCAAATGACGTCGAACCCCGGAAGACCATAGGCGTGCCGACGAGAGCCGAAATAGTCCATAGCCCGATGCGCCAGATCGACCGGGCCCGCCAGTGGATATCGCTGAGGGTCGACCTGTGCCAGCGCCGCCAGCACGCCGATCACGATGCCCTGGTCGTAGGTGTATGTCGCTCGACGGCGAACCACCCGTCCGGCGTGGTCGGTGAGGCCATCGTCGTAGAGCCCGCTCCGTGGGTCGACGAGGTTGGTCTCGAGCCAGCCCACGATGCGCTCGCTCCACTCGAGGTAGGACCTCCGACCGGTCAGCCGATAGAGATCAACGCCCAAGAGCGCCGCGGGAGCGTTCGAGACCACCGACTTCTGGTCATCTCGGGCGCTTGAGGTGTGGTCTTCCCAGTAGATGCCGCCAGCCTTTGGATCCCAGTTGGCGGTGGCCAGTCGAAAGACGTCTTGGGCCCGTCGGAGCAACGAGGGGTCCTTCGTCCGGGCGTACTCGAAGACCGTGGCCAGACCCATCCAGAGGCTGTCGTCGACCCTCGGCAAATCCGAGGCCACGTGAAAGGCGCGGGGACCTTGGTCGTAGGCCCCGGGAGAGCCGGCCACCGGATCGGCCCAATCGTTGGCGCTGACGGCAGCGAGAGTCTGGGCGAGATCCGCCGAGCAGTGGGAAGCGCCCGGGCGGAGCGATTGGACCTCGAAGTAGGCCATTGCCTGGTAGGTAGGCCACACGCTGGCGTAGAACCCGAGCTCGGTGTTCTTGAGGAGATGGTTACCCACGCCGAACGTTGCTTCGAGGTCGGCGCAGCCCTCCCTCGAGCCCGGATGGAGGAACGGATAGAGCTTGCTGACCCCCGCCTGGCCATCCGACGCCACGAGCTCGAGGGCGAGGGCCGTCCGATCATGGCCCGGTACCCCGGGGATGGCCTCGAGTGCGCCGAGGCACGTCACGACCAGGGCTAGGGCTCCGAGCCACCGGAGCCCTGTGCTTCGTCCCCTTCCGGTGGCGCCCACAGGGCCGATATTTGCCGATCGGAACCTTGGAGAGGCTCGATGGCCACCAAGGACCCGCGGCACCTATCCACCCGGTTGAGCTAGCGCAGGGACACACCAAAGGCCGCGGCCGCCATTTCCGTCAGCCATGCCTCGGCCTTGGACCTTGACCAGCCCCTTCCGTCAATCAGCAGGGAATAGACCTCGGGACTGATCAGCGCCCAAATGCCATCCACAAGCGACTCGGGTGGCTCCTTCCCCAGGATCAACGCCAGACCGGCAATCACCACCCCTCGACGATCCTCGTCGTACTGGGCCAACCGTGCCGATGCCGCAGCATCACTGGCCGCGGCTTCCCGCAAGACCTTGAGAATCGGCACGGAGCGCTCGTACACATCCAGTGTGAAGGCGACACCGGCGCGCAACCGTTCACTTCTTCTGCCCTTTCCGAGCACGGCGAAGTCCGGGCGATCGACCATGGCGGCTTCCTCGTCATCCCCGACGATGGCCACATCGACGGCCGCCATGAGTAGGGCGGACTTCGTTCCAAAAGTGGCGTAGATGGTGTCGACGGAGGTGCCCGCTTCGCTGGCGATCATGGGCAACGTGGTGGCGGCCCATCCTTGACGACCGAAGAGCCGGATCGCCGCGTCGATGATCGTCTGGCGCGTCTGCGCGGCCTGCCGAGCCCGAAGGGGCGAGTGGTATCTCGACATCGAGGTTCGCCCTGTCCGCGACGGCACCCACCCATTTTAGCAACACCAGGTGGTGTTATTCATGCTTGAGTATATTGGATCAAGTACTACTTGATCCAATATGTTGCACGTGGTAGGACTGTCCGGTGACGTGTGCCCGCCGGTACACCCAGCAATAGCGAGCATTCAGACGACGCTGCAGTCGGGACGTGTCCGACCTCGAACCCCAGTGTCTCAAGCCATAAGGAGGGAGCATGAGACTGGCACGCATCGCCACGACGACCATCGCCCTACTCAGCGCAGTGATGCTCCTCTGCATGAGCGCGGCCTTCGCCAACCCGTCGTCGGCCGGAGCCAGCCCCTCTACGGGATCGACTCGATGCGCCAGCCAGCAGACGGCGGTCGCCCCGAACGTCTGCGTCGCCACGGGTAATTCCCGTGGGTCACAGATCCTCGCCACCGTCCGATCGCTCCAGGCGCAGTACTCACTCAAATCGGTGATCTTCGGGGTGTGGGACAAGAACACCGAGTTGATCTCGGGTGCCCTGGGCACCTCCTACCCAGGCGTTGCAGCCAGTACCTCCATGCATTTCCGGATTGGCAATGTCACCGAAACCTTCGAGACCACGCTGCTGCTGCAGCTGGTGGACCGGGGAAAGATCTCGCTCGACGACCCGGTCTCCAAGTGGTTTCCGTCGCTGCCCGACGCGAGCAAGGTGACGGTCGGGATGCTCGCCAACAGCACCTCGGGATATGCGAGCTTCTACACCGACCAATGGACCGCCGAGTTCGATGCTGACCCCTTCCGGGCGTGGACCCCGAACGAGCTCATCTCCATCAGCGCCGGTCAGCCGCTGGACTTCACCCCGGGCACCAGCTGGGCCTTCAGCGACTCGAACTTCGTGATTCTCGGTCAGATCCTGGCCCGGGCAGGTGGCGCACCGGTGCCCCTCCAGATCCAACGGCTCATTCTCGATCCTCTTGGCCTCCGCGACACCCAGATGACGCCGACCTCGTACATCCCGTCTCCGGTGCTCCACGCCTACGACGGCGAGCGAGGTGACTACCAAGACTCCACCTTCTGGTCCATCAGCTGGGCACCCAACAACGGGGACATGACCTCCGACCTGTCGGATCTGGGACGTTGGGCCAAGGCCCTGGGTACGGGCTCGCTGCTCTCTGCCAGCTCACACGCTCGTCAGTTCGCACCTGACGCCGTGGGACTGGGGCCATTGACGCAGAGCTTCTACTACGGCCTGGGTGGGGTCGTGTCGAACGGATGGGATCTCGCCGAACCCGGGTTGATTGGCTACACGGGGCTGGTCAGCTATCTCCCAGCCCAGAAGCTCCGTGTGGTCATCTTCACGACGGCAAACCCCGATGCTCCCTCTGGCGGCCAATACGCGGCGGCGATCTTCAACCACGTGGGCGCGTTGTTAGCGCCGTCTTCGCCCCCAAACATTCCAACCGCCGTGACTCACCTTCCTAGCTGACTCCGCGAACGGCGAGCGTCTAGGTCCGTGACCGAGTCCCAGGGAATTGTGAGCTGGCTCGAACGGGCCCGTTGTTCGGCAGCTTTCTCGGACCCTCTCACCACCACTCTTTGGTCCCGTCACGGAGAACCGCTTCGGTAGCCTCCTCCCAGTCGCGGTGACCCCAAGCCTCCGAGTCGCCCCAGACGCGATGTGGGCCCGGGTTCCATCGGTGGCGCACCACCTCCCGGTTCTTCGTCTCTTGTGCGAGCTCTAGGCCATCGGCACGCAGCACACCCATACGGCGTCGGTTCGGGAGGCCGGAGGAGGTCGCCGACAGTTCGCAGTACCGGCTGACGTCCGCAGGCGAGAGGCCCGTGTCCGCCATCTTGTAGTGGAGCAGGAAGCCGTTCGATGCCATGCCGACCAGGACGGCCAGCGCCTCACCGCCGGGAAGCACCTCGCCCATAACGCCTGGGCGGAGGACGGCTCCGCCGTTTCGGGAGTCAACCGGCCCCATCCCAAAGTAGGGATCGCAGAGCCAGGTGTCGTCCCGAGAGCTGACCAGGACGGCCGAATGGAAGTCGACGATTGGCGCTCCTGGATCGACTCGGCGAAGGGCGACCACGTCGGCGGTGAGACTGCTCGACGACGTGTTGACCAGTCCCGCCGCCAGAGTCGCCAACGGCCAGCAGGTCCACGACCAGGCCGGGTGCTCCATCCACAGCTCGGCCACGATTGCGGGTTGGGCGCCGAAGGGCGTCTGGCCTCGATCCAGAGCTTCCAGCTTTGCCGTCGTGCCTTGAGGGATGAGCGCCCCCATCGCCTCGATGAGCGATGCCACATCCGACGCGGTCTCAAGCGAACGGAGGCGGAGCCGTTCCAGGCACTCGTCGGCCAGAGACTGGTCCAAGCTGAACACGCCGTCGATCACGTCCTCAAGGTCAGCGTCCAACGAGAAGTCCCGCAGCCCGGCCCATCCTCCGAATGGCTGACGTTCTTCAGGATCACCGCCCGTGCCATCAGGATGCGTCGTGGAAGAGGATGCCGAGGGTGTAGCGCTCGCCGGAACGTAACACGGACACGCCGTGGCGGACCGGGGCGGCAGTCCAGCCCCGCAGCGTTCGCAACGGCCGGTCTCGGGTGGTGAACACCATCCCTCGGAGGTATGGGAGCGTCGTCGACGTCCCCCGGGACTGAGCCCGCGGGCGTTGCTCGACGAGGAGGAGCTCGCCGCCGGTGTGGTCCTTCCCGGGCTCGGTCAGGTTGATGACCACCTGGAGGGGGAAGACGAGGTCGCCGTAGAGGTCGCGGTGCAGCGCGTTCCAGTCGCCCGGCCCGTACTTCAAGATGAGCGGGGTCGGCTTGGTCTGCCCGGCCTGATGGCACTCGTCCAACCACTGGTCGAGCGTGTCGGGCCAGGGGGTGGGTCGTCCAAGCTTGGTGTACCAGTCCCGGGCGATGGGGAGCAGGTGCGGGTAGAGCGCGTGGCGCAGCTCATCAACCGCCTCGGGGAGCGGCGCCGCGAGATAGCGGTACTCACCTTCGCCGAAACGGTGTCGCCCCATGGTGACCGTAGAGCGGAAGGCCTCGTCCCGGTCGTAGAGCCCGATCAGCTCGCGGGCGTCGGCGGCGGTGAGCAGTCGCGGGAGGAGGGCGCCGCCGAGATCGTCGAGCCCTGCGGTGACCGCCCCCCAGTCGGCGCCGTCGACCCGCCGCCGGTACGCGGAGGCTGCCCCGGTGGTGGCTTCAGCGATCATCGTGGGCCTCCATGTCCAGAAGCTGATGCTTGATCTCGGGGCCACCGAGGTAGGCGCCGAGCTGTCCGTCGGAACGGATGACCCGATGGCAGGGGATAACGAGCGGCAGGGGGTTGGTGGCGCACGCGGTGCCGACAGCCCGCACGGCCTTGGGGTTGTGGACCGCAGCGGCCACGGACTGGTAGCTGGTGGTCTGCCCATAGCCGATGGTCGGCAGGTAGGCGAGCACGGATCGGCGGAACCCGCTCGACAGGCTCAGGTCGACCGGTAGGTCGAAGTGCGTGCGGCGACGGGCGAAGTACTCCTCCAGCTGGCGGGCAGCCTCGTCGAGCCGGGCCGGGGCGTGGAGGATCCGGGGGCTGACCCTGTCGGCCAGGCCACCCAACACGGTGTCGAGGCCTTCACGTTCGTACGCAACCCGGACCAGCCCCGCCGGGGTGGCGGCCAAGAGCAAAGTGCCGACAGGGGTGGAGAGAGTGCGGTAGGCGATGTCGAGCAGACCTTCGTCCTCCGCTTGGGCGGCGAGCTTGGCGTACAGCGCGGCCAGGTCGCCTTGGGTTGGTGGGGAGCCGAACAGCTCGCCCAAGTCGTGGTCGGGTCCCTGGGTGGCCATGGTCATCGCATCGTTCCTTCAGTCTCGTCTGTGTGGGTGCCGCCCTCTCGGGCTTTTCGGAGCTTGGCGATCCCGTCGGCTGCGGCCCGACGGGCCGCGTCCGTGCTCCCGCCCATCACCGCAGCCACCTCGGCGTAGGGCAAGCCGGCCAGGTAGTGGTAGGCGACGGCGTAGCGTTGCCGCTCCGGGAGCTCCGCCACGGACCGTGTGAGGTCGAACTCGCCGCCGCCTTCACCGCTGCTCTCGTTCGGCTCTTCCGGGACGTCGGCCACCGGCGTCGCCGATCGCTGCGTCCTGCGGACGAGATCGATCGCCTTGCGATGGGCAATGGTCACCAGCCAGGCCTCCACGTTGGCGTCCGCCGGCAGCTGCGAGTAGGCCTGCAGCGCGGAGAGGAACGTCTCGGACCATGCGTCGTCGGCGTCGACGGGGCCGACGACGGCCCGGCACACTCGCAGCACGGTCGGGCCGTGGAGCGAAACCACTTCGGAGAATGGTCGTTTGCCGGTCACGCAATGTAGACGCCGCGGCCGGTCGAAACGTGAGGCGCCATCTCAGAAGAGACGGGTCGCCCGTCCCGTGACATCGGCTTCCAGATCGAGCAGGAATCGCTTGCGGACCAGACCACCGGCGTAACCGGTCAGCCTCCCTCCCGCCCCGACGACGCGATGGCACGGGACGATCAGACACACAGGGTTCCTGCCCACGGCGGCGCCGACCTCCTGAGGAGTCGTGCCGTCTCCCAACTGGCGGGCCAGGTCCCCATAGGTGGCTGTCTCGCCGTAGGGGATCTGGCGGACCAGTGACCAGACACGCTCTTCGTGCTCGTCGCCGTTGGTTGCCACCGGCACCTCCAACTCCTGTCGTTCGCCCGCGAGGTATTGAGCGATCTGGTCGCGGACGGTGTCGAAGTCGGCGTCGTTGCAGGCGCCGAAGCTGGCCGAATCAGGCCGATGCCAGTGGTGAGGGAAGTAGCAGCCGACTATCGCTCTCGCCCGCGCGACGACCGTCAGGCGGCCCAACGTGGAAGCGATCGTCGTGTACGTCACGCTCTCCGTTCTCGCCTGCACCTCGTCCATCGTCAGCATGTCGCTGCTCCTGGTCTTCCGATCACACCGGGTAGACGCTCGGACTGGCGGGATCGTGAGATCGGATGCTGATGGCGCCTCCTCGCTCAGTACTCGGAGGAGCCCGGAGCCGCGGCCGAGTCCGCCGTCAGAAATCGCAGCGCGGCGTCGATGGAGCGGAAGTCCTTGGGGGTCGCGAAGTGGTCGACGCCGGGCAGGACTACCAGCCTCGCGTCGGGTAGGGCCGCGACGAGCCGGTCGGCCGGCCCGACGAAGTCCTCGTCGCCGAGCACGAGAAGTGTCGGGCAGACCACCCGGCCCAGTGCAGCCTCGTCCAGGGCAGCCGGGCGCCGGCGCATGAGGGCCGCCAGGGCGGCCCGATCGTTGCGGGGGTCCGCGGCCAATTTGTCGAAGACCCGCATCCCGACCTCGTCGGGCGACGTTCCTCTCTCGATCACGTCCGCCAGGGCGCCATCCTGGTCGTCGCGGAACACGTTGTCCCCTATGCCCATGAGGACGAGGCGGCCGAAGCGATCTGGGTGGCGGGTGGCCAGGGTGAGCAGGACCCGGGACCCTAGCGAGAAGCCGATGGCATCCACCTGAAGTCGGTCTTCGAAGGTCTCGAGCACCTGCTCTTCGAGGTTCTCGTAGGCCGCGGGGTCGGTTGGCTTCCGAGAGGAACCGTGCCCGGGGAGGTCCCCGCCGATGGCTTCGCGGCCCTCGTAGGCCAGGATCTCCGGCCAACCGTCATCAGCCCAGCCGTGCTGGTATGACGAGGCGAAACCGTGAACGAGTACGACAGGGTTGGGCACCGCCAAAGGCTATCGGCGGCACCAGGTGCTGCTCGACTCCCGCCGGCGGGCCGACTGGGGGACGACCCCTCAACGCCGGGGAGGGTCCTTAGCTCTGCCCGAGGCGGACCGTCGTGATGACGTCGGGAACCTCGTTGGCGTCCCACGACTCGCCGTGGTCTTCAGATACATGGAGCTCTCTGCCGAAACCGACGACAACACGACCGCCGGCAGCATCGAGGTGCCCCGTGTCGACGTTGTCGGGGAACCATTCGGGCAGGCCCCCTTCACAGCGGACGAACGCCGACCCGAGCCGTGCCCGATACACGGCGCCGTGTCTTGTGAATGGCCCGTCCGATGCCGAAACGTACGCGGTCTCGCCATCGATGCATACCGCCCGCAGATAACTGTCGTGGAGCCCCTCGGTGTACCACGACCACGAGTTCCCACCGTCCTCGCTCCAGCCGAATCCAACTGCCGCCGCCACGACCACAGATCCGCTCTTTGCACGCACCTCGTGGATGTCTGCCCCGGGTTCGATGACCCCGTGCCAGCTCTTCCCTTGGTCACCTGAGTGCCAGAGGCCGCCTACGTGGACGTTCACCCATAGGTCCTCGCCGCTGGTCGCCATGGACCGGGTATCTGGCGTCGCATTGGCCGGGTTTTTCCAATGGTCTCGACCCGGCAGGTTCTCGAACGCCCTAACGTTCTTCACCCGGGTGCCGACGATGGCAATACGGGCACCGGTTCGGCCCACGACGACAGATCCGTCGGCCAGGACGGCCAAGCTCTGGCCGTCGCCGGCGGGCAATTCCCCGACCGTCGTGACCTCTCCGTCCTCGAGGCGGATGACGACCTGGCGATCCAGGAGTGCGTGCCATCTCCTGGGGCCAGCTGCCAAGGCGGTGACGGTGTGGCCGTCGACAAGGGTATGGCCGGTGTCCAGGTCAAGGAGGCCCTGCTTCGTCCCCACGAGCAACATCGAAGATCCAACCTACCGTCGTCTGTGTCACTTGGATCCGTCTGCTCCGCTGCGCCGGCCAGCCGGACCCGTCACGGCTGGTTTGTCTGTGCAAGGTCGTGGCCCAACGACGAAGTACCATTGGTCACCGGCAGGCCTCCGACCAGCTTCGCCGACTTCGCCCGACGCACCGCCGGGCGTGAGCCCTGAGCCAAGTCCGATGACAGCGATCAGCAACCTCGGCGACTTCCACGCCCTCGACCCGTTCTTCCGGATCATCGAGGAGGGCGTGGCCGGGCTCGTCGACGGCGGGCATTTCTTCGACCTTCTCGCCGAGGATGTCGTATTCGAATACGTCATCACCGTCCCCGGCTACCCACGCCGCGTCGTCGGACGGCAAGCGGTGGCCGAGCTCTACCGCCCCTACGGCACCACCTTCCTCCTCGACCACTGCGACGAGCTCGCTGTCCACCACGACCCGGTTACCGGCGTCGTCGTCCTCGAATACGCCTCGCACGGCCACGCCGTCCCGACCAACGCTCCCTATGACAATCACTTCATCTCGGTGCTCACGATCGTCGACCGCAAGATCATCCACTGGCGTGACTATCTCGACCCCCTTGCCGTCTTCGACGCGATCGGATGGCCGGAACGATGAGCCGCCCGCGGGGGTAAGGCGCCCAATCGGCGCTGACGACCTCCGCGGATACGGTGAACCGGACATCGCACCGCGAGGAGGGCCGCCATGCCGCCGGAGGACGTGATCGAGGATCTGACCAGGCGCATCGAGGTGCTGGAGGGCCGCGAACAGATCCTCCGGCGACTCTACGAGAGCGGGTACGCCATCCAGGCGGCCGACTTCGACGAGCTCGGGCGGCTGATGCGAGAGGTCACTTTGAGCGTGGACCGCCCGGGCTTGCCCGTGATCCACGGCGGTGACGCCATACGTGACCGTTATCGGGCCACCAACAAGACCTATCCCGGCCACGGCCGCGCGGCCAAGGAGATCTACCACAACATCATCGTGGACGTTGACCCCGAGGCCGGGACCGCCCACTCCTTGACGAGCTACACGGTGGCGATGCAGGTCCCCGACTCGGGAGAGCCGTTCGAGCTCCTGGTCGCGGGACGCTACGAGGATCGGTGGCGGCGAGTCGAGGGGGAGTGGGTCTGGACCCACCGGCACATCGCGGTCGAGTTCATGAACGACCTGGACCGCCACATGCACCCCGGAACTCAGCCGTACAACTGAGCCACACGGGCCGGCGGTCGGGAAAGCCAATCGAACCCGGGGTGTTGGAGGTGGCCTACGGCTCGCTTGCCCCTCCAACTCGGGTGTGTTCTCATTCTCCCCGTGAGCGAACCGAGAATCACCGTGACGAAGCTCGAGTTCCCTTACAGCCGGACGCTCGGGCCAGTGGTGGGAGCGTTCCTTGCCGGCCTAAGGGAGGGGAAGCTGTTGGGGATCCGAGGCAAGGACGGGCGGGTGTTGGCCCCGCCCCTCGAGTACGACCCCGAAACGGGTGAGTCACTCGGCACCGACATGGTTGCCATCGGCCCCGAGGGGACGGTGGTGGCCTGGACCTGGGTGGACACGCCGAGCCCGAAGCATCCACTGGATCACCCCTTCTCCTTTGCACTGGTGAAGCCGGACGGGGCCGATACCGCCATGGTCGGGGCCGTCGACGCGGGATCAGCGGAAGCGATGTCCAGCGGAATGAGGGTCCGGCCCCGGTTCGCGAAGGAGCCACACAACGTGATCACCGACCTCGAAGCCTGGGAGCCCGTGGCATGACGGACACCGCCAAGGAAGACCTGGTCATGGAGCACCTCGTGACGCTCACGTACCACGAGAGGCTCACGGACAACCTCAACCGTTTCGCCGACGGGCTTCTCGAGGAGAGGATCATCGGCGCCAAGTGCCCGTCCTGCGGTCGGGTCTTCGTCCCCTCCAAGGGCTACTGCTCGCTGTGCGTGGTCCCCACCACCGAGGCCGACGAGATCGAGCTGCCCGACACCGGGATCGTCACCGGGTTCACGATCGTCACCCCGGTGGCCTACTACGGCCAGACCAAGACCGAGCCGTTCGTGTACGCGTCGGTCCGACTGGACGGAGCGGACAGCACCATCGGTGGCCAGGACGTCACCGGCGTGCCGCACTCCGAGTTGCGGGCCGGTATGAGAGTAAAGGCCAAGTGGAAGCCCCGCGAGGAGCGCTCGGTGGATGGCATGACGAACCGCGGATGGAGCGGGGTCGACGGCGTCGTCGAGTCCTTCGAGGCGACCGGGGAGCCCGACGCCCCCATCGAAGAGTACAAGGACCACCTGTTCTGATGCCTGCCACCGATATCGCCATCGTCGGCTATGCCCAGACGCCGTCGCTTCGCGACGCCAACCCGAGCGAGGTGCAGCTGCTCGTCCCGACGGTTACCTCGGCCATCGAGATGGCCGGCATCGGCCGGCGCGAGATCGGCTTCACCTGCGCGGGCAGCTGTGACTACCTGACCGGTGGTCCGTTCGCCTTCGTCTCCAACCTGGAGGCGGCCGGCGCCTGGCCGCCGATCTCCGAATCCCACGTCGAGGCCGACGGGGCGTGGGCCCTGTACGAGGCGTGGATGCGCCTGCAGGAAGGGGACATCGACATCGCACTGGCCTTTGGGTCGGGGAAGTCGTCGCCGTCCGACCCCGCGGAGGTCTGGGCTCAGCAGCTCGATCCCTACTATCTGGCCCCGCTGGCGCTCGACCCCATTTCGTTGGCCGGGCTCCAGGCCCGGGCACTGCTCGACTCCGGCAAGGCGACGGAGCGGGACTTCGCCCGGGTCGTCGCCAACAGCCGGCGCAACGCAGTGTCCAATCCCAACGCGCAGCTGAAAGACGCCGACGCCTCGGTCGATGCCCTGCTCGCCGAGCCGTATCTCCGTAACCCGCTGCGCAGGCACGACTGCCCCCCGATCTCGGACGGGGCGGTGGCCGTCGTGATGGCCCGAGGCGACCGCGCCCGGTCCCTTTGCGAGCGCCCGGCGTGGATCCGGGGCCTGGACCACCGCATCGAGGCTCACCAGCCCGGGGTGCGCGACATCCGGTCGTCCCCCTCGACGGCCCTCGCCGCTCGTAAGGCCGGCTACGACGGTGGGCCGCTCGACCTGGTGGAGCTGACTTCGACGTTCAGTCCGCAGGAGCTGATCCTGCTCGAAGCCCTCGGTCTCGCTCCGGACGGGCCGACCAAGGTCAATCCCTCGGGTGGTGCCTTGGCCGGCAATCCGATCATGGCCGTCGGTCTCGTTCGCATCGTGGAGGCGGCGGCCCGCATCATCGACGGGTCGGCCAACCGGGCCCTGGCCCATGCCACGTCCGGTCCCCTGCTGCAGCAGAACCTCGTTTGCCTCTTGGAGGGGGAGTAGCCATGCCCAACGAGAAGTGCGCCATCGTCGGCATTGGCCAGACCCACTTCAAGAAGCGTCGGGACGACGTCTCGATCCCCGGCCTCCTCCGGGAGGCCATCGACAGGGCCCTGGAGGACGCCGAGCTGACCATTCGCGACATCGACGCCGTGGTGATCGGCAAGGCGCCCGACGCCTTTGAGGGCATCGTCATGCCCGAGATCTTCCTGGCCGATGCCGTCGGAGCCACCAACAAGCCCCTGCTCCGGGTCCACACGGCCGGCTCGGTGGGTGGGTCCACCTGCATCGTCGGGGCGCACCACGTGATGACCGGTATCCACGACACCGTCCTGGCGGTCTCCTGGGAGAAGCAGTCGGAGGGCAATGCCCAGTGGGGCCTGGCCGGTGGCCGTTCGGGTGGGATCGGCGCGGGCGGGGCATTCGCGCCGTGGATGCGCGCCTACATCCAGGAGTCGGGAGCGCCCGATTACATCGGCTGGATGGTCGCGGTCAAGGACCGGCGCAACGCGGCGAAGAACCCCTACGCCCACCTGAAGATGCCGGACATCACCCTCGAGAAGGTCAAGGACTCCCCGATGCTGTGGGACCCCATCCGATTCCAGGAATCCTGCCCTTCTTCGGACGGCGCCTGCGCGGTCGTGGTCACCAACGAGGCGGGAGCCCAGCGGTCCTCGAAGCCGGCAGCCTGGTTTCACGGCCTCTCGGTGAAGAGTGAGCTGTCCACGTTCCCCGGCCGCAACCCGGTGAAGCCCCAGGCCGGCGTGGAGTGCGCCCACGACGTCTACCGCCAGGCCGGGATCACCACTCCACTGTCGGAGATCGACATGGCCGAGCTGTACGTCCCCTTCAGCTGGTACGAGCCGATGTGGCTGGAAGGGCATGACATCGCCGGTCCCGGTGAGGGATGGAAGTTGGTCGACTCCGGCGCGACCGACCTCGGCGGCTCGTTCCCGGTGAACCCGTCGGGCGGTGTCCTCTCCACCAACGCCATCGGGGCGTCGGGCATGGTGCGCTTCGCCGAGGCCGCCCTTCAGGTGCGGGGCCTGGCCGGGGAGCACCAGGTCGAGGGTTGCCGGACCGCGTTGGCCCAAGCCTATGGGGGCGCCGCCAACTACTTCGCGATGGGGTTGTTCCGGAACACGCCCCCGGCGTAGCGCTCTCGCGCGAGCCCCGCTGACCGGGGTCTGCCCTGGTGGGACCTAGTACGAGGGAGCGCCACCGTCTGGGAACGCCATGAGCTCGATGCGGTTCCCGTCGGGGTCGGCGACGAACAGGATCCGCAGCGTCTCGTCTTCCGGGGGGTTGCGGGTGTCCTGGAGAATGGTGCCTCCGACGGCCTCCAGCTCGCGTGCACGCGCCTCCACGTCGTCCACGACGAACGAGAGGTGCGTGAGCCCCAGGTGGTTCCTGCGAGTGTGGGGCGTGCCGAAGGTCCCCGGCGACGCGTAGTCGAGCAACTCGATCCTGAGCCCCTCGAGAAAGATGAACTGGGAGACGACGTCGACCGGTGCGTCGACCTCCGCGATCTGACGGGTGATGTGGAACTGCCCACCCAACTCGAAGCCGAGCCCGTCGCAGTAGAAGCGAAGGCTCCTTTGGAGACTGGTGACGCACAGGCCCATGTGGGACGGGGCGTACTCCGCCGCGCTCACGGGATGTACCCTCCCGCGTCGACGTGCAGCGTCTGGCCGGAGACCTTCCGAGACAGATCGGAGAGGAAGAACACGACCGAGTCCGCGACGTCGTCGTCGTCGGCGATGTCGTGGAGGGCGGCCTCGGCACGGTAACCCTCCACGATCTCCTCCTTCGAGACGCCGGTAGACGCGCTGAGTTGCTCTACGTAGGCGGCGAGCACCGGGCCCCACTTCCACCCGGGTGCCACCGTGTTGACGCGCACGCCTCGTGCGCCGAGCTCGACGGCGAGGTAGCGCGCCGCCGTCGACAATGCCCCCTTGGATGTCCCGTAGGCAAGACGGAGGTTGCCGGCACGGGGGCGGACGGCGCCGATCGACCCGATCACCACGACGGAAGCGCCCGGCCTCAGGAGGGCGAGGGCCGCCTTGGTCACCTCGAGCGTCCCGCGCACGTTCACCCGGGAGACACGATCCCAGTCGTCGAGATCGCCGTCGGCGAGGCCCCCGGTCGGTGTGTCGAGGGCGGCGACGTGCACGAGCCCGTCGAGTCCACCCCATCGTTGACCGACGGCAGCCACGATCTGCTGTACCTCCGAGGGGTCTCCGACGTCCAAGCGGCGGGCGAGGACTCGGCCCGGGTCCGCCCCGAGCTCGGCCACGATCCCAACGAGTCGATCCGCGTCGAGATCGCCGAGCGCGACAGACGCCCCGTGGTCGAGCGCCGCCTTGGCGCACGACCGGCCAAGACCCGGACCGACCCCGGAGATGAGCACCACCTTGCCCGTGAGCAGTCCAGACGTGGGCACGTCGGCGACTGTAGTGTCCCGCGAGGAGCCGCTCGGTAGACGGCTCGCGACATGACGTGTGATGATCTCGCACATGGCCCTCATCGAGCGCGACGGCGTGAAGTTGTTCTACAAGGACGAAGGGAACGCCAGCGGTTTGGCGCCCCTGTTGCTCGTGCACGGGTGGAGTTGCTTCCACGGGCACCTGGCGCCCCAGGCAGCCCACTTCGCGCCGGAGCGACGCGTCGTCTCGGTCGACCTTCGAGGTCACGGCGAGAGCGACGTCGTGGCCCCCTTCACGATCGAGCAGTTCGCTGACGACGTGGTCTGGCTGGCAACGGCGTTGGAGCTGGATCGGCCCGTGGCGATCGGCCACAGCATGGGTGGCAGCGTCGTCGTCCAGGCGGCGGCGACGCGTCCCGACGTCCTGCGCGCTGCCGTCGCCCTCGACTCACCGCTCCCCGAGGCGAACGCCCTTGCTTCGGTGACCGAGCCCCTGCTCGAGGGCCTCGGGGGCCCGCACTTCCAGGAAACTCTGGACGCGATGATCGCGGCGACGATGTTCGGCCCGTACGACGATCCCGCCGTCACCGCCGAGATCTCCTCCGTGATGTCGTCCGCAAAGCAGGAGGTGGCCTTCGCCGCCATGCGGTCGAGCGTTTCCTGGGCGGGCGCCGACGCGGTTCGCGCCAGCAAGGTTCCGCTGCTCGCCATCTCCGCGGCGCCGGGCGGTTTCGGCGACGCTGCGTGGTTGGCGCCGCAATGCCCGCACCTGTTCATCGGGCAAACCGTGGGGGCCGGGCACTTCAACCAGATCTTCGCTTCCGACCAGGTCAACGCCATGATCCGACGCTTCCTCTCGATCACGGGCTGACGCAGGGCTGCACCGCGGCCATCTCCACGGGTGGGAGCCCAGCACGGCTCTTCTGCCAATACGGTAATAACCTCGCCTTTGGACATGGGGCCAGTTCTGCCTTGGCGCGGCTCTCGCCCGGCTTGAAGGTGTTTGTTGGCAAGCCCTTTCCCTCAGAGCCCTTGCCGAGACAAAGGAGGTACCGGCATGCGCATGGACGACATGATCCTGGTGAGCATCGACGATCACTTCATCGAGCCGCCCGACATGTGGCAGAAGCACGTTCCCAAGAGGTTCCTGGACGAGGTGCCCAGGGTCGTTCGCAACGATCAGGGTGTCGACGAGTGGGTATTCCAGGGAGAGAAGACCTCCACCCCGTTCGGAATGGCCGCCACTGTCGGTTGGCCCAAGACCGAATGGGGGTTCAACCCCGGCTCCTACACCGAGCTGCGGCCCGGGTGCTTCGACGTGCATGAGCGGGTGCGGGACATGAACGCAAACGGCGTGCTGGCGTCAATGAACTTCCCAACGATGGCCGGTTGGAACGCCCGGACCTTCGCCGAGGGTCGTGACAGAGAGCTCGGGCTCATCATGTTGCGGGCCTACAACGACTGGGTCATCGACGAATGGTGCGCCACCTACCCGGGCCGCTTCATCCCGCTCGGCATCGTCCCGATGTGGGATGTCGATCTCGCCGTAGAGGAGATTCACCGCATCGCAAAGAAGGGCTGTCGGTCGGTCAGCTTCCTCGAGACGCCCCACGTACAGGGCTACCCGAGCTTTCTCTCTGGATACTGGGACCCGATGATGAAGGCGCTGTCCGAGGAGAACATGGTCCTCTCCCTCCACATCGGTGCAGGCTTCGATGCCATTCGACGTCCTGCCGAGGCGCCGGTGGACCACCTCATGGTATTGAGTTGTCAGATCAGCGCGATCACCGCCCAGGACCTCCTCTTCGGCCCCACCCTGCGGCGGTTCCCCGACCTCAAGGTCGCCCTCTCCGAGGGAGGGATCGGCTGGATTCCCTTCTACTTCGACCGCATCGACCGCCACTACGCCAACCAGGAGTGGCTCCAACACCAGGATGATTTCGGCGGCAAGCAGCCCTCGGAGGTCTTCCGCGAGCACATCCTGGCCTGCTACATCACCGATCCCTCCGGCCTCGAGCTGCGCCACCGGATCGGTCTCGACATCATCGCCTGGGAGTGCGACTACCCCCATACCGATACCACGTGGCCAGAATCGCCGGAATTTGCCTGGCGCGAGTTCCAGGAGGCGAGCTGCAACGACGAGGAGATCAACAGGATCACATGGGAGAACGCCTGCCGGTTCTTCGACTGGGATCCCTTCAGGTACACGAGACGGGAGCAGGCGACCGTCGGCGCGCTTCGGGCATTGGCCGAAGACGTCGACGTCCAGCGGATGTCGAGGCAGGAATGGAAGAAGCGCAATGAGGCTGCCGGGATCGGCGTCTTTTCGTAGACGCGTGTCCACGGCCAGCCCACCTGCTCGCCGCCGCGGACTGCATGAACCGTGACGGCTGCTCCGCCTGCTGGTCGACGGCATCGCCCCCCCGAGCTCAGCCTGCGCCCCATGCCCCGCCAGTCGAGCTGGGTCGTGTCGGGCTAGCGCATCTCCGGCGCACCCAGATAGGGATGCGAGCTCACGAGCGGGTTGCCCTCGTCGAAGCGGCTCAGTCGAAAGTCCTCTGCCACCACGGCGGAGTCGTTGCTCGCCCCGTCGCACAAGAGGTCGGCCATGAGGGTCCCGACCGCCGGGGAGATCTTGAAGCCGTGGCCGCTGAAGCCGGCGCAGATGAAGAGCCCGTCCAGGGGGGAGGGGCCGATCACGGGGTTGTAGTCCGGGGTCACGTCGTAGCAGCCCGCGTAGCTCGACGAGAGGCCGGCGTCCGGGAGTCCGGGGAAGCGATGCGAGAACTTCTCGATGGCCTCGAGGGCGTAGTCGTCGTCCAGGGTGTTGTCGTAGGCGTCGGGATCCACCCACTCGGGATCGTGATGATCGGAGTTGCCGAGGAGGAGGTGGCTCGAGCGCTCCGTCCGGAGGTACTGCAGGGAGACCAGGTCGGACAGGACGGGCACCTCTCCCAGGGGCTCTCCCGTCTCGACGATCATGAGTTGCTCCCGCTGCGCACGCATGGGTAGCTCGACCCCCGCGTCTCCGACCAGGCCGGCCGACCACGGCCCGGCAGCCACGACCACTCGTCCCGCGCCGATCTGCTCGCCGTCGGCCGTGACGACTCCGCACACCCGATCGCCGCTGGTTGCCAATCCCTTGACCTCGCACCCCTGACGTATCCGCACCCCGGCGGTCCGGGCGGCGTGGGCGAACGCCGCGGCCGTCTGGTGCCCGTCCGCATAGCCCCCCCTCGGCTCGTACGCGAAGGCCGAGAAGTCGTCGACCAGCATCTGGGGGAGCATGTCGGCGGCGTCTGCCGGAGTGATCACGGACACGTCGATGCCGATCCCCTGTTGCATGGCGACATTGGCCTCGAGGGCTGCCCGGTCGTCGGGCCCGACGCCGACCAGGTAACCGGTCCGATGGAAACCGACGTCGGCGTCGAGGACGGTCCTGGCCTCCTCGAACAGCTCGAGGGATCGCCACGCCATGGCAGCGAGAGAAGGCGCGCCGTAGTGGCAGCGGAGTATCCCGCTCGACTTGGCGGTGAATCCCGCGCCGACCACGTTCCTCTCGAGGACGAGCACGTCGCCCTCGCCCCGCCGGCCCAGGGCCCAGGCGATGCTCAGGCCCTCGACCCCCGCACCCACGATCACGGTATCGGCCGCACCCATCGTTGTATCGTATTCACATGAGTTTCCCCACATGCAACAGGGAAGTGGGTCGGAAACGTGAAATTCTCCAAATCGGAGACCCGAGACTTCGTCGGAGAGCCGACCGGGTCGATCCGGCTGACGTCACCGGTCGCCCTGTCCAGGAGCTCATCGACGACCTGGTCTGCACCATGCGGGCGGCGGGTGGCGCCGGGCTGGCGGCCACCCAGATCGGCGAATCCGTGCGGGTTTGCGTCATCGAGGTCGACGACAACCCGCGCTATCCGTACAAGCCGCGGATACCGCTGACCATCCTCGTCAACCCGACATGGACCCGCCTCTCGCCCGAGCAGTTCCGCAACAACGAGGGCTGCCTCTCGGTTCCCGGCATGCGAGGGGACGTCGAGCGATTCACCTCGATCGAGGTCGAGGCGCTCGATCGCGACGGATCACCGGTTCGTCTGACCGTCGGCGGCCTCTCCGCCGGAACCTTTCAGCACGAGTGCGATCACCTGGACGGGATCCTCTTCGTCGACCGGCTCGTCGACACCGCCAGCCTGTCGACCTGGGACAACTTCAACCGGCATCGTCGGGAGGAGTACCTCGTACGGGTTGCCGAGCTGGTCGCCCGCTACGGCCAGTAACCGCCCGAGCAGGGGCAGCCGGGGACGAGACGGTGTTGGATAGTCGACCCTGAGCTTCGGCTCCCGCGACCGGTTGCTCATCTGGCATGATCCTGGTCCGGGGGACCGGGAACGCAATGCTTCGAGGTTGTCCCCCTTTGCTGTGCCGATACCCGTCGCACCACGTGAGGGTCTCCGATGGCTGAGCTGGACCGTCCAGGCATGGCGCACGACTCCGGGACCCCGGGGGAAGACGCTCCTGTCCCGGTCGTCTCGACAAGGGCCACCCAGCGGCGGATCCTCAACCGCCTCGGGATCTTCTTCGTGGCGATCGGGTCCATCGTCGGCGGGGGTTGGTTCTTTGCCCCGCGGGACGCCGCCGAGCTGGCCGGACCTTCGTCCATCGTCTCGTGGGCGGTGGCCACGGCCATGATGATGACCATCGCGCTCGTCGTGGCGGAGCTGGGAGCGATGTTCCCGGTCTCGGGAGGGACCGCCCGTTTTCCGCTCTACGCCTTTGGGCGCTCGGGCGGCTTCGTCGGGGGATGGTTCTCGTTGATCATCGCGGTCGTCATCCCTCCCGTCGAGGTGATCGCGATCCTGCGGTACGCGGCGGACTACTTCCCGAAGGTGGTCGTCTCCCACGGCCCCGCATTCGGCGTCTCGCTGACGCCGCTCGGACTCGTGATCGGGTCTCTCATGCTCGTGCCGCTCACGGTGCTCAACCTGCTGGGCATGCATTGGTTCCGCCAGACCAACGCCTGGATCGTCATCTGGAAGATCGCCGTCCCGCTGGCGTTGGCGATCGCCCTCATCACGACGGCCTTCCACGGGTCCAATTTCTCCGCCGGCGGCGGGTTCGCGCCGTACGGTTCGCACGGCATCCTGGCCGGGGTCAGCCAGGCGGGCGCCCTGCTGGCGCTCTTCGGCTTCGAGCAGGCGGTCCAGCTCGGCGGGGAGACCAGGCACCCGCAGCGCAATATCCCGATCGCGGTCATCGCCTCGGTCGCGGTGGCGGCGCTGCTGTACATGCTCCTGCAGATCGCCTACGTCGTCTCCGTCCCGACCCATTCGCTGTCCGGAGGGTGGACCAACGAGACGTTTCAGGGGAGCCTCGGACCCTTCTACGGGCTGACCCAGGCCGCGGGGCTCACCCTGATCGGAGTCCTTGTCGCCGTCAACGTCTTCGTGTCCCCCGCCGGCACGGCCCTCAACTACGTGGCGAGCGGCTCCCGCGTCCCCTACGCCATGGCCCGCGAGGGCTTTCTCCCCGCTGGGGTCGGACGCCTCAACCGGCGCAGCGTCCCCGTCGTGAGCCTGTGCCTGTGCTACGTGCTCGAGGTGACGGTCTTGCTGACCGTCCCCACGTCGAGGCACCTGACGGAGTTCGTGACCACCTCGACCTGTCTCGTGTACGCCACGGTCGCCCTGTCGGCCGGGGCGCTCCGGCGGGCTTTGCCCGATCGACCCCGGCCATTCCGTTTGCCGGCATGGAGGGTGGTCATCCCGGTCGCCTTCACCTTCGCCAACTTGGCCATCTACTGGAGCGGATGGCGGGCCACCTCCCGGGTGTTCGTCGGAGCGGCCATCGGGCTGGCGATCCTGGCGGTCGTCTCCTGGCTGCGCCCGAGTATCCGTCATACCCGACACGAGTGGCGCGCCATCGGGTGGCTGGCGGCGTACATACCCGGGATGATCGTCATCAGCCTCGTGGGCAACTACGGGGGGATGGCTCTCGTCCCGGGATGGGCCGCGATCGTGCTCCTCGTCGCCCTCAGTATCGGCGTCTTCATGATGGCGGTCCGCCTCGGCGCCTCGGCCCACGAGCACCCCGTGGTGCAACGGCTCGTCGCCGAGGCCAACCCCTAGCCCTCGCCATGGGCACAATCCGTCGTCGCGGGGGGCAAGGCGGTCCCAGGAGGGCGCATCCCGGCAAGATGGGCTCTGTCCGGCGCTGAGCGCCGCCGCCCGGCCCGCCCTTCGTCAGTCTCGGACGTAGACGGGTGCCGGCTCGCCGGGGCTTGTGCCGCCCCCGGACCCGCCGGAGACCCCGGGCTCCCCGGACCCCGCCTGCCCCGCCACCCCGACGCCTCCCGCTGCCGGTCCGACGCCCGACGCGACGACCTCAGCCTCCTTGGTGGCTGGCTGGGGCTTTCGCCGAGGGGCCATCGTCGCCGCAGCGTCCCGGTCCCGGATCCACAGCGCAGAGAGAGCACCCAAGAACACGAGCCCGGCGCCCACGAAGAAGGCGAGGTGGTAGGCGCTCAGGTCGGGATGCAACACGCCGTCGACCATGTGGGCCGCTCCCACGGTCGCGAGCGCCGTGGTCAAGAGGGCGACCCCGACGGCGCCGCCGAGCTGGCGATCGGCGTTGAAGAGGCCCGAGGCCCTGCCCATCGAGGCGGGCGGAATCGTCGCGAAGCCGGCGGCCTGGGTGGGCACGAACACGTTGCCGATACCCATCCCCATGACGAGGAGCACCCCGCGGAAGTACCACAGCGACGTCCCGTAGCCCCCCAGGGCGAGGAGGCACATCATCAGCCCCGCGACCACCAGCCCCCCGAACATGAGCCGGCGGGGGCCGAGCCGGGGGTACAGGTGCCCGGCGATCTGGGCTCCCACCATGACCCCAAAGGCCTCAGGGAACGTGCTCAGGCCCGACATCAGAGCGGAGAGCCCCAGGCCGTCCTGATAGAAGAGCGACACCATGTAGAGCGTGGCCAGGAAGCCCGCCATCGCCAGGAAGATCACGACCGAGGCGGCCCCGAAGAGGCGGTCACGCAGGAGCCGCAGATCGAGCAGCGGGTCGCGGATCCTCAGCTCGACGATCACCAGCGCCCCGATGAGCAGGGCCCCGGCGATCCCCGTCCCCGCGATGAGAGGCGTGGCCCAACCGCGGGCGGGACCCTCGCTGATGGAGTACATGAGGAGCGCGAAGCCGGCCCCGGCCAAGACGAAGCCCGCCAGGTCGAAGCGACCGGGCTTGGACTCCCGGTGCTCGCGGAGGAACAGGAGTCCAAAGACGAAGGCGAAGATCCCGATGGGGAGGTTCGCATAGAAGACCCAGCGCCACGACAGCTGGGTGACGAACACGCCGCCCAGCACTGGGCCGAGCGCCGGGGCCAGGGCGGTGGGGACGATGAGGATGCGGGAGGCCCGGACCCGCTCCTCGGGAGGAAAGGCGCGGTACAGCATCGCCATGCCGACCGGGGTGAGCATCCCGCCGCCCACCCCCTGGAGGATGCGGTAGATGACGAGCTCGGTCAGATTGTTGGCCTGCCCGCAGAGCACGGAGGCCGCGGTGAAGATGGCGATGGCCGTGAGCAGGATGCGCTTCGTGCCGAAGCGGTCGCCCAGCCACCCGGACGCAGGAATGAAGACCGCCAGGCTCACGAGGAAGCTCGTCACGACCACGTCCACGCTCGAGGGGGGCACGTGGAAGTCCCGCCCGAGTGTCGGGAGGGCGACGTTGACGATCGTGATGTCCATGATCGCCATGAACATGGACAGCACGAAGACGATCCCGACGGTCAGCTTCTGATCGAGGTGCAGGCGCGCCAAGTCCGCTCATTTCCTCCGCGTGAACGATTCAACCGTGACCGACGGGGCGCTATTCCTGTGACCAGGTCCCGAGCCTCGACACCGCGGTCTTGCTCTTTCGATACCCCAATGCGCCTCCGGTAGTGTCGGGCTCCTCATCAGATACCCGGAATGGCGAACCGGGCCGGGCCGGTGGCGAGGCACCAGGAGCTCCCCTCCATGCTCTACCAGGCGTACCAGGCGCAGCGAGACCTGACAGCCCCTGCGGTCGGGTTGGCCGAGCTCACCGCGTGGGCGATCGGCGAGCTGCCGGGCTCCCTGAGCGACCACAAGGCCTTCCGCTGGGCCTCGGCCACGTGCCAGATCGTCAAGGAGGCCCGGCTGACGCACGCTCGGCCGGCGTTTGGGATCGATGAGGTCACCGTCGGGGGCCGCCCGACACCGGTCAGCGAGGAGGCGGTGGAGTCGACGCCCTTCGCCACGCTCATCCACTTCGCCAAGGAGTCGGGGACGCCCCAGCCCCGGGTCCTCGTCGTCGCCGCGCTGGCCGGACACTTCTCCACCCTTCTCCGCTCGACCGTCCGTACGCTGCTGACCGACCATGACGTCTACCTGATCGATTGGCACAACGCCCGGGACGTGCCCCTGGCCGACGGTCCGTTCGGCCTCGACGACTACGTCGACCACGTCATGCGGTTCCTGCGAACCGTCGGGTCGGGTGCGCACCTGTTCGCGGTGTGCCAACCCTGCCCGGCGGCGCTCGCCGCCACGGCCGTCCTGAGCGAGGCCCGCGATCCGGTGACGCCCAGGAGCCTGACGCTGATCGCCGGTCCGATCGACTGCCGGGTCAACCCCACCTCGGTCAACCAGCTGGCGATGGACGTCCCGCTGTCGTGGTTCGCCGATCACGTCATCGCCACCGTGCCCCTGCGCTACCGCGGGGCCGTGCGGCGGGTCTACCCCGGTTTCCTCCAGCTCGGGGGATTCGCCTCGATGAACATCGGCCGGCACACGGACAAGCTCCTCGGCCTCTTCAACGACATCGCCAACGGGCGGGACGCGGAGGCCGCCGCCACCCGGGCCTTCTACGACGAGTACTTCGCCGTCCTCGACCTGGCGGCGGAGTTCTATCTCCAGACCGTCGACGTGGTCTTTCAACGCCATCTGCTGCCGCGCCGGGAATTCGAGTGGCGAGGCCGGCGCGTCGACCTGGGCGCCATCACGCGGACCGGGCTCCTCACCATCGAGGGCGAGCGGGACGACATCTGCGGGGTCGGCCAGACCATGGCGGCCCACGATCTGTGCACGAAGGTTCGACCGTCCCGCCGGCGGCACCACCTCCAGGCGGGGGTCGGTCACTACGGCGTCTTCAGCGGATCCGCCTGGGAGGGCCAGATCTACCCCGTCGTGCGGAACTTCATCGTGGCCAACGAGCGGGGCCGGGCCCGCCAGGGGTAGGGGCCGCCCGACGTAAGGGCGGTCAAAACTCGACGTCGAGCTCGTCCAGCGCCTCCGGCTCCTCCGTGGCGGCCTGGATCCACTCCACCATGTCGGGCAGGGCGAGCACCGCCTCGACGTAGTCGCCGCACTCCGGGGGGAGCTCCACGTCGTAGGTCACGAAGCGCGTGCAGACCGGGGCGTACATCGCATCGGCCATCGTGGGGGACTCCCCGAAGAGAAACGGCCCTCCGGACGCCGAGAGGCAGTCCCGCCAGACGGCGACGATACGGTCGATGTCGGCCTGGGCTCCGCTCCAGGCCTTGAAGTTCGGGTGGCTGGCACGGATGTTCATGGGCAGCGCGGCTACGCAGGTTGGCGAAGCCGGCGTGCATCTCGCCGCACACGGAGCGGCAGTGCGCCCGCTTGGCCGGATCCTCCGGCAGGAGACCGGAGCCGGGCAGCGTCTCCCAGAGGTACTCGCCGATGGCGAGCGTGTCCCAGATCGAGTTCCCGTCGTGCTCGAGGCACGGGACGAGGAACGACGGGGAGAGCTGCAACAGCTCCGCCCGGGCCGCCGGGTCGCTGGGGTCGACGAGGCGTTCGGCGAAGTCGAGCCCCGCCATCCTGCAGAGGAGCCAACCCCGCAGCGACCATGCGCCGTAATTCCTGCTGTTGATGGTCAGGGTGGCTTGCGTCACTCCGCGACTCCCTCGCTCTCACCGAGCCCCCCTTGACCGACGTCACCGAGGCGACGTCGGCTTCGACATGAAATTACGACACCCGGAACCGCCGAACAAGGCTTGCGGTTCCGGGTGTCGGTGCGAGGGCCTTCGGGCCCGTGCGGACGCGCCCGGGCGCAGCGGCTGCGCCCGGGCGCGTCGGTGACGGCCGGGTGCGGATCAGGCGGCCGTCGACTTCTTGGCCGGGGTGCTCGGCGCAGGGGTTCCGAGCGAGGCGAGCTCGGACACGAACGAGCGCTGCGCCTCCAAGAGCCGCTCCGTGAAGCGGAAGCTGCTGTCGATCGCCTCCTGGACGGAGGGCATGTTCCCGGCAAAGGGAAGGGTCGAGCGGTCCGGGAGGACCGGGTCGAAGCTGGACGTCGCGGCCTTGAGGGCGTCGAGCGTCCAACGCTGGCTGGTCTCGACTGCCTTGACGATGCCGTCCTGGACGGACTCGGTGAACTGGATGGCGGTACTCACAGTGCTGGGCACCTCACTTTCATGGACTTTCGATGGACGGAACCCGGTGGATTTGGAATATTCGGGTTGGTGCAAACTATACCATGCAAGCGCTCACGCCGGGAAGCGGGTTCGCAGCACCTTCTTGTCGAACTTGCCGACTGCCGTCTTGGGTATCTCGTCGACCAGCTCCAGCCGGTCGGGGAGCTGCCAGCGGGCAAAGCCCGAGGACGCGAGGTGCTCCCGGACCTCTTCGATCCCGACCGTCGTGCCCGGACGCGCCACGACGCAGGGCAAGGGACGCTCGAGCCACTTGGGATGGGGCACGGCGATCACGACGGCCTCGACGACGTTGGGCATCCCCATGATCGCCGCCTCCATCTCCACCGACGAGATCCACTCCCCGCCGGACTTGATGAGGTCCTTGGTCCGATCTGCGATGACGAAGTAGCCGTCGGGTGAGCCGATCGCCACGTCGCCCGTGCGAAACCACCCGTCGGGGGTGAATTGCTCCGTACCCATCCCGTGGACGTAGGAGTCGATGACCCAGGGCCCCCGGACCCACAGGTCGCCCATGGTCTCGCCGTCGGCGGGCACCTCGTTGCCGTCCGGGTCGCGGATGCTGACGCGAATCCCGGGCAGCGGCAGCCCCGCCTGGGTCAGTGCCGCCTCCGTGACCCGCTCCTCGGGCCAATCTCGCATCCGCTCCTGGGGCCATGCCATGGAGGCCAGCGGAGACGTCTCCGTCATGCCCCAGGCCTGGATCATCCGGATGCCGAACTCCTCCGACAGGCGGGTGATCAGGCTCCTCGGCGGCTGGCTCCCGCCGCAGACGATGTGACGGAGATCGGGAAGGGAGATGCGCCTCGTCGCCAGCTCGTCAGCCATGGACAGCCACACGGTGGGCACGCCCGCCGCGACGGTCACCCGCTCTTCGGCCATCAGGTCCACGAAGGGTGCCGGCTCGAAGGGCCCGGCGAAGAACACCTGTTTCGCGCCGACCAGGGCGGCGGCGTAGGGCATCCCCCAGGCGTTGGCGTGGAACATGGGCACCTGGGGGAGGACCGAGTCCCCCGGCCCGATCGACATCGCGGCGGCCGACGTCACGGCCAGTGCATGGAGGAAGCTGGAGCGGTGGGTGTAGAGCGCGCCCTTGGGCTTGCCCGTGGTGCCGGAGGTGTAGCAGAGCCCCATCGGGGTGTCCTCGGCGATGTCCAGGCGGGGGTAGTCCCCGGGCTGGCCGGCGATGAGCTCCTCGTAGGAGACGACGCCGGGCACCGACGTACTCGGCACCGACTCGTCGAGCACGACGACGTGGCGGACCCCGTCGAGTCGCGGCGCGATCTCCTCGATCATCGGGAAGAGGTCGGCGTCCACGAGCAGCGCCCGGTCGTCGGCGTCTTGGATGATGAAGGTGAGCTCGTCGGGCGAGAGCCGCACGTTGAGCGTGTGGAGCACCCGCCCGGTGCACGGCACGGCCAGGTAGGCCTCGAGGTGGCGGTAGCTGTTCCAGGCCAACGTCGCCACCCGCTCGCCGCGCTCGAGTCCGAGACCGTCGAGGGCGTGCATCAGCTGGCGGGTCCGCCGGCCCAAGTCGGCGTAGGTGTAGCGATGGACCTCCCCGCTCGGCAGGCGGGTCACGATCTCCGCCCACGGCGAGTGGCTCGGGCCCGAGTCGAGCATCATCCATGCGTTGAGCGGGTCGTTCATCATCGGGATCGGTCCAGGTCCTGGAGGTGGGAGGCAACGGTAGCGCGGCGCCGTTCGGGCCCCGGGCGTCAGCCGTTCCGCACGTAGCGGCCGGGCGCCGGCTCGCAGGGGGGAAAGCGCGGCTGCCGAGCGATGCCGGGGCCTTGCGCTCCCCACCGGCCCGCGGCGCCTGCCACTCCGCCCAGCGTTCCCACCACACCCCCTGCCGCTCGCTCGCCTCCGCGAGCCACTCGTCGGGATCGTCGACCGGCTCGCGGCCGGTGGTGATGGTCATCCTGGGGGTCCCCGGCGGGCTGACGAGGCTCTGGATGTGGCCGGACGAGGAGAGGACGAACTCCTTGGTGCCCCCGAGCAGCCGGGTGGTGGCGTACGAGGCCCGCCACGGCACCAGGTGGTCGGTGCGCGCCCCCACCACCATGGAATCGCAGTCGACCTTTTGGAGGTCGATCGGCGACCCGAGCAGCTTCATCTCGGACCGTGCCATCGAGTTGTGCAGGAACATGTCGAGAAAATCGGCATGCAGCGCCGCCGGGATCGCCGTCCCGTCCGAGTTCCACGCCAGGACGTCGAAGCGGGGCGGCTCGTCTCCCATCAGGTTGTTGCGGACCCAGTAGTTCCAGACGAGGTCGTTCGGCCGCAACAGGGAGAAGAGGGCCCCGAGGGCGACCCGGTCGAGCACGCCCGTGCCCTTGGACTTGGCCAGTGCCTGGTCCACCACCCGGCGGGTCCCGAACATCCCGATCATGGCGGGAACGTCGTAGTCCAGGTGGGTGACGGCAAACGTCGCCGAGCGGACGAGCGGCTCCGACGTCCAGGCCAGGTGGCCCAGCAGCGCTGCGGTCGTGATCCCGCCGGCGCAGGCCCCGACCGTGCTCACCCCGTCGCTGCCGGCGATGTCGGTGGCGGTGCGCACGGCCTCACCGAGGGCCTCCACGTAAGTGCCGAGGCCCCATCCCGACTGCTCCGGCGTGGGATTGCGCCAACTGACCGCGAAGACCTGGAAGCCCCGATCCCGCGCGTACTCGATGAAGCTGCGACCCGGCGCCAGGTCCATGACGTAGTACTTGTTGATCTGCGGGGGGACGACCACGACGGGCCTTGCACGCACGGCAGGTGTGCTCGGGTTGTACTGCAGGAGCTCGTACACCTCGTTGGCGTGCACCACCGCACCGGGCGTCGCCGCGAGCGTCTTGCCGACCTCGAAGGCCCCCGGGGCGATCGATCGGGGCAGCCCGTTGTTGGTCGTGAGGTCCAGGCCGAAGTTCCGGAGCCCCCGCACCATGCTCTTGCCCGCCGTCTCCCAGGCGCGCTCCAGGGCGTCGGGGTTGAGGAGCGGCTGGTTGGTGGGGGCCACGGTCGAGGTGAGGAGCGAGACGGCGAACCGGGCCCGCTCCTCGGTCCTCCAGTCGAGGTCGGCGTCGTCTACGAGGCGCTCGACCGTCTCACCCCAGGCGAGGTAGCTCTGCATCAACCGGTGGTAGAAGGGGTGCTCGCTCCACGCCCGGTTGGTGAACCTCCAGTCGCGTGCCTTGGGCGCGACCGAGGACCGGCCCAGGGCGATCTTGAGGCATTCCCAGCCCAGCTCGGCGAGCCGACCCGGCGCACAGCTGGTCGCTGTCCTCGCGGCCACCTTTCCCAGGGCGTCCACCAGACCCAGGGGATCCAGGCCCCCGGGGACGGCGCCATTCTCGGACGCGGGCTCTTGGCGGTCTCGGTCCTCCATCTCTGGGCCCATTTACCACCGCAGCACCCGGTGTCGTCAATGGTTGTGCGCCATCGTTTTCCGTCTTGTCATATACGCGTGTCCGAGTCACGCGGCGAGCCCGAGCCGCCAGGTCGGTGTGGCGGTCGCGCCGGTAAATTCGCATGGGTGGTCGACGGTCACGATCCTGCGCCCGACGGGGGTGGACCTTTGGGTGCCTTTGGGCGCTACCTGAGGACGCAGCGGGAGCTGGCCCAGCTGAGTCTCCGGCAGCTCGCGGAGCTGACCCGGATCTCCAATCCCTACCTGAGCCAGATCGAGCGGGGTCTCCACCAACCCTCCGTGGCGGTGATCAAGGCACTCGCGCAGGCCCTCAACCTCTCGGCCGAGGAGCTCCTGGCGCAGGCCGCAGGCCTGGAGGGTACGTCCGGCAGGCGCCAGAGCGTCGAGAGCGCCGTCCGCACCGACAATCGCCTGAGCGCCTCGCAGAAGCGAGCCCTGATCGCGGTGTACCGCTCGATGGTCGAGGGCTCCGAGGCGCCTGCTCAGGGGGCCTCCGCCACGAGGCCCTCCTCCGACGACTTAGCCTGAGGCTCGTGGCCAACGCGACGACACCGGAAGGCGAGCACCGCACCGACTCGGGCATCGAGATCCGGGCGGTCTACGGACCCGAGACGCTGGAGGGATGGCAACCGGCCGAGAGGCTGGGCGAGCCCGGGCGCTACCCCTATACCCGTGGGATCCACCCCGACATGTATCGGAGCCGGCTGTGGACCATGCGCCAGTACGCCGGTTTTGGGACGGCCGAGTCCACCAACGAGCGGTTCAAGTTCCTCCTGGGCGCCGGTCAGACCGGCCTGTCGTGCGCCTTCGACCTCCCCACGCAGATGGGGTACGACTCCGACCACCCTCGTGCGGAGGGCGAGGTGGGCAAGGTCGGCGTCGCCATCGACTCCCTCGGCGACATGCGGCTCCTGCTGAAGGACCTGCCGCTCGACAAGGTCACCACCTCGATGACGATCAACGCCACGGCGGCCATCCTGCTCCTGCTCTACCAGCTGGTGGCCGAGGAGCAGGGCGTCCCGGGCAGCGCGCTCGGTGGCACGATCCAAAACGACATCTTGAAGGAGTACGTGGCCCGGGGGACCTACGTGTACCCCCCGCGTCCGTCCATGCGGCTCATCGTCGACACCTTTGGCTACTGCGCGAAGGAGCTGCCCAACTGGAACACCATCTCGATCTCCGGCTACCACATCCGGGAGGCGGGGTCGACCGCCGTCCAGGAGATCGCCTTCACGCTGGCCAACGGCATCGCCTACGTCGAGGCGGCGTTGGCGGCCGGGCTCGAGGTGGACGACTTCGCTCCCCGGCTGTCGTTCTTCTGGAACGCCCACAACAACCTCTTCGAGGAGGTCGCCAAGTACCGTGCGGCACGGAGGATGTGGGCCCGGATCATGACCGAGCGCTTCTCGGCCAGGGACGAGCGGTCGACCAAGCTGCGATTCCACACGCAGACGGGGGGCTCGACGCTCACGGCGCAGCAGCCGGAGAACAACATCGTGCGAGTGACCATGCAGGCGTTGGCGGCGGCGCTGGGGGGCACCCAGAGCCTTCACACCAACAGCTACGACGAGGCGCTCGGCCTCCCCACCGAGCGGGCCGTCAAGATCGCGCTGCGGACCCAGCAGATCATCGGGCACGAGTCGGGCATCGTCGAGACGGTCGACCCCCTCGCCGGGTCCTACTTCGTCGAATCGCTCACCGACGAGGTCGAACGGCTGGCCTGGGAGTACCTGGATCGCATCGACGCCATGGGCGGTGCCGTCTCCGCCATCGAGTCGCAGTTCATGCAGGACGAGATCGAACGTGCCGCCTACGCCTTCGCCAAGGCCGTCGACGACGAGGAGAAGATCGTCGTCGGGGTCAACCGGTTCAGCGACGCCGCGGTCGAGCCGACCGAGGTCTTCCCGATCGATCCCGACCTCCAGCGGTCGCAGGTGGAGCGGGTACGGCGGGTCCGGGCGGAGCGGGACCAGGCGTCGCTCGATGCCGCGCTGGACGACGTGCGGGCCGCGGCGCGAGGCACCCAGAACGTGCTGGTGCCGATGAAGGAGGCGCTTCGTCGCATGGCCACCCTGGGCGAGGTGTCCGACGTCCTGCGCGACGTGTTCGGCGTGTACCAGCCCGGCCAGTGACGGCACCGGCACGCGGCTACGAGCCCTCGAGGTCCACCTCCCGGTAGTGCTCGACCACAGGGAACGGTTCGTAGAAGTGATGGAGCAGCCGGCGCCATTCCTGGTACGCCGGTGAGTTCCGAAACCCCTCGGTGTGGTCCTCGAGGCGCTCCCACTCGACCAACAGCAGGTACCGACCCGCCTGCTCCACACAGCGCGAGAGGCGAAGTCCGAGGAATCCGGGACTTCCGGCGATCAGCGGGCGCGCCCGGATGAAGGCGGCCTCGAAGCTCGCCGCCCGCTCCGGTGCCAGGTCCAGCACCGCGTGCTCGATGATCATGGGTCGGCCGGGCTTGTCGGCCGAGCTCAGCCGCCGGAGGCCGGTGCGGCCGGTGCGGCCGGTGCGGCCGGTGCGGCCAGCAGTCGCTCGCGCAGGTCGCGCCGAGAGGCCGCATCGATAGCGGTCCAGGCCATGGCCACGGCGGCATCGCGGACGGCGGCGTCGGCGGAGGCGGTGACGCAGGCGTCCGCGAACTCCGGTTGGTGGTTCACCGCTCCCGCGGACTCGATCGCCATCAGGGGGTGGATGGTCGGGTGGACGAGCGAGACGTTGGCCATGTCCGTCGAGAGGGTCGGCAGCGCAGCCCCCTGGTCGTCGAGCTCGAAGTGGCGGCCGAGATCCTCGGCGTTGCCCCGGTAGGCGGCGAGCAGCCCCTCGTCGGACACCATGTGGCTGTAGGGGCGGCCGATGGGCCGGATCTCGAGCTCGGCTCCGGACGCCAGTGCTCCGGCCTCGAAGCAGCGCCGCAAGCGCGGCTCGAGAAGCTCGAGGTCCTCGGCGGTGGAGGCACGCTGCATGAAGCGGCCGGTCACGTGGCTCGGGATCACGTTCGAGGCCCCACCGGCGGAGGTGACGACGCCGTGGGCCTGATCGCCGGGTCGGAACTGCTGGCGCAGCAAGCCCATCGCCACCTGGGCGATCGTCATGGCATCGGACGCGTTGACCCCCCGCCAGGGGGCGGCGGAGGCGTGCGCCTCCTTGCCCGTGTACTCGACGTCGAATTGCGACACGGCGAGGCACCGGCCCCGCAGGCGCTCCTGTGGCCAGGGATGGACCATCATCGCGGCGTGGACGCCCGCAAAGGCCCCGCCCTCGAGGAGCACGACCTTGCCGCCACCGAGCTCCTCGGCCGGCGTGCCCACGACGCGCACCGTGAGGCCCACGTCGTCCGCCACCCTCGCCAGGGCCAGGCCCGCCCCCACGGCGCTCGCGGCGATGACGTTGTGGCCGCAGGCATGCCCGACCTCGGGGAGGGCGTCGTACTCGGCACAGATGGCGACGACGAGGTCGCCGGTGCCTCGTTGCGCGACGAACGCCGTCTCGAGGTCGCAGACGCCCGCCCGCACGTCGAAGCCGGCATCCGACAGCACCGAGGCCGTCCAACGGGACGAGCGGTGTTCCTCGAAGGCGGTCTCGGGATGTGCGTGGATACGGTGGCTCAGCTCGATGAGGTCGTCGAGGCGGGCCTCGACCTCTGCTCGGGCAGCGTCCTTCACTCGATGACGGCGACCACGTCGCCGCTCCCGACCGAGTCCCCCGCAGAGACCCTGATCTCGGCGACCACGCCAGCCCGCTCGGCGTTGACCGAGTTCTCCATCTTCATCGCCTCGAGGATGCAGATGGTCTGCCCCGTCTCGACGCTGTCGCCGACGGCGACCAGGACCTTGACGATGGTTCCCTGCATCGGCACGGTCACCGAGCCCGAGGTGACCCCACCCTGGAGTGCCGCCGAGCCCCTTGCGGCCTGCGCCTTCTTCCTCGGTGCGGCGGAGGGGCCGGCGCTCGCCGCCCCGACTACGTCCGGCACCCACAGCTTGACCGCGTAGCGGCGGCCGTCGACCTCCGCGGTCACCTCTCGCAGGACCCGCTCCACCGGGTCCGACCCGTCGGCGGACGGAGGTGCGACCGGCGCGACCGCTTCCGAGCTGATGCCCGAGAGATCGACCTTCTCCTCGACCCACCGAGTCGAGTGACGAGCCTGGACAAACTCGGGCTCCGAGAGGATGGCCACGTCGGCAGGGATCGTGGTGGCCACGCCCTCGATGCGGGTCTCTTCGAGCGCTCGGAGCATGCGCCGGCGTGCCGCCTCTCGGTCCTCGGCCCACACGACGAGCTTGGCCACCAGGTTGTCGTAGTACTGGCTCACCGTGTCGCCGGGCGCGTACCCCGCGTCGAGCCTGACGCCCGGCCCCGAGGGCTGGTCGAAACGCGTGATGAGTCCCGGCGACGGCACGAACCGACCTCCGGCCGGGTCCTCGGCGTTGATGCGGACCTCGATCGCGTGCCCGAGACGCCGGACGTCCTCCTGGCCCAACCCGAGCGGCTCCCCGGATGCGATCCTGATCTGCCAGGCGACGAGGTCGAGGCCGGTCACCAGCTCCGTGACGGGGTGCTCCACCTGGAGTCGCGTGTTCATCTCGAGGAAGTAGAACTCCCCGTCCTGGAACAGGAACTCGACCGTGCCGGCGTTCTCGTAGCCGCACGCCTTGGTCACCCGGACGGCCGCCTCACCCATGGCCTGACGGATGTCGTCGGGGAAGTCGGGAGCCGGGCTCTCCTCGATGAGCTTCTGGTGGCGTCGCTGCGAGGTGCAGTCACGTTCGCCGAGCCATAGGGCGTTGCCGTGACGATCGGCCATGACCTGCATCTCGATGTGCCGGGGCCACGTGAGGTAGCGCTCCACGTAGACCTCGGCCCGTCCGAAGTAGGCCTGGGCCTCGCGCTGGGCCGACGCCAGCGCCTCGGCGGCCTCGCCGGGAGCGGCGACGAGCTTCATCCCGCGACCGCCACCGCCGAACGCCGCCTTGATGGCGACCGGCCATCCGTGCTCCTCGCCGAAGGACACCACCTCGTCGGGGGAGACGATCGCCTCCGAGCGCCCGGGCACGCCGGCCACGCCGGCCGCCTCGGCCGCCAGCCGTGAGCTGATCTTGTCGCCCATCACCTCGATGGCCTCGGGTGGGGGACCGATGAAGGTCACGCCACGCTCGGTGATCGCCCGGGCGAAGTCGGCGTTCTCCGAGAAGAACCCGTAGCCGGGGTGGACGGCGTCCGCGCCGCTCTTCTCGATCGCATCGAGGATGGCGGCCGTGTTGAGGTAGCTCTCGGACGCCTGGGTGCCGCCGATGGCAAAGGCCTCGCCGGCCATACGTACGTGCATGGCGTCGCGATCGAGCTCCGAGTAGACGGCCACCGTGTCGATCCCGAGCTCGCGGCAGGTCCGGATCACCCGGACGGCGATCTCTCCCCGGTTTGCGATGAGGACCTTGTGGAGCACGCTGCGCCTTTCTCCATTCTTCGGTGACGTCGGTGTCTTCGGTGACGATGGTGCCGTCGGTGTGGTCGGGTGCGCACCACACTGGCACGGGCCGTAGGGTCGACGCCATGCCGGTGGGTCGATTCCATTCGGTGCGGGAGTTTGACGAGCTGGACTCGACGAACCGGTATCTCGTGGAAGAGGCCCGTCGCGGCAGTCCCGAGGGGGTCGTGGCGGTGGCGGACCACCAGACCGCCGGCCGTGGCCGATTGGGTCGGACCTGGGAGGCGCCTCCCCGCAGCTCGCTCCTCATGTCGGTCCTCCTGCGACCGCCTCTCGAGGCGGGCCAGCTCTATCTCGCCACCGCGGCCCTCGCCTTGTCCACGGCGGCGGCATGCCGACGGGCGGCCGGGGCGGAGGCCCGCTGCAAGTGGCCCAACGACCTCGTGGTGGACGACCGCAAGCTGGCCGGGGTGCTGGCGGAGGTCGAGCTGGGCGACTTAGGTGCCGGCCCCGCGGTGGTCGTGGGTGTCGGGGTCAACCTGAGCTGGCCGGGCCCACCGGGGGCGGGCGGCACCTCGCTGCTGGAGGTCACCGGGCAGGAAGTGGATCGTCGGGCCCTCCAGCGGCTGGTGCTCGAGGAGCTCGAGGAGCGCCGGTGCGCCCTCGACGACGAGGCGGGCCGGGCCGCGCTCCTGGCAGAGCTCCGGGCTCGCTCGGCGACCCTGGGGCGGCTCGTCAGGGTCGAGCAGGCGGGCACCGCCGTGGGCGGTGAGGTGGAGGGTTTGGCCGTCGACCTCAACGACGCCGGGCACCTCGTGCTCGAGACGGCCTCCGGCCGAGTGGAGCTGTCCGTGGGCGACGTGGTGCACCTGAGGCCGGCCGGAGGCACCGTCCCTTAGGCCCGGCAACGAGCAGGCCGTATGATTGCGGGCCCATGCGGTTGCTCGTGACCGGCGCAGCCGGCTTCATCGGCTCCAACTTCGTGCGCCACTGGGTGACCCGCCACCCGACCGACCACCTGGTGGCCCTCGATGCCCTCACCTACGCCGGCAACCTGGACAATCTGTCGGACCTGGGCGACCGTATCTGCTTTGTGCACCAGGACGTCTGCGATCTGGCGGGCGTCGAGGCCACGCTCGCCGCGCACGAGGTCGACACGGTCGTGCACTTCGCGGCGGAGTCCCACAACAGCCTGGCGGTGCTCGACCCGGGCCGGTTCTTCCGGACCAACGTCCTCGGTACGCAGGCGCTCCTCGAGGGGTCCCGGCGGGTCGGGGTGCGCCGCTTCCACCACATCTCGACCTGCGAGGTCTACGGGGACCTCCCGATGGACAGCGACGAGTCCTTCGACGAGCAGAGCCCGTACCGACCCCGGACCCCGTACAACGCCTCGAAGGCGGGAGCGGACCATGCCGTTCGCGCCTACGGCGAGACCTACGGCCTCCCGGTGACCATCACCAACTGCTCGAACAACTACGGGCCGTACCAATTCCCCGAGAAGGTCATCCCGCTCTTCGTGACGCGGGCACTCGCCGACCAGCCGCTACCCCTGTATGCCTCGACCCATCACCGCCGGGAGTGGCTGCACGTCCTCGACCACTGCCGCGCCATCGAGACCGTGCTCGAGCGCGGTCGGATCGGCGAGACCTATCACGTCGGCAGCGGAGTGGAGGCGAGCATCGAGGAGATCGCCGACAGGATTCTCGACACCCTGGGCAAGCCCCGCTCGCTCAAGAGCATCGTCCCGGACCGACCGGGTCACGACCGCCGTTACCTCCTCGACTGTTCCAAGATCAGCCGAGAGCTGGCCTGGCTGCCGGAGATCGCCTTTGCCGAGGGGCTGGCGGCGACGGTCCGCTGGTACGCGGAGCGGCGCAGTTGGTGGGAGCCACTGATCGATCGGGCGCCGGTGGCCGAGAGTGCCTGGGCCGGTGCCCCCTGACCGGCCGGCCCGAGGGGGCTCGGGAGCGGTGCGGTTGGTGCCGGGCGTGAGCGATTCGCCGGTGGGAGCCGTATGAGGGTCCTCGTGACCGGGGCCGGAGGCCAGCTCGGTCGCGACCTCGTGAGAGTCCTGCGCGGAGAGGCGCCACCCGGGGGCACCGGGCTCGACTGGTGGGGCGCACCCTTGGTCTCCGAGGGGTCGGGGCGTGTGGCGGCGCGCCGCGAGGTGATCGGCGCCACCCACCGGGAGCTCGTGGTCGAGGACCGTCTCTCGGTCCTCGAGGCCGTGGAGGGCCTCCGGCCCGACGTCGTCGTGCACGCGGGTGCGTGGACGGCGGTCGACGCCTGTGAGTCCGACCCGGACCGGGCCCTCGCCGTCAACGCGTTGGGCACGCGTCACGTCGCCGAGGCCTGTGCACGTCGCGGCGCGCACCTGGTGTACGTGTCCAGCGACTACGTCTTCGACGGCGGCTTGGACCGGCCGTACCACGAGTGGGACACGCCCGGGCCCCTCTCGGTCTACGGGGCGAGTAAGCGGGGCGGCGAGCTCGAGTGTCCGGAGGGATCCACGGTCGTCCGCACCTCGTGGCTGTGCTCCGCGGAGGGCCCGAGCATGCTCCAGACGGTCGTGCGCCTCGCGTCGGGTGGTCGTCCGATGCGCTTCGTGGAGGATCAACGGGGATGCCCGACCTTCACGGCGGACCTCGCGAACGGGATCGCGGCCCTGGCCGTCGATCGTCGCGGGGGCATGTTCCACGTCACGAACCAGGGCTCCACCAGCTGGTACGGGTTCGCCCGGGCCGTCCTCGAGGAGACCGGGCGTGATCCCGATCTCGTCGGGCCCATCGCCACGGCGGAGCTCGACCCGCCACGGCCGGCGCCCCGACCCAAGAATTCGGTTCTGGACAACGCGGCGATCCGCCTGGGAAAGTTGCCGATCCTGCCCGAGTGGCGTGACGCCCTCCGGAGGGCGCTCACCTGGATGGGCGAGCGGCCCGTGAGCTCCGTTGGAGGATCACTATGAGCGCCAGGAGCGCAAGGAACCCTGCCGAGGGCAGCCGACCCGTCGCCGTCGTCGGGGCCGGGTACGTGGGCCTGCCCACGGCGTGCGTCCTCGCCCACCTGGGCCACCGGGTGGTCGTGGCCGAGAGCGACGAGCGCCGACTGCAATCCCTCCGCCGTTGCGTCGTGCCGATCCTCGAAGAGGGGCTGGCCGACGTGATGCGGGCCCAGGTCGACGCCGGCCGGCTGCGGTTCGTGGCGACGGCCGAGGAGGCCGCGCAGGGGGCGGAGTTCGTGTTCCTGTGTGTCCCGACGCCGCAGTCCGAGGACGGGTCCGCGGACCTGAGCTACGTCGAGCGGGCCGCCAAGGAGATCGCAGCCGTGCTGCAGCCGGGCGCCGTGGTCGTCAACAAGTCGACGGTCCCCGTGGGCTCGGCCCTCTTCGTAGAGAAGATCATCGGCCGGAGCGACGTGGCGGTGGTCTCCAATCCCGAGTTCTTGAGGGAGGGGGCGGCGGTGCAGGACAGCCTGCGTCCCGAGCGCCTCGTGGTGGGTGCCGACGACCAATCCGCGGCGGCGGCGGTCGGCGCGCTGTTTTCCGGCCTCAACGCCCCGCTGATCGTGACGGACGCCGTCACCGCCGAGTTGATCAAGTACGCGTCCAACGCCTTCCTGGCCACCAAGCTCAGCTTCGTCAACGCCATGGCCGGACTGTGCGAGGCGGTCGGTGCCGACGTGCGCGACCTCATCCTGGGACTCGGCTACGACCACCGCATCGGCTTCGAGTACCTGCGCCCCGGACCGGGGTGGGGTGGCTCGTGCCTGCCCAAGGACACCCGGGCGCTGCTGTACATCTCCGAGAGCGTGGGTCACGACTTCCCGCTCCTGCGGGGCGCCATCGACGTCAACTCGGACCAGTTGGTCAGGGTCGTGGATAAGATCCGCCACGCTGCCGGAGGGGAGCTGAGGGGGGTGGTGGTCGCCGTGTGGGGCCTGACCTTCAAGTCGGGGACCGACGACCGGCGTTCGTCGCCGGCGATCGGGGTAGTGGGGGAGCTGTGCGAGCAAGGGGCGCACATTCGCGCCTTCGATCCGACCGTCCAGAGCGGTCAGGAGGCCCTCGATCTGACCGGCATCACCGTTTGCGACGACGCCTACGAGGCCGCCACGGGGGCACGGGTGGTCGCGGTGCTGACCGAGTGGGACGAGTTTCGCTGGCTCGACTTCGCAAGGGTGGCCGAGGTGATGGAGAGGCCCTCCGTGGTGGACGCCCGCAACCTGCTCGATCCGGCAGGTCTGCGGATGCTCGGGTTCGACTACCGGGGGATCGGGCGACGGTGAGCCGCGTGCTGGTGGCCGGGGGGGCAGGGTTCCTCGGCTCCCATCTCTGCGATCACCTCATCGCTCGTGGCGACGAGGTGATCTGCGTCGACGACCTCTCCTCGGGGAAAAGGGAGAACGTGGCGCAGCTGATCGATGAGCCGAGGTTCGAGCTGATCGTCGCCGACGTGACGAAACCTTTGTCGGTCGGCGGGACGGTGGACGCGGTGTGCAACCTGGCCAGCCCGGCGTCGCCCCCGGACTACCTGCGCCGGCCCCTGCAGACCCTGACGACGGGGAGCGAGGGGACGCGACACCTCCTCGAGCTGGCGGGTGAGCGGGGAGCCCGCTTCCTTCTGGCCTCGACGAGCGAGATCTACGGCGATCCCGAGGTGCACCCGCAGGTCGAGACCTACCGGGGCAACGTCGACCCGATCGGGCCCCGCAGCGTCTACGACGAGGCCAAGCGCTTCGCCGAGGCGCTCACGATGGCCTGGCACCGGGAGCACAAGACGGACGTGACGATCGCCCGCATCTTCAACACCTACGGCCCGAGGCTGCGGGCCGACGACGGGAGGGTCGTCTCCAACTTCGTGTGCCAGGCGTTGGCGGGCGAGCCACTGACCGTCTACGGGGACGGATCGCAATCGAGGAGCCTGTGCTACGTGGACGACGAGATCCGGGGGCTGGTGGCACTGCTCGACTCGGGGGAGACGGGTCCGATCAACATCGGCAACCCCGATGAGCGCACGGTGCTGCAACTTGCGCATGACGTGCTGGAGGTCACCGGGTCCTCCTCGGAGATCGTCCACCGACCGCTGCCCGTCGATGATCCGGTGCGCCGGCGGCCGGACATCACCTTGGCGCGAGCGTTGCTCGGCTGGGAGCCCAGCACACCGATCAAGGAGGGACTGCGACGCACCGTGACGTACTTCGCTAAGAGAGACTTGATGCGGCATGGCTGAGACGATGCCCGACGACGAGAACCCGAACCTGCCTGGGGCACCGCAATATCGTTCCCTCTCGGTCATCGTCCCCGTGTACAACGAGCGAGCCACCGTCGCAGAGATCATCCGGCGGATGCGGGCCGTGTCCATCCCGCTGGCGCTGGACATCATCGTGGTCGACGACGGCTCGACCGACGGCACCGACAAGATCCTGGCCACCCTCCAGGACTCGACGGTCAGGCTGATCAGCCACGATCGCAACCGGGGCAAGGGCGCGGCGATCCGGACGGGCCTGGAACAGGCCCGGGGCGACCTCGTTCTGGTCCAGGACGCCGACCTCGAGTACGACCCCGACGACTGGAACCGGCTTCTCGAGCCCGCCCTGCGGGGCAGGGCCGAGGTGGTCTACGGCAGCCGGTTCACCGGTGAGCGCAAGAACATGCTCCCGCTCCACTGGATCGGGAACCGGTTCATCTCCCTCGTGACCAACGTCTTGTACTCCTCGACGCTCTCCGATGTCGAGACCTGCTACAAGCTGATCAGTCGCGACGTCCTCGCGGGAATGAAGATCGAGGCCTCCCGGTTCGAATTCGAGCCCGAGATCACCGCGAAGATCCTCCGGCGGGGCTACCGCATCTACGAGGTGCCCATCTCCTACGCCGGCCGCGAGTTTTCGGAGGGCAAGAAGATCACGTGGCGCGACGGGTTCACGGCGCTCTGGACCCTGGTGCGCTACCGGTTCTCCCGCGACCACTGATCGCGTGGGGACGACGGTGGCGGCGGTCGTCGTCGACTATGACGTCGGCAAACCGCTGGTGGACTGCGTGGCCAGCCTCCGTGCGGAGCGGGTCGCGCGTGTGGTCGTCGTGGACAACGGCGGTGGCGGGTCCGCGTCGGCGGTGCTGCACCTGGCCGGCCTGGAGGTTCCCGTCGTCGACCCGGGACGCAACATCGGGTACGGGGCGGGTGCCAATCGTGGCGTGTCGGCGCTGGGTCCGCCCGGGGAGGGAGAGGAGTACGTCCTCGTGTCCAACGCCGACCTGCGGGTGCACCCCGGCGCGATCGAGGCGCTCGCCCGAGTGCTCGACGCCGACGCGTCGCTGGCCATCGTGGGACCGAGGATCCTCACGCCCGAGGGCACGGTCTACCCCTCGGCCCGGCGGTTCCCCACTTCGATCGACGCGGCGGGACACGCGCTCTTGGGCCTCTTGCGCCCGGACAACCGCTTTAGCCGGCGCTACCGCGACGGTGCGAAGGATGGGGCGGCTCGTGGGGGCGACCCCAGCGCCGTCGACCCCAGCGCGGTCGACCCCAGCGCGGTCGACTGGGTCTCCGGCTCGTGTTTCATGGTCCGGCGAGGGGCCTTCGAGGAGCTGGGCGGCTTCGACGAGTCGTTTTTCATGTACGCCGAGGACCTCGACCTCTGCTGGCGAGCCGGTCGCAGCGGGTGGGGCGTGGCCTTCGTTCCGAAGGCGAAGGTGACCCACATCCAGGGCGTCTCGACGGACCGCCGCCCGTACCGGATGCTCCTCGAGCACCACCGCTCGGCCTGGCGCTTCGCCCGGAGGTCGACGGGAGGATGGCGCCGGCTGCTCCTGCCCGCGGCCGCCCTGCTCCTCGCCGCCCGGTTGGTCCTCAACGTCGGGATGCGTCTCGTGGGCGGAGCGGCGCCGCGCTGAGCGGCGCCACGCTGAGTCGTGCCCCCTGCGGCGCACTAGCCTGGCGGGGGACCACGCCCGGGTCTGTGGTTGCAAGTCGACGCCAGTCGCAGGCGAAACGACCCACGTAAGGCAACTCGTGGTTGCCGAGCATGGTGCGGCTTAGGAGTAAGACCTGCCCGCCGGGGCCGATGGACGGCCATCGGTGGCGACGGGAGGACGCGGCACGTAGTCGGCCGATGGGTCGGAGCACTGCCAGGCGCAGAGCCTCCGGCTGCCGGCCGGGCCGCCGCCAGCCCCGCAGCAGGCGAGTGTGGGGGCAAAGACCAGGTCAGCCGGGCGTGGCCCCCATCGGTTTCGGCCCGTTCCCGGGCACGACGCCCGGGTGAATTCTCGCGGAACCTCCGCCCAGGACGCGCCCCGGGCCCGGTAGGATCGGCAGGTCATGAGCGTTCTCACCCGGGTCCTCCGGGCCGGCGAGGGCAAAAAGGTCCGGCGGCTGGCGGAGCTGGTGCCGATGATCAACGATCTCGAGCCCGAGATCGAGGTGCTGGACGACGAGGAGCTGGCCCGGTCGACCGTGCGCTTCCGCGAGCGCCTCGACAACGGTGAGTCGCTCGAGGACCTGCTCATCGAGGCCTTTGCGGTGGTCCGGGAGGCCGCCTGGCGCACCCTGGGCCAACGCCACTTCGACGTGCAGCTCATGGGCGGCATGGCGCTGCACTTCGGGTGGATCGCGGAGATGAAGACCGGCGAGGGCAAGACCCTCGTGTCGACCCTCGCGGCCTATCTCAACGCCCTTGACGGTCAGGGTGTGCACGTCGTCACGGTCAACGACTACCTGGCGACCCGGGACGCGACCTGGATGGGTCAGGTCTACCGGTTCCTCGGCCTGACGGTGGGCCGGGTCGGGCCGGACATCTCGGATCCGGGATTGAAACGCGACGCCTACCACGCGGACATCACCTACGGGACCAACACCGAGTTCGGGTTCGACTACCTCCGGGACAACATGGCCCGCACGAGGGAGGCGATGGTCAAGCGCGGCCACCACTTCGCGATCATCGACGAGGTCGACTCGATCCTGATCGACGAGGCCCGGACGCCGCTGATCATCTCGGGCCCGGCAGACGAGTCCGCCCGCCTCTACTACCAATTCGCCAGCGTGGTTCGGACCCTCGAGCGGGACGTGGACTACGAGGTCGAGGAGCAGAAGCGGCTGGTGGTTCCCCTGGAGGCGGGCATCGAGAAGATCGAGCGCCTCGTCGGCGTCGACAACCTCTACGACTCGGTCTCGGTCAACTACGTGCACCACATGACCCAGGCCCTGCGGGCCAAGGAGCTCTACCACCGGGACAAGGACTACCTGGTCGATCAGGGCGAGGTCAAGATCGTCGACGAGTTCACGGGTCGCACCCTCGAGGGCCGCCGGTGGTCCGACGGCCTGCACCAGGCGGTCGAGGCCAAGGAGCGGGTCCGGATCAAGGAGGAGAACCACACCTGGGCGACGGTGACCCTCCAAAACTACTTCCGCCTCTACGACAAGCTGAGCGGGATGACCGGAACCGCCGAGACCGAGGCGGCCGAGTTCGCGAGCACCTACGAGCTCCAGGTCGTGCCGATCCCCACCAACCTGCCGATGGTCCGGATGGACGAGGTCGACCTGATCTTCAAGAGCGAGCTGGCCAAGTTCGACGCCGTGGCGGACGACATCGCGGAGCGACACGAGCAGGGTCAGCCGGTCCTGGTGGGCACGGCCTCGGTCGCCAAGTCCGAGCTGCTCTCGGCGCTGCTCGGCCGCCGGGGCATCCCCCACGAGGTGCTCAACGCGAAGCAGCACTTCCGTGAGGCCCAGGTCGTTGCCCAAGCGGGCCGGATCGGGGCCGTCACCGTCGCCACCAACATGGCCGGTCGGGGCGTCGACATCATCCTTGGGGGCAACTCAGAGCTCCTGACCCGCCGGGAGCTCGAGGGCCGAGGCGTCGATCCTGCCGACCCGGACAACGGCGAGATCTTGCAGCAGCTGCTGGCCGACTACTCCAAGACGTGCGAGGAGGAGGGGGAGCGGGTCCGCGAGCTCGGCGGCCTCTACGTGCTCGGCAGCGAGCGGCACGAGAGCCGGCGGATCGACAATCAGCTCCGGGGCCGTTCGGGTCGCCAGGGCGACCCCGGGGAGAGCCGGTTCTACCTGAGCCTCGAGGACGACCTCATGCGCCTCTTCGCCACCGGCGCGATGAACTGGGTCATGGGCCGGGCACTGCCCGACGACGCGCCCATCGAGGCCAAGATGGTGACCAAGGCCATCGAGCGTGCGCAGAACACGGTGGAGGGGCGCAACTCCGAGATCCGCAAGGACGTCCTCAAGTACGACGAGGTCATGGACAAGCAGCGCAAGGTCATCTACGCGCTGCGTCTCCAGGTCATCGACGGCGAGGACCTCTACGAGCGGACGCTCGAGCTCTTGGAGTCGACGATCGAGGGTCTGGTGACCTCGGCGTGCCCGAGCGACTACCAGGAGGAGTGGGAGCTCGAGCGCCTGCTGGCCGAGGTCTCCCAGTACTACTCCACCAAGTTCACCCTCGAGGACCTGAGCCAGGCCAGCTCGGCGGCGCAGGTCGCCGAGAGCCTCATCGTGGAGGCCGCCGAGTACTACGAGCAGCGATCGGCGGCCATTCCGGGCGGGGAGGAGACCGCCCGCCAGATCGAGCGCGATCTCATGCTGCAGATCATCGACAACCGGTGGCGGGAACACCTGAGCGAGATGGACTACCTCCGCGAGGGCATCAACCTGCGGGCCATGGGCCAGCAGGACCCCTTGGTGGCATGGCAGCGCGAGGGCTTCAGCATGTTCGAGCAGCTCATGGACACCATCGACGACGACTACCTGCGCTACGTGCTGCACGTGGAGGCGATCGAGGCGCCCGCCGGCGAGCCGGACCTGGCGCAGGCCATCTACGAGGCTCCCGACGACCCCGTCGCCGGCACGGTGGCGCTTTCCGGGGCGCTCGCCGCGGAGCGTGGCGTTGCGGTGGACACGATGAACCAGTCCGTCAAGGCGCAGGCGATCGATCCCGGTGGTCCCAACGGGTCCGCCCAGGGTGCCGGTACCCCGGGGTCCGGCGGCCTTCCGAGCGCAGCGCCCCAGCGGGCACCAAGGGGTCCCGCTCGCCCCGCCTCGACCGCGGGCGCGGTGGAGGCTCCAAAACTGGGACGCAACGAGCCCTGCTGGTGTGGGAGCGGGCGCAAGTACAAGCTCTGCCATGGTGCCTCCTGAGGCGGTCCAGCCAGAGCGTCCGGACTTCGCCGCCCAACTCGACCAGCTGAGCACTCGGCTCGCCGAGGCGGAGAAGTACCTCGGCATCGGTTCGTTGCGCGACCGCAGGGCCAAGCTCGAGGAGGAGGTTGCCCGCCCGGACCTCTGGGACGACGCCGACGAGGCCCGGCGACTGACGACCGAGCTCGGCAAGGTATCCGACGACGTCGCGCAGGTGGACTCGCTGATCTCCGAGCTCGAGGAGGCTCGGGTGCTGTGCGAGCTCGTCTCGGACGCGGAGGCCGCCGGTGAGCCGGAGCCCGGCCTGGAGCAGGAGCTGGTCGAGGCCATCGCCCGGCTGGACCGCCGCCTGGGCGGGTTGGAGCTTCGTTCGTTGTTCTCGGGCGAGTACGACGAGGGCGACGCGGTCGCCGAGGTCCATGCCGGCGTCGGAGGCACCGATGCCCAGGACTGGACCGAGATGCTCCTGCGGATGTACCAGCGGTGGGCGGAGCGGCGGGGCATGGCCGTGGAGCTGGACGAGGCCACCGCCGGCCAGGAGGCCGGCCTCCTGTCGGCGACCTTCATCGTGCGGGGGCGGTTCGCCTACGGTCTCTTGAGCACCGAGCGCGGCGTCCACCGGCTCGTGCGGATGTCGCCGTTCGACTCCCAGCACCGGCGCCAGACGAGCTTTGCCGCCCTGGACGTCTCTCCGTTCATGGAGGATCTGGCCGACTCCGTCGACATCGACGAGAAGGATCTGCGAGTCGACACGTATCGCTCGTCGGGTGCCGGCGGCCAGCATGTCAACAAGACCGACTCGGCGGTGCGGATCACCCATCTGCCGACCGGGATCGTCGTGGCCTGCCAGAACGAGCGCAGCCAGCACCAAAACCGGGCCCGGGCCCTGCAGATCCTGGCCGCCAAGCTCGCCCAACGGCAGAGGGCCGAGCGGCAGGCCGAGCTCGACGCGCTGAGCGGGGAGCGCACCGAGAATGCGTGGGGCAACCAGATCCGGTCGTACGTCCTGGCGCCGTACCAGCTGGTAAAGGACCTCCGGACGGGGGTCGAGACGGGGAATGTGGACGCCGTGCTCGATGGCGATCTCGACCAATTCATGGAGGCCGAGCTCCGACGCCGGCGGGGTCAGGGTTGACGCCTCGAGCAGGGCGGCCCGAGGCCTCGTCGCAGCCGGTGGGACGGGATGTTTTCTCGACGGCCATTCCTCCTGGTGAGAGGCGTTTCCCGGGCCGACGGGGCTCGAATTGCGGGGCGGGAGTACTTTCGCCGGGCCTTCGGGGCAAGTAATCTTTGAAAATCGCTGAGCTTGGTCCCGTGTTTGGGCAATATCGGTTCCGGCTGGGCGTCTCGTTTCCTCTCCACATGACTCGTTCGCCATGATCCGGTTTGAGCACGTCACCAAGGTCTACAAACGCTCGGTCTACGCCTTGCGTGACGTCAGCATGGAGATCGACAAGGGCGAATTCGTCTTCCTGGTCGGTCCCTCGGGTTCCGGCAAGACGACGTTCATCCGCCTCTTGCTGCGAGAAGAGCTGCCCACCCGGGGGAAGATCTGGGAGGCGGGTCGGGACATCATCCACCTCCCCAAATGGCGGGTGCCGTACCTGCGCCGCAACATCGGCTGTGTCTTCCAGGACTTTCGTCTGCTGCCCAACAAGACGGTCTTCGAGAACGTGGCCTTTGCCCTCGAGGTGATCGGGCGGCCAAAGCACGTGATCGCCTCCCAGGTGCCGCAGGTGCTGGACCTGGTGGGCCTGCTCCGGATGCAAAACAATTTCCCGCACGAGCTGTCGGGCGGTGAGCAGCAACGGGTGGCCATCGCCCGGGCCTTCGTCAACCGCCCCCTCATCCTCCTGGCGGACGAGCCGACCGGAAACATCGACCCGGCCACCAGTCAGGGCATCATGCAGCTCCTCGATCGGATCAACCGGACGGGCACGACCGTGGTGGTTGCTACGCACGATGCCGTGCTCGTGGACCGGATGCGGCGTCGAGTGATCCAGCTGGACCACGGAGAGATGGTTCGCGACCAGCACCGGGGCGTGTACGGGCTGGAGGGCGTACCGGCCGCTGACTACGCGCCGCCGGGGGTCGTCGCCGGTGGCTGAGCGTGGCCCCTGGGGCCCGGGTCTCAGGTAGGCATCGACATGCCCATATCCGCGGAGTACTTCGCCAAGGAGACGGCCTCCAACCTCTGGCGCAACCGTCTGATGACGATCGCCGCCGTCTTGACCGTTGCCGTGTCGCTCTCCCTCGTGGGTGCCGCGCTCCTCCTCAAGCAGGGCGCCGCCAACGCGGAGATCGAGTGGCAGCGGGGGACCCAGGTGGCGGTGTGGATGCAGCCCAGTGCCACCTCCTCTCAGATCAAGGCCGTGGACCAGCAGCTCGCGTCGATGCCCTACGTGCACTCGTGCGTGTACCGGGACCAGGCCTACGACTACAACGAGGCCAAGCACCTGCTGACGCCGGACGAGTTCCAATCGCTCACCCCCTCCGCGTTGCCATCGTCCTTCCGGTGCACGCCCACCCAGCCGTCCGATGCCCAGCTGGTGATCCAGAAGTTCAACGGGTATCCGGGGGTCCGCGACGTCACTGCACCTCTCCAGCAGATCCACACGATGGAGGAGACCATCACCGTCTTGCAGTGGGTGTTCCTCTCCATCGCGGTCGTGCTGCTCTTATCGGCCGCCATGCTGATCCTCAACACGATCCGCATGGCGATCTTCGCTCGGCGGCGCGAGGTCTCGGTGATGAAGCTGGTTGGCGCCACCAACTCCTTTATCCGGATCCCGTTCATGTCCGAGGGTCTCCTTCAGGGTTTAATCGGCTCCCTCGGAGCTGCGGTCATCGTCTATGGGCTCCACGTGCTCCTGAACCACCTCGGCAACCCCGACAACCCCAACGCCGTGCTCACGCAGATGCGGATGAGCGGTTGGGAGGTGCTGGGGACCAACGCCGTGGTCGTGCTGGTGGGGATCCTCATCGGCTCCGTAGGGTCGGGCATCGCAATTCGCCGCTTCCTCGACGTCTGATCAGAGCAGCGCGGGCCGCGCGCTTGCCACGCGACTGGGCCTGAGCCCTAGTCGGGTCATCCTCGCCCGACGCTCGCCGCCGCTCGTCCCTACCCCGTGTCGTCGGGCCCGTCCCGGTTGCCTCCTGTCGCGGCCCCCGTTCGGTACTTGGGGTGCCTCGGGTCCTGCGGGGCCACGAAGTCCCGCTTGCCGTTTCCCTCGACCAGCATCCAGCCCCGGGTGGTCTTCATCCGGTGGTGGTAGCGACAGAGCCCGTCGAGGTTGTGCAGCGCCGTCTCGTGGGTGTCCTTCCAGTCCTGGCGGTGGTCCCATTCGATCCGCACCTGCTGGTGGCAACCCCGGACCGCACAGCCGGGGTGGAGCCACTCGAGGGCGGTGCGCTGGAAGGCGTTGGGATGGCGTCCGAGATGGGCCACGTTCACCACGTCGTGGCCCTTGGTCACGATGGCCGTCCAGAAGGGATCTTCCTCCAAGGCCAGCTCCTTGACGGCTCCGACGCTGACCGGTCCCACCCCCACCACCTACCAGACCTCGTCGCCCTCGACGTCGCCGCGGACCAGTGCGGCGTGGTCGATCCGGACGATGAACTTGGGCTGGGCGCTCGTGGGTTGCTCGCCGCGGTCCCCACAGAGGGCCTGGACCAACGCATCGGCCCCGTAGGCCTCGGGGCGCTCCCTTCGTCCCTGGCGTCGAGCCTCTTCGAAGCAGGCGTTCGATCAGCGGATCGAGGGCCCCTTTGATCTTGGCCCCGGTCTCGGTGGTGTGGGTGAGATGCAGGTGGAAGGCGCCCTCGTCGTCGGCGTAGGTGCGCAGGGAACGCTGCCGAAAGATGCGCTTCGGCGACGGGCCTCGGGATCGGGTTCGGCCGAGAAGCGGATCCTTCGAGCCTCGTCCTTGAGCTCGCCCAAGGATCCCCGCCGCGCCGTTTCGAGGAGGCGACCCTCGGACTCCGGATTGGCGCTGGCTCCCTTGGTGACCGCCTGGGCCTGGTCCCCGGAGAGCTCGCCCCGCCTCGCCGCGGCCTCGGTGGCCGGGAGCGACTGCAGGGCCTCGGCGGTCTCGAGGAGGTCCCGGGCGTCCTTGACCGAGGTCCCGAGGGTCCGGGAGACGAAGTAATCCGCCGAGCGGTCCTGACCGGGCTCGAAGGCGGAGCCGTCCTTGACGGCCTTGGCCAGCAGGGCCTCGATGGTGCCCAAGGCGTTGCGGGCGACCGTGGCGACCCGGAGGCCCTGGGCCAGCTCCACCGGGCGCAAACCGGTCGGGTCGAAGCGCTGCGCCAAGGACAGGACCGAGGCCCGCAGGGCGCGCAGCTCCTCGAGATCGGTCGCCGGATCCTTCCGGCTCGCCGGCTGCTCCTGGCTCGTCGGTCCCTCCAGGGCCATTGCCATGGCGACAACCCTACGAGAGGGGTGTGACGGTTATCGGATGGAGGGATACGAGTCCGAATCGGAGCACCGAAATTTCGAAAGAAATCTCGCACAGCGAACTTCTCAGCGAAGTATCCAGCGAGGTTTCGAGCGAAGTGCGTCCGCCATCATTCTCCAATAGGTCCGACGCCTACTGATGGCGCATGACGCGAACGGAGCGAGACGATGTCCAACTGCACCACCACCATCATCGGGAACCTCACGAGGGAGCCGGAGATCCGCTACACCAAGGAGGGCCAGGCGACGGCCACGCTGGGAGTAGCGGTGAACCGCCGTTGGCAGGACCGTCACACCCAGCAATGGGAGGAATCGACGTCGTTCTTCGACGTCATCTGCTGGCGTGACCTCGCGGAGAACGTGGCCCTCAGCCTGGCCAAGGGCATGCGAGTCGTGGTCACCGGTCGCCTCGAGCAGCGCTCCTGGGAGACGGACGAGGGAGATCGGCGCACGAGGGTGGAGATCTCCGCCGAGGACGTCGGTCCGAGCCTTCGCTTCGCCACCGCCGACGTGCAACGCTCGGACCGGCGCGCCCCGGTGAGCGCCGAGGCGGCGTCCGACTCGTCCGAGCGCGAGCCCGAAACCGCCAGTGGTTGAGCGGTGTCGGCAGCTCGGCGCTGTGGCGGTCGTCCTTGGCTCGGCCCCTACGTGTCTTCGGGATTCCCCTTGCCCTCGGGGTCGAACTCAAGGGAGAGGGAGTTGACGCAGTAGCGGAGGCCCGTGTCGGTGGGGCCGTCCGGGAAGACATGACCGAGATGGCCCCCGCAGCGAGCGCAGGTGATCTCCGTGCGGAGCATGACATGGCTGCGGTCGGTGTGCTCATCGATGGTCCCGGCACGGACGGCCCGGTCGAAGCTCGGCCATCCCGTGCCCGAATCGAACTTGGCGTCGGTGGTGAACAGTTCCGCCCCGCATCCGGCGCACCGGAATGTGCCGTCGCTGTCCACGTGGAGGAGGGAACCGGACCAGGCGGGTTCGGTCGCCTTTAGTCGAAGGATGGCGTAACGGTCCGGGCTCAGTCGCTCGCGCCAAGCCTCATCGGACAGGTCGAGGCTTTCTGTCGAGGCCCCCTCCGCCTTCGGCGCAGCTCCGGTCTCCGGCGTGGTCATAGTGCCGTCCTCCTGGTCGACGGGTGCCGCCGGTGCGTCTGACGGGGCGTCAGATGCGGCCCCCGGTCTTTTGTACGCTACCGGGCGATGGATCTGCGCGACTCGCCTGAAGAGGCCGCCTTCCGGCGGGAGGCCCGCACCTGGCTGGCCGAGCACGTCACGGGTGAGTACGCCGAGTTGGGCGGTCGTGGCGGCGCCGGCGACCAGACGTTTGCCCTCGATGTCCGCCTCCGGTGGGAGCGAGACCTCGCCGAAGCAGGGTGGACCTGCCTGGGCTGGCCGATCGAGGCGGGAGGCCGTGGCGCCACGATCGCCGAGCAGGTGATCTGGAACGAGGAGTACGTCCGCGCGGGCGCACCCGGTCGCGTCGGGGTGATCGGGGAGGGCCTGATCGGCCCGACCATCATCCACTACGGGACCGACGACCAAAAGGCGCGGTTCCTTCCCCCCATCCGGCAGGGCACCGAGTTGTGGTGCCAGGGCTACTCCGAGCCCAACGCCGGGAGCGATCTCGCCAACGTCCAGACCCGAGCGGTCCTGGACGGTGACGAGTGGGTGATCACCGGTCAAAAGGTGTGGACCTCGCTCGCCCAGCAGGCCGACTGGTGCTTCGTCGTATGCCGGACCGAGACCGGATCGAAGCGCCATCGGGGCCTGTCCTACCTCCTCGTCCCGATGGATCAACCCGGGATCGAGGTTCGGCCGATCCAGCAGCTGACGGCGACCTCGGAATTCAACGAGACCTTCTTCGACGGCGCCCGCACCGCCAGGGAGAACGTGCTCGGGCGGGAGGGCGACGGCTGGACCGTCGCGTTGGCCACGCTGGCCTTTGAGCGGGGGGTGGCCATGCTCGGCCACCTGCTCTCGTTCCGCAGGGAGCTCGACCGCCTCGTAACGGAGGCCAGGCGCCGATCTCGCCTCGACGAGGCCGTGGTACGGCAAGGCCTCGCCCGGGCCTACGCCGACCTCGCGGTGATGCGCTACAACACCCTGCGCAGCCTCTCGGGGCTGGACGGACCGGCCGCTCCCCCCGAGGCGTCCATCTCGAAGCTGTATTGGGGGTCCTGGCACCGCAGCCTCGGCGAGCTCGCCGTGGACATCCTCGGGATGGAGGCCACCGTCCTCGACGGCCCCCCGTACGAGCTGGACGAGTGGCAGCGGACGTTTCTGTTCTCCCGGGCCGACACCATCTACGGCGGGTCCAACGAGATCCAGCGCAACATCATCGGAGAGCGGGTCCTCGGGCTTCCGGCCGAGCCAAAGGTGCAGCCGGCGACCGAGAACCGGACCCTTGAGGAGACGACGGCATGAGCCTCGATGCAACGTTCACCCCGCCACCGCCGCCGGACCCCCCGCCCGGCCACGGCCTTCTCGAGGACCGTGTCGTTCTCGTCACCGCGGCTGCGGGGACCGGCATCGGCTCCGCCGCGGCCAAGCGGTGCCTCGAAGAAGGCGCCAAGGTCGTCGTCTCCGACGCGCACGAGCGCCGGCTCGCCGAGACCGTCGAGGCCCTCCAGGAGGGATCGGCCCGAGAGGTGGTGGGCGTCGCCTGCGACGTGACGCAGGAGGCCGACGTGCAGCGGCTCTTCGACCGGACCGTCGAGACGTTCGGCCGGGTCGACGTCGCCGTGCACAACGCCGGCCTGGGTGGCACCGTGCCATTGGTCGACATGACCGACGACCAGTGGGCCAAGGTGCTCGACGTCACCCTGACGGGCACCTTCCGCTGCACCCGCGCCGCCCTGCGTCACATGCTGCCCCGCCGGTCCGGCGCCATCGTCAACAACGCTTCCGTCCTCGGGTGGAGGGCCCAAGCCGGGCAGGCGCACTACGCGGCCGCCAAGGCGGGCGTCATGGCGCTCACCCGATGCGCGGCGGCGGAGGCGGCACCCTCGGGGGTCCGCGTCAACGCGATCTCGCCGAGCCTCGTGCTGCACCCGTTTCTCAACCGGTCGATCTCCGACGAGGACCTGGAGGTGCTGCGCCGGCGGGAGCTCTTCGGGCGTTCTGCGGAGGCCTGGGAGGTGGCGACCACGATCGTGTTCCTGGCGAGTGACTACTCCTCGTACATGAGCGGGGAGATCGTCTCCGTGAGCAACCAGCACCCGTGAGGCAAGCATGGCGCCGATGAGCACCGACGAGGATCCAAGGGCCGACCTTCGCTGGGGGACGGTGCCGCGCCTCGTGGAGGACGCCGCGGATTGTCACCCGGACGCCGAGGCGGTCGTGGACGGCGACATCCGCCTGACCTACGGGGAGCTGGCCCAAGCCACCTTGGACGTCACGAGGGGGCTGATGGCGTCGGGCGTGGCCCGGGGTGACCGGGTCGCGGTGTGGGCCCCCAACAGCGCCCAATGGATCGTCGCCGCGCTCGGCGTCCTCGGTGCCGGCGGGATCCTCGTGACGCTGAACACGCGCTTCAAGGGCGCCGAGGCCGCCTACATCCTGAGGGCCTCGGGTGCCCGGACCCTCTTCACCGTCCGGGGATTCCTCGGGGTCGACTACCCCGCACTGCTCGAGGGAGAGGAGCTCGGCCAGCTCTCCGACATCGTCGTCCTTCGCGAGCACGGGGCCTCGCCGGCCGCCGACACCTCGGGCGTCGGGCCCGTGCGATCCTTGGGCGACCTCGTCGACGCGGGTTCGCGCGTGCCGGTGGACGCCGCCATCGACCGTGGGCGCCAGGTGGACGGGGACGACGTGAGCGACCTCCTCTTCACCTCCGGCACGACGGGCAACCCCAAGGGGGCGACGTCCACCCACGCCGTCTCCCTTCGCACCTTTGGCACCTGGGCGTCCATCGTCGGGCTCCGAGCGGACGATCGCTATCTGGTCGTCAACCCCTTCTTTCACACCTTCGGCTACAAGGCGGGCATCCTGGCATGCCTGATGACCGGCGCCACGCTCCTCCCCGAGGCGGTCTTCGACGCCGATCGGGTGCTCGAGACGGTGGCCGCCCAGCGGGTGAGCGTCCTGCCGGGACCACCGACCCTCTACCAGTCGATCCTCGACCATCCTCGGCGCGGGGACTACGACCTGCGATCGCTCCGCCTCGGGGTGACCGGGGCAGCGGTCGTCCCGGTCGAGCTCGTAGAGGCCATGCGCGACGAGCTCGGGTTCGACACCGTCCTCACCGCTTATGGGCTCACCGAGTCGTGCGGAACCGTCACGATGTGCCGGCGGAACGATTCCCCGGTGCTCGTCGCCACCACGTCGGGGCGAGCCATTCCCGATCTCGAGGTCCGGGTGCTCGGGCCCGAGGGAGAGGTGTCCCGCGGCGACCCTGGAGAGATCGTGGTTCGGGGCTACACCGTGATGGACGGCTACTGGAACGACCCCGGGGCCACCGCCGAGGCCATCGACGCCGAGGGATGGCTGCACACGGGAGACGTGGGGACGATGGACCCCGATGGCTACGTCCGGATCACCGACCGGGTCAAGGACATGTTCGTCGTTGGCGGCTTCAACGCCTACCCCGCCGAGATCGAAGCGATGCTGCGAGGATCGCCGGCGATCGCGCAAGTCGCCGTGATCGGCGTGGCCGACCAACGCATGGGCGAGGTGGGATGCGCCTTCGTGGTGCCCTCGGCCTCGGCCGAGGCGGGGCCGGACCTGGCCCGGGAGCTCCTCGAATGGTCCCGGTCGATCATGGCGAACTACAAGGCGCCCCGCCATGTCGAGTTTCTCGACGCGCTCCCCGTCAACGCCGGCGGCAAGGTGCTCAAGACCGAATTGCGGCGCCTGTATGCCGAGCGTCAGGCGGCACGAGACGGACGAGACGGACGAGACGGACGAGACGGACGAGACGGACGAGACGGACGAGACGGACGAGACGACAGATCGGAGCAGCAATGAAGGGAATCGTGTACACGGGGGACGGCGTCGACGTCACCGATGACCTCGAGGTACGGGACCCGGGGCCCCGTGAGGTCATCGTCGGAATCGGCGCGGCGGGCGTGTGCCACTCGGACGTCTCGGTCATCAACGGGACCATTCCGTGGAAGGCCCCGTCCGTGCTCGGCCACGAAGGCGCCGGCATCGTGGAGGAGATCGGCTCGGAGGTCCGGTCCGTCAAGCCGGGTGACCACGTCGTGGTTGCCACCACCGCCAACTGCGGCGTGTGCCGTGCCTGCTCGACCGGGCATCCCACCTGGTGCGTTCACACCCTTGGCAATGTCTCGGAGCCCTTCACCTACAAGGGTCGGCCCGCCTCCAACTTCGCGGCGGTCTCGGTCTTCTCCGAGCGCACCGTCGTCCAGGAGGTGCAGGCGGTCAAGATTCCCGACGACGTGCCCCTCACGTCCGCGTGCCTCATCGCCTGTGGCGTCCTGACGGGCGTGGGCACGGTCTTCAACCGGGCCCGGGTGCGCCCAGGGGAGACCGCCGCCGTCTTTGGTGTCGGCGGCATCGGGCTGAACGTGATCCAGGGGCTCCGGATCGCCGGCGCCAGCCGGATCGTGGCCGTCGACACGATGGTCTCCAAGGAGAAGTACGCCCGCCAGTTCGGTGCCACGGACTTCGTCGACGCCTCGGCGACGGACGCGGCTGCGGCGATCCGGGACCTCCTGCCGCCCAACCCGGAGTCCGCCGCCGGTGCAATGGGCCCGATGGGCGGCGTCACCTGGGCATTCGACTGTGTGGGCCATGCCGCCGTGCTGCGCAGCGCCCTGCAGTCCCTCGACTGGGGTGGGACCGCGGTGGCCATCGGGATCCCGCCCCGGGGCACGGAGATCAACGTGGACATCAACGATCTGGCGTACGTCGACCGAGGCCTGATCGGCTGCCGCTACGGCTCGTGCCGGCCTCACCAGGACATCCCGCTCATGATCGACCTCTACCGATCGGGCGCCCTGATGCTCGACGAGCTCGTGTCGGTGACACGGCCCCTCGAGGACGTCAACGAGATCATCGAGCAGATGGAGACGGGCCAGCTGGCCCGCGGCGTGCTCACGCTGACCTCCTAGGAGGGCAGCACCCCGGGTGAGCCGGCCCGGGAGAGGGCGCCGATCTCCTCAGGTCTCGGCAAAGAAGGCCAGGAGATGCTCCAACACCGTGGCGCCATGGGTGATCGGCCCGAGGTGGCTCACGCCGGGCACCTCGACGAACCGTGCGCCGGCGATCTGGCTCGCGGCTTCCCGGGCGCGGGCCGGTGGCGAGTCGATGTCGTGCTCAAAGGCCATGATGAGGCAGGGGACCCGCAGCGCCGACCAGTGGGCCGTGCGGTCGGGATCGGTCGTCCAGCTCCGGCAGGCCTCCCACTGTCCGAGACGTCCGGGGTTCGCCCAGGGCGTGGCGTTGTCGAGCAGCGCCCTCCACGTGGCGACCACCTCGTCATCCTGGAGCTCCGAGTTGGGCAGGTAGTGCAGCACCTCCATCGTGTCGTAGAGGGAGGGCAGGGCCTCTCCGAGCCGGGCCATCTCGCACTGCGCCTGAGCGCTGATCCTCTCCCACTCGGTGGACGGGTTGCAGCTGCCCATGAAGGCGGCGGCGCGGACCCGTTCGGGCTCGCGGGCCGCCAGCATCTCCGCCACCCAACCGCCCATCGAGTGGCCCGCGAGCCGTGCTCGCTCGATCCCGAGGTGATCGAGCAGCCCCCGCAGGTCGTCCACCAGGTCGGTCACGGAGTACGGGGCGGGCGGCGCCGACGAGGGTGGCATGCCCCGGTGGTCGTAGGTGACAACCTGGTAGCCCGCGGCGACCAGGCCGGGTGCCAGCTCCAGCTGGAAGGCCAGCGCCGGGGCCCCGCATCCGTTGACCAGGACGACGGGATCGCCGTCGCCGGAGACGTCGAAGGACAGCGTCACGTCGGAGAGCTGGACGAGGTCGGACATGGGAGGCAACGTAGACTGCGCGGCGATGAAGGGTGTCCTGCTCGCCGGCGGCACCGGGTCGCGCCTGCATCCCCTCACCCGGATCACCAACAAGCACCTGCTCCCCCTCTACGACCGGCCGATGGTCCAGTGGGCGATCGAGGCGTTGGTCAAGGCCGGCGTCACGGACCTGATGCTGGTGACCGGGGGAACGCACGCCGGCGAATTCCTGCGATTGCTGGGTAACGGCAACGAGTTCGGGATCGACCGGCTGTGCTACGCCTACCAGGAGTCGCCGGGGGGGATCGCCCAGGCATTGGGACTCGCCGAGCGCTTCTGTGACGGAGAGCCTGTCGTGGTCATGCTGGCCGACAACATCGTCGAACGATCGCTACGACCGATGATCGATGCCTTCACGGAGCGGCCCGTCGGCGCGCGGATCCTCCTGACCGAGGTCGACCAGCCGGAGCATCTCTGCCACCTCGGCGTACCCGAGCTCGACAGGGGCAGGGTGACGCGCATCGTGGAGAAGCCGGACCATCCTCCGAGCCGGTACGCGGTGACGGGCATCTACTGCTACGAGGCCTCCGTGTTCGACGTGATCGGCACGCTGCGGCCGTCGGGTCGGGGGGAGCTCGAGATCACCGACGTCAACAACCACTATGTCGAGAGAGGCGAGATGAGCTTCGACGTGCTCGAGGGATTTTGGGGCGACGCCGGCGAGTCGATCGACTCGTACTACGCGGTCAACGACTACGTGCGCGCCCACGGCGCCAACAAAGGCTGAGGGCCGCCCGAGTCGAGCGTGCGATGCCGGGACCGTCGAGCCCGAGCTCGGAGAGGAGGTCGTCGGCCCGCCCCTGGGGGATGAACCGCCGCGGTATGCCCAGCACCTCCACGTCGGGTGCGTCCGCCTCCGAGAGCCGGGCCATGGCGTCGGCGAGGAACATCCCGGCACCCCCGAACCGGAAGCCGTCCTCCGCGGTGACCACCAAGGAGTGACGCGCCGCATCCTCGAGCATGACCAGGTCGGGCGGGGAGACGACCCGGACGTCCCACACCGTGGCGCGGACCCCGTCCACGGACTCGAGCTCGTCGGCCGCAGCAAGGCACGCGGCCAGCAGCTTGCCCACCCCGAGCAGGCAGACGCCGCCGTCACCCTGCCGGACCCGGCGGGCCTGCAGTCCCGTGCCCACCTCGTCGGGTGAGACGTGGCGGGGTGGGGTGGACGGATACCGGATGGACGCCGGGCCCTCGAGCTCGAGTGCCGTCGCGACCATGGCCTCGAGCTCCTCGGTCGACGACGGCGCAAAGACCGTCATCCCGGGGATCGAGAGGGTCTGGACGAGATCGAGGACGCCGTGGTGGCTCGGCCCGTTGTCCCCGGTGATGCCGGCGCGGTCGAGCGCAACGAGGACCGGCAGGCCATGCAGGCTCACGTCGAGGTTGGCCTGGTCGAAGGCCCGTGAGAAGAAGGTCGAGTACACCGCGACGACGGGCCGGAGCCCGCCCATGGCCATCCCGGCGGCGGCGGTCATCTCGTGCTGCTCGGCGATGCCCACGTCGAAGCAACGATCGGGAAATCGCTGCTGGAAGGGCAGGAGCCCGGTCGGCCCCGGCATGGCCGCCGTCAGGGCAACCAGCTCGGGCCTCGCCTCGGCATGGCGGATCAGCGACCGGGTGAGGGCCTCGGTGTAGGTGGACGGCACCAGGGTAGGGATCGCCTCTTGTCCGGCCGCGGGTGACGGGGCACCGCTCCTGGCGTCGCTCCGAAGGCCCGGCTGGGTCTGGGTCGGGATGCTCGGTGCCGCCGGACCGCCGGCCGGGGTCCCGCTCGGTGGCCGCCTCGCCTTGACGTCGTGGAGGCACTGCTCCTCGTCCTCCTCCGCCGGGGCGTAGCCCCGCCCCTTTTGGGTGAGGACGTGGACGACGATCGGGCCGTTCCACTCGGCGGCGTGGACGAAGGCCTGCTCCATCAACGCGATGTCGTGCCCGTCGATCGGACCGGCGTAGCGCACGCCCAGGGCCTCGAAGAAGATGTGGGGAGCCACCATCTCGCGGAGCCCGCTCGTGACGCCGTGGATCCCCGAGTAGGCGAGCTCGCCGACGGCGGGGATCTCGCGGAGCAGGTTGCGCACGCGGCTGCGGGTTTGGAGATAGGTGGGGTTGAGGCGGAGGGTCGTCAGGCTCTGCGAGAGCTGGGAGATCGTCGGCGCGTACGAGCGACCGTTGTCGTTGAGGATGACCACGACGGGGCTCTTGGAGTGGCCGAGGTTGTTGAGCGCCTCGTAGGCCATGCCGCCGGTCAGGGACCCGTCACCCAGCACGGCGACGACGCGGCGCTCCGCCTGCTCCGGCCCACCCTCGCCCCGCTCGAACGCGGTGGCGAGGCCGTGTGCGTACGAGAGCACGGTCGAGGCGTGGCTGTTCTCGATCCAGTCGTGCTCCGACTCGGCGCGGTTGGGGTATCCCGACAGGCCGCCCTCCTGGCGGAGATCCTTGAACCGGTACCGCCGCCCGGTGACGAGCTTGTGCACGTACGCCTGGTGCCCGGTGTCCCACAAGATGGCGTCTCGGGGCGAATCGAACACCCGGTGCAGCGCCAGGGTGAGCTCCACCACCCCGAGGTTCGAGCCGAGGTGGCCGCCGGTCGTGGTGACCGCCTCGACGATGAAGGACCGGATCTCCGCGCAGAGCTTGGCGAGGTCCTCGTAGCTGAGCGGCCGCAGGTCCTCTGGTGTCTCGATGCTCGGGAGGATCACCGGGAACGGCCGGCCTTCTGCAAGAAGGCCTCTCGATCCACCAGGACGCGGGTCACCCGCCCCGCCCCGACCAGCGTCGCGCAGCTGTCCGATTGCATCGACACCGACACGGTGAAGATGTAGCGGCGCCCCTCCACTCGTTGGAGCGTAGCCTCGGCCGTGACGGTGCTCCCGACGGCAACGGGCGCCAGGTGATCGAACTGGACCCGGCTGGCCACGGTCGTCTGGCTCGGGTCCAGGCGGTCCTCGAGCACCCGGCAGGCGGCCTCCTCGCAGAGCGCGACCAGCCGAGGCGTTCCGAGCACGGCGACGTCTCCGCTCCCGAGGGCGAGGGCGGTGTCCCGCTCTCCGACCGTCAGGCTCATCTGGGCGTTGATGCCGGCGCGGACCGAGGTCGCGACCGTGGAGAGATCTACTGCACCGGAGGCCCTATGTGACACAACCATTACGATACCGCTCGTGACCGATGCCCCGTTGATCGATCCCGGTGTGGTGGAGCGGGTCGTCGACGCGGCGCTCCGGCGGGGCGGGGACATGGCGGAGGTCTTCGCGGAGGACCGGCGCAGCTCCGGCGCGGTGCTCGACGACCGGCGAGTCGAGGAGCTGTCGTCGGGACGCGAGCGTGGGGCCGGCATCCGGGTGATCGTCGGCGAGACGACGGGCTTCGCCCATACCGCGGACCTGAGCGAGGAGGGCCTCACGCGCGCCGCGGAGGCCGCCGCAACGGTGGCCCGAGAGGGTGGAGGCGGCGTGCGGAGGGCCGAATTTCCGACCCTCCGACCGGTGGCCCCGAGGGCGGAGATCCTGCCGGAGACGGTCCCCAAGCAGCAGAAGCTCGAGCTCCTGGCGCGGGCGGACGAGGCGGCCCGGGCCTCGGGTGGCGCCGTGAGCCAGGTGCAGGCGGGGTACGGGGACAGCCGGCGGCGGATCCTGGTCGCCACGTCCGACGGCGTGCTGGCCGAGGACGACCAGGTGAGGACGCGTTTCAGCGTCTCGGTGGTGGCGACGGGCGACACCGGCATGCAGACGGGCTTCGAGACCGTGGCGCGCACCGAGGGGCTCGAGCTGCTCCAGCGCGTCGAGGTCGAGGAGATCGCCCGCATCGCGGCCCGCCGGGCACTGACCAAGCTCCAGGCCCGACCGGCCCCGTCGGGCGAGCTGCCCGTCGTGCTGGCCGGTGGGAGCGGGGGCATCCTGTTCCACGAGGCCTGCGGGCACGGCCTCGAGGCGGACCACATCGTGAAGGACGCCTCCGTGTACGTCGGCCAGGTCGGCCAGCAGGTGGCGAGCCCCCTGATCACGCTGGTGGACGACGGCACGGTGGGCGGCGAGTGGGGGGCCTACACGATCGACGACGAGGGCCGGCCGGCCGCTCGAAACGTGCTCATCGAGAACGGCGTGCTGACCGACTACATGTGGGACTGGCTGCGGGCCCGCAAGGAGGGGAGGGCCCCGTCGGGCAACGGGCGCCGCCAGAGCTACCAGCACCTGCCGATGGTGCGGATGACCAACACCTTCCTCCTGGCCGGGGAGGACGATCCCGGCGAGGTGATCGCCCAGACGCCCCGCGGCGTCTACGTCGCCAAGCTGGGCGGGGGGCAAGTCAACACCACGACCGGGGACTTCGTCTTCGGCACCACGGAGGCCTACCTGATCGAGGGGGGCCGCCTCACCGAGCCGCTGCGGGACGCCAACCTGATCGGGAACGGGCCGGAGGTGCTCCGGCGGATCGACGCCGTGGCCAACGACTTCGCGATGATGCCCGGTACCTGCGGCAAGGACGGGCAGAGCGTGCCGGTCGGTTGCGGTCAGCCGACGCTGCGCATCGCGGGGGCGGTCACCGTCGGCGGCACGGCGGCATGACGGTCGGCGACTCGTGAGCTCCGCCACCGACGCCCCCGGGACTCTCGACCGCACGGGCGAGCTGCTCGATCGGGCCGTCGAGCTCGTGGAGCGCAGCGCCGGTCCGGGCGAGGAGATGGAGATCTACCTGGCCCGCGGCGAGGAGACCGAGATCCGGGCCTTCGAGGGCGACGTGGAGTCCCTGTCGTCGGCGACGTCGGCCGGCATCGGCGTCCGGGTCATCCTGGGAGCGACATCGGGCCCGAGCGGCCCGACCGGCCTGACCGGCCCGTCCGGCCCGACCGGGCCCGGAACCGACGCCGCCACGGAGGGCGGCCGCATGGGTTTCGCGTGGGCTGGTTCCCTCGAGCCTGACGTGGTCGAAGAGACGATCGCTGCCGCGAGGGACAACGCGCGCTTTGCCACCCCGGACCCGTACGTGGCGCTGGCCCGTCCCGACGGGGTGGCGCCCACGGCAGCCGACGTCTGGCACCCGAGCGAGCTGTCCACCGACGACAAGGTGGCGCTGGCGCTCGAGCTCGAGCGGGCCGTCCGGTACGGCGACCCCCGCATCCGCCAGGTCGCCTCGGCCGACTACGGCGACACCAGGGTCGAGGTCGGGCTGGCCTCGTCCACGGGCGTCCGCTCGTGGAGCCGGCGGACCTCGGCCTTCCTCTCGGTGTCGGCCATCGCGGGGCAGGGGTCGGACAGCCAGACCGGGACGGGGTTCAGCGTGGGACGCCGACCCGAGGACCTCGACCTCGAGCGCGCCGGCAACGACGCGCTCGAGCGAGCGCTGCGCATGCTCGGCGCGAGGAGGGCCAAGTCGATGCGCTGCACGGTCGTTTTCGACCCCCGGGTGGTCTCGACGTTGGTGGCCGTGATCGCCGGGGCCCTCTCGGGTGAGGCGGTGGTCAAGGGCCGGTCCTTCCTGGCCGGAAGGGTCGGCGAGACGGTGGCCGCGCCCGAGGTGACGCTGGTCGACGACCCGACCGACCCCCGGGCATACGGGGCATCCACCTACGACGGCGAGGGCCTGGCGTGCCGGCGCAACCTGCTGGTCGACCAGGGCGTGCTCCAAGGGTTTCTCTTCGACACCGTGTCGGCACGCCGGGCGGGCACGGTGTCGACGGGGTCGGCGGTTCGCGGGGGGTATTCGGGAGGCCCCGGGTCCGGATGCCGGGCCATGGTCCTCCAGCCGGGTCATATGACCCAAGAGGAGATCCTGAGCGCGGTGGGAGAGGGCCTCTACGTCCAGTCGGTGACCGGGGTGCATTCGGGCGTCAACCCGATCAGTGGGGATCTGTCCGTCGGCGCCGAGGGCCTGATCATCCGCGATGGCGAGCTCGCCGAGCCGGTCCGGGAGATCACCGTGGCCTCGACGCTGCAGCGGATGCTGCAGTCGGTCGTGCACATCGGCGGCGACATCGAGTGGCTGCCGGGCGTGGCGGCGGGGCAGACGCTGGCCATCGCGGAGATGCAGCTCAGCGGGGCCTGATAGGACTCGATCAGCCCGCTGAGGCGGGCCGATCTCGAGGAGCCCTCCGGACTATCAGGCGCTCGAGGCGGCCGGTGTGGACGGCGTCGACGACGTGGACGACTCGGACGACTTGGACGCGGGCGACGACTCGGACGAAGAGGATCCCCCGGAGTCCGACTTGTCGCTCGAGCTCTTGGCTCCGCCCTCGCCCTCACCCTTGTCCGGCGAGCCGGAGCTCGACTTGGCGGATTGGTCACCCCGCTTCCCGTTGGAGCCCGAGCGGCTGTCCGTCTTGTAGAACCCGCTGCCCTTCAGGACGATGGCCGGGGTGCCGAAGACCTTGCGCAGGGGTCCGCCGCAGTGGGGACACTCCGTGAGCGGGGGGTCGGAGAACGCCTGCACGGCCTCGGTGCGCTCACCGCAAGACTTGCAGGCGTACTCGTAGGTCGGCATCGGCTGAGCTCCTTGTTCAGACCTTGGCACTCTCGGTTCCTGAGTGCTAATCCTACCGCAGGGCGACCTCGGATAGTGCGTCCACGCACGAACCGCCCCGGGCGAACCGCCCCGGGACGTTACGCCGAAATTCCGTTGCCCCAGGTCGTCATAGACTGAAGGGTTGTGGCGTCCGAACGGAGCTTGACCCACCTGGATCCTTTGGGCGGCGCGAGGATGCTCGATGTCACCCCCCGGGAGCCCACGCATCGCCGGGCGCTCGCCCGATGCCGGGTCACGATGCTGCCGGAGACGACCGACAAGGTGGCGAACAACGCCATCACCAAGGGAGACGTCCTGGCCGCCGCCCGGATCGCGGGGATCCAGGCGGCCAAGAGAACCGCAGACCTGCTGCCCATGTGCCACCCCCTCCTGGTCGGGTCCGTGGCGGTCAACTTCTCCATCGGCGACGACTGCGTGGAGGTCGAGGCTCAGGTGGAGACCGTGGATCGCACGGGAGTGGAGATGGAGGCCATGACGGCCTGCATGATGGCCGCCCTGACGGTCTACGACATGTGCAAGTCGGCGGACCGCACGATGACCATCGAGAACCTGGCCCTCTGGGAGAAGTCCGGTGGACGGTCGGGCCCCTGGCGCCGTCCCTCGACCGACGGTGGGGGAGAGGTCTCGGGGCTCTAGCCGGCCCCCGGGTGGCTCGAGGGATTCGGGGTCGGATCGGTCCGCCCCAAGCCCGCGGAATTTCGCCTAATACCGCAACTGGCCAGGGAATTCGCGGACCGTCACGGAATCGCAATGATTCCGAGGGGCATCCGACAGAACCTTGGGGCATGATTCCTGCCATGGAGGGTTCGAGAGATACGCCCATGGTGCTCGAGTCGTGCCACAGCACCTGGGTGTTCGACACGGGGAGGTTGCGCTTCCGGCGCATTCTCAAGGGCCTCGACCTGGACGCGCGGCACGCCTCCACCGCATGGCGGCCGTATTTCGGGCTCGAGCTGGACCCGCTGTCCGAGTCCTTCGTGGTCCTTTTGAACCCGGAGGGCACGAGGCTGCTGCGGTCCTGGCGGCACGTGGACCACTGCCCGCAGTGTGGCGGCGAGGCCACCGCGGAGCTGTCCGTGGACGAGCTGAGGAGCGCAGCCTTCGGTTGACCGCCGCCCGGCCCCGCACCTCGGTGCCGGGCCGGCGCGATCTACGCTCGGATGTGCTTGGTAGTGGGTACAGCAGCGCGTCCGAACGCCGCCCATCCACCTGAATGGTGGACCACGCCGGCGAGGAGATGCTCGGGGCGGACCAGGTTGCCGCTCCTGCCGACCCGCCGGGCGCCCTCGCGATCGGAGACGGGGTCGTTGCCGATGGCGCGGTAGCGGACGCCGCCGCCGTCCCGCTGGGAACCGCGCCGGCCGCAGCAGCCCCGCCGGCGGCCGACCGTTCCGGGTGGAGGACCTACCTGCGCCCGCTGGCGCGAGCTTGGCCCGTCCTGCGCCTGGTGCTCGGACTCGGAATCGGGGTGCTGGCGATCTGGGTGCTCGCCGACCAGACCGACGAGCTGCGCCAGATCGGCCAGATCCTCCAGCACCTCAACGGGTGGTGGATTATTGCGGCGAGCCTGCTGGAATTGTGCTCGTTCCTGTCCTTCGCCCGGATGCAGCATCGCCTCCTGCGCGCCGGCGGGCTCTGGGCTCCCTTCCGGCCGCTCGTCGGCATGACGTTTGCCGCCCAGTCCATCAACAACTCGCTGCCCGCAGGAGCGGCGTTCAGCGCGGTCTACGGGTTCCGCTGGTATCGGCGCTTCGGCGCCCGGGAACCCCTGGCCGCCTGGGCCCTCGTCGGGACCATGGTCGCGGCCGCGCTCTCCCTGGCGCTCGTCGCCGCGGCGGGGGTCGCCTTGGCCACCTCGGAGGGGGCCAGCCTGGACCTCATCACGGTGGTCATCTCGGTGCTGCTGGTCACCGCGGCCGCCGCCACCCTCCTCGTCTACGAACGACCCCTGATCGTGGTCACCACCTGGTCCATCCGCGCCGCGCGGCGGCTCATCGGACGACCGAGGGGGGACCTCGATGCGACGGTCGAGCGCGTCGTCGGCTGGATCACCGTCGTCAAGATCCGGCGCCGGGACGCGGTGAGGATCCTCGGGTTCGGACTGGGCAACTGGCTCTTCGACTGCGGCTGCTTCGCCTTGGCGTTCCTGGCCGTCGGCGCCCCCATCCCGTGGGAGGGCCTGCTGCTCGCCTACGGTGCGGGCCAGCTCGCCGCCAACCTCCCCATCACCCCCGGGGGTCTCGGCGCGGTGGAGGGCAGCATCACCATCGCGCTCGTGGCGTTTGGCGGTCCACAGGCCACGACGGTGGCCGCCGTGCTCCTGTACCGTCTCATCAGCTTCTGGGCGCAGCTCCCCGTGGGATGGAGCTGCGCCGGGGTGCTGGCGCTCGGTGTCCGACGAGGACGCTGGCCCCGGGTCGGCATCGTCGATCGGGTCCTGGAGGGGTCCCCGTGAGCAGCTCGGCCCGCCCGCCACGCCCGCCCTTCACGTGGTGTGCCGACGGCGCGAGAACCGCCGGCGCCCTCGTGGTCGCGGCGATCCTGGCCGCACTCATCCTGTCGTCGTGCACCTCCGCCCGCAGCGAGCTCGGAACCTCCAACGGCCCGTGCTACGTCGCCTTGCCCGAGGCCAGCGCCGCCGTCCACGGCCAGGGCCACCTGAGTGGGGTCCGCCTCGCATGGAGCGACTCCCTTCGCCGGACCTCCGACGTCTACCGGGACGCCCTGGTCGGCCGGGTCCGCACCCGGCAGCTGTTCTGCGTGGTCGCGTACAGCGGTCACTTCGAGCGTTCGGGGGTGCTCCACCCGGCGGGTCGCCGTCGGGGTCACCTGGCCATAGTGATCGTCTCCTACCCCAAGCCCGAGGTGCTGGTGACGATCCTGGTCCACGTCCCTCCGAACCGTTTTGGCCACCCCCACGTCGCGTAGGCGGGGTTGGCGTTGCGGGCGGGCTACTCGAGCTTGTCCCGTCTCTGGTAGCGATCCAGGCGTAAGAGCTGTCGCTCGACGTCTGCCCAGGTGAGCGGCTCGCCGTCCTCCCCTCGCTCCGACGCTCGCTGGGCCCGGGTCAAGACGACAAAGGCCACGGTCCAGAGGACGGCGATGGTTCCGAGCTTTGCCACAAACCCCGCGAGCTGCTGATCGGTCAGGGGCGTGAGGCCGAAGAGGCGAGCGTGGGCAAACGGTGGGTAGAGCGGGTGCCGGGCGAAGATCCAGACCACTGCCAGGAAGCTCGGCACGATCGACTGGATGACCAGGTACCCGGCGCGTCCGAGGGCCGACGGCCGCTCGAGGCCGGGGAGGTGGTGGAGCACCGGCGCCCAGAGCACGATGCCGGCCAGCAGGAGCACGAGGTCCAGCAGCCCACGCCCGATCGCCGAGGACGACTGCCACTCCACCGCGGCGACCGAGAGGGTGGCGACGGCCACCACGGTGACGACGACGACCGCGACCGCGGGCCGCGTGCACCGGCGCACGATCGCGTCCACCGGTGCGGGACGCGTCACGGCCGCGATGATCGGTTGGGGCGTCCCGAGGACGAGGAGCGGCGGCACGGCAAGGGTCAGCGCCAGTCGTTGCACGACGAGTGCCGTCAACGACCAGTGCGCCGCGAGATCGGCCAGGGGCCAGCTGCAGCAGACGAGCAACAAGAGGAGGCCCGACGCGAACATCCAGACCTGGCGCCCGGTCGCTCGCCACTCCGGTCGGCGCACGGCCAGCCCGTAGCCGACGGCCAATGCGACAGTGACGGCCCACACGACCGGATGAGCGGAGAAGGTCCAGGGAGATCCGTGCACGCCGGTCCCGTCAGCGTGATCCGTGAGCGGGAGCCGTACGCTGAGGGCGATGCCCTACGACCGGCTCGAGCGCCTTACCGACCTCCTGCTCGTGTTGCTCGATGCCCGGCGGCCGATGTCCCTCGAGGAGATCGCGCAAGAGGTCCCCGGCTATCCCGAGGCCCACGGGGCGCGCCGGCAGGCCTTCGAGCGGGACAAGCGACTGCTGCGGGAAGAGGGCATACCCCTCATCACGGAGGCGATCGAGGGGCCCGAGCAGTTCGGGTATCGGATCGATCCCGATCGCTACTACCTCCCCGATCTCGATCTCGACCGGGAGGAGCAGACCGCGTTGCACCTGGCCGTAGCCGGTGTCCACCTCGGCAACCTTAGCGGGCGGGGTGCGTTGCTGAAGCTGGGTGCCACCGGCGTCGACGACACCAACCCACTTGCCTCCCTGGTCGCTCCGCCCCACCTGCACACGGTGTGGGAGGCGTTGCGCACCCGGTCTCGCGTGGCCTTCGACTACCGCGGCACCGCCCGGGAGGTCTCTCCGGGTGGGCTGTGGTTTCGCCGGGGCCACTGGTATCTGGTGGGTTGGGACCACGGTCCCGACGCGCAGAGAACGTTTCGGGTGGACCGCCTGCAGGGTTCTCCCGTGCTGGGCCAGCCCGGCGGCGCCACGTTTCCCGAGGGCTTGGACCCGTCTTCGGGAGTCCCCGGCGAGCCCTGGCAGGTCGGTGAGGGGGACGAGCGGTACGCGCTGCTCGACATCGATGCCGTCGTGGCTCCTCGAGTCGTCGAGGAGGTGGGCGAGCGATCGGTGGTGAGCCGGGAGGCCGGCGGGGGCGTGCGGATCCGGCTTCCGGTCACCAATTTCACCGCGCTGCGGTCCTGGTTGCTCGCGCTGCTCGACCATGCCGAGCTTGTCGAGCCGCAGGATTGGCGCGAAGAGCTGGTCGAATGGCTTCGATCCACCGCGTCGGCGCGTCCGAGTCCCTCAGGGGTCGCGGGGTCCGGAGTCGCGCCGGACGCCCTTCCGTCCGGGGTCGCGCCGTCCGGGGTCGCGCCGGCAGCCCCCCTGTCGGAGACCGGCCAGCGACTTCCTGCGACGGGGGTAACGACCCCGAGCAGGCCCGACACGGCGCAACGCCTGCGTCGCCTGCTCGCGATGGTGGGCTGGCTGGCCCAGGTCGGGGAGGCGGGCATCGCGGAGGTCTCGAGCCGCTTCGAGATCGAGCCGGAGGAGGTGGTGCGCGAGCTCGAGCTCGCCGCCTGTTGCGGGTTGCCTCCCTACACCCCCGACGTCCTCATGGAGATCGTGATCACCGGCGATCGGGTGCGGGCGGCCCTGCCCGAGGACCTGGCGCGGCCGCGACGGCTCACCCCCGCCGAAGGCCTGTCGATCGTCGCGTCGGCCCGGACCATTCTCGCGATCCCGGGTGCCGATCAATCGGGTGCGCTCGCCGGGGCGCTCGAGAAGCTGGAGCATGCACTCGGGCATCAGCGGGTCTCCGTCGACCTCGACGACCCGCCACTCCTGGGGGATGTCCGCCGGCTGGTCGAGCAGGGGTTGCGAGCCGAGATCTCCTACCACTCCGTGTCCAGTGATCGGACCGGGAGCCGGGTCATCGATCCCGCCCGCCTCTCGACGATCGAGGGCCGCTGGTACCTCGATGCCGTCGACCTCGGGGTGGGATCGTTCCGGCGCTTCCGGGTCGACCGGATCGACGTGGTGCGTCCAACGGGCGAAAAGGTCGACGCCACACTGCTGGGTGGCCTCGAAGCCAAAGGGGACTTCACCGGCGCCGCGGGCACCGGGGTCGCCCCGGGTCCCGCCTTCGTCCCGGGGTCCGACGCCACGCGGGTGCGCCTACGCCTCGAAACGTCGGCCGCGTGGGTGCTCGACTCGATTCCCGTCGAAGAGGTGCACGGCCTTCCCGGGGACGCCTTCGACGTGACCCTCTACGCGGGGAGCACCGCCTGGCTCGAACGGCTCCTGCTCCAGGTGGGGCCCGGGGGGACTCTGGTGGCCCCTGCCGAGCTGGCAGAGGCTGGCCCGGGTGCGGCCCGGCGGTTGCTCGCGCGGTACGGAACCTCCAACGGCGCCGAAACGGTGGGGGCGTCCGGATAGCTTTTTGGTCCGACCCCGCCGCGGGCGCCGTGTCCACGTCGGCGCACCGGCGGAGGTCTCGGCCATGCTCACCGTCGCCAGTCTCCGCTCCATCTCCGGCGACTATTACCTGGCCCACTACGAAGGGCCCGAGCCGTCGCCCCGGCGACCCCATGAGGACGGCCGCGACCATTGGACCGACTCGGGCCGCGGCCGTTGGGTCGGCGGCGCGGCGCGGTCCCTCGGGCTGGGTGGCCCGGTGCGACGGGCGGAGTTGGAGCAGGTCCTGGACGGGCGTCATCCGAGGACGGCCGGGCCGCTGCGCTCCCGCACCCGCGTCGAGGTGAGTGGCTACGACCTCTGCTTCTCGGCTCCAAAGTCGGTCAGCATCCTCTGGGGGACGGCACCGCCGGAGGTGGCCGACGTGATCATGAAGTCACACCGGGCGGCCGTCGGCGGTGCACTGGAGTACGTCGAGCGCAGGGCCCTGGCGGCCCGGCGGTGGGCGGAGGGCGACAGGACGGTGATCGCGACCGATGGCCTGGTCGGAGCCTGCTTCGATCACGGGGCCAGCCGGGCCGGCGACCCCCATCTGCACACCCACGTCGTGGTGGCCAACCTCGTGCACGGCGCCGATGGGCGCTGGACCGTCGCCGACGGTCGTGGGCTCTTTGCCCACGCGGCCGCGGCGGGCACGCTCTACGAGGCCGAGCTGCGGTGGGAGCTCTCGGATCGTCTCGGGCTGGCGTGGGCTCGTCGGCGTAGCGGGCAGCTCGAGGCGGGAGTCGTCGGCCCCACCGTGATCGGGGAGTTCTCGCGAAGGCGGGGGGAGATCGCCGAGCACCTGTGGCGACGTTCGACCACGTCGTGGGAGGCCGGCCGCGTCGCCTGGGCCCAGACCCGGGACGCAAAGGACCCGTCCGAGCCGCTCGTCGATCGTGTCGGACGCTGGCGGACGCGCGCCGATCACGCCGGCCTCGAGCTGCCCTCGTTTGAGCGACGCGTCGACCTCAGATCCGGCGACGCGTCGCCGTCCACGATCGACGAGCGGTTTCTTGCCGCCGCCCTTTCGGCGCACCATGTCGTGACGCGGCGCGATGTGGTGCGCGCCTGGGGCGGCGCTGCGCTCGGCGGCGCCCGGGCCGCCGAGATCGAGGCCAGTGTGAACCACTGGGTCCGTGACGATTGCGTCGGCGTGACCGAGTCGCGTCGCTCGCCCTCGGAGGTGCTCGTGCCCTCGCACCTCATCGACCTCCTCGGACCGCGCCCCGTGGGCTCGGCGCGACAGCCCATCTGGCGGCGCGCGGCCGACGCCATCGAGGCCTACCGGCTGCGGTGGGACGTGCTCGATCCGGTCGGTGAGCTGCGCGCCGGTGGGCACGGAGCCCTCCGCGCCGGCGGGCCGGCGCAGCTGGCGCATCAACTCTCGGTGTGCCGCTCCATCGACGAGACCAACCGAGTGCTCGGTCGTCTTCGAGCCGAGCGTGAGCCGCACCTCCGCGGGATCGGCTATTGAGGCTTTGCGCCTACCCGACGCTTACCCGACGCCAACCCCGACGCCGCTCCTCGCTACCGCTCGCGAGCCACGGTTCCCATCGACCGTCCGTCGCGGACCCGCCCGATCAGGCCGTCCCAGGGAGGGTGGGAGTAGCTCGGCGTGAGGGTGACCCAGCCGAGGCGGTTGGCGGCGTCGAGCGACAGGGCACAACCCGGCAAGCCCCTCCCGACCACGTCGACGGGGAGGCGGCGCCGGAAGGTCGTCGAGACGCTGAGCGTCGGCTGCCGTCGTCCGTCCCAGCCCCGGCTGGTGCCGACCGTCCGGGTGGGAATCTCCTCCTCGCCGGCGAGCTGGGAGAGGGCCTCGAGCGTCGGCATGTCGGCGATCCCGCCGAAGACCAGGGTGCAACCGAAGATCGACAGGAAGCCCTCGGCGTCGCGGCCCCAGCGTGCACGCGCCTGCGACAGATCCTGCAGACAGGCCAGGGTGAGCAACCCTTGGCCTGCGCCCTCGGTGACGATGCTCGGCAGGTCGGGTAGCGGGGCGATGTTGGCGACTTCGTCCAATGCGAGGAGCACGGGGGGCTTGCGACCTGGCTCGCGCGCTCGGCGATAGGTGGCATCCCGGATCTCGGAGAGCAGTCCGACGACCAAGGGCGCGTAGAGCTCCTGCATGCGTGAGGGCGCGCAGATGTAGAGGGTGTTGGCCCCTTGAAGGAAGCCGGCGACGTCGAGAAAGGGCGGTCGCGTCGACGCGATCGTCGAAGTGAACCGGTAGGCGGCCAGAGCTCCGGAGGCGGTCGACCAGATACCGGACTGCTCGCGCGGATCCGTGCTCAGGATGCCGCTCAGCACGTCGACGGCCGGATGAGACTCCCCGCAACGCTCGCCCAGGCGGTCGAGCGCGTCCTCGCCGAGATGGCGATCCACCCATGACAGCACCGTGGACATCGGCTCATGCGTGAGCGACGCCGCATGCATCAGCGGGGCGAGGAGCGCCGTGGCACGCTCGGTCCAGTGGTCCGCGGTACGCCCTCGTTGCGCCGCACGCATCATCGCGTTGGCGGTCGCGAGCGCTCCGTCCCACTCGACGCACGCGTTGACCGGCGACCATCCCACGTGTGCGACGCCCGCGGCCGGTTCGATCTCGCCCGTCGGGTCATAGAGGAGGGTCCAACCGCTCGCGGCGCGCGCCGTTGCCGTCGCCAGCATGACGTCGGGCTTGGTGGAGGTGCTCACGACGGCTCCGGGCGCCGCGAGGACGTTGGGGACGATGACGCACGACGTCTTTCCCGAGCGGGTGGGGCCGAGCACGAGCGTGGGGCGTTCCGGAGCGGCCCAGGCCCAGCCACCCTCGCCTTTCCCCAGGTAGACGGCGGAACCGGCGGCTCGTGCGGCCGCATGGAGGGCGGCAATGGAGGCCCTTGTGGTCGGCACGGTCGGACCCTGCGGCGGGCGCGAGAGCTCCTCCGGCACGTACAGAGCATCGTGGCCGCGCCGACGGTTTGGACGCTCGGTGACCTCGCGCCGACCTCCCGTCGCACAGGATTTCGCGCAAAACAACGTCGGTCGTCGCGGCTCGGCACTCGCAAATGCGTCGGTGCGTCAAAGCGTTTGGTCGTCGCGCCATCTCACGTCAGTCGACTCGCGCGCAACGGCAGCGTGCGTGGTGATGTCGGTCTCGGATACCGTGATCGTCATTGCGACATGGCGCGGAAAAGGCAAAATGCTTGACCTGGACGTCTCGAAGCTCTTTCATTGTTACAACCCGAATCGCGATGGAGGGTATGTGAAGACGACGATGGTGCTCTCGACCGCCAGCGGTGGCATGTCCATGCGCCGCGTCGCGGTCGACCGCGTCGTGGATCACGTAGCGCTGTGTTGCGGCACGGGTCTGTCGGACGCCCAGCGATCACGAGCGTGTCCGAGGAGCGCGCTCATCTCGTCACGTGTCGCGGACGACAGTCAAGAGGGCGGTGCAGCGATGCGGACTCCGGTGGCCACGGGCCGTCGAAGTGCCGCAGGCTCCACCTCGATATAGCACTACACCTAGGAGGTGCACCTGTGGCGATAGCCGCAAAGAAGCGAGCGCCGGCCAAGAAGGCCGTCAGACGGACCACGAAAAAGGTGGCGAAGCGGCCGGTCAAGAAGACGACCGCGCGCAAGGCGGTGAGGGGCCCGGCCAAGAAGGCCAAGCGCACGACGAAGAAGGCAGTGCGTCGGGCCCCGGCCCGCAAGGCCGTCAAGAAGGCCGTCAAGAAGGCCGTCAGGAAGACGACCAAGAAGCGGGCGGCCGTCAAGAAGGCCGTCAAGCGGTCCACCAAGAAGGTGGCTGCGAGGCGTACCGCGGCCAAGCGCACGGCCAAGAAGGCCGTCAAGCGGACGACCAAGAAGGTGGCCGCGAAGCGTGCCCCGGCCAAGCGGACGACCAAGAAGGCCGTGAAGAAGGCGACGAAGCGGGCTCCCGCCAAGCGTCCCGCCCGGCGCACGGTCAAGGCGCCCGCCGCCGGTTGACACGGCGGGTAGGTCGTTGCGATCTGCGGCGGGGGTCGAGAGCCCGATGGCTCTCGCTCCCGCTGCGGTCGCTCGGCTGCCGTACGGCTAGCGGGCGCCCGCCGCAGCCGACGGGCCCGGTGGACGGGCGGCATTCATAGTTCCACCATGAGGTGGAAGGCCTCGCCCGGTCGCCCTCCGCCCAGGGCGCCGTGGCGGTCGAGCTGGCTGAGCACGCGGTCACGGAAGGGAGCCGCGGCGGGGTGCTCGACGCCGATGGACGTGGAGCCTTCGGGTATCCCCATCGTGGTCTCGTACTGGCTCTCGTGAGCCAAGAGCGCATCGAGCTTGGCCATCTCGAAGCCGCCCACCCTCTCGACGTGGTTCGGTTGGTCGGCCTCCCAGAGGAGCAAGGCCCTCGGCCGGTGGGCGGGACGATCCTGGTCCGCGAAGAACAGCGGGTCCCGGGCGTTGACCAGTGCATCGGTCAGAAGGAAGCCGGCATTGCGGTGATCCGGGTGGAGCCGGTAACGGCGCCACGGATCGTGGCCGAGCACGACCTCCGGCCGAAGCGTGCGCAGTATCCGGCTGAGCGTCCAGCGCGCCGCCTCCGTGTTGTCGAGCTCGCCGTCGGGCCAGCCGCAAAACGTGACGCCCGCCGCTCCGATCCGTCGAGCGGCCTCGCGCTGCTCCTCCTGTCGACGGAGGGCGAGCTGTTCCTGACCCGCCCCGGGGTCCCACGCGCCCCTCGCTCCGTCGGTGAGCACGACGTAGTGCACCGTGCAGCCCGTCGCGGCCCACTTGGCCAGCGTCGCCCCACAGCCGAAGTCGATGTCGTCGGGATGGGCGCCCACGGCCACCGCCGAGCGGGGAGGCTCGAGATCGCACGTGATCGGCGACGTATCGGGCAGCTCGTTCACCGGTAGGGGTCGGGCGGTCATCGATCGTCCCCCTGGGACGGGAGGGGCAGGACCTGTTGGATGAGGTGGGCCCAGCGAGGGTCGGCCCAGAGGTCGGTCGGCGAGTCGATGTCGAGCGCTAGCTCCGGATGACGCAGCACGCGCCATTCGAGGCCCGAAGCAGCGCACGCACTCCGGTGCCGGTCGAACGAGCCGGGGCCATAGGAGAAGCGGAAGCCGCACCGGGTCGGGAGTCCGACGACGTTGGTGCCGTCGTCGCGATGGTCCGGGACGAGGGTCACGCCGTCGAAGCGACCAATGGCCCCGAGCCCCTCGGGAAGCGGAAGATCCGCGTGCGCGACGACGGCGTACTCGACCCCCATCGTCGCGAGGTGCTCGACGCCGGCCTCCACCGCCCCGTTGAGCCCGCGGCCCGGCTCCCAGATGACGAGCGCTCCGCGCCGGCGTGCCCAGTCGGCGACCTCGCGGTCGTCGCACACGACGGCCGCCGGCAGCGGACGAGCCGCCTCGAGCACGTGCTCGGCCATGGCCATGGCGAGGCGTCGCCGTCCCTCTTCGGTCAGGACCCCGCTGAGCCTGCCCTTGGCCCGACCAAACGCCTTGACCGGGACGAGCACGGCCTCCAACCCGAGCGGCCCGCCGCTCGAGCCATCGGCGGCGGCGCGCCCTGCGCCCTGGTGCTCGGTGCCGGGCCGCCCGTCGCCGGTCGTGCCACGGAGCATCCCGGAGAGTGTACGGCCCGTGGACCAAGACCGGCCCGGGCGCCCGAGGCGGTCGTAGGCTCGCGCAGGCCGAGTCTGTCCCAGGGGGGTTCGAGGTGAGCAAAGGTCCCGACGCGTCGCCCGTGTCCGCGCACTCCGAGGCGGACGAGGAGCCGGGCGCAGACGTGGAAACCGACGCCGAGCGCGAGGAGGCCCTTGGCAGGGTGCGGGATCTCCTGCTCCAGTCGGGCGTGAGCGAGCGGGAGATCCGCGACGCCGAGGCCGACGACGTCATCGACCTCCTGGCGGTGGACAAGATGATGATGCCGGCCGGTGGTCGCTACACCCAGCGCGAGGTCGCCGAGATCACCGGGCTGCGCCTCGATCTGATCCGTCGATTCTGGAGGGGGCTGGGCTTCCTCGACATGACCGAGGACGAGGCGACCCTGACGGACTTCGACATCGAGGCCGCCCGCCTCTTCCAGGCGATCCTCGCAACCGGGCTGATCGACGTGGAGACGGCGGTGCACCAGGCCCGGGTGATCGGGTCCTCGATGGCGCGCGTCGCCGAGGCGCAGATGTCCCCACGCCTCCCCGGATCGGAGTCGGACGATCCGGTGATCGCGGCGGACGGGTTTACGAGGCTGTTCCTCCCGGCGCTGCCGGCGCTCTCCCGCTTGCTCGAGTTCGTGTGGCGGCGTCACCTGCTGGCCGCCGCTCGCCGGGCGATGCTGCTGCGGGTCCGCGGGCACATGGCGGGGCTGAGCCCGGTCCTGGCGGTCGGCTTTGCCGACATGGTCGGGTTCACCTTGCTGAGCCAGCACCTCACCGCGCAGGAGCTCGCCGACGTCGTCCGTCGGTTCGAGGACGTATCGCACGACATCGTGACCGAGCTCGGCGGTCAGGCCGTGAAGATGATCGGCGACGAAGTGATGTTCGTGGTGGACGGGGCGCTCTCCGCCGCCAGGATCGGCCTGAGGTTGGCCGAGACCTACGCGGCCGACGAGCTGCTGAGCGACGTCCGTGTCGGGTTGTCCGTCGGCACGGTGGTGGCTCGAGACGGCGACTACTTCGGTCCCATCGTCAACACGGCGCACCGCATCGTGAACATCGCCAACCCGGGGAGCGTCGTCGTATCGGACGAGTTCTGGGCGACGCTGTGCGCGCAGGCGCCCGACGAGTTCGAGGGTGTCGCGCTCCGTCCGAGGGTGCTCAAGGACCTCGGTCACGTCCAGCTGTGGCAGATCGCTCGCTCCGGGGAGGCCCCCAAGGGACCGAGAAGGGAGCCCCAACCCCCGCGCGACGGCCGATGGGACCGGCTGGCGAGCGTCCGCTCGGAGCTCGAGGAATTGGCGGCCACCCCGAGGGAGGGTGCGAACCAACCCGGCGAGTGATCCGGGCGCCCGGGTCTACGCCGCCGTGAGCCTGGCCGTCACGATCTCCCACGGTCCGAGCGTGATGGCACCCTCGAAGGGCCGCAGGGGCAGGCCGCGCAGGTCGACCAGCCAGCCGGCCGCAGACCCAAAGGTGACCTCGGCCGGGCCGTCGGAGGGATTGCAGAGTCGCACCTCGAGCAGGCCCTGCTGACGGCGCACGGCCGTCACCTCCGCCCCCTCGATCGAGAGCTCGGAGCCCCGCGCCTTGCGCCAACCGCCGCCGAGGCTGTGCACCGACTCCAGGGGCACGAGGAAGTCGTCGGCCATCGCCCAGGGGTCGACCTCCTCGACGGCGAGGGCGTAGCGGGCGCAGATGGTCTCCCCGACGAGCTGCAGCCCGTCGACGGGGGTGAGCGGCCCGGCGGGAAACGGTCGATACGTCATCCCGAGCCTCGACAGCATTCCGGTCGAGCGCAGCAGGGTCAGCGCGAGGGCGTGGGCCCGGGAGCCTCCGTCGACCTCGCGGACGTCGACGAGCTCGTACTCGTTGAGCCCGTCGTGGCACACGGTCAGCCCCCCGGCCCGGACGAACCGGCGCGAGGGGAAGGTCGGCAGGCCGTACTCGTCGGCCCGGCCCTCCGCCTCGAGGCCGCGGCGCACGGTGGCGAAGGCGCACTCGGCCTCGGAGTCTGCCGCCGGCACGGGGAGCGGCAGGTGGACCCGCAGGCGGTGGTCGCGGCTCGGGTTGACAAACGAGTGGGTGACGTACAGGACGGGATCGTCGGCCCGCAGCTCGAGGCGTGTGTGCACCTCGACGAGGTGCTCTCCGACCCTCTTGCCCGCGACGCCGTCCACCCGGTCCGGCCAGCGGTAGGTGGCCACGCACGCCAGGGAGGCGCGCACCGGGCCGGACTCGGTCACGGTGACCGACACCGATTCGGGGATCTCGATCACGGTGTCGTTGCGGGGCGGGGAGTAGTTGTACGAGTCGCCGTGGTCTCCGCCGTCCACGAGCCTGCCGAAGCCCGCCAGCCCGTTCACCTCGAAGGTGCCGTCGGCGGGATCGACGGCGACGGTCACCAGCCCGTTGCTCAGCCGGGCACCCGGCGGCCCCCCGTCCGCGGAATCGGTCGGGCTCGCGGTCACCGGGTGCTCGAGGGCCACGGGAGTGAAGCGGTCCCAGCCGAAGCCCGGGACGCTCCCGACTCTGGCGACCACGCGACGGATCGGGGGCTGGTCGAGCCGGACGTGCACCGGCATGTCCGGCCGGGCCCCGAGGCGCGTGTAGATCTCCTGCTTGGCCTCCGAGATGGCGATCGGGCGCTCCTCGGCCCCGACCGAGACGGTGATGTGCAGCCCCGCGTCGTCCTCGGTCACCGTGACGGCATGGACGTAGGTGTCGTTGTCGATCTTGGGGCCCTGCAGCATGCCGAGCACGGTGCGCACGGTGTCGGCGTCGAGCGTCATCGACCCGGGCAGCCCGCTGCGCTCGGAGACGACCTGGGCATCGGGCGGGGGCTGGGCACCGACCACGGTCAGCTCGACGATGCCCTCGCGACTGCGAGCCACGGGGTTGACGACCACGGGCCCGGCCTCGGCCATCGAGCGGCCCAGGGTGGCCAGGGCGTCGCTCGAGATCTTGTCCGCGATCTGCCGGGACTCCTCGAAGCGATGGAGCACCGCGTCGACGACCTCGTCGATGGAGCAGGCGCAGATCGAGTCGTGGGCGGAGTTGCGGACCACCCCGAGCCACGCCAGCTCGAGGAGGCGGTCGGGCCACCGGTCGGCCGGCGCGAAGAGCGCGGCGAGCGGCTCGGCGCGGCGTTCGAGGGCGCGCTCCGCCGACGCCGCCGCCTGCTTGACGTCGACCCGGTTGGAGGCGACCCCCATCAGGACGTTGGCCCGAGCCCCGGAGCGCAGCTCGCCCCGCCAGATCCGCAGGTCCTCGGTCGGGGCGGTCGGCAGGTACTCCCCGAGGGAGCCGATCTCGATCTGGTACTCGTCCTGGATGGCGTTGGCCTCGTGGACGACCCGGCCGAGGTGGGGCTGGGGCCGGAGATGGTCGCAGCCGTTCATGAGCAGCATCGGGCCGATGAGGAAGTCGGAGACCTCCTGCTCGTGGTCGGCGATGCGTTGCACCACCGCCTTGGCGTCGTCGGGAAGGGCCGCGCCGTTGCAGTACCCGACCGGGAGGTACTCGGCGCGTACCCTCGACCCGTCCGGCGCCTCCCACCAGAACGCCGTCGCCGTGATGGCCGACGGCACCCCTCGCCACACCACCGCATGCTCGAAGCCGGCCAGGCGCAGGAGCTGGGGCATCTGGGCGATGTGCCCGAACATGTCGGGGAGGTAGCCGACCGCCGCGGCCTCGCCGAAGGCTGCGGCCCGGGCGAGCCCCATCTGGAGGTTGCGGACGATGGTCTCGCCCGAGACCAAGAATTCGTCCATCAAGATGTACCAGGGGCCCATCGAGAGGCGGCCGGACGCGGCGAGCGCCCGGAGCCGTCCCTCCGCCTCGGGTCGGACCTCGAGGTAGTCGTCCACGACCGCCATCTGGCCGTCCAGGAGGAAACGGGCGTAGGAGGGGTCGGCCTCGAGCATGGGCACGAGGTCGTCGAGCAGCTGCACCAGCTGGTAGCGGAAGGCCTGGAAGGGCTCGTACCACTCCCGGTCCCAGTGCGTGTGCGGGACGATCACGACTCGGCGGCTCATGCCCGAAAGGCTATGGCACCTCGTCGCGCTCCAGTGCCCGGCCGGCGGGCGTGCCGGGCGTCTGCGCACGGTCGTACGATCACGCGGCCGTGCTCGCCGCCGACCCCGCTCGATGACCGCGACCCCATCGCCGGCGCTGCCGGCGCGGTGGTCGGCGCACTGGGCCGCGAATCCCGGTGCCGAGGTCCTCGAGGTGGCCGGCCCGCAGGCGGCCGGGCCGACCGGCTGGATCCGAGCGGGCGAGCTCGAGGAGCGGACCCGGGGCGCCGCCCGCCGGTTGCACGGGCACGGCGTCGGTCCGGGGGACCGCGTCCTGTGGTCGGCCCAGCGCACGGCGGAGTCGGTGGTCGCGGCGCTCGCCGTCCTGCGCCTGGGGTCGATCCTCGTGCCGGTCAACCCGGAGATCACCGAGCGCGAGCTGCTCCACGTGATCGGAGACGTCGAGCCGAGACTGGCCGTCGTCGGCGACCCCGGGGTCTCGGCACACCGGGGGGGTGCCGAGAAAGATGTGGACGGCCTCGCCACGCTCGCCCGCGGACGGGGGGGAGTGCCTGCAGTCGGCGAGGCGATCCCGGAGGCGCCGCAGGGGACGGTGGCCGCGACCGGGCCGGCGCTCGACCGGGCCGGCGGCGGCGACCTCGCGCTGATCGTCTACACGTCGGGCACCACGGGTCGCCCCAAGGGCGCGATGCTGACCCACGCCAACCTCTCCGCCGGAGTCTCCTCGCTCAACGAAGCCTGGTCCTGGACCGCGGCGGATCGCCTGGCCCTGGCGTTGCCGCTCTTCCACGTGCACGGCCTCGTTGCGGGGCTCTTCGGCTCGTTGGCGGCGGGTGGCTCGGTGGTGGTCTTCCCCCGGTTCGACCCGGAGGAGGTCCTGGCGAGCGCGGCGCGGCACGGCGCGACCATGTTCTTCGGGGTGCCCACGATGTACCACCGCCTGGTGGCGACCGAGGGCGTCGAGCGCCTGGGTGCCCTGCGCCTGTGCGTCTCGGGCTCCGCGGCGCTCTCGGCGGAGCTGTGGAGGGAGGTGCACCGCCGGACGGGGGTGGCGGTGCTCGAGCGCTACGGCATGACCGAGACGCTCCTCACGATGTCCAACCCCTACCGGGGCGAGCGCCGCCCGGGGACGGTGGGGTTCCCCCTCCCGGGCGTGCGCTCGACGCTGGCTCCCGACGGCGAGCTGCTCGTGGCGGGGCCCACGGTCTTTGCGGGGTATTGGCGCCAACCGGAGGCCACCTCGGACTGCTATCAGGGGGAGTGGTTCCGAACCGGGGATCTCGCCCGCCTGGACGAGGACGGGTACCTGGTCATCCGGGGCCGGGCCAAGGAGCTCATCATCAGTGGCGGCTACAACGTCTATCCCGCCGAGGTCGAGGACGTCTTGTCGCAGCATCCGGCGGTGGCGGAGGTGGCCGTGGCCGGTCTCCCGTCCGAGGAGTGGGGAGAGACCGTGGTGGCATGGGTCGTCCCCGCCGGGGGCGAGACGACCTCCCCCGGCGCCGCCTCGTTGCTGTCCTCTCAGCTCAAGGACTTCGCCGCCCAGCACCTGGCCGCCTACAAGTGCCCCCGCGAGGTGCGCCTCGTCGGCGCGTTGCCGCGCAACGCCCTCGGCAAGATCCAGCGCCACGAGCTTGGCCGGGCGCCATAGCTCGGGGCGGGTAGCTTCGGGCCCGTGCGGGTGGCCTTTGGTACCGACGAGGAGACCGCCGTCACGCGTGCCGTGGTGGAGCGCCTTCGTCGCGCCGGCCACGAGGTGATGCTCGTCGCTCCCGGGGCCGAATGGCCAGAGGTCGGTCGCGCCATCGGGTTGGCGGTGGCGGGCGGCGACGCCGAGCGAGGGGTGGTGTCCTGCAGCACCGGGACCGGTGTCGCCATGGCGGCCAACAAGGTCGCCGGCGTGCGCGCCGCCTTGTGCACGGACGCCGAGACGGCCGGGGGCGCCCGTCGGTGGAACGACGCCAACGTGCTCGCCTTCGGCCTGCGGCTGACCACCGAGACGGTGGCCGCCGAGATGCTGGACGCCTTTCTTGTCTCCGAGGTGGATCCCGACGAGCTGCCGGCGATCGCACGCCTCGAGGCGGAGCCGCCCCGACCCGACCGTGGCTAAGCGGCTCCGACCCACTCTCGAGCACGAGCGGGCGCTGTGGTCGGCCGGTCACCGCTGGGTGGCGGGGATCGACGAGGTGGGCCGGGGGGCGTGGGCCGGGCCCGTGAGCGTGGGGATCGCGGTGGTGAGCCCCACGGAGGAGTCCTCGGCCATGCCCGAGGGGCTTTGCGACTCCAAGCTCGTTCCCGAGGTGCGCCGTGAGGAATTGTTCTCGGAGGTGGCGGGCTGGTGCGACGCGTGGGCGGTGGGACACGCCACGGCGTCGGAGTGCGACCGCTACGGGATGACGGCCGCCCTGCGCCTGGCCGGCCTCCGGGCGCTCGGGGCGCTGCGGCGGCGGATGGACGCGGTGTTGGTGGACGGGCCCTACGACCTCTTGCAGGACCGGTCGAGCGTCAACGGGGGGGCCGGACCGGTCGAGAGCCCGCGCCGCTTGCCGTGGTCGGCGGTCCAGGCGGATTTCGACGAGGCGGTGGCTCGGGTCCGTCGCCGCCGGCCGCCAAAGGTCGTGGTGCCGGTCATCGACGGGGACGCCCGCTGTGCGGCCGTGGCCGCCGCCTCCATCCTCGCCAAGGTGGTCCGGGACCGTCTGATGCGCGCGGAGTCGGATCACTTCCCCGGCTTCGAGTTCCACAGCAACAAGGGGTATCCCTCGCCCGCCCACCTGATGGCCCTCCGGGGCTACGGGCTGACCTCGATCCACCGCCGCACGTGGGCTTTTGTCGACGAGCTCTACTGGTTGAACGGAACCGGGGAGAACAGCCCGGGGCCGGATCGGGGGCGCACCGTACACTGAGGTTCTCCTATGGTCTACGCCCTCGCGGTCGCGGCCGCCCTCGCCAATGCGCTCACGAGCATCTTCCAGCGCATCGGCGTGGAGGATGCGCCCGAGGACACGACGTTGCGGCTGAGCCTGATGGCGCACGCCATCCGTCGCGGGATCTGGCTGCTCGGCTTCGCACTGATGGTGGTCTCCTTCGTGATGCAGGCGATCGCCCTCCATCTCGGCTCGCTGACCTCGGTCCAGCCGATCCTCACGACCGAGCTGCCGTTCCTCGTGCTCATCCTCGTGGTCTGGTTCCACGTCAAGGTCGGGCTTCGCGAGTGGGTGCTCGCCGTGGCCGCCGCGGCCGGTCTCGCCGGGTTCCTGTACTTCGCGGCCCCCGTTCCCGGGAAGTCCGTCCCCGGTGGCGTGGCCTGGGCCCAGGTCGGCGGTGCCTGTGCGCTCGCCATCGTGGCCTGCGTCGTCCTGACCCGATTCGGGCCCCGGTGGTGGCGGGCCGCCATGTTCGGAGCGGCGGCGGCCATCGGCTACGCCTTCACCGCCGCGCTCACCAAGCAGGTCACCGCGTTCATCGCCAAGGACTGGACGTCGATGTTCGTTCACTGGCAGACCTACATGCTCGCCGTGGGCGGGGTGCTGTCCGTGTTTTTGGCGCAGAACGCCTACCACGCCGGACCCATCGCGGCCTCGCAGTCCACCTTGGTGCTGATCGATCCGCTGGCGAGCATCCTGATCGGTCTCGGGCTCTTCAACGACTTCGTCCGGACCTCCGAGCCGTGGGGCGCCCTCGAGGCCGCCTCGTTGCTCGTGATGTTCCTCGGAGCGGGGCTCCTCTGCCAGTCACCGCTGGTGAGCGGGGTCAAGGGGGAAGACGCCGAGTACCACGAGATGCTGTCGTCCAAGGGACGCTCGCGGGTGCGCGAGGAGCAGCAGCCCGTCCTTCCTTCCGACCTGGCGTAGCCGTCCACCGGACGCACCCCGCCCGGCTCAGTGGGCCGCGGCGAGCGCCCCGAGTGCGGCGGCCATCGAGACCGGGACGACCACCACCCCGAGGCGCGTCATGCGGGTCCACGACGGTCGGGCTCCTGCCAAGCGGCCGACCTGGAGCCACAGCAGGCCGGCGAGGGCTCCGGTGACGACGAGGTTGGGTCCGAGGTTGAGACCGATCAGCAACGCGTAGGGGTCCTTGGGGGTGCGCGCGGCGAGCAGCGAGGCGGCGGGCAGGTTGTTGCACACCGCGCTGAGCGCCCCGGCAAAGGCCGCCGATTCCCACGACGACATCGTGGCGAGGAGGTCGGCCGGTCCGGACCAGACCCGGCCCAGCGTTCCGAGGCCGACGGCCAACCCAAAGAGGCCGACCACGACGGGGAGGTTGAGACCCGCGGCGGCCCGGTGCCAGGCGATGCGACGCTCCCAGAGGCGCCTACCCATGGCCGCCGCGCCGAGGCCTCCGATGGCGAGCGCCATCGGGGCGGGCGGGAGGACGACCACGGCCACGATCGCCGCCGCGACACACGCCAGGCCGACCCCGATCCGCGGCGTGGGGGTGGGGCCCGTGGCCGGCTCCGGACTCGGGGCCAGCTCCTTGCGGAAGGCCACGAGCACGACGATCGTCACCGCCGCCACCGAGGCGAGCCACACCGGCAGCATGTGCCGGGCGAAGTCGGCGCCCGACTCGTGGACGCGCCCGAGCACGATCAGGTTGGTGAGGTTGGAGCCGGGGAGGAGCAGCGAAGCGCCGTTGGCGAGCAACACCGAGAGGTAGAGGAGGGGGGCCTCCGTGATGCGTCGGCGCCGCGCCGCGTGCAGGAGCACCGGGGTCAGGAAGGCCACGGAGGTGTCGAGGTTGAGGACGGCGGTCACGATCGCGACCAAGACCGCCGAGGCCAACAAGAGGCCCGCGCTGCGCCGAACCTTGCCGCCGATCCACTCTCCGGCCGCCTGGAACAGCCCGTCCTCCCAGGCCACCTGACCGAGGATGAGCAGCCCCGTCACGAGGAGAAACGGCGGCCAGTCCTGGCGGGCGGCGCTGCCGGCCTGGTCCGCGGCGGCTGCGGCCGCGATCACCGCGGCAACCGAGCCGACGGCGAGGATCAACCAGCGGGCGGGAGGCGCACCCCGGCCCGCCGCCAAGACCGCTCGGCTCACGCCCGATCGTCGTCCAGGGCCGCCCGCAGCGCCGCCGAGATCTCTGGGTACCCGAATTCGTGGCCGAGGTTCGTCAGGACCGCGGGCTCCGCCCGTTGGCTCGCGAGCAGCACCTCCGAGGCCATCTCTGCTCCGAGCGCCAGCTTGAGCGCAGGCTCCGGAACGGCGAGCACCGAGGGACGTCCGAGCGCCTGCCCGAGGGCGCGGGCGAGCTCGGCGTTGCGCACGGGTTGCGGCGACACGAGGTTGACCGGCCCGGCCATCCGGTCGTCGTCGAGGGCCCGAGCGAGGGCCAGCACCTCGTCCCGCAGGGCGATCCAGCTGACGAATTGGCGCCCCGAGCCCAGGCGACCACCGAGGGCCAGCCGGAAGAGGGGGAGTTGGCGGCGCAACGCCCCGCCCCGCCGCGTGAGCACGACCCCGCTGCGGGCCAGGACCAGCCGGACGCCCGCCGCCCGAGCGGGGTCCGCCGCGGCCTCCCACCGTTGGCACAGGTCGGCGAGGAACCCGCTCCCCGGCGTGCTCGCCTCCGTCAGCACCTCGTCGCCCCGATCGCCGTAGTACCCCACTGCGGAGGCGTTGACCAGCACCGACGGAACGGGTCGGAGGTCGGCGACCAGCCGGGTGACCAGGCCCGTGGTCTGCAACCGGCTCTCCACGATGGAGCGGCGCCACGCCGGCGTCCAACGACGATCGCCGATTCCCGACCCGGCGAAGTTGACGACGGCGTCGACGGGGCCCAGATCGTCGAGCGCCTCCCGGTCGACCCACCCCGAGGGCGGATCCCACCCGATCTCGCGCTCCGCGGCCCGGCCCCGGACGAGGCGCACCACCTGGTCGCCTCGCCCCGTGAGGTGATCGAGCAGGGCCGACCCGATCAGCCCGTGCGAACCTGCCATCAACACTCTCATCCCGCGGCCTCCTGGTCACTCGTACCCCGTCGCATCACCTCCCGAACGAGGTGCGCGAACTGCGTCGGATGCGAGAGGTGGGCGCCGTGGCCGGCCGAGGGCATCTCGACGAGCGCTGCCCCTCGCAGGCGTTGCGAGAGCCACCTGGTCCCCTCCACGTGGTGCCGGGCGCTCTCCGCTCCGCCGTGCCCGAGCACCACCGGCACCGAGATCGCCGTCAGCTCGAAGGGGGCCTCGTCGAGGGCCCGGAATTCGGCCACCATCGCCGGACCGTCGTCCCGGCGCGAGGCCTGCTCACGCCCGGGGAGGCGGTCCCACGAGCGATCGCCCATCATCCGCCGGAAGAAGCGCTCCGCCTCGAGGCCCGGGTCGGCGTCGGTGGCGCGCCGACCGCCGGTCCGGCGGAACCCGAGCCAGGGGAGGGGCGGCTCGTACGCGCCGACGGCCGAGACGAGATCCGGGCGCTCGACCGACGCGCCCAGCGCGATCAGACCTCCCAGGCTGTGTCCCACCACGGCGATCGGTGCGGCGGGCGCCTCTTCCTTTAGGGGCTCGAGGAGGCCCGCGAGGTCCCCGACATGCCCCCGGACGTCGGCGGGGGGTCCCGCCCGTCGCGAGCGCTGGTAGCCGCGGCGGTCGTAGGTGACCGAGGTCACGTCGTCGAGGCGCCGAACCACCCGCCGGAAGCTGTCGGCCCGGTCGAGCGAGCCGTGCACGAGCACGACGACCGCCTCACCGTCCGGATCGCGGTGGGCGGGACGCCCCTGGGGAACTGACACGTCACGTGCAGGAGCCAACGGCCGGTGGACGACAACATGGAGGTCAGCGGGGGCGCTCGCCACCCCGTCGACGCTACCGGGAGCCCGTCGCGGCGGGTCTCCAGGGGTTGCCGGGGGGGTGCCTGCCGGTAGGGTTGACGGCATGGACGACGAGAGGGCGGGCGCTACGACCAGCACTGCTGGCCCCCGGACGTCGCCCATCTCCGGTGGCGCCTTCGGACCCAACGCCTGGTTGGTCGACGACATGTACCAGCGGTTCTTGGAAGATCCGGGGTCGGTGAGCGAGAGCTGGAGGGAGTTTTTTGCCGATTACTCCCGGGGAGCGGGGGCGACCACCGCCCCGGGCCAGCCGACGCCCACGGCCCCCGCCTCCGCCCCGAGCCCGTCCCCGCCGGCCCCCTCGCCAGGCCCGGCCCCGGCGGCCGTTCCCCTCGCGTCCGCGGCCGCCCCTCCGGTTCCGGCGTCCCTCGCGCCGCCCATTGCCGAGGGCGACGAGCTCGTCGCCCTGCGCGGGGCGGCGGGGCGGATCGTCTCCAACATGAAGGCGAGCCTCGAGGTCCCGACCGCTACCAGCGTGCGCAACGTGCCGGCTCGGCTGCTCGAGGTCAACCGGCGGATCTTGAACAACCACCTCGAGCGGACCTCCGGCGCCAAGGTGAGCTTCACCCACCTGATCGGTTACGCCGTGGTGCGGGCCCTCGGGCAGGTGCCGGCCCTCAATTCCCGCTTCGTGGAGGACGCCGACGGCAAGGGCACGCCCGGGGTGGTGCACCACTCGCACGTGGGCCTCGGCATCGCCGTCGATCACCAGCGTGCCGACGGGACCCGGACACTGCTCGTGCCCTGCATCGCCAACGCCGACACGTTGGACTTCCGCAGCTTCGTGCTCGTCTACGAGGAGCTCATCCGCAAGGTCCACACCGGCAAGCTCTCGCCGGACGACTTCCGGGGGACGACGGTGTCCCTCACCAATCCCGGCACCATCGGCACCGCCCAATCCGTTCCGCGGCTCATGGCCGGCCAGGGCGCCATCATCGGCGTCGGGGCCCTGGCCTACCCGGCGGGCTTCGAGGCGGCCGATCCCCAGACGATCGCCGAGCTGGGCATCGGCAAGGTGCTCACGCTCACCTCCACCTACGACCACCGGATCATCCAGGGTGCCGAGTCGGGGCTCTTCCTGGCCAAGGTGGCGGCCTACCTGGCCGGCGAGGACGACTTCTACGACGAGGTCTTCTCGTCCATGGGAGTCCCCTACGAGCCCGCCCGCTGGCACGCCGACGTCAACGCCGATGGCGCCTGGCCGACGAGCCAGCACCAGCGGGCGCTCAAGCAGGTTCACGTCGAGTCGCTCATCAACATGTACCGGGTCCGCGGGCATCTGATGGCGCACCTCGATCCCCTCGAGGTCGAGCCGCCCGACCTGCATCCCGAGCTCGATCCCCTCACCTACGGCCTGAGCATCTGGGACCTGCCCCGCCGCTTCGTGGCGGACGGCCTGGCCGGTCGCGACGTCGCCACGCTGGACGAGATCCTCCACATCCTGCGCGACGCCTACTGCCGGACGCTCGGGATCGAGTACATGCACATCCAGGATCCGGAGCAAAAGCGCTGGATCCAGCACCAGGTCGAGGGAGTGACCACGTCGCTCAGCTCCGACGAGCAGCACCACATCCTGGAGCGCCTCAACGCGGCCGAGGTCTTCGAGCGTTTCCTGCACAGCCGCTACATCGGCCAGAAGCGCTTCGGGCTGGAGGGCGCGGAGTCCGTCATCGTCCTGCTCGACGCCCTCCTCGACGAGGCCGCGCAGGCCGGGACCTCGGAGGTGGTGATGGGGATGGCCCACCGGGGCCGGCTCAACGTCCTCGCCAACATCGTGGGCAAGTCCTACCGGGAGATCTTCGAGGAGTTCGAGGGCAACCTCGACCCCGAGTCCGTCCAGGGCTCCGGCGACGTCAAGTACCACAAGGGTGCCCAGGGCAAGTTCACCGGGCGCTCGGGCATCGATCTGCCGATCACCGTGGCGTCCAACCCCTCGCACCTCGAGGCCGTCGACCCGGTGGTGGTCGGCATGGCGCGGGCCAAGCAGGACCGTCTGGTCCCCCCGAGCGACGGGACCACCTCGGCGGTCATCCGCACGGGTGATCAATTCCCGGTGCTCTCGCTGTTGCTCCACGGGGACGCCGCCTTTGCCGGCCAGGGCGTCGTCGCCGAGACCCTCAACCTGTCGGGCCTGTCCGGTTACCGCACCGGCGGGACGGTGCACGTCGTGATCAACAACCAGCTCGGGTTCACCACCGCCCCCGAGGCGGCGCGCACCTCGTGGTACCCGACGGATGTGGCCAAGATGGTCCAGTCGCCCATCTTCCATGTGAACGGCGACGACCCGGAGGCGTGCGTCCGCGCCGCCCGGCTGGCACTCGGGTTCCGCAACGCCTTCCACAAGGACGTGGTCATCGACCTCGTCTCCTACCGCCGTCACGGCCACAACGAGGGCGACGACCCGAGCTACACCCAGCCCCTCATGTACCAGCGGATCGAGGAGCGGCGCTCGGTGCGCAAGCTCTACACCGAGACGCTCATGCGGCGCGGCGACATCACGCTCGACGAGGCCGAGCGGGCTCTGGACAACTTCAACGCCCGGCTCCAGACGGCGCTCGACGAGGTCCGCTCGGTCGCGACCACTGCCCCGGCCATCTCCCTGCCGTCCGACACCTGGGAGGACTCGTGGCGGGAGCCGGAGGGCGTACCCGTCGAGACCGGCGTGGACGAGACCACGCTGCGAGCGCTGATGGCCTCGTTCAAGGTCCTGCCCGACGGCTTCGTGATCCACCCCAAGCTGGCGCGCCAATTCGGTCAGCGTGACCAGATGGTGCAGGGCGGAAAGGTCGACTGGGCGCTCGCCGAGTCGCTCGCGCTCGGGACGATCCTGCTCGAGGGTTCGGACGTGCGGCTGACCGGTCAAGACACCCGCCGAGGGACGTTCAGCCAGCGCCACGGGGTGCTCGTCGACTACGTCACGGGCCGGGAGTACGTCCCGCTGACCAAGCTCGACGGAACCATGGAGCTGGTCGAGGGACGAGAGCACGGAGACGAGCTCGGCCGTTTCACGCTCCGTGACTCCCTGCTGTCGGAGTACGCGGCGCTCGGCTTCGAGTACGGCTACTCCGTCGAGTCGCCCGAGTCGCTCGTGGCCTGGGAGGCGCAATTCGGCGACTTCGCCAACGGGGCGCAGATCATCATCGACAACTTCCTCGTGTCGGCCGAGGACAAGTGGGGCCAGCGGTCGAGCCTCGTGCTCCTGCTGCCACACGGCTACGAGGGCCAGGGTCCCGAGCACTCCTCGGCCCGCATCGAGCGCTTCCTCACCCTCTCCGCGCGCGGCAACATGCGGGTCACCCAGCCGACCACTGCGTCGCAGTACTTCCACCTCCTCCGGTCCCAGGTGCACCAGTCCCACGTCCGGCCGCTCGTCGTGTGCACGCCCAAGTCGTTGCTGCGTGCACCCTTCGCCCGTTCGGAGTTGTCGCAGCTGACGTCGGGGGGGTTTGCGCCCGTGCTCGACGACGAGAGCGTCGACCCGGCCAAGGTGCGGAGGATCGTCCTGTGCAGCGGCAAGATCGCCTACGACGCCACGAGGCGGCGCAGCCGCGCTCGCCGGTCCCGCGTCCGGGCAGACGGCGGTCGTTCGGGTGGAGCAGATCTACCCGTGGCCCGGAGAGGACATCGAGCGGATCCTCGCCAGGTATGGCGGCGCCGAGGAGCTCGTCTGGCTGCAGGAGGAGCCCGAGAACATGGGGGCCTGGAGCTTCGTGCACGGGCGGCTGCACCGGATACTCCGCAACCGCCTGCCCCTCCGTCACGTGAGCCGCCCCGAGTCGGCCAGCCCGGCGACCGGCAGCGCGGCTCTCCACCAGCTCGAGCAGAGCCGCCTGGTCGAGCTGGCCATTCCCTGACGTGAGCCCCCTGAGCCCACCAATGGTGGACACCCGGAGGGACCTGGCGAAGCGCGGGTCGTCCACGCGGCGAGGACTACGTGGCTGAACCCTTCTACGTCGTCGTCGACGGCTCGAATCTCGCCACCGAGGGACGCACCGAGCCAAGCCTGGCGCAGCTCGACGAGGCCGTGCGGTCCTTCGCCGACGAGCACCCGGAAGCCGAGATCATCGTCGTCGTCGACGCCAATTTCGCCCATCGGATCGCTCCCGCCGAGCGAGACCAGCTGGAGCAGGCGCATCTCCACGGCGAGCTGGTGTGGCCGCCGGCGGGCACGGTCGGCCGGGGCGACGCCTTCGTCCTCCGCATCGCCGAGCGCATCGGCGGGGTGGTGCTGTCCAACGACTCCTTCCAGGAGTTCCAGGAGGAGCATCCCTGGCTGTTCGAGGCCGGGAGGCTCGTCGGCGGCAAGCCCGTGCCGGGGGTGGGTTGGATCTTTGCCAAGCGGATCCCGGTAAGGGCGCCCCGCAAGCCGTCACCGATCAAGAAGATCGCCGCGCCGGCCACGAGGACTCCGGGAGCCGTAAAGATCGGCGCGACCAAGAAGGCTCCCGGGGCCGTCGAGATCGGCGCCACCAAGAAGGCTCCACCGCCGATCACCGCGGCGGCCGCCGTGGAGCTGGCACTGGCCCCGGCGGAGCAGGCGTCGCCGACCAAGAAGACCGCTTCGACCAAGAAGGCCACTTCGACCACGAAGGAGTCGCCGGCCAAGAAGTCCGCGGCGAAGAAGGCGGAGCAGGCACGGAAGGCCGAGCCCGCCAAGAAGGTGGGGGCGAAGAAAAAGACCGGGGCGGCCAAAGAGGCCGAGCCCGCCAAGAAGGCCGAGCCCACCAAGAAGGTGGGGGCGAGGAAGAAGGCGGCGTCGGCAACGGAGGCCTCGGCGGAGAAGACCAAGCCGGCCAAGAGGAGCGGGGCCAAGAAGAAGGCCACCTCGGCGACGAAGGCTTCGACGGAGGAGACCGAGCCGACCAAGAAGGCGACGCCGGCCAAGGCTGCAGCGAAAGGCGCGGCCAAGGCCATGAAGGCCCCCGCCAAGAAATCTGCTCGTGCCGCGGACGGCGATCGAGCCCCGAGCGCGTCCGGATCGGACGGGGCGCGGCGGAAGCGAGGTGCTTCCCCGGAGCCGGTCAACGAGGCGCTGCCGTTCATCACCTTCGCGGCCGAGCATCCTCTGGGCTCGAGCGTGGAGGGCGAGGTTACGGCGTTCACGTCGCACGGGGCCATGGTCGACGTGCCGCTTCCCGGGGGCGAGTTGTTGCACTGCTACATTCCGCTCTCGCGGTTGGCCGATCCTCCGCCGCGCCGGGCCCGAGAAGTCCTCCGGCGCGGGGAGCGCCGGATGTTCGTCCTCGTCGGGCTCGATCCGGCGCGCCGTGCGGCAGAGCTGGGCATCTCCGAACTGGTGGCGGCAGGAGGTCACCCCGATCCCGAGGAGGGGACATGACACATCCGTTTCGGTTCGCGGCGCAGCTCGCGAAGAGCCCGGACGGGACGGCGGACGGTTGGGCCGAGCAGGCGCGCAAGGCCGAGGACCTCGGATATTCGGCCCTCCTGATGCCCGACCACTTCGACGACCAGCTGGCCCCCGTCCCCGCGCTCATGGCGGCCGCCGATGCCACGGAGACGCTCCGGGTTGGTGCCCTGGTCTTTGACAACGACTACCGGCACCCGCTCGTGCTGGCCAAGGAGGCTGCGACCCTCGACGTGTTGAGCGGAGGCCGGCTGGAGCTGGGGTTGGGGGCGGGATGGATGCGCTCGGACTACGAGCAGTCGGGCATCCCCTACGACTCGCCGTCCGTCAGGATCGATCGCTTCGAGGAGGGGGTGGCGATCCTGAAGGGCCTCCTGTCCTCCGAGGAGGCCTTCTCGTTCTCCGGCACCCACTACTCCGTCAGCGGCCATGCGGCGACACCGAGGCCGGTGCAGCAACCGCACCCGCCGATCACCATCGGCGGCGGAGGCAAGCGGATCCTGACCCTTGCGGCCAAGCACGCCGACGTGGTCGGCATCAACGTCGATCTGCGCGCCGGCACCGCCGGCGTCGAAGCGGCGCCCAATGCGACACCGGAGGCCACGCGCCAAAAGGTGCAGTGGGTGCGCGATGCGGCCGGCGACCGGTTCGACTCGATCGAGCTCAACACCCTGGTGGGGTTCGTCATGGTCACCGACGACCGGGCCCAGATGGTGGAGGCCCTGGCGCCCAGCTTCGGCCTGGATCCCGCCGACGCCCTGCACGTGCCGCTCGCGCTCATCGGCACCCTGGACGAGATGGAGGAGGAGCTCCATTGGCGCCGGGAGAACTACGGGATCTCCTACTTCAGCGTGACCCAGGACGCCTGGGAGCTGCTCGCACCCGTGGTGGCCCGCCTGCGCGGGACGTGACCCGGCCCCCGAGGGGGGCGATAGCCTGCGCCACGCGTGCGACCCACCGACTATCTACCCCACCGTGAGCCGTTTCTGTTCGTCACCGAGGTGCTCTCGTTGGAGCCCGCGACGGCGGCGAGCGGGTACTGGCAACTGACCGGTGACGAGGCGTTCTTCGCCGGGCACTTTCCGGGCCGGCCCACGCTGCCGGGTGTGTTGATGGTCGAGTCGCTGGCCCAGCTGGGTGGCATCGCCGTCCTGGCCGACGCTCGCTACGAGGGCAAGCTGCCCCTCTTCGGGGGCATCGAGCGCGCCCGGTTCCGCCGCCAGGTGGTCCCGGGCGACCGGCTCGACCTCGAGGTCAGTCTCGGACGGCTCTCGGCCCGGGCCGGGACCGGTCACGGACGCGCCAGCGTCGGGGGCAAGACCGCCTGCGAGGCCGACCTCCTGTTCGTGCTCGCCGACCGGGAGCCGACGTCGTGAGGCTGGTGACGTGGAACGTGAACTCCCTCACGGCCCGGCTGCCCCGTGTCACCGAGTGGATCGAGGCCAACGAGCCGGACATCCTCTGCATGCAGGAGACCAAGCAGACGGACGAGGCGTTTCCCTCGGGCGCGTTCGCCGACCTGGGCTACGAGTCGGTGCACCACGGGAGCGGCCGCTGGAACGGCGTCGCCATCGTGAGCCGGGTCGGCCTCCGGGAGCTGGCTCGAGGGTTTGGGGGCGACGAGGACGAGCTGGGGGCGCGCCTAGTGGTCGCCGAGTGCGGGGGAATCGCCGTCCACTCCGTCTATGTCCCCAACGGGCGGAGCGTCGACAGCGAGCACTACGCGGGCAAGCTGGCCTGGCTGCGCCGTCTGCGCGGGCTCCTCGAGGAGACCTGCGACCCGCAGGGGAAGGTGGCCGTGTGCGGCGACTTCAACGTCGCCCCGGACGACCGCGACGTCTGGGACCCCGACAAGTTCATCGGGGCCACCCACGTGAGCGAGCCCGAGCGCCAGGCCCTCCGCGACATCCTCGGCTGGGGGCTGGAGGACGTGTTCCGGTCCCACCACGGCGACGAGAAGATCTTTTCGTGGTGGGACTACCGCGCCGGTGACTTCCACGAGGGCCGCGGCCTCCGGATCGACCTGGTGCTGCTGTCCCGATCGCTCGCGGGGTCGACCAAGGACGCCAGGGTCGATCGCAACGCCCGCAAGGGGAAGAAGCCGTCCGACCACGCCCCCGTGGTCGTGGAGCTCGACGTGGCCGCCGCCGGGCGGGCGCCGGGAGAGGCGTAGTCGCGAGGTTGCCCCGAGCTGGCCCGTCCGGCAGGTCAGCCGAACGAGGCGGGCAGCCGGGCCTCGATGAGCGCCGGGCCCGGCTCGGCGAGCGACTTGCCGAGGGCCGCGACCAGCTCCGGACCGGTCTCGACCCGAGACGCCGGCACGCCCATGCCGCGGGCCAGGTGCACCCAGTCGAGGTCGGGACGGTCGAGATCGAGCAGCTCGCTCGCCCGCTTCGCAGACGGGTCGGCGCCGGCCTTTTGCAGCTCGTAGTGCAAGATGGCGTAGGACCCGTTGGCGTAGACGATCGTCGTGATGTCCAGCGCCTCCCGGGCCTGGGTCCACAACGCCTGCAGCGTGTACATCGCGCTGCCGTCGGCCTGGAGCGACACGACGCGCCGCCCGGGCGCCGCGATCGCGGCCCCCGTCGCGACCGGCATGCCCTGGCCGATTGCCCCACCGGTCAGGCAGAGCCAGTCGTGCGGGGGGCAGCCCACCGTGGCCCCGGGGGCGAAGATGCCCCCCGTGTTGGCCTCGTCGACCACGATCGCGTGCTCGGGGAGAAGATGGCCGACGGCCTGGGCGACGGCCGCCGCGGTGAGCGCCCCGCTCGGAGCCTCGGGCCGCTCGGGCGGTGCCAACTCCGGTCGCGTCGCGGCGGCGCCGGTGCGCTCGGCCAGCTCGAGCAGGGCGAGCGCTGCGTCGTCGCCGCCCTCGGCGAGGGTCGCCAGGCGACAGCCCGCCGGGAGGAGCCGGCTGGATTGGCCGGGGTAGGCAAAGAACGACGCCGGGGGCGCGGTGTCGACCAGCACCACGGCGGCCAGCCCCTCGAGCTGGGCCTGGGCCAGCTCCGGCAGGTAGGACAGGCGAGAAGGCGCGGGGAGCCCGGCGCCGTGCTCGAGGCGAGCCGGCAGCGTCTCGACGAGCAGCGTGGCGCCGCACGAGACGGCGATGGAGCTGGCCGTGCGCAGGGGAGCGGCGCCCAGGGCGGACCCGCCGAGGAGGAGGGCGGCCGGTCGGTACCCGGACAGGAGTCGCGCCGCCTCCTCGATCCTGGTGGCGGCAACCGGCCGCCGTGGCCGCAGCTCGAGGGCGGAGCGTCTCGGCGGGGCCTCCTGCCACGCCAGGTCGGCCGGAACCACGAGGGTCGCCACCCGTCCCGGGGGACCATGAGCGGCGGCGACGGCGTCCACCACGTCGTCGGCCAGGTCCTCGGCCGTGGCGGCCGACCGGTACCAGCCCGAGACCGGGCGGGCGAGCGAGGCGATGTCCGACTCGAGCGGCGTGTCGTAGCGGTGGTGGTAGGTGGCATGGTCGCCGACCAGGTTGACGACGGGGCTCCTGGCCCGGCGGGCGTTGTGCAGGTTGGCGAGGCCGTTGGCGAGGCCGGGGCCCAGGTGCAGCAGCGTCGAGGCCGGCCGTCCGGCGATCCGGGCGTAGCCGTCTGCGGCCCCCGTGGCGACCCCCTCGAACAGCGTGAGCACGGCCCTCAGCTCGGGCACCTCGTCGAGGGCGGCCACCGTGTGCATCTCCGAGGTGCCGGGATTGGCGAAGCAGGCGTCGACCCCGAGCTCGCTCAGGGTGCCGAGGAGGGCCCGGCCGCCGTTCACGACGGGTCCTCGAGCGCGGTGTCCAGCACGTGCCCGGGGGCCAGGATCCCGAGGGGATCGAACGCGGCCTTGATGCGTCTCAGGAGCGCCAGCTTGACGGGATCCTCGAGCTCGAGAAAGTAGGCGCGCTTCTCCGTGCCGATCCCGTGCTCCCCCGACACCGCACCCCCGAGCTCGCCGGCGGCGAAGAAGATGTCGCGCACCAGCTGCGAGCGCCGCGCCCGGTCCGGCTGGAACACCGACACATGCACGTTGCCGTCGCCGACGTGGCCGCATCCGGTCACGAGCGCACCCTGCCGCTCTGCGAGGGCGGCGACCACTTCGAGGAACTCCGGGATCGAGGCCCGCGGCACGACGGCGTCGACGATGTCGTCGGCCCCCGCGGCCTTGGCGACGAAAAAGGCGCGCTCACGGGCGTGGATGAGCTCCACCCCGGCGTGGGGCGGCAGCACGTAGACGTCGAGCGCCCCTCGCTCCTCGAGCAGCTCGCCGAGGCGCACCACGTCCTCGTCCAGGCGCTCGGGATGGTCGGACTCGAGCACGACCACGAGGTAGGCCAGGGCCCGATCCCGGATGTCGGCTTCGATGCCGAGCTCGATCCCGGCGCTCTGGGTGATGCCCCCCATCGTGACTGCGTCGAGATACTCGAGGATGACCGGGCCGAGCCCGCTGCCGACGACCGGGGGAACGGCGGCACCCACCTCGGCCAGGCCGGCAAAGGGGGCGAGGACGGTCGCCGAGTGGGCCGGCCGCGGGTGGAGCTTGACCGTGACCTCGGTCACCAGCGCGAGCGTGCCCTCCGATCCGATGAGCAGCTGCGTGAGGTCGTAGCCGGTCGAGGACTTCGCGAAGCGACCGCCCGTCCGCAGCACCTCGCCCCCGGCGAGCACGATCTCGAGCCCGAGCACGTGGTGGCGGGTCACCCCGTAGCGCACCGCCCGCATCCCACCCGCGTTGGTGGCGACGTTGCCCCCGAGCGAGGCCGAGCTCTCCCCGGGGGAGACCGGGTAGACGAGGCCGTGGGGCGCGAGCGCCTCGTCGAGTTGCGCCAGCGAGACCCCCGGCTGCACCACGGCGACGTGGTTCGCGAGGTCGATCTCGAGGATCCGGTCCATGCGCCCAAAGGCGATCACGATCCCGTCGGGGCGGGGAAGGCAGCCGCCCGAGAGGCCGGTGCCCGACCCCCGGGCCACCACCGGGACCAGGAGGTCGGTGCAGACCCGGAGGATCGCGGAGACCTCGGCGGTGGACCCCGGCACGGCGACGGCGAGGGGCCGCGCGGGCCGAGCGGTGAGGGCTTCGTCGTGGGTGTAGTCCTCGGGGACGTCGTCGCCCGCCCATACGTGGCCGCGGCCGACGATGCCCTCCAGGCGTTCGACGATGTCCGTCATGGGGCTCCTCCCGCCGGCTCGGGGCGACCGGCGCCACCCGCTCGCCCGGGAAAGGCCATCGTACCGGGGCCCTCGCTCGGGCGGCGGTGGGGTCGACCGGGGTTCGGCGAAGGCTCAGTAACGTGAGCGCCCGTGCCGGCCTCGTCGTTCCTTCGCCCGCCGTGCGGGCCGCTGCCTGCGTTTCGGTGCTGAGCGCCTTCGCCGGGGGCCGTTTCTTCGGAGCCAGGACGGGCGAGGGCGCCCCGGAGGTGCTGGCGTTGCACGGCTGGCGCCGCACCCACCGGGACTTCGACGCCGTGCTGACCGGCGGCGGGGCTCCCGCCATGGACGCGATCGCGTTGGACCTCCCGGGCTTCGGCGCCACACCCGAGCCACCCGCCGCCTGGGGCTCGGGTGAGTACGCCGAGGCGGTCGCCGCCGTGGTCGAGGAGGTCGGCCGTCCACTTGTCGTCCTCGGGCACTCCTTCGGCGGCAGGGTCGCGCTCCAGCTCGCCGTATCGCGGCCCGACCTCGTGCGGGCCCTCGTCCTCACCGGCGTGCCGCACCTGGCGTCCGTGGGGCCTGGCCCGCGGCCGCACCGGCGATTTCGCGCCCTGCGGTGGCTCCACGGTCTCGGCCTGGTCAGCGACCGGCGGATGGAGGCGGCACGCCGGCGTCACGGGTCGGCCGACTACCGCTCGTCGGAGGGCCGCATGCGCGAGATCTTCGTCCGATTGGTCCAGGAGCGCTATGACGGCTTGTTGCCACAGCTGCGCTGCCCCGTCTGGCTCGTCTGGGGAGAGAACGACGGCGACGCGCCCGTCGGGATGGCCCGCGCCGCGGCCGAGCGGATCCCCGAGGCGACGCTGAGCGTGCTCGGGGGGGTGGGCCACCTCACGCCGACGGAGGCCCCGCAGGCCCTCCGCGCCGTCGTGCAGGAGGCGGTCGCCTCGTGAGATGGCTCGCCTTCGCGGCGCTCGTCCTCTCCCTCCTGCCCGCCGGGATGCGTTGGCTCCGGGTTGCGCAGCGCGAGCACTACCTGGCCGGGTCGGTACTGCGCTTTGCCCGTCGTTGGTGGACCGTCCGCCCGGACAACGTCGCGCTGGCGACCCTGGGGCTCGCCGGACTCGTGCTGAGCGCCTGGTGGCCCCTGGCCGCCCTGGCCACGGCCGCCGCGGTGATCGTCGGCCCCCTCGGGTTGTCGGTGAGGGGCCGGACGTCCTCGCTTGCGCTGACCCGGCGGCTCAAGACGCTGGGCGCGGTGTGGGCCGTCCTCCAGGCCATCGTGCTCGTCGTCGGCGTCGTGGTCGGCGCTCCGGCCCTCGTCGCCGCGCTGGGGGCGCTCCTCGCTCCGGCCCTGGTGGACGCCGCGCTGTGGATCACCGCCCCCTACGAGAGCCGGCTCGCGGGCGCCTTCGTCCGCACGGCCGCAACCCGCCTCCGAGAGGTGGGCCCGACCGTCGTCGCCGTGACCGGCTCGTACGGCAAGACCTCGACCAAGAACCACATCGCCCATCTCGTTGGCGGGGCCCGCCGGGTGGTGCCCACCCCGGCGTCGTTCAACAACCGGGCCGGGCTGGCGCGCGCCATCAACGAGAACCTGGCGCCGGGCACGGAGGTCTTCGTGGCGGAGATGGGCACCTACGGGCCGGGCGAGATCGCCGAGCTCTGTCGGTGGTGCGCGCCGGCCGTATCGGTCATCACGGCGATCGGCCCCGTCCATCTCGAGCGGTTCGGCTCCCTCGAGCGCATCGTCGAGGCGAAGTCCGAGATCGTCGACGGCGCACGGGCCGTCGTGCTCAACGTCGACGACGCGATGCTGGCGTCCCTGGCCGGGCGGCTCGAGGAATCGGGCACCCGAGTGGTGCGCGCGGGATCGGAGAGCCCCTCGGCCGAGGTCCGCGTCTCGAGGGCCGGGGAGCGCCTGCGAGTCTCGGTCGATGGGGCCGAGCTCGGCGGGGAGGTCGAGGTGGGGCCGGGGGTCCGTGCCACCAATCTCGCCTGCGCGGTGGCCGTGGCGCGGGAGCTCGGGGTCGCGTGCGAGCAGCTGTCGGCCAGGCTGGCCAGCCTGCCGGCCGTGCCCAACCGGCTCACCGCGGGGAGGGCGCCCTCGGGGGTGCTGGTCCTCGACGACACCTACAACGCCAACCCGGCCGGCACGAGGGCGGCACTGGGCGCCCTCGGGGACCTCGCCGGAGCCGCTCGCCGAGTGGTGGTCACGCCCGGCATGGTGGAGCTCGGCGCTCGCCAGGAGGAGGAGAACGAGCGCTTCGCGGCCGCGCGCCGCCCAGGTCGCCACCGATCTGGTGATCGTCGGTCGGACGAACCGGCGGGCGCTCGAGCGGGGGTGGAATTCGGTGCCGGGCCACGGGCCCCGGGAGTTCGCCGAGACCCGGGAGGCTGCCGTGGCCTGGGTCCGCCACCACCTCGGCCCGGGGGATGCCGTCCTTTACGAGAACGACCTGCCGGACCATTACCCTTGAGCGTCCACCGGACGCCCGAGCCCGTGAGCGTCCACCGGACGCCCATGCCCGTGAGGGTCCGGTCCGTGTCCAGACCACGAGGGAGCAGCCGAAGTGTCCGATCTCGCCGTCCTCATGGGAGGCCCGTCACCCGAGCACGATGTCAGCATCCTCACGGGTCTCCAGGCGGCGCGGGAGCTGGCTCGCGACGGCCGCCGGGGTGTCCGGGCCCTCTATTGGACGAAGACGGGCGACTGGTTCGAGGTCGACGCCGGGCTCGAGGCGGAGGCCTTCATCGACGGCGTGCCACGCGGCGCGGTCCCGCTGCGGCTCGCCCTCGGGCCCGACGGCGGCTTCGTCTCCGAGGGCGGGAGGTTTGGCCGCCAGAGGCCCCTTCCGTTGACGGCCGCGGTGGTCTGCTGCCACGGGGGTCCGGGTGAGGACGGAACCCTGCAGGCGGCCCTCGATCTGGCCGGGATCGCCTACACCGGGCCCAACGTTGCCGGGGCGGCGCTCGGGATGGACAAGCTCGCCTTTGCCGGGGTCATCCACGCCGCGGGCCTGCCGCTCCTGCCCCGGGCGCTGTTGCACCAGGGAACCGAGAAGCTCGACTTTGCGGGCCCCTTCATCGTGAAGCCCCGCTTCGGGGGATCGTCGATCGGCATCGAGACGGCGTCGGACTTCGCGACCGCCAAGGCCCGGCTCGACAGCAATCCCCATCTCCGTTCGGGTGCGGTCGTCGAGCCCTACCGTGCGGACCTCTTCGACCTGCAGCTCGCCGTGCGCCTCTGGCCCGGGCCGGAGGCGTCCGCCGTGGAGCGTCCCCTCAGGAGCGGGGAGGCGACCGACGGGGCGTCCACCGCGGGGTCGCCGGGGCCGACGGGGCCGACCCCCGAGATCCTCGGCTATTCGGACAAGTACGTCGGAGGAGAGGGAATGGCCGGGGCCCCACGAGAGCTGCCGGCACGGATCCCCGACACACTGGTCGAGCAACTGCGGTCGGCCGCCATCGAGGTGGCGCGGCGCTGTCTGGTCCGGGGATTGGCCCGGGTCGACTTCCTCTCCGACGGCCAGTCGTTCTGGGTGAACGAGATCAACACGATCCCCGGCTCACTCGCCCGCTACCTCTGGATCGATCCTCCCCGCGCCTTTGGCCAGCTCCTCGAGGACATGCTGGCCGAGGCGACCGCTCGACCGAGCCGTGCCTACAGCGCTGCGGGTGCCGACGGTTCCGTGTTGCGGAGCGCGTCGTCCATCGCCGCCAAGCTCGCCTGACCCTCTCCGGCCGGCGTGCGGTCGGCGTCGAGCTGCTCTTCCCCCATCCTCGTGCCTGCCGGGTGGATCCCGTTGCCGCAGCGGCCGGGGCTCGCCGCGGCTCGGAGCCCGATGGCCAGTCGGTGGTAGAGGTCCTGGGTGGCCCGGCTGGGGCTCGCTGCAAGCCCCGGGTCGCTGCGGCCGAGGCGCCCCCGACAGTCGCGCCAGGCTCGGCGAAGGGCATCCGCGTCCCCCTCGCGCGCCGCGGCCACCATCGCGGCCCGAGACAGGGCCTCGCTGTCGGGCTCCGCCCGGCGTCCCCGCTCGACCGCCCAGCGCGCCAGACCGATCTCGTCGTCCGCGATGGCCATGCGGGCCAATCGAACGGCTGCCTCGACGACGATCGCGGTGGTCCGGGACTGGTGCCCCTCCACCGACCACCAGTCGTAGCCCTGGCGGACGGCGGAGAGCGGTTCATCCTCGACGAGCGTCAGCGCCCCGCGGTAGAAGGGGACGGCGGTGCGGTCACCGCCCCGGCTCTGGCCGGCTTTGACCAGAGCCTCCGCGAGCAAGGCGTCGACCGGGATCGGCGCAGTGAGGCGATAGAGGCCGGCCGGTCCCGCCCGGGCGAGCAGGGGAGTGCCATCCGGCCCCGGGCCCAGGGAGCGCCGAGCCTGGGCGGCCACGTTGAAGAGGGTCTTGGGCCGAGCGTCGCAGCCCCGGCTCGACAGCACCCGGGCGCACAGGCGGTCACTGCTCACGGGCTGGGGGTGGTGCACGGCGAGATAGGCCACCAGCTCGATGGCGCGCCGCCGCATGTTGTCCGGAAGGGGCTTCTCGAGACCGTCGAGGCGTGGGACCGATGTCAACAGTCGCAAGGTGGGAGGCCGGCGTCGCGCCACGCCGGTACGTTACGGTGCGTCCCCCACGCAAACGCCGAAGGGCTGCACACGCGTCTGTCGTAGCCGGTGCGCCATCAGCTGCCGCCGCGAGCGGCATCGGACGGCCGAGAGGAGATCGAGCGCCGCGTAGGGTCGGTCCTGGCCCGCCCAGTCGGCGATGACCTCCCACGCCGTCGTGACCAGATCCGAAAAGAAGGGGCCTCCACCTTCCCAGTCTCCGCCCCGTCCCCACGAGAGCCGCTTGGCGACGCCGAGCAACCCGGGGACGAGCGCCTGCAACAGGGCGCGGGGAATCATCGGGTCGGCGTCCGCAGACCGGAGGAGGGCCCGGACGACCTCGGCCGCCGCCTCCCTCGCCTCCCTCGCCCCCTTCGCCCTGGTCGGCCTGACTCGGTGCAGCCGCTCGACGAGATCACCGAGGTCGCAGACCTCCGACGGAATCCGTGCGTCGATCAGCGGGTCCCTCCGACGGAGAGCCTCGAGCGCTCGACGGGACTCGACGGACCGTCCCGAGACGGTCCACTCCGCCGCGAGCTGGTCGACGGGGCGGTACGCAATGGTGGTCATCCCGGCAGCCTGCGGCCCGCACCTCCCCCTCGTCCTCCCGGTCGCATCCCTCGGTCATGCCCGCGCGCCACTGCCGGCCCGGAGCCGTCGCAGACCCCCTGTACAGTGCGGCCGTGGACATCGAGGAGTTCTATGACAGCGACCCGAGACGCCGCAGCTCGGCGGAGATCGAGCTCGGGACCGAGTGGCGGGACGCGGCCGGCGTCCGCTACGAGCTGAGCTGGGTGCAGGACACGGGGGAGCTGTACGTCATCGCGCGAGCCGGTGCCCCAGGTGTGGGAGGACCCCTTTGGCGACACCCTCGTGACCGAGGCGTCGGTCGACGACTTCACGGTGTCCGTCGTCGGGATCGTCCGTACCCATGACGAGCTCGAGGAGGTGCTGGCGGGCTGGCAGGACGCCATCACGGCTGCCAACGGCGTCGAGTGGCTCGCCACGCGACTTCGAGACCGCGGGATCTCGGCACCGGGACCGGGACCGGCGGACTCGGTTCCTCCTGGTGGCGACCCAGGTTCCCCCGGCTGAGCACGCGCGTCGCGGGTGCGGCCGGGGGGATGGGACGTTAGTCTCCCCGGAGAGGAACACGTTTCACAGCGCGGGTCCGGTGATGCCACCCGGGCGGCGCGGGGCGGGAGCTCGAGGAGGAAGCCATGGCCATCAAGGAGTACGACCGGCTGTTCATCGGTGGTGAATGGGTAGCTCCGGCGGGCACCGGCACCATCGACGTGATCTCCCCGACCACCGAGGAGGTCGTCGGTCGGGTCCCCGACGCCACCGAGGCCGACGTCGACAAGGCGGTGGCCGCGGCCCGCGAGGCCTTCGACCACGGCCCCTGGCCCCGGATGGCCCCGACCGAGCGCGCCGAGATCCTGACCAAGGTGGCCGAGGCCATACCGCCGACATGCAGGGTCTCTCCGAGCTCATCACCACCGAGATGGGCTCACCGGTCGGCTTGGGGGCACGATGGCCCAGGTCCTCGCCCCGACCATGATCCTCGACTACTACGCCGGGCTTGGCCGATACCTTCCCCTTCGACGAGGTGCGGCAGGGCTGCTCATGGGCGAGGTGCTCGTGCGCCAAGGAGCCCGTCGGGGTGGTCGGCGCCATCGCCCCGTGGAACGTGCCCATGTTCATCGCGGCCGCCAAGCTGGCGCCGGCGCTGCTCGCCGGGTGCACGGTGGTGTTCAAGCCCGCACCCGAGACCCCGCTCGACGCCTTCCGCCTGGCCGAGATCTTCGACCGAGGCCGGACTGCCCAAGGGCGTGCTCTCAGCGTGGTCCCCGCCGGTCGCGAGGTGGGCGAGCACCTGGTCACGCACCCCGGGGTCGACAAGGTCTCGTTCACCGGGTCGACCGTGGCCGGCAAGAAGATCGGCGGCCTCTGTGGCGAGCAGCTCAAGCGCTTCAGCCTCGAGCTCGGCGGGAAGTCGGCGGCGATCCTGCTCGACGACGTCAACCTCGCCGAGCCCTGCCCATGCTTGCTCCCCAACGCCATCATGAACAACGGGAGGCCTGCATCGCCCAGACCCGCATCCTCGCCCCTCGCGACCGCTACCAGGAGGTCGTCGACGCGCTGGTCGAGCAGGTGTCGGCCATGAAGGTCGGCGACCCCTCGACCCCGCGACGTCGAGGTCGGGCCGCTCGTGGCCGAGCGCCAGCGCGACCGGGTCGAGGGCTACATCAAGTCGGCCAGGAGGAGGGCGCCAAGGTCGCCCTGGGCGGAGGCCGTCCCGCGGCAACTGGACAAGGGCTGGTTCGTCGAGCCCACCGTCTTCGTGGACGTCGACAACTCCATGCGCATCGCCCAGGAGGAGATCTTCGGCCCGGTGCTGGCGGTGATCCCCTACGACGGCGAGCGACGAGGCGGTGGCCATCGCCAACGACTCGAACTACGGGCTGTGCGGTTCGGTGTGGACGGCGACAACGACCGTGGCCTCGAGGTCGCCCGCAGCGTGCGGACGGGCACCTACATGCTCAACAGCGCCGATCCCGATCGACTTCTCCACGCCCTTCGGCGGGTACAAGGAGTCGGGCATGGGCCGCGAGTTCGGGCCCGACGGCCTCGAGCTGTTCCTCGAGAAGAAGTCCATCAACCTGCCCGCCGGCTTCACGCCGAGCCTGAGACCTGAGTCCCGAGAGCTGAGCGGCCGGTCCTGCCGCCCTCAGCCCGTCAGGGACTGGTCGTCGTCGCCGGGGCCCCAGTGGTCCCGACCGTGATCGTCGTCGACGGCTCGCGGCGCCGTGCACGGTGGTGGGAGCACCGCCGTTGGGGAGGGTGCTGCCCGGGGGAGTGTTGCCCCCGCCGGCCGGACGAAAGGGCTCGTTGCTGTCGGCCAGCCGGCACTGTGCCGCAGCGCGTGGACCAGGAAGGACTCGTCGACGTGAGCGCTCTCGGAGAGGGTGGCCATGAGGGCGTTGTACTGCCCGTCGTCGGAGTTGGCCTCGGCGGCCAGGGGCAAGGCGTCGCGCAGCTGGGCCTGGGCCTCGGCGTTGGGCGTGCCGCAGTGGCGGGTTCGTTGCCTGCAGGGACTCGTGGAACAGCTGGATGGATCGCTGACGTGCTCGCAGGCCTGACGGGCCAGGTCGGCCCTGTTGCTGGCTGCACCCCGTGAGGATGACCGCGAGCCCGGCCGTCACCGCCACGACCGGGATCGCGGCGACCCGGAGCGACATCTCAGGACAACCAGCTCTCCGCCGCTTCGAGGAGGAAGCGGCTGACGGCCAGGCACCGGTCGAACACCTCGCACAGCAGCTCCTCGCCCGCCAGGACCCGGGCCAGGGAGACCGGGTAGCGGGCCACGATGTTGAGACGGCGCTCGGAGCCGTCGGTGGCCGAGGCGAACGAGTCGATGGCCGACACCTCGAGGGGCAGGTCGATGCCGCCGATGCCCGCCAGGTCGATGGCCAGGCGGAGCAGGTCCGGGCCGTGGGGGAGCGGGGGCAGCCCCCAGGTGAAGGTCAGGGGGAAGTGGAACTCGTCGGGCGGCTCCTCGTCCTCGGGCAGGTCGACGACGGCGTCCTCGAACGACAGGAGGACCCTGGGGTCGACCTCCAGGGCCAGGTGGAGGTCGAGCGGGCCGCCGCAGCCCTCCTCGGGATGCAGGTCCACCTCCCACACCTGGCGCAGCGAGTACGTCTCCACGAAATGGCGCTCATCGTGGACGTGGAATCCGTGGTCGACCGAATGGTCTTTCAGGTCGGCCACATAGCCGGCGACGTCGATGACTGCCACAGTGTTTCGAGCCTACTGCGGCGCTTCTCGGGACAGACCCCCGGGTCACAGCCGTCCCGCCGGGGCCGGGTAGGGTCGGGCCCATGGACCGAGACGGCGCCGGCGTGGACGCCGTCTGCGTCTTTTGCGGGTCGTCGCCCGGCCTCGATCCGGCGCACGCGACGATGGCCCGGGCGGTCGGGCGGACCCTGGCCGACCACGGCGTGCGGCTCGTCTACGGCGGCGGCGCCGTGGGGCTGATGGGATGCGTGGCGGATGCCGCGCTCGAGTCCGGGGGAGAGGTGGTGGGGGTGATCCCGAAGGGTCTCTTCCGCCGCGAGGTGGGACATCGGGGCCTGACCCAACTCCTCGAGGTCGATTCCATGCACGACCGCAAGCGGCTCATGTTCGAGCTCTCGGACGCCTTCGTTGCGCTGCCGGGCGGTCTCGGCACGCTCGAGGAGCTCTCCGAGATCCTGACGTGGGCCCAGCTGGGCCTCCACGGCAAGCCCATCGTCACCCTTGGATCGACGGGGTTTTGGCGCCCCTGGCATGGGTTGCTCGATCACCTGGTGGCGAGCGGATTCGTCCAGGAGCGCTACGCCAAGCTGGTCAAGGAGCTCGAGCGGGTGGACGAGCTCATGCCGGCCCTCCGCTCCGGACCCGGGCAACCGTCCGACCGGTGGATAGATCTTGCCGAGACCTGACGCGGTGGCGGGCGACCCTATGGAGGACAGCACCCTGCTGGACATCCTGGGGGAGGCCTCGGACGCGGTCGCCTCGGCGCTTGGAGGGCTCGACGACTGGGGCCTCGCGCACACCCGCCCGGGCCAGTATCGAAGCGACCTTGTCGCCGACGAGGCGGCTCTCGGTGTCCTCCATGGCGCTGGGCTCGCGGTCATGTCGGAGGAGTCCGGCCGGTCCGGAGGCGACGCCCCGATCCTGGTCGTCCTCGACCCCCTCGACGGGTCGACCAACGCCTCACGGGGCATCCCCTGGTACGCCACGAGCCTCTGCGCGTTGGACGCGGACGGACCCCGGGTCGCGTTGGTGGTCAACTTGGCCACGGGTACGCGGTACACGGCCGTTCGGGGCCAGGGGGCTCGGCGCGATGGCAAGCCCATCAAACCGACCTCCTGTGACCGGGTGTCCTCGGCGGTCGTCGCCATCGGCGGGTTTCCGGGGCGCCATCTCGGCTGGGCACAGTTCCGCGCCCTCGGAGCCTCGGCGCTCGAGTTCTGCGCGGTGGCCGACGGCCAGCTGGACGCGTTTTGTGTACCCCCGCCGGGACGGATTTTCGGGTGGGATTACATGGGCGGCATGCTCGTATGTCAGGAAGCGGGAGCCGTCGTCGAGGAGCTGGCCGGTGCGGAGCTCGTGACCCGCGACGGCGCGCCACGCCAACCGCTGGCGGCGTCGACGCCAGCATTATTGCATGAGTTGTGCGGAGTGCTCGGGCCCTCGGCGCATCGCCCCACTTCTTGACCTCGTGGGGAGCGGCCAATCGCTGGAGCCGCTCACCAAGATTTCACCAAAGGATCACCCACCGTGTGGCTCGCCGGACGTACCTTGTGTACGCGTTCTCAGAGGGGCTTTGGGGAGGGACGCGAGTGTTGGGCTCGGAGTCTGAAGAGAGGGCAGATCAATGGCGAAATATCGCGGCGCACACGCGAAAGCAGGGTTCGGTCGGTACACCCCTCCGCGGAGGGTGCGTGGGGCACACGTGGCGAGCGGCGTCGACTCGGACAAGCGTTCGTATGGGCTGAGGACCGGCCTGGCGGGTGCGGGAGCACTCGGGGTCGCCGGGTTCTTGGGTGTGGCGAGCGCCCCGGCGTTCGGCCTCATCGCGCCGACCGGGGCACACGCGCACACGAGCGGTCCCGGCTTCCATCATGACAGCGACACCTCGGGGACCAACCACGCCCGTGCCGCCTCGTTGTCCGGTTCCGCTACGGCAACCGCGGCGGTCGGATCGTTTGGGAGCGGGCACAACTCCGCCGATGCCTTTGCGGCGTTTGGGCACGCCAGCGCGGCCGCCGGCAACGGTGGAGACGGCGCGAGCAACGACGGCAACCTGGCGGGTGCGCTCGCCTTCAAGGGCGATGCGCACGCCGCGGCCGGTAACGGAAGCGGGAGCTCCAACGACCACAACGTCGCCCTGGCTGCCGGCATCAAGGGCCACGGCGATGCGGCCGCCGGCAACGGCGTCGACAGCGCCAACTCCGACAACCTCGCCGTCGCCGTGGGCATCAAGGGTCAGGCACACGCCGCGGCCGGCAACGGCGACGGGGGATCCAACAACGGCAACGTGGCCGGCGCCCTGGCCTACGAGGGCAGCGCCGATGCCGCGGCCGGCAACGGCAGCGACACCCTCCGGCGAGCCGACGGCAACAACGACAACGTGGCTTTGGCCGTCGGCATCAAGGGTCACGCTGCGGCCGCCGCCGGTAACGGCGACAACAGCTTCAACTCGGGCAACGTCGCCGGCGCCCTGGCCTACAAGGGTGACGCCGCCGCGGCGGCCGGCAACGGCGACAACAGCACCAACACCGACAACGCCGCATTCGCGGTGGGCATCAAGGGCCACGCGGTGGCCGCGGCCGGTGAGGGCGACGGAGGATCCAACAACGGCAACGTGGCCGGTGCCCTGGCCTACGAGGGCAGCGCCGAGGCGCTGGCCGGCAATGGCAGCGACACCCTCCGACAAGCCGACGGCAACAACGACAACGTGGCTTTTGCCGTCGGCATCAAGGGTCACGCTGCGGCCGCCGCCGGTAACGGCGACAACAGCTTCAACTCGGGCAACGTGGCCGGTGCTCTCGCCTACAAGGGAGATGCCGCCGCGGCCGCCGGCAACGGTGATAACAGCACCAACACCGACAACACCGCGATCGCAGTAGGCATCAAGGGCCATGCCGTGGCCGCGGCCGGTGAGGGGAACGACAGCGGCAACTCCGGCAACATCGCGGGCGCGCTCGCCTACGAGGGGAGCGCCGAAGCCACGGCGGGTAACGGCAGCAATACCAGGGTGTCCTTGGCCGCGACCTCCGACGCGATGCGTGGAGCACCTCCCGGAAACACCGACAACGTCGCTCTGGCTGCCGGTATTCGCGGGCATGCCGATGCCGCAGCCGGCAACGGTGACAACAGCACCAACTCGGACAACCTTGCGGGCGCGCTCGCAGTCGATGGCAGCGCCGCCGCTGCGGCGGGCAACGGGGACAACAGCTCCAACACCGACAACACGGCCCTGGCAGGCGCCTTCGGAGACAGCCATTCGGTTGCGGTGGCCGGTGATGGCGCCAACAGCTCCAACAATGGAAACGTTGCGGGGGCTCTCGCCACCGGCAACTCGGACGCCTCCGCGATCTCTGGTGTCGGCAGCAACACGTCCAACAACGGCAACTCGGCACTCGCCGTCGCTAACAACGGCAGCAGCGCCAATGCCGAGGCGGGCGTGGCGGACGGTCCGTCGGTGCTCCCGGAAGCCACCACTCCTGCGTTGAAGCAGCTGGGCAACAACAACAACGTTGGGATTGCCACCGCCGACAACGGTGGGACGTCCAACGCATACGCGGGGACCAGCGCGGCCGGCGGTAGCAACAACTACGCCCTGGCGACCAGCAACGGGGTCGGGACCAACGCGCTGGCGTTCGGCGAGGCGGGCGGCGGTACCGGTGTGGCTGCCTCCTACAACACGAATACCGTTCCGCTCACGCCGGTCACACCTGCCGATCCACCAACCACCTCTTTTGCCGAAGGCATCAGTGGCGGCACAGCGGTTTCGGCAGCGGTGTCCGGCGGCACTGCGGAGACCGGGGCCACCGGCAGCGGCAACACCGCGGCGGGCATAGCGGTCGGGACCGGCAGCAACGCGACAGCGACCGACCAGACCGGCTCGAGCTCGGCCAACACCAGCTCCACGCCCGGCTCGGCGGCGTACGCCGGAAACAGCAGCGGCGACTGGTCCGCCAGCGCCGGGGGCACCACGGTCAACAGCTGATCACCCCCTCCCCGGCAGCGGGGAGCAACGACCCCGAAGCGGCCCTCTGTCTCGAACGGGGGGCCGCTTTGTGTCTCGCCGAAGCCCCGTTTGCTCGTAGAATCGCTCGTGCCCGATCGGAGGAGTGTCCAGCCTCGGAGCGGGTAGGTCGATTCGGCGGCGAACCTTGTAGGGATGCGAGCTGGGTCGGGACGACAGGGGCGCTTAGCTCAGCTGGAAGAGCAGCTGGCTTACAACCAGCAGGCCGTCGGTTCGAGTCCGGCAGCGCCCACCAAACCTCCCAGGGTGCGAACCTTGCCGGTTCGCTCCTGCCGAGCAGGGCATGGGCTCGATCTATCGCCTGGTGAACGTGACGTGTATGACGCCGCTCGGGGTGCTGACCGCTTCAACGTGAAAGCGCTCTTCGAGTCCCTCGAGTCCGTCCCAGAGTCGTTCTCCGCGCCCCAGGACTATGGGAGCGATCACAATGTGCATGTGATCGATCAGGTCTGCGGCGAGGAACTGACGGACCGTGGAAGGTCCTCCGCCGATGCGCACGTCGAGGTCACCGGCAGCTTCCTCGGCGATCCTCAGCGCTTCGGCGGGGGAGGCATCGATGAAATGGAATGTCGTACCGCCCTTCATTTGGATAGTCGGCCTCGGATGATGTGTCAGCACGAATACCGGTGTGTGAAAGACGGGATCGTCACCCCACCAGCCTTTCCAATCCTCATCGGCCCACGGGCCGCGCTGGGGTCCAAACTTGTTGCGGCCCATAATCTCGGCACCGATGCCTGTTCCCCAGTTGCTGGCGAAGGCCTCGTCGGCGCCGGCGCTTCCGCCCGGTTCGCCGTGCATCTGGTGGAACGTGCGGGTGTCCATGAACCGGTCGAGGAGCCGGCTTCCGGCATGTCCGAATGGCTGTTCCAAGGATTGTCCCTCACCGGTGCTGAAGCCGTCGAACGAAACTGCAAAGTTGTGAACACGAACGAGTGGCATTTAAGGACTCCTTACAATGTGCTGATACAGCAGGGTCTTCCTCACGATCCGCCACTCTTCAGGCTGGCTGCAAGCGAGTCCAGGAGGGAACGGGTTCCCTCCTCCCGCTGAGCCACTGTGTCGCTGCCATCGAGGAACACCCCCTGTTCCGTGAGGACCAGCTGCGACGTTGCATCGTGGCCGCTGAACAGGACCGTGGCGACGGACACCGAGATTCGGGACTCGTCGGCATGCATTTCGTACGTGTAGACGATCCGCTGCTCGGGGATGATGTCTCGGAACTCCGACTGGTACGTGTAGACGGGCCCGCCCGGAGGTCCGCCGCGATTGACTTCACGGCCCCCGACCCGGAAGTCGAGTTCGTAGCCGGCTCCCAGGGCTTCGGCCGAGCCGGCAAACCAACGGGCCTTGAGCAGGGGATCGGCCCATGCCCGGAAAGTCTGCGCCACCGGAACGTCGTAGATCCGCTCAATGACGAACGTCTCATGGGCGACGGTGGACAGACTCATGGCTCCTCCTCGGTAGTAGCTACGTCATGCAGGAGGTCACCCAAGTGGTCCAGGCGGGCTTCCCAGCCCCGGCGCCGATCAGTGATCCACTGTTCGGCGGCGGTTATGCCGGCGGGTTCGATCCGACACATGCGTGTTCTCCCGACCTTCTCGGTCTTCACAACCCCGCACGCCTCGAGGACCTGGACGTGTTGGACTACCGCGGCAAGGGACATCGCCAGGGGCTCTGCCAGTTCGCTGACCGAGGCGGGTCCCAGCGTGAGTCGTTCCACCATGCCGCGCCTGGTCTTCTCGGCCAGCGCCTGGAACGTGCGATCCAGGTCCGTCGTTTTGTCAAGCATTTACTTGAGTATACGAAGCCGGGCACCATCATCAAGTGTCTACCTCCGGTGTCGGCGCCTCCACAGCTCCTGGTCCGGGAACCGCGCCAGGTCGAGCGGCCGCACGATCCTTGCGGCCGGTGGCCATCATCCCGGTGGGCCCCAGTCACGGCGCCCCCGACCCCATCGTGTACATGGCGGGCGGTCCGGGCGTCGAGCCGATCGGCCAGCCAGGAGACGAGCGTTGGGGTGGCTTGAGTAATATCCCTGGAGTTCCACCACGGTCCTGCTCGCGATGGTGGGGCGCTTCCTGGCACTCTGGTCGGACCAAACCGCGAGGTACCAAGAGCCCGACGACAACAGATGGAGTGTGACGATGATCGTGGGCTCGTCCCTCACCGTCGAGATCGGCAATCGGGCGCTCTTGCGCGACGCCGCCTTCGTGGTCGGGGCCGGGGAGAAGGTGGGACTTGTGGGCCGGAACGGTACCGGTAAGTCCACCTTCATCTCGGTGGTCGTAGATGACCCCGGTCCGACGGTCCGGCACACCGGCAACGTCCGGGTCACCGGCTCCTTCGGGTACCTGCCACAGGTGCCGGTCCCCCAAGGCCTGGGGCTCGACCCGAGCGGGTACTCCCACGTGCTGTCGGCACGCGGTCTGGACGTGCTCGACGACGCCCTGAGCAAAGCGCGCACCCAGATGGCCAAGGACCCGATTGCCTGAGAACATCGAGCTGTTCTCCGATCTCGAGGAGCAGTTCCGGGAGAACGGCGGGTACGAGGCCGAGTTGGTGATGGCCCGATTGGCCGACGGGCTCGGCCTACCCCAAGAGGTGCTGCTGGAGGACATCCAGACGTTGAGCGGCGGCCAGCGTCGACGGGTGGACCTCATCCGGGTGCTCTTCCAGGCCCCTGACATCATGATCCTGGACGAGCCGACCAATCACCTCGATCGTTCGGCCAAGGTGTGGTTGATGGGTGAGTTGGAGCGTTTCGCCGGTTCTATCCTGGTCGTGTCGCACGACCTCAAGCTCCTCGATCACTCGATCGACAAGGTCCTTCACCTGGACGGTGGCCTCCTCCACGAGTTCAAGGGGACGTACTCGAGTTACCTGGTGCAGGTCGAGGCCGACCAGCTCCAGCGGGAGAAGGCGTCGGGCCTCGAGCAGCGCGAGATCAAGCGGCTCTCGACGCTGGCTGACTCCATGCGCGGCAGCACCAACCGTCGGGCCCGGATCGCCAAGTCGATCGACAAACGGGTGGAGCGGCTCGAGGGCTCCAAGACGGAGGTCAGGGCCCGCCACAAGAAAGCCACCTTCCGCCTCCCGACGCCTCGGCGCTCGGCCGACGTGCCGCTCCAGGTCAGCGATCTGGGCGTGACCTACGGGCGGGTGGTCGCCCTCAAGCGGGTGTCGTTCCATCTGGGCCGCGGCGACCGGCTGGTCGTGGTCGGGCGCAACGGGGCGGGGAAGTCAAGCCTCCTTCGGTGCCTGGCCGGAGAGCAGGAGCCGACGTCGGGTGGCTTCTCGCTCGGAGCGAACACGACGGTCGGATATTTCGCGCAAGAGCACGAACAGGTCCACCTCGGACGATCGGTGCTGGACAACATCAACGCCGACATCCTGACGACCGAGACGGAGCGGCGGGCGCTGTTGGGGTCGTTCGGGCTCAAAGGTGAGGCGGCCCACCAGATGCCCAAGAGCCTGTCGGGTGGCGAACGGGCCAAGCTCGGGCTGGCCATGCTGGCCGCCGGCCAATCGAACCTGCTGATCCTCGACGAGCCCACCAACAACCTGGACCAGGGCTCGATCGAGGCGGTCGGGGCCATGCTGAGTCGTTGGCCGGGGACGATCGTCGTCGTCAGCCACGACCGGTCGTTTGTCGGTGCCCTCGATCCCACCCACTCGCTGCGCCTTCCCGACGAGGTGTTCGATCACTGGCGCGAGACCGATCTGGACGAGGTCGAGCTCAAGTGAGCGGTGCGGGGGCGGTGCGCCCGCTCTAGTCAGATCCGAGGTACGGCGCGTCGTAGGCGAAGACACCGCCGTCCGAACCGACCAGCCAGTAGCCGCCGGTGGCCTGGTCGGTCGCCATCCCGACCACCGGTGCATTGAGGGACATCCCGCCGGCCCCGCCGTGGAATCCGGCATTACCGGGATCGGGCACGCCAAACGATATTCGACGATCTAGCACGGCGCAGGGGAAATTCGTCGCGGTCAGGCCCCGAGGTGAGCTTCACCGCAGATCGATGAGCTCTCCGTCGACCAAGGTGGCCCGGTTCGTATTCTGTCCGCCAGGGTCCACTCCATCGTCTCAACTGGGTTAATGGCCGCCGTGTCGAACGGTGATCGAACCACTCACGTGGGCCAGAGCTTGCGCCAGGCACGTTGGGCGCTGCTTGGTCCTCGTGAAGTATGCGAGCAGAACGAGGATCGCGAGCGCTAGGAGCTAGATCACCGTCCGTTCGACAGATCGCGCTTAGTACCTCGGATTCACTGAAGTGTTGGGCTCAGTACGACCTCGCCCATGCCATGACCACCTACGGCACGCCCCGAGGCCTAAGGGCACATTGATCAATCGGTGCTTCTTCCAGGCTCGGAATCATCGACCCCCAGGCGCTCGACTGTGAGAGCGATGCGCAGTGGCTCACCGAGTGGCGAGCTTTCCTCCGCCGGCTCGATCTCCTCGTGGCCTTCGGGGATCCTGTCTTCGCCGTGGGCACTGACGTGCTGAACGGGATCGTCGATTGTCTCTACAAGGGTGTCCCGGTCGTCGTCCTCGAGCCAAGAGACCCGGCCTTCCAGCTGGGCCCAGCGTTGGACGCCGCCCTGGCACCGAGTGGTGGGGTTTGTGATGGACGACGTCAGGTTTGGGTGTTGTTCTCCGAGGAGCCGGTGATCACCTTGCCCAGGGAAAGAAGAGCGGGAGTCTTCGCTGGCACAGGCGTTGCCCGAAGTTCTTGATCTGCCAGAAGTAGGCCGGCGATTGTCGGGCATTCGTTATGGTGACCGCGAGGCTGAACTCTCCACCTGTCAACAAGGGAGCGTGGACGTTGTTGGAGAAGAGGTCCCCCTGCGGCCAGCCGGTGAAATAGATCGGTGTCTGGACCGAGGCGCAAGCGTTATCTGTTGTCGTCACTCGAGTAAAGGACCCATAGCCAACGCCGGCGCTCGCATTGACCGTTACTGCGCCCCTCCACAAGTACCAGTCCGGGGGAGGCCAGGCTCGCCGTCGACGATCCTCGTCCCGTTGGTGGCCACGTACCAGCCATATTCAGGATGACTCGAATACGCAGGCAGGTAGAGAACCTGGCCTGCTCGAAGTCGGTAATGCCATTCGATGGTGCCAAGCAGACTTCCACCGGCCGTGCGTGTGAACTGCACCGAGTCCGGCCTCGAATGACCCAGGAACACGTTGGGCTCTCCCGGCACCGGAGTGTCACGGGTCGTTCCCGTGATCGGAGGCGGCGTACAACCCACCGGCGCCGACCTGAGGGACTGGAGCGGCTGGTGCGGCGCCCGTTGGTGCGGCAGCAACCGCGGTAGTCGTAGCACCGACGATAGGAGCGAGAAGGCATGAGACCAGCAGTGCCTTCGCGTACAGCTCGTCTCGCAGTGCCGGGCTTTGCAGCGCCCCAACGCCAAAATCGCGGGTCGCGGAACAAACTCATTGAGTACCCCCACGATCGATTTATGCAGACCATACCTAGCATCGAATCGCCGGGTCAACGGAGGCTCGGCGAAGAGTTGCGGGGCTAGGCCCCGCGAGTGTCGGCGTCTCCGTCGTTGCTCACGATGCCACGGCTCCCAAGAGTCCTCAACAGGGCCCAGCCCAACGGTGACGACCAGAAGACGACGCCGAGTTCGGACTCTGGTGAAGCGGCATTCCTAGCGAGCCCTTCGGGGGGTGAGTTCAAGGCACGTCGATCGCGGTTCCAAGGATCACCACACGCCGGTTCGTATTCTGTCCGCCAGGGTCCACAAGTGAATGACCGGTTCAGCCTTGCTTTTTGGCCCGGCAGGTCGGAACCCTTCTCGCTGTACCGCTCACTCCATGTGCCTACCGTGGCCAGCTCGTCGAGCACCCGCATACGGACCGCATCCGCTACTCGTCAGACGGCGATAGGCAGCGGGCGATGATCGTGAATGGTGTCGTCGTCCATGAGTGCGATGACTTCAGCGGCAACGGAACCGAGTCAGCTTGTCTTGGTCAGCGTGTAGGTCCCCGTGGCTTTGAGGGGCTGCACTTCGGTGAACTGGCTGGTCGGTCCGCTGGTGCCCCCGGCCACGTTCATGTTCGACCCGAGGGCGACGAAGTTGTTGGAGGAGCCGTTGACGTTGACGCCGCCGCTTCCCGAGGCGCTGCCCTGCTGGTAGGTGGCCTGACCGGTCTTGGTCACGCAGAACAGCCCGTAGATCGGCCCGTGGTTGGTGGTGGCCGTCAACAGGTACGACGTGTGTCCGGCGGCACAGCCGACGACGGTCTGGCTCAGCGGCGGATTGGAGGTGCTCTGGGCGAAGGTGGAGTCGCCGCTGTACATCGCCGTGATGTTGTGGGTACCGGCCGCCAGACCAGAGGTCGTGCACGTGGCCGCACCGCTCGAGTCCAGAGCCACGCTGGCGCAACCCGGGATGGCGTTGGCGCCGTCATTGAAGGTCACGGTTCCCGTGGGGGTCCCGGTGGCCGGCGGCACCGGGGCGACGGTGGCCGTGTACGTCACGGGCTGGCCCACCACCGAGGGATTGGCCGAGGAGGAGAGCGTGGTCGTTGTGGGTGGTTGGAGCACAATCTGCCAGGTGGTCAGGAGGACCGTCGAGCCCGTTTGGTCGGTCACCTGGATGGACCCGGTATAGGTTCCCGGTTGGACGGTGTCCGGAATCGTGAAGGGGACCAGGCCGGTGTCGTAGGCACCGGCCGCGATGGGACAGGCGGGTACGGGGGTGCTTGCCGGGGTGCCGACCGGCCACACGACGAAGCCCCCGGCCCACACGTTCGAACCAGAGGCAGGAATGACCGGTGATCGGCTGTCGGTGGCTCCGCAGACGGGGCTGACGCTTTGGATCGGGCCCCCGGGACCAGTGAAATCGACGATGACTTTCCCAGCAGTGATGTCCTCCTGGAGGGTCATGTTCCACCGGATGTAGTCGGTCTGGCCGATCACGGGCGGCCATGATGTCGCCTCGACCCACCCGGTCATATGTTGCAACGTCCTGACCGTGAACGAGATCGGGCCGGTTCCTGGGTCGTGGCCGCAGGTGTACGGCGAGCAGGGGATGGCTCCCGAGGCTCCCGGCGGCGTCGAGGGCAGAGCCAGCACCCCAACCACCGTCGTCAATGCGAACAGGGCCGCCGCTGCACGAAGGGCACGGGAGATCCGGGCCAGTCTCATGGTTCCTCCTGGTCACGAGGGTCGAAGGCCCGGCCAATGGCAAGGGTCGTCATGCGGCTTCCGCCGGTGCGCATCGCATCCCCCCTCTTCGTTGCTGCAAGAATTTGATGCCGCCGCGGTCTCTCCTCCCGCGTGGGCCAAGCATTCGCGAGAGGTTCAGCGCTTCGGTGCGAATTGTCAAGGAATTCTCAGGAATCGCACCCGGAGAAGCGGAATGACGCGACAACGCCCCGGCACCCATTGGGCACCGGGCTCCCACGTACTACAGCTTGATGTCCTTGGCTTCGGGCGGTATCCCTCTGCTCACAAACCGGAGTGTTCGCCCGCCTCGGAGGGCTCGGTGATCCAGGCGGAGAAAACGGGAACCCCGCGCCAGGGATCACGCTGGCGGACGTCGGCTGGTCCTCCGCGAGGATCGTCTTCGGTGACGACGGCAACCACGGCATAGGGATGACCGAATCGCAGTTCTGCCACCCGGCGCTTACCGGAGACACCGACAGCTGCTGCTGTGGCAACGGCAAGGGCGGTGACCGCGGCGGCCTCGAAGCCGACCCTGCTATAGCGAGCCATCGCAGATTGACGAGCCACGTACCAAGCACCGTCGAGCCGAAGCACATCCGCCAGGGTCGAGAACGCCGCCTCGAAGCCAGTAGCCCTGCCCTCCAGATCGAGATCGCATGTCGCTTCCCAGGATGGGAGCTGCGCGTAGCAGCGTTCCCTCCACGCACCGTGGGAAGGCGTCGACACTTCCTCTTCGCTGATCGTCCAGAGTGGCCCGCCATCGATGGGGAGGTCAAAGAGAGAGCGACGTGGCACGCTCCCTCTCTGTGTCGCCTCCGATGTTGCGATGGAGTACGCCGCCATGATGACGTCGATTGCTGGCACGTCGGGCAACGCTCCAACCGAAGTGACGGCCAAACCTCCACGGGCTGAGGCAGTGTGGACAATGACGGTCCCGGCTCTCTCGGTGTCGGTTACGAACTTTTGGTGATGAAGATCCAAGGCGGGTGTGCGGAGAACCTCTCGGACCTCGGTGGACCAGGGACTCGAAGGTCCCAGGGTCGAAGAGTTTGCGATATCGAACGGCCGCGACCAGGAGATCTTGGTGGCGAGTGCGCTGGCCACGAGCAGCACGATCTCTGGTCGAAGGTTGATGGGAAAGTGTTTGATCAGTCCGAGCGTGTGCTGATCGGCCCAGTCATCGAGGCCGGCTTGGGTCGGGATGTCGCCCGTGTCGATGACTACCGGGAGGCCTGCGCTCCAGGCCGCTAGATCTTCGTTCTCCACCCAGGGTCGGTTCCAAATGGCGGCGGCCGAAGTCACGAGGGGATGAGGGTTCTTGAGGAGGCTCGTAGCGAGCGTCCCTGCTACCTCGGGCTTGACGCCCAGCACCTGTGTCAGCTCATCCCTCGCCGCACCCTTGGCCAACGGTGCGGCGAGGGCGAGCAGCAGCCAGGCTCCGAGTGGTGAGACGACGTGGTGCGTCTTCCCAGCGAGGCGATGGATCCGCTCGGCATAGGGAATCAGGGATCTCACAACCTCGGTCATTCCGTCATTGTGGCGGACAGGAGGTTGCCATGCCTCCAATCCGTCCATCTGGGCACCAGTCCGGACGTAGACACCACTTCGACCGGAGCGTTATCGAAGGTCGATCACGTGTCCGTCCACAGTGGAGCCGTGGTTCGCATACTGTCTGCCAGGGTCCACTCGTCTGGCCAGGTACAACCCCACCACTTGGTCCTGGTCCAACCCGCTCGACCCGGACGCGCCTACAGACCCGAATCACCAAGCCAATGCGCGAGGTCTGGGCCTGGGCAGAGGAAATACGTATTCGCCGAGCGGAAAATCGGCGCAGCTGTCGCCAAGCCATTCGCAAGACCAGTCTCGGTGACGACCACATATCGCCCAAAGCCCTCCGGACGAGGTGCGCTCCCTTGGGAACCGAGCGCAGAGGCCGACCCCGACCCAACCATCGCGAGGCTCGCCAGTGCCGACGCCCCGCAGACTACAAACAGTCCAGCACGACTTACGAGTCTCATCCCACCTCCAGATTCATCCTGATGGTTGGGTTGCCTGCTCTATCACTTCTCATCCCCAGCCCAACTCGTGGAGACGTATGTCGCCGATACCGAAATGGTGGGCGATCTCATGGATCACGGTCTTTCGAACCTGGGCCCGAACATCATCCTCCGATTTGCAGACTCGGCAGATCTCCCGCTGATACAACGTGATTCGGTCCGGCATGACGCCGGAGTAGCTGCTGGAGAGCCGTTTGGTAAGTGGGACTCCCTCGTACAGCCCGAACAAGTGACGGCCGACCGCCTCGTCTTCGACGATGATGGCCACGTTGTCCATTGCCGACCGGAGCTTCGCTGGGATGGATTCCAGTGCATCACCGACGAGTTCGTCGAAGCGATCATTCGATACGACGAACACCAGCCGACTCTATTTCGAAAGTGATGAGCGCACGGACGCCCCGGTCAGCCTCGATTGGCGGGCCCAGCAGCCCGGCGCGTCCCGCAGTATCCGTTACCGATATGCCTCGGCTTGGCGTCGGTAGGCCTGGGCGTAGCGGCCATGCAGCGCCATCAACTCCGAGTGCGAGCCTCTTTCGACGACCTGGCCATGATCCAAGACGACGATCAGGTCCGCCTCTTGTACGGTGGCGTAACGGTGAGAGACGAGGAGCAGAATCGTCCCGACCTTCCGACCAGCGTCGCGGGCCTCCGCGATCAGCTGGGAGAACAGCGAACGCTCGGTCACCGCGTCAAGCGAAACGGTCGGTTCGTCCAGGACGAGGAGCAGTGGCTGGTGGCGCATCATGGATCGAGAGACGGCTAGTCGCTGCCACTCGCCCCCGGAAAGGTCGGTTCCGCCAAAGCGTGCGCCGAGCTGGGTTTCCAACCCCCTGGGCAGCCCCGTGACAATGGGCTCCGCTCCTCCTCGGCCAACTGCAGAGCGCACTTGCTCCTCGTCTTCAAGGCCGGGAAGGTGCCCGACGCCGACCGATTCTCGAACCACGAACTCCAGGCGAGCAAAGTCCTGGCAGACGACAGAAGCTCGAGAGAACCAACCCGCGGGGTCCAATCCGGCAAGGGAGGCCCCGTCGACGGTGATGCTGCCCGTCGTCGGCCGTTGAAGACCCAGAAGCAAGTTGACCAGCGTGCTCTTGCCCGCACCGTTCTCCCCAACGATGGCGACGGCCGCGCCTCCAGGCAAGAGCATGGAGATCCCGTCGAGGGCCGGGCCTGGCGCATTGGGGTAGCGAAAGCCGACGTCCGTGAGCTCGATGCCGTGCTCTACTCGAGCGGGGGCGGGGAGGGCGCCCTGGGGGGTGGCCCGCCGGCTCTGCGCCTCGGCATCGGCTCGCAAGGCGACGAAGTGCTCGGCCAACGACAATGTCGTCTCGACCTGGGCGGCGGTGCCGGCCAGGTTCGCACCTTGGTCGCCGAGACCGACCAGGACCCAGACCACGAGGAAGGCGTCGCCGGCGGTGCTGTGACCGTGGATGACCAGGTTGGTCGAAAAGGCCAGACCGAGTCCGAGCACCACGCAGTACAGCGCCCAGACCGCCCCGCGGCGGCCCATGACGCGGAGAGCTTCGCCATTGACGGTGTCGTCGACGCTCTGCCAGCTCGACCGGTAACGGCCGAGCAGCCGGTCTTGCAGGCCGAATATCCGCAGCTCCTTCCCCTCAGCGAGGCCGGTACCGACGTCAAAGAGGTGCAGACCGGCGCGCCGCTCTTCTGCGGTGCTCTCCTGCACCGTGCTGATCCCTCGTTCTGTCCTGCGGTACCACCATGCGACGGCCAGGGGAGCAAGGGCGGCGATGGCGAGCGGAGGGGAGACGAATCCGAGCAGCGCGGCGCTAATGAGGAGCGACGCGAACCCGAACACGACCTGGGTCATCAGTCCGCCAACCATCGTGAGGGGCGCCTTGCCGGTGCGCATGAGCTCGACTCGGTCTGAGAAGTCGGTGCCGTGGAAGTGATCGAGCGTGGGGATGGATCCGCTCAAGGCCAGGAGCTGGCGGTCCAACTCGAAGGAGATCGACTCGCGCAGACGCAAGAGGCTCCCCGAGAACTGGAGATAGGTGGAGGCGAAGCCGAGGAAAAGGCCCAACCCGGCGATGATGCCGGCCGCCGCAACCTGGCTGGACTTTCCGGCGATGGCGCCGTTGATCAGTGTTCGTGCGGCAACTGCCACGGCTCCGAAACAGATCGGGGCGAGGGGAATGAGCGCCACCAGCGTCCGCCGGGCATCGGCGCGATAGGAGAGCGCCACCAGCCACTTGGCCGCCCTCCAGCGGGCGAAGCGCCACCTTGTCTGCGTGGAAGGTTCGGTCATGTTTCCGCCTGCGCGAAGGCGGCCGCCTGGGCGGAGAACATCGTTGCATACCGGCCACCCGCACGGACGAGCTCGTCGTGGGTGCCGTCTTCGGCGATGCGTCCGGCGTCCAGCACGACGATGCGATCTGCGTGTCGCACGGTCGGAAAGCGGTGCGAGATAAGGATCGTCGTCACCGGGTGCGCACGATCACCAAACTCGCCCGAGTTGAGGACCGCATCGTAGAACTCGAGCTCACCTTTGGGGTCGAGGTTCGCCGTCGGCTCATCTAAGACGAGCAGGCGAGCGCCGGCATGCACCGCCCGGAGGGCACGGGCCAGGGCAATGCGTTGCCACTGGCCGCCCGAGAGGTCGACGCCCCCCGTCGACGAGGTGGACAAGACAGTGTCGATACCAGAGGGCAGCTTGTCGATGATGTCCTCCGCTCCACCCGCAGCAATGGCTCGATTCGTCGCGGCTTCCGACGGGCGGTTTTCGAGCAAGGAGACGTTGTCCGCCACACTCAGGCTCCAGCGGATGAAGTCCTGGAACAGGGCGGCGATGTTCTCCCTCCAACTGAGGGGGTCGGCCTGACGCAGGTCGAGGCCGTCGACCACTACGGCACCCGCATCGGGGTCGTAGAGCCGGCAAAGCAGCTTGATCAAGGTGGTCTTGCCCGACCCGCTCAAACCGACGATGGCCAAACGCTGGCCGGCGGGAATGGTGAGATCGAGGTGCTCCAAGACGGCCTCGTTCCCCGAGGGGTAGCCGAAGGTGAGGTCTCGCAGCTCGATGTGGTGTTGGGGTGCGGGACGTAGAGGAACGGTTCCGCCCAGATCGGCTGGCCCAGACCGGACGGCCTCTTCGGCTCGGAGGATGGCGGGAATCGCGAAGATGCCATAGGCCACAGGAACGTCGGCGATGATGTTCGGAGGTGCCAGGGCCCGGCTTAGGCACACCGCAACCACCAGCACGCCCGTTAAGTCCACGGCTCCATGCACGGCTTGCAATCCGATCCACGCCATCCCTATGCCCATGGCCGCACCGAAACAGGCGGCCGCCACGACGTAGCGAACGGTCTGGCCGGTGCGGGCTGCCCAGCCGGCGAGGATGCGGGCCCGCGCCAGGCTTTCGAATCGCTCGGCCGCCCAGCCGCCCAGTCCAAAGACCCGGACCTCCTTGGCCGCAAAAGGAGTGAGGACTAAGTCGCGCAGGTAGAGCACCTCTGGTCCGAGCGTCCCGATGGCGCTGCTGGCCACCGTACCGAGCACGGTGGCGATCACGACCACCTGGCCGGCCGCCCACAGCACCAGGATCACTAGGGCGAGCAGAGGTGACCACACCGCGATCACGACCATCGCCAGCAGCGACAAGAGCCGCGCCCCCAAGGAGAACGCCAGCTGCTGGGCGGCGTCCCCTGGGGTAAAGACAAACGGCGAAAGGTTGCGGGCGGAACCGAACACCCCTTGGAGTTCAGGGTCCTCCAAGTGGACCACGCCGGCCGGTCGCAGAGCAGCCTGCATGGCTCGCTCTCTGAGCACGCCATCGACCCGACGGCCCATCGCGCCCGAGGCGACGGCCAGTCCCTGTCGAGCGGCCTCGAGAACAGCGACCAGGACGGGGACGGCCACGACCAACGCCACGAGTTCGCCGTTCCACGCCTTCGACGGATGTATCAGGTGGGAAACCAGCACCGCCGCACAGACGCTGACCGCGATGGGTAGCACGGCCGTGGCGAGCCCAAGGGCGGCCAAGATGCCCGTAAGCCGTCGATCAACCGAGGGCAGGAGGCGGGCGACCTGCCAAGCCCCTGCAAAGACCGAGCGGGCACTTCGAGCCATCCGGACCGGTTCGGAGCTGGCCAGGGCGCGCCGGATCCTGGTCCGCCACCCGAAGGACTCCACTGAATCCGCACCCCCCTGCACATATCAGACCGTACCGTCGCCGCGACCGGCGGCTGAACCGGGCCCGTGCGCCCAGGCGGTGTGGGCCCCGGCACCCCAATGCCCATCCGACCTTCCTCTCTCGTAGTGAGAGATTCGAGGGTCGACCCAGCATTTTTGGATGCCGAGGGCTTTGTTGGTCTGATGGGGGAAATGGACGACCCGCCGGTCAGTGACGGAGGACCAGTGCTGACTCCCTCGCCGACCGACTTCGAGGCTTGGTACCGAGCCCAGCATCCTCGACTGATCGCCACCCTGCTCCTGATCACCGGCGATCTGGAGGTGGCAAGAGAGGCGGTCGATGAGGCGTTCGCCCGCGCCCTCGAGCGGTGGCCGAGGGTGAGCACAATGGAATCGCCCACCGGCTGGACGTTCCAAGTTGCCCGCAATGTCTGCCGACGACGTCTGCGCCGGGCGGCACTCGAGCGTCGGCTGTTGGCCCGAGCCGAGCGCCCGGCCGAGGTTCCCGCACCGGCCGGGGAGCTCTGGCACCTGGTCGCGGCGTTGGCCCCCCGCCAGCGCGAGGTGGTCGTCCTTCGCTACGTGGCTGACCTTCCTGAGGCCGACATTGCCAGCGTCTTGGGGATTTCTCGCAGCACCGTGTCGACCACCCTTCGTGACGCCCATGAGCGGCTCGCCGGTCAGGTGAACGAGACCGCGATCGAAGGAGAACTCCATGATTGACCTACACGACATGGTCGAGCGGCTTATTGCTCAACCGTTGGTTGAAGCCCCACCCTTGTCCGAACTTCGCCGGCGAAACCGGCGGCGTCACCGGAGAATCGCCCTCGGCTCCGGCCTGCCGGTCGTGGTGATCGCCGTGGTGACCGTGCTGGTGGTGGCCCTCGTGCCGGATGGGACGAAGGCGCCCCAGTCGAACCGGTCCAACAGCCTGGCCAGCTACATCGTGACGGCCGCGCAAGTTCCCGACGACGTCCTCACAGAGGTCGGGCTGCCCAGTGAGGTCCAGCCCCCAATCGTCCGCTCCGGGCAGCCCGCCTTGACCGACGGCGGCAAGCCCGCCGTCGTCTACGTCGGGGGGGAGTTCTGCCCCTACTGCGCGGTGGCCCGATGGGCCCTCGTCGTTGCCCTGGCCAATTTCGGGGACTTCGGCAACCTCGGTCAGGGGATCGCCTCCTCCTCGAACGACGTCTTCCCCGGCATACAGAGCTGGAGTTTCCACGGTTCGAGCTACTCCAGCCCCTACGTGACCTTCGATCCCGCCGAGATCTATTCATCGACCCAATCCCCGAAGAGTGGTCTGTACACCCCGTTGGATCAGATGTCGCCGCTGCAGCAGCAGGCCTACGGGACGTATAACACGCCCCAGATGTCCGGTGGCGGGCTTCCCTTCATCGACATCGACAACCGCTACTTCATCTACGGATCAAGTGTGTCGCCGCAGGTCCTCGAGGGTCTCACCCTGGATCAGATCGCAGCCGATCTGAGTGACCCCACGAGCCCGGTCGCCCAGGCCATCGATGGAACCGCGAACTACATCGTGGCCGCCCTCTGCCAGGTGGTCGGACAGAAAGCACCGCCGATCTGCAAGGCACCCTTTGTTGCTCAAGCACAGTTCAGACCGGTGAGCTAAGAGGTCACCGGAGGGGGCCAGCGTTTGCCCGGTGCGGCCGGAAATAGAGGATGGTCGTTCGACGATCTACGGCCGCGCCAGGTAGGCCGTCTTGGCATCGGGTGAGAATCCACAAGCTCGGTAGAAGCCGTGCGTGCTTGGGCGCTTGGAACCTGTCATCAGCATCGCCTTGTAGCACCCGGCGCTCCACGCCCGTTCCAGTGTCTGAGCCATGAGGATCTTGCCGAGCCCGGTGCCTCTGACCCTCTCATCGACGACCACGTTCTCAACTACCGCGTACGGCGACGCAGACCGAGTGAGGTTTGGAACGATGTTGAGATAGGCCGTCGCGACGACTTCACCGTCACGCTCCAAGACCAACAGGTGCAGCAACGGCGACGCAAGGATCTCCTCGAATGCGTTCCGGTCGGAGCCGTCCAGGACTTCGGGGTCACCAGGGTGTAGCTGTCGGTACAGTCGGGTCACGGCGTCGAAGTCCCCGGCATTCGCTTCTCGGATCACCGGCCAAGTATGAATGAACTAAAGGGGGCCTCGTTGGAGGGAGTAGCCGTCGAGCCGCCACAGGGCCTGCGCCCCGGGGGCTGTTCCAGCACGAGCGATGGAGCATGCAGCAATGCAGCAGGCGTGTATTCTGTAGCAAGCAGGGCGTAGCCAGAAGGTGTCCGCCAGGATGCTCGGAGAATTGATGTTGACAAAGAATCGATGTCGACAGAGCTGCGGTCTCGTGGTCACTAGCTGTTCGCCTCCATCAGGCCGATGTTGTTCGCATGCCGGATGCCGTCCGGTGCGTGTGATTTTCGCCAGCTAGGCGCCCAGGGCCCATCGGGCCCATGTCGAAGTCTTCGCCCCGGGCGGGCACGCCGCTCAACGGCCCGCTGCTGAACGGTCCCAGCTCGTAGCGCGCTCGGGCCTCAGGCGCCCGTAAACAGTGAGGGTCGCGCCAGAGCGCCGATCGAAGACGGACCAAGCGCCTCGCGGGGTCCCGCCACCACCTCACTGTCGCCCGCACCAAAAGGCCGGGCGCAATCGCACGTCTCGGTCGCGTGCTCGGACCCTGCGGAGTTCGAGGCGCTACCGCTCCAGCTCCAATTCCCCGTGGCATCTCAGACAGAAAGGAGGAAGTTGTGCAAAAGGGCAAGACCCAGCTCAAGAAGCCGGCAACAAACAAGCCAGCAACAAACAAGCCAGCGACAAGCAGGGCGAAGGTTGCGAACGCCAAGTCTGCCAAGCCGGCCAAATTGGCTCATCGGCCAAAGCCGTAGTAGCCCGAATTGCTAGACCGGGGTGGCGATCGCCACCCCGGTCTGCGTTCACCCAGTCGAGCCAGTCCAATGCGTTCGTACTTCGAGTCGCTGCTCGGTAGCGCCATTACTCAGGAGAATCGCTGCATGTCATTTACGCCAACCCCACCCGCTTGACCCAGTACCAGGCCAAGCTCGTGGAACTTGTCGCACTCCGCGATTCCTATCGCGCCCACCACAACGATCACCAGGTCAAGATGCTCAACCGCCAGATCCGATCGCAAACCAAATGGATCAGGAGGGCGCAATCGGAATTTGGATCAACGCCCCGCTGAGGCAGGTTCCACCGGGCAGGTCCGACCCGACCGGCCTCCAAGCAACGGGGCCGGCCGGGTCACCTGGCCGTGCTGCTACTTGCCCTTCTTCTTGCCCTTCTTTCCTTTTTTAGAAGCCTTCGACTTGGCCATGTCACCTCCTCTCGGGTCTGATGCGGTTCTGTTATCTTCCTCGTTACCCGAGGCGATGTCAATGGATAGTTGACGATAGTGAGTCAACCAAGCCTTGACGTGATTGACGGACTTGGGCCGCTTTGCGGCATTGACCAGGCAGTCAAGGTAAGGTTGACGGGTGGCACGACCCGGCCCGATCAAGCGACTGAGCGCCGCGCTTGAGGCATTGGAGGCGCTCGGCAAGACCGGAGAGCCACTCGAGGCCGTCGCTATTGCACGCCGTATTCGGGTAGCGGCAGAAGAATTCGAGAGAGCCAGGGTGGATAAGGCCCGTGAAAAGGGCGTCAGCTGGAGGGAGATCGGCTCGCTCTACGACATGTCCAAGCAGGCCGCTCAGCAACGTTTCGGGGGAGGAGTCCGTTCCCCCGGGGCACGCCCAGTCGTCCATGGCTTGACGGAACGGCACGGCAAGCGTCGCGTCGGCAAGACGGCCCGCGAGGATCCTTCCTCTTGGTCGGGATCCGGCGCTCCAGGCCGTCGAGCAGCTCGTCGGTCGTAAGCGTCGAGCCCTCGTCTGTCCGAGACACGTCGTAGAGCCCAGGGCGCCACTCGGGGGCCCGGCGTGCAACGCTGCCGGAGGCGTGCTTGCGCTGCCATTCGTCGAGCCTCTCCTCCACGGGCTGGCTGAGAGCTAGCCCGGCAAGGCCGCTAAGGGTCACGGTCCCCGCAGGGCGGTCAGGAGGCGCCTGCCTGCTCGAGCCTGGCGGACATGCTGGGATGAGTCAGGAGGTAGAGGAGACCGTGTGAAGGGTCTTGGTGCGCTTGTAGCCACGCCGCTCGTTGTTTGGTGCCTTGGTGGGCGCGGTGGCGGGTCGTCCACCAGCTCGGGGCCGGCGACCCGGTTTGCTCGCGTTTCCAAAAGCCAGCAGTGTCTATCTCGAAGTCCCTTAGAGGGCGGGCAGACGCGAGGGGCCGACATGTCAACGGTGCAGCGGATCAACCACAAGGAGGCCGGCTATCTGCTCCGGGACCCGCAGTACCTGATAGTGGCACTGCTGCGATTCAAGCCCTCGACTCGAGGCCAGGGGAAGGTCGCTGAGTGGCTCAGCGAGAGGGCAGACAACCTCATCACGGCCGGCGACGCCCATCCGGTGGTGGCCGCCCTGAGACAACGGATCCGGACGGTGCCCGGCGGTTTCGGACGTCCTTTCCGAGAGGAGGATCCCGGGTTCGATATCTGCAACCACGTGAGCGCAGTGGTGCAAGGGTCGCCGATTCGCCTGGAGGAGATCGGACAGCTCATGGTGGCTGCCATGTGCCGTCCATTGGATGCCGACCGCCCCTTGTGGCGAGTTGAAGTCGTCGAACGGTTCGAAGACGACTCCTTCGGGCTCCTCATGACCATGCACCACGCGTTCGCCGACGGTGTGTCCGGCACGATGGCTGTTGGGATGGTGTCGTTGGGGTTCGAGACGGCAGAGTCCGATTGGGACGAGGAGTCGACACCGGTCCGAGAGGAGACCGTCCTCGCGCACCGTTCCGGTTGGATCCCCGAGCCACCGGAGAGCAGCTGGCGAACGCTGGGTGTGGCCCTCCGGGAACGTGCGCTTAGCGGCCCCGCGCTCCTCCGGCGTGCCGTAGGCATCGCCAAGTGCCAGAACCTGTCGTCCATCACGGCCACGGTTGCTCGCTACGCCGCCTACCTCCACGATGCGCCGCCCGTGACCACCCGTTCGCCCCGGGTCTACACCTGGGCCAGCCGGCGTCAGTGGAACCTTCATCGGTACGCCTTTCCCCTCTTCGATCTTCGACTCGGATCCCACGCCCTGTCGGTGACCATCAACGACCTACTGCTCGCGGCGGTGGCAATGGCGTGGCCGTCGGTGGTGCCCGACGCCTCCAGCGTGTGGGTGAGCGTCCCCGTCAATTTGCGGGGGGAGGGCCAGACCACCTGGGGCAATGTCATCTCTGACCTTCTGGTGAACGTGCCGTGCGGCGAGGATGCCCTTACCACGCTGCGAACAGCCGCCCGAAGAACAGCTCAGGCCAAGGAGACGGGGCAGGCGCGGACGCTGGCCGAGCTCTCCGAGGTCCGCGCCAGGCTGCCCCGAGCATGGCAGGGCATGCGCTGGGGACGAACCGATCGGGCTGACGTCGCCCTGTCAAACATGGCGGGTAATACGCTGCCGGTCTCCTGCAGGGGGGCACCCCTCGTCGAGGCGGCCGGCGCCAGCTCCCTCTCCGAGCGGTTCTGGAGGAAACTCACCCTGATCAGCTTCGGCGACGTCTTGTATGGGACGCTGCTCGAGGACGGAACGACGCCGGGCGCCGCCGAGGCGTTTGGTGAATCCTTCCGCCGCAGCATCAAAGCAGTCTGCGAGCTCGGCGCACGGCGCAGTCTCCTCGCCCGCCAGCGGCACCTGGCCGCCGTCTCGCCATCCGACTTAGACGAGCTGGCTCGACGAGCAGAGCCGGTCGAATTCGAAGACGGTGCGGAGATCGTCGTCGCCGGTGCGCCTGCCGATGCCTTCTACGTGCTGATCGAGGGGTCGGCCAGGGTGATCACCGAGTCACCGAACCATGGACGGGTCCTCCGCTCCGGCGAGGGTTTCGGGGAAGCCGGGTTGTTCGGTGGCGGCGTGCGTACCGCAACCGTGGTCGCTCTTGAGAAAGTGAGAGCTGTTCGGATCGGAGGTGACGTCTTCCGCGAAGCCTTCCACGGAGACGAGTTGACCTTGCGTCCGGTGCGGGCCATCGTCAAGGGGTACGACCTTCGAGACCACGACGCAAGCAGTGGATCGTAAGGGTTCTTAGAGGATGGCAACTCCGGCCGCGCTGAGCAGGAAGCCGGGACGAAGCGTGTCCTATGTGCGGTTGGAGTTGGCCCAATGCGGGCGCCCTTTGAGGTCGGCGCCGTTCGTGTAGGCCTTCTCACGCGTGAGGCTCTCTGCACCCTGATGTTCAGGGCCGAGCGCCCGAGAAGCCCATCTCCGATCCTGACTCCCATGATGCGGGACAACGGGCAGATGAGGAAGCAAACTTCGAACTCCTTACGAGGACTTGCCAAGCGCGGGAGGTGCCCAGTCGGTCAGACGAAAGGGATCGTGATTGGGGCGACGACCTCGGTGCGTCTGGGGTTGGCCGCCCTCAGTGGCGCCTGACCAAGCGGTCAAGCCAAGCCGTCACCGCGTCGGCATCCGAAGCGGCCACGTCGAACATCTCGTTGTTCCGAGGGCTTCCGGCAACCGGAGTGAACCGGATAACGACTCGAATTCCGCCCTTCTGCTTTCCGTGCTTGATCGGCATTGGCACCCAGTCCGCCAGCTCAGCGTCGTACCGGAGTTCGCGCACAAGGTTGCCGTCCTTGTCGGTAACGCGCGAGATGATGAACCGACCGTCGTAGCTGAACGAGCGGTCCGGGGGAATGTCTAGCTGCTCGATCGCCGTCTCCATCGGGCCCGATGGTATCAGCGGGCGGTCCAGCCCTCGGGTGGGAAGCGAGTCCGCCGAACTCGAGGCGATCGGCGGTCCAGGTCCAGGAGTGGCGAAAAGGTCAGGGCGAGACGGGGTAATAATCGTTGACTAAACCACCAGGAGCAACACTCGACTGGTCCTAGGGGAGTGGTCAAACTCTACGGGGTCGTGATCTTACGCTGACACGTTTCGCACCAGTCTCGGCGCCGAGGTTCGTTACGGCCCGTGCCTACGCAGCGCCCAACGCCAGAACGACCGGCGCGGCGGGCGCACGACTACGTTGCCGCCATGGGCTTCGCCGGAGAGCTTGATCGTCAGGCGGCCGGGTTCTTTGGGTTCGGGTTCTGGACGCACCTTGACCCGTCCTCCATGGACTGCGACGTCATCGACATCGACCTCGATGCCCGGCCGAGTCACCAGGACGAGGCGCCCGCCCCGAACTTCGGCCTGAATTTCGAGCGTCGGGTCCGTGATCACTGCATCCGTAAAATCGAGCTTCACCGACCCGCCGATGGCGCGTATCTCCATCCGCCGGGGAACGACCCATCGACCGCGTCTCGCTGCGTTCCCGCCCCGAAAGTCGAGCCGGACCACCTCCTTCGCCCGTGCCGCGTCTCCGCCGACCCCTGGTAGATCCGCCGTCAGGGCCGACAATTCTCCGGTCGTGCGAGCCGTCAGCGCCGCTTCCAGACGCTCGTCTAGCTCGGCCGCTGTCAGCCGCCCATCGCCTGCCGCAACACGGAGGACCTCCGCAACCTTCTCCCGGTCTTCATGGGAAGCCCGGAGTTCAGGCCTCGCCCGAGGGTCGTGATGGGGGGCCGGGAGGCCTTCGTCCGTCATGGCCACATCCTGCAAGACACCACCAGGAGTCGCAATCAGGCCATCGAGACCGGTCCATTACCTTTGTCGAGGAAAGTGCTTCTGGGGCGATAGCTGGCACGCCAACGAAGTCGTGGGCAGCATCTACGACCACCACGATCCCGATCTCGCAGTCGCGTTCGTGGAGCGGTCCGAACGCGAAGACCGCTCGTGCCCGATCTAAGTTCGCTCGTTGGCCGCACGCTGATCCGTTGGCGTGACCAGATCGCGGCGTGGCATCAGGCCCACGTCAGCAACGGGCCGACCGAAGCAGCCGACGACCGGATCAAGCGGAGCAAGCGTGTTGCGTGAAGGCCTCCAAAGTGCGTGCCTCTGAACGGGCATTCCGGTTTGCCCGGTGAAAGAGATTATGGGCGCGGATAGTGGGAGACTACTGACGTATCGCGGGCCGAATCGCGGTGAGCTGTCCTGCTCGGCAGCAACAACCGTTGCGGCTGGAAGGTGGTCGGGTGCGTTCGCCATTGTGTGATCTGGTCGGTATTGAGGTTCCGATCATCCAAGCGGGGATGAGCATCTTCACGTCGCCCGCGCTGGCGGCAGCGGTCTCTAACGCTGGCGCGCTCGGCAGTCTCGGTGCGTGGAACCGTCCGACCGACCAGCTCCGGCGCGAGCTCGCCGAGCTTCGCGACTTGACGGAATGTCCCTTCGCGGTGAACCACGTCGTTCCGGATTTCAACGCAGGCGCGTTTGCCGCGACGCTTGCGCGTGCTCCCGCCGTCGTCTCGTTCGCGCTCGACGACGCGGGTGCTCACCTCATGGAACGGGTCCACGATGCCGGCGGCCTCGTCATGCAACAGATCACGACCGTACGCCAGGCGCAGCTCGCAGTCGAACACGGCGCAGACCTCATCGTCGCCCAAGGCGGTGAAGCCGGCGGCTACGCGGGCTCCGTGAGCACCCTCAGCCTTCTCCCGCAGGTCGTCGATGCGGTACGTCCGGTCCCCGTCGTCGCTGCGGGTGGCATCGCGGACGGGAGGGGCATCGCCGCCGCCGTAACACTCGGTGCGGCCGGCGTCAACCTGGGCAGTCGTTTCCTCGCCTCCGCCGAGTCACCAGTCGGAGAACGGTGGAAGAAGGCCTTGGTCACCTGCCCGTCCGAAGATTGGATCCAAGCCAGGTTCATCAACGCGATGAACCCCAACCCCGGGACGCTCGGGTACCGGACACGCTTACGGCTCCTGCGCACCGAGTTCGTCGAACGCTGGGAGGCGCGAGCGAGCGAGGTCGAGATCAACTCGGCACCAGTACTCGCCGAACTGAACGAGGCCGTGGCGGCCGGCGACAAGGAAGCGCTTCTCGTTGTCGGCGGTCAGAGCGCGGGCCTCATCCGACGCGTCGAACCTGTGGGCACGATCGTCCGCGATCTCGTCGCCGAGACGCGAAAAGCGCTCGCCGAGGGCGCGCAGTTCGAGTTCTAGGTTGTTCGAGGCCGCGCTCCTGCCCCGGCAAACCCTCGCTGCTGGTGATGTCTCTCCAGAGGGAGGTCGTTCTTCAGGAGGTCCACTCCACCAGTACTTCGGGGGGCGGGCTTTCGGGAGGAGCGCCCAGGTCGACGCCGTCACTTCCTTGACTTGGCCACGAAACCAGATGGTGAACTCGTCGCCGGAGGTGGCGAGTTCCGTGAACGCCTTCTCTATGTCGGGAGCCTCGAACCACACCAACATGAAGCTCCCCATCGGAGTCTCCTGCAGAGCCCAAGTCTCCCGGGTAAGTCCCGACCTAGCCGCCTGAGCCTCGAACCCCTTGCGGCGCTCCCCCATGCAGGCGGCCGCGAAGTCCCTTCCTCCTTGTTCTTTACCGGGAAGGATCGGGAACACGCCATTGAACACTGCCATCGGACTGTCTCCTGTCGTTCGTCGATGTCGGCCATGTCGAGCGGCCGGACCACTCTTACATGACGGTGTTATGCATAACACTGTGAGGGACTGATGTCAATGACGCTGTTATGGATAAGCTGCCGGGCGTGCCGCCCCGGTCCGCCGACCGTCATCTCCGCGAACGGATCATCAACACCGCCGCGCGGCTGCTGGCCACCGAGGGCGCCGTGTCGGCGCGGCGCTTGGCCCGCGAGCTGGGCACGTCGACGATGGTCGTCTATACCCACTTCGGCGGGATGGACGAGCTGACCCGACAGGTGATGCGCCGCGGGTTCGCCGATTTCGGAGCCGAGCTGGATCGCGGCGCGGTCACCGACGATGCCGTCGCCGACTGGATGACCTACCTCTGGAGCTATCGCCGCTTCGCGCTGCGCGAACCCCACCTGTACGCGGTGATGTTCGGTCCTGGACTGGCCGCGTTCAGGCTCGGTGATCCCGCCGACCTCGGGGCGGCGAGGTCCACCTTCGTCTCGCTCCTCCGTCGCATCCACGCCTGCGTCAACGCGGGCCGATGGGAGGTCGACGACGTCACCACCGCTGGCGAAGCCGTATGGTCCGGTGTGCACGGCCACACCACGCTGGAGCTCACCGGGTTCTTCGGTGCGGTCGGCCGCGACCCGGTGCGCTCGTACAGCGAGATCCTCACCAGGATGTCGATCGGCCTCGGCGACGACGCCCTAACCACCGCTCGCTCGCTGTCGACCGCCAGACGGCGGGCCGTCCGCGCAGACCGAGCCGAGGCCGCGTCTGCACGATGAGCGTGGCCGTGACCCACGGTCGCCGCGACATCAGAGCGGCGGTCGCGCCGGTTCGTATTCTGACGGCCAGCGTCCACTCCTTGGCTCCGTGCGCCGTTCAGGCGAGGGGCTGGCTAGCGCTCGGCGAGGTCACCCCCGCGCCTCACCGCCGCCTGCGTCACGTTGGAGACGAACACCCGGCCAACGGCGAGGATCCCCCGCTGTGGGATATAGAAGTCGGCCAAGTGGGCCTGCTCGGTCAACGGGCCGGGTAGACCCAGGTTCGCACCTTCCACGACGGCGTGGCTGGCGGTGACGTACCAGATCCGCCGTGGATTGGCTTCGAAGTGTTGCGAGTTTGACGTCTCGCCGGTGAGTTGGACCTTCCCTGCGCCTAGCGTCCGGCCCGCGATGGCTCCCATGGCGGTGAGTGCGGTCCGCGAGCGCCACGCGGCCATGGGGATGGTGGCGGCTACAGCGCTCATGAGGCGCGTGACGAGGGTGGATCCCGTCTCGATCGTCCAGTCCACCATTGCGCCGGCGGTCCGGACGTGCAGGCGGTTCGACGTCTCCCAATCGATCTCGATGGGTCCAATCTCGACGCGCCCGACCTCAGCGCCGAAGTAGCGGATACACCCCACCGCGCTGTCCACCGACTCGTAGAAGGTCCAGTTCCCAAAGGGGTCGCGGTGCCAGATCGAGGTGAATCCGTCTCCCACCGATGATGCCGTCCATCGGCGCAAACCGAGGACGTGACCAGAGACGAACGGCAGTCCCATGACCCCGTAACCCGAGACGCGCTCACCGGACCCCGGGGGAAGGACGGGGTGCTCCTCGACTTGGCTTGCAAAGTGCGCGGGAGGTCTCATCGATCACCGGGCAACGGTCACTCGCAGGAACGTGGCCGGAATCGAGGTCGATCCGTCGTCCGGGATGGCGTTGTGCTGTTGGAAGAGCGCTTGGAGTTTGCCGTGCAGCTCGTCTTGGCGGCCGTCTGCGGCAGCCGCCTCGTATGCGTTCATGGTGGGGCCGTAGAAGCGACGGAATAACTCCAGGTATTCGGATGGCGTACCCGGGTAGACGAAGGTGTAGGTGTCGCGCTGGAAGGAGATCCGCTCTTCGGGGATGCCGGCACTTCTGAACCGCTCGATGACGTTGGCTTCGACTCCCCAGGTCATGGGACTGACGAAGCCCTCTGGCGGGGGTGGCGTGTAGGAGGAGCTGATCTTCAGGAGCTGGGCGACCAGCGTGGGGTCGTCGGGGATCCAGTTCCCCATCACGATCCGCCCGCCGGGGCGAGACACGCGCACGATCTCCCGGGCCACGTCGAAGGGCCTGGGAGCGAACATGGCGCCGAAGATGCTGACGACCAGGTCGAAACTCTGGTCCTTCAGCTCATGCAGGTCGGAGGCGTCGCCCTGCTGGAATCGGCAATTGGCGAGGCCGAGCCGCTCCGCCCTGGCGTTGCCGGCGTCGACCAGGTTGCGGGCGAGGTCGACACCTAGGACCTTGGCGCCGAGGTTGGCTGCCGGCATAGCGGTGGTCCCGTCGCCGCAGCCGAGATCGAGGACCTCGAGACCGTTGGTGATGCCCAGTTCCTTGACTAGTTTCTCGCCGCTCTCACGCATGCTCTGGGAGATCCGCGTGAAGTCGCCTTTCTCCCACAGCGCTTGGTTCGGGTTCATGCCGGACCACCTTTCAATGAGGCCGAGAAGCGTCCCCATGGCACGCTCCCAGTGCCGGACCTGAGATAGTACGATCGGTCGTACTAGAGTCAAATAGTACGATCGGTCGTACTAAGTGTCAAGAGTGTGAGTTGAGATGTCGGGTCGGAGGAAGAGTCCCGGCGCATTGACGAGAGGACCATGACGAACTCCCCGGTTCCGGTTCGCAAGCAGCGAGAAGACGGGTTGCGGACCCGAAAGGCGATCCTGTTGGAGGCCGTATCTCTGGCCACCGTGGAGGGCCTCGAAGGCCTGAGCATCGGTGGGCTGGCCAAGGCTTTGGGCATCTCGAAGAGCGGGCTCTACGCCCACTTCGGTTCGAAGCAGGAGCTCCAGCTCGCCACCATCGACGAGGCGGAGCGCATCTTCGACCGAGAGGTGATCGACCCCTCGACCGAGGCGCCCGAAGGGCTCGGGCAACTGGTGGCCGTCTGTGACCTCTTCTTCGATCACCTGCAGCGGCACACCTTCCCGGGTGGGTGCTTCTTCGCTTCGGCTGTACTCGAGATGGGCACCCGACCGGGACCGGTGAAGGAGCGCGTCGGCCAGTTCCAGCAGAGGTTCATCGGCCTGGTGTTCGCCTTCGCCGCCAGGGCTCAGGAGTTGGGAGAACTCGCGGCCGACGAGGACCTCATGGTTCTGGTCTTCGAGCTCAACGGCATCATCCTGGCGGCCAACACCAGCTTCGTGATGACCGACGACCCGGCCATGCTCGAGGTGGCCCGTCGCGCCGTTCGGAGGCGAGTGGGTGCCGACGTCGATTCCCCTTGACCGGCGCCGAAAACTACGGGCTTCCCACCTCGGTCCCTTCGAGCTGGGCCCTCCGCCGAGTCCCTCGGTCCAGAGGTTCAACGCAAGTCAATGCAGCTTCCCGTAGGGAGCGCGGGCCGTTTGTGTCATGTCGGCTGCGGCCCACAACTGGCCTTGACAGGGAATCGAGAGCACGCGGGAACGGCATGCGATCCCGCGCTCAGGTGCCGATCGCCACTGCCCGTAGTTGAGCCAAGGAGTCCTGCATGATGGTCGTGAGGTCCCCGTCGTCCTGTTCGCTGGCCCACCGTTCAAGGGCCACGCGGAGCACCGTCATGCCGGCCTCGGCCGCAATGATCGCCTGAGGGTCGCCAACGCCCCGCTGACGCAGGGCGGTCGCGACAGCTGTGGCGTAGTCGACGAGCTTGGCGAGCTCGCGCTCGCGGAGTTCGGGATTGGCGGAGATCACGGCATGGCGCTGGCGAGACAGGTCCCGGCGAAGCTCGCCCAGCATTGCGGCGGCGGCGTCGAGGCCGGAGGCCACGGCATCGAGGGGACCGTACCCCGCCGGCGCGCCGGCCACCCCGGCCACGATCCGCTCCTTGAGGAGGGCGGAGCCGCCGAAGAGAACTTCTCGCTTGTCGGCGAAATGGCGAAAGAAGGTGCGTTCGGTCAGCCCGGCCCGGGCCGCGATCTCGGCTGCCGTCGTTTGGTCGAATCCCCGCTCCGCGAAGAGCGCCAGGGCGGCCTCCTGCAGTCGCCCGCGACTGTCCGGCTCCCATCGACCCACGGCCTTCATCGTAGTGTTGACAGTCACTGACATGAGGTCCTAGGGTGATGTCTGTAACTGACATCACTGTGTTGTGGAGGCACCCATGAGAATCTTCGTTACTGGGGCGTCGGGCTGGATCGGCTCCGCGGTCGTTCCCGAGTTGCTCGGTGCCGGGTACGAGGTGGTCGGCCTGGCTCGCTCTGAAGCCTCGGGGCAGCGCCTCGAGGCGGCCGGCGCCATCGTCCGGGAGGGTGACCTCGCGGATCCCGATGGCCTGGCCAAAGCGGCCGCCGACTCGGACGGCGTGATCCACCTGGCCTTCCAACACGAAGTGGCCTTTGGTGGCGACTTCGCCGGCGCTGCCGCCGCCGACCGGCGGGCCGTGGAGGCCATGGGCGCGGCCCTGGCCGATTCCGACCGGCCCTTCGTGCTCGCCTCAGGCATGCTCGGGCTGACGGCTGGGCGGGTGGCTACCGAGGACGACGGGCTCGTGCCAAGCGCCGAGGTACGGGCCAACCCCGCAGGACGCCGGACGGCCACCGCCTTGCTCACACTGTCGTTGCGGGGCATCGGCGTCCGCTCGTCGGTTCTGCGTCTCCCCCCGAGCGTCCACGGCGATGGCGACCACGGCTTTGTGGCCACCCTCGTCGGCATCGCACGCCAGCGGGGTGTGGCCGGGTATGTAGGCGACGGCATCAACCGCTGGCCGGCCGTTCACCGGTCGGACGCCGCCCGCCTGACGCGCTTGGCCGTCGAGGCTGCCCCCGCCGGCTCGGTCCTCCACGCGGTCGCTGACGAGGGCGTGGCCTTCCGAGAGATCGCCGAGGCGATCAGCAATCACCTCCACATCCCCACGGCATCGCTCAGCCCTGCTGACGCCCTCGAACACTTCTCCCATCTGGGCCACTTCGTGGCGCTGGATAGTCCCGCCACGGCCACCATCACTCGGGAACTACTCGGATGGGACCCGATCGGGCCAAGCCTGCTCGAAGACTTGGACCAGGGCCACTACTACCGCCAGCAGTGATGGCCCTTGGCCACTTCCCATGGACCCTTCCCAGGTGCCCGCAGAAGGCCTTCGTGAGGTGTCGAACATCTTTCTGACCGGTCGCACCTTTTCATGGGCGCCCTCTTCTTCCCGACGTCCCAACTAGGTGCGGCGTCGGAGGCTCGCCTTGCTATTTCGGTGGCGGGGTTCGCCCGGCCCGCGTCTCGTTCACAGGGCCCGGCGACTGCTCCGCTCGGTCGAGCGCAGGGCACGCTGGAGTCCCAGTTCCCGACGAGTCAGTAACAGACGTTTCGGCTGGCTCCCGTGGGGGTACCGTCACAAACGGCGGCTTCGGCAGGAGACTTGGTGGAACTGCGTGGGGTTCCCGAGAAGGTTTGCGGACGTGGGGCGACTTCTTCATCGCGCGTGCTTTCTCTGCTCCTTCTTAGTTCCTTCTCTTGCTTGGCCCTTCTGATACTCCTGGGCAAGCCGACGATGGCCGGTGCCAGCGTGACCGCCGGTGCCGTCGGAGAGTCCGCTTCTTCAGCCATCACCGGTGTCGCCACCGCCACCACCGGAGCGGCCACCAACACCACCTCGGCCGCTGGAGCCACCACCGCGGCCACCAACACCACCTCGGCCGCGACTGGAGCCACCACCGCGGCCACCAACACCACCTCGGCCGCGACTGGAGCGGCCACCGCAGCCGCCACCAACACCACCTCGGCCGCGACTGGAGCCACCACCGCGGCCACCACCAACACCACTTCGGCCGCGACTGGAGCGGCCACCACCGCGAGCGGCCACCAACACCACCTCGGCCGCGACTGGAGCGGCCACCCCACCACCGAGCGGCCACCAACACCACTTCGGCCGCGACTGGAGCGGCCACCGCCACCACCGGAGCGGCCACCAACACCACTTCGGCCGCGACTGGAGCGGCCACCGCCACCACCGGAGCGGCCACCAACACCACTTCGGCCGCGACTGGAGCGGCCACCGGAGCGGCCACCAACACCACTTCGGCCGCGACTGGAGCCACCACCGCAGCCGCCACCAACACCACCTCCGCCGCGACTGGAGCGGCCACCGCCACCACCTCAGCGGCGACCACGACGGCACCGGACCTCGGCCGCGACCTGGAGCGGCCACCGCAGCCCTCGGTGGCGTCACCTCGGCCGTGACTGGAGCGGCCACCGCCACCACCTCAACGACGACCACGACGAGGAGCCACCACCGCAGCCGCCACCAAGCGGACGTCACCTCCGCCGCGACTGGAGCGGCCACCGCCACCACCTCAGCGGCGACCACGACGGCCACCGGAGCCCTCGGTGGCGTCACCTCGGCCGTGACTGGAGCGGCCACCGCCACCACCTCAACGGCGACCACGACGGCCACCGGAGCCCTCGGTGGCGTGACCACGACGGCCACCGGAGCCCTCGGTGGCGTCACCTCGGCCGCGACTGGAGCGGCCACCGCCACCACCTCAACGGCGACCACGACGGCCACCGGAGCCCTCGGTGGCGTCGACCTCGGCCGCGACTGGAGCGGCCACCGCCACCACCTCAACGGCGACCACGACGGCCACCGGAGCCCTCGGTGGCGTGACCACGACGGCCACCGGAGCCCTCGGTGGCGTCACCTCGGCCGCGACCTGGAGCGGCCACCGCCACCACCTCAACAGCGACCACGACGGCCACCGGAGCCCTCGGTGGCGTCACCTCGACGGCGACCGGAGCGGCCACCGCCACCACCTCAACGGCGACCACGACGGCCACCGGAGCCCTCGGTGGCGCGACCTCGACGGCGACCGGAGCGGCCACCGCCACCACCTCAACAGCGACCTCGACGGCGACCGGAGCCCTCGGTGGCGTCACCTCGACGGCCACCGAGGTGGTAGCACCTCGGGAAGGAGTCCCTCATGCCACGTCCCCATCCCCCGGAGTTCCGCGCTCGAGCCATCGAGCTGGCGCGAGAACGGGCGAAGCCGATGGCCCAGTTAGCGCAGGATCTCGGGATCTCCGAGAGCTGCCTGCGCAACTGGGTGGCCAAGGCCGACATCGACGGAGGTCGCAAAGACGGGGTTACTTCGGCTGAACGTGCCGAGCTGGTCGAGTTGCGGCGCAAGCTCCGAGTCTCCGAGATGGAGAATGAGATCCTCCGGCGCGCTGCCGCCTACTTCGCCCGGGAGAACGTCCTCCCAAAATGAGGTACGCCTTCATCGCCCAGCGCTGCTCGGACCTGCCGGTGGCCGCGTGTTGTCGGGTGATGGGGGTGTCGACCTCGGGGTTCTATGCCTGGCAGGCCAACCCGGTCTCCAACCGGGACTGGGACGACGCCGTCCTCACCAACACCGTGTTCGACATCCATCGGATGTCGCGACGCTCCTATGGGTCACCTCGGGTCCACGCCGAGCTGGTCCTTGGTCAGGGCCACCGCTGCTCCCGTAAGCGGGTGGCCCGACTCATGGCTCAGGCCGGGATCGTGGGCATCCACCGGCGCAAAGGCCTCGGCTGCACCCGGAGAGACGCCGCCGCCGAACCGGCCGAGGACCTCGTCAAGCGCTCCTTCGACCCGGCCGAGCCGGATCCCTCGTGGGTGATGGACGTGACCGAGCACCCGAGCGAGGAGCGCACCTCGACGGCGACCGACGGCCACCGCCACCACCTCAACAGCGACCTCGACGGCGACCGGAGCCCTCGGTGGCGTCACCTCGACGGCCACCGGAGCCCTCGATGGCAGCGACCTCGACGGCGACCGGAGCGGCCACCGCCACCACCTCAACAGCGACCTCGACGGCGACGGAGCCTCGGTGGCGACCTCGACGGCCACCGGAGCCCTCGGTGGCGCGACCTCGACGGCCACCGGAGCCTCGCATGATCCTACGTTGGGCACGGAAACGGGCGGTTGGGTCGGTAGCTCAGACCCAGTATCTGGCGGTCGCGCTCGTGGTGCTTCCGTTCCCATGCTGGCCCAGAGAGGAGTCTGGACGGGTCAAAGTGGGGCTACCGCGGGCCTCGCAGAGATCACTTGTTCGGCCCCCTTGCAGTTCTTAGGATTTGGACCCTCTCAAGCTGGCACATTGGAGGCGGGAGGCATTCCGCCCTTCTCACCCATCGATCCGATCGGAGGCGCGGGTTTCCCGTTAGCTATGCCCGGTCCGTTCAGCGGCGGCTTGTCCGGCTCGTCTTCGTCGACGGGTGGTTCTGGCACTCCTGCAGCGGGCTATGTGCCCGTTGGAAGTTGTCGAGCTAATGGGGCATCCGTTTGCTCCCTTGATGCCAACTGTCTTCCCCTCCCGGAAACCTTCGCCCAGCCCCCGACTTCACCTGACTAATCCTCTCTCGATTCCGAGCAGAAGCCCGGTCAACCGGGTGATCGTCCAAAGGGATTTCGAGAGAAGGAGCGGCCATGATCAGGCCAAAATCGTTGCTGCTGTCCATATTGGGCGGCGGCGCGGGGGCAATCGGTGCACTCTTGTTGAGTGCGGGTACGGCCCACGCAGCAACACTGAACACTCAACAGGGGGGGGTGAACGTCAATGCCCCGGTCAGCGTGTGCGGCGTCTCGGCTGGGGTGCTCGGCGCGGGTTCCTCACAGTGCGGGACTTCATCCAGCACCCCTCCATCTGGTAGCACCAACACCCAACTGGGCGGGGCGAACATCAATGCCCCGGTCAACGCTGGTGGCGTTGCCGGCGCCGTCGGTGGGGTCTCCGCCGCGAGCACTAGCACCGGAGGAACCGGAGACAGCACTTCCAGCACCAACACCCAACTGGGCGGGGCGAACATCAATGCCCCGGTCAACGTTGGTGGCGTTGCCGGCGCCGTCGGTGGGGTCTCCGCCGCGAGCACTAGCACCGGAGGAACCGGAGACAGCGCTTCCAGCACCAACACCCAACTGGGCGGGGCGAACGTCAATGCCCCAGTCGGCGTCTGTGGCGTCTCGGTTGGGGTGCTCGGTGACGGCTCATCGCAGTGCGGGAGTTCATCGAACAGCTCCTCCAGCGGCCCTCCATCTGGCACCAACACCCAACTGGGCGGGGCGAACGTCAATGCCCCAGTCGGCGTCTGTGGCGTCTCGGTTGGGGTGCTCGGTGACGGCTCATCGCAGTGCGGGAGTTCATCGAACAGCTCCTCCAGCGGCCCTCCATCTGGCACCAACACCCAACTGGGCGGAGCGAACGTCAATGCCCCAGTCGGCGTCTGTGGCGTCTCGGTTGGGGTGCTCGGTGATGCGTCTAGCTCTTGCGGCGGCCAACCCGGCCAACCCGGTCAACCTGGACAGCCGGGCCAACCTGGACAGTCGGGCCAACCTGGACAGCCGGGCCAACCCGGTCAACCCGGTCAACCCGGTCAACCCGGCCAACCCGGAAAGCCGGGCCAACCTGGCGAGCCCGGTCAGCCCGGAAAGCCGGGCCAACCCGGTCAACCCGGTCAACCCGGTCAACCCGGCCAACCCGGCCAACCCGGCCAACCCGGCCAACCCGGAAAGCCGGGCCAACCTGGCGAGCCCGGTCAGCCCGGAAAGCCGGGCCAACCCGGTCAACCCGGTCAACCCGGTCAACCCGGCCAACCCGGCCAACCCGGCCAACCCGGCCAACCCGGCCAACCCGGAAAGCCGGGCCAACCTGGCGAGCCCGGTCAGCCCGGAAAGCCGGGCCAACCTGGCGAGCCCGGTCAACCCGGCAAGCCCGGTCAACCCGGCAAGCCCGGTCAACCTGGACAGCCGGGCCAACCTGGACAGCCGGGCCAACCTGGACAGCCGGGCCAACCTGGGGAACCCGGTCAACCCGGCCAACCTGGGGAACCCGGTCAACCCGGCCATCCCGGGTTGCCGCCCGTCGTCAGCTCCGAGAGGCCCTGCCATCCCGGGTTGCCGCCCGTCGTCAGCTCCGAGAGGCCCTGCCATCCCGGGTTGCCGCCCGTCGTCAGCTCCGAGAGGCCCTGCCATCCCGGGTTGCCGCCCGTCGTCAGCTCCGAGAGGCCCTGCTCATCCCGGGTTGCCGCCCGTCGTCAGCTCCGCGCGGGACGCCAACGTCCGGTACCTTCCCAATTCCTTGGTAAGTGCCACGTCCGTTGTTCCTGGGCGCTCCGTGAAGAGAGTGCCAGCAATACAGCAGATGCTGACCGCAGCAACCAGTCGCACGGGCTCGGTGGCTCTTACGGGTGCCCTTCTGGCATTGGAGCTCGCTGGCCTTGCCCTATGGGCGGGCCTGACCTTGCTCCGAGCTCTGAGGCGGGCACGGAAAGCCTCCTAGTCACGAGAGGTCGGTACCTAGCCCCCTGTCCAAGTGTGATCTTGGACGGGGGCTGGGTTCTCGGCTACCGGACTCTGCAATGTGATGCGATTCGTCGGAGGCTGACGTCACCCTACGCAGCGATCGTTGTCGACAAGGACGGGAACCACTGCGGGGGCCGGTCGGACCGGTGGCGTCACACCGGGTGATGGGCTTCGAGGTGTGATCCTCGGTGTTCAGTGCGGAGCGATAGCTCTGCGTCTTGGGGGTCGAGTATCGCGCTGGGGACGGAGTTGGCCATGAAGGCTTCGGAGAGGTAGTGCCGCTGGGTGGCCCATTCGTCGTGTTGTTCGGCGAGGACGGCCCCGACGAGGCGGGTGAGCGAGTCGTCTCGGTAAGGTCGGCGATGTCACTTGCCCATCGCAACCGGCTGTGTCGAATCCGGAAGGGGTGAAATCGAATGGCAGCGGAGGACGTGACAGCGGAGATCCATGGGTTCAGCGAGCCGGACTCGACGCCGACGCCGTGGGCGGCGGGACTTGAGCAGTTACGTGCCGCGGACACCTTCTGGCTATCCACCGTCCGTCCCGACGGCCGACCGCACGTCACGCCGCTGATCGCCGTCTGGCACGCGGAGGCGCTCTGGTTCGCCACCGGGCCTGAGGAGCGCAAGGCGAGGAATCTGGCCGAGAACCCGTGGTGCGTGCTGACGACCGGGCGCAGCGACCTGGTCGAGGGAGCGCTTGACGTCGTGCTCGAAGGCCGGGCCGAGCAGGTGACCGACGACGCCGAGCTCCAGCCGGTCGCGACCGCGTTCGCGGTCAAGTACCCGACCGGTCCGTGGGACTTCGTTGTGCGCGATGGGGCGTTCAGCGACCGGGATGCCGGTGGGCGCGTGATCGTGTTCCGGGTGCGCCCGGTGCGAGGCCTGGGGTTCCGCAAGGGCGATCGCTTCAGCCAGACGACCTGGCGGGGCTTCCCATGAGCCCAGACGCCGAAGCGATCCTGCCGCGGAGTTCGCCGGCGTCCCCGACTTCCAGGGCTGGAGCTCGACGGCCTCCTACGCAACGAGCTGGCGTCGCGCCACCCGGAGCGGGACGTCGCCGTCGGTCTCCAGGCCGTACGCAACAACCGGCTGAAAGTTCCAAGACGTCGAGCGCAAGAGCCGCGTCCGAAGTCGCTACAACGGCGGATCGGCGATAGCGGTGCCGTCGCGGGCCGAGAGCACCGTGGGCGCAAGGCAACAGCACAGCTGGCGGCGCTGTTGCGGGTCGCAACCGACACTCCTACCAGCGACACCGCGAGGACTATCTGCCCGAACTGGCAACCTTTGACCTGTCTGCCAAGGACCCGAGGAGTTGAAGGACTAGGACGGAGGAGATCGGCCGGTGCTGGGACTCGACGACGAACGCGGAGAATCCTGGTCACTACCGTCTTGCAACGAATTTCGGTTGCAAGTGACGCTCGTGGATGTCGCGGATTGGACCGGCGAGGCAATTCCCGCCGTCGCTAGGCGTCTCAGCGCATTCGGATTGCTCTTTGTTTGCAGACGGGGAACCCCATGCCGAGCGGGCGAGGATCTAGTTCTTCTTGAGCCTCAGCAACCCACTAGGATCGAGCAGGTGAGGAGCTCTTTCCACCTACCCAGGCTGGACCGACCGCAGAGTCAGTGCCGGTGCCGACACCCGCACGCTCTCCAGTCGTTTCCGTAACTTGACTAGGGCGATCGAATCGGGGTTTGAGCCCTCACCTACCCTGGCCTTGTCGATGTGGACCCCTGTGGTTCGGGAGCAACCCGATCCCGGACGCAAGGTGATGTTGAATCGGCCATTCAAGCTTGCCGGATCCGCGATGATGAGGGGCCAGGAGTGATGGCGCGTCCATTAGTGCTCGCCTTCGACGAGGACCAGGACATCCTCGGAGCTCTCGAGACTCAGCTGAGACAGCGATACGCCCATGACTATCGCGTCGAGTGTCTCGGAGATCCAGATCTGGCGTTGCAGAGGCTGACTGAGCTGGCGGACGGCGGCGAGGAGGTGGCGCTGGTGCTCGCCGGGAATTCGGAGGCGGTTACCGGCGCTGGTGGTCTGCTCGAACGTGTGCGTGAGCTCCACCCGCACGCGAAGTGCGCACTAATCGTCTCGTCGGACGTTTGGGCAGACAAGTCGAGCGCAGACGCGATCCGTGCCTTGGTCGCGTTGGGACGCGTTCACTATTACGCGGTCAGGCCGGCCGGGCCGCCGGATGAGGTCTTTCACGAGACTGTCTCAAGCTTTCTCCTCGAGTGGGCGACCGAACGACGCACCGTGCCGCACACCGTTGACATTGTCGGGGAGGCCTGGTCGGGCAGGGCATACGAGCTCAGAGCGACCTTCGAGCGCTGCGCGATTCCACACAGGTTCTGCCTGGCGGACTCCGACGAGGGGCGCGAGCTTCTCGTCAAGGCAGGGCCCGATGCCAAGCTCCCCATGATGCTCCTTCCCGACGGCCGAGTCCTGAGCGACCCCTCCAATACCGAAATCGCGGAGGCTGCCGGGGCCACGAGTGACTTCGACGCGGACACGTACGACGCAGTCATCGTGGGTGCGGGTCCGGCGGGATTGTCCTCCGCCGTCTATGGCGCCTCCGAGGGCCTCCGCGTCCTCGTGCTCGATGAGGGCGGAATCGGTGGGCAAGTGAGGTCGAGCTCGCTGATTCGCAATTACTTGGGCTTCCCCAAAGGTGTGAGCGGCAGTCGGCTTGCGGAGCAGGCCTATGAGCAGGCCATGGTATTCGGAGCGACGTTCGTGTTCATGCATCGAGTGACCGCCCTCTCTCGCTTCGGGGATCTCCTGCGCGTCACGCTCGAGGACGATCGGCGTGTGACCGCGAGAGCCGTAATCCTGACCATCGGCGCCACGTACCGTCGCTTAGGTGTTCCCGCGCTGGAGGACCTAGCGGGCGCAGGTGTCTTCTACGGAGGGCCAGCCTCTGAGGCTCCTGCTCTGAGCGGAAAGGTCGCTTACGTTGTTGGTGGAGGAAACTCCGCTGGCCAGGCGGCCCTGCATCTAGCGCGATATGCGAGACGGGTCACTCTCCTCGTACGAGCGCAGTCCCTACAGGCGGGGATGTCGCACTATCTCATCCAAGAAATCGAGGCCACGCCGAATCTCGATGTGCGCACGTGCACCGAAGTGGTCGGTGGGAATGGTGAGGGGCGCTTACAGCAGTTGGTCCTGCGAGAGAGTGGCACCGGCAAACGGGAAACGGTCGCTGGTGACGCATTGTTCGTGTTGATCGGCGCCGACCCACATACCGATTGGCTGCCTTCGGAGGTCGTGAGAGACGCGAGCGGGTTCCTACTCACCGGCGACGAGCTCTCGGACTGGTCCGACTGGCCGCTCGAGCGCCGACCTCACTCACTCGAGACAAGCATGCCTGGCGTGTTCGCAGCTGGCGACGTGAGACGCTCTTCGGTCAAGCGTGTGGCTTCCGCGGTGGGGGAGGGCTCGATCGCGATACGGCTCATCCAAACGCTCTTCGCCAGCGACGGGCTGGACACCGTCGGGACAAGCGGGCGAGGGGCTGGTCGCGCACCCTGATCCCGTGCCCGGCAGGCAGTCGCACCCCGCCACGGCTAACCGGTCGTCTCTCCATTCTTCGTCCACCAGGTCCGGATGGCCGGGCTCTGGCGGCACTGTGAGGCCGGTGCGGAGTCAAGGGCGAGACACCCAGTGAGATCGAGCGACCAGCCGCGAAGAGATCCAGTGGGACCGGTCCGAGAGGGGAACGCCCCATAGCCAGCGTCTCCGGTCATTTCCGAATTCGCTCCGAATCAGGCAAATGGGCTTTCGGAGTTGACGAGCAGGGTCGACGAACCTGCCGATCAGCTCGAAGCAAACTGTACCTGGCGGGCTTGCGTCAGCAGACCCACCCGCTCAGATGGAAGGACGTACCCAGCTGCGATGGCCCTGTCGAGGTCCGCGGTGTACTTCGAGAGGTAGTTGGCCTTGGAGCCGTAGAGGCGCGTCAGTTCCGCTTGGCTGAAGGGCGTTGTCGTTCCGAAGAGGGAACAGATCGCCGACGTGCCCGGAGGAGCGGCTCCGCTGAGCGTGGATATCGGGACGTCGACGGCGGGTGTCCGTACCCCTCCGATGACGTTGTCATGCTGGTCGAGTGCCAAAATCGGCGGATTCGTGCTCTGCAGCTTGAATGGTGACGGCTCAGGCGGTGTCGCCCCCGTCACGACCCAACGGGTGAAGTCGGCAAAGGCTGCCTGCAGCACCACGTGTTGGGGACCGGTGTTGACGGGCGTCGTACACCCGAGCACGCCGGCGTTTCCCCCGACCTCATAGGCATCGGCGTGGGACGTCCCTGCGATCTCCCACGTACGAATGCGGTGGGTGTCCGGTTGTTGGGCGGCCGCATAGCCCAGGGTGATCAAATCTGTCTGCGTCTCCGACATGAAGACCGGAACACGCAGATCGGTTCGGATCAGCAGCGGGGTCTGCGTCGTGCCGCCAATGATTGATCCGCCGTTCAGCGGAGCTCCGGAGCCGCCGCGGCTGTGGATGAAGATACCGTCGAAGGGAGAGTCGTGCGGCTCGAGGGCGTCGGCGAACGTAGTCAGGTAGAAGGCCGACTGCGACTCGCCGACCGCAACGATGTGGTGGACATGAAGTGGCCCCAAAACCTTTGCTGCCGAGTTGTGCAGACCGAAGGCGATTTGGTCGTAGATGTCGAACGAATACTGATCACCGGGATGCTGCAGGCTACCGTACCGCTGCGGTTCCTTCTGCTTGAGACCCTGGGCGGAGCTACTGACTGCGCCCCCGCTGAGCAGTGGCGTGCCACCATCGACGCCAAGCGCTTGCGCGGACAGTCCGACCCAGGCATCTCCCGCATCCATGATCTCGGGGTTGAGGTACTCCCAATCGGGGGCCGACTCGCCGGCCGTCTCGTTCATCCACTCCACGACGACGGTGCCGCTGAACCTCTGGGGGTTGGCTGGACGCCGTACCAGGATCCGGGTGCGATAGGGAGCAGACGACGTCGGAGTGACGCTCCATTTCCCGTTTGCCGGAGCTGAAGTGGCACGAAACGCATGCGCGACTCCCACAGCAAAGAATTCCTGCTCCACGTAGTCGTGCGATGCCAAGTTCATGGGCAGCGCCGAGAGCGGCTCGATCACCTTTCCGACGGTGATCGGGCCTGTGAAGGTTGCCGCCTCTTCGTAGACGGACGCGGTGCCAGACGCCCCAGCCAACTCCATGAGTGGGCCCGTTGCCGACATCACCAGAGCCATGACGCCACCGGCCAGCATCAGCAGCCAACCCACGCTGCGCAGGTTTCGCTTACCTCGCACGTTCCGACCCCTCGCCCGTGCACTCTCGGGCGCCACTTTCCAGTACCACTCTTGAAGTTGAATTCGACGTTGGATACCAGCAGCTCGCGATGCGCGAGTCAAGGCAGACCTCCGACCGTGGGGGGCGCTTGGCGACGTTAGATCGCCCCCCGGGCCGACAGCGCGGCGATCTCCTCCCAGGTGAAACCGCTCTCGAGCAGGACCTCCTCGGTGTGCTGGCCCAGCTCGGGGACCTCCGCTCGTGCCGGGCCGAGGGGATGGGTGAACCGGACCGGCGGCCTCACTACCTCGGTGCCGGATCCGTCCGCCGAGCTGATGTAGCCGTTGGCCGACACGCCCGGATCGGAGGCCACCTGCCCGTGGTCACGTATCGGGGCAAACCGCAGGCCCGCCGCTTCGAGGAGGTCACACCACTCCTGGGTGGGCTTGGAGGCGAACACCTCGTTCAAGATGGGCCAGAGCTCGGCCTTGTCGTCCTCGAAGTACAGCAGCTGATCGAATCGGTCGATCAGGTCCGGCCGCCCGATTGTCCGGTAGAAGAGATCGCGGGCCGGGCCGCCCACGCCGACGATGGCGATCCAGCCGTCCGATGTCGGGAACATGCCGTAGATCCCCGGGATCATCGGGTGGGTGCGACCACCCGGGCCCGACACCTCGCCCGACATGAGATAGCCGGTGAGCTCGCCGGCCTGCGCCCAGACCTGTCCCCCGAGCAGCGAGGTTTCCACCGCCTGGCCGCGACCCGTGCGGGTGCGCTCGAAGAGCGCAGCGAGGATTCCGGCCAGCAGGTTCTGACCGGCGACGTGGTCGGCGATGGTGACGCCGATCGCGCTGGGCGCTCCGTCGTCGCCACCCGTCGTGCTGATGATCCCGCCGGCGGCCTGCGCGCTGAGGTCGGCGCCCTCCCGTAGCGCGTCGGGCCCTTGGGATCCGAAGGACGAGCTGGTGGCGTAGACGATGCGCGGGTTGCGGGCGCTGACTTCCGCGTAGCCCAGATCCCAGCCTTCCATCGTCCCGGGCTTGAAGTTGGAGATCACCACGTCAGCGCGCTCCACCAGGCGGAGGAAGACCTCACGCCCTTCGGGGACGCGCAAGTCGACGGTCATGCTGCGTTTGCCACGGTTGAAGGCCATGAACCAGGCCGACCGGTGGTCGTCGCGGCTAATGGGCAGCCAGCGGGCCTGGTCTCCGAATCCCGGTAGCTCGATCTTTATGACGTCTGCACCCCACTCGAGCATGGTGAGGGCGGCCTGCGGTCCTTGGACGAGCAGCCCCGCATCCAGCACGCGCACGCCATCGAGCGTCCCCACGCGGCGGCCTCAGCGTCCTGCGCTCATCGGGCGGCTCGGGGCATAGGACCACCACATTGGTGAGTACGCCGGGCGGGGTCAAGTGCACTCGCCGTCCAACGATGAGACTGCTCGGGTTCGTCTCGTCTCCGCTGAAGCCCACCGGGTCTTTGAGAGGAGTCTCTCTTGGCGGTTTGGGACCCGCGCAACAATCTGACCATGGCATTCGGGCGGCCAGAACCAATTGATCTCTTTTCCGATCCCCCGTGGGACACCAGTCCTTCGCGAGCACGCCTCTTTTCACCCCTGTTCGCCCTTGTTGTGTGCATTCTCGGGTCGGCCGGAGTCGCCATTAGCACGATGCTCCCCTGGTACGGATCCCTGGAAGCGACCGACGGCCCCTGGCCGCTCTCGTCGCCGGGCTTCAGCGCCACATCGCCGTATCTGAATGGATCGTCTCTGTCTCCCGGCTCGCAAGCCTTCGGGTACCTGATGCTGGCCCTTTCGTCTTGGACACTCGTCCTGGCTTCGCTCCACTGGGTCGTCGTACGTCGCCTCACGGAGGAGCCTGCCTCGAACCTCGTGATGTGGTTGGCCGCCGGAGTGGCACTTTCAGCCGGGGCTCTGCTCCTAGGTATCATCCTCGAAGCGCACGCCAGGCCACCATTTGGTGATGGTCCTCCGCTCGCGCTCGACTGGGGGGCGACGGTGGGCGTGATTGCGGCAGGCGTCTCTCTCGTGGGAGCCCTCTGTGCACTCACAGCCTGTGCTCTGAACAGGCTCAGCAGCGCACGCTGAAGACCGATCGATGGCCTGGCGCCGTCCAGGCTCGCGACGACCTCGATCCGGCCGCCGTTGTCCGTGCTGATGCTGCGGCAGTGCAGCGCATGGCCTCCGAGTGCTTGCCGTGGATGTCCTCGATCGCCCGCTCCGTGGGAGAATCCGATAAGCGGCTAGGAGGCCAAGCCCATGTGCGATCGGTGCGAGATCGAGAACCTGCTCTACGAGTACCAGGCGAGACTGGATGCCGGCGATCTCGAGGGGATGGCCGCCTTGTTCGAGCACGCCGAGCTCAACGCGGACTCCGTGGATGACACGTGGCGTGGTTCGGCCGAGGTCCTGGCGCTCTACCGACAGATCTTTCGCATCTACGACGACGGTTCTCCTCACACGACCCACACCACGCTCAATCCGATCATCCACATCGATGCCGACCAAGGCACCGCCCGATGTCGCTCGGTGTACGTCGTGTACCAGCAGGTCGGCGATTTCCCACTCCAGCCGATCATCACCGGGGGATACCACGACACCTTCGAGCGAGTGGACGGGACATGGCGCTACGTCTCCCGCACCTTCGTCAGTGGATTGCAAGGAGATCTCCGAGCTCACCAGCGGCTCGACGATCACCCCGTCTTCACCAACCAGGCTGCGACGGACCGCGACGAGCTGCCCTGATCTTCGGGCGGACGGGAAACTCTGTGCCGTAATAGTTACGGCTGCGCTCGACGGCCTCACCCGTGTGGAGCGCCATCCGGACGGCGAACGGGATGGCATCGTCGCATCCCAGCTCCGGTTGCGACTCGACCGCGGCTGTGACCGCGTCCACGACGGACGAGAACGCGGCGCAAGAGCCGTCGCCTCCGGTGGCGAACACGTGGCCGCCGTGGCGCTCGATCGCCGAGCGGACGACGACGTCGTGGTCCTGCACCGCCGCGGCCATGTCCACCGGCATCGATTCCCAAAGGCGCGTCGAGTCCTCGATGTCGGTGAACAGGAACGTCACCGTGCCCGACGGCAGCTACACGGACACGGCGGGGCTTTACTATGTGCCCAACGATCAGATCGGCGGTCCGCTAGCCACGGCGGCCATCACGAAGGCTCGGCAAACGATGCGGCCCGGTGTCCTCATTCGCCTCCCGGCCCGTTCTCGTGCAAGCGAGCGACCCCCGCGGTGAGGAGGCCGATGTGGAGGTCGAACAGCTCGTCCACTTCCTCGGGTGTGACGCCCGCGGGATTGCTCCCCGACAAGCGGCCACGCTGCGCCCCTGGAGCGTGCAGGCTCGATCCCTGCTCCATGGCCACGAAACCGACCGTCGCCCACATGAGTAGGCGGCACGCTTGCACCGCAGCGTCCGCCGACAGGCCGTCCTGGCGCATCGTAGTGATCAGGGGTCGCGATGCCTCCACGTAGGCGTCCCGCGTTGCGCCGAGATAGAGACGGCTGTCGGGAGTCAGCTTGAGCCGGCTCCGCAACTGCCGGCACCAGCGCTCGGCGTACCCGGGCCACGCTTCCCCGTCTCCGGTCGGGGGCGCCAGGTCGGCGAGCAGCTGTTCGGCGACCGCGTCGATGAGGGCGGCCTTGTTCCCTACCCGGGTGTAGAGCGGCATGGGCGAGACGCCGAGACGGTCCGCCACGTTGCGCATGCTCACGGCATCGAGGCCTCGTTCGCGCAGGATCACGATCGCGGCCTCGACGATCTCGTCGGCGTCGAGCTCGAGGTGGTTGGGCTTGGCCATCAGCGCTCCGCGACGATGGTCGTGGCGCTCTCGAGCAGCAGATCGACCTGCTTGCCAAAGTACTCGTGGATCGCCTTCTTCGATTCGCCACGGAGAAACTTGGCGTAGCTGCCCTCCAACACGATGGCGAGCTTCCAGCGGGCAAAGACGTGGTACCAATCGATTGCGCCGACGTCACGGCCGGAACGTTGCGCATAGCGCGCGATCAGCGACGCGATCGTCGGCATCCGAGACCGATCGAACCGGGGATCCGTCGCGACGCCGAGCGGCATCGTCCCCTCCGCCCCGGGATGGAAGATCATGGCCCACGCGAGGTCGATCAGCGGATCCCCGATGGATGCCATCTCCCAGTCGACGACCGCGAGCAGGTGGGGCGGCGCATCCTCGGCGAAGAGCACGTTGTCGAGCTTGTAGTCGCCGTGCGCGAGCGCCGGCACCTGATCGGCTGGGCGGTGATCCTCCAGCCACGACGCGACGCTCGCGGCGGACGGCAGCGGCCGACCGCCATACGAGTCGAGCTGGGACATCCAGCGACCGACCTGTCGTTCGAGGTAGGGCCCACTGTGGGCGAGATCGCCCAACCCGCACCGCCGCCAGTCGACGGCGTGGATCGCCACCAGTGCGTCGACGAGCTGGTCGAGAGCCTCTGACTGCTCCTGCGGCCTCGCTGTCCAGGCCGCAGGGATCCTCGAGCGCACGGGGACGCCATCGATGCGGGCCATGACGTAGAACGGCGCGCCAAAGACCGCCGGATCGTCACATGCCAGCACCGGCCTGGCGATCGACACCGGCTCGTCCTTGATCGCATCGAGGATGTGAAACTCTCGCAGCACGTCGTGGGCCGTCGCCGAGCTCGCGTGGCTGGGGCGCGCCGCAGGACCCAGCGCTCACTCCCTCGATGCACGGCGAAGATGTCGCAGGATCCGCCCCCCACCATCGCCTCGACCTCGATCGCCCTCGAGTCTCCGAGCCGATCGTCGAGAAAGCCTCGCAGCGCGTCGACCGGTCCGCTCACCCGACTGCCCCCTTCTCGACGATCTCGACGACCTGCCCGAGGCGCTCGATGACAAAGTCGGGGGAGCAATCCGGGACTCCCGGTCGGGCCTCGGCGACGAGGAGGACGGTCGACATCCCGAGCGACCGGGGGCCGACGACGTCGTGCACCGGGCTGTCGCCGACGAACAGCACCTGAGCTGCCGTGCAAGCCGCCTTGGACATCGCGAGCTCGTAGATGCCCGGGTCGGGCTTGCACGACCGTGCCGACTCGGAGCTCGTGCACGCATCGACCACGGATTCCAACTCGAGACGCCGGACCAGACCGTCGAGTTGCTCTTCGTCGATGTTCGACACGATCTGGACGTGCACCCCACCCGCACGGAGACGGCGCAGTGTTTCGAGGCAATCGGCTCGCAATTCGGCACCTTCGATCGTGGCCCGGTACTGGCGGTCGACCGCTTGATCTATCTCCTGCTCGTCCAATTCACCGCCGAGCGATCGCGCCATCTCGGCGAAGGCCTGGCAAAAGAGCTCACGATGGAGGTAGTACGGGCGCGACGCCACGGATCGGTAAGCAAGGCCCAACCCCTGGCGATAGCTCGCCCGCAGTTGGTCGTCGGACGCGCTCAGCCCGATGGCGTCGCTCACGAAGCGCAACTGGCGAAGGTGCACGTCGCGCAGCATTCGGCTGCTAAACAGCGTGTCGGCAAGATCGAAGAACACGGCGCGGATGGGCTCCGGGCTCGACGGTCGGCCGGCGATGGTGGCGGCGGCGACGGGTGCCTCGTTCACGGAATTGCCACCACGATCTTGCCGATGTGCTCGCGGGCTTGCATCACCCGCATCGCTTGGGGGATCTCGGTCCATCCGAACTCATGGCTGATGTGGGGGCGGATGCCGGCCGCGCTGACCGCGGCACAGAGCTCGGCGTGCGCCCGCACGCTGCCGACCGTGACCCCGGCCAGGTGGATGTTCTGCATCATGGCGGTGGACACGGGCAGCTCGGCGTTGCCGAAGCCGCCGAGCACGCCGACGATTGCCACGAGGCCATCCATCCGAGTGGCGCGCACCGAACGGGCCATCGTGTCGGCCCCTCCGAGATCCAGCACGGTGTCGGCGCCGAGACCGTCGGTGATGTCACGTACGGCTTCGTCCCACTGCGGCGTGGTGCGGTAGTTGATCAGATGATCGGCCCCCAGCGCCTTTCCCACCTGCAGTTTCTCGTCCGAAGACGACGTGAGGACGACCGTTGCGCCCCGTGCCTTGGCCAGCTGCAGCGCGAAGAGCGAGACACCACCGGTGCCCTGCGTGACGACCACGTCGCCGGGGCCAACGCCACCCAGCTCGAGTGCGCTCCACGCCGTCGTTCCGGCGCACGGCAGCGTCGCCGCCTCGACGTCGGAGAGGTGCGGCGGGACCCCGATGAGGGCTGCCGCCGGGAAGCAGTGGTACTGCTCGAGCCAGCCGTCGCAGGTGTCGCCCGGCAGCGGACGTTTGACCTCCGGTCTCGGCCGTCCATCGAGCCACCCCGGGTGGAAGGCGCCGACGACCCGGTCTGCCACGGCGAGGCCTTGCACCTCGGGACCGACCGCCACCACTTGACCCGCACCGTCCGACATGGGCACTCGCGGCCACGGGCCCTCGAGGAGCCCCATCAGGTTGACGAGGTCGTGGTAGTTCATGCTGGAGGCCCGGACCCGCACGACCGCCTCCGCCGGGCCCGGCACCGGTACGGGCCGCTCGACCTGCGAGAGCGGGGCCCCCGCCGCCGCCATCACCATCGCCCGGTACCGGGTCGTCATGTCAGACCCGCCTCGGCGCGGAGCGCCGCCCACTTCTCCTGGGCCGCGGGACGTCGGCTGGGAAAGTGCTCGGTCGGCCATCCGTCGACGGGTGTGTAGCCCTTGAGGATCGTGCGCGCGAGCACCGACTTGTGCAGCTCGTCCGGGCCGTCACCGATCGGGCCGAACCGGGTGGTGCGGTACCACTCCTCGACCGGAAGATCGCTCGAGTACCCGAGGGCGCCGCAGACCTGGATCGTCCGGTCGAGGACCGCCAGCACCACCTTGGATACGTGCGCCTTGACCATGCCCAGCTCGGCCCGCACGGCGCTGGCCCCGTACCGGTCCATCTTCCACGCGGTCTGGAAGGTCAGCAGCCTCGCCGCCTGGATCTCGGTGTGGGACTGCGCGACATAGTCCTGGACCATCTGGTGCTGCGCGAGCAGCTTGCCATGTGACGTTCGCGACACGGCACGCTCGCACATGATGTCGAGCGATCGCTGCGCCTGACCCAGCCAGCGCATGGCGTGGTGGATGCGCCCCCCTCCGAGGCGTTGTTGGGCGAGAACGAACCCGTCGCCCGGCGCACCGATCAGATGGTCGGCCGGAACGCGACAGTCCCGGAACACGATCTCGGCATGATTTCCGGGCCGGCCGTACTCGACGTCGGGGTGGGCCATCGTGCCGATATCCCGCACGATCTCCATGCCCGGCGTCCCGGCGGGAACCACCAGGATGGACGCGTGCCGGTGGGGACGACCGTCGGGGTTGGTCTCGGCCAGGACGAGGACGATGTCGGCGACCGACGCGTTGGTGATGAACCACTTGTGGCCCTCGATCACCCATTCGTCGCCGTCCTTGGTGGCAGTCGTGGCGATGACGGTCGGATCGGAGCCCGCGAGAAACGGCTCGGTCAGCGCGAAGGCGCTCGAGATCTCGCCCCGCAGGTTGGGCCAGAGCCAGCGTTCCTTCTGGGCGTCCGTCGCGCCGTGGGCGAGCAGCTCCATGTTCCCGCTGTCGGGTGCCTGGACGCCGAAGATCGTCATCGACATCATGCAGCGACCGATGATCTCCGACATCAACGCGAGCTTGAGCTGCCCGTAGCCGGGCCCGCCGAGCTTGGGGTCGAGAAAGGCTCCCCAGAGCTTGCGCTCCTTGACCTTGGCCTGGAGGTGTGCCTTGACCGTCGCCCACTCGTCGGCCGGAAGCTCCGGGAAGATGGGCTCGAGTGGGATCAGTTCGGTGTCGACGAAGGAGCGCATCCACTGCAGCTGCGCCTCGAACTCGGGATCGGTCTCGAAGTCCCAGGCCAACGTCAGCCTCCTTGACCGGGAAAGCCTGCGAGGATGCCCGAAAAGCGGCTCTCGACCGTCGGGGCCTCACCGGGGTGGGTGATGATCCAGAACTCACCGTTGCGGATGGCTTCGAGGACCCGGTCGGCGACCTGCGCGGGCGTCAACCCGGTCGGTCCGGTGAACCCCTCACGGATCATGAGGCGCACAGACTCCGCCATCTCCGTCCGGTGCTCGACACCGAGGGCGGCCGGCCGGCCGCGTTCCGACTCCATGACCCTGGTGTCGACGGAGCTCGGGCACAGCACGCTCACGCCGATCGGCGTCTGGTCGATCGCCAGCTCCTGAGCCAGGGTCTCGGAGATGGACACCACCGCAACCTTGGTGGCGCAGTACGGCCCGATGAAGGCCACGCCGCTCAGCAGCCCGGCGATCGACGCGGTGTTGACGATGTGCCCGGGCGTGCCCTGCTCGCGCATGATCGGCACGAAGGTGTGTACCCCGTGCACGACGCCCCAGAAGTTGACACCGACCACCCACCGCCAGTCGTCGAGGGTCTGGTCGCGGAAGAGGTTGAACGTGGACACGCCGGCGTTGTTGCACAACACGTCGACGCCGCCCAAACTGCTGGAGCGTCGTCGCTGCGAGCCGATCCACGGCGGCGGCATCGGAGACGTCCACCTCCACCGCCAGGGCGCTGCCACCCCCGGTCCGGATGCCCTGCGCGACGACCTCAGCCTCGGCGCGCGTCCAGGTCGGCGACGACGATGGCCGACCCCTCCTCTGCGAACGCCTCGGCGAGGGCGCGGCCGATGCCGCTGGCGGCTCCGGTGACGACCGCCACCCGGCCCGGACCCGATCACGTACTCGCCCTGGGTGTCCGTCATGTGTCGTTTCCCCCTCTGTCTGTCAACCGCCGTCGAGCACGATCGAGCTGTCCGGTCAGGTACGACGAAGCGTCACTCGCGAGGAAGAGCGCGGTGCCCACGATCTCGTCGGCCGAGGCGATGCGACCGAGGGCGACGTTCGACGCCATCTGCTGCCCGCGCCTCCTCGGACGGCAGCGACGCGTGGAGGCTGTCGGTGTGGAAGGTGCCGCACACGATGGCGTTGACACGGATGCCGCGCGGCCCGTACTCCGTGGCCGCCGCCATGGTCAACGCGTTGAGCCCGGCCTTCGCGGCGGCGTAGACGACGGTGAACGGCTGGGGATGCAACGACGCCTTGGAGCTGATGTTGATGACCGACCCGCCCTCTGCCATGTGCTCGGCGCCGAGCGCGATGAGCCGGAGCGGGCCCTTGAGGTTGACGCGCGATCGTCTTGTCGAAGAGGTCGTCGGTGACGGCGAGCAGTGACGGCGGGACCGGCGCGATCCCGGCGTTGTTGACCAGGACGTCGATGCGCCCGAACTCCGCGACCGTGGCGTCGACGAGCGCGCTGCACTGGTCCCAGTCGCCGACGTGGCAGCTCACGGCCAGGGCCCGTCGGCCCATCCGGCGCACCTCGTCGGCCACGGCCTCGCAGGCCCCGAGCTTGCGGCTGGCCACGACGACGTCCGCGCCCCCCTCCGCGAACCCGAGCGCCATGGCACGACCAAGGCCCTTGCTCCCTCCGGTGACGATCACGACCTTGCCGGTCGCGTCGAGGCTCGGGATCACGGCACCATCACGAGCTTGCCGACCACGCGGCGGTCGGCCAGGCGTTGCAGTGCGCTGGGCAGCTCGTCGAAGGGGACCTCCGCCGTCACCGCATTTCTCAGCCGGCCATCGTCGACGAGGGCCACGAGACTGGCGTGGATGTCTTCGAGCTCGGGGCGAGAGTAGCCACCCGCGAACACTCCGACGAGCGACGTGTTGTTGACGACGAGATTGTGCGTCGCCAGTCTCGGCCATTGCCCGCTCGCGAACCCCACGGCGAGCAACCGGCCGTGCCGGGACAGGGCGCCGGCGGCATCTTCGGCGAGGGAACCGCCGACGGGGTCGTAGATCACGTCGACTCCTCGCCCGCCGGTGAGCTCCCGAAGTGCGGGGGCCACTGGGTGGTCCCGGTAATTGAGCGTCGCGTCGGCGCCGAGCTCGCGACAGAACGCGGCGCGCTCCTCGTCGGAGACGACGGCGACGACCTGGGCTCCGAGCGCGTGTCCGAGCTGGACCGCGGCGACCCCGCTCCCGCCCGAGGCCCCGAGCACGGCCAGCCAGTCTCCGGGGGCGAGACCGCCGCGATCGACGAGGCCGATCCAACCGGTGAGGTGCGGGATCCAGAACCCGGCGGCCGCGGTGTCCGTCAGACCCCCGGGCGCGACGAACGTCGAGTCCGCAATCGCCAGGCATTCCTGGGCGAACGAGCCGGACCCCCCGGTGAACGCCGTCACGCACATGATGCGAGCTCCTATCGGGAGCTCGACCCCGTCGCCCGTCGCCGTGACCGTGCCGGTCGCCTCCTGTCCCGGGGTGAAGGGCAGCGGAGGGGTGAGAGGGTACGAGCCCCGGCACATGAGCACGTCGGGCAGCCCGATCCCGGCAGCGGCGACGCGGATGCGGACCTCCCCGGGTCCAGGCTGGGGCGGCTCCAGTTCGACCTCGTGCAAGACGTCGATCGGTTCCCCGGTGCCTTGCACCTGCCAGGCCCGCATCAGGACCTACGGGTGGTGACGGTGGATCTCGTCATGGCGCAGCTCCTCGATGGGGTAAGGGTGACAGCGCGTCCCAACGAGCCAGCTCCCGGGGCACAATCACAGTGTAATCACGACCAAATCATGGTCAAGATGGGCCGGAGCGCTCCCGGCTCAATCCCCCAAAACGCCCACATCTCCGGGCTCGGCCTCGAGCGACTCGCGGCTGAAGATGAGCATGCCGAGGAAGAAGAGCCCGCCGGCGAGGAGCAAGCCAAGCACGATCAGGTCGGGGACGAGTGCTTCGGCGGGCACCGTGAGGACGATGAGGGCAGCGGTGACCCACAGCAGCGCCCCGATCGCGACCGGTAGCTCGAAGCGCCCAAGATTGAACGCGCCCTCCCTGTGTCCGAATCGTCTCCGCACCACCAGGTAGAGCACAATTGTCGCGCCGTGATGATCGCCGGCAGAATTGTCGATGCAATAATCAGCTTGAGCAGGGCGGCGCCCGGCAGGGCCACCATGAGGACGATCCCCACGACGAGCGTCAGGAGCGTGGCCGGGATCGGGGTTCGCGTTCGCGGATCGACCCGTCGCATCAGCCGATGAGCTGGGAAGCGCGAGTCGCGTGACATCGCGAAGACGATCCGGGAGCAAGCGGTCATCACCGCCAACCCGGCGCCAAAGAAGGCGACGGTGATGCCCACCAGCAGGAACCCGCTCGCGACGACCACCCAAAGCCAGATTCCGACCGGACCGCCCTTCTGGAGCACGGCGTCGTATGTTCCGAAGATGCCGACCGCCACCGAGATGAAGGCAAAGGAAATGGCGAACACCTGAAAGGAGCCGAGCGTCCGCTTGAGCTCCTGTTGGTAGCCGCCGAGCTCGCCGGTGATCTCGCTGTCCTGCGGACCCTTCGCCGGCTTCCCCCACCTCAGCCTCCTCGTCCCACCGGAAATAGCCTGGTCAGGCGCTATTTCGTGTCGGTCACTCGGCGCTTGCTAGGCACCGACCAACAAGTCGGATGCAGTGTGGAAACGCACCGGTAGGTGCTTGATGCCCCCGATGAAGTTCGAGCGCAGTGGGGTTGGTGAGTCGAGGCTTTCCACGTGATCGACGCGCCGGGTGAGGGCGTCGAAGAAGAGTCGCATCTCCATCCGGGCCAGGTTGAACCCGAGGCAGTTGTGCGGACCTCCACCTCCAAAGGCCACGTGCTGGTTGGGCTGGCGCGTGATGTCGAAGCGGAAAGGATCGTCGAACACGTCTTCGTCACGGTTGGCCGACACGAACCAGATGCTGAGTTTGTCGCCGGCGCGGAGCTGGTGGCCCTTGTAGTCCACGTCCTCGGTGACGTTGCGCCGGAAGTAGAGGACGGGGGACGCCCATCGAAGGATCTCCTCGACGGCGCTCGGCAGGAGCTCGGGATGCTCGCGCAACATCTGGTATTGGTCGGGATGCTCGAGGAAGGCGTTCATGCCGTGCGAGATGGCGTTACGGGTGGTTTCGTTCCCCGCCACGGCCAGCAGGAGGAAAAAGAGGTTGAAGTCCATCGCCGAGAGCTCATCGCCGTCGACGTCGGCCGACAGGAGCGTGCTGGCGATGTCGTCACGGGGATTCGCCCGGCGCTCCTCCGCCAGCTGCTGGGCGTAGAGGAACATATCGATGAAGGCCTGGCGGACCTCCGCTGGTTCGACCGCGTACTCGGGATCCTCCGAGCCGATCATCTTGTTCGACCACGAGAAGATCTTGTGGCGGTCTTCGTGCGGTACCCCGATGAACTCTGCGATGACGATGAGAGGAAGCTCCGCGGCCAGATCCACCACGAAGTCCGCCTCGCCCTTCGCGACGCCGTCCTCCACGACCCGCTTGGTCACCTCACGGACGTGTGGCTCGATCTGCGTCAGCATCCGGGGAGCGAAGGCCCGGTTCACCAGTCGTCGGTAGCGGGTGTGCGGAGGGGGATCCATCGTGAGCATGAGGTTGCCGCCCTCTTGGAGGTCGTTGGCTGCCTGCTGGTCCTCGGTCACCTCCTCGAGCCCCACGACGCCTCCCCTGGCCTGATCGGAAGAGAAGCGATGGGCGTCACGCCCGATAGCGCACACATCGGCATGCTTCGTGAACACCCAAAAGCCCGGACCATCGGGTTCGGGATGGTGATAGATGGGTGCTTCCCGTCGCAGAAGGGTGAACCACTCATGCGGCACTCCCTTGGCGAATTGGTCCCGGTCCAAAAGGTCGATGTCCGACAGCTGCACCACGCCTCCCACTGGTTTGCGGGCTACTCACCCCGGGGGGGTGCCCGGTAACGGTCCCCAGATACGCAATCCTTCAGGCACTGGCCCTCGAACGATCGTAGCGGGGGCGTGCCCTCCCGCAAGTGCCGGACCGAGGCTGACGGGATGGATCGGTCCCGGTCCCCCCACCGCCTTCCACGAAGCGGCTGGTCTTGCCGGCGGCAAGCCAATTCCTACGAATTGGCCGTATGTTCTCTCCGGCATATGAGTTCGCTCGTCCTCTTCGATCTCGACAACACCTTGGTCGACCGCGCGCACGTCTTCCGCGAGTGGGCCGCATCGTTCGCGGCAAGACTCACACTCGACGGCGACGCGGTGGAGTGGATCATCGAGCAGGATGGGGACGGCAGGGTCGCTCGCCAAGAGCTGTTTGCCGAGGTGAGAGCTCGCTTTGGGATCAGCGCGTCCGTTGCCGAATTGGTGGGTGCCTACCGGGCAGACCTCGTCAGGCGGATTCGACCGGATCTCGGCGTGCTCGCAGCGCTCGAATCTCTGCGACGTGCTGGTTGCCGGATCGGGGTGGTCACGAACGGGGACTGGAGTCAGCGAGACAAGATCGATCGGGCGGGACTATCCGCCGCCATTGACGGTTGTTGCGTGTCGCAGGAGTTGGGCGCATCAAAGCCCTCCCCATCGATCTTCCAGGAGGTCGCACGACGCTGCGAAGCGCCGATGTCGGGCTGGATGGTCGGTGACGATCCGATTGCCGATATCCAAGGCGGTCACCGGGTCGGGCTACGCACGATCTGGATTGCTCGCGGACGGAGTTGGACCGCGGGCACTGCCCGTCCCGACCACGTGGTGGAAAACGTGCCCGGAGCGGTCGAGCGCATCCTCGAAGCTGAAGAGCACCGCTCCCTTCTCCGACACCAGCACCCTTGATACCCTTTCGGCACAACGAAGCTCGCCCCGACGTCGGGAGAAACGGGGTCACGGCGTCCACCACCGCTACGACAGCAGGGGCCTTATCCGGCATGTCGCCAGAAGGGTCGCTTGGACAGGGGGACTGGTAGGTGGAGCAGTCTGTTGCCTCGACCGACTTGCCGGACGGGTCATCGGTGGCATACGCAACGGTCGGCGCTGGGCCGCCCCTCCTCTTTGTCGGCGGCTGGCTGAGCCATCTCGAACTGAGCTGGGCCCTTGTTGCGGAACGCTCGTTTCTCGAGGCGCTTGCCCACGGCAGGACCCTGGTGCGCTATGACCGATCCGGCTGCGGGTTGTCCGATCGCCCTGGAGAGGTTGAGTGGTCGCTGGATCTCGAACGGGAGACGCTCCATAGCGTCATGTCCGCAGTCGGTGCAACGGAATTCGACCTCATGGGCAGCTCACTTGGTGTGCCCATAGCCATCGACTGGGCCGCAAGACATCCTGAGACGGTCGATCGGCTGATTCTCTATGGGGGCTGGGCACGGGGCGCGGATGTCGCGACCCCACAAGTGCGTGAGCACGTCGTAGGGCTTGTCCGCAGCCACTGGGGCTTGGGATCGGATGTCTTGACCGAGATATTCGCTCCGGAGGCGTCGGCGGCAACGCGCGCCTCACTTGCCAGCTATCAACGCCGGGCGTCGTCAGCGGAGATGGCAGCAGAGCTTCTCGACGCCTGCTACGAGGTAGATGTGATCGCTCGTCTCGGGGAGATCACGGCTCCAACGCTTGTGCTCCATCGGGAGCAGGACCGTGCCGCCCCTCTGGCCCAGAGCCAGCTCATTGCGTCGCGCGTGAAAGGTGCATATCTCGTCGAGGTTCCGGGACGATCGCATCTCCCCTATATCGGTGACGTCGATGCCCTGGTCAGCGAGATCCGCCGTTTCCTTGGCCTTTCATCGCTGCGCAAGACCGCAGTTCCAACCCTGACCAGGAGACAGAAGGAGGTGGCGGACCTCGTCAGCCAGGGCCTGACAAATCGAGACATCGCTCAACGATTGGGGATCGACGAGCGCTCCGCCGAGGGTCACGTCGAGCGAATCCGCGACAGGCTCGGAGTTCGTTCCCGGGCACAGATCGCCGCATGGTGGGTGGCCTCGAAGACGTCGCAACTGGGGTAGTTCTACGCCTGACATCGGCCCGATGCCCCTCGACAATGAGGGGCATGACCAGCGAAGACCAATCCACTGGACTGCGCACGCAGAGAACGAGGACCAGCAGACCTGTCTATGAGGCCACCTGGGGCCGCGTCTTTGCTCACGTGTACGACACGGCCTTCGTCCTCGCGGAACGGCGTGGTTTCCGAGACCTCCGCAAGGACCTCCTGGGCCAGTCGACTGGGCGTGTGGTCGAGCTGGGTGCCGGTACAGGACTCAACTTGCGTCACTACCCGGAGACGGTCTCGGACCTCCTCCTGACCGAGCCCGATCCCCACATGGCGGCGAGGCTCCGGAAGCGAACGACCACCCTGTCGCTCGATGCGTCGGTCGTGGAAGCGCCCGCCGAAAGCCTCCCGTTCGACAGCGGTAGCGTCGACACCGTCGTAGCGACGCTGGTGCTCTGCACGGTCCAGCACCCGGACCGGGCCCTCGCCGAGGTCGCGAGAGTCCTGCGTCCTGGTGGCATCTTTCTCTTCGCCGAGCACGTCCGATCCGGGTCGCCTCGGGCCGCACGATGGCAGGACAGGCTCAACACGCCCTGGAGTTGGTATGCATGTGGCTGCCAGTGCAACCGTGACACCGTGTCCGCAATTCGTGGTGCGTCGTTCGAAGTCGGCGAGGTCATGCACAGCCGCCTCCGCTGGATCAGCCCGGTCGTCCGGCCACTGGTCGTGGGCGCCGCCTCACCATCCTGAGGACGAGATGATCCGGTGTGACCGGTAGCGGTGCTCCGGTGTCAGATCAGGGAGGCGTCAGCCGGCCACCGGCGGCCAGCCGGATAGGAGGTGGTGGCGTTTGCAGACGGCTTGCGCATGGACCATCTTGCCCAGCAGTGCGTCGGCGTCGGGATCGTCGGCAAGCCATCCGATGACGGCGCCAGCGACCTCCGGCGGGTCCCCACGGAAGTGCTCGAGGAACTCGTCGTCGCGTTTGAGGGCCTGGCGCCTTTCGGTGACCGTGTAACCGGGCTCCATTGTGAAGGCGCGAATCCCGCTTGCGGCGAACTCGACGTTCAAGATGACCGCCAGCTGGTGCAGTGCCGCCTTGGCGGCGCAGTGGACGAGGCTCCAGCCACCTTCGCCGGCCGGGCCTGGCGGAGCCACGAGTGCAGAACCAGATCCGAGGTTGACGATCGTGCCCGCTCCGCGTGCCAGCATCCGGGGGAGCACGAGCTGGGTCAAGTGGATCTGGTTGACGTAGTCGGCTTCGATCACCTTGAGCGCAGTCTCGCAGTCGATGTCCATGAACTTGGCATCGGTCCCGGGGCCGGAGTAGGGGGCGTTGTTGACGAGAACGTCCACCCGCCCCCATTCGTCCATCACGGCGTCAAACCCGGCCTTGATCGAGGTTCGGTCCATGATGTCCATCGGGACCGGCAAGCACCGCCGACCGAGAGCCCGGACTTCTTCCGAGGTACGGTCGAGGCTGCCCGGGATGACGACATCACCCTCTCGGGCCTCGCCCTCGTGCCGCGTGCGTCCCGTGATCACCACGTCGAACCCTCGGGTGGCCAGGCTCAACGCTCCGCACCGTCCGATGCCGCGGGTGGCCCCCGTGACCATCGCTACCCTTGCCTCGCCCATGTCCCCTCCTTGGAGCGCTCTGGTAGGCACCACGGTAGACAAGGAGACCAGACGAGCTGGAACAGTGCCTTGGTCGCCAGGCGCTCAGGGGCGGGCATGCGCCGCAAGGAAGGACCACACGGCGGCCGACGAGTCGAATCCCATGTACGGCGTGCCCCCCTCGAGGAGCTCAGCGGCAGGCGAAGTGGGGTGTCCCATCCAAGCGTGGTTGGCGCCGGTCACCTTGGCCCATTCCACGACGGTGCCCGCCCGGCAGGGCTGCCAGAACTCGAGGTTGACGGCAGCGTTCGATGGGTCGCTCCGGGTTGCCGGGGTCGTTGGGCATCCGTCTCGCGCGGCGAGCGTGGTCAGAGCGTCCACCGGTGGTGGGTAGTTCTCCTTGTCGAGTCCCTTCGACCCCACTCCGCCGTTGACCGGGACGTTCTGGTCGGCCGTGCCGTGGATCTCCAGGACGGCCACCGGATCGGGCGGGTTGCACTGGTCGACTACCAGGGTGCCCGATTGCACGGCGATCGCCGCCACCTTGTCGGAGAGCTGGCAGGCCAACCGCTCACCGAGCATGGCGCCGTTCGAGTGGCCGGTCACGAAGACCCGGTTCGGATCGATGTCGTAGCGGGTCTCGAACTTCGTGATCAGGGCGGAGATGAACCCGACGTCGTTGACGTTCTCCTGGCTCTGCGCAGCAACCGAGCAGCACGCGCCGGCGTTCCACACGTCCTCGTTGGACCCCGGGCGGATCGGGGTCCCGTTGGGGTAGACCACGATGAACCGGTTTGCCTCAGCCAGCCCGTCGAAGCCGGTCTGCTGCTCGAACTGGGGGCCCGAGCCGAGGCCTCCGTGCAGGGCAACCAGGAGGGGGACCGGCTTGTGGTGGGGTAGGGAGGCGGGCAGGTAGATCCGGTAGGTCCGGATTGCACCGGAAACGGTCACGGTCCCGTCCGTGGCCCGACCGATCGGTGTGACCGCCCCCTTGATCGGCGCGCCGTCGGGGACGATGGATTGCCGGATCGCCGTCGCCACCGATGCACTGGTGGAGGGGGTCGTGGCCGCGTTCGCACCGATCGCACCACACGCGGCGAGCTCAAATCCGCTCGCGGCGAGGATGCTCAGAGCGATGACCCGGAGAGCAGTCCGCCCGGCGGACGCTCGGCGCAGGACACGCTGTTGCGCCGGATGGTCGGGAACCTCGGCGCGACGTATGCACATCCCACTATGCTACGGAAGACAAGGAGCTTGTCAATAGCACCGAGGGATCGGAAGATGGAGGACCTCGTTGGTCGGGTTAGCAGAGATTCAAGCGAACCGTCCTGTACCAGGACTTGTCCAGGCTCTTGCCCATAGTGCATCGGCTCGTCTTCGCCACGATCTGGTCGAACACGACATGCCGGGAGTGCGCCCGGTGCATGCGCCACTGTTGGCACAGCTGCTCGGCGGAGCAAGACGGGCATCCGACCTCGCGACCACGGCAGGGGTCAGCCGACAGGCGGTTGCCCAGGTGGTCGCCAAGCTGGAGCGCGATGGTTACCTCGAGCGGATCGCGGATCCGGGGGACAGCCGGGCGAAACTCGTGTGCCTGACGGCCAAGAGCCGCGCGGCGCTGCGCTTGATGCGGACGAGCAACCAGTCCCTCGAGGACGAGTGGCGGAGGCAGATCGGCGCAGAGCGGTTGTCGATCCTGCGCGAGACACTCTTGGAGCTGCTCGGACCCAACGGTCCCGGATGAACGAGAGAGCCAAGGTCCGGTGCCTCTTGTGCACTGAGGTGTCCCGTCCTGGTTACTCCAGGTGGGGCCCTGTGGCCTTGGTGCGAAGGAAATCCCGCAGCCGGGCTGATCCTCGCCACCCAGGGCTTTCGAGCAGGGCGTACAGGGTGTCGAATGCCTCTTTCCCAACGGCCGTGGTCAAACGACGCTCGATCGATCGGGCGCACCTGCGTTGGGCCTCGAGATAGCTCTTCCCGTGAGGAGTCAAGGTCACCAATTTCTCTCGGCCATCGACAGGCGACGTGCGAAGGGTGACCAATCGGCGCTGCTTCAGCGCACCGACGATCTTGCTGGCTCCCTGCCGCGTGATGTCCAGCTCCCGACCGATATCGGAGATCGTCACCTCTGACGAGTTCGCGCACATGCGAAGGACCCGACCGTCGGGGAAGCGGCGCTCGCCGAAGCCTGCCGCGGCCATTTCCTCTTCGAGGAGTCGCTGGTAACCAATCCAGGCGCTCCGCAATGCGGCACCGAGCCGCACCGGCTCCTGCGGTCGCGGGGATGCCGATTCCTTCTCGTCGTTACCCACGAATCGCTCCCGCGCCAGAATCGTCAACCACGGTTGACAGAATAGACGGCAGCCACACATACTCGAAGGATGCTCAGTCGCCCCGCGACGTGGGGAGTGGGGATGGCCCTGGTCGCGTCCAGCGTCATTTGGGCGCAGCCGGGTTTCGGGGGCACGAGAGCTTCGGCATCACCATCCACAGGCGCCGGCGGCACTCTCGGCGTCGCCGCGCAACGCCAGGCATACACGACCAACGAGAGATCGCCCGTCATCCATGACACGGAGACCAATGCGCTCGTGACGCAGGACAATCGAATCTTTGCTGCCACCGACCAATGGGAACTCCAAGGACCAATGGCGTACGGCCAGATCCTGGTAAAGGCTCGCGCGAGCGGCCCGTGGAGGGTCTTCGAGCAGACACAGGGGCTTCGAGTACAAGCGCTCGACTCCTTCCCGATTCCGGCCGATCAAGGGCTCGGCCAGGGCCGATCGTTGCTGGTTACCCAGGCCGTGCTCGGCGGAAATTCAGAGCTGCAATGGGCGCTCGACGGTGCCCATTCCTTCGCGCCCTCGGACTCCTATGTCCTGTCGTCTGCCGGCGACGACGTACGAGCCTTCGGGGCCCACGAGTCCGGCGGTCAGTGGGCTGTCTACGCAGGAGTGAACCCGACGGGAATCTTGAGGGGCGTATGGTCCTCGAGCTCCCGTTCGCTCGTGTTTGACCCGACTCCCGAGCTCAGCGTGGCGTCGGGTGCGCCGGGCGTGCCGACCCAAAAGGTAACCGGGTTCGCCGAATGCGCCGGGGCGCTGTACGCGACCATCAACACCAAGCTCTATCGGCGCAACGATGGGAACCTCCCTGCAGGGGTCGCCCGCTGGGTGCTCGTCTACCAGGAGCCGCCGGTTGGGGCCCACAACAGCGGGCTTCGTGGGATTACCTGCGTCACCGAACATGGCTCACCTTCGCTGCTGGTGTCCGCCGAAGGCAATGGGAACGTCTATCGGTTGGATGACCTCCCGAGAGGTCAGATCGACGCGTCCAGTTCGGCCGGCCCGGGTGCTGGCGTCTCAGGTCTCGTCCCGTCCCTGGAGTTCTCGCCTATCCCGGCGATTCGCCGGATGCTCGCCGCCGAGGGGACAACCGTTCCGGAGAAGGGCAAGGGATCGATCGTCTACGTGATTGCTGCCTACAACAACGGTGACTTCGGCAGCGTGACCATCGACGGTGCAGAGCGCCAACCGTTCGGTTTCGAATGGGGTTACCTGGACTCCTGCCCACCTACCAGAACCTGTGGACCGGTGGCCTCCGGAGTCGTCCATTTCGACGCCGCCGCGTGCTTTGCGGTTCGCACCCCGTTGCCATCCACCCAGTCCTACGGCCTTCGCTGTCTTTCCGGCCCTGACTTCGACGTCTCGGGTCGTGTGGGAGACCCGATCCGCACTGGCCAGGCCTTCGTTTCCATACGGACGATCGTTCCTTCACCGTTTGGTGACGATCGTCTCTACTATGGGGGCTACGACTGCAACTTCTATCCCGCAGATGGCACCGCGTGGGTGGCCACGTCCGGTCTCGGCGCGCTCCATCTGGGAAGCATCAGAAAGGAGACCTGAGTGCGCTGTACTCGATGGTCGATCCTGCCCACCGCGTTGTGGCGACGCCGGACGAGTCTGCCGGCGGTGGCGGTGATGCTCATGCTGTCCGGCGTGATTGCCGTCTGTGGCAGCTCGCCCCCAGCGACGGCCGCCGTCGAGCGAGTGACCGGAGGTCCGACGGGCCATTACAACGTGCCGGCGGGCATTCACAAGATCAAGCACGTCATCATTATTGAGCAGGAGAATCGTTCCTTCGACAGCTACTTCGGGACCTTTCCCGGCGCAGATGGCATCCCGATGAAGAACGGGCATCCGACCGTGTGCGCGCCCGTCCCGAGCGGCGGTTGCCAAATGCCCTATCACGACACCGCCGACGTCAACGGTGGTGGCCCCCATAACGTCGCCGCTGCCAGGGTCGACGTCGACGGCGGGAGGATGGACGGGTTCGTCAAGCAGGCATCGGGCTCCAAGAAGGGCTGCGGTGCCAACCTCAACGACCCCGCATGCTCCGACTCCTCCACACCCGACGTCATGGGCTACCACACGGCGGCGGAGATCCCCAACTACTGGACGTATGCCAAGGATTTCGTGCTGGACGACCACATGTTCGAGCCGGTGAAGTCGTGGTCGCTACCCGACCATCTGTACCTCGTCTCGGGCTGGTCGGCCCGCTGCTCGAGCCCGGCGCCGTCGAGCTGCACCAATGAGATCAGGGGTCCGTACACGCCCGCCCAGATGCAGAAGTATGTGGACCAGGCAATCGATACCGGCACCGCTGACGTCACCAACGCGTGGACGGACGTCACCTGGCTCCTCTACAACCAGCACGTCCCCTGGGCCTATTACGTCCAGACGGGGGACCAGCCCGACTGTGAGAACGACGGCGACGTGGCCTGTCCACCGGTCGCGCAGAGTTACCTGACGCCGGGAATCTGGAACCCGTTGCCGATCTTCGAGGACGTTCAGAAGGACCACCAATTGCGAAACATCCAGCCGCTCAACAGCTATTTCGCGGCGGCCAAGGCCGGCAAACTGCCTGCCGTCACGTGGGTCACCCCCTCGCAAGCTGACAGTGAGCACCCGCCGGCCAGCGTCCATCAGGGCCAGGCCTACGTCACCGCGGTGATCAACGCGGCGATGAAGAGCCCCGATTGGGACTCGACCGCAATCTTCTTGCAGTGGGACGATTGGGGCGGCTTTTACGACGGTGCCGTGCCGCCTCCGGTCGATCAGAATGGCTATGGCCTGCGGGTGCCAGCGATGGTGATCTCGCCCTACTCCAAGAAGGGCTACGTCGACCACCAGACCCTCAGCAGCGACGCGTACTTGAAGTTCATCGAGGACGACTTTCTCGGCGGCTCGCGGCTCAATCCCAAGACCGACGGCCGCTCGGATCCTCGCCCCGACGTGCGTGAAAATGAGCAGATTCTCGGCAACGTGGCGAGCGACTTCGACTTCAACCAGGCGCCGCGGGCTCCGGTGCTCTTGCCGACCAACCCGCCCACCGACTCACCGAGCATCCCCGCCCACTTCAGCGGCACGGGGCCCTGTGACGGCTGCACGGCGACACCACCGAGTGTCGGCCCGAACCAATGAGAACCGCCACCGGTCTGACGTCTGGGGCCTCTGCAATGCCAATGACCGATTCGACCCTCCCCTGATGCCCTCGGCCAGGAAGGTGATCTCGTCGATCACCAGGTTCGGCACGCTCAACGTGGATGAGGTGGCCGGCCCCTTCCACCTGCACGAGGCGGGCGTGGGGGATGTGGCCCGCGAGAAGCTCGGAGTGTGCCGGTGACTGCCCCGCGGCCCGTTGGTCGAAGACCGCAACGCGCAACTCGTCGGTGAGTGATCGTCCCTGCGGCGCCCAGAGCCCCCGCTCCTCCTCGGATCCACAGAGCTCGGGAAGGACTTGACCTTGAAGCTGGGTTCAAGGTTTACCCTGTCGCCGTGGACGGTCTACGGGTTGCCGAGCTGGCCGAATCGGCCGGCGTGCCGGCTTCGACGGTGCGCTACTACGAGCGGCTCGGCTTGCTGCCGCCGGCCAGACGGGCGGACAACGGCTATCGCCTGTTCGATCCCTCCGCGGCGGACGCATTGGTCTTTATCAAACGGGCCAAGGGCATCGGTATGAGCCTGGAGGAGATCATCGAACTGGTGACGGCGTGGCCAGACACCGAGTGCCGTCTCTTGCAGGCCAGCCTGCGCAGGTTTCTCGGCAAGCGGATCGATCAGGTTGAGGCCCAGCGACGCGAGCTGGAAGCGTTCCGAGCCCAGCTGTCCACCGTGCTGCGCCGCTTGGCCAGCCGCGACCCGGGCCCGGAATTGTGCGGGAAGGGCTGCAGCTGCGAATCGGACCTCGATGTCACGGGCGAGGAATCGGTGGCCGGCCGGGCGGCGTGGGGCTGCTCGCTCGACGACGACTCGTTGGGTGCACGGTTGGCCGAGTGGAGAGAGTTGACCGCCGCGGCCAGGTCGGTGTGCCAAGACGGCGACGCCGTGCGGCTCGTCTTTGCGGCCGACCCGGACGTGGTCGCGGCCGTTGCCAGCCTGTGCGCCAAGGAGAGCGGCTGCTGTGCTCCGGCCCGCTTTCGGCTCGACATCGGAGCCGAGGAGCTGACCGTCACTGCACGTGCCCCTGGCGCTCCCGGCATTCTCGAGGCGTTGTTCCCCCAGGATTCACCTCCTCACGGATGACCGCGGGGGTCGAGAGCCTCACTCGCTTGCGCTCGCTGGTCCGCGCCTACCCGGAGTTGCTCGGCGTCGTTGTCGCCGCGGTTATCGGGCTCAGCCTGCAGCCACCCCTGGCCTGGCTGGCTGCCCACGAGGGCATCAATGTTCTCCTTGCCGTCCTGGTGTTCGCCACCGCGCTCGGTGTCGAGCCGGCGGCGTTGCGCCATCTGGGTGGCACCTGGCGCCCCCTTCTCGCTTGCCTGCTCGCCGGGATCACGGTGCTGCCCGCCCTGTCCTGGGCGGCTTCTCGGCTGGTGGCCGCGGGCTCGCTGCGCGACGGGGTCATGGCCGTCGGTCTGGCTCCCTGTGAGATCGCGTCGGTGGCCACCACTGCCATGGCCGGCGGTGCGACCGTACTTGCGGCGGGAATCCTCATTGCCTCCACCGTGGGAGCCATCGCCATCGCTGGACCGACCCTCGCTCTCGAGGCCGGCCACGTCAGCATCGACTCCGGTCAGATCATCGTGAACCTGGCTCTCGTCGTCGCCCTCCCGCTGGCCGCCGGACTGCTCCTGCGTGCCGCCCGGGCGCCCGGTCCCAAGATCGAAGCGACCGCCTCCGCGACTGCCACGGTCACCGTCTCGGCCTTGGTCGCTCTTATCGCCTCCGAAGTCCACCTCTCCAGTCGCTACCTCGGCGTGCTCGGTGGCTTGGTCGTCTTCCTCGCCGGCTCCGCCGTGGTCGGCTGGCTCCTCGGTCGCCGGAGCCAGCGGCCGACGGCCGACGCCGTGCTGCTCACGACGTCCATGCGTGACTTCGCCATCGCCGCCTCCCTGGCGGTGGCGGCCTTCGGTCCGGCAGCGGCCGCCCCCCTGGGCCTCTACGGGATCCTGGTCCTGATCTGGGGCACCGCCACTGCGGGCACCCTCAGACGGCGCGATCGACAACCCCTGCCCGCCGCGCCAGCGACCAACATGGGGCGCACTTCACCGCCTCAACCCGATGTTGGCGAGCCCGCCGGGCCTACCGCGTAGCGGCTGGCCGGGTGCCACAGGCGATCTGGACTACTGGTCCATCCTCGCAAGGATCCCGGCCATCTCCTGTTCGGTGAAGCCGCGCATCGTGAGGGTGCGGAGGTTGCCGGTTGCGCCGAGCAGAAGATTTATGGCTGTCCCGGTCTCCTCGTCCGGCACGTCTGTCACCGCGACCAGGTCGTAGGGGCCCGCCGTCCAGAGGACTGCGTCGAACTTGCCGCCCTTGCTCTCCACGAGCTGTTTGGCCACCCGATAGCGGTTCACGGTGTCCTTGACGTCTTTGACGCCTTGGTCCGTCCAGTTCAAGAGGATCACGTACTTGGGCATCGGAGCCCCCTCTCATCTCCGCCCGCTGGAACGCACGACGTGGTCGAAGGCGCTCAGTGGGCCAGCTGAGCAATTCTACGGCCCGGCATCGAGTCCCTCAACCGTTCCCAGTTCGCGGGCGGCCCGGTACAGGCTCTTCGTGAGGTCAGCGACCCGTTGGCCATTGTCGTCGTAGAAGCCCTGACCGCTCTTGACGCCGAGGTGGCCGTTGGCGACGTTCTGCTCGACGGATCTCGCTGCGGTCTGATCGGTGGCGAGCTCGGGGTAGAGGGCATTGGAGATGTCGCGGAGCGTGTCGTGGCCGATGAGATCGGTCATCTGCAGTGGTCCGAACACCGGTATAAACGCACGCAGCGTGGTTTGAACCAAGGAATCGAGCTCTCGTGGATCTACGGCTTCGATGTCCAAGAGGTGCAACATCTCGCGCAACATCGCGAACCAGACCCGGTTCCAGAGGAATCCGGGGATCTCCTTGTTGACCCGAATTGCTCGGAGACCGACGTCTTCGCAAAACCCAAGGGTGCTCGCCAGAGTGGCGTCGCTGGTCTCTTGCCCGGCGACGACTTCGACGAAGATGATCAGCTGTGTCTGTACCGGATGGACCACGATGGCCCGTTCGGGATGGACCATGTCCTTGGCCAGCCGGGTCATGGGGAAGTTGGACGTCGAGCTCCACACGAGGGCGTCGGCACGGATCGCTGCCTCGACCTGGCGGTAGCAGGCGGATTTCACCTCCGCGTCCTCGACGATCGACTCCATGACGGCCGCGCACGGTGCCAGGGCGTCAGCCATGTCGGTACAGACGGAGACCCGGGTCAGCACCCCATCGATCTCTGAGGGTGGGACCGCACCGATCTCTGCGAGCGCTCCCAGGCTTTGTCGGAGTCGGTCTTGGAGGGTGTGAATCGAAGAGGTGGGCGACCATGCGCGTACGTCATAGCCCGCCAAGGCGAACTGCTGCGCGAAGAGATGTCCGATGTAGCCGGCGCCGACGATACCGATCGGACCATTCAGGTGTCGCGTCTCCGTCATCGACTCGAAGCTATCGTCTGCGCGATTCCCGAGCCAGCGGCAACGGCGCATGAGATCGCCTGGTCATCCGTGTCATGGTCGTGATGTTCCGGTGACTCTTGAAGCGACGCGTGTTCGGATCGGCACCAACGTCCTTCCGCAGCGAAAGGCCCGCGGATCCGGCGGGGTCCGGCGGGGCCGCCGGACGAAGAAGGACCGCCGCATGATGGAGACGCAGGCCGAGATGCGAACGCTCTATGCCGTGGACGAGGACGACCGGGTGGTCTGGGTCACCTGCGTGAACCTCTTCAAGCTCGATCTCCGCTCCGGGTCGAGCCGATCGGTGTACTGGCGGCTCGGAGGCGAGCCGTCTGCGAGCGGAGTCCAATGAGGGAGGGGTCGGCCCCTGCCGCTCGATCTACTGCCACTCGATCGTGCCGGGTGGCTTGGAGGTCATGTCGAGCAACACCCGATTTACCCCCTCGACCTCGTCGGTGATGCGCTTGGAGATCCGTTCGAGAAGGTCGTAGGGCAGCCGGGCCCAGTCGGCCGTCATCGCGTCCTCACTCGTGACCGGTCGAAGCACGATGGGGTGCCCGTAGGTGCGACCGTCTCCCTGGACGCCGACGGATCGAATGTCGGCCAGCAGGACGACCGGAAACTGCCAGACCTCCCCGTGCAGACCCGATCGCATGAGCTCGTCCTGTGCAATGGCGTCTGCGGCGCGAACGATGGCGAGGTTCTCCTCCGTCACGTTGCCGACGATGCGTATCGCCAGGCCGGGTCCGGGGAAGGGATGCCTCCCGACGATCTCCGGTGGCAGGCCGAGATCCCGGCCGATCGCACGCACCTCGTCCTTGAACAACGTCCGGAGGGGCTCAACCAGCGAGAACCTCAGATCGTCGGGCAGTCCGCCGACGTTGTGGTGGCTCTTGATGACCTGGGTTCCTTCGCCGCCTCCGGACTCGACCACGTCCGGATACAGCGTTCCTTGGACGAGGAACCGGATCGGATCGTCATGGCCCTGGCCTTGGACGATCTCGCTCGCGGCATCTTCGAAGGCCCCGATGAACTCTCGCCCGATTATTCGTCGCTTCTGCTCCGGATCCGTCTCGTCGGCGAGCGCCTTGAGGAAGCGGCACCTTTCATCGCGGACCACCAATTTCACGCCCGTGGCCTTGACGAAGTCGATCTCGACCTGCTCGGCCTCACCCTCTCGCAGCAAGCCGTGATCGATGAAGACGCAGGTCAACTGGTCTCCGACGGCACGGTGGACCAGCGCGGCAGCCACTGCGGAATCGACTCCTCCCGACAGCCCACAGATGACCGGGTGAGTTCCCACCTGGTCTCGGATGGAGGCGACCTTGGACTCGACGATGTTGTCGATGGTCCATTCCGGCTCCAGCTCCGCCGCAGAGTGGAGAAATTGCTCGATGGTTCGTTGACCAAGGACGGTGTGCGCCACCTCGGGATGCCATTGCACTCCGCAGAGCAACCCGTCATCGCTTTCGCACGCCGCTACCGTTGCCCCGGGGGTCTGCGCCGTAGGCCGCAGCATCGCCGGGAGCGTGCTCACCGAGTCATTGTGAGACATCCAGACGGATTGCTGCTCGGGCTGTCCATCGAAGAGCCAGGTGTGGGGATCGATGGTGGCGTTGGTGCGACCCGACTCCGCCGTGCCCGTTCGGCTCACCTCGCCACCCAGGGCGACGACCATCGCTTGAAACCCATAGCAGATTCCCATTACGGGAATGCCTGCCGTGAGGAGCGCAGGATCGACAAGCGGCGCTCCGCGGGCATAGACGCTGGAAGGCCCGCCCGAAAGGATGATGGCTGCCGGTTTTCTCTCGAGGATCTCTCCGGCCGACAGCGTGTGCGGGACGATCTCGCTGTAGACGTGGGCCTCTCTGACCCGGCGGGCAATCAGCTGGGCGTATTGCGCGCCATAGTCGACGACCAAGACGGTTTCGCCAGCACTGTCTGCTGGCCGACGAGCACCGCCATCGGTACGGGCGGGGGCGTTACTCATGTGTACGCACCGAGTGCTCCATCCACAAATACTACACGCCGGTCACGACGTGGATGACGTGCTTGAGCCCTGTGAGCTGGGTCTTTCTGTCGGACCGGCCGAGCAGCCGAGGGAATCCTGACGCCGCGTCAAACGTCCAAGCGATCACGGAGCCCATCGTCAAGCCGGCCAGAGTTTGCGCCAGGCATCGTTGGCGCTGCTGTTCTTGGAGAAGTGCCAGAGCAGGGTGAAAAGCGCGAGCGAAAGGACGAGAAGGCTCACCTGCTGCGTGAGACTCCTTGCCCGTAGAGCAACGGCAGCGACGATCGTGGTGACCGCTGCTTGGGGGCTAGCGGTCCGGGTTCACGCCGGTTGACCCCGGTGCCCGGACCGGTGCCCGCTGGTCGAGTCGGGGTCGAGACCGAGCTCGCGTCGCAAGATCGCCAGGGCCTCACGGGGGCCGATCCCGAGCCGGCGCATGACGTCGGCAAAGTCCCGAGTGGCACGCATCGCCTCGCGCCGCTGGGGGGTGGGGGCACCGGCGACGAAGGTGCCGTGTCGACCGCGCGTCTCCACCAGTCCGGCGGCCTCGAGCTCCCGGTAAGAGCGTGCCACCGTGTTGACGGCGAGGTGGAGATCGCCGGCCAGCTGGCGCACCGTCGGCAGACGCTCCTCTGGCTCGACCCGACCCGACTCGATGAGGGCAGCCAATTGGGCCCGCACTTGCTCGAACGGAGGAACCGCGGACTGCGGGTCCACGCGGATGACCCAAGCGATCCCGTCGGTCATCCCTAGTTTGTAGCAGATATTGTTGCGTCGTGGCAATACAGTGGCAATACAATTGAACCTGCCCGACGACGCGCCGCCAAACGGGACCGGTGGACCCCGTCCGCCCGGGCGAGGTAGATATCGTGGCGTGAGCGACCTCTGCAGCTGGTCTGCACTCGAGCTCGTCGAGGCCATGGCCAAGAGCCAGGTGTCGAGCCGGGAGGTGGTGGAGGCCCACCTGGATCGGATTGCGGCGGTCAATCCCTCGATCAACGCCCTGGTCCAGGCCACCGATCCCGACACCTGCCGGCGCGAGGCCGACCGGGCGGACGCTGTCCGGGCCGAGGGCGGCACAACCGGGATCCTGGCCGGTCTTCCGGTGGTGCTCAAGGACGTCGTACACGTCGAGGGTCTCGTGACCAGCGGAGGGAGCCCAGCGCTTCGGGGCACCTCGACCGAGGACGCCACGGTGGTCGCCCGGTTGCGGGCTGCCGGGGCCATCGTCTTGGGCGTCACCAACGTTCCCGAGATGGGACGCGGCGGAGAGTCGGCTAACGATCTCTACGGCCGCACCAACAACCCCTACGACCTCTCGCGCTCTCCGGGTGGGAGCAGCGGGGGCTCGGCGGCGCTGGTGGCCGCCGGTGCGGCGCCGCTCAGCATCGGATCGGACGGTGGGGGAAGCGTGCGGCAGCCCTGCCATAACAACGGCATCGCCGGCATCAAACCCACCCATGGACGGATCCCGCGCACGGGCAGCGTCTACGGGGACGCCCTCGGCATCTTCGGTCCCTTCGTCTGCTACGGGGCATTGGCCCGGACAGTGGCCGACCTGGCGCTGGCTCTGGCGGTGGTGAGCGGGCCCGACGGCCGTGACCCGCTGGCCGCTCCGGTGCCCCTCACTGGTCCCGAGTTGGTCGATGTCTCCCAACTCCGTGTGGCCTTCATGCTGGACGACGGGATCTCGGCGGCCGACGACGACGTGGCCCGCACCGTCCGGGCGGCGGCCGAGGCGCTCGACGGCAAGACCGCCTGCGTGGTCGAGGACCGGCCGCGGTGCCTGGGCCGGGTGATGGAGCTGCTGTGGGAGACGGTGTTCCTCGGCGGCGACCGGGGCGTGGGGTTCCGAGACGAGCTGCGGGAGATCGGGGCAGAGGACCACACCGAAGAGCTCGACGAGTTTCTCCGCCAGGCGGCCCGGCTCGAACTCAGCGTGACCGAGGTGAGGAGCCGGTTGGTCGAGATCGACACCTACCGCATGGCCATGATGTCCTTTCTGGACGACTACGACGTCCTGCTCACGCCTGCGATGCCCACTGCGGCCAAGCCGCACCACCACGGCCTCAACGAGATTGCGGACTTCTCCTTCCTGATGGCACACAACCTCACGGGATGGCCGGCGGTGGTGGTGCGCTGTGGCACCAGCACGGACGGTCTGCCCGTCGGGGTCCAGGTGGTGACCGGCCCCTGGCAGGAGGCCCAGGCGTTGGCGGTGGCCCGGCTGCTCGAGACGTCGCTCGGCGGGTGGAAGCCGCCGACGCTCGTCGCAGGTTGATCGGTCGTGGCCGCCGAGGGCACCCGCGGTGAGCATGAGACGTCGGATCAGTCGTTGGCGGTGACGTCAGCGCAGCGGCTTGGCGGTACGGCCCGGGGTGGCGACCCGACACCGGAAGAGACCTACACGGGCGCGACGGGCGGTGTGAGGCGCGACGATGAGCCAGTTCCGACAACGGAGGTGAGCATGAGCACGATCGACCAGGAGATGGTCCTGGGCCATTTCATCGTTTCAAAGGATGTGGAGCGTTCCCGCCGTTTCTACACCGACGTACTCGGCGGCAGGACCGTCATCTCGGGCGAGGGGAATGACGAGGTGACCTATGTGGCGCTTGCCAACAGCTGGATCATCATCAACGTCGGGGGAGGTCCCACCGACGACAAGCCGACGGTGACGCTCGAGGCGCCGACCGACCCGGATCGGGTGAACAGCTTCCTCAACATCCGGGTTGCGGACATCCAAGCGGTGTACGCCGAGTGGAGCGGGCGGGGTGCTCAGTTCCTGACGCCGCCAAAGCAGCACGCGACCGAGATGCGCTGCTACATCCGTGATCCTGATGGCTACCTGATCGAGGTGGGACAAACGACACTGGCCAGAGGATGGCGTCCACCATCTTGATGACGTCCCCTGTGTGGGCACGCCCAGCAGGGGTAACTGCGGCCTTTTGTCAGTGGCAGCAACTCGTGGAGGAACGATGAATACGGGAGTCCCCAGCCCTGCGATCGGCCGCGGGCCGCAGCCCGAGCAGGTTGGGTCGAACCCGCCCGTCGCCCAGCACGTTGGGATGTTGTTGTCGGTCAACGTCGGCATGCCGAAGGACGTGTCCTGGCAAGGGAGGACCGTCTTTACGGGCGTGTTCAAGGATCCCGTTCGCGGGGTCCGCCGGGTCGGTCGGCTCAACGTCGACGGCGATGGTCAGGGCGATCTGGCGGGCCACGGCGGCGAGCAGCGGGCCGTGTTCGTCTATCAGATCGATTCGTATCGCTATTGGCAACGTGAGCTCGGACGAGACGACTTCACGTACGGACAGTTCGGCGAGAACTTCACCGTGGAGGGATTGGCCGACGACGAGGTGTGCATCGGCGATCGCTACAAGATTGGCAGCGCGAGCTTCGAGGTAACGCAGCCGCGCGTCACCTGCTATCGGGTGGGGATCCGCATGAACGATCCGCGGATTCCTGCGTTGCTGGTCTCCCACCACCGCCCGGGCTTCTACTTCCGGGTGCTCGAAGAGGGCGAGGTGCAGGCCGGAGACGAGATCATCAAGCTGTCCTCGGGGCCCGAGCAGATGACGGTCGCGGAGGTCGACGCGCTGCTCTACCTCCCCGGGCATACGCGCCAAGGGCTGCTCCGGGCGCTCCGGGTCCCCGCCCTCAGCCCCGGCTGGCAGGGTTCGTTCCGGGCTTTGCTGAGTGAGGAACCGGGCGGCGGCAACGCCGGCCTCGTGGCGACCAGCCCGCCTCCCGCCTGGCCGGGCTTTCGTCCGGCGACCGTCACGGCCATCACCCGCGAGAGCGACTCGGCGATCTCGATACGCCTCGAGGACCCCACGGGCGTGCCGCTACCCGCGTCCCGCCCAGGTCAGTACCTCACTGTACGGGTGCAGCCCGACAAGGGGCAGCGGGCGCTGCTGCGCAATTACTCGCTCTCCGGACCCCCCGGGGCGGGCTACTACCGGGTGACCGTCAAGCGCGAACCCGGCGGCCGCGTCAGTGGCTATCTCCACACCCTCCTCGCCGTCGGCGACCAACTCGACATCGGAGCACCACGCGGCACCTTCATTCTCGATCAGACGCGGGCACCCGTCTTGCTGATCAGCGCCGGGATCGGCGCCACCCCCGTTCTCGCCATGCTGCAGGCACTGGCGCAGACCAGCTCCGAACGAGAGGTCTGGTGGCTGCACGGCGCACGCAACGGTCCCGAGGACTCGTTCGCCGCCGAGGCTCGTGCCCTCCTCGCCGCGCTGCCCCACGCAGGCTCCCACGTCTACTACAGCCGGCCCGGCCCGGATGAGGTCGAGGGCCGCGACTTCGACGGTGCGGGGCGTCTCTCCGCTCCACTGCTCGCCGCACTGAATCCACCCTCCGATGCCGAGGCCTACCTGTGCGGGCCCCCAGCCTTCATGGACGACATCAGCGCGGGTCTGGCGGCCTTGGGTTTCGATGCCGCCCGCATCCACACCGAGCCGTTCGGGCCGGCACCGGGCGAGACGCCGGGGATCGCGGCAGCGGCGGTGCGGGCACCCCACCCGCCCGCCGGCCAGCCCGGAGACGGCCCGACGATCGCGTTCGCCCGCAGCTGACCTCACGATCCCCTGGAAGCGCGACTACGGCACCCTGCTCGAACTCGCCGAGTCCTGCGACGTACCCGTCCGATGGTCATGCCGCACCGGCGTCTGTCACACCTGCGAGACGGCACTCATCGCGGGGGATGTCGATTACAGCCCCGACCCGGTTGAACCTCCCGCTGCCGGAAGCGTGCTCATCTGCTGCTCACGGCCGCGCGACGACATGGTGCTCGATCTGTGAGCGGCGGAATGTCGGCCAGTCACAAGCCGGAGACGAGCTCGGCGACGATGTCCGCGGCTGGTTGTGGCTGCCTGGCGAGGGCAACGCTCTGTCCGGCCCACAACGAGAGCGCTTCGATATCGCCGGTGGTACCGACCATCGGCGCCGCCGGCTCGTACCGGAGGATTGATTCGCCCGAAGCGAAGTGCGCGATGACCTCGCCCCCTCCGGGTCGACTTCCCGGTGGGGGCCGGCCCGCGGCCTCCCATAGCTCTGCCGTCGAGTTGCGGAGGGCGCGGTGGGGCGCGTCCGGCCACCCGACCTCGTACAGGTTGGCGTACCACTGCGCATCGGTCTCGGCCGCGTCCAAGAGACGACGGCGATACTCGTCGTGGATCGGCATCTCCTGGGCAAGCAGAAACCGGGTGCCCAGCCACGCCGCCTGAGCGCCCAGCGCGAGCACGGCGGCCACGCCCCGAGCGTCCCCGATCCCGCCGGCCGCGATCACTGGCACCGGTGTCACCGCGTCCACCACGGCCGGGACCAAGGGAAGCGTCGCGACCTGACCCCGCACGTGCCCGCCCGCCTCCCAACCCTGGGCCACGACGACATCAACTCCGCTGGCGGCTGCCCGTCGGGCCTCTTCAGCGCTGCCGACCGTGTGCAGCACGATTCCGCTCGCGTCGTGGATCTGCTCGACGTAGCCGGCGGGATCTCCCCACATCAGCGAGACGATCCGCATACCGGCTTCGAGGGCCTCTTCAAGGCGACGGTGCTGATCCGTGGCGAGAATCAGATTGCCGCCAAACGGACGATCGGTGAGCGCCGCCGTTTCACGGACAACGTCGCCGGCGGGAGTGGACCACGTCAACGCCAACATGCCGAGGGCGCCGGCATTCGAGACCGCTGCCGCCAGTTGGGGCACCGCCGACATCGGCGCCTGGACGATCGGCTGTTCAATCCCGAGCAGCTCGCAGACCGGCGTTGGCATCGAAAAACCGGCTACCCCTTCGCACCGGCGCAGCGCCGGCAACCGGCCTCGACATGGGCCCGTCGGGCCAGCGCAGACCGATCCACTTCAGCTAGGAGTCATACGATGTCGGCATCGACTGGCGAGCTCGCTTGTTCCATCCGTGAAAGGCCGAGTAATCGCCCGCCTCCCAGGCCTCGCGCAGCCCCGGCTTGCTCAGGTCCCAGTCGGGGCGGATCTCGCTCGATGCGGCGCGCAAGTCGCACCACAGGTCGTGGAACGACGGGCGTCCCCAGAACCAGTACCCGTTGTAGATGCTGTGGATCACCAGTCGGGGCCTGAGGACCAGCGTGTGGGGGATCATCGGGTCGTGGTCGGGGTCGGTGTATTCCTGGATATCGAGGTCCTTCTGAATCGTCCGAGCGGGATCGGAGAGGAAGGTCCATTGCGCGCCGACCGAGGCGCGGAACTCTTGTGTCGTGTGGTGGTCGTCGGTCGAGATCGTGACGATCTGGGTGTAGGCGACGGCGACCTTTGGATAGTTGGCGGCGAGCTCCAGGTGCTGCTGGTGCTCCTTCGGACAATAATTGCCCCGCGCCAGGGTCAGGACCAGCGGGTCGTCGCCCTGGAGCTCGCTGAGCTTGCGCACCGTGTTGGTGTGATCCGGCAGGGCGTAGTCGGGGAAGGTGCCGCCGGGCCTGATGTCGGATCGCATGGATCACCGCCTCTTTCGTCGCGTCGAACGCACAACCGCCGCGGTGGAGCCGAGCCCGTCCTACCGGCTGACGAGCGGGCTTGTCACCCCGACACTATCGCTCAAGGCCGCCGCCGCCAATCTGTTCAGACAATGAGCGCGGCGCTTCGCCGACAAGCGACTCGCACCCCTGGTATGCGAATGTCGGCCAGTCGCCACTCGGAGGCCGGGAGCGTGCTCGGTTACGCTCGGGCGCCCGGAGACGGATCAGGAGGTACGTGATGTCGCTGGGGTTTGACCACCTGACGCTGGCGGTCACCGATCTGGAGGGGGCCAAGCGCTTCTTTTCCGTACTCGGGTTCGAAGAGGAAAAGACCGTCCTCGCCCGGGGCAAGACGATCGCCGACTACATGGGCATCCCCGACTGGGAGTCCGACCATGTCACCCTCGTGCTCCAGGGCGTGGACTTCCGCCAGGAGATCCAGCTCCTGCGCTTCCACCGGCCCCCGTTGGAGATGGACGGGGGATCCGGGGTCCTTTCCCGTTCGGGCTTCAACCACATCTGTTTTCGGACGGACAACATCGAAGCCACGCTCGAGAGGTTCGCCGCTATCGGGGTCTCGCCCCGCAACGAGATCATGGATTTTCACGATCGCAAGCTCGTGTTCTTGAACGGGCCCGAAGGGGTCGTGATCGAACTGGCGGAGTGGGTGATCCCGCCGCCGCCGCCCCGCCGCAAGATCTGAGGTCGCTTCGGGCCCGACCGATGGCGGCGCTGGAGAGAACCTGCAACGATTTGGCATGCAAGATGGCGAGACCGAAGTCTGCGTCGTCGGGGCGGGATTTGCGGGGTTGGCCGCCGCCCGCAAGCTCGTCTCCGCGGGACGGGACGTGGTCGTCCTGGAGGCGCGTGACCGGGTCGGTGGTCGGGTGTGGAACCGGGAGATGTCGGACGGGACCATCGTCTCGGCCGGTGGCACCTGGCTCGGTCAGCGACAGGACCGGATGTTCGCGATCTGCAACGAGCTCGGCGTCACCACGTATCCCCAGTTTGAGGACGGCGACGTCGTGCTCGACGTGGACGGGAACCAGTATCGCTACTCCGGGCTGATCCCGAAGTTCGGCCTCCACCACGTGGCCGCGCTGGGCCTCGGGCTCTGGCGCCTCGACCGGATGGTGAAGCGAGTGCCCGTGGAAACTCCCTGGGCGACCCCTGGTGCTGCCAAGCTCGACTCGACCACGCTCTCGGATTGGGTGACCAATCCGCTCAATGTCCCGTCCAAGCGTGCGCAGGCCCTCCTGCTCGCCGGTATGAGCACGTTCTTTTGCTGCGATCCTTCGGACGTCTCGCTGCTGGGCAGCATGGTCCTCGCCGCGGGCGGTGGGAGCTTCCAGTACTACGCGGACACCACCAAGACCGAGACCCACCTCATCGACGGGGGTCCTCCCGGAGTGGCGGATCGGCTGGCGGGTGCGCTGGGCGACCGGGTGTCCCTTGGCCGGCCGGTTCGCAAGATCCGGCAGACGGACGATCGGGTCGAGATCACCGCCGACGGTGCCACGGTTACGGCCAGGCGAGCCATCGTGGCGACCCCACCCGTGGTGGCCAGCAAGATCGAGTTCGATCCACCCCTGCCACCGGCTCACGCGAACCTGCTTCGGCGTTACGTTCCGGGCGCCATCATCAAGACCATCATCAGCTACGAGGAACCCTTCTGGCGGAGCGACGGATTGACCGGAGAGACGGTGGCACCAGGATCACCGGTTCCCATCTCCATCGACCAGTCACCCCTCGGCGCGTCGCCCGGGGTGCTCACCAGCTTCGCCGTGGGTGCGAACGCGCTCGAGCTGGCTCGACTGACACCGGAGCAGCGCAGGGAGGCCTGGCTCGGGGAGCTGGCCAAGCGCCTCGGTCCTCGGGCCCTGACCCCGAGTGCCTACCTCGAGACCGACTGGTCCGCCGAGCCGTGGTCCCTCGGCGGCATGATCGGGCACCTACCCCCCGGCGTGTTGACGAGCTACGGACCAGCGATCAGAGCGCCGGCCGGCAACATCTACTGGGCGGGAAGCGAGAGGGCGACCGCCCTCCACGGCCTCATCGAAGGAGCGGTCCGCTCGGGGGAGCGCACCGCGGACGAGATTCTCCTGACCCTCTAGCCCGCAACCGCCCGACGACTCGGAGCGGCGGCAGGAGCACCGCTGGAGGTGGCATCCAGCGAGGGCCATGGCGGAACTGGACGACCAACGGCCCGTGCGTGCGGCCCTCCTCGCTATTGTCTGGTCCCTGGAGCGGGAAGCTTCGTGTGATTCGCCTGGGTCGATGAGATCGTCGAGTCCTCGCCGAGCGGGGGAGGGGTCGTGAGGCCAGCGGGGTTTTCGTCCATCACCTCCGACCTGGTCGATCACGTGCTCGTGCTGCACGGAGTCGTCGCCTACCTGGTCGTCGGGTTGCTCTGCTTCGGAGAGGCGGCGATCCTGTTTGGGGTCGTCTTGCCGGGCGAGACGGCGGTCATCGTGGGTGGGGCCCTCGCCAGTCGTCACCACGTGGCCCTTCCCGTCATGGTCGTCGTCGTCATCGTGTGCGCCATCTTGGGCGACACCGTCGGCTACGAGACCGGCAGGCTGCTGGGGCCGCGCATCTTGGGACTCCGGGCACTCCGCAAACGCAACGCCGCAGTGGAGTCAGGACGGACCTATCTCCGTCGACGAGGAATGCTCGGGGTCTTCATCGCTCGCTTCGTCGCGCTCTTCCGGACCATGATCCCTGGCCTCGCGGGCATGTCCAACATGCCCTATGCCAAGTTCCTCTTGGCAAACGCAGCCGGAGGGATCGTCTGGGGGATCACCTTCACCCTCCTCGGGTACTTCATCGGTGAGTCCATAGAGAAGCTGACGGGCCCTGCCTCGCTCGTGATCGTGGGAGCGGTGGTCGCGCTGGGCGTCGTCCTCTACGTTCGCTCATGGGTCAGAGAGCGAGGCGGCTGACCACGACACGTCATGACTGCTCGGTCACCCGAGCCGGCCCCTGGCGCCGCGCTTGCGCCTTACTCCCCAGTCACTACTTGCTGACTCAACGGTCACTTCTTTGAGCGCCACATAACGGGAACCACCACCGAGACTTTCCACTCCACGACCCGGTTTTTTTCCTGGCATTTCCCGAAAGACTGTGCCAAGATCGCACACACGATCTTCGGGGAAGGGGGTCAGCCAGTGTCCGTCCGGGCTCATTTTTCGCGGTCGCTGGTCCCGCCGATGCACCCTGCCGGCCGGCCCTTTGTGGCGCTCGGAGCATGCCTCACCGTCGTGCTCGGCATCCTGTGGCGACCCCTCTCGCTCGTCGGTGTACTGCTCACGGGATTCGTGGTCTGGTTCTTTCGGGACCCTGCTCGGATCACACCAAGGAGGTCCGGGGTGGTCTTTGCCCCTGCCGATGGGCGGGTGGTGCAGGTGGCCGAAGCGGTGCCGCCACCCGAGCTCGGGATGGCGCGGGCCATGGTGCGTGTCAGCGTCTTTCTTTCCCTCTTTGACGTGCACGTTCAGCGCTTTCCGACCGACGCCGAGATCTGCCGCGTCGCCTATCGCCCCGGTCGGTTCCTCGTCGCAGCACGGGACAAGGCGAGCGAGGACAACGAGCGCAACGCGCTGCTGCTGCGAACGCCCCAGGGCCAGGAGCTCGCCGTGGTGCAGATTGCCGGGATCGTCGCCCGGCGGATCGTCTGTCAGGTTGCGGCCGGGTCGAGGGCCACCGCCGGACGGACCTTCGGACTGATCCGCTTCGGCTCGCGAGTGGACACGTATCTCCCCCTGGAGAGTCGCGTGCTTGTCGAGAGGGGCCAGCGCACGACGGGTGGGGTCACGGTCCTCGCCGAGCTGGCGCCGCTGGCCCGTCAGACCGAAATGGCGACGATGCAGGGGAGCACCAATGGTCGATAACTCGCAGGTTCGTCGCGCCCTCCCAAGCGCAGTCACGCTCTCGGGCATGAGCTGTGCACTGATCGCAATACATTTTGCATTTGCCGGATCGTACGGTCCGGCCATCGCACTTATTGGAGCGGCCGCCGTGCTCGACGGCCTCGACGGTCGCCTCGCCAGGTTCCTGCATGCCACGACCAAGCTCGGCGGAGATCTCGACTCGCTCGTCGACGGGATCGCCTTCGGCGTGGCCCCCGTGCTGGTGCTCTCCCTGTGGAGGTTCCAGCACTACCCCGCAGGCTGGATCGGCGTCTGCGCCTTCGCCGCGTGCATGCTCCTGCGACTGGCGCGGTACAACACGCTCCGTAGCGATCCGGCGCGCGCCTGGCTGCTCAAGGACTTCTTCCTCGGCGTGCCGGCGCCCGTCGGCGGCCTCCTGGTGCTCGCTCCGCTGGCGTTCTCCTTGGAGCTCGGCGCGGGGTGGTGGGACGGCCCCCTCGCGGTCACGATATGGATGCTGGCCATCGCCGTGCTGCTGGTGGCGCCGATCCCCACCTGGTCGGCCAAGGGCATCCGGATATCGAGCAACGCCGTCGTAGCGGTGCTCGCGGGGTTGGCAACGGTGATCGCCCTGACCATCTTGGCGCCGATCGCGCTCATGGTCCTGGCGGCCACGCTGTATCTCGCCCACCTCCCGTACGCGGCACATCGGTACCGGTGGCGCCTGCATCATCCCGACGAGTCGCTCCGCGCCCTGCGCTTGGAGCAGCACACGCCCGCCGTCGTTCCCCGGGATCCGGTGAGAGTCACGATCGCAGACGAGCTGGAGTCCTGATCCGGCGAGAGGAGCTCCTGGTGAGAACGACGGTCGAATCCTACAAATCGCGCGCCGGACGCATCGACGTCTCCGAGCTGGATTTCGGCTCCTTTGAGCGCCGACCCCTGGATCGAGGGGCGCTCCGGTGCCTCAGTTACATGCACGACGTCGAGTTGAACACCGTCTGCTACCTACGCGAGCTCCTCATGACGTCCGCACACCGAGACCCCGAGGTGACCTGGTTCCTGTCCTGTTGGGTGTGGGAGGAGATGTGGCACGGAGAGGCCATCGGTCGGGTGCTCGGCGTCCATGGACTCCCGGCAGGATCCGAGCGGGTGAGCGACCGGCTCGCCGGGCGCAGGACGGGGGATGCCTTCCAGCTGGCGAAGGAGGCGTTGTACTCGGCGCTGATCGGAGAGGACTTCGTGGCCATACACATGGCGTGGGGGGCGATCAACGAGTGGTCGGCACAGGCCGCGTACCGCGCGGTTGATGCAGCGAGCGGACCACCCCGTCCTCTCGGAGCTCTTGCGGATGATCATGCGACAGGAGGGCCGCCACGCGGACTTCTATGCCTCACAGGCGACGACGCGACTCGCCTCCCGCAAGAGGACCCGTCGACTGACGCGATTCACGCTGCAGCGATTCTGGCAGACGGTCGGCTCCGACATCATGCCCGCAGCCGAGGTGGCCTTCGTAGTCGGCTACCTCTTCTCTGGCGACGACGGTCGCTCGATGGCGGAGCGCATCGACCGTCGCGTCGACCGGCTTCCCGGCCTCCAAGGGCTCAGCCTGGCCACGAGAACGGTGGATCGTCACGTGACTCCCGGCCGGGGAGTGGTGGGTCGTCCTTCGCCGCCCGTCGCTCACTCCGCCAGGTCCGCAAGCCCCCCCGGCTCGGCCAGCAACGCTCGAGCCGCGGAGCGACCGGCCTCGATCGCCGGCGCCGATCGAGTGAAGTCGAAATGACTCACCTGGGACACGTCCGGCCTGATGACCGCGGCGATGCGGGGAATCCCCGTGAGCGTGCGTGAGGCTGCCGCCAGGTCGATGCTCCTCATGAGGATGTCCTGGATCGAGGGCAGCATTTCGTCGGTGCCGTGCACGATGCGGCGGATCAGCGCCGGCGGCTGGCCGGGCAGCAATCCGAAGCCATGGCGGCGGCTCGGCACGTAGGGCATTCGAAGGTCGATGCAAACGACCTGCCCGTCGGTGTCCGAGGCCATGACATCGGCAGGGAGGCTGTTGAGCAACCCCCCGTCCACCAGGAGTCGTTCGCCATCGACGACCGGTGTCAAGACGCCGGGAATCGACAGCGACGCTCGCACGGCGCGCCACAGCGATCCCCTTCGGTGGACGACCTCCCGCCCGGAGATCAGGTCGGCCGAGAGCGCGAAGAAGCCCTTGGGCAGATGCTCGATGAGTCGATCGCCGTAAAAGGCCTGTCCGGCGCGCTCGATTCGTCGACCCCGGATGAGCGACACCGTGGGGACCGTGTAGTCGGACAGGACGCCGCGACGTGCCAGGTGCTCGCGGGTCGAAGCCAAGGCGTCGTCAGCGGACAGGCCCATCGCAAAGGCCCCGGCCGCCATGGCGCCCGCACTGGTCCCTCCAAAGCGATCAAACGTGAGGCCCGCTCTGGCAAGTTCGCTGTAGGCGCCGAAGTGGGCCATCCCTCGGGCGCCTCCGCCCGACATCACGAGGCCGAGGGATCGACCCGCCAGGCGGCGCGCCAGGGGCGCGAGCGCGGTCGCCGTCGGGTGGCTCCCGACGTAATGGTGGGAGACCGGGTCGAACCGCCTCCACCATTCGAGCGAGGGTCGACGGTGTACCAGCGCCAGATCGCATCGCTGGTGCGGCGCCAGCGAGGACCAGTGGTCGGGACGCTCTGCATCCACCACGACGGTGACCCGGTCGCACTGAGCCAGCGCGAAGTCCCGCCAGGGGTGTCCGAACGCGGGCTCCGAGACAAGGAGCACCCAGTCGTTGGTTGCCTCGAGCCGATCGAGCAGGTGGCTGAAGCGGTGGGCCAGCTCGCTGCGGTCCTGGCCTTTCGCTCCAGGGATCGCGTCGATCGAGACCGTCTCCACGGAACCGTGAGCCGAGAGGGCCTCGCCGAGGGCGCGGGCGACGGACGTCGCCAGACCGGGACCCTCGGCGCTCACGACACCGACGATGCTCGGACGGCTCTCGATCTCGGCCGCACGGGACTGGCGGACCATCTGGGCCAAGGTCTGGAAGAGGTGTCGCCGGACCTCGGGGTGTTGGTCGATCAGGTCGCCGAATGACGCCCGTGAGATCGCCCAGAGCCGACTGTCGCGCACGGCGCGAACACCGGCGGCGCGCACCTGATCGCTGATCACCCCGAGCTCGCCAAAGGATTGGCCGGCGCCCACCTCGCCGATGAAGGCGTCGTGTTCTTCGTCGATCATGGCAAGGCGACCCGAGACGACCAAGAAGAAGGTCGACGCCTCGTCGCCTTGGCGAAACAGCCACTCGCCGCCCGGCACCCGTTCCTCGGTGACCAGGTCCGCGACGTCGCGAGCCTGATCGGGATCGAGACACGAAAAGATCGGAATACGACGTAGGGCCGAGGTCTTGGCCTCCGCCGTGCTCATGCACAGGCCTCGCTACGCCAGCCGCCACCCCAGAAGTCGAGGCGCGTCCATCGGCGCTCGGTCCTCATACGGTGAGGATCGTCTCACGTACCGCCGGTCCCCGGGACGATCACCAGGGCCGACGGGAGGGCTGTGCGGCGGGATGCCAGCGCCCACCGCCACGCCGCCCGATGGACAATCGCAGGGCAAGCGCCACGAGCGCGACGACCAGGATCACCTGGACGACGTGGAGAGCGCCGAGGAGGAGTGCCGCCACCAGGGCTACCGCCGCGAGTCGCCACGCGATCTTGAGGGCCTGCGCCGGCCAGAGCCGGTGCGGCACGTCGGGGGTGGGGGAGAGCAGCGGAAGATCGGCGAACAGCGCGCCGAGATCGGCGCCGGTCCGGGCCTCGAGGGCGAGCGCGGTGCGCTCCTCGTGCTCGAGCGGCGTGAGGCGGCCGTCTGCAAAGTGGCGCCCGAGATCGGAGACCGCCCCTTCTCGTTCCGCGTCACCGATCCGGAGGGCGGACTTCGTGCCCGGGCGCGGCGGCCTCATTCCTCATCCTCCTCCGCCTCGTCCTCTGCGAGGATCCGGTACAGCGCCCGCCGGGTGTCCTTCAGCAGCTCTTCGGCCTGCTCGAGCTGCTCCGGCGAGCCCACCACTGAAACCTGCATCGCTGCGGCGAACACCTGGGCGGCGGTCCCGCTCAGCCCCCCGGCATTGCCCTCGGCCTCCTCCGCCATCTCCTCCCAGGGCGCACGGCGACCCTGCGAGAGGCGCTCCGACTCCGCTCGACCTGCGTCGGTGAGCACGTAGGTCCGGCGACCTTCTCGCTCGGAGACGGAGACCAGTCCCTCGTCCTCGAGCTGCTGCAGGGCCGGGTAGACCGATCCGGGGCTCGGCCGCCACATGCCGCCGCTGCGCTCCGTCAGTTCGGTGATGATCTGGTAGCCGTGCATCGGCTGCTCGCCGAGGAGGGTCAAGACGGCGAGGCGGATGTCGCCGCGTCTCGACCGGGGCCGCGGGGGGCCGCCCGTCCACGACCAGGCGGAGGGGGGGCCGCCAAACCCCCAGGCACCCTTGCCCTGCCACCGCGGTCCTCGCGGCCTGCCGTACTTGTGGTACCGCCCGTGCTCCTCGGCATGGGAGCAAAAGTCCTCCGCGGCCTCCTGAGCCCATCGGCACCACGCGTCGAAGGCTCGGGGCCAGCCCTGGGTTGCGGTCGCCTCCATCTTCCACCTCTCTTCTCTCCGGAACCGGGTTGGTTGGAACTGTCTATCGAGTTCCATCACGATATATCGCTATATTCCGGAAGTCAATGCCCCGATTCCTTGGAAGGGGTGCCCACTCAGTAGCGTGTCCCCATGTCAGAGGAGGCCAGCGCCGATGTCGGGCCATCTCGCACGTCCCGTGAGCTCGGGCGCGGTGCGGCGCTGTTCGTCTCGGTCGGCGCGGTCATCGGCTCGGGCTGGCTGTTCGCCGGGTTTGACGCCTCCGAGCTGAGCGGCGGCGGATCCATCCTGGCGTGGGTGATCGCCGGTGCCCTGGGCGCCGTGCTTGCGATGAGCTACGCCGAGCTCGGTTCGACGTTCCCCGTGGACGGGGGCGTCGGCCGGTTCCCCCTGTATGCATTTGGGCGCCCCACGGGGTTTCTGTCGGGCTTCCTCTCCTGGATCACGGCGGTCTGCATCGCCCCGATCGAGACGGTCGCCAGCCTTCGCTACGCGTCCAATTACCTTCCGTGGTTGAGCCAGGACTCGCACGGGCTCGTCGAGCTGTCCGCGGCCGGTCGACTCGTCGCCGCGGGGGTTCTGTTGGTGTTCATCCTCGTCAACACGGCCGGTGTGCGGCTGTTCAGCGAGACCAACAGCGCCGTCGTGTGGTTCAAGATCGCCGTGCCCGTCATCGTGGCGGCCACGCTGCTCGCCGTGCACTTCCACTCCGGCAACTTCACCGAGCACGGGGGGCCGTTCTTTGGTGGCGCGCACGGGATCACGCTGGCGATCTCCCAAGGCGGAGTGGTCTTCGCCCTCCTCGGCTTCGAACAGGCCATCCAGCTCGGAGGCGAGACCCGCAATCCCCAGTCCAACATTCCTTTCGCCGTGCTCGGCTCGGTCGTGATCGCGATGGGCATCTACCTCTTGCTCCAGATCGCGTTCATCGGCGCCCTACCTGAGGCCAACCTGGTCGACGGATGGTCCCAGCTGCGGTTCGCCGGTGACTACGGGCCCTTGGCCGGCCTGGCCAACACCTTGGGGGTCGGGTGGCTGGCCTACCTCGTCTACCTGGCAGCAAGCGTCTCCCCGGCCGGGACGGGCCTCACCTATACGGCAACCTCGTCCCGGGTGCCCTACGCCCTGGCACGGGAGGGCTACCTGCCCGGCTTCTTCGCCAGGCTCAACAGCCGTAAAGTGCCTCTCGTCAGCCTGCTGACTTGCTACGGCGTCGGGCTCCTTTTCCTTATCGCCCTGCCCAGTTGGCGGCAGTTGCTGACCTTTGCGACCGCTTCCACCGCCGTGGTCTACGGTCTGGCCCCACTTTCGCTGGCCGTCCTGCGAGCGACGGCGCCCTCGCTCCACAGGCCCTACCGAGTGGTCCGTCCGGCCATCGTGACCCGCACGGGCTTCGTCGTCGCCAACCTGATCCTCTACTGGTCGGGTTGGGAGACGGACCGCTACGTCTTCGCGATCGTCGGGATCGGCGTCCTCATCCAGGCGGGTCTCGCGGCGCATGCCGCCTACCGGCATACGTCGGTGGAGTGGGTCTGCTCCGCGTGGCTGGTGCCGTATCTCGGGGCCATGACGATCATGTCCGCCGTCGGCCGCTACGGCGGGCTGGACCTCGTGCCGCGGTACTGGGACAGCGCCGCGGTCGTCGTCGTGAGCCTCGCCGTCTTCGAGCTGGCGGTCCGGATGGGCTCCGCCGTCCACCGCATCCTGCCCGACGGCCACCGGCCGGTCGATCGCTGGACCCACACGGCCGTCCTGGCCGGCCTCGGGGTTCCCGATCTGTAGGCGCCGCACCTCCGGATATGGAGAACTCCGGATATGGAGACGGTGTGGAGCCTCCGTGCAGCACCCGTGGGAAATTCTCCAGCACGCCTGGCCCTCGGCCGGACCACACCGGACCGCCAGGGACCAAAGGCAACGCCGGCATGACGGGTGGGGACAGGCATTTCCCAGGCCAAGGTGCTCGCGCCGTGCTCGCGGAACCACGGGCGGAGGTGCCCGAGAGCCCGAGGCGGCCGGGGGAGTTCCCGCAGGTGAGATGCCCCCTGGGGCTTGGCCGGAGCTATTTGCTTGACATCTGCTCCGCCGCAATCTACGTTGCCCCTGCGTTCTCAGAGGGGTCGTTTGGTGGAGCGCTGCTGCTTTCAGTGAATTCACTGTGAATATTGGAGGAGAGAGAGGCCAGCATGGCAAAGCATCGAGGAGCACACGCAAAGTCCGGATTCGGACGGTACACGCCGCCCAAGCGAGTCCGTGGCGCCCACGCGTTGGTCGAGCAGAGCTCGCCCCGCGTCCGGCGCACCGGGATCGTGGGCGCAGGGGTCCTAGGGGCCGCTGGCATCTTGGGAATCGCCAGCACCCCGGCGTTCGGTGCCTTTGCGCACACGCACGGCCCAGGGTTCCACACCCAGTCCAGCAGCTCGCCGGTCCTCAACCACGCGCACGCGGCGTCGTTCTTCGGGAACTCCACCGCGTCGGCTGGTGCCGGCTTCGCTTCGAGCAGCAGCTTCAACCACGCGGACGCCTTCTCGGCGTTTGGTCACGCTGAGGCATCTGCGGGCGACGGCATCCTGGCATCGAACAACCACAACCACGCTGACGCGGTAGCGATCTTCGGTAGTGCAGAGGCCAACGCCGGTGACGGCAGCCTCTTCGCCACCAACGACAACAACCGTGCCGGGGCCTTCGCCCTGTTCGGCTCGGCCGAGGCCAACGCCGGTAACGGCAGCGTCTTCGCCGACAACAACGACAACACCGCCCTTGCGGGCGCCATCGACGGGCACGCCAGCGCCGACGCCGGTAACGGAAGCTTCATCGCCTCCAACAACGACAACTGGGCTGGCGCCCTGGCCATCGAGGGCGACGCCCACGCGGCGGCCGGTAACGGCGAGCATCTTCGCCTCGAACAGCGGCAACGTCGCCGGCGCCCTGGCCTACAAGGGCCACGCCGACGCGGCGGCGGGCAACGGCAGCTTCCTGGCTTCCAACAACGACAACACCGCCATCGCCATCGGCATCAAGGGCGACGCCCACGCAGCTGCCGGTAACGGTGACTGGTTCGCGTCGAACAACGACAACCTCGCCGGCGCTCTCGCCTTCGAGGGTCACGCGGATGCGGCTGCCGGTAACGGAAGCTTCGGTGCCTCCAACAACGACAACGTTGCTCTGGCGGCCGGCATCAGGGGCGACGCGAGCGCGGCTGCCGGTAACGGTGACCACAGCTCCAACAACGACAACCTGGCTGGGGCTCTGGCGTTCGAGGGCAAGGCGCACGCGGCCGCCGGTAACGGCGACAACAGCTCCAACTCGGACAACGCTGCCATCGCCATCGGCATCAGGGGTCACGCGGACGCGGCCGCCGGTAACGGCGACAACAGCTCCAACGACGGCAACCTCGCCGGCGCTCTGGCGTTCGAGGGCAGTGCCCACGCGGCCGCCGGTAACGGCGACAACAGCTCCAACGACGGCAACACCGCCATCGCAATCGGCATCAGGGGTCACGCGGACGCGGCCGCCGGTAACGGCGACAACAGCTCCAACGACGGCAACGTCGCCGGGGCGCTGGCGTTCGACCCGAGCAGCGAGGCTGCGGCCGCCGCCGGAAACGGTGACAACAGCTCCAACGATGGCAACATCGCCCTGGCTGGTGCCATTGGCGACAGTCAGGCAGCTGCGGCCGCCGGTAACGGCGACAACGCCTCCAACAACGACAACGTCGCTGGAGCGTTGGCCTTCGATAACAGCGAGGCCGCCGCGGCAGCCGGTAACGGCAACGGCAGCCCCAACGACGGCAACAATGGCAACGTCGCCCTGGCGGGAGCCTTCGGCGGCAGCGCTGCCGAGGCAGTGGCCGGTGACGGCAACAACAGCAACAACAACGACAACCTGGCGGTTGCACTCGCTACCGGCGGGTCCGAGGCCTTCGCGGCGTCGGGTGTCGGCGACGGTGGCTCCAACAGCGACAACGTTGCCTTCGCTGCTGCCAACAACGGAAGCAGCGCCAACGCCCAGGCCGGCATTGCCGACAACAGCAGCAACAACGACAACGTCGGCATCGCCACTGCGGACAACGGCGGCACGTCCAACGCCTACTCCGGCACCAGCGCGGCAGGTGGGAGCGGCAACTACGCCCTCGCCAGCAGCAACGGGCCCGGGACCAACGCCTTGGCGTTCGGTGAGGCTGGCGGCGGCACCGGTGTGGCGGTCGCCTACAACACCGGCAGCACTCCGGCGGCTACGCCGACGACCTCGTTTGCTGAGGGCGTCGACGGCGGCACGGCAGTGTCGGCGGCTGTCGCAGGCGGTACGGCTGAGACCGGCGCAACCGGCAGCGGCAACACCGCAGTCGGCATCGCCGTCGGGACTGGCTCCAACGCCACGGCCACCGACCAGCCCGGCTCGAGCTCGGCCAACACCAGCTCCACGCCTGGCTCGGCGGCCTACGCTGGGAACAGCAACGGCGACTGGTCTGCCAGCAACAACGGCGTCACGCTCAACAGCTGAGCAGCAGCACACACCTCCCTGGCGACAGGGACGAAGCGACAGCACAACCCCCCACCCCGGTGGGGGGTTGTGCGCGTCCGCGCTCTCAGCGCGTCCGCGCAGCGTCACCGAACTTTGGGTGTGATCCCAAGCCGGTCAACCCCGATTCCCATGCCGACGCTGCGCCGACGAGGTTGTTCTCCCTGGTAGGGCCAAACAGGCGGGCGCCGGTCACGAAGTGGTTCGCGATTCTGCAGAACGTTGAGGAGCGCTATCGCTGCCTGCTAGTTGTGGGGGGTCCATTGCTTGACATGGACCTGATTGCAACCTATTTTGACGCCACGGCGCGCTCGCGGAGGGGTCCATTTGCCGGCGCCAGCAGTCTGGGATTTGGCTGTGAAGCTTGGAGCAGGAGAGAGGCAAGGAGCGATGGCAAACCACGAAGGAACTTCCACAGGAGCAGCGTCCGGTCGATACACCGCTCCGCAGGCGCGCGTCGATGGAGTGAAGGGCAAGGGCAGATCCAAGAAGGGCCGCCGCATCGGCCGGACCGGCTTGGTGGGCGCCGGAGCTCTGGGCGTGGCAGGCCTGCTCGGCTTCGCCAGCGCTCCCGCGTTCGGCGCGAGCGCACACGTGGCCGGAACCGGCGCACAGTTCGGAATTGACGCCCACCACAACTTCGCAGCGGCGCTCGCGTTGCATGGGTTCTCTGAGGCCTATGCCGGGAGCGGTGGCGGCTTCAACCACCACAACCTGGCGGCGTCGGTCTCCGTCAAGGGCGTGGCAAGGTCGTACGCCGGTACGGGGAGCCACTCGTCCAACAACTTCAACACGGCCGTGGCGGGCACCTTCCGCGGGTACGCGGATGCTCAGGCCGGCAAGGGCAACTGGTCGTTCAACAACTTCAATACGGCGGTGGCCCTCTCGGTGAAGGGCTTTGCCGAGGCCAACGCCGGCAACGGCAACAAGTCCTCCAACAACTTCAACACCGCGCTCGCGGTTGCCTTCAAGGGGCACGCCGACGCCAAGGCCGGCAACGGGAGCTGGTCGTCCAACAACTTCAACACGGCGGTCGCCGTCGCGGTGAAGGGCCTGGCCCGTGCGCACGCCGGAGACGGGGACCATTCGTCCAACAACTTCAACACTGCGGTGGCAGTCGCCGTGAAGGGCGAGGCGACGGCATACGCCGGCAACGGGAGCTGGTCGTCCAACAACTTCAACGTGGCGGGCGCCGTCGCTCTCTGGCACAGCCAGGCGGGTGCGGTGGCCGGAAACGGCAACGGCAGCTCCAACAACGCCAACCTGGCGCTGGCGCTGGCGACCGGTGGCTCGCAGGCGTTCGCCACTTCCGGTGTGGGTGACGACAGCTCCAACAACTTCAACGTCGCCTTTGCCGCCGCCAACAACGGCAGCTACGCCAACGCCGAGGCGGGTGTCGGCAACGACACCTCCAACAACGACAACGTGGGCATCGCCACTGCGGACAACGGCGGCACGTCCAACGCCTACTCCGGCACCAGCGCGGCGGGTGGGAGCGGCAACTACGCCCTTGCCAGCAGCAACGGGCCCGGGACCAACGCCTTGGCCTTCGGTGAGGCTGGCGACGGCACCGGTGTGGCGGTCGCCTACAACACCAGCAGCACTCCGGCGCCCACCCCGACGACGTCGTTCGCCGAGGGCGTCGACGGCGGCACGGCAGTGTCGGCGGCCGTCGACGGCGGCACGGCCGAGACCGGCGCAACCGGCAGCGGCAACACCGCGGTCGGCATCGCCGTCGGGACCGGCTCCAACGCCACGGCCACCGACCAGCCCGGCTCGAGCTCGGCCAACACCAGCTCCACGCCTGGCTCGGCGGCCTACGCCGGCAACAGCAACGGCGACTGGTCGGCCAGCAAGGACGGCATCACGCTCAACAGCTAGGCGCCGGCCTGGTCCCGCAAGAGGGACCGAGATCTACCCACAGCCCCCTGCCTCGGCAGGGGGCTGTGGTCTATAGTGGACTCCGGCCGAATCCTGGATGACCGATCCAGGGAGCGCGAATCGAGGCTCATCACGATGCGACAGCCTCCAAGGGGAGACGGACGGACGGCGCAGGGGCCGAGCGTGCCGACGCCAACGAGAAGGGGCTCGAGCGGGCCGCATGGGGGGTGGTCAGTGGTTGGCTTGGCGGAGCTGCTCGGTCTCGGGTTCCTGACGGTCGCAGGTGTCTGCCTGCTCGCCGCAACGCCCGCGTTCGCCACGGGCGCCCATGGACACGGGCACGGTCATGCCCGTGCTCATGCCCACGGTGAGGGCTACGAGCACGCCGCGGACGCCGAGGGCAACAAGGGCCAGGCGGGTGCCTGCGAGCAGCACGCCTGGGCGACCGCCAGCAGCCTGTGGGGCGGGGCGCAGGCTCACGCCCAGACGGGAGACGAGCAGAGCTCCGGAGGATCCGGCGGCAGCTCGAGCTGCCACGCCCAGGCCTCTGGCGGCGGATCTGCCGTGGCCGCCGCCAACCAGGGTGGCACGGCCAACGCATCGGCCCAGGGGGCCGGCTCGACCGCGGTGGGGATTGCCGTCGGCTCGGGGAGCGAGGCCGATGCGGAGGCGGGAGGCCCTGGCGGGTCCTCGGCCTCGACCAACTCCACACCCGGCTCTGCCGCCTATGCGGGGAACAGCAACGGGGACTGGTCGGCGAGCGTCAACGGAACCACCATCGGGAGTTGACCTCTCGAGGTCGGGCCGTGGCCACCCTGATGCCGTCAGAGCTCCGCGGTGGCCTCGAGCCACCGGCGAGTGGCTGACAGCACGGTCAGCTCGGGATGCGACCAGACGAAGCGTTCGACCGTGTCCAGCACGTCTTCCGCCTGATGGGGATCGCTCGACACGACGGCGAACCCGATCGCCGATCGCTGGGTGAGATCGAGGTGGCCGACCTCCGCCGCGCTGACGCGATAGCGGTGCCGAGCCGCCTCGAGCAGGTGCCGGACGACGGAGCGCTTGTCCTTGAGGGAGGCGCTGGAGGGAAGGTGCAGGTCCATGCGCAGGGCGGCCACATGCATGACTGCAGATCTAGCCGCCCGGGGGGACCGGTGCCAGTGGCTGAGGACCGGGTGAGCCGGCGTGGCTCCGCTCGAGGGCGATAGCCGCCCGGCCCCGGTCGACGGGGCTAGCGAAAGGCCGAACGGAACCACGGTCGAGGGGTCGTCGGACGATGGCGGGTCCTCCTCCGCCATCCGGCGCAAGGCGCAGGCCGCGAAGGCGCGCTATTCGGGCTCGACCGCGGACACGGTGTGGCACCGACTGAGCGCCCTCGATTTCATCAACCAGGCCATGCAGTTCGCCGCCATCCTGCTGCTGTGCTTCCTGCCTTTCCTGATCATCGTCGGGGCGCTCGCCGGGCACAGCGTCGTTGCGGGGCTCACCCGACAGCTCGGCCTCAACCACGAGGCGTCCGGCCTGGTGGGGCAGCTCTTCAACTCGTCGTCCAAGACGTCCAACGCCGTCACCGCCCAGGGGATCATCTTCACCATCTTTGGCGGGATCGGCACGGCGGCGACGCTCCAGGCGATCTACGAGCGCCTGTTCGGTCTGCGGTCGAGGGGCATGAAGGACTTCCACCGCCAGCTGGTGTGGATCGTGGCCACGGTGGCCACGGCGTCGTTCGCGGGATGGGTGGGACGTGCCATCGGTCCGGTCGAGGGCGGGCGAGTGTGGATCGGACTCATGAGCGTGCCGGTGCTCGTCGCCTTTTGGTTCTTCACGCTGTGGACCCTGGTGGGGAGCCGGGTGCCGCCCCGACGGTTCGTCGCTCCGGCCGTTGCGACCACCTTGTTCTGGATCGGGCTCGGGGTGTTCTCCAAGTACTTCTTCTCCAACACGATCATCGGCGACCACCGCGAGTACGGTCCCATCGGGGTCGTCTTCGCCCTCATGTCCTGGCTCATCGCGATCGGGGTCGTGATCATCCTGGGCGCGGTCGTCGGGACGGTGTGGTCCGAGAGCGATCTCTCGTTTGGCGGGGCGGTCAAGCGCGTCCTGCGGTCACGCCGGCAGCGGACCTGAGGTCGGTCGCCGTCGACCGCTCTCAGTGCGGGGCGTGGTCCGGTCCGGCCTGCCGCGCACGCTCCCGACACAGCCGGATCTCCCGCCAGGCGGCTGGCGCCGCCTCGTACCCGTGCACGTGGGTCGACTTGCCCGCCTCAAGGTCCTTGTAGACGCGAAAGAAGTGGGCGATCTCCTCGGTCAGGTGGGCGGGGAGGTGGTCGAGGTCGGGGATGGCTTGCCACTGCGGATCGCCGCAGGCGACGCAGATGATCTTCGCGTCCGGGCCTCGCTCGTCCGACATGCGGAAGACGCCGATCGGTCTCGCCTCCACCAGGCAGCCCGGGAACGTCGGCTCGTCGATCAGGACGAGGGCGTCCAGCGGATCGCCGTCCTCGGCGAGCGTGTCCGGGAGGAATCCGTAGTCGGCAGGGTAGAAGGTGGCGGAGAAGAGGCGCCGGTCCAAACGGATCAGACCGCGCTGATGGTCGTACTCGTACTTGTTTCGGCTCCCCCTCGGGATCTCGACGATGACTTCGATCGTGCCGTCATCCCGATCACCTGCCGGTTCGCCGACCGGTTCGCCGACCGGTTCGCCGACCGGTTGCGTCGGCGTCACTGCCCCGGGGCGACCTGCGCCCCATAGGAGTCGTAGGGGCGACCCTCCCGCTCGGCCCGATCGGAACCTGAGCGCACCTGGTAGGGGCTGATGCCCCCGAGGGCCCACGGCCCGACCGATCCCTTGGCGATCGCCTCCTCGGACTTTTGCACCACCCCGAAGTGCTCCCGTACCTCCTCGACCGTCGAGCTCGCCAGCTCGAACCAGTCGGTGCGCAGGAAGTCCACGCTCCCGGAGCAGAGCGCGCCGCGCCGCATGGCGTCGGCCACCCGGGTCGCCATCCTCTCGGTCCCCTCGAGCGACCCTCCCGCCGAGAGGTGTCCGGGGGAGTACTCGAAGAGTCCGGCCCCGGTGCGGAGGTAGCCGGTCTCGAAGAGGCACACGACCATGGCGAGTAGGGAGAACGCGTGGAGGTCGTCGTTGGCCCGAGCGATGAAGGCGAAGACCTCGAGCTCGGACTCGACCGTCGTCCCGTAGTCGGCGATCAGGTGGACCCAATCGTGCTGGGCGAGCAGCGGAGGGGCCGAACCGGGGAGACCGGGGTAGGCGAAGCCGCGGGCCCGGTAAAACTCGGTCACCCTGCGCCCGAGCGTCCCGGGAGGGAGCACCTCGAGGTCCCGCCAGCCCTCGGCGAGGGCCGGGTCCGCGATCGCCGACTCCCACGCCGAGGCCAGCTCCGAGGAGGTGTGGAGTGCCCTTGCGTCCTGGGGATGCCATCCTGTCGTGTACCCGTTGCGCTCGAAGTCGATCGCGGCGAGCCCGAGGCTGCCCGAGGCAAAGCGCGAGGCGACCTCGAGCATCTCCTCGTCGACCTGCAGCTCCTGGGCAAAAGCGGCCGTGCGCTCGACCACCGACTCCGGCAGCGGCCGCAGCACCAGGGCGGCGAGCACCATGACCTGGACGATCCGGGTCCGAAAGTCGAGGGAGCGCACGGCGAGGCCGGCGGCGAACTCGTCCGGCCCGATGGGCGGCGCCTCGAACGTGGCCGGGTGGCCGGTCATGGCCGAGCAGATCGCCGCGACGAGCAGTCGTTGTGTGGGGGTCGGGCCCTGGGGTGGCGAGACCGCCGAGAGGATGCCACGGCTGAGCAGCTCCACCTCCCGGTGGTCGGGCGGCGGCTGGACCGGGATCGACGACGACGGCAGCGGGGTGGGCATCGGGGGAGACGCGCCTGCTAGGACTCGCTCATCGCGGTCCCCGCACCTGGCGACGGACCGCCTGCTGGGGGGGCATGCCCGGGCGCCGCTTGGCACCGCCCTGCCCGCTGGAGCGGTTCTGGCGATCGGCCGCCCGGCGCATGGCCCTACCAAACTGTTCCTCCTGCCCGGGGATCAGCATCTGCTCGAGCGTCTCCTTGCGCTGGGGCTTGGGCACGCGCCGGAGCATCACGTCGACCTGATTGAGGTGCTCGGGCAGCTTGCGCTTCTTCTTCTTGGACTTCTCGATGAACTTGATGAGCCGCCTCGCGTACCACCGGCGGATCACGCCGACCTTGAGAAGCCGCTTCCACGCCCGGTCCCGGGCACGCCCCAGCCGTTCGAGAGCCATGCCTCTATTGTCGCGCCTTCATTCGACCGTGACGCTCTTGGCCAGGTTGCGGGGCTTGTCGACGTCGTGTCCGAGGGCCTTCGCCGCGTGATAGGCGATGATCTGCAGGGGAATGCCGAGGAGGATCGGGCTGAGCTCGACCTCGCTCGGGGGAACCACGATGACGTCGTCGGCCAGGTCCTTGTCGAGGGGGCGCTGGCTCACCGCCACGACGGGGCCCCGGCGGGCCCGGATCTCCGAGAGCGCGCTCAGGTTCTTGTCGAACAGCTCGTCGCCGGGGACGACCGCCACCGTCGGGAGGCTGGGCCCGACGAGGGCGAGCGGGCCGTGTTTGAGCTCCGAGGTGGGGTAGGCCTCGGCGTGGCAGTAGGAGACCTCCTTGAGCTTTTGGGCGCCCTCGCGGGCCACCGGGTACCCGCGCACCCGGCCGATGTACAAGACGCTCGGGTACTTGGACAGGCGCGTCGCCACCTCGGCGATCTGGCCCTCCTGGTCCAGGATGTCTTGGATCTTGCTCGGGAGCTGCTCCACGCCCTCGACGATCCGGCGTCCCTCGGCCGCCGAGAGGTCGCGGATCCGACCCAGGTGCACCGCGAGGAGGGCGAACGCCACCGCGGTGGACGTGAAGGTCTTGGTCGAGGTGACCGAGACCTCGGGTCCCGCGTGCAGGTAGATCCCGCCGTCGCACTCTCGGGCGATCGTGCTGCCCACCACGTTGACGACGCCGAGCACGTAGCCCCCTTTGCGATGCACCTCCTGGACGGCTCGGAGGGTGTCGAAGGTCTCGCCCGACTGGCTGACCGCCACGTACAGGGTCCTCGGGTCGATGACCGGGTTGCGGTAGCGAAACTCGGAGGCCGGTTCGGCGTCGGCCGGCACCCGGGCCAGCTCCTCGATGAGCTGCGCGCCCAGCATGCCGGCGTAGTAGGCGGACCCGCAGCCGAGGATCTTGACCCGCTCGACCTCCCGGGCCTCCCGGACGGTGAGGTTGAGGCCGCCGAGGTGGGAGGTGGCGAAGCGGCGCTCGATCCGTCCCGTGATGGCCCGTTCGACGGCCACGGGTTGCTCGTGGATCTCCTTGGCCATGAAGTGCTCGTAGCCCGCCTTGTCGTAGTCGCGGTCGTCGATGTCGGCCTCGGTCGGGGACTTGACCGTGGCGGTCGCCTCCAGGGTGGACGTCTGGTAGCCGCCCGCGTGCAGCGTGGCGAGCTCGCGATCGTCGAGATGGACGATCTGCGTGGTGTGGCGCACCAGGGCCGCGACGTCGGAGGCGGCGAACATCTCCCGGTCGCCGATGCCGATGACCAGCGGGCTCCCATTGCGGGCCACCACCAGGGCGTCGGGGTGCCGGGCGTCGACGACGGCGAGCCCGTAGGTGCCCTCGACGGCGAGGAGGGCCCGGCGCACGGACTCCTCGAGCGTCTCCGCCTCCGTCGCCGCGATCAGGTGAGCCAGCACCTCCGAGTCGGTCTGGGAGGTGAACTCGACCCCATCGGCCTCGAGCTTGGCTCGGAGCTCACCGGCGTTCTCGATGATGCCGTTGTGGACCACGGCCACCCGTCCGCTCGAGTCGACGTGGGGGTGGGCGTTGGCCTGGCTCGGCTCGCCGTGGGTGGCCCAGCGGGTGTGCCCGATGCCGGGGCTCCCGTGCAACCGCTTGGGGAGGCCGCTCTCGACCGCCTGCACGGTGCCCTTGTCCTTGTGGACCTTGATGGTCCCGTTGGATACGACCCCGACGCCGGCGGAGTCGTAGCCCCGGTACTCGAGGCGGTGAAGCCCCTCGAAGAGGATCGGGACGGAGTCGGCCGGGCCGACGTATCCGACGATGCCGCACATAGGTGCTCCTTAGCCGTAGACGGCGCGACGGAGCTGTCGCACCGTGAGTTGGGGGACTGCCACTCGATGGAGGGGGAGCTCGTCTCGGATCCGGTCGAAGATGGCCGGGTTGGTCAGGCGCTGGGCGCTCAGCTCCCGATGGCGGCGGCGGACGAGGTCGGGGGTTTGCTCGGCAAAGTAGTCCAGCACGTCGCCGACCACCCTGACCACCTCGCTGCGCGTGAGCGAGGTGGTGGCATGCAGCCGATCGATCAGGGCTGCGTGGAGCGCCTCCAGCCCCATGCTCCCGGCGGGGGTGAATGGCATCCGTGGATCTTGGAGGATACGGGGCCCGACTGCAAGGCATGTGCCCGAAATCGGGCAAAAAACTCCGAATTAGACCTCGGCGTCTGTCCCGGCCCACCACGAGGGCGCATCGCTGGCCGGGAAGGACTCGTCGCTCTCCTCGTCCACGATGCCGTCGTCGGGGCGGGCGTCATCGGGTCCCGAGTCGCCGGCACCACGTTTCGCTGCACCGCCGCCGCCGTCCACGCCGCCGGCTTCGAGTCCGAGATCGTCGGGCATCTGGGCTCCCTTGGGGGTCGCCCCCACGTGCGGATGGGGTCCTCCAGGCAACCTAATGGCTCGCGGGCTCCCGAGGGACCCTCCGGGCTTCTGTCTGCCCTCGTAGCATCGGGTCCGGACCTCGGGGTGTGAGCTGGCCTCGAGACTCGAGATGCGAGAGGGAAGGAGCCCGATGGCGTTCTTGGAGGATCGGGCACGACTCGGGGGCAAGGTCGGCGTGCTCATCGGTGGCGGTGGGGGCCTGGGCCGCGCCTGCGCCCTCGACCTCGGGCGGGCGGGCATGGTGCTCGAGCTGTGCGACCGTCAGGAGGGGCTACTGGGGCGCACGGTGGACGAGGTGCGCTCGGGTGGCGGGTCGGCCCGCGGCGAGGTGCTGGATGCCCGCGATCCCGAGGCGCTCGAGGGCTTTTGGCGTGGCGTCGCCGAGCGCCACTCCGGAGGGGTGCACGTCCTGGTCAACGTGGTGGGTGGCACCTTCCGGCAGCCCTTCGTCGAGTCCAGCCCCCGGGGCTGGGACGCCCTCATCAGGACCAACTTCACCTGGATGCTGCACTCCATCCGCTTGGCCGTGCCGCTGCTCGGCAGGGAGGGAGGCAGCATCATCAATCTCACGTCGATCGAGGCGCATCGCGCCGCCCCGGACTTTGCCGTTTATTGCTCGATGAAGGCGGCCGTCGAGAGCCTGAGCAGGACGTTGGCCGTCGAGCTCGGCCCGCAGGGCATCCGGGTGAACACGATCGCGCCCGACCACATCATCACGGAGGGTCTGGCGGGCATCGAGGGCGTCCGGGAGAGCCCCGGCGATCATGCCAGGGAGCAGATGTCGCCGGGCCGGCGGGCCATCGTCCCGCTGGCCAGGGAGGGCAGCTACGCCGACGTGGGCAACTGCGCGCTGTTCCTCGCCTCGGACCTGTCCTCGTACATCACCGGCACCAGCCTGCATCCCGACGGGGGTGCCCTGGCGGCGTCGGGCTGGTGGTACGAGCCGGGCGTGGGATTTCGGTCGGAGCCGGACGTCGGCCCGGCCGCAGGGTAGGTCGGCGGAGGTTACGGGGCAGGCGGGGAGCCCATGACGCTCCCCCGGCGGCAGGCCCTGACCCTGTATCGGTGGCACGACCCGCCGGTCGTCGCCGTGGCCCTACTCGCGCTGGCGGCGGGCATCGGGCAGTTCGGCGTGGTGGCGGCGCTCGGGAGCGTGGCCAAGGCCTTTGGCCACGCGACCGCCGGGGCGACCATCACCGATCAGGCCGGCTTGTCCGGGACGGAGCTGGGCATCGGTCTGGCGGTCATCCGACTGGCGTCCCTCGGCAGCCTCCCACTGGCCGGACTCGCCGACCGGTGGGGACGGCGGCCGTTGATCCTGTGGACCTGCGGCGTGGGCCTGGCTTTTACGGTCGCGGCGTCGGTCAGTCCGACCTACTGGTCGTTCGTGGCGATCTTCGCCTGCGGCCGGCCGCTGCTCAGCACGACCAACGGGGTGGCGCAGGTCATGGCCGCCGAGCACACCCCCGCCACCGAACGGGCCAAGGCCGTCGCCCTGATCGCCGCGGCTTACGCCGTGGGAGCCGGCGCCCTGACCATCCTCCACGCGCTGGCCGGCGGGGTGCTCGGCTTTCGCGGCGTCTTCGCCATTTCGTTGATCCCGCTCCTCGCGCTCCCGTGGATCGCCCGGAGGGTGCACGAGCCCGCACGCTTCGACGTGGCGGCCCGGGGCCCCGTCCACGAGGCGCCGGTGCTCGGACCGGTCTCTCACTCCCACCGCAAGCGGCTGGTCGTGGTCTGTGTCCTCGCGTTCGCGCTCAACATGGTGACCGGTCCGGCCAACAGCTTCGTCTTCCTCTACGCCCAAAACGTGGAGAAGCTTTCTGGAGGGGTGGTCTCGGCCATGGTCGTGATGGCCGGCATCGCCGGGCTCGGAGGCCTCTTGGCGGGCCGATGGCTCGCCGACCACATCGGTCGGCGGGGCACAACGGCACTCACCATGGTGTGCCTCGTCGGCTTTGGCATCCTCGCCTACTCGGGGCCCAAGACCGCGCTCGTGATCGGCTACGTGCTCGGGGTCCTGAGCGCGGCCACGTTCGCTCCGGCCGGCGGTTCCCTCATGAACGAGCTCTTCCCGACCTCGGTTCGCGCGTCGGTGACGGGGTGGGAGATCGCCGTCGGGGTCCTGGGCGGGGTGGCCGGCCTGGTCATCTTCGGCTCGGTCGCCGACGTGGGGAACCGCTTCGCGTTGGGGTCGCTGGCGGCCTTCCTTCCTGCCGCACCCGTCGTCGCCGTGCTCTGGCTGGTTCCCGAGACGATGGGCCATGAGCCCGAGCAGCTCTGGCCGGAGTGATCGGGCAAACGCCCGATCGTTGGGGCTCATCTCACGTCCTCCTCGGGCCCGTCCCGGCTCCCCCCGGCTGAGGCCAAACGGAAAGTGCAGCATGCCGGCCAGAAAGCGAGCACCGGACGGGACGTTTGTCCCTTCACCACGAGAGCCCTGCCCTTTCAGGATGAGGGAGCGCTCGGGAGGTGACCCGATCGTCTCCAGGAGAAGAGGGATCAGTTTGAAGCGTGTACGCGGTGAGCGGTGTCTTCGGGTCGGTGTCCCCGTAGGGAACTGGCACCACACGACGAGGAAGCCCCAGGCTCGCCGGGTCCTCCCTGTTTGCTTGGTCATGGCAGCTGGAATTGCCGTCTCGGCATGCGGCACACAGGGCACGACGAGCCCGCCGACGACCAAGAAGTCGAGTTCGGCCAAGCAGCCGGCAAACCCGTCTCATCAAGGTTCGACCGTCGTGCAGGCCACGACGACGACATCGACAAAGAACCCCTCTACGACAACGACGGACAACCCCTCGACGACCACCACGTCCGCAACACCACTGGATGCTGTCCAGGTCCTGACCATGACACCGGACGTACAGGCCACCCTGACGGCCGTCTATCTGGCCCATCAAGGACTCCAGCCCAGTGACGTCTCGGGGGTACGCCCCGAGATCACCGAGTATGCCTACGACCCCTCGACGTCTACCTATTGGGCGTTGCTCGCCTTCGTCCCGACGGATCCGACGCTTCCCGTGTTTCAGCACCTCGGGACGCTGGGAATGTTCACGCAGCCCGCCAGCGGTGCCTGGAGCGTGGCGGTGGGCACGGAGATCCCCGGTATCTGCGATGAAGTCGCATTCTTCCCGTCCCAGGTCTTGACGGCATGGAAAGCGCCGGCACCGCCGTCGAATTGCTGACCTGGGAAGAAGGTATGGCAGTTATCGGACCGGGGGATACCCCGGCGGGCGGAGCTCGACCCAGACGGGCCGGTGATCCGAGCCGGCGGCGGGTGCGACGCCCGACCTCGACACCTCGACCGCCCCGGAGACAAGGATGTGATCCAACTGGCTATGGGGTCGCCACGCGGGCCAACTCGGTCCCTTGACGGCCCGCCGCCACCCCGAGAGAAGCGCCACCAGCGGCGGACCCCACATGTTCATGTCTGCGGCGAGGGCGATGGGTCCAGCCTTTCGCAGGGGCTCGAGCGCCAGGCGGAGGCGGCGCAACTGGCGAGGCGAACCCGCCCAGATGTGCGACATATGCGTGCCGACCACGGTCATCGGGTGTCCGCCCCAGTCCACCCTCACGGCGAGGGCCCACCGGTGGGCCCCGTCGCGGGGGAGTCGCCCGAGATCGATCGGCAGCACGTCGACGACGGGGAGCCGGCTCAGGACGGCGACGCCGATCGTGCCGGGTCTCCCCTCTCGGTAGCGAGGGGAGACGGCGCTCTCGGGGGGCAGCGGTCGCTCGCTGTCCAAGAAGAACGTTGCGCGGTCGCCCCGAGTCCGCACGGTCGGTCCCCAGCCTTTCCCTCCCGAGACCGGGAGAGCACGACGGCCGCGGGCCATTGGCTGCTGGATCACCCGGTACCCGAGGGCCTCCCCGACGACCTCGGCGACCCCCGGTCCCGCGTCCACGGTCCAGTTCTCCTGCATGACCAGGACGTCCGCCTCGAGTGAGCGGCAGGCCTGCACCGTGTCGAAAGGACGTCCCCAGCCGTCGATCCCGGCATGGACATTGAAGCTGGCAAGGCGCAGCGGGCTGGCGGGCGGCGGAGCAGCGTCGAACCCGCCCTGATGGGCCGTCGCCAGTCGCTCACCGCTCGACAAGCGAACTCCCCTGCACCGATGGTCGGCAGTCGCGGACGTGCAGGACGCGCGTGGCCCGACTGGCCACGGTGCCGTCGTGGGTGACGATGAGGAGGGTGAGCCCTCGCTCCTGCCACAAGGTCATCATGAGGCCGGTGATCTCCGATCTGGACTCTTCGTCGAGATTACCCGTCGGCTCGTCGGCGGGGGCCTCGGGCTCTTTGACCAAGCCCGGGCGATCGCCACGCGTTGTTGCTGACCACCGGAGAGCTCGGTCGGAAGGTGCGTCGCCCGTGCGGAGAGGCCGTCGGCCTCCAGGGCATCGGTGGTGCCGGCGCCGCCGCAACTCTCGTGCCGGATAGGTGCAGAACATTGGCCAGCCCTCCATCCGCTCGTCGGTGGGGAGTGTACGGACGGCACCGGTGAGTGAGCTGTCACCGGCGCCTCGAGCGCGTAAAGCGCTTCCAAATGGGCCGTAGGATGCCCGCATGGAGGTAGGGGCGCCCGATCGGTCGATGCGCACGGTCGGGGCCGGATCCGAACCCTCGTCGCCCGACGTGCTCCGACAGCTCCTTGTGTCCCACAACCCGCGGGGTTCCGCCGAGCGGCGTTCGCAGCAACGGATCCTGGACGAGCTGCACCGCCTCGATCGCCCCTGGGACCGGGAGGCAGACGCCGTCCACCTGACCGGTTCGGGGATCGTCACGGGCGTGCGGGGCACGGTGCTGCACCACCATCGGCGGCTCCACCGCTGGCTGCAGCCCGGCGGGCACATCGAGCGCGGGGAGGCACCGAGCGATGCCGCCCTGCGCGAGTCGGAGGAGGAGACCGGACTCGATCTGAGCCACCCGGCATCGGGGCCGGTCCTGATCCACGTCGACGTCCATCCCTCGGCCGCTGGTCACACCCACCTCGACCTGCGCTATCTCCTCTTGGCCGGGACGGAGGATCCGTCGCCGCCGCCGGGCGAGAGCCCTCTGGTCCGCTGGTTCGAGTGGGAGGCCGCCGAGGCGGTCGCCGACGACGCGCTCCGCGTGGCGCTCTCGAGTGCCCGAGCGTGGAGGGTCGAGCACCGGCCGGACGGCCGATGACGGACCCAATGGACCAGGCGGATCCGACCGAACGGGCGGGCCAAACGGTGTCCCCAGGCGAGCCGGGCCCCGGTGAGGAGGGGCGGGACGTCTTCGCGGTACTGCTCGCCGTACAGGGCCTCGATACGGAAATGAGCCAGGTCCGCCATCGCCGGGAGACCCTGCAGCAACGGGCCGAGCTTGCGGCGCTCGACACCGAGCGCAACCGGCTCCGAGCCGAGGGGGACGACCTGGCGGCGCAGCTCGACGAGCTGCTCGGTCGGCGAAGGTCGCTCGAGGAGAGGGTCCAGGCAGCCGACGACCGTCGTCGGGCGGTGGAGCAGCGCATGTACGCAGCTCGCGGGCTGCCCGGCGCGAGCTCGAGGCCATGGACGGCGAGGTCGCCCATCTCCGGCAGCTCGGCCGGGAGCTGGAGGACGAAGAGCTCGAGATCATGGAGGCCGAGGAGCCCCTCGAAGGCGAGCTGCGACCGCTCCGCGGGCGTCTCGGGGCGATCGCGGAGCGGAGCGAGGAGCTCGGCGAGGCGTTGCGTGCCGCCGAGGCGGACCTCGACGAGGAGCTCGACTCCCTGGTGGCTCGACGACGGTCGGCGGCGGCACTGCTGCCCGCGCCCTTGGCCGAGCGGTACGAGCAGCTACGGCAGCGGCTCGGTGGCACGGGCGCGGCGCCCTTGGTGGGTGATCGCTGCGGCGGGTGCCATCTGACGCTGCCCTCGATGGAGGTCGAACGCATCCGCCGTCTGCCCGCCGACGAGGTGGTCACCTGTGAGCAGTGTGGTCGCATCTTGGTCCGCTCCTCCTGATCCAGGGTGCTGGTCCTCGTCCGACACGCCGAGTCCTCCGGCAACGCCCAGGCCCGCCTGGTCGGACGGGCCGATGTGCCGCTCACGCCGCGGGGACGCCGGCAGATCGAGGATCTGTCGCGGGCCCTGGCTCCGGCCGTCAGGGTCGTCTCGAGCCCCCTGCAGCGCGCCGTCGAGACCGGTGAGGGGCTCGGCCTCGGACCACGGGTCGAGACCGACGACCGGTGGATCGAGATCGACTACGGGGAGCTCGATCATCGTCCGCTGGCAGAGGTCCCGGGGGACCTCTGGCGACAGTGGCGGGCGGACCCCTCCTACCGACCGCCAGGTGGAGAGTCTCTCGTCGAGGTCGGCAGGCGGGTGCGCGACGCCTGCGAGGAGCTCTTTGCGCGCGACGGCGAGGGTGCCCGCCGTCCCGACGGCGACGTGGTCGTGATCAGCCACGTCTCGCCGATCAAGGCGGCCGTGGCGTGGGCGCTCGGCCAGCCCGACGACCTCGTGTGGCGCCTGCAGCTCTCGACGGGGTCGATCACCCGGATCGGCTGGACGGGGCGCCATCCCATACTCCACACCTACAACGCGTCCCCGGATCCGGGGTGTCCCTAGTCTTCTCGATGTGCGGAGCGCTACCCCCGGCGAACAAGATGCCTCCATGTCCTCCCACGATGACCCTCATGGCGCCCGCATCGCCTCGCCCGCCGTCGACCCGGAGACCAGGGGGGATGCCGTTTCCGAGGGCACGGTGCCGGTCCACCGCAGGACCCTCGACTTCGAGGTCTTCGAGGAGGAGGACGAGTTCCGGGTCGTCGCCCACCTCAAGGACGAACGGCCCTGGGCACAGCCCTCGGATCCCTGGGGACAGGTGCACGACATGGGCCTCGAGGTCTCGGTCCGTCGCACCGACCTGGTGATCACGGAAGCCAAAGCGCGGATGAACACGTTTCCGCATGCCGAATGCGTGCAGATCGAGCCGGCGTTCGCAGGGATGGTCGGACTCACCGTCGCCCGGGGTTACAACCGTGCGGTGCAGGAGCGCTTTGGCCGGGCAAAGGGTTGCACCCATCTCGAGTTCCTCGCTCGGGCCATCGGTCCGGTCGTGATGCAGGCCCTGCCTTCTGCGGCCATGCGCTCTCCCGCCCGGCAGACCGGGGAAGTTCTGTCCGGCTCGGCCATGAGCTTTCTCGGTGACACGTGTCACGTGTGGGCCGTGGACGGCCCGGGGATGAAGAAGGTCGAAGCCGGCTGGCGTGCCGGACGGGGTGAATACCCGGCGCCGACGCTGGCGGAGTTTGAGCGACGCCAAGAGCCGGAACCAGACGAGGGCCCCTAACGGGATTCGATCAGCGCGCCTCCGGGAGGGCGCTATCCCGTGGTGGCGATGAACTGCACCACGACCTCGGCGACGTCGGTGCCCTTGTCCTCCTGTAGGAAGTGGCCCGCCCCCTCGATCGTCGTGTGGGCCATGCCCTTGGTGCCGGGCACCTCGTCGAGGAAGCGGCGATCGGATCCCTTGGTGATCGGATCGCTGTCGCTGAACGCGCACAGGAACGGACGGTCGAAGCTACGGAGCACCTGCCAGGCGCGGCGGTTGTCGCCGCTCGCGGGATCGTCGGAAGCGGTGGGCACGAGGGTCGGGAACTGCCGTGCGCCCTCCTTGAAGGTCTCGTCCGGAAACGGGGCGTCGTAGGCGGCAACGACCTCGGGCGGGAGCTCGCTCACCGTTCCCGCCTGCACGATCTGTCCGACGGGCAGCTCGGGCACCTCCTGGGAGAACCGCTGCCAGCTCAGAAAGGCGTCGGTGATCCGGTCGTCGCCGGTCGGCAGGCCCGTGTTGGCCGCCACGACACGGCGAAAGCGATCGGGGTGCTCGGCCACCAGGCGCAGGCCGAGCAGGCCACCCCAGTCCTGACCGAAGAGGGTGATGCCCGAGAGGCCGAGGACGCCGAGCAGCGCCTCCCCGAGCCAGCCGACGTGGCGGGCGTAGGTGTACTCGCTGCGGTCCGCCGGCTTGTCGGAACGCCCAAAGCCGATGAGATCCGGAGCCACGACCCGCAACCCCGCCTCGGTCAACACCGGGATCATGTGACGGTAGAGAAAGGACCACGAGGGCTCGCCGTGGAGCAACAGGACCGTCTCGTCTGCGTCGGCAGGTCCGGCGTCGACGTAGTGCATGCGCAGCCTGCGATCCTGGCCCTCGGCGGGGTCGATCTCGACGTAGTGGGGTTCGAAGTCGTAGTCGGGCAGGCCCGCGAACCGCTCGTCCGGCGTCCTCAAGATCTCCATGGTCATTCCCCCCTCGCCCGCGACGGCAACGCCATCATGGCGCGGCCGGGCGCCACTCGCCCGAGCGCGTGCGCACCCTGGTCACCGGCCAGTCGGCGAGCCACGAGACGCTGAGCTCACGCTCGGCAAAGTGCCACGAGCCCTCCAACAACGTGTAGGCGTCCAGGTAGCGAATGGCCATGACCGAGTCGACCGCCCGTTCCCCGGCGCCCCGGTCTCCTCCGACGGCTGGGTCCTGCCCGACGGTGAGGTGATGGGCCAGGCATGTCGTGACGCCCCGAGCGCTGTCCCGATTCGGAGTAGTGCTCGACCACGTGGCCCATCGTGGCGTGAAAGGTGGCCTCGTAGCGACCGAGCGAACTCATCGCCTTGCAGATCTCCTCCCGCCCCCGCCGTGGCGGCGGCTGGCGCGACGCGCCCGGGGCGACGGGCACCTTGAGGACGCCGTCGGGAACGAAGAGGCGACCGATCTCGTCGATCTCGAGACGGTCGACGTGCAAGGCATAGCGATCCGCCAACTCACGCAGCGCGACCCGAACCTCCGGCGGGCACCGGTCGCCCCCTGGGGCCTCGGGAGTGCTCACGACCCGCCCGGATCGCGCCCGGCGTCGCCTGGAGGGGCGGGAGGCGAGGCGTCCTCCACGAGCCGTCCCTCACGCATGACGAGGACCCTATCGAACCCGCCCAGTTCCTCCCGGCGGTGGGTGACCAGCAAGATGGCCTCCGCAGGGAAGGAGGAGCGGACGTCGTCCAGCAGCCGCTCCGCGGTGTCGCGGTCGAGCCCGGCGGTCGGTTCGTCCAGGAGCAAGATCGGGCTGGAGCGGAGCATCGCCCTCGCCATCGCGATGCGTTGCCGCTGCCCGCCGGAGACCTTCGTCCCGTGCTCGCCGACCGGGGTGTCGAGGCCCTCGGGCAGAGCGTCCACCCACTGGGCGAGCTGGGCCAGCTCGACGACCCGCCGGACGCGCTGCGTCCGATGCCTCGGGATCGGCGAGCGCGACGTTGTCGCGTATGGAACCGGCAAACAGATCGGCGTCCTGGTCGAGCAACGCGTAGCGATCGCGCACGTCGTCCTGGCGGAGCCTCGTCGCATCCGTGCCGTCGACCGTGTAGCTCCCTCCCCCGAGGGGCCAGTATCGCAGGAGCGCGTTGAGCAGGCTCGTCTTGCCGGTCCCGCTCCGCCCCACCACCGCGGTCCTGCTTCCCGGCCCGAGGTCGAGGTTCACCCCCTCCAAGACCCAACGCCAGTCCTCGGAGTAGCGGAGCCGCGCATCTCGCAGGGCGATCTTCGAGGGTCCGGACGGGGACGCCGCGGGATCGGCCGGATCGGACACGGGCGCGGGCACGTCGCCGATGGCGAGGATCCGCTCGCCCGCCGCCACGACCTCGCCGAATCGCAGCACTGCGGCGGAGACGGGTGGTACCGCCTCGAAGGCCCCGATCGTGGCGAGGGGGAGGACGGCCATCATGACGGGCTCGAGCCGATGCTGGTGCACGGCGTTGGCCGAAAGGATCAGCACCCCGAGGACGGCCACCCCGAGGAATGCCGTCACGAGGGCCCCGACGAGGCCGGTGGCCAGGGCGCGGCGCTTCGCGCCCCGGGTCAGAGACCGGTCCGCCGCCTGGACCCTCTCCAGCACCTCTCCCGCCCGCCCAAAGGCGAGCAGGTCCGCCGAGCCACGCAGCAGATCCACCACGTCGGCCGCCATCTCGCCCCGCAGCTCGGACTGGCGGTCGGCGGCTGAGCGGACCGCAACCGCAAGCCCCGCCGGCACGATCATCGCCCCGACGAGCGCCGCCCCCACGACGAGGGCCGCGTAGGGAACGAGCACCCCGACGACCACGACGGCGAGGATCGAGGTCGTCAACGCAATGACCGCGGGGGGTCCGATCCGCAGGTACAGGTCCTGGAGCTCGTCGACGTCGTCGACCGCACGGGCGAGAAGATCGCCGCTCCGCCACCCCTGGAGCCCCGCCGGAGCCAGCGGCTCCAGCCGGTCGTAGAGCCAAAGCCGCCAGCGCCCGAGCACCCGGAACGCCGCGTCGTGTCCGACCAGGCGCTCCCCGTAGCGGAGGGGGCCGCGGAGGAAGGCGATCACCTCGACGGCGGCGAGCAGGCCGGCGATGGCCCCGAGCCCGGGGCGGAAGGCCGCCTTGGCCACGACCGCACCGGACCCCGCGAGCAGGCCGACCGTGGCCGCGGCACCGAGCGCTCCCAGCAGCGTCGACAGCCCGAGGCGTCCCCAGGGAGGGCTGCCAATCGCCAAGAGCCTCTTGACGATTGCTCCACGGCCGGGTGCCCGCTCGCTCACGGCTTGGCGCCTCCGCTGGCCGCTGGCAGCACGGGATCGGACGAGCTCGCCGGTGCGTCCAGGACCACCGTCCGGTCGACGCGCGGCAACACGTCGTCGTGGTGCGCAGCCATGAGCACGGTCTTGCCGTCGATCCATTCCTCCACGGCGGGGCGCAGGTCTCGCACGTCTTCGGCGTCCAGGTGGGACAACGGCTCGTCGAGGAGGACCAGGGGGGCGTCGCGCAGCATGGCCCGGCCGAGGGCCAGTCGCTGGCGCTCGCCGGCGCTCAGCCCGAGCCCGCCCTCCCCGATCTCGGTTCCCATCCCGTCGGGAAGGCGCCCAACGAGGCGGGAGAGACCGACTTGTTCGACCACCCGGTCCACGGCGACGACCCCGGCGTCGGGCGCACCCAGCCGGAGGTTGTGCTCGAGGGTCCCTCGGAGCACGTACGGTCGCTGGGGCACCCAGCTGAGGCGCGCTCGCCACTGGGCGAGGTCCGAGGGGAGGAGGTGGGCGCCGGCCCAGGTGACCTCGCCCTCCTCGCATCGGAGAAAGCCCAGGAGGACGGCGAAGACGGTGGACTTCCCTGCTCCGGACGCCCCCTTGAGGGCCAGGTGCTCCCCGGGCCGAACCTCGAGGTCGAAGCCGTCGAGGACCGGAACCACCGATCCTGGGTACCGGGCCCGCACCCCTGCCAGACGGAGCCCGGCGTCGGGGGTCGGGCCGGCGTCGCGGCTCGATGCCCGTGCGCCCGTCGTCGGAGCGCCCGAATCGTCTGTCGGCGTGGCCGTGTCCAGGACGTCGAGGATCCGGGTGGCCGCCGCCCTTCCCTCGGCGCTGGCGTGGAACTCGGTGGCCGCGCGGCGGAGCGGGACGAACACCTCGGGCGACACCAGCAGCACCGCGAGCGCCGTGGAGAGCGGCACGGTGCCGTCGAGCAGGCGGAGGCCGAGCACCATGGCGACGAGCCCGACGCCGAGTCCGGCGAGCATGTCGAGCACCAGGGCGGACAGGAAGGCGACGCGCAGCGTGGACACGGTGGACCGGCGCAGGGCCTCGCCGGCCGCGCCCACCTCGCGACGACCCCGGGCCGCCTGACCGAAGACCCGCAGTGTGGGGAGGCCCTGGACCAGCTCGAGGTAGCGGCCGGCGAGGGAGGAGAGGGTCCGCCACTGCCGCCGCATCTCCCGGTTGGCCTGCCGGCCGAAGTGGGCCATGCTCCAAGGGATCAGGGCCAGGAGGCCCAGGAGGATCAGCAGCGACGGCCAGTCCAGCGCGGCCACCCAGGCGAGGATGAGCACCGGGACCGTGGCCGCCAGGAGGGCCTGCGGGAGGTAGCGACCGAAGTAGCCGTCGAGCGCCTGGATGCCACGGGTGGCGGTGACCGAGAGCTCGCCGGTGCGCTCGGACGCCAGCCAGACGGGTCCGAGGTGCAGCGTTTGGTGCAGGAGCGCCCGGCGCAGCTCCGAGGTGACGGTGGCCGAGGTCCGGTGAGCCGCGACCTCCGCGGTCCAGGCCAGCGCCGCTCGGGCCACAAACGCGACGGCCAGCCCGATCAGCTGCGGGGCCAGCTGGCGAGCGTCGTCGCGGTGCAGGACCACGCTCGAGATGATCGTGGCGAGGAGCGCCGCCTGGACGACGACGGTGGCCGCGCTGGCCAGGCCGGTCCCCGTGGCGATCGCCAGATAGCGCCGAGTCGTCCGAACCCGGGCGGCGAGCCGCCGGTCGACGGATCGGTCGGACGCATCGTCGGGGTGTGGCGTGGACTTGGGCACGTCGTTCAGCTCATCAGCGCGTTGCCCCGGACCATCAACTTGTGCCCGATCAGCTCGCGCCGCATCGCCCCGTCCACCAGGACGGGTTCCTCGCTGGAGGCGAGGCACCGGGAACCCTCGGCAGTCTCGAGCAGCGCGATCAGCCGGGGAGCCCGGTCGACGTGGGGTCGGGAATGGACCACGGTGTAGGAGACCACGGTCGCCTGACCATCGTGATCCGAGACCACCTCCACGGTCTCGGTGGCCGACTCGGCCTGGGCCGCGAGGTCTCCGAGCAGCGTGGGGTGCCGCGGCTCGGCGCACCAGACCGCCAGGCCGGGCTTGGTGAGGAGGCCGCTCACCGTGGTGACCATCCCCATCGACCCGGCATCGGCCCGGACCGCCCCGATCATCGCCGCCGTGGCCTGGTACACGAAGTTGTTGAGCGGACCGCCGGAAAACGCCATTCCACCGGTCACGGTGGGCGTCCCGTCGAGGGGTAACCCCAGCTCGCGCTGCTGTACTCGCACCGCCGCCGGGAAGCACGAGTACGTCTCGACGGTCTCGATCTCCCCGAGGGGCCGTCCGAGATGGTCGGCGGCCGCCCGCCCGAGGACCTCCATGGCGGGCCAACGGTGAGGCTGGCGGCGATGGCTCAGTGTGACGGCGAGGCTGGACTCCAGGCCCACCAGAGGGAAGACCCAACGATCGGCCGGGACCCCGTGTTGCCGGGCCGAGCCCGCCGCACAGATGATGAGCGCCGCCGCCTGGTTGACGGTCCACTGGCTTGCGTGCCACTTGTTGTAAGGAAAGGCCAGCGGGCGGTTGCCGGGCCCCGGTGTGGCGAGAAACTCCGCGCTGCGCGGCTCGGCAAACCAGGCCAAGGGGTTTCCCCGGGCCACGGCGTTGAACCGGCTCCACAGCTCGGACAGCTCCCGGACATGCTCGCTGATGCCCTTGTCCTCGGCTGCCCGCAGGGCATTGTCGATCATGGCGTACTGGGAGACCGGGGTGACGAGACCGGCGGCGATCTCTTCCTGGCTCATGATCGGGAGTGTCGGGGACTGGCGCTCGTCGGGCACTGCGCCCGGCTGGGGCGTCTCGACGGCTCCACCGTTCGACCGGTGGGCCCAGGCCCTGGCCTCGCCGCCCACCACGGCGACGACGGAGGCGCGGCCACCGGCGATGTCCGCCAATGCCTGGTTGATCAGCGTCTGCTGGGGGATCCCGAGCTCGGCCAACACGGTGCGAGCGCCCGGCGCGCCGACCCCTGCGGCCACCAGCCGCGCCGGGTCCGGGTACTTCCAGCTCCCCTGGGGAACGGCCACCCGCTGGACGGCCTCGAGAAGCCTCCGTGCCGCGGCGCCACTCGATGTGGCGTCGGCGGCGGCCCGCTCGAGGGCCGTCACCATCAGGTGCGCCGGCTCGGCCTCCTCGTCCGCCGTCCCGACGCCGACCACCACCGGCGTCCTGTCGTCGACATTGGCGCTCAAGCTGACCCTTCCGATCGTCGGTCCGAACCCCCGACCTTAGGCAGCGGCTGGCCGAGCGACCTGGCAAGCCGGCCGACGGCCGGACCGGTCCGCACCCCCCACCAGAGGAGGTCCTTGCCGTCGACCAGGACGACCGGCGCGACACTCGAGAGCTCTGCGACGTGTCGCTGCGCAAAGGGATAGGGCTCGCTCGGCGCGATCACCAGATCGGGGCCCCGTCCCGCCGCCTCCTCGAGATCGGTCTCCGGGTAGGCGCCCCGGTCCAGGTAGACGTTCTCGATGCCGAGGGCCCGCAGCAGGGCCGTGCCATAGGTCGGTGTGCCGAGGGCCATCCAGGGTCGCCGCCATATGGGAACGAACGCCCGAGACGAAATCGGGGCCGGCGTCCGGGGTGGCAGCGGCGGTGGGATCGCCGCACCCACTCGTAGGGCCAGCTCACGGAGGGTGGGCTGCACGTCGGCCAGGTCTCGGACGGCCGTCGCGAACACGTTCAGTCCCGACCCCACGAGGTGATCGTGGTCCTCACGGCGGTTCTCCTCCCGATCCATGACGACCAGGTCCGGACGCAGCGCCACGATGGCCTCGACGTCCGGGTTCTTCGTACCCCCGACGTGAGGCAGGTCCGGCTGCTCGCAGAAGCGGGTGCAGGCGACCGGCACCACGCCCCATTCCCGGAGGGTCTCGGTGACCGACGGAACGAGGCTGACCACGCGCACGCTCGCCATCCTGCCCAAGGTGGAGTCCGGACGACAAAGTGCAGGGCATTTCCCGGGAGAGGGGACGACAAAGCCCCCCGGAAGACCGGGGGGCTCGGTCGCAGCCCCTGGGGAAGGAGGGGGAGAGGAAGAGGGTCCCCGGAGGCCGTGTGCCCCTCTTACTTACCCGCGTCGGCCGACGCAAAACACTTGGGACCGTCGGAAGCGCCGCAGGGCGGGAGGTCGCCCGCACCCGGGGCGGGCCTGGTAGAAGGGCCACATGATCACCGACGTGCCCGGGATCCGGGTCGGTCACTGGACGGACGGATCCGCCCGCACGGGGTGCACCGTCGCCCTGCTGCCCGAGGGCACGGTCGGCTCGGCCGAGGTTCGCGGGGGTGCGCCGGCCTCGCGGGAGCTCGCGCTCTTGGCACCCGAGCGCACGGTCCAACGGGTCGACGCGGTGCTGCTCACGGGAGGCTCGGCGTTTGGTCTGGCCGCCGCGGAGGGAGTCATGCGCTTCTGCCAGGAGCGGGGCCTCGGGGTGATGACGCCGGCGGGCGCCGTGCCGATCGTGCCCACCCTGGCCATCTTCGACCTGGCGGTGGGGGAGCCCCGGATGCCGGGCCCTCCCGAGGGATACGCAGCCTGTGAGGCGGCGTCGACCGATCCCGTCGGCCTTGGCCTCGTCGGCGCCGGCACGGGCGCCACGGTGGGGAAGTGGCGCGGGCCGTCAGCCGCCCGCCCGGGGGGTCTAGCCGGAGCGACGCTACGGATCGGGGAGGTGATCGTGAGCGCGCTCCTCGCCGTCAACGCCATGGGCGACGTCGACCGTGACGGCTCGGCCACGAGACACGCCATTGCAGACCTCGTGGCGGGCCGGGTGACCCCGGGTGGAGGGCCCCTCGTCGAGAGCACCACGGTGGGCATCGTCGCCACCAACGCACGGCTCGACAAGGTGGGATGCCTCCTCGTCGCCCAGGGCGCCCACGACGGCCTGTCCCGCTCCCTCGTGCCCGCCCACACCCGGCTCGACGGCGACGCCGTCGTGGCGGTGGCCACCGGAGGCGTGGAGGCCGGCGTCGACGCGGTCCGCATGGTCGCTGCCGCGGCCGTCGAACGGGCCGTCCGGGCCCTCTGAACATCACCTTCCGGCCACGCCGGGGAGGCTCGTTTACCTGCATGCCAGGTTGTCCGCCGCTAGTCTTCGGCGGGGGATCGTTGCCGGCCCACTGTTGTCGGCCGGGCCGGCAGCCAGGTTTGGTGGCGAGGTCGGGGTTCGTTCGCGAGAGAGCCAGCCATGGCAAACGTCGTGTTGGAGACAGTCACCAAGCGGTTCGGAGACGTGACCGCCGTGGACGAGCTGTCACTGGATATCCCCGATGCCGAATTCCTCGTCCTGCTCGGTCCGTCGGGCTGCGGCAAGAGCACGGCGCTGCGGATGGTGGCGGGTCTCGACGAGCCGAGCAGCGGGACGATCGCCATCGGGGACCGCACGGTCAACGACGTCCTCCCCAAGGACCGGGACGTCGCCATGGTGTTCCAGAGCTATGCGCTCTACCCGCACCTAAGCGTGGCCAAGAACATCGAGTTTCCGCTCCGGAGCCGCGGCGTGCCCCGCGAGGAGCGCGCCGAGCGGGTCACGGACGTGGCGCGAACGCTGGGCCTGGATTCCCTCCTCGATCGCAAGCCGGCGCAGCTCTCCGGTGGCCAGCGCCAGCGGGTGGCCCTGGCCCGGGCCATCGTCAGGAAGCCCGAGGTCTTCTTGATGGACGAGCCCCTCTCCAACCTCGACGCCGCCCTCCGGGTCCAGACCCGGGCCGACATCGTCCATCTGCAGCGTCGGCTCGGGGTCACCACGTTGTATGTGACGCACGACCAGGTCGAGGCGATGACGATGGGTCACCGGATCGCCGTGATCAACGAGGGCCGGCTCCAGCAGGTCGCAAAGCCTCAGGATCTCTACTCCGCTCCGGCCAACACCTTCGTCGCCCGCTTCATCGGTAGCCCCGGGATGAACCTGTTTGCAGGCCGTGTGCACCCGGATGGGCAGGCGGGCGAGGAGGCGGCTGCCGAGACCGAGCTCGTTCGGGTCCAGGTGGCCGGAGGTTGGGTGCGTGCTCCCCGCTCCAAGCGGGAAGGGCCTCCGTCCGCGGATGGCTCGCGGGACGGCGCCGTCACCGTCGGGGTCCGTCCTGAGCACCTGCGCATCGACGGCGGCGACGAGCTCAAGGCGGAGGTCACGATCGTCGAGCTCCTCGGCGCAGAGGCACATGTCATCTGCAAGCTCGACGACGGCACCCCCATCGTGGTCCGCCAGTCCGGGGACCGGCCGATACCGCGTGCGGGAGAGTCCGTCGCCATCGCCGCCGATCCCGACAAGGTCCATCTATTCGATCCCGAGACCGAGCGACTTCTCGACACCGAGCGACCGGCCTCATGAGCCGGCGGCGCGGTCGGGAGTGGCGATTGGCCGCCCTCCTCCTGCTGCCGTCCATCGTGCTCTTTGGGCTCTTCGTCTTCTATCCCTTCGTCAACAACTTCCGCCTGGCGCTGTTCCGGAACCCTCCCTTCCCGGGTCTCCCGGCGCACTACGTGGGACTGAGCCAGGTGGGAGATGTGCTCACCTCGAGCAGCTTCCTCCAGAGCCTCGTCTCGACGATCCTCTTCGTCGTCATGGTCGTTCCCGCGAGCATCATCCTGGGGTTGCTGCTCGCCGTGATCGCCCACCGGAAGCTTCGCGGCATGCCCATCTACCGGACCATCTTCTCGTCGACAATTGCGAGCTCGGTGGCCGTGGCGGCGGTCATCTTCGGCACCCTCATGAATCCGGTGGTCGGCTTGCTCCCGTGGCTGGGCCTCAGCCCGAGCACACCGTTCCTCGAGAGCCCGACGACGGCGTTGCCGGCCATCGCGGTGCTTACCGTCTGGCAAGGCCTCGGGCTCGCCTTCATCGTCATGTCGGCGGGCCTGCAGGCGGTCCCCGACGAGCTGTTGGAAGCGGCGGAGATCGACGGCGCAACCGCCTGGACGCGGTTTTGGCGCGTGACCGTGCCGCTGCTCTCACCGATGATCTTCTTCACCCTGGTGGTGGCGACCATCACCGCATTGCAGAGCTTCGGTCAGGTCGACATCCTGATCGGTTACCAGCGGGCTGGTTACCTGCACACCAACGTGCTGACCTACAACATCTATACGACGCTCCTCGTCCAGAACAATCCTGGAGTGGCGGCCATCCTCTCGATCGTCTTGTTCTTCATCACTCTGGGCGTCACGCTGCTGCAGCTCCGGTTCCTCGAGCGCCGGGTGCACTATGCCCGCTGACCTCCCCGCGACCGTGCCCCCGGAGGAGCGAGAGACGGCGCTTGCCCGCCGCGGCAAACGGAGACGGCGCGTCCGGGCGGTCCTCAACTACACCCTGCTCACCGTCCTTGCGGTGATCGTCCTGTTCCCCCTCTACATCACGGTGGTCAACTCGCTGCTGCCACCGGCCGACATCACGCACCAGCCTCCGCCGTTCTTTCCCCTCCACCCCCAGTGGCACACCTACTCGGACGCCTGGAATCAGGGCAACATGGGCGTCTACCTGCGGAACAGCATCATCGCCACGGCGATCATCACCGTCGGCGAGATCGTGACGTCCGTACTCGCCGCCTACGCCTTCGCCTTTCTCGACTTCCCGTTCAAGCGCACGCTCTTCTTGATCTTCCTCATGACCCTGATGATCCCCTTCGAGGTGACGATCGCGACCAACCTCACGACAGTGACCGACCTCGGCTGGTACAACACGTTCCAGGGGCTCACCGTCCCGTTCCTGGCGTGGGGATTCGGGACCTTCCTCCTCCGACAGGCCTTCCTCCAGCTGCCAAAAGAGCTAGAGGAGGCGGCGGTCCTCGACGGCTACGGACATCTGCGCTTCATGGTTCGCATCGCCGTCCCGCTGATCCGTCCGGCGATCGCGGCGCTCGCCGTCTTCGCGTTCCTGTCTGCCTGGAATCAATATCTGTGGCCGCTGGTCGTCACCGGCAACAACAACATCCGGACCGTCCAGATCGGCCTCAAGCTCCTGCAGGGCACGCGCCTGGACCAGATCAACGTGACGCTCGCCGGGACGATTATCGCCGTCGTACCCCTCCTCATCCTGCTCATCTTCTTCCAGAAGCAGCTCGTCCGAGGGATCACGGCCGGAGCCGTCAAGTGACGCATCCGCGATCCAACCCGTCCGTCGTTGCCCCCTCGTCACGATCTGGAGGTGCTATGCACTGTCTCGTGCACCCGATGTCCGCCCTTCACAGGCCACTGCGCTGGCTCGTCGCTGCTGCCTTGCTGGCGCTCGGCGTGCCCGGTGTCGCCCTTGGGGGACTTGCACTGAGCAGCGCTCCCGCCCAGGCGAGCAGCCTCCCCTCGTGCTCCCTCTCGGCACTGAAAAGCGCCAAGGGCACGGTCAACATCACGCTGTGGAATTCCGCGGCCCGCAACAACCAGACCACTCTCCAGACGCTGACCAACCAGTTCAACGCCTCCCAGCACAAGATCCACGTCAGCCTGGTGCAGCAGGCCACCTATGACGACACCTGGAGCAAGTACGAGGCGGGTCTGAGCAACGGCGAGCTGCCCAACGTCGTGCAGCTGCAGGACACCAACTTGGCGGGGGCGGTCGCTTCCCAGTCCATCCTTCCCGTCCAGTCCTGCATCAACGCGGCCCATTACTCGACCACGGATTACCTCGCCAGGGCGCTCAACTACTGGAAGACCAACGGCATCCAGCAGGGCATGCCCTGGGCCGTCTCGGCCCCGGTGCTGTACTACAACAAAGCCGCATTCACGAAGGCGGGTCTCAACCCCGATGCACCGCCGGCCACCCTGGCGGAGATGGACACCGACGCGGGCAAGCTCAAGGCATCGGGCGACCAGGGCATGGGACTCAAGCTCGACCCCTGGCACGTGGAGACCTGGCTGGCGACAGCCAACCAACTGTTTGTGAACAACCAAAACGGCAGATCCGGGACCGCGAGCAAGGCGGTCTTCAACAACAGTGCGGGGCTCCAGATCTACACTGAGCTGAACGATCTGGTTAAGAGCCAGAACGCCGTGACCAATCCCTACGTCGGGCCGTCGCTCTACGACAACTTGCTCGGCATCGGCAACGGCAAATACGGCATGACGATCGACACCTCTGCCGCCCTCGGAACCATCCTCGCCGTGGTCGGCCAGTATCCCGACGTGCAGCTCGGGGTCGGCCCGTTCCCGGAGCTGAGCACGCAGTACCACGGCGGGATCGAGCCGGGCGGTTCGGCCCTCTACATTGTGAAGAAGGGCTCGTCACCCGCCCAACAGGCCGCCGCCTGGACGTACATCGCGTTCATGGACTCGACGTCGAGCCAGGCGACGTGGTCAGTCGGCACCGGCTACATCCCCATCCGCAAGTCGTCCGTGCAGACCTCGGCCGTCCAGCAGGCTTGGAAGACCACACCGGAGTACACCGTCGCGTACAAGGAGCTCTTGACCGGTGCCAACACGCCCGCCACGTCGGGCGCGGTAATCGGCGACTTTCCCGACGTCCGGACGGCGGAGCTCAACGCAGAGCAGAGCATGTTCCAGCAGGGCGTATCGCCCAAGACGGCGCTCAACAACGCGGTGAAGAACATTACGACGGTGATGCAGCAGTACAACCAGCGTCTCGGCAGCTGACGGTCCCGGCCGACGCCGGACTACGCAGATGGGGCCCGGACGGTCGGATCCCGGCCGCGGCGGTGACCCTTCGGCCATGATGGGCCCGTGAGGAGCCCGTTCCGGCAGGTCCAGATCGGCCTCGCCGTGCTCGCGCTGATCATGATCGGCGGAACGGTCGGGTATGTCTTGCTGGGCTTCAGCCTGCTCGACGCCGTCTTCCAGACCGTGGAGACCGTGAGCACGGTCGGCTTCGGACTGCAGCGTCCGCTGGGCCAGTCCGCCAAGATCTTCACCATCATCCTGATCCTGGTAGGGGTCGGGACGGCGCTCTACACCTTCACCTCCGCCCTCGAGCTCCTCATCGAGGGCCACATGCGGCAACTGGTCAGGAGGCGACGTATGGATCGCGAGATCTCCCGGATGACGGGACACGTTGTGGTCTGCGGTTGGGGACGGGTGGGTCGGGAGGTCGCCCGGTACCTGGCGGCGGCCGGCAGGCAGGTCGTGGTCGTGGACCGCGACGACGCTCGACTGGTCGAAGTCCAACACCCGACCGTCCATGGCGACGTGACCGAGGACGAGACGCTCTTCGGCGCCGGGGTTCCCCGGGCCGGCACCGTCGTCGCCGCCCTCGACACCGATGCCGACAACCTGTTTGTGACGGTCGCCAGCAAGTCGATGAACCCCGACGTGCAGGTGATCGCGCGAGCCCGGAGCGACACCTCCGAGCCGAAGCTCATCCGGGCGGGAGCGGACCGGGTGGTCAATCCCCAGCGGCTGGGGGCCGACCGTATGGCGGCGTTCGTCACCCAGCCCCACGTCGTCGATTTCATCGACGTCGTCATGCACGATGGGAGCCTGGAGTTTCGTCTCGAGGAGATCTCGGTCACCTCGGAGTCGCCGCTCCGTGGCAAGACGCTGTGGTCGGCGCATCTCCACGATCGCACCGGTGCCCTGGTGCTCGCCATCCGGCGAGGCGACGGGAGCTTCGTCACCAACCCGTCGCCCGGGATCGCCATGGACGCCGGAGACGTCCTGATCAGCGTGGGCACGGAGGATCAGCTCCAGGCGCTGGACGCATTGGCGGGGCAGGGCGCCACGAGCTTCAAATTGAGGTCAAGGGGGTAGTGGTGTCGAGTTCTGTCACCGAGGGGAAGGCCGCCCGCTCGGCCCGGGTGCCGTGGCGACGGCGCATCTCCGCCTACGCCGCCATCGCATTCCTCGTTGCGGCTCTGGCGACGTTCGTGGCGGGCATCATCCACAGCGGCGTGTGGCGATGGCTTGTCGCCGGCGTAGCGATCCTCGTGATGGTCGTCGCACTCTGGACCGCCCTCACCAGGAGGGGCGTGGTGCGGATGGTCGAGCGCGTTGGTGGTCGTGCTCAGCCTCGCCGCCGTGCTCGTGGTCGTCCTCACCGCACATCACCGGGGTCTGCTCGTCGTCCTGGCGTTTGTCTGGGTCGTCGCCTCCTCGCTGACGGCCCGGTACGCCTTGGGACGAGACCGTCGAACGTTGCACGCCTGGCCGGCGCATCATCCTCACGCACCGCGCGCCGAGCACCCGGCGCTTCTCATGAACCCAAGGTCCGGCGGGGGCAAGGTGGAGAAGTTCGATCTCGAGGCCGAGTGTCGTTCCCGTGGGATCCAGCCGATCGTGCTGAAGCCGGGAGACGACCTTCTCCACCTCGCCGAGGACGCCATTGCCCGCGGCGCCGACGTCATCGGCATGGCCGGCGGAGACGGCTCCCAGGCCTTGGTGGCGACGGTCGCCATGCGACACGGGATTCCGCATGTCTGCGTGCCGGCGGGCACGCGTAACCATTTCGCGCTCGATCTCGGACTGGACCGCGACGACGTGGTCGGCGCCCTCGACGCGTTTACCGATGCCCACGAGCGCACGGTGGACCTGGCCCGGGTCAACGGGCGGGTCTTCGTCAACAATGCGTCCCTCGGGCTGTACGCGAAGATCGTGCAATCCGATTCGTACCGGGATGCGAAGCTCAAGACCTCGACTGACCTGTTACCCGTGCTCATCGGTCCAGACGCCGAGCCTTTCGATCTGCGCTTTACGGGCCCGGACGGGGTGGAGTACTCGTCGGTCCACCTGATCATGGTCTCCAACAACACCTACGAATTGCAGAGCATGGCCGGGTTTGGCACCCGACCCCGCATCGACGCGGGGACCCTGGGCATCGTGACGGTTCGGATCGCCAGTGCGGCCGAGGCCGCGACCTTCGTCGCCCTCGAGGCGGCGGGCCGTGCCAACAACTTCAAGGGGTGGATGGGTTGGGAGGCTCCGACGTTCGAGGTCGACTCGTCCTCGCCCATCGAGATCGGCATCGATGGCGAAGCCACGTTGATGGACCCTCCATTGCGATTCGAGTCCCTTCCCGGTGCCCTTCGGGTGAGAATTCCCCGACATGCCCCGGGTCACTCACCGGCCGAGGCCTCGGTCCGGCTCTCCGTGGCGACGGTCGCGTCACTCGCGCGAGTCGCGGCGTTGGGACGGCCCTAGCGCGTCGGGACCCGGGTACCCGAGGGCGGGGAGAGGAGGGATGGTGAGCGAGGACGATCGGGCGGATCCCGCCTTCCCCCCGGCCTCTCGGCGAACCTACTTCGCCGAGGAGCGCACGGTACTGGCATGGTGGCGCACCGGGATCTCGGCGGCCGCAGTGGCTGTCGGGGTGGGCGGCATAGTGCCCCACCTCGGAGACTTTCCGAAGACCCGCTTCCTCCTCCTGGCCGCCGGATACGGGGCTCTGGCCCTCTTCTTCATCATCGGGGGGACCCTGCGGAGGCGACGTTCGCACGCCGCTCTCCAGGAGGGGACCTACTCCTCGGTGTCGGACCGCGTGCTTGTCGTGGTGACGGCGTACGTCAGCATCCTCGTCGTGCTGACCATCGTGGCCCTCATCTGAGCCCGACGCGAACCCGTCCTACGGACTCGGCGAGAAGGTCGCGGTGAAGGTGTTACCGGGTCCCGGCACGATGAGGTTCAGGAGCGGCGTAGTCAGCCCACAATTGGCGAGCGGCGGAATCGTGTAGGTGCTCGAGAAGGTGGACGATGAGGTGAGGCTCGCGACTCCGGAGAAGTCGACGGTGACCGGCGTGGAGGTCTCGCAGCTCGAGCCGACGAGATTCACGGGCAGGCCGAGCGACGTCACGCGGGTGATGTGGATCTCAAAGGTCGCGCTCGTCGTGACCTGGAAGGTCTGCAGATCGACCTGTCCCGTGATGGGGCCGACCTCGGTGACCGAGAAGGTCGCGGTCACGGCCGGCTGGCCGACCACCGAGATCGTCGTTTGGGCCGGTGGCAGAGAGAGGTTTCCGGTCAGCGCGCCGGTCGCGAGGTCGATACTGCCGACGAACGTGCCTTCCGGCACGGTGACGTCGAGATCGGGCTTCGCGAGGTGGGTCTTCGCGTTGACGTACCAATTGATGGGGACGGTCGGATCCGAGCTCGACGCCGCCGTCGTAGAGGCGGAGGCGGGGGTGGCGGGGCTCGCCAGCGCCAGGCTGAGCACGGCCGTCGGAATGACGCCGAGGACGCAGAGGGCTTTCTTTGCACCAGATCGCATGGACACCTCCAGGATCGGACGGTCGTGCGGGCGTCTCGGCGAAGCGGACCCCCCTGGGCGCTGCTACGGCCATAGGTACCCGAGGTCTGCTGCAGCGAAACATGCTCGGCTCGGCGACGGCGCGGGGTCGCCGGAGTGAAGGCACGGTTACCGCCAGGAGAAAACTCGCGGTCCAACGTTCGATTCTTGGGGGATGCTCATAAGGTGACCTTCCCCCCTGACGAAGCCCTGGGTGCGACGGCCCAGGGCTTCGTCGCGTCTGACCCACGGGTCCGCGTCCGGCAGTTGTCGCTCCCACTACATATGTGTCGGTGCTGTGCTGATCGCGTTATTTTCCGAAAACACTCGCCAAACCGGACGAAAAAGTTGGCAGACTCGAAGGCGCGCGGGTTTCTCTCCCCGTCGACACAGCCCGGGCATCACGGGTCACGGTGCCCGGGCTTTGTCGCGTCCTCTAGTGCCCCTTCAGGCAACGTTTGCCACGTTGTCCGATCCTCGCCGGTGGCCAGAGGCCAGGCCCTCCACCTGCGTAGAAGACCTCCGACGAGCGACTCCCTCCGATGAAAGAGAGCGGCCCGGTGCCGGGCAGGATCGACGTTCGTCCATGAGCTGACGACGCCGATCACGCCGGGCCGGCACGGTGCCGGCTCGACGGTGCAGGACGAGGACCGGTGCCCTCGTGGTGCCGCCGCCTCGAGCGGCGATGTTCCGGGCACCGACGAGGTCTCGATGACCTCGGTGCCCACAGTGGGGACAACGAAAGACCCGACCCTGGGGCTTGGGGGTGCGCCGGTGGCACTCCGGGCAGGTCGACGAGGTCCCCCGCTCGTCGATCCGCACGATCCGGAGCCCGGCCACGGTGGCCTTGTCGGAGAGGGCCTGGAGGAGATGGGTGCGGCGCCAGGTGTGGGCCACCCGGCGGTTCTGGAGGCGCCCGGCATTCTTCTTGGCGATCCCCTGGGGATCGCCCACGACCAGGGTGCCCACGTCGTGGCCCTTCGCCCAGGTGACCACGGCCCGGGCCGCCTCGTGGTGGGCCTGGCGGACCCGGCGACGGTGGCGAGCCTCGGCCCGCCGCTTCGTGGCTCGCAGCTTTCGCCAACGCCGAGACCCCCTCGGAGCGTGCCGCGGGGCTTTCCGGGCCATCTTTCGCTGGCGGGCCTTGGTATCGGCCAGATGCAGGCGTTCTTCGGCCCGGATGGCCCGTCCCGAGACGAGCAGGGCATGGGTCGAGCCGGCCACGGCGAAGGGGTGGATGATCCCGGGGTCCACCCCGGCCACCTCGGTACCGGAGCACGGCGTCACCGGCACCTCGGCCGTGAGGTCGAGGACCAGGCGTCCGGCGTCGCAGAGCAAGGTGACCGAACGGACCTGATCGGCGGGGTAGGGGAAGGGCCGGGCCAGGCGCAGCCACAACTCGGGAGCCCCGCGGGCCATCGACAGGCGTACCCGGCGGTCCTCGAGCTCAAAGGTCCCCTGGTAGTAGCGCAGCGGCACCAGGTGTCGGCGACGTCTCGGGTAACGGGACCGCTCGCCACGGCGTTTTCGCTTGGCCGTTTCCATGCAGGCATCGGCGTAGCGGCGCAGGACCGAGCGCAGCGCCGGAACCGAGAGCTCGCCCACGGGCACCCCGGCCACTTCCCGGCACAGTTCTTGGTAGCCGAGAAGGGGCTTTGCCCTCCGCCGAAATCGCCGCGAGTTCAGCTCGATCAGGGCCGCCCAGACGTCGCCCCCGCCCCGTAGCAGCCCGAAGCAGCGCCGGCTCTGGGCGGGGGTGAGACGCAAGGCGATCCGAGCGGTGCGGTAGACGACGGGCGGTCCATCGGCTGAGCGGTGGCGGGGCACATGCGCACTTTGCTCGGCTGGTGTGACAACCGAATCCGGGCAAACGTTGGCTGACTAGCCTGCCCCTGTCGGGGCGTGGAGCAGGCGGAGTGGAAGCGGAGCCGATGAACGTACTCCTGGTCACCATGGACCAATTCCGGGGTGATTGCTTGTCCGCGGGGGGCCACCCGGTCGTCCGCACCCCATCCCTGGATCGTCTGGCCGCCCAGGGACTCCGACTGCCTCGACACTACGCCCAGGCCGCGCCGTGCTCGCCGGCGCGGGCATCCCTGTATACCGGCACCTACCAGATGAACCACCGGGTCGTGGGGAACGGCACCCCGCTCGACGATCGCTTTGACAACATCGCCCGCGTGGCACGTCGAGCCGGCTACGTACCCACCGTCTTTGGCTATGCCGACCAGAGCACGGATCCCCGCCTGACCACAGGCCCGGAGGACCCCCGTCTCTGGACGTACCAGGGATTTCCTCCGGGATTCGAGGTGGGACTCGACGTCCACGAGGATCAGGCGGCATGGCGTGCCCATCTGGTGGACCTCGGCTATGACGAGATCGCGAGTGGCGAGGAGGCCCTGGCCACGGAACCCGAGCGTCCTGCAGAGCACGGGCAGTCCGCCTTCCTCACCGATCGCTTGATCGAGTGGTTGGAGCGTCAGGACGCTCCCTGGTTCGCGCACGCCAGCTACTCCCGGCCTCATCCCCCCTATGCCGCCGCGGGTCACTGGTCGACCGCCTACGACCCCGACGACATGCCCACGCCCGTGCCGCCACCGGCACGGGAGACTCCCTTCTGCGGAAACCTTGCCGCCTTCCTCCCACCGAGCGACGAGAGCGGCCTGGGGAGGCTGCAGGCCCAGTACTTCGGGATGATCTCCGATGTCGACAGCCAATTGGGCCGCGTGATGGACACGCTGATCGAGTTGGGGATGTGGGACGACACCGTGGTCGTCGTGACGGCCGATCACGGCGAGCAGCTCGGCGACCAGGGGACGATCGGCAAGGGAGGCATGTTCGAGTCGAGCTACCACGTCCCCTGCATCGTCCGCGACCCGCGGCACCCCGAGGGGCACGGCTCCGCCGTCGACGTCTTCACGGAGAGCATCGACATCTTGCCGACCATCTGCGAGGCCATGGGCCTCGAGGTGCCCGCGCAGTGCGACGGGCTCCCGCTCACCCCGTTTCTCCGAGGCGAACGGCCTCCGTGGTGGCGTGACGTCGCGCACTGGGAGTACGACTGGCGGTGGGAGCGGATCTTGTTCGGGCCCTATGCGTGGCCGTGGGACCGTCAGCTCGAGTCGATGCACCTGACCGTCTCGCGCTCGGACGCGACCGCTTATGTGCAGCTGGGTGACGGCCAATGGCGTTGCTTCGACCTCGGCGCCGATCCCACGTGGCGTGTCGAGGTGACCGACCCCGTCCGCGTCCTCGAGCAGGCCCAAGCCATGCTGGCGTGGCGAGCCAACCATGCCGACCGGACGTTCACCGACATGCTCGTCATGGACGGGGGCGTCGGGCGTCTGCCCCAGCGCCTCAGTTGAGGCGGGCGAAGCTCCTCAGGAGAGGATCTTCGCCTTTTGCGATTGGAACTCGTCTTCCGTGAGGGCGCCCTTGTCGCGCAGGTCGGCCAGTTTCGCCAACTGATCGGTGGTGTTGGTGGGGCCGGCGGCGTCCTTGACGTATGAGTCGAAGGCCTGCTTCTGCTGTTGTGCCTGCTGGGCCGCCCGCTCGTGCATGCTCCCACCGCGGACGATCAGGTAGGCCAGGATTCCGATGAGCGGGAAGATGATGACGAAGATCACCCACAGCGCCTTGGCCCAGCCACCCATGTCGTGGCTGCGAAAGATGTCCGAGAAGATCACGATCAACAGCCAGATCCAGATGATGAATCCGAAGACCATCAGGATCGACCAGAACAAATTCAGCATCGGGTAGGTATCGCCAATCACGCCTCTGTCCTCCTTGTCGGATTCCCAACGATGACGATACCCCAAGGGGTGTGCGCGTCCCCGGGTTGGGGTGGAACGGGCCGGGGGAGGCCTCGTCGACGGGCCAAAGCATCCCGCCGGCGAGCGCGTGAGGACCTTCGTCCCCCTCCCCGGCGCCGGGGCGAATCAGTGGGAGTTTCGTTCACCGGGAGACCGAGGCGACCCGCGCCGGTGACAACTCCATCACCTGCATCACGCTTCGTTGGTGGGGGTGGCGCCGTGCTCTTTCAGCCACGCGGCGAGCGAGTCCCGGCGGGTGTCCGGCGCAACGGCCATTTCGAGCGCAGTCTTGTCGTTCGCGTAGTCCGGAACGGCGTGCATGTCGGCGCCCGCAGCGACGAGCCGTTCGGCCGCTCGACGCTGGCCGCCGTGGCACGATTGCCAAAAGGCCTCGTTCAGGTCTTCTGCGGTGGGTGCCGGACTCGCGTCGAGGAGCTCCTCGAGCCTGGTGAGCATCCCAAGGGCCGCGGCGTGCCACAACGCATCGACGGATGCGCCGCGCTCGACCAGAAGTCGAGCGACGTGCCAGCAGCCGTAGCCGATGGCATTGTCGAGCTGCGTTCCGATCGACCCGCCCGGAGTTTCCAGGTTGGCGCCGCCATCGATGAGCGCCTCGGCCACTTCCACGTCGTCGGTGCTGGCCGCCCAGTGCAAGGGAGTCTCGGGGCGATCTCCGCCGCAGTCGTCGTTGGGGTCAGCTCCGGCCTCGAGGAGCAGGGCGACCGCGGTGGGAGCCCCTGGGAAGTAGCCGCCAGTCGGTAGTGGCGTGCAGCGGGGTGCGCCAGCCGCCCTCGGGGCCTTTACGACCGATCATGCGGACCGTGGCGAGCCCTGGTCGCTCAGTGAGGAGGCGCGCGAGAGCATGTCGGTCGCCGCCATGGATCGCGGCGGTCAACTCCACGCCGACGGGGTCGCCATGGGCCAAGGTCAGAGCAGGTCCTGCCCCGAAAGACGGCTCGGGGGGCGACATCAGCGCTAAGCCTATTGGCGATGCGAGGGACAAGGCCCCGCGAGCCCACGGTCTGACCTTCCGCCACCCGCCTCTACTGCGAGCGAGAAGCGACCGAAACGAGGGTCAAGGACCAACCCTGGCCGTTCCAGGAGTCGATCATGGCGAAGCTCCGGTTGCCCGCCTGGTAGTTGCCGACCGCCTCGCATTGACTGCCGTTGATGCACGAGACGCCGGTGAGGTCACTGCTGTCGTAGCCGGCCGGGGCCGGAACGGGCGACGACGTCCATGCCCCACCATTCCACTGCCAGGCCTGCGCGTCGCCCCGTCCGTGATAGCCGACCGCCATGCACGTGGCCGTGGCGCCTTGTTGCGTGCAGCTGACGCCCTCGAGCGTGCTCACCTGTTCGGTGCCCCGCCTCGGGATGTCTTCCGCCTTCCAATCGGTCCCGTTCCACTGCTCGGCCGTGGCGGTCAACGCCACCTCGGTCTCCGGGGTACGGAAACCCACCGCAGTACAGCTCGAGAGGCTGGTGCACGACACGCCTTCCAGCCGATTGAGTCTCCGGTGCACCGAGGCCATGGCGACGGGCTGCCAGGTGGTGCCGTCCCAGCGATCCGAGAAGGTCGTCACGCCGTCCGGTCCCTGGTCGGACCCGACGGCCATGCAGGAAGACGGGGAGAGGCACGACACGCTGCCGAACTGCGATCCGGGTTGCACCGGCGCGTCCATTCCCTGCCAGGCCTGGCCGTTCCAGTGCCACGCACGATCGGTCGAGACGGCAATGCAGTCGGAGGGGCCGCCACAGGCGACTGAGCCGAGCGCCGGCAGGCCCTCCGTCGGCAGGAGCCCCCATGCCGTCCCGTCCCAGTGTTGGGCGAGCGCACGGATCTCGTCGTGCGGTGGGCCCACGTGGTAGCTGCCGACGGCAAGGCAATTGGTGGCACTCGGGCACGAAACCGAACGCAGCGAGTCCTCAGCCCCGTAGTGCGCCGCCGGAACCTCCGACCAGTGCCCGTCGGCCAACTGGAGGGCGAGGCTCCGGCTCCCGTCCCCGCCGACCGCCATGCAAATGCCGGTACTCACGCAGTCGACGGAGTTCAGCCTCCCGGCGACGGGTGCCGGTGCCCGGGCCGCTCCAGCAGACGAGACGGCGCTCTCCGCGGCAAGAGCCGTGCCGGCCAGGACGGTGACGACCGATGCGAAGAGCATCGCTCGCTTACGCACACTCATGATCACTCCCTTACCTGCGGGATCGCCGCCGGGCTCCGTCGCAGCGCCCCGCTCTTGTGCGGGTCTCTCCGGGATAGTGTACAACGTTCACAATAATGCCGTGACCGGCAGCCAGGGCGGCGGCTACCGGCAGAGCTCGCGTGCCGGGCCCAAGCTCACAAGGCGAGATCTACGTGCTGCGTAGTACTACGTCAGTACGTAGTAACGTGGATGGCATGCGAACGACCCGCACTACCGGTCTCCGGCGTCCCAACGATCCGCCCGTCCTGATCCTGACCAGCCTCGCCGGCGGGCCCAAGCACGGGCACGCCCTACTCAAGGACATCGAGGAGTTTTCCGGAGTCCGCCTCGGCCCGGGTGCCCTGTACGGCGCCATCGCTCGTTTGGAGTCGCGGGGGCTCATCGAACCCCTCGGACCCGAAGATCGGCGACGTCCCTACCGCATCACCCAGGCCGGGTCCGATGCGCTCGCCGTCGCCGTCGCCGCGATGCGCAAGGTGGCGGATACCGGCGCCATGCGACTCGGCCTCACGCCGGGGGTAGTGGGGTGAGGGACGATGTGCGGCGGCTGCTGGCCTGGTACCCACCGGCGTGGCGCTCCCGCTATGGCGAGGAGCTGGTCGCCCTCTTGGAGGACGAGCTCGGCGATCGACGTCCGCCGGCCCTCATGGCGGCGTCTCTCCGGTGGGCCGGCCTGCCGCGAACGCCTTCACGGCTCGGGCCTGACGGGCGACGACCGGCCGGCAAGCGATCGGATGCGGGCCGCCTCGCTGCTCGTGCTGGGCGCCTGGGCCGCGTGCGTGGTGGCCGGGGCGTCGTTCTCCAAGGCCTCGGAGCACTTCGCCCGGGCTCTGCCAGCCGGGTCACGGGCACTCCCTCAGGCCGCCTTCGACGCCGTGGTCGCGCTCGGAGTCGCCGGAGGGTGCCTCGTCCTGCTCGGTGCTTCGATGGCAATCCCCGCGTTCATACGGTTTGTGTCCCGGGCTCAGGGCTGGCCGGTCGTACGGGGCCGCCTCCTCTGGGCGGGCCTGCTCAGCGCACTGACCGTGGTGGCGGTGGTGCCCCTCTCCATGTGGGCGCACCACCTCGACGGGTTCCAGCGCAACGGTGGCGAGGGTTGGTATTCGGGCGTGTTCGTCCTGTGGAGCCTGATGGCAGCGACCTCGCTCGCGCTGTGGACGGCGGCGGCCGTCTCGGTGGTCCGCCGCCTCGACCTGACCCGGCGTGTCCTGCGCGCCGAGGCGCTCCTGGCGGTGGCGCTCCAGGTCGTGATGGTCGGGGTGGCGACCGCGGTCGGGCTGTGGTGGGCGGCCATGGCCTCGAGTGCACCCTGGTTCGTGGCCGTTCGCGCCGCTGCCGGCACGCACCCCTCACCGGTGGACCCTCAGCTGGTTCTCACGCTCGGGCTGATGACGCTCTCGTCCATCGTCGCCAGCTACGGCGTTGTCCGCATCGCCGGCGCGGCCAGGGCCCTGCGCGCCGAGCGCCTTGGACCCTGAAGGATCCAACACCCCGATCGGGCGCGTGACGACGCAAAGGCGCGTCGGCGCAGAGAGTCAGTCCGCGATCCGCAAGTGAGGTTCGAATCTAAGGTCCCAAACCACCTCGACCGCCTTCTCGGGAAGCACCTCTGCGGGCTCGATCTCTACGAGGTCCCATCGCCCGCCATCCGTGTCCTGGAAGTACGCCCTCTCGATCGGTGGACGGTCGGGGCCACGACAGGTGACGAGTACATGGATGACCTGAGGCTCTTCGCTCATGTCTACGACTCTGGCAGATCACGAGGGGGAAATCTCAGGGGCTGCCTAGATGCAGGCTGTTCGCGAGAAAGCGACCCACTGCTCAGCTGGCAGTACTTGCTGCCAAGAGTGGTCCGCGCTTGGCGACACGGCTCAGTTCATCGCCGCGGCCGGAGGGCGCGACGTCAGCCGGCGGGTGCCGGTGTGCGAGGTCCGAGCGGGAGCAGGCAGAGTCCGATGCCGGTCACGACCTCGGTCTCTTCAGTTGAGCCGAGCCGTCGACGGCCGCCAGCGACATGATCCCCGGGTCACCTCGGCGCCACAGCACGGTGAGTGTGACGCCGTTGAGCAGCCAGCCGGCGGGCCCGTCGGCGGAACGCACGAGCGTGTCGTCGTAGTAGCCGCCGATCGTGTACCACGATGCAGGATCGTCGGCGTGGTAAACGTGATGGGCCTGCATGTACATGCGGCAGGCCGCCGTATCGTCATCGATCGAGGTGACCGGGTTCGTCATGGAGTGCTGCGTCGCCGCCAGCCCGGTGAACAAGGGCCGGATTCCAGCGACCCACTGGTCTGCTGTCACCACCATGGCCTCTCCACCGTGGTAGGACGTGAAGTCGATCGCCACTCGCTCGGCGAAGATCGACCGGTACAACGCGAAGTCGCGGGTGTCGACGCCGTATGCATACCGGTAGACGGTCTCGGCGACGTTCAGCCGGTCTTCGGTCGTCATGACAGCACCTCCCCAAGGTTCGCCAGGGTGTCCGGGTCCAACTCGCAAACGTTGTCGAGTGTCTAATCGGCGGGCGTTCCGCGCAGGTGATCCCACGCCGCCGAGGAGGCGATCCACGCCTGGCCCGCGGTCAGCCCGGCTCGTTGCCAGCCTCCCCGGCCGCGTAGGTGGATCAGGCTCAACGCCAAGAAGCCGCCGGCCGCCAGGCCAGCCGTTCTCGACGCCGTCGACCGTGCTCGGCTCACGCCGTAGTCGCGTCGGCGAGCCGCGAGCAGGGGCACCAAGGCGAGCGACAGATAGGTGGCCCCGGCCGCAGCGACATGGGCCCGGTTGTCTCCGGTGTCGCTGAGCGGCAAGGCGGCGAGGGCGGCCATCGCCACGGCGTTCGCCGCCGTCGCTGCAGCGGCCGGTCCGCCGAGAATGTCGACGCGGGTGGCGAAGCCGGCCACCCCGATCGAGTAGGCAAGAAAGCCGGACGTCATGGCCGCGCGGCTCGGCGCGCCCTGCGCCGCCAGGCGGCTGATCGGCTCGCCGACCGGTGAATACCCCTCCGCTCGGATTCCTAGCAGCGTCCAGGTGGCGACAAAGGCGGCAGGGCCGGCCACGCCGCCGAGCGACGCGAGTCGCAGCCATGTCCTCAAGCGGCACCCCGCTGCGAGAAGCCGGCGCCTCCTCCGGCGAGCCCACCGTCGTCGGAGCCCAAGACCCCCAACACCGACCGTTCGGCGGATTCGCACAAGCGATACCTGCCGGCCAGCGTCAGTCCGGCGGTGGGCAAGGGAGGGAGGAATTCGACCACCACCTCGCCCGGGCGGACACCGAGACGGCCCTTGGGGGGCAGGAGGCGGGCGCTGTGGTGGATGGCCGCCGGGACGACGTCGGCGGCCCTTTCGATGGCGAGCGCGAAGGCCCCACGCTTGAACGGCAGGCGCCGCCCGGCCGGAGCGATGGCCCCCTCGGGGAACACCGCCAGCGTCCACTCCGGCGAAATATCACTCCCGGGGACCTCGAGGTGGGACCCGTTCCGACTTCGCCGGTCCACCGGAACCGTTCCCATGGCCCGCATGGCCGGACCCAAGAGCGGGAACTTGAACAGGTCCGCGCCGGCCACGAAACGCAGATCCGGCACGACCGCCAGCAGCGCCGCAATGTCGAGCGGGCTGGAATGGTTGGAAACCAGCACCTGCGGGACTCCGGGTCGGCTCTCGAGGTGACCTCGCTGTTCGAAACGCACTCCAGTCAGGCGGCCCGCAACCAGTACCCACCGGCGTGCGGAGCGCCCCGCTCTCCAAGGACGCACGCGCCCGGTGAAGGCAATGTGGGGCAAAGCGACAACGAGCATCAAAGCCACCAGCAGCCGGTTCAGCCATACCCGCAGCAACGGCACCGCCTTGCACCGTTTCACGCCGCGAGCGAGAAGGCCGGGCCTTGATGGTCGGCGCCGAAGGAACGGATCGATCCCTCCAGCATCGACAGGCCAGGGCCGGAGCGTGCGGGGCTGACCAAAAGGTCCCGTAGGTAGCACACTGTATGGAACTCGACGTCGTGCATGAATCGCACGCACGTCAACGCCCCCGACTCCAATCGGTCCACCGCGAAACGGCCCAGGTCCAGATCATCCCAGCGCAGCCGTTCGGTGCGGCGTTTGTATGCCACCATGTCGAACTCCATACCCCTTATCCGTAGCCGACCCCCATTTCCGGATGCGGGCCATTTCCAACGGGCCGAACGTCGCCTGGGTGATGGCGACCGACCCCTCTCCGGCCGCAGCCTCTGCCGAGCGATGTCGGCGGGGCCTCCATAGAGGTAAAAGACGGTGAGCCGGCCTGTAGGCGGGGTTCTGTGCACCCTCCGTGAGGGTGTGGTGGCCATCCATCTGAGCGGCCTACCTGGGGACTGTCCCTCGAGGGACGGACGGGCAGCCCATGTCCCGCGCTTGGCCTTGCTCCGGGTGGGGTTTGCCGAGCCGACCGGGTCACCCCGGCCGCTGGTGCGCTCTTACCGCACCGTTTCACCCTTACCTGTGCGGGCCGTGCCCGCCATCGGCGGTCTGCTCTCTGTTGCACTTTCCTGCGGGTCGCCCCGACTGGCCGTTAGCCAGCACCCTGCCCTACGGAGCCCCGACCTTCCTCGACCCGGTCCCGCGCCGTCCGGCGCGGCCCGTGCCGCGACCACCCGGCCGGCTCACCGTCGACCCCAGTCTGCCAGCTCCCGAGCCCCAGTCCGTCAGCGTCGGCAGACGGAGGGCCCGATCGCGAGGGGGGCTGTCGGTAGGGTGAGGGGGTGAGTGCCCGGCAGCCCGAGCCCGACGAGCGTCCCTACGACACCCTCAGCGTTGCCGAGCTCTACGACGAGGTGGACGACGTCCTCGGACGGGCCTTCCCTCGCTCGCGCATGCTCTGGGTCCGTGGCGAGATCCAGCACGTCTCCGACCGAACCGGCCACTGCTACCTGGATCTGGTCGATCCGGACGGACACCGGAGCCGGCAGTCGCCGGTGCTCAAGGTCAAGTGCTGGCGTACGACGTGGCAACCCCTCCGGGCCTCTCTCGAGCGTGAGGGGATCCGCCTCGAGCCTGGCATGGTGGTCGTGATGCGGGGCTCGCTCGACTTCTACAAGCCCCGGGCCGAGGTGAGCTTCGTGCTGGCGGAGATCGACGTCACGGCCCTCCTCGGTGGCGTTGCGGCCCGCCGCGCCGCCCTGGTGCGGACCCTGCAGGCCGAGGGACTCCTCGATCGCAACCGGAGCCTTCCGGTTCCCCCTGTGCCGCGCCGGATCGGCCTCGTCGCCAGTCCGGGCAGCGAGGGATACCGGGACTTCCTCGATCAGCTCGAGTCGTCGGGCTGGAGCTTCGTCGTCACCGTGGTGCGGACGACCGTGCAGGGGAGGTCCTCGCACCTCGCGCTGACCGCGGCCCTCCGGAGACTGCGGGCAATCGAGTGCGATGTCGCAGTTCTGGTGCGCGGAGGTGGGTCAAAGGCGGACCTGGCGGCCTTCGATGCCGAGGCGGTCGCTCGCGCCATCGCCACCATGCCGGTGCCGGTATGGACGGGCATCGGGCACTCGGGTGACGAGTCGGTCGCCGACCTGGTCGCGCATCGCGCCTGCATCACTCCGACCGAATGCGGTCGAGAGCTGGTCGCCCGCGTGGCGCGCTGGTGGGAGTCCGAGGTCGGCGGGCCCGCCGACCTCGTTCGGCGGGGCGCCGAGCGCGCCATCCACGAGGTGGAGCAGCGCAGTGCGGGGGCACGGCGCCACCTGATCGGTGTGGCGCGGCACCAGCTCCGCCGGCACGGTGACCGAGTGGCCAGTCGCGGCGCGGCATTGCAGGCGCTGGCCCCTCGACGCATCGACCTCGAGGACAGCTCCCTGCGACATCGGGCCGGGCGCCTGCCGCCCCTTGCCCGAACCCACGTCGAGCGGGGAGCCGAGCGGGTCGACGCCATGCGCCGGCTCATCGCCGCCTACGACGTCGACCGGCAGCTGGAGCGGGGTTACACGCTGACCCTCGACGCCCACGGCTCCGTGCTGCGCAGCGCCCTGGCGCTGACCCCGGGCGACCCGATCGAGACCCGGTTCGCCGACGGCTCGGTCAGGTCGGTCGTCGATGCGGGCGCGAACGGACGCCGCCCCGACGCGGCGGCGCCGCCAGGCAGGGGGGACGATCTTTCTTCGGAGGGTGGGCAACGACCATGAGTCCGGCGGATCAGGTCCCGAGAGACGCGCCGATGCGGCCGGTGGGTGAGCTCGGGTACTCCGAGGCGAGCAGGGAGCTCGACGAGATCGTCGCCTTCTTCGAGCAGCGGGAGGTGGACGTCGACCAGCTGGTGGCGCGTCTCGAGCGGGCGACCGCCATCGTCGACGAGCTGGATCGCCGCCTTCGCCGTACCAGGATGCAGGTCGAGGAGCTCGCACCGCGCCTGGCACGGGCGGAGTCGCTCGACGAGCCCCCAACCGGGACGCGCCCGGCCCACTGGAGGCAGGACGAGGTGGACGGCGAGCCCGAGGGGGACGACGCCGGTTCCGAGTCTGGGTGGGACGTGGGCAACGATGACGTGGGCGAGACCGACGAATCGCTGTTTTGAACCGGGAGACCGGTCAGAATGCGACGAGTTCGGGCGCCCCTTGAACGGGACAATCTGCCCCGCCCGCCGGCAGACGGCTCCCAGTAGGCTCTGCGCGGCATGACACCTCCAGATCCCCACGACGGGCACGCGAGCGGGGCCCGATCGGGCTCGGATCGCGAGAGGGGTGCCGCAGGTAGCGGCAGCGGTGGCGGGATGTACTTCCGCCAGCTCCTCTCGGGCCGGGACTTCGCCCCGGGCAACCAGATTGCACGGCAGATGGTCAATTTCTCCTATGCCATCGGCGACCGGGACCGAGGGGAGGCGCTTCTCGTCGACCCCGCGTATGCCGTCGATGATCTCCTCGACCTCCTTGCGGCCGACGGCATGCGTTGCGTCGGCGTCCTGGCGAGCCACTACCACGTCGACCACGTTGGCGGCGAGCTCATGGGCTTTCGGGTGGAGGGCATCACCAAGCTGCTGCAGCGGGTCGACGTGCCCATTCACGTCCAGCGGGACGAGGTGCCGTGGATCGAACGGTCCACGGGGGTCGGCTCCGACCAGTTGGTGGCCCACGACAGCGGCGAGGTCGTGGAGGTGGGCGCGGTCGAGGTCGAGCTGATCCACACCCCCGGCCACACGCCCGGGAGCCAGTGCTTCCTCGTGCGCCGCCGGCTCGTCTCCGGCGACACGCTGTTCCTCGAAGGCTGCGGCCGGACCGACCTGCCGGGGAGCGATCCTGCGGCCATGTACGAGTCCCTGCACACGCGGCTCGCCCGGGTGCCCGACGACGCGGTCCTCTACCCGGGTCACCTCTATGCGCCCGACCCGTCCGCCACGATGGGCGAGACGCGACGAACCAACTACGTGTTTCGGCTCACCACCCCCCAAGAGTGGTTGGCCATGTTCGGGTGATGGCCGCCGCTACGGCGGCCGCGTCCCTACCCGTCGACGGGACCGTCGCGGTGGTGGGCGCCGGCCTTGCGGGTCTCCGGGCGGCCGAGACGTTGCGTCAGGAGGGCTTCCGCGGCCGCATCGTGCTCGTCGGGGAGGAGCACCACGACCCTTACGATCGGCCCCCGCTGTCCAAGCAGGTCCTTGCCGGCACGTGGTCTCCGGAGCGCACCGTGCTGGCCGATCGAGCCAAGCTGGATGCCCTCGGGATCGAGGCGCGGCTCGGTCACCGGGCAGCGTCGTTGGACGCAGAGGCGCGTCGGCTGCAGCTGGACGACGGGGGAGTGGTGCAGGCGGACGGCATCGTCCTGGCCACGGGGGCCGCCCCGCGCCGGCTGCCGGGCATGGATCCGACCGACGGCGTCCTCGTGCTGCGGACCATCGACGATGCTCTCGAGCTCCGGGGCCGCGTGATCGAGGCCGGTCCGGGCGCCCGAGTGGTGGTCATCGGCGCCGGGTTCATCGGATCGGAGGTGGCGAGCACCTGCCACCAGCTCGGCTGCCGGGTCGACCTGGTCGAGATGCTCGAGACGCCGCTCGAGCCGATCCTCGGCGCCGGCATGGGCAAGATCTTCGCGGGGCTCCACGAGGAGCACGAGGTGCGCCTCCACGCGGGAACCGCCGTCCAGGCGATCTCGACCCGAGCCGGGGAGGGGGCCGGCGCGACGCCGGCAGGTCGCGTCGGCAGCGTCACCCTCTCGGACGGAAGCTCGCTCCCGGCCGATGTCGTGGTTCTCGGGGTCGGGGTGGCCCCGGCGGTCGCCTGGTTGACCGATTCCGGGCTCTCCATCGGCGACGGGTTGCGCTGCGACGCTCGGCTGTTCGCCGCGCCGGGCATCGTGGCCGCCGGAGACCTGGCGCGCTGGCCCCACCCGGTCATCTGCCGCGACGTCCGGATCGAGCACTGGCAAGTGGCGGCCGAGGCCGGCGTGGCCGCCGCGCGGAGCCTCGTGCGCGGCGATGCCGCGGACGCCTTCGATCCGGTCCCGTATTTCTGGTCGGACCAGTACGGCGTCCGCATCCAGATGCTCGGGCTCCCGAGCCCGACCGACGAGGTGTCCGTGGTGAGCGGGGACACGGAGAGCCGTCGCTTCGTCGCCCTTTACGGCAGCGACGGGCGCCTGACCGCCGCGCTCGCCATCAGCCGTCCGCGCCAGCTGATGGCCTTTCGCCCCCTCCTCGCCAAGGGTGCATCGTGGGACGAGGCGCTCGCGCTCGACCTCACCTGAGATGACGACGCTGCTGGTGAGCGTGACCGGGCGGGATCGTCCGGGAATCGCCGCCGACCTCTTTGACCGCCTGAGTCCCCTCGACCTCGAGATCCGCGACGTCGAGCAACTCCAGATCCACGGCCGACTCCTGTTGTGCGTGCTCCTCGACGGCGCGGTCGCCGGCGACCTCCAACGAGTGCAGGCCGCGCTGGTCTCCGACGCCTCGCCTCCGCTGCCGTCCGGGATCGAGGTGTCGGTTGCGGAGGTCGGCGAGCGGGCCCCGACTCCCCGCGGAGAGCGGCATCTCGTGACCATCCTCGGAAATCTCCCGGCGGATCGGCTCGCCGCCCTGTTCGAGACCGTCGGGGCCGTGGGTGCCAACGTGGACCGCATCGTCCGGCTGGCTCGCTATCCCGTGACCAGCTACGAGCTGACGATCTCGGGCGGGGATCCGGAGGCGCTCCGACGGGAGGTCGCCGTGCGGGCGGCCGAGGTCGGCGTCGACGCAGCCGTGCAGCGTGCCGGCCTTCATCGTCGATCCAAGCATCTCATCGTCCTCGACGTCGACTCCACGCTCGTGCAGGGGGAGATCGTCGACCTGCTCGCCGCCAAGGCCGGATGCCTGGGCGAGGTCCAGGCCATCACGGCGGCGGCGATGGCCGGCGAGGTGGACTTCGAATCCGCCCTCCGCCAGCGCGTGGCGCTGTTGGCCGGCCTGGACGCCCTGGCGCTCGACCAGGTCCGCCGAGAGCTGGCGCTCACGCCGGGCGCCCGCACCCTGGTGCGCACCCTGGGCCGCCTGGGATACGTCACCGCCCTGGTGAGCGGCGGGTTCGTGGAGGTCATCCAACCCCTGGTGCACGATCTCGGAATCGACTTCCTGGCCGCCAACACCTTGGAGATCCGGGACGGGCGGTTGACCGGTCACATCGTCGGCCCGGTCGTCGACCGGGCGGGCAAGGCTTCGGCACTCGCCCGGTTTGCCGCCGAGGCTCGGGTGCCTCTGGCGCGCACCGTCGCGGTGGGGGATGGGGCCAACGACCTCGACATGCTCGCCATGGCCGGCCTGGGCATCGCGTTCAACGCCAAGCAGGTCGTCCGGGACGCCGCCGACGCCGCCTTGAACGTGCCCTACCTCGACGCCATCTTGTTTCTGCTCGGGATCCCCCGCGAGGAGGTCGAGGCGGCCGACGCCGACGATGGGGCGGTCGAGGCGGCCGACGCCGACGATGGGGCGGTCGAGGAGGCCGGGGCCGACGACGAGCCGGCAGTCCTCAGGGGCTGATCCGGGCCCAGGAGGGGCCCGCTCAGAAGCTGATGCCGCTCAGCTCGGGGATCGTCGACTCCGACCTCGCCCGAGCCTCCAGCCACCTCGCTCGGAGGGCGAGGCGTTCCGCCTCGGGGCGCAGGGGCTCGAGCCGTGCGCGGGGGCTCCACAGGGTGGCCAGCTCGTCCTCGTCCTGCCAGGTGCCGATGGCCAGCCCGGCGAGGAAGCCGGCCCCCCTGGTGGTGGCCTCGAGCTCCGACGACACCTCGATGACACGACCCGTCGCCTCGGCGAGCTCCGCGACGAAGACGGCGTTGGCGGTCATGCCCCCGTCCACCCGCAGAGTCGCGACCGACATCCCGCTGTCGGATTCCGCGGCCTCGAGGAGGTCGGCTCCGCGGTGGGCGACCCCCGTGAGCACGGCCCGCACGAGCTGGCATCGACCCGTCCCCCGGGTGGCGCCGATCAGCGCGCCCCTCGCCCCAAAGTCCCACACCGGCGTGCCCAGCCCGAAGAGCGCCGGCACGAACCACAGGTCGTCGGTGCCGGCGCACCCTGCGGCCACCTCCGCCGACTCGGCAACGTCGGAGAGGATCTGGAGATCGTCGCGGAGCCACTCGACGCAGGCGCCGGCCGAAAGCATCAACGCCTCGACCCCCCACGCCATCCGCGTGCCGCGGCGCCAGGCGGCGATCGGGTACGTGCCCGCGGCTCCACGCACGCCGCCCAGGCCGGTGTCCCGATGCGGACGCCGGTCCCCCGTGCACACGTTGAGCATCCCGCCGGTGCCAAAGGTGGCCTTGGCCAGTCCTGCCAGGGTCACGCCCTGCCCGATCATCGATGCCTGCTGGTCGCCGGCGATCCCGCAGATCGGCGGTCGTCCGGGCAGCGCCCCGGCGATGCCGACCAAGCCCGATGAATCGACGATCTTGGGCAGCATCGATCGGGGAATCCGGAGCACCTCGAGGAGCCGGTCGTCCCAGTCCGAGCCGTCGTAGCGGACGAGCCCGGTTACTCCCGCATTGGTGATGTCGGTCACGTGCAGGCCGGCGTCAGGTCCGCCTGCGAGGATCCAGGCCACCCAGGTGTCCACCGTGCCGAAGCACAGCTCCTCGCCCCGGGACCGCTGCGGATCGACCTGGTCGAGGATCCAGCTCACCTTGGTGGCCGAGACGTTGGGGGCCAGCCTCACTCCCTGGGCCTGGAGCTCCAGGCAGGTGCCCACGGTACGCAGGTCCTGCCATCCGAGGCCCGGCGATACCGGCTCGCCGCTCCGACGGTCCCACACGATGGTGGTCCCTCGCTGATTGGTGATGCCGACCGCGCCGACCGGACCCCCATCGGCGAGGGCCGCCCGGGCGGTGTCCAAGGCGGCGCGGGCGATGGCTCGACCGTCCACCTCGACCAGTCCGGGGGCGGGGGTGAAGGGAGGGACCGGTTGCGCGTGCCCGTGCACGACCGAGGCGTCCGGTCGCACGAGCGAGGATCGCACCGACGACGTGCCGACGTCGACGACGAGCAGGCTGTCCGCAGGGCTCAAGGCCAGGACACCTCCCCAAAGGGTGACGGGAGGCCGAGCGTCCCGGGATTGAGGATGCCCTGCGGATCGAGGGCCGCCTTGATCTTCTCGAGGACGCCCAGCCCGGTCCCGAGCGCATCGGGCAGGAACCGGCCCCGGTTGACCCCGATCCCGTGGTGGTGGCTGATCGCCGCGCCGTGCCGCACCACCGTTTCGCTCACGGCGTCCCAGGCGGCCCGGTAGTAGGACTCCGCCGGCGAGAGGTCACGGGGGTCCGCGTCGGCCGGGTCGGAGGGCCCATCACCGGCCCGGCCGGCGAAGGTGAAGTAGAGGCAGGCGCCGTCGGCGTAGGCGTGGGACTGGTGGACGGACGCCACGAGCGTCCCCTCGATCGATCGCAGAGCGTCGGGCACCTCGCGGGCGAGCGTCGGCAGCACGCTCCAGGGTCCGGCCACCTCGGCGGTATCGACGACGATGCCGGACTGCCACAGGGGGGCGAGGGCCGAGACGTCGTTGCGATGGGTCAGCCAGCGCGCCACGAGGCCCTGGTCGAGCGTCACGGCCCCCGATGAGCGGTCGAGGTCGACCTCTTCGTCCACGATCCGCATCGTCGTGTCGACCAGGCCGGGGTCCGCCTCGTCGAGGACGATCAGGACGCACGAGGACGTCTCCTCGAAGTTGCGCGTCGACTCGGCGGCGTCGTAGAGCCGCAGGACCGCGGGGGTGGCCCCGCGCCGCAGCATTCGCCGACAGGCGTCGAGGCCCTGGTCAAAGGACGCGAACCCGAAGGCCCGGCGCGCTTGCCCGGCCGGGCGGGGACGGATGCGCAGGCGTGCCAGCGTGATGACGCCCAGCGCACCCTCCGATCCCAAGAACAGCTGCGTCAGGCTCGGACCGGTGGCGGACCTCGGAGCCTCGTGCCGGGTGTCGACGACCGTGCCGTCGGCCAGCACGGCCACGAGCCCGACGGTTATGTCCTCGATCTTTCCGTATCGGGTCGAGTACTGCCCGGCCCCCCGGCACGCGAGCCATCCCCCGACGGTGGAGAGGTCCATCGACTGCGGCCGGTGCCCCGCCGTGTAACCCGCGCCGCAAGCAGCCAGCCCCGCCTCGAGATCCGGGCCAAAGGTGCCGGCGCGCACGTCGACCGTGAGCGACGCCTCGTCGACCGCCTCGAGTCCCGACAGGGGAGTCAGGTCGAGCGCAATGCCCCCGTGGACGGGGACCGCACCGCCGCAGACTCCGCTGCGTCCGCCCGAGGGCGTCACCGGCACGCCCGCCTTGTTGCACCGGGACAGCACCTTGCTGACCTGCTCCGTGCTCGTTGGGCACACCACCGCGCCCGGGCGTCGCGGCACCAGGCCCTGCGCCGCCCACCCGATCGAGACGGGCCACCAGTCACGGGAGGCCTCGATCAGCGCCGCTTCCTTGCGCACGACCTCGACGCCGTCCCCCTCGATGGCGCGCAGCAGGCCCTCGGGTACCTCGACGGAGGGGGATGAGAGGCGATCGGCGATGGACCCGGCCTCCCCCTCCACCGGGCTCGGGAGCGCAGGGGACCGACGGGGCCGGCTCACCCGGGGCCCGGCCCGCAGCCGGGAGCGACCTCGGTTGACTCGGCGCGGGCCCGAGGCCCACCCGTCGGCGCCGCGGCCGCCGGGCCGTCGCCGTCGGAGGTGTCCCCGGCGGTCGCCCGCTCGAGGTCCCGCCTCGCGGACTCGGCGAACTCCCGGGCGGCCGTCGAAGCCCTCTCCGGATCCCAACCCAACACGGGGGCCACGAGGCTCGCGACCCGGGGAGCGGCGTCGGCGGCGCCGGCGGCGTCCTGGATGAGGGCTCTGGTGCGTCGTGCGAGCACGTCGTCGAGCGTCTGCGCCATCTCCTCCCGTGCGGCGTAGAGGACCTCGGCCCCGATATAGGGGAGGCCGTCGACGACCGGTTGGAGCAACTCGGGGCGGCCCTCCGCGAGGCGGAGCACGTCGGTCGCCTCCGTGCCATAGCGCGCCCAGAGGTGACTGCGCAGTCTCGGGGCCGTTTCGTGCCGGCCCGCCTCGTTGCACGGTTCGCCCCGGGGGAGCGGGACGGACGCCCGGGCCGCCGGCGGGTCGACGCCCTCGCCTTCGGTGGGGGCACCCCTCAGCCGAAGATGCTGGGTCACCGTCCGGCGGGGGCCCGCGTCGAGGAGCTCGACGACGCGATCGACGGTGTCCTGGGCCATCTTGCGGTAGGTGGTGAGCTTGCCCCCGGTGACCGTGACGAGCCCTTGCCGCGAGGTCGTGACCGAGTGGCGTCGCGAGAGATCCGACGTCCGCTCGCTCAGCTTGGCGCGCGAGGCGTCGGGGGCCAGGAGCGGCCGCAGGCCCACCCAGGCGCCGGTGACGTCGGCGCGCGTCAGCTTCGTCGTGGTCACGGCGTTGGCGGCCCGGAGAAGGTAGTCCACGTCCTCGGTCGTGCATGCCGGTTTGTCGAGCGGTCCCTCGTACCCGGTGTCGGTCGTGCCGAGGTAGACCATGTCGACCTCCGGCCAGGGGACGACGAAGATGACGCGACGGTCTTCGCGCACCGGAATGGTCGCCGCGATGTCCGCGGGAAACCGGCTCGCCGGGACGGTCACGTGGATGCCCTTGGCGGGCCGGAGCGAGGGCACGGCTCCGGGCGCGTCGAGTGCCGCGACCCCGCCGGCCCACACGCCGGTGGCGTTGACCACGGCTCGTGCCCGGACCTCGAGGGGATCCGCGCCGACGGGGCGCACGACGGCCCCGCTGATACGGCCAGCGTCGTGGTTGAGCTCGACCACGGGCGCGTAGTTGGCCACGACGGCTCCGTGGTCGAGCGCTGCGGTCCGCGCCACCGCCAGCGTCAGCCGGGCGTCGTCCGCCCTCGCATCGAAGTAGAGGAAGCCGGCCACCAGACGGTCGGTGCGCAACGACGGGAGGTGGCGGAGGACCTCGGCTTGACTCAACCGCCGGTGGCGCCTCCCGATTCGGACGCCTCCGGTCAGGTCGTAGAGCCAGAGGGCCACGGAGAACGAACGCGTCACCGCCTTCGAGACCGCTCCCCGGTCGCCAAAGAGGGGGATCACGAACGGCAGCGGCGAGACCAGGTGCGGGGCGTTCTCGAGGAGCCGTTGCCGCTCGGCGAGGTTCTCGTAGACGAGGCGGAATTCTCTCTGCTGGAGGTAACGGATCCCACCGTGCACCATCTTGGACGACTTGGAGGAGGTCCCCGAGGCAAAGTCGGACGCCTCGACCAGCGCCGTTCGGAAGCCCCTCGCCGCCGCATCGAGCGCCACCCCTGCTCCGGTGATGCCGCCGCCGACGACCAGCACGTCGAATTGCTCCGCCCCGAGCCGTTCCAAGGCCGCGGCCCGATCGAAGCTCGCCACGAGGTCAGCCTAGGCGACGACCCGAACGGATCTTCACAAGCGTTGTCAAACAACAATCATTGGTGATAAACTCCACCGCGTGAAGTGCCCAGAGGACCTGACGGAACTGTTCCGCTCCTCCGGCCGCAAGGTGACCCCCCAGCGCCAGTGCATCTTCCGTGTGCTCCAGGGCAACGTCACCCACCCGTCCGCCGAGGCCGTCTACGAGGTCGCGAGCACGGAGATGGAGACGATCTCGCTCAAGACCGTCTACCAGACCCTGCACGAGCTCGCCGAGCTGGGGGAGATCAAGCCCCTCGATCTCGGCACGGGGATGGTGCGGTTCGATCCCAACGTGGAGGCGCCCCATCACCACCTGGTGTGCCGGGAGTGCGGCAAGGTCCGCGACGTGCGCGTGGACTTCCCGGCGTTGACCGTGCCGCCCGACGCGGTGCAGGGTTTCGAGGTGGGGACCGCGGAGATCGTGTTCCGGGGCGTCTGCGAGGACTGCCGGACGTGGTAGTCGGGCCGTAGATCATCCATCAGCAGAAACATTGAGCAGCAGATCGACGAAAAGAAAAGAGAGGAATATGCCGGAGCTCAAGGGAACCAAGACCGAGGACAACCTCAAGACGGCGTTTGCCGGCGAGAGCCAGGCCAACCGCCGCTACCTGTACTTCGCCCAGAAGGCGGACGTGGAGGGCTACCCCGACGTCGCCGCGCTGTTCCGTTCGGTCGCCGAGGGGGAGACGGGGCACGCCTTCGGGCACTTCGACTTCCTTCGCGAGGTGGGCGACCCGGTGACGGGTGTGCCGGTTGGCCCCACCACCGACAACCTGAAGTCGGCGATCGAGGGCGAGACCTACGAGTACACCGAGATGTACCCGGGGTTTGCCAAGACGGCCCGCGACGAGGGGTTCGAGGAGGTCGCCGAGTGGCTCGAGACGCTCGCCCGTGCCGAGAAGTCCCACGCCGGGCGCTTCTCCAAGGGCCTCGAGTCCGTCTCCTGACCCTCCTCGTCGGCCGGGGTCTCATCAGTCGAGGCCTCATCAGCCGAAGGCACGACCACTGGGCTCATCGGCCCGGTGGTCGTGCCGTCTCTGGGTTATGACACGCGACATGAAGGAATCGTGCCCATGACCGTCAGCAACGAGCCGGGGCAGCCGCAGCCGCAACCCGGCAGGATCCTCACGCTCGACGACGTGCTGGACCTGCGCGCCTATGAACGCGTCCGCGACGGCTACCGACGCCAGGTGATCGAGCAGAAGCGGCTACGCCGGATCTCGCTCGGTCCGATCATGACCCTCGTCTTCGAGTCGCTCGAGACCGTGCGCTTCCAGGTCCACGAGATGGTCCGGGCGGAGCGGATCCTGTCGGACGACGCCATCCAGACCGAGCTCGACGTCTACAACCGGTTGCTGCCGCTTCCGGGCGAGCTGTCGGGGACCCTGTTCATCGAGCTCACGACCGAAGAGGAGCTCCGAACCTGGCTGCCGGCCCTGGTCGGTGTGGAGCGAGCCCTGCAGATCGAGCTCGGACCCGGAACTGACCCCCTCGTCGTGAAGAGCCTGCCGGAGGGCACTCACGCCGACGCCCTCACCCGGGAGGAAGTGACCCCGGCGGTGCACTATCTGCGGTTTCCCTTCCCGGAGGGTGCGGCCGAGCGCCTGGAGTCGGGTCCCGCCTTCCTCGCCGTGCGCCACCCCGAGTACGTGGCCCAGACGGCACTGAGCGATGCGACTCGGTCGGAGCTGGCCGGAGACCTGCGGGGGCGCACCCAGCTCCAGCCCATCGATTGAGCGGGGGCGCCGAAATTGGGTCCCGGTCTTTACACGGCAGGAGCGCCTACGCCATACTTGTCGTTCTCCCGAAATTCCGGTCCGGCGACGCCTGTTCACCATGGTGAGCGGCCAGGCGAGGGTGGGAACGGGAGGACCCGTGATTCCAACCAGTAAGGAAGTTAGATCCATGACTGCCAGCTGGCGCAGACGAGCCGCCTGCCGGGGCATCGACGCTGAGGTCTTTTACCCGGCCACGGAGGACGAGGCGGATGCGGCACCGGCAAAGGCCATCTGCGGGCAGTGCCCGGTACGCGAGCCGTGCCTGGAGCACGCCTTGGGGCATCGCGAGCGCGAGGGCATCTGGGGGGGCACCACGGAACGCGAGCGCCGGCGCATCGTGCGCCAGCGACGCAAGTCCGCCTGAGCCGGCCGTCGCCGGCGGCGGGGTCGATGGCTGAGGCTGGGCCCGAGCCGTTCGAGCGCGCCGGGGGCTGGTCGTACGTCCTCGACTCGATCATGGGCGGTCGCGCCCTGACCACGGAGCAGGCGTCCGCCGTCATGGGCGAGATCCTCGACGGCCGCGCCACACCGGCCCGGATCGCCGCCCTGCTCGTCGCCTGGCGGATCAAGGGCGAGACGGTTGAGGAGGTGACCGGCCTCGCCCGCTCCATGCTCGACCACGCCGTGCCGCTCACGTTGCCGGGAGACCTGCTGGACGTCGTCGGCACGGGCGGAGACCGGTTGGGCAGCATCAACGTGTCGACGCTGGCCGCCCTCATCGCGGCCGGCGCCGGCGCCAGGGTCTGCAAGCACGGCAACCGGGCCCAGTCGTCGTCGGTCGGGACCGCGGATGTCCTCGAGGCGTTGGGGGTGGTGGTCGATCTCGGACCCGAGGGCGTGGCGGCCTGCCTCGAGCGGTCGGGCATGGCCTTCTGCCTGGCCCCACGGTTCCATCCGGCCATGCGCCACGCGGGCCCCGTCCGCAAGGACCTCGGGGTGCCGACGATCTTCAACTTTCTCGGCCCACTCACCAATCCCGCGAGGGCGCGGCACCGGCTGGTCGGGGTGAGCGACCCGGCGATGGCCGACCTGATGGCCTCGGTGCTCGGGGCCAACGGCTGCCGCCGTGCGTTCGTGGCCTATGCCGACGACGGCTTGGACGAGCTCAGCGTCACGTCGCCGTCCACCGTGCTCGACGTGGTCGGCACGCCCGACGGCTCGTTCGACGTCCGCCGGCGGCGGATCGACCCGACGACCCTCGGGTTCCCCACCTCCACGCTCGCCGAGCTGCGTGGCGGCGACGCCGCCTGGAATGCGCAGGTCATACGTGGCGTCCTCGAGGGTCACACGGGTGCGTGCCGGGACATCGGCGTCCTCAACGCGGCTGCCGCCCTGGTGGTCTACGGCCACGCCGAATCGCTCGAAGAGGGAGTGGCCGCCGCGTGTCGATCGCTCGACCAGGGTCGGGCGCTCGCCGTCCTCGAAGAGCTGGCCAGGGCCTCGAATGAGGCCGCGGAGCGCGCTGAGCCCTGACCGCTGGGTCCTGAGCGCTGGGTCCTGAACTGCTATGAGCGTTTCACCGAGGCGCCATCGGTCGCCGTGACGACCCACGCCCGCCCCGGCCAGCGCTCGGCCAAGCCGGCTCCCTCTCGGCAGGCGGCGACGACGCAACCACCGAAGCCTCCTCCGGTGATGCGAGCGCCGTAGACGCCAGGGAGGCCCCGGAGCGAGGCCGCCAAGGCGTCGATCCGGGGCGTCGAGGCCTCGAAGTCGTGCGCCATGCTCTCGTGGCTCTCGTTCATGGCGGCCCCCATGGCCTCGAGCTCGCCGGCCCCCAGTGCGGCGACCACCTCTCGCACCCGCCGACACTCCGTCACGACGTGACGCGCGCGCCGCCGCAGGGTCGGCGACCCGAGGCGTGACACGTCCTCGAGCTCGAGCCGGCCCAGGCGCCCGACCTCGTCTGCGGCCTCCTCGCACTGGCGCCGCCGCTCGCCATAGGGACTGTCGCTCAGGCTCCGGCGTTCGCCGGAGTCGACGACCAGCACCTCGAGGCCGGCAGGGAGCAACACGTGCGACCACGTGGGCACCGCAAAGTCGATGAGCACCGCGTGGTTGCGCCGCCCCACGATCGAGACGAGCGGATCCATCAGGCCGACGGGGCTGCCGGCGGCGGATTCGGCGCGCTGGCACAGCCGAGCCACCGCCAGGGGATCCGAGCCTGGCAGGTCCGGCAGGTCCGGCAGGTCCGGCACGTCCCGACGGCCCGGCCCCGCCCCGAGCGCCAGGGCCGACGCCACGCAGAGCGCTGCGCTCGACGACAACCCGGCCCCCGAGGGCACGGTCGAGGAGATCTCGAGGGTGCCCCCCGTGGTCACCCCGAGCAGGGAGGCGACCGCGGCGGGGAAGCGGGCCCAGCCGGGTCGGATCTCGCGTACAGATGCCACCGGCAGCCCGGCGTCCAAGACGGCGGGCTCGTGCTCCTGGGAGGAGCGCAGACGCAGGGTCGGCGAACCGGGGTCCGGCCGCCAGCGCACCTGGAGCGACCGATCGATGGTCATCGGTAGCGCCAGACCGGCGTTGTAATCGGTGTGCTCCCCGATCAGGTTGACTCGCCCAGGGGCCCGGGCGACAAAGCTCGGCGTGCTCATCGTGGGGGTCAGCTTGGCACGGGGTGGCCAATCGAGGGCCCTGCCCGGGTGCGCGCCAAACGGCGTCGAATTGACCCGGGCGATCGCCAGACGACAGCATCCTGGGAGAACAGGCGTTCCCGGAGCCAGCGGCGGTCGGGAACCGGCTCCCCGGAGTCCGGGGGCCAGGACGACGGGCGAGTGGGGGAGATCGGTGAGCGGAGCCCTTGACAAGATTCGGGTGATCGAGCTGGCGGGGGTCGGACCGGCACCGTTTGCGGGGATGCTGCTCGCCGACGCCGGGGCCGATGTGCTTCGCATCGAGCGTTCCGGGTTTGGAGGCTCCGTCGCCTCCGAGGGGGCTCACTGGGACTTTCTCGCACGCAGCCGGCCCTCGGTCTCGGTGAACCTCAAGGAGCCCGAGGGGGTCGCGCTCCTCCTCGACCTGGTCGAGGGTGCGGACGCCCTGATCGAGGGGTACCGGCCCGGGGTGGCGGAGCGCATGGGCATCGGCCCGGAGGTCTGTCTCGAGCGCAATCCTCGGCTGGTCTACGGACGGATGACCGGTTGGGGCCAGGACGGGCCGTTCGCGCTGGCGGCGGGCCATGACATCGACTACATCGCGCTGGCCGGGGCCCTGTGGCCCATCGGTTGGGCCGACCAACCCCCTCCACCCCCGCTGAACCTGGTCGGCGACTTTGGCGGTGGTGGCATGTTGCTGGCCTACGGGGTGGTCTGCGCGTTGCTCGAGGCATCCCGCTCCGGCGAGGGCCAGGTGGTGGACGCGGCGATGGTGGACGGCGCCGCCTCCCTCATGACGATCATCTACGCCTTTCGCCGGGGTGGGATCTGGCAAGAGGGCCGCGGTTCCAACATGCTCGACGGCGCAGCTCCCTTCTACGGCACCTACGAGACGGCCGACGGCAAGTACTTCGCGATCGGCGCCATCGAGCGCCAGTTCTATGCCGAGCTCCTGCGAGTGCTCGAGATCGACCCGGCGAGCCTGCCCGACCAAAACGATCGGGAGCAGTGGCCGGCCATGCGGGAGCGCTTCGCGCAGATCTTCCGCACCAAGACCCGCGACGAGTGGTCCGAGTGCTTTGCGGGCACCGACGCGTGCGGCGCGCCGGTGCTCAGCCCGTGGGAGGCGCACGAGCATCCCCACAACCGTGCCCGGCAGACGTTCGTGGAGATAGAGGGCGACGTGCAACCGGCGCCCGCGCCGCGTTTCAGCCGCACGCCTTCGGCGGTCCGGCGGCCGCCGTCGTTCCCCGGTGCGGACACCGACGAAGGGCTCGCCGCCTGGGGGGTCGACGAGAAGCGCATCGCCGAGCTCCGCGAGCACGGCGTCCTCGGCTGACCGGCACCGGGTCGCGGCACCGGGTCGGGCCGCCCCGGTGGTCGGGCCTCGGCGCGGGGAGGCCTCCTCAGGGTACCGAGGGCGGGCGCGACGGGTTCGGGGTCGGGGTCGGGGTCGGGGTCAGAGATTGACGACGGGGCAGGTCACCGTCCTCGTGATGCCGTCGATGCGCTGGATCTGGGAGACGACCATGCGTCCGAGGTCGTCCACCGAGCTGGCTTCGGTCCGGGCGATGACGTCGTAGGGCCCCGTCACGTCCTGGGCCTGCACCACGCCGTCGATGGCTGCGACCTGGCGGGCGACGTCGGCCGCCTTCCCCACGTCGGTCTGGATCAGCACGTAGGCCTGCACCGCCATTGCCATCCTCCTCGCCCCGGACGCGAGGAATCGTACCGCCGCCGGGTGCTGCGGTCCCTACGTGTCCGTCAGGAAGGGCTGGAGCTCAGCCGGTCGCTCAGCGACGCCAATTGCCGGCGCAGCTCGTCGGGCAGGTGATCGCCAAACTGGGCGAAGTGCTCGCCGATGAGCGGGAGCTCGTCGCGCCATTCGGACGGATCGACCATGAGCAGTCGCCCGAGGTTCTCGGGCGACACGTCGAGCCCCTCGGTGTGCAGTGCGCCGCTCGCCGGTATGTAGCCCACGGGGGTCTCCTCGGCGCGGCCCCGGCCGGCGCTTCTCTCGAACACCCACTCGAGCACGCGGGAATTCTCCCCGAATCCCGGCCAGACCAGGTGGCCGTCGGCGTCCCTGCGGAACCAGTTGACGTAGAAGATCTTGGGCAGCTTGTCGGGATCGGCCGACGCCCCCACCGAGAGCCAGTGGCCAAAGTAGTCGGCCATGTTGTAGCCGCAGAAGGGCAGCATGGCAAAGGGATCGCGGCGCAGCTTGCCGACCTTGCCCGCGGCGGCCGCGGTGGTCTCGGAGGCCATGATCGACCCGAGGAACACGCCGTGCGCCCAGTCGAAGGACTGCAGGACCAAGGGCACGACCGAGGCGCGTCGACCACCGAGCAGGATGGCGGAGATGGGCACGCCCACGGGGTCCTCCCACTCCGGAGCGATCGCGGGGTCCTGGGAGGCCCGCACGGTGAACCGAGCGTTGGGGTGGGCGGCCGGTCGGTCCTCGCCGGGCGTCCAGTCGTTGCCACGCCAGTCGGTCAGGTGGGCGGGCGGCTCGTCGGTCGCCCCCTCCCACCACACGTCACCGTCGTCGGTGAGGGCCGTGTTGGTGAAGATGCAGTTGCCGTCCATGGTCAGCATGGCGTTGGGATTGGTCTTGAAGTTGGTTCCCGGTGCCACGCCGAAGAAGCCGGCCTCCGGATTGATGGCATACAGCCGCCCATCGGCGCCAAACTTCATCCAGGCGATGTCGTCGCCGATGGTCTCCACCTTCCAGCCCGGCAACGTCGGGATGAGCATCGCCAGGTTGGTCTTGCCGCAGGCGGACGGGAACGCGCCGGTCACGTAGCGGGTCTCGCCCTCCGGGGAGGTCAGCTTGATGATGAGCATGTGCTCGGCCAGCCACCCGTCGTCTCGGGCCATGACCGAGGCGATGCGCAGCGCGAAGCACTTCTTTCCGAGGAGGGCGTTTCCGCCGTATCCCGAGCCGTAGGACCAGATCTCCCGGGTCTCGGGGAAGTGGACGATGTACTTGTTGTCGGCGTTGCAAGGCCAGGGGGCGTCGCGCTCGCCCGGCTCGAGGGGGGCACCGACGGAGTGGATGCAGGGGACGAACTCCCCATGGTCACCGAGGACCTCGAGGGCTCCCCTCCCCATGCGCGTCATGATCCGCATCGAGACCGCCACGTACGGCGAGTCCGTGAGCTCGACCCCGATGTGCGCGATGTCGGAACCGAGGGGTCCCATCGAGAAGGGGACGACGTACATCGTGCGCCCTCGCATGCAGCCCCGGAAGAGCTCCTGGAGCTTTGCCCGCATCTCGCCCGGCTCCACCCAGTTGTTGGTCGGGCCGGCATCGGCCTCCCGCTTCGGGCAGATGAACGTACGATCCTCGACTCGGGCAACGTCGGCGGGGTCCGAATGCGCCCAATAGCTGTTGGGCCGCTTGGCCTCCGAGAGCGTCCGGAACGTGCCGGCCTCCACGAGCTGCCGGCAGAGCCGGTCGTATTCCTCGGCCGAGCCGTCACACCACTCGATTCGGTCCGGCTGTGCCAGTGCTGCGATCTCCCCCACCCAGTCGAGCAGCTTCTTGTTGTTGGTGGGGTTCATCGGGTGACCGGTCCTCCTCGATGTAGGTAAAGGCAACCTTGGTGTCGCACAGGCAACCACTGAGCGTACCTGTCCGTACATTTGTAGGGTTGTTCGCCGGGGGTTCGGAATCCTCATGGTAGGCAGATGGGGTGGAAGGACCGAACCCCTCCTGGTCAGGTCCCTACGCGGGGGGCGGACCGGAGGATCGGGCGCTCGCCACGATCTTCGCCGAATTGCATCGCCACCTGGGCTCGGCGCCACCCGGCGAGCTGTGGTTGGGCGACGACGCCGCCGTGGTCTCGGCCCCGCCGGGAGCCCTGGTCATGGCGACGGATGCCGCGGTCGAGGGGGTCCACGGGGATCTCGGGCTGATGGGGCTCGACGACTTCGGATGGAAGGCCTTGACGGCGGCCGTGAGCGACCTGGCGGCCATGGGCGCTCGGCCGATGTGCTCGCTCGTCAGCTACTGCTCGCCGCCCGGCCTGGACTTTGGGTTGCTCACCAGCGGAATCGCTCAAGCCGCGGCTCGGTATCGCTGCCCGGTCGTCGGTGGCGACGTGACCGTGGCCAGCCAGCTCGTGGTCTCCGTCAGCGTCGTCGGACGGCTGGATGGCGGAATTGCCGTGACCCGCGCCGGCGCGGGTCCGGGGGACACGATCTTCGTGACCGGTGCCTGCGGGGGATCTGCGGCGGGACTGCGACTGCTCCGTCGCGAGGTGGCTGGGGAGGGCCCCGAGGAGGGGGCCCCGGAGGGAGCCGCGGCGCCTCCGGACGACGCCGCGGATGCGCTGCGGCGCGCCCACCGCCGGCCGGTGGCCAGGATCGCCGAGGGGGAGGCTGCGAGGCTCGGCGGGGCGACGGCGATGATGGACGTCTCCGACGGGCTCGCCCTCGACCTGCATCGACTGGCCCTGGCCTCGGGGGTCGGGCTCCGGCTGTCGGCCGTCCCCACCCGGGCCGGGGCCACCGAGGAGGAGGCGCTCCATGGTGGGGAGGACTTCGAACTCCTCATCGCCGCCCCCGATCCCGACGCCTTGGCGTCGGCGTTCCGAGCGGAGGGGCTCGACCTCCCCCGGGAGATCGGATGGTGCACCGACGATCCGGAGGAGCGCGATCTGCGGGGACAGCCCCTCTCGATCGACGGGTGGCAACACCCGGTCTGAGGCGCGGCCGGGTGACGACACCCGGTTTCGGCGTGGGGCCACGGAGCCGGCACCGGTAGTGGCGGTGGCCGGTGATCGTGGCGGACGAGCGACTTCGCCACAGGAGTGCGAAGCTCTGTGCGGCCCCGGTTTCCGCCGGTCCGCCTGTTCACGGGCCGGTCTATTCGTGGAGGTGTTGTTCACGATGGATGGCGGTGCTCATCAGGATTTTCGATATCCGCTCCTGGCCTCCCTACTGGCGAGGTGGGGCGGAGCATCTACACACCGGAGCACGAGATTCTGGCATCTCTGCTGCGCGACGTGCGTCTGCACTCGGGGCTGCGGCAGGTCGACGTCGCCGAGGCCATGCGGCGATCGCAGTCGTTCGTCTCGGACTACGAGTCGGGACAGCGACGCCTCGACCTCGTCGAGCTGCGCATGCTCTGCCAGGTCTTGGGGACCACGCTGCCGCGTCTCGTTCAGCGATACGAGCGCCTGATCACCGAGTACCAGCAGCAAAAGCGCCCGGGCGCCAAGAAGGGCGCTTCCCGCCGCAGTCGATAGGGCGCGCCCGTCGCCCAGCTCGATGGGGCGCCTCCGGCGGTCGCCGCACGGGCTGGACCTCCTCGAGCCCGGCCACGTGGTCACACCCCGGTCCTAGGGTTCCCGTCGATGGTGCTCGGACCGTGGTCGAGGAGGGCGCAGGAGCTCTGCGAGTGGCTGAGGGTGGCCGAGGCTGCGGGCGGCGGCCTGGTCACCGTGCGTCTCACGTCCTCGGAGGCGTACCTCCTCTGCCACGTGACCCGATCGCTGGTGGTCGGCGAGGCTGCGGGAAACAGCGCGCTCGGGGACGGGACCTGGATGGCGGGCGAGGACGTCGACCGCATGGTCTCGCTCGGATGGCTCCCGCCGGGGCGCGACGGGATCCGGTGGCAGCGGAGGTGGGACTTCGAAAGGTTTCCCGACGAGGTGGCCGAGGACGTTCTCCGGGTCCTCCAAGTCGTCTACCGGGGCTCCCCGGCGCGTCTGGTCATCGACTACCGGGGGTGTGGCGATGCCTCGTGCGCGATCCACTGCTGCGAGGACCTCTGGGTGCGAAGGTCCCGGGCGGTGGTGCGGCTCCCGTGAGCGGCACCGGACTCGGCGTCCGGCCTCAGGCAGGGACCTGTGTCCGAGGGGCTCGCTTCGTGACCTTGCCCGAGCGGATGCACGAGGTACACACGTGGAGGCGCTTCGGCCTCCCGTCGACCACCGCCCTGACCCGCTGGATGTTGGGGTTCCAGCGGCGCTTGGTCCGGCGATGGGAGTGGCTGAGGTTCATGCCGAACGACGGCTTCTTTCCGCGAAATTTCGCACACGGCTGCCATGGCGAGGCTCCTCCTCGGACGCCACCCCATCCAAGATGGGACGGGGCTCTTCGGTCCGGATAGCCGGGAGCCGATCAACTCCGGGCTCCCAGGCTTACGATCGGACCAAAACATTAGCATCCCGAGAATGGTTCCGGCGGAGAGGCTGTGTTCTGCGGATCTCCGCGAGACCATGGTGACCTATCGAGACCTGCTCCGGAGCCACCGGGAAACGCTCAATCGGCTCAACGTGTACCCGGTGCCCGACGGCGACACCGGTACCAACATGGCCCTCACGCTCGACGCGGTCGTGACCGAGCTGGACGGGCTGGCCGACGCGGCCTCGATGGGGGAGATGTGCAAGGCCATCTCCCACGGCTCGCTCATGGGCGCCCGTGGCAATTCGGGCGTCATCCTCTCCCAGCTCCTGAGGGGTGCCGGGGAGCGGCTCGCCGCGGCGGACGAGGCCGGGCCGACGGAGCTCGCCGATGCGCTGGCCCACGCCAGTGAGCTCGCGCGTGTCAGGCCGTCGTGCGACCCGTCGAGGGCACGATCCTCACGGTGGCCGCCGCCGCCGCGGAGGCCGCGTCCCGGGCCGCGGGTGGCACCCTCGTAGAGATGCTCGACGCGGCGCGCCAGAGCGCCGGCGAGACCCTCGAGCGCACCCCCGAGATGCTCCCGGCACTCAAGCGGGCCGGCGTGGTGGACGCGGGGGGCGCCGGGCTGGTGCTCCTCTTCGACGCGTTGCTCGGGGTGGTCGACGGCCGCGTGCTGCCGCCGCCCGAGCCCGCGGCGACCCCCGGCACCGGCGCCACCGGATGGGAGGCCGGCCTCGGGGCCCCCGTGACCGGTGAGCCCGTGGAGGACGTCGCCGACCTCCGCTACGAGGTGATGTACCTGCTCGAGGCCCCGGACGACACGATCCCGGATCTCAAGGAGGTCTGGGCGGGGATCGGAGACTCCATCGTGGTCGTGGGCGGCAACGGCTTGTGGAATTGCCACATCCACACGCAGGACATCGGCGCCGCCATCGAGGCCGCCCTGGACGCCGGCCGGCCTCGGGACATCCGGGTCACCGACCTTCTCGAACAGGTGGAGGAGGAGCGGTGGGTGCGCGAGAGCGCCTCCGGCGGGGACGCGGCGCCGATGCCGTCCGGCCCGCCACCCACCACAGCCGTGGTGGCGGTCGTCAACGGCGTTGGGCTGGGCCGCATCTTCCGGTCCCTCGGGGCTTTTTGGCAGGTGCAGGGTGGCCAGACCCTCAACCCTTCGACGGGGCAGCTGCTCGAGGCGGTCGAGTCCACGGGTTCGCGACAGGTCGTCATCCTGCCCAACAACACCAACGTGCGGCTCGTGGCGGATCAGGTCGGCGCGCTCGCCCCGGGGAGAGTGGCGGTCGTGCCGACCGACAGCATCGTCGAGGGCTTCGCGGCCCTCCTGGCGTACGACCCGGCCTCCGAGCTGGAGGACAACCTCTGCGCCATGACCGCTTCCGCGAGCCGCGTCGTGCCCGGGGAGATCACCCGGGCGGTGCGCGACGCGGAGACGGCGGCCGGGTCGGTCCGTCAGGGGCAATGGATTGCCCTCTCCCGTGAGGGGGTGGTGACCTTTGGAGACACGCTCTCCGACGTCGTGTGCGCGTTGCTGGGCGCCTTGATTGGCGAGGAGCACGAGCTCGTCACGATCATCGAGGGCGAGGGATCCTCCGCCGCGGACACCCGTCGGATCACCGAGTGGCTCCACGACGAGCATCCCTCGGTTGCCGCCGAGGTCCACCACGGCGGCCAGCCCCTGTATCCATACCTTCTCGGCGTCGAGTGAACCGGACGGGAGGCCGGCGGCTCCGCCGACTCCAGGAGCTCTCCGTCGACGTGCTCGGCGAGGTCGGCCCCGAGCGGGCCAAGTCGCTCGACTCCATGGGCATCTCCACGGTGCTCGACCTGCTGACCACCTACCCGCGTCGGTACATCGACCGGACCCGGCAGGCCGATCTGCGGGACCTGGCCGTCGGGGACGAGGCGGTGGTCCTGGCGGAGGTGCGCTCCGCACATGCCCGGCGTACCCGCCGCGGCAAGGCCCTGGTCGAGCTGACCGTGCACGACGGCACGGGGGGGATGCGGGTCGTCTTCTTCAACCAGGCGTGGCGCCACCGCCAGCTCCCGCGGGGCTCCCAAGCGCTCTTCTTTGGCAAGCTCGACACCTACCGGGGCGAACGCCAGATGACCAACCCGGTCGTGGACCTGGTCTCGGCGGGGGACGCCGCCGGAGAGGCGACGGGATCCCGGACTCGGCGAGTCGTCCCCGTCTACCCGGCGTCGGCCAAGGCGGGCCTCTCGAGTTGGGAGCTCGGTCGTTTCGTGACCGAGGCGCTCGATCGGGCCGGCCCCCTCGCCGAGCCGCTCGACTCCGACTGGCAGGGTCGGCTCGGCCTGATCGACCGCACGAGTGCCCTCTGGGCCATCCATCACCCCGAGTCCCTGGGGGATGTCGGTCCGGCGCGCCAGCGGTTGGCCTTTGACGAGCTGCTGCGCCTGCAGACCGCCGTGGTGCTCCGACGGCGGGCGCTCGAGCGGGACTCGCAGGGCATCCGCCACAAGGTCTCCGAGCTCGACCTGCCCGGAGCGGAACCACGTCTCGGGGCGGATCATTCGCTGATCCGGACCTTTCTCGAGGGGGTGCCCTTCGAGCTGACCGGGGCACAGCGTGAGGCCCTCGGTCAGATCCTCACCGACCTCTCCCAGCCGGTTCCGATGCACCGCCTGCTGCAGGGCGACGTCGGGTCGGGCAAGACGGTGGTGGCCGTGGCGGCCCTGCTCGGCGCCGTCCAGGGCGGCCACCAGGGCGCGTTGATGGCGCCGACGGCGGTCCTGGCCGAGCAGCACCATGCGGTGGTCCGCTCGCTGACCCGAGCGTTGTCGGTTGCCGACCCCGACCGACTGGGGGGCGAGCGCCCGCTCGGCGTGTCGCTCCTCACCAACCGGACCCCCGCCTCCGAGCGCGCCAGGATCCGGCAGGGTCTCGAGCTCGGAACCGTGGACCTGGTGGTGGGGACGCACGCGCTCTTGACCGAGGACGTGCGGTTCCGCTCGCTCGGTGTGGTGGTCATCGACGAGCAGCACCGCTTCGGCGTCGAGCAGCGCGCCGCGCTCCGGGACAAGGGTCGCAGCGCCGACGCCCATCCGGACCTCCTCGTGATGACGGCCACCCCGATCCCGAGGACCGCGGCCATGGTGCTCTTCGGCGACCTCGACATGACCGTGCTGGACGAGAGCCCGCCCGGGAGGCGCCCGGTGGAGACGGTCTGGGCCCGGACGCCTGCCGACGAGGAGGCGGCCTGGGAGCGGGTGCGCTCGGAGGTGGCGGCCGGCCGGCGCGCCTACATCGTGTGCCCGCTGGTCGAGGGTTCCACTCGCATCGAGGCGAAGTCCGCGGTCGCCGAGGCGGACCGGCTCGCCCAGCAGACCCTCGCGGGGATCCCGCTCACCCTGCTGCACGGCCAGATGTCGGCGGCCGACCGGGACGCCGCGATGGCGTCCTTCCGCAGCGGCTCGCATCCGGTCATGGTCGCCACGACCGTGATCGAGGTGGGGGTCGACGTGCCCGAGGCCACGGTCATGGTGATCGAGGACGCGCAGCGCTTCGGCATCGCCCAGCTCCACCAGCTCCGCGGCCGGGTCGGCCGGTCGGGAGACCAGAGTTGGTGCTTCCTCCTCGGGCGGGGATCGACGCCGGGAGCCGGCGAACGCCTCGGCGCCCTCGAGTCCTCGACCGACGGCTTTGCCCTTGCCGAGGTGGACCTCGACGTGCGCGGCGAGGGAACGATCCTGGGTGCCCGCCAGACCGGCCGCAGCGACCTCCGCCTGGCCTCGCTGCGCCGGGATCGGGACCTGCTCGAGCGGGCCCGAGGGGTGGCCGAGGCGGTGGTGGAGGGGGACCCTTTGCTCGCCGCCCACGAGGTGCTCTCCGACGAGGTGCGCCTCGTGCTCGAGGAGGACGAGGAGGAGTACCTCTTCAAGAGCTGACGCGAGTCCAGGGGATGACGCAGGCAAGGGCGGTGCCTTCGCTACGGTGGACCCGTGCGGGTCATCGGGGGCCGCAGTCGGGGTCGTCGCCTCCCCGCGCGTCTCCCATCGGGCGTGCGGCCGACCTCCGATCGCGTCCGGGAGGCAGTCTTCGACATCCTCGGGAGCCTCGGCGGGGTGGAGGGCCTCGACGTTCTCGACCTCTTCTGTGGCAGCGGCGCCCTCGGGGCCGAGGCGCTGTCGCGAGGCGCGGCGGCCGCCACCTTCGTCGATCGGGATGCCCGTTCGCTCGCGGCGGCGCGTCACAACCTGGAGCACGCCGGCCTGGCCGGCGAATCGGTGCACTTCATCCGGGCCTCGCTGCCCGATTGGCTCGCCGGGGTCGCCCCCCGCCGTTTCGACGTCGCCTTCTGCGATCCGCCATATGCCTTCGACCGATGGCAACGACTGCTCGAGCTGTTGCCCGCAGGTCTCGCCGTGCTCGAATCCGATCACGAGCTCGGGGTGCTCGGCGGCTGGGATGTCGTCAGGACCCGTCAGTACGGCGGTACGCTCGTGACCGTGGCGCGCCGCATCCCCAGGCACCCCGAATTGGCTGATTCGTGACCGTCGCCGTCTTCCCGGGATCCTTCGACCCGCTCCACAACGGCCACCTCGAGGTGGTCGAGCGGGCGTGTCGTATCTTTGACCAGGTCGTGGTGGCGGCGATCCGCAACCCGCAAAAGAGCCAGGCGAGCTTCGACCTGACCGAGCGCAAGGAGATGCTCGAGGAGGCCCTCGCCCATCTGCCGAGGGTGAGGGTGGTCTCGATGTCCACCCTCGTCGTGAACGTCGCCCGGGACGTCGGGGCCACGGTGATCGTCCGTGGCCTGCGGGCCGTGTCGGACTTCGAAAACGAGCTGCAGATGTCGCAGATGAACCGTCAGCTCTCGGGCATCGAGACCGTGTTCATCCCGACGAGCTCGGCCCATTCCTTCATCGCCTCCAAGCTCTTGAAGGAGGTCGTTCGCTACGGCGGCGACGTCAGCCCGTTCGTGCCCGAGTCCATCAACCGGCGGCTCAAGGAGAAGTTTGGCGGGCCCGACAGCCCGTCCGAGGGGGAGGGCGAAGAGCGATGAGCGACTTCTCCTCCGATCTCCCCCAGGAGCCGGGGAGCGTGCCGCCGGATCTCGACGTCGACACGCTCGTGCGCCGCTCGCTCGAGATCGTCAACACGGCCAAGACGATGCCGCTCTCCGCGTCGGTGCTCGTCTCGAGGGACGAGCTCTCCGAGCTGCTGTCGGCAGCGCTCGAGCGCCTGCCTCAGGAGATCCGTCAGGCCCGATGGCTCCTCAAGGAGCGCGACGAGTTTCTCGCCGAGCGTCGCCGCGAGGCCGATGCGCTCATGGAGGAGGTAAAGGTCCAGGCCGAGCGCATGGTGTCCCGGGCGGAGATCGTCCGCCAGGCCAACCAGGTGGCTCAGCGCATCCTCGACGACGCCAACGAGGACGCGCGCCGCATGCGCCACGAGGTCGAGGACTACTGCGATCAGCGGCTGGCGGGCATGGAGATCGTGCTCGACCGGCTGATGCGGACCGTCAAGTCCGGACGGGAAAAGCTGCAGGCGACCTCACTGACGGCCACGGAGGCCGCGGGGGCCACGGGCAGCGTCCCCACGAGCGAGGAGGAGTCGAGCGAGGACGGGTTCTTCGACCAAGACCGCGCCTGAGGAGGCCGCCGTGTCCACCGAACCATTCGTCGTCCACGTGGCGCAGCTGCGCCGAATCACCGGGTCCACCCGGCGGGAAACCCGCAAGGGCCGGATCGACCCCCACGAAGGGGTGTGCGCTCCGGGTCCGGGTGACACCCTCATACCCGAGGGAGAGCTCGTCACCTGCGAGGTCGAGCTCCAAGCGTTCCCCGGCGGGGTGATGGCCCGGGGGGCCGTCTCCACCCGGTGGTCCGGGGTCTGCCGCCGGTGCACCCGCCAGGTCCGGGGAGAGCTCCGCATCGACCTGCGGGAGCGCTTCGTCGATCCGGAGCTGCTGGCGGGTGACGAGGAGGCCTACCCCATCGTGGAAGATCGGCTGGATCTCGAGCCGATGGTGCACGACGCCGTGGTCCTCGAGCTGCCGACCACCCCCCTGTGCCGGGACGACTGCCGGGGCCTCTGCCCGGGTTGTGGCGCCGACCACAACGAGGAGGCCTGCGACTGCGCGGCACCGAGGGATCCCAGATGGGCTAGCCTCGACGCGCTCCGGTCGGCACCCTGAGCCACCGGGCACCCGGCCCGCAAGCCACGATCCCAGCAAAATGGAGTAGACGACGATGGCCGTCCCCAAGAAGAAGACCTCCAAGGCCAAGGGCCGGAGCCGCCGGGCCGCAAACTGGGTCCTCCAGCCACCCGCCCGGAGCCTGTGCCCCCAGTGCCGGCAGGCCAAGCGGCCGCACGTGGTCTGCCCCAACTGCGGGTGGTACAAGGGGCGTCAGGCCGTCGAGGTCGATTGAGCCCTGTGACCACTGACGGCCCGGCGGTGGCCGTCGACGCCATGGGTGGCGACGGAGCGCCCGGCGAGATCGTCGCCGGTGCGCGGCTTGCGGCCGACGCCGGGATCCCGGTGATCCTCGTGGGACCTCCCGACCAGGTCGGAGACACGCAAGGACTCGAGCTCCTGGCCTGCGAGCAGGTCATCGCGATGGACGAGGAGCCGGGATCGGCGGTGCGCCGCAAAAAGGACTCCTCGCTCGTGCGGGCCGCCGAGCTCGTGCGCGACGGCAGGGCGTCGGCCATGGTCAGCGCCGGCAACACGGGGGCGACGATGGCGTCGGCGCTCCTGCGGATGGGCCGGCTCCGGGGGGTGGGGCGTCCCGCGATCGCCACGCCGCTGCCGAGACCCGGCGGCCCCCCGGCCTTCCTGGTCGACGCGGGCGCGAACGCCGATTGCACCCCGGCCATGCTGGTCCAGTTCGCCCGGATGGGTTCCGCCTACTCGTCGGCCCGTTGCGGCATCGAGCGCCCGACCGTCGGCCTGCTCTCGATCGGTGAGGAGCCGACCAAGGGAAACTCGCTGACCAAGGAGGCCCACGCCCTCTTGGCGGAGGAGGACGGCCTCCACTTCGCCGGCAACGTGGAGGGCCGAGACCTCCTGGCGGGGCCCGTCGACGTCGTCGTCACGGACGGCTTCACCGGCAACGTCGCCCTGAAGGCGCTCGAGGGTTCGCTCCGTTTCCTCGTGAACGCCCTCCTCGAGGTCTTCGGTCGGGACGAGGAAACGAGGACCGCCTCGGAGGCGCTCCTTCCCCACCTGCTCCCGCTCTTCGGCGAGATCGACCCCGACCGGACCGGAGGGGCCATGCTGCTCGGGGTCAAGGGCGTCTGCGTGATCAGCCATGGCTCCTCGTCCGCCGTGGCCATCGACAATGCCGTCCGGATCGCCTTCGAGCTGCATCAACGAGGCCTCGTCGAGGAGATCGGCAAGGCGGTGGCCGCCGGCTGAGGCCCCGTCGCGGCGGATCTCGCCCGCCAGGGGACGCTCGCCCGGTACCCTGCGGATATCATCACCAGCGTTTCCTCGCCCGTCCTCCGGCGGACCGGTGTGGGCGGGGGGCCAAAGAGACGAGAGGGCAGGAGTTACGGTGCCTGCAGAGACCCATACCGACAGGGGCCCGCTGGACCGGCAGGGGGTCTACGACCTCGTCCGGGACCAGCTGGCGGACATCTTGGAGATCGATCCCTCGACGATCTCGGAGAGCTCGTCGTTCGTCGAGGACCTCGACGCCGACTCCCTCGCCCTTATAGAGCTGGTCGAGGCCCTCGAGGAGGAGATCGGGGAGCGCTCGGTCGGTTTCCGGATCGAGGACGAGGACCTCGAAGACCTCCGCACGGTGCGAGATGCCGTCGACTACGTCGTGGCCCGGCTCGACGCCAACTAACCCATCTTCCGACGACGCCGGCGCTGCGGCCCTGGCACCGTCTGCCGAGGACCCCGGGCGGCTTGGCGAGCGCCTCGGGTACCACTTCGAGGACCCCAGCCTGATGCGGCAGGCGCTGTCGCACCGCAGCTGGTGCGGGGAGCAGGGACAGCCCGAGTCCAACGAGCGGCTCGAGTTCCTCGGTGACGCCGTGCTCGGGCTCGTCGTCGCCGAGCATTCCTACGCCGCGTTCCCGGCTCTTCCCGAGGGTCAGCTGGCCAAGATCCGCTCCGCGGTGGTGAACGCCCGGATCCTGGCCGAGATCGCCAACGAGCTGAGCCTCGGCGACAACCTGATGCTGGGCCGGGGTGAGGAGGCGTCCGGCGGCCGGACCAAGGTGTCGATCCTGGCCGACGCCATGGAGGCCGTGATCGGAGCGGTGTACCTCGACGGCGGTTGGAGCCCGGCCCGGGCCCTCGTGCTGCGCCTCCTCGAGCGGCGCATCGCGGAGGTCGCCGACGCTCCGGACGGGTTCGATCACAAGAGCAGGCTCCAAGAGCTCACTGTGCATCGCGGCGCCGGTCAGCCCCGGTACGTCCTGCAGGGCTCGGGACCGGACCATGAGCGCCGGTACCGCGCAGAGGTCCTGGTCGGGGGGGTCCGATACGGGATCGGGGAAGGTACGTCGAAAAAGGATGCCGAGCAAAACGCGGCACGCCAGGCCTACGAGGCCTTGCAGAGCGGTTAGGGGTCACGCGGCGAGAGGCGTCGAGCACCGGCCGTCCCCGTCGCCACGGACTGCACAGATGGGGGGCGCGGTGCCTGAATTGCCAGAGGTGGAGACGCTCCGCCAGGACCTCGGCCGGGAGGTCGTCGGGCGCAAGATCAAGTCGGTCTCGGTGACCAACGGACGGTCGGTGCGACGGCATGCCAACCCGAGGCAGTTTCGGTCCCTGCTCGAGGGGCGCACCATCCGGTCCGTCAACCGCCTCGGCAAGTACCTGCTGCTCGGCCTGGACAGTGGCAACACCCTCGTCGTCCACCTGGGCATGAGCGGGCAGTTGCTGCGCGTCCGCAACATTCGGGATCCCAAGCCCAAGCACACCCACGTGGCGGTGGTGTTCTCGCAGGGCGGTGGCCTCTACTACGTCGACCCGAGGACCTTTGGGGAGCTGTTCGTCTCGGTGGCGCCGGAGGACGGCCCGGGCCCGGCACCAAGGTCTGCGGCCACCGCCGGGACGGGTGACGGTGCGGCCCTGCGGCGCGCCGTGCCCGAGCTCGCGCACCTCGGGTTCGACCCCGTGGAGGACGTCATGAGCTGGGACCGCTTCGGGGCCTTGCTGCGCAGCCGCAAGGTCGGCCTCAAGGCGCTGCTCATGGACCAGGAGTTTGTGGCCGGGATCGGCAACCTCTACTCCGACGAGATCCTTTTCTCGGCAGGCCTCCGCTACGACCGTACGTCCAACTCGCTCTCCTCGACCGAGATCCGACGCCTCTACCGGGCGATGGTCGAGACGCTCGGGGACGCCATCAAGCACCGAGGCTCGACGCTGGCCGATGAGCAGTACCGCGACCTGTTTGGCGAGGTCGGCGACTACCAAGGTCAACATCACGTCTACGACCGCGAGCACCAGCCCTGCCCGAGGTGTCGCAATCCGGTGGTTCGGGTCAAGTGGGGGGGACGCTCGACGTTCTTTTGTGAGCACTGCCAGGTCTGATCCGCCCGATGCCCGTCGCCGGGGCGAGGGGGCCGCGAGCAGGTTGATCGGGCGCGCCAGGGGCCCCCACCACGCATTTCTTGCCCGAAACGGTCCCCGGCGTCGAGTGGTCCGGTTGGTAGGGTGCCTCGAGTGTTCCTGCGCTCGCTGACGATGAAGGGGTTCAAGTCGTTCGCGGACGCGACGGTCCTCGAGTTCGAGACCGGCATCACCGTCGTCGTGGGCCCGAACGGCAGTGGGAAGTCCAACGTGGTGGACGCCACCACCTGGGTTCTCGGAGCGCAGAGCCCCCGGGCCCTGCGCTCGCAAAAGATGGAGGACGTCATCTTTGCGGGCACCTCGACGCGACCCGCTCTCGGGCGCGCCGAGGTCTCGCTCACCATCGACAACTCCTCCGGTCGGCTGCCGGTCGACATGGCCGAGGTCACCATCACGCGGACCTTGTTCCGGTCGGGCGAGAGCGAGTACGCCATCAACGGCACGCCCTGCCGGCTGCTCGACGTCCAAGAGCTCTTGTCCGACTCGGGCGTCGGCCGCCAGCAGCACATGATCATCGGACAGGGTCAGCTGGACTCGGTGTTGAGCAACCGGCCCGAGGATCGCCGCTCCGTCGTGGAAGAGGCAGCGGGGGTCTTGAAGCACCGCCGTCGCCGGGAGCGGGCGGAGCGCCGGCTCGCCGCCACCCAGGAGAACCTCGAGCGACTGGGCGACCTCGTCCGGGAGGTGCGGCGCCAGGTGCGCCCCCTCGAGCGGCAGGCCGCCGCCGCACGATCGGCGGCCGCCCTGGCCGACGAGCTCCAGACCATCCGCATGTATCTCGCCGGGCGCGAGCTCAAGCACCTGGCGCGGCGCCACGAGTCGCTCGGCCAGGAGCGGGCCCAGGTCTCCGCCAGCGAGCGCGAGCTCCAGCAACGCCTCTCGGTGCTGGACGAGGAGGCATCGGAGGCGACGGCGCGCCTCTCGTCGGGGCGGGAGGGGGACCTGGCCGCGACCGTGGCCCGGGTCCAGGGCCTGGTCGAGCGCAGCAGGGGCACGCTCGGCGTCCTGCGGGAGCGATCCCACGGTCTCCGGGTTGCGCTCGACGCGGCGGCGGACATCGACGTGGTGTCGACGCTCGAGGCGGAGGCGGCCCGGCTGGTGGTCGACCTCGGCGGTGCGCAGGAGGACGAGCACGCCCTCGACGAGGAGCGCCGCTCCCTCGATCTCGTGACGGCCCAGCTGGACGAGGAGTCCCGAGAGCGCCTGGGCGCCTTCGGCTCCGGGGTGGATCCCCGGGACGCGGACGAGGCCCTGACGAGGGCCGGGGATCGCGCGGCAATGCTGAGAAAGACGGTGGAGCAGCACGCACGTGTCGCGGCCCAGCGCGCCGCCCGGCGCGACGCGCTCGGCCGCCGGGAATCCGAGTCCCGAGAGACCGCCGCCCGGCTCGAGCAGCGGGTCGGCGAGGCGGAGGAGGAGCAACGCCGCCTGGAGGAGCACCTCGCAAGTGCCGGGGAGGCTGCCCAGGCGGCGGCCGAAACGCTGTCGGAGGCAGGCGCCGCCGCGGAGGCCGCGAACAAGGAGCGCTACCGGAGCGCCGCCCGTGCCGAGGCACTGCATCGTGCCCTGGACGAGCTGCGCAACCAGCCGGGCCGCAAGGCGCTGGCCGGATCGGTCGGTGTCGTCGGCGCCCTGGCCGACCTCGTGTTGGTGGACCCCGGCTGGGAGGCGGCGTTCGAGGCCTCTGTGCTCGGAGCGGAGGGTGCCGTCGTGGTGGAGGGCGAGCGTGCCGCCCGCAGCGCGGTCGCGCTCCTCGAAGGCAGCCGGGTGAGTGGCGACGTCCTCGCCCTGCCGGCTCCGGGATGGGCAGTGGCGGCACGCGAGCCGCAAGGGGGCGGAGTCGAAACGGGGGCCGGAACCGAGGCCGCGGTCCGGGCCGGGACCGGGGCCGCCGAGCCGGTCCGTCCCCACGTGCGAGCGGCCCCAGGCCCCGGGGCGGCGGGTCTCGAGCGACTGCTCGACCGCCTGCTCGACCGGGTGGTGTGCGCGGCCCGATGGGAGGACGCGGTCGACCTGGTGTCGCGGGCGCCCGAGATGGTCGCGGTCACCGCGTCGGGGGACCGCTTCTCGGTCGAGGGTTGGAAGGTCCGCCGGGGAGCGGCGGTGGTGACGGCGTCGGCGGTCGAGGCGGCGGCCGTGCGGGCCCGAGAGGACGAGGCCCGGGCCGAGATCGCGGAGCGGGGCCGGGCGGACGCCGAGGGCGCGTGCGAGCAGGGCCGGCGCGCCCTGGCGGATGCCCAACGGGCGGCGGATCGCCACCGTGGCGTGGTCTCGGGTGCCCGAGCCGAGCAGGCCCGGGTCCGTGAGTCGATCGCCGCCGTGCGGGCCGACATCGAGTCCATCGACGAGGAGACCGTGGCGGCCGAGTCGGAGGCGAGGGCTCTCTCCGACGACCTCTCGAGCCTCGAGGGATCGCTTCCGGAGCTGCGCCAGCGGGCCGAGGCCGCGCACCGGGCCCGGGAGGCCATGGACGCGGTGCGCAGCGAGCTCGATCAGCAACGCCGGACGCTCGCCGACCGCCGGCGAGGGCTCGAGGTCCGTGTGGCCTCGCTCGAGGAGCGGCGTCGAGTGCTCGCCAAGCGTCGAGACGAGGTCGAGCGTCGTCTCGACGGGCACGCGGAGGAGAGGCGTCTGGCCGAGAGCCGCCGAGCCCGCCTCGAGCGGGACCTCGCGGTGGTGCGCAGCCTGGAGGAGCTGGTGGCGGCCTCGCTGGAGCGGCTGAGCGAGGTGCATCGGCGCATCAGCGGCGCCTACCGGGAGCAGGTGGCCGCGGCCAGAGCGGGTGGGGAACGGCTCGACGCCCTCCACCGGGAGCGGACGCAGGCTGAGCGTCAGCTGGACGAGCTGAGGGACCGGGGCGCCCGGTTCGACCTGGAGCTGGCCGAGGTCTCCATGCGCGCCACCTCGCTCACCGAGATGGTCGAACGCGAGCTCGGTAGCAGCCCCGAGCAGGCGGTCGAGGCACCATGTCCGGACGTGCCCGAGGGCTCCTCACCGGAGACCCGTGCCCAGGAGCTGACCAACAAGCTGGCCTCGATCGGACCGGTCAATCCGCTGGCCTTGGAGGAGCTGAGCGAGCTCGAGGCCCGGGCGGCAGAGCTCGAGGGCCAGGTGCAGGACGTGAAGACGGCGCGCCGTGAGCTCCAGCAGGTCGTCCGCCACCTCGACCAGGAGATCACCGAGTCGTTCACGTCGGCCATGGCCGACGTGAACGAGCACTTCTCGACCCTCGCCGCGACGCTCTTCCCGGGAGGGACCGGTCGGCTCGTGCTCACCGATCCCGAAAACCCCCTCGAGACCGGTATCGACATCGAGGTTCGACCCGCCGGGCGCAACCTGCGCCGGGTCTCCCTCTTCTCGGGGGGCGAGCGATCCCTCGTGGCCCTCGCGTTCCTCTTCGCCGTCTTTCGCAGCCGTCCCTCGCCCTTCTATCTGATGGACGAGGTGGAGGCGGCCCTGGACGACGTCAACCTCCATCGCTTCTTGGACCTGCTCCGGGAGTTCCGCGGGGATGCCCAGCTCATCATCGTGAGCCACCAGAAGCGCACCATGGAGATGGCCGATGCGCTCTACGGCGTGACCATGGTGCCGGGCGGCTCGTCGCAGGTGGTGAGCCAGAAGGTCGAGTCGACCACACCGACCTCGACCGGGCCGGCGGCCGCGGTGACGACGGCGGCGGCGACAGGGCCGGGACCGAGCGACGACGCTGCCGGTGGGGACGCACCGCTCGAGACGGCCGGCTCCGAGCAGAGCGTGAACGGCGTGAACGGCGAGAACGGCGGAGATCACTCGGGCGTTGGGCTGATCGCCGCGGATTAGGCTCGGGCGCCCATGATCGCGCTCTGGATCGTTCTCGCCATCGTGGTGGTAGCCGCCCTGACCGTGGCGGTCACCGTCGGCGTCCGGCGCAGGCGCAGCCACCAGGGTTCCCAGGCCACCGTCGAGGCCCCGCCCCGCCGGCCGGCAGCTCCTCCAGGTCGGCCGGCCGCGCCCCCGGCCCGGCCCCGCGCACCGCCGCGCCCCCCGGCGACCCCGTCCGCGCCGGCGGCGCCACCCACCGCCCCGGCACCACCGGAGGCGGGCGTGGCGGAGCCCTCCGCTGTCGAGCAGCCTGTCGAGGCCGAGGAGGTCGTCGAGGCTCCACCGGTCCCGCCCAGGTTCCGCGATCGGCTGGGCAAGACCCGCGGTTTGCTCGCCGGCTATCTCGGGTCCATTCGGGGCCGCAGCGCCATCGACGAGTCCACCTGGGAGGAGCTCGAGGAGGCCCTCATCCGCGCCGACGTCGGGATCGCCACCACCACGGCCATGCTGAGCGATCTCCAGGAGCGAGTGTCGGCCAAGTCGATCCGGGACTCCGACGGCGTGCTCGACGCGTTGCGCGAGGACCTGCTCGAGGCGCTGATCCGCCCTCCGGTCCCCACTCCCGGCGATGGTGCCGCAGCGGATAGAGGTGCCGCTTCCGGCAACGGGGCTGCCACCGGGGGCGCGGAGACCCGCCCCGACGGCACCTTCGACCGGACGCTCCGCTTCGACGGCGATCCGGAGTCCACCAACGTCTGGCTGTTCGTCGGCGTCAACGGCGTCGGGAAGACGACGACCGTGGGCAAGCTCGCCCGCCTCGAGCGCCGGGCCGGCCGCTCGGTGCTCCTGGCGGCGGGGGACACCTTTCGGGCTGCGGCGGGCGAGCAGCTCGCCCAGTGGGCACAGCGTGCCGACTCGGAGATCGTCCGGGGCGCCGAGGGCGGCGATCCCAGCGCGGTGGTCTTTGACGCCGTGCAGCGGGCCTCGGCGAGGGGAAACGATCTGGTCCTCGCCGACACCGCCGGTCGGCTCCACACCAAGGTCAACCTGGTCGAGGAGCTCAAGAAGATCCGCCGGGTGGCCGATCGGCCCCCGGGCAAGGTCACCGAGGTGCTGCTCGTCCTCGATGCCACGACCGGGCAGAATGCGCTCGTCCAGGCCCGCCAGTTCACCGACGCCGTCGGCGTCACGGGTGTCGTGCTCACGAAGCTCGACGGGACCGCCAAGGGCGGGGTGGTGGTGGCCATCCAGCGCGAGCTCGGGGTGCCCGTCAAGCTGGTCGGCCTCGGCGAGGGTCCGGACGATCTCGTCCCCTTCGATCCCGAGGACTTCGTCGAGGCCCTGCTCGGCTGACCATGATCCCGCTCATCGTGCGGGCTCGGGCCTGAGTCCGGTCCGGTAGCCTGGCGTGCTGCATGTTTGACGCACTCTCCGATCGGCTCGAGCGCATCGCCGGGCGTCTGCGCGGCCGCGGGCGACTGAGCGAGGCCGACGTCGACGCGGCCCTCCGCGAAATCCGCACCGCCCTCCTCGAGGCGGATGTGGAGCTCGGCGTGGCCCGGCACTTCGTGGCCCGGGTCCGGGAGCGCTGCACGGGCGAGGCCCTGGCGCGGAGCCTGACTCCCGGCCAGCAGGTGATCAAGGCCGTCCACGAGGAGCTGGTCGAGGTCCTGGGCGGCGAGACCCTGCGTCTGACCTACGCCCCCCGGCCACCCACGGTCGTCCTGCTGGCGGGCCTCCAGGGATCGGGCAAGACCACCACCGCGGCCAAGCTCGCCCAATGGTGGAGGCAGCAGGGGCGTAACCCGCTGCTCGTCGGGGCCGACCTCCAGCGTCCCGCCGCCGTGGAGCAGCTGCGGGTGCTCGGCGAGCAGGCCGGGGTGCAGGTGTTCAGCGAGCCCACCGATCCGGTCTCGGTCGCCGAGCACGGGCTGCAAGAGGCGCGCCGGCTCGGCCGGGACGTGTTGATCGTCGACACGGCCGGCCGCCTGGCCATCGACCAGGAGCTGATGGACGAGGTCCGCCGGATCTCCGAGGTCGTCGAGCCGCATTACACCTTCCTCGTGATCGACGCCATGACCGGCCAGGACGCCGTGGCCACGGCATCGGCGTTCCACGAGACGCTCGAGCTCGACGGGGTGATCCTCACCAAGCTCGATGGCGACGCACGCGGTGGTGCGGCCCTCTCCGTCAAGGAGGTGGTCGGTCGTCCGATCGCCTTCGCCTCGACCGGGGAGCGGCTGGCCGACTTCGACATCTTCCACCCGGACCGCATGGCCGACCGCATCCTCGGGATGGGCGACGTGCTCAGCCTGATCGAGCAGGCGGAGCGCTCCATGGACCGCGACGCCGTGACCAAGACGGCCGACCGGCTGCTCGAGGGCCGGTTCAGCCTGGAGGACTTCCTCGAGCAACTGCAGCAGATCAAGCGGCTGGGCTCACTGTCCGGCATCATGCGCCTCCTGCCCGGCGTCTCCAAAGAGGTCCGGCAGGCGGCGGGGCAGATCGACGACCGGGAGGTCGCCCGGGTCGAGGCGATCGTGCGCTCGATGACCCCGTCCGAGCGCGACGACCCCACGCTCATCGACGGGTCCCGCAGACAGCGGATCGCCCGAGGGAGCGGCACCACCACCCAGGACGTCAACCACCTCCTCCGGCAGTTCAAGGAGATGCAGAAGATGCTCAAGGGTGGCGGCCCGATGGCCGCCATGGCCGGCATGGGCGGGATGGGCGGCGGAGGTGGCGGTCGAATGGGCGGGTTGCTCGGAGGGGGTCGCGGCGGCCCGGGCCTCTCCGGTCTGAAGGGCCTCCCCGCCGGCGCAGGTGGCGCCGCGGCCGGGGGAGACCTGGCCAAGCTCTTGGGCGACGGCGCGACCGCCGGGGCCGGCCTCGGTGGTGGCGCCCTGCCGGGATCGGGACTCGGGGCGGGGACCGGGCTCGGAGGAGGGCGGAGCGGTTCGTCCAACGCGGCGAGCGCGAGCCGGGGAAACAAGAAGAAGAAAAAGAAGGGCGGGCGCGTGACGCCGCCCAAGGGCAGGTAGATCGGGTCCTCCGGCGCCGGCTTCGCTGGTTGGGCAAACGACCGCCGGGAATCCTGCGAGAATGGACGCTCTACCAAGATGGAGGAATTGGGTCTGTGGCAGTGAAGCTCCGCCTCGTGCGGATGGGCAAGAAGAAGCAGCCGACGTACCGCGTGGTGGCGGCCGACAGCCGCTCCCCTCGCGACGGGCGGTTCCTGGAGATCGTGGGCACCTACGCGCCGAGAGGCCGCTCCACGAGCGAGCCGGACGCCGTCGTGACCATCGACAACGAGAAGGCCATCCGGTGGTTGCGCCAGGGCGCCCAGCCGACCGACCGCGTCGAGAAGCTGCTGCGCACCTCGGGAGCTTGGGACGAGTTCACCGGGGTGGCGGGCCGGTGAGCGACGAGCTCGAGGGCCAGGAGGGCTACGTCTCGGGCGACGTCAACACGTCGCTGGCCGAGCCCGGCGACTTCGACGACATGGAGGGCAACCGGGTCGACGGCGGGACGCCGGTGGCCGTCCTCACCTATCTCGCTCGCAGCCTGGCCAGCGATCCCGACGCCGTGGTGGTCAAGTCGGAGCAGTCGGGGGGGACGACGCGCCTCAGCCTCCACGTGGCCCCCGAGGACATGGGCCGGGTGATCGGCCGCCGCGGCCGGACGGCCCAGGCCATCCGGACGCTGGTGGGCGCGGCGGGGGCCCGCGATGGCGTGCACACCTCGGTCGACATCGTCGACCAGTAGCGAGTTGGCGGCGTCGCCGGGCCCCGGCGGCGCCCAAGGGGCCGGAGCGGCCCCCCACCCCCCAGGCGTCCCGGGCCTCCCGGAGCCTGACGTCGCCGAGGCGGGCCACCCGAGCACCCTGCTCGACGTCGGGCGGATCGTGAAGCCCCACGGCCTCCGGGGCGAGCTCGTCGTCGAGCTTTGGACCAACCGGACCGAGCGCATGGCCGCGGGCTCGGAGCTCTGGTCCGACGACGGCCGCCGAGTCGTGATCGCCTCGTCACGTCCCCACCAGGGCCGGTACCTGGTCTGGCTCGAGGGCGTCGACTCGCTCGAGGGGGCCGAGTCCCTGCGCTCCCGGGTGCTGCGGGCACCCGAGATCACCGACCCCGAAGTCCTGTGGGTGCACGAGCTCCTGGGCGCCAGGGTCGTGACGACCGACGGACGGCCGGTCGGGACCGTCTCGACGGTCGAGGCCAACCCGGCCAGCGACCTGCTGGTCCTCGACGGTGGCCAGCTGATCCCACTCGCCTTCGTGGTCGAGCTGGTCACCGGGGAAGGGGACGAGCGCACCGCCGTCGTCGACCTGCCCGCAGGCCTCCTCGAGTAGCCGGGGGACCGAGGAGCCCGGCATGCGCATCGATGTCTTCTCGATCTTCCCCGACCTGGTCGAGCACTACGGCGCCGCCAGCGTCGTCGGGCGGGCCCGCCAGAGGGGCGTGCTCGACCTGCGGGTGCACGACCTCCGCCTCGGTGCGGTGGATCCTCACCGGTCGGTCGACGACGCCCCCTTTGGCGGCGGTCCGGGGATGATCCTCATGCCCGAGCCCGTGTTTTGCGCCGTGGAGTCGATCGAGCGGGCGCAGGGGCTGCCCCGGCCGCTCTTCCTCCTCAGCCCTGGCGGGCGCCGCCTGGACCAGGCGCTGGTCGAGGAACTGGCGGCCCTGTCGGGGGGTTTCTCGCTGTTGTGCGGGCGCTACGAGGGGGTGGACCAGCGCATCGCCGAGCACCTGGTGGACGGGGAGCTCTCGATCGGCGACTTCGTCCTGGCTGGGGGAGAGCTCGCCGCCCTGGTGGTGGTGGAGGCGGTCAGCCGGCTCCTCCCGGGCACGCTGGGCAACGAGGCGTCCCCGGGCGACGAGAGCTTCGCCCAGGGCCGGCTCGAGTACCCCCAGTACACGCGTCCCGCGGAGTTTCGGGGTTGGGAGGTACCACCGGTGCTCCGCTCGGGCGACCACGGCCGCATCGAGAGCTGGCGGAGGCGGGAGTCGGTCCGTCGGACCCTGGAGCGGCGGCCCGATCTCGTCCGTGGCCAGGCCCTCTCGGACGAGGAGCGCGCGCTGCTGGACGCTCCCGAGGACTGGTAGCATGACAAGCCCGCCGAATCCTCTCCCGCGGCAAGGACGCGCCCATGCAACCTACGGACATCATCGACCGCGACAGCATCCGAGACGACGTCCCGGAATTCCGGGCCGGCGACACGGTCAAGGTGCACGTCCGGGTGGTGGAGGGCAACAGGGAGCGCGTGCAGGTGTTCCAGGGTGCCGTCCTGCGTCGCCAGGGCTCCGGGGTGCGGGCCACCTTCACGGTGCGCAAGGTGAGCTTCGGCGTGGGGGTGGAGCGGACCTTCCCCGTGCATTCGCCGACCATCGCCAAGATCGAGGTCGTCACCCACGGAGACGTCCGTCGCGCCAAGCTCTACTACCTGCGGGACCGCCACGGGAAGGCCGCCAAGATCAAGGAACGGCGGATCCGCCCGACCTGAGCGTGGTCCCGCCCGAGCGACAAGGCCCACTGCCGGCATGAGCGAGGAGGAGCTCGACCGTTACGAGGCCGAGATCGAGCTCGCGCTGGTGCAGGAGTACCGGGCGGTGCTCCCGATGTTCGGCTACGTCGTCGAGACGGAGCGTCGCTTCTATCTCGCGAACGACGTATCGGTGAAGGTTCGCGGCGACCTCGGCGCGGCCTGCGTCGAACTGGATCTCCAGGACGTGTGGGTATGGGACATGTACCGTCCGGCGCGCTTTGTACCCTCGGTCCACGTGATCACCTTCCGAGACGTCAACATCGAGCGGCTCCCGGACAAGGACCTCTGACGTGGCTCCGAGCCGGTCGGGCCCCGCTGCCCGGCGGGCTCTGGGCGCCACCGGCGAGCGGCTGGCGGCCGAGTGGTACGAGCGGTCGGGATACGAGCTGCTGGACCGCAACTGGCGGTGTCGCGACGGCGAGATCGACCTGGTGTGCCGGCGGGGGACGACGGTCGTGGTGTGTGAGGTCAAGACCCGGGCCTCGGTCTCCTTCGGCACGCCCGTCGAGGCCGTGACCGCGACCAAGCAGCGTCGGATCCGCAGACTGGCGGCCCAGTGGTTGCGCGACCACAGTGTGGGGTGCAACGAGGTGCGTTTCGACGTGGCGGCCGTCCGGGACGGTCGGGTGCGCGTGGTGGAAAACGCCTTCTGAGAGGGACTCGAGACAGGGGATGGATATGACGACCTCCGATGTGGACGTGACGAGCGGCACGGGCTCCGGGGCCGAGCGGTCGGACCGCGAGACGTTGCTCGTGGAGCGCCGCAACGGACTGGTCCAGGTCACGATGAACCGGCCCCACCGCAAAAACGCGCTCGACACCACCATGATCCGCGAGCTGCGCGACGTCTTCTTGGAGGTCGAGGACCGTCCCGGCGACCGGGCGATGGTGTTGACCGGGGCCGAGGGGGAGTTTTGCTCCGGCGCCGACCTCGGCGCCTCCAGCCCCGCCACCGACAGGAGCCAGCCAGCCATCGTGCGTATGCGACGGCTGGGTGATCTTGCAGTGGCACTGCATCGTATCACCAAGCCCACGATCGCCAAAGTGGACGGCGTGGCCGTGGGCGCCGGGGCGAGCCTGGCTATCGGCTGCGACCTCGTGGTGGCCTCCGAGCGTGCCCGGATCTCGTTCATCTTCGCGAGGCGCGGGTTGTCCCTCGACAACGGATCGTCGTGGCTGCTGCCCCGCCGGATCGGCTCCGCCCGGGCCAAGGAGCTCGCCTTCTTCGCCGACATTCTCAACGCCGAGCAGGCCAAGGAGATGGGTCTCGTCAACCGGGTCGTGCCCGTGGACGAGCTGGACGGCCTCGTGGACGAGTGGGCCCGGCGCCTGGCGGAGGGACCGACGCTGGCCCTGTCGATGACCAAGAAGCTGCTCGACGACAGCTGGGCCTCTTCCCTGGCTCAGGCCACGGAGGCCGAGGCGCAGGCCCAGTGCGTCAATTTCGCGAGCGAGGACACCGCAGAGGCGCTCGCCGCGTTTACGGAGCGCCGGGAGCCTCGCTTCACGGGGCGCTGAACCACCCGGCGCCACTCACGGGGCGCCCACTCACGGGGCGCCGGCGGCGCGGCCCCTCGCGTGGTCGGTAAGGGCCCGGACCCCCGTGGCGATCTGCGAGCGGAGCTCGGGATCCGTGACGATCCCCTCGTCCACGGCGTAACGGGTGACGGGCACGTGGAGGCACGCCGCGTCGACGATCTCGCACCCGGTGTAGGTCAGCACGGTCCGCAGCGCAGCATGGGCGCCGGCCGCGCCGGCGGGAGCCGCGGAGGAGTTGATCCAGGCAGCGGGCTTCTCGTTGGTCTCGATGCCGCCGACGGTCCAGTCGAGCAGGTTCTTGAAGGACCCCGGCAGATCGCCGGCGTACTCGGGAGTGCAGAACAACAGCGCGTCGGCATCCTCGATCGCGCCGCGCAGTCGACGCACCTCGTGGGGCAGCGGATCGTGATCGTCGTCGGGATTGAAGTGCGGCAGGGTGGAGAGCCCGTCGTAGTGCTCGACGTTCACGTCTTCGTCGCAGAGCTCACCGGCCGTTCGCAAGACCGCCTCGTTCGAAGAGCCCGCACGCACGCTGCCACTGATCAGCAAGAGTCTCATGGCGCGTCATTCTTGCCGGATCCGATGGCCAGTCCGCCAGTCGGCAGCCGACGGTTGATTCGGGGGTTCGATGGCACGAGACTGGAGGCGCATACCAGCGGGACGGTGCCTGCGCAGGGGTGGGCCGTGAGGGGAGGCGTCGTGGCGGTCTCCGAAGAACAGCTCCGGCAACAGGTGGACGAGGCGCTCGACCCGGTCTGGCCGAGAGAGCGTCGCCGCGCCTGGCGACGAGCCGCGCTCAAAGAGACGGGGCACTGGGCGCTCGGTATGGCGGCCGTCGCCGCGCTCGCCCTGGGCGTCTACCTTGTGTTCGGCGTCATGGTCCCGTGGATCTTCTTCGTGGTGATCGGGATCCTGGCGGGGTTCGCCGTGCTGCCCGACCCCGCCGACCAGCCGCATCTGAAGCGCCAGCCGGAGGATCCAGACAAAGGCTAGCTGCCGATATCGCCCCAACCGATACTGTCACTAGCCCCCGGTACCCTCGTCCCCATGGCCATGGCGGCGGCGATACCACCGGTCGGAGCGAGCGCGTCTCTCGTCGCGGCGTGTGATGCGACGGGGCGCCTCGGCACGGCCGGGCATCCCGGGCTGTGCCGGCTCCTCGAGGTTGAGCTGGCTCTGGCCGAGGTGACGGAGGAGTTCTCGGCCGAGGGACTCCTGGCGAGCGAGGCGGTGCGAGGCCTCGAGGTGGCCTCCCGGCTCCTCAACCTGGCGACCACTGTCCGGGGTCTGCTCGCCAAGGCGGTCCGGGATACCGGGGCGTGGGACAAGGGCATGGACCGGTCGGCCGGGCACTTCGTCGGTCGCCTGACGGGGACCTCGATTCGGGAGGCTGACGACGTCTTGGAGACCGCGGCGGCCCTCGAGGCGCTCCCGGAGACGGAGGCGGCGGCTCGAAGGGGAGAGCTCTCGGGCGACCAGATGGCGGCGGTCACGAAGGGGGCGACGGCCAATCCCAAGGCCGAGGGTTTGCTGCTGGACACGGCGCGGCGGGGTTCCCTCGGCGAGCTGAAGGACCAGGCGCGCAAGGTCCGCTTCGCCGCCGAGCCCGATCCCGAGGCCCGCCGGCGGCGGATCTACGAGCAGCGCTCCCTGCGCACCTACGCCGACCAAGAGGGCATCTTCCATCTGCACCTCACCCACGCCCCGGAGGTCGGGGCCAAGCTCAAGGGGCGGCTCGACCCCCTGATCGAGCGGTTCTTCCAAGACGCCCGGCGAGCCGGCGTCCGGGAACGGCCCGACGCCTACGCGGCTGACGCCTTGGTGGCCGCGGTCTGCGGGGACCCCGCCGGAGCGCCTACCGGCGCAGGTCCCAAAGTCATCGTCCGCATCGACCACGGCGCCTTGGTGCGGGGACACCTTGAGGGCGACGAGGTCTGCGAGGTCGCCGGCGTCGGCCCGATCAGCGTGGCCGCCGTCAAGGAGCTGGCCTTGAACGAGGATCCCTTCTGGGCCGCCGTGGTGACCAAGGGCCACGACGTCGTGAACGTGGCGCATCTCGGACGGCACCCCAACGCCTTCCAGCGCACCGCGCTCGAGTGGCTCTACCCCGGCTGCGCGGTGAGGGGCTGCAACCAGCAGGTCCGGATCGAATGGGACCACCGGGACGACTGGGCCCGCACGCACGTGACCGCCCTCCCTCGCCTCGACGGACTCTGCTCCTACCACCACCGGATGAAGACCACCCGGGGCTGGATGCTCGTCGAGGGCCGGGGCAAGCGGGACTTCGTCGCCCCCACCGACCCGAGGCACCCCGCACGGCGTCGTCAGGGCTGCGTCGGGCCTGCGTCCGGCGGAGGCAGCCGGGCGGGGCCGGAGGACGACACCGGATAGGACCGGTCAAGTAGGCGTAGCGCCAACCAACGCGGACTGTAACCGGAATCCGACTCCGGTTCGAATGGTAGGTTCCCCGGATGGCTCCCGGGACCGGCAGCGCCGCGGGCGACTCTGCGCCCGCGCATGCCGCGGGGGAGCCCGGTCGCGACGACTCCGGCGCGCCAGCACTACCGGGTGACGTTCGCCGTCCTCGCGGTCGGCACGTTGGCCTACACGCTCATGCAGTCGATGGTGCTGCCGGCCCTCGACACCATCCAGCACGACCTGCACACCAGCCAGGCGGACGTGGCCTGGCTGCTGAGCGCATTCCTCCTGAGCGCGTCCGTCGCCACCCCGGTGCTCGGGCGCATGGGCGACATGTTCGGCAAGGAGAAGATGCTTGTCGTCACCTTTTCCATCCTCGCCTTCGGCACCGTGGTCGGCGGGCTCGCCTCCACCCTCTGGCTGCTGATCCTCGCCCGGGTACTCCAGGGGGTCGCCGGGGCGGTCTTCCCCCTCGCGTTCTCGATCATCCGCGACGAGTTCCCCGAGGACAAGGTGGCGGGAGGGATCGGGCTCATCTCGACCCTGCTCGGGATCGGGAGCGGCGTCGGAATCATCATCGGTGGCCCGGTCGTGCAGCATCTCTCCTATCACTGGTTGTTCTGGATCCCGTTGGTCCTCGTCCTGGCCGCGCTGGTGGCCACCATCTGGTTCGTCCCCGAGTCCCCGGTCAAGGCGCCCGGCCGAGTCGACGTCCCCGGCGGACTGCTGCTCTCGGGCTGGCTGGTGGCCCTGCTGGTGGCCGTCACGGAGGGACCCAACTGGGGATGGGGCTCTCCGGAGGTGGTCGGGCTCTTCGTCGGCTTCGTCGTCCTGCTCGTCGCCTGGGTCTGGTTCGAGAGCAGGACAGCCCAGCCGCTGGTCGACATGCGTCTCATGCGGAAGCCGACGGTGTGGTGGACCAACATCGCCGGGTTCCTCTTCGGCGCTGGCATGTACTCGATCATCATCGTGCTCCCGCCCTTCGTGGAGACCCCGTCGCACCTCGGCTACGGGTTTGGGGCATCGCCGAGCATCGCCGGGTTGTACGTGGCGCCGACCGCCGGGGCCATGTTCGTGGCCGGCCTCCTGAGCGGTCGCATCTCCGCCGCCATCGGGTCCAAGGCCGCGCTGGTGATCGGCGCGGCGATGGGTGCGGTGTCCTTCGGGCTGCTGGCCCTCACCCACGGCCAACCCTGGGAGGTGCTCGTGGCGGGTGCCACCGCCGGCTTCGGCGTGGGTCTCGGCTTCTCGGCCATGACCAACCTCGTGGTCGACGCCGTCCCGGCCACCGACACGGGCGTGGCCACCGGGATGAACGCCAATATCCGGACGATCGGGGGTGCGATCGGCAGCCAGCTGATCGCGATCATCCTGTCGGCCGGTGTGCTGGCGAGCGGTTTCTCATCGGAGGGGAGCTTCGTCGCCGCCCTCATCGTCCTGTCCGCCTCGTTCCTGCTCGCCACACTTGCGGCGCTGGTCGTGCCGGCCGGCCGGGCGATTCGACGCACCGACATCGGCGACTCCGACCGGTCGGGGTTGATCCGCGCACGGGCGGGATGACGGCGGCCCGGGGGGAATCCCGCCCGCCGCACCGGTTGCGCCTCGACGCGGCACGCAACCGGGAGCGGGTGCTCGTCGCGGCGCGCCGCGTCTTCGAGGAACGCGGCACGGCCTTCTCCGTCGAGGAGGTCGCCGCCGCGGCCGGGGTGGGCGTCGGCACGATCTATCGGCGCTTCCCGAGCAAGGAGGATCTGATCGACGCGGTCGCCCTCCCCCTCTACCGCCAGACGCTCGATCTCGCTCGGCGGGCCCTCGAGCTGCCGCCCGAGGCCGGCCTCGAGTGGTTCATCCGCCGCAACCTCGCCTTTCACGCGGCCCGGGGCCTTCCGTCCCGCCGGCTCTGGGCGGCACCGGACGCCTCCGAGCTGCGCCAGGAGATCGCCTCGGTGCTCGAGCGACTGGTGGAGCGGGCCAAGGATGCCGGCTCCCTCCGCCCCGACACGCGCTACCAGGACGTGGTCGTGCTGCTGTGGACCATCACCGACCTCGTGGATGCCACCCAGCCGACGGCGCCGCGGATCTGGGAGCGTCACCTCGAGCTCGTGCTCGACGGCCTGCGGTCGGCGCCCGACCGGGGCTCGCATCGTGCGCTGCCGGGACCAGTCGCGGAGACCAAGTGGCAACGGGTCGTCGAGGCCTACCGGGAGGCCGGCCGGTAAGTGCCGGTGGCACGCGGCCACGAGCTCGCAGCCACGAATACCATCGCGGCATCCTGCCGCCGGTTCACCAGCTCGAGTACTTCGTCGCCGTCGCCGAGGAGGGCCAGTTCACCCGCGCCGCCGATCGCCTGCACGTGGCGCAGCCCTCCGTGAGCGCCCAGGTCCGCCAGCTGGAGCGCAGCCTCGGCGCGCCGCTCTTCCACCGGGGGCCCCGGCGCGGTGACGATGACCGACGCCGGGGAGGCCCTGTTGCCGATGGCCCGCAGGGTGCTGGCCGACCTCGCCGAGGTCGTCGACCGGGTGGCGGAGCTCGACGGTCTGCGGCGAGGTCACGTCGGCATCGGCGCCACGCCGAGCCTCGGTGCCACGCTCTTGCCGAGCGTCCTCGGGCGGTTTCACAACCGCTATCCCGGGGTCTCGCTCACGGTTTTCGAGCAGGGTTCACGTCACCTCGTCCACGAGCTCGAGACGGGCGGCATCGACCTGGCGCTGGCCATCCTCCCCCTGCACCAACCCACCCTCGTCCGGGAGGTGCTGGCCGTCGAGGAGCTCGTCGTCGTCACGGCTCCCGACCATCGCTTGGCGGGCCGTCGCCGCGTCGGCATCGGCGAGTTGCGCGACGTCCCCATGGTGATGTTCCGTGACGGCTACGACCTTCGATCGGCGACATTGGGAGCCTTTGGCGCAGCGGGGTTCGAGCCCCGTGTCGCGGTCGAAGGTGGCGAGATGGGGAGCGTGCTGTCGCTCGTCGCCGAGGGGCTCGGGGCGGCGATCGTGCCGAGCATCGTCGCCAGTGGCGACGCCCGCCTCCGGGTCATCCGGCTGGGAGAGCCGGGCCTGCACCGCGACATCGCCCTTGTGCGGCGGGCCGACCGCGCCCCCTCGAGGGCGGCCGACGCATTGGCGACCGAGATCACGGACCTGCTCACCACGGAGGGGTGGCCCGGACGGATGCCCCCCGGCCTCCGGCTGTGCCTGGGGGACTGAGCGAGCGGCTATGCGGTGGCCGCCGGGCGGGCCCTGGGCTGGGCGAGCCTCTGAAAGTAGGTGACGTCGCTCGCGTCGGGCGGGCGCCCGACCCGGGTGGTCGTGTCGACGTCGGGCGCCTCGGCGCGCAACGCGGCGGCCGTGCACGACTCCCTGGGGCGCCGGGCGAAGGGGTCGAAGTGGAAGTGCCGCATGGCGTTGAGGTGGGTGATCTTGTCGACCACCCCGGCATCCACGGAGGCAAACAGGCGCTCGTTGACCTCGGGACTGCGGGGCCACGTGGAGTCGGAGTGGGGGAAGTCCGACTCCCAGCAGACGTTGTCGAGGTTGAAGTGCGGGAGGAGGCTCAGCCCGACCGCGTCGTTGATGAAGCAGCACAGGATCCGCTGGCGGAACACGTCGGCGGGGCCCATGCCGTCGGGGAAGCGATGGCCCGTCCATCCCGAGTGGCGGTCCTGGACGTGCTCGGCCCGCTGCAGGAAGTACGGGATCCATCCGATGTCCCCCTCGGTGAGGGCGAAGGTCAGCTCCGGAAACCGCCACCAAAAGTCGGCCCAGATCAGGTCCCCGAGCGAGTAGACGGACATGACCGACGACAGGCTCATCCCGACGCTCGGCGGCGCGTCGGGTGTCGTGCTCGCCGTCTTGGACGAAGAGCCGACGTGCAGGCACAGCACGGTCGCCTCCTCCGAGCAGGCCGCGAAGAGGGGGTCCCAGTGGCCGCTGTGGATCGAGGGCATCTTGAGGGCTGCAGGGTTTTCCGAGAAGGTCACGGCGTGACAGCCCTTGCCGGCGAGTCGGCGCACCTCGGCGGCCGCCTTGTCGACGTCGAAGAGCGGGAGGATCCCGCACGGGATGAACCGGTCCGGGTAGGTCCCGCACCATTCGTCGACGTGCCAGTCGTTGTACGCCTTGATCATGATCTCGTTGAGCGCACGATCGGGTCCCTCGTTGAGGACCTGGCCGGAGAAGCCGGTCCAGTTGGGGAAGTTGAGGCCGGCCAGGATGCCGCCCGCCGACATGTCCCGCACCCGCTCGTGGACGTCGAAGCAGCCCGGTCGCATCTCGTCGTAGCTCAGGGGGTTGACGTTGAACATCTCCCGGGGCTTGCCGGCCACCGCGTTGAGCCCGAGGTTGCGCCCCATCAGGTCGCCGTACCACCACTGCTGGTAGCCGTGCTCGTCGGTCACCACCCGTGGCGCACGGTCCCGGTAGCGATCGGGGACGTGGCCGTCAAACATGTCGGCGGGCTCGGCGATGTGATCGTCCACGCTGACGAGGATCATGTCGGCCGCGGTGCGCATCGGACGGTCCTCCCCCTGCCCGCTCGTACCCCGTGGGTGAGCACTCGCGCCCGTAGGCGAGCACTCGCACCCCGTAGGCGAGCAATCGTATTGTCTACTGTATACACGAGCCCCTGATGGAGACCCTCGAGACGATCCCGGCGGCACTGCACCGCGCCGCGGCTCGCCACGGTGCGCTCGAGGCGGTGGTGGACGCCGGCGGGCGGCCGACCTTCGCGGAGATCGAGGCCGAGGTCGACCTGCGGGCCCGCGCCCTTCTCGGAAGCGGCGTCGAGCCGGGCGACCGGGTGGCGCTGTGGGCGCCCAACGGTCTCGAGTGGATCGTGCTGTCGTTTGCCGTCTACGCCACGGGCGCCGTGCTCGTGCCGATCAACACGCGCTTCAAGGGTGCAGAGGCGGCGCAGATCCTCCGGACCTCCGGCGCCCGGACGCTGCTCACGGTGACCGATTTCCTCGACACCGACTACGTCGAGCTGCTCCGGGACCAGGCGGGGCTCGAGGCGGTGGCGGACACCGTCGTGGTGAGCGGGCCGGTACCCGCCGGCACCGTCGGGCTTCGCGAGTGGCTCGAGCGGGGCTCGGGCGTCGACCCGGGCGAGGTGCGACGGCGCGAGGCGCAGCTCGGCGCCGGGTCCACCTCGGACATCGTCTTCACCTCGGGGACGACGGGGCAACCCAAGGGCGTCGTGCTCCGGCACGGCGCGAGCGTGGAGACCTACCTCCAATGGTCGAGCCGGGTCGGCCTCCGGGCCGGCGACCGCATGCTCGTCGTCTACCCCTTCTTTCACACCGCCGGGCTCAAGTCGGGCATCCTCGCCGCCGTCCTCCGCGGCGCGACGCTCGTGCCCCATGCCGTGTTCGAGGTCGAATCGGTGATGGCACGCGTCGCGTCCGAGCGCATCTCCGTGCTGCCGGGCCCGCCCTCGGTCTTCCAGGCGATCCTCGGGCATGCGGGGCTGGCCCGGTGGGACCTCTCGAGCCTCCGTCTCTCGGTCACCGGCGCGGCGACGGTCCCCGTCGAGCTCATCGAACGGATGCGCCGGGACCTGGGCTTCGAGTCGGTCGTCACCGCCTACGGCCTGACCGAGACCCACGGCACGGCCACCGCCTGCGTCGGGTCGGACCCCCCCGAGACCATTGCCCGCACGGTCGGGCGACCGCTCGAGGGCCTGGAGATCCGGATCGTCGACGACGAGGACCGCACCCTCCGAGCCGGTGAGAGCGGGGAGGTGGCCATCCGCGGGTTCAACGTGACGGAGGGCTACTACCGGGACCCCGACGCCACGGCCGAGGCCATCTCCGACGGCTGGTTGCGCACCGGCGACGTCGGCTACCTCGGCTCGGACGGCTATCTCCGGTTGATCGACCGCAAGAAGGACCTGGTGATCGTGGGCGGCTTCAACGTCTCGCCCGCCGAGGTGGAGGCCGCCATCCTGGCCCGGGACGACGTGGTCCAGGCAGCCGTGGTCGCCGCACCCGACGAGCGGCTGGGCGAGGTCCCTGCGGCCTTCGTGGTGGCGCGTCCCGGCCGCGACGTGGATCCCGACGAGGTGATCGCCTGGTGCCGGGAGCGCATCGCCAATTACAAGGTGCCGCGGTTCGTGCGGGTGGTCGACGACCTGCCCCTCAACGCGAGCGGCAAGGTCCAAAAGGTCCTCCTCCGAGCGGAGGCCGCCAAGCTCTGAGGCGCCCGCCCCGAGGACCGGCCCGGTCGGGCCCTTTCGGGCTCTGCCCGGCTCAGTCCTGCCAGTCGGTCTGGTCGCTACGGGCGGGCTGACGATGGGTGCGGAAGGGACAGAGGGGCGAGTCCACGAGAAGGATCCGCCGGAAGGAGGTCGTGCGCCGCAGGCTCTCGGACCACCATTGCGACAGGCGAGGGTGGCTGCGCAGCGACCGCTCCAGCTCCGCCCACTGTTCCCAGGTCGGGATGGCCCAGAGCACGAAGCACTCCGACTCGTCGGTCATGATGGTCTCCCACGCCCCCGCGAGCTCCCAACCGAGCTCCTGGTAGGCGGGGATCGCCTCCAGGCGGACGGCCTCGAGGTACTGGGCCGAGCACCCGGGAGGCACGGTGATCGCCTCGTGGGCGTAGAGCTCCCCGCCGACCTGGTCCCGGCACAGCTCCTCGATCGTCCGGGTCCACGGGGCGGGACGGAGCAGCCGGTCCGTGCCGCCGGAACGGAACTCCGCCGCCTTGGCCCACCACGTGGCGAGGCTCGGGTTTTGCAGGCCGGGGTGGCCCAACTCGTGACGGAAGGACCGGGCGATGCCGTCCAGGCCGTCCTCCTCCCAGATGTTGATCACCTGCGGCCATCGCCCCGTGGAGCCGACGACACCCCACACGCCGTAGCAGAGCTGGTTGCGCTCCTCTTGACCGAGCGGGCTGAAGTTCGCGGTCATGTGGTGCATGTAGTTGGCCCGCTGGTGGCCGATGATGTCGATGTACTCGTGGATGTAGACCTTCTCGTTCACGTCGCTCCCACGATCCCGCCCAGGTGTACGCACTAGTTTCGGGTCACGCTACAGGCGGGGGGTCATGCACGGTTGACGCACGATCACGAGGGGAGCGGCCGGCTCGAGGACCGGGTGGCGGTCGTCACCGGCGGCGGTCGCGGCATCGGGCGGGCCATCGCGCTCCGCTTCGCGAGAGAGGGGGCGACGATCGTGGTGTCGTCCCGGACGGACCGCGAGCTCGAGGCCGTGGTGGGCGCGGCCGAGTCGGAGGGTGGCCAGGGGGTGGTCGTGGTGGCGGACGCCACCGACCGGGAGGGGGCCCGGCGGCCGGTCGAGGTGGCGCTCGAGCGCTTCGGGCGGGTCGACGTCCTCGTCAACAACGTCGGGGGCTCGATCGGTCGGGGCCACGACCCGTTCGCAGGTGACGACGAGAGCTTCGAGCGGACCCTGGTCCTGTCGCTCACCTCGGCCTTCTGGACCAGCCGCGCCGCGCTGCCCTCGATGCGCGAGCACGGACGGGGCTCCATCATCAACATCGGCTCGGGCGCCTCCAAGCGATCGACGGAGGGGACGCTCGGCTACACGACGGCCAAGCACGGCCTCGTCGGCTTCACCCGGCAGCTGGCGGCCATCTCGGCCCGCCACGGCATCACCGTCAATTGCCTCTGCCCGGGGTGGACCCGGACCTCCCTGCTCGACTTCGAGGCGGTGGCGGCCCGGCGGGGCATCAGCGTCGAGGAGGCCGAGGCGCGCGCCGCACGCGACAGCCTCCAGCGCCGCATCCTCGAGCCCGACGAGCTGACCGGGATGGCGACCCTGCTCGCATCCGCCGAGGGGCGGGGCATCACCGGACAGGTGATCAGCGTGGACGGTGGGTATCGCGTGTGAGCGCCCGACGGCCCGACGGCCCGACGGCCCGACGGCCCGACGGCCCGACGGCCCGACGGCCCGACGGCCCGACGGCCCGATCGCACCCCTGGCGTGCCTTGACGCCCCCCGGGCCGGGGCTTACATTCGACCTCGATCGAGGTCACGGGGACCGGATCGCGAGAGCCCCCGGGGCGGGGCACGGGCGGGGCCGCGGGATGGATGACACCAAGCTGGACAGGGGCGGACCGGGGGCCGGGCTCTTCTTGCCGGATCCGTCGCCGAGGGACGTCAAGTACACGGTCATCTCGGTGGACGACCACGTCGTGGAGCCCGCGCACACCTTCGAGGGACGCCTGCCCGCCGGGCTGCAGGGGAGGGCTCCGAGAATTGTCGAGACGCCCGAGGGTCACCAGGTCTGGGAGTTCGAGGGGGAGCGCTTCACCCAGGTCGGGATGAACGCCGTGGCGGGGCGCCGCCCGGAGACGGTCAAGCTCGAGCCGTTTCGCTTCGAGCAGATGCGGCCGGGGTGCTACGACGTGGGCCCCCGCATCCGCGACATGGATGTCAACGGGGTGTGGGCGTCGCTCAACTTCCCGTCGATGATCACCGGGTTTTGCGGCAGGGTCTTCTTCTCCGCCAAGGATCGCGAGCTCGGGCTGGCCTGCATTCGGGCGTGGAACGACTGGCTGTTCGACGAGTGGTACCGGGCCTACCCCGAGAGGATCGTGCCGCTCGGGATCACCTATCTCGCCGACCCGCAGCTGGCGGCGGACGAGATCCGCCGCAACGCCGCACGGGGCTTCACCGCGGTCACCCTGCCCGAGGTCCCCCACAACGTCGGGTTGCCCTCGCTGTGGGACCGCGACCACTGGGACCCGATCATCCAGGCCTGCGTCGAGACCGACACGGTGATCGCGCTGCACGTGGGCAGCTCGGGCACCCACCCCGCCCCGCCGGAGGCCCCGAGGGTCCAGCTGGGTGCCACCCTCTTTGGCCAGCTCTCTCTGACGGCCTGCGCGGAGTGGCTGTGGTCGGCCTATCCCGCCGACTACCCGACCCTCAAGATCGCCATGAGCGAGGGCGGCATCGGGTGGGTGGCCATGCTGCTCGACCGGCTGGACAACATCGTCGACCGGTCCGGTTACGGTCTCGGCTGGGACGTGCGTCCCGCGGACGTGCTCAAGCGGAACTTCTGGTTCTGCACGATCGACGATCCCTCCACCATCGACACCCGCCACCGCATCGGCGTGGAGAACATCATGGTCGAGGTCGACTACCCGCACGGCGACGGGACCTGGCCGGACACCCAGCTCGTGATCGAGAAGTACTGGGGCCACATCCCCGACGACGAGCTCCGGATGATGTGCTCGCTCAACGCCGCCAAGTTGTTCCGGCATCCGCTGCCCGATCCCGTGCTCCCCATCGGAGGTTGACGTGACGTTCCAGCCCACCGCAGAGAAGCTCATCCCCGACCTCTCCTTGCGGGAGGAGATGGTCCTGCTGGCGCGCTGCCTCTGGAGGGAGGGCTACAACGACCACCTGGCCGGACACATCACGAGCAACCTCGGCGACGGCACCCTCTTGTGCAACCCCTGGCTCATCACCTGGGACGAGCTCCGGCCCGAGCAGCTCATCCGCATCGACCTCGAGGGCAAACTCGTCGAGGGGGACTGGCCGGTCCCGCCCGGCATCTCGTTGCACCTCGCGCTGCACGAGGCTCGACCCGGTGTCCAGTGGGCCATGCACAACCACCCCCTCTACGGGACCGTGCTGGCCGACATGGGCGTCGTCCCGCCCCCGATGGACCAGAGCTCGTCGCTCGGGGGAGGGGAGCTCGTTCTCGTCGACGAGTACGGGGGGGCCGTGAACAGCATGGACGCGGCACGTGCGGCGGTCGCCAAGATCGGAGAGGCGGAGCTCGCGTTGCTCGCCGGGCATGGGGTGTTCGTCCTCGGCAACTCCGCCCGGGCGATCCACCAGCGCGGGGTGGCCTTGGAGCAGCGGTGCCAGCACGCCTGGCACATCCTGGCCGCCGGGGGCACCCTCGAGACCCCGTTGCCCGGTTGGTGGCTCGATCGGCTCCGCCAAAGTGACGGCCAGGGCTTCGCGGGGTTTTGGGAGGCGATGGTCCGCCAGGAGCTGCGGGCGGACCCCTCGCTGCTCGAGCCCCGCTGACCGGGTCCCCTCCGCCGCCCACCCGCCAGCCCGCCGCAGATCCCCGGTGCCTCTCGTTCATCACCCGCGCCGGTTCGCTCTCGAGGACCCCGACCGGCTCGCCATCGTCTGGTCCCCAGAGGGGCGCGGCGTCACCTACGCCGAGCTCGAGGCCTCCGCCAACCGCTTCGCCCAGCTGCTGCGCCGCCGCGGGATCGGGCTCGGCGACCACATCGCGCTCCTCATGGAGAACGAGCCGGAGTACCTCGTGCTCGCGTGGGGTGCCCAGCGTGCCGGTGTCTACTACACGGCCATCAACCGCCACCTGCGTCCGGGCGAGATCCAATACATCCTCGACGACTCCGGTGCCAAGGCGTTGGTGGGCTCCGCGGCGCGACCAGAGACCCTCGCCGCCCTGGACACCTCGAGGCTCGCCGTCCGGGTGACGACCGGCGGCTCCGTCCCCGGGTGGGAACGCTACGAGGAAGCGGTGTCCGGCCTGCCGCCGAGCCCCATCGCCGACGAGGCGGAGGGCAAGGAAATGCTCTACTCGTCGGGGACGACCGGCCGGCCCAAGGGCATCCGGCGTTCCCTGCCGGGCGGCGAGCTGGGCGACCCGAGCTCGAGAGCGACCGCACACGTGGCCGGCTACCAGCGTCGGGGCATCGGCGAGGGTGCCGTCTACCTCTGCCCCGCCCCCATCTACCACGCCGCGCCCCTCGTGGCCTGCCTCAACGTGCACCGCATCGGCGCCACCGTGGTGCTCATGTCCCGCTTCGACGCGCAGCAGTTCCTCGACTGCGTCGAGCGCTACGGGGTCACCCACACCGAGGTCGTGCCGACCATGTTCGTCCGACTCCTTCGACTCCCCGAGGATGCCCGGGCCACTGCCGACCTCTCGAGCCTGCGCAACGTGGTGCATGCGGCCGCGCCCTGTCCGGTGGACGTCAAGCACGAGATGATCGGCTGGCTCGGGCCGATCATCGACGAGTACTACTCGGGCACCGAGGACATCGGCCACGCCTGGATCACCTCCGACGAGTGGCTGGCCCACCCGGGCTCCGTCGGCCGGCCGATGGTGCCGGCCCACATCGTCGGGTCCGACGGCGAGGAGCTCCCGGCCGGGAGCGAGGGTCTCGTCTACTTCGACGGTGGCACACCCTTCGAATACCACAACGACCCGGAGAAGACCGCGTCGGTGGGCAATGGCCGGGGTTGGCGGACCCTCGGGGATATCGGCTACCTCGATGAGGACGGGTACCTGTACCTGACCGACCGGCAGTCCAACATGATCGTGGCGGGTGGGGTGAACGTCTACCCCCAGGAGACCGAGAACGTCCTCTTGTCCCATCCGGCCGTCCTCGATGTCGCGGTCATCGGCGTGCCCGATCCGGACATGGGTGAAGCCGTCAAGGCTGTCGTGCAGCTGGCCGATCCGGCCCAGGCCGGCGAGGCGACGGCGGAATCGCTGCAGCGCTACTGCATGGAGCGCCTGGCCTCCTTCAAGTGCCCGCGGACGATCGACTTCGTCGACGAGCTTCCCCGCGATCAAAACGGCAAGCTCTACAAGCGCCTGGTCAAGGAGCGCTACTGGGCGGACCGCCGGCTGTGACCCTCACCCTCGAGGACCTGGTGGCGCGCCAGGAGATCACCGACGTCATCAAGCGGCTCGCCCGGGGTACCGACCGCCTCGACGAGGAGCTGATGGCCGCCTGCTACCACCCCGACGGCTTCGACGACCACAACGCCTTCCGGGGCTCGGGCAGGGAATTCGCTCGGTGGGTCTGCGAGGTGCTCCCGCACTTCGAGGCCACCCACCACTTCGTCGCCGACCCCTTCATCCGTCTCGAGGAGGATGTGGCGCAGGTCGACACCTACTGCGTGGCGCACCACGTCGGCGTCGACAGCGACCTGGTCATCGGCCTGCGCTACGTCGACCGCTTCGAGCGCCGGGACGGCTGCTGGCGGATCGCCCGGCGCGTCTGCGCCTTCGATTGGACCTACACGGTCCCCTTCGACCCCGCCGCCAAGATGGACTTTCCCGCCGACTTCACGGTCGGGCGCCGCGACCGCACCGACATCACCTACACCGCCCTCGCCTGAGCGAGCACGGCCCTGGCGTGATGCGCCCCACCGATTGACTTCTGCCAACACGAGCGCGACGCTCTCCTTAGCCATTTCGTAGTTGGATTCGATATATCGAATAGCTGAGCCGGGCGGTCCCTTCGGCCCGACGGCGCAAGGGGGATGCCATGAAGCTGGACCTGCTCTACGAGGTGGATGCGCCCAAGCCCTGGGGCAGGGCCCACCCCTACGGTCAGCGCGAGGCGGAGCAGCGGGCCTACCGGGAGGCGGTCGAGCAGATCCGGTTCGCCGACACGCTCGGGTTCCACACCATCTGGGCGGTCGAGCACCACTTCCGGGAGGGCCGGTCCCACTGTCCCGCGCCCGAGGTGCTCCTGGGCGCCCTGTCCCAGGTGACCGAGCAGATCCGCCTCGGCTTCGGCGTGACCCTGACCCCCTTCGCCTTCACCCCTCCGCAGCGCATCGCGGAGAAGGTGGCCGCGGTGGACATCCTCTCGGGAGGCCGCGTCGAGTGGGGGACCGGGCGGTCGACGCCGATGGAGCAGACGGCCTTCGGGGTCGACCGGGACAAGTCCCGGGACGACTGGGCGGAGGCGATCGAGATCGTGGTGGGCATGTGGGCCGACGAGTACTTCGAGTACGACTCGGACCGCTTCCACTTTCCCCGGCGCATGGTGACCCCCAAGCCCTTCCAGGATCCTCACCCGCCGTGCTGGATGGCGGCCACCTCGACCGGATCGGCCGCCGTCGCCGGACGCAACGGGCTCGGCCTCCTGTCGTTCTCGATCATGCAACCGCTCGAGACCATGGCCCAGGTCATCCGCGACTACCGGGCGGCCAGCGCCGACCCCAAGCCGCTGACCCAGGTCACGACCAACAAGGTGGCCGCCTACACGCTGGTGCACTGCGCGGAGTCCATCGAGCAGGCCGAGGCCAACGGCGTGTGGGACTCGGTCGCCTGGTGGTACCAGAACCTGGCGCAGTTCACGCTCGACTGGGAGCTTCCGCACCTGAGCAAGGAGGAGCAGGAATCGGCCTTTCCCCTCCTCAATCCGCTCATGAAGGGGGAGATCCCCCTGCAGCACTTCCACGACGCCGACATGCTCGTCGTCGGTGATCCGGAGCGCTGCTACCAAAAGATGAAGCACTACGCCGACCTCGGCGTCGACCAGCTGATCTGCTACGTCCAGTTCGGGCACCACTCGCACGAGTCGGTGATGAAGACGATCGAGCTGCTCGGCAAGGAGGTCCTGCCGGAGCTCGAGAAGTACACGCCGCCGGCCGCGGGATCCTGACCGTGCGGGCCGCCAGGTGTGCGGCGCGGCAAACCGGGTGCCGGCGATGACCCGTCCGGCTCTGGCGGCGGTCCGGGCCGTGCAGGTGCTCAACTACCTGGCCGCCCATCCCGACGAGAGCTTCACCCTGTCGGAGCTGTCCAAGGGGATCGGGGTCAACCTGGCGTCGTGCCTCTCGGTGCTCACCGCACTGACCGACGCCGGGTACGTGCACCGCCATCCCCGCCACAAGACGTACACCTTGGGGCCGGCCCTCGTGGCCGTGGGCCACGCATCGCTGGCCCGCTACCCCGTCATCGACCTGGCGGACGACGAGATGCGTCGCCTGGCCGCGGAATTCGATGTCGAGTGCGTGGCGAGCGTCGTCGTCGGTCGAGAGATCGTGATCGTCGGCGTGCTCGGTCGCCCACGGCGCGAGGTGGCCGACGTCCGGGTCGGCCAGCGGGTGCCGATGATCCCGCCCCTCGGGCACGTGTTTCTGGCGTGGGCGGGTGACGAGCCCGTCGCCAGGTGGCTGGACGCGCTCGGCCCCGACGCCCAGGAGCTCGATCGCCGCCACTACCGGGCGGCGTTGGAGACGGTCCGCCGTCGCGGGTTCTCGGTGGGTGCCGAGTCGGCCGCTCGGGAGCGCAGCGGGCGGGTCCTGCTCGATCTCGTGGCCGCGCCCGGGGACGACCGGTTGCGGGGCAGGGCGCTCGATCTCATCGCCGCCATGCGCCACGACTACGACGCGGTCGATCTCGACAGCGACGCCGCCCAGCTCATCAGCAACGTGGCGGCCCCCGTGTTTGGCCCGGACGGCGAGGTGGTCCTGGCGCTCACTCTCCAGGGCTTTGGCCGGCCGATGGCCGGAGGGGAGATCCAGGCCATGGCCGAGCACCTCCGGGCGTCGGCCCTGCACCTCACCCGCAAGAGCGGTGGTCACGCGCCCGCCGACTTCCTTGCGGAGAGGGTGCAGTAGGTACTGCGCCTTGCCGCCGGTGGGACCCCGGGTCCAAGCTGAGGGCCGACGGGGCGACGAGAGGAGCCATCATGACGGGGGGACCAGCGTGACGAGCCACGAGATCGTGATCCGGGGCGGGACGGTGGCCGACGGCACCGGGGCGTCCCTGCGCCGCGCCGACGTGGCGATCGACCACGGGCGCATCACCGAGGTCGGCACGCTCTCGGCGCCCGGCCAAGACGAGATCGACGCCGACGGGCTCCTGGTGGCGCCGGGCTGGGTCGACATCCACACGCACTACGACGGGCAGGCCACCTGGGACCCGTTGATCACGCCCTCGTCGTGGCAGGGTGTCACGACCGTCGTGATGGGCAACTGCGGCGTGGGCTTTGCCCCGGTCAAGCCCGACAAGCGGGAGTGGCTCATCGCCCTCATGGAGGGCGTGGAGGACATCCCCGGCACCGCGCTGCACGAGGGCATCCGCTGGGAGTGGGAGACCTTCCCCGAGTACCTCGACGCCCTCGAGGCGGCGCCGCACGCGATCGACGTCGCGGCGCAGGTCCCCCACGCGGCGCTGCGCGGGTACGTGATGGGCGACCGGGGAGCGGACCACGAAGCGCGGCCCACGGCCGGGGAGATCGAGGAGATGGGGAGGCTGGCCGCGGAGGCCGTCGAGGCCGGCGCCTTCGGCTTCTCGACCTCGAGGACGGTGGCGCACCGGTCGGCAGACGGGCGACCGACGCCGAGCCTGACGGCGACCGCCGACGAGCTGGTCGGCATCGCCAGGGCGGTCGGCGCGACGGGGCGGGGCGTGCTCCAGGTGGTCGCCGACTTCGTCGATCTGGACCGGGAGTTCGCCTTGCTCCGCTCCATGGCCGAGGTGAGCGGGCGACCGCTGTCCATCACCACCCTGCAGCGGCCGGAGTTCGACGAGGGCGAGTACCGGCGCATCCTCGATCTGATCGAGGCGGCCGGGCGCGACGGCCTGGAGGTGCGCGGCCAGGTGGCGGCCCGCCCGGTCGGCCTGATCCTGACCCTCGACGGACGGGTCCATCCTCTCCTGCCCTCGGCCACCTACCAGCGGCTCGCCCACCTGCCGGTGGCCGAGCGGGCCACCGAGCTCGAGCGACCGGAGGTCCGGACCGCGGTGCTCGGGGAGGTGGCCGAGGCCGCGAGGCGAGGGGGCGACGTGCTGAGCAGGTTCCCCTTGGCCTTCGCGCTGGGGGATCCTCCCCGCTACGACCAGGACCCCTCCGAAGCGGTCGACGCGGCCGGCGCCTACGACGCGCTCCTCCGGGGCGGCGGCCGGGGGGCCCTCTACGTCCCGGTGATGAACTACGTGGGCCGCTCGATGCAGGCCACCCGGGAGATGCTCGTCCACCCCCGGACCGTGCCGGGACTCGGGGATGCGGGCGCCCACTGCACGATGATCTGCGACGGCAGCTTCCCCACCTATCTCCTGCAGTACTGGGGCCGGGACGCTCCGGTCGACGACCGGCTCCCCATCGAGTGGATCGTGCAGCGCCAGTGCGCCGACACCGCGGCGGCGGTGGGCCTGGGCGATCGTGGGGTCCTCGAGCCCGGAAGGCGGGCGGACGTCAACCTCATCGACCTCGAGGCCCTCGCGGTCCGGGCCCCCGAGATGCTCTTCGACCTGCCCGCCGGAGGAAAGCGGCTCGTCCAGCGTGCCGAGGGCTACCGGGCCACCCTCGTCGCCGGCCAGATCGTGATGCGCGACGGGGAGCCGACCGGCGCTCTTCCGGGGCGGCTGGTGCGGGGGGCGCGTTCGAGCGGGCCCGCCTTCGTGCCCGACGACGAGGTGGCCCGGATCCGGGGTCGCCTCGACCATCCGATCATCGACTCCGACGGGCACCTGATCGAGTTCCTGCCGCTCGTGCGCGACCACATCGTCGAGCTGGCCGGCCGGGATCTCGCGTCGGAGTTTGACACGCTGGTCAACGGCGGCCAGCTGCTCCGGCAGATCCCGCCCGAGGCCCGCCGTCGCCTGGGCAGGACCCAGATGCCCTGGTGGGGCCTCCCGGCGCGCAACACGCTCGACCGGGCCACCGCGATGTTCCCGAGGTTGCTCGAGGCGCGCCTCGACCAGCTCGGCATCGACTTCGCCGTGCTCTACCCGACGGCGGGCCTCACGGTGACCGCCCTGCCCGGCGACGAGCTGCGACGGGTCATGGCCCGGGCCTTCAACCGCTACCTGGCCGAGGTGTACCGAGACCACCGCGAACGGATGACCCCGGTCGCCTGCATCCCCTGCTTCACGCCCGAAGAGGCGGTCGAGGAGCTGGAGCACGCGGTGGGGGAGCTCGGGCTGCGAGCGGTGATGCTGTCGGGCGCCATCCCCCGACCTTTTCCGGGCGCCGAGAGCGGCCCGGGGCGGTGGATCGACAGCCTCGGCCACGACTCCCTCTACGACTACGACCCCCTGTGGGAGGCGTGCCGGCGGCTGGGGGTCGCCGCCACCTTCCACGCATCGGGGATGGGCTGGGGCAGCCGGGTCTCGACGACCAACTACGCCTACAACCACATCGGCAACTTCGCGGCCGCCGGGGAGGCCACGGCGCGCTCCCTCTTCTTTGGGGGCGTGCCCCGTCGATTCCCCGACCTCCGCTTCGCCTTCCAGGAGGGAGGGGTGGCCGTGGCCTGCAGCCTGTTCTCCGACGTCCTCGGACACTGGGCCAAGCGCAACGCCCAGGCGGTCCGCCTCTACGACCCCGGGGCCCTCGATCTCGACCAGCTTCGCCTCCTCGCCGGGCAGTTCGCCGGCGACGCCGTGCGGGGCCACCTGGACCGCCTCCAGTACGGCCTCAACATGCTGTCGGAGCCCGAGCCCGACGCTGCCCGCCTCGACGAGTTCGCGTCGTGCGGCATCTCGGGTCCCGATGACGTCGTGGACGTGTTCACCCGTCAGTACCACTTCGGGTGCGAGGCCGACGACCCGCTGACCACCCTGGCGTTCCACCGGCGGGTCAACCCCCACCAGGCTTGCCTGCGGGCCCTCTTCGCCTCCGACATCGGTCATTGGGATGTGCCCGACGTCCGTGCCGTCGTCCCGGAGGCCTACGAGCTGGTCGAGCACGGCCTCCTGAGCGAGGCCGACTTCGAGGAGCTCGTCTTTGGCAACGCCGTCTCGCTGTGGGCCGGCGGTAACCCGAGCTTCTTCGAGGGCACCGCGGTCGAGTCCGCGGTGGCCAAGCGCCTGGCCTGATCGCTCAACGGCGCGCCAGGCGCGATGGCCACCAGTTGTAGCGACCGAGCATGACGGCGGCCGATGGCACGAGCAGCGTCCGGACCACAAAGGTATCGAGGAGGATGCCGAGCGCCAGTCCGATGGCGATCTGGCGGACCTGTCCGGACGTGGCCGCCGCAAGGACGCCAAACGTGCTGGAGAGCACCAGGCCGGCCGACGTCACCGTCGTGCCGGTCTGGCCGACCGCCACGGTGATCGCTTCACGCAGCGGCAAGTGCTGGGCCTCCTCACGGATCCGGGTCATGACCAAGATGTTGTAGTCCTCACCGAGCGCCATGATGAAGACGAACAGGAAAAACGGCAGCGTGAAATTGATGCCCAGCTCACCTCCCAGGACCACAAAGAGGAGCACGGCCAGTCCGAGCGAGGCGAGGTACGACAGCGCGACGCTCAGCACCAGGTAGACGGGCGCCACGAGACTGCGGAGGACGACGGCCAGGATCGCCGCCAGGATGGCGAGCACCACGGGAGCAATGTGCACGATGTCCGCACCGGAGAGCTCGCTCACGTCCGCCGCGCCGGACGCCTGGCCCGCCACGCCGCTCCGCGTCGCGCCGATCACCGAACCGACGCGAGTCACGTCGCGCCGGATGGCCGGGATGGACTGGAGGGCGGCCGTGGTGCCCGGACCGCCGGCCCGCAGCGAGGTCTTGTAGAGGACGGTGCGACCGTCCGGGGTGACGTACTGGGCCGTGGACCGGTAGGCGTCGTAGAGGGCGGGGGTGACTCGGAGCCCGGGCGGAGGGACCGCGGGCAGCTCCTCGGGAGGTCCCAGGCGTTGGAAGGCCACGGCGAGATCCGAAGGGGAGATCCTGACTCCGCTCGCGTTTGAGCGCGTCGCCGATCGAGGAGAACCGACGGGAGGTCTCCAGTCCCTCCTCCCCGGAGGCCAGGAGTTGCGGCTCGACGAAGACCGAGGTGCGGAGGCGAAAGACGACGTCGGTGACGCCGAGCGCGGAGGGGCCGAAATGGGATTCCAGGGCGTCGAGCCCCGCGGCCGAGTCGGAACCGGCGATGGCTCCGCCGGGGTTGAAGCCCGACGGCGCGTAGGCGGCGAGGCCGGCGGCCAGCCCGCCGAGGAACAAGGTTCCGAGCCCCACGGCGACCAGCGGTCGCCGTACCACGCGCGCCGCGACCACCCCCCAGCGCCCGGGTCGAACCGTGCCGGGACGGGGCATGGACGGCCACCAGACCGCCCGGCCGAGGATGGCCAGCACGGCGGGAAAGAAGGTGAGCTCGACGAGGAGGACCACCCCGATGCCGATCGCCAACCCGGGGCCGACTCCGCGGTACAGGCCGAAGGACGCGAGCAGCAGGGTCAGCAGCGCCGCGATCACCGTCAGTGCGGAGAACGTCACCGACTCTCCGACGCGCTCGACGGAGGCGACGATGGCCTCTCGGGGGGCCAATCCTCGCCCGAGGTTCTCCCGGTACCGGAAGATGAGGAACAGCCCGTAGTCGGTACCGGCGCCGAGGACCAAGGCGGTCAGCAGGAGCTGCAAGAGCGACGAGATCTGCACGCCGGCCTTGGTGGACTCGGCGATGATCGGGCTCGCGACGGCCAGGGCCAAGGCGGCGGGCGCCAGCGTGACGAACGGCGCCAAGGTCGAGCGGAACGCCAGGAGCAGCAACAAGAGGATGAACACGACGGAGAGCACCTGGACGTGGCTCACCGTGCGACTGCCCGCCTGCTGTTGGTCTATGAGCTCGGGGACCGTTCCCGAGACGTTGACCTGGAGGCCGGCGGGCGCCAGATGGGCGGCGATGGCCCGTGCCTTGCCGACGGCCGAGGTCGCGGAGGGCCCGCCGCCGGCGGACGACGCCTCGAAGACGATCTGCGCGGTCCTCGCCTGTCCGTCCGCCGAGATCGGTCCGTCGCGTACGGCCACGACCGAGCGCAGGCGTCGCGTGGCGGCCTCGATGCGAGCGAAGGCCGACTGGTCCGTTTCGGTCAGCCGCCCTCCGGTGGTGCTCGCCACGAGCACCCCGCTGGCCTGGCTTCCGCCGAGCAGGGGCGCCGCCAGGGCCTGAGCCTCGAGGCTCGGTGAGCTCGGCGGCAGGAAGGCGGTGTTGTTGTTCTTGACGACGCTGCCGAGGGAAGGCAGGAGCGCCGAGCAGACGACCACGACCACGACCCAGAACCCGACCACCGGCCATCGATACCGCACGGACAGGCGGCCCACGGTCGCGAACACGCCGGATGCACTGGGGCGGTGCACGGAAACCGCGGTGGTGCCTATGGAGGGCCGGAAGGTCGCCGAGTCAACCCGCCGGTGCTATCACGTCCGGTGGCGCCCCACCGGTCGGCGGCGGGTCTCTCCAGGTCCTCAGGTCTGCCCCGACGACCGGTCGTGGGACTCGATCGACACGTTGGTGGCCTTGACCACCGCGTTGACCATCGAGCCCGGACAGAGTCCGAGCTCCTCGACCGCCTCGCTGCTGATGAGCGCGACCAGTCGAAAGGGTCCCGCCTGCACCTCTACCTGCGCCATCACGCTGTCCTTGACCACGTTGGTCACGATGCCGGCCAGCCGGTTGCGGGCCGAGTGCCGGCCGGCCGCAATCGGATCGGGACTCTCGTAGAGGGACTGCGCGAAGCGGGCCAGCACGACCCCGTCGATCCGTCTTCGCCCCGACGAGGTCCGGGTGGCCTCGAGGCGGCCGGCGTCGATCCAGCGGCGAACCGTGTCGGGGCTCACGCCCAGGAGACCCGCCGCCTCGCTCACCCGGTAGTCCACCATGCCGGCGCGAGCCTAGGCGGCCTCCCCAACGGCACCAGGGGACGTGTCGCGGTGCACCACGCCCGGATCGAAGAGGTTATGGCACCGCTTGCACGCGGCGCTCGCCGATCAGCCGACGCAACCCGGGACGGACCCCGGGGGGTAGCAGTTGTTGGGCGTGTTGCGGTTGATCGTGTTCCGCTTGGCCGTGATGGGGCTGCCGGGCACCGTGTAGATCCCGCCGCCCGTCACGCCGGCGCTGTTGCCCGTGATGAACACGCCGTTCAGCGTGAGGGCGCCGGCGGGCTGGGTCGGGTTGCCCATGCCGTCGAGCCCGACGTCGAGGATGCCCCCGCCGACTCCCGAGGCCGAGTTGCCCTGCACCTGGGAGTTGCCCTGGATGGTCAGCACCCCGCTCGGGCTGGTCGCTCCGAGCGCAGCAAAGTTGAGGTTGGCGATGCCGCCGCCATTGCCCGGGTCCTCGTTGGTGTCGGTGGCCGCCGTGTTGGTGTTGACCTGGCTGTTGGTCAGGGTCATGGTGCCGTGGTTCAAGATGCCTCCGCCCGACGCCCCCGGCGCCGAGTTGCCGTCGACCTGGCTGTTGGTGAGCGTCGCCACGCCGCCGTTGGCGATGCCACCGGCTCCCGCAAACGGACCCCCGTTGGAGGTGTTGTCGGTGACCTGACTCTGGTTGAGCGTCAGGGTGCTACTGCCCGCGGCCCCACCGTTGGCCGATCCGCTGGCGATGCCGCCGCCCCCCCCGCCCGAGGTGTTGTTGGAGACGATGCTGTTGTTGAGGGTGGTCGTGCCGGCGTGGTTGAGGATGCCGCCGCCGCCGCCCATCGCCGCAAGGGTGGCATTGCCGCTCACGATCGTCGAGTTGAGGGTCAGCGTCCCGATCGGTCCGAGGTGTGTGGGGTCGACCACCCCACTTGCCAGGCCGCCGCCACCCATGGCCGCAACGTTGTTGAGCACCCGGACCGAGTTGAGGGTGACGCTTCCCTCGACGTTCAACAGGGCGCCGCCAAACTGGCTGTTGCCGCCGGTGAGCGCCAGGCCGGTCAGGGTCAGGTTGCCTCCGGGGCCGTCGACCTCGAAGAGGCGGAAGTTCGGAGCCGCGCTGCTACGGGTGATCGTCACGTTCTGGCCGGTGATGGAGATGGGCGTCGTGATCACGGGAAGGCCATTTGGGCCGTTTGGACTCACGGGGCGGTAAAACTTGAAGTCAGCGTGTAAGTGCAACCCGTGGCCAGATTGAGGACGCCGCCACCGCTCCCGTTGGCGGTGTTGATCGCCGCAACGAGTGCGCTCTGTCCCGAGCATGGCACGTTGATGGGCGGAGCCGCCGAGGCCATGGCGGCCGGTGCCACGGCCAACCCCAGAAAGCCTGCACTCGCCCCGAGTGTGATCCGTACCAACGAGATGGTTCTCATCGGAGGTTCCCCCTTCCCCCAAAGTCGCTGGTCGAGACGCTAGCAGGGGAGACGATCGGCGTCACCTGACCTCGACCGGGACCCGGGCCCTGCCTTGCTTTCCGGTCTCGCGCCGACTGGACTGCCGGGGTGGTCATGACGGCGACGGGTGGGCGCGGGTGAGCAGGCGAATTCGCTGGTTGGGCGTGGTCATCCTGCTGTGCTTCGCCGTGGTGATGGTCCAGCTGACCCACATCCAGTTTGGCGAGGCCAAGAAGCTGGCCGACTCGTCCAGCAACCCCAAAAACGCGACGCTCAAGTACAACAACGACCGCGGCTACATCCTGGCGGCGGACGGCACCGTGCTGGCCCGTTCGGTACGCACCCCCGCCGGCGTCTCGTCGTACAAGTACTACCGCCAGTACCCGGGAGGGGCGCTCTACTCGGGCATCGTCGGGTACTCGTCGACCTACTACGGGACGGCCGGCGTCGAGAGCGCCTACAACGACCAGCTCGTTCCGCACACCCAGCCGGCCCAGTCGCTCAGCCAACTCCTCAACCCGCCGCCCAAGACGACCGACACGGTTTCACTGACCGTGCAGCCGTACCTCCAGCAGGTGGCGGCCCAGGCCCTCCAGCAGTACTCGGATCAGTACAAGGACGGAGCGGTGGTGGCCCTCAACCCGCGCACGGGCGCGGTGGAGGCGATGTACTCCAATCCCAACTTCGACCCCAACGCGCTGGCCGACCCCAACGTCAACAACGAGATCAAGGCCGGCACGGCCGACTTTCACACCAAGGACGGCGAGGGCTTCTACCCGGGAGACCCCATGGCGACCTTTGACACCTTTGCGCCGGGATCCACCTTCAAGGTGGTGACCAGCGCCGCCGTGTACAACCTCGACCCGAGCCTCGACAACTTCACTATCAATTTCCCGACGGGTTGCACGGACAAGGGCCAGATCCCCAACACGGACAAGGTGGTCTGCAACGACTCGAACAATCCCCCGGGGAACCCCTGCGGTGGCACCCTGACCGAGATGCTGCCCCAGTCCTGCGACCCCGGCTACGCCATGCTCGGCATCTCCGTCGGCGCGACCAACCTGGCCCAGCAGGCCAACCTCTTCGGGTGGAACAAGCGCCCGCCGATCGATCTCGACCCGCGGGAGGTGTCGGCGTCCTTCTTCCCTCCGGCCTCGGACCTCGAGCCCCCCAACCAACCGATCCTGGCCTATTCCGCCTTTGGACAGGAGAACGTGACCGCCACGACGCTGCAAAACGCCATGGTGGCCGAGGGGATCGCCGACAACGGGGTGGTCATGACGCCCCACGTGATGGCACAGGTGCGGGATTCCCAGGGTCGGCTCGTGCAGACCTACCAACCGACCAAGTACCTCCAGGCGACCTCGGCCCTCGCCGCCGAGCAGACCAACACCCTGATGCAGGGGGTGGTGACCTCGCCGGAGGGGACGGCCAACGGGGTCTTTTCTCCGTCTCTCGACGTGGCTGCGAAGACGGGCACCGCCCAGACGTTCGTCCCCGGAACCAACTCTGCAGTTCCGGCCACCAACGACTGGATGATCGCCTTCGCGCCGGCCAACAACCCCAAGATCGCGGTCGCCGTCGTGGTGCCCTACCAGAGCCAGACCTTCGACACGGGTGCGGCCGTCGCCGGACCGATCGTCAATGCGGTGATCACGGCCGCACTGTCGCATCAGTAGTTGGGCGGCTCTGCTCGGGTGTGCTCACAGCGCCGTCAGCTCGGGGGCGGGGCCAATTCGCCGAGACCTGATGCCATACTCCATGCGGTGGTCTGCGATCTCGCTCGGACGTCGGCGCCGCGCTCGCAGGCGGCCGTGATTGGCGTCGTTGGCCGGGCCACCGGACCCTCCCGCCCCCGTCCATGAGCTCCTGGCGCAACCCCTTCTCCCGTCACCGCAGTTACCTGCGCCCCCCCAAGGGTGCGCTGCGGCCCGGACGGGCCCGCCGGTCGCAGATCCCCAAATTCCGGATGCGTCCGACCCGCAGGGTCGAGATGGCGGCGGCCATGTCCTCGCCCGAGGAGCGCAGTTCCCGGCCCAACCTCCGCCTCACCCTGGTCGGGCTGATCGTGCTGGGGCTCTTCGCGTTGCTGGGTCTCCGGCTGTGGTCCCTGCAGGTGGTCAACTACAAGGCCTACGCCGCCGCGGTGAACGGCAACACCCTGCGCATCGCCTCGGTCACCGCGCCCCGCGGCGACATCGTGGACCGCAACGACACCGTGATCGTGGGCAACGTCACCCAGCAGGAGATCGTGCTGTCCCGGGCCGAGGCCACCCAGCACCCCGAGTCCATCGGCCAGGTGGCCGCGCTGGTCGGGGAGACCCCCCAGCAGGTCGAGACCGACCTCAACAACCCCCAGTACAGCCCGTATGAGCCGGTGCCGGTGTTGAAGAACGCCCCGGCCTCCACCGTCCAGTACCTGGAGGCCCACCAGGAGCAGTACCCCGGGGTCTCGGTGCAGTCGGTGACGGTGCGCAGCTACCCCCAGGGCGGCACCACCGCCAACCAGGTGCTCGGCTACGTGAGCCCCATCACCGGCCAGGAGCTGTCCTACCTGCAAAAGGCCGACCCGAGCGGCGGCTACAGCCAGTCGAGCCAGATCGGCCAGACCGGGCTCGAAAACGAGTACGAGTCCTACCTGAAGGGCACCGACGGCAAGCAGTACCTCGAGGTCAACGCCAAGGGCAACGTGGTCGGGACGCTCAAGACGGTCCAGCCCACCCAGGGCGACACCCTGGTCAGCAACGTCGACCTGGGGCTCCAGCAGGCCGCCGAGCAGGCCCTGGCCAACGACATGAACGCCGACCGCCAGACTCCCGATCCCACGACGCATCAGAATCCCGGGGCCACCAACGGTGCGGCCATCGTGATGGACGTGAACACCGGGGCGGTGCTGGCCATGGCCTCCTACCCCAACACCAACGACCTGAACAACTGGGTGGGGGGCATCTCCAACGCCGCCTACCAGGCCTTGGAGGCGCCCTGCCAGACCAAGGACCCCAACGCCGGATGCCCCCTCATCAACTACGCCATCCAGGGCCGCTACACCCCGGGCTCCACCTTCAAGCTCAACACCGCCACGGCCGCCCTCCAGGACGGGCTCATCACGCCCGACACCCTCCTCCAGGACAACGGGAGCTACACCATCCCCGACTGCACGGGCCAGTGCACCTTCCACGACGCCGACGCCGGCGCCCAGGGCTCGATCAACGTGACGACGGCGCTCACGGTCTCCTCGGACGTGTTCTTCTACCAGCTGGGCGACTTTTTCTGGAGCGATCGTGGCACTTACGGTTCCACCGCCATCCAGGACGTGGCCGCCCAGTACAGCCTGGGCCAGCTAACCGGGATCGACCTGCCCAACGAGGTGGCGGGGCAGGTGGACAGCCAGGCGCTCGACAACAAGCTGTACGCGGCGGCTCCCCAGGACTACGACAAGGTGACCTGGACGGCGGGCTACAACCTCGAGATGGCGTTTGGCCAGGGGGCCACCGTCATCACCCCCATCGAGCAGGCGGTGGCCTACTCGACCTTCGCCAACGGGGGCACCCGCTACCAGCCCCTGCTCGGGGCGGCCGTGGTCTCCCAGGACGGCAAGGTGGTCAAGACCATCGCGCCCAAGGTGGCCGGCCACGTCACCATCTCGCCCACCAACTACGCGGCGATGCTCAAGGGGTTCGAGGGCGTGGTCAACGATCCGAGCGGCACGGCCTACGGCACCTTCCAAGCCGATGCCACCCCGGCGGTGCACGCCATGAACCTCGGCGGCAAGACCGGCACCGCCGACGTGCAGACGGGGGAGCCCAACGCCTGGTTCGTCTCCTTCGGGCCCAACCCCAACCCCAAGTACGTCGTCCTCGCGGTGGTCGCCCAGGGCGGCTACGGCGCCCAGGCGGCCGCCCCGGCGGTGGCCCAGATCTGGAACTACCTGGCCGCCAACCCGCCCGGCCAGGTGCAGATCCCGACCGCTACCAAGCAGCCCTCGACCACCGCGCCGGCCACCAACCCCGTCCCCACGCCGGCCACCACCACGACGTCGGGCCCCTGAGGCGATGCCGTTCCGGCGGCGCACGCTCGTAGAGTTGCGCCGTGACCCGGTCATCCACCGGGGCGAGTCCCCCCGCAGCCCAGCGCGTGCGCGTCGGTCGCCGAGTCTTCCTCGGGATCGTCGCACTGGGGGCGATCGGGGTTGCCGTCGGCGCCAAGGTGCAGTCGGGGGTCTCCGGCGTCGTCGGATCGGGACTGGGGGGCATCCTTCCGGGGGGTGACCATTTCCGGATCTACAGCATCACCGGGACATTGCCGGAGATCTCCCCCGACCGGTACCGGTTGGAGGTCTCGGGCCTCGTGCACCGGCCGACCACCTTCACCTTGGACGATCTGCGCGCCCTGCCCCGGACCACGCTCGTGCGCGACTTTCACTGCGTCACCGGCTGGGTCGTGCCCGACGTCCACTGGGAGGGAGTGCGGCTCTCGGCCGTCCTCGACGCCGTCGGCGTGCTGCCCTCGGCCCGGGCGCTCACCTTCGACTCCTACGACGGCCTGGACACCGAGAGCCTCACCCTCGAGCAGGCACGCCTTCCGGACGTGATCGTCGCCGACTCGATGCTCGGGGGAGCCGTGACCACCGAGCACGGCGGGCCCGTGCGGCTCTACGTCGCGCCGATGTTCGGCTACAAGTCCATCAAGTGGCTGTCGGCGATCCGCGTGGTCGACCAGGTGGAGCCCGGCTACTGGGAGCAGAACGGCTATCCGGTCAACGGCTGGATCGACGGCTCCACCGGCCCGACCGATCCCCAGGCCGACTGAGGTCGCCGGCCAATGCATCGGGCAGCAGGGGCGCGCCGGGCGACGGTGCGGATCCTGCGATTCGATCTGGTCCAGCGGAGCGCGCACTGGGCCAACGCCCTGCTGTTCGGCATCCTGATGGCGACCGCGCTGCCCCTGTACTTCGGCTCCCTCGGTGCGCTCGTCGGCCGGCGTGGCCTTGTCGAGCAGATCCACCTGTGGGCGGGCATCGCCCTGCCGCTGCCGATCGTGGTCTCCCTCGTCGGCCCGTGGGGGCGGCGGATGCGGCGGGATCTCCGGAGGATCAACTGCTGGACCAGGGAGGAGATCCGTTGGCTGCGCACCCTGGGCGGGCCTTCCGCCCCGGCCGTCGTCGACAAGTTCAACCCCGGACAGAAGCTCAACGCCATCTTCATCGGCGCGGTGATCGCGGTGATGTTGGGCAGCGGCTGCGTCCTCAAGTGGTTCGAGCTCTTTCCCCTGAGCTGGCGCTCCGGTGCCACCTTCGTGCACGACGTGTTTGCCCTCGCCATCTTTCTCGTCGTCCTGGGCCACGTGGGCTTCGCGCTCACCCACGTTGACGTGCTCCGGTCGATGGTGACCGGTTGGGTCGACGAGCGCTGGGCGGCCCGCCACGCACCGGAATGGCTGGAGGAGGTGAGGGCCGAGGGCGGCGCAACGGAGGCTGCCCCGACCCCCGCTCCCGGGGCTCCTCGGCTCGAATGAACCGTTTCCCACCTTCCTTGGAGGTCGACGGATAATCGGCCATCACATGGCCGCTTTTCGATGGCAGGATGCCGGGATGCGGGCCGATCGTCTCGTGGCCATCCTGCTCATGCTCCAGCAGCGTCAGCGAGTAACCGCCGCAGAGGTGGCGGAGGAGCTCGAGATCTCCGAGCGCACGGCACGCCGGGACCTCGAGGCCCTCGGGATGGCCGGGCTCCCCGTCTACTCGGAGCGGGGCCGGGGCGGCGGTTGGCGCCTGCTCGGCGGCGGGCGGACGGACCTGTCGGGCCTCAGCTCCGCCGAGGCCCGGGCACTGTTCCTGGTGGCCGGTGCCTCCGCGGTGGTGACGCCGGAGCTCAAGGCTGCACTGCGCAAGCTCGTCCGGGCCCTCCCGGAGCCCTTTCGCGCCGAGGTCGAGGCGGCCTCCTCCTCGGTGGTGGTCGACGCCGGGGGGTGGGGCCGGTCGTCGCGCCCCCGCCGGGCGCCTCCACACCTGGATGCCCTGCAGTCGGCGGCCGCCACCGGTAGCCGGCTGCGGCTGGGTTACACGGACCGCACGGGCAAGACGACACGTCGGGTGGTCGACCCCCTCGGACTCGTGCTCAAGGGCACCGTGTGGTACCTGATGGCCGAGACCGAGGCCGGCGTGCGGACCTTTCGGGTGGGTCGAGTGACCTCGGTCGAGCGCACCGGCGAGCGGGTCGCCAGGCCCGACTCCTTCGACCTGGCCGACACCTGGCGAGAGGTCGTCGAGCACGTCGACGAGCTGCGCGGCCCGGTCGAGATCGTCGTCCTCGCCGAGCCCGACCTGGTCGACGTGCTGCGCTGGATGTTTGACCGCCAGGCCGAGGTCGGTGCGGCCGAGCCCGACGGTCGGCTGCGCATCTCGATCCGGGGCCGGCACGTCGAGATGCTGGCGGCCCAGGTCGCCGGGTTCGGGCGGAGGGTCGAGGTCGTCGCCCCGGCCGAGGCGCGCCGGCACCTGGCCACCCTCGCACGGGAGCTCGCGTCGACCTACGACGGGGGGCGCTGAGGCTTACCGCGCGGAGGCTTACGCTGGGGCTTGCCGGCCCGGGCCTTGCGGCGCTTGGCGTCGGCCGGTGATCCCTCGCCGATGCGGGCGAGCGAGAGCACCAACCTCCGCACGAAGCCCTCCTGGTCCGGCCACGGAAAGTCGCACATGGTCGACCAGAGGCTGACCGTGCCGTGCAGCGCCACCCAGACGGCGGTGGCGTCCGCAAAGACGTCGGTGCTCGTGGACCGGCCCTCGGCGACGCAGCGAGCGATGCCCTCCATCACGCGCGCAAAGGCCTCGGCCCCGACGATCGGGAGCGTCTCGACGTCCGCCAACGGCGAGGGCACCGCGGCCGCGCGCTGCCCCGCCCGGAGCACGTCGATCTTCTCGTCCGCCGCCAGCACGTGGTCGGGGGGCAGCTCGGGGAATTCGGAGGCGAACAACACCCGGTAACGGGCCGGATGCTCCAGGCCGAAGTCGACGTAGGCCTCGGCGCCGCCGACGAGTTGATCGACGGGGTCGTCCCCACTCGAGTCCCTGCCCTGCTCGATGCGCCGAGCCAACTCGGCGAAGACGCGCTCGACGACCGCCCACCGGATGGCGTCGCGGTCGGCGAAGTGTGTGTAGATGGACGGTGCGGCGATGCCCACCTCGCGGGCCACGGACCGCAGGGTCACGGCCTCGTCGCTTCCCGTCCGCTCGATGATGGCGAGGGCCCCCTCGACGATCTCCTCGGCGAGGCGTCCCCCCTCACCCCGGGCGTTGCGGCGCCGGACCGGCGCCGAGTCCGCCTCGGGGTCTCCCGCTCCTTGTGCGGCTGGTCGTGCCGCCGGTCGAGGTGTCACAGAAAAGACTTTACAAGCGTAAGGCGATGGGCGTAACCTAACAGGCGTTAGGCAACGGCTGTTAGAGGAAAGGGACAACCCATGGCGATCTCCCTCACCACCGCCGGTCTCCGTCCTGCCGAGCGTTGGGACCCGGCGGCGGGCCACCCCCGCCGCCAGGCGATCCTGGCCGTGTTGTGCCTCAGCCTCCTCGTCGTCGTCATCGACAACACGGTGCTCAACACGGCGCTGCCCACCCTCGCCCGCGACCTGCATGCGGGCACCTCGGGCCTCCAGTGGGTCGTCGACGCCTACTCGCTGGCCTTCGCCTCCCTCCTGGTCACGGCGGGCGCCCTCGGTGACCGCTACGGGCGACGGCGTGCGCTCAACCTCGGCCTGGTCGTCTTTGCCGTGGGCAGCCTTGCCGCCGCCTTTGCCCCGAGCGCCGGGCTGCTCATCGCCGATCGTGTGGTGATGGGGGTCGGCGCCGCCTTCGTCATGCCCTCGACGCTCTCGATCTTGAACGCTGTGTTCCCGCCCGCCGAGCGGCCCCGGGCCATCGCCGCGTGGTCGGCCGTGGCGGGCGTGGGGATCGTCATCGGCCCGACGCTCGGCGGGGCGCTCCTCTCGCAGTTCTCCTGGGGCAGCATCTTCTTGGTCAACGTGCCCCTGGTGGCCCTCGCCCTCTTCGGCGTGGCCCGGATCGTCCCCGAGACGGTCCAGGGCGAGCGGGGCCGGCTGGACGTGGCCGGCACCCTGCTGTCGGCGGCCGGCCTGTTGGCCGTCGTCGACGCCATCATCGAGGCCCCCTCGCGTGGCTGGGGCGCCCCGGTCACGCTGGTCGAGCTGGTGACCGGTGTCGCGCTGCTCGCCGCCTTCGTGGTCTGGGAGCTGCGCACGCCACACCCCCTCATCGACATCCGGGTGTTCGCCAACCGTGCCTTCTCGGGCGCCGCGGCGTCCGTCACCGTCATCTTCTTCTCCCTCTTCGGGAGCCTCTTTGCGCTCACCCAGTACCTCCAGCTGGTGCACGGGTACAGCCCGCTCTCCGCCGGCGTCCGCGCCCTGCCGTTCGCACTGGCCATGGGCGCGGTCTCGCCGGTGTCCACCGCGCTCGCCTCGCGACTCGGCACCCGCTGGGTGGTGGCCGGAGGCCTGGCCCTGATGGGCGTGGGGCTGCTCGCCCTCTCCACCGCAGGCGTGGCCACCCCCTACCCTCCGTTGGCCGGCTACGTCGCGGTCATGGGCGCCGGGATGGGCCTCGTGATGGCCCCGGCCAGCACCACGATCATGGCGAGCGTGCCGCCCGAGCAGGCGGGGGCCGGGAGCGCGGTCAACGACACGGTGCGCGAGGTCGGGGGCGCGCTGGGCGTGGCCGTCATCGGGAGCCTCGTGAGCGGCCTCTACGGTCACCGCGTGACCGACCTCCTCTCGACCCACCATTCCCCCGAGGCGCTCACCCATGCGGCCAGCGGATCGGTTGCCGCCGCGGACCTGATCGGCCAGCGCCTCGGCGGTGTCCACGGATCCGAGATCGTGGGGGCCGCGCACTCCGCCTTTGCCAGTGCCATGGGTGGCGGGATGAAGCTCGCCGCCGTGGTGACCCTGGCCGGGGCGCTCGGGTGCCTCGTCGCCCTGCCGAGCCGGCGTCGCGGCGGGTTGGCGGCCCTCGTGCTCGCGGGCTCCGAGCTCCCAGCGGCCGCGGCGTCCGCCGCCTGAGGCATCTTCCTGCCGGGGGCGGGCCCACCGGTCGTCGGATGGCGACCGGTGGGCCCGGGGCATGAGTGACACACCCGGGGGGTAGGTTGCCTGGCGCGGTCACCTCGAGGCATCGCTGACCGCCCGGGACCGTCAGCCCCGATGGGCTCATGGTCACGGCGCCACGCCGGCCGCCATCCCGGCCGGGCGGGCGAGGAGCCTCCGATCGGCTCTCGAGCCGTCGACCGAGCGTCCTGGAGGTGGCCCGTGCTCGCCGCCATCCCTTCCGCCACCCTGCACGGGGCCGTCGGTTGCCCCGTCACCGTCGAGGTCCACATCACGACCGGGCTTCCCACGTTCACCGTCGTCGGGCTGCCCGACGCCGCCGTGCGCGAGTCGAGGGACCGGGTGCGGGCGGCGCTCCTCTCGAGCGGGCTGCGCTGGCCGCAGCGCCGGATCACCGTCAACCTGGCCCCATCCGGTCTCCGCAAGGGAGGGGCCTGTCTCGACCTGCCGATCGCCGTGGGGATCCTCGTCGCCTCGGGGGAGCTGGCGGCGTTCACCGTCCGGGGCACGGCCTTCCTCGGTGAGCTCGGCCTTGACGGTTCGCTCCGCCACGTGGGCGGCGTGATCCCGCTGGCCGACGTGGCGGACGGCGACCGGCTGGTCGTGCCCGAGGACGACGCCGCCACCGCCAGGGTGGTCAAGGCGGGCGCGGTGCGGGCGGCCGGATCCCTCGCGCGAGCTCGTCGCAGCGCTGCGACAGGAGGAGCCGTGGCCCGAACCGTGCGAGCCACCGGTGCTCCCCTCGCCGGAGGACGGTCGCGGCCCCTCGGCAGCGGACGGTCCGCCGGACCTGGCCGACGTCCGCGGCCAGCGACTGGGGCGGCGCGCCGTCGAGGTGGCGGCAGCCGGCGGCCACCACCTCCTCCTGATCGGTCCGCCCGGATCGGGCAAGACGATGCTGGCCGAGAGGATGGCCGGGCTGCTGCCCGACCTCCTGCCGTCCCAGGCCCTCGAGGCGAGCCGGGTCTACTCGGCGGCGGGGCTGCCCCTGCCGCCCGGCGGGCTCATCCGTCGGCCCCCGTTTCGCGCCCCGCACCACGGCGCCTCCGCCGTGTCGCTGATCGGCGGCGGGACCTCGTGGATGCGTCCGGGCGAGATCTCCCTCGCCCATCACGGAGTCCTGTTCCTCGACGAGATGGGGGAGTTCCCGGCCGCCGTGCTCGACCACCTCCGCCAACCGCTCGAAGAGGGCGTCGTGCGGGTGAGCCGCGCCCAGGGAAGCTCCACCTTTCCGGCGCGATTCCAGCTCGTCGGTGCCATGAACCCGTGCCCGTGTGGGGACGGAGGGCCCCCGGGCTCGTGCCGTTGTTCGGAGGCCGCCCGTAGCCGCTACACGCGCCGGGTCTCGGGCCCGCTCCTCGACCGCTTCGATCTCGTCGTCACCCTGCGCCGTCCGGATCCCGACGAGCTCTTGTGGGGCTCGGCGGGGGAGCGGAGCTGGGAGGTGGCCGAGAGGGTCCGGACGGCGAGGGGGCGGGCCACGGCGCGCGGCGTGTCGGCCAACGCCGGGCTGAGCGGTGGCCGGCTGGATCGGTCGGCGGCGCTCTCGCCGCAGGCCAAGACGCTCGTGGATCGCCACGTCCGATCGGGGCGTCTGAGCGCCCGGGGCCTGGCGCGCATCCGGCACGTGGCGCGGACCGTCGCCGACCTCGAGGCCCACGAGGCGTCTCCTCTGGGCGAGGTGGCGGCCGGGGAGTCCTCGGAGTCGCCGCTCGAGGAGCGTCACGTGGCCGAGGCGCTCGCCCTCTACGCCGGTCGCGCCGTCCTGCACCCGTCGGAGACGTGAGCGCCATGTCCGTCAGACGGTCGACCGCGCTGCCCGAGGAGGCCTACGCCGTGGCGACGGCGTCGCTCTCGAGGGTCGGCCCGGCGCGGCTGCGCTCCCTGCTGCGCGGGCAGGCTGCATCGGAGGGGTGGGACCGGCTGTGCCGGGGCCTCCATCGGGCGGATCGAGAGGGGCGATGGCGGGAGGAGGCGAATCGGACCGACGTCGAGGCGGCCTGGCGGCGCCACCGCTCGGCGGGGATCCACGCAGTGCGCTTCGGCGAGGAGGGCTACCCCCCGGTCCTTGCGGACGATCCCGAGGCTCCCGAGCTGCTCTTCTCGCTGGGGGACCTCTCGGCCACGGCGACGCCGGCGCGCGTGGCCGTCGTGGGCACGCGGAGCGCCACTCGGTACGGCCTTGGCGTGGCCGCCCAGCTCGGCGCCGAGCTGGGTGCGGCGGGCGTGGCGGTCCTTTCGGGGCTCGCGCTCGGCATCGACGGCGCGGTGCACGAAGGGGCGTGTGCCGCCCGGGCTGCGGATGCCGCCGGCGGGCGCCCCGTCGCGATCGTCGCCGGTGGCCTGGACGACCCCTACCCTCGGCGCCACGCCGGCCTCTGGCGACGGGTGGCCGAGGCGGGCGCCGTGCTCTCGGAGTGCCCGGCGGGGGTGGGCAACGAGACCTGGCGGTTTCCGTTGCGCAATCGCCTGCTCGCCGCCATGGCCCAGGTCGTCGTCGTCGTCGAGTGCCACGCCCGGGGCGGCTCGCTACACACGGTGGCCGCCGCCGATCGACGGGGTCGGGCCGTCGGGGCCGTCCCCGGCTCCATCCGGAGCCCCGCCTCGTGCGGCACCAACGGCCTGTTGGCCGACGGGGCCTTTCCCGTGCGGGACACGGCCGACGTGCTCATGGCCCTCTCGCTCGAGGGGGCGGTGCTGCGGCCCGGCACCGCAGGGAGGGGTAGCGGGTCCGAGCCCAGAGGATCCGCCGGCGACCCCCCGGCTCGGGGCCATCCGTTCGCCGCCGCGCCCCTGGTCGCGGCGGTGGCCGAGGAGTCCGCCGCGCCGCCGCCGCCGCCGTTCGGTCGCCAACCCCGCCGTCCTCCGTTCGGCGCCCGGGCGGGAAGGGAACGGGCCGTCGAGCAGGCCCTCGAGTGGGAGCCCTGCTCCCTGGACCAGCTGCTTCGGCGCACCCGGCTCCCCCTCGCCGAGGTGGCGGCCGAGCTGGAGCGCCTCGTGGCGGACGGTCGCGCCGAGGAGATCGCCGGGGGCTGGTGGTGCCGGCGCTAGCGAGGGGGGGTGACGGCGACCACGCGGCGATCACTACCCTGGTCGCCCGTGGTCCCCACGTACCTCAACGCTTCGCTCCGCCAGCACGCCACCACGATCTTCGCCGAGATGTCGGAGCTCGCCCTCTCGACGGGCTCGATCAACCTCGGTCAGGGATTCCCCGACACCGACGGTCCCGAGGAGATCAAGGAGGCGGCCATCGCGGCGATCCGCGGCGGCCACAACCAGTACCCGCCGGGCCCCGGCGTCCCCGACCTGCGCCGGGCGGTCTCCCGTCACCAGCTCGAGCGCTACCGGCTCGAGTACCAACCCGATCACGAGGTGCTCGTCACGACGGGAGCGACCGAGGCGATCGCGGCCTCGATCCTCTCCCTGTGCCGGCCGGGAGACGAGGTGCTGGTCTTCGAGCCGTATTACGACGCGTACGCCGCCTGCATCGACCTGGCCGGGGCGACTCGCCGGGCCATACCCCTGAGGCCCCCCGAGTGGTCGTTCGATCCTGCCGAGCTCGCCCGGTCGGTGACGCCGCGCACCCGGATGCTCGTCTTGAACTCGCCACACAACCCGACGGGCAAGGTCTTTGCTCGCCGGGAGCTGGAGGCGATCGCCCGCCTGTGCATCGAGCACGAGATCCTGGTCGTCACCGACGAGGTGTACGAGCACCTCATCTTCGAGGGCGAGCACGTGCCCATCGCCACCCTGCCGGGAATGCGGGAGCGCACCGTCACCGTGTCGTCGGCGGGGAAGTCCTTCGGCCTCACCGGGTGGAAGGTGGGCTGGGCGTGCGCGCCGCCGCCGCTGCTCGGTGCCGTGCGCGCCGCCAAGCAATTCCTCACCTACGTGAGCGGCGGGCCGTTCCAGCACGCCATCGCCCGCGCCCTCGACGGCGGGACCCGCTTCACGGATCCGATCCGCCGTGACCTCGAGCACCAGCGCGACGTGCTCTGTGACGGGTTGGCCAGCCTCGGTCTCGACGTCTACCGGCCTGCGGCCACGTATTTCGCCATCACCGACATCCGCTCCATCGGCCACGACGACGGCGTCGAGTTCTGCCGGGCGCTGCCGGGTCGCTGTGGGGTGGTGGCCATCCCCACCGTCGATTTCTACGACCACCCAGAGGCCGGCCGCTCGCTCGTGCGGTGGGCCTTCTGCAAGCGGCCCGCCGTTCTCGAGGAGGCACTGACCCGGCTGAAGAGCCTCCGGGCCTGAGGAGCGATCGCCGCCGGCGCCGCCCTCAGTGATGTGTGACGTCGGAGCCCGAGGCGGTGTGGAGCACGTCGAGGAAGTGTCCCGGCCGGTGGTCGTAGAAGGTCATCTTCTCGAGCGGTGGGGAGTAGACGTGGACGCTCAGCGCCTCGTCCGGTCCGTCGTTGCACACCTCGTGGATGCGCGTCGCCGGAACGGCGAAGCCCTCGCCGGCGACGAGGCGGCGGGTGCGGATGGGGGACCGCCCCACGAGATCGGTGCAGGTCTCGACGAGCGCCCCCTCGGCCACGTGCACCGAGCCCACCGACCCGCCGTGGTCGTGCAGGTCGAGACCGCTCGAGGGGGACCAGGCGATGAGCCAGGCCTCGTAGCGGGGGGTCCACAGGAGACGGGCAAAGCGGCGCTCGCCGTTGCGTCGCCACGCCATCGACGCCGACGGCGCCGTCCGGGCGAGGCCGGCCGCGATCACGGCGAGCGCGTCCATGGAAAGGGGCTCGGCGGCGGGTGACGCCGGGCCCGGGTCGACCGGCGGGGGGGTGCCGGGAGGTAGGAGGGTGAGAGCCAAGGTCGAAATGCCTCCGGGAGTGGTGCGAACGGGATGGAGGCGGCCAGGAGCCGCGGCGGGGTCCGTTCAGCGACAGCGCTCGTCGAAGGACATCCGGCTCGCCTGACCCCAAGGGTCGTTCCAGGCGGGGGGCAGAAGCCCGAAGGGTGCGAGCACGACACCACCGTAATCGATTATTGCCGATCAAACAAGTCATATTTTTGGGCCGCGACCGGCACCCTGCACGCGGCGCTCCTGTCGGCTAGGGATGTGGCGTGGCCCCGGCGAGCAGGGCGTAGAGCTCCACCATGGGGGCCGAGTTGTTGAGCGGAGAGCCGTCCCCGCGAAAGAGGCCCGTTCTCGGATTCCGGCTTTCTTCCCACAGGTGCTCGCCGTAACTGCGGGCGAGCCGCAGGCGAGCCGGGTCTGGCGAGACCCCATCGAGCAGCAAGAGGTTCCGAAAGAAGACCGCATTGAAGGCGGCGTCGTTGCGGACCAGCTGTGGCAGGTCGAAGCGCGCGAGAGAGGCCCGTGCGGTGTCGCCGGCGTGTTCCAGGTACTCCGCCTCGCCGGTGATCTGGTGGAGGAGCACCCCGGCCCCGATCATGGTCCCTTGGTTGTACGTCCACGTCGTGGGATCGCGGCGGCCGTCGGGGGTGATCCGGTCCAGGTAGAGCCCGTCGTCGCTCAGCAGCGCGGACCGAACCCAGTCGTAGATGCGAACGGCCCACCCCAGCGCCTCGGCGTTCCCGGTCCGCCGGTGGACGAGGGCGGCGAGCTCGGCCACCGGGCCGTTGGAGCACGTGTTGCGAGAGACGTTCGACTTCGGCTGCTTCCAACGGATGCCGCCCGGGTGCGACCACGACGCCTCGGTCGACCAACCCGAGGTCACAAAGGCGAGGATGCGCCCGGCGAGTGCCAGGGCCCGTTCGTCGCCGGTCAGGTCGTGGTGGCGCCCGAGCGCCAGGCCGATCCAGGCGTTGTCGTCGTAGTAGACGTCGCCGCCACCGCCCAGCGGGGGCACGACGCAGGACTCGAACCCGACGGGTCCGGCGGCACCCAGCACCGCCTTGTCGCGGTGGTACGCGGTGAGTGCTCGCACGAGATCGGGGAGCGCCGCCATGGCCGGCCCGCATCCGAGGGACGCCAGGGTGGTCGTGGCCGACCACGCATCGGCAAAGGGCCAGAGGTTTTCGTAGGAGCGCCAGAGCCACCACCGGCGGCTCCCGTAGAGGTGGCGCCTCGAGCTGTAGAGGCGGCCCCTCCGTATCGCCGCGAAGCTGCACTCGGCTCGGTGGGCCACGGTGGCCACGTCCGGAGCCTCACGGTCGGTCACGGCGTGCTACCGCCCGGTGGTCCGGCCGCGCCGGGACGACTCGCTAGGGTGCATTCCATCACCGCGTCGGCAGGTTGGATGAAAGAAGGACCGGGACCCGGGCCAAGTATGGTGCACACTCGGTGCGATGGTTGATCGACGGCAACAACCTCCTCGGCTCGAGGCCCGACGGCTGGTGGCGCGACCGCAGGGGAGCGGTGCACCGGCTCGTGAGGACGCTCGTCGCCCACCATGGTCGCACCGAAGGGGCCATCACGGTCGTGTTCGACGGGCCCCGCGATGACGAGGCGGCCGAGGTCGGCCGCGCCGGGGGGATCACGGTGGAATTTGCACCCGGGCGCCGTAATGCCGCCGACGACGTCATCGCCCGCATGGTCTCCGAGGACCTCGAGGCGGCGACGCTCACGGTGGTCACCTCCGACCGGGGACTCTCGGCGCGCGTGCGGGTCGCCGGCGCTCCAGTGATGGGGTCGGGCTCCTTCCGGCGTCTGATCGAGCCCGGCCGCTAGACCCTCTGGCGTCAGGGCGCGACGAGCATGCCGCCATCGACCGGCAGCGCCACGCCGTTGACGTAGTCGGAGCCCGGGCCGGCGAGGAAGGTCACCGCACCGGCCACGTCGTCGGGCACGCCAAAATGGTGCGCAGGGATGCGCTGCTCCTTGGCGAGCCGCTCTGCCGCCCTCGCCGGGTCGTCCCAGATGGACCGTCCCATCTCCGTCAGGATCACGGTCGGACAGACGGCGTTGGCCTGGACACCGTGCGGTCCCCACTCGACGGCCATGGTCCGCGTCAGCTGGTTGAGCGCCGCCTTGGACGCGGCGTAGGCGCCGAGACCGGGCGTGCCGAGGAACGCCCCGGCCGACGACACGTTGATCACCTTGCCCGATCCCCGCTCGAGCATGGGTGGCACCATCACCTGGCACAGGGCGACGACGGCGCGCACGTTCAACCCGTGGATGGCGTCCCAGGTCTCGAGGTCGACCTCGAGGAGGGGGGCGGAGGAGGCGATCCCGGCGTTGTTGACCACGATGTCCCACGTCCCGTGGCGTCGCGCCTCCTCGCCGGCCGCCCGGGCCCCTCCCGCGGCGGACAGGTCCTCTTGGATCACGAGACACGGTCGCCCGTGCCCCTCCACCAGGTCCCGGGTGGCCTTGAGACCTTCGGCGTCCCGCCCGACGATACCCACGTCGGCGCCCGCCTCCGCCAGGGCCCCGGCGACCGCCCGGCCAATTCCCCTCGAGCCCCCGGTGACCAGGGCCCGACGGCCCGCGAGGGGCTGTTGCTGCGCCATCGGTGGCGTCAGCCGCCCGGCTGCATGGCCACCCGCTCGGGGGTGATCCGGATCTTGAGACGCACCTCGCCGGGCTGGCGCAGCGGGTACTCGTCGAGGCCCATGTACTTCTTGGCCAGCGCATCGATGTGGGCGTCGGCGCCCTCGGTAGTGATCTCGGTCACCTTGCCCCGCACCGCCACCACCCCGCCGTAGGGGTCGTCGGGGTCGAAGACGCTGAGGCCCACCTCGGGATTGCGGCGGACGTTGACCGCCTTGGCGCGCCCCTCGGCGGTGTTGAAGACGATGTCGTCGCCGTCGAGGTCGATCCAGATCGGGGTCACCTGGGGCGACCCGTCGTGGGTCACGGTGGCCAGGCTGGCGAACACGGGGCGGCCCAGGAGTGCCTTTGCCCGGTCGTTCAGGGTCGCGCTCGATCATGCTCCCTTGCTTGCTGGTCGGAAGGCGGCCGGTTGGGTGCGGGTGGCCACCACCTAGCCCGTAGGCCGCCCATGGGCTGGACCAGGCCACCCGATTCGAGGACCCGGATGCCTCCAGGCCACCCTAACGGCGCCCGACGACCCGCGGCCACGTCGCCGCCCGTGCCGATGGCCTTGCACGAATGGGGGTCCTCGCCCCAAGCTGGGAGTTTGGGGACTCCCCAAGTTTGGCCGATCGACAGCAGGGAGGGCCATGAGCGAGACCCGCATCGAGACCGACAGCATGGGCGAGATCGAGGTGCCGGCCGATCGATACTGGGGGGCGCAGACGCAGCGCTCGCTCGAGCACTTCAGCATCGGCTTCGATCGGATGCCCCGGTCCATGGTGCGGGCCATGGGAGTGCTCAAGCAGGCGGCCGCCCAGGTCAACGCCGACCTCGGCAAACTGGACCCGGGGCTCGCGGACCTGATCGTCCAGGCGGCGCGCGAGGTCGCCGAGGGCAAGCTCGACGACCACTTCCCCCTGCGCGTGTGGCAGACCGGGAGCGGCACCCAGTCCAACATGAATGCCAACGAGGTCATCTCGAACCGCGCCATCGAGCTGGCCGGAGGGGTGCTCGGCTCCAAGTCGCCGGTGCACCCCAACGACCACGTCAACATGTCGCAGTCGTCCAACGACACCTTCCCGACGGCCATGCACATCGCAGCTGCCGAGGAGCTGGTGCAACACCTGCTGCCGTCGGTCCGGGCGCTGCGGGACGCCATCGCCGCCAAGGCGGAGGAGTTTCACGACGTCATCAAGATCGGCCGCACCCACTTGATGGATGCCGTGCCGCTCACGCTCGGCCAGGAGATGTCGGCGTACGTCGCGCAGCTGGACGCCGACCTCCGGAGCATCGAGATGACGTTGCCGGCGCTCTACGAGCTGGCGGCGGGCGGCACCGCCGTGGGCACCGGCCTCAACACCCATCCGGAGTTCGGCGAACGCGTGGCCGCCAAGATCGCGGAGCTGACCGGCCTTCCGTTCGTCACGGCCCCCAACAAGTTTGCCGCGCTGGCCGCCCACGACGCCTTCGTGATGTCGAGCGGTGCCCTCCGAACCCTCGCGGTGTCGCTGACCAAGGTCGCCGAGGACCTGCGTCTGCTGGGCTCGGGCCCGCGCGCCGGTCTCGCCGAGCTCCGGCTCCCGGCCAACGAGCCCGGCTCCTCGATCATGCCGGGCAAGGTCAACCCGACCCAGTGCGAGGCCATGATCATGGTCTGCATCCAGGTTCTCGCCAACGACACGGCGATCGCCATGGCCGGTTCGCGAGGGATCCTCGAGCTCAATGTGTGCAAGCCGTTGATCGTGCACAACTTCCTGCACTCGGCAATGCTGCTCGACCATGCGTGCGATGCGTTCCGCCGCTTTTGCGTCGAGGGCCTGGAAGCCGATCGGGAGCGGATCGCGCACTTCGTCGAGAGCTCGTTGATGCTCGTCACCGCCCTCAACCCCCTGATCGGCTACGACAAGGCGGCCGAGGTGGCGAAGAAGGCCCACCGGGAAGGCTCGACGCTGCGGGAGGCCTGCGTCTCGCTCGGGTTCTTGACGCCGGAGGAGTTCGACCGGGCGGTCAGGCCCGAGGAGATGACCCACCCGTGACCGACCCGGCGACCAAGGTCCTGCTGGTCGAGGACGAGGAGGACATCCGGGCGCTCGTGCGCACGGTGCTCTCCAAGGCCGGCTACGACGTCACCGAGGCCGTCGACGGGCGAGAGGGGCTCCGGGCCCTGCATGAGGCGGATCCCGACATCGTGGTGCTCGACGTCGGGTTGCCCGACCTCGACGGCTGGCAGGCCCTCGAGCGCATCCGGGACATGAGCGATGTGCCGATCATGATGCTCACGGCCCGGGCCACCGAAAACGACAAGGTGCGCGGCCTGCAGGCGGGGGCCGACGACTACCTGACCAAGCCGTTCGGCCGGGCGGAGCTCCTGGCGCGCCTCGAGGCGCTCGGCCGGCGCGCTCGGAGCCGTCCCCAGACCCGGACCACCTACGTCGACGCCGTGCTCCGGATCGACTTCGAGCATCGCCGGGTCGAGCTCGAAGGTGCGGAGGTCAACCTCACCCCGATGGAATTCCGGCTGCTGCGGGCTCTCGTCCAGCACTCCGGGCAGGTGCTTTCGGCCGAACAGTTGGTCGCACAGGCCTGGGACGACCCCACGGGCATCGGGGCGGGGAGGGTGAAGTTCACGGTGCTGCGCCTCCGTCGCAAGCTCGGGTGGGAGGATCCCGAGACCTCCCCGATCGAGTCGGTGCGGGGCTTCGGCTACCGCTACCGCCCACCCGCATCCCCCTGAGTCGTCGCACCCGAGTGGAGAGGAGGTTCAACACATGAGCAACGTGGATCGATCGACGGTGCTGGCCTCGGACGACGTTGCCGGGGAGCTGCGCGAGCGCGGCCTGGCGTGGCAGCTCGAGGACGGGGCGCTGAGCAAGACGGCCCGGGGGCGGGACTTCGCGGCCGCCCTCGACTACGTGAACCGGGTGGGTGCGCTGGCCGAGCAGCACAACCACCATCCCGACATCTCGATCTCGTGGAACACCGTCACCCTGCGTCTGGTCACCCACTCGGCGGGAGGTATCACGGGCGCCGACCTGGACATGGCGGCGCGGATCGACGGATTGGACCCGCCGGCCGCCTGAGGCGGTGTGACCGGGAGCCGGCTCGACGCCGGCTGGTGACCGGGAGCCGGCTCAGGCGGGCTCGATGAGGCGCTCGCGCAGCGAGACGACCACGTCGTCGCCCGCGCCGGTGGAGGCGGCGTAGGCCTCGACCGACCCGTGGTGCTCGTCGATCCACTCGAGCAGGCGGACGATGTTGGAGGGCTCGGCCGAGAAGAGCTCGTCCGCGCTCTCGATGGCCTCCTTGCCCTCGGGGTACCGCTCGACGAGGGAGCGACGCAGCCGGTCCATGGCCTCGGCGCTGACGGCGTAGTCGGCCGCGATGGTCTCCTCGTCCACGCCGAGAAGCCCGAGGAGCACGGCGACGAGGACGCCCGTCCGATCCTTGCCGGCCGCACAGTGGACCACCGCCGGCAGGGACCCGCTCGCAGCGAGCACTCGCAGGGCGCGACCGATCTGCGGGGAAGCGTTTTGTGCCATCTCCACGTACTGGGACCCGAGCATGCCCGGCACCATCTTGAACCGGTCCGGGTCGGGCACGGCGTCGAGCAGCGGGAGGTGATGGAAGTTGACCGGGATCTCGTGGGTGGGGAATCGCCCGTCGTCGACCTCACCCGTGGTGCGCAGGTCCAGCACGGACGCGATCGCCAGGTCCCTCAGCAGGTCCAGGTCGGAGGGGGTGAGGCGGGAGACGTTGTCGGCCCGGTACACCATGCCCCACCGGACCAGCCCGCCGTCGGCCCGGTAGCCGCCGATGTCACGGAAGTTGACGGCGGATTCGAGGCGGACCAGGCGCTCTCGCGGCCCGGGCGAACCGCCCGGCTCGCCGGTCGTCGCACCGGGTGTGTCGTCGGTTACGAGGGGTTCCATCAGCGCGGGAGTGTACCGGGACCGCCGCGCGACACGGAGGTGAATCTCTTGACGGAATGGTGGTGGGCCGACGATCAGCGCACGGGCAGGTCCCACAGGGGGAACCAGCGGGAGAGGTCGGGCTCCATCTTGAGATCGTCGGCGAGCATGCTGCGCATTCTCAGCTCGAGCTCGTTGTCCCGGTGCTCCTTGCCGTCGGGGGCGAAGGGGTAGAAGCTGCCCCGCTTGTACAGGTAGACGAGGTACAGGGGCTTGGACCCGGACCCGGAGCTGGCGACGGCTGGCAGCGGGCCGTCCTTCGGGGCATCGGTCTCCAGGCCCGTGCCGGCCAGCTCGTCGGCGTCGGTCGGCGGCGACCCGGCCAGCGAGAATACGGAGCACAGCAGCTGGGGGCCCCATCCGGCCTCGGCCAGCATCGTGTTGACGAGGTGGACCCGGGCGACGAGGTCGTCGATCGCCGGGTCCTCGAGCAGCAACCACCGGTAGCCGTAGGAGTCGACCCGCTGGGTCAGCTGGCCGACCGAGACGCCGGAGGACGTCGGCGTCGTGGCGGCCGACGTCCCGGCGTCGGCCGGGCCCGATCCCGGGGTGTCGTCGATCGCGAGCAGCTGCTCGATCTCCCGCTGGACGTCCTGCGGGGCCTGGCCGGCGGGTGGCTTCCAGCAGACCCCGGCGCGGCCGGTAAAGGACATGCCGGCGCTCGCCTGGAGGGTGACGGCGGCCGAGGGGAGCCCGAAGAGATCGTCGAGGTTGGCCGCGACCGGCTTGGTCCTCCCAAAGAGGCTGTCGAGCAGGCCCATGGCAGTGGGTGAAGGCGGGTCCGGGTCGCCCGGCGGCGCCTCAGCGCGGCTGCTCGAGCTGCGCCTCGAGCTGTGCGAGCTGAGCCAGGCGGCGCTCGAGTGGCGGGTGCGTGGAGAAGAGGCTGGAGATGGACACGCCCTTGGCGATCGCCGGGGAGAAGAAGAAGGCGTTGAAGGGCTCGGCCCTCCGGAGGTCCTGCGAGGGGATCTTCGAGATCTCTCCGGTCACCTTGACCAGGGCGGAGGCGAGCACCGACGGACGTCCGATGAGGATGGCCCCCGAGCGGTCCGCCGCCAGCTCCCGGTAGCGGGAGAGCGCTCTCGTGAGCAGGAAGCTGACGGCATAGACGACGACCGACACCAAGAGGATGAGCAGCTCGACGGCGGCGGCGTTCTGGTTGTCCCCCCGGTCGTCGCCGAACAGCCCGGCGTAGAACATGACGCGGGTGAGGAGCCCGGCCATCACCCCGAGGCCGCTCGCCACGGTCATGACCGCGACGTCGCGGTGGGCGACGTGGGAGAGCTCGTGGGCGAGGACCGCCTCCAGCTCCTCCTGGTCGAGGCGTCGCATCAACCCGGTCGTCGCGCACACCACGGCCGCCTTGGGGCTCCGGCCCGTGGCGAAGGCGTTGGGCATGTCGGTCTGGGCAATGGCGACACGGGGCTTTGGCATGTCGGCGAGGGCGCAGAGCCGGTCGACCGCGCCGTGCAGCTCGGGGGCCTCCTCGGGGCTCACGATCCGTCCGCCCATGGAGTAGAGGGCGATCTTGTCGGAGAACCAGTACTGCGCGAACAGCAGCCCCAGGGCGATGATCACGATGAAGATGAACGACAGCCCAATGGCGTACAGCACGGCGATGAAGGCGCCGTAGAGGATGACCAGGAAGAGCCCGGTGAAGAACATCCGGGTGGTGAGCCCCCGGTCGTTCGGGATCCTGCGAGCGAGTGACATCGGCTGTGGAGGCCTCCTGGAGGACTACGGGGTGGCGGTCTCGGTGGGACCGGCAGCAGGGGGCGGGGTCGGCTGGGGCGCGGGGCTGGCGCTCGATGCGGGCGCGCCCTCGCCGGCGAGGCCCGGCGCCGCGGGGGCGGGCGTGGCCTCGGCGGCCGGCGCCGGCGATCCCGATGCGGCCTCGCCGTCAGTGGCGGGCAGGGCGGCGGCGGGTGCGGACGCCGCCAGCTCCGCCTTCATCGCGGCGAGCTGGTTGTCGACCTCCGATCCCGCCGAGACCTTGTCGAGCTCGGCCTGGATGTCGTCCACCGGGCGGTTGAGGTCGGTGATGGCCCCGGAGGCGAGGAGCTCGTCGATGGCGCCGGCCCGGGCCTGCATGCCCTCGATCTTGTCCTGGGCGCGCTGCATGGCGTTGCCGGCATCGCCGAGCGACGTGGAGAGCCCGGACACGGCCTCCCCGATCTTGGTCTGGGCCTCCGCCGCCGTGTAGCTCGCCTTGAGCGTCTCCTTGCGGGTGCGGAACTGCTCGACTTGCGACTGGAGCCGCTGCATGGTGACCACCAGGCGCTGCTCCTGCTCGGCCACCTGGTCGTGCTGGCGCTGCAGGTCCTCGAGCTGCTCGCCCAGCGCTGCCCGCCGGGCCAGCGCCTCTCGGGCCAGGTCCTCGTTGCCTTGCGACAGCGCGGCCTTGGCCTGCTGCTGGAGCTTGTTGGCCTGCTGCTGCAGCTGGCTCGCCTGGAGCTCGATCCTTTTGCGGGCGGTCGCCACGTCGGCGACGCTCCGGCGCACCTTTTGCAGGCTGTCCAGCTGCTTTTCGTACGAGAGATCGAGGGTCTCGCGGGGGTCCTCGACCCGGTCGAGCGCCTTGTTGGCCTTGGCCTGGAAGATCGCCGTCATGCGCTTGAAGACGCTGGTCACCGCTCGGCCCTCCTCTGATCGCGCATTACCCGAGCATACGGCCGATCCGGCCACAATGGGACCCGCACCTCGGCCCCGTGCGGTGCCCGAGATCGCCGCACCGACCCCGCACCGTCGCGAGCCCGAAACCGCCGCCGGGGCGGGTCGGACCAAACCGTCGAGCAGTTAATCTTCCGGCATGCCCCGAGCGCTCGACGAGCCGTGCCTCCTGACGGTCCACGCGCACCCCGACGACGAGTCCTCCAAGGGCCCGGCGACGGTGGCGCGCTACCACGCCTCGGGGGTTCGCACCGTGCTCGTGTGCTGCACGGGGGGCGAGGAGGGCGACATCCTCAACCCGGCGATGGACCGGCCGGAGGTGCGGCAACGCCTGCCGGAGGTCCGCCGCGACGAGCTGGCCCGGGCGGCGGAGATCATCGGGTACGACGAGGTCGTCTGGCTCGGCTACCGCGACTCGGGCATGCCCGACTCGACGGCCAACGATCACCCCGACTCCTTTGCCCAGGCCTCGCTCGACCAGGCGGTCGAGCGCCTGGTGAGGGTGATCCGGCGGGTTCGCCCACAGGTGATGGTGGCCTACCCCGAGGATCAGTCCGAGTACCCCCACCCCGATCACCTCCGGGTGCACGACATCGCGATCGCCGGCTTCCATGCCGCCGCCGATCCCGAGCGCTACCCCGACGCCGGAGACCCCCACGAGCCGCTCAAGCTCTACTACACGGTGTGGCCCGTCGCCCGGATGAAGATGGTGCACGAGAAGTTCGTGGAGCTCGGGATGGAGTCGCCCTTCGGCGAGGAGTGGTTGGCCCGGCTCGAGCGCCGCGAGCAGCCCTTCACCACGTCGATCGACGTCTCGGGGTTTTCCGACGTCCGGCGACAGGCGTTGCTGGCCCACGCGACGCAGGTCGACCCCACCTCGCGCATGTGGTTCGGGTTGCCGCCCCAGGTGATGGAGTCGATCCACCCCCACGACGAGTACCAACTCGCCCGCAGCGCCGTGGGCAACACCGACGGCCCCGAGGACGACCTGTTTGCCGGGGTGCCCGGCATGCCTCCCCGGGGTGCCCCCCCGGCCTCGCCGGGCTGATCGCCGCCGCAGTCCCGGTCTCCCTCCCCGACGCCGTCGGTGATCCCGGAGACCTGCCGGGGGGCCGGGAGACCTACTGCCCCGAGCCGGCGCCCGACGAGGGCGCCACCCCGTAGTTGCCGAGGAACGGCAAGTGGATGGCGGAGGCCGTCTGGGCCAGTAGCAGCGCCACGACCGTGGCGAGAGCCATGAGGGCGAAGCCGTAGCCGGCGAGTTGGTGCCACGAGACGGAATGGCGGCGCCCGAGTGCGGGGGATCGACCGCGAGAGCTCGCGCCCCGCCCGGAGGCCGAGGTGCGGTGGGTGTCTCCCCGACGGTGCTTTCCCCGGGAGGGCACGTTCGACTAGCCGCCGTTGCGGGCGAGGTCTCGCAGTGCTCGGTAGCCGATCAGGGTGACGCCGGCGGCGGCCACGGCGTCGCGGAGGAACGGCTCGTCGCAGACCAGTTGGTGGTCGTCCACTCGGGCCGCCCAGTCCGTGGCCAGCGAACGGAGCTCATCGGTGTCGATGGCCGGATGCAGGTGCATCTCGGTCACCCCCGGACGCAAGCGGCCGAGGTGATCAGCCAGGAGCTTTCGGGAGCCCACGCCCGGCACGAAGACCATCTCGTCGGTGAAGACGACGCCGGCCTCGGCCGCGAGCTCCCGGGCGGGGAAGCCCAGGTACTCCTCCGCCCCCGATCCGAACATGCGCAACGGCAGGCGAAACTCCGTGGCGAGCTCCAGGTAGATGTCGAAAAACTCGGGCCGGAGCTGGAGGGTGGCCATGTGGGCGTCGAGGTGGCTGACGTCGAAGCCCCAGAGGATGGCGCGCTCGATCTGGGACCGGCACTCCCGGCGCACCTCGTCGAGGTCGGCGTGGTCCCAGACGTCCTCCATGGTCCTGGGGAAACCCCCGTCGCCGCCGAGGAGGGAGGGCGCGTGGGTGATCGGGCCCCAGCGGTACAGCTCGTGCTCGGCGTTGAGCGTGAGGTGGACGCCGATGTCCTCGCCGCGATACCGGGCGGCCGCCTCCCTGGCCCAGGGGCACGGGACCATGAGGGTGGCGCTCGTGACGAGGCCGGTGCGGAGGCACTCGAAGACGCTCACGTTCGCCGAGTGACAGAACCCCAGGTCATCCGCGTTGACGATGAGCAGCCGGGCGTCGGCGGGATAGCCGAGCCGCTGGGCGAGCGTGGGCACGTACGCAACGTAGCGTCCGCGCCCCGATCGGCGCGCCACCAGGGCGTTTTCCGGGCCGCCAGCGACCCGGGCCGCGCCTCCGCATCGGTGGTGTTCGGTGGGAAGATGGACGGAGTCCGGCGATCCCTCAGCGGCCCCCGGGCGACGGAGGTGCGAGATGGTCGAGGCGATCGTCGGTGCAGTGGTCGGTGTCGTCGTGCTGGGGGGTATCGCGGCGACCGCCTCCTTCCGGGTGATCACCGAGTACGAGCGTGCGGTGGTCTTCCGGCTGGGCCGGCTCCGGGAGGAGGCCAAGGGACCCGGTCTGATCGTGAGGGTCCCCTTCATGGATCGCTTCGTCCGGCTCTCCCTGCGTGTGGAGGTCGTGGACATCCCCCAGCAGGCGGTCATCACCGCGGACAACGTCACGGTCCAGGTCGACGCCGTCGTTTACTTCCAGGTGACCGACCCCGTGCGAGCGGTGGTCGGGGTCGACAACTACCGCTTTGCCAGCCAGCGAGTGGCGATGACCGCCCTGCGCTCCATCATCGGCCGCCACGAGCTCGACAACATCCTGGCCCACCGGGACGACGTCAACACCGAGCTGCGGGCCAGCATCGCGGCTTCGACCCACAATTGGGGCGTCGAGGTGCGCCAGGTCGAGATCCGAGACATCGTCCTCTCCCACGAGCTCCTGCGGGCCATGGCCCGTCAGGCCGAGGCCGAGCGGGAGCGGCGAGCCAAGGTGATCAACGCGACCGGCGAGCTCGAGGCCAGCCGGGAGCTCTCCGAGGCGGCCAGCATGCTCAACGAGGCACCGGGCGCTCTGCAGCTCCGCACCCTGCAGACCCTCACAGAGGTCGCGACCGAGCACAATTCGACCCTCATCTTCCCCATCCCGATCGAGCTGATGGCCGGCTTCCGCGCTGTCGTCGGCGGCCAGGCGGATCTGGCCGGATCCGCCCACGCGGGCCCGGGCGGCCCGGCAGTCGTGGCGGTTCGCCATGAAGACGCCTCGCTCGCTCCCGACGGGGCTGCGGCCCTCGCCGCCGACGAACCGGAGGCGATCGCCCCGCCCCAGGGGTCGGAGGATCCACCAGCCGTCGGCCACGGGTCGCCCGAGCACAACGGAACCCCCGAGCACAACGGAAACGAGGGACCGACCTAAGCGCCTGGGCCGACCCTCCCGGCATCGGACCGTCCTACGGGCTGCCGACGGAGCGGTCCTGGGCCTCGGCGTCGCGGGCCAGCTCTTCTTGATGCTCCCGCACCGCCTCGGCGAGCCCCCGGTCGCTCAGGGCGAGGATCCGGACCGCCAGGAGCCCGGCGTTGCGGGCGCCGTCGACCGCCATCGTGGCGACGGGCACGCCCCGGGGCATCTGGGCGATCGACAACAGGGAATCGAGTCCGTCGAGCCGGCGCAAGGCCACCGGGACCCCGATCACGGGCAGCGTCGTGGCTGCAGCGAGCATGCCCGGGAGGTGAGCGGCCCCCCCAGCTCCGGCGATGATCACCTGGAGCCCCCGGGCCGCCGCATCCTGTCCGAAGCGCAGCATCTTGTGGGGCGTGCGGTGGGCGGAGACCACTCGGACCTCGTGGGGCACCCCGAAGCGCTCGAGGACCTCGGCCGCCCCCCGCATCACCTCGAGGTCCGACGAGCTGCCCATCACCACCGCCACGCGGGGCTCGACCCCGTTTCCCGAGGCCCCGGACTCCGGGGTCATCGGGCCGCCGACACGTGGTCGGGCATCGGGGTCCCCAGCGCGGCGGCGGCGCGCCAGGCTCGCCGGTAGAGCGCCGGAGCGTCGTCTCCGACCACGGTCACGTGCCCGAGCTTGCGTCCCGGGCGGGGCCCCTTGCCGTAGAGGTGGACGTGGGCCCCCGGGTCGGACAACGCCTGCGCCAGTCGCGCCCCGGGGTCCTCCCCCCCGGGGCCGCCAAACACGTTGACGCTCGCCACGCACGGCGCGACGAGGCCCGTGTCGCCGAGCGGCAGGTCGAGGACGGCCCGGAGATGGTTCTCAAACTGGGAGGTGTTGGCTCCCTCGATGGTCCAGTGCCCCGAGTTGTGGGGCCGGGCGGCCAGCTCGTTCACCAGGATTCGGTCTCCCGTCCAGAACATCTCGACGGCGAGGACCCCGACCGCCCCGGTCAGGGTCGCCACCTCGACGGCCAGCCGGCGGGCCTCGCCGGCGACCTCCTCGGGCAGGGATCCCGGCACCAGCACCTCGCGGCACACCCCGTCGACCTGCACGGTCTCCGCGGCGGGCCACGAGACCGTGCCCCCAGAGACCGTGCCCCCCGAGACCGGGCCCCCCGAAACCGGGCCGCCCGAGACCGGGCCGCCCGGCGCGGCGGCCGAGCCGGGTCGGCGAGCGACGACCACCGCCAGCTCGCTCTCGATCGTGACACGCTCCTCGACGAGCATGGGCGTATCCGATTCGTGGGCGCCGGCCAGCACCGCCGCGCTCTCACGGGTGTCGCCGACCATCCAGACTCCCTTGCCGTCGTAGCCGCCGCGAGCCGCCTTCAAGACGAGCGGCCACCCGTGGCGGCGGCCGAAATCCTCGACCCGATCCCGGGCGTCGGCGACCGCAGCCACCGTTCCTTCGGGAGACGGCGCCGCCGTCCCGGACGGATCCGAGACGACCTCGAAAGCGGGGACCGGCACGCCAGCGTCGTGGAGTCGCCGCCGCATCAGTGCCTTGTCGACCGTAAAGGCCAGGGTGGCCGTGCCCGGCCGCAGGTCGACGCCGGAGCGTTCGAGGTTGCGCAGGGTCTCCAGATCGACCAGCTCGTGATCGAAGGTGATCGCGTCGCAGCGCTGGGCCAGGCCCCGGAGGGCGGCTTCGTCGGTGGCGGCGCCGATCACGACCTCGGAGGCCACGGGCACGGCCGCGTCGTCCGCCCGCTCGGCGAGCACCACGGTGGTCAGCCCGAGGGGCGACGCCGCCTCGCAGAGCATGCGGGCAAGCTGGCCGGCACCGACGATCCCCACGATCGAGCCACCCGGTCCGTCGTGACCCCGTAAGGGCGCCGATCGCTCCCCGTGGGGAGTCGACCCCGCTCGACTGCCGTTGCCAGGAGTGGCCACGCGAAGCACGATACCGGGGGACGAGTCACGGGACGGAGGGGTGGGACATGAAGATCGGAACGCTGCTGGACGTGGAGTCGCCCGTGGAGAGGGCCGTCGAGGAGGCGGGCCGGGCGTCGGGGGAGGGCTTCGCCAGCGCCTGGGCGGTGCAGATCTTCGGCCACGACGCGCTCACCCTTCTCGCCCTGGTCGGCTCTTCGGTGCCGCGCCTCGAGCTCGGGACCGGTGTCGTGCCCGTCTATACGAGACACCCCCAGGCGCTGGCCCAGCAGGCGCTCAGCACCCAGCAGGCGCTCGACGGGCGCCTCACACTCGGGATCGGCCTCTCCCACCAGCTCGTCGTCGAGGGCCTCTGGGGGATGCGTTACGAGCACGGTGCCCGCTACATGCGGGAGTACCTTTCGGCCCTCATGCCCATGCTGGCCGGGCAGTCCGTCAGCTTCGAGGGCACCATGCTCAAGGCGGTGCTGCCGGTGCCGTTGTCGATCTCCGTGCCTTCGCCTCCCTCGGTCCTCGTCGCCGCGCTTGGTCCGGTGATGCTCAAGACCGCCGGCGAGCTCGCCGACGGCACCATCACCTGGATGACCGGGGTGCGCACGGTCGGCAATCACATCTCGCCACGCATCGTGGAAGCGGCCGAGTCGGCGGGGCGTCCGAAACCCCGCATCGTCGTGTGCCTGCCCGTGACCGTCACCGCAGCGCGGGACGAGGCGCTCGAGAGCATCGACCGAGCGTTCGCGCTCTACCCGAGCCTTCCGTCCTACCGGGCCATGCTCGATCGTGAAGGCGCGGACAAGCCGTCGGACGTCGCGCTCGTCGGGAGCGAGGAGGACGTGGCGGCCGGCGTGGACCGGCTGCGGCAGGCCGGCGCAACCGAATTCGTCGCGAGCGTCGTCGGTACCCCCGAGGAGATGGCGAGGACCCGGCGGCTGGTCGTGTCGCTGGCCGACGGCTAGGTGGGGAGGCTCAGCGGGAGACCGTCGTGTGCTTGAACTCGTTGAGCTCGGGATGCTCGACGCACAGCGAGAGGACGTGCTCGACGGTCGACCGGGCGCGTGCCCCGTCCCCCTCGGGTCGATCCATCAGGCGCACAAAGGCAGCCCGGTCGCCCACGATGAACGTCGGCACGCCGAAGACGGCGTGGCCGGCCACCGCCGCTTCGTGCTCCTTTTGGATCTGCTCGCGCTGGCCACCCCTCGGCGATTTCGCCAAAGACGTGGTCCACGGGCACGGCGATCCCCTCCAGCGCGTGGCGCACGACCGCCGGGTCGCGCAGGTCACTCCCCTGGTCGTGGCGGGCCGAAAAGAGCGCCCGGTGCGCCGCCAAGAAGGTGTCCGGATAGCGGTCTCGGATCACGACCCCGGCCTCGAGGGCCAACAGGTCCGGCCACGCCGCCTCGTTGTCCCACACCGAGAGGCCACCCTCCGGCACGTGCACCTGGCTGAGCGAGAACGGCAAGAAGGTCACCGACCATGGCGCACCGTGCTCGAGCGCGGTCACGAGGTACTCGTGCGCGTTGCGGGCGAACGGGCAACGGTAGTCCCACGTCACAGCGAAAGTCGTCTCGGCCATGCTCGCGACAACGCCTACTCGGTCGGGGCCATTCCGACGGCGGGCGCCGGGTCGGCGAAGAGCCGGCGGACCAGCCGACGACCGGCGATTCCCAGGGCGGCACCGATGGCCATCCCGCCGACGACATCGGACGCGTGATGGTCCCGGAGGTGCACCCGGCTGACGGCCACGCCCGCAGCAAGGGCGAGCAGTGCCGCCGTCTCGGCCGGGCCCTCGGAGAGCACGAGCGCGGTGCAGGTGGCGGCGAGGGTGTGGCCGCTCGGAAAGCTGCTCGAGGACGGGGCTCGTACGGGCGGTCGCCGGCCGGGGCCGGTTCCGGGATCGGCGGGCGAGGGGCGCTCCCGGGCTACGAGCGCCTTGATCGACCTGTTGAGGAGGTAGGAGGAAACGCCCGCTGTCGCGAGGGCGACGACGGCCCGGCGCCGGGGCACCCCGGGCCTGCGGCCCTTGATGCCGGCGACCACCACCCACGCCACGCCGTAGTCGGCGAGGTTGGACAGCATGGCGGCGGCGGCATCCATGTCGCGCCGGGAGCGAAGTGCCTCCCATCGCGAGTCGACGGCGTTGTCGAAGCGGCCGAGCGCCGAGGTGACGCTGCGGTCGGGCCGGGTGCGGCGCGCGGTCAGGAGGCGAGGGGCGCCCGCTGCTCGGCGACCGCCGGCATCGGGGACACCTCCGGCACCTCCGGGAGTGGTGGCGGAGTCCCGCCGTGGGATGGACACAGTGGCTGAAAGCTACAGAAGCCGCAGAGCGAGGAGGGTCGGGGGCGGAAGTCCCCCGTCGAGCACGCCCGCTCGATGGCGGTCCAGACGGCCGCCGTCCGGCGGCGGTGGCCCCGGAGCGACTGCGGGTTGGGCCGCGCGGTGATCTCGAGCGGCTCGCGGAGGTGCAGGAGCCGCACCTCGACGGGGGCCCGCCCGAGGACGGACTCGCACAGGTCGGCGTAGAACTGGACGCCCTTCAGCTTGGCCTGCTCGAAGTTGACCGAGGGGGCCCGGCCCGTCTTGTAGTCGACGACCACGAGCTCGCCCTCGGCGGTGAGATCGAGCCGATCGATGATGCCCCGGAGCGTGACGCCGCCGACCTCGGCCTGCAAGAGAAGCTCGATGCCGATGGCCCTGACCGAGTCGGGGTCTTCGATCTCGAAGTAGTTGCGGACGAGCGCCCGGGCGTCCTTGCAGAACGTGTCCGCCTCCTCCGTCGAGAGCTCGAGGGCGAGGAACTCCGGGTCCTGCTGGAGCAGCTCCCACGCGCGATCGAGCTCCTCGTCGGCGGCGTCGAGGCTGCGCGTCCCCGCCGGCCACCGCCAGTGCAGGCCCTCGAGCGCCGAGTGCACCAGCGTGCCCTTGAGGGCGTGGGGCGAGGGCGGCTCGGGCAGCCGATCGATCAGTGCGAGCCGGAACGCGAGGGGGCAGTCCGTGAAGGCCGTCACCTTGGACGGGGAGAGGGAGCGGGGCGGGGGTACGGGCATCACCGGCCAGGTTACGACGGGGGTGTGTCACGCAAGAGGATGGTTTTCGAGACGGTGGCCGCCGAGGCGTCGGCGGCCCGCAAAGCCGCGGTCCGCGAGGGTCGGTCTGCGAAGCTGGATTGATGTCCGACCAGGGACAGGACGGATCCGGGGTCCAGGACCTCCCGAGCGTCGACCGGCTCCTCGGTCTCACCGACGGCGTCGTGGCCATCGCCATCACGCTCATCGTCTTCCAGGTCAAGGTTCCGCACATCTCCGATCCCAATTCGGCCTCGGAGCTCGCCAAGGCTCTCGGCCACCTCGGGACCCAGGTCGTCGCCTACCTCGTCGCCTTCTACGTCATCGCCGTCTTCTGGCTGGCCCACCACCGCGTCTTCCGCCTCATGCGCGGGCATCACGAGGGCCTCGCGTGGATCAACTTCTTGTTCCTGCTGACGATCACGGCCCTGCCCTTCACGAGCGACCTGCTCGGCGCCTACGCCGACAACCCGGTGGCCATCGACGTCTTCAACGCCAACCTCCTGGCGGCGAGCATCTCCACGTCGTTGGTGGTGGTGTTTGGTCACTGGCGGCGCTTGATGGTGCCGGGCGATCTTCGGTCCCAGATCGTGCCCGGGTTGCAGCGCACCGCGTCGGTCGCGGCCGTGGTCATCGCCTCGGCGATCGTGGCGTGGTTCTCGACGAGCCTCGCCAAGGACCTGTGGTACCTGCTGATCGTGGTCGGGCTCGTCGTCGGTCGCAGCTTCAAGAAGGAGGAGGCGGAGGGGCCGTCGACCGGAGCCTCGGCCCCGGTCGGCCCGGGCGCGTAGCATCGATCCATGCGGGAGGACGTCCTCGCCCGGCCGCCCCCACCGGTGCGGGTCGACCACCGTGGCCCCGCTACCTGGATCACCCTCGAGTCGCCCTCCAACCGCAACGCCCTCTCCCGTCGATTGCTGCGAGGGGTGGCGGGGGGTCTCGACGAGGCGTCCGCCAGGGGTGCCCGGCTGGTCGTCCTGACCGGTGCCGGCAACACCTTCTGCTCGGGGGCGGATCTCGAAGAGCGCCTCCATCCGCCACCGGCGGACGAGGATTCGCCGCCATCGGTTCACCCGGTGACCGTCGCAGGGCTGCTGACCCACATCGCGCACGCACCCCAGCCGGTCATCGCCCGGGTCAACGGGCACGTCCGAGCGGGAGGCATGGGCCTCGTCGCCGCCGCGGACCTCGCCGTCGCACCCATGACGGCGAGCTTCGGCTTCAGCGAGGTCCGGGTCGGGGTGGCCCCGGCCATGATCGCGGTGCCGGCGCTGCGGGCGATGAACGCCCGGGCGCTGCAGCTCCACATGCTCACGGGCGAACAATTCTCCGCCGACGAGGCCCAGCGCTCCGGGCTGCTCACGCAGGCCTTCGCGACCCCGGCCGAGATGGACGATTGGATCTCGACGATGACCGAGACGCTCGGGAAGGGAGCGCCCGGCGCGGTCGCCGCGACCAAGCAGCTGCTTTCGGAGCTGCGCAACCGGGACTGGGACGAGGGCATGGCCCTGGCCGAGGAGCGATCGGACGAGATCTTCGACTCGGACGAGGCGGCAGAGGGAATACGGGCCTTCCTCGAGAAACGAAGACCCGAGTGGTGGGTATAGGCGAACCGTAGGCTGCGCCAACGATCCCCACACGGGCTACTACACCCTGGCGACCATCTCGGTCATCTTGGCGATCGCTTCCTCGCCTTAGACCCTCGTGCAGCCGTACGAGGCGCAGCTCAACTACCTGGCGGCACACCAGCAGCAGTTGACGGACCTGAACAATGCGGCCGCCCAATTGCCGTCCCAGTGGCAGCACTGGTTCTGGGTGGACTTCGCCGGCATGGTCCTCTTCGTCTTCGTCCCGCTCCTGTTCCTGACCCGAGGTCGTTGGAGCCTCCGGCGGGCTCGAATGGATGCCGAGGAGCACGACCGCGCCGTCGAGGCGGAGCTCGCCCGCCTGGAGGCGACCACGACCGCGGGGGCCGGCTCGGGATCGACCTGAGCCCTGGGGCGGCGCTGGGCTCGGCCGCCGATCTGCGGCGCCGGCGTCGTCGGGAGCGGGTGTGGGACCTGGTTCAATTGCGGCTCGTGCAGCCCCGTTGCTTCGATCGTGCGTCGTGCCGTGACTCGGCACGACCGCGGACCGGGCCAGGGCGGCCCTCGGCCCGGTGCGACCGAATCCCGGGCATGGCCGCATGAGGGTCCTGGGTTTCCTGCTCGGCCTGGCGATCGTGATCGGCGTGGCCACGAGCGTCTTCACGACACTGGTGGTCCCGCGCACCACTTCGTCGCGGCTGCTGCGGTCCTTGGCCCGGGTGCTGGCCTTTGTGGGGCGGCGCATCCTCCAGCGGATCCGCTCGTACGAGGTGAAGGACCGAGCCATGGCCGTCGTCGGCCCCTTGGCGCTCGTCCTGCTCTTCGTGCTGTGGCTCGCCACGCTGGTGGTCGGGTTCGGCCTGATGGCCTGGTGGGCCAACGAGACGACCCTCGGATCGGCCATGAAGGTGGCCGGATCGTCGGTCTTCACGCTCGGGTTCGCCACCGGTCGGTATCCGCAGTCCGAGGTGCTCGAGTTCGTGGCCGCCGGGATGGGGCTGCTCGTGATCGCGCTCGAGATCGCCTACCTGCCCGCGCTCTACTCGTCGTTTTCGGCCCGGGAGACGGCGGTGACCATGCTCGCCTCTCGTGCGGGCGTCCCGGCGTGGGGCCCCGAGATCCTCGCCCGGCATCACTGGTTCCGGACCACCGACGAGCTCCCCGACCTCTACGTCAGGTGGGAGGAGTGGTCCGCCAGCGTCGCCGAGAGCCACACGAGCTACCCGACGCTCATGTGGTTCCGCTCGCCGGTCTCGACGCGCTCGTGGCTGCTCGGTCTCGTCGCCATGCTCGACGCAGCCGCCCTCCAGGACAGCCTCAATCCGAGTACCACCCCCCGGCAGGCGAGGGTGATGCTGGCCGGGGGGACCGACTGCCTGCGGGCCCTGGCGAGGGCCCTGCGCATCTCCTACGACCCCGATCCTCGCCCGGTCGAGGGGATCCGGCTGACCTACGAGGAGTTCCAGCGGGGCATCCATCGGCTCAAGGCCGTCGGCTACCGCATGGAGCGCTCGCCCGAGGAGGCGTGGCGTCATTTCCAGGGCTGGCGCCTCAACTACGAGCACATCGTCGACGTGCTGACCGAGCTCGTCATGCCGCCGCCGGCCCCTTGGCTCCGCCACCGGCCCGGGCTCGGCCAAGTGCGTTGGCCGGAGGTGGTCGACCGGACCCCCGACGACCCCGACCCGGCCAAGGGGACCAAGGACAACCCGGAGACCCAGGAGGGGGAGGCCGAGCCGAAGGGCGTCAAGGGGCAACCGGTGTGACGCCCTCCCGCCCGTCCGATGCGGCCTTCCCGTGTGACGAGCAGGTGGTGCGTGGCGGGCACGGCGTGGGCTCCCGTGCGGGCGCCCCCGGTTGGGCTACCGTCGCCAGGGGCCCGCGAACAACGGCGCGGCAACCCGCAGGGCGAGCACCGCAGGGCGACGACCGAGGCCGAGGGAGCTGCCATGGAGATCGAACGTTACGAGGACGGGGTCCCCTCGTGGGTGGACCTGAGCACGCCGGACCTGGAGGGCGCTCGGAGCTTCTACTCCGAGCTCTTCGGGTGGCAGCCCCAGGTAGGTCCTCCCGAGGCGGGCGGCTACACGATCTGCCTGTTGCGTGATCGCCCGGTGGCCGGGCTCGGGCCGACGCCGATGGAAGGCGTCCCGCCGTCCTGGACGACCTACGTCAACGTCGAGGACGCCGACGCCGTGGTCGCCAAGATCTCCGCGAGTGGGGGCAACGTCCTCATGGGGCCGATGGACGTCATGGACGTCGGCCGCATGGCCATCGTGTCGGACCCGATCGGCGCCGTCATCGGGATCTGGCAGGCCCGCGCCCACAAGGGCGCCGGCCTCGTCAACGAGCCCAACACCTACTGCTGGAGCGAGCTCGTGACGACCGACGTGCCGGGGGCCAAGACCTTTTACGCCTCGGTGTTCGGCTGGGGGGCGGAGTCCCACGGCGAGGACGAGAGCGCGTACGTGGAATGGCAGCACGCGGGGCGCTCGATCGGCGGGCTGATGCGGAAGCCCCCGACGATCCCGGCCGAGGTCCCGCCCTACTGGGGCGTCTACTTCGCGGTCGACGACGCAGACCGTGCTGCGGCCCGGGTCGTCGAGCTCGGGGGCTCGGTGATGATGGGCCCGACCGACATCGAGCCGGGGCGCTTCGCCGTCGCCGCGATCCGCCGCGCCTCTTCTATGTGCTCCAGCTCAAGCCCAAGCTCACCAGCTGACACACGAACGCACTGGGCGCAGATACATCCTCCCCGCTCGCACGGGAATTACCACACACATTTTGCAGAGCTTGGTAACGAGGTACCGACTCAAAAAGCGTCGTAATCATCGATGATCTCCTGCACCGGTTTCATGTTGGCAGGATCTCCCCGGAACACCCTGAGCAACGAATCGCCTTGAATTCGCACCACCTCGGTGGCTGCTGTGCTCGAACAGTGGCGGTGCGTACACCTCCACGAAAGACGCCGATCTCACCGAACGAATCGCCGACACCGAGCCGAACCAGCCGTCCCTTATTTGGCGACACGGTCACGGAACCATGTTTGATGACGTAGAAGGCGTCGGCCCTATCACCAGTCCTTACGATCACTTCCCCGGTTTCAAATGCGACATGATCCGCCGAGCCGGCCAGCGAATCGAGGTCGACCGGTGAGAGGATCACTCGTTACCGTCGCCTTGCCAGTAGATGCGCGTCTCTCCAATAGCGCAAAGTTCCCTCACAGCCCATTCAAAACGAGCCAAATTCAAATGCCGCTTCCTTCGTTCCAAATCCTCTATAAAGGCGCCGTAAACGACATCTTCGAAGTCACAAGTAAGCTTTCCCCATTCTTTCCCGAGCGAGAAGATCCGACAACGTCGCACAGGCGAGCACCCTGGCAATACAGGGAAACGCAATCCAGCCATGTTGACAAGAGGATATCGGGCGATCGTGACTACCGAGATGGGCCTCGTTCCACCGTGAGAGCATAATCCCGACCGCTTGAGCCCATTGAGTATTTGGCCCCGGCCTTCGCGTTTCGCCGTGACGAGGTGGCTTGAGCATCGAAGCGACGAGAGGAGGTCCAATCCGCACGCGCACTCACCAGCACATTGCCACTTGGTTGCCCTGCGAGACGTCGCCGGCTGCTCTCAGGCTCATTGGTACGAGACCCAGGCGACTCGTACACTCGGATCCACGGCAGGCCAAGCATCCCAGCGGCGGCCGTAAAAATATCCGTGATGTCGCTCCAGAGCACGCGATGCGATTCGAAGTCGACCAGCGAAAAGCGCAACAGTGCAGTCGCCACTCTCGGCGGCGCAAGAGTGTCCTCACGTATCCAATGTCTTCGCGAGGTGGAGGCTCGTCACGAAAATAAGCAGCGATTCGCGATACCTTCCGCAGACGATGCGATGTCGCATTCCTGTCGCTTGCAGACAGCGACTCCCCACTCGTAACCGAGGAGATGTGTTCAACTACTGCTTGACGCGGCTCCGTATGCGGAAGTCGCGTCGGAATCCACGAAGCTGTTGGATTCTCTGGTGGCCGCTGTCCGAAGTGAGATCGAGACATCAGGCCAAAAGCAATTAATCCATTGCCGTCCGCAAAGCGTGTGATTCGTTGTCAGAGCCCAAAGATCCGTCATCGAATCGCTCGATACCTCATCCGCCAGAGGACGTTCGAGTTCAAGGACGTCATCGCATCGCATCAGGTGCCGGCTTAGCTAACGAATTGATCCGATATCCGATGGGGTGATGTGTTCCAACATCAAACTCATCGTCTTCCCAGTAGGGCGGCCGAACCGGCAGAACTTGCCCAATCTCCGCGCAAAGCCGCTACCTCCGAGTCTTGCGCATCTCGTCCACGAGAGAGTACGCTAACGTGTCGCGATATCTTCAACGTTGGCACCGTACCGTCAGACCGAGGCGTGAAACAAGCAATACCACCATGAGAGACTGTGACTTTACGAGATGACAATCGAAGTAGCCGAACGCTTCATAGCATGCATTTGCTCCAAAGTTGTCAGCTTAGCCATTAACGGCTCATTTAACCCACCATACACCCTGCTCCACCTCTCCTCCTCCACCCCTCTCCCCCCCCCCTTCGCGTCGCCGCGATCCGGCCGGCGCCGTGTTCTGCGTCCTCAAGCTCAATCCCGAGCTCGCCGGCTGAACCTCACCCGGTCCGGCCCCGCCTGCGGTGGGGGTCGGAGTGGTCCCAGTCGGCGAGCAGCGTGCGCAGGGCGGTGAGGAGGATGAGCGGCTCGTCGAGCATGGCGTGGTGGCCGGCCTCGGGGATCTCGATGACCGGCGTGACCCGGCCCAGCGCCTCGTACATGGAGCGACCGATGTCCGGGGTCACCAGTCCGTTCTCGGAGCGCAGGAGCGCCAGCCGGCACGTCACGCCCGACAGGTAGGGGAGGGCGCTCGATCGCATGCCCGGACCGAATTGCTCGAAGACTCGACGATCGAACTTCCACTGCCAGCCCCCCTCCACCGGCTTGATGGAGCGGCGTGCCACGTAGTCGATGACGTAGTCGAGGTAGCGCTCCTGCGCCGGCACCGTCCGGAAGCGGGCCACCGCATCGTCGACGCTCGGATAGGTCCTCGGCCGGCCAAAGGCCTCCCGCAGGCGATAGGCACCGATCTCCGGGTCCGATTCCGTGACGGGGGAGTCGCAGACGACGACGCCCGCCAGCCGGTCGGAGTTGAGCGCCGCCGTGGCGATGGTGACGAACCCGCCCATGCTGTGGCCGATGACGACCGGTCGGCCCTGCATCCCGGCGTCGTCGGCCACCGCCATGACCTCCCGGGTCCACTGCTCGAGCGAGTACCTCTCGCGTTGGCCGCTGTCGCCGTGCCCCGAGAGGTCCAACGCGGCCACCCGGAACTCCGAGGCGAAGGTCGCTGCCACGGGGGTCCACCAGTGGGCGTGGGCGCCGCCGCCGTGGACAAAGACGAGGCCCCGCTCACCCCGGTCGCCCCACGCCACGTAGTGGATCGGGCACCCCTCCACCTGGACCGCCTCGTCGGTGAGCTCCACTCGCAAGGCGCGGAGGAACCAGGGCGGCGCATCCCGGAGAGGCTGATACGTGTCCACGCAAGGCGGAGCCTACGCTGGCGATAGCCTGTCGGATTCGGGGGCTGAGGAGGACCATGGCTTTTGATGTCGCCGAGGCAATGCGCCGTCGGCAGGGTGAGAATTTCGCGATCCACGAGCGACTCCTGAATCACCAGCTGGCGCGTGTGCTCAAGACGGTGGGCTTCGACCGGACCTACGTGCGGGGTTCGGGGTGCTACCTCTACGACGATCAGGAGCGGCGCTACCTGGATTTCCTTTCCGGATTCGGCGTCTACGCCCTCGGGCGGAGCCATCCGGGGGTCAAGGGGGCGCTGCATCAGGCCCTGGATCTCGACCTGCCCAACATGGTGCAGATGGATTGCGCGCTCCTCCCCGGGCTGCTGGCGGAGGAGCTGGTGTCCCGGTCGCATGCGGGGATCGGCCGGGTGTTCTTTTGCAACTCCGGGGCCGAGGCGATCGAGTCCTCGATCAAGTTCGCCCGGCACGCCACGCGGCGGCCGAAGATCGTGTACGCCGAGCACGCCTTTCACGGGCTGACGACCGGTGCCCTCGCGCTCAACGGGGGCCAGGAGTTCAAGGAGGGCTTCGGCCCGCTGCTCCCCGACTGCGCGGTGGTGCCCTTCGGCGACCTCGACGGCCTCGAGTCGGAGCTGCGGGCCGGCGACGTGGCGGCGTTCGTCGTCGAACCGATCCAGGGCAAGGGCGTCTACTGCGCGGAGGGCTCCTACTGGTCGGGCGTCCAGGAGCTGTGCCGCCGGCACCGCACCCTCTTCGTCATCGACGAGGTGCAGACGGGGCTGGGGCGCACCGGCAAGTTCTTCTGCCACGAGCACTTCGGGCTCGAGCCCGACATCATCACCGTTTCCAAGGCGCTGTCCGGCGGCTACGTCCCGGTCGGGGCGATGCTGACCACGGACCGGGTCTTCCAGAGCGTCTACCAGTCGATGGAGGACGCGCTCAAGCATTCGACCACCTTCGGACGCAACCAGCTGGCCATGGTGGCGGGACTGGCGACGCTGGCAGCCTTTGACGACGAGGACATCGTCGCCAACGCCGAGCGCACCGGCCGGGCGCTCACCGACGGGTTGCGCGCCCTCCAGGATCGCCACGACCTGATCCACGACGTGCGCGGGCTCGGTCTCATGATCGGCATCGAGTTCGGCGAGCCCGAGTCGAGGTCGGCACGCCGCCGGTTCCGGACGCTCGAACGACTCCGCCCGGCCATGTTCTCCCAGTTGGTGGTCGTGCCCCTCTTCCACCGCCACGGGATCCTGACCCAGGTGGCCGCCGACAACGTCAACATCGTCAAGCTGTTGCCGCCCCTGGTGGCGGGGCAGGCGGAGGTGGACTACTTCGTCGCCGCCCTCGACGACGTGCTGTCCGACGCCGACGCGGGAGCCGGCCTGATCTACGAGTTCGGCTGGACCATGGCCAAGGGTGCCTTCGGCCGCAAGTCGAAGCGCCCCCGCAAGGTGCACCCGCCGGGCGAGGTGGGCCCGGTCGTTCCCGAGGTAGCGGCGGCCAACGGGTCGACGCGGGCCGCCCAGGCCGACGAGAAGGCCGGCATGGCGGAGGTCGCCGGTACCGTGACCCAGCCGTGACGGCCGCCGTGGTGGTTGGTCCGGGCGACCGCGTCGTGGTCACGGGGGCGTCAGGGTTCATCGGATCGGCCGTGGTCCGGGCGCTGCTGGCCCGGGGCGCCGAGGTGGTTGCGGCCAGCGAGCCGGGAGCGGACGAGCGGAACCTGGCGGGCCTGGACGTCGAGTGCGCCCTGGTGGACGTGCGCCACCCCGAGGCGGTCCGCGCCGTCTGCAAGGGGGCGCGATTCGTCTTCCATCTGGCCGCCATCTACCGGTTTTGGGCGCGTGACCCCCGCCTCTTCCACGACGTCAACGTCGGAGGCACGCTCCACGTCCTCGACGCGGTGCGAGAGGCGGGCTGCGAGCGGATGGTCTACACCTCGACGGTCGGGGTGCTCGGGCTGCACGACACCCGCGAGGGCAGGCCGGCGGACGAGCGGGCGTACGCGGACGTCGGCCACCTCTTTGGCCACTACAAGCAGACCAAGTACGTGGCGGAGCACGAGGTCCTCCGGGCGGCGGCGGGCGGTGTCGACGTCTCCCTGGTGCTGCCCACCTTCCCCGTCGGCGCCGGCGACACCCGGCCGACGCCCACGGGCAAGCTCGTCCTCGACTTCTTGAACGGCCGGATGCCCGCGTATGTGGACACGGTGCTCAACGTCGTCCACGTCGACGATCTCGCCAACGGCCACCTGCTGGCGCTCGAACGGGGCACGCGAGGCAGGAGCTACGTGATCGGTGGCGAGAACCTGACCATGCAGGAGGTCCTGGCAGAGCTGGCGCAGATCACCGGACTGCGGGCCCCGCGACGCAGGGTCCCGAGGGCGGCCGCGCTCGCTGCCGGCTACGTCTCCGAGCTCGTGGAGGGCGGCCTGCTTGGACGCGAGCCCAGCGTGCCCCTCGAGGCGGCGCGCATGTCCAGCACCAAGATGCACTTCAGCGATGCGCGCGCCAGGGGAGAGCTGGGTTACTCGTCGCGGTCCGCAAGGGAGGCCCTGACCGACTCCGCCCGATGGTTCCTGGACAGCGGCTACGTCCGGCCCGACCGGCGAGCCACGATCGAGATCGCCGCAACCCGCTAGACGGGCCCGGTCCTCGACGGGCGTTCCCGCACCACCTCTCGGGGCGCCTTGTCCCCGCGGAGGCCGAGGTAGCGGGGCTGGCGCAGCATCCCATCGCGCGTCCACTCGGTGAAGGCCACCTCGGCTACCAGCTCGGGTCGCACGAAGTGGGTGCCTCGGGGCCAGCGGCGGGCTCCTCCGAAGACCGGACGGGGCACCTCGAGCTGGTCCAGCCGGCGGCGCAGGGCGACCAGCGTGGCGTGGTCGAAGCCCGTCCCCACCTTCCCCGCGTAGCTCAGCTCCCCGTCCCGGTAGTAGCCGAGCAGCAGGGCCCCGAAGCCGACGCGGCCCCCCGCCGGATCGGTGAAGCCCCCGACCACCAGCTCCTGGCTGGCGCTGCACTTGAGCTTGAGCCACGAGCGCGAGCGCCGGGATACGTAGCGAGCATCGGCGCGCTTGGCGATGATGCCCTCCCAGCCTCGGGTGCAGGCCTGCGAGAGGAAGGCTTCGCCCTCGGCGTTGCGATGCGTCGTGAAGCGCAGTCCCCGGCCGAAGTCCAACGCGCGGCGGAGCAGCCGCTTGCGGTCCCGGGTGCCGAGGACGCGCAGGTCGAAGCCGTCCAGGAACAAGAGGTCGAAGACGTAGTAGTCGACTGCCACGCCGCTGCTGCGGGCCTCCAGGGGGTTCTTGACGCCCAGCCTCCGCTGGAGCCGGGGAAAGCTGCTCCGGCCGCGCTCCAGGGCCACGACCTCCCCGTCCACGACGAAGTCCTCCTGGCGCTGCTCCGCCAGGCGGTCGACGATCTCGGGGAAGGTGTCGCCGAGCGGTTGGCGATTGCGCGACAGCAGGCGGACCTCGTGACCCGAGCGAAAGGCGAGGCACCGCACGCCGTCGAGCTTCGGCTCGAAGATCCATCCGGGGTCCGAGAACGGCCGGTCCGAGAGGGTCGCGGCCATCGGCTCGATCCAGCGTGGCTGCTCGGACCTCGGGTTGCCTTCGCCGCCATCCAACGCCCTCAACCCTCCCTCGGCCCAAACCAACGGTCGCGCTGGTCAAAGAGGAAGCGTTCCGTGATGAGCCCGAGAATTCGCCGTGCCTGGCCGAAGTGGGCGGGTAACTCACCGATCACCGCAACGTCCCCGGACACGGGTTGGGGCAGGAGGAGGAAGGCGGCCCGGTACCAACGCGTGCCCAGGAGCTCGAGCAGGCCGACGGCCCCGCCCGGACCTGCCGCCTCCACCAGGGCCGGCCTCGCCGTCCGGTGCCCCCGGCGGTCGTCGGCCATTCCTCCCGCCCGCAGCAGGCGGCCCTCCTCGATCGGGGCGAACCCCCGCCGGGCGACGTAGTCGGGGAACACGCCGGTCAAGAACAGCGCCAGGTCGCCCAGGCGACGCAGGATGCCCGGGCGCTCGCCGTCGGAGACCACCTCCAACAGGCCGGCCAGGCGCACCGGGTCCAGCTCGGAGAAGCGCTGCCGGCGCAGCCCCCGGCGCGTCCGCACGAAGACCGAGCCGCTCGCCACGTGCGTGTAGGAGTGGAGCAGCTCGGCCAGGAAGAAGCGGTTCCACGGGACGTCCAGGAAGGTTCGCAGCTGCGCCACGTCGAACACCGGTGCGTGGCGTCCCGGGCCCAACCACTCCGAGACGTAGGTCATCGAGGCGAGGTCGAGGGCGCAGCGATGCACCGCGACGGCAAAGGCGAGGAACGGCGAAGCTCCGAGCAAGGGCTCGCCCTCGCCCGGTCGTGCAAAGAGCGTGTCAAAGACCGACGGATCGTTGAGTCGACCATCGAGGGCCTCGGGGGACCGGGCGAGGTCCGCGGCGAGGTCCGTGTCGAGGCCCGTAGCCAGGTCCGGCGTCGGGCTCGGCGCTCCCGCCAAGAGGGCCAGGTCCCGCGGGCTCAGGTGCTGCAGATAGGCCCTCGTGATCGCCTCGTCACCGGACGGCATCACCGACGCCAGGATCCCTCGCCCTTGGCCTCAGGTGGCCAAGCGCAGCGGGGGCATGACGAGGGGCCCGGCCACCGGCAGCCCCAGGGTGAGGGCCGCCTGGGCAAGGTCCCCCCACCCGGCGAGGTAGGCCGTCGTGGCCGACAGCGCGGATGTCGCGGCGGCGTCGTCGCTGTTGCGCGGCTTCTTGAGCAGTTGGACCGCCGAGCGGGCCGGGTGGATCCGGACGGGGGCGTCCGGCGGCAGGCCCGAGCGTTGCCGGGCGAGCGCGACAGCACGCTCCAGGCCCCCGAGCTCGTCGACGAGCCCGCGCTGGTGCGCATCGGAGCCCGTCCAGACCCGTCCGCGGGCCACCTCGTGCACGGCCTCGCGCGTCATCCCGCGGGCGGTCGCCACCTTGCCGACGAAGTCGTCGTAGACCTCGTCGAGCCAGGCGTTGAGGCGGGCCCATTCGTCGTCGGAGAACCCGGTGAGGGGCGAGAACATCTGGGCATGGGCCCCCGCGGCCACCCCGTCGACGTGCACGCCGAGCCGCTGCAAGAGTCCCTCCGTGCGGAGCTTCCCCGCCAGCACGCCGATCGATCCGGTCAATGTTGCGGGCAGGGCCACGATGAGCTCGGCACCCATCGAGACGTAGTAACCCCCCGAGGCCGCCACCTCGGCCATGGACGCGACGACCGGCTTCCCTGCCTCACGGGCCCTGCAGACCTCGCGCCAGATGGTGTCGGATGCGACGTAGGACCCGCCCGGGCTGTTCACCCGAAGGACGATCGCCCCGGTGTGCTCGTCCGCAACCGCCGAGCGGATCGCTGCGGCGACGGTGTCGGCGCCCGTCCCCCGCCCGACGGGGCCCCGGACCGAGCGGCCCTGGCGGATGGCGCCACCGATGCGGATGAGCGCGACCCCGGTCTGACGGCGGGACCGGAGCTGGCTCAGGCCGGCGCCGCGCCGCCGGTAGCGTGCGGCGTAGAGGAGTGCCGGCTCGTCCTCTCGCCGGAGCCGGGCGACGCGTTCGCGAAGCGGGATCGCCCTCCCCGGGCGAGCCGCCTCCTCCCGGGAGCGTCGGTCGAGCTCCTGGCGCACGCCGTCGCGGTAGCCCAGGCGGTCGACGAGCCCGCCGGAATGGGCCTCGGTGGCGGAGAGCGGGGCGGCATCGATCAGCTCCCGGACACGCGCCGGGGCGAGGCCCCGTCCTTCCGCCACGGTGGCGACCACCTGCTCGTAGGAGGACTCGGCCAGCCTCGTGGTCGCCTCGCGCAGGGGCTCGGAGGGCTCGCGCCGGAGAAAGGTCTCGGCCGCGCCCTTGTACTCGTGGCGCCGGGCCACGAGTGGCTCGACGTCGGCTCGGTCGAGGGCCTCGCGGGCGAAGACGGCCATCGTGGCCGTGCCGACCAGCCCGACCCCTCCCGACGGCTGCAGCCAGATCTCGTCGAACCCCGTGGCCAGCACGTAGGGAACGGTGCCTCGACCGAGCTCCCCGAAGGTCTCGGCCCAGGCGATCGACGGCTTGCCGGAGCGCCGAAACTCGACGACGGCGTCGCGCAGCTCCTGGGCGTGGGCGAGCGACATCCGGGGCTGGCCGAGTTTGGCCACGAGCCCCACGACCAGCGGGTCCGCCGCGGCGTCGCGCAGGCGGTCCACCAGGGTCGGCAAGGCCAGCTCACCCCGGGAAGTCAGTCGCTCGAGGGGATCGGTCGGAGGCTCCTCGCGGAGACCGGAGGTCAGGTCGAGCTCGAGGACGAGGCTCACGGGCGGGACCGGGTGTGTCCGGACACGGAAGGGACGCTACCGGGTGACGTCGGTCACGACGAGGACACGCTGCTGGCAAGCTCTGTGGGTGCGGCCCAGCCTCGATCCGGGTGAGAGGGGGTGACCGGCCCCGCCGGCTCGGTCCGGCGGCGCCTCGTCGTCTCCGGGAGCGTCCAGGGCGTCAACTACCGGATGGCCTGCGCCCGCGAGGCGGACCGTCTCGCCTTGGCCGGGTTCGTGCGGAACCTGCCCGACGGCCGTGTCGAGGTCGTCGCCGAGGGTTCTCGGGACGCCGTCGAGCGGCTCGCCGCGTGGTGCGCCGGCGGGCCTCCGCTGGCGCGGGTCGAGCGAGTGGACAGCCGGGAGGAGGTCCCCGAGGGCCTGTCCCGGTTCGCGGTCGTCGCCTGAACCCCCGACGCCACCCGGCAACGGCACCGCTACAGGAAGACGAGCGCCTGAGCCTCCTCGTCGTCGACCGCCCGATCGCAGGTGGGGCAGTACCAGCGTGCCTCCAACGGCGATCCGCAGGCGGCGTGCTCCGCCAGGCGCAGCGCCGGGAGCGACCCGGGCGCGGCCTGTTCGGCGCCCCAGCGCGCCAGTAGGCGTAGGGCGCCCACCAGCTCCCGGCCCGCAGCGGTCAGCTCGTAGGAGTAGCGCACCGGCCGTTGGCTGTAGGGCTGGGCGAGCACGACGCCCTGGGCCTCCAGGCTGCGTACGCGCTGGGAGAGCACGTTGGTGGCGATGCCCGGGACGGCCTCTTGCAGGTCGTTGAACCGCCTCGGACCATCGAGCAACGCCTCCACCACGAGGAAGCTCCACCGGTCGCCCACCCTCCCCAGGGCCTCGGCCAGCGGGCTGGCATCGGGAGCGGGAGAGCCTGGGGATTGACTTGCAAGTTGCAAGTTAGTATCTTCCATAACGAAACGATAGCGGGGAGACAGGACATGACGACGTTTTCCGACGAGATCGAGGCCGCCGCGGCGGCCGTGGTGGACCGTGTGGCTCCGGCGGTGGTCCGGATCGGCCGGGGCTGGGGCCGGGGTGCCGGCGTGGTGGTGTCGGACGGGACCATCGTGACCAACGCCCACAATTTGCGGGGGGGCGAGACGACGGTGCGCTTTGCGGACGGTCGCACGGTGACCGGGACGGTGGCGGGGGTCGACCTGGACGGCGACCTGGCGGTCGTGAGCGCCGAGACGAGCGACGTGACGCCCGTGCCGTGGGAGCCCGAGGCCGCCTCCGTCGCCCTGGGAAAGGTCGTCTTCTCCGTGGCCGCGCTGCCGAGCGGTGGGTCCCGCGTCACGTTCGGGACCGTCTCGGGGGTGGGCCGCGCCTTTCGGGGTCCCCGTTCGCGGCTGGTGAAGGAGGCCGTGGAGCACTCCGCCCCCATGGGCCGGGGCTCGTCGGGGGGACCGATCGTCGACGACCGGGGTCGCCTGCTCGGCATCAACACGCACCGGCTCGGGGACGGCTTCTACCTCGCCGTCCCCGCGGGGAAGGAGCTCCGGAGCAGGGTCGAGGCGCTCTCGAGGGGCGAGTCGCCTCGGAGGCTGCATCTCGGCATCGCCATCGTGCCTCCCAGCGCGGCTCGTCGCCTGCGCGCCGCCGTGGGCCTCCCGGAGCGAGAGGGTGTGCTGGTGAGGGCGGTGGAGCCCGACAGCCCGGCGGGGAGGGCCGGAGTCTCCCAGGGCGATCTCATCGTGGCCGCCGACGGCCGCGCCACCGCTTCGATCGACGACCTGCTCCTGGCCGTGGACGCGCTGGAGCGGCAGGCGGGACTTTCACTCGTCGTGCTGCGGGGCAACGAGGAGCTCGAGCTCCGGGTGAGCGCGGAGGGAGTGAGCACGGAGGGATCGGCATGACGGCGATCGACGAGCGCGTTCCCGTCGAGGCCGCCCCCGTCGAGGCCGTCCCCGAGACGACCGACGACGCTGCGGCCCTCGACAGCTACTCGCGGGTGGTGACGGCGGTCGCACGGCGCCTCACGCCCTCCGTGGCCAGCCTCCGTGTCGGGGACGGCGCGGCGCGCCGGCCGTCCGGCGCCGGATCGGGCGTGGTCATGACGCCCGATGGGTTCCTGCTCACGTCCGCCCATGTGGTCGCGGGGGCGCGAGGGGGCACGGCGGCCTTTGCCGACGGAAGGGAGCTGGGCTTCGAGGTCGTGGGCGCCGATGCGCTGTCCGACCTCGCGGTCGTGCGTGTCTCGACCGGCGCGGGCGGGCTCGACCCCGCCGTGCTCGGCGATGCTGAGCACCTGGAGGTCGGGCAGCTCGTGGTGGCGGTGGGCAATCCGCTCGGATTCACCGGATCGGTGAGCGCGGGTGTCGTGAGCGGCCTTGGCCGTTCGATGGCGACCCGATCGGGCGCGGCCAGCAGGCTCATCGAGGACGTCATCCAGACGGACGCCGCGCTGCATCCGGGCAACTCCGGTGGGGCCCTCGCCAACTCCCGAGGCGAGGTGGTCGGGATCAACACCGCCGTGGTCGGTCCCTGGGTCGGGCAGGGGCTCGGTCTCGCCGTGCCCATTAACGCGATCGCCCGGCGAATCGTCGCCGACCTCATGAGCGGCGGGCGTGTGCGGCGGGCGTACCTCGGCGTGGCCGGGGGCTCTCGCTCGCTGAGCTCCGCCGCCCGTCGAGCGGCCGGTCAGGAAAAGGGTGTGGAGGTGACCTCGGTGGTGGCCCGGAGCCCGGCCGGGCGCGCCGGGCTGCGGCCCGGCGACGTCGTCCTTGCGGTGGACGACTTCGCGGTGGCGACGGTCGGCGACCTGCAGAGCCGCATGACGGCGGAAGCGATCGGCAGGCCGGTGTCGCTGCGGGTCTGGCGGGGCGACCGGGAGATCTCCATCGGCGTCGTGGCCGAGGAGCTGATCGACTCCCACTAGGCCCGGCGGCGATCCGGCACGCTCGCTCCGGGGTCGCGTTAGCGTCAACTGATGCGGGACGTCCGCTGCGTGTTGCTCGACATCGACGGCGTGCTGACCGTGTCGTGGAGGCCCATCCCCGGTGCCCCCGAGGCGGTGGTCGGGCTGCGGGCCGCAGGCTGCCGTCTTGCCTTCCTGACCAACACGACCTCGGCGACGAGGGCCCGCATCGTCGAACGCCTGGCCGGGGCGGGCATCGAGGTCGCTCCCGACGAGGTGTTCACCGCCCCCCGTGCGACCTCCGCCTACCTCCGAAGCCATCACCCCGGCGCGCGTTGCCTCCTCGTCAACAACGGCTCCGTCGAGGACGACCTGGCCGGCGTGGAGCTCGCACGGCCGGGAGAGGAAGGAATCGACGTGGTGCTCACGGGGGGAGCCGGACCGGAGGTGGGCTATCTCGAGATCAACGCGGCGTACCGAGCGCTCGAGGCGGGGGCCACCCTCGTGGCGATGCATCGCAACCTGCAGTGGCAGACCGACGCCGGGCTCCAGCTGGACATGGGGGCCTTCCTCGTGGGTCTCGAGCAGGCCACCGGCAAGCGGGCGACGGTGGTGGGCAAGCCCTCGAGCGCCTTCTTTGCGGCCGTCCTGAGCGAGCTCGGCGTGTCGCCGGGCCGGGACGGCGCCAACCCCGGGGTAGTCATGGTCGGCGACGACGTCGAGGCCGACGTCGCCGGGGCCCAGCGGTGCGGCATCCCCGCCGTCCTGGTCCGGACGGGCAAATTCCGAGAGGACACGCTGCAACGTTCGGGCGTCCATCCGGCGGACGTGATCGACTCGATCGCCGATCTGCCTCGCCTGATCGACGCAACCCGCTGAGTCAGGCCGGGTCGATGTCCCGCCGCAGGCGGGTGAGGGTCAGCGACGTGATCCGCCATCCGGCTGGGGTCTTCTCGTAGGTCTCGTGGTAGTGCCCGTAACCGTGCAGGTGGCGCATCCCTCCGCCCTCGGGCCACCACAGCTCGTCCTCCATGGCCCAGATCCCGGTCGCCGTCGTGGGCGAGGTCAGCTCGATCTCGGGCATGTGACCGTGGTGTACGGTCGTGACCGTCTCGATGTTGTCGCGGAGGTAGGGCATAAACTCCGCGACACCGTGAGTGATCCCGCCGCCCTCCCCGGTCATGTCGATCTCGACGTCCTCGGCGAACACCTCGGCCATGCCCTCCCAGTCCTTGGTGTCCATGGTCCGGAAGTAGCGGGCCTTGAGGCGCTTGATCGCCTCGACGTCCTCCTGGCTCACCAGAGGGTGCCCCGGTCGACCACGAGCGACGCCCCGGTGATCGAGCTGGCGGCGTCGGAGGCCAAGAAGGCGATGGCATCCGCGATGTGCGAGGGCGGCATCATCCCGCCCGGGAGCACCCCCATCATCCGGGCGAAGAGGCGCGAGTCGATGTCGGTGAGCCCGTTGAGGGCGTTGGCCGTGATCGCCGTGTCGACCCCCCCGGGGCACACGCAATTGACCCGGACGCCCTCGGCCGCCAGCTCGACGGCGAGCGACCTCATGAACAGCAGCAGGCCGCCCTTGGAGGCGCAGTAGGCGGAGTTCCACGGCTGACCCTGCATGCCGGAGATCGAGGCCACTGTCACGACGTTGCCGGTGCTCTCGCGCAGGTGCGGGAGGGCCGCCTGGGTCACGAGCATGGCACCGGTCAGGTTGACGGCGAGGTGGCGCTGCCACAGCTCGAGGGAGAGGTCCTCGATCTTCGAGAAGATGTTGATGCCGGCGACGTTGACGCACACGTCGAGCCCGCCGAGGCGGTCGATGGCCCCCGCCATGGCCTCCTTGACCGCCGCGGGGTCCGAGACGTCGCACGGCACCACGTCCGGGGCCTCGGCGACGTCCACGCCGACGACGCGTGCGCCCTCTCGGACGAAGAGGTCGAGGGTGGCCGCCCCGATGCCCGCCGCGGCCCCGGTGAGAAATATCCGTTTGCCATCGAATCGCATGGCCGGACATCTAAGCATGCCCGGATCGTCTCCTCTTCTCGGGCGCCTCGAGGCGGCCGCACGCTCGGGTCGCCCGTCGTGCCGCCCGAGCGGGCCCGGAGAGAAGGCGCTGCTCAGATCGCCGCGTCTGCGACGATCGAGGGCAGGAGTTCGCTGATCGGTCCACGCAGGACGACGTCGGCGAGGTCGTCGTAGCCCGTGGGGTCGGCGTTGACGATGATGAGGGCGGCGCCGTGGGAGACGGACAGGGGCACCAGGTCGGCCGCCGGGTAGACGGTGAGGGTGGACCCGACGGCCACCATGAGATCGCATCCCGCAGCGGCCCGCTGGGCCCGGGTCACGTCTGCGGGGACCAGTTGCTGCCCGAAGCTGATGGTGGCCGACTTGAGCATGCCGGCGCACACCGCCCCATTCGTGTCGACGGCACGGCACGTCGGGTCGCGCTCCCCGTTGCGCACCCGGTCGAGTACTCCCTCTGCGGGTTGTCGGTCCCCGCAGGCCAGGCAGACCACCTCGCGCATGGTCCCGTGGATCTCGATCACCCGTGCGGGGTCCTGGCCCGCCGCCTGATGGAGGCCGTCGATGTTCTGGGTGACGACCGTGTCGAGCCGGCCGGCGCGCTCGAGGTCGACCAGGGCGCGGTGCCCGGGGTTGGGCCGGGCGGACCACGTGGGGGAGTCCAGGCGGGCCCCCCAGGCGCGGCGGCGAACCTCGGGATCCTCGACATAGGCCTGGAGGGTGGCCAGGCGCTCGGCCGAGGGGTCCTTCGTCCAGACGCCGGAGGGGCCGCGGAAGTCGGGAATGCCCGAATCGGTCGAGATGCCCGCGCCGGTCAGGGCGACGATGCTCCTCGACCCGGCGACGAGGGCGCGGGCCTCCGACAGGGCCTCGTGGTGGCCGGGGACATCCCCGAGGCTCGGTCGCACGGGCAAGAGCATCCCATGCCGGACGGCTCGGATCTGCGGCACGAGTGGGCGAGCTGCGAGGTGCCTCAGGTGAGCGCGGGCAGCACCTCTCGCCCGAAGAGGGTCAGCATCTCGAGATGCTCGGGATAGGTGCCCCGGAAGCCGCTCACGCTGCTGCCGGGCAGGCCGGCACCGAAGGCGACGTGCAGATGCTCCACGCCCGTCTCGCGGCGGTAGCGCTCGATCTGGGCGAGGAACTGGTCGGGCGTGCCCCAGAGCATCCGGTCCGCCGCCACCTCTTCGGCGGAGACGTGGTCGCCCCGGTCGATGCGCTCGAGCAGCTCGCGCTCCTCGTCGCCCTCCACCGACTCGCGCCAGTGGGCCAGGAGCTGGTCGACGTAGGCGGGGAGGATCCGCTCGGCGAGCTGGCGACGGTCGGTGCCGATCCAGGCATAGCGCCGGAGGATCCAGTCGGGCGACTTGCCCTCGCGGTCGCAGGCCGACCGGTAGGTGGCCAAACAGGCGCGGGCCTGGCTGAGCGACTGCACCGGCCCGCAGATCCAGGCATCGCCGAGGCGAGCGGCCCGCTCGACCGCCGCGGGCGCCACGCCGGCCACCCACAGCGGCGGGTGCGGTTGCTGCACCGGCCGGGGATAGAGCGTGAGCGGCGGGACCCGGAAGAACGTTCCCTCCCAGCCCTCGTCCTCGGTCGTCCAGAGGTGCCGCAGGAGCCGGAGACCCTCGTCGAGGCGGGCGCCCCGTCGATGGATGTCGGAGCCGAAGGCCTCGAACTCGAGGGGGTTCCATCCGGTGCCTACCCCGAGGACCGCCCGGCCCCCGGACAGCTGGTCGAGCAGGGCGACCTGCTCGGCCGCGCGCACGGGATCGTGGACGGCGAGGAGGTAGATGCCGGTGCCCACCCGCAGGCGCTCGGTCTTGACCGCCACCGCCCCGAGGAACATGAGCGGATCGCTGATGTTGCCGGGGATGAAGTGGTGCTGCCCGATCGTTCCGGTGTCGAATCCCAGCTCGTCGGCCACCCGGGCGAGGGCGAAGGTGGGCCAGTAGGGGTCGGGGTGGCCCGGTTCGGTGATCTGCGGGAGGGAGTACGAGATCTTCACGCCGGCCATTCTTCCGCCTGCGCCGCGGGCACGGGGCGGGCGCTCAGCACGAGTAGGCCGGCAGGCCCTTCGACACGCTCGCCAGCGCCTGGCTCATGGCGCCCGAGTCGACGTGGATGCCCTCGCTGCGGAAGGGCTCCTGTAGCGCCACGATCAGCAGGCTCACGTGGAAGGCCCTTCCCCGCGCTCGGGGAACGAGCGGTTTCGGCGGAGTCCGGGCGGTGGGACCCTCATATGCGGGTGTCCGAACGACGACGGCTCGCGCCCGGTCCGGCGTACGCCATGCCGTAACCCGGCAGCTCCTCGTAGCCGAGGTCGGGCGCGGCCTCGAGCACGGACCGCCACCATGCCACGAGGCGATCCTCCGCCGGGTAGTCAAAGGGGTCTTCGAGCACCGTCTCCTCGATCCCTCCCGGCTCCGGCGGGTGCTCGCGCAGCCACCGTGCCGTCAGCGGGACTGCCCGGCGCGCCGGCACCACGTCGCGGTAGCCGAGGCGCTCTCGCAGCTTGGCGATGTCGACGAGGCGGTGGGTGGTGGTCGATCCCATCATCAAGGGCCGGGCGGGAACCGCGAGGTCTGCCGGCATGGACACGAGCTCCCACGAGTGACCCAGCTCGGTCGCGATGAGCTCGGCGACCTGTCGGATGGTGAGGGTCTCGTCGTCCCCGCAGTTGAACACCTCTCCCATCGAGGCCTCCGGTTGGTCGACCGCCAGGAGGACGGCATGCGCCAGGTTGTCGACGTAGCCAAAGGGCAGGAGCGTGAGCCCATCGTCGGGCAGGACTACGAAGGGCCGGCCGTCCAGGATCCGCCGGACGAAGCACCATTCCCTCGGCACGAGCTGGCGGGGTCCGTACACGTAGGGGTACCGGAAGTGGGTCGCGCCGGGATGGGACTCGAAGAGCAGGCGCTCGGTCCGCGCGATGCGGTAGCTCTTGCCGTCCTCGTCCTCGGTGGCCATCGGGGCGTCCTCCCGGGTGGGCACCGGGAGCCCGGCCGGACGGAAGACGCCCGGGTCGAAGTACCCGTGATAGGCGGGCACGCCCCCGACGGACAGGAGCCGGCCGACCCGTCCCCGCAGCACCTCCCCGACACTGCGAAGGCGCCCGTAGGTGGCGATGGCCACGTCGAACGTCTCGCCACCGAGCGCGCCCCGCAGGCCCTGGTCCGTGTAGGCGTCGCCGTGGAGGTGACGGACGTCTGCGACCTCGGGTACCTCGTGCCGGCCGGAGTGCAGGATGGTCACGGTGAAGCCCCTCGCCCGCAGGCCGTCGACGATGAGGGGCCCCGTCGGCCCCGTGCCGCCGATGACGAGCGCCGACGTGCTCATCGAACCTCAGCGCCGACCACGGCTGCGCCGTGGCGCGACCGGCGCGCTCGAAGGCCTCGGCGTCAAAGGCGCGTCCGGCGGTCTCCGAGGCCTCGAGTGCCAGGGCGGCGCTGATCGGCAGGTCCTCGCCGCGGTCGTAGAGCCGGAGGATCTCGGCGACGGCGGAGGTGCCCGCGACGCGTGCGGCCAGCTCGCGAACAAAAGGGGCCAGGCTCGCGTGGTCCACGACGTGGTTGACGAGGCCCAGGCGGAGGGCCTCCTCGGCCCCCACGAAGCAGCCGGTGATGGACATCTCCCGGGCCTTGCGGATCCCGACGGCCCTCGGCAGCAGGGCCGTCAACCCCCACGTGGGGACGGCGTCGAGCAGCGCATGGGTGTCGGCGAAGCTCGCCCGGTCGGAGGCTACGACGAACGAGGCGCTGAGGGCGATCTCGAGCCCGCCCGAGACGCAGGCGCCGTTCACGGCGGCGATGACCGGCGTGGTCATCGCCCGCAGGGCGCGGCCGGGGTTGGCGGTGAAGCGTGCCGCGTAGGGATCGAAGGAGCCGTCTCGCTCCTTGAAGTCCACTCCCGAACAAAAGGCCGGGTCGACGGCGGTGAGCACCACGACGCGAACGTCCGGCTGGCGGTCCGCCGAAGCGAGGAGCGTGCACAGCTCGCTGCGCATGGCGCGCGAGAGCGCGTTTTTTGCCTCCGGCCGGTCGACGGTGATGGTGCGGACGCCGGAGGCATCGCTCACCACGAGGCGCGACGAGACGATCCGTCATGTCGCATCACGCCTCGAGGAGCCGGGCGTTCTCCCACGACAGGATCCTTCCGTGCGGCGAGAGCCGGAGGAAGGTCCGGCGGGCATAGCGGGCGCGGGTCCCCTCCGGCATCAACTCGGGCGACGCTCGAGACGCCTGGTACTTGGCGTCGAGCGCGCCGGCGATCCGGTCCGCCGTCTGCGGGTCCTCGACGACGTCGACCGCGCCCGACAGGTGCACGGCGACGAGGTCGGCCCAACGCTCGCCGGACTCGACGAGGAAGGAGGCCCGGGGGTCCCGCCGTACCCGTGCGATCTTCTTGGTACCCGACGGGGCCGAGAGGCAGACGGTGCGGTCCATGACCACGAACCAGACGGGCAAGGCGACCGGGGAACCGTCGGCCCGCAGCGTCGTGAGGATGCCGGTGTGCGCCGACGCTATGACGTGCCACGCCTCGTCGGGGGAGAGGCGCACGCTCGGAGGCTTCGGACCCACGACGGAGATCTTGACCCCTCGACCTGCGGTCTCAGGGACCCAGGAGCGACGGGGTCGGGTTGTCGATCTCGAGCAGCCGGGCGAGCGCATCCGTCACCTGGTTGGCGATCGGCATGTTGAGCTCGGGGGGAACGAGGCCGGTGCCGACCATCCGATCGGCCAGGCGGATGAAGATCGTGCAGAACCTCATCGCGCCGAAGATCTCCCAGTAGCCGGGGTCGCGCACCTCGCGACCGGAGACCTGCTCGTAGTGGGCGACCATCTCCTCCCGGGTCGGGTAGCCCTCGAGGCGGGCCACGTCGAGATCCTCGAAGGACATGCGGTCGAACATGAGCCACCAGCCGACGTCGGCCTCGGTCGGGGAGAGGGCGCAGGCCTCCCAGTCCACGACCGCGGCGACCCGGTAGTCCTGCCAGATGATGTTGCCCAGCCGCGCGTCGCCCCAGGACAGGCCGATGCGATCGTCGAGCGGGTCGTGCTCTGCCAGCCACGCCAGCGCGGCATCGAGCACCGGATGGGGACGTCCCGCGAGCAGGTCGTCGGCGAACTTGCGGTAGAGGGCCACCTGCATGGCGTTGTCCGGCCGGCGGGCGGCGCTCCGGTCGAGCCAGTCGAGCCCGGCGGTCCGCCAGTCGATGGCATGGACGCCCGCCATCGCCTCGATGCCGTTGAAGACCATGGCGCGGCGTTGCTCCGGCGTGGCCTCGTCGACCAGGAAGCCCGCCTGGGTGTAGCGGGGGGCGTCGGCCGGGATGACGCCGGGCACGAACTCCATGACGAAGAACGCCCCACCGAGCACACCGGGGTCCGGCTCGTAGCCGACGAGCGGCGGGACGGGGACCCCACTGTTCGCGCGCACTGCAGACATGGCCAGGAATTGGAGCTCGACGGAGACCTCGCTGCGCGGGGTCTGCGAGGGGAAGAGCGCCCCGTTGTCGGGCTCGATCCGGGCCACGAAGCGCTGGTGCCGGTCCGATCCCTCCTCGTGCCAGTCGGCGTCGAAGAAGACCGTCTCGTTGGAGAACCCGGTGTTGACCGGTATGTCGATGTTCGTGATGGCCACGCCACGTGCGGCGGGCCGCCGCCGAGCGAACCACGAGCGCAGGGACTCGGCGTAGGTGCTGCGGTCGGTGTGGAACTTGGGGGCCCCGAGCACCTCGGAATCGGTCGAAGCCTCCCCGTTCCCGATCGTCACCCGGCGCCCTCCCTCGTGTGCTTCAACGGCGCCGGGAAGGGTAGCTCAGGAGGGTCACCGTGGCGAGGGCGATCACCCGGTCGGGCCGGTCGATCTCGACGGCCGAGATGCTGCACACCGCGTGCTCGTCCCCCCTGCGCAGGATCCTCACCGTGGTACGCGTCCCTCCCTCCTTGATCTGTGCCAGGTAGTGGATCTGCAGGTCGGCGGCCGCGTAGCCCGGAAGCGCCGCCTCCGCGGCGCCCTGGAACAGGACCCCGAGGGCCCCGCCGTTGATGGCGCCAAAGCTGTTCTGGACGTAGTCGTGGTTGTCGAGCTCCACGACGCCCCCGCCACCGTGGACCACCCGGAGCCCGACGCGCTCGAGCAGCGTCCCCTCCGGGCGGGGTGCGGCGGGCTCCATCCGGCGCCGCTGGCCGATCAACGAGCCCGGGGAGAACGTGGCCGACGAGCGGGAAGCCGAGGCGGGGATCCGGGAGAAGGTCACGAGGCCGGTGGTGGCGCGCTCCACCGAGTGTCGCTCCGCGACCTCGTCCCCGTCGCCGAAGCCGCCCGCCAGCAGATCGTCGAGGGAAGCGAGGGCGCGGCCGTCGTAGACGTCCACGCCCACGACCACGATGCCCGTGCCGGCACGAACCAGGCGGCTGTCCACGAGGGCGGGCCCCTCGGTCAGTCCTCCCAGCCCGTAGAGGGTCAGGTCGGCGGTGGCGGTCCAATCGGGCTGAGCGGCCACCAGGGCGACCGTGGCGGAGTTGACGTCGACGATGGCGGCCACGAAGCCGATGCCCGCCGATCCCGCGGGGTTGCGCACCGCCTCGTCCACCGGCGCCAGGCTGAGCGAACGTCGCGCCGTCACCTGCTCCGTGGTGATGTCGAGGTCTCGCAGCAGGTGCCGCTCTGGTGGATAGGTCTGGGACATCCCTGTGCTGAGGGTCGGGCCGGCTCAGTACGAGCGGGGCAGGCCGAGGCTGTGCTGGGCAACATAGTTGAGCACCATCTCTCGACTGACCGGGGCGATGCGCAGCAGCCGGGCGAGCCCCCACAGCGGCATGAGGCCGTACTCGACGGCCAGGCCGTTGCCCCCGTGGCTCTGGATGGCGCTGTCGGTGGCGGCCAGCGCCGCCTCCGCCGCCGCGTACTTGGCCATGTTGGCCGCCTCGCCCGCCGGGAGACCCCGGTCGTGCAGCCAGGCGGCCTTGTGGGTCATCAGGGCGGCGAGCTCGACCTCGATCTTGGCTTGCGCCAGGGGGTGCGAGATCCCTTGGAACGAGCCGATCGACCGGTCCCACACGGTTCGCTGTGCGGCATAGCGCGCCGCCTTGTCGAGCGCGTACCGGCCGATTCCGACGCCCAGGGCGGCACCGGTGACCCGTTCGGGATTGAGCCCGCGGAAGACCTCGGCGAACCCGTGGTGCTCGGTGCCCACCAGGCGGTCGCGGCCCACCCGGACGTCGTCGAAGAACAACGTGAACTGGCGCTCGGGCAGGGGCACCGACACCGGCAGGGGACGGGCCTCGAAGCCGGCGGCGTCGGTGTCCACGAGGAACAGCGAGAGGTCGGCCCGTCCGGTGTCCTCCTGGGTGGCCGTGCGCGTCACGACGAGGACGGCGTCGGCCTGGTCGACGCCCGAGATGTAGTACTTCTGGCCTCGGAGGACCCACTCGTCCCCGTCTCGGGTGGCGGTCGTGGCGAGGCGGTGCGTGTTCGAGCCGGCGTCCGGCTCGGTGATGGCGAAGACCAAGATGCCTTCCCCGTTGGCCACGCCGGGCAGCCAACGTTCGCGCTGGGCGTCGGTGCCGTAGTTGGTGAGCACCTCCCCGCAGATGGCGCTCGAGACCAGCGTGAGTAGGAGGGGGCAGCCCTGGGCGGCCGTCTCCTCGCACACGATCGCCAGCTCGACCAGCCCGGCGCCCCCGCCGCCGTAGGCCTCGGGGAGGTTGATGCCGAGATAGCCCAGCCTCCCGAGAGCCCGCCAGAGCTCGGCGGTGGGCTCTCGGGCCTCGGCCTTGCGTGCGTAGTAGGCGCCGCCAAACTCCGCGGCGATCCCACGGACGGCCTCGCGCAGGGCGGTGTGCTCCGCCGATTCCTCGTACTCCATCTGGATCTCCCGGACGCTTGGTTCCCTCATGCCTCGGCCTCTTCGGCCGCCGCAGACTCCTCGATCACTGCGAGGACCGTGCCGACGTCGACCACCTGCCCCGCCGAGACCGCCACCTCCTTGACCGTGCCCCGGCGCGGGGCGCGCACGGGCTGTTCCATCTTCATGGCCTCGATGACGACGACGATGGTGCCGGCCTCGACGTGATCGCCGGGACGCACCTCGGTGCGCACCACGGTTCCGGGCAGCGACGCCAGGAGCGAGCCCGGTGTCTCGAGGTCGCTCGGCTCGGGGAAGCGCGGTTCTTCGACGAGCTCGCACGAGCCCAGGGCGCTGTCCACATAGGAGACGTTGCCGACCCGGTGCACGGACACGATACGGCGGACTCCGTCGAGCTCGAGGTCCACCCGCCGCCCCGACGACGCCCGCAGCGCGACCTCGCCGAGCCCCCGACCGTTGACCTCTGCCTCGACGGCGCGGCCGGATCTGGACGCTCGGATCCGGTAGCGGACCTCGAGGCGCCCATCGGCAGACGAGTAGGTCGTGGACTGGGGAGCGTTGGCCACGTTGCGCCACCCGCTCGGGATGGACTCGAGCACCGGTGCCGCAGCACGACGCTCCTCTTGCCCTGCGAGCGCGGCGGCCAGTGCGTGGATCTCCGACGCGCCCTCGTGGTGGCGGGACCGCGACAGCTGGGCAGGGTCATGCCCGTCGAAGTACGAGGTGTCGAAGTGCCCGGACCGGAAGTCCGGATCTCGCAGGATCCCGACCAGCAGATCGCGGTTGGTCACGGGGCCGTGCAGGAGCGCATCGTCGAGCACCGCGGCGAGCCGGCGGCAGGCCTCCTGGCGGGTGGCGGCGTGCGCGATGACCTTGGCGAGGAGCGGGTCGTAGTGCGCGCTGACCGACGAGCCGTCGTCGACCCCGGTATCGACGCGCAGGCCGGGCGCCGCCGGGACCGAGAAGCGGTGGACCCTGCCCGTCGCCGGCAGGAACCCGGCCGGCACGTCCTCGGCGTACAGCCGAGCCTCGACCGCGTGGCCGCTCAGCGAGGCGCCGAGCACGTCGGAGGGGAGCGGGTGGCCCTCGGCCACGAGCAGCTGCAGCCGCACCAGGTCCAGTCCGGTCACCATCTCGGTGACGGGGTGCTCGACCTGGAGCCGGGCGTTGACCTCGAGGAAGTAGAAGCGACGCTCGGGATCGACCAGGAACTCGACCGTCCCGGCCCCGACGTACCCGATGGCCTTGGCCGCGGCCACGGCGGCCTCACCCATCAGGGTCCGCAGCGCCGGGTCCACGGCGGGGGAGGGAGCCTCCTCGACGACCTTTTGAAAGCGCCGCTGGATCGAGCACTCTCGCTCGAAGAGGTGGGCGACGTTGCCGTGGACGTCGCCGACGATCTGGATCTCGACGTGTCGCGGAGACGTGACGTAGCGCTCCAAGAAGACCTCGCTGCCGCCCGAGGAGGCGGCGGCCTCCCGGCGGGCGGCGTGCACCGCGTCGAGGAGCCCGCTCGGATGCTCCACCACGCGAATGCCGCGTCCTCCACCACCGTGGCTGGCCTTGACGAGCAGCGGGAGGCCGATCTCGTCGGCGGCACGTGCGGCCGCCTCGAGATCGTCTCCGACGGTCGTCCCGGGGAGCACGGGCACCCCTGCGGCGGCCATCATCTCCTTGGCGCCGATCTTGGAACCCATCGCCTCGATGACGTCGGGGGGCGGGCCGACGAACACCAGGCCGGCGTCGACGCAGGCCTGGGCGAATTCCGCCCGCTCGGAGAGGAAGCCGTAGCCGGGGTGGACGGCATCGGCACCGGTCGTCCTGGCGGCGGCGACCAGCAGGTCGGCCCGCAGGTAGGTGTCGGTCGCGGAGTGGCCCGGGAGGCGCACCGCCTCGTCGGCCTGGGCCACGAACGGGGCCTCGGCATCGGCGTCCGAGAACACCGCCACCGTCGCGATGTCGAGCTGGCGGGCCGTGCGCATGATCCGGGAGGCGATCTCCCCCCGGTTGGCGACGAGGAGCTTGGTGATGGGAGTCGACAACGTGGCGCCCTCGCTCACATCCGGAAGACGCCGTAGGCCCGGCTCCCCGCAACCGTCCCCGAGTGGACCGAGGACAGGGCGATGCCGAGGACGGTCCGCGTGTCTCGGGGGTCGATGACCCCGTCGTCGTAGAGGCGTGCGGACACGAAGAAGGCGTCCGACTCTCGCTCGATCTGCTCCTCGATGGCTCGGCGGCGGGCCTCGTCCTCGGCGACGTCGAAGTCGCGGCCGGCCGCTTGGGCCGACTGGCGCCCCACGATCGAGAGCACCCCGGCCAGCTGTTGGGCCCCCATCACCGCGAGCTTCGCGTTGACCCAGGCGAAGAGCAGCCGCGGGTCCAGGGCTCTCCCGGACATGCCGTAGTTGCCGGCACCGAACGAGGCGCCGATGTTGATCGTGAGGTGGGGAACGGTGCTGTTCGTGACGGCGTTGATCATCTTGGCGCCGTCCTTGATGATCCCGCCCTGCTCGTAGGCCTTGCCGACCATGTAGCCGGTCGTGTTCTGCAGGAAGACGAGGGGGGTGTCCCGCTGGTTGGCCAGCAGGATGAACTCGGTGGCCTTGCGGGCCTCCTCGCTGAAGAGGATCCCTCGGGAGTTGACCAGGAAGCCCACCGGGTACCCGTGCACCGAGGCCCAGCCCGTGACGAGGCTGCTCCCGTAGAGGCGCTTGTACTCGCCGAAGCGCGAGCCGTCGACGACCCGTGCCAGCACCTCGTAGGGGTCGATCGGGACCCGGAAGTCCGCCGAGGCGACACCGAGCAGCTCGTCGGGGTCGTACGCGGGGTCGTCGGGAGGCAGGGTCGGTCCGGGCCCGAGCTTGCGCCACCCCAGCTCGCCCACGATCTGGCGACCCAGCCGGATGCAGTCGAGCTCGTCGGTGGCGAAGTAGTCCGAAAGTCCCGAGACCCGGGAGTGCATCTCGGCGCCCCCCAGCTCCTCGTCGTCGGCGTCCTCGCCGGTCGCCATCTTGACGAGGGGGGGCCCTCCGAGGAAGACCTTGGCCTGGCGGTCGACCAGGACGGAATAGTCGCACATCCCTGGCACATAGGCGCCGCCGGCCGTGGAGTTGCCGAAGACGAGGGCGATGGTCGGGATCCCCATGGCCGAGAGCTCGGTGAGGTCGTGAAAGATCCTGCCGGCGAAGACGAAGATCTCGGACTGGGTGGGCAGGTCGGCCCCGCCGGACTCGACCAGGTTCACCACGGGCAGGCGGTTGGTGCGGGCGATCTCGAGCGCACGGAGGGTCTTGCGCAGGGTGTAAGGGTTGATCGTGCCGCCGCGAACGGTCGGATCGTGACCGATCACCACGCACTCGACGCCCGAGATGACGCCGATGCCGGTCACGACGCTGGCACCGACGCTGGAATTCGGTGCCCCAGGCGGCGAGGGACGAAAGCTCGAGGAAGGGCGAGTCCCGGTCGACGAGCAGCTCGAGCCGCTCCCTCACCAAGAGCTTCCCCCGCCCACGATGGCGCTCCGCGTAGCGTGGACCGCCGCCCGACCGGACCAGGTCGAGCTGCTCCTCCAGCGCCTCCAGCGCCTCGAGCTGTGCCGACCGGTTCTGCCGGTAGGCCTCGCCGCCCACGTCGAGGGACGAGGCGAGGACGGGGGACGATTCCAGGTATCCGGCGACGTCCGGCTGACGATCCTCCGAGCCGGCCCGCGTCATGCCGTCGAGGTTACTCAAGAGTAAGCGGTGACCGGTCCGTACTCACGCCCCGCGCCGCGAACGCCCGCTCATGGTGGGCCCCATCGGCGGCCGTATAGTCCTGCGCCGAATGAGCGTTTGTGAGGCGAGGAAGTGAGCTCCGAGCCGGCGGGGCTCGAGGGCCGGTCCTTTCGTCGTGGCGGCGACGGCTACGAGGAGGCTCGGCGGGCCGCGGTGTGGAACGCCCGGATACCCGATCGATTTCCCGACGTCATCGTGCAGGCCGAGACCGAGGGCGACGTGGTGGCGGCGGTCCGGTTCGCCGACGAGCGGTCGCTCCCGGTGGGCGTGCGGTCCGGGGGCCACAGTTGGGCGGCCAACCATCTGCGCGACGGCGGGCTCCTGCTCGACGTCTCCCGGCTCCGGTCCGTCCGCGTCGACGCGGCGTCGATGTCCGCGTCCGTGGGGCCCGGCATGCCGGGTCACGAGCTGTTGGCCCGGCTCGAGGCCGAGGGCCTCTTCTTTCCCGCGGGACACTGCGCGGGCGTCGCCCTGGGGGGATATCTGCTGCAGGGGGGCTTCGGCTGGAACGGGCGGGCGCTCGGGCCGGCGTGCGAGAGCGTCATCGGCATCGACGTGGTGACCGCGGACGGCAGCCTGGTGCACGCGGACGCCCAGCACAACGCCGATCTCTACTGGGCCGCCCGCGGCGCCGGGCCCGGGTTCTTCGGGGTGGTCACGCGTTTCCATCTCCGCCTCCACCAAAGGCCAAAGGCGGAGGGCACGTGCATCTCCGTCTATCCGATGGCGGTCATCGACGAGCTCTACAACTGGGCCCGCTCGGTGTGCGCGGAGGTGGACAGGCGGGTCGAGATGCAGCTGGTGATGGGTCCCGATTTCTCGGATATCGGTGTGGCCGGTCCGGGGATCATGGTGGTCTCGTCGGTGTTCGCCGAGTCGCACGAAGAGGGACGGCGAGCCACGTCGTTCTTGGACGGATGCCCCGTCCTCGGTCGTGCACTGCGGGTCATGCCCTACGGGCCGATGCCCGTCGCGGTCTCCTACGAGCTGGTCAAGCACGCCTACCCCGATGGCCGCCGGTACGCCGCGGACAACATGTGGACGTCGGCGACGGCAGAGGCGCTCCTCCCGGCCATCCACCGCATCGCCGAGACCCTTCCCCCGGCGCCGTCTCATTTCCTCTGGCTCAACTGGGGCCCGTCTCCACCCCGCCAGGACATGGCCTACTCGATGGAGGACGAGGTCTACATGGCCCTCTACTCCGTGTGGCGGGACCCGGCGGACGACGCCCGCTATGCCGACTGGCCGGCCTCCCACATGGGAGCCCTGGAGCACCTGGCCTCGGGAATCCAGCTTGCGGACGAGAACCTGGGTCAGCGGCCCGCCCGTTTCGCCGCCGACGGTCACCTGGCCCGCCTCGATGCATTGCGCTCGATCTACGATCCCGTGGGAAGGTTCCACTCGTGGATGGGTCGTCCGTAACCCGCGTGGGCCGCCCGGACCCGTCGCGCCGGCCGTACCTCGGCTACCGAGACGGGGACTTCGACTCGCCCTTCGCCAGGTACTACCGACCTTCGATGGCGCCGCTCGCCCCCCACGTCGTCGACGGGGTCAGCGTAGGAGCGCGATCGCCCCAGCTGCTGGGCGACCTCGACGAGTGCCCGATGCTCCTCGACGAGGGCCACCGGTCGGTGGAGACCGGCTTCGCCTTTGGGCCCGACGGCTCGGCGAGGGTGGCGGCGCTCACGCCGATGCCCGGCGTGAGCGCCGAGATGTGGGACTGGTGGTTCGGCTGGCACGGTTGCGACGCTCGCCGGTACAAGCTCTGGCACCCCCAGGCCCACCTCTACGTCGAGTGGTCCGACGGTCCCGACCGAGGAAGGCTGGGCCGGGAGCGGTACATCGGTCGCACGTCGTTCGTCGACGAGTACGTCGGTTCGAGCATCGCGCGGGTGGCCATCCACTTCGTGCCCCCGGCGCAGCTGGGCTTTGACGAGGCGGCACTCGCACCGGGTGGCGGTCGGACCGCCGTCTGCGCCAGGATCGGCTCGTCACAATTCCCCGTGGACATCGGATATCTGGTCCATGTCGTGCGACCCGTCGAGGGCGGTGCGGAGATGCGCTCGCGGTTCTGGTTGGGCGGGCGTCACGTCCGGCTCCGGACGGGAGGGGACGTCGTTGCGAGGTCGGTCGGCGCTCTCGCCGGTCGGCTCGCACGCGGGAGAGTGGTCGACGCGAGAGCCCTACTCGTGCACTGTGCACAGGAGATGTCGCATCTGGCGACGTTCCTGCCCGAGCTCCATCGGGAGCTGGGGAGCCAGTAGGGAGGGGCGTTATGCTGCGCCCCTCCTGTCACATCGATCGCTGGGAGCGCCATGGCAAAGATCCTGTGTGTCCTCTACGACGACCCTGTGGGGGGACCCCCGAGCACCTACGCTCGGGACGAGATCCCCGTGATCGACCACTACCCCGGCGGGCAGACCCTGCCGAGCCCCCACCAGATCGACTTCCGACCCGGGGAGCTGCTCGGCAGCGTGTCCGGAGAGCTCGGGTTGCGCCCCTACCTGGAGTCCCTGGGACACACGCTGGTGGTCACCTCCGACAAGGACGGACCCGATTCGGTGTTCGAGCGGGAGCTCCGCGATGCCGACATCGTGATCTCCCAGCCCTTTTGGCCCGCCTACCTGACCGCCGAGCGGATCGCTAAGGCCCCCAACCTGAAGCTGGCCGTCACCGCCGGCATCGGATCCGACCACGTCGACCTGCAGGCCGCCATGGACCACGGGCTCTCCGTGGTCGAGGTGACGTACTGCAACAGCATCAGCGTGGCCGAGCACGAAGTGATGATGATCCTGTCGCTGGTACGCAACTACCTGCCCTCGTACGGGTGGGTCCTCTCGGGGAGCTGGAACATCGCCGACTGCGTCGAGCGTTCCTACGACCTCGAGGGCATGGTCGTGGGCACCGTGGGCGCGGGGCGCATCGGGTCGGCCGTCCTGCGCCGGCTCCAGCCGTTCGGCGTGCACCTGCACTACACCGATCCCCATCGCCTGCCCGAGGAGACCGAGCGGGAGCTCGGCCTGACCTTTCACGACAGCGTCCAATCGCTGGCGCCGGCCTGCGATGTCGTGACCATCAACGCCACCCTGCACCCGGGCACCGAGCACCTCTTCGACGAGGCCCTGATCGGCAGCATGAAGCGTGGTTCGTACCTGATCAACTGCGCCCGGGGCAAGATCTGCGACCGCGACGCCGTCGTGCGGGCCCTCGAGGAGGGGCAGCTCGCGGGGTACGCGGGCGATGTCTGGTTTCCCCAGCCCGCCCCTCCCGACCATCCGTGGCGGTCGATGCCCCATCACGGGATGACCCCGCACATCTCCGGTACCTCACTGTCCGCGCAGGCCCGTTACTCGGCCGGGGTGCGCGAGATCCTCGAGTGTTGGTTTGAGCGCCGACCGATCCGAGACGAGTACCTCATCGTGAGCGAGGGTCGGCTCGCCGGCGCCGGTGCCCACTCCTACACGCCCGGCGACATGACGGGCGGTGCCCCGAAGGGGGTGGGCTCCTGAGGGCCTGGGACCCCCGGGAGCATCGGCTCCTGGTGTCCCCGGGCTACAGGTCCGCCACCTGCTGCGAGTACAGATACGCGTAGAGGCCATCCTTGGCCATGAGCTCCTCGTGGGTCCCCGTCTCCACGATGCGTCCCTGATCGAGGACGACGATGAGGTCGGCGTCACGGATGGTGCTCAGCCGGTGCGCGACCACAAAGGCCGTTCGACCTTCGAGGACTCGATTCAGGTTGTCCTTGACCGTGCGCTCGGCCTCCGCGTCGAGCGCGCTCGTCGGTTCGTCGAGCAACAGCACGGCGGGGTCCCAGTAGATCGCCCGTGCGATGGCCACGCGCTGGGCCTGGCCGCCGGAGAGCCGCAGCCCGCTGTCGCCGACGGGCGTGTCATAGCGCAGCGGTAAGCGGTCGATGAAGTCGTGGGCCGCGGCGATCTCGGCCGCCTGCCTCACCCGGTCGCGGTCGATCTCGCTCGCACCGAAGGCAATGTTCTCCGAGATCGTCGCACTGAACAGGTAGGGGTTCTGCAGCACGAAACCCAATCGTTGACGAAGCTGGCCGTAGTCCAGCCCGGCGATGTCGACCGAGTCGTAGAGCACGGCGCCCTCGGTCGGCTCGAGGAGGCCGGCAAGGAGCCGGAGCAGCGTGGACTTCCCCGAACCCGAGCGCCCCACCAATCCCACCGTCATGCCCGGATACGCGTGCAGGTTGATCCCCGAGAGCACGCGCTGGCCACTTCCGGTCATGCCGCCGCGGGCCCGGTACGAGAAGGCGACGTTCTTGAGGTGGACCTCGCCGGCGAGGGAATGCACCGGAGCCAGTCGACCCAGCCGGTCGGCTTGCTCGGCCTCCTGCTCAAAGACGTCCTGGAGCCGTTGGAGGAGCACCGACGAGCGTTCGATGTCGTCCCACACGAGCGCCAGCTGTTGGGAGGGCGACACGGCCAGGCCTGCGAGCATGAGGAACGCCAGGTACTGGCCGAGAGTGAACTGGTCGTGGAGGACCCACACGGCCCCGAGGTAGGTGAACAGGCTCACGGTCGTCAGCCCGATCACGCTCACGCCCGCGCTGAATCGACCGCCCACCCGATCGGCGTGGTGACGCTTGACGCCCAGGTCGGCCAGGGCCTTGGACACCGACTCGAGCAGCGCCGTTCGCTCGCCGGCCGCCTTGACCGTCTCGATCCCCTTGAGCGTGTCCACCTGACGCGCCGTGAACTGGCCAAAGGCGTGCTCCAGGGACGCGTAGACGGGGCCCACTCGCTGGATGGCGTAACGGATCGATACGGCGAACAGCGCCATCATGGCGAGAAAGATCGCGACCAGGACCGGCGAGTAGAAGAGCATCAACGCGACGATCATCACCAGCTGCGTCGCCGAGGTGATGGTGGCGACGCCCTGCCGCGTGATGGTCTGATTGACCTGCTGCAGCGAGGTGAGCCGTCGTTCGAGGTCGCCGGTCCGGCGGGCCTCGAAATAGGAGAGCGGCAGCCCGAAGAGCGTATCGGTGAGATCCTCGAGCGACGCCGTGTCCAGCCCCACCGCGACTCGGGTCAGGGCCCGGCGCTGCGCGTAGACGATGAGCGCGCTGGAGATGCCGAGGGCGATGCCGAGGAGTCCGAGGACGGTGACGACCGAGCTGTCGTGCTGCAAGATTCCGTGGTCCACGATGAGCTGGCTGATGAGGGGGATCGCCACCTCGGCCGTCGCCGCGGCAAACGCCAGCACCAGCGCCAGCAGGAGGATCTTCCGGTGGGGGCGCAAAAACGGGACGAGCCACTGCAGGCCCGAACGGGCCTTGGGGGCGAGTGCCAGCTCGGGGGTGGGAGTGGCGATCGCCGCGTACCGCGGTCCAGCCCTGCTCGAACTCCGCCCGGCTCATCTTCCGGAGACCGATCGCCGGATCGACCATCCTCACGGTCGACCCCTCGACGGCGACCAGCACCACCCAGTGATTGCCTTCCCAGTGGACGATCGCCGGGAGCCGGAGGTCGTCCAGGCGTTCCGGGGACACCTTGACCGCCTCGATGGCGAGTCCGATGGCCGCACCGCCGTGGCGCAGGCCCGCGAGAGTGGTGCCGCTCGTGGACGTGCCCGCCTCCTGGCGGATGAAGGGCATCGACACTCGCTGTCCGTAGTACCGGGCGATCATCCCGAGGCACGCGGCTCCGCAGTCCATGGCGTCGAGCTGGCGAACGACGGGAAACCGCCTGCTCGGCCGGATAGCCACGACCGGGGGACGCGGCTGCTCGGCCAATGCGGGAGCCGACTGGAGGTCGGGATCGGTCACCTCCTGCGACGAGGGACCGGATCCCTCTGCGGTGGGCCCCGCCTGGTGCGTGACGAGATCGGTCGAGTCGCCGGCGAAATCGAGAGGGACGAAGTCCGCCGCTCGCCGCTGCCGTAGCGCGATCAGCTCCGTCAGGCGTCCTTCAAACGCGTCGTAGCGACCGGCCAGTCGGCGAAACGGCTCGGCGTCCAGCCGCAAGAGGGTTGTCGGGACGCTGGCCTCCACGGTCGCCTGGCGCAGCTGCCCGGGCCGGAGCGCAGCCTCGCCAAAGGCGTCTCCCGTGCGCAGGTAGCCGACGGCGATCGTGCGATCACCGTCGGACCTCGAGACCTTCAGGCGGCCGTCCTTCACGATGTACAGGCAATCTGCCGGGCCGCCCTCCTCGATGACCCGTTCGCCCGGGGCGAAATGGACCTCGGTGAGCTCTTGTCCCATCTCGATCAAACCCTCGAGGGGTATGGACGCGAAGGCCGACTGCGTCCGAAGAAAGCGTTGCAGCGTGTGGACGCGGCGATGACTCTCGAGGGCGGTACCGAGCTCGGGATGTAGCCGGCGCAGCGCCTCAAACACCCGGGCGTCGAGCATCAGGACCTCGACGTGTGACGACGCTCGCACGGTGGCCGAGCGGGGGGCGCCATCCAGGAGGGCGGCCTCGCCAAAGGTGTCCCCCGGGCCAACGTGGCCCAGCGTGGCTTCGATCCCGCCGTCGGCCGCCATCACGACCCGTGCGGATCCGTTGACCATCAGGTACAGCCCGTCCGGAGGGCCCCCCTGCTGGATGATCACGTCGCCAAACTCGTAGGACCTCGGATCGAGCAGCTCGATCACGAGGGGACGAATGGTCGCCGGGATCATGCCGATGAAGGGGATCCCTTCGAGGACGTCCTCGTTGCCCATCCCCGTCGTCACCACCGCCCGACTCGCTGCGCCTTCCCCGACGCGAAGCGTGTCAAGGCATCATCGGCCAGCTCCTGCCGAGCGGACTGGCGAATCTCCGCGCGATGGCGATCTGGCGGAGAAACCGCCCGGAGTCGCACCAGCACCAGCCTCCCGTCGATGACCAACGGTCCCCCCAATCCGTCCGGAACGAGCGACACGAGCGTGGCCCGCTCGTCTGGCCCGAGATCCTGCAGGAGGATGCGCCGGCTCTCGATCGTGGCACCGGCTCGAGCAACCACGCCTGCGATCTCTTCCCCGTCGTGCCGGATGCACAGTGCCGCCTCCCGCACGGCCGATTCGGTCTTGAAGAGGATGAGATCGTACCAATACCACGACCAATCGAGCCGTTTGCGCGTGATCAGCCGGTCGATGTCGGGCTCGTCGATCGCCAGGTCGCGCCAAGAGAGATAGTCGACCGAGAGGTCGACCATCTCACACAGTCGTTGGTCCTCCACCGGGCCGATCACCCGCAGGGCGCTCGATGCCCGGACCTGTTCGAGCAGGCGCGCCCGATCCGGGGCGGTCCCGGCTGTCGGCGTGCCGCGTGCGCGCAGCAGAGCCTGGGCGGCCCACCAATGCTGGAGGGTGGTGGCCCAGCGCTCGACGTCCCCGCTCAGCACGGCCTCCGGCCACCAGGGCGTCCCCTCCGACGATGTCGACGGCTTCGCCCCGGCCTCCTCCTCGGTGGGCTGCTGCGCCGCGGTCCGAGGAGGGGCCTCGACCGCAGGGCTCGCCTCGGATGCCAACCGCGACCGCACGAAGGCGAAGAGGTCGTCCTGGTCGACGTCCCGCTCGGAGAGCCAACTCCGTAGGTCGGCCGCCGCCTCCAGACGACGGGCCCGACGAAACGCGATCACCCCCTGGGTGACGTCCCCGGAGTCGATCGGCGCCCCCGCCTCTCGCCCGACGACGCGAGTGGCAAACCCGTCCCACTGGTCGGAAAGGACCGCCACGAGGACCAGGTCCGCGAGGGTGTACGTGCAGCCGTCGAGAACGAGGGCCGCCTCGCTCCACTTCTCGTCCGGCCCGTCGTCGGGGCTCCGAGAGGGCGGCCGCCCGGTTGAGTGGCCGGCTGGTTGACCCCGGTCCGCCGCCTGCCGGTCCTGCCGCACGAGTATGCCAGCGGCTACGTCCTGCCTCGGGCCACCGTCGGTCTTGGACCGGCGGCGCCTCACGACCCCACCGTCGGGACCGGCCTCGTCAGCGGGCGGCCTCGTCGGCGGGCCGCAGGGCGTCGAGTGCACGGGTCGCCCGCCGTTCGATCGCTCGGTAGCCGTTGGCGACGGCCGCGGCGCGGGCGCGCTCGAGCATGGCCCGCGCCCGTTGCCGGTCCTCGTCCCCATCCCTTTTCGCGAGCATGCGGCCCCAGGACAATTCGGTCTGCGCCTGGGCGAACCGCATGTTGCCCCGCTTGCACAGGCCTTCGGCCTCCGCAAGGTAGGTCTCCGCCTCGGCGTCCCGGCGGAGAACGACGAGGAGCCCACCAAGGAGGCACGACATCGGCTCGTGGTTGGTGAGGCCCTGGAACGGCACCTGCTCGTGATGGGGTGCGATGAGCAGGACGAGATTCTCGGCGGCCCGCCGCGCCTCCAGCTCGATCGCCGCCCGGGAGTAGACCGAGATGGCGTCGAACCAGGCCGTGTCGGGGAACACCCAGGCGAACCCGTCCTCGGCCGCCTGCTCCAGCAGGGCGAGCGCCTCTTGCTCCTCGCCCGCCTCGAGGTGGCTCAGCACCACGCATGCCTGGTAGGCGGCGATGCGGGGGTTCTGCTCGGCGACGTCCCGGACGAGCTCTGCGAGCTCGTCCATCCGACCCTGCTGGATTCGGACGACCATCAGCTGTGCCCCGTAAAAGGCGAAGGCGTCGGGCTGTGCGCTGTCGGTGCCGATCTCGAGGGCCAGGTTGGCAAGCTCCTCGCCCCGCTCGTGGTCGCCGACCACCAGGGACTCGACGGCCTCGTGGTAGGTCGACACCCAGACCATCATCGGCTGTCGGAGGCGCTCGCTCAATTCCTTCATCACCCCGAGGTGGTGCGTGGCCCGCTCGAAATCACCGTGTTGGATGGCGTTGTTGCGGTCGAAGTGCATCGCCCAAAACAGCCGCACGGGCTCGTTGAGCTCCTCCGCCAGGGCCACCGCCTTGGCGCTCTTGGGCAACCGATCGGCCAGGGTGCTCGGGATGTTGAGCGGCAGCTGCTGCAGGTTGAGCACATCGATCAGGGTGGCGGGATCCCCCAGGCGCTCCGCCATGTCGGTCGACTCTCGGGAGAGCTCCAGTCGCCGATCGAGCGGTCCGTAGGCGAGCTCGCTGCACAAGGTGGCGAGGAGCACGGCTCGCTCGGGGCTGTCGCCCGGCGGCGCCATCTCGAGGGCCGACTCGAGCACCGCCACGTTTTCCTCGTCCACCACGCCGAGGGCGCTGAAGAATCCCCGGTTGTTGCCGAGGGCGGCCTTGACCAGCCGGTCCGGGTCGCCCAGGGCCTGGGACCGGTGGGCCGCCTCCAGGAAGGTCTCGCGGAAGGCGGGGAGCCCGGCCTGGCGCTGGGCGATCCCGAGGTCGAGGCGGAGGTCGACCGCCAGGGCGGGGTCGGCTCCGGGCAGCTGGTCGAGCAGCTGGAGCGCCTGGAGGAAGTAGCGCACGGCGTCGGCCGGGGCCAGGGCGGCCAGCGCGGCCTCCCCGGCCTGGCGGGAGTAGGAGATGGCCTTCTGGGTGTCCACCAGCTGGGTGGCGTGGAACCAGTGGTGGGCCAGCTCGCCCACACGGGCCTCGGGGTGGTCACCGCAGAGGTCCTCGAGGGCCTCGCCCACCTGGCGGTGGATGCGGGCCCGGCGGGTGGCACCCAGCTCCTGGTACAAGGTGTGCTGGACCAGGGCGTGAGAGAAGGTGTAGCGCCCCGGAGCGGCGGGAACCTCCCGCACCACCGCGGCTTCGGCCGCCGCGTCGAGCAGGTCGAGCAGGTCGTCCTCGTCGCGGTTGGTGACCCGGCTCAGGTGGGACAGCTCGAAGTCGCGGCCGATCACGGCGGCCACCGAGAGCACTCGGATGGACTGCTCGCCGAGGCGGGCCACCCGAGTGGCCACCACCTCCCTGACGCTGTTGGGAAGCGTGATCGCGTCGGTGGTGGCCGCCCACCGCCCGGCATCGTCCTTGTAGACGGCGCCGGACTCGGTCAGGTGGCGGAGCATCTCGGAGACGAAGAAGGGGTTGCCGTCGGTCTCCCCGTAGACGGCGTGGGCCAGCTCCAGGCCCTCCTTGGACAGGTCGTGTCCGGCCGCCGACTCGAGGTACTGGACCACCTCGTCGTCGTCGAGGCCCTTCAAGGTGATGCGACCGACCCCGGGCTCCCGGCGCAGCGCCCCGAGGGTCTCGGCCAAAGGGTGGGTGGGGGACAGCTCGGTGTCTCGGTAGGTGCCGAGGATCAGCAGCTGCAGAGGGTCGGCCTCTTTCACCAGGTGGCGCAGCAGCTGCAGGCTGGCCACGTCGGCCCACTGCAGGTCGTCCAAGACCAGCACCACCGGACGCTCCTCGCAGGCCGCGGCCAGGATCCCGAGCACCGCGGCGTACAGCACGTAGCGCTCGGTCTCGGCGTCGGCCCCCTCGCTCGGCTGCGCCAGTCCCTGCACCCGGGAGCGCAGGGCCCGGGTGAGCCGGGACAGCTCGGGCCCGTGGGCGGCCACGTGGGCGGTGAGCAACTCCTCGGGGGCGTGGGAGACGTAGTGGTTGAGGGCCTCGGCGAAGGGGGCGTAGGGCACCCCGAGCTCCTCGTCGCAGCGGCCGAGCAGCACGATGGCCCCCTCGGCGTGGGCCCGCCGGGCCGCCTCGGCGGCCAAGGTGGTCTTGCCCTGCCCGGCCTCCCCGGCGATCAGCACCACCTCTCGGCCCTGGTGGCTGGCCACCCGCTTGTAGGCCTCCTCCACCGTCACGAGGTGCAGGTGGCGGCCGATCACCCCCGGTCCGGGACGGTGACCCAGCCTTCTCGGGAGCGGGATCTCGTCGACCGTGGCCCCACCGCCGTCCTCGGCCAGGGGCTCCCAGCCCACCTCGACGGTCTCCAGGGGCTCGGCCAGCCCCTTGAGCTCGAGCTCGCCCAACTGACGGATCGCCTGCCCACCCCATCGGCCAGCCATGACCTGGACGAACTGCGAGGCCAGGATCTGTCCGCCCTCGGCCCGTGCGCACAGGCGGGCCGCCTCGATGACCGGGTCGCCAAAGTAGTCGTCGCCCTCCTTGGTCACCTCGCCGCCGCTGATGCCCACGCGCAGCCCGAGGGGGTGTCCGCTGTCGCGGCTCTGCGCCTCGACGGCCCGCTGCATGGCCACCGCGCACGAGAGGCCGGTCGAGGCGGCCGGGAAGGCCACCATGATCCCGTCGCCCAGGTTCTTCACCTCGGTGCCCTCGCTGCTCGCGACGGCCTTTCTCAGCATGGCGAAGTGGGCCCGACGGACCTGGTCCGCCTCGGCGGGCGGCAGGGCCTGCGAGAGCCCGGTGGAACCGACCAGGTCCGTAAAGAGAATCGTGACGCTTTCCGTCGCAGCCATTAACGAGCCTCCGAGCAGGGCGGGTCCCTGCGGGAGGGTACGTGGGTCGCCGATGCGCTGTCCATCACGGGTCAGCCGGTCGCTTCGAGCGGTTGGATCGCCTGCGCCACCCGACGCTCGATGGCCGCGTAGCCGTAGGCCTTGGCCGCGGTGCGAGCCTGCTCGAGCAGTGTTCGCGCCCGAGGGCGATCGTCGGCGCTCTCGCTGGAGGCGAGCATGCGGCCCCACGCCAGCTCCGTCTGCGCCTGGGCGAACTTCATCTCGCCCCGTGCGCAGAGCTCCAGGGCCTGCTCGAAACAGGTGGCCGCCTCCTGCTCTCGACCGAGGACCGAGAGCAGCGCACCCAGGTAGTACGAGGCCGGCTCGTAGATGGTGAGGCCCTGGAAGGGGATCTGGTCCCGGTAGGGACTGATCAGCTCGACGAGGCGCCTGGCGGGCCCCTCGGCGCGCAGCTCGATTGCCTGCGCCGCGTAGATGGCCATCGCGTCGAACCAGGCGCTGTCGGGCGTCACCGAGGCGAAGCCGTCCGCGGCCCCCCGCTCGAGCACCTCGAGCGCCTCCTCGTGCTCGCCCGCCTCGAGGTGGGTGATCCCCACGCACGCCTGGTAGGCGGCGATGCCGGGGTTCTGTGCGGCCACGTCGACGACGAGGGGGGCGAGCTCGTCCAGCCGTCCCTGCTGGTAGCGGACCAGCATCATTTGCCCTCCATAGGCGGAGAGGGCATCGGGTTGTCCGCTCGACATACCCGTCTCGAGGGCCCGGTTGGCCAGCTCCTCGGCCTCCTCGTGGTCGCCCCGGACGAGGGCCTCGCCGGCCAGGAGGCTGGTGGCCGCCCACACCAGCACCGGTTGGCGGAGCCGCTGGCTCACCTCCCGAATGGTCGCGACGTGGCGCGCCGAGCGCTCGAATTCCCCGGCCTGGAGGGCATTGGCGTGGTCGGCGCAGGCCGCCCAGAATTGCCGGGCCGGGTCGCCCAGGTCCTGAGCGAGCGCCACGGCTCGCTCGCCGGTGCGCAACCGATCCGACAGGGTGTCGGGGATCGTCAGGGCCAGCTGTTGCAGGTTGCTCACGTCGACCAGGGTGGCGGGGTCCGCCAGTCGTTCGGCGATCTCGGTGGCCTGCCCGGCGACGGCGAGGCGCCGATCGAGCGGTCCGTAGGCGAGCTCGCTGCACAAGGTGGCGAGGAGCACGGCGCGCTCGGGGCTGTCGCCCGGGGGGAACATCTCGAGGGCGGACTCGAGCACCGCCACTCTCTCCTCGTCCACCAAGCCGAGGGCGGTATAGAGCCCCCGGTTGTTGCCGAGGGCCGCCTTGACCAGGCGGTCCGGATCGCCCAGGGCCTGAGCCCGGCCTGCCGCCTCTAGGAAGGTCTCGCGGTAGGCGGGGATCCCGGCCTGACGCTGGGCGATGCCGAGGTCGAGGCGGAGGTCGACCGCCAATGCGGGGTCGGCGGCGGGGAGCTGGTCGAGGAGTTGGAGGGCCTGGTTGAAGTAGCGGACGCCATCCTCCGGGGCCAGGGCGGCGAGCGCCAGCTCCCCCGCCTGGCGGGAGTAGGAGATGGCCTTCTGGGTGTCGACCAGCTGGGTGGCGTGGAACCAGTGGTGGGCCAGCTCGCCGACGCGGGCGGCCTCAAGGTCCCCGTAGATCTCCTCGAGGGCCTCCGCCACCTGGCGGTGGATCCGGGCCCGCCGGGTGGCACTGAGCTCCTGGTAGAGGGTGTGCTGGACCAGGCCGTGGGAGAAGGTGTAGCGCCCGGGCAGCTCGGGGGCCTCTCGCACCAAGGCCACGGCACGCGCTGCGTCGAGCAGGTCGAGCAGCTCGTCCTCGTCGCGGCCGGTGACCCGGCTCAAGGGCTCGATGTCGAAGTCGCGGCCGATCACGGCGGCCACCGAGAGCACTCGGTTGGCCTGCTCGCCGAGGCGGGCCACCCGGGTGGCCACCACCTCCTTGATGCTGTTGGGCAGGATGACGTCGCCGAGATCCCCCATGACCCACCGCCCGGCATCGTCCTTGTAGACGGCGCCGGACTCGGTCAGGTGGCGGAGCATCTCGGAGACGAAGAAGGGGTTGCCGTCGGTCTCCCCGTAGACGGCGTGGGCCAGCTCCAGGCCCTCCTTGGACAGGTCGTGTCCGGCCGCCGACTCGAGGTACTGGACCACCTCGTCGTCGTCGAGGCCCTTCAAGGTGATGCGACCGACCCCGGGCTCCCGGCGCAGCGCCCCGAGGGTCTCGGCCAAAGGGTGGGTGGGGGACAGCTCGGTGTCTCGGTAGGTGCCGAGGATCAGCAGCTGCAGAGGGTCGGCCTCTTTCACCAGGTGGCGCAGCAGCTGCAGGCTGGCCACGTCGGCCCACTGCAGGTCGTCCAAGACCAGCACCACCGGACGCTCCTCGCAGGCCGCGGCCAGGATCCCGAGCACCGCGGCGTACAGCACGTAGCGCTCGGTCTCGGCGTCGGCCCCCTCGCTCGGCTGCGCCAGTCCCTGCACCCGGGAGCGCAGGGCCCGGGTGAGCCGGGACAGCTCGGGCCCGTGGGCGGCCACGTGGGCGGTGAGCAACTCCTCGGGGGCGTGGGAGACGTAGTGGTTGAGGGCCTCGGCGAAGGGGGCGTAGGGCACCCCGAGCTCCTCGTCGCAGCGGCCGAGCAGCACGATGGCCCCCTCGGCGTGGGCCCGCCGGGCCGCCTCGGCGGCCAAGGTGGTCTTGCCCTGCCCGGCCTCCCCGGCGATCAGCACCACCTCTCGGCCCTGGTGGCTGGCCACCCGCTTGTAGGCCTCCTCCACCGTCACGAGGTGCAGGTGGCGGCCGATCACCCCCGGTCCGGGACGGTGACCCAGCCTTCTCGGGAGCGGGATCTCGTCGACCGTGGCCCCACCGCCGTCCTCGGCCAGGGGCTCCCAGCCCACCTCGACGGTCTCCAGGGGCTCCGCCAGCCCCTTGAGCTCGAGCTCGCCCACGGGGGCAAAGGCGTGCGAGCTCCGGCGTCCGGCCATGACCTGGACGAACTGGGAGGCCAGGATCTGGCCGCCCTCGGCCCTTGCGCACAGGCGGGCCGCCTCGATGACCGGGTCGCCGAAGTAGTCGTCGCCGTCGGTGCCCGCTTCCTTGGTCACCTCGCCGCCGCTGATGCCCACTCGCAGCCCGAGGGGGTGTCCGCTGTCGCGGTTGTGCGCCTCGACGGCCTGCTGCATGGCCACCGCGCACGACACCGCGGTGGACGACGCCGAGAAGGCCACCATGATGCCGTCGCCCAGGTTCTTCACCTCGGTGCCCTCGCTGCTGGCGACGGCCTTTCTCAGCGTGGCGAAGTGGGCCCGACGGACCTGATCGGCGTCTCCAGGGGAGAGCGACTGGGACAGCTCGGTCGAGCCGACCAGGTCGGTAAAGAGAATCGTTGCGCTCTCCCTGACGGCCATCGATTCAACCTTCCGAGCAGTCTCCAGGTGGGACGGTGCGTGCGCGGAGGAGAGGCACCCAACGGCCTGGGCCGCCGACCTCCTCTCTCGCCGGCGACCAACACGGCCCTCTTACTGGGCTGATTCCGTTGTTGGAGAACCGTTCGGGCACGAGCCTAGGCGGTTGATTGAGGTATCCCAGCGAGCGCTTGCGCCGACCAAGCATATGGTCGGGTCCCCGAGAGAGCTCCTTCCCCTCTAGCCATTTTGCCACCCCCCAGGTGTGCCCCTCTTTGTGGAAGGGTACGTGAAGTCGTAGGTGTTGTCCATCGATGACCTGCGCCTTTGATGTCGAGGACGGGAGGCGGAGATGCCAGAGACGACCGGCCCGGGCTCGACGCCATGAGGCCCGACTCGGTCTGGGTCCAGATGGCGACCGTGGGTGTCGCGGCGACGGCGCGTCTCGCAGCACAGGCCCGCGCCCGGCGTCCCGACGTCGATTTCGTGGATGCACCGGTGTCCGGGAGCCGGGAGCCCGCCGAGACCGGAAGGCTCCTGATCCTCGCCTCCGGGTCGCAGGCGGTGGTCCGGTGGCTCGAGCCCGTCTTTGCCGCCCTCGGACGCCGAACGATGTCGCTCGGGCCCGTCGGTGCCGGGAGCAAGATGAAGCTCGTGCTGAACACGTTGCTGGCCTTTGAGACGGAGGCTGCCGCCGAGGTGTCGGCCCTCGCCCAACGACTCGACGTGGACCGGGGCGCGCTCGACGACGCGCTGCGAGACAACCCGTTGGCCTCTGGATACGCGACGACCAAGCTGACGAGGATGATCGACGGGGACTACGACGCCGACTTCGCGCTCGAATGGGCACTGAAGGACCTCGACCTGGTCGCGTCCGACGCCGGCGTGGACGTCGCGCCGGTGGCCGCCGCGATCGCCGACCCATGGAGACCGCTCGTTCGGCAAGGCTGGGGTGGCCTCGACGTGGCTGCCGCCCGTCGGGGTCTCGGAGCAGAGGTCTCCTGACAGAGCGGCGACTGACCTCGAAGCTCTTCGACGCGACGACCGCGGGCCCGGTGCTGCGGGTCCATGTCCAGCCCGGCGCCCGTTCGAGCGGCGTGGTCGGCATCCATGGTGACGCCCTCAAGGTGAGGCTGGCCGCCCCACCCCTCGAGGGTCGAGCGAACCAAGCGCTCCTGACCTTGCTCGCGGAGAGGTTCGGTGTCGAGCGCGGCCGCCTCGCGGTGATCTCGGGGACGACGGCGCGCCGCAAGCGGGTGCGTTTCGACGGGGTCGATGCCGCCGCCTTCGAGGTGATGCTGCGACTCATTGTCGAGAGCGGGGAGGTTGGTCGAGACGATCGACCCCTATGCCCGGGTCCGCCCGGGGGACGCCGCGGCAGTTGAGTACTATCGTCGACGGTTGCCACCGGCACATCGACAGACCCCGGACGATCGCAGCGGTTCCTGGTTGCCGTCCGCAGGGTGGGGACGCTTGGAGAGTCGACGGGAATGGCGGAGCTGGCACAATTTCAGGTTTTCCCCGGGGATGGCGCGCACGGGTCGGACGGTGCCGGCCTGGTCGTGGTCATCGGGGAGATCGACATGTCCAACGCCGGGGATTTCGAGCGCGCCATCGCGCAGGCGTGGCATTCGCACCAGCGGGGCGTTGTCGTCGATCTCGGCCGGGCCAACTTCATGGGCTCCGATGCTTTCAACGCCCTCCTGATGGCATCCCGAACCCTCGGCGCCGGGGGTGGGGAGATCCGCCTGCGCAAGCCCAGTGACTCGGTGAGGCGGGTCCTCGGCATCCTGGGTCTGGAGGCGACGTTCCAAATAGAGGAATAGGTGCGCGGGAAGATCCAGGCCATTTGCGTCGAGGGCCGCGGCCTCGTCGGGGCCGGCTCCTGGCCGATTGAGGATTGGGCTGGACGACCGGGTCGTCCGGTCCCTCTGCGCCGTCGCGCCGCACGCATATGCTCCGAGGTGACGGGTACCGTACCGCATGTGCTCCGCACGCACCGGACGTTTCCTTGTGACGCGTGCTCACCCGGAGCCGCCCGCCGATTCGTCCGTAACGCGGGCCAAGACTGGGGCTTCGATACCGACGACGTCGAGCTGGTCGTCACGGAGCTCGCGACCAACGCGGTGCAACATGCGGGAAGCCAATATTCGGTCGAGCTCTCCTTCGAGGGCGCGACCGCGACCGTCGAGGTATCCGACGCCAGTGGGCGATGGCCGGCGCGAAAGACGCCGAGGGTGATGGAATCCGGAGGCAGAGGACTGCTCATCGTGGACACGTTGTGCAGGAGGTGGGGGGTGCGCCAGGGCCACCGGGCGGGCAAGGTGGTCTGGGCCGACATCGACGTCGGGGTGCTCGAGAGACCATCGGGCGACGAGCAGGGTTGAGGGCAGGGCGAACGGCTGTTCGCCCGTGACCCTAAACTGACGGGTCATGGTGGTCATCCAGGCGTCCCTCCTGGACTCGGACCCCGAGCCAGGTCCGCGCCCGCTCGGCGACCTCGTGGAGCGCACGTACCTGGACAGTGGCGCGTGGGTGGATCTGCGGCGAGATTGGATGGCGCGCCCGGACGTCCTGTTCGAGCGCCTGCATCGGCTCGTTCCCTGGCGGGCCGAGCGGCGCCGGATGTACGACCGGATGGTCGACGTTCCCCGCCTGGTGCGGTTTTACGCATTGCAGGACGAGCTCCCGGATATCGCTCTCGTCCGGGCACGTGCGGCGTTGAGCGATCACTATGGCGACGAGCTCGGCGAGCCGTTGTGTACGGCGGGCCTCTGCCTGTATCGCGACGGGAGGGACAGCGTGGCCTGGCACGGCGACACCATCGGCCGTGGATCCCGAGAGGACACGCTCGTCGCGATCGTCTCGCTGGGCGAGCCGCGCCGGTTCCTCCTGCGTCCGCGGGGCGGGGGCGGGTCGCACCACTTCGAGCTCGGTCGGGGCGATCTGCTGGTGATGGGCGGCAGCTGCCAGCGCACGTGGGAGCACGCCGTGCCAAAGACGAGGCGTCCGGCGGGCGCTCGCATCAGCGTGCAGTTCCGGCCGCTCGGGGTTCGCTGACCGGGCCGCGACGCGTGGCGCATCGATTTCTTCTCCCAACGATCGGGGCACGCCGGTTCGGGGTCTAGTAAGCACTCCCGTCGTGATGACCCCGCCCGGCGACGCCCTCCCCGGATACGACCAGCTCCCGGGACGGCCGGACATGCCGGCCCGATCCACGTGGGGACTGTGGGGAGACGGGGATGCGCTCGGATGCCTCAACCTCCTGACCGTCGACGCGGTCCGCCGGGGGCTTGGGGCGGCACGACGAGGCGCCGTGTTCCCGCTGAATCTTCCCCTCGATCAGCCCGATCCCCCGTTGGGCGGCCGATCGCGGATGGTCCACGAGGTTCTCTGGGTCGGTGGCACGCTCGGTCATGACGACCAGCTTTCGGAGTGGAACACCCAGTCCTCGAGCCAGTGGGATGGGTTCCGACATATTCGCCATCCCGCCCACGGCTTTTACAACGGGGTGGCCGACGAGGCCCACGGCGTCCACCACTGGGCCGCGAGGGGCATCGTCGGGAGAGGCGTGCTCGCCGATGTGGGGCGTCATCGTGTGGCCGAGGGCCGACCCCTCGACATGCTGGCGAGCGATCCGATCGATCCCGAGGAACTCTCGGGCACCCTCGAGCGCCAGGGCACCACGGTGACGCCCGGCGACATCCTCCTGGTCCGGACGGGCTGGATCGAGTGGTATCGCGAGCTCGACGAGGAGTCGCGTGCAGCCCTGGCTGATCGCTATCGCTCCCCGGGGCTTCGCGCCGGTGAGGACATGGCACGGCTCTTGTGGGAGCTCCGACTCGCCGCGGTGGCCGCCGACAACCCCGCGCTCGAGGCGTGGCCACCGCCGGGAGCCACATCAGCGGAGCGCCTCGGCCCCGGAGGGGTGGATCCGGTGGCCGTCATGGAGGGGTCGCTGCACTTCGCGCTGCTGCCGCTGCTCGGCATGCCGATCGGGGAGCTGTGGGACATGGCCGCTTTGGCGGATGACTGCGCCGCCGACGGCTGTTACGAATTCCTCCTCACATCGTCGCCTCTCCATCTGGTCGGCGGCGTGGGATCGCCGCCCAACGCGTTGGCGATCAAGTAGGGCGCTCGGAAGAGTTTTGGGGGTCGCCGGAAGGCTTCAGGTCTCGCCGAGGCCGGCGAAGATCTCGGCCCAGTGGTCCCGCGCAAGGAAGTGGCCGTATCCGGGGACGATCGAGAGCCTCGCGTGGGGGATGCGCCGAGCAGCCTCCTCGCTCCAGGCGACGGGGAGAAAGGTGTCCGCGTCGCCCTGCCAAAGATGCACGGGCCCCCTGATGCGCTCGTACTCGAATCCCCATGGTCGGGCATAGCAGAGGTAGTCGTCGACGACACCGGCGGGACAACGTAAGCCCTCACCGATGGACAGCGCGAACTCCCGGACACCGTCGCGCACGATCGCCTCGACGTCGCGGGTGGCCATCTCCGACGATCCCAGGCGCATCCATAAGGTCGGTGCGTGCGCCGCGACCTCGCCGACCATCCGTAGCCCGACGAAGGCCAAAGGCGGCGATATCTTGCACAGCCGGAAAAACACCGCGTCCGTCGTGTTCTCGAAGCCCTTGGAGGCACATGGCCAGTCCAGGGGGACCCCACCGGCGATGATGGCGGTGGCGGCGACCCGCTCGGGCAGCAGCGCCGCGCAGGCTGCAGCGAAGGGACCCCCAAAGGACCAACCCATCACGGCGAACCGATCGATGCCGAGCTGGTCGGCCAAGGCTGCGACGTCGTCGGCCCATGCGCCGATCGTCCGATGGCGAAGACGCGAAGAGAGACCGATCCCGGGCCGGTCCGGCGACAGGAGACGCACGCCGGCGCTTCGTGCCGCGGCGTCTGCCGGCTGTACGTCGAGACGACACGTCAGGCCGCCATGACAATTGAAGACCGGTCGACCCTGCGGATCGCCGTACTCCGCGTATCCGAGCAGTCGCCCATCCGGGAGCCGGACGACGTGATCTCTTGGACCGACGATCGGGCGCAAGTGGCCCTACCGAAGAGCCCGCGAGTGAAGACCCCGGAGGTGGGTTGCCTTATGGGCTCTCCGCTTCCGTCGGGTTGCCACGGCCGCATGGTACCCGGGTCGGCCACCAAATCCCTTGCCACTTGCCACTTGCCGCATGTGGACCAGAGCCTGCGATAATGAGCGCATATTTCTCAGCTCCCCGAAGCAGACGATCCGATGCTCGACGGGTCCAGCGGTTGTGGCGCGTTTTCGGCCGTCCTTCTTCAGATCGAGCAACCCCTGGGATGAGACTCGAAGAATTGCACGTCCACAATAAGGTCGTCGCGCATCGCTTGGCGCACGTTGGGACTGCCCCGCCCGCCGAACCGCCGACGGCAAAGCACGTTCGGCGGTTGCCCGAGGCGTTGCGAATCGGGATGCGCCGCGAGGCACGTCGCCGAACCCTCTGGTGGAAGGTGCGAGCGGCCGGATGCGTCGTCTTTGGTGCCCAGTTCGTCGTCCTGGTCGCCATCTCGATGTTCTTTTATAACCGATTCAACCTCGGGATCGATTTCGCCATCTTCAACCAGGCGTGGACACAAATAGGTCATGGCAACCTCGATCCGTACAGCACCATCCAGAGCGTCTCCTTTCTCCACCTGAACTTCGACATCGTGATGTGGCCCCTCGGGGCGCTCTACAGGATCTTTCCGCAACCGTCGTTGCTGCTGTGGGTGCAGGCGGGCGCCCTGGCGGGCACCGGGCTCGTCTGTTTCTTCTGGATCTCGGAGCTACTCGAGCGTCGCTCCTTGCATCGGGGCCCGGCGCTCGGCCTGCTCGGCGGCGCGTTGGCGCTGTGGCTGCTCAATCCCGCGACGTACGCCGTTGCCAACCAGGACTTCCACGCCGAGCCCATCGGGGCGCTCTTTGCCGTCCTTGCAGCTCGGGACCTCTGGCGTGGCAACCTGCGACGTTCCTGGTGGTGGATCGCGGGCTGTCTGCTGTGCGGCGAGAATGGCAGCCTCTACGTCCTCGGGATTGCCCTTTCCTGCCTGCTGGCGGGACGAAGCACCCGGCGAAGGGGCTTGCTGCTCGCAGGTATCGGCCTCGGCGCCATCGTCTTCATCGACATCATCGGAGCGAACGCGGGGCCAAAGGACGGCTATGCCTGGCTAGCCGGTCGCAGCACGCTTCCCGGCGGCTTGGCGGGTGTATCCCTGCTGGTCAGCTCACTCTTCGAACACCCCTCTCGAGGGCTCAACATGGTGTTTAGTAAACGGATTTCGATGTTGTATGGCTGGTTGCGACCCGTCGGCATTATCGGGATCGTGACGCCGTGGGGATTCGGGGTGCCCGTCCTCGTGCTCTTGGCATCGGCGTTGCAGAAGAGCCCCGTATTCTTGATCTTCAGCTTCCAGGACTATGTCGTCTATGCCTTCTTGCTCTTTGGCGCGTGCGCACTGATCAGCGGACCGCTCGCAGCAATGATCCGGCACCGCCAAAGGACGATGTGGGTCACCTCGGCGGTGCTTGCCCTGAGCGCAGCCCTGGTCGTTGGGGCCATCTTCTATGCGAGCGAAGACTATTCCTGGGTCTTTCGCGATCACGGGTTCAACGGCCAGGTAGCCCCCGCCGCGGCGGACGCGCTCAACGAGGCGTTGGTGCGCATCCCGAGCGATGCCGAGGTGATAGCCCCGATCGCCATCAGCGGACGTTTTGGAGGGAGGCGCTACATCTACCTCTACCTGTACCAGAACCAGGTCTTTCCGGTGCATGCACGTGAGGTCGTGATCGTCCTCTCGGCGGACTACGGGCTCTCCGTGACGGGCCCCGTCTCCTGGGGGGCGGGCGGTTACTTGAGAAGCATTGGTGCGCGGAACCTCGTCGACCGTAATGGCATTTGGGTATTGGTCTGGCGTCCGCCCAAGGGCACCAGATCTCTCCAGATCCTTGGATGACGGCGACCCGTGCGGGAACCAGCCTGGAAGGCTGGCAGCGCCCAGGACGGGCACCTGCGGTGATCGGAAGCCATTCCGTCTGAATAGGTATCCGGCGGCCCGCCCTCTGCCATTGGCTCGGTCCGCAGCCGCTCCCTTGGAAGAACTCTTCGGGACGTTGTGCCTTGTCTGCAAGGACCTAATGCCCTGCCCACACCGTGTTGTCGGACGGTTGGATGGAGGTACTCGTCCAGTGACATCAGGAGGAGGGAGCCAGCCTTCTACATCTCGATCTGGAAAGGAAGGACGTACCATGCCGTTGTTCGGACCGCCTGACGTCGCGAAGCTCGCGGCCAAGGGAGACGTCAAGGGGTTGATCAAGGCCCTGAGCTACCCGAAGGACAAGAGCGTGCGTGAGGCTGCCGCCGAGGAGCTCGGCAAGAGGCGTCTAGCTGCGGCCATGCTGCTCGGGGGGAAGGCTGACGACGCCCGGCCCGTGGAGCCCCTCATGGCCGCCCTCAAAGACCCGGATCCCGGCGTGCGCGAGGCTGCCGCCAAAGCACTTGCGGCCGAGGCGCGTGCTGCCGAGACGCTCGCTGCGCTGGGTGTCCCTGGTCCGGTTGCTGCCCGTTCGAGCACGGTGGAGGACGAGGCCAGGTCAGTTTCTGGATCTGCTGTCGAGCGGGTCCATCCTTTGGTGGGAGAAAAGCCGTCGGCGGAGGTATTCGTCTCGCTGGGCAGCGATGACCCGCAGGCGCGCCGGCAGGCGATCGCAGTGCTGGTGAGCTCTGGCTATCAAGACCCGGAGGACACGAGAACCTTCGCCGTCTTTGGCCGCTCGCCGGGAGTCGAGTACGGCCAGGACGACCTGAACGACGATGTTGAGAAGTACCCCGACTTCGACATCGCCTACATTCGAGCCGCCTATCCGACCGGTCGTTCGGAGGACTACGCTCACGCAGACATTTCGCGGTTCCCCGAAGGTCTCGCCAGTTGCAAGGCCAAAGCGCGCTTGCTGGGGAGACTCTGCAGCTACAGCACCTGGAAAGGTGAGTGGCTCAAGGCACTGGACCTCGCGGTGGCGGCGGTCTTGATAGGAGATCCTTCCGAGGGACCCAGCGACATGGTGCAGGTGCTCAACTTCCTCACGGCCGCCTTCCTCAAACTCGAACTCGTCGATGAGGCCTTTCTCGCGACGAAGGTCAGGGCACCATACAACCTTGGCTCGGAGGAGCAGGCGGCTGTGAATCGAGCCGTTACGGCGCTCACGGGCGAGTATGCCGACGACGTTCGGTGGGCTGCGGACACGGTGCGCGAGCGGTTGATGGAGACGGCGCAGGAGAAGCGATAGGAGGGGAAGCTCATGCAGAGATCCACACCGACCCCGGGCCCGAGGGTGTCCACGCCTTTGCCCTCGCGCGGTGCGCAGGGCTGAAGACCCCCTTCGGAGCTAGCGGCTGCCAAACGTAAGGCTCACAGCCAAACCGGGAACTGGCCCACCGACACCGACGGTGAACGAGGTGGCACCCAGTGCTTCGGCGATCGTCGAGAGGAGATCGTGGAGGCCGGGAACGAGTTTGCGAATCCGCTCCGGCAACGAATCGTCGAGCTCCGGTGCCGCGTGTCCGGCATTGAAAGCTGCGACGAAGGCGAGCAGCTCTCCATATGCCTCGTACGCACCGATGCTGTCGAGCGACCCTCTGATCTGCTGGAGGGCTCGTAGATATCGGTCGAAGTCGGTTGGGTCGCCAAGATCCATGATTCCACCCTTTCACTCCGACCGGCCTGTACCTGGGTCCTGGCAAGGCGGACCGGCGTTGTCGCGATCGCCACCGTGGAGCTGGTCTCATCGAAGAAAAGGGGCTCTTCGGAGATGAGCGGGGTCTGGCGCTGGCGGGAGCAAGCACTTGGCTCTGCGCGGGTAAGAACGGTGTCCCACCGAGCCGGCGGTATGGGATGGCCTATAAGCAGTCGAATACTCCGCCGGTCTTAGCCCCGGGGTGCGAAGAACTCAAGTGCGATGTTGTCGGGATCTCGAAACGACAATGCCGAGTAGTAAGGCGTGTCCACGATGCCACCGTTGGGGATGCCGAGTTCGTTCAGACGGATTTCCCATGCCTTTAACTCATCGCGGTTGGCACAGCCGAAAGCCAGATGATCGAGCCCCGGCCGCCGCTCGTTGAACGGCTCAGTGCTGTCCAAGTCAGGGAACTGAGTTACGCCAACGATTGTGCCGCCGGTAAGCCAAGCGACGCGCTGGAACGGACCTGTGTCCTCGTCAAGGATTGGGTCCGAGCCGAACAGCTCCTTGTACCAAGGCACACTCCGTTCAAGGCTCGTAACCGTTAGCGCCACGTGAGTAATCGCAGGGAACTCAGGCATCTCTTTTCTCCACTTCGCACCTCGTGGACGCAGCGAATGCTACCTCTTTGGCTGGCAACTCTCGGGGAGTAAAAGCTATCTGCCACACCAGTCGCCGCGCTAACTGAGGCCCCAGTCCCGGCGTTCTGGGGCACCCAAGACCCAACCGGCACCGGCAAGTACGGGATGGTCAGTCGGCGGCGGGATGCAACGGCCGCGAGTCAATCAGCGCCGCACCGATTTCAGAAGCCCATATTCGGATCTCTTCCCAATCTCGCTGATCTTCAGAAGGGGCCTTCGCGATCCGCACGAGTGCGCGCTCGGCGACGCTCAGTCCACGTTTGTCCAGCTTGCCTCGGAAGACGCGGTGCTCACGGGCCGCAAGCGACTCCGCGATCTGATCGCCCTGACGTCGGTCAGCCGGGTCATCCGGCCTAGACCGGTCTGTCACCGGGCCACTCGAGAACAACCACACTGGACGCGAGCCGAGGATCGCAGCCTCGCGTGCCGCAAACTCCTTCGCGGGCTTCATCCATTGACCCATATGGATGGCACTCCCCAAAACGACGGCGTCGTATCCGTCGATCGTCTGGACATCTTGTACGGGCACTACGGAAACGTCGAGCCCGCGGGTCGCAAGCTCGGACCCGATCGCTTTCGCTATTTCGTCCGTCGAACCATGCTTCGACGCGACGGTTACGAGGATCTTCATCGAACCTGCCTTTCAACGCCTCGACGATGACGCGATGTTGCGCCTCTGATCACGCGGTCACCGACAGTGTCTTGGTTTTCAACCGGGGATCCTCTCGTGAGGGCACTGTGTGCGGTCGCACTCCAGCCGCTCGTTCGATGTTCCGCTTGAGCACGACCAACATGCGTGCTTGCATGATCCAGGTGACTGGGAGGTAGAGCCAATAGTTGACGAAGCGCTCAATCCATCGCGGGCGAATGGCCTGGTAGCCGCCGATGACCAGGCGTGTTTGTCCCCCAGAAAGTTCGTTCAACATGAAGCACCAGAGTCCCTCGACATAAGACGATGGCCGCGGTTGCTTCGGATCGAGGTTACGGCCTCGCAGATCCATCAACCCACGCAATGCCAAGAAGCGATTCGGTTCGAGGGCTGCAACCTCCCACGCGTCAACGGGACCACTCCGTGTCCAGTACTTCACGTAGTCGCCCACGGCCAGCTCTTGCCACTCAGGGTGGACCTCCTGGGCACTTGGGCGTCCCCCGTTGTCGAGTCGGTCCCATGAATACCAGCCCCCGCGGTCACCGCCCATCTGAACAAGCCACGGCCAGACCTGATCTGGTGGCGCCTCGATCGTGACGCCCATCGTCGCCCCCCGCTCGCCCTCTGGCACCAGGTCAGCGCCCGGATACGGACCAGAGACTTCCTCGTCGGTTGCGCCCCAGCGCCAGAGCCGAGGGCGCACCCAAACCCCATAAACGACGGCAGCCACGCCCGCCGAACCTACGATCTTGCGCCCGAATGTCATATGGCAAGTCTGGGACCCTGGACGGGGCGGTACAAGGGACCTACGTCATGTACTCGATTGACATCGGAGCGGAATTGCTGGGGACGGGGCGGAACTTCATTGGCTCGACAGGACTATCCCCATGGTGCCGAACGGTGTCGGAAACGTCCGCCTGTTACCCGCCCGTGACAAAGGCTACGACGATGTAGGCGGCGTGGCGGTCGAAGTTCTGGCGGCGCCGGTCGTAGACCGTGGTGGTACGAGGATCCGCATGGCGGGCGGCGATCTGCACGTCGCGAAGTGGGACACCTGCGTCGAGGGCGGCCATGATGAACGCGGCTCGCAGCATGTGCGGGTGGACCAGCCCGAGCCCGGCTCGCTTGCCAATGGAACGAACCCAGCCGTGAGCAGTGCGCCGGTCGAGGCGTTGACCGTCGCGACGGCACAGGACCGCGCCCTGGCAGCGTTCACCGACCGCCAGATCGATGGTCCGCGCTGTGCGGAGGCACGAGCGGGATGACGTCGGGCTTACTGCCTTTCCCGAGGATCCGCAAGGTTCGGTGGCCACGCTCGACTCCGAGGTCCTCGATGTTGGTGGCACATGCTTCGGAGACCCGAAGGCCGTTCAGGCCGAGCAGGACCGCTAGCGCGGAGTGGTCGTGGTCGTAGCGCTCCGCGGCGAATAGGAACCTCCCCAGTTCGGACCGGTCGAGGCCGCGACCTTCCGAAGGGTGAACCCGGGGTCGGCGCACGTACTGGGCCGGGTTCGATAGGACACGCCCATCGATGTGGGCAAAGCGGTAGAACCCGCAAACTGTGGAGAGGCGCCGGTCAATGGTGGACGCAGCCAAACAGCGCTCCCCGAGCCACCCGCGGTACAGCTCGATGTGAGGTCGGGTGGCCTCGAGCACATCGAGTGTGCGCTCTCACCGGACCCCGCGATCTGCGATCAGTGAATCTCGCGTTTGGCGATCAACGAAAGCCGCGCTGACCTGATCTCGGTTCCTCAAGGGGAAAGGTTAGCGGCGCCTCCTTCCTGAGTCGTGGTCAGGACTGCCGGCGCTGGCCTGCTCGAGGGCGTGGTGCTCACGCATCCGCCAGGACGGTCCCTTGATGTTGAACACAACCGCGTTGTGCATGAGGCGGTCGAGGATGGCGGCGGCAACGACCGGGTCCCCGAAGATCTCGCCCCACTCGGGGAGTCCCCGGTTGGTGGTGATGAGCGTCGGGTGGCCCCGCTCATAGCGGGTGTTCACCACGTGGAAGAAGACACCGGCACCACCCCGTTCGATGGGAAGCAGTCCAACGTCGTCGATGACCAGCACGCTCGGGGCGGTGAGGGTCTTGAGCTTGGTGGCGAAGGTGCCTTCCCGCTTGGCCTTCACCAAGGTGTTGACCATGTCGTCAGCGGTCGTGAAGTAGCCCCGATACCCAGACTCGACCGCGGTCGTGGCCAGCGCCACCGCCAGGATGCTTCTATGGCTGTCAAGCGGCCATGACCACGGCCGGAGCACTGGGCTTGGCCGCTTCCAGCGCCCGGAACAGCCGACGGGCAACGTAACGCTTCAGACACCGCTTGATCTCGCGCGGCGTAAGGCCCTCGGCGGTGCGGCGGGTGACGTAGGCCTTGGTCTCGTCGTGAAAACGCATGCGCGACAGAACGATGGTGTGTAGGGCTCGATTGAGCTGACGGTCACCGCCTCGGTTCAGCCGGTGGCGGACGATTTTGCCCGACGAGGCGGGGACGGGCGCCGATCCGGACAGCATGGCGAACGCTGCTTCCGAGCGGATCCGGCCAGTGTGTGACCAGGCGTTGATGACCTGAGCCGCCGAGATGGTGCCCACGCCTGGCTCGGCGAGTAGCTCGGGCGCGTGCTCAGCGACCAGGAGTTCGAGCTCGGCTTCCAAGTCATCGGCTTCGGCGCTCAGGACCTGGATGCGTCGGGCGGTCGCCCGAAGGGCGCGCACGGTCGAGCGATGTTCGATGCTGTGCTCGGCATAGACCCGCAGCCGGGCGCAGCGCTCCACTTGGACCTCGACGGCGTCGCGTCGGAGCTGGTCACGAAGCTGGGCTGGCGCGTTCACGATGAGAGCCTGGAGGTGGCACAAGGCTCGGGTCCGAGAACGAACGGCACCTTCCCGGGTGCATAGAAGGACACGGATCGCCTCGCGGACGCCTCGTCGTCGCGGTTGAGCCAGGTGCGGACGGGCCAGTGCCTCGCGGGCTGCCCGGTAGGCGTCGAGGACGTCAGACTTGGCACCGTTGCGGCGGGCCGGTCGCTTGGGACGGTCGATCTCGACCACCCATTCACCCTGCTCGAGTAGGTAGGTCGTGAGGCCCGACCCGAAGCTTCCGGTTCCCTCGATGGCCCAGCATCGGCGCGACGGGTCTGCCGTGCGCTTGTTGGCCCACGCCAGCATCTTGCGGTAGCCGAACGCGTCGGTGGCGAACGTGACGTCGTCGAGCTCGACGCCACCTGTGCTCACCAGACCGAGGGTGTGGGACAGCTTGTGGGTGTCGACCCCGATCACGAAGTCGACGTGGTCAGCAAGGCGCATATGGGTTCCTCCATGATGGACGGCGGGTTGTCGGTGCCGGTCCGGGGTGGAGCCGCGCGGCAGGACTGTGATGGGTCACGCCTCTTCGAGACGGACAGGCTTCTGATCAGGCCAAGGTGTGCGGGATCCGGGCCGGCGCTGGCAGCTCAACGGACATATCCAAAGCAAGGCCAGCCGCTGTCGCGGCGGCAATGAGTCTTCGAGTCACGTCGAGCCACCGGCGCCAACCCTGACTCCTGTCCTGGATGGACCGGTGGATCCAGTCTCACAATGGGTCTTGCCGCACCCAGGCTGGCCCAGGAACAAGATGGGACGGTTCTCCTCGATGAACCGGAGCGTGGCCAGGTCGGCGACCAACTTGGGGTCGAGGGTGGGTTGGAACTCGAAGTCGAAGTCGGCCAGCGTCCGGCGAAATGGGAACCGGGCGAAGCGCAGGCGAGCCGCGAGCTTGCGGTTGACCGTGGCCGACGCCTGCTCACCGACCACCCGGGCCAGGAACTCGATGTGGCTCCACTCCTGGGCCTTGGCTTCCTCGGCCAAGGTGGCGAAGCACTCGGCCGAACGGTTGAGCCCCAAGTACCCGAGGTCGTCCTTTAGCTGCTCATAGAGGGAATCGGTCACGACCCGGCCTCCGTGCCATAGCGGGAGAGGTCGGGGACCTCGACGTCCACGTCGCCCTCGATGTCCAGGCGGAGTGGAACCTGAACCGGTTTCTCGTCGGGAAGGACGACCGACAGGTGACGACCTCGACTGCGGCCGAGGGCCGCCCGCTGGGCGGCTTCCCAGTGCCCGGGATCCCACACCTCGCCGGTTGTGGGGTCTGCGACGGTGTGGGTGCCCACCACCTCCCCGGCCCAACGGATCTCGATGGTGGACGAGTCCACCTCGTGGCGCACTTCGACCTTCTGGCCGAGACACTGCGGCGGCACCGAGTAGTGCACGCCGCGCCACTCGATCCGGGGGATCGCCACGTGCACCCGTCGGGTCTCCACGTAGGCGGTGTCGAAGCGACGGCGGGGCAGCGGCGGCAGCATCGGGGCCTCGATCAGGTAGCGCTCGGCCGGGACCTCCCCCATGCCTCGGTGGAGTCGTCCGTGGATGCGATCGGTGATCCACAGACCTGCCCACCGGTTGAGCTCGCCCACACTCTTGGGCGCGCCGGTGGCGGCGCACTCTTCGAGGAACCGCTCCTTCACGTCACGAAAGGGGCGCTCGACCTTGCCCTTTCGCTTGGCGTCTTTGGCCTGGCAGGCCCGGATCTCGGTGTGGTGGAACTGAGCGAACTCGGCCGCCGGCGGGTGCAGGGTGAACCGCCGGCCCTGGGACTGGCCCAGTGCGCCCATCCGGTCGGTGCGGCACACCTTGGGCACACCGCCGACGGACTCGAAGAACCGCACCAGGCCCTCGAAGGTGTACTCCCGGTCGATGCAGCGGGCGAACCACCAGATCCGCATCCGGGACCACGACAAGACGGCCGAGAAGCACTGGATGTCCCCGAGTCCCCACTCCCTCGTCCAGTGCGACACGTCCGACCAGTCGAACTGACACTCCTCACCAGGCGCCGTCACGATCCGAGTCGACGCGGCCGGTGCTGCGGTGAACCTCGGACCCCGCAGGTCGTTCAGGTGCCGGGCCACGGTCGCGTAGGAGCCGGAATACCCCTCGGCACTGATCAGCTCGAACACACTGGTGGCCAACAGTCGCGGTGCCGACCGGACCAAGTCTGCGATCCTGGCCGCCCAGTGCTCGTCGATCACCGCCGGGGTCACCCGCGTACGCTTCTCGGTCGGACCTCCGTTCTTCAACCAGTTGCTGATGGTGCTCGGGTGATAGCCGGTCTCCTCGGCGATCTCCTTGATGCTGAGGCCCTGGCGCTTCATCGCCATGACATCCATGAACTCCTCCTGAGTCATCATTTCCGTGGTCCCTCCAGTGGGCTTGGTGCAGTGGTTGCCCAAGACCCTGGAGGGGCCCATGCCCGGCCAGGTGGATCCCGGCCAGGAGGAACCCAGGAGTCAGCTCAACGCGGGGTCGGCTGCGCACAGAACGCGGGCTTGGCTGATCGCCGATCGCGGGTTTCAGTGATTACAGAACGCGGGTTTCAGAGATCGCGCACATCGAGGTCAAGTCCGGCGGCCCACTGGAAGCAGCCGCGCAGGTCATGGCGGTAGGCGTCGAGCGTACGGTTCCTGTAGCGAGCTAGGAACGCTGCCGCGGCTACGTAGGCCGGGTCAGTGAGACAGTCAGGTTCTGGCGTCTTGATCGACGTCGATGCGGTGTCGGGGCTGGTCCTAGCGGATCCTCCTGGTCATGGGAGAATCAGCCAAGCCCTCACATCGACGCCTGGCCACGCAGCCGGCGAACTCGGACACCCGGTTCTCTTGATTCAACTCCGACTTTCCGGCTTCTGCCTCTTGCGGCGTCCTGCCCACAAGAGCCCTCGGACGGTCCAGGCAGTTGCCCCCGCGAGACCCGCAATCTGCAGGGGGATCTTTATCGTCGCCGCCTCGGGAGGCTACAACCACGACGGCGGAGTCCTCTTGGTAGGGCGAAGTGAGCATGGTCGTGCGTGGCTGGCCGCTCTTTCTGCCGGTCGTGGTCAGCTCGATCACAGGCATCCCAGAGAACCGCCAACCGAGTCGACCGCCCGAAGCGCCGAGCAGTATCCGATGCACACGATTCATGGCCCTTAGGGCACGGTCCGAAGGCAATTGGCGGTAGCCCAACGAGAGCTTGCAGCAAGCCAGCGCTGCCCCGGCGGATTGCCGATCCCCGACTCTATGACACCCGCCGCCCCCCGGGTGCCGCATAGCCGCGAACAAGTCCGGCGATAGGGGGCAGGGTAAGCGGGTGTCGGCAGACGTGTCTTGCGTCCGTCAAAGTCACCGCCGCCTAACTCATCAGATCGCCTTTGAGATCGTGAGGACACCGGTTGCCATGAGCAGAATATCGACCGCCCACGCAAAGTGAGATGACTCCATCCGACCACTTATCCGCGAGCCCACGGCGATGCCCGCCAGGCAAGCCACCAGTGAAAAGGCGGCGAAAGCAAGGTCGAAGGGTGTGATCAGTCCGGCGAGGGCTAGAAGAGGGAGGCCGATGAGATTCGAGAGTAGGAAGACAGCAGAGATGGTGGCTCGAAACCTGTCATCATGAAACCCCGTGCGACGGAGTTCATAGACAAGTGGCGGTCCATTGGTGGCCAGGGACGTATTTAAGACGCCACTAGCAAAACCCACTGAAACGGTTGTGAATCGATGTGGCACCACGAGTTCAGAATGAAATAGACGCGAGGAGACGACGATCCAGATCGCGGCTAGACACGTTGTCACCCCAAGAGCGAGCCGCAGCGTGTCGGCTGAGACCACGCTGAGGATGATTACCCCGATCGGTGCACCGACGATGGCACCCAGTCCCAACCGGCGGGTAGTCGGCCACTCGATCTGTCGACGGAGATGCCAAGCAACCCAGGCGCAGGTAACGGTGCCGGTCAGGAACACGATGACCACAGCGCTCTTGGTCGGTACAACAAAGGCCATGAGAGGAACCGCAAGAAGGGCAAACCCGAAACCAACGGCCCTCTGAAGGGCGGCGGCAACAAAGACAATGGCAGTGATAGTCGCCACAGTGCCAACCGAAATCACCTCACGAACGTAGTGGAAGGACCACCACCTCGACCTCCGGGCGGAGTGGGGTCTGACTGTGTCAGCGTTGGGAAATCCATCGATGTTGTTAGCCCGGGTCGACAGGCGCTGCTGATCGGGCGATATGGGGCAGGCTGATCGTGCCGGTAGTGAAGCCTCTGTGAGTAGCGGTCGTGACGCACGGCAATGTGCGAACCTTGGGAATGAACCTGCGCGTTCCCGAAGTGGTGGGCAACGCTGCGGCGGCCTGCGGAGCCAGCGGGTGGCTGCGGGACCTTCCGGGATTGATCGCCGAACTCGAGGCCGAGTGGTCGGTCTCGGTGGGGTGCCCCTTCCCACACTCCAGCGAGGCATTCGTGGCCGAGGCCAGTCTCGCCGACGGCACGCCAGCAGTGCTGAAACTTGTGATTCCGCAGGACGGTGCCGCTGGTCGTCACGAGATCACAATGCTGCGACTCACCGGGGGCCGGGGCTGTGTTGGCCTGTTGCGCGACGACGCCGCTCGGGGGGCGCTGCTCCTGGAGCGCCTCGGGCCCTCCCTCTACGAGCTGGGCCACCCACTCGCCGAACGGTTGGAGATACTGGTGACGACGGCGGCCACGGTGTGGCGGCCGGCGGCGGGTTCCGGCCTGCCTACTGGAGCGGACAAAGCGCGCCAGCTCGTCGATTTCGTCACCACTCAGTGGGAGGAGCTTGGCCATCCGTGCACCGAGGCGGCCGTCGAGCACGCCCTGGCCTGCGCGGCACGGCGCATAGCTGCACACGACGACGAGCGGGCCGTGCTGGTGCATGGGGACGTTCACCAGTTAAACGCCCTTCAGGTCCCTGGCCGCGACACGTTCAAGCTTGTCGACCCCGACGGACTGCTCGCCGAGGCCGAGTGCGACCTTGGGGTGATGATGCGGAACGACCCCCTAGAGCTGCTCGACGGCGATCCCTGGGCCAGGGCGCACTGGCTGGCGGAGCGCTGCGGGCTGGACGCCACGGCGATCTGGGAGTGGGGCGTCGTGGAGCGGGTGACGAGTGGGCTGCGGTGCACCCGGATCAACCTGCAGCCGCTGGGTCGGCACATGCTTAACGTCGCCGACTGCCTCGCCACCCTGTGAACAGTCGTGCACGCCCACATCCACGATGTGCCGGATGCAGCAACCACTGAAGACCTCTCGGGGGTGCCTCCGAAGTGCCGTTGTGGGCGCATGCAACTTTCGCGAGCACGCTGCCGCCAAACGTGCCAGACCCCGCTCATTTCCGAAGTGCCAGAAAAGGTCGTGGCCAGGCCACTTAGAGCGGACCACGATCTCGATCTCGTCGCGCAACTATCCAGTCTGCGCACTCTGAAGAAGCCACGCTGGAGAGCCCAAGACATTGGTGCCTCGAGGAGGTTGGTAGAGGAGCCGGTCGGCCTTGCAGGCCTGCCAATAGGGAGGTTCCAGAGAGCGGGTGACGGGGATCGAACCCGCATAACCAGCTTGGAAGGCTGGGGCTCTGCCATTGAGCTACACCCGCGGGCAACCTGCTCAGCGAGGCGCCGTTGCACGGGAAAGTCTATGCGGACCGACGGCGCCGCCGCATCGTCTACCGTCGATGTGGATGACGCTTTTCGAACGAGTCGGCGGCTCGGAGTTCTTCGAGAGCCTGGTGGATCGCTTCTACGCGGGGGTAGCGTCCGACCCGGTGCTGCGGCCTCTGTATCCCGACGATCTGGAGGGCTCCAAGGCCCACCTCGCGTTGTTCCTGGCGCAGTACTGGGGCGGCCCGCCCCGCTACAGCGAGCAGCGAGGCCATCCCCGGCTCCGCATGCGGCACGCGCCCTTCGTGATCACGACGCTCGAGCGCGACGCCTGGCTGCGCCACATGAGCGAGGCCGTGGAAGCGTCCGACTGCTCCGCCGAGGATCAACGGGAGCTGTCGGACTACTTCGAGATGGCGGCCAACAGCCTCGTCAACACCGCCTGAGGCCGGCTCAGTCGGTGAAGACCGGTGGGCGCTTCTCCTTTCGTGCCCGGATCGATTCCTCGAAGTTCTGGGTGGTCAGCCGCACGTAGAGCTGCGCCGTCCCCTCGTAGTTCATGTGCGTCTCGAAGCTCGCGGCGTCCTGGCTCATCCACAGGGAGCGCTTGGTGAGCTCGACGCCGACGTGGCTCCAGCGGATGATCTGGGTGGCGGTCTCGTAGCACGATTCGAGGAGCTCCTCGTCCGGCACGACCCGATTCACGATGCCCAGTCGTTCGGCCTCGTCCGCGTCGACGTCTCGACCGGTCAACATGATCTCGGCCGCCCGCGTCGACCCGATGGCCCGGGGGAGGAGGTAGCTGATCCCGAGCTCGCTCGCCGTCAGCCCGTTGTTGATGCCCGCCGCCCGGAAGTAGGCACTCTGCGAGGCGATCCGGATATCGGTGGCGAGCGACAGGCAAAACCCCCCACCGATGGCGGCGCCGTTGATCGCGCCGATCACCGGCTGGTGCATGCGCCGGACCGTGCGGACGACGTCGTCGAGCAACTCCATCGATCGCAGCGCGATCGCCGGGAGCCCGAGCCCGGCAACGTTGGGCACGGTGCCCGGGTTCTCGAGGTCTGCCCCCGAGCAGAAGCCGCGGCCCGCCCCGGTCAGCACGACGACCCTCGTCTCGTTGTCGTTACTGATCTCCTCGAGCTTCTCCCGCAGGGGGATCATCACATCAAAGGCCATCGCGTTCATCCGCTCCGGGCGGTTGAGCGTGACCAGCGTGACGTAGGGACGGGGCTTTTCGGTTTCGACAAAGGGCATGGCGGCATCTTCCTGTGCGTGCTTGGGCGGTGCGAGCCGGACGCCGAGCGCAGGCTCCCGCCGGCGGGCCACGAGTGTAGGAGGCGCCGGCACCGAGGGCGGAATTCGGGCCGAGCGTGTCAGCGCCTCCGGGTGCCGGGCGTCCGTAGGTTGGTGGCCTCGAACATCCGGACCTGCTCGTCGAGGGAAACCACCATGGCCGGCGCGATGTGCTGGTGACCCTCCTCGCCGAGCCGGACCGCCGTGCCGAGCGCGACGAATTGGACCACCCGATGGCTGTAGCCGAGGGGTCCCTCACGTAGCTTGACGTTGACGACCCCGGCAGCCTCGAGACGCAGGGCTCCGGCCTGCATCTGCTCCATCGCGACCTCTCGGGCGTGGTAAAGGGCCTGCGTGAGGTTGGTCAGCTCCACGTTTCGGCCCTGCTGGGACGCCCACTGGCGGGCGGACCGCCGCGGCGCGATCACGAAGCTGGCGCCCGCCACCAGGTCGAGCGGCACCCAGCCGGCTCGAAGGAGGAGGACGAAGTCGCGCGCCGAGAGGTCGGACTGGAAGTTCGTCGCGGCGGGCGTTCGACCAATCGCTCGCACCGCGGTGCCGGTGAGCGAGAGGTCCACGTGCTGGGCGCGAATCCGCAGCTCGATCTCGACGCCGACGACACCGAAGCCGTGGAGTCGCTCGGTCTCCTGGCGCAGCTGATAGGAGGCCTCCTCGAAGGCCCCCCGAAAGGCCTCGGTCGCTTCACGAACCTCGCCGACCTGGCTTTGCCACGTTCCCCAGATTCCCCAGGGGATCGACCAACAGCTCACGCCGAAGACCAGAGCGACCGGCTCCCATCCCGCAGCGTGGAGGAGGAGGATCTCGTCGATGGAGAGGTCCGACGTGGTGCTGCGCCCTGCGCCTGGCGGCCGCGGCTCGGCCACCGCGGTCACCGCCTCGATCAGCTCGCTCATCGGGAAGCGGCCCCGGCGCCGGTCGCTGGGTTCGTCACGACAGCCGGACGACCGGTCCGGGCGGGGGCAAGGGGTCAAATTCCTTGAAGCGGCGCACCCTGGTGCCCCGCAGATGGCACTGGATGGCGACGGTGCCCTCTCCCGCCTCCCGCTCCGATACCTCCATGCTCGCCCCGTGCAGGGCGTCGCCACCGAGCTCCAGCAAGACCTTACGGCGGGCCAGCTCCCGGGCGGCCTGCTGCGCCCTGCCGACCTGCTCGATCGACTGGACGCCCGACAGTCCCCCGCCCCATGTGGAGCGCCCGGTGAGTTGGTACAGGGTGATGCAGTTGGCATACATCAGGACGGAGGAGAGGGTGGCGACCACCGATACGGGCGCGAAGCCGGCCTCGATCAGCTTGGCGAGGCGCTGGCCCGCGAGGAACGTGGAAAACGGGGGCTCCGGCCGGGGGGCGCCCGGTACGGCCACGGCGGTGCCGCGAACGGAGAATTCCTCGGTCCCGCTCCCGACGAGCGGTCGCATGTCGCTGGTCACGCCGACGACTCCGTGCGCACCGAGCTCGCGGGCCTCGTCCAGCATGCGTGAGAAGGCGCGCCCCCAACCCTCCCCCCACGTGTCTTCGATCCAGGTCTGTTCGAGATTGAGCCCGTAGGCGCGATGCTCGGCGCTCACGAACCCGTGCGGGCATCGCCATTGCTCGCTGTATTGGCCCCGGCGGGTCGGGCCCCATGTCGCAAAGCCAGGGCTCATCGAGGAGTACCAGGCCCATTGCATGACGGAATAGCCCTGCACGAACCCGAGCGGCTCCATCCCCAGCTGCTCGCAGGCTGCAAAATCAGCAACGGACAGGGCCGAAGTCCATGCACCGCCCACCAGCCGGCGTGCGGCGGCCTCGGGGAGGTGGACCTCGGTGACGTCCTCGCCCTCGAGCTCGCGCCCTTGCTCCAGGGCCTGCGCGTCGTCGGGGCTCACGTCGCCGCCAGTCGCACGGTCGGACGGCATCGGGTCAGTCGTCGAGCGAGATGATGGTCTGGGGCGGGGGGATCGTGAAACCCTGATCGCCCTTGACGACGGCCGTGCCGAGGGAGAGGAATTCGATCGTGTGGTCCCCCCACATGTGCGACTTCTCCTCCAGCCTCACGCCGACGATGCCGGAGGCGCCGAGCCGGTTGGCCTCGTCTTGCATCCTGGTCATGGCCAGCTCGCGAGCCTCGTAGAGCGCCTGGGTGAAGTTGGGCAGCTCGACGTTCTGTCCCGCCGAGCGGATGGTCTGGCCGAGCGAGCGGTGCGCGATGTGGTACACGCAGGTCCCCATCACGAGGCCCTGGGGGATGTGCCCGGTCTGCATGAGGATCCAGAAGTCCTGCCCCGAGAGGTCCGACGTAAAGGGCATGCCCTGGTTGTTGCGGTGGGAGCGCCCGTCCTCGGCCTTGACCGCGGTACCGAGGGCGATGAACTCCGCGGTATCGGAGCCCCATTCGTAGTAGTTGACGTCGAGGCGGACGCCGACCACGCCGTCCGCGCCCAGCTCGAGCGCCTCCTCCTCCATCCTCGTCATGGCGAGCTCTCGAGCGTTGTACATCGCCTCGGTGAGCTTGGCCAGCTCCTGGCTCTTGGACCAGCGGCCGAGTCTGGATCCCGAGGTGGTAGATGGAGCTGCCCATGACGAACCCGAGGGGATGGAACCCGACCTCCTTGATGAGGAGAAACTCGTTGACGGACAGGTCGGACGTGAACATGCCGGGATGGCCCGGACGTTCCTCGAGCTCGGCCAGGCGCTTGTGCGCGTCGGCGGGAATGCCCTCGTCGGCCTCGGTCGGCGACCGGGCCGGGGTCTCGTCAGCTGCCATCTTGACCTCCGATGACGATGGACTCGAGGGCTTGCCGGGTGGCCTGGCTGTAGCTGGCTTCCTCCCGCAGGGACTCGAGCAGCCGGCGGAGCCAGTCGGCAAGCGCCACCCTCTCGGACCGTATGCGGATCCCGGCGCTGCGGTGGGAGATGGACGTGTCGAGACGGCCATCCTCGAGCGAGGCGGTCAGCTCGTCGTCCCCGAGAACGACGCTCAGGCGGCGGACCTCCGAGGACTTGCGGAAACGTCCGCCGTCTCGCTCGACCCTGAGTCGGTCGCCGAGGGCCCCGGAGAGGCGCTCGGCGAGGACCCGGAGCAGGATGCGCACGTCGCTGTAGTCCGCCTCCAGGGAGGAGGCCAGCAGATCGATGTCGAAGGGGTCGTCCGCCACGGGAACCCAGCGTACCGGTACCCGCCTGGCGTTACTCCCCGGCGGGATGGCCCCTCGCGGGGAAATCAGCCAGGTGAGCGGGTCAGGAGGGAGCTCGGCTGGCCCGTCGAGGGGCCCAGGGCGCCGAGGCATCGGTTGGCCGTCGGGCACGCCAGCGGTATGGGCACCGTGTCGTCGGATCCCTGGAGGTTTGAACCGACCGAGTCGGTGATGGTCGTGGTCCAACCGTCACCGGTGGCCCGGGCCGCAACGCTACCTTTGCCGAGGAGCACGGCTACGCAATCGGACCGGGTGCTGCAGGCGACCACGACGCTCTCGGTTGTCGGAGAGGATGTGCCGAGTGGATGGGCGCTCCAATGTTCCCCTGCGTCGGGAGTGGTGAGCACGACCGGCGTACCCAGCGGTTGCGAGGGGTCCTGCCTGACGATGGCGCCCACGACGCAGGCTCGATCCTCGTCGCACCACACGGAGGTCGGCATATAGGTGCCGCCTGCGGCACCCGGAAGCTGCCAGTTGGCCCAGGATTGCCCGCCATCGGATGTCGAGGGGACGAACGCGGAACCCGTGTGCTCGGACCATCCCACGCAAAAGGAATCGGTCGGGCACTCGAACTCCTGTGGAAAGGGGGCGCTGCCGATTGATGCGACGGCGTGCCAGTTGTGCCCACCGTCGTAGGTGACAGAGACGTGGGCCGGGGTCAGCTCGTCCTCGCCCGGTGCGTGGGCGACGACGTAACAGGTGCTCTCCGATGGACAGGAGATGATCGACTCTTGTGCGTCGATCGGCTGGGATTGGGTGGATGTCCAGGTCCGGCCTCCGTCGTCGCTCGTGAGCATGACGTTGTTGCCAACCGCGTAGCACCGCCTCGAAGTCGGGCAGGAGATGCCGGTGAGCCCCACTGCGCTGGCCGAGGGTGGCAGGGAGGCCAAGGTCGGTGCGGTGCCGGCGACATTGGTGGTGACAAGCAGCGAATGCGGGAGGCCTTGGCTGCTTGAGCCTTGCTCGAGCACGACGCACCTCGCGGCACTGGGGCAGCTCACGTCCCACCCGAAGGCAGACGAGGGCGCCTCGCCTCGCGGGGCAAACGCGCTGGCTCCCCAGGCGCCGGGGAGTACGGCACCGGCCTCTTGAGGGTCGGCGCCCGTCGGGGAAGGCCGGATCGTCGTCGCGGTGGGTTCAGCCGTCGACCCCGTGCGAGTGACGGCGAATCCGGCACCGATGCCTGCCGCGGTGACGACGGCAACCGTGGCGACGACCGCTGCCTTGTGACCGGCGATCGCGCTGAGGCTGCGCCTCCCGAGGGTGCGCCTCCCGAGGGTGCGCCTCCCGAGGGTCCGCCTCCCGAGGGTCCGCCCGGTGCTGGCCGACGCCGGTGCCGTCATGTCCTCGATCTCGGCTCCGACGACCGCAACCAGGGCGGCGATCGACGCCCGCTGCCGCCACCCGGTGCCCTCGGCGGCGACCGCGGCGCCCTCGAGGGCGGCCAGGAAGTCCTCCGCGCACTGGGGTCGTCGCGACGGGTCCTTGTCCAACGCGGCGTCCAGGAGTTGCCGGATGGGACTGGCGACGCCGGGGACAGTCGCAGGGGTCTCCGTCACCTGGCGGTGAAGGACCACCTCCGGCGGGCCGGTGGGGAAGGGCGGACGGCCCGCCAGGCACTCGTACAGCACGGCACCCATCGAGTACAGGTCGGAGCGCCCGTCCATGGGAAGGCCCTGCGCGGCCTCGGGGCTGGCGTAGGCGGCGGTGACGCCCCGACCCCGTCCGGAGGGCCCGATCGATTCCCCAAAGTCCGCCAGCAGCGAATTCCCTCTCCGGTCCACGAGCACGTTGGACGGCGTGAGGTCGCCGTGCAGGACGCCGGCCGCATGGGTGTGGGCCAGGCCGGCCAGGGCCCCGGAGAGCACGCCCAGGGCTTGCGGCACCTCGAGTGGCCCGTGGTGATCGATCAGCTGCCGCAGGGTGGCTCCGGGCACGTACTCCGTGGCCACCCAGGCCGAGCCGCCGTCGCGCCCGTGGCCCACCACCCTGACGACGTTGGGGTGCGAGACCGACTCCAGCGCCTGCACCTCGGCCAAGAAGCGCTGAAGGTAGCCGGGCGAGTCGGCCCGCGCCGGATCGATGAGCTTGACGGCGACGTCTCGTTCGCTGAGCGCGTCATGGGCCAGGTAGACGGTGCCCGAGCCTCCGCGGCCGAGGATCCCGGCGAAGGAGAACCGCTCGAGTCCCCACGACCGAGCGGGTTCGAGGTCCTGGCCGGCCTCGATCGGCTCGGCTCTCGGCTCGCCGCACTGGCCGCAGAAGCGACCGGTCGGGGCCAGTGGTGCCCCGCAGGCCTCGCAGAATTGCACCCTCGAGCGGCGGCTCGAAGGCCGATCCGCAGACATCGGTCCATCGTGAGGGCCGCCCGCGTGGCGAACCACAGCGCACCCGAGAGGAGCACGTGGCGCCGGGGGGAGGAAAACCTGACGCTACGGGGAGGTGGCCTTGAGCTCGGCGATCACCCGGCCAAACTCGTCGTCGTGGGCGGGATCCTCGGGCGGTGAAAGGAGGATGCCGCTGCCGAGGTTGCCGACTCGCTCGACCAAGACCGCCGGCAGCTCCCGGTAGGGCGCCGTCGGCACCACCGTGTCGAGGACCTCGTCGGTCACCACCTCCGGCAGGTCCGCCCATCGCCGGGCCCGGATCAACTCCTGCAGCCGGCCGGCGAGATCTTCCCAGCCGTAGAGCTCGAGCGTGCGTCGGTAGGCCGGCGTCGAATAGAGGAAGGCGAAGAGCCTGCGCTGACGTTCGCGCTCGCGATCGACCTCCTCCGCGCCGGATCCGGTGATGACCGGGGTGCCGACGACGAGTTCGATGTCCCGGGGGTCGCGCCCGGCACGCTCTGCCCCGATCGCAAGGTTCGGCAGGCAGATCTGCTCGAGGTACCGGGCGTTCGAATTGGTGGGGTGGGTGACGAAGCCGTCGGCCAGCTCTCCGGCCAGCCTGCAGGCCCCCGCGTTGACGCCTCCCAGCCAGATCGGAGGAGGAGCGGTGTCGGGGTCCGGACCAGGGTTGAAGTAGGGCTGGAGCCGGGTGAGGCGGTAGTAGGGACCCTCGTGACGGAGCTCACCGCCGGTCGCAAAGGCTTGGAAGAGCGCCCCCAGGGCGCGGACGTAGTCGTCCATCCGCGCGATCGGATCGCCCCAGGCCATGCCGTAGCGATCCTCGATGTTCTGCCGGATCTGCGTGCCGAGCCCGAGCTGGAAGCGACCTCCCGACAGCCGCGCCAGGTCCCAGGCCGCGTAGGCGGTGAGGGTGGGGCTCCTCACGAAGGCGAGCGCCACGCTCGTGCGCACCACGATCCGCTGCGTGTGGAGCACCGCCAGGAGGGCGACGGCCAGGGAGTCGTGGACGGTCTCCGCCACATGGAGCCCGTCGTATCCCATGCGTTCGACGCGACCCGCGTGGGTGGCCACGTCGGCGAGAGGCAGGCGGGGATCCATGCCCGAGTAGACCTTCACTGTTGCGCCCTGCCGCGCTCGATGATCGCCTCCGTCTGCGAGGCCAGCCGGTCCTGGTCGAATTGGAGCCGCATCCACTCTCGGGCCCGCTCGCCCTCCCGCTCCCAGGCAGCGCGCCCGGAAAGGCCGGCCACCTCGGCGTAGATCCTCCGCAGCTCGACGATGTTGCCGCGAGGGATCGATGCGATGGATCTGGCGAGCTCGGTGGCCCGATCGAGCAGGTCGTCGTGGGGCACCACCTCGCTGACGAGACCCCAGCGGCAGGCGGTCTGGGCGTCGACGAAGTCGCCGGTCAGGCTCATCTGGAGGGCCCTGGCCGGCCCGATCAGGGCCGGGAGCCGGACCGTCAGCCCTCCGCCCGGCATCACGCCCACCCGGGCGTGGGTGTCGGCGAACCGGGCGCGGTCGGAAGCGATGAGGAAGTCGCAGCCCAGTGCGAGCTCCAACCCACCGGTGACCGCGGGGCCATTGACGGCGGCGATGATCGGTGTGTCGCGGGGCGGGAGCATCCCGAGGAAGTCGGGAGGTCGTTGCTGCCGTGCCCGCTGGGCATCGCGGCTCTCGCTCGAGAGGCGGCGCAGGTCGAATCCGGCGCAAAATGCGGGGTCCGCACCGGTCAAGACGACGGCCGCCACGTCGTCGTCGCCATCCAGGCGAACGACCGCGTCGGCGATCTCCGACCACAGCTCGCGGGTGAGGGCATTGCGGGCGGCCGGGCGGTTGAGGGTCAGCCGGGCCACCCGCTGGTCGACGCTCACCGCCAGGTCCTGGCTCATCGCCTGCGCCAGTCCGGGTGGGTCCCGTGCTCTCTGGCAAAGCGCTGGGCGCTCACCATCTGCCCGTTCATCTCGGCGGCCTCGGGCGAGGTGGCGAGCCACACGATCACCGAGGCCGGCACCGAGGGGGGTGCCCCGGGGTATCGGCCCTCGAGCCCGAGAGCCGCGGCGTTGACGAGCTGGCGCTCCGTCTCGACGTATCCGGGCTCGAGATTGAAGATCTTGAGCCCACGCTCGGCGAGCTCCACCGCCAGGATCGGCGCGAGCCGATGAAAGGCCGCCTTGGACGCCGCGTAGCCGAGTCCCCACCCGCCTTGCCCGACGGGCGCAGGGGGATCCCCCACGGCGACGTGGGAGGTCACGTCCACGATGGTGCCCCCGCCGGCATCCAGCATCGCCGGGAGCAACGCCTTGATGATGACCGCCTGGGCCACGACGTTGGCCCGCAGCTTGCGCTCGAGCTGCTCGATGGTGAGCTCGAGAAACGGCACCATGCTGCCTGCGGCGGTGTCGACGGCGTTGTTCACCAGCACGTCGGGGGCTCCCCATGTGCCGATGAGCTCCGCGGCGGCCGCCTCGAGCGAAGCGAAGTCCAAGAGGTCCGCCACGAGCGGCAGGCACCGCCGCCCCCTTTTCTCGACCTCTTGGGCCGTCTCTTCCAGGCTCCCGGGCAGGAGTCGGCCCTCGCCGGCGTCCGAGTCGTCGCGACCCTGGCCGACGTGGCGAGTGCGTGCGGTGATGGCCACGTCGAATCCCGCTTCGGCAAAGGCCAGCGCGGTGGCCTTGCCGATCCCACGGCTGGCTCCGGTGACGAGGACGGTCGGCGCGCGGTGCTCGTTTGGCATGACGAAGTGTCTACCCGAGACCCGCAACCCGGCGCCGGGTCAGGACGGGGGCGCGGCTTTCCTGCTTTGAGGACCGATCCATCCTCGCCGGCGGAAGAGAAAGAACAAGAAGCCCAGCGCGAGCAGCTCCGTCCCGATCCCGAGCACGAGGAAGGCCCAACGGGACTGGATATGATCCTGCATGAAGGCGAAGTTCTGCCCGAAAAACCCGGTGATGAACGTGAGGGGCAGGAAGATGGTGGCGATGACCGTCAGCTGAGTCGTCACCTGGCCCAACCGGTTGGACACCGTGGACAGGTGCATGTCGAGTGCGCCGCTCAAGAGGTCGCGATAGCTGTCGAGGAGATCCGAGAGCCGGATGAACTGGTCGTAGGTGACCCGGAAAAGGAGCGCCGTGCTCTCGTCCTCGTGTGGGAGCCGTATCACCTCCGCTGCCAACCGACCGAACATGTCCCGCTGGGGCACCACCACCCGGCGCATCTCCACGATGTTGCGCTGCATGCCGAAGAGACGTTGCAGATGCTCGTTGGAGGGGCTCGTCACGATCTCGGACTGGAGGTCGTCGATCTCGTCGTCGATGTACTCGAGGACTGACGTGAAGCTGGTCACGACCGTGTCGGTGAGGCGGTAGAGGGCCTGGGAGACGACCGCGGTCGGCTCGTGACGCGGGAGGAAGTCCTCGCTCCACGAGTCGAAGAGCGCGTCGAGCGGAGGGCACGCGTCTTGGCGGGTCGTGATCAGGAAATTTCGTGAGGTGACGGCGTGGATCTCGGCCGAGCCGCTCTCGCCGACCGCCGCGTGCAGGACGATCCAGGCGTGGTCGCGGCTGCGCAGGACCGAGGCGCGCCGGGGAAACCCGACCAGAAACCGTCGGGTGTCGGCATCGAGACCGAGCTCGTCGAGCATCCGTGACCCGGTCGCGCTCGCCGGCCTCGTGATGTCGAGCCAAAAAAACTCGTTGCGCTGCAGGTAGGACTCGACGAGCTCCGGTGTCGCCTCCGCTCCCGGCACGACGCCGTCGGAGTAGATGCGTGCTCTCGTGTGGTCCTCGGCGGCGACCAGGCTCATGGACAGATCCTGGCATCACCTGCGGGCGGCGTGCACCTTGCGGCTGGGCGGGACGGGAATACCGTTCGGGCGGGGCGGGCATATCGTTGGCCATGGACCAGTCGGGCTTGCAGGGCGCTACGGGAGGTGGGTCCACCCGGTCGGCCACTCCCGCAGAGGTCGAGGTGGGTGGCCGACGACTGCGGATGACCAACCTCGACAAGGTCCTGTACCCCGAGACGGGTTTCACGAAGGGTGAGGTCGTCCAGTACTACGTCGGAGTCGCATCGGTGCTCCTCCCGCATCTGCGCGCCCGGCCGCTCACCGTCAAGCGCTTTCCCGACGGGGTGCAGGGTCAGTCGTTCTTCGAGAAGCATCCGCCCCGTGGGGCTCCCGAGTGGATTCGCCGGGTGGACGTGCCGCGCCGGGACCGTGCCGCGGCGTCCGAGACCATGGAGTTTGCCGTGGTGGACGATCTCGCGGGGTTGGCCTGGTTCGCCAACCTGGCGGCCCTGGAGCTGCACCTCCCGATGTGGCGGGTGGGGGCCAGCGGTCGCCCGGAGCCGCCGGATCTCATGGTCTTCGACCTCGATCCCGGGCCCCCCGCAGACATCGTCCAGTGCGCCGAGGTTGCGCTGCTCCTCCAGCACTTCCTCTCGCTCGAGCGCGGCTGGACCGCCTACCCCAAGACGAGCGGGTCCAAGGGTCTCCAGCTCTACGTGCCCTTGCCCATGTCCGACCGCCAGAAGCGGTGGGGGGACGGGGGCACCAGAGACGAGGCCCGCCACATCGCGCGGCAGCTGGCCAGCGAGCATCCGGACCTGCTGGTGGCGAACATGCGCAAGGACCTCCGTGCCGGCAAGGTCCTCATCGACTGGAGCCAGAACAACGTGGCCAAGACGACGGTGGCGCCCTATTCCCTGCGGGCGCGCCGCGAACCGACGGTGTCGACCCCACTCCAGTGGGATGAGGTCGAGCGTTGCGCAACCCGGGGGCGCGCCGCCGAGCTTCACTTCGAGGCCGCCGATGTCCTACGCCGGATCGAGGACCTCGGCGACCTCTTCGCTCCGCTCCTCAGCTGACCGGCTGGCCGGCTCGTCCTAGCGACTCGCCCTGGCCGGCTCGTCCTGGCGACTCGCCCTGGCCGAGCAGTGGGGCGTGGCGGTCGTCGCCCGAGACGGTCCGGACGCGCCAAGGGCGCCCCGAGGGCGCCCTTGGCGGTAGTAGTTGCTGGAAAGGCGTTGAGGCTCGTACTGCGTCGGGCGGGACCGGCTCCCAACCGAGCGTTCAACTGGTGACTGGTGGGAATTCACCAGGTGGTCCAGCGAGCCAGCTCAGTGGCCAGCCACCTCCAGGATCCCAAGTTGACTATGCAGTTGGACCACCTCCTTTCTCTGGTGAGCACCATGGTATCGAGGCGCCGGGGACGCACCAGTGCATTCCCGGGAGATTTCCGGGGGGACGCCGAGCAATTGCGGGAGATTTCCGGCACACTGCTGGGGAGGGCGCATTTGAAGCCGGCCGGAGGAGGTGGCGGGTGAGGGTCACAGGAGATCCCATCTCGACCTTCGACCCCTTGCTTCGAGACCTGATCCTCCGGGGCCTGGTTGTGCAGGTCCCGGGCGAGGACGGTCCGGTGTGGGAGCTGACCCCCGACGCGCAGCGCCGCCTCAGCCACGTGGTGGCGGTCCGGGCGACGCCCCCAGCCGATCGCCTCGTCTACCTGGGCCGGCACTGTGCCGTGTGCGGCGCACGAGTCCTCACCCGCCTGCGAGAGCGCGGCTACGTCTGTGACCCCTGCGCAGAGTCCGTGCCGGGCGCTTCCCCTGCCGAGGACGGCGCCCACGAGGCCCCCGAGGATCGCCGGGTCCGGGGTGTGCCCGCGCCGGGTGCCGATGGGGACGCTGGGGCACCCCTCGCGAGCTGACCCTCCTGATCGGCGCGCCGCTCTTCCGGCTCCGTCACCTGCGGTTCCGAAGGGCTGTGCGGGCGGCCTGCATCCCGCACATTCCGTGGACGCCGCCCCCCGGGGGGGTCGAGGCCGAGCAGAGGTACAGGCCCTCGACCGGGGTCCGGTAGGCGGGCCACCGTGCGTTGGGGCGGAAGATGGTCTGGCGCACGTCGGCCGTGCCACCGTTGACGTCCCCGCCGACGAGGTTGGGGTTGTCGGCCGCGGCCTCGGCGGCGGTGCGCACGTGGCGGGCGAGGATCAAGTCTGAGAAGCCGGGGGCAAAGCGCTCGATCTGCCGCTCGATCCGGTCGGACATGTCCGCAGGGCTCCCGGCCGGCACGTGGCAGTAGGCCCAGAGCGTGTGGCGTCCCTCGGGAGCGCGGGTGGGGTCGCAGACGGAGGGCTGCGTCACCAGGACGAACGGTCGATCTGGGAGTCTTCCCCTGGCCACCTCGGCTTCGCTGGAGGCGATCTCCTCGTAGGCGCCCCCGACGTGCAGGGTTCCCGCTCCGCGGCAGACCTCGGCCGACCAGGGGACCGGGCCCCCCAGGGCGAAGTCGACCTTGCAGGTACCCGGGCCATACCGGTACGTGGCCAGGGAGCGTCGGTAGGCATCCGGGAGCCGCCCGTCGTCCAGGTCCAGCAGCTGACGGGGGGTGACGTCGAGCAGGGTGACCGGGGCCCCGGGCAGCTCGGCGAGCGAGCTGATCTCCGCCCCGGTCCGCACGGCGCCGCCGCTCGCCTCGAGGGCTCCGACCAGGGCATCGGTGAGGCGCTGACTGCCACCCTGGACGATCGGCCAGCCAACGGCGTGAGCGAGAGCGGTCAGGAGAACTCCGAAGCCGCCGGTCAGGGGCCGATCGAGGGGCATCCCGGCATGCGCCGAGGACCCCGCCAGGAGGGCCCGTGCCTCCTCGGTGACGCAGCGCCGCACCAGCCAACTCGTCGGCGCCATAGCGCGGAGCCCGAACCTTGCGAGGGCGACGGGATGTCGGGGGGCTCGCTGCAAGGGGCCGAGAACGGCCGCCATCAGCGGTCGCCACTCGTCCACCAACGGACCTACCAGCCGGCGGTACCAACCGGCGTCGGGGCCGAGGGCGGCCGCGGTGTCCCGAACCGAGCGTGACACGGCTATGGCGCGCCCCCCGTCGAGCGGGTGAGCGAAGGCCGCGTCGGGCTGAATCATCCGCACACCATGCGCAGCAATATCGAAATCTGCAAAGAAAGGTGACGCGACGGCGAGTGGGTGTGCGGCCGAGCACACGTCGTGCAGGTAGCCGGGCAGGGTGAGCTCCGCCGTACGGCAACCGCCACCGGGCGACGGCGACCGCTCGTAGACGTCGCATCGCATGCCGGCACGCGCAAGGGTGAGGGCCGCCGAGAGCCCGTTGGGTCCGGCGCCGACGACGACGGCATCTGGGTCGCCCACGACGGGAAATCTATAAGGATGTAGCGATGACGCCGCTCAGAGGACGCGATCTCGATCCCGATCCGGTGCGGGAATTCGAGCGATGGTACGCGGCCGCCGGCACGGACGAGATGGTGGTGGCGACCGTCCGTCCCGACGGGATGCCTTCCTGCCGCATGGTGCTCCTCAAGGGACACGCGGACGGGCGTTTCGTGTTCTTCACCGATCAACGTAGCGACAAGGCGGTTGACATCCTGCTCAATCCGGACGTGAGCCTGCTGTTCCGATGGCCGCCGGCGCGACAGGTCCGCGTGACCGGCAGGGCCAGCCCGGTGCCGCGGGCCGAGACCGACCGGTACTGGCGGACACGGCCGCGCCAATCGCAGCTGTCGGCCTGGGCTTCTCGTCAGAGCCGTCCGCTGCGCAACCGTGCCGAGCTGGAACGGCGACTCGCCGAGGCGCGCCGGAGGTTCGAGGGCGGCGACGTTCCCTGCCCGCAACGATGGGGTGGATTCGCCGTGGTGGCCCGCAGTTTCGAGTTTTGGCAGCAAGGGCCCGATCGCCTCCACGACCGGTTCCGTTATGACCGGACAGTAAGTGGCTGGGAACGACGGAGATTGAGCCCCTGACCTGGCAGTTGGGAAAATATCTGCAGACCCCTTTCATGTCTTGCCGATGTCCTGCTAACGTCACGCCGTCCGTACCCGCCACGTCGATCCTGCCGGATTTGCAGGAGGGCGGGAGAGGATCGTCGACGCGAGGTCGCGCGGCGAGCCTCGTGAAAGCGGACGTGGAGGCCGATGTCGGCGTGCCTCCAGCATGCGGAGTGAGGCAGTCCGCAGGCTGTTGCATCGGATGGACCCAAGGGGGGTAACCATGCCGAGAAAGGTGACGCTGACGACATAGCCCTGGGCCCTAGACAACCGGCCGCACACCCTATGGCGAATTGCCAGGATCAACGACGCCTGCCCGCTCGTGGTCCGGGGAACGCATGCGATGGCCGGCGCCCGCACACACCGAGCAGAGAACGGCGCCTTCGCGCGCCCGACGAAGGGAGGTGCCTTGCGGACCCGCATCGCACTGGCGACGGCGGTAATCGTCGCACTCGAGATAACGACTGCAATGTCCATAACCGCTGGGGGTGCCTTGGTCCTGAGCGGAGCCACCTCCGATGGCGCACACGACTCGACAGGGTCGTCGACGACCGAGAGCACCTCGGTCGCTTCGGCGCTGGTCAGCTTGCGGACTCTCGGAACCGAGACGGTGGTACACCGGGCCCCGGCGACCGCCGATGGCGGGGGTACGCCGGTACCGCCGACCGGTGTGAGCGCCGGGACCTCGCCCGCGCCTCGCTCGAGCGCCGTGGCGGCGAACCACGTGGGTAACGACCAACCGCCACCCACCTCCGTGCCGCGGAACGCCACAACATCGACTTCGACGATACCGGTCCCCACGACCGCGACGACCGCGGCCGGCCCGGCAGCGGCCGCCACGACCGGCACGACCGGCACGACCGGCACGACGGCGCAGGCGATCGCAACGGCATCGTCGGACAGCGACGCCACCAGCACGGGGACGTCGGACTGGTCCTGCATCAGAAACGCGGAGTCCGGCGACGTCTACAACAGTCCCTCGGAGCCACAGGGCGCCTACGGCATCCTCGATTCGACCTGGCAGTCTCTGGGTTACAGCGGGTCTCCGTACGAGGCGTCTTCCTCCGTGCAGGATGCGGCGGCCTTGCAGCTGTACCACCAGTACGGCTGGCAGCCGTGGGGCACCCGTTACACCTGCGGCCTGGGTTGACGCCCCACGGGTCTCCGGCGTTGCCATGAGAAGGCGAGCCCGCCTACCGTACGCGGGTGACCGAGCCGGGGGACGTCGAGAGCCTCCTCGCCCGTGAGGAGATTCGCCAACTCGTCGCGCGTTACGCCCTTGCAGTCGATGCTCGAGACCTGGACGCACTGGTCGAGCTCTTTGTCGACGACGTCAACGTTGGCGTCTACGGCACCGGCAGGACTGCGCTCCGCCGATCGTTCGAGGAGTCCCTTTCCTCGGTCGGCATCACCGTCTTGCACGTGACGACGCAGGTGATCGATCTGGTCGACTCGGCCCACGCGTGGGTCGGTGTATTGCCGCGGTGAGGTGCAGGACGGAGGCAGGTGGTTGCAGCAATCGATCCTCTACAGCGACGTCTACCGGCGAGACGAGCGTTGGCTCTTCGTGCGTCGCCGCCACGAGTTGTTCTACGGTGCTCCCGTCGGGGTCAACCCCCTTGGCCTTCCCCCCGCCAACTGGCCGGAGCATCACGACGGGATGGGCACCGTCCCCGGCCGCTGGGAGAGCTGGCGGCGCTTCTGGGAGACCTCGACGCCCCCTCCGTCCATCGGGCTCGGCTCGACCGGCGAGCCCAACTGACGAGTCGAGCAACGCCGAGAGCGAAAGGGACGGAGCTATGGGACGCCTGGAGGGACGAGCCGCGGTCGTGACCGGAGGGGGAGACGGCATCGGGCGGGCGGTGTGTCGCGCCTTTGCCCGCGAGGGAGCCAACGTGGTGGTCGCCGACATCAACGAGGAGACCGCGCTTGGCGTCGCCCAAGAGCTCCGCGACGGCCACGGGGTGGATGCGGCCGGTCGCCGGGTGGACGTGCGGGTCAAGGACGAGGTGCTCGGGATGGTCGACGAGGCGAGGGACCGCTTCGGTACGGTCGACATCCTCGTCAACAACGCGTGGGGGGGAGGTGCCCTCGGCAGGATCGAGAACAAGACCGACGAGCTCTTGTGGCACGGTATGCAGCTCGCCTACTTCGGGCCCTTCTGGGCGATGCAACGCGCCTTCCCGTCGATGCGCGCCCAGGGTCGCGGCAACATCGTGAATCTCTGCTCGCTCAACGGCGTCAACGCCCATGTCGGCACGACGGAGTACAACTGCGCCAAGGAGGCGTTGCGGGCGCTCACCCGGACTGCGGCGCGGGAGTGGGCCCCGCACGGCATCGTGGCCAACGCCGTGTGCCCCGGCGCCAAGACCTCGGCGTTTGCCGCCGTGGCCAAGTCCAACCCGGAGCTGGCGGCCCTCGCCGATTCGGCCAATCCGATGGGTCGGCTCGGGGACCCCGAGACGGACATCGCACCGGTCATCGTCTTTCTGGCGAGCGACGAGGCCCGCTACCTGACCGGCAACACGCTGTTCGTCGACGGTGGGAGCCACATCAACGGGGTGTCGTGGGTTCCCGACCTTCCCGACGATTGATCCCGGGTCGCCATCAGCCGTCCGCCGCGGTGGGCTGTCCCCTCGTCCGACCGCTCGCACGGGTGGCGACCAGCTCGGGGTCCAGCTCGGGGTTCTGACCGGGGCCCGGACCGGGGTCCGGGCCCGCCCGGTTACGCCTCCTCCGGTTCCCGGCCAGCCACGCGAGACCGGTTCCGACGGCCGCCACGAGAAGCACCCACCCCAGGGCCGCCGTGCTCAAACCGACGTACTTGAGCCCCGAGGCAAAGATCACGAAGGTGATGACCGGCCGGATGTACCGGTCCGGAGCCCTCGACGAGAAGAAGGCCCCCACGAGCACCGCCGGGACGCTGCCGATCACGAGCGACGTCGTGACGGAGATCTCGACGTGACCGAAGGCGAGGGCGCCGAGCGCCGCCGCCAGGGTGAGGGGGACCGCCTGGGTGAGATCCGTGCCCACAAGCTGGTTGGCGCCGATCGCGGGATAGGCGAAGAGCAGCAGCACGATCATGAGCGATCCCGATCCCACGGAGGTCAACCCGACGATCAGCCCGCCGACGGCGCCGATCACGACTGACGCCAGCGGTCGGACCTCGACTTGGCCGACGAGACCCTGACGGGTGTGGCCGTGGCGCCGATCGAGGTACGAGCGGGCCACCATGGCCGCGGCGCCCAGGAGGAGCGCCGCGCCGAGCGCGATCTCGATGTTGCCCTCGGCGGATTTCGTGTTGGTCATGAGATGGAGCAGGTAGGCCCCGAGGAAGGCCGTCGGCACCGAGCCGACGACGATCCAAGCGACCAGCCGCAGGTTGACCGTGCCCTTGCGCAGGTGGACGGCGGCGCCAAAGGGACGCATCAGCACGGCGGCCACGAGATCGCTCGAGATGGCCGTGGACGGCTTCACGCCAAAGAGCAGGATCAGCATCGGGGTCATGAGTGCCCCGCCGCCGGCGCCGGTGAGCCCTACCAGGAGTCCGACGACGGCGCTGCCCAGGACGATGAAGGGGTCGATGTGCAAGAGGCCGCCTCTGGCCAGACGTTGCTGGCATGTTCTCCGGGGTAACACATCGAGTCTATGGGAATGGTCGAGGCGGGGCGGTAGCGCCAGCCGACCTTGGGTGATCGTGACGCTGCCGGACTCCTGCCCCGTTGCCGGGCGGCCACAATGAGGGGGTGCTCCACCAGGATCGTCAGCGCGCCGAGTCCTTCGGGGCGGACGCCGAGCAATACGACCGGGCCCGCCCGAGCTACCCGCCGTCGTTGGTGGACGATCTCCTGGGCGATCGGGGTGGCTGTGCCGTTGTCGACGTCGGGTGCGGGACGGGCATCACGTCCCGCCTCTTCGCCGAGAGGGGCTGCCGGGTCCTCGGCGTGGAGGCCGACCCCCGCATGGCTGCGGTGGCACGGCGGTCGGGCGTGGAGGTGGAGGAGGGCCAGTTCGAGTCCTGGCCGGACGGGGGCCGCCGTTTCGACCTGGTGGTGAGCGGGCAGGCCTGGCACTGGATCGAGCCCTTGGCCGGCTCGGCCAAGGCCGCGGCGATACTGCGGGAACGGGGAGGGGTGGGCGTCTTCTGGAACCACGGTGTGCAAGACCCCGAGGCCCAGGAGGTGCTGCAGGTCGTCTACCGAAGGTTGGCCCCCGGGATCGACGAGGACTCGATCCTCCTCGGCTCTCCCGTGGCCCAGCGGATCGGGGCGGCCACGGCGTGCTTCGGCTCGAGCGGCCGCTTCTCGGAGCCAGAGGTGCGGACGTACCCGTGGCTCAAGACCTATTCGCGCCAGGAGTGGCTCGATCTGCTTCCTACCCATAGCGACCACCGAACCCTGCCGACGGAGCGCCTGGCACAGCTGCTCGAGGGCGTGGGAGCCGCCATCGACGATCTCGGCGGGACCCTGGACGTGCGGTACACGACCTGGCTGGTCACGTGCCAGGTCGCCTGAATGGGTGGTGGGGAGTCCACGGATGGCTTCGGCGGTACGGTTGCTCTGTGCCCTTCCCCGGGTTGCCGACCGGCGGAGACTCCGGTAGATGACCTCGCAGGCTGCGCTGCTCGCGCTGGCGGTGTTCGGCGCCAGCGCTGTGGAATCCGTCGAGGCCCTCACCATCGTGCTTGCAGTGGGTACGACCCGGGGTTGGCGGTCGGCCCTCGAGGGTGCCGCCTCCGCGCTCGCGATCCTCGCCGTGCTCGTGGGAGCCGTCGGCGTGCCGCTGGTCCGGGCGGTGCCCATCGGTGCGCTTCGGGTGGTCGTCGGGGCCCTCCTGCTCACGCTCGGGCTGCAGTGGCTGCGCAAGGCCATCCTGCGTGCGAGCGGCCACAAGGCTCTCCACGACGAGGACGCCATCTATGCCGAGACGGTCGAGGAATTGCGCGAAGCGGGCTCCCGGCGAGATGCCACGGGGTTCGTCGTGGCGTTTAAGGGCGTGCTCCTCGAGGGACTGGAGGTGGCGCTCATCGTCCTTTCGCTCGGGTCGAGCTCGCACCGCCTGGGTCTCGCGTCGGCTTCCGCCGGGGCCGCCGTCGCCGTGGTGGTGATCGTGGGCGCGCTGGTCGCCCGGCAGCTCTCCCGGGTTCCCGAGAACACCATCAAGACGGTGGTCGGCGTCATGCTGACCAGCTTCGGCGCCTTCTGGGTAGGCGAGGGAGCGGGGATCCACTGGCCCGGTGAGGACGCCTGGATCCTGGCTCTGATCGGCTTCTTCGCGATCGTGACGGCGGCCCTCGTCTTCCTCATGCGCCGCGCTCTCGATCCCGACGCGCCCGGCGCTCGTCGAGCCCCAGACCGTGATCGCTCCGCGCTACACAGCGAGGCCTGAGGTGCCGACCCTCGGCAGGTGGCTTCGAGCCTTCGGTCGCTTCTGGTGGCAATTCCTCGTCGGAGACACGCCAGAGGTCGCCGTTGGGGTCCTCGGGCTCGTGGGGCTGTCCTTCGCGCTGCGCCACCATCGTGTGGCCGCAGTCATCGGAATCCCTCTGCTCTGCGGGCTGCTCCTGGCCCTGAGCACCTGGCGGGGAAGGCGGCGCCGCGCCCGTGCCTCCGACCCGTCCGAGCTCCCGGGTCACACCTGAGCGCGCCGGCTGCCGGGCGCTCAGCCTTCGTCGTCGCCCGAGCGACCCCCTCGCCGGGCCATGTGCCAACCCTCGCAGTAGGCGCACTGGTAAACCTGGAGGTCCGCGCCGGAATCGCGCTGCCGCTCGTCGGCCGCGTGCCGAGCATCGTCCCGGGAGGCGTAACGCACCTTGGCCTGTCCGTCCCTTCGCCAATGGGAGGACGAGATGGACAGGGGCCGGTGGCCGGCTCGCTTGCGTCTCACTCCACGACCGGGCCGTCTCAGCTCGGAGCCGGCCCGGCCAAGCCGTCGAGGACCCGTGCCGTCTCCTCCGGCGCCTGGAGCATCATGTCGTGCCCGTAGGGGATCTCCTGGACCGGCCATCCCCGCCCACGGGCCATCTCACGCGAGCCCTCGAGGCTTTCGAGCGGCGGGTCGGTATGCCAGAAGTAGGTGCAGCTGAGCCTCGCCAGGGCCGACGGGTCGTACTCGGTGGGCTCGGTCTGGCAGCGAAGTGGAAAGTCGGTCAGGCGCGCTCCGACGAATTCGTACAGGCGGTCGGGGATGCCCCACTGCCCGAGAAAGGCCGGGCTGGCGGGGATGAGCCATCCGTCACCCTGCTCCTCGGCGATCTGTCGGTAGCGTGCCGCGACACCGGGAGGTTCGACGTCGAGGAGGCTCTGCCCCGGCTCCGTGACAAACGCCCCGAGAAAGACGATGGCCGACAGCCGATCGAGCGCCCGCTCGGCGACGGGACCGGCGAGGACGCCCGCGTAGCTGTGAAGCACCAACGTCACGTCGTGTAGGTCCTCGAACCAGAGCAGGTCGGTCACATCCCTCACGTGGGTCTCGACGCCCGTCTCGGGGGTGAGCGATTGACGACGCTCGGCGAGGCCCGTGAGAGTCGGCGCATACACCTCGTGTCCCGCCGCCCGCAGGCTCCGGGCCACCGGTCGCCAGCACCACCCACCGTGCATTGCCCCGTGCACGAGCACGAACGTCGTCATGTGCCCCTTGGTGCGGCGCTCGGCGTCATGGTCCGCCGGGAGGGAGCAGCGGCTTGCTCACCAGGACCAGGGTGGTGGCGAGCCCGGCGTCGCGGTGCACCAGCCCGGCTCCATAGTCAGGATCGAGGATCATGTCGACGAACGCCTCGGTCCGGGGGTACTCCATGACGGCGACCTGATGCCACGCGGTGCCCCCGATGAGCGTCTGCGCGACCTCGTTGTAGAGCGTCAGCCGCCCGCCCCGGCGTGCCACGTGGTCCATGGCGACGGCACCGTAGAGGGCGTAGGCCTCCGCACCACTCAGACCGCTCTCGGCCAGCTCGTGACCCTTGGGATACTTCGCCACGTCGTGGTAGGCGAGCAGGTTGACGAACTGGAGCGGACCGTCCCGGTCGGCGACGACGAGCGCCCGGAGTTGCTCCGCGTCCGGATTGATCCCCCCCGAGCCATGCTCGGCGAGCCTCGCCACCAGTGCCTCGAGCTGCTCGGGGCTGCGATGTGCCACGCCCTGCGGTTCCTTGTCGCTGCCTGACGGAGGGCTTGGCTCAGACGAAGAGGGCCTTTACCTCGAGGAACTCCTCGAGTCCGTACGTGCCGTGCTCACGACCCAGTCCCGACTGCTTGTACCCGCCAAAGGGCGCGTCGGCGACGTAGCGTCCCGCGTTGACCCGTACCTGGCCGGCGCGGATCCGACGGGCGACGCGGCGAGCTCGCTCCTCGCCACCGGACACCGCAGCAGCCAACCCGTAGACGGTGTCGTTGGCGATCTCGACCGCCTCGTCCTCGGTGTCGTAGGGCATGATCGAGAGCACCGGCCCAAAGATCTCCTCTTGCGCGATGGTCATCTCGGGCGTGACGTTCGAGAAGACCGTCGGAGCCACGAAGTAGCCGGTCTCGAGGGATGCAGGGGCATCGGGACCTCCCGTCACGAGGGTCGCCCCCTCCTCGAGCCCCTTGCGGATGTAGCCGCGAACGCGGTCGCGCTGGACGGCCGACACGAGCGGCCCGAGCCGCGTGCCCTCGGCGAACGGATCCCCCACGGTGTAGGACTCCGCGGCGACCCGGGCCAGCTCCTCGACCTCCGCGAGGCGGGACCGCGGGACGATCATGCGGGTGAGGGCACTGCACGTCTGCCCGGAGTTCATGTAGGCGGCGCCTATGCCGGCGGGCACGGCCGTCTCGAAGTCGGCGTCGTCGAGGAGGACGTTGGGCGACTTGCCGCCGAGCTCCAGGGCCACGCGCTTGATGGAGTCGGCGGCGAGCTCGGCGACCCGGCGGCCGGCCCGGGTGGATCCGGTAAAGGAGATCATGTCGACGTCGGGATGCGCGGCAAGTGCCTCGCCCACGACGGGACCGACGCCGGTGACGAGATTGAAGACGCCGGGCGGGAACCCGATCTCGTCGATGATCTCGGCGAGGACGAACGCGTTGACCGGCGCCACCTCGGAGGGCTTGAGGATGACGGTGCAGCCTGCGGCGAGGGCGTAGGCGACCTTGGCGCCGATCTGGTTGAGCGGGTAGTTCCACGGCGTGATGCAGCCCACGACCCCGATGGGCTCGCGGACCACGAGCCCGTGTCGAGTGTCTTCGAACTCGAAGGTGGCGGCGAGCTCGGAGGCCACGGTGAACGCGCCGATGCCCGTCCCCACCTGGATCGCGGCGGACAGAGGCTTGGGCATGCCCACCTCGTGGGCGATGATGTCGGCGAGCTCGTCCCGGCGTGCCTCGAGGCCCTCGGCCACCCTGCGGAGCAGCTTGCCCCGTTCCGGGGCGGACTCCTCCGCCCAGCCGGGAAAGGCGGATCTCGCGGCGGCCACGGCCCGGTCGACGTCGGCAGGGGTCCCCGCAGGTATGGAGGCGAACGCCTCCTCGATGGTCGAGTCGGTCACCTCGAGGACGTCGGTTCCGGTGGAGGACACCCACGTTCCGTCGATGTAGAGCTGCTCGTACGTTCTCATGCCCGGTTCCCCTCGTGGTCAGGTGGTCGGCCTCAGTCGGGATCAGCCTACGCGAGAGGTCCCGACGACACTCGGCCGGCGCCGGCGAACGATCGATGCGGGTCCGCCGACTCCTTACTCGCCGGTCACCGATCGCTGACCGTATCGTTGGCGCGATGCCCTCGTCCCGCGTCGTCGTGCCACCGGCCTCGTGACGACACGCGGATGCGCACTCGCCGGGTGGGGTGCTGCCCTCCCCGATCGGGTGGTCACGAACACCGACCTCACGACCATCCTCGACACGAGCGACGAGTGGATCAGGGAGCGGTCGGGCATCCACGCCCGCCGGACCGCCACGGGACCCTTCGTCGCGGAGCAGCCGCCCGACCACCCGGGACACGGGGTGGGAACGACCGTCTCCCTGGCGGTGGATGCCGGACGACAGGCGCTCGGCTCGGCCGGACTCGACGGAGCCGAAGTCGACTTGTTGATCCTCTGCACGACCACTCCGGACCAGCTGATCCCCGCGAGCTCGGCGGCGGCCGCAGCCATGCTCGGGATCACGAGCGGCGCCATGGACCTCAACGCCGCGTGCGCGGGCTTCTCCTACGGCCTGGTGACCGCCGCCGGAATCATCTGCTCGGGGGCCCGGCGGGTGCTGCTGATCGGTGCCGAGACGCTCACACGGGCCGTCAACTGGAGCGACCGGACCAACGCCTTCCTCTTTGGTGACGGGGCTGGCGCCTTCGTCATCGAGTCGATCGCGGGGGAGGGGTCGCTCCTGGGTTGGGACCTTGGGGTCGACGGCTCACTGGCCGAGCTGCTCTACGCCGATCACGGATCCGCCATCGTCATGAACGGTCGGGAGGTCTTTCGCCGAGCGGTGCGCGTGACGGTCGATTCGGCCAAGGCGGCGCTCGAGCGGGCCAAGGTCTCGCCGGAGCAGATCACCCTGTTCGTGCCGCATCAAGCCAATTCGCGGATCATGGAGGCGGTGGCCGAGCGCCTCGGCATCGCGGGCGAGCGGATCGCCTCGGTCATCGAGTGGACGGGCAACACGAGCTCGGCCTCCATCCCGCTCGCCCTGATCGAGGCCGCCTCGGCGGGCCGGTTGGCAGAGGGGGATCTCGTGCTGCTCGCCGGCTTCGGTGCGGGCATGACCTGGTCGTCGGTCGTCTGGCGGTGGACGGGCGGCGCCGGCGCGGCATTGCCCTGACGTCCGCCGGGCCGTTTTGGCGCCGGCGCCCTGGGTAGTTCACCAAGTAGCCGGGTGTGTTCCTGCCCGGACCCTACGGGGTCCAGGTGTGGGCGGATCCCGGAGAAACCATGTCGAGCACTTCCGAGAGGCACCCCTCTGCCTCCCAGGGGCGTTCGCGGCGCGACTGCCCCTGGATTTCGCCGGGGGCGGTCGGCGCGTCTGGGGGCGGCCGGCGCGCTAGACGCTCGGGCGGTCCCGCGCCTGCACGGCGAGCAGCGCGATGTCGTCGGCCCGGTCCTCGCTCGCACCGAGCCGCGCCAGGACGTGATCGCAGAGCGTGCCGGGCGTACGGGACGGGGCGTCTCCCACTGCGGCGACGAGCTCGGCGATGCTCGCGTCGAGATCGCGATGCCGGCGTTCGATCAGGCCGTCGGTGTAGAGGAGGAGCGTCTCCCCGACATCGAGGTCCGTAGCGCATTCGTCGTATCGCTCCGTCGGGACGGAGATCGGTGGTCCGACACGCACGCTCAGCGGTCGCGCACCTTGGAGGCTCGCAAGGACCGGCGGCAGGTGGCCGGCCGACGCCATGGTGACGGTCCCCGCCGAGGCGTCCAGCACGACGATCAACACGGTGGCGAGCCGCGCGCAGGAGGTGGCCTCGGCAAATCGATTGAGGTCCGCCAAGGCCCTTCCGGGTTGGTGGTGCTGCAGGAGGAATGCACCCAGAGCGGGCCTCATTTGACCCATGATCGACGTTGCGATCATGTCGTGACCCCCGACGTCGCCCACCACGAAAGCTGCGACCGACGCGTCGAGACGGATCACGTCGTACCAATCGCCGCCGACCTCGAGGTACTCGGTTCCCGGCAGGTAGCGGGCTGCGATGGCCGCAAAGGGCAGCTCGGGGAGACGGTCCGGCAGCAGCGTGCGCTGGAGGGTGTGCGCGATCTCCTGGTCGCGCTGGTGCGTCCGGGCGCGATCGACGACGGATGCCACCTGGGTGGTCAGCTCCTCGGCGAGTGCCAGGTCCCGGTCTTCGATGCGCGTACCGGAGCCGGAGGAGGCGAGCGTCACCGTCCCGAGGATCCGGTCGTCGACGATCATCGGCACAGCCATGTAGGAGGTGATCTCGAGCGCGTCGGCAACCTGAGTGTGACGATCCTGCGGTGCCAGCCCTGCGAGCAGGAGATCGCCGCGGTCGTCGGAACACACGGATCGACCGCTGCGCATCGCCTCGATGATGGGGCTGCCGGAATCGTCGTCCCATGCCGGCGCGCCCAGCTGCTCGATGACCGAGGCCAGCTCGGGATCGGTGCCCCGCACGGCCATGCGCCGTACGGCGACTCGTGGCCCGGTCTGGAGCTCCTCCAACACGTCGATCAGGCAGAGGTCGGCGAGTGCTGGGACGGCAACCTCGGCCAGCCGATGCAGCAGGTCGGCATAGTCGGGTGCGGCGGCGAGCACCCGGTTGGCGTGCAGCAGGAAGGCCTGGGTACGTCGGGCCTCTTGGAGCGCCTGGATGAGCTGCTGGCGCTCCTCGGACCGCCGCAATGCGGCCAGGACGCCCCCGATGTGCCCGCTCAGCGCCGTGAGCAGCTCAGGCAGCTCGGGATTGGGTTGCCGGCTGTGGTGGCAAAACAACTCGATGACACCCCCGGTCGCACGGCTCATGGCCACGGGGAACCCAAAGGCACAGCTCAGCCCCGCTGCGACGGGGGCCATGCCGCGCACGCGGGCGTCATGGGCGAGATCGGCCACCCAGACGGGCTCGCCCACCTTGAGCACCCAGGCGGGGAACTCCGATTGATCCAGGCCGCGCTCCGGCTGCGTGAGGCGAGGGTCGATCGGCCGCCCATGCTCGGACCAGGAGCTGCGGATCCCGAGCCCACCTCCCTCTTCGTACGTCCACAGGATCGCCACGTTCCAGCCGAGCCGCTGCGCCAGCTGCTCGAGCAAGAAGCGCTCGGCTTGCCCGCCCTCCGCGATGAGGCTGTCCAGCAGCGCCTCGGCGATCTCGCCCCAGCGCAACAGCCGGGAGCGGTCACCCTGTTGGCGCAGGACGCCGAGGACCACCGTGTGTCCCTGACCGATGTCGAGGAGGCTGATCGCGATCTCGACCGCCACTCGGCGCCCGTCGTAGCCGACGAGCGACGCGCTCACCGCCTGGGACTGCAACGGGGCGACCGAGGAGTCGACAAAGTGGTCGAAGGTCCCTTCGGACCACACTTGCAGCCCCTCCGGGACGAGATCGGCGACGGGCACCCCGATCAGTCCCCCGGCCGGCCAACCCAGCATGCGATGCCCGGCCGCGTTGGCGTAGATCACGGTGCCGCCGTCGTCGCTGGCGATGACCGCGTCGTCCACCGCGTCAAAGAGCGTCCGGGCCTCCTCGGGAGGCCACTCCAACGGCCGCCTGGCGGTCATCGCCCAGATGCTATCGAAGGCGTCTTTCGTGTTCTCCCGGCCCGATTTCGGGAGAATCGCCAGCCTCGATGATTCAATCGAGGTCGACGGCGGGATAGAGCGGATGGGTCGCAAGCAGGTCGGCGGCCCGTTGTCGCACGCTGCTGGCGACCGAGTCATCGAGGCGGTAGCGCGCCCGAGATCGAGCACCCTCCCCGGTCGTGGCGGGCACGGTGTGCGAGAGCACCCGGACGATCAGGTCCGCGATGGCGTCCATCTCGTCGGGACCCATGCCGAGCGTGGTGAGAGCCGGAGTTCCGAGCCGGACTCCCGACGTGTACCAGGGGCCGTTCGGGTCGGCGGGGATGCTGTTGCGGTTGGTGACGACGCCCGCATCCAAGAGGGCAGACTCCGCTTGACGACCGGTGAGCCCGTAGGAGGTCGTGTCCATCAGGACGAGGTGATTGTCGGTGCCGCCGGTCACCAGCGTGGCGCCCCGGCGCATCAGTCCGTCAGCGAGGCTCGTCGCGTTCGCCACGATCTGATGGGCGTAGGTGCCGAATGCCGGTTGACGAGCCTCGGCGAGCGCAACCGCCTTGGCGGCCATGACGTGGGGGAGGGGCCCGCCGAGCACCATCGGACAACCCCGATCCACGTGCTCGCGCAGCGCCTCGTCGCACAGCACCATCCCGCCCCGCGGTCCGCGAAGCGACTTGTGCGTGGTGGAGGTCACGACGCTGGCGTGGGCGACAGGATCGAAGTCGCCGCGCAGCACGCCGCCGGCGACGAGTCCGGCGAAGTGCGCCATGTCGACCATGAGGGTGGCGCCGGCCTCGTCGGCGATCTCCCGCATGACGGCGAAGTTCACGAGGCGGGGATACGCCGAATAGCCCGCGACGATGATCAACGGCCGAAACGCCAGAGCGAGCTCGCGCACGGCGCCGTAGTCCAGCAAGCCAGTCTGTGGATCGGTGCCATAGCTTCGCTGGTCGAACATCTTGCCGGAGATGTTGCGCCGGAACCCGTGCGTGAGATGCCCCCCGGCGTCGAGCGACATCCCGATCATGCGCTGGTCCCCGAGCGCCCTCCGTAGCGAAGCCCATGCGGTGTCCGTCAGCTCGTCGAGACCTGCGACGCCGGCGGTGAGCAGTGCCGGAGCCTCGACGCGTTGGGCCAGGACGGCCCAATAGGCAACCAGGTTGGCGTCGATGCCGGAATGCGGTTGCACGTAGGCGTGGGAAGCGCCGAAGAGCTCTCTGGCATGACGGGAGGCCGCCTCCTCGACCGTGTCGACGTTGCGGCAGCCCGCGTACATCCGACGGCCGATGGTCCCCTCCGCGTACTTGTCGCTCAACCAGTTGCCCATGGCCAGCAACACCGCCGGAGAGGCGTAGTTCTCGCTGGCGATCAGCTTGAGCGCCGCACGTTGATCTGCGAGCTCCGAGCGGATCGCCGCACCGACGGTGGGCTCGATCGCCTCGATCAGACCGAGACCGGCCCTCCAGGCCTCGGAGGCCTGAGTCGACGGATCGTGGGTCGCGGGGTGCTTGGACACGGTGGCGCTGGGAGACTACTCGGCGCCGCCGCGTCCCATATCGACCGGCCCGTCACCGAGAGGTCGTTTCGGGGTATCACTAAGATGCGACGGAATGTCGGGCCGAACGGTGTCCAGGGGGTCGGCCTCGCTCGGTCGGCGCATGGGGTGGTTGCGTGCGGCCGTGGGCGTGGCCTTGCTCGCCGCGCCGGAGCCGGTGTTTCGACTCTCCGGCCGGGAGGAGCCCACCCCCGCCTCGATCCTTCTCCTGCGCACCATCGGCATCAGGGACCTCGTGCTGGGCCTCGGTGGCGTCCGTGCCTGCCGGGGGGGTCATCGTCCCGACGCTCGCCGCTGGCTGTCCGCGGCGCTGGCAAGCGACGGTCTGGACGTGCTGGTGGGGCTCGCGAGCTCCGGGTCGGTGGGCCAACGTGAGGCAGGTGGCGCGGCGGTCGCAGCCTTGACCTTCGTCATCGGCGACGTCCTCGCATTGGTCGACGCGGCTCGCTGAGCGTCGAGGCCGCAAGGGGCGCCGGCTGGCCCGATGGCACGGCCGTGCAGGGGCGTTCCGTCAGGAAATGGGACGATACCTATCGGAGTGATGGGAAATAGGGGAGCCAGCCGCCGGGCGCCGGGTTAGGGAGTGTTGGAGGAGAGCCCCAGCTCGCCCGACGATTGGCCCCACGGCGAGAGTATCGAGCCGGCCTGCGACGCGCTCGGGCGCTCGTAGCACCATGAGCTGGGCAAATGCTCCGGCGCCGCTCTTCGCAACCCTCTGACCTGGGATTCCCGTCGCAGGACCCTTGTCCGCCCCAGGAAGCCGGTGGTCTTCCCGTCCCAGGGACGCCAGCGACGCGGACGCGGTCGCGTTGTGCACTCCCATCCACACGGCCCGGATCCATCGTGCCGAGGACGTCTCCGAGCGCATGCGAAAACTGGCGGACGGTCGTGGGGTGTGGGGGCAGGCATGGAGCCGGCGGCTGCGTGACCCATCCCTGCTGCCGACTCTCACGCCCGTCACCCCGTCCCTGACCGCCGGGCATAGAAAGAACGCTTCGATGGATGACCGGTGAACAAGGGCTCTGCAGAGAGGGTAAGTCATCCAACTGGGAATCTGCTGAGTGTGCGGCCCGAGTCGGTGCTTCGCCGTAGGGCCACCGCCCCGACGCACCAGCTGGAGGAGACAGAGGGATCCAATTCCGGCGCGCGGGGCGGTGGGACGCTGCCAGGCTATCGAACGTTCGTGCGGATGTGGTGTCGGACTATCGGACCAGCGCTCGACGGTGACCTCTTCGCGACGAGGCCCCGGCGCTTCCGTCCGGGGCCTCGTGGCAATGTCGCTGCCGCATCAGGGAGCCTGACCCCGGTCAACGGTCAGGCTCCCGGGCTCAATCGAGTCTCTCCTCCGCGCGCGCACGCCCTTCCCTCTTGTCGAGCGCTGCCTCCTCGGCGAAGCGCTTTTGGATTCGGCGGCCGCCGGTGACCTCCTCGCCCTGTGCGTCGTCGACCGTCAGGTCCTGTTCGGCGTCGTCTGGGCACATGATTGCCCCTCCCGTCTGTCTCTTTTGGTCCCCCGCCCGTGGTCTCGCACCACGCGACAAGCAGAGCTAACACCACCTCAGCCATCTCGTCTAGGGGCTACTTGCGGGTAACGGGCGATACCGGCTGGTAACGACCGAGTAGGGGCGAGGCGGGGTCGCCATCTGTCGTAGGAAGGGGTCAGCGATCGGCGATGTGCTGGATCCACTCGATGGCGTTGCTGGCAATCGGCTCGACGGTCCCAAGGAAGTGGTCCGCATCGCGTGCGACGGCGAAGGTGGTCGAGGCCCACGTCGCGGCGACGCGTCCGAGCCGCGGCGGCAGGGAAGAACTGGTCATGCTCCGGGGCGACGATGGCCTTCGGTCGGGAGTCCGCAGCGATCGTGGCTCGCTCGAGCTCGGTGAGGGGTGGCGCGAGCAGGTACCAGGCCGCGATCCGATCGTCCGGGACTCCGGCCGCGATGCCGGCCCCAAAGGAGTAGCCGGCAAGCACTACGGGCCGTTGTGGCCAACGATCGCCGGCGACGTCGACCGCATCCACGACCTCGCGACGTGCCGTGGTCTCCTCCGCCGAGGAGAAGTCGAAACGCAACGCAGCGACTCCCGCAAGGGGCAATCGACGATAGAGGGCGTCCACAAACGGGTGAAACCGGTTGCCACCGAAGTCGGGATGCGGATGGAGCAGCACGGCAAGGGCACGAGGCTCGTCGCAGGCGTTCACGTCCAGGGTCACCTCTGCATTCTCGCCCGTCCGGGTCGTCGCCCATCGGATCGTGGTCTCGGGCGCGCCGCCACCGGGGAAACGAAGAGGGAACGTCGGTAAGCCGACGGCGACGCGACGCCGAGCCCGGCAATCTGGGGAAGCGAGCCGACGACGAGGTGCAGGGTAAGCGACGGAACTGAGAATCGGCTGGGACGGCCGCCGGGTCCACGGATGCCCCAGACGGCGGGGCTCGCCGATGGGGGGACGGTCTGTGCGGCTTCGCTATCGGATCTCCCGCCGGTCCATTGCGGCGGCTAGGAGGGCCACGGCGTCGAGCGTGGCGTCGAGGGCCTCCATCGTCTGGGTTGCTTGCTGATCGGGATGTCGTCGAGCCAGCTCGAGAGCGCGATTTGCCGCACGTAGCTTGCCCTGAACCTCCTGTGCCATGGTCATCGCGGGATGATGACACATCGCCCGGCGAGGCCATCGCTTTCGTCAAGGGACGCTACGCGCAAGGATCGCGACTCTCGCTACCTCCTTCGTCGACTACTGGGCTACAGGGACAAGGGCGAAGCTACCCCGGCCGATTGTCGACGTAGGCCGCGAGGTGCTGGCCGGTGAGGGTGGCTCGGGCGGCGACGAGGTCGGCGGGCGTGCCCTCGAAGACGATCCGGCCGCCATCGTGGCCGGCGCCGGGGCCGAGGTCGATGATCCAGTCGGCGTGCGCCATGACCGCCTGGCGGTGCTCGATGACGATGACCGACTTGCCGGAGTCGACCAGCCGGTCGAGCAGGCCCAGCAGCTGCTCGACGTCCGCGAGGTGCAGGCCCGTGGTCGGCTCGTCGAGGATGTAGACGTCACCCTTCTCGGCCATGCGGGTGGCCAGCTTGAGCCGCTGACGCTCGCCGCCGGACAGTGTCGTGAGCGGCTGACCGAGGCTGAGGTAGCCGAGCCCGACGTCGGCGAGCCGGCCGAGGATGGCGGACGCCGCCGGTGTCCGCGCCTCGCCGGCAGCGAAGAACTCCTCGGCTTCGGTGACCGACATCGCCAGCACCTCGCTGATGTCGCGGCCACCGAGCCGGTACTCCAACACCGACGCCTGGTATCGCTTCCCCCCGCACTCCTCGCACGTCGTGGCGACACCGGCCATGATCGCCAGGTCGGTGTAGATGACCCCGGCGCCGTTGCAGTTGGGGCAGGCGCCCTCGGAGTTGGCGCTGAACAACGCCGGCTTCACGCCGTTGGTCTTCGCGAACGCTTTGCGGATCGCGTCGAGCAGTCCGCTGTAGGTCGCCGGATTGCTCCGCCGCGAGCCACCGATTGGGGACTGGTCGACCGACACCACTCCGTCCTGGCCGGACACCGAGCCGTGGATCAGCGAACTCTTGCCCGAGCCCGCCACACCGGTGACGACCACCAGCACGCCGAGCGGAATATCGACGTCCACGTCTTGCAAGTTGTGGGTACTGGCGCCGCGCACCTTCATGACGTCCGACGGCGTCCGCACCGACGGCTTGAGGGCGGCGCGGTCGTCCAGGTGCCGCCCGGTGAGCGTGTCAGTGGCCCGCAGCCCGCCGACGGTGCCCTCGAACACCACCTCGCCGCCGTCGATGCCGGCGCGTGGGCCCAGGTCGACGACGTGGTCGGCAATGGAGATGGTCTCCGGCTTGTGCTCGACGACCAGGACCGTGTTGCCCTTGTCGCGGAGTTGCAGCAACAGCTCGTTCATCCGCTGGATGTCATGGGGGTGCAGCCCGATGGTCGGCTCGTCGAAGACGTACGTGACATCGGTGAGCGAAGAGCCGAGTTGGCGGATCATCTTGACGCGCTGGGCCTCTCCGCCTGACAACGTGCCCGAGGGCCGGTCGAGCGAGAGATAGCCCAGCCCGACCTCGACGAATGAGTCCAGGCTGTGCTGCAGCGTCGCCAGGAGCGGCGCCACGGAAGGCTCGTCGAGGTCACGCACCCACTGGGCGAGGTCGCTGATCTGCATCGCGCAGGCGTCGGCGATATTGATTCCGTGGATCTTCGACGACCGAGCCGCCGTGCTGAGCCGGGTGCCGCTGCACTCGGGGCAAGCCGTGAAGGTCACTGCCCGCTCCACGAAGGCGCGTAGGTGCGGCTGCAGCGCGTCGACGTCCTTTTGCAGGAACGACTTCTGGATTCTCGGGATCAATCCCTCGTACGTCAGGTTGATGCCGTCGACCTTGATTCGGGTCGGTTCCTTGTAGAGCAAGTCGTGGAGCTCGGCCTTGGTGTATTTGCGGATCGGTCTGTCGGGATCGAAAAAGCCACAGCCCCGGAAGATGCGGCCGAACCAACCGTCGACGCTGTAGCCGGGGATCGTGAGCGCGCCCTCGTTGATCGACTTGCTGTCGTCGAACAGCTGAGACAGGTCGAAGTCGGTGACCAAACCCCGGCCTTCGCATTTCGGACACATGCCGCCGGTGCGGCTGAAGGTCTGTCGCACGGTCTTTCGGGCGCCGCGTTCGACCGTGATCGCACCGCTCGCGCGGACCGTGGCGACGTTGAAGGAGAACGCGTTGGGCGAACCGATGTGCGGCTGCCCGCGTCGGCTGAAGAGGATGCGCAGCATCGCGTTGGCGTCGGTGGCGGTGCCGACGGTGGAGCGGGCGTCGGAGCCCATCCGCTCCTGGTCGACGATGATCGCGGTCGTCAGCCCTTCGAGTACGTCGACGTCGGGTCGCGCCAGCGTCGGCATGAAGCCCTGCACGAACGCGCTGTACGTCTCGTTGATCAGTCGCTGCGACTCCGCGGCGATCGTGCCGAAGACGAGAGAGCTCTTGCCCGAGCCGGAGACCCCGGTGAATACGGTCAGTCGGCGTTTCGGGATCTCGATGCTGAGGTCCTTGAGGTTGTTCTCGCGCGCGCCGTGCACGCGGATCACGTCGTGGCTGTCCGCGATCCGCAATGCCGGCGACTGCGTGTCCTTCCTCTTGACCATGCCTATTGCGGGTCCTGGAGCAGCCCGAGGACGTTGCCGTCGGGGTCGGTCACGGTGGCCACGAGGCGGCCGCCACCGACGTCGCGTGCGGGCTCCTTCACGGTGGCACCCGCGCCGGTCACCTCGGCCAGCTTTGCCTCGATGTCCGACACCTGCCAGTAAGCCACCGGCGAGGTCATGGCTTGCGGTCCACCGGACGGCACGAGCCCGATGTGCTGACCGGCGGCCTCGAAGCCGACGTAGTAGGGCTCGTCGGCCTGCGGCTGCACGCCGAGTAGGGCGGCATACACGGCCTTGGCCGACGCCAGGTCGGACACCGGATGCAGCACGGTCTTGATGCCCTGGGTGGAAGAACCGGTCATGATCACTCCTCAAGTCGTGGGTCGGTTGGACCCGGGTTGTCCCGTCGGGGAGTATGACGACAGCGGGCCAGAGTATGTGACCGTGTGGCCCGAGAGGGCCAGGTCCAGGAGGTTCATCTGGGCAGGGACCGGAGAAGGGGAGGAGATCGAGCCGTCCGGCCGACGGGGGTATTGAATTGAGAGCAGGGACCGGCTGAAGGAGCGTGACGTGATGCTTGAGGGACAGCTTTCCCCCGCCCGGTGGCGGCTTTCGCTCGATCGGGTCGGGCCCTCTGCCGATGCCCCGACGGGGGTGGTCGGACAAGGGTCGTTCGACTCGCTGACTCAGACGGGAATGGGCTAGAGGCGGAAGTTCGGGTCGGCGGGGACGACGGGCGTGCTAGGTCTGCAGCCTCAGAGCCACATTGCCCACCACGCCATTCGGTGCGGCAGGGCTCTCAGCTCCGCCGGAATCGCGACATTCGTGGCGGCAGTTCTGGCCCTCCATTGGCTGCGCCCAGACTTGAACCCTCAGGTGCACACGGTCAGCGAGTACTCCATCGGAAGTTACGGCTGGCTCATGCGGGCAGCCTTCGTCGCGCTCGGGCTGGGCGTTCTGGCTACATCCCTGAGCCTCGAGCTCCGGTTCGGGCTTTCCAGGTGGCGTCGTGCGGGGCTCTTGTTGCTGGTGGGCACGGCCCTGGGCTTGTTCCTCGACGCCGGGTACAACACGGACCATCTTCGAGTTGCAGAAACCATCAGTGGCACGGTGCACGGCGTGGGCACCTTGATCATGGGTCTCACCCTGCCGGCCGCCGCCTTCATCCTGGGCTCGGACTTCGCCTCGGTCTCCTTACCGAGAGCAAGATGGCTCCAGGTTCTTGCCATTGCACAGTGCGGGGCGATATTCGTGTTCGTGACCGGCCCGATTTCCGGTCATGGCTTGGCAGAGCGGATATCCATCGCAATGGCGGTGGCCACCTTGGCCCTCATGCAGTCGTTCGTGACCTCCGCGGCGACGGCAAGCGACCATCCGCGGTTGCATCTCGGGCGGATCGAAGTCCCATCGCGCCTGTCAGCCCCCGAGGGATCCTCGATCGAAACCACGTGCTCGCCAGAAGACCTTCCCGGCTGACTCCCCGTGCACTCGACGCACAACTTCGTGCCCCGCCGTGCCTCGGTGTGCGGGGGATCACGGCCAACCTCCGGGGGGATCCTGTTTGACGACTCCGGTGCCGAGTTTCAGCTCGACCCGAGCCCGGACGGGGTCATACCCGACGCTGGCGTTGGGCATTCGCTGGCCGTGCGGAAAGCGTGGGTACTCCGACCGCCCCGACGGGCATCGAATGCCGTCGCCATAGGCCATGACGTCGAGGTGCCACGGGGTCACTTCGGACCAGGTGAGAGCTCCCGAATACACTTCGAGAAACAGGAGTCCGCCAGGTTGGACGGTGGCGGCCCTGTGGGGGACGCGCCGGGGGAACCGCAGCCCACCGACCCAGACGCTCGGACCGACGGGCTCAGGACGGGAAATACCAGGCGTGATCGCCTCCAGGGGGGTGATCGAGAGATCGAACCAGTCCATCCCGCGACCACCGACGACCTCCGATTCGGCACGCGACAGCCGGACCCGGTAGTCCCCGGTGGTCCACTGGTAGGGCTTGCGGATCCCGACGAATCTCCCCTCGTGGGTCCCCAGTTCGCGGAATCCGTCCTCGGCGATGCGGGTGTCGGACTCGTCGAACGTGCTCCATGTCGAGAAGATGAGGCCCTTTCCGATGCCTCTCCCGGTCTCGGGATGGCTGACGTTCGTCTGTAGCCCGAGATAGCACTGGGCCCCGTCGACCGAGCCGTTGAAGAGGGCGAGATACTCGCCTACCGCAGGACCGGGGTCGACATGGATCGTGAGGTCCCATTCCACGGTGTCGACTGGAGCGGTGAAGCCCCAGCGGAGGTAGATGACGTGCGCGGGCATTTTGATGGGTTCATCCAACGAAGAGTCACCCATGCCGGCCGTGCTCAGGAGTGCCGCGAGACGTTCGACCACCCGCCTGAGGACCATGACCGAATCGCTACCACGGGAGTCGGGACGATCGGCACCAGGTCAGGGGACGCCGCAACAACGGAGACTCATTTTGACAACGAAAGATTTGGTATCTAACCTTTAGTCTCGATGATCAGCTGCCTGACCAGCGAATCTTCCCTCTGATGCGAGCGGCGCCGCCCGATCGCGCGCCATCGACCGGCGGCATCGATCCCCACGTCAAGCGTGTCGCCGTCGTCATCGTTCTCGGCTCGATCATGTCCGTCCTCGACACGACGATCGTGAATGTGGCACTCGACAGCCTTTCGCGGGACCTGCACACGCCCCTGAGCGACATCCAGTGGGTCACCTCGGCGTACCTCCTGGCACTGGCCGCCGTCATTCCACTCTGCGGGTGGGCGGTCCGGAGATACGGCGCGTTTCGCGTCTATCTGCAGGCACTCATCCTGTTCACCCTCGGCTCGGCCCTCTGCGGTGTGGCGACTTCATTCGGGGAACTGATCGCCTTTCGAGCGGTGCAAGGTGTCGGCGGTGGCCTGCTCGTTCCCACCGGCCTGACGATCCTGGTCAAAGCGGCCGGGCGCACCAACCTGCCCAAGGTCATGAGCTTGATCGGCGTGCCGATCGTGCTGGCCCCGGTCTTCGGACCGACGGTCGGCGGGCTTCTGCTGCAGAGCGTGGGCTGGCATGCGATCTTCATGGTCAACGTGCCGATTGGGATCGCGACAACGCTGGTGGCGTTGCGCCTGCTCCCCGCGATGCGCCGGACAGGGAGAGCGCCGGCCGACTCGACTGGCCGGGCCTCTTGCTAGCCGGTGCTGGTGCGGTCGGCATCATCTACGGACTCTCCGAGAGTGCCACGGCTGAGAGCTTCACCTCGGTCGCAGTCGTCCTTCCCGTCCTGGTGGGACTCCTCCTGGTTGCCACCTTCGTCATCCGGACGCGACGCATCGATTACCCGTTGCTCGATCTCGAGCTGTACAAGATTCGTGCCTACAGCTCGGCCGTCGTCGTGATGCTGTTCCTCGAGCGCGGCACTGTACGGTGCGCTTCTCCTGCTGCCGCTCTACTTTCAAGTAGCGCGCGGCCAGGACGCCATCCACACGGGCCTGCTGCTCATCCCCACCGGCATCGGAGCCGCCATCGGCATGAACCGTTCCGCTCTGGCGACGGGTCGGTTCGGGGCCGGCCTCACTTCGCTCTTCGGAGGTGTGATCTTGGCGGTCAGCACCGTCCCGTTCCTCTTCGTCGACGCGACGACGTCCTATGTCGTCCTCGGCGCGGCGATGGTGGTGAGGGGAGTGGGGGTTGGTCTGGCGCTCATGCCAGCAATGACCGCGGCCTTTTCGACCCTCGAACACGATCAGGTCAACGACGCCAGCCCTCAGCTCAACATCATCCAAAGGGTCGGGGGCTCACTCGGGACCGCGGTGATCGCCGTGATCCTTCAGAGCAAACTTGTTCATCTCCCCCCGCATGCCAGCGCCAATGCCACCGCTGCCGCCTTCGCTCAGACCTACTGGTGGGTGCTCGCCATGACCATCGTGGCGCTGGTTCCCACCACGGTCCTCTGGCGGATCGAACGTCGATCTCGAAGAGAGGGCCACCTGACGGAGGTTCCGGAGGAGTCGCTGATTGAGAGCCTCGCATGACTTCTCTCGGCAAGTCGACCGGTCGCAATGTCGCACTCGAGCAACTGCGCCTGGCGATGAGTGAGCTCTTTGGGGCGGAGCGCCGTCTTCGCGGACGAGAGCAGGGGACGCAAAACGATCTCACCCATTCGCAGTTGCGAGCCCTCGTCGTTCTCGACACAGCGGACGAGGTGATGGCCGGGAACCTGGCCAAGAGCGCCGGTCTCAACCCTGCCAGCGTGACGGCAATGTTGGACCAGCTCGAATCGAACGGCATCGTGGAACGACGGCGCGCCGGCCACGATCGGCGGGTGTGCATGGTCTCTCTCACCGACAAGGGGCGGACGATCGTCGACGAGAAGCGGTCCCGTTGGGAAGCTCGCTGGGAAGAGCGCCTCGGCGACCTGTCCGAGGCGGAGCTGGTGGCGGCATTGCGAGTGTTTCGGACGATCAGCCAGTTGCTCGACGAGCTCTGAGGAGCACCACGAGGCCAACGGGCGGGTTACGTGAAGGCGTACGGGTCTGCGCGGTGCGGTTTCGCGAAACGCATGTGCAGGGAGATCGCACCGCTGGCCAGTGCCGCATAGAAGCACCAGAGCGAGGCGAACCCGTCTGCGGTGAGCACGGCAAGCACCACCACCGCAGCCACATTGGCGATGCCGAAGACGACGATGTCCTTGTAGCCCGACATCAACAATGACCCACAAGTCGCGACGATGTACAGGCCGATGATCAGCACGCCGTGTTTCAGCCCGATGCTGTAGCTGAGATGGTACGCAGCCAGCTCGACCGTGACCGGCCCACGCAGCATCGTCGCGAGCAGCACCGCCGCCACCACGGCGCCCAGCGCCAGAAATGGTGCGATCGACCACCTGCGACGGACCGATGGCTCGAGTCTCAGGATGGAAAACGGCACCATCACCGGCACCACTACGAGGGCGATCACCAGATAGATCCACATCGCAACCTGGCCGACCGCGTGTGGTATGTCGCCTTCCAGCCCCCACCACACGAGTGCCTCGTCGAGCTGGTGTATGCCGAGTACCAACGGCACGGTGGCCAGGAGCAGGTGAGTGTTGCGCCCGCGCAGGTGCCGGCAGGCATCGACGCCGATAGCGGTGACGATGAGCCCGCCGGCGAGGTCGCCCTCGGGAGAAAAGCACACTCGTCGAACCTATCGTCCTTCTCCCGCAGGAACGCCGGACACCAGCTCAGCGATCAGAGGGGGCTGTGCGGAGCTCGGCCGCCGTGAGAGAGCCACCAACGATGTCGCTCGCTGCAGCGCTCAATTGCAATCGCTGGCGCCGGGCGTAGCCTCGAAGCAGTCCGAAGGCCGTTTCCATGTCGACCGTCAGTCGCTCGGCCACGATCCCCTTGGCTTGCTCGATGACGATCCGGGAATTGAGGGCGCCCTCGAGTTGGACGGAAAGGTCGGTCCGCTGTTTGACGGTGCGCTCCTGCAGGATGCCAATGGTGGCCACGTCGGCCAGGGCCTGAGTCAGATTGACCTTGGACGGCGGGATCTCGTGCGCGGCGACGTCAAAGACGTTCAACGCTCCGATCACCTCGCTCCGGAGGCGCAACGGCAGAGCATGAACCATGACGAAGCCGTTCTCCCGGGCGATGGGGGAGAACCGGGGCCACCGATCTTCGGTCTCGTCGAGTCGCTTGTTCAGAATCGGCAGCCCCGTGCGATAGCACTCCAGGCACGGACCATCTCCATTTTGGACCTCGATGAGCTCGGCCGTCCGCATGCGCTCGGTGGACGATGCCAGCACCTGGAGTCGGCCCCTGCCGTCTGCGAGGGCCAGGCCCACCTCGGCCACTTGGAGCAATTCGACGCACCGCTGCGCCAAGAGGGACAAGAAGTCGATGAGGTCGAACTCGGCCACCAGGGTGTCGGCCAATTCCACGAACGTCCGGGCAAGCCACTCGTCCCGACTGTCCATCGTCATGCCTCCCGAGCGGGACGATCGGCCCACCCTCGACGCACGCAGCGAGCAGCGCCTCGCCGCCAAGACTAGTCCTGTGCCGTTGCGACCTCCGAGTCGGCTCATCGCAGATGGTCGAACTGCGGTCATGGCTGATCGAACCGCAGCTGCCCGTTGACCACCTGGTCGGCGACCTCGCCGATGGGTAGTCCGGCAGCGAAGGCGTGAGCGCGGAGGCGCACCAACGCCTCCGCCACGTTCCGGTCGAGCTGGACCGAGACCACCCCAGTGGCTTGGTGCACGACGGCTCGGGAGTCGGCAAGGTCGAGTGCCCAAGCCAACGACTCGGAGGCGGCGGCGGACTGCAGGACGAGCACGAGTTGGCTCACGAGGCTCGCGACGAGCTGCGCGTCGGAAAGGTCCTGGACCGTCGGGCTCTTCGGGTTGTCCCAAGTGAGGAGGATCACCCCAAGCTTGGTCGGTCCCACCTGGAGAGGCACCGCATACACGGCGCGCACGCCCATCTCGGCGGCGGCCCGGACGAAATTTGGCCAACGAGCCCTCTCCGTATGAATGTCGCCGACCAGTACGGGTTGATCGTTGTCGTACGCATCCAGGCTCGGCCCTTCGCCCAAGATGAACTCCTGGTCCTGCACGCTCCTGGCCCGGTCGGTGAATGCACTGGCGACGGCCTGGCTACCCATTCCGCTCATCAAGACGAGGGAAGCGCCGTTGACGCGAAGAACATCGCAGCACGCCTGACAGATGGTCCTCAGTGAGGGTGGTTCGTCGTCGATGGCACCCAGGCTGGCCAGGAGTCGCTCCGCGAGGTCGACTCTCAGCGGTCCACCAAGCGAGACCATCTCGTCGTGCTCTCGACGCCTCACGGGAGTCCTCGGCGGCTCGTCCTTACGCTCCCTGGTCTATTCGCCGTCCCTGGACAGGGCGGCGACTTGGGCAGGGGTGGGCCAGCGAACCTTGTTCGCCCATCCGAGCTGCTCCAAGAGGCGAATCAACCGCGCCGACGGATCGAGCTGGTGCCGGAGGACACCGTGACGGGCCGAGGACGGGGCGGCGTGATGGAAATTGTGCCAACTCTCTCCAAAGGAAGGGAGCGCCAAGAGTGCGAGGTTCGTGCTCCGGTCCCTGGTGGCGAATGGCCTCCGTCCCCAGAGGTGACATGCCGAGTTGATGCTCCACGTGACGTGGTGCAGCAGCGCCATCCGGACCAATCCAGCCCACAAGAAGACGGTGAGGGCTCCGCCAAGCGTGCCATACAGCCACCACCCGATCCCGAATGGGATTGCCAGCGAGACGACCGCCAACAATGGGAACAGCCGGTCGACGATGACGAGGTCGGTGTCACGGTGCAAGTCCGGGGCAAACCGCCTCGTGTCGGTCGGATCATTCAAGAACAGCCAGCCCACCTGGGCGTGCACGAATCCCCGCAGAACGGCAAAGGCCCCGGAGCCGTATCGGTACGGTGAATGGGGATCACCGGGCTGGTCTCCGAACATGTGGTGTCGGCGATGGACCGCCACCCAGCCGATCACGCCACCCTCCAGGGCCATGGACCCGGCAACGGCAAACATCACCTTGAGGATGCGATTGGTCTTGAAGCTGCGATGGGTGAAGAGGCGATGAAAGCCGGTGGCGATGCCGAACCCGGTAAGGACGTACAGAGCGGTCCCGATGACCACGTCCCAGATGTTGAGGGCGCCGGCCCATCCAAGAGGCAGCAGGAATGCCAGGCCAAGGAGCGGCCCACAGACGAGGAGGCTCGTAACGAGTCGACCCACCGTCCATTTGGGCGCTGGGCGTAACGAACCCCCGCCAAGTGAAACGTCCCTGTCGGACTCTTGGATCGGCTCGGCGACCGGCGGCGCTTCCAGGACTGTTCCCGGCAAGGTGACTTCCTCTGCCGCTCTGCCCGGCCCGCTCTTGAGCGGGACGTCAGGGCGTTGCTTGGGCCACCGGGGTCTGGGGCGACGTTTCAACCATCGTACGCCGTCCACGGTGTCTTCGCGGGTCGCCTCGACCCGCTCCGCGGGTCAACTCGAGCAGCCTTCCCGCCCCCGAGGCCCCGTCGGTGCGTCGGCACGTCGGAAACGCTGTTAGGGTCTCTACCACGTTCGGTGAATCACGCACGCCGTGCGTCGTTGCTGGTTACCGATAGGTTCTCCCGCAAATGTCGAGCGTGGAGAAATGAGGCAGCAATATGACCGAGGGCGTCGTGAAGTGGTTCAACGCGGAAAAGGGTTACGGGTTCATCACCCCTGATGACGGCACACCAGACGTCTTTGCCCACTTCTCGTCCATAGATGGCTCCGGCTACCGTGAACTTGTTGAGGGGCAGAGGGTGTCGTTCCAGTCCGAACAAGGACCCAAGGGACCGCAGGCCAAGAGCGTTCGGCCGGTCTGATCACTGACCAATTGCATGGTCGGGCGATGGCCCCAACGTTGCGACGGTGGGCCATCGCTTTCAGGCTGGGACGGGCGTCCCGGTGAGCCTTCAGGATCACCGGAGACCTCGTGCGCCACTGATGTCGCCGCTGGCTCTTTCGTGCCGCGACGAGGGCTCCAGCAGTAGGGAGCATCTCCGGCTGCCACGTCCCCAGTCGGTTGTTCGACACGCCCTTCCGGTGGTGCTCGAAGCCGTGCTGGCTCCGCTCGCCCTCTTCTATGTCGTGCTGGTCGTGGCGGGATTCCGGGGTGCTCTGTTGGCCGCCCTCGTATGGTCATACTTGGCGCTTGCACGACGCCTGCAGCGGAGAGAACGCATCTCCACGATGTTGCTGGTCGGCGTGGTGCTGCTCAGCGCACGCACGGCGGTAGCCTTCGTCACCGGCAGCGCCTTCTTGTACTTCGTCCAGCCAACGGCGACCACCGCGGTGATCTCCATCCTTCTCGTGGTGTCGGCCGTACTCGGACGTCCGTTCACGCAGCGGTTCGCACACGACTTCTGTCCAATGGGCGCCGAATTGCTGGCGCGGCCGAGCGTTCGCCGATTCTTCGTTCGGATTTCCATCCTCTGGGCGACCGTCCTCATGCTCAACGCCGGGATAGTCCTGTGGCTCCTCGTATCTTCTTCGCTTCGCGCCTTCGTGCTGGAGCGCACGGCCATCACGTGGGGGCTCACCGCCCTGGCGATCTATCTTTCGATCACGCGTTTCCTCGCTGCGATGCGCCGGGATGGCATCACCGTTGAGTGGGGTCACACTCAGCCCTTGCCGGTGGAGCCCGCCGCCTAGGTCCCTCCAAAGGTGCCGTCGAGTGACCCCGGTGCGCGGGGATTGCGACCCCAAGGCCCTCGTTGCGAGGCAGTACCAACCGGGAACCGAAATGCCCTTTCTCGGCTCATATTCAGCCCTTGGTAGCGGTTAGGGGATCTGCGCAGTAGTTCCGTCCAATACGCATGCGAGGCCGAATTCGAACCGGTCGTCTCGAGTCTCCGCTGCGTCGGGATCAATACCCTCGTCGAATACGCGGACAATGCGATCGAACATCCCTGAACGATCCAGCCGGTCTCGCCATGCCTGCGTGGCCGTGGCAAGCTCGGCGTCACCGAGTCCGGCGTCGGCCTGAGTTTGCTCAACCCGGATCTCTCGGAGTTCGTTGAGGACCGATCCGGTCACATAGGCGTCGACCGTCATCAGGATCTGAAGGGCTGTGCGCGTACCGACATCGAGACCATCGAGTACCGAAAGTGACCGTTCGATGTGCAAGAGCGCATTGGGTCCGTAGGGTGTCCGCCCGCTCATGAAATCCACAACCCACGGATGGCTGAGCAGTACCTGACGTTTCCGCTTGGCGATCCGCTCCAAGTCCTCTCGCCAGTCGCCGCTCACCTCTGCGGCTGCGTTCTCGCCCTCGACGGCGTCGAGCATGAGATCGAGAAGCTGCTCTTTGTCGGCCACGTGCCAGTAGAGGGACATTGCCCCAACGCCCAATTCCTTGGCGATGCGGCGCATGTTGACCGCACCAGCGCCCTCTGAGTCTGCCAATCCGACGGCGGCATGGACGATCTCGTCGCGAGAGAGGGCCTTGTCGCGTTGCCCGTCTCGCGTCCGAGCTGGGCCTGTTCGCCGAGGTGCGACCGCCACCGAGGGGGGCCAGAAAGCATCGAGGTCAGTCATTTCCTCCTCCAGCGGGGCATCGTACAGTGTATGGTATCGTACACAGTACGAGGAGAGACGAAGTTCCGGGAGGAGGAGGTGTGAGCACAGCGTTGGCCATCGAGGCCGTGGGACTTGAGAAGTCGTTTGGAGCGACCCAGGCTCTTACTGGGCTCGAGCTCGCTGTGGAAGCGGGCACCATCCTCGGCGTCCTGGGACCCAACGGGTCCGGAAAAACGACAGCCGTCCGGGTGCTCACCACCTTGCTTCGACCGGACCGGGGCACCGCACGGGTGGCCGGCTACGACGTGGTCACCCAGGCAACGCAGGTACGACGCCGCATCGGACTGGCCGGGCAGTCGGCAGCCCTCGACGAGTCCCTGACCGGGTCGGGCAACCTGGTGATGATCGGTGAACTCTGTCGCCTCCCTCGAAGGGCGGCTCAGCGGAGGGCTGCGGAATTGCTGTCACAGTTCGATCTGCTGGATGCTGCGGAGCGGGGGGTCAAGACGTATTCGGGCGGCATGCGCCGAAGGTTGGACCTGGCAGCCAGCCTGGTGGCTCGACCGCCGATCCTGTTCCTGGACGAGCCGACAACAGGTCTCGACCCACGGAGCCGTTTAGCGCTGTGGGGCATCATCAAGACGCTGGTAGCCGACGGCACGACAGTGCTCCTCACCACTCAGTACCTCGAAGAGGCGGATCAGTTGGCCGACCGCATCGTCGTCATCGACGAGGGATCAGTCATCGCCCGGGGATCAGCAGACCAACTGAAGGCCCACGTTGGTGGCGATCGTATCGAGGTCACTGTCGCGCCCGATTCCGATCTCACGGCGGCGCGAGAGGTGCTTGCCCATCATGCCGATGGCGAGGTCCATGTCGACCCCGAGCGACGAGTGGTCGATGCAGCCGTGTCGGTAGGAGCGAGATCCATCCCGGCCATCGCGGCCGCAATGAGCAGAGCGGGCGTGGTTATGGATGACCTGGGAATGCTCCGCCCTTCGCTCGACGACGTCTTCTTGACTCTTACCGGCCACTCCGCCGATCCGGATTCGGCGCCGAGTCAGGAAACCCAACTCGTATGACCGCTCTCTTGACCGCGCCAATCACGACCGAAGTCGAGTCCCTGCCCTCTCGGGTTTGGTGGACGTTCAGGAATGCCCTCGTGCTGGCCCGCCGCGGCGTTGTCCGCATCATCCGGGAACCCTCGCAGCTCCTCGATGTCACCGTGCAGCCAATCATCTTCGTCCTGCTCTTCGTCTACGTCTTCGGCTCCGCCATCAAGATCCCCGGCGGGGGCAGTTACCACGAGTACCTCATCGGGGGCATGTTCGGAATGGCCCTGGTCGGTACGGCCCAGGGCACGGCGGTCGGCGTCTCCACCGACATGGCCACCGGTCTCACTGATCGGTTCCGTTCGCTCCCAATTGCTCGCTCCGCTGTGCTCGCAGGTCGCGTATTGGCGGACCTCCTCACCGAAGTCATCGCCATACTCGTCCTCGTTGTCATTGGCCTCGCCGTGGGCTGGCGGATCCATAATGGGGTCGGAAATGCGCTGCTGGCGTTCGCCTTGTGCTTGCTGATCGCATTTGCCATGACCTGGGTGGGGGCCTGTGCCGGCACGCTGGTGAAGAATCCCGAGACCGCGGCCGCGGTCGGCCTCATCGTCTTCCTCCCCTTGGTGTTTGTCTCCAACACCTTCGTTCCCACCCAGGGCATGCCCGCTTGGCTCCGGACCGTGGCAGATTGGAATCCGGTCAGTGCCGTCGCATCGGTATGCCGAAATCGGTTCGGCAATCCCAACCCGTCCTCGAACATCCAGGCCTGGCCGATGCAGCACCCGGAACTGGCAACGCTGTTGTGGTCGATCGGGCTCATTGCGGTCTTCGCTCCGTTGGCCGTCCACCTGTACCGGCGCAAGGTCGTGCGATAGGCAACCAACGCCTCTCGGCGCCATGTGACGTGTGGCCTGAACCCGCCGCGGTTCCACCACCTACGAGAGTCCTCTTGCTCACGATGGCGTTGTCCCGCTTTGACCGCTGTTGTCCGAGCTTTTGCGTCCCCGACGCGTCCTGCCCGCGTCCTCTTTACGAGGAGAGGCCGCGGTTCGGAAGAGAGCGGAGACCGCCTCGTCAGTGTTCGGGTTCGGTGGGACCCCCTGGCGACGCCGGTGGCGGTTGCGGTGGCGTGGCGTGGGGAGGTGGCGGTGGCGGTTGCGGTTGCGGTGGCGGTGGCGGGGCACCGGGGAAGGTGCCGGGGGCACCGGCGGGGTCGGAGGTGGGAGGCACGCCGCCCAGAGGAGTGCCGGGCCCTGGCCCGGCAAGTTGTGGGGGTCGGGTCCGGATGCCCAACACGAATAGGAGGACACCGAGCGCCAACAGAAGGATGGCGACGACCAGCCCGACGATAGCCCACGTGACGAGATATGGGATCTTCACGCCGACGCGGGCCTGGACTACGACATGCGGGGCACCATCGGACCGCATGATGACCAACTTGTACTGCCCGCTGGCCAGTTTCCAACTGAGTGAGGCGCTGGTAGCTCCGCTCCCCTTGGCAACCCAGAAACTCTGTTGATCAGGAGGGGCGGGGGTGGAGGACCCCCCGCGAATGGACGTGGTGATCGAATACGGCCAGAGATCGAGCGAGGTAATCGTCGTGACAGGTGATCCAGCGAGGTACTGGTTGACCTGACCGGCGGGACCGATGCCGACGAACACGCCGTTGGCCGAGTTGGCTTGCACGCGGAAGCTGGGTGTACCGATCGAGTAGGTGTTGATGTCGGTTGTCGGAGACTCGAACGCGGTGGTGTTGGTCGCAAGCGAGTGGAAACCCGTTTGCAGGATGCCGTTGTTGAAAGCGATCAGCACTCCCGCCGCTCCCACCAGGCCGATCAGGCCGATCAGGCCGATCAGGACGCCCAGCACGATCAGGATGACCTTCTTCGCCACCAGGCCCCCCGTTCTGCCTCGCCCGCAGCCTTGCTTTGCCGGAGCGGCACCAGAAGCCTAGCCCTGCCGTGCCCACGTCGCAGACGGTGGGCTGCGATGCCCGTCGGTCTGGCGGGAGCGTTTCACTGCCGGCGACGGATGAACCCCAAAGCTCAACAGACCCATTGGTCACGGAGCCGAGAAGTGACACGATGTGCTCGAGGAGGTGCTCTATGACGGCGGAGCGGATGAGCCCACTCGATGCGTCGTTCCTCAACGTCGAGGACAACGTCAGCCACATGCACATCGCTTCTGTGGGGATCTTCGAGGGTCCCGAGCCTCCGTTCGAGGCGGTGGTGGCGATGGTGGGGTCCAAACTGGACCTCGTTCCCCGCTACCGCCAGATCGTCCGCACCGTCCCCTTTGAGATCGGGCGGCCGGTCTGGGTGGACGATCCACATTTCCACATCGAGTATCACCTGCGTCACACGGCCCTCCCCTCCCCAGGTGGGGTGGCAGAACTGCGAAAGCTGGTCGGGCGGGTGATGTCACAACAGCTCGACCGGGACAAGCCGCTGTGGGAGATGTGGGTGGTCGAGGGCTTGGAGGACGACCACTGGGCGATCCTTTCGAAGACCCATCACGCCATGGTCGACGGGGTTTCGGGAACGGATCTGCTCGCCGTTGTCATGGATACCTCTCCGGACCCGGCGCCCCCACGGCCCGTCGATTGGCGCCCCTCGCCGTCCCCCTCGGGATCCGAGCTGGCGCTGAGTGCCCTCATTGATCTGCTCCGCAGCCCCTACGAGCAGCTGCGGGCGATCGAGAGAGCCAGCGTCGTCTCCCGCCAATCGCTTCACTACGTACTCGAGGTCGCACGCGGACTGTCCGCCGATGGCCGGCCTCATTCGCCCGACGCCCCGTTCCAGCCTGAATGGCCCGATCGGGCCCCACCGCCGCTACAGCTGGGCATCGGTCAGCGTCGAGGACGTCAAGGCGGTGCGAAGAAGGCTCGGAGGCACGTTCAACGACGTGGTGCTGGCTGCCATCACGAACGGTTTCCGGGAGCTCCTGCTCTCGCGTAATGAATCGATCCACCGGGGCGTGCGCACGCTCGTGCCTGTCTCGGTGCGAGCCCGCGACCCCCGAGGCCGGGCCGTCGGTGACGGCACCTTGCAGAACAAGGTGTCCGCCATGTTCGCCGACCTTCCGGTCGACATCGACGACCCGGTGGCTCGGCTCCGTACCGTGACCCGCCAGATGGAAGGCCTGAAGGATTCGAAGCAAGCGGTCGCCGGAGAGGCGCTCACCTCGATGTCCGGGTTCGCCCCGCCGATGCTCCTGGCGCTCGGCACCCGTCTCGCGACTCGCATGGCCCAGCGGAACGTAAACACGGTGACGACCAATGTGCCTGGTCCCCAGATGCCGCTGTACGTGCTCGGACGCCGGATGCTGAGCGCCTACCCCTACGTACCCCTGGCTGGACAGATTCGAGTGGGAGTGGCGATCTTCTCCTACAACGGCCAGGTGAACTTCGGGATCACGGGCGACTTCGACACTGCCCGCGACATCGACGTACTCAGTGCAGGCATCCAAGAAGGGATGGCCCAGCTGCTCAAAGCAGAGGCCTGAGCATCGCCGGATCGCTCGCTTCGGAGCCACGAGGTGCGCAGATGCGAATCAGGCGCCGGGGTGGTGGTGGAGCAATGGCCGGAGTGCCAGAGGTATCCGGATTGGCTGCCACCGGCCCGGCGGTTGCGCCAGCCGGTCGGCGACCGCCCAAAGGGCTCCGGGGTGGTGGCCGAGCCCACAGTGGCTGCCAATGACCTCGAGCGTCTCATGCGCCTCGCTGGCGGTGTCCAGGCAGGCCCGCCACGGGACGATGCCGTCGCTGCGGGTGAAGATCGACGTCGAGGGGACGGGGAGCGGACGGTCGTCACCGGTGTACGGCCGCAGGGGGATTACCCCTCGGTGGGTGCGCTGGGCAACCGCCCGAACGAGGGGCGCCGCCAGGCTCTCTTGGCCGGCAACCTGGCGGAACGGGCTCCCGAGCGTCACCACCAGGCGCACCCACTCGGGCATCTGGCGGGCGATTTCCCGTGCGTAGATCCCCCCGAGGCTCCAACCGACGATGCTGGTCGGACGGCCGTCCTGATCCCGGAGGTCGCGCAGCCTGGACCGCATCCTCTGGAGGAGGTCGGCCGTCGGGATGTTCCGGCCGAAGTCGAAGCCGAGCACCTCGTAGCCGAGAGAGCGGAGCCACGCCCGCATGGGGGCAGTGGAGCGGTCGGTGGCCAGGAGACCTGGCAGGACGAGGACGGGGTGACGGTCACCGCGGGGGGCGCTCGAAAGAACCGGTCGCGAGGCGTGGAACCACGCGAGCTCGGCTACGGCGCGGGGCGCCTCCGAGGCAAGTAGCAACAAAGGTGGCCGCCTCGGACGTCCCTCGAGGGAGATAGCCATCGACGTGACTCTACCGCTGGCCAACGTGTACGAGCCGTTTGGTCGTTAGCCCAGCACACGCGGCGTTGGTTGGTGCCCTCCTCTTTGCGCTCGCCTATCCATAACGGTCACACCTTTTCGAAGCTGGATAGCTTGGCTGCGTCCCGGTACGACCGGTCGGTGAAGGTGACCTGAATGAAATCGGCTACGTCGTGTTCAAAGCTCATCGCAAGTCGAGGAGGAGATGAGATGTCACAGCCCGTGGTGCATTTTGAGGTCATCGGCTCGGATCCGACGCGCCTCCGGGAGTATTTTGGCGAGCTGTTCGGTTGGCGGTTTGAGGTGCCTTCGCCGGTCGCACAAGAAGTATCGGCGCCGGACAGCTATGGGTTCTTGAACCTGGTGACCTCCGAAGATGGGTCAGGCATCCGCGGTGGTGTCGGAGGTGGGACGGGTTACAGCAGTCACGCTGTTTTCTATGTTGGCGTGCCAGATGTCGAGGCCGCTCTGCAACGCGCCGAAGAACTCGGGGGACGCGTGTGATGGGTCCGGCGGTTTCACCCAATGGGCTCACCGTCGGCCATTTCACTGATCCAGAAGGCACCCTTATTGGTGTTGCCGGCACCGCGTAGCGATGCCGGACGCCTGCTAGTGGAGGTGGCGGGAATCGAACCCGCGTCCCCCGGCATCTCCATGGGTCTTCTCCGAGCGCAGCCGGCAATAAATTGTCGGGAGCGCCACCACTGCCGGCGGCTGCGGCGCTCCTTAGCCGACGAAGATGTCCCTGGCGCCCGGTCGGCGCAGACGCTCAGGTAAGCCCTACGAGATGACGCCCGCTACCGGCCCGTAGGGCCTGAACCGGACGGACGTCGCTGCTTGTTTAGGCAGCGAGCGCGAGCTGAGGCTCGGCGTTTGTTTTTTTTCCCGGCTCTTTAACGTGGCTCCGGGGACCACGGCTCGCTTCTCCCACTTCGACAACCAGAGTCGAGACCATTCACCCCCATGTTTTGGGTCCTGCCCGATCTGGGCAGTCCCGCCATTCTATCCGAGGGTGCGGTGAGGTCCGTCCTGCCACCAACGGCGGGGACTCAGCCCCGACGGCCGACCTCCCGAGCGGCTCGGGCCGCTTCCCGATCCGCGTCGCGCCGGGCAATGGCCTGGCGCTTGTCGTAGAGGCGGCGACCCTTTGCGAGAGCGAGATCGACCTTGGCCAGCCCGTCCCGGAAGTAGAGCGAGAGGGGCACCAGGGTGAGGGACTGCTGCTGGACCTTCCCCATCAGCTCGTCGATCTCTCGGCGGTGGAGGAGGAGCTTGCGCCGCCGGTTGGGATCGTGCGCCCCGAACCCGGTGGCGAACTCCCACGGGGGGATGTGCAGGCCATACAGCCACAGCTCGCCACCCTCGACCCGGGCGTAGGCGTCGGCCAGCTGGGCCTTGCCCTGCCGGAGCGACTTGACCTCGCTGCCCCGGAGCACGATGCCGCACTCGTAGGTCTCGAGGATGTCGTAGTCGTGGCGGGCCCTGCGGTTGGACGCGACCTGGCGATTGTTGGAGCGTCCCGGGTCTCGGGCCTCCGCCCGGCGGGCGATGGTGGTCTTGGCGCGCGCCACCCGCAGAGGGTATAGGTCGAGGCGGCGGCTCGGGATATCCGCGGCTCGTGCCCAGGGCCTGGGTACGCTGCAACGATGCTGCGGTTGTCGTCCGATCACTACCTCGAGGTCGTCGCGCACTGCCTCTCGGGGCTTCCCAACGAAGCCTGTGGCCTCTTGGCCGGCGATCCGACCAGTGGCGAGGTGCTCCGGTGTTACCCGACGGCCAACCTCGCCAATTCGGCGCGCCTGTACACCGTTGATCCCCGCGAGCACCTGCGCGCCGACCGGGACGCAGAGGACAACGGCTGGGAGATCATCGGCGTGTTCCACTCCCACACCCACACCGACGCCTACCCCTCGCCGACCGATGTCTCCCAGGCACCAGACCCGGGTTGGCACTACGTGCTCGTCTCGCTCCGTGACACCCGCCCGGTCATTCGGAGCTACCGCATCCAGGAGGGGGAGATCGGCGAGGAGTCGGTCGTCGTGTGCTCCAGCCAGGGCAGGATGGGCGCGCTCGGCCTGGCTTCCTGACCCGTCGGCTGACCCGCCGGAGGGACTTCGGACGTCGAGCCCGGGTGGCGGCGGGGGCTCGAGAGAACCTCGGACCGAGAACCAGTGGAGCGCCGGTACAATCCAGAGCGCACCAGTCAACAATGGTCGCCGGAGCGGGTCGTTGCCCGTCCGGCCCAGCACCTGGAGGTCCCGTGCCGGTCGACGTGCGTCTTCCGACGGTCTTGCGGCCCCACGTCGGCGGCAAGGCCACGATTCAAGTGGAGGGGTCGACGATCGCGGACATCCTCCACCACCTCGAGTCGGAGTATCCCGGCTTGTCTGGTCAGGTCCTGGGCGAGGACGGGACCCTGCGCAGGTTCGTGAACGTCTACGTCAACGACGACGACGTCCGGTACCTCTCCGAGCTCGACACGCCGGTGAAGAGCGGCGACGAGGTCTCCATCATCCCTGCGGTCGCGGGCGGCGGCTGACCCGGCCGATGGCGGCCTATGGCAGCGTCCTCGACCTGATCGGCAACACGCCTCTCGTCGACATCAGCCAGCTCAGCCCCAACCCGGACGTCCGGCTCCTCGTCAAGCTCGAGGGACAGAACCCCGGCGGATCGGTCAAGGACCGCGTCGCGCTGTCGATGATCGAGCGCGCCGAGGCCGAGGGCCTCCTCGTTCCGGGCAAGCCCGATCAGGTCCTCCTCGAGCCCTCCTCCGGCAACACCGGCATTGGCCTCGCCATGATCTGCCGGGTCCGGGGCTACCACTTGAAGGTCGTCCTGCCGGCCAACGTCTCGATCGAGCGGCGCCAGCTCCTGCAGGTGTGGGGAGCCGAGATCATCGAGTCCCCGGGCACCGAAGGGTCCAACGGTGCCGTGCGCATGGCCCGGGCGCTCGTGGCAGACCACCCCGAGTGGGTGTTCCTGTACCAGTACGGCAACCGGGCCAACCCCGAGGCCCACTACCGGGGCACCGGACCGGAGATCTGGAGGGATTGCCCCGAGGTCACGCACTTCGTGGCCGGCCTCGGCACCTCCGGGACGCTGCTCGGAGTGGGCCGGTATCTCAAGGAACGCAATCCCGACGTCGAGCTCTGGGCGGTCGAGCCACCGTCCGGGGAACTCGTCGAGGGCCTGCGTAACCTCGACGACGGCTACATCCCTCCGATCTTCGAAGAGCTCGGGGGCGCCGAGCTCTTGGACCGAAAGACGATCGTCCGGCCTCGCGAGTCCATCGAGTGGACGCGCCGGTTGGTCGAGGTGGGCATCTTCGCCGGCATCTCGGCCGGGGCGACGCTGGCCGGGGCGGTCCGGTGCGCTGCCCAGGTCACGGCCGGTGAGCGGGCGGTCGTGGTCATCGTGGCGGCGGACGGCGGGTGGAAGTATCTCTCGACCGGAGCCTGGACCGAGGACATCGACGTCGTCACCGAGCGTGCCAAGTCGATCATCTACTTCTGATCGAGATCGTATCCCCCTATCCGATAACCGTCACACCCCCCTCGTAGGGTGTCGGCATGGTGGTGACGACCGAGGACCGACGAGCGGACCTTGGGGGCCCGCCCGAGTTCTCCCATCCGGCCCGTGCGGCGGCTCGACGCCTGCGTGAGCTGACGGCCGAGATTGCGTCGACCTTCGATCCAACCGGGCTGGTGCCCGTCGAGGTCAAGGAGACCCTGGAGGACCTCTCGGCGGTCGCCAAGATGTCGGGGGCATTGGTCGCGCTGGTGGCCAAGGCCGTCAAGGACGCACGGGCCTTCGAACCCGCTCAGGACCGCTCGGCCGACCACCTCGTCTCCCGGACCCTCGGGACCTCCGTCAAGAACGCCCGGGACCTGCTCGAGACCGCCGAGGCCCTGCAGTCCCTCCCGGCCACCGAGGCCGCGGCGAGGCGGGGTGAGCTCTCCGCTGACCAGGCGCAGGCCATCGCCAAGGGGGCGAGCGCCGATCCGAAGGCCGAGGGCCGGCTCTTGGACACGGCGCGGCGCGGCTCGTTGGGCGAGCTCCAAGACGAGGCTCGACGGGTCCGCTTCTCCGCGGAGCCCGATCCCGAGGCTCGCCGCCAGCGCATCTTTCGGCGGCGCTCCCTGCGCACCTATGCCGACGACGAGGGTGCCTTCCACCTGCACCTCACCCACACCACCGAGACCGGGGCCCAGATCAGGGGCGCCCTCGGTCCGCTGATCGAACGGTGCTTTGAAGAGGCTCGACGCGAGGGACGAAGAGAGCGTCCCGAGGCCTACGGTGCCGATGCCCTGGTCGAGGCTCTCTGTGGGGAGAACGGCGAGCGACCGCGGAGCGCTTCCCCCAAGTTCATCGTCCGGATCGACCACGCGGCCCTCCTGCGCGGAGGGGTGGAGGATGACGAGCTCTGCGAGATCGTGGGCGTCGGACCGGTGAGTGTCAAGGCCATCCAGGAGATGGCTCTGGAGGAGGATCCCTTCTGGACCGCCGTCGTGACCAAGGGCCACGACGTGGTGAACGTCGCGCACTTGGGACGCCACCCCAACGCCTTCCAGCGCACCGCCCTCGAGTGGCTCTATCCCGCCTGTGCGGTCCGGGGCTGTCACCAGCAGGTCCGCATTGAGTGGGACCATCGGGAGGATTGGAAGGACACCCACCAGACGGTCCTCCACAACCTCGACGGGCTCTGCCGCTACCACCACCGGATGAAGACCACCCGAGGCTGGATGCTGGTCAAGGGAAACGGCAAGCGGGACTTCGTGGCCCCCGAGGACTCGAGGCACCCCAAGCGCGGCCGTGAGGGAGCGGGGGGCAGTCGGGATGGACCCGACGACACGGGCTGAGAGAGTGGCTCTATCCCGGCCCTTCCGCCTGGGGCCGCCACCTGCCGCGGATACCCTGGTGCCGCTTCCCGTCACATCCGCGACCTACGTTGTCCGGGTCTTCGCACACCGTCGTAGAGGTCTCCCGGCTTGGAGGGGGCCGCGGCGGAGCGCGTTGCCAGAAGGTGTGCCGCCAAGGGAGAAGGTGAGGAGCTAGGGATGAGGAGCGGTCCGCGATGAGCGTCACCAACGAGGCGAGGGATCCACGATTGGCGCGCGCCGACGGCCGGGCGCTCGACGAGCTCCGCCCGGTGAGCCTGGAGCGGGACTTCACGGTCTTCGCCCCCGGATCGGTGTTGATCTCGATGGGTCGCACCAAGGTGCTCTGCACGGCCTCCGTGGAGGATCGGGTCCCGCCCTGGATGCGGGGTACGGGCAGGGGCTGGGTGACGGCGGAGTACTCGATGCTGCCCGGATCCACGGCGGAGCGTGCCTCGCGCGAGGCGGCGAAGGGGAAGCTTTCGGGCCGCACCCAGGAGATCCAGCGGCTCATCGCCCGCTCCCTACGCTCCGTCTGTGACCTGGTAGCGCTGGGCGAGGTGCAGGTCACCGTGGACTGCGACGTCCTCCAGGCGGACGGTGGCACCCGCACGGCGTCGATCTGCGGGGCCTACGTCGCGCTGCACGACGCCTTTACCCGCATGCTCCAGACGGACCGGCTTCGCGAGCACCCGATCGGTGACGCGGTCGCCGCGGTATCCGTGGGCGTGGTCGACGGCGTGTGCATGCTCGACCTGCCCTACGAGGAGGATTCCCGGGCCGAGGTGGACATGAACGTGGTCATGACCTCGGCCGGCCGCTTCGTCGAGGTCCAGGGCACGGCCGAGGGGATGCCGTTTAGCCGCCAGGAGCTCGACGAGCTGCTGGCGCTCGCCGAACGCGGGATCTCCGAGCTGCTCGCGTTGCAGTCGGCCGTTCTGGCGGACCCACCGCGGCCTCGCTGAGCCTCATTGCACCCGACGGGATCACGATGATCGAGCTCGTCCTCGCCACCTCCAACCCGGACAAGCTCCGGGAGATCGCCGACATCTTGACGGCGGGTGGCGACGTCACCCTGCTTCCGCGCCCCGACGATGTCCCGGACGTGGAGGAGACGGGCGCGACGCTGGAGGACAACGCCCGGCTCAAGGCCGAGGCGATCGTCCGGGCGACCCGCCGGCCGGCCGTGGCGGACGACACGGGTCTCGAGGTCGAGGCGCTCGGTGGGGCACCAGGGGTGTTCTCTGCCCGCTACGCCGGCGACGGCGCAACCTATGCAGACAACGTGCGGAAACTGTTGCTGGCTCTCCGGGACCTCCCGACCCCGACTCGGCGCCGCGCCCTGTTTCGCACCGTCGCCCTCGCCGCCTTTCCCGATGGCCACGAGCTGGTGGCGGAGGGCTCGGTGTCCGGGCACGATCTCCCTCGAGCCGAGAGGCAGCGCAGGGTTCGGGTATGACCCCGTCTTCGTGCCGGACGAGGGCGACGGGCGGACCTTCGCGGAGATGTCGGCTGCGGAGAAGCACGCCTGCTCCCACCGGGGACGCGCCTTCAACGCGCTGGCCCAACGCCTGCGCGGCGTCGCCCGGTCTGCGTAGTCGACGTGGTCGAGGCGCGAGCCCAGGGGCATCTCCCGCACCTGCGGGGCATGCGTGCGAGCCGCTACGGTGTCACCCGCATCGTCGGGTGAGCAGCCCTTGGACCGGCGCGCCGGAGCGGCGCGAACGGGCCTCGAGGGCCGGGAGGAGGCATGGTGGCGGAGGCGGAGACGACATACGCGGGAATTCCTGCAGTCCATGATCGGCAAGTCTGCGGGAACGTCCAAGGTCGTGGTGGAGCGTGGACCGGTGTCCGTCTTTGCCGACGCCGTCCTGGACGACAATCCCGTCTACCACGACGCCGACGCAGCGAAGTCCGCCGGATTCTCCGGGATCCCTGCTCCCCCTACCTATCCGTTCATCATGGAGCACTGGGGCAAGTTCGGCGAGCTCCAGTCGGGGGAAGAGGTCCCCAACCCGATGGGCGAGGCGCTGGGCCCGCTCATCGCCAAGGGTGGGCTGATCCTGCACGGCGAGCAGGAGTTCATCTACCACCGGCCAGTTGTCGCCGGGGACGTGTTGCTGGGCGAGGGCAGGGTCGCCGATGCCTACCAAAAGGAGAGTCGCGGGCGGATCATGACCTTCCTCGTGACGGAGACCAACTGGACCGACGAGTCCGGCGCGCCCGTCGTGACGACTCGCTTCAACATCATCCACCGGTCGTAGGACCGGCCAGACCCGAGAGAGGATCCCTCCAGATGGCACAGCCCGCACATCCCGCACTGTCCGCTCGCAACGTCAAGCTCGGTGACGAGGCCCCGGTTCTCACCCACACGCTCGGCCGCACCGACCTCGTCAAGTACGCCGGTGCGTCCGGCGACTTCAACCCGATGCACACCGACGAGATCGCCGCGCAGGCTGCCGGGCAGCCGAGCGTCTTCGGTCACGGCATGTTCTCGATGGGCTTCCTGGGGACGGCGATCACCAACTACGTCGGTGTCGGCAACCTCACCCGCTACCAGGTGCGCTTCGCCCGGCAAACCTGGCCCGGGGAGGAGCTCCACACCCATGTGGTCGTGTCGGGAGTGCGAGAGGGGGAGGGGGGTCCCCTCGTCGACCTCGACGTTCGCCTGGTCAACGCCGAGGGCGAGGAGAAGGTCGTCGGCGTCGCCACGGCTCGCACCGACGCCTGAGCTCGCCTTCAGAGATTCCCAGCTCGGAGGGGTTGGCGCTTCGGGAGTTCCGCGGCACAATGGGGATGCGGGGTAGCAGGGATGCGGCCCCGCCGGAACGGAAGGAGCTTGCGATGAGATCGTTGAGCTCACCCGAGGAGGGTGGTCCGCCGGGTCGAGAGATGGCCGCCAGGCGCTGACCCACCCGGAGGCGGTTTTCGAAGCGCCTCTTCGGGCCCGCTGGTTGGCGGCACGCCGAAGCCCTCGCCGTGTGGGAACCGGCCCGCTAACAGGCCGTTGCGATTGCGGCATTTGCCGCACGCCGACAACACGGCCCCCGCGATGAGCACCGGCGAGTCCGCTTGGCGAGGGTGGTGAGATTTGAAGTGAAGCACGTGTTCGGGAGCCGGCTGAGGCCGGCTCCCGGCGCGATTCGAGCGAGGACGGTCAGCCCGGGATCAAAAGAAGCTGAACCTCGGGACGTCCGGTGAGTGGTTCTTGAAGAGTTCCCCCTTGGCCGCGACGAGCTCGGCCGGCGTCCAGGCGTGGTCCCGATGCAGCTCCCCCTCGGGCTGGAGGGAGCCCAGGACGTAGATGTTGGCGCCGAACACGACGAAGGTCTGGCCGTTCACGTCCGACGCCTCGTCGGTGGCGAGGAAGGTCACCAGCTCGGCGATGTTCTTGGGGTCCCAAGCGTCGAATTCGCCCTCTTTGGGGGCCATCCCCCCAAAGATGTTCTCGGTCATCCGGGTGCGTGCCCGAGGGGCGATCGAGTTCACCGTGATTCCGTAACGGCCGAGCTCGCGTGCCAAGACGATGGTGAGCGAGAAGATCCCCGCCTTTGCCGCGGCGTAGTTGGCCTGACCGGCGTTGCCGAACAGGCCGGCCTCGGACGAGGTGTTGATGATCCGCCCCGAGGTGGGCTCCCCGGCCTTGGCCTTGGCCCGCCAGTACTTGGCGGCGTGGTGGGCCGGGGCGAAGTGGCCCTTCAAGTGGACCCGGATCACGTCGTCCCAGTCGGACTCGTCCAGGTTGAAGCTCATCTTGTCCCGAAGGATCCCGGCGTTGTTGACGAGGATGTCGAGGGAGCCCAGGCTCTCGACCGCCTGGTCGATGACGGCCTTGGCACCGGCCCACGAGGAGATGTCGTCGCTGTTGACCTGGGCCTTGCCGCCGGCGGCCACGATCGTGTCGACTACCTCCTGGGCGGGCGTGCGGTCGCCACCCTCTCCACTGACCGCAGCGCCCACGTCGTTCACCACGATGGCGGCGCCCTCGCTGGCCAAGAGGAGGGCCTCTTCCCGCCCGATGCCCCGTCCGGCGCCCGTAACGATGGCGACCTTGCCGTCCAGCAGACCCATGTGTCCTCCAGTCGATTCTGCGGCGGTGGGATCGTGTCCTTCCGCCGGCCAGGCAGCTTGTCCGAAATCGGGCCGGGCAGGCAAGCAGGGCCCGACCGACGGAACGTCACGCCATCCCGTCGAGCTCCATCAGCTCGCGGCATACGACGTCCGCGACCAGCTCGGCGACCATCGACCGGGCACGCTCGAGGCCCGCCATCTCCGCCAGCCGTACGAGGCGCACCCGGGGCGGCAGGGCGAGCGCGGCGGAGGGGTCGGCGTCGCCCACCACGCACAGGACCGGGATCGAGGCGGGGGCGTAACGGAGCACACCGCTCACGACCTTGCCGGCGAGCGAGGTGGAGTCCAGGTGACCCTCGCCGGTCATCACCGCGTCCGCCCTGGCCAGGCGGTCGGAGAGGCCGACCAGGTCCGCCACGAGGTCGAAGCCGGGCACGATCCTGGCGCCGAGGGCGGCGAGCCCCCCGGCCAGCCCCCCGCGGCACCGGAGCCGGGGAGCGGGGTGACGTCCACGCCGAAACGCCGGCGGAGCTGGTCAGCCCGCGCCTCCAGCCGGCGCGTCAGCGTCTCGACCTGGTCGGGGGAGGCCCCCTTCTGTGGACCAAAGACGACGGCCGCCCTCTCAAAGGGGGTATCCACGTCGACGGCTACCAGGAGCTCGACGCCCGCCAGCCGTCCGGGTCCGCCGATGGCGGTCACGGCGCCCCAGCCTCCGTCGGTGGTGGCGGACCCGCCGCAGCCGACGACGATTCTCTTCGCGCCGGCCTGAACCGCCTCGAGGACGAGCTGGCCGACGCCGGCGGTCGTGGCGCCGAGGGGATCGTTTCCCTCCGGGCCGCCCGCCAGCGACAATCCCGCCGCCTCGGCCATTTCGATGACCGCCGTACGGCCTTCATCGAGCAGGCTCCAGTGCGCCGTCACCATTCCGATGCCGTCGGGTCCGACCACCTCGGCCGAGCGAACGTGCCCTCCGACGACCTCGAGCAGGCCCTCGCCCCCGTCCGCCATGGGGCAGGCGTCCGAGGTCCAACGGGCACGGGCTGCGCCGAGTGCGGCGGCCTCGGCCACCGCGGTCGCGCTCGCGGTGCCCCGAAACTTGTCCGGTGCGGCGACGAGGTGGCCCACGTCGCCAGCTTCCCAAATACCGCGGGGCACCCCGACGAAGTGCGGGCGGGGAGACTCGAACTCCCACCCCCTAAGGGACCGGGACCTAAACCCGGCGCGTCTACCGGTTCCGCCACGCCCGCGCTGGAGAATCACCCTAGGAGTTCACCGGACGGTGCGCCCGCCAGGTAGCCTCGGTACATGCGTCTCGCAGATGAGATCCACCCCGTGCTCCAGGCCACCCCGAGCCTGGATCCCATGGCCGACATCTACCCGCGGCTGCTCCGGGAGAGGATCGTGTTCCTCGGGAGCGCCATCGACCAGAACGACCGCCAACTCGGTCTGCGCCCAGCTCCTCCTCCTCGAGGCCGAGGACCACGAGCGGGACATCTCGCTCTACGTCAACTCCCCGGGGGGTTCGGTCACCGACGGCCTCGCCATCTACGACACGATGCAGTACGTACGCTGCGACGTGCAGCACCATCTGCGTGGGCCTGGCCGCCTCGATGGGCCAGTTCCTCCTGTGCGCCGGCGCGCCCGGCAAGCGCTTCGCCCTGCCGCACGCCGGATCCTGATGCACCAGCCCTCGGGGGCCGATGCAGGGCCAGGCCGCCGACATCGCCATCCAGGCCGAGCAGATCGTCTACCTGAAGCGGATGATGGCCGAGCGGATCGCCTTCCACACCGGCCAGCCTATCGAGCGGATCGAGGCGGACTCCGACCGTGACCGGTGGTTCACCGCCGAGGAGGCCAAGGAGTACGGCTTCATCGACCAGGTGATCGACCGCTCGGCGGCCAAGGTCCGGTCGGCCCTAGACCGTGCCGGGAGCTCGGACGAGCGTGAGATTGGGCTGCTCGCGCCGATCGTGACAGACGTCGAGACTTCGATCGGTGCCTCGCGGCCCGCCCCAGTAGCCCCCGAGGGTGTGGATCTGCCGCGCCCCGCGGGGGTCCGCCAGCGGTCCAACGTCCGGCGGGTGGTCTCGGCGGAGACGCCTCTGTGGCGGCGCTTGGCCGACATCTGGTCCCGCCGCGAGCTGCTCGTCCGCATGGTGCGGACGGAGATCAAGGTCAAGTACAAGAACTCGGTCCTCGGGCTCATGTGGTCGATGCTCAACCCGGCCCTCAACCTGGCCGTGTACTTCGTCGTCTTCCAGGTCATCCTGCCGCAACGGGATGCCCCGTCTTCGTCATCTTCCTGTTTTCCGGCCTGCTGGTGTGGAACCTCTTCCAGACCGGGGTGCTCACGGGGACGAGCGTGGTCGTGGCCAATGCCGGCCATCGTGAAGAAGGTCGACCTTCCCCCGCGAGATCCTGTCCCTGGCGTCGGTGGGCTCGGCGCTTCATGTTCTTCGTCTTCCAGTGCATCGTCATGGTGCTGTTCATGGTCGCCTGCTCGCACTCGGCGCCGGCCTGGAACGACCTGTCGCTCGTGCCTCCTGGCGCTGGCCGCCATCGCTGGTCTTCTCCGTCGGCCCTCGGCGCTCTTCCTCTCGGCGGTCAACGTCTACCTCCGCGACACCCAGCATCTGGTCGAGGTGCTCATGACGGCCTGGTTCTGGGCGTTCCCGATCGTGTACCCGTATCGAGCAGTACATCGGCTCGACACCATCTGGGTTCGAACCACGGCCTGGCTCTACTTCCTCAACCCGCTGCCCCGCTGGTCTTGACCTTCCAGCGTGCCATCTACGCCCAGGTCACCGTCCAGAGCACCAACACGCCGAGCTCGACCATCAACGTGCTGCCTCATCACGGCATGCTGTGGTACGGGAGCTTGGACCTCGGGGTGCTCGTCGGGGGCCTCGTTCCTCTTCCTCGTGGCGCTGTGGGTGTTCGGGCGCCTCGAGGGCAACTTCGCCGAGGAGCTCTGAGATGGGCACCGCCGTGCAGGTCGAGGACGTCTCCAAGCGGTTCCGGCTCTACAACGAGAAGTACAAGTCGCTCAAGGAGCGGGTCCTCCATGCGGGCGCAAGGTCCCCCACCAGGACCTCTGGGCCCTGCGGGACGTCTCGTTCGAGGTCGACGAGGGCAAGACCGTCGGCATCCTGGGTCGCAACGGCTCGGGCAAGTCGACCCTGCTCAAGTGCGTCTGCGGCGTCCTCCAGCCCACCGCCGGCAGGATCGTGGTGCGGGGCACGCCTGGCCGCGCTGCTCGAGCTCGGGGCGGGCTTCCAACCCGAGCTGTCCGGGCCGGGACAACATCTACCTGAACGGGTCGCTGCTCGGGCTGTCGACGCACGCCAGATCGACAAGCGCTTCGACGAGATCGTCGCCTTCGCCGAGCTGGAGCAGTTCATCGACAACCAGGTCAAGTTCTACTCGTCGGGGATGTACGTCCGGCTCGGCTTCGCCGTGGCCGTCAACGTCGATCCCGACATCCTGGTGGTCGACGAGGTGCTGGCCGTCGGCGACGAGCGGTTCCAGCGCAAGTGCCTCGAGAGGATCCACCAGTTCCAGGACGAAGGGCGCACGATCCTCTTCGTGTCACACTCCGCGGACCTGGTCCGGGCGATCTGCGATCAGGCTCTCGTCATGAGCTCCGGGCACATGATCACCTACGGGCAGCCCGGCGAGGCCGTGAGGAGCTTTCGTGAGCAGCTCCTGCTCGCGGGCGACTCGTTGCCTGGCGGCATGGACGAGCCCGTTGCCGGGGAGGGTGGGACACCGGGCTCCTCCGGCGTGCCCGGAGACGCCGAGGTGGGCCTCGAGGCGGCCGAGCAATGGTTGAGCGGCGCCGGCAACACAAAGGGGACGGCTCGAGACGATCGCCCGGTACGTTTGACAGAGGTCACCGTGGACTACCTGGACCGGGAGCACCGTCCCTTCCTTCAACCGGGCGAACCGCTCACCGTGAGGATCGGATTTCATGCCTCGAGGCCGGTCAAGGGTGTCGAGTTCAGCATCGAGTTTCGTGGCGACAGACTCGGCACGCTGTACCGGACCGACACGGGCGTGCTCGGCACGCCCGTCGACGTCGATGCCGGGGACGGCACATTGGAGTTCGCCGTGGAGTCCTTCCCCTTCCTGGACGGCAACTACGAGGTGGCCGTGGGCATCCAGAGCCATCTCGGAGGGATTGCCTACGACTGGCGCGAGTCGGCCGCCACCTTCGAAGTGATGAACCCCGGTCGCGAGATGGGCATCGTCGGGCTGCAGATCAAGGCGACGGTCCTCCCGGTCGAGTCGAGAGCAGCAGACGCACAGGAGGAAGAGATGTGGTCCCGGCGATAGCGGACGTCCCGTCCTCGGCCGACGGGGGAGCCAGTGCGAGCGGCGAGCACGAAAGCTCGGCGGGGGAGGTAAAGGCGGACGCCGAGTACTTCGAGCACGTGCTCCTCGAGATCGATCAAGAGGTGCGCCATCGTCGTGCTGCCGGCGATCTCCCGGCCCGGGTAGAACGCGAGCTCGACGATCTGTTCCTGGCCTTCGCGCCGGGGGGCGGCGGTCGCACTGGGGAGGTCTCCGAGTCCCTCCGGATGGTCGACGCCAGCGCCTTCATCAACCCGGTGGTCCCCGTCGAGTCGGACCGGTCCGGGGGCGCAGCGATCAAGCGCAGCATCCGGAGCCTCACACTCTGGTACATGGGCTTCATCACCCAGCAGATCAATCAGTTCACCTCTTCGGTCAGCCGCTGCCTGCACATCGTCGAGCGGCGCCTGACCGACCTGGAGACCGAGATTGCCGCCATGCGTCAGGAGTCCCCACCCGTGGTCGATGTGCCGTGGGCGCATGGAGCGAATGCCTGGTGGGTGCCCACGGTGCTCGAGGCCCTTCGCGACGCTCCAGACCGCGTGCTCCACGCAGCCTGTGGGAATGGCTGGTTGGTGCAGGCGCTCGCCAGGTCGGGGATCGACGCCTACGGGGTGGATCCGCGAACGAACGCCATCGAACTGCCGCCGCCGGACGGTGCCGAACTGCTCGATCTCCGGAACGAGGCCCTTGACGAGCACCTCCACGCCGTAGGGCTCGCCTGCCTCGGCGGCATCGTGCTCACTGGACTGACGGAGTCGCGGTCCCTCCCCCAGATCAAACTGCTGCTCGACCTGGTGGACGACGTCGTGTCGCCGGAGGGCGTGGTGGCCATCCATTCGCTCTCGCCGAGTTGGTGGATGTCCGCCGACGGTCCCGTCGCTGCCGACTTGGTCACCGGGCACCCGCTCCGCGCCCGGACTTGGGAGCACCTTCTTGCGGAGCGGGGCTTCGAGGCCACGGTCCATCATGATCCGAACGCCGCAGACGGGACACCAGGGGAGGAAGGATCGGCCATCGGGCAGCAGGCCCGCGACTACCTCGTCATCGCCCGTCGCCCCTCCCTCCCGGGACCCGGCGACGCACCGTGAGTGGCGGTGACGTCGGGGAGTTCGCGGCCAGCTGGTACCGGGCCTGGAACACCCACGACCTCGACGCCGTCGTGGCCCACTGGGCGCCCGACGCCGTCTTTACCAGCCCCTATGTCGTGCAGCTGATGGGTGAGCCGTCGGGCACGGTCTCGGGCCACGACGAGCTGCGGAGGTATTGGGCGATCGGGCTCGAGGCCAATCCCGACCTGCATTTCGAGCCGCAGAGTCTCCTGGTCGGCCACGGGAGCGTGGTCATGGGCTATCGCAACCACCGGGGCATCGACTGCGCCGAGGTCGTCGTGTTCGGAGCCGACGGCCGGGGGGTCCGGGGATTCGCCCACTACTGGCCTGCGGTGGACGGCCCGGCCGGCAGCTGAACGGGCCCGCCAGTCGGGGCCGACAGGCGGCCAAGTCTGACGATGCGGCTGTCGGGAAATCGCGAGCTCAGGCCATCCATTTTCGGGTGCACCACGTACCCCTGGTATGGCACGCATCGGTCTCCCGGCCGACCGCATGGCGGACGAGGCCCTGTTGGCGGGGCTCACCTGCGGCGGGCCGGAGATCGGCTTGGCGTTCGTGCGCCGCTTCCAGCGCCAGGTCTTCGGGGTCGCACTGGCGGTCGTCGGGGATCCCGCAGCCGCGGAGGACGTCGCCCAACAGACGTTTGAGAGGGCGTGGAGGCGGGCCTCGACGTTCGATCCCGGCCGGGGCACCGTCCGTGCGTGGTTGACCAGGATCGCCCACAACCTGGCGATCGATGCCGTCCGGGTGCGCAAGGCCGTCCCGGTTGATCCGACGGACCTCGTTCGCATCCTCGGGCCCAGCGAGGACGAGCCCGTGGAGCGCTCCCTTCGTAGCGAAGCCAGCGCCGAGCTGCGATCGGCCATTCGCCGTTTGCCACCCGAGCAGGCCCGGGCGATCGTCATGGCGGGCCTCTACGGGATGACCGCCCAGGAAGTGGCCGAGGCCGACGACATCCCTCTCGGGACGGCCAAGACCCGGATCCGCGTGGCGATGATCAAGCTCCGAGAGGCTCTCCGCCCCGAGGGGGTCCGCCATGGATGAGCTGACCTGCGCGGACGTGCGAGACCTCTTGCCGGAGCACGCGCTGGGCATCCTGCCGGGGGTCGAGGCGCGACCACTTGACGCCCATCTCGCGGGCTGTCCCGAGTGCCGTCGCGGAGCCGGGGAGCTGACGGCGCTGAGCACCCGTTTGCTCGACCTGATCCCGGGCACGGAACCCCCGCTCGGCTTCGACCGCCGGGTGCTCGCGAGCGTGCGCGCCCAGCCGCCCCGGCGTCGGCGTCGGAGGCCACTGATCGCCTCGATTGCCGCCGCGGCCGTCGTCATCGCGGGCACGGTCGCCGGTGTGGCGGCTTCCTCGGGTGGTGACCATAGCGGCACCGAGGCGTACGAGCAGCCGACCGCGCACCGCGCCCTCCTGCACGCCGGCTCCCGCACGGTGGGGGCCGTCTGGACGAGCGGGCACCCCTCGTGGTTGCACATGACCGTCCACGACCTCGACGCATCCGGTCCGGTCACCTGCGAGCTGGTCGGCCCGGACGGCACCATCACCGCGCTCGGCAGCTTTGATCTGGTGCACGGGAGCGGGTCGTGGGGTGCCCCGGTTCCGAGGGGCACCGGGGTCGAGGCCGCGCGGCTGGTGGACACGAGCGGCCATGTGGTCGCGAGGGGCAGCTTCTCCTGATCCGAAGCGCCACGGCCCATGGTTGCCGGTGGCGGATCCGTGGCAATCCCTCGGGCTCACAATCCATCGGTTCGCAGGATGCGTATTAGGTGCAAGAACGCAGCCAAGGAGGATGGCCATGACCTCGCTATCGACCACGTCCCCGACCTCACCGTCGACCGTCTCCCCACCGGATTCACTCCAGCTCTTCCAGGGCGACGCGGTCGTCCGGGCAACGGGAATCCTGGGCCTCGGTGCGGTGGGCGCCATCCACCTGTCCCAGGTGGTGCCAACGATGGAGCAAACCCCGGGGCTCGGCGTCGCCTTCGTCCTCCTCATCGTGGCCTGTTGCGGCCTCGCGGTCCAGCTCCTGCACCGAGGGGGACGGATGGTTTGGGCCGAGGTCGCCCTGCTCAACGCCGCCGCCATCGGGGGCTTCATCTTCACCCGGGTGGTCTCGACGTCGTTCTTTGACAACCAGGACGTCGGAAACTGGTCCGAGGGACTCGGCGTGGTGGCGTTGTTCGTCGAGGGACTCCTGATCCTGCTCAGCCTGTACGCCCTAGCTCGGTCCACTCCGCAGCCGCGGGAGGTCTCGTCGCACAATCGCCGGGTCCCGTGAGGCTCGTGCCGATTCGTCACACCAGCAATGCACACATCAACAAAGGAGCAGAAATGACATCACGTTCCGATCGAGTACGGCGCGTCGCCGGCGTGGCCGTGGCGGGTGCTGCTGCGGCGGCCACCACGGCGGCCCTGACCCTGCCGGCGGGCGCGATCACACCGCCCACCTTCCTGGGTCAGTTTTCTACGCTGACCCCGATTGGGTCGACCGTTCCGGCAAACGGGGACCTCAACCCCTACGGCGTGGCGGTTGTGGACCAAAACGCCGGCAGGTTGGTCAAGGGCGACGTCCTGGTCAGCAACTTCAACAACAACGTCAATCCTCCCGGAGGTGAGCAGGGACGGGGAAGCACGATCGTGGAGATCAACCCGAGGACGGGCCAGCAGACCCTGTTCGCTCAGATCAGCGGGGTAAGGGGGGGCGTCGGCCTGACGACGGCCCTCGCCATCCTCCCGGGCGGGATCGTCGTGGTGGGTAACCTCCCGACTTCGGACGGGACCTCGGACACGGCGATGAGAGGCGGGTTGCTCGTTCTCAACAGCCAGGGGAGCCTCCTCGAGAACATCGTTCGTCCGGACATCAACGGTCCCTGGGACATGACCGCCATCTCCAACGGCACCCTCTCCGTGCTCTTCGTCACGAACGTGCTCAACGGGACGGTTGCCGGCGGGGGCAACGTCGTCAACCAGGGGACGGTCGACCGGGTGGTGCTCAACCGCTTCACTCCAGTTCCCCAGGTCTTGGGCAACACGATCATCGGGTCGGGATTCGCCGAGAAGACGGATCCCAACGCCCTGGTGATCGGACCGACGGGTGATGCGCTGGCTCCGGACGGGACGCTGTACGTGGCCGACACGGTCAACAACGCGATCCGGTCCATCCCCAACGCCCTGTTCCGGCTGAACAGCGCGGGCACCGGACAGGTCGTGAGCCAGGGTGGAGACCTGAACGGGCCGTTGGGCATGACCCTCGCTCCGGACGGGGACATCGTGACGGTCAACAGCGGTGACGGCAACGCCGTGGAGAGCACGCCCACCGGGAACCAGGTGGCCAACCCGACCCTGAGCCCCGGCGGTGCGGGTGCCCTCTTTGGGATTGCCCTCAAGCCCGGCAACGGCGGCCTCTACTTTGTGGACGACAGCAACAACACGCTGAACCTGCTGCACTGACGGTCCAGTCACGTCCGGATGGGGCGGCCTTCTCCGGGACCTGAGCCGGGTCCCGGGGGGGCCGCCCCGATCGCTCTGTGGCCGATGCAGGTCAACGGGCTCGGGCGCAGTGGCTCCCCTGAGGGGCCCGGGCGTACTCTTTGGGCGCCAAAGCATTCGACCAGAGGGCGGCCAAATGGCGGCGACCGAGAGTATGACCATCCTGTTCACCGACCTCGTCGGCTCGACGGAACTGTCGTACTCCCGCTCTCCAGAGGCCGCCGACGAGCTGCGGAGGGCTCACTTCTCCATCCTGAGGAGGGTGCTCGCCGAGAGCGGCGGGTTCGAGGTCAAGAGCCTCGGAGACGGCATCATGGCGTCGTTTCCGGCGGCTTCGAGCGCCCTGGCGTGCGCGGTCGCCATGCAGCAGCAGGTCGAGCTCGAAGGCCGCCGCGGACGGGACCAGCTGGCGATGCGGGTCGGCCTGAGCGCGGGGGAGGTCACGAGGGAGGGGGAGGACTGCTTTGGCGATCCGGTGATCGAAGCGGCCCGGTTGTGCGCCCGCGCCGAGCCCGGCCAGATCCTCCTGGGGAGCCTGGTCCAGGCGATGGCGGGGCGCCGCAACGCGTACGCCTTGCGTCCCATGGGGGAGCTTGAGCTCAAGGGCGTGGTCGGCGCGGTGGAGACGCTCGAGCTCGTGTGGGAGCCGCTCGCCACCACCGAGGTGGCCCCCGCCGCCGAGGGCATCCCGCTGCCCCGTCGGCTGGAGTACGTGCCCGCCACGGGCGTCATCGGGCGCGAGGTCCACACACAGCACGCTGCCGCAGCGTTGAAGAGGGCGGCGGGCCACCAGGGCCGCGAGGTGCTCCTGATCGCCGGGGAGGCGGGACAGGGCAAGACCACGTTGGCTGCCGAGGTGGCGCGGCGCGCCTACGACGAGGGGGCCGTCGTGCTCCTCGGGCGCTGCGACGAGGAGCTCGGAGTTCCCTACGGTCCGTTTATCGAGGCGCTCCAGCACTACGTCGCTCACGCCGAGCTCGGAGCGCTCCAGCGTCACGTCGAGACCCACGGTCCGGCCCTGTCTCGCCTGTGCCGGGGGTTGGCGTCGAGGCTCGGCGACCTCCCGCCCCCCGACGAGGTCGACGCGGACACGGAGCGGTACCGGCTCTACGGAGCCGTCGTCGGCATCCTCGAGGAGGCGTCGAGGGATCGACCCCTCGTGCTCGTGCTCGACGACGTGCAGTGGGCCGACGCGGCGAGCCTCCAGTTGCTGCGTCACGTGGTCAAGATGGGTGATGCGCTGGGTCTGCTCATCATCTGCACCTATCGCGACACGGAGCTCTCGTCCCTCATGGTCGAGACGTTGGGCGCGCTGCGCCGGGAGACCGGGGTGGATCGCATCGCCTTGCGGGGTCTCGAGGACGACGAGGTGGTCCGCTTCCTGGAGGCGGCGTCCGGTCACGATCTCACGGAGAGCGGCCTGACGCTGGCTCACGCCGTCTACGAGGAGACCGACGGGAACCCCTTCTTCGTGAGCGAGATGCTGCGCCACCTCGAGGACAGCGGCGCGATCTACCGGGACGAGGCGGGAACGTGGAGGACCCGCACGACGGAGATGCTCCTGCCGGCGAGCGTCAAGGAGGTGGTCGCGGCCCGCGTGGCCCGCCTGGGCCCCGAAGCCGGACGGGTGCTCGGCCTGGCCGCCGTCATCGGACGCCGAATTCGACCTCGGGCTTCTCTCCACGGCTGCGGGACTCGACGAGAGCGGGGTCATCGACCTGCTGGAGGAAGCCTCGAGGATGGCGCTCGTGCGCGAGGCACCGGACGCTCCCGACAGTTACACCTTCGCCCATGCTCTGGTCCAGCACACCCTCTACGAGGACCTGGGGGGACGCGTCGGGCGCGGGCACACCGCAAGGTTGCCGAGGTCCTGGAAGAACTCTGCGGAGCGGACTCCAACGCCTGCGTGGGGGAGCTCGCTCACCACTGGTTGCAGGCCACCCAGTTGGTCGACGTGGGCAAGGCCGTCACCTATGCACGCCGGGCCGGCGAGATGGCGCTCGACGCCCTGGCCCCCGCCGACGCCGTGCGCTACTTCGAGCAGGCCTTGGAACTGCTCGAGCACTCCGGGCCGGCGGACGCGGCGGCGGCGCTGGACGTGCGCATCCTGCTCGGGATCGCCCAGCGGCAGGCCGGCTCGGCGGCCTACCGGGAGACCCTCCTCGAGGCGGCCCGGCTCGCCCGCCGTGCCGGCGACCGGGACCGGCTAGTACGGGCGGCCCTGTCCAACAACCGGGGCTTCTTTAGCGCGCTCGGTGTGGTGGACGACGAGAGAGTCGCGGTGCTCCAGGAGGCCCTGGAGGCCACCCGCGGCGAGGAATCGCCCGAGCGCGCCGCCCTGCTCGCCACGCTGTGCAGCGAGCTCGCCCACGGGTCGCTCGAGCGGCGCCTCGAGCTCGCTCGGGAGGCCACGGCGCTGGCCCGCCGGCTGGGGGAACCCGCGACTCTCGTCGACGTGCTCAACCTGCAGCAGCTGTCGCTCGGCATTCCGAGCACCTTGGAGGAACGGACGCTCGCCACGGCGGAGGCGCTCGGCCTCGCACGGGCGGCCGGGGGGCCGGGGCGCCTGTTCCTGGCCACCCAGTTCGACCGGACCAACGCCGTCCAGGGTGCCGACTTCGAGCGAGCGGCGCGCCGGCTCGAGGAGCTGACGTCCATCGCGGCAGAGTTCGGCCGGCCGACGATGGTCTGGGTCGCGACGTTCCACCAGGCGGCAGAGGCCCTCATTCGAGGCGACCACCAGCGAGCCGAGGAGCTGGCGACGGCGGCCCTCCAGCTGGGGACCGATGCCGAGCAACCGGACGCCTTCGCCATCTACGGAGCGCAGCTCGCGAACATCCGGGCGCAGCAAGGTCGCCTCGAAGAACTTGCTGCGCTGATCGTGGACGTCGCCACGCAAAACCCCAACGTGCCTGCGTACCAGGCGACGCTCGCCGGGATCCGCGCCGACTCGGGACACTATGACGAGGCCGGCGTTCTCCTGCGGCGTGCTGCCCTCGACGACTTCGGCTCCATGCCCGTCGATCTCGTGTGGCTGGACACGCTCTGCATCTACGCCAGGGTGGCGACGGTCCTCGAGGACCGGGCGGTCGCGGGGCAGCTCGTGGCCCTGCTCGAGCCCTACCACCGCCAGATCCCCTTCCAGGGCGTCAACGGGGCACTGCCCGTGTCGTGCAGCCTGGCCCGCTTGCTCTCCGTGATCGGCGACCACGTGGGCGCCGAGCGGTATCTCACCGAGGCCCTCGAGACCTCGCGCCGGGGTCGCATGGCCTTCGCGGAGACCGAGATCAAGCTGGCGTGGGGGAGGACCCTCCTCCGCAAGGGCGACCGCAGCGACGCCGCTCAGGCGAGGACGCTGCTCTTGGAGGCGCAGGGAATGGCGAGCGCCGGAGGGTACGGCGCGATCGAGCGCAGTTGCGCCGAGGCGCTTGGGGCGACCCCGGGCTAGGCGCCAATGGCCGACGGCGTCCCGATGATGTCGGGATCTCGCTCTCCGGCCAGGGTGTGCCGGATGAGTCGCACCATCCGCTCGGTGGAGCGATCGACGGCGAAGTCCGCCGCCCGGCGTCGACCGGCCGATCGGAGGCGCTCGCGCAGCTCCGGGTCGGTGACCACACGGTGCACGGCTGTCGCGAATCGCAGGGGTTCCTTCGAGTCGAGCAGGAGCCCGGCGTCCGCCACCGTCTCGGGGACGGCACCGCCCCCGTAGGGCCCCGCGCAGCCGGCGACGACCGGAACGCCGTGGGCCATGGCCTCAACGAGGGGGACGCAAAACCCCTCGTGGTCGGACGCGCAGACAAAGGCGTCGGCCGTCTCGAAGTATGCCTCCAGCTCGGCAGCGCCCACGGGCCCGGTGATCTCGACGTTGGCGTCGAGGCCGAGGGAGGAGATGTAGTCGGCCATCGCCTCCCCGTACCGAGCGCCCAGGGGAGTGCCGACCAGGTGAAGGCGAACCCGATCGTCGAAGAGACGCCGGTATACGGCCGTCATCTTGACGAGGTCGTGCGGTGCCTTGTGGGGCGACAGCTTGCCCACGAACAGCAGATCGATCCCGCCCTCGACCTTCTGCTTTCGGAGGAAGTCGGCGAGCTCTCTGTCGGGCTCCTGACCGCGTCCGGCCATGTCGATCAAAAGAGGGACGACCGCCGTCTGCCGGTAGCCGCACTCCTCGAGCTCTCGGCGGTTGTACTCGGAGTCCGCGATGGCGAGCGAGCAGCGCTCCGCGAGCCGCCGCAGTTGGACGCGACCGAGCTCGAGTTCAAGGCCGACCGTTGGCTCCCAGTGGTCGAGCAGCGAGGTGCGCGTGATGTTGTGGTAGTTCACCAGGATCGGTTCGGGACGCGCGAAGAGGATGTCGAAGATCGGGCTCCCGATCGACGACTGGTACAGCAGCCAGCGATCGTGTCCGCCCCGGGCGAGATCGGTGATCGGTCGGCCGAGGTGTCGGACGGATGCCGTCGGGCAGTCGCCGAAGTAGATATCCGACTCGATGCCTGCGGAGCGCAGGGCCTCGGTCAGGGCGAGGGTGTGGGTGCCGATCGCGTCAGGCCAGGCAAAGCTCGGTATGACCTGGTCGACGCGCACGACCGCGCATCCTACAAGCGGTCCTTTACGGAAGGTTGGAGGGAAGGTCGCCCAGCCTCGGGAATCGGGCGAGGCGACCCAGCTTGCCGAGCTTCCCGGCGTCGACGCCGTGGTCCGCCGCGGCGAGCAGCCTCAGGTCGCCGCGGCTGTTGCCGTAGGCCCAGACGGTGGCCTCGGAGGTGTCGATGCCCTCGGCCCGCATCCAGCTCACGAGTCGGCTGTACTTCTCGTGACCGCGGCAGTTCTTGCCGTCATAGCGTCCGGTGAGCCTCCCCCCGCCGTCGACGGCCAGCCTGGTCGCCATCACGCCGTCCACGCCCAGCAGCTCTCCGGCTGGGCCGACGTACGCCTCGGGTGAGGCCGAGACGAGGACGACGCGGTGGCCGAGCCCTCGATGCCACGCGATCCGATCGGCGACGTCGGGCCGCAGGCGGCGCTCGAGGTGCCGGCGGGCAAAGGCGCGGCCCTTCGCCGCGACCGTGTCGGCGGGCAGGCCGGCGAGCACCCGGACGAACAGGCGCTCCTTCGTGACATCCGCGGTGGAGCCGCCGGCGATCGCTGCCTTGAGGAGGGAGGGCGAGGTGCGGAGCACCGCTTGGAGGACCCGTCCGACCCCCCGCGCGCAGATCAGGAAGGGCATGGCGCTCCCGCCCCTCACGACCGTCCCGTCGAAGTCGAACGCCGCGACCGTCGCCGTCTTTTGGGAATGCTCGACGTCCTCGTCGGCGAGGCTCACTGGAAGGAACCGCCCCGGCCGGACCCTGCGGCAAAGCGAAGGGCGCCCTCCTGGGACTCGCCGGAGGCGATGGTGGCGCGGCCCAGGACCGCCTCTCGCACCGCAGCCTCGTCCTCGGTCACGCCCCATTGCTCGAGGGCCGATCTGCGGTCGTTTCGGAGGCAGAGCTGAGGAAACGCGGAGATCTGGTGAGCCAGCTCGATCGCCGCGTCCCGTGCCTGCCCGTCGGGCACCAGGCGGTTGGCCAGGCCCATCTCGAGCGCCTCGGGGCCCTCGACGGGCCGACCGGTCAAGATGAGGTCCATGGCCCGGCTGTGGCCGATCAGGCGTGGGAGCCGGACGGTTCCCAGGTCCACCAGCGGGACCCCGAAGCGTCGGCAAAACACCCCGAAGATCGCGTGCTCGGCCGCCACCCGGAGGTCGCACCATAAGGCCAGTTCGATTCCTCCGGCCACGGCGTAGCCCTCCACCGCCGCGATGACCGGCTTGGAGAGCGTCAACCGGGTCGGGCCCATGGGAGCGGGTCCCTGGTCCGGGACGGGACGCCGGTCGCCGGTCGAGAGGGCCTTGAGGTCGGCTCCGGCACAGAAGTTCCCGTCGGCACCGGTCAACACCGCCACCGACGCATCGTCGTCGACGTCGAAGTCCAAGAAGGTCTCGCGGAGCCGGGCGGCCGTGCTGCTGTCGACGGCGTTGCGCACCTCCGGGCGATCGATCGTCACGACCAGGACCGGCCCGTCCCGCTCCACCCTCAGCGTTTCCACGGGCCAATTGTCTCACGGCTGCCCTGCGTAGCGGATGACGGGAGGAGGCAACGGGGGCGCGCCGTGGGCGCGCCGTGGGCGCCGTCGCACGGCCACGAAAGATGACCCGCTCGGTCGACTTTCCATCGGGTTTCCGCTAGGGTGGAGCGGCAATACCGAGATCCCGCGCGCGCAGGCCGTCAACGCCACCCCGAGCGACGGCCAGGGCCGATGCCTACACAGGAGGAAATCACGTGGCAATCCGACTTGGCGACACCGCCCCCGACTTCACGGCAGAGACCACCGAGGGCACGATCAATTTCCACGAGTGGCTGGGGGACAGCTGGGGGATCCTGTTCTCGCACCCCAAGGACTTCACTCCCGTGTGCACCACCGAGCTCGCGGCCTTCTCCAAGGCCAAGCCGGAGTTTGACAAGCGCAACACCAAGCTGCTCGGCCTCTCGGTCGACTCGGTCGACTCCCATCGCCAATGGGACAAGGACATCGAGGAGACCCAGGGCCAGGGCGTCAACTTCCCGGTGATCGGGGACGAGGACCGCCGGGTGGCCGACCTGTACGACATGATCCATCCCAACGCCAACGACACGTTGACCGTGCGATCGGTCTTCATCGTCGGACCCGACAAGAAGGTCAAGCTGATCTTGACCTACCCGGCCTCGACCGGCCGCCGCGTGGATGAGGTGCTCCGGGTTCTCGACTCCCTTCAGCTGACCGCGGGCTACTCGGTCTCCACGCCGGTCAATTGGGAGGATGGCCAGGATGTGATCATCGCCCCGGCGATCTCGGACGAGGACGCCAAGACCAAGTTCCCCAAGGGCTTCAAGACCCTCAAGCCCTATCTCCGGGTCACCCCGCAGCCCAACAAGTGAGCCACCGCCCGCTCGGCCACCGGCCGCGCGGGAGCGATCGACGACGGTGCCGGCCCTCGGGCCGGCACCGTCGCGTGGCGAGCCCTTCGCCGTGGCCGACGGGCCTGGTCGCCCTGCCGGTTCGGCGGGAGGACCCGCGGGTCAGTTCGGGGGAGGCGAGGCGCCGAACGAGTCGCGCAAGGCGCGCTTGACGACCTTCCCGTTGGGATTCCGGGGGAGGGGGCCGCGGCGAAACCAAAAGTGGGTCGGCACCATGAAGTGGGCCAGGTGGTCCCGCACGTGGCGGGCCAGCTCCTCGGCCTCCAGCCGCTGGCCCGGCCGCAGCACCACCACCGCGCCGACCTCTTCGCCGAGCACCGGATGCGGCACCCCGACGACGGCGCACTCGGCCACGGCGGGATGCTCGTAGAGGACGTCCTCCACCTCGACGGAGTAGATGTTCTCGCCCCCCCTGATGATGGTGTCCTTGCTCCGGTCGACGATCTGGACGAAGCCATCCGCGTCGATGCGGGCGACGTCGCCGGTATGGAGCCAGCCCTTCGTGATGACCTGCGCGGTCTCCTCGGGCCGGCGCCAGTAGCCGCGGACCACGTTGGGGCCCTTGATCCACAGCTCGCCGCTCGCCTCGGGGTCCGGAGACACCCCTGCCGGGGGCTCGTCCCCCGCGTAGTCCTCGGGGACGACCGCCACGTCGCACACCGGTACGGGGCGTCCGACGCTGTCGGGCCTCTGGACGTAGTCCCATGCGGCGTTCATCGTCGTGACCGACGACGTCTCGGTGAGGCCGTAGGCGTTGGTGGGCTGTCCCTCGGGAAAGTGCTCGCGGATACGGCGCACCAGGTCGGGTGGGGCCGGGGCTCCTCCGTAGGAAACCGACCGGATCGACGAGGTGTCCCGGCGGGAGAAGTGCGGCGAGTCGATCACCTGCATCACCGTGGTCGGCACCCCCCCAAACATCGTGATCCTCTCCCGCTCGATGAGCTCGAGGGCGCGCTCGGGGTCGAAGTGATGCATCATCACGAGCTTTCCGCCGGCGGCCGCGTTGGCCACCATGACGGCGAGACAGCCGGTCACGTGGAAGAGCGGCACCGAGAGAAGGTAGGCGTTTTGGACGCGTGAGCCGGTCGAAGCCCCGGCCTCGTTTCCGCCCTCGCTGGCAGGATCGGTGCCGGAGCCGAATCGCATGGCCGCGCTCACGCGGAGGAAGTAGAGGTCCATCAGGTTGGTGCAGAGGTTGCGGTGGGTGCCGACCGCTCCCTTGGGTCGCCCCGTCGTGCCCGAGGTGTAGAAGATCGTCGCGTCGTCCTCGGGGTCGAGGGAGGTGGGCGGCGGCTCGGCGTCGTCGGGGGGATCGCCCAGCCACTGCGCGAAGTCGTGGACCGCGATCGACGTCGGGGTTGGTGCCGACCAAGCCCCTCCGCTCGCCGCCCGATGCTCGTCGGTGACCAGAAGGGCGCAGAGGTCGGAAAGAGAGCCGAGCACCGGGGCGAGCCGATCCGCGCGCTGGGTGTCGGCGACCACCACGACGCTTTCGGAATCCGCCAGGGCAAAGGACAGCTCCTCTGCGCTCCACCACGCATTGAGCGGGACGGCGACGGCGCCGGCGAGGAGGGTCCCCCAAAACGAGATGACCCACTCGGGCAGGTTGCGCATGGCGATCGCCACGCGGTCGCCCTTGGCGACCCCGTGCTCCGAGCGCAGGCGATGGGCGAAGGCGGCGGCGAGCCGGTAGTGGTCGTCGAAGGTGACGTGCTCGTCCTCGTAGACGAGGAAGTCGGCCGCACCGTGCCCGCGGGAGAGCTGGAGGATGTCGGGCGCGCTCGGGGGGGCGTGCTTCCACACCCGGGTTCGGACGCCGCGGATCTCGACCTCTTCCATCTCGAAGACCTGGCCCGGGGCCGTCAGCTCCTCGACGGCCGCCTCCCACGACCTCGTCGGAGGCGGCGGGCCGGCGGACTCCGATACCGGCCGGCCCGCTTGCCGGGTCGGAGGGTGATCCGCCGAGCCGCCGTTCACGGTGCGCCCTGCGCGGCCTTGCGTCGAAAGATGGTGGATCGGTAGTAGGCGAGCTCCTCGATGCTCTCCTTGATGTCGTCCATGGCCCGATGGGCTCCTCGCTTGTCGGGAGCCGCCGCCACCGCATCGGGATACCAGCGCCTGGCGAGCTCCTTGATCGACGAGACGTCGACGGAGCGGTAGTGGAACCAGTCCGAGACCTCGGGGAGCTGAGCGGCCAGGAACCGACGGTCGGTGCCGATCGAGTTGCCGGCCAGCGGCACCGTCCCGGGCTCCGGCAGGTGTTGGCGCAAGAAATCCAGCGTCCTCGCGCCCGCCTCGGAGAGGGAGAGCGCGGAGGCCTGCACGGCGGCGAGGAGCCCGGAGCGCTCGTGCATCTGGCGCACGACCGCGCTCATCTCGTCGAGCTCCCGCTCCGAGGCATGGATCACCAGGTCGGGGCCCTCTGCGACGATGGCGAGGTCGTCGTCGGTCACGAGCGTGGCGATCTCCACGACGACGTGGCGGTCCGGGTCCAAGCCCGTCATCTCGAGATCCATCCAGGCCAGCATGTCCTGGATGGTACCGATCGGCGCGTAACTCTGACGGCGGGCAATAGCTTTGTGCGATGCCGGAGGTGCTCATCCACCAGATCGACCCGACCGTGTCCCTACCCACCTACGCCCGGGAGGGGGATGCCGGTGCCGATCTCTTCGCGAGGGAGGGCGTGAGGCTTGCGGCAAAAGGGGGGCGGGCGCTCGTGCCGACGGGGCTGGTGATGGCGATTCCACCGGGGTATGCGGGCTTCGTGCTGCCGAGGAGTGGACTGGCACTTCGCCACGGGATCACCTGTCTCAACGCTCCGGGACTGATTGACTCGGGCTATCGCGGGGAGGTGGCGGTGCTGCTCGCCAACACCGACCCCGACGAGGACTTCGAGGTCCATCGCGGCGACCGCATCGCCCAGCTGGTCGTCCAGGCCGTCGAGCAGTGCGCCTTCCGTTCGGTCGTTCCCGCTGCGCTGCCCGACAGCGCACGGGGCACCGGAGGCTTTGGGCACTCCGGCCGCTGAGCGCCGCAGCAACGGGAGCCGGAGGACCACGCTCATGGATGCGCTCGAGGGGCTCGATGCCATGTTCCTCGCGTTGGAGACACCGACCGTGCACCTCCAGATCGCGGCGGTGCTGGTGCTGGACGCGCCGGAGGGTCGACGGTCGCTGTTCTCGCCGACCACGCGTTTCGACCAACTCCGCCGCATGATCGAATCACGGTTGCACTTGGCGCCGCCCCTCCGGCGTCGGGTGGTGTCCGCGCCGCTCGCCCTGCACCGCCCCGTGTGGGTCGAGGATCCGCACTTCGACGTCGACGCGCACGTCCGCAGGGTGCGCCTTCCCCGACCCGCGGGCCGCGCCGAGCTCTGCGGCCTGGTCGGGGACCTCATGAGCCGGAGCCTGCCTCCCGACCGGCCGTTGTGGGAGATGGTGGTGGTCGAGGGCCTCCCCGGAGATCGAACGGCCCTCGTCTTTCGCGTCCATCACGCCCTGCTGGACGGGGTCTCGGGGGCGGAGCTGCTCGCCGCCTTCCTCGACCTGAGCCCGCGTGCCCGCCCGGTCGCGCCGCTCCCGGTCGCGTCGTCGACTCCCCCTCCCTTGCCGGGCCCCGTCGACCTGTTGCGCCAGGCCGTGGGCGGCCTCGTGCGACAGCCGGCCTCCACCTTGGCCGCGGCCCACCGCGTGGTCGAGGCGGGACTGGGTCTCGCCGCCCGGAACCGACGCCTCGGCGAGTCGGGCGAGTCCCCACCGCCCTCTCCGTTCGCCGCACCCCGCACGCCATTCAACGGCACTGTCGGCGCCCTCCGCCTCTATGCCACCGCCGACCTCTCTCTCGCCGAGGTCAAGACGGTGGCCGAGGCGTTTGGGACGACGGTCAACGACGTCGTCCTGGCGTGTGTGGCTGGTGGGCTCCGTCGGTACCTTCTGCAACGCCGGGAGCCTGTTCCGGACGCCCTCGTGGCCATGGTCCCGATCTCGGTTCGTGCCCGAGGTGGGGGCGCCGCTGCAGAGGTGGGTCCGCTCGGCAATCGGATATCCGCGATGTTTGTGGGCCTGCCGACCGGTCTCTTTCATCCCGTCGAACGGCTGCTGGCGGTCTCGCACGCGGCTCGGGGCGCCAAAGAGCAAGCAGCCGTCCTGGGCGGCGAGATCGTCATGCAGGTCGCCGACGCCGTCCCCTATGCCCTCTCCACGAGGGTCGTGCGCTGGCTGTCCGCGTGGCGTGTGTACGACCGGGCGCGACCGCCGGCAAACGTGACGGTCTCCAACGTCTCGGGCCCGCCGCAGACCCTGTGGTGTGCGGGCAGCCGTGTCCATGCCCTCTACCCCGCAGGACCGGTGGCCGACGGAATGGGCCTCAACGTGACGGTCCTGTCGTACGGGGGCACGGTGCACCTGGGCCTATTGGCCTGCCGACGGCTGGTGCCAGACCTCGATGAGATGGCCACCGCCATGGCGGACGAGGAAAAACGCCTGCTCACAGCGGCAAAAAAGGCGATCGGGGATGCTCGGGTCGGATAGGGCGACAACTGCCGCGACGCAGGCTATCCTCATGTGGCTGCGCGGACGTGGCTCAGTTGGTAGAGCATCACCTTGCCAAGGTGAGGGTCGCGGGTTCGAATCCCGTCGTCCGCTCTGAGGGGAGTTCCTGCTAGGCGAGGGTTTTCGAGGGGCCATCGGGCCCCTCGCCTCGCTTCTGGGTGTCGCCCGCTCCGGACATCGCGATGGCGTTCCTGCCGACGGCGAAACCGCCGATCCCCGGCCGTCCTGCGGTGAGCCGCGTGTCACGCTCGTTGCGGTTCCTTTTCAGTTTTCCCGCGGACTTCGCTTACTGTGAGCGATGGCACTACATTTGCTGCCCAAACCACGCCGGGGGGATATTTCATGCATCCCGGCGGACAAAGACTGCCAGGGAGGTCTTTGAATCGTGACCGTACAGGTGCTTGAGCCGCGTCCGGAGATTCGAGCGAGCGATCTTCGCCCGCTGCAGACGGTCCCACTCGTCGAGAGCCCATCGGGGCCGGACCGTTCGGGAGGGGATGCGGCGGTCCCCGAGGGTGGCGAGCGGGCGGGAAGCCGCATCCAGGCTCGCCGGCGCCGATCGGCCGCAGCGTTGTTGACGTCCACCGTGCTCGCGCTGCTCGTCGGATGGCTGTCCGGTGTCTCCGCCGTCGCGTGGGCCGGTCTCGGCCTCGCTGCGCTGTCTGGTGTGTACCTGTGTCAGGTGCTTCGCCTACGCCGCCGTGCGGTCACGAGAGAGGTGGCGGCAACGCCGACGTGGTCGGACGAGTCGGCGGCGGCCTGGGAGCTTCTCTTTGACATGGGTGCCGGCGACCCGCGACGCCTCCTCGAGGAGGACGGGTCGCGCGCACGGACGCCGCTCCTGGATCGCTGGCCCGTCACGCAGGTCCTCTGGGCGGGGCTCGCCGGGTGGATGTTCAACCTGCTCGTGCGCTTCGCCGAGACCCTCGCCAAGGGCTCCCCGCCTGCCGGCGTGCGCCTTCTCCTCCTCAAGCCGGTGGCGAGGCTGGTCCGCTTCTTCGGTGCGCAGTCGCTTCGCACCGTTGCCCTCACGGCTGTGGCCACTGCGTCGGCGGCCGCTGTGGCCAACGTGGCCGCGGCTTCGACGGCCTCCGCGGCACAGGTCGCTGCGGCCCCCACGACCGCGGCGGTCGCATCTGCCTCCGCGACGACCCCCATCCCGGGTCAGGTGCGTCCCGCCACCTACACCGTTCAGACCGGCGACACGCTGTGGGGGATCGCCCAGCGGTTCGGGACAACGGTGGACGCGCTGGCCAAGACGAACGGTATCGCCGCACCGGATCTCATCTTTACGGGCCAGACGTTCGTGGTCCCCGGCGAGGTCTACACCGTGGAGACCGGCGACACGCTGTGGGGGATCGCCCAGCGCTTCGACACCACGGTGGACGCGCTGGTGTCGCTGAACGGCCTCACGGAGCCATTGGTGATCTTCACAGACCAGGCCCTGTACATCGGCGTACCGGGTGCAGGCGGTGCACCGGCGGTCCAGCCGAGCACGGCTCCGCAGGGCTCCGCGGCGACGACGACCGCCGCGCCCGCCGACACGACGACGGCGCCTCCGGACACCACGACGACGGCGCCTCCGGACACCACGACGACCACCGCGCCCGCCGACACCACCACGACGACGGCGCCTCCGGACACCACGACGACCACCGCGCCCGCCGACACCACCACGACGACGGCGCCTCCGGACACCACGACGACCACCGCGCCCGCCGACACCACCACCACGACGGCGCCTCCGGACACCACCACGACGGCGCCTCCGGACACCACGACGACCACCGCGCCCGCCGACACCACCACCACGACGGCGCCTCCGGACACCACCACGACGACGGCGCCTCCGGACACGACGACGACCACCGCGCCCGCCTCGACGACCGCAGCCACCGGCAACACCGGGGAGTACGTCGCCAACACACCGCTCGAGCAGGAGTGGCAACGCGTCGCGATGTGCGAGGAGGGCGGTGCCAATGATCCCACCTACGGATACTTTGGGATCCTTCCGAGCACCTGGAACTCGTTTGGCATGACGGGCACGGCGGGGCAGTACGACGAGGACACGCAGATCAGCGTCGCCCAGCAGATCGTCAACGACGGGTACGGCGGTCAGGTGCCCGACGCCAACGGCTGCTCAGGCTGGCCCACCCCTTCCAACCCGTAGTCGATCCGCTCGCATGATCGATCTCGGCCTTGAGGGGAAGCGCGCCGTCATCTCGGGGGCCGGGTATCTCCCGGCTCGCGCGGGTCACGGGCGCCATACTGCGCTGACGCTGGCTGCCGCCGGTGCGCACCTTGCGTGCATCGACATCGACGAGGGACGGGCCAACTCGATCGTCGGAGAGGTCGCCGACGCCGGCGGGGTCGCCTATCCCGTCGTGGCGGACATGACCGAGCGCGACCAGGTGACTCGAGCCATCGGCGAGGCCGTCGGCGTGTTGGGCGGCATTGACGTGTGCGTCGACATCATCGGCGGGGCCACCTGGAACGCCGTCGGCGACGTCACGCCCGACGAGTGGAACTGGACGATCCAGAACAACCTGACGCAGGTCTTCACCCTGTTTCAGGCCGTGGGCCAGCAGATGGTGAGTCAGGGGACCGGCGGTTCGATGGTGGCCCTGGCCTCGGTCGACGCAACGGTGGCGGCGGCGTTCCACGCACCGTACGGCGCAGCCAAGGCGGGCGTGATCTCGCTGGCCAAGTCGTTCGCCTACGAGCTCGGCCGCTACGGGATCCGCGTCAACGCGGTGGCCCCCGGCAATGTCGGGAGCGGCAACGACGACCAGCCCGAGGGGATCTGGGCCGTCGACGACATCAACCCCCTCATCGCCCCGAGAGCCAAGGACATCGCCAACGCCGTCCTCTTCCTGTCGTCGGAGCTGGCGTCCCGCATCACGGGCCAGACGCTGATCGTGGACGGTGGGGCCACCATCCGCCAGGCCTGGACCATCACCGCCGACAACCTGCAGCTCTTCCGGGGGGAGGGCTGACCCGGCCGAGCCACCGCGCGCCCGGCGGCTCGGGCCACTAGGCGCCGGGCCACTAGGCGTCCATCAGGCCCTCCCAGCCCTCCGGCGGCGGGGCGAGGCGCCAGTACTGCTCCGGCACGTTGGCCGCCAACCGCTCGTCCAGGGCGTGCTCCTCGCGCAGCGGTGGGAGTTGGCTCGTGTAGCGCTCGATGGCCCGGCGCTTCGCCGTCTCGTCCGGACGCACAGGCACCATGGCCGGAGTCGGCCACAGGCCGGAGCGGAAGAGCTTCGCGACGCGCCATGCGAGCATGCCCGGGATGTGCTTGTACCCTCCGTCCTCGTAGCAGAGCCAGGCACGTTCGGACCCGGCGGCCTCGAGTGCGTTGCGGGCGAGGAGGCCCGCCTCGTGCGCCACGACGTGGTCGGGGTTGGCCAATCCCATCGGGAGGACGACGGCGGTCGGGGAGATCTCGTCGATCCGCTTCTCGAGGACCGCTGCCACCTCGGTGGCGGTGGCCCTCTGTTCCTTGGGCAGGTACTGATGGTCGACGAAATCGAGCCAGACCGGCGATGCGGCCAGCACGTCGAGGGCGGCCTTGTCCTCCAGGCGTCTCAGGGCGGCCACGTCGTCCCCAGCTTTGAATCCGCCCGAGGCGTCCCACGGCGTGGGCTCGGCCGGGTATGCGGACGGTCTGCCGGCGAAGACCGTGACGACCGTGCTGCCGGGGTAGCTGCTCAGCAGGTGAGAAGCGCCGAGCACGGCGTCGTCCAAGTGTGGGGAGACCACCAGGATGCGATCGAAGTCCCGCTGGTCGAGTTGACCGAATATCGCCTGTTCTTGTGCCACGGGGTCAAAATAACCCCAAACGGCGGAGACCGCCTCGGGGCTACCTCGCGGCCTCCCGGAAGGCGGCGACCACCTTCCCGAGGTACTCCGTGGCGGCCGACAGGCCGCTCGGCGGGGAAAGGAACAGGCGAAAGTCGGTCACGCCTGCGTCGCGCAGCTCGGGGATCGGGGCCATGGTCTCGGTCAGCTGGAGGTCACCCTGGCCGTCTCTCGCCGGCCGGAGGGTGCCGACCACCCCGAGCTCGCCGGGATCGCGATCCCGCTCGACCATCGCCGCACGCATCTTGACGATCCCGCCGGCGATGTCGGCGGCGTCGTCGCCCCAGGGGATCCAGCCCGATCCGTAGCGGGCGAGACGGTCCATGGAGTGCCGCTGCACGGTTCCGCTCACCCAAACGGGCACCCCCCCCGGTTGCACGGGCTTGGGCATCTGGTGGATCCTCGAAAAGGAGAGCCCCTCGCTCTCGTACGAGGCGGCCTGTTCACGCCAGAGCGCCTGGCACACCTCGATGGAACGGTCGAGCAGCCGGCCCCTGCCCTCGAAGGGGAGGCCTGCCGCCTCGTATTCCTCTCGCTGCCAGCCCACGCCGACCCCGAGATCCAGCCGGCCGTTGGAGAGGACGTCGATGGTCGCCGCCATCTTGGCCAGGACGGCCGGACGCCGGAGCGCCGCGATCAGGATGTTGGTGCCGAAGCGGACCCGCGTGGTCACCGCCGTGAGATGTGCGATGGTGACGATCGGGTCGAGCCACAGCCCGTCGGGACCCGTCGGCTGCTTGCCTCCGCGCGATCCCCCGATCGTGGGGTCGCCGTAGGCCTCGAGGTTCTCGCCGAAGACCACGTGATCCGAGAACACCAGCCGATCGATACCGGCCCGGTCCGCCGCCTGCGCGAGCTCGACGAGGACGGACCAGTTCTCCGAAGGCTCCGCGGAGTACGTGCGGAGGCTGGTCGACAGTTGCACCTGCTGGGTCATGGCTCGCCTCGGCTTCCTCGGTGGAGTTCCTCGGTGGACATCACGGTCAAGTTAGTGCGGCGTCTCGGCACCCTCGACCCGGACCCCTGTCCCGTCGGTCCCGCCGGTCCCGTCGGTCCCGTCAGCCCCACCGGTCCCGCCGGGGCTCGCCGCGTCGGCCCCCCTCAGTGTTGCGATGCCCTTTGGGCCGCGGAGAGCATGCGGTGGGCGCCACGGGCGATCCGGGGCACGAGCTCGGGACGATGCAGGCGTGTGTCGAACGGAGCGAGCCGGTCTTGGTTTGCCCGTAGGCAGGTGTCGAGGAAGCCCGCCACCGTCAGCCCTTCAAAGGTCTGGGCGCTCTGCAGCAGGAATCTCGAGTCCGGTCCCCCCTCCGCACCCGCCAGATGTGTCGCGACGACGAGACGCTTCGCGACGTTCCACCCGGCCGCCAGCGCGGTCTTGATCCAGAGCCCCGAGGACCGCTCGAGCGGAAGGCGCACCCGGTAGTAGCGGCACCAGTTCTCGAAGAAGACGATGTGCCGGGCCTCCTCCGACATGACGGTGTCGAAGAGCTCGATGAACAGCGGCGGGAGGAAGTCGAGGCGGCGCGCCAGCTCGAAGAGGCCAAAGGCGAAGAACGAGTCGAGGCACTCGCCAGAGCCCGATACGAGGAAGGACCACAGCGGGTGCGAGGGGCGGGCGAACACCCGCCGCTCGACGCCGAACTCGTAGTGCTCGGCAAGCCGCCTGACGATGGTCGCGTGCCGGTTCTCCTCGTAGCCCTGGAGGGCGATGGCCTCCGCCATCAGAGGATCTCGCTCGTAACGAGCCATCGCGTCGACGATCATTGCCGTCTCGTGCTCGGTGTTGACCGCCTCGTCCCAGACGGGCAGAGCGGCCAACCAGTCCCGGGTCGACGACTCGAGGTCCGGCCAGTCGATCTCGTCGGGGTCGTACGGCGTGTGCGTGTCGAGAAAGCTCTCGCAGATCAAGCTTCGATATTCGGACAGCTCAAGATCACTCTGCATGGCAACGTCACTTCACTTGCCCGCTTTGCCGTTTCTTCATGATATTGGCTTTGACCGGCCTCGGGCTAGCCTTCCGAGCGCCGAGGTGTCCGTAGCGAGGTCCCGGGATCGAGCGGAGGGGCGGCGAGGAGGGGCGAGATGGCAAATTGGGTTCTCACGGTCGAGCGGGAGATCGAGGCACCCCCCGAGCCGATCTTCGAGGTGTTGGTCCATCCCGCAAGGCACCACCTGATCGACGGCTCTGGAATGTTGCGAGGGTCGCCGGACGGTGAGGAGGAACGGCTGGCTCTGGGATCGAAGTTCGGGATGCGGATGCACCTGGTCGTCAATTACGGCACCGTCAACCGGGTCGTGGAGCTCGAGGAGGGCCGTCGCATCGCCTGGCAGACCGGGCCCGAGGGCACGATGGGCCGCCTCGTGGCAGGACGAATCTGGCGCTACGTCCTCGAGCCGACCGGGCAGGGCACGCGAGTCTCGGAGAGCTGGGACATCACCGGTGACCACCAGCGGGTGCTGCTGAGGCTGGGGGGCATCTACTGGAACAAGACGCGCCGAGACATGGAGCGCACCCTCGAGCGCCTCGACCGATTGGTGGCGGGTGGCGGATGAGCCGCCGTGTTGGTCATGTAAGGGACATCGGCATCGTGGATCCACCACGGGGCTGAGGTCCCAGGGTTGCATGGTCATCCCGGCTGGTCCCGGGTAGTGGCGTCGAAGGTGGCTCTGGGGGAGGCCGAGAGGGCCTTGCCCCGTTGAACTGATCGCCATCCCTGGCCCGGCCACGGATGCCCCGGATGAGGGAAGTGGGCGGGTCCTTGGAGGCCCGGTCCGCTTGCAGCACATGAGTGGGAGCCGCGGTTGGGCGTGACTCCTTGGGACCGTGGCCACATTGTGCGTCGCTCTCGGGCGGGCCGGTGCAACGGCGGACCGAGGAGGAGACATGAACTGCAGACGCCTGGTCGGGATCGACCTCGGCATCACCAGCGCCCACACGGTGCGGGTCCTCGACGAGGGTGGCGACACGCTCGCCAAGCGAAAGGCTTGGCCCACACTCGAGAGCCTGACCGAGGTGGAGACCACGGCCCTGGCCGGGTGCCCGGAAGGGACACGCCTCGAGGTGGTGCTCGAGCCGACGGGTCCCGCGTGGATGCCGATCGCCGTGTTCTTCTCCCGGCGTGGGCACCTGGTGTTCCGGGTGAGCTCACAGAAGGCGGCGGACCTGCGCCGATTCTTGTCCCGCCACACCAAGACCAACGGCATCGACGCCGACACCTTGGCCCGATTGCCGCTGTTCGACCCAAAAGGGCTCCGACCTCTGGCGCTCCCCACCGCCGAGCGCGCCGCGCTCGATCGCCGCGTCCGGGCCACCGACCGGCTCACCGCCGCGGCGGTGAAGCACAAGGTCCGAATCAAGGACTTGGTGCGCCAGCTGTTGCCGTCGAGCCCGCTGCGAGGGGACCTGGCGCGCAGCGACCTGGCCGTCCTCGAGCGCTACGCGGATCCCCGTGCCCTGGTGGAGGTGGGTGTGGAGGCACTCAGCGCGCTCATCGTCGAGGTCTCGCGCAACCACCAGGGCGAGGCACGCGCCCGCGAGTGGATCGAGGCCGCCGAGGCGTCACTGGCCCTCTACGCGGACCACCCGGCGGTGGCGTTGTCGGATCTGGCCGCCGAGGTGGCGACCGAAGTCCACCTGCTTCGGGCGACCGAAGCCGAGCTCGCAACCCACGCCGAGGTGCGCGAGCGCCACTACCAGGTGGTTGATCCTGCCGGCCTGGCGCGTTCGCTCCCCGGACTGGGTGACGTGGGTGGTCCGGCCCTGGTGGCGTGCATGGGCGATCCGGCACGCTTCGCCACCGGCCCACGGTTCCGTTCCTTCACCGGCCTCGTGCCCAAGGCGTCGGAGACCGGCGAGACTGACCGCAAGGGCCAGCCCATGTCCAAGGCCGGCTCCTCGCTGTTGCGCACGACGATGGTGCGCGTGGCCGAGAACGCACGCCGGGTCGACCCCCAGCTCGCCCGGCTCTACTACGTCCAGATGGTCGAGCGCGGCAAGAACCACACCGGCGCCCTGTGCGTCGTGGCCGCCCATCTGGCCGAGCGGGCATGGGCGGTCATGGCCCGCGGCACGCCCTACGTGCTGTGCGACGTCGACGGGCGACCGGTGAGCCAGTCCGAAGCCAAGGCCATCATCGCCGAGCGGTTCACCGTGACCGACGAGGTGCGGACCCGGCGCCGGTCCAAGAAAGGGGGGAAGGCCCCTCAAAAAGTCCTCACGGGACATTTGAAGTCACACGCCGAAGGCGCGGACGGAACGAGGCGACCTTCCCCAGCACCCACTCCAGCCGCGGCAAGTTTCGACGTCAAGCGGAGCGCTTGACGTCGGATCCTCCATAGGGAATCAGTCCAGGAGAAGGGCGCGATTGCCGCGCGGGAGTGACCGCCGTGGTGGCAGGACGGCACCGGAGGGATGACCGACCCCATCGAGCCCGCCGCCACGTTGTTGATCACGAGCGCGTAGACCGAGCGCTGCTGGCCGGCGAAGCGGAGGCGGACGCCCCATTGGGTCAGCGGTCCGCCGCACCAGTTGGACCATCGGACACTGGTCCGGGCGCTGCCGCCGGATCCGAGCGTGAGGTCGGCCGTGCCGCCGCCCTCCGTGGTGGCCAGCGGCGGGCCCGAGGCGGCGGCCACGATGGAGGTGGTGGCCGGCGGAGTAGCGATCCGACAGGGGGTCCGGGAGACGTTGCGGACCGCCAGCCCGATGGTCAGGTCTCCATGCGGTGCCCCTCGGATGATTCCCGGAACGAGTCGGAGGTTGGTCGCCTGGCACGATCGGACGGCCGGGGCGTCCGCGGTGACCGGGTGATTGGTCGGGGCGCCAGCGCTCGCCGGGGCTGCGTCAACTGTTGGTGCGGGCAGGAGCCCCCACCACGTCCCTGCCGCCCCGGCGAGCACGGACAGCACGGCGAACACGGAGAGCGCGAGGGGCCGGGTCGGGAGGAGACGGCGCACAGGCACGACGCTGGATGGTAGCGGGCGGCATGGCGGCAGCCGGACCAGGCCGCGGTTGCCCGGTCGACGGGCACCCCCTGGTCAACGAGTCCCGGCCCGCGAGGTGCCGGGACCGTGCACGAGCCGGCCCTGTGGGCTGGGTAGATTGCCTACCGTGTCCGACTACGTGATTCCCGAGCCCGAGCCGAAAGAGATCGACGAGAAGCTCTCCATCGACCTCCGTCACCTGGCATCCAACGCCGTGCTCCGGGGTCAGCCGCAGGGCGACGAGAAGTGCGAGAGCTGTCGGTACTATCTCGAGCCGTACAACGACATCTCGTACTGCTGGCATCCCAAGCTCCGGATCCTCGTCGGCGGGGAGTGGTGGTGCCAATGGTGGGAAGCGATCCCCGAAGACGAAGCTTGAAGCCGGACGCGGAGCAGCGTGGGCGGATCGGCCCCAGGGCGCTCGTCCGAGGCACGTCCCGGATCCGCCATGACCGCGGCCCCCGGGCCAAGGGAGACACTCACGTCCTGGCCAGCCAGGATCGCACCGTACTGCCTCCGTCTGTCCTAGTCGGAGCGGCGGCGACAAGAGCGTGACTGGCGATCCCGGAACTCCGACGGTCTCGATGGCACCCCAACGGCGTGCGGTCGGGGACCTTCTCGAGCCTCGGACGCCGTCGCCAAGGCACGCTGCCCATGTCCGGCCTCGGTCCCGCTCGGTGCTCAGAAGAATCGGGCCTGATGCATTGATCATCGCGGCTTACCTGGGCCTTGCCGTCATATGTTATTGGCACGCATGGACCGGCGGGCTTGCCTCGACGGCTCAGGTGAACGGCGACGCATTCGACAGCATGTGGTACCTCACCTGGGCCCCTCACAGCCTGTTTCACCTCCAGAACCCCCTCTTTTCCGACTACGCCAACTACCCGTTAGGCATCAATCTTCTTATCAACACCTCTGCGCTCTTCTTGGGATTCATCGGATCCCCGATTACGCTTCTCTTTGGGCCCATCGCCTCGTACAACGTCCTCGTCACACTGTCTCTGGCCGGCTCCGCGGCCGCCGCATACTTCGTGATCCGGCGTTGGGTGTCTTGGCGCTGGGCCGCGGCGGTGGGGGGCCTCGTGTACGGCTTCTCGCCCTACGAGATGGGAGCAGGACTGGGACACCTCTTCCTCGTCTTTTCCGTTCTGCCTCCACTGATCTTCCTCCTGCTGCACGACATCTTGGTGAGGCAGACAGGTCGGCCGTATTGGCGTGGTGCTCTGCTGGGTCTCTTGCTGGTGGCCCAGTTCTTCGTCGCGCTCGAAGTGCTCGCCAGCACATTGGTCATGGGACTCGTCCTCGTCGTCCTGATCGCCCTAGCCGGTCGTCACGCGTTGAGGTCCCACGTCGGGTACGCGGTCCGTGCCCTGGGTGTCGCTGGCGTCATTTCCGTCGCTCTCCTCGCCTATCCCCTTTGGTTCTTCCTCGAGGGGCCGCAGCATGTGAACGGGCCCGTGCAGACGACGGGCTTGTTCCGGGCCGACCTTCTGGGGATCGTCGTCCCCGACTCCCTGCAGCGCTTCGCCCCCCAAGCTCTGGCCACGGTGGGCGATCGCTTTGCCGGTGACCTTGCGGAAAACGGTTCCTACCTCGGGATCACGCTGGTGCTGATCGTGGTCGTTGGGTGCATATGGCTGCGACGCATGAGAGCGGTCAAGGTGGTCGCGGCCTTCGGTCTCATCGCCTTCGTGCTGTCCCTCGGGTCGGTGCTCGCGGTGAAGGGACCTCCGGTGGTCACGTTGTCGGGCGAGGTGAAGGGCGTCATGCCCCTCCCGGGCGCCCTGTTGTCGAAGCTTCCCCTGTTCGGCAAGGCCCTGCCGGTTCGCTATTCGCTCTACGTGGCCCTTGCGGCGGCCTTCCTGCTGTCGATCATCTTGGATCGCCTCCACGACGGCCTGAGCAGGCAATCGCCGCGTCGCAGGATTGCGGCGGTCGTCGCACCGCTCGGACTCGGGTTGCTGGGCGTCATCCTGCTCGTGCCGGACGTTCCCTTTGCGATGGCCTCGGTGACGTCACCGTCGTACTTCACGTCCCGGTACCTTCAGGAAATTCCGAAGGGGAGCCCCGTCGTGGTCTACCCGTATTCGACGGTCTACTTCGGCTATCCGAGCATCTGGCAGGCCCAGACCTATCTGCACTTTCGATTGCCCGGGGGCTATTACTCGGTTCCCACCGGCCCGAAGCAGGAGCTCACTCCGATCCTGCCGGGCGTCGGCACGCCGCCGACGACCGTTGCCCTGGTCTTTACGGGCCTCTACAACGGCGCACCGACCCCGATCACGCCGGCACTGCGCAACAGCGTCAATGGTCAGCTGCGTGCCTGGCACGTTCACACGGTGCTGGCCTTCCCCTTCGGCAACACGCCACCTTCACAGGTGGTCGCATACCTGACGACGCTGCTGGGCTCTTCCCCCGTCCGCCAAGCGGATGCCTACGTCTGGCGCAACCTGCACCCATGAACCGCGTACTCCCATCGGCCGTCGGGTCGCTCCAAGCTCTATTTGATTCGGTGGGGAACGGGCCGAGCGCGACCAGGGGCTTGGCGAAGGCATGAAAGTCGCGTTCGTCGTACCTCGCTACGGGATGAGTGTCTTTGGGGGTGCGGAGGTTGCGGCTCGACAACTTGCCGAACGGATCAGTCGACAGCGCGGCATCTCGACGGAGGTGTTTACGACGTGCGCCCTTGATCACACGAGTTGGCGCCAGATCCTGCCGCCCGGGGACTCGCTGTTGAACGGCGTCCTCGTGCACCGCTTTCACGCGCAGAGGGGTCGTGACCCCCAATTCGACGAGTTCTATGCCCGACTGGCCGCCGCGCCGGCCTCAGCAGGGCTTCGTGACACGCGTCGATGGGTCGAGATGCAGGGACCGGTCTCCCCGGAGCTCGTCGATGCCGTCTGCGAGAGCGGCTCGGATGCCGTGGCCTTCTATCCCTACCTCTACTATCCAACGGTATTCGCCATCGGCAAAGCGCCGATGCCTGCGGTGCTCCATCCGGCGGCTCACGATGAGCCGGCGTTCGAGTTCTCGGTCTTTCGGGCAACCTTTCGCAGTGCTGATGCGTTGGTGTATCACACGGTCGCCGAGCGGGAGCTGGTCGAGCGCACGCATCCGATTGCCGCACGACCCCAGATGGTGCTCGGTCTCGGAGTTGGTCCGCCGTGGGCGCCCCAACGGCCGGGAGGGGAGGTCGCCGGAGTAGGCGATCGCCCGTACATCGTCTCGCTCGGTCGTGTCGACGCGCAAAAGGGTTCTCGCATGCTCGTGAGGTACTTCCGGAGCTTCAAGGCGCGCCATCCCGGGCCCCTGGCGTTGGTGATGGTCGGTCCGATCAACGAGCAGATCAGCGAGGACCGGGACGTGATCATCACCGGACCGGTGAGCGAGCAGGACAAATGGGACATCCTGCGCGGCGCGCACCTCCTGGTCTCCGCGTCACCCTACGAATCGTTCTCGCTGGCAGTGATGGAGGGTGCGGCAGTCCGGCTTCCGGCCCTCGTCAACGCAGGGTGCGGCGCGACCAGGGAGTTTTGTGAACGTTCCAAGGGCGGACTCGCCTTCACCTCCTATCGCCATTTCGAGGTGGCACTCGAGAGACTCCTCGAGGACGACGAGCTTCGCAGTCAGCTCGGCCAGGCTGGCGAGCGCTATGTGCAACGTCACTACGCCTGGGAGGCCATCATCGACCGGTATGCAGGATTTCTCGAGGAGGTGGCAAGTCGTGGGCGGATGACGTCGCCGCTCGTGACTGGCGCCACGTGAGCGACGAAGCGAGGGCGGGAGGAATTCACCAGCTGGTGCCCAGGCTGGAGGTGCACGACGCCACGGGAAACCACACGCGGTTGCTCCAGGAGGCTCTTCGGGCTGCTGGTTGGCGCTCAGAGATCTTTGTGCACGAGATGCTCGAGCAGACGAGCCATCGGACCCGGTTGGTCTCCGAGCTCTCGGAGGCCACCTCCCCGTCCGATGTCCTCGTCTACCAGTTCGCCACCGCTTCCCCGATTGTCGACGTGCTGGTGCACGAGCGGCGCCGGCTGGTGATCAACTACCACAACGTGACGCCGCCCGAGTTCTATGTGGATTGGGACTCCTCGGTCGCCCAGTCGTTGAAGCTCGCCCGCCGACAGCTACGAAGGATCGCTCCCAAAGCCGTGCTGGGAATCGCCGACAGCGACTTCAATGCCGTCGACCTTGTGGCGGCAGGGTGTCGCAACACGAGGGTCATTCCCGTGTTGTTCGATCCCGGCCGCACGAGCGACGGGGTGGACGAGTCCACAGCGAGAAGGCTGCGATCCCTGCGCGAGACCGGGGGTGCTCAGTGGCTCTTCGTCGGTCGTGGCGTGCCCCCCAAGGCCCAACACCGGCTGGTGATGGCTCTCTGGGTCTACCGGCGCATCTACGACAGGTCTGCTCGTCTACACCTGGTCGGAGCGGGGGACGTCGGTCGCTACCTGGACGTGGTCAAGGACTACGCCGAGGAGATCGGGCTGGGTCCGGCAGTCGAGTTCATTGGTGGTGTCGACGATCGCACCCTCGCCGCTTACTACAGCGAGGCCGATGTCTACACCTCGATGTCGCAGCACGAGGGCTTCGGCATCCCGCTCGTGGAGGCCATGGCGAGCGGCCTCCCCGTCGTGGCACTCGGAGCGGGCGCAGTCAAAGGCACCTTGGGCCACGGCGGTCTCGTCCTTGATGGCGCCGGGCCCCGCAGGATGGCGGCAACCGTTCATCGGGTGGTGACCGATGCGCAACTGCGGGCGCGCTTGGAGCGAGCGGGGCGCAAGCGAGCGGCAGACTTCGCGTTGGACAAGGGCCTCGACCTGGCCGTCAGGACACTCGAAGAGGTGGCACACTCCGAGGCTTAGCCTGGTTGAGGAGCCGCCGGCAGTCGTGCCGCTTGCAATTGATCGGACGACTCCGCGAGGGCGGTCGCCAACTCCTCGATCTGCAGGTAGGCCTTCTCGAGGTAGGCATCCCTCGTGACCACGGCCCTCGTCAGGTGCTCGAGGTCACGCTGGCGATTCTCGTCATCCCGGTTGATGAGGTCCTCGAGCTCACGGGCAAAGGCCCTCGTCAGAAGGAGCTCACGCTGGACGAACTCGACTGGCTGTCCCAAATCCAATCGGACGTCCTCGGGCAAGGATTCCGGTGGTGACGCGATCGGTGCGTCTTTCGTTGCCTGGACGGCCCGCAAGACCGCGGCGGGCGTGATCGGGTCGGGGGGAGGCTCCTGCCGTGAGAGGAAGCTGGGCCAACGATGGACGAGCCGGTCGCGGTTGCGTGCGGCAAGGAAGTGCCGGTATCGCTCGCTGGCACTCGCTCCGCTCTCATGCATGACAACGGATCGAGGCTCGTACAGGATCTCAAAGCCCCGCGCCCGGAGCTTGAGGCAGAAATCGACATCCTCGTAATACGCGGGAAAGTATCCTTCGTCAAAGCCACGGACCTCGTCCCAGGCTGACCGCCGCACGAGAAGAGACGCCGCACTGCAATAGTCACATCTTCGCCGTTGGCTCGCGATCGCGCCGTCGGGGTCCACGGCGTGGCTGACCTGCGAGACACTTCCATCGGACCACAGAACCGATCCGGCCTCCTGGAGCTGTCCATCGAGGTCGAGAACTCGACTGCCGACCGCTCCAACCTCTGGGTGGGAGTCCAAAGCGTCGACCAACGCCTGCAGGCTCCCGTCTTGGATCATCACGTCGTCGTTGAGCAGCATGAGCGACGTTCCCCGGGCTCCGGCAGCGGCCCAATTGCAGGCCGTTCCAAATCCGAGATTCACCGCTGAGTCAAGGACTTTGACCCCGTCAAGTCGACGTTGGAGCTCCGAGAGGAGATCGGGTGATGACTCGTTGAGGGCGACAATGATCTCGTAGGGCACGTCAGGCGGATTTCGCTTGATCGTGACCAAACACTCACGGAGGTGGGAGAGGGATCGCCAAGCGACGATCACCAGCGAGATCACCGGTTCCTCGAACGTGGGAAACACGATCCCGTCGCCACCTTGGATCTCTTTTCCCTGCACAGCGTCGTGTACTGCCCTATCCACCGTGGATGCGCCTGCCACCGCTTCGAGGCTACAGCCGTCCGGGAATCACTCCGGCATAGCCAAGTACTTGTCACGTCTTCTTTGGCGTATTAACGTACTCGAGTCGGTGCGAGAGGATTTGTGCCCAGGTTGGCGTTCACCGAGGCAAATGATGCCAAGTGTGCCGCTCGTATCCGCTTGATGGGGCTCGGAGCCTGACCGTGCAAACCACCAACACGCCGCAAGCCAGCGACCCTGGGCATACCGCGCCTTCCCGTCGCCGTACGGCCCTACTCCGGTGGGGATCCTTGTTCTTGAGCATCGTGACGCTGGCGGCGCTCGTCGTCGTCTCCATCAGCACCATCCCGAGCGTGCAGGCCGGAGCGCAGTTGAACGAGCCGGCCGTATCCACGCCGCAACTGCTCACGAATCCGGATTTCGGGCAGGGAATGCAGGGATGGTCGCTCGTCCCGGGCGCCAATTGGGCCGTCTACAAGGGATCTACCATCGAAGACACCCACTTCCTGGAGGCCAACACGGGGACGGCTGGTTCCGGCGGTTCCTTCTACCAGGATGTGGGCGTGCAACTGCCGGTAGGCCACAGCTACCGGGCCTCGATCCTGCTGCGATCGCCAAGCGGTGCCCCGGTTTCGGCGACGTTGGCCTTGTGGGCGCTCAACGGGGCGTCGGGGAACTTGGTGGGCGCCACGGCCATCAACACCTCGTCGACCGACTGGCAGCGGTTCAGCTCAGAAGTGGACGTGACCAATACCGGCTATAGCGATCTGCGGTTCCAGCTGTACATCAACAGCGTGGACGTCAACGTGGACACCAACGGTGGTCTGCTCCAGGACGCCGGATTGGCAAATGCCAGCTTCGAACAGGGTGTGACCAATTGGTCCATCAGCTCCGGGAGCAACTGGGCCACCTACGGCGGTTCAGCGGGCGAAAGCGGCAACTTCCTCGAATGGAACTCGGGCACCTCGGGCCCGGGGGCCAGCATCTACCAGGACGTGAGCACGCAGCCGACCTCCGGCGAGGACTACCAGGGCACCCTCATGGTCCGATCACCGGCGGGGACACCGCTCTCGCTGCAGCTCTATCTCTGGGCGATCGGAGGGACGTCGGCCAATGTGGCTGGCTCGACATCGGTGACGGTCTCGTCCACAACCTGGCAACCCGTCTCGGTCGTGCTTCACGTCCCGAGTAGTGGCTATACCGACATGCGTCTCCAGCTGTACACGAGCACAACGGGCGACAACATCGATGTCGACGCCGGGGGCCTCACCGACGCGGGGCTGACGAATTCCAACTTCGAGAACGGGGTCTCCGGGTGGACGTCGAGCCCGAACGGCATGAACGAGGCCGTCTACAACGGCTCGGCCTACGCCGGCAACACCTTCTTGGAGATGAATACCGGGACGCAGACGTCGGCAACCGTCTCCAGCAACACGCCATTCAGCGTCGCGCCGGGTCCCTACAACGCCTACGTGGCGCTCCGGTCTCCAGATGGCACCCCCGCCAACGTGCATCTGCGCCTCTACACCACGGGTGGCACCACCGAGGTGAGCGTGAGCTCGTTCACCGTCTCCTCCCCGGACTGGACGATCTACTCCGTGGAGCTGGATGTCGGCGCCACCGGCCACACCGGGTTGGACTTCCGGGTGGGAGTGGTCACCTCCGGAGTCAACGTGGATGTGGACACCGCAGACGTGGTGATGCCTCATTCGCAGCCCGTGGCTTCGACGGGCGATTGCACGCCCACCAATTCCTGCTCACCCGTCTCCTTCTCCGACGCGTTGCTCGCCGAGCCTCAGATCAGCGCACCGGCGACGGGCCCGAACGTCTACGCCCTCGAGGTCTGGGATGAGGCCGAGGGCGGTGGGGCGGGATGCCCAGGTCAACCCCCCAACACGGCACCATGGGCCTACTCCTCGGGGCCAGCCGGAAACCCCATCAACACCACCCAATCGAATGCCGGCAGTCAAGCGACGACCTGGAACTCTGTCGGCGTGCAGCAATTCCAGGACGTGAACGGACATACGTGCTGGTACTGGGGCCTCGCGGCGACCTATCAGACGCTGATCAACGGCTACTACGGCGGCATCATCCAGACGCTGCAAAACCCCGCCTCCACCAACAACGCACAGTGTGTGGCGCTCGCGCAAGCCGTCGGGCAGAGCCCATGGGGCACCGGTAATTTCTCGGCAGACTGCAACAACACCGTCTCTGCGACATGAGCTGGCTCTCGGTGCCGACGCCGCGCCGTATGGGCCGAGGCTCCGTGGGATTGGCGACCCTCGTGCCGCTCGCGTTGCTCGCGCTCGTCGGCAGTGCGTGCGGCTCGAGTTCGGGTGGGTCGGCGCAAGCCTCGGCGCAACCCTCGGAGGGCACCTCCTCCAGGCTCGGATCCAACACCGTTCCGGTTCCCAGTTCGGTCGCTCCCTCGACGACCACCACCACGACCGACCCCGGGACCACCACCACGATGCTGTCTGCAAGTGCGGCACTCGTGCAGAAGCAGCCCCCCGCCGGGGGCTATCAGGTGCAGGTGCCACCCGTGTGGCACTACGCCAATGCCACGATCCCGTCGGACCACGTCACCAACGTGTGGAGCGACCCGGCGACACCCGGCCAGAGCCTCACGGTCGTGGGGAGCGGCTGCATCGGCTGTGTCGAGCGATCGCTCAAGGATCGGTCGCCGGACCCGTCCAAGGTCATGCCGGCGGGAGCGAACGTGACGCAGCAGCCCGACGCGTACACGGCCGACTACCAGGCGCCATCCTCCGTGGCTGGATCCGTGGATTTTGGTCGGGTCATGATCTTGCACCGCGGCACGGTCATCACGGGCTACGTTCGGCTGGACGCGATCCTGCCTTCCGGGGATCAGCCGCTCGCTGAGCGCATGTTCGAGAGCTTCGCGCTGGCGTCTCCGTCCTCCAACTAGGCGAGGCCCGACTCAGGAAGTCTCTCCAGCCGAGGGGGGCCGCCAAGGTCCTCGAGCACGTCGACGGCGAGGAGGACTTCGATGGGCACGAGTCCAGTCGTCCGGACCCGCGTCTCGCATCCAAAGGTCGTCTCGGGAAGTTCGAAGGAGAGACCGATTCGGACCATTTGACCGCGGTCCGGGAGATCGCCCGCGCGCACGGAACGCTCGGCGACCACCCGTCGTTCGTCGCCGACGGACACGTCGATGGACGCAACGGTTGCGTCGGGATCGCCCCGTCGGTGGGGACTCGAATCGGGGAAGACGAAGGTGAAGACCGCCGATTGACGGCCGGGGGGCATCGCCACAAAGGGGCCGATCAAGACGTAGCCGGCCGCCCCGTCATCGCTCAGGACTGCGGGTCGGCCACCGTGGTCGACCCGACGTCCGAGCATCGGGTGGATCAGGCGTCCAAAGAGGGTACGGCGGCGGACGGAGAAGATCTCTCGGCAACGTTGCTGGACGGCCTCGTCGTCGCAGGGCTTGCCGCCGCGAGTGGCCGTCGCCCACCAGACGAAGGAATGGTCGGGATCGCCGTGGGCCTCGGCGATTCGCCGACTGATCGGCCACATCGCCGGGCTCTCTTGGGGCAGAAGCGGCAGGGGCGTCTCTGCGATCGGATCGGCGCACAGCCACAGCCCGCGGACCGCATCGATATCGAACCCGGCGAGCCCGAGGAGCTCGCGCGCCTCGCTCGGTGCGAGCTCGAGCGTGTGTTCGGGCATGTGCCAGCCGGTGGCCAGGGTGACGTCTCGATTGGGACTGTCGACGACGAGCCGACCGCCGGGAGCGAGGACCCGATGGGCCGCCACGAGAAAGCCGGCGAGGTCGTCGGCCCACAGGTGCTCGGTGACCTGGCCGGCAAAGACGAGATCGACGCAGCCGTCGGCGATGTCGGAGAGGTTCCCCAACGAGCCTTGGACGAACTCGACGCCCTCGGGCAGAGACTCCGGGGGCTCGCGGAATTTCTCCACCAGGATGTGACGGCGTGGAGTCGTGGGGTAGCAGGTCGAGAACCAATCGACGTAGCCGATGTCGGGAGCGCCGCCCGAAAGGATCACCTCGGCGTCTCCAGGTTCGTCAGCGAGCGCCCCGCTGCGCAGGCCGTGCAAGAATTCGTTGAAGTCGGTGGGCCATTCCTCAGTCTGGGACGTGCCGTGGTCGGTCTGGTGAGCGCGTCTCCGCCACCGCAAGGCAGGGCTCATCGGCACGTTCTATCACCCGCGGTCAATGGCACGGTGGCCCCCCGCCAAGCCGGTCGCCCGGTCGGAGGCCGGTCGTCACCCCTGCGCACGGGCGACGAGGAGCTCATGGTCTGCGGCTTCGAAGCCGAGAGGGAGCAGGTGCCATCCGGTCGACGACAGGGCTTGCCGGAAGTACTTGCTGTCGAAGCCGAGCTCCAGCCACCCGTAGGTGCGCATCGACCACAAGGAGAGCCCGTCCAGTCGAGGACCCCAGGGATAGGCCAGGTCCTGGAGCGGCTCGCCGGCAAAGACCACGCAGCCATGAGGGACAACGAGCTGGTGCAACCGCTCGAGCATGGTGAGGTGGTCGGCGCAGTGGTGGAAGCTCTCGAAGAACACCACGGCGTCGACGGGCTCGTCCGTCGAGTAGGACAGCATGTCGCTTTCGACGATCGACAAGCCCGCTCGGCCGGGGTTGCGGCGGGCCAGGAGCTCGCAGAACCTGGGCTCGAGCTCGACCGCCGTCACCTCGAAGCCCGTTGCCAGGAGGTCGCCCGTCAAGTTCCCCCATCCGGGGCCGAACTCGATCAGGCGGGCGGGGGGGTGGAGATCAACACCCGTTGTGCCAAGTCCCGCCAGCACCCGGCCACGCGCCGCGAGGTCGGCACCGATGACGGTGGGGGACTGGGTCAGAAACGGAAATGGCAGCTCGACGGCCTCGTCGACGTCGAACGGCGAGCTCTCGTTCGAGAGGGAGTACTCGCCGCGTCCGGAGACCCGTCGATACAGGTCCCATGTCCATTCGCGGTATTCGGCGGAGAGCGGATCCGGTGGGTAGCCGCTCGGGTGGACGAGCTCGATGTGGGCCAGGTGCTCCCGCGCTCGGTCTTCTGATTCGCCGAAGAGGCGGGCCGCGATCGCCATCTCCGCCTCGAGGTCGGCCAATTGCACCTGACGGACGCTCCGGCGGCGGCTGAGCGAGCGCAGCCGACGCCGGACAGGCGCAGGCAAAGTCCGCGCCAGAGGCCTTCCGCGCTCGACGGCGAACGACAGTGCTCGGTCTCCCGTGTGCCCGAGCCAGGCACGGACGGGCTCGGTTGTGCGATTGCGGGGCATCAGGGGCGATCCTCTCGGCCGACGTCATAGCAGATCGCGCCTCACGGTGGAACCGTTGTCCGATGCCTTACGGACGCGAGAGGATCAGCCCACTTCGGCCCGCGGACACCAAGACGTGCCGGGTGCCGGGGATCTGGTTGGCCGCGTCACCCCGGATCTGGCGCACGGCCTCGACGATGTTGTTCATCCCGTGGATGTAGCCCTCACCGAGCAGGCCCCCGTTGGGGTTGACCGGCAGGCTCCCGTCGAGGGCGATGTGACCCTCGGCGATGAAGTCCTTGGCCTCGCCCGGCCCGCAGAAGCCCAGGGCCTCGAGCTGGAGCAGGACGATGGGGCTGAAATTCTCGTACAGCATGGCGACGTCGATGTCGCCGACCCCGAGGCCCGACGACTCCGTCAGCGCCCTGCCGAGCGCCGCCGCCTCGGGAAATCCGGAGATGTCCGGGTGGTAGTAGCCGAACATCTCGTCGCCCGGCACCAGGTGCGCCTCGGCGGCACCGGCGATCCTCGCCGGGGCTCGGGGGAGGTCGCCCGAGCGATCGCCCGAGACCACCACGAGGGCCACCCCGCCGTCGCTCTCCTGGCAACAGTCGAGGAGCCGGATGACCGGTTCGACGATCCAGCGGGATCGTTGGTGCTCTTCGAGGGTGATGGGTCTGCCGTAGTACCAGGCCGCCGGGTTGGTGGCGGCGTGGCGACGTGCGATCACGCTGTAGCGGCCGAAGTCCTCGTTCGTGACCCCGTAGCGGTGCATGTACCGCTGGAACCACAGTCCGTAGAACTTGGCCGGGGTGTCGAGTCCAAACGGGAGGTACCAGCTCATCCCCGCTACGGACCGCTCCGAGGCTGGACGGGGCTGTCCGAATCGCCGACCGGACCGCTCGTTGAACGCCCGGTAGACGAGGACCGCCCGGGCCGCACCCGAGCGGATGGCGGTCGCCGCCAGGCGGACCGTCGTGCAGGAACCTCCACCCCCGCCACGTGTCCGGGCGGTGAAACGCAGCTCGGGTATGCCGAGGGTGCGTGCGAGCGCGAGCTCGTCGTTTGCGTCAAGGGTGAAGGTCACCGTGGCATCGATATCGCTCGGCACGAGGCCCGCATCGGCGATGGCGGCGCGGGCGGCCTGGGCGGCGAGGTGCAGCTCGCTGCGACCCGATTCCTTGGAGAAGTCGGTCTGGCCGATGCCGGCGATGACGGGGTCCGTGCGGTCGATCACGTTCGAGGGCGTCTCCGCTATCTCGCCGCGGGCTCGGGGCCCGGATCCACGGGAGCAAACTGCGGCAGCGTCACTCCCTCGCCGAAGCGCTCGAAGCACACCCGGACGGCCATGTCGTTGCGCACGTCCTCGGGCCGGACGCCGACGAGGTTGGAGACGATGCGGGGACCCTCCTCGAGCTGTACGAGGACCACGATGCGCGTCTCATCCTCACCGCCTTCTCCACCGGCCTCGGCGCCGGCCTCGCCGGGAGCCCGGCCAACCTCCACCCGGCCGGGGTGCGTCTCCGCCCGGCGTGACGGGTGCCGGGAGAGGATCCAGGTGTGGACCGAGCCGAGCCCGCTCGCCTCGTGGGGCGCCCACTCCTCCGAGCCGCACTCCGGGCACATGGGCACGGGAGGGTGATGCAGGGCACCGCATGCGGCGCACCGCTGGATCAGGAGCCTGCCCTGTTCCACCCCCGCCCAGAACCACTCGTCGTCCCTCCCCGGTGACGGGGGGATCACGTCGGTGCCCCCGGGGTCTGGCCGCGCCGGACCGCCCGGCGGAGGAGGGTGGCGTCGGAGTGGGCCTCGGAAGGGGGGAAGCAGCGTCCAATAGTGGTTGCTATGTTACCGGTGTCACCCGCCCACGCCAAGCGTCGAGGCGCCGGCTCGCCACGTCGTCGACCGGCGTGACGACTGCGCCCTCCCGGTCGTCTCCCAGGATGGCGCAGCGTCGCGTGCCCCATCGCCAGTAGTAGAGCGACGTGTACGCGCAGACGTAGGCGTCCACCTCGTCCTCGGCACGGTCGAGGGCCGCACCGGTGGGGGCGGCCCTCACCTCCGCACGGAGACGGCGCCAGTCGCGCGACGAGGCCAGGTCCAGGGCGGGATCGGCCGTCTGCAACGACTCGAGGAGCTCGATCAACCGGGCAAAGGCCTCCCGGCGCTGCCCAAGCCCCCGCCGGGCCTTTGCCTTGTACTTGAGGGACCGGGGGAGGCGAAAGAGGGCGACGATCGACGCGTGCGGGTAGACCTCGAGCGCGACGCGGGCCGGTCTGCCGGGTCCGAGTAGGGGGTCCATCGAGAGGCCGAGGCGATGCGCCAGGCGACGGGCGCGCCCCCCGTCGGCGAACCACGGCATCGAGCGGTTGCAGGGGTGGGCGCCGGCCTGGCGTCCCCCAAACACCGCGCCGAGCTCCCGCTCGCACCACCGCTGGCCGGTGGGATTGTCGACGATCAGCGGAGCGTCCAGCCCGACGAGGACGTCGCCGGCGACGTGCGGGCCGAGCCACGCACAGATCTCTTCGTCGCCCATTGCCCGGGTGGACTCGAGCACCCGTCCGTCCGCCGTGAGCGCGCAGAGGCCCGTGGCGTTGCGTCCGCCCCAGGCGAGGTCCACCCCGACGAAGCGTCGTGTCGGCCCGGGCACCGCGCCGCCCCCGCCGTCCTAACCCCGGAGGAGCAGGCCCCTCACGTAGGCCGCCTGGCCCACGTGCTGGAGGTCGTCGGCCAAAACGCTGTTGAGCCGGACGCCCAGAGAGACCGGCGGGTCCCACGAATCATCCACGATGCGATCGAGCTCTTCGTGGCCGAGTCGCTCGATGAAGTGGACCGTCTGGCGGTGCACCTCGTCGTAGTAGCCGGTCAGGAGTTCACCCGAATCGACTCGGACGGCGGCCACGTGGTCGGTCGTGTGGCCGTAGCCCGTGTCGGAGGGGTCGAGGGGCAGGCCGAACCGTCCGACCCAGCCGCCGCCGGTCCAGGTCTGCTCCCGGCCCTCCGCGTCGGCAACGTGATCGTCCTGGATCCGGGTGAGGTGCCAGATCAACCAGGCGATGGAGTTGGCCTGGCCGTCCGGTCGAAAGGCCAGGCCCTCGGCCGTCAACCCTTCGACGGCATGGTGCACTGCCTGCCGGATTCGACCGAATGCGTCGACGAGCAGACCCGCCGTATCCATGGCACCGCTCCTCTCCCAAGTGCTCCCGTCGAAGGAGGTTATGCCGGCTCGCCCTCGCTCAGCTCGGTGGTCGCCGCCCTCAGGGCCTCGGACTCTTCCGCCCGCGTCAGCCGATGGTCGCCGCCGCTCGCGTCCTGCCACAACTCCGGAATGCGCCAGAGGAGCGCACCGACACCGACGACGCAGGCCAAGCCGCCGGACCACACCGCGAATTCGGGGCCGCCGATGGTCGCCGCGACGCCGGTCTCTGCGTCGCCCACTCGCGGACCGCCGGCCACCACGGCAAAGAAGGTGCCGGACAATCGGCCCTGCAGCTCCTCGGGGACCACGCGCTGTTGCACCGCCTGGCGGAAGATCGCCGAGATCACGTCGGCAGCTCCCGCGATCGCGAGCAACACCAGCGCCACCCACAGCACCGGGATGACGCCGAAGAGGGCGATGGAGGACCCCCAGAGCGCAACGCAGATGGCGATCGCCCGACCCTGATGGCGGACCCCCGAGCACCAGCCCGTGAAGAAGGATCCGATGAGCGCGCCGGCACCGGGAGCGGCGAACAGCAACCCGACCACGCCCGGGCCCGCGCCGAAGACCTCCGTCGCGAGGGCCGGAAAGACGGCGCGGGGCATGCCGAACACCATGGCGTTGAGGTCGATGAGATAGGTCCCCGCGAGCAGGCGCTGTCGCCGGACGTAGGAGAGGCCCTCGACGGTCGACCGGAGGCCAAAGGGCGTGCCGCCGCCGGCCGGAACCAGGCTCGGCAGCGCCAGCGCGACAGCCAGGGCCGCGCCAAACGAGGCGACGTCGATGCCGTAGACGGCGCTCAGCCCGAGGCCCGCGATCGCCACCCCGGCGATGGCGGGGCCGACGACGAAGGCCAGCTGCTGGACCATCGTCTGCAGGGCGATGGCGTCGGTGAGGTCCTCGGCGGGCACGAGCATGGGCAGAGCGGCCCTCCTGGCGGGCCAGTCGATGCCCTGAAAGGCGGCGCTGGCGGAGGTGCAGACGAACAACGGCCAGACCTTGGGGTGCGGAAGGGCGGCGTTGACCACGAGGCCGGCGCTCGTCGCGGCGAGCGCCAATTGGGCGAGCACCAGCACCTTCTTTCGGTCTACGGCGTCGGCGAGCGTCCCACCCCACACCGCTCCGATCATGAGGGGCAGGATCTGGGCGGTGCCGATCAGGCCCACCACGAGGGTGGAGTGCGTCAGTTGGTAGGCCTGGTAGGCGACGGCCACCAGGGTGAGCTGGCTGCCGGTGCCCGAGACGGTCTGACCCAGCCAGAGCTGGCGGAAGTGGCGGTGTCGGCGCAGAGGGGTGATGTCTGCCAGGACCCGTGCCACCTGGAGCATGGTACGGCCGTGCCGACCGAGCGGGCCGTTTCTGCCCGATGGGGCCGCCCGGCGCGTGGGACGATGGGCCCGTGAGGGCCCCTGGCTGGACCATGCATGCGAGGTGCTGGTGCCCACCCCGATGACCCCCCGGCTGACCGAGATGCTCGGCGCCGAGTACCCGATCGTGGCCTTCAGCCATTGCCGGGACGTGGTGGCGGCGGTCACGCGGGCGGGCGGCTTCGGGGTGCTCGGGGCGGTGGCCTTCCCGCCCGAGGTCCTCGATCGCGAACTGACCTGGATCGATGGCGAGGTGGGGGAGCGGGGCTACGGCGTCGACGTCCTCCTGCCCGCCGCGTACGCGGGGCAGGAGCGGGGAGGACTCGACGCGACTGCGGCGGCGGAGCTCATCCCCGAGGGCCACCGGGTCTTCGTCCAAGAGCTCCTGGAGCGCTACGGCGTGCCGCCCCTATCCGGTGACGGCGGGGCTCAGCGGGGTGCGACCCTCGTGCGCGCCTCGGAGCGCGGAGGCCGCGATCTCGTCGATGTCGCGCTCCGGCATCGGAAGGTCCGCCTCGTGGCCAACGCCCTCGGTCCCGCCCCGGACTGGTTGGTCGAGACCGCCCACGGGCGGGGCCTACTCGTCGCCGGACTGGTCGGGACGGTCGAGCATGCCCGGCGCCAACGGGAGGCGGGCGTCGACCTGGTGGTGGCGCAGGGCCACGAGGCCGGCGGCCACACCGGATCGGTGTCCACCATGGTCCTCGTCCCCCAGGTCGTCGACGCCGTCGCCCCCGTTCCCGTGCTGGCGGCCGGTGGCATCGCCGAGGGTCGCCAGGTTGCGGCCGCGCTGGCCCTCGGGGCTAAGGGGGTGTGGTGCGGATCGGTCTGGCTGACCACCCGTGAGGCCGAGACCCACCCGGTAGTGGTGGAGAAGATGCTGGCGGCCGACTCCACCCAGACGGTGCGCTCGCGATCGCTCACGGGAAAGCCCGCTCGTCAGCTGGAGACCGCTTGGACCAGGGAGTGGGACGATCCGAGCCATCCCGATCCGCTGCCGTTGCCGCTGCAGGGCGTCCTGGTCGCCGAGGCGCAGGCTCGGATCGGCCGCAGCGCCACGACGAGCCCGGGAGCAAAGGAGCTCGTCAACTACTTCGTCGGACAGGTGGTCGGCCAGCTGGACGCGGTCCGCCCGGCCCGGCAGGTCGTCCAGGCCATGGTCGAGGGCTACGTCGACACCATCACGGAGCTGGCGCGGACCATCGAGGAGGCAGCCAGATCCGGGGCCTGACCCGTCTAGGCTCGTCTGGGTGGCACCGCACTCCGTGGAGTCCCCGTGACCAGCGAGTTCCATCCACCGTTGGAGGAGTACCTGCAGGCCATCGAGTCCCTGGCGGAGGAGGGTTCGCCGGTGATCCAGGCGAGGATCGCCGAGCGTCTCGGCAAGTCGGCGCCATCGGTCTCCGAGATGTTGGACCGCCTGAGCGCGGAGGGCTACGTGTCGCGGTCGGGTCGGTCGATCACGCTGACGGATCGCGGGCGTGACGTCGCACAGAGCGTCATTCGCAAGCACCGCCTCGCGGAGCGGCTCCTGGTCGACGTCATCGGACTGCCGTGGCACAAGGTCCATGCCGAGGCGGGCCGCTGGGAGCACGTCATATCCGACGAGGTCGAGGAGCGCCTGGTCGCGCTGCTCGGTGACCCCGGGACCTGCCCGCACGGCAATCCCATCCCGGGGAGCGCAAACTGCGTCTCGCTCTCGGCGCGCCAGCAGAGCCTGGCCGACGTCCGGCCGGGACAGTCGGTCCACTTCGAGCGCATGACCGAGGAGGTCGAGCTCGACCAGGCGTCCCTCCGCTACCTGGACGAGGCCGGCTTCATCCCCGGGGCCTCGGCCAGGGTCCAGACCCGGGCCCCGGATGGGACGCTCATGCTCGAGCTCGACGATCGGACGCTGGCGCTCGGCCAGGACCTCTGTCGCCGCCTCTTCGTCGACGTCTCCTGAGGGGGTCCCGAGCGGATCCTGAGGGGTTCTCCCGAGCGGATCCTGAGCCGGTCAGCCGCCCTGCTTGGCCAGGTGGCGCATCATGAGGGATCCCAGGATCTGCAGCAGGCCGAGGATGATGAACCAGATGCCGAGCAGGACGGCGAGGGTCACGATGGAGGTCGAGGGCAGGGCCACCACCACGATGCCCGCGATCAGGCTGACCGTCCCGAACACGATGGTCCAGCCCCGGCCACGCCGGTCCGTCTGGGTGAGGCCCACCATGAGCTCCGCCACTCCCTGGACTATCCAGATCAGGCCGATCAGGAGGGCGATGAGGACCCGCGTCATATGGAGGTGGCGGATGAGCACCACCCCGATCACGATGAAGGCCAGGCCGATCACCGCTGACCACGCCCGGTGCGTCGTGGTGCTGTCCAGCGCTCTGATGAGCTGGAAGGCTCCGGAGGCGAGGAAGAGGATGCCCACCAGTACGGCGATCACGTTGAGCGACGTGCTCGGGTGGACCGCGACGATGATCCCGAGGACCAGCGTCACCAGCCCCATGAACAGGGTGAGCTGCCACGCGACCCGCTGCACCTGAGGGATCATCGACTCGTTTAGTCTTGGATCCTGCTGTACCATCTTTCCCCTCCGTCTTTCCCTCGGTGTGGCCCTCCTTCACACCCTGGCAGAAAAGCTAGTGCCGTAGCTCGTCCGAGCGGTGCACATGGGCCGTACGGGCCATGTTGCACCTCGCCGGGAGGGGACCGTCCACCTCGTCGGGTCCCCGGACCTACGCCGGCTGCGGCCGGATCCGACTAGACGACTCGCCCGCGGTCGCTGATGGATCGAGACGAGCACCTCGACGGCGAGGAGTCCCGCCGCATCGTGCGCCGGATCCTCGGCGCGTTGTCCTCGCTCGTGCCCATCGGGGTCGTGGCCACGGATGCCGAGGGCCGCTCCTGGTATCACAACCAGCGTTGGGAGGACGTGACCGGGGCGACCGGGCTCTCCCTCCGGGGCATGCCGTGGTACCTGGCGATCCATCCCGATGACATCGAGCGTGTGCAAGAGCAGTGGTACCGCCGGACGCAGATCCGCGGGGGTGTGGAACGGTTCCGGGTTCGTTCCGCCTTTGGGGTCGTGCAGGAGTGCCGTGCCGAATCCGTGGCCATCGTGGCACCCGACGGCTCGATCGCCGGTCATCTCATCGTCGTCGTGGATGCGGCAGCCGCCCAGCGAGTCGGGCTCGCCAGCGGGAACCTGGTGGAGAAGCTGCTCGACCGCTCCGAGGACATCGTCACGATCCTCAACGCCGATGGTTCCTGGCGGTGGTCCAGCGCCGGCGCGGCGCGCCTCGTGGGGTTCCAGTCCGACTGGGATCCTCGCGAGGGCATCTTCGGTCTGATCCACCCCGACGAGTTGGCGCGGGCTCAGGAGGTGCTCCAGGAGCTCTTCGGGCGCCGGGGTCGCTCTGCGGAACGCCTGCAATTCCGGATCCGAGGGTCGGACGGGACCTGGCACCGCATGGAGGCGATCGCCGACGTCCTGCTCGACGACCCCGACGTCCGCGGCATCGTGCTGCACGCCCGTGACGTCACCGAGGCGCATCGGACGATGGAGCAGCTCGAGGCCAGCAACCAGTGGTTGGCCAGTCTGCTCGGGAGCATCAACGCCGCGCTCGTGACCATGGACGCGCAGGGCGTCGTCCGCTTTGCCAACCAGGCCTTTGTCGACATGTTCCGTCTCCCCATGGAGCCCGATCAGCTGCACGGACGCACGCTCGGCTCGGTCGGCCTGGATAGCAGCTGGCTCTTGGCGGAGCCGACCGACGCGATCGCACCGATCAACGAGGCCATCAGCGAGCGCAGGCCCGCCTACCGGGAGCGCGTGACGCTCTTTGACGGGCGGATCATCGAACGTGACTTCGTCCCCGTCTTCGTCCAGGACGCCTACCGGGGCAGCCTGTGGCTGCTGCGCGACGTCACGGACCAGGCGAGGGCCGAGTGCGAGCGAGAGCGCCTCCTTGCGTCCGAGCGTGCCGAGCAGAGGCGGATCGCCGAGCTCGAGGCGCGCCAGTCCGAGTACCTGGCTTCGGTCTCCCACGAGCTGCGGACCCCCCTCACCTCGATCGTCGGCTACACGGAGATGCTGCGCGAGCTCGTCGGGGCTCGGGGGTCGAGCGAGGAGGTCGAGTACGTCGACGTCATCGCGCGCAACGTCGATCGTCTCTTCAGGCTCTCGGGCGATCTGATGATGCTCGAGAGCCTCGAGTCCAAGATGACCCGGTTGGAGCTCGAGGTGGTCCACGCCGGCGAGCTGACCCGACATGCATGTGAGGCCGTCGCCCCGGAGGCCGCGGCACGCTCGGTTGCCGTGGAGAGGATGGTGGCCCCGGTCCCTCCCCTGAGGGGGGACGCCGGGCGGCTCGGCCAGCTTCTCGACATCCTGTTGTCCAACGCCATCAAGTACAGCCACCCCGATGGACGGGTCCGGCTCAGCGTCCTGCCCCACAACGGGGGATGGCGGATCGACGTATCCGACGACGGGATCGGGATTCCCCCCGACGAGCAGAAGATGCTGTTTTCGCGCTTCTACCGCGGATCCAACGCCCGGCGTCGCGGCATCCCCGGCACCGGGCTCGGGCTGTCGATCGCGCGGGCGGTGGCCCAGCTGCACGGCGGCGACATCAGGTTTCAGTCGGTGCTCGGCAAGGGGACCACCGTGCACGTCACGTTGGAGGGCGTCCCCGACGAGTGAGGGCCGGGATCGGGCGCTTCTCCCTTTCGGTCAGTGGCCGAGGACGGGGTGAGGCACGTAGGGCTCCTCGAGTAGGGCCGTCTCGTCGGCGGAGAGCTCGAGCTCCACGGCCGCCAACGCCTCCGTGAGGTGCTCGATCCGGGTGGCACCCACGATCGGGGCGGTCACCCCGGGCCGGTGGTGGAGCCAGGCGAGGGCCACCTGTGCCGGCGAGACTCCGCGACGTTGGGCGATCTCGACGACTCGCTCGACGACGTCGAAGTCGGTCGGTTGGTTGTACAGATGGTCGGTGAAGCCGTCGGTCTCCGAGCGCACGGTGTTCCGCTCACCCCCGCGGCCCCGGTTGCCGGCGAGCACCCCTCGGGCGAGCGGGCTCCACGGGATCACGGCCACGCCCTGGTCGAGGCACAGCGGGATCATCTCCCGCTCCTCCTCCCGGTAGATCAGGTTGTAGTGGTTCTGCATGGAGACGAACCGGGTCCAGCCGTGCAGCTCCGCCACGTGCTGCGCCTTGGCGAACTGCCACGCGCTCATGCTGCTCGCCCCGAGGTAGCGTGCCTTGCCGGCCCGCACCACGTCGTGCAGGGCCTCCATCGTCTCTTCGATCGGGACCCGGTTGTCCCAGCGGTGGATCTGGTACAGGTCGACGTAGTCCATCCCCAAGCGATCGAGCGACGCATCGATCGCCGACAGGATGTGCTTGCGAGAGAGGCCCCACCCGTTGTCGCCGGGGGTCATCGGCATGAACACCTTGGTGGCGACGACCGCCTCGTCTCGACTGAGGAACTTGCCTACGAGACGGCCCGTGGCCACCTCGCTCGCTCCCTTCGAATAGGTGTCGGCGGTGTCGAACATGGTGACGCCCGCCTCCACGGCCGCCCGGACGATGGGCTCGGCCGCCGTCTCGTCGAGCGCCCAGGGGCGATCGCTGTCGTTGCCGTAGCTCATCATGCCGAGGGCCATGGGGGAGACCCGCAGTCCCGAGGTGCCGAGGTTCACGTAGCGCATGACCCCTCTCTTACCACCGCGGCGGCCCGCGCCCGACGGCGTACCCGGCGGGACGTGGCCCGCCACCCCTCGGGGAGAGCCCGTCCGACTTCAGAGGCCCTCGGCCATGCCGGCCGCCACCGAGGCCCCGAGCTCGCGGCAGGCCTCGAGATCCTCCCGCCCGGGAGTGCCGATCACGGCGACGGGCCGCTGGACCCTCCGCCAGGACAGCCCGGAGGCGATGCGCTCGACGGCCCGTACGGCCCCCTCGGTGTCGGAGCTGCCGTGGACGTAGAGCGCGTAGGGGCGATCCCGGGTGGCATCGAGACAGGGGTAGTAGATCTGGTCAAAAAAGTGTTTGAGGGCGCCCGACATGTAGCCGATGTTGGCCGGGGTCCCGAGGAGGTACCCGTCGGCGGACAGGACGTCCGGCACGACGGCGGCAAGGGCGGGGCGCCGGTCCACCGTCACACCCTCGATGTCCGGATTCGTGGCGCCGTCCAGCACCGCTTCCAACATGGCCTCGAGGGCCGGCGACGTGGTGTGGTGGACGATCAGCAGGCGGGCCACGGCCTCCAGTATCCCAATCCGGTGTCTGCGAGAATCGGGCGACGCATGAAGGGGAGGAAGGGGAGACGATGCCGAACCGGGATCTGATCGAAGCGCCCTCGGGCGACCAGCCGGACGACCCGAGCCGAGGGGACTGGCTGCTCGAGCACCTCGCCTCGATCCTCGACGAGATGATCGAGACCAAGGGCGATGAGATCTGGGTTTCCGTCGTCCTGCTGGTCGGCGGGACGATGATCACCGGCCTCGCCGGGAACGCCCAGTCGTGGATGGCCCTCCAGGCGGCCTCCCTGCGGCAGTCGGCCTCCGGCGACGAGCAGGGTCTGGCTTTTCTCGAGCGCTGGGCGGCGGGCCTCGACGAGACCCGCGCCGAGCTCTCCGAGGCCGGGCCCACTTTTCCCGTCGACTACTTGCATCTCCGCAACGTCTCGGTCGCCCATGCTGCGGGAGTCTCCAACCTGGCGCTCCTGCGGGTGCGGCTCGACCAGGTGGACGCGTGGCACCTCGGCCGGCCCACCTGATGGGGCACACGGGGAACGACTCGGCACACGGGAACAACTAGCGTACGGCCGGGCGCGCAGCAGGCGTGTCCCGCCCGCGGGCCGGCTTGCCGGGGGCAGGGAGGAGCGCGACGCCAGGTGGCGTCGTGGAGAGGAGACGGGGAACATGGCGGATCAAGGCTCGGCATCGGATCTCATACGGGGAGTAGCCACCCACGACACCTCGGTGCTCGAGGGCCTGCTCCTGGCTCGGCTCGACAACATGGAGGCGTCGGGACTCGACCCGCGTTCCTACTCGCTGGTGTGCATCGCCTCCCTCATCGCGTTGGACGCGGCGCCGGCGTCGTACCTGTGGCAGATCGGGATGGCCCTGGAGTCGGGCGTCAGCCCCGAGGAGATCCTCGGGGTCCTGGTGGCGCTCAACCCCATCGTCGGCAACGCGAGGACCGTGGCCGCAGCGGCCGAGGTGGCGCTGAGCCTCGGGATCGAGTTGGGCGACGAGACGGACGGGGAGGGCTGAGCGGTGCCTTTCGCCCGGCGACGTCCCCTCCTGAGAGCGGCCGCGGTCGGCGGCGTGGCGTACATGGGAGCAAAGGCCGGCACCAAGAAGGCCGAGGCCCAGGCGCAGCAGCAGGCCCCCCAGCAGGCCCCCCAGCAGCCGAGCCCGCCCCCGCCGCCGGCGGCGAGTGCGGCCACCGACGCGGCATCCGACCGCATCTCCCAGTTGAAACAGCTCGCCGACCTGAAGGCGTCGGGGGCCCTGACGGACGAGGAATTCCAGCGGGAAAAGCAGCGGATCCTCGGCTGACCCAGCGTCGCCAACCGCCTCCACCGGGAGCGCCAGAGTGCCCAGCAAGTTCCCACCCATAGCCGAGTACGCCTTTCTCTCGGACTGCCACACGACCGCGTTGATGGCGCCGGACGGCAGCATCGAGTGGATGTGCTTGCCGCGGCCTGACGGGCCGAGCATCTTCGGGGCCCTGCTCGATCGGACCGCCGGATTCTTCCGGATGGGTCCGGCGCACGTCTTCGTGCCGTCGCAACGGCACTACGTGCCCGGGTCCCTCGTGGTCGAGACCGTTTGGGCGGCGCCGACCGGCTGGTTGGTGGTGCGCGACGCCCTCGTCATGGGTCCCTGGACGAGGGAGGACCGGCCTCCGGGGTACGTGCGGCCGCCCGGCGACTTCGTGGCCCAGCATGTGCTCGTGCGATCGGCGCTGTGCATCGACGGCCATGTCGACGTCGAGGCCCAGTGCATGCCCCTGTTCGACTACGGCCGCGCCGACGGGATGTGGGAGTACGCCGGGGAGGGTTACGACTCGGCGCGCTACCAGGTGGATGGCCACCCCGAGCTGAACCTCTACAGCAACTTCCGCCTCTCGGTGGTGGGCCTGCGGGCCGCCGCCCGCATGGAGCTCCGTGAGGGGGAGTCGGCCTACATGGCGCTCTCGTGGGACGGGTGCTCGGTGGACGACGCCGAGCAGGCGGCGCGAATGATCGAGGAGTCCACCCACCACTGGCGGCGCTGGCTGCAGCACGCCCGGATTCCGGACCATCCGTGGCGTCCATACCTCGTCCGGAGCGCGCTCACGCTGAAGGGGCTGAGCTATGCACCGACCGGCGCGATCATGGCGGCCTCGACGACCTCCTTGCCGGAGACCCTCGGCGGGGAGCGCAACTGGGACTACCGCTACACGTGGGTCCGCGACTCGGCCTTCATGCTCTGGGCACTCTTCGAGTTGGGATTCGACGACGAGGCCTACCACTATTTCTTCTTCCTCATGGACACCGTCGCCCAGGGGCCGCTGCAGATCATGTACGGCCTGGGGGGAGAGAGGGACCTGACCGAGGAGACGCTCGATCATCTGAGCGGGTACGAGGGATCTCGCCCCGTCCGCCTCGGCAACGGCGCCTACGACCAACGCCAACACGACGTCTGGGGCATGCTGGTCGACGCGGCGGCGACGCATCTCGGCCAGGCGATGCAGATGGGGCCGTATGCCTGGGGGCTGATAGTCGGGCTCGTCGACCGGGCTATCGAGGCCTGGCGGGAGCCCGATCGGGGCATCTGGGAGGTCCGTGGCGAGCCCAAGCACTTCGTCTCGTCCAAGGTCATGTGCTGGGTCGCCGTCGACCGGGGTATCAAGCTGGCCAAGGAGAGGGGCCACGACGACCTGGTCAAACGTTGGCAGGCCGTGGCGGACGAGATGCAGGCCGAGATCTGCGAGAAGGGCGTGGACGAGCGTGGGGTGTTCGTGCAGCACTACGACACCAAGGCGCTGGACGCCTCCATCCTGCTGATCGCGACGATGGGTTTCTTGCCCCCCGAGGACCCCCGGGTTCGGGCAACGGTCCTTGCCGTCGCCGACGAGCTGACGGAGGACGGGCTCGTGCTCCGTTACCGGACGGACGAGACCGACGACGGGATGGAGGGCGTGGAGGGGACCTTCACCATCTGCTCCTTCTGGTTGGTCTCCTCGCTGGCCCTGATCGGCGAGGTGGAGCGCGCCGCCTCCCTGTGCGCCAAGCTGCTCTCCTTCGCCAGCCCGCTCCACCTCTACGCGGAGGAGATCGAGGCCTCGAGCGGGCGGCACCTCGGCAATTTCCCGCAGGCCTTTACCCACCTGGCCCTCATCGACGCCGTCCTGAGGGTGATCGCCGCGACCGCTCCGGACAGTTGAGTCACCCGTCCCTCTGGCCACCGGCCGGTCCCGAGAGGCGGCCGATCACCTTGGCGATCGTGGCGCGCTGCTCGGGGGCCGCCAGGTAGGACGTTCGGTAGCGTCTGCGGTAGCTCGGGACGAGGTCCGGCCGTTGCCGCTCGAGCCACTTCATGAAGTGTTGCCGCACGCCGGGGCGCAAGTGGAGCGGGACCCCCCCGATCGATACCGCTCCCGCCCCGACGCACGCGTCGACCACCTCGTGCACCTGCGTGTCGGAGTCGGAGATGCCGGGGATGAGCGGGGCGACCAGCACCCCGGTGGGGATGCCCGCCTCGTTGAGGCGGCGGACCGCCTCCACTCGCCGGCGAGGGTGGGGGGTCCCCGGCTCGGTCGACCGCCAGACCTCCTCGTCCAGGGTGCCGATCGAGAGGCTGCAGCGCACGGAGGTGCGCTCCGCCGCCCTGGTCAACAGGTCGAGATCCCGGAGGATGAGCGTCGACTTGGTCAGGATCGAAAACGGGTTGCGGGCCTCACCCAGGGTCTGGACGATTCCGCGAGTCAGGTGGTACTTGCCCTCGGCCGCCTGGTAGGGGTCGGTGTTGGTCCCCATGGCGATGTGCTCCCCCTGCCATCGGCGGGAGCGCAGCTCGGCCTGCAACCGCTCGATCGCGTTGACCTTGACTACGATCTTCCGCTCGAAGTCCTCGCCGATCCCGAGGCCGAGATACTCGTGCGTCGGCCGGGCAAAGCAGTACACGCACGCGTGGGAGCACCCCCGATAGGCGTTGATGGTGAAGCGGAAGGACATCCGGGAGCTCGGGGGCACGGGGTTGATGATCTGCTTCGCCTGCACGTGGATGAACTCGAGCCCTCGGTATTCCCCGATACCGATGTGGCGCTCCACCAGGTCCTCGATCGGGAACAGGGTCGGCTGGCCGCCGTCGTCGTCGGCCAACCTCCAGCGGAAGCCTTGAGAGGCTCGCTCGGCCATCGCCCACCATGCTACGAACATATGTTCGCTCTGTCCAGCGGCAGGGAGGCCCATCGGCGGGGAGGCCGGCTGCTAGAAAGGGCCCTCGATGGAGCACTTTCTCGTCAACTGGGGTTACGCAGCGCTCTTCATTGCCACCTTCGTTGCCTCCATGGGGATACCGGTGGGTTCGGAGATCGCCCTTGCGTACGGTGGCGTCCTCGCGAGCGGTTCCGTCGCGAGTACCGGGCACCACTTCAGCCTGGCCGGCGTGATCCTGGTCGGTCTGGCCGGAGAGGTGGCGGGTTCCATGGCGGGGTACGGCATCGGCTACTTCGGTGGTCGGACCCTGGTCGACCGGGTCGGCAAGTACATCCTGCTCAGCCACAAGGACCTCGACCGGGCGGAGGCCTGGTTCGACCGCCACGGTGGCAGCGCCGCCTTTTTCGGCCGGTTGATCCCCCTGGCCCGATCCTTCGTCTCCTTTGCCGCGGGCCTCGCGGAGATGCGGGTCCTCGCCTTCTTTGCCGCCACCACCGCCGCGAGCGCCATCTTCGTGGCCACGCTGGTGAGCATCGGCTACAGCCTCGGATCGAGCTGGGAGTCGGTCGTGCACAAGTTCAACTACGTCGGCTACGTGGCGGCGGCGCTCATCGTGCTGGTCATCGTCCTGGCGTTTGCCCACCGCATCCGGACCGTGCGAGGGCACTCGAGGGTGCATGGCGCGCATTCCCCGGCCGCCCGGCAGCAGGCGACGCGGCAACGGTCCCCCGGGACGCAGGCCGGCGATGTCGGCTACGGGAGCAAGCCGGGCCAGCCCGGCTGAGCACGGACCGCCCCGCTTCGAGACGGAGCGGGGCTCGTCAAGGGAGGATGGGGCTCTAGCTTCGAGCGGCGGGCGACACGGTGTAGGTGTCGCGACCGGACCGCAGGAGCGTCCCCGGCTCCGCCCCGGTCGGCTTGCCGTCGACGACCGTCTCGGCACCGTTCACGAGCACCAGGTGCACTCCCTCCGAGGCGGCGAAGAGCCGGGGCGATCCTCCGGGAAGGTCGTCCACGAGCTGGGCGGGCTCGGAGCCGACGGTCTCCGGGTCGAAGACCATCAGGTCGGCGAACATGCCCTCGGCCACCTGGCCGCGGTCTCGGATGCCAAACAGCTTGGCCGGGTCGTCGGTCATCATCTGGACGGCCCGCTCGACCGAGGTCAGCTTGCGCCCGCGCAGGCAATCACGGAGGAAGGCTGTGGGGTAGTTGGAGCCGCACATCCGGTCCAGGTGGGCGCCGGCGTCCGAGCCCCCGAGGAGCACGTCGCCATCCTCCCAGAGGCTCGCTCGCAGCTGCCAGCTGGCATCGTCGCCGTCGGACGCCTTGGGCCACAGGACCGTCTGCAGATCGTCGGAGATCACGAGGTCGAGCAGCGTGTCGAAGGGCTTCTTGCCCTGCTCGGAGGCGACGTCGGCGACGGCGCGCCACTGGTATCGCTCGTTCTCCTTCGAGTAGGTGTCCCCGATGATGTAGTTCCCCCAGTTGGACAGCCGCCGGAAGACGCCGGCCTCCTTGGCGTGGGCCAACTCGTCGAGCTGGGCGCGCACCTCCGGCTTGGAGAGCGCCGCCATCCTCTCGGGCACCGGGAGGCCCATGACGTCGCCCCACCCCGGGATGAGGAACAGGGCGCAGAAGTTGCGAAAGCTCATGTTCATCGGCACGAGGGTCGGCATGGTCAGCGCGACGATGCGTCCGCCGGCTGCGCTGGCGGCTCGGGAGGCTTCGAGCTGGCGCTCCACCTTGTCCCGGCTCCTGGAGTCGACGGTCAGCACGTTCCAGTTGAGGGGCCTCTGCGCCGTGGCGGACATGGCGACCATGAGGTCGATCTCCTCGTCGGAGAACATGTCCAGGCAGCCGTTGGTGATGTACTCGAGCGTGGTGCCCTCGTGGCGGCCGACCTCCTCGCAGAAGGCCAACATCTCGGCACGGTCCGCAAACCGCGAGGTGACCGGGTTGCCGTCGCCGTCGGAGTGGGTACGCGACTGGGACGAGGAGAAACCCAGGCCGCCGGCGTCCAAGGACTCGGCCAGCAGGCGGCGCATCTCGGCCACTTCGGTCTCCGACGCGACCTCGCCTCCCCGCTCGGCGCCCATGACCTTGCGACGGAGCGCGCAGTGGCCCACCAGGAAGCCCGCATTCACGCCGATCCGCCCCTCGAGCCGGTCGAGATACTCGGCGAAGGACGACCAGTTCCACGGTACGCCCTGCTCCAGCGCGACGAGCGGCATGCCCTCGACCTTGGCCATCATGCGGCGCGTGTAGTCGGCGTCGACCTCGTTGATGGGTGCGAGCGTGAAGCCGCAGTTCCCGCTGAGGACGCTCGTGACCCCGTGGAGGTTGGAGGGCGAGGCGGACGGGTCCCAGAACAGTTGGGCGTCGTAGTGGGTGTGGGGATCGATCACGCCCGGGGCCACCATGAGGCCCGTGGCGTCCAGGTCCTTCCTGGCCGAGTCCTCGACGGCGCCGACCGTGACGATCCGGCCGTCTCGGAGGCCGACGTCCGCCCTACGTGGAGGGCTTCCGGTGCCGTCGACGACCATCCCGCCCCGGATCGCATAGTCCAGCATCCCAACCTCCGTCGCCCCGTAGATCTGACAGTCCGTCAGGCCCCAGCCTAGGCCCGGGCGGGTCGGCTGGACACCGCCCTTCGACAGGGGTGGCCAGGGGGCGACAGCGCCGGCGGCTCACCACCGGTGAGGGACCCTGCCAAACCCGTGGACGGTCAGCTCCTCGACCTCGATGTCGAAGAGGATTCGCACCCGTCCGGCCCACAGCAGCCACATCTCCCGGCCGTGCTGGGAGGGCAGCGGCTCCGCCACGAGGGCGATCTCTTCGTGGCTCATCTCGCTCAGCACGGCGAGAGCCCTGGCCGCAGGCGCCCCCAGCTCCTCGAGCTGCCGTGCGGCGTGGCTGCTCAGTTGCACCGTGAGATCCGCCATGGACGGAGTCAAGCTACCGCCGGCCCGACGGCGGCGAGCAGCCGGCCTCGGGTGGTCCGGCCAGGATCTGCCCGCCGGAGCCGGATCGCTCAGCGTGCGGTGATGTAGTCCTCGAGCTCCTTGCGGTGGCGCTCCAGCTCCTGGATCCTCGTCTTCACGACGTCGCCGATGCTCACGATCCCCCGGAGCTCTCCGGCCTCGACCACCGGGACGTGGCGGATCCGGCGGTTGGTCATGATGCTCATCAGCTGCTCGGTGTCGTCGTCCGGCGAGCAGGTGTGGACGTCGCTCGACATGATCGATGCGATGGTCTCCTGCAGCGGGCTGGCGGCAAGGGCGCTCAACCGGCGGACCACGTCGCGCTCGGACACGATGCCGTCGATCCGGCGCCCATCGTCGGACACGACCAACGCGCCGATGTCGAGGCGTGCCAGCACGCCCACGGCGTCTGCGACGGTGGCGTCACGGCGGACGGTGGCCACCGCCGATCCCTTCTGTGCCAAGACCGAGGAGATCCGCATCAGTCGGCTCCCTTCCCCTGTCGCGTGGGCGCGTGACACGCGCCGCACGATCCGTCGTCTGACGACGCAAGTCTAGGGACGGCTCGGTGCCAATGCTCGCTGACCGTGCAGGGTGGTGCACGTGCTCGTGCTCACGAGCACATGGTCGTGAGGCCAGCGGGTGGGGCCATGCCTTGGCGGTAGCCGTAGGCGGTCCTCTGGGCAGCCCCTCCACGACGGTCAAATGGTCGTGCCCGCGACCTCCGTCGTAGGGTGAGCCCCCGGGATCCGACGGTCGGACCTCCGACAGGCTCGGAAGGGGAGGACATGAGCGAGCCGGCTGTGCTGGTGGAGCGGGATGGTCACGTGGTGACGGTCACCCTCAACCGTCCCGAAAAGCGAAACGCCTTCAACGCCGAGGTGCTCTGCCGCCTGTGTGACGCGTGGGACGAGATCGACGGCAACCCCGACGTGCGCGTCGCCATCCTCACCGGTGCCGGTGGGGGCTTCTCCGCCGGTGCGGACCTTGACCGGTTGGTCGGCGCCCTGGGCTCGGGCAAGCCCCCCGCCGACGAGTACGAGGCCCGCATCCGGGAGGACACTGCGCTGATCTTCAAGGGATTCCTCAAGCAGTACCGGACCAAGAAGCCCCTCATCGCCGCGGTCGAGGGCTATTGCTACGCCGGTGGCACCGAGATCTTGCAGGCGACCGACATCCGCGTGGCGGCCGAGGGTGCGCAGATCGCCATCTCGGAGGTCAAGCGGGGCCTGTTCCCGATGTCGGCATCCACGATCCGGCTGCCGCGCCAGATCCCGTGGACCGAGGCCATGGAGATCCTGTTGGTCGGCGACCCCATCACGGCGGACAAGGCCCACCAGCTCGGGCTGGTCGGTCACGTCGTGCCCGACGGACAGGCCCTGGCCAAGGCTCGCGAGATCGCGGGCAAGATCGCCGCCAACGGACCCCTCGCGGTCATGGCCATCAAGGCGGCCGTGCTGGCGGCCGACGGGCTCCCGGAGGAGGAGGCCTTTGCCAAGGAGATGGCGATCGGCGGACCGGTGATGGCGAGCCAGGATGCCAAGGAGGGTCCGCGGGCCTTCTTGGAGAAGCGCCCCCCCAACTTCACCGGTCGCTGAGCGCTCTCGCGCCCGGCCTCAGGCTCCCGGCTGGTTGAGCTCCACGGCGTTGCCCGAGGGGTCCAACAAGAAGCACTGGCGCCCCCTGCCCGTGGACATGGCATCGCTCACCTCGAAGCCGCCGCCCCGCAGCTGCGCGATGGCCGCGTCCACGTCGCCGACGCGGAGGGCGAAGTGCTGGCCGGCATTGCCGGGAGGTGGCGCCTCGACAAGGTGCACCTGCTGGTCGCCCGCATCGAGCCACGCCCCGGCGATGCCGAAGTCCGGCCGGTCCTCTCGCACCTCGAGGCCGAGGACGTCTCGGTAGAAATCCACGGCGGCAGACACGTCGTTCACGTTGATGGCCACGTGATGCACGCCGATCGTCTGCACGCAGGGCATCTAGGCCGCCTTTTCGAGGATGTGCACTCCACAGGCGGACCCGAGGCCGATCACGTGGGCCAGACCCACCCTGGCCCCCTCGATCTGCCGATCGCCGGCCTCACCCCGCAGGTGAGTCGCCAGCTCGTAGAGGTTCGCGATGCCGGTGGCGGCGATGGGATGCCCCTTGGACTCGAGGCCCCCCGAGACGTTGACCGGCATCGAGCCATCCCGGAAGGGCGCTCCCGAGTTGAAGAAGTCCACCGCGCCGCCCTGCTCGCAGAGCATCAGGTTGTCGTAGTGCACGAGCTCGGCGGTGGCGAAGCAGTCGTGGAGCTCGACGAGATCGAGGTCCTCGGGGCCCACCCCCGCCTGCTCGTAGGCCTGCTTGGCGGCGTTGCGAGTCAGCGTGTTGACGTCGGGAAGGATCTGGCAAGCCTCCTCCCAGGGGTCCGTGGTGAGGATCGAGGCGGAGATCTTCACTGCCCGCCGGCGTTGCTCGGGGCTGAGCCGTTGGAGCGCGGCGTCGCCCACCACGACCGCGGCCGCGGCGCCGTCGCAGTTGGCCGAGCACATGGGCCGCGTGTTGGGGTAGGCGATCATGAGGTCGCCCATGATCTGCTCCGCGCTCATCGCCTTGGTGTAGGCGGCCAGGGGGTTCAGCGTGGAGTGGCCGTGGTTCTTCTCCGAGATCTTGGCGAAGAGCTCGAAGCTGGTCCCACCGTAGCGGTGGCCGTACTCCATCCCCACCTGGGCAAAAACGCCGGGCATGGTCTCGGTGCCGACGCGCCCGTCGAGCGCCGCTACCGCCCCGTACCGGCCGGAGGGAGTCCAGGCCTGCGCGTCCTGCTTCGCGCGCGCCGCCCGCGAGGAGGCCCGCCCCCGCCAGCTTCTCGACGCCCACGGCCAGGCCCATGTCGGCCTCTCCGGCCTTGATGGCCATGGCGACCACCCGCAGCGCGGTGGCTCCGGTGGCGCAGGCGTTGGTCACGTTGTACACGGGGATGCCGGTCTGCCCGATCTGCTTCTGCAGCTGCTGGCCGATGCCCGCGGCGGCAGCCATGAGGTTGCCGGCCGCCAACACCTGCATCTGGCGCATCTCGACCCCGCCGTCACCGAGCGCGCCGAGGGCAGCTTCGGTCGCCAGGTCGATCGTGTCCTTGTCGGGGTGCTTGCCGAACTTGGTCATCGAGATGCCAAGGATCCACAGGGCGTCACCGGACATCGTCAACCTCCCAACGGCTCGAAGCCAAAGGAGATGGCCTCGGTGCCTTCGTCGTCTGTGCCCATCGAATGCGTGGCCAGTCGCACCTTCATGCCCAGGGCGACATGGTCGGCGTCTGGCTCCACGTTGATCAAGTTTGCCCGCACGCTGGTCCCCTCGCAGTCGACCACTGCGGCGACGAAGGGCACCGTGATGCCCGGGGCGGCGAAGGAGACGATGGTGAACGCCCTCACCTCGCCGTTCGTGGGAACCGCGACCCTCTCGAAGTCGGTGCAGCCCGCAATTGGCGCAGGCGTTGCGTCGGTCGAAGAACCTGGCCTTGCAGTTGGTGCACTCATTGGCGACCAGGTGCGGCTCCGGGTCGAGCACCAGGTAGTCGACCAGTGGGATCGTGCCGCTCATGCTCGGCTCCCTGCCGGATGCCCCGCGAATCCCGTCGTGGCTGCGAATCCCGTCATGGCTGGCAGGTTACGTCGCCGGTGCTCGCCTGGCCATCCGGGCATGTGGAAGGGTAAGAGCGCATGGGCGCCGCCGAGGAGCTGACGTTGATGGTGGTCCACGCCCATCCCGACGACGAGGCCTCGAGCACGGGCGGGATCCTCGCCAAGTACAGCGCCGAGGGCGTGCGGACGGTGCTCGTGACCTGCACCGACGGGGCACAAGGGGACGCGCCGGGCGGTCTCAAGCCGGACGAGGACGGTCACGACGCGAAAGAGGTCGTGGACCTGCGCATCGAGGAGCTCCGTCGGAGCTGCGAGGTGCTCGGGGTGCGGCATCTCGAGCTGTTGGGCTACCAGGACTCGGGCATGATGGGCTGGCCGTCCAACGACGCGCCCGGCTCCTTTTGGACGACGCCGGTCGAGCCGGTCGCGCAGCGGCTGGTGGCGCTTTTCGAGCACTACCGACCGCAGGTGGTCGTGACCTACGACCCGACCGGCTTCTATGGCCACCCCGACCACATTCAGACGCACCGCGTGACCGCGGCGGCCTTCGAGACCAGCCAGATCCCCCGCAAGCTGTACTGCCCGACCATCCCGCGCTCTCGGTTCGCCGAGTTTGGCCGGGTGCTCGCGGAGGCAGGGTTGGACATCGGGCCGGACCGATCCGGCGCCGACACTCCCCATGAATCCGGATCCGACGAGTCCGGATCCGACGACGAGCGGAAGGATGATGGGCCCGCCGATCCCGGCGTGTTCACCAGCGACGACGACGACATCGCCGCGGTCATCGACTGCACCGGGTACGGCGACCGCAAGCTGGAGGCGCTGCGCGCGCACAAGAGCCAGGCGGACAACGTCTTCTTCCTCCGGTTGCCTCGCGAAGTGTTCCGGCAGTTCTTTGGGATCGAGAGCTTCGTCCGCTGGAGGGACCGGACGGGGCATCCGGCGCCCGAGAGCGACCTCTTTGCCGGACTTCGCTGACACCGCCGTCCCCGGGAGGCCAGCGCCGTCGGCCGGGACCGTCGTCCGCCGAGGCCGTACAGTCGCGACCGGAAGGGAGGCAACGTGAGCGGACACGTGCACCTCGAGATCGACGGGCCCATCGCCGTCCTGACGAACGACAACCCCGAGAAGCACAACGCCTTCGACGACGACATGGATCTCGAGCTCTTTGCCGCACTGGCCGAGCTGCGGGACCGCCCGGAGGTCCGTGCGGTGATCTGGCGGGGGGAGGGCAAGTCGTTCTCCTCGGGCCGGGACACGAGCGTCATCGGCACCAACAAGACGGAGCTTTCCCACCACGAGCTCATGCGTCGGGGCCATCGCGGCATCCAGCAGCTGTGGGAGCTGGATGCGCCGGTCATCGTGGCCTGCAAGGGCTGGGTGATGGGAGGTTCGTTCCAGCGCGCCCTGCTCTGCGACATCAGAGTGGCGGCCGAGGGGACGCGGTTTCGGCTTCCGGAACTGCAGTACGGGGTGATACCGGACACCGGCGGGTTTGGGACCCTGTTCGAGATGACCGGTCACGGGGTGCTGAGCGACCTGGTGCTGACGTCCCGCATCATGCCGGCCGAGGAGGCCCTGCAGTGGGGCATCGTCAGCCGGGTCGTCCCTCAGGACGAGCTCGACGAGGTGGTCCGAGGCATCGCCGAGCACATCGCCGGGCTCCCGCTGGTGACGGTCAAGATGGCCCGCCAGATCATCCGCAGGCTGGCCCTGCCCGACGTGCGCTCCGCGATGACCGACGAGATGATCTACCAGACCTACATCAGCCGCAGCGACGACATGGCCGAGCTGCGCGCCGCCGCGAGGAGGAGCGCCCGCCGAGGTACCGGGGGAGCTGACTCAGGCGGGGCCGCCGAGGTACCGGGGGAGCTGACTCAGGCGGGGCCGCCGAGCAGCAATCGCACCGCCTCGTCGAGGCGGCGGTTCACTTCGTTGATCGTGAGCCCACCCGCCGACCAGGACCTGATCAAGGTCGCCAGCACCGCCTGGACGACCCTCGTCACCGCTTCCGCAGTCGTGGGCTCGAGGTCCGCGAGCTGGTCGAGATAGATCTCGGTGATGGTGTCGGAGAGCCGGGCCAGCATCTCGGCGGCGACCGGATCGCTGGAGACCTCCAGGGTGGAGACGAGGCGGGCCAGCTGGGGGCGGCGTTGAAAGGCCCGCACGGAGCGGCGCAAGGTCTCGGCAAGCCGCTCGGCCGGCGTCGTGCCGGCCAATGGGCGGCTGGTGATGTTGGTCCGCAGCGTGGCCGCCCACTGCACGAGCGCCTCGGCCAGGAGATGCTCCTTGGAGGAGAAGTAGTGGTACACGGTGCCCAGGGCGACGTCCGCCTCATCGGCAACGTCTCGCACCTGGATCTGCCCGGCGTCACCCCTCTCCAGGAGCGTGAGCGCGGCGTCGATGATCCGTTGGCGTCGCGCCCGCTGGTTCGCAGTGAGCGGCGGTCGTTGGATGGCGGCGGGGGTGTTCACCTTGGTGTGCTCGTCGAGGGCAGTGAAATCGAAATCAGATTCTAGTATCATGTTCAGTCGGCACGGGGTGGGTGCCCCGCTCGGAGTGGGGACTCGGACTCCGAGTCGATTCAAGCCTGAGTGATCCAAGGAGGCAGCGACGTGGGTATGCCGACCGACGTGGGCATCGTCGACACGATGATTGGCTTTCCGCACGGCGACATGAAGGCGGTCTACCGCTTCATCACCGATCAGACCAAGGACCAGCAGTCCAAGGAGGAGTTCGCCTTCCCCGCCGAGTACATGTTCAAGCAGGTCCCGGAGAAGGAGCTCACGGGGAGCGACGATCCGGTCGCCGTCACCCTGGGGGAGATGGACCGGTGGGGCATCGAAAAGGGAATGATCGGTATCGATGGACCAGATGGTGCCGGTACCCGGGCCCTCCGCCAGCACCCGGATCGATTCATCGCCTCGGCGTCGGCCGACCCCAACCGGGGGATGGAGGGGATCCGCGAGATCGTCCGGGCCTACGAGACTCACGGGATCCGGGCGGTCGGTGTCTTTCCGGCGGGCACGTTCCCGCAGGTCGCGATCAACGACAAGAAGATGTACCCGATCTATGCCAAGTGCGTCGAGCTCGGCATTCCGGTCTTTTGCTGTGCCGGCGTACCGGGGCCCAGGCTCAAGTTCGCCGTACAGCACGTGGAGCTCATCGACGAGGTGATGTACGACTTCCCCGAGCTCACCTTCGTCACCCGCCACGGCTGCGAACCCTGGACCGAGCTCGCGGTGAAGCTCATGCTGAAGTGGCCCGGCCTGCACTTCTCCACCAGCGCCTTTGCGCCCAAGTACTACCCCCAGGCGGTGATCGACTACGCCAACACCCGTGGCGCCGACAAGATCATCTACGCCGGGTACTTCCCCATGGGGCTCTCCATCGAGCGGATCATGACCGAGATGCCGCGGGTCCAGCTCAAGGATGACGTGTGGCCCAAGTTCCTGCGGACCAACGCCTTGCGGGTGCTCGGTCTCGATTCGAAGTCGTGAGTTCTCCACGCGAGATCTGCTGACACGGGAGGTTCGACGGCATGGTTCCGGAGAGCGGTCTTTTCGACTCGGACAATCACTACTACGAGGCCACCGACGCCTTCACCAGGTACATCGAGCCCTCGATGGCCAAGCGGGCGATGCAGTGGGCCGAGATCGACGGCCGGCTCCGACTCCTGGTCGGTGGGCGGGTCAACCGATTCATCCCCAACCCGACCTTCGACCCCGTGGCCAAGCCGGGCAGTCTGGACGAGTACTTCCGCGGTCGCAATCCCGATGCCAAGGATATTCGGGCCCTCTTTGGCGATCTGGAGCCGATCCGGCCCGAGTACCGCGACCGTGATGCCCGACTCCGTGTCATGGACGCGCAGGGCATCGACGGATGCTTCCTCTTCCCGACCCTGGGAGTTGGCATGGAGGAGTCCCTCTCCGAGGACCTCCCGGCGGTCGTGGCGGCCTTCGGCGCCTTCAACCGGTGGCTGGCCGACGACTGGGGCTACAGCTACCAGGAGCGCATCTTTGCCGCGCCCATGCTGACGCTGTCCGACGTCGACGCTGCGGTGGAGGAGCTCGAGCGGGTCCTGGCCCTCGACGCTCGGGTCGTGTGCTTGAAGGGCGGTCCCGTACACACCGCGGGAGGGCTGACGTCGCCCGGTGATCGGCGCTTCGACCGCTTTTGGGCGCTCGTCAACGAGTCGGGAGTCACGGTCGGCATCCACTCGGGCGACGCCGGATACGGTCGCTACATCAACGACTGGGAGCCCTTCGGTGAGTTCGAGTCGTTCCGGTATTCGCCGTTCCGGACCGTCTTGAGCGCCGACCGGCCGCCCTACGAGACCATGGCCGCCCTGGTGTGCCACGGCGTCTTCGATCGCTTCCCCAACGTGCGGGTCGCGAGCATCGAGGCCGGGGCCGAGTGGGTCCCCCAGCTGATCAAGAAGCTCAAGAAGGCTTACGGACAGAGCCCCGCCGGATTCGCATCGGACCCCATCGAGACGTTTCGCGAGCACGTGTGGGTGGCCCCCTTCTACGAGGACGACCTGGGGGCAATCAAGGACGCCATCGGGGTGGACCATCTGCTCTTCGGGTCCGACTGGCCGCACGCGGAGGGCCTGGCCGAGCCCCGGACGTTCGCTCAGGACCTGCTCCGCCATGGGTTCGAGGACGACGAGATCCGCGCCATCATGTGCGACAACGGCCGCGTGCTGGCCCGGCGGCGGTCCCCCGGGGATCAGACCTCCGGGCGCAGGGAGGTCACCGTCGCGAGCATCTCCTCGGAGTAGTCGACCGCACCGAGCGGGCCCTGCGGCTGCGCGATGTGCACGGCCTCACGCTCCCGCAGGATCAGATCCGAGGAGGGCGACCACCAGTACTCGGTGGGGTTGGTGCCCGTCTGGCTCCCCCGGTAGGAGAGGTCGAGCTCGGTCCGGAGCGCGGGAACGGTCGACCCGCCGATTCGCAGGGTGGCGTCGCCGACGACCCGGCCCGTGGCCAGGACCTTGTCCTTACCCATGCGGCAGACGCTGCTCCAGTGCATGTCGGCGACCGGATGCGGCGGCCGCAGGTAGGTGCCGGTGGGGCACGTCATGACGGTCCGCGTGGTGACGCCGGCGATGTCCTCGACGGTCACCGAGGAACGCAGCTCGAGCCCGCCCGCGCCGTCGCGGCACTCCTCGATCGTCTCGATGTGCTGGGTCAGAGGCTCCCAGCGCACGGTCGCGCAACGGCCCGCCGTGACGATCATCGGCGTCCGGTCCGGGTATTGGCGGGACATCCCCAGGATGCTGAGCCCCTCCTGCCCGGTCGTCTCGTACTCGTAGACGCCGGTGGCCGGCAGGCCGCTGCGGGGTCTCGACGCCGGGCCCTGACGGTCCCGGTAGAGCTTGATCGCCTGGCGTGGCCCGATCGGGGTCGACGCGGTGCGAAACAGCACGTAGTACGCGGTCGCGATGCCGGCCACGAGCAGGAGCAGCATCGCCATCCCGATGGACCAGCCCCGATGTTGGGTGACCCAGGTCCAGATGGGCATCGGGCAACCTCCAGTTCCAAACGATCGTTGGAGAGCCTATGCCCCGGACGGTCACTTTCCGAGGGCACCCCGGACGAGCAGGTAGGTGCCAAAAACGAGACAGACGGCGATCACGATGGGTTGCTCGTGACGCTCGATCCAACCCTGCCCACGCTCGAGCCTCGCCCGCAGGCGTTGGGGGACGCTGACCCGCGCGACGATCGGGAGCCAGATGGGCAGCGTGACGATCACGACGATGACGGCGGCCGCCACGGTCTTGGTCGCGTCGTTGACCTGGGCGACGGCCGCGTGCTGCAGGGCGCCGTAGGCCAAGAGCATCGAGCTCACGTCGCGACCCTGGAGGACGACTCCCAGGAGCCCGTCCCACCACACGGGTCGCTCCCGCTTCGGCTTGGGCGCTCGGCGGTGGGGGGGACGGATGGCGAACCAACCGGCGGCGACCAGCAGCAGGCTGCCGAGCGCGAGATCGATGGCGCCCAGGATCGAGCTGACGTCGTGGGCGGCGCTCCGGATGGCGGGTCCCACGGCCGTGAACGCCACCGCAACGAGGAATCCGATGGGGACCAGCGCGCCGATCAAGAAGGCGAACGCCCGACGCCGGGGCCGGTCCGTGCCGCTGAGCAGGCCGGTGGTCGCGGCGAACAGCATCGGGCTCAACGCCGCGCCGATCGCCAGGGGCAAGGACACGGTGAAGAGCGTCTTCATCCGGTCCTCCTACGTTTCGGCCCCCTCCGCCTCGGCAGCCGTTCGCATAAGATATGCATCACGAGGGGCGATCCACCGTCCTGCCTACGCTCGACCGTCGATCTCGCCTGGGAGTGGTCATGAGCCGGTTCCCGTTTCCGATGCCCTTTGGCTGGTTCAAGGTCGCGATGCCCGACGAGGTCCCGACGGACACCGTGGTCACGCGTCGGTACTTTGGCACGGATGTCGTCCTGTGGCGCAACGCCGAGGGACGTGTGGTGTGCCAGGAGGCGTACTGCCCCCATCTCGGCGCCCATCTGGGCTTCGGAGGTCGCGTGGAGGGCTCCTGCGTCCGCTGTCCGTTCCACGGGTGGGCCTTCTCTGCCGCCGGGGACAACGTCGAGGTGCCCTACGCGGGCCGAGCCAACCGCAGCGCGCGGCTGCGGAGCTATCCCACCTCGGAGCACGGGGGCATCGTCTTCGCCTGGTACCACCCCTCCGGTGTCGGGCCCCTGTGGTCGTTGATGGAGATCGAGGAGCATTCCGACCCCGAGTACGGCCCCTACCAGACCTATGACTTCACCGTGCGGACGTGCCTGCAGGAGATGGGGGAAAACGGGTTCGACCATGCTCACTTCCAGTACGTCCACTCCCATCCCCGTGTCGGCAAGACCGAGAAAGTCGAGTTCGACGGGTACGATCGGACGGTGCTGACCTCGCAGGAGTTCCCCTCCTCGAAGGGTCCCGTGGACGCACGTATCGACGTCTTCGGCCGCGGGCCCGGGTTCGCCATCACCCGCTACCGGGGGCTGGTCGACGCCTCGCTGGTGGGCTGCAGCACGCCGATCGACGAGGAGACGGTGCAGCTCACCTTCCTCTTCACGATCAAGAACCCCGACAGGGACGAGAAGGTCCAACGGATCGCCGATGCCTTCGTGCGATCGGTGACGAGCGAGGTCCGGCAGGACATCCCGATCTGGGAACACAAACGCTACGTGGCCCAACCCGCCCTGGCGGCCAGCGAGAAGCCCATCATGGAATGGCGACGCTGGTTCGAGCAGTTCTACGTGTCCGAAGCCAGCTGACAGGGCCGTGCAGCTCGGGATCACCGTCTTTCTGACCGACCGCGGCATGGCGCCCGACGAGGTCGCCGTCGCCGTCGAGGAGCGGGGGTTCTCGTCGCTGTTCCTCCCCGAGCACACCCACCTGCCGCTCCGGGCCGACGTCCCGCCCGGGCTCGTGCAGGGGGTGAACCTCGACGACTACAAGCGGGGCCTCGACCCGATGGTGGGTCTGGCGGCCGCCGCGTCGGCGACGGGACGGATCCGGCTGGGCACGGGGGTGTTGCTCGTCGCCCAGCACGATCCGATCCTCTTGGCCAAGCAAATCGCGACGCTGGATCACCTGTCGTCCGGCAGGGTGGTCGTGGGGATCGGCTTCGGCTGGAACCGGGCGGAGGCGCAGGACCACGGGATCGACTTCGGCCGTCGGCGCGCCATCGCTCGCGAGCACATCCTGTGCATGAAGGCGCTCTGGGGCCAGGACCAGGCCGAGTTCCACGGCGAGTACGTCGACCTGGAGCCGTGCTGGGCGTGGCCCAAGCCGGTGCAGGGGAGCGCGACGAGGATCCTCGTCGGAGGGGGGGCGGGGGAAGCCGTCCTCGACGCGGTCAGCGACTACGCGGACGGCTGGCTTCCCATCGGCGGGTCGGGGCTCGCCGGAGCCATCGACCGGCTGCGTCGCAAGGCCGTCGAGCGAGGGCGGCCGGCGGACGCACTCTCCGTCGTGCCCTTCGGTTCGATCCCCGATTCCGGCAAGCTCGCACACTTTGCCGACCTGGGCATCGACGAGGTGATCCTGCGGGCGCGCAACGCACCCCGGGACGAGCTCCTCCGCGAGCTCGACCGACACGCCCGCTTCCTCGAGCAGGTGGCCGGTTGACCGAGGTCCACGCCGAGACCGCCTGGGAGCTGGTGGAGCGTCGCGCGGCGGCGACCCCCGAAGCGCTGATGTTCGAGGGCGAGGACGGGCGACGGCTCACCTTCGGAGAGTTCCTTGACGAGGCCGTCCGGCTCTCGTCGCAGCTTGCCTGGGTGCCCGAGGGTTGCCCCGTGGCCTGGCAGCTGCCGACGACGTTGTCGGCCTGTGTGCTGGCCGCGGCGTTGGCTTACCGGGGCGCGATCCAGGTGCCCTTGCTCCCGAGCTACCGGGAGCGCGAGCTGGCGTTCGTCGTCGACCAGGTCGGGGTGCCCCTCCTCTTCATGCCCACGGTCTGGCGGGGCGTCGACTACCGGGAGCTGTCCGCCGGCCTGACGGAGCGGCGCCCGGGGCTCCGGGTGGTGCATGCCGATGACCTCCTCGGTGGCGATGTGGCCGACCGCCTCCCCGGCGGACTGGAGGCACCTCTCGACGGTGCCGACCCGGCGCTCGCTGCGCTCCGAGGGGCGCGGTGGGTCTTTTACACGTCGGGCACCACCGGATCGCCCAAAGGGGTCAAGCACGGCGACGCAGCCCTGATCGCCGCCGGGCGCGCCACCATGGCCGGGTTCGCGCTCACGGACGAGGACCGCCACGCCATCGTCTTTCCGTTGACCCACATCGGCGGCATCATGTGGATCCTCGTCGGGCTCATGGTGGGCATGCCCCAGCTCCTCATCGAGGCCTTTCGTCCCGAGTCCACCATCCCGCTCATGCGCCGCTTCGGCGTCACCGTGGCGGGTGCGGGGACGGCGTTTCACCAGGCGTACCTTGCCGCCCAGCGCGCCCGGCCCGACGAGCCGCTCTTCCCCGACGTGCGCATCTTCCCCGGGGGTGCCGCCCCCAAGCCGCCGCACCTGCACTCGGAGCTCAAGCGGGAGCTCGGCGGCGCGGGCGTCGTGTCCGCCTACGGCCTCACGGAGTGCCCGATCCTCGCCATCAACCACCCGACCGATCCCGATGAGAAGCTCGCCACCACCGAGGGGGTGGCGGCGTCGGGGGTCTCGGTTCGCGTGGTGGATTCCGGCGGCGCAGAGGTGGGACCCGGTGGGGTCGGGGAGCTCCGCGTGCGTGGACCGCAGCTCTTCCTGGGTTACGTCGACAGCTCTCTCGATGCGGACGCCTTCGACGAGTCGGGGTGGCTGAGGACCGGCGACCTCGGATCGGTGGACGCGGAGGGACACCTCACGATCAGTGGCCGTCTCAAGGACATCATCATGCGCAAGGGCGAGAGCATCGGCGCGAAGGAGATCGAGGACCTTCTCTCTCCCCACCCGGACGTCGCCGACGTGGCCGTGATCGGCCTGCCCGATGCCGAGCGTGGCGAGCGGATCTGCGCAGTGGTGCAGCCCGCCCGGCCCGAGCGACCCCCGACGCTCGACCAGCTCGTCGCCTACCTGAGGGAGCAGCAGATCATGCCGCAAAAGCTGCCGGAACAGCTGGAACTGGTGGACGAGCTTCCTCGCGGCGCCGCGGGCAAGGTCCTCAAACGGGACCTCCGGCAGAGGATCCTGCCAGACTATCCGCGTGGCTGATGCGTACAACGTTGCGGACATCGAATTCGACGCCGAGGGAATCCGCTTGCGTGGCTGGCTCTATCGCCCGACGCCCAGCCGATTGCCCGCCCCCCTCGTCGTCATGGCACACGGCTACAATTGTCTCAAGGAATTCTTCCTCGATCGGTACGCGGCGTCCGTAGCAAGTGCCGGGCACGTCGTGCTCGCGTACGACAACCGGAACTTCGGAGAGAGCGACGGCGAGCCCAGGCAGGAGCTCGATCCGTGGATGCAGGTCCGCGACTATCGCCACGCCATTACGTTCGGTCAGGGCCTCGAGGGCGTCGACCCTCATCGTGTTGGAGTGTGGGGGACGAGCTACGCGGGCGGGCACGTTCTGGTGGTGGCCGCGATCGACCGGCGTGTCAAATGTGTCGTCTCCCAGGTGCCGACCATCAGCGGCTGGGCGTCGACCCTTCGGCGCATACCGCCGCCGAACCTGGCCGAACAGCGGCGGCTCTTCGATGCCGACCGGCTCGCACGTTACCGGGGCGAGCCGCCAGTCATGGTGCCCATGGTGGTCGATCCGGGCGGAAGTGGGATGGCTTCGCACGCGGGCTCCGATGCCTGGGAGTTCTTCACGGGGCAGAGCTCGCCCCCCGAGGACCGGTGGCGGTTTCGATCATGGCGCAACGAGATCACACTTCGATCGCTCGAGCTCTACTCTGAATACGAGCCCGGGAGCTTCATCGAGCGGATCGCGCCGACGCCGCTCTTGATGGTCGTCGGCGACAGCGACGTTGTCTGCCCTACCGACCTGGCCCTGGAGGCCTTCAACCGGGCACGCGAGCCCAAGCGACTCCGGCTCTATCCCGGTGGTCATTTTTCCGCGTACACAGACCAGTTCGAGGTTGCCGCCCACGCAGCGACCGAGTGGTTCGGAGAACACCTCCGTCCTTCCACCTAGGGCGCCCGTGACACCACCCTCGGTGCAGCAGGACTTTGCGCCGCGATCCCCGAAGGCATCGTCGCCTTACCAGAGCCACGCGCCGCGGCCTACGGCGAGGCAGGCGGAACGAGCAAGGTCGGGCAGGGCGTCTCACGCAGAAGTTGTGCCGATACCCGATCCCACAGTCCGAGCCCGATGAACCTCCGGGGTCGGCGTGTCAGCACGATCACGTCCGCCTCCCAGCGGGAGGCCTCGGCGAGTATCGCTCCGGCCATCTGCGCTCGCGAAGCGTCGACGACGATCCCGCTCGCCGCGACGTCGTAGGTCCAGGCCCGGCTCAATGCCGAATCGAGGACGGCCGTGGCCTCTTCGCTCGACTCGAAGTAGCACCGCCCGCCGCCCCCTCTGGGCAGGGGCGGGTCCCAGATCCGGATGTGGACCAGGCGGAGCTCGCCTTCGACGGCGTTGGCGATGCGCGCTGCGACCCGCACGGCTTCCCGGGACGCTCCAAACGAGTCGATCGGTACGAGCACCCGGTGAAAGGCGCGTCCGAGCTCCTCCGAAAGTGGGTGGCCATCCGAAATGGATTCGCGGTGCTTCATGATGGATTCTCCCGGGCATCTTTTGCCAAGTGATGCTCTACGGAGAGATACCACCGAGGCGAGGGCTCGACCCTCGTTCATCCGGGGAGTTGATGGCGTATTAACGCCGAGCGCCCGAGTCTTAGGGCTCTCTTAACGCGCGAGATGCGGCAACCGCTGCGAGACCGAGCTCGACGTGGTCAGGAGGACGGCGGCGGCTTCCTGGTGAAGTGATAGGTGCTCGGGAAGTAGAAGCCGCCGGGATTGCAGACGAAGCCCGACTTGGGGCTCGGGCTGGTCCGTTGCCAGTTGTCGTTCACCACCTTGAGCATCACCCAGCAGTTGGACGGCTTCTTCTGCGCAGGATTAGTGGTGGCGATGAGGCCGCCGCCGTTGAAGCTCGTGATCTTGTCCAGCTGGTCGATGACCGACGCCCGGGACGGGTTGCTGCCCGCCGCCTGCAACGCTTGAGCGAACTCCTCCGCGCTCAGCCAGCCGAACAGGGCATAGGTGTCGATCGGCGCGGACGAGTTGACGGCCTTGGTCCACTTGTCAAAGGTCGCCACGGCCGGTACCGACTTGGCGTCTTGACCGATGAACATGGAGCTCTGCTGATCCGTCAGCGTGCCGTTGGCGGCCGCACCGGCATCGGGGATGTAGGCCGAGTCGTAACCGGTGCCGTTGGTGGAGAAGACCTTGGGACGGAAGTTCTGCTGCGCCATCTGCTTGGCCAGGTCGGCCACCTGGGGTACGGCCAGGCCGACGATGTAGACCATCTGTATGCCCTCGGAGCGCATCCGGAGGACGTCCGGCGTGAAGTCCGTCTCGACCGGGCTGACCGTGTCCTTGTAGGCGATCTTGTAGCCGACAGACCGCATGGCGTTGAGCACGCCGTCGGTCTGGGCTTCGGCGCTCGCCACGGCGGTGTCGATCGTGCCGACATGCTGGTAGGCGTTGCCGAACTGTTGCTTGTAGTACTTGAGCGGTCCGAGGCGAGAACCGCCCTCGACGATCGGCACGGGGCTGTAGTTGTACTGGTCCGTCTCCCGCACGGCCGACAGGGACGGGGTGACGTCGGGGATCTTGGCGGCGTTGACATACGGGACGCCCGCGTTGTCGAAGAGCGAGAACCCGCCTACCAAGGCAAAGGTGGAGTTGACGAGCGACTGGGTGGCGGTGGCGTAATTGCTCGGCTGGAACTGGTCGTCGTCGGCGACCAGGTGCAGCTTTCGCCCGTTGATCCCGCCCTTGCTGTTGACGTAGTTGAAGTAGGCCTGCGTTCCGTCCTTGGCGCCCTGAAACAGCCCGGGCACCGGCCCCGAGAGTGTGTCGACCTGACCGAGGGTGACCGAATTGGAGGTGATGCCGGGCTCGCCCCCGGAGGATTGCGCCCCGGCCAACTCGGACGAACCTGTCACGACAGCGGTGCTCGCCGCGAGCATCGCCAGCGTCGCCGCCACAGGTCTCAGGCGCTTGTGCATCGACCCCCCTGTTCACCACTGCCGACTCGCATCGCCGCGACGGCGGCGTTGCATAAAATATATCGTTGGCGATCCTGGGACGCAGGGCATCGGTTGGCGGTGGGCGCCGGGTCCGGCCGATCATGGCGGCATGAGCACCTCGGTGGGAATCGTCACCGGCGCCGGCCGGGGGATGGGTCGGACCTGCGCGGAGCACGTGGGCGCCCTGGTCGACACACTCTTCCTGGTCGACCTCGACGCCCGGGGGTTGGACGAGGCGATCGGCTCGCTCTCGGCCGGGCGCGCCCGAGTCGAGCCGGTCTCGATGGACGTGACCGACGTCGACGCGCTCGGAGAACTGGCCGGCCGGGCCTCTGCGGCGGGGACGCTGCGGGCCGTCGCCCATGCGGCCGGCATCTCGCCCACGATGGCCGACTGGGTCCGGGTCCTCTCGGTGGACCTCGTAGGGACGGCCCGCCTGGTGGAGACCCTTCGCCCCCTCGTCACCCGGGGAACGGCCATGGTCTGTTTTGCGTCCATGGCGTCGCAGCTGTTGGTGGGATCGAGCGGCGCCCATGTCCCCGCGATCGATCGCCCACTCGACGAGGGATTCCTCGAGGGATTGAGAGACGCGATCGGCGCCGCCCTCGAGGATCCCGGGGTGGCCTACGCCTGGGCCAAGTTCGGCGTGCAGCGATTGGTGCAGCGCGAGGCGGCGGCCTGGGGTCGGCAGGGAGGACGGATCTGCTCCGTATCGCCGGGCATGATCGACACGCCCCAGGGACGCCAGGAGTTCGCCCAGCAGCCGGCCATGGCGATGTTGCTCGAGCAGACCCCGCTCGGCCGGGTGGGCGAGTCCGGCGAGGTGGCGGCCGTCGTGGCCTTCCTGCTCTCCGACGCCGCGAGCTTCGTCACCGGCTGCGACGTCCTCGTTGATGGCGGGGTATGCGCCGCCATCGCTACGTCCGCGGCGACGCCTCCCACGGAGCCCTGACCCGGTTGCGATCGAGAGTGACGAATTCGCCCTCGGCCTCGACCTTGACCTCGCCGCGTTGCCGGAGCACGCCCTTGCTCACCACCCGGTTGCGGTGGCGGCGATCGATCCATGCCTCGAAAGTCGCCTCCTGGTCGATCAGGGTTGGCCGGCGGTACCGGATCTCCAACCGGGTGGTCGGGCCCGCAGCGTCCTCCAGGTGGTTGGCGGCGGTGAGCACGATGTCGAAGGCGCCGGCGATCACCGCGCCGTGCACCCAGCCCGGCGCGCCCTCGTGGGCCGGACCGAAGTTGGCGGTGGCATAGGCCTTGGGCGGTCGGATCTCGACGGTGAGCGGTGGGGCCAGGGGGTTGTAGGTCCCGATGACCACGTCGTACGGCATCGCCTCGGTCATCGAGCGAGAGTCGAGCACCCGGTCCCCCTTGGGGGGCCAGATGCGGGGCCGGGGCTCGTCGGGCACCCGGGACTCCAGGCGACCGTTGATCTCGCGCAGCCGGGCGGCCAGGTCGACCGCCTCCTCTCCCTCGAGGCTGCAGGTGACGGCGAGGTGGGTCAGGCGCCGGATCTCGTGGGAGAGCTCGGCCATCTCCCTCTCTCTTCCGGCGATCGCCGGATGCCGGCTGCCCTCGGGGGCGCGGCATCGGGGGCGCGGCATCGGGGGCGCGGCATCGGGGGGCGCGGCATCGGGGGGCGCGGCATCGGGAGCCGGGGTCACGGGCGGGCATACTACGGGCGTGCCGCCTCGAGGGGCGAGGTGAGCCCATGACCAGCGAGCCGACCTCGGCCGGCGCCGAGCCGCTCGTCGAGCACCGGGTGGAGGGGAAGATCGGCTCCGTCCGGCTCAACGACCCTTCGCATCGCAACGCCTTGACCAAGCGCATGAGCGACGATCTCGCCGACGCCGTGGAGGCCTCGCTGGCCGGAGGCGCCGAGGTGCTGGTCCTCAGCGCCTCCCCGCCCGTCTTTTGCGCCGGAGGGTCGCTCGACGATCTCTCGCGCCGGGACCAGCCCTTGGGCGACGCCTATGCCGGGCTGCTCGCACTGGCTCGTTGTCCGGTGCCCACCCTCGCCGCCGTCGGCGGACCCGCGATCGGGGCCGGGGTCAACCTCCCGTTGGCCTGCGACGTGGTGCTGGTGAGCCCCGAGGCCGTCTTCGACCCTCGGTTCCTCGACGTCGGGATCCATCCCGGAGGGGGGCACCTCTGGAGGCTCGGGCGACGGATCGGCGCCCAGGGAGCCGCCGCCCTCGTCCTGTTCGGGGAGGCCCTGAGCGGGGAGGAGGCGGTGCGGGCAGGGCTCGCCTGGAGGTGCGTCGATGCGGGCCGGCTCGAGGACGACGCCCTGGCGATGGCTCGCCGGGTGGTCGAGCGCCCGGCGCCGCTCGTGCGGCGGACCAAGGCCACCCTCGTGGCCGGCGCGGGCATCGCCGATCCCGACGCGGCCTTCGTGCTCGAGCTCGAGGCCCAGCAATGGTCGGTCGAGCAACCGGAGTTCGAGGCGTCGCTCGAGCGGGTGCGCCAGCGGCTCGCCCAGAGGCGGCCCCGGTCGTGACCCGTGACTCCCGTCGGACGTCTCCGCGCCCGGACCTCTTCCCGCCCGGCCGTCAGACGGTCGAGCTGACCCGTATCGGCAGCTGTGCGTAGCCGCGCACCGTGCTCGTGTACAGCATGACGGCGCGCTCTCGGTCCACCTCCCAATCCGGGTAGCGCCGGAGGGTCTCCTCGATGGCGATCCGTCCCTCGAGGCGGGCGAGGGCCGCGCCCAGGCAGAAGTGGATCCCGTACCCGAACGTGAGGTGGTGGTCGATCTTGCGATGGATGTCGAAGCGGTCGGGATCGGCGAACCGGCGCTCGTCACGACCCGCCGACGCCGTCAGCAGCAGCATCTTGGAGTCCTCGGGCACCCGCTGTCCGTAGAGCTCGACGTCCTTCGTGACCCACCGGCCCTGCACCGGCGAGGGCGCCTCGAAACGCAGCAGCTCTTCCACCGCACCGGGGATCAGGGAGGGGTCGGCCGCCAGCTCGGCCCGCTGGTCCGGGTATGCGGCGAGGGTGGACCCGACGAAGCCGATCAGGCGGGCGACGGTCTCGGTGCCGGCGCTCACGAGCAGGATGCCGAAGCCGCACGCCTCGTCGTCGGTAAGGCGGCGGGTGGTCCCGTCCTCCTCGAGGATCTCGCTCTGGACGAGATCCGTCAACATGTCGTCGCGCGGTCGCGGCCCGACGCTCCGCCAGCTCCGAGCTCAGCAGCTCGACCAGGCGCAACTGGGCCCCGACGGAGACGTCGTTGATCATGCCCTTGCCCGGTTCGATGTGAAACGTCTGGTCGATCGTCTGCCGCACCTCCTCCCGGTCCTCCGGGGGCACGCCGAGGATCGTGGCGATGACGTTGGCGGGAACCAGGGCGCCGAACTGCGAGACGTAGTCCCAGCTCGGCGCCGTCGCGCTGGGCGTCGAGCAGGGTCGCGCAGAGTTCGCGGATGGAGGTCTCGAGCTCGGCGATCCGCCGGGGGCTGAAGGCGCGGGAGACCAGGCGGCGCAGCCTGGTGTGCTCCGGCGGGTCGAGGAAGATCATCATCGGCTGCTGCCAGAGCTCCTGGGTCATGATCTCGAGGACGGTGCCGTGCGCCGAGCTGAAGGTGTGCGGGTCCCGGGAGGCCGCGTCGACGTCGTCGAACCGGCTCAGGGCCCAGAAGTCGTAGCGGTCGTTGCGGTACAGCGGGGACCTCGTCCCGCATCCGGCGCCACAGCGGATGGGGGTCGTCCTTGAGCGACTCGTCCAGAGGATCCCAGTTGAGCTCGATGGCAAAAGTGTATACAAAACGTATCGCGCCACGAGGGCCGGAGCACCGGCCGACGAGGTCGTCCAAGAGGCGCGAGCGAAGGGGGTCTGCAGATGCGAGACGCGACGGTCGGTGGCGGGCGGGAGGAGGGCGGTTCGCCGTCCGGGGAGGCCCGCTACGCGGAGCGCATGTTCCCGGCGCCGGTCGATGCCGGCATCGCGCTCGAGGACCGTGCCGCCAGCACCGTGTACTCGGGGGTCGACACCGTCCGGACGGGGGGTTGGCAGGCGGAGCGCTGGTACCAGGGTGGGGGCCGGGTCGGGGAGAAGGCGGTCGAGTCCATCGTCGTCTACCCGCCGACCCGGGGTCTGGTCACCCAGGGCGACCCGTTCGAGCCGGTCAAGATCGGGATCCTCGTCGACATGGACCTCGGCCAGCTCCTGGCCGACTGGATCGACTCGACGATCCTCGCGGTCGAGGACGCCCTCAACGAGGGCGTCTACGACCGCCCGGTCGAGATCGTCACCGTCGACGCCCGAGGCCTGCCACGCGAGAACTACCTCAAGGTCCGCAAGGGCTACCAGAGGCTGGTGGACCAGGGCTGCGTCGTGGTCCTCGGGCCGATGATCTCCGACAACTCGGTCAACCTGCGCGACACGATCAACGAGACCGGGGTGCCGTGCCTCGGCTGGACCGGTGCCGTGCGCTTCTACGGCGAGTACTGCTTCACCGTGGCCAACGGCGACATCCCGACCGAGTCGGTCATGGGCGCCAGCTGGTGCGCGCAAAGCGGGTACCGCAAGGTGGGGTTCTTCTGGGAGCGGGGCTCGTCGGGCGGGGACTACGCCGACTACTTCCGGACCGCCGCCCGCAACGCCGGGTTGGACGTGGTCAAGGAGGTGTCGCTCGGACCGAACCCGAGGGGACTTGCCAGATCACCTTCGCGACGATGCGCGACCAGGGGGCCGAGGCCATCGTCTACATGGGCTACGGCTACTCGACCTTCCACTTCGCCCGGGCCTTCAAGGCGCTCGGCTGGGACCCGCCCCGCTTCATGGGCACCGCCTTCATGTTCTACTCGAACTCGCAACGCATGGGCCGAGGGCCTCGAGGGCTGGCACGGCGTCGACCAGTTGGGGGAGGACGGAGCCAACCCCAACTACAACGCGATGCTCGAGCGGTTCGAGGCGAGGTTCGGGCGCGTCTCCCGCAACGTCGTCGTGGCCCTCGGCTACGACACGGCACGCGCCGCCATGCTGGGGATCGCCAACGCCAGCATCGCCGCTGCCCGAGGAGGTCAAGGCCGGCCTCGAGCGGATCAAGTGGATGCCCTGCACCAACGGCGGGCCGGGCTGCTACCTGACCTTCGCCCCGTACGACCACCGGGGCTACAAGGGCGACTTCCTCACCATCCGCAAGCTGAGCGGCGGCGACCTCGAATTCAAGGGCTACTTCCGGCCCGAGTGGCCGGCCAACCAGGACTCGCCGCTGCGCCCCGCCGCCTCCCTGGGAGGTCAGGTGGGGGATCGGACCCCGGCGTCCCCCGAAGGCTCGAGGGCGGACTGATCGAGCAGCCCGCGGTCCCGGAGGACGCCCACCACCAGCTCGCCCTGGCGGTTCATGAGCCGCGTGTACCGTTCGCCCGCCGCGTCGGCCTCGCCGCGTCCAATGGCGGCCACGATGGAGGAGGCCCCCCGCCGCTGCGTGGCGATCGCCCCGGGCACCAGCTCGAAGAAGTCCCCCGGGATCATGCCGGCCATGCTGCGCAGCATCACCTTGGTGCGCGGGGACTGTGCCGCCTCCACCACCCGGGAGTGGAATTCGATGGTCAGCTGCGAGAAGGCGCGCGGTTCGTCCTCGTCGCCCATGGCCCGGACCAGCGGGCGGAGCTGGGCGGCCAACGGAGCCCCCTGGCGCTGCGTCGCCTTGCGCGCCGCGAAGCCATAGATGATGCCGAACAGCTCGTAGTGGTCGCGCACGGCCGGCTCGTCGAGGGAATTGATAAACGCGCCCCGGTGCAGCTCGTTGGTTACCCACCCCTCGCCCTCCAGGGCGATCAGCGCCTCGCGGACCGGGATGCGGCTGATGCCCAGGCTGCGCGCCACCCTGTCCTGGGGCACCCGCATGCCCGGACGCAGCTCCCCCTCAAAGATGAGCTTGCGGATGTGCAGGGCCACCTGCTCGCCGCTGCTCTGGCGTCGCAGCCGCTCCGGGGGAGTGCCCATGGCCGGACAGACTAGATCGGATATCTTATGCAGAACGCCCGTTCCTCTTGGATCGAGGATCCGGACCGCCACACCCTCCCGGCGCTCCTCGACCGTCGCCTGGCCGACGATCCCGACGGAGAGTACCTCGACGTCTGCGGCACCAAGCTGACCGCGTCGAGCGTCGCCACCACCGCGGCGAGCCTGGCCGGCGCGCTCCGCTCAGCTGGGCGTGCGTCCGGGCGACCGGGTCGCCACCCTGCTCGAGAACTCGCCCGAGGCGCTGCTGGCCTGGTGGGGCACCGTGCTGGCGGGCGGCGTCGTCGGTGCCCGATCAACACCGCCTACAAGGGCGAGTACCTCCGCCACCAGCTCGCCGACTCCGGGTCTCGGGTGCTCGTCGTCGAAGCCGCGCTGGCCGACCGGGCCGCCGCGGTGGTGGCGGCAGCTCCCGAGCGCTGGACCACGTCGTGGTCGTGGGCGGACGACGACACGGCGATGCCGGGACGCCCGACCCACCGTTGGGCCGACCTGCTCGGCTGCCGACCCCACGGACGCCGGTCGGTCGACGTGCCGCCCGTCGGACCTGGCCACGTTCATCTACACCGGCGGCACGACCGGGCCCGTCCAAGGGCTGCATGCTCAGCCACCACTACCACGCCGCCCTCACCCGCCAGATCGGCATCTGCTGGAAGCGCACGCGCCGACGACGTGGTGTGGACGCCGCTGCCGCTGTTCCACTTCAACGCCATCACCACCGCGGTGGTGGGGCCCTGCTCGTGTGGGCGGCCGGGCGGCCATCTACCGGCGCTTCTCGGTCTCGAACTTCTGGCCGGAGATGAACCGGATCGGCGCCACGATCACCTCCACGCTCGGCACCATGGCCTACCTGCTGGCCCACGACGTCGACCGACCCGAGATGCCGCGGTCGGGCGCGCCCGAGGCCAACGACCACGCTGCGCCTGATCGGCGCCGCGCCCCTGCCCGTCGAGGTCGATCGGGTCATCCAGGAGCGGTTCGGGCTGACCACGTTCAGCGGGGCCTACGGCGTGACCGAGGCCAGCCTGGTCTCGTGGCAGCCGCCCGGCGTCGCAGCAACCGGCCCAACGCGGCGGGCGTCGTCAACGACGAGTACTTCGACGTGCGCATCTTCGACGACGACGACCACGAGGTCGCGCGGGGCACCGAGGGCGAGATCGTGCTGCGCCCCAAGCGCGCCCACGTCATGTTCGAGGGCTACTGGGGCCGCCCCGAGGCCACGGTCGAGACCAGCCGCAACTGGTGGTACCACACCGGCGACATCGGGCGGATCGACGAGGACGACTTCCTCTACTTCGTCGACCGCAAGGCCGACTACCTGCGACGCCGGGGCGAGAACATCTCGAGCTTCGAGGTGGAGCGCATCCTGATGGGCCACGGGCAGCTGGCCGACGTGGCCGTGCACGCGGTGCCGAGCGAGCTCACCGAGGACGACCTCAAGGTCACCGCCACCCTGGCCGAGGGCGCGTCGCTCTCGCCCGAGGAGCTCTTCCGCTGGTGCATCGACCGAGCTGCCGTACTTCGCGCTGCCCCGCTACATCGAGTTCCGTCGCGAGCTGCCCCGCAGCCCGGTCGGGCGGGTGCTCAAGCGCGAGCTGCGCGACGAGCCCGTCGGCCCCGGGGTCTGGGACGCCGAGGCGGCCGGCATCGACTACGAGCGCCGCTGAGGGGCAACTCCCCAGGGTCGGCCAGCCGCCCTGGCGGCCCGCCGGACGGCTCAGGCCGTGGCCTGCTCCGCCATCTTGCCGAGGTCGATGCCTTGACCGCTGCGGACGAAGCGCCCCTTGTCGTAGGAGCGGACCTCGACCGTGTGGCCCGCCGCCTCCGCCCGCAGCGCGCCGACCGTGCACTGCTCCTGTGCCCGGTGGGCGAAGGGGTCGAAGGAGTACCAGCGGCACGCGTTCTCGTAGGTGATCTTGGCCAGCTCGTCGTCGGGGACGTCCGCCGCCACCGCCTCCAGCTCCTCGGGGGCCCGGGGCCAGGAGGAGTCCGAGTGCGGGTAGTCGCACTCCCAGGCGATGTTGTCGAGGCCGATCTCGTGGCGCAGCGCGATGCCCACCGGATCGGCGATGAAGCAGGTGAGGAAGTGCTCCCGGAAGACGTCGCTCGGGCAGCCTGCCGCCGAAGTCCTGCCCCGTCCAGAGATGGTGCATCTCGTAGGTGCGGTCCAGGCGGTCGAGGAAGTAGGGGATCCAGCCCGTGCCGCCCTCGGACAGGGCGATCCGGATGGCCGGGAACTGCTTGATCACCCGGGACCAGACCAGGTCGGCCGCGGCCTGGCAGATGTTCATCGGCTGCAGCGTGATCATGACGTCGACCGGTGCGTCGGGCGCGGTGATCGCCAGCTGGCCCGACGAGCCGAGGTGGATGGAGAGCACGACGCCCTCGTCGGTCAGAGCCTTCCACAGCGGGTCCCAGTGCTCCTCGTGGAAGCTCGGGTAGCCGAGCGTGGCCGGGTTCTCGGTGAACGTGAGGGAGTGGACGCCCTTGGCGGCGAGCCGCCGGACCTCCGACGGCGCACAGCTCGGGGTCCCACAGGATGGGCAGACCCATCGGGATGAAGCGTCCCGGGTAGGCCCCGCACCACTCGTCGACGTGCCAGTCGTTGTAGGCCCGGATGACCGCCAGTCGCGAGCTCCTTGTCTTCGGAGGCGGCGAACAGTCGGGCGCTGAAGCCCGGGAACGAGGGAAAGCACATCGACCCCAGGACCCCACCGGCGTTCATGTCCTTGATCCGCTCGTGGACGTCGTAGCAGCCGGGCCGCATCTCGTCGAAGGCGGTGGGCTCGACCCCGTACTCCTCCTTGGGGCGGCCCGCCACCGCGTTGAGGCCGACGTTCGGGATGACCGTCCCGTCGAAGACCCAGACGTCCGAGCCGTCGGCCCGGCGATCGACGCGGGGAGCACGGTCCCGGTAGCGGGCCGGGAGATGGTGGTCGAACACGTCGGGCGGCTCCACGAGATGGTCGTCGACGCTGACCAGGATGAGGTCTCGGGCCTGCATGGCACCTCCAAACCGGACACCGGGGGTAAGCGGTCGCCCGCCGGGGTCGCGTTGCCATGAATCCTAGTTCGATTTGTTGAACGGCAATCCTCGAGGGGCGTTCGAGCCGGTACGCTGGGAGCCATGCACGCCAGGGCAACCGAGCCCGAGAGCCGGCGTGCCCAGCGGCGCTCCCACCACCAGAGCCTCAGTCGGACGCAGTTGCTCGACGCCGCCGAGGAGGTGTTCGGACGCCGGGGCTTCCACGAGACGACCCTTCGTGACGTGGCCGAGCTGGCGGAGTTCTCCGTGGGCTCCGTGTACTCGTTCTTCGAGAACAAGGAGGACCTGTACCTCCACGTCTTCCTCCGGCGCGGCGAGGAGTACCTCCCGGCCATGCGTGCCGCGGTGGAGGAGGGCGGCGATGCCCTCGGACAGCTTCACCGCCTGGTCGACTTCGAGGTCGGGTTCTTCCGCCAGCACCCTCACTTCGGCCGCCTCTACCTGCGCTCGGCCCGGGCCGGCGTGCCACCCGCCTCCGAGAGCTCGGTGGACCGGGCCCTCGTCGAGCGGTTCGAGGAGGCCATGGCGATCCATTCGGAGGTGTTTGCCCGGGGCCAGCGTGAGGGTGTCCTGTGCGACGGCGATCCCGAGGTGCTCGCACGCCTCCTGAGCGGCCTGGTCTCCGCGTTCCACTCGGTGGACGCCCTCGTCCTCGGGGCAGGCTCCACCGCCGCAGAGCAGTTCCCCCTGGCCTCGCTGCACGAGATGGTGGACGGGGCCTTTGGGGCCGGGCGCCGTTGAACGCCGGTTCAATCGTATGCAAAACTGACGCTTCGGCCCGCGGGCTCGGGCGGCCCGGGGCGGCGGTCTCGGGCAACGGTCTCGGGTGGCGGGAGGGGCAGGTCGGTAGTGGCGGAAATGGCGGTCGGAGCGATCACCGATGAAGGCATCGCTCGGTTACGCCGGCGGATCGGCATCCCCGAGCCCCATCCCGTGGCGCCGCGTTTCTTGCAGCCGGGCGTCGACGCGTTCCGACAGGTCGCGGAGGCCTACGGGGATCCCAACCCGCTGTGGCGGGACGAGGAGCACGCGCAAAAGAGCGTGTGGGCCGGAATCGTCGCCCCGCCGCCGCTCGTCGGCGGGGACTCGCTCATCGGCGAGGACGAGGTGCGGGAGGTGGCGCCCGAGCACCGGGACCTCATGAAGGGCGACCCGCTGCGCGGGGTGCACGCCTTCTACGCCGCGAGCGCCCGCGAGTGGTGGTCCCCCCTGCGCCCCGGTCGGCGCACCTGGCGTCGCAACGCGTTGGTCGGCGTGCTGGACAAGCCGAGCAGCTTCGCACAGCGGGCCGTCCACGAATGGACCGGGCAGGTCTTCCGGGACGAGGACCGCGTCTTGTCGGCGCAGTACCGCTGCATGGTGCGCACCGAGCGATCCAAGGCCCGCGAGCGCAAGAGGGACGACGTGATCGAGATCCGTCCTTACGCCGACGAGGAGATCGCCGCCATCGAGGAGCAGTACGGGCGGGAGGGGCCCCGGGGGCCCGAGACCCGCTGGTGGGAGGACGTGGACGAGGGCGATCCGGTGGGCCCCCTGGTCAAGGGCCCCCTGACGGTCACCGACATCGTGTGCTGGCACGCCGGCATGGGCATGGGCCTCTACGGCGTGCGCCCCCTGCGCCTCGCCTACGAGAACCGCCGGCGCATCCCGAGGTTCTTCCATCGCGACCCTCTCAACGTGCCCGACGTGATGCAGCGCGTCCACTGGGATCCCGAGTTCGCGCGGCGCGCCGGCAACCCCACCACGTTCGACTACGGCCGCATGCGGGAGACCTGGCTCATCCACCTCTGCACGGACTGGATGGGCGACGACGCCTGGCTGTGGAAGCTCGACTGCGAGTTCCGCAAGTTCAACTACGTGGGGGACACCCAGTGGCTGGGCGGGGTGGTGACACGCCGGTACCTGGCCGACGGCGATCGCCCGGCGGTCGACCTCGAGCTGCGGGCCGAGAACCAGCGCGGCGAGGTGACGACGCCCGGCCACGCCACGATCCTGCTTCCCAGCCGGACGCACGGACCCGTCCGGTTGCCCGCCGCCCCGGGGGGCGGCGTCGACCTCCAGGAGGCCCTCGAGGCGGTGGCCGCAGACTTCGCCGAGTCGCGACCGGCGGCCGGTACCGATGCAGTCCGGGTCCCCGGGGCCGGCCGCTGATGGGCGACGCGGGGCCCGGCGAGCTTGGGCCCACCGAGTACCGGTCGGTCCCCGGGCTCCGGGTGGAGCTGGCGGGATCGGTGCTGTCGCTCACCCTCGACCGGCCCGAGCGGCGCAACGCCATCGACGACTCGATGATGCGGGGGCTCGTCGCCGCGCTGGAGGTGGCCGGCCGAGACGAGTCCGTACGGGCGGTCGTCCTCCGCGGCGCCGGCGACCACTTCTGCGGCGGGGCGGACATCGTCGCACGCAACGCTCCGGACGAACCCCGCCCGCGCCCCGGCTCGATCCAGCGCCGCCTGCCGACCCAGGCTCACCGGCTGATCCCGTTGCTCCTCACGGTGCAGGTGCCCGTGGTCTGCGAGGTCAAGGGCTGGGCCGCCGGGATCGGATTCCAACTGGCGCTGGCCTCGGACTTCTCGATCGCCGCCGCCGACGCCCACCTGTGGGAGCCCTTCACCGCCCGGGGATTTACGCCGGACAGCGGCGCCACCTGGCTGCTGCCGCGCCTGGTCGGCATGGTGCGGGCGCGCCAGCTCCTCCTGCTCGGTCGGGAGCTGTCCGGCCGGGAGGCGCAGGAGTGGGGCCTCGTGCACCGGGCGGTGCCGGCGGCGGAGGTGGCCACGGCGGTCGGCGAGCTCGTGGACCGGCTGGCCGCGGGACCGACCGTGGCCCTCGGCCTGACCAAGTGGTTGCTCGGCTCGGGCGCCGAGCTCGGCCTCGAGCCGCAGCTGCGCAACGAGGCCTTCGCCCTCGAGATCTCCTCGCGCACGGCGGATTTCCGCGAGGGCCTCCAGGCATTCGTCGAGCGGCGGACGCCGGACTTCGGTGGCCGGTGATGACGCGCCTGGCCGTGCGGAGCGGCATGCCGGCAGACGAGCTGCGGCGCGACGGTGCGGCGCTGGATCGACGACCACGTCCCACCTGGCTGGCGCCGGGCCGCCGAGCGGGGTGGGGCTTCCGCCATCCGGGCCGTCCGCTCCCGCGCCGACTACGAGGAGTGGTATCCGGTCTACGGGGTCTCCGGTCTCGTGGCGCCCACCTGGCCACAGGAGTATGGCGGCCTGGGCCTCGCTCCGGAGGAGGCCCGCGTGCTCGAAGCCGAGCTCGCCGTCTACAACCTCGGGAGGCTCAACCCGCTGGGCCTCAACCTCGCCGCCCCGGCGCTCTTCGCCCACGGCACCGAGGCGCAACGCCTGCGCTACCTCCCGCCGATCGTCCGCAACGAGGAGGTGTGGTGCCAGCTCTTCAGCGAGCCCGGTGCGGGCTCGGACCTGGCGTCGCTCGCCACTCGGGCGGAGCTGCGGGCCGGCACCGAGACCTGGGTCGTGACGGGTCAGAAGGTCTGGTCCACGTGGGCGCACCTCGCCGACTTTGGCGTCCTGCTGGCCCGGACGGACCCCGACGCCCCCAAGCGCAGGGGCCTGACGTACTTCCTGATCGACCTTCGCCAGCCTGGCGTGACCGTGCGCCCGCTGCGGCACATCACCGGGGAGCACGACTTCAACGAGGTCTTCCTCGACCGGGCCGAGGTGCCCGACGCCCAGAGGGTGGGAGCGGTGCACCAGGGCTGGGGGGTCGCCAACGCCACCCTTTCCGGCGAGCGTCAGATGGTTTCCGGATCCGGCTCGGGCGGAGTCGATCGGATCGGCGGCTCGGGAGCCGATCGGGTGGTGGCCAGGGCGGCCGAGCGGGGCGCCGGCGGCGCGACCGGCAGGCCGGGCGGCACAGGCGATCCGGTCGTCCGGCAGGAGCTGACGGGCGTGCTGGCCGAGGAGCGGGTGCGGGGATGGACCAACCGGCGGGTCCGGGCCGGGTTCAAGGCGGGGCGCCCGCCGGGTCCCGAGAGCTCGATCGGCAAGGTGCACCAGGGTGAGCTCAACCAGCGCATCCAGCTGCTGGCGGCGGACCTGCTCGGCGCCGCCGCCACGGCCTGGGCGGCGGCCGAGGGCCGTGCCGCCGATGGCCCCGAGGGCCGTGCCGCCGATGGCCCCGAGGGCCGTGCCGCCGATGGCCCCGAGGGGGGCCACGGCTCGGCCGGTCCTGCCGACTACGGGGCGAGCCTCCCGTACGAGGTCCAGGGCATGTTGCGCAGCCGGGCCAACACCATCGAGGGTGGCACGACCGAGGTCAACAAGACGATCGTGGCCGAGCGAGTGCTCGGTCTGCCGAGGGAGCCCGATCCGTGGAGGGATGCGCCGTGGCGGGAGGTCCCGCGAAATTCGAGCTCCGAGGCACGCGCAGCCGCCCCCCGGTATCGGACGCTCCAGGTCCGGCGGGAGGGTCCGGTGGGCTGGCTCGTCTTCGACCGTCCCGATGCGGGCAACGCGATGAACGCCATCATGCTCGAGGAGCTCGAGTCGGCGTGGCTGGAGCTCGACGGGGACCCGGCGGTCGCGGTGATCGTCAACACCGGGGCCGGCCGCGCCTTCCAGACCGGCCTGGACATGGTCCAGCTGAGTCGGGAGCCGGAAGCGATGCGAGAGCAGTCGCGCCGGACCAAGCGGGCGGAGCTTCGCTTGACCGCGTGGCACAACGGGGTGACCAAGCCGGTCATCGCGGCCGTCAACGGGGTGTGTGCCGGCGGTGGGCTGCACTTCGTGGCCGACGCCGACGTGGTCATCGCTTCGTCGGAGGCGGCGTTTCTCGACCCACACGTCTCCGTCGGACAAGTCACGGCCTACGAGGCCATCACCCTGGAGCGGAAGTCGCCCATGGAGCCGATCGTGAGGATGGCCCTCGCCGGCCGCTACGAGCGCATGACCGCGGCGCGCGCCCATCAGCTGGGCATCCTGAGCGAGGTGGTCACACCGCCGGAGCGACTGCCCGAGCGGGCCCAGGAGCTGGCCGAGACCATCGCCCGCAACTCGCCGTCGGCCATGGCGGCGACCAAGCGCGCCCTGTGGGGTGCGCTCGAGACCGGGCTCACCGAGGCCTGCCGGGCTGGCGGCCAGGAGTTGATCGGCATGTGGGGCCACCCCGACCAGGAGGAGGGTCCGAGAGCGTTCGCGGAGAAGCGACCCGCAGAGTGGCAACGGGGACCGACGGCGGAGGTGGCGCCGGGTGCCCGGGCGACGGGAGGTGGACCGGGTGGGATATAGCGAGTACCAGTACCTGCGCCTGGAGCGCAGGGGGCCGGTGGGCTGGCTGCTCAACAACCGACCCGAACGCCTCAACGCGATGAACGCCGCCATGCGCGACGAGTTCGCGGTGGCCTGGCGCGAGCTCGACGCCGACCCCGAGGTGCGGGTCATCGTCCACACGGGCGAGGGCAAGGCGTTCCAGACCGGGGTCGACGTGGCCGAGATCGCTTCCGACGGTGTCGGGATGCAGCGCTACCGCCAGTCGGTGCAGGACTTCGACCTGCACTTCACGGCGTGGCACCAGCAGGTCGAAAAGCCGGTGATCACGGCGGTCAATGGCATCTGCGCCGGCGGGGGGCTCCACTGGGTGGCCGACGCCGACGTGGTGATCGCGGCGTCCGACGCCCAGTTCATGGATCCTCACGTCTCGGTCGGCCAGGTGGTCGCCGTCGAAGCGATCGGGCTGTTGCGCAAGATGCCGGTCGAGGCCGTCATGCGCATGGCGTTGGTCGGCCGCCACGAGCGGATGTCGGCGCAGCGGGCGTTGGAGCTCGGGATGATCAGCCAGATCGTCGATCCGCCGGAGCTCCTCCGGGCTGCGGCCCAGGAGCTGGCCGAGACCATCGCCCGCAACTCGCCGGCGGCCATGGCGGCGACCAAGCGCGCCCTGTGGGGTGCACTCGAGACCGGGCTCACCGAGGCCTGCCGGGCCGGTGCCCAGGAGCTGGTCGGCATGTGGGGCCATCCCGACCAGGAGGAGGGTCCGAGGGCCTTTGCCGAGAAGCGCCCGCCGCGGTGGCAGGTTCCGGGGGGAGCCGGTGCCCGCTGACCCGTCGAGTGATCCAGCGGCCCGCCGGATGCGGCGAGCCCTCTGGCGAGCGGGTGTCCGGGCGATCTACGGCGAACCGGCCGAGGGCCTGGCCGTCACCCGAGTCGAGCCGGAGCTGGCGCCGTTGCTGGCCCTCGCCCACGAGAAGCTCTTTGGCGGGGAGGCCGCTGTCCATCGGCCGGATGGCACGCTCGTCCTCGGCGCCCGGTGGGCGCTGTCGGCCCCGGGGCGCACCACCCTTCCGGCCGGCGTGCCGCACCTGCGGCCGGCCGCCGCCGGGGAGTCCGACCTGGCAGCGCTCTCCCGTCGCTCTCCGCAGAGTTGGGGAGACGTCCCGGAGGATGTTCTCCGCGCGCTTGCGGGGCGCCGCGCTCCAGTCGTCCTGGCCGGACCCGGCGTCGTGGCCCAGGGTGCCGTTCCCGGGCTGCACGCGCTCGCCGTGGCCGCGGACCTGGGCGTCCTCAACACGTGGGGTGCAAAGGGCGTGTTCGACTGGAGGAGCCGCCACCATTGGGCCACGGTCGGCCTGCAGGAGCACGACCTCGACCTCGGCGGCCTGAGCGAGGCCGACGCCGTCATCACGGTCGGGGTCGATCCACTCGAGCTGCCGACCGATCCCGCTGTCTACGGCGCCGTCGTCCCCCTCGATCCGTGGATGCTCGACCCCCTCTCGGAATGCTGGTCCCGCCCGGGGGGAGGCCTCGAGCTGCCGCCCCTCCGGACCCGGCTGGCGGAGGTGACCCAGGACGGCTGGCGCTCGACCGGCCGGCCCATGCCCCCCTCGCAGGTGACCCGGTCCTACTCGACCATCCTCCGGGAACAGGATGGGCTGATCGCGGCAGATCCCGGGCTGGCCGGCTACTGGCTGGCCCGCACCTACCCGACCTCGAGGCTCGGCGAGGCGCTCGTGCCGGGCGAGCGCGACGCGGTGGGCTTCTCGTTGGCGTGCGCCCTGCTTGCCCGGCGTGCCGACCCGGACCGGCCGGTCCTGGCGTTGGCCGACGCGCCGCTTCGACCCGTGCACCTCGCGCTCATGGACCTGGCCCGCGGCTGGGGCGTTGCGGCGACACTCGAGTGCTGGGACCCCGACGGACCGCCGCTGCGTCCCGAGGAACACGCGGAGCGGCTGGCGGCCGCGCTGGCGGACGGCCGTCCCTCGGAGCTCGCACTGGCCACCGACAGCGTGCAGCTCGGGCGGATGACCGCAGTCGCCGGTCGGATCACGGCGTGGGGCCTCGGAGCGAACCGGCTCAGGGCCCGCGGGGATTCGGGGTGGCCAGGTGAGGGGTGACCTGGCGGGCCGGAGCGTCCTCGTGGTGGGAGCCTCGACCGGCATCGGACGGGCATTCGCCGAGCTCGCGATCTCCGAGGGCGCGCGGGTCGTTGCGGCTGCCCGCCGTGGTGGCCTGCTCGAGGAGCTCGTCGTGGGGTCCGGCGGGGGCGTGGCCATCGAGGCGGACGTGACGGATCGAGCGGCGTGCGAGGCGATGACTCAGGCGGCCGCGGAATTGGTGGGCCCGCTCGACCTGGTGCTCTACAGCGTCGGAGCGGCGACCATGGTGGGCATGGCCGAGTGCGGCGAGGAGCACTGGCAGGCCGTCCTCACGACCAACGTCATCGGTCTGGACCAGGTGATCCGCTCCGCCCTGCCGCGTCTCGCCGAGGGGGCGATCGTGGCGGCGCTCTCGTCGGACATCGTCGGGAGCCCCCGGGCCAACCTCGGTCCCTACGGCGCGAGCAAGGCGGCCGCCGACCAGTTGATCCTCGGCTGGCGCGAGGAGCACCCGGAGGTCCGCTTCACCACGGTGACCGTGGGTGGCACGATGCCGACGGGATTCGGCGACGCCTTTGACCCGGACCTGACGGCGCGAGCGATCGAGGACTGGTTGGGGCGAGGCCGGATGCAGCGCAGGCAGATGGATACCTCCGAGCTGGCCCGGGCCCTCGCGGGGATCCTCGGCGCCGGACTCGCGAACCCCGGCGTGGCCATCGAGCACGTGCGGCTCCGATCACCCTCCGCGCCCGCCGCGTCGATGGACGACCTCGAGCTGTAGCCGACCAGCCCCCGGAGCCAATCGGCACGCCTCTCCGGCGCCTCCTACCATGGGCGCCCGTGACGATCGAAGGGGCGTCGAGGCCGACCGTGGGCCCGACGGTGGGGAGGTGGCGATGAGCGGCTTTTCGGGACCGGCTCTCGGGCGGGAGGACCTGATCGCCAGCTATTTCACGCTCACCGGCTCGCCGGTGATGGTGCCGCCCCGGTTCTCCTTTCGCGATCGGGTCGCCGCGGCCGCCGAGGCGGGGTTCTCGGCCATCGGACTCCTGACGGACGACTACCTGGCGTGCCGGGAAGCGGGCCTGGACGACCGGACGATGCGCTCGATCCTGGATGATCACGGGATCGGCATCGGCGAGGTCGAGTTCCTCTTCCTCTGGACCGACGACCGGGAGGAGATAGCCGCCGGGGCCGCGGCGCAGGAGGATCTCGCCTGGGCCATGGCCGCGGCCTTCGAACCCCGGCACGTCAACGTCGGTGAGCTCCGCCCGCCCGGCGAGGCCCTCCCGATGGACCGCCTGGCCGAGAGGTTCTCGGCCCTCGCGGGCCGAGCGGCGTCCCACGGCCTGCTCGTCGCCTTCGAGTTCCTGCCCTGGACGGCGGTGCCCGACGTCGAGACCGCGATCGAGCTGGTACGCCTCGCCGACTGCCCCAACGCCGGCCTGCTGGTCGACGCCGCACACCTCTTTTGGGGCAACAGCGACCTGGGCTCGCTGCGCGACCTCAAGCCGCACGAGGTCACCGGGGTACAGATGGACGACGGCGACCTCGCCGCAGGAGGAGATCCGGCGGAGCGGACCATGACCGTCCGCACGTTCCCCGGGTCGGGCGACTTCGATCTGTTGGGGCTGATTCGCGCCCTCGACGAGATCGGGGTCGACGCCCCGCTCTCGGCGGAGATCCTCTGCCCGGAGATCCAGGCGATGCCCGTCCGGGAGGCCGCCCGCCGCACCCACGACACGCTGCGCGCCGTCGTGGACAAGGCCCGGAGCGGCGCGCCGGAGAGCCGGCGCCCCTCGGGATCGGGCGAGCGCCAGGAGGCCGGATGACCGTGGGGCTGTCGATCCGGTTCGACCTGCGCGCCCCGGGGCTCGAGGGCGACGCCCTCACCGATTTTTACGGTGCCGCACTCGACATGTGCGAGTGGGCCGATCGGTTGGGCTTCCAGATGGTGACGCTGTCCGAGCACCACGGCAGCGACGACGGCTACCTGCCCTCGTCCGTCGTCATGGCGGCCGCCATCGCCGCCCGGACGGAGTCGCTCCGGATCAACATCTGGGCGATGCCGGCGCCCTTTCACGATCCCCTCCGGCTGGCGGAGGACCTGGCGGTGGCCGACATCATCAGCGGCGGCCGCATGGGTGTGGCGATCACGGGCGGCTACGTGCCGTCGGAGTTTGAGATGTTCGGCCGCCGGCTCTCCGACCGCCCCAAAGCCGTCGCCGAGACCATCGAGACGCTGCGGCGGGCCTGGACGGGGGAGAAGTTCGACTTCCGCGGAAGGACGGCCCGGGTGCGGCCCCGGCCGGTGCAGCGACCCGGCGTGCCGATCCTGATGGGGGGCGCGTCGGCGGTGGCGGCCCGCCACGCGGCGAGGATCGCCGACGGCTTCGTGCCCTCCATGCCGGAGCTGTGGGACGACTACCGGGCCGCGCTGGTGGAGGCCGGCAAGCCGGATGCCGGACCTATGCCACCCCGAGGCCAGGCGTTCCATCACATCTCCCCCGACCCCGAGGAGGCGTGGGCGAGGATCGCCCCGTACTGCGTCCACGAGGTGACCTCCTATGCCCAGTGGAACGCCGGGTCGGGCGCCGTGATGGACTACTCCTCGGGCGAGGATGCACCCGTGCCGGCGCTCGACGCCGACAGCGTGCGGGCGATGGGGATCTATCCCGTGCTGACCCCCGAGGAGGCCGCCGCCGAGTGCCGGCGGTTGGGGGATCACGGCACGTTCACCCTGCACCCGCTGTGTGGAGGGTTGCCGCCCGAGATCGCCTGGGAGAGCCTGCGCCTCTTCGAGACGGAGGTCCTGCCCGAGCTCGACGGCTGAGAGGGGGCCGGTCTCCCGCCTGCCCTCAGGCGACGACGCCCTCCCGCCGGAGCCCGTCGATCTCGTCCTGTCCGAGCGCCAGCTCGTGGGCGAGCACGTCCGTGGTGTGCTCCCCGAGCCACGGCACCCGCTCCTCGTGTCGGGGCCGGAGCCCGCTCATGCGCACGGGGTTGCCGGGGGTGAGCACGGGCTGTGGCTCGCCGTCGGAGCGCGGAATGGCCACGACCATCCCCCGGGCCCGGAGGTGAGGATCCTCGACCACCTCGTCGTCGTTGAAACAGGGGCCGGCGGCGATGCCCGCCTCGCCCAGCACGGCGCACGCCTCCATCCGGGTCATGCCGCTGGCCCACTTCTCGATGGCGGGCCGCAGGACGTCGTCGAGATGGTCGACCCAGCCCTGACGCGTGGCAAAGCGCTCGTCGTCGACCCACTCGGGATGGCCGATCAGGCGCATGAGCGCGGCAAACTGGTGCTCGCGCCCCGTCTGGATGATGATCCATCCGTCGCCGGTCCGGAAGCCGTGCGAGATGAGGGGGCTCGCCTCGCCTCCTCGCTGGCCGAGCGACCAGAAGTTCATCACGACGTCCGTCATCGCCACGACGGAGTCGAACATGGCGATGTCGATGTACTGGCCGACGCCGGAGCGGTCGCGCTGTCGAAGCGCGGCGAGGACGCCGATGGTCGCGAAGAGCGCCGCGCTCAGGTCGCCGAGGCCGCCGACCGGAGCCGTCACCGGGGGCTCGCCGTCGCGGCGCTTCAGCTCGTAGATGCCCGACATCGCCTCGACGATCGGCGCAAACGCCGGCCACGTCGCATACGGAGTCGGCACGGTGTTGCCGAATCCGGAGATCGACAGGTAGATGCACGAGGGGTGCACCGCCCGGATGTCGTCGTAGCCGATCCCGAGCCGGTCGGCCGTGCCGGACTTGAAGTTCTCGGCCACCACGTCAAACTTGGGTGCAAGAGCGAGGACCAGCTCGCGGCCGCGGGGATGCTTCAAGTCGATGCAGATGCTCTTCTTCTCGAGGTTGTTGCGCGTGAACGTGGCACCCACGCGGCGACCCTGCGGATCGGTCATGGCGGGCAGTGAGCCCCTGCCCTGGTCGCCACCCGCCGGGGATTCGATCTTGACGACCTCGGCCCCGAGGCGGCCGAGGAGCTGGGTGGCATAGGGCAAGGCCTGCATCTGCTCCAGCGCGAGGACCCGCGTCCCGGCGAGGGGAGCCGGGAGATCGGATGGTTCCTCAGGGCTGCGCATCGGGTCTTCGGAATGTATGGCCTGGTCAGCGGCCCCTGAGCTGTCTCCCTGGCTCCCCTTGCCAACCATTTGTCAACCGATCCTCTCCACGTTCCTCAACCGAGGACCATTCTGCTTAATTCCTCCCCGGCGGATTCCGCCATTCCTGGGAGGGCCAGTGGGTGGAGGCTCCTGACGCAATTGCGCCGGTACGGGCGGCCGGGTGAAACGGTCGGGCTGATGAACCCCCTTATTGAACGCTGTGCACTCCGTCGGCGAGCCACTATCATCCGTGGACACACAGTGGGTGGAAGCGGGGAAGGAGCTGCGATGCGCCGAGGTGTGGTACTGGCCGGTGTCGGCGTGCTGGCGGGGTTGACGTGGTTCGGACCTACGGCCGGAGCGGTACCCAAGAATCAGGGCGTCGGTTCGGCCATCGCCACAGCCGCCAACGGGGCTTCCCGGCAAGGGATTCCATCCACCCGCCGACTACGACGAAGAGCTCCACTTTTACATCAAGGGGAATGTCCCGGCCCAGGTGACAAATATCTCTGCCTTCGTTACCGCCCAGGATCGCCAGTGCGTGGACCCCCACCCTCCGACGAGCGTGGATTTCACCCCGGGGCATGCGCCCAGCGAGGTGGTCACGACCTACAGCGTGAGGAACACCGGATTCGACGGCCAGCCGCCGGTGTCGTGCGTTACCAATCCCTCCTTTGCCACAGCAATCATCGACTTCTCCAACGGCGAGGAGTTTGAGCATTACGTGAGCTACGGCCAAGCCTCGGTCTACATCTACAAGAATGGGTCAACGTTCTTTCTGAAGTGCACCGGCACCAGCGGCATAGTCGCCGGATGCAGTACGTGGAGCTACGACCAGTCCACCATCACGCTTGGCCCCTGACGCAACGAGGCCCGGCACCGCGGGCACGTTTGGCGCCGGACCTCATCGCCGTCCCTGGAAGGACACCGCGACGGTTACCCGCCGCTCCGGCGGCTCAAAGCGCGACAAAGCCCCGGGCGCTCGAACCCGGGGCCTGTCGTCGTGCATTCGACGCTGCGGGGGCGGTTGGATCACTCCTGCGCCGGGCCGGGTGTGAGCCCTATCTGGATCCCGGCTCCGCACCGGGCGAACCCGGCCGCGGGGTGAGGCGGGAGCGCAGGAGCTTGCCCGCCTCGTTGCGAGGGAGGCTCTCGGTCCGGAGGAACTCGGTCGGGACCTTGTAGGGCGTCAGCTGGGAGCGGCAGTGCTCGCGGAGCTCGGCATCGCTCACCGGGCGCGAGGTCACGAGGTAGGCCACGGGAACCTGGCCGAGGCGCTCGTCGCTCGCCCCGACGACTGCGGCGTCCAGCACCCCCGGAGCGAGTCGGAGCACCTCTTCGACCTCCTCGGGGTGAACCTTGTTGCCGCCGCGGTTGATGACGTCGCTCACCCGTCCCTCGAGCCAGACGAAGCCGTCGGGGTCCACCCGGGCGAGGTCGCCGGTGCGCAGGAACCCGGACCCGTCGAGGCGCTCGGAGAGGTCGTCGTCCGAGGCGTACCCCGCGGCCATGGAGGGGGGCGGACCAGCAGCTCGCCGGTGTGGTCCGGGGTGACCGGGACCGAGCCCTCGTCCACGATCTTGATCTGCACGCCCGGATGGGGTCGGCCGATCGAGCCGATCTTCTCGGCATGGTCGGTCGCGTCGGCGGCCGTCCAGCCGATCACCTCGCCGATCTCCGCCTGCCCGTAGCCGTTCAGGACGAAGACCGAGAACTTGTCGCGGAAGCGTCGCGCCTGGCGAGGGGAGAGGGGAGCGGTGATGCTGCGCACGTACCGCAGGGGCGACAGGCTCTCGACGGCGGGATCGTCGTTGAGCGAGGTGATCGCCGCCGGCGGGAGGACCGTGGAGCGGATGGCGAAGCGATCTACGAGGCGCTGGAACTCGGTCGTCGAGAACCCGTCCATGATCACGAGTGCGGCCCCTGCCCGCAGGCCGAAGAGGGCGTTGTAGAGCCCGGCATTGAGCGCGAGGGAGACCGGGATCAGGTTGGGGGTCGGCGGTCGGCGCGGCTCGCGTCCGCTCCGGCTCCCCCGCAGGGGGCCGAGGACGCGGTCGAGCAGCTCGAGGTACGCGGTGTGCGTGTGGAGGATCGGCTTCGGGGTCCCCGTCGTTCCCGACGTCCACAGCACGAAGGCCGTGTCCGGCTCGTAGGTGCGCGGGTCGGACGAGCGCGAGCCCTCCACCAGGTGGGTCCCGCCGGTTCCGACGAGGGCCGCCGGGTCGGTGCGCCGCAGGACCGAGTCGAGCTCGCGCTCCGACATCCGAGGGTTGACGGGCACGAGCACCGCGCCCGCCAGCCAGATGCCCATCATCGAGGTGACGAATTCCGGCCCGTTGGGGAGCCGCACCGCCACTCCCTGGCCCTGCCGGACCCCGAGCGCCCGGAGACGGTCGGCGGTCGCCAGCGCGGCGGCCACGGCGTCGGCCCGGGTCATGGAGCGCTCGGCGGTGTAGAGGAGACCCGCGTCGTCCACGAAGGGGTGCTCCAGGAGAAGCCTGGCCAGTGCCGGAGCGGTCACGATTGCATACAATATTCGCCGCCGGAGCGGCCCGACGGGCCGACTACGCGGGGACGGACTCCTCGGGGATCTCGTAGCGCTCCCGGTACGCGGCGAAGCGATCTCGCAGGTCGGCGGCGTCGAGACCGAGCTCTCCGAAGGAGTAGGAGTGCCGCCCGTACTTGCCCTGGCGGTTGGCGGCGGCGTAGGTCGCCACGGCGGCCTCGGTCGGGGGCGAGAGCTCGGACCCGATGTGTTCGTAGACGCGGCGGACGGAGGCGACCGGGTCGGCCACGAGGTCCACGTAGCGGAGGTCCACGAACCGGGCGTCGACGCTCGGGTCGCTCGCCCGCAGCGCCTCGACCCGGCTCAGCATGTCCACGACCGACTCGGTCCAGCGCCGGGCGATGTAGTCGCGATGGTCGACCTCGCTGAAGGTCCCCGAGAGACAGGCGGCCAGGCTGCAAGTGGAGGCGACGATCGTGGTCGGATCCCGGTGGGTGGCGACGAAGCGCGCGTCGGGATAGGTCTCGAGCAGGGTGTCGAGCGCGAAGCAGTGGGCGGGGCTCTTGAGCATCCACCGTCCGGGTGCCTCGGACTGCAGCAGCTGGAGCACGAGCTTGTGGTAGCGGTAGGCGCTGCCGTAGTCGACCTGTCGCAGCCACGCCCCGTAGGAAGGGACGTTGGCCACGGTCTCCCACAGCACGCTCTTGAAGTCCTGGGCGGTCACGGACACGCACTCGGTGGGACCGTCCGGAGCCTCGTAGTGGATCGCCTTAAAGTCCGGGTTGATCATGTCCAGCATGTTCTGGCTGTCCTGGGTGGCGGCGATCCTGGGATCGGACGTGAACGTCTCGAGCCGCGGGGGCGGAACCGACGTCTGGGCCTCCCAGCGCATCAGCGATCGATGCTCGGGGTCGAGGTCGAGGAGATAGCTCAGGAACGTCGTCCCGGTGCGAGGCAGGCCCACGATGAACACCGGCCGCTCGATCTTGGCCGCCTCGAGCTCGGGGTGGCGGTTCATCCAGTCCACCACCTGCAGGCGATTGACCAGGTTGGTGACGATCTGGGCCTCGATCGCCAGCCGGCCGATCTCGCTCAGACCGGCCTCGTCCCGCAACGAGGAGACGTAGACGTCGAGGCCCTCACGAAACGAGGGGTTGCCAAAGTCGTCCAGGCCGGCCTGGCTGCGGGCCGAGTCGAGGAGGTCTTGGACGTGCACGGGCCCCGCGCTCACCCGAGGGAGAACGGCCCACGGCCCATCTGGTCGCGTACCGAGACGACCGGCGGGTTGGTCAGCGACCGCCGCTGCCAATTGGCGCCGTCCACGACCAGCGTGTGACCGCTGATAAAGCGGGCGTAGGGAGATGCCAGGAAGGTGGCCGCCCATCCGAGCTCGCGGAGCCGCCCGGCGCGAAGTGCCGGTTGGCAGACCTCCGTGTCCGACGTGCGGTCGAGGTTCCCCCGGATGTCTGCCGTCATGTCCTCGTGGGGGAAGAGGCCCGGGACGAGGCCGTTCACCTGGATGCCGTGGGGGCCCCACTCGACGGCGAGGGTCTCGACCATGTTCTTGACCCCGGCCTTGGCGGCCGCCGAGTGCGCAAAACCCGGACCACCGGTCCACGCGTAGGAGGCTCCGACGTTCACGATCGAGCCCGGTGTGCCGGCGGCCAGGTGCCGGCGGGCGAACTCGCGGGCGCAAAAGAAGGTCCCGTTGAGCGTGATGTCCACGACGGTGCGCCAGGCGTTGGGGGACATGTCCTCGGCGGGCACGGGGAAATTGGCCGCAGCATTGTTGACGAGCACCCCGGGCAGGCCCAGGGAGGACTCGGCGTGGTCGAACGCGGCGGCGACCTGTTCGGGGTCCCGGATGTCGCAGCCCACGGTCGTCACCGGTGAGCCCAGCTCGGCCAGCGCGGCCTCCCCGGCCTCCAGGTGCTCGGGCTTGCGGCTGGCCAGCACGATCGACGCGCCGAGGCGGGCAAACTCCTTGGCGATGGCGGAGCCGAGACCGGTGCCGCCCCCGGTGACGAGCACCACCGTCTCCCGGTAGGTGTCCGGGGCGAGGGCCGCCGCTCCGAGCGGGGGGGGCTCGGGCAGGCCGGGCAGCGCGGCGTGTTCGTCGGTGTCGGTCATCGCCAGCCTCTCAGCTGGTGGTGCCGAGGTAGGTGCTGGCCAGCTCTGCGCCGATGACCTCGGGCGCTCCCCGGTCGACGATCTCGCCGGTGACCATGACGCACGCCTGGTCGGCGATCGTCAGCGCGGTGGTCGCGAACTGCTCGACCAGCAGCACGGTGAGCTTCTCGCGCTCGACGAGCTGACCTACCGCCTCGTAGAGCTGGGACACGATGAGCGGCGCCAGCCCCATCGACAGCTCGTCGAGCATGAGCATCTCGGGGTCGGTGTAGAGCGCACGGGCGAGGGCGAGCATCTGCTGCTCGCCGCCCGAGAGCCGACCCGCCAACTGCCTGCGGCGCTCGCCGAGTACGGGGAAGCGTTCGAAGGACCGCTCCTCGAGATCGCGGGTCCGCACGTCGCGGCCGCGGTAGGTGAACATGCGGAGGTTCTCGGCAACGGTGAGGTTGGGAAACACGGCGCGACCCTCGGGCAGCGTACAGAAGCGCTTCCGGGCCAGTCGCTCGGGCGCGAGCTTGCGGACGGGCTCGCCCTCGATCAGCAGAGTCCCTCCAGACGGCGGAAGGAGCCCGCAGGCCACCTTGAGCAGCGTGGACTTGCCAGCACCGTTCGGTCCGAGCAGGGCCGTGACCGAACCCCTGGGGATGGCGAGGTCGACGCCGTGCACGACCTCGATGCGACCGTAGCCGGCCCTGATGTCCCTCAGCTCGAGCAGCGGGGGTGCCTCGGCGGTCGCTCCCACCGCGTCGCCGGGGGCGGGAGCGGCGGCGGTCGCCGGCACGTTCCCCGCGGGCTCGCCTTCCGCGGGAGCCGCCCCGTCCGTCGAGGGCGACCCGTTGGTCGTCTCCGGCGCCGAGGGGGGGTGCGGGACGTGGATCGTGGCGGGCTTGAGCGAGGCCAGCTCGGCGGGGGAGGGCATCTCCGAGCCGGCCGGTCCGTTGTCCGCCTGGTCGCCGTCGCCCTCGGCACCGAGGTACGCGACCTGGACGGCGGGGTCGGCCTTGACCGACTCGGGATCGCCGCTGGCGATCAACTCGCCGAAGTCGAGGACGTTGATCTTGTGGCACATGGTCATCACGAGGCTCATGTCGTGCTCGACGAGGAGCACGGCGATCCCCTCGCCGGCGAGCTCCGTCAGCAGGCGCCCGAGCTCCGCCGTCTCCGACTGGTCGAGACCGGCGCTGGGCTCGTCGAGCAGGAGGACCGTCGGGCGTGGTGGCCAGCGCCCGGGCCAGCTCCACGAGGCGGGCCTGGCCGGTGGGCAGCGAGTCGGTTGGCTCGTCGGCCACGTCGCGCAGCCCGACCTTGTCGAGCAGCCTCTCGGCCTGTTGGAGCGGGGAGACGCCCTTGGGCAGCTTGCGCCTCTGGGTCTCCGCCGCCATCTGGACGTTCTCCCGGGAGGTGAGGGTGCCGAAGAGCTCCAGGCGCTGAAAGGTGCGGGCCAGTCCCATCTTCGCCCGGCGAGCGGGCCGGAGCTTGGTGATGTCCTTGCCGTCGAGGCGTACGGTCCCGGCGCTCGGAGGTTGGATGCCGGTGACCACGTTGAAGAGGGTCGTCTTCCCCGCCCCGTTGGGCCCGATCAGCCCGGTCACCTGGCCCGGCGTGAACCCGGAGGTCGACGTCCTGCAGGGCCTGGAGGCCGCCGAAGCGGACCGCGATCGAATGGCACGACAGCTCAGCCAAGGGAAGCCACCTCTCTCGCGACGGGCTTGCTCGCCGGCACCGCCGCCGGCGAGCCTCCACGACCCGAGGGTGCCCGCCGGGCCCGCCACCAGTCGCCGATCTGCCCGTACAGCACGCCCACCGCGTTGGGGTTGCGCCCGATGGCGATGATGCCGAGGCCGAAGAGGATGCTACTGGAAGTTGGAGCCGAGCACCGGGATGTGGGTGCCGATGATCGGGGCCCACGGCCAGGACGAGACCCGCCAGCAGGGCGCTGGACAGCATGACCCCGCCGGCCAGGGTGATCCCGACGAAGAGCACGATGGACTCGAGGAACTGGAACTGTTGGGCGCTCGCCGAGCCCCCGACGGCCGTGTAGAGGGCACCGGCCACCCCTGCCAGAGCGGCGGACCCGGTGAAGACCAGGAACTTGGTCCAGACCACTCCCGCACCGACGGTGGTGCACGCGGCCGGCGAATCCTGCATGGCGACCAGTCTCCGCCCGAACCGGCCCCGCCGGACCGCACCGATGCCGATTGCGGCCAACCCGAAGACGGCGCCGAGCAGGATCAGGTCGAAGGCGCGGTCGGTGGCGAAGCGGAAGCCGAAGATGTCGGGGCGCCCGACGGTCACGATGCCTCCTTCGCCCACGATCGCCGAGCTCGATTGAAGAACACGTTGTCCATCAGCACGGCGAAGGCCAGGGTGGCCAGGGCCAGGTAGATGCCGCGGAGCCGCATGGCCGGCAGCGCCAGCACCGCCCCAAAGGCGCCGCAGAGCCCCGCCGCGGCCAAGAGGCCGAGCACCGAGCTCCCCCCGTCGACCCAGTGCATCGCCAGCGCCCCGATCCCGGCGAAGGTGCAGCTGGCACAGCGAGACCTGGCCCCCGTAGCCGGACAGGGGGATGAGCGAGAGCGCCAGGAGGGCGAGCCCGAGGCCGGCACCCCAGGTGTTGAGGCTGCTCCGGCATGGCGTACGACAGGACGATGGCGCCGATCACGATGGCCACCCCGAACACGACGGTCTGGTTGAGGCTCGCCACTCGCGGCGGGCGCATGCGCGGGCGACCCGGCCCAGGCCAGACGGACCTCGGGCAGGATGAGGAGCACCAGGAACAGCAGGGCCATGGGCAGGGCGGCGGTGACGTCGGTGAGGATGCTCTGGGGGACGTAGCCGATGGCACATCGAGTTGGCGATGCCGAGGATCATGGCGCCGAGGAAGGTCATCGGCAGGCTCCGCAGACGCCCGACCACTGCCGCCGCGTACCCGTAGATGACCAGCTCGGTGAGGACGATGACGTCCATGCTCTGCGGGGCGAGGAGGACGCCCGCCACACCGGCGAACATGACACCGATCATCCAGGACATACGCGAGATGCGGCCCGACGAGGCGCCGGAGAGCCGCGCCAGGTCGGGGTCGTCGACCACGCCGCGCATGGCGACACCCGTGCGGGTCGCTTGAAGAACGCCGCGGAAGCCACGGCCACGGCGACCGCCACGCCGATCGGTGATGAGCTGCTCGTAGGACACGTTGATGCTGCCGATGGCCACCTGGTCGCCGTTGAAGAACTCGGGCATGACGTAGGTGTTGGTCGGGTCCCACACGGTGCAGGCGAGCCCGATCAGCAACAGCATCAGCCCAAGGGTCACGGCCAGCCGGATGGTGATGGCCGCCCCGTAGAGGGGGCGCATGATGGCCCGTTCGATGACCGCCCCGCCCAGCGGTGCCGCGACCAGGAGCACCAGTACCAGCGAGACGATGACGTTGATTCCCCAGCCCTGCCACAGCTGCCAGAACAGGTAGGCCAGCCACATCCCGATCGCCCCGTGGGCGAAGTTGAAGATGCCCGTGGTGTTGTAGGTCACCACGAGGCCGCTGGCGCTCACCGCGTAGATGGAACCGGTGACGATCCCCGCGATGAGAAGGCTGAAGAACTCGCTCATGGGACCCTCTTCCTCCCGGCGACGCTCACCGCCGGATCATGCCGTCCGGCCGTGAGCGGTCGCCCGCGTCGCTGTCGTGGTTCACCGGGTCTGCGGCTTCCATCCGGGGTGGGCCTTCAAGGTGCCCTGGCAGACGAATCCGGACTTGGGAGTGGGGCTCACCCTCGTCCACTTGCCGCTCTCGAGCTTCGCGAACAGGAAGCACTTGGACGGGATGTTCTTGGCCGGGTTCTCGCCGGGGGGCAGCAGGCCTCCGGCGTCGAAGCTCGTCACCTTGTCGAGCTGGGCCATCACCGCGGCGCGGGTGGGGTTGGATCCGGCTGCCTTCAAGGCGTTGACGAACAGCATGCCCGACGCCCAACCGTCGAGGGAGGGGAGGGGGGTGACGGTGCTGAAGACGTTGGGGTCGACCTTCTTCGCCCACTTGTCGAACAGGGCCACCTCGGGTACCGCCTTGGCGTCCTCGCCCTCGAAGAGCGCCGCCTGCTGCTCGAGGTACATGCCGTTGGCGGCGCCGCCGCTCGCCTGGGCCATGTTCTGGATGTAGGCGGCCACGCCCTGGATGTCCACCGGGTGGAACCCCTGCTGTGCCGTCTCCTTGGCCAGGTTGGCCGCGTAGAAGCCGGCCAGCTCCTGGTCGAAGTACATCTTGATGCCCTGGGACTTCATCTTGAGCACGTCGTCGGGGAAGGTGGTCTCACTCGTCGAGAACCCGCGCCGGTAGGTGATGTTGAGCCCGGTCGCGGTCATCGCCGATTCCAGGATCGGCCTCGGAGGCGATGGTGGTCGCGTCGGCGTTGGTGTAGAGCACGCCGATGTTCTTCACGTCGCTCGGAAACGTGTTTTTGGCCCACACGTAGTTCCCGGTTGGCGTGTCGTTGGTGGTCGACGGCGAGGGGCTGTAGACGTTGGGATCGTTCGCCAGGTCGACGGCGAGCGGGTAGGTCACGTCGGGCAGCTTGGCGCTGTCGATGCCCGGCTTCTCCGCGCCGTCGAGGAGGGAGTAACCGCCGACCATGGCGAAGTCCTTGTTGGCGATGTTGGTCGTCTCGTTCACGACGTCGCCCGTGTTGAACGCGCTGTCGTTCGCATCGAGCTCGATCTTGCGGCCGTCGACGCCGCCGGTGGAGTTGATGTAATCGAAGTAGGCCTGGGTCCCGTCCTCGGCCGCCTTGAACAGGCCCGGGTACGGGGCGGTCAGGTCGTCGATCTGGCCGACGGTGATCGTCGACGACGTGATCCCCGGAGATGTCGGCGCCTCCGCCCCCGCCGTTGCCGTGGTGATCGGTACGAGCAATGCCAACCCCGAAAGTGCCGCGATCGCGGCCACGCCTCCACGTCGTGCGCGCCCCTGCATTCCATCCCCCTTTTGTAGCGTCACCTCGTCCGGGAGGCGAGGGCCACCAACGTAACAAAATATGACGGAGCGTCACCTGCGCTGGGCTGAAAACTCCGGGCCTCATCCTGGGGCGGAGGGAGGTCCGGTCGGCGGGGCGCAGCGGGCCTTGTGGGAACGCACGCTCCGCTTCGAGGACCGGTTTTCGCTGACGGCGGCGTCAGCTCCAGGGGTCGAGCGAGGACGACACGACCCACATCGCGAAGTACTGGGCGTTGGCGCCGTACGCCTGGGCCAGGGCCACCCGGGCGCCCGGCACCTGGTGCTCTCCCGCTCGCCCGCGGACCTGGTTGGCCGCCTCGACGAACCGCAGCAGGCCCGACGCTCCGATGGGGTTGCTCGAGAGGACGCCGCCGGAGGGGTTGACGGGGAAGTCGCCGCCGAGCTCGGTGGTGCCGTCGTCGACCATGCGCCAGCCCTCGCCCGGTCCTGCGATGTCGTGTGCCTCGAGCCACATCGGCTCGTACCAGCTAAACGGGACGTAGAGCTCCGCCAGGTCGAGCTGGCGTCGTGGATCGGTGATCCCGGCCTGGCCGTAGACGTCCCAGGCGCAGTCCACCGCGCCTTGCGGGCGGACCGGATCGCGCCCGGGGAAGGATCCGGGCTCGCTGCGCACGGCGGTGCCGAGGATCCATGCCGGGGGCCGGCCCGCCGAGGCCGCCTCCTCCCCACCCTCCCAATCGGTGAAGACCGCCGCGCACGCACCGTCCGAGGACGGGCACGACTCGAGGTAGCGGAGGGGGTCCCACATCATGGGGGACTCCTTGACCTTTTCGATGGAGATGTCCTCGATCCTCAGGTGGGCGTAGGGGTTCTTGAGGGCGTTGCGCCGGTCCTTGACGGCCACCTTCCACCCGATGTGCTCGGGGGCGCCCGAGCGGTGGATGTAGGAACGCACAAACGGCGCGAAGGCACCCCCCGCCCCCAGGCTCGCTCCCCGGCCGCTCCCCAGGGCGAACTGCGCGTTGCCCTCCGACTGCTTCTCGAAGGCGACCGCCAGCACTCGCCGCCCCACGCCCGCCTGCACGTGGTGTGCAGCAACGATGCCGGTCGTGCCACCGACGCTCCCGGCGGTGTGCACCCGGAACATGGGCTTGCCGGCCGCGCCCAGGGCGTCGGTCAGGTACAGCTCCGGCTTCATGACGCCCTCAAAGAGGTCGGGGGCCTTGCCGAGCACCACCGTGTCGATATCGGCCCACTTCAGGTCGGCGTCCTCGAGGGCCGCTCGGGCCGCCTCCCGCACGAGGCCGGCCATGGAGACGTCGTGGCGGCGCGACTTGTGGCGAGTCTGCCCGACGCCCACCACCGCGCAGGGCGGGTGACGAGTGGCTTGCGTGCTCATTGGCCCTCCTCGAGGACACAGACGAGGTTCTGCTGCAGGCACGGGCCCGACGTGGCGTGCGCCACGGTCCGGCTCTTCGCATGGTCGGTGATCTGAGCCGCCGCCTCGGCGATGCGCACGAGGCCGGTGGCCATGATCGGATTGGCCGCCAGGGGGCCTCCCGACGGGTTGACGACGGTGGTGTCGCCGAGGCCGAGGGCACGGCGGAGCAGCGGCTCCTCGTGGGAGAAGCTGCAGTGGATCTCCGCCACGTCGACCGGTCCCCGGCCGACGCCGGCCGCCGCGGCCGCGGCACTCGTCGACGGCGACTCGGTGAGGTCCCTTAGGCCGGGGTAGTGCAGCTCCGAGCGGTGCGCGAGGCCGCGGATCCACGCCGGGCGGGCGATCAGCTCGCGCGCCTTGGAGGCGGTCGCTAGCACCACCGCGCAGGCGCCATCGGTGATGGGGGGCAGGTCGTGACGGCGCAGGGGTGAGCGCACGTAGGCCTCGGTGAGCAATTCGTCGGGATCGGCGCTCCCGCTCACCTGGGCGTGCGGGTTGCCTGCGGCGTCCCGCCGGCTGCGCGCCGCCACCTCGGCCATCTGGCGTTCGGTCACCCGGCCCGAATCGAGCAGCGCCCGGGCCTGGAGGGCGGCGAGGCTCGCGGCGTCGGTACCGAGCGGGGCGAGAAAGAAGGGGTCCATCTCCATCGGGTAGATGAGGTGAGGGTTGGCCGTCGAGGATCGGCCCGAGCCGGTGACGATCGCCACCTCGAGATCCCCCAACCGGAGGCGGAGCCAGGCCTCGTACAGCGCCCAGGCTCCGTCCATCTCGACGTGGGAGTCCCTCTTGGGAGGCCAAGCTCCGATCGCGTCGATGTTCTGCACGAAGGAAAAGGGCTGGCCCGAGATGTAGTCGCAGCTGCCGGCACAGTTGAAGTCCACGTCCGCCCGGTTCAGCCCGGCGGACTCCAGGGCGTCGGTGATCACCCGGACGAGCAGCTGGCCTTCGGAGAGCTCCGTCTGGCGCAGCATGGGGGATTGTGCCCAGCCGACGATCGCGATGTCGGGGGGGCCGCTGTGGTCGGTGGTACTCATCAGAAGATCCGGTTCACGAGGTCGGGGTCGTTGACGTCGGGCTCGCCCGTGGGCGCCCAGCCGGCCAGGAATCCGATAGTGCCGCCCATGCCCCCCGAGGCCGGTGCGGGCCCCTCCGGCGGAAGCCACCGCGCGCTCACCCGCATGCCGACCCGGACCTCGTCCGCCCGCATGTCGAGCAGCGGCTGGTAGGTGAGGATGACGTCGCGAGACCGGTCCGCGCCGATGTCGGGGCCCGTGGCCGCCCCGTCGTCTTCCGCCGGGTCGAGGAGCACCATCGCCCGCACAAAGGGCTCGGTCTCGGTCTGGCCCGGGTACTGGACGGGCGTCACGATCGTGAAGTTGGTCACCGTGCCCGTCTGGGACAGCTCGACCTCTTGATCGGGGCCGAGCTCGACGGCGTCGACCGGGCAGAACCCTCGCCCGCCGGTGTAGGTGCGCCCGCAGATGGGGCAGCGGAACCCGATCAGTTGCTGGCCGCGGCTCGCATCGATGGCTCGGAGGGCGTTGGGCGACACCGTCTGCCGATAGGTGATGGAGGCGCCGAAGTCCATCATCGTCACCGGTTCCGTCGGCGGTCCGGCGTCGTCCTCGGGTATCTCGGGGTCCTCGCCGGGTATGAAGCACTCGATGTCGTCGATCCGCCCGGAGCGTTGGGCCCGCCACCTCGGCGCCACCCGGGTCCCGGCCTCGAGCTCGCCGGGGGAGCCCGCGTCGATGGCGTGGAGGAGCGTGCTGTCGGCGCCGTCGAGTCGGATCAGGGCGAAGGCAAAGGGCCGGTCGAGCGGGTGCTGCTCTGTGGGCTCGGCGACCCAGGTCCACGATGTCACGGTGCCGGCCGGTCCGACCTCGACGAGCTCGTGGTCGAGCGCCTCGCCCGTCTCGGGGTCCCATTCGAGGGGTGGGACGAGCACCCGTTCCCCGCACCGGACCCCGGTGATGCGACGCTGCGCGAGCCCGTTCATGAAGGCCCCGAAGACGGGCCCGAGTGATCGGCGATAGGGGAATTGGATGGTGTTGGTGTTCTCTGGTGCCACCCGGCCTCCCAGTTGGTCTCGAAAGCGTGGGGAACATAGTCCGTATGTGGCTGACGCGCCCGACCGGTAGCATCCACCAAGGTTGCAGCCGTACAGCACCGTCGGCCCCCCGGGCACTGACCGGGGTGGAACCGGCCCGAGTCTCCATCGGGCCCAGAGAGTCGGCCCGAGGCTCCATCGGGCCCAGAAAGTCGGAAGGGAGAGTCGATGGGTAGCGAGGGACTGCATGAGCCGGTGGAGCGGCTCGACGAGCAGACGATCGACCGCCATCGGGCGATCGTCTCGCTGATGGAGGAGTTCGAGGCCGTCGACTGGTACGACCAACGAGTCAAGGCCACCAACGACCCCACCCTCGCCGCCATCCTCGCCCACAACCGCGACGAGGAGAAGGAGCATGCCTCGATGGTCCTCGAGTGGCTGAGGCGGCGAGACCCGCAGCTCGACAAGAATCTGCGCACCTACCTGTTCACGTCGTTGCCCATCACCGAGGTGGAGGTCGAGGAGATGAGAGCCGAAGCGTCCGAAGGATCCCCGGACGCCGGGTCGTCAGGGGACGGCTCGGCGTCGCTCGGGATCGGAAGCCTGCGAGGGATGGAGTGATGGATCACCTACTGCGTACGCAAGCCCCACTGTCCACCGACGCCTGGGAGATGGTGGACGACGAGGCCAAGACCCGCCTCACCACCCAGCTTGCCGCCCGCAAGCTCGTCGACTTCGACGGTCCCGGGGGTTGGGACCGCGCCGCCGTCTCCACCGGCAGGGTGGAGCGGCTCAAAAGCCCGATCGAGGGCGTCCGGGCGGGTCTCCGGGCCGTGCAGCCCCTGACCGAGCTGCGGGTGGAGTTCTCGGTGTCCCGCTCGGAGCTCGAGGACATCGACCGGGGTGCCGCCGATCCTGAGCTGGACGACCTGGACCGGGCGGTGCGCCAGATCGCTCTCGCGGAGAACGTCGCGGTGTTCCACGGCCTTGCGGCCGGAGGAATCCGGGGGATCACCGAGCGGTCGTCGCACGAGGCCATCTCGCTCGACGTCGACTTCGAGCGGTACCCCAACGTGGTCGCCCACGCGGTGGAGGCGATGCGGGGGGTCGGGATCGACGGACCCTATGGGCTGGCCATCGGCCCGTCCGGCTACAACGGGATCATCGAGACCACCGAGCACGGCGGGTACCTGCTCCTGGACCACCTCCGGCGGATCCTCGGTGGCGCCGTGGTGTGGGCCCCGGGCGTCGAGGGCGCGGTGGTGCTCAGCCTGCGAGGCGGGGACTTCGTCCTGTCCTGCGGCCAGGACCTCTCGATCGGCTACCTGAGCCACGACGCCGACCAGGTGCGCCTGTACCTGGAGGAGAGCCTGACCTTCCGAGTCCTCGAGCCCGACGCCGCCGTCGTGCTCCGTAGCTCTCGAGGCTGACGGGCCCACACACACCCCTAGACGAGGAGGGACGTGAGCGGGAAAGCGGGATCCAAGAACCTCGTACTGGTCGCCATGATCTTCGCCGTGGCGATGACCTTCATCGACCAGACGATCGTCTCGATCGCCGTGCCCCAGATCCAAAAGGAGCTGCACCTGAGCTCGACGGGCGTGCAGTGGGTGGTCAACGCCTATCTGCTGTCGCTCGCCGCACTCTTCGCCTTTGGCGGGAGGCTGGCCGACATGGTCGGGCATCGGCGCATGGTGGTGATCGGCGTCCTGATCTTCGTCCTCGCGTCGGTGATGTGCGGGCTCACGCCGGCCAACTCTGCGGCCGAGGGCTGGATCGTCACCTTCCGGGTGATCCAGGGAGCGGGCGGCGCCCTCATGTACCCGGCCGCGCTGGCGCTCGTGGTCAACGCCTTCCCCCTGCGGGAGCGCGGTCGGGCCATGGCGGTCTTCTTCGGCGTGGCCGGCGGGCTCACGGCGATCGGGCCCATCCTCGGGGGCTACCTGAGCGAATGGACGTGGCGGGCCATCTTCTGGGTGAACGTCCCCGTGGCGCTGGTGGCGCTGGTCCTGATCGTCGTGTCGCGCCCCGTCTCGGAGACGCGGCCGGGCCGGCTGGACTACCGCGGGCTGGTGCTGATCTCCGGGGGAGTGGCCCTGAGCATCCTCGGCCTGCAACAGTCGGCGATCTGGGGCTGGAGCAACGCGGCAACCTGGCTGTGCATACTCTTCGGTGCCGCCCTGCTCGTGGTCTTCGCACTGGTCGAGCTGAGGACGCCGGAGCCGCTCATCCGGGTCCAGATCTTCGCGAACCGTGCCTTCTCGGTGGAGAACGCCGTCCTGTTGATCTCGATGATGGTGTTCATCCCGATCTTCTTCTTCGCGAGCGAGTACTCGCAGATCGCGTTGGGCGACTCGGCCCAGGAGGCGGGGCTGTACCTCTTGGTGTTCTTCGCCGGTTTCGCGCCCGGCGCCCAGCTCGGCGGCAGGATCCTCGACCGCCGGGGCGCCAAGCCCGCGGTGGTGGCCGGGTGCGCGCTCGCCGCGGTGGGCTTCGGCCTCTGGGCGAGCCACGCCACCACCTTGTCGCTCGGGTCGCAGTGGGTGTCGATCGTGCTCGCCGGCGCCGGCACCGGCCTCATGCTGGGTCCGGCCAACACCGACGCCATCAACCGGGCGCCGCGGCTCTCCTACGGCGAGGCGACCGGGATCACGCAGACGGTCCGCAACTACGGCGCCTCGCTCGGACTGGCCATCCTCGGGACCATCCTGCTCAGCGTGGAGCGATCACGGCTGACCTCGTCGCTCACCGCCCGAGGGGTCCCCGAGTCGTCGGCCAGCCACCTGGCGAACACGATCTCCCAGTCCAAGGGCACTGCCAACGTGCCGGCCTCCTTGCTGCAGACGCCCCTCGGGGAGCGCATCCACGCGGCGGCGCAGGCGGGCTTCGCGGACGCCACCCAGGTCGTGCTCTACGTCATGTGCGGGATCATGGCTGCGGCCGGGGCCGTCGCCCTGTTTGGTCTGCAGCGCGGCCTGCAGGAGGCGACCGACGATCAGGGCGCGATCTCTCCTGCCGGGGCCGTGGGGACCATAGGGAGTGAGTCACCCGCCCAGGCGTGATCGGGCGACGGGTGAGGGCCCCGGTCGAGTCCGGTCAGTTGAGCACCCTGCGCCGGAAGTTGCGGATCCCGAGCGACAGGAAGAGGGCGCAAAAGCCCAGCAGGACGGGGTAGATGATGTAGAGGTGCATGTGCACCGCGTTGGTGAGACCGGCCCGAAGGCCCTCGTTGACGTAGATCAGGGGATTGATGAGCACGAGGGCCTGCAGCCAATGGAACCCGCCGACCTGTAGCGGCGAGAGGCGCTCCCACTCGTAGTACGTGCCGCCGAGGAAGGTGATGGGGAGCACCACGAAGCCGAACATGAGCCCGATGTTGCGCGGCTCGAACGTCGTGCCGAGCAGCAGCCCGAGCGAAGCCATCCCGATGCACGTGATGGGGATCAGCGTGAGCACGATCCACCACGTCACCGTGAGGTGGGCCTCGACGCCCGGGGCGTGGACGACGTCGGCGATCGGAAAGACGATGAGGGCCGCGAGGACGCCCTGCAAAGCCCCGGACAGCACCTTGCTGCTCGCCACCAGCCACGTGGGGCAGGGGGCTTGGACACGGTCCTCGATCTCGCGGGTAAATCCAAACTCCTGGGCGAGCGGCACGGCCACCGCCTGGATGCCCTGGAACATGATGGAGATGCCGACCACGCCGGGCACGAGCACCGTCGCGAAGTTGGACCCTCCCGAGGGTCCGCGGCCTCCGACCGCCTGGCCGATGGACGGGAAGACGTAGAGGAAGACGAACACGAGGAGCAGGGGTTGGATCAGCGTCCTGGCGACGAATTCCCCGAGGTGCTTGCGCAGCACGGTGACGTCGCGTTGGAACAGGGCCACCAGAGCGCTCCGGCTCGCCGCGGCGACCGGCCGGGTGCGCGCCTCGACCTCGGCACCTCGGGCGGCGCCGGCCACCGCCTGCAGCGAGTCTCCCGTCTGGTGGTCCGCGCCGGTGACTGCTGCCGGCTCCGAGCTCATCGGTCGCACCTCCTCATGCCTCGCGGAGCTCCCGGCCGGTCAGGTCGATGAAGACGGTCTCGAGGCTGGGCTCTCGTATCGACAGATCGACGACCTCGAGACCCTCCGCCTCCGCCGCGGCCACCAGGACGGGTACGAGCCGCCCGCGGGATCGAGAGTGGATCTCCACGCCGTCGTCCAGGAGGCGGATCCGGCCGATCCCGGGCGGCTCGTCCTCGAGCCGGCGGGCGAAGGCCCGGGGATCCCCGTTGACGCGCACCACGGCGACCGTGTCGGCATCGACGGAGCGCTTGAGTCCGGATGGGCTGTCGAGCGCCAGTATGCGTCCGTGGTCCATGATCGCCACCCGGGCACAGAGCTGTTCCGCCTCCTCCATGTAGTGGGTCGTGAGCATGATGGTCTGGCCCGAGCGATTGAGCTCACCGAGGATTCCCCAGAGCGCCAGGCGGCTCTGGGGGTCCAGCCCCGCGGTGGGCTCGTCGAGGAAGAGGACGGCCGGGCGGTGCAGGATGGCCCGGGCGATCATCAGTCGTTGGGCCATCCCCCCGGACAGCGCGTAGACAGACGCCTTGGCCCATCGCTGGAGCTGGATGCGCTCCAGGAGCTCGTCGGCCGCCGACTGGGACGCCTTGCGGGACATGCCGAAGAGGCGGCCGTGGAAGTAGAGGTTCTCCCAGACGTTGAGCGACCGGTCGAGCGTGTTCTGCTGGGAGACCACCCCGATCAGCTGCCGGGCGAGGGAGGGATGGGCAACCACGTCCACCCCTCCCACCGCCGCCGTTCCCGCCGTCGGGATCACCCGGGTGGTCAACATGCCGGCCGTCGTCGTCTTGCCGGCGCCGTTCGGGCCGAGCAACCCAAAGATCTCTCCGGCCGGGACGGACAGGTCCAGCCCGTCGACGGCGGCCTGCTCGGACCCGGCGTACACCTTGGTCAGGCCCGCGGTCCTGATCATGGCGCCGCCGGTCGAGGGCACTCAGTCCTCGGCGAGGATCTCGTAGAGGGTCTTGCGGGCCTGACGCACCGCATCGATGCTACGGCGGATCTGATCAGGGCTTCCGGCGCGCCCGACCTGGCGCGCAGCCTGGAGCAGTTGCCCCGACGCGTCGCGCAGGGAGGCGACCTCCTGACCCGTCTCGTCCGCGCCCTCCCAGGGAAGGTGCCCCTCGGACCGGCTGGACTCGGCCTCCTGCCGCCCCGCATCCGTGAGCTGGTACAGCCGCTTGCCGTCCCGCTCCTCGGCACTGACGACGCCCTGGTCCTCGAGCAGCTGCAGCAGCGGGTATACGGATCCCGGGCTGGGTCGCCACAGGCCTCCGCTCTGCGACTCGAGGCGCTGCATAAGGTCGTAGCCGTGCGCCGGACCCTCCTGGAGTGCGGCCAGGACGAGCCGCCGGACGTCCCCCTTGCGGGCACGGCGTCCGGGGGGACCCCATCCTCCGCCGGAGAAGTCGCCGGCCCAGGGTGCCCGTCCGCGCCGTCCTCGGCCTTCGCGGCCGCCCCATTGCCCTCGCATGCGCCCCTCGATCGTTCGTGTGTCATCGGATTGCTCCCTTTCTCTTGGGCTCATCGGCCTCGTTGGTTCTCACGTCTTGTGACTCCTCGTGACGTGTTCCGATCGGTAATGATATATCACTATAGCTCATGAAGCGCGCCCCCGAGGACGCGGGCGGCGGTCGCCGCGGCCCCTTGGGCCCGGCGCGCCGGCGCGATGCCGTCCGCGTCGTGCTCATGGATCCCGAGGAGCGAGTCCTGCTGATCAGCGGCTCGGACCCGACCGACCCCAGCGGCGCCCGCTGGTGGCACGTGCCGGGAGGCGGGATCGAGCCGGGCGAGAGCCCCGAGGCGGCCGCCCTGCGGGAGACCGCCGAGGAGACCGGGCTTCGTCTCGCTTCCGTCGGCCCCGTGATCTGGCGCCGGCGCGCCGAGTTCGTCCTACTGGGCGAGCACATCGAGCAGCACGAGGTGTACTTCGTGCTGGCGGTCCAGCCCTTCGCGCCGCATGTCTCGGGGTGGACCGAGCTCGAGAGGCGATGGATGGGCGAATTCCGCTGGTGGTCGCCGGTCGACCTGGCCACCACCGCAGAGACGGTCTACCCGGAGGGGCTGGGCGAGCTGGTCGTGGGCTGGCGCCGCGCCGGGCTCGTCACCATTGCTGGTCCGGCCTGACCGGCAGCTCCGCACGGGTGTCCGCAGGAGCGGCCGGAGGGTTGCACCGCAGCTCATCGGGCACACTTGGGGGATGGAGCCGACGGAGCCGACGGAGTTGTCCGGGCTCCCGCACGTGCTGGTGGTCGGCGCCGGGTTTGCCGGGATGTCCGCGTTGGAGGAGCTGCGCTCGCTCCCAGTCGACGTGACCCTGCTCGACAGGAACCTCTTCCACACCTTCCAACCGCTGCTCTACCAGGTGGCGACGGCAGGTCTCAACCCCGGGGACGTCGCCTATCCGGCCCGCGCCACCGTGCGCCAGATGCCGAGGACCCGCTTCCATCTGGGCGAGCTCGTGGGGGTCAATTGGGAGGATCGCAAGGCGGTGCTTGCCGACGGGCAGCACCTGGCGTACGACTACCTGATCCTCGCGATCGGCGCCGGCACGAATTTTTTTGGGATCCCCGGCGCCGAGGAACACAGCCTCGCCATCTACACGATCCCTCAGGCCGTGCACGTGCGCGATCGCGTGTTCGCCCGGCTCGAGGAGCGCGCCGCGTGCGAACCCTGCACGGAGCCGCTGAGAATCGTCGTCGTCGGGGGCGGGCCGACCGGCGTGGAGATGGCGGGGACCCTGGCCGAGCTGCGCGATGCCCTCGTGGGGTTCGGCTACCCGGAGCTCAGCCGCTCCGACGTGCGCGTCGTCCTGGTCGAGATGCTCGACCGCACCCTCGGCGCCTTCGACGACCGGTTGAGCCGGTACGCGGCCGCCGAGCTCGAGCGCCGGGGAGTGGAGCTGCGGCTCGGTCAGTCCGTGGCGGAGGTGCGAGAGGACGAGGTCCTGCTCTCGTCGGGTGAGCTGCTCGGCTGTGCGGTGACCATCTGGGCCGCGGGCGTGCGAGCGCCCAGGCTGGCGGACGACCTCGGGCTGGACCAGGTTCGCGGGGGCAGGATCGCGGTCGAGCGGGATCTGCGCCCGACGGGGCGTCCCGAGACTTTCGTCGTGGGGGACCTCTCGGCCGCCGCCATGGGGGAGAGCCTCGTCCCCCAACTCGCACAACCGGCCATCCAGGAGGGGCGTCACGCGGCTCGGCAGATCGGACGGCTGCTCGAGCGGCGGCCCATCGAGCCCTTCGTCTACCACGACAAGGGCATCATGGCCACGATCGGGCGTCGCGCCGCCGTCCTGCAGCTGCCCGTCGGCCTGCGTCTGACGGGAACCCTGGCCTGGCTGGGCTGGCTCGCGCTGCACATCTTCACCCTCGTGGGCCGCCGTAACCGGCTCTCGACGCTGAGCAACCTGGCGTGGCGGTACGTCCGATGGCCCCGTGGCGTGAAGGTGATCGTGGGCAGTTGAGCGGGGGTAGTCGGGACAGGCGGGCGGAGAAGGCGGCCCGATGCGGCTGCACGTAGGGACCTCCGGTTGGCAGTACGACTGGTGGCGCGATGCCTTCTACCCGAAGGCCACGCCCAAGCGACGGTGGCTCGGGCACTACGCCTGCCGCTTCGCCACGGTCGAGGTGAACAACGCCTTCTATCGACTGCCGGAACGCGCCACCTTCGAGCGGTGGGCCGCGGGCACGCCCGACGACTTCACCTTCGCGCTCAAGGCCAGCCGGTTCCTCACCCACGTCAAGCGCCTGGCCGATCCCGCCGAACCCGTGGCCCGCATGCTGGACCGGGCCAGGGGACTGGGTCAGAAGCTCGGACCCGTCTTGCTGCAGCTGCCGCCTCAGCTCGCCATCGCGCTGGATCGCCTGGACGACGCCCTGGCGCAATTCCCCGCCGACCAGCGCGTGGCCGTCGAATTCCGGCACCCGTCGTGGTTCGTCGACGAGTGCCGTGCCGTGCTCGAGGACCGTCGCGCGGCGCTGTGCCTCGTCGATCGGCGGGGACCCCGACCGCCGATCTGGCGCACCGCCGACTGGGGCTACGTCCGCTTCCACGAAGGGAAGGGCCGGCCGTCGCCCTGCTACGGGCGGGCCAGCCTCGCGAGCTGGGTCGCGCGGATGGTCGAGCTGTGGCCCGAGGCCGATGCGCAGGTCTTCGCATACTTCAACAACGACGCCGGCGCGTCGCGCGGTGCGTGACGCCCACCAGCTGGCCCTGGCCGCCCGGCGTGCGGGCATCTGGGCTTCCCGCACGCCGGTCCTGCCCGCGCCGTAGAACCGACATGGGCAAGGGGACACACACGCTTCAGGAGTTGAGGGCCCGTCGTAGACCCGTATCGCAATAGGCAAAGGTCAGAGCGACGAGTGTGAGTCCGAGATACCCAGCCGATACGAGAACGACGTAATCGGAAGTCGAACCGATCCCGAGCAGCGCGGCAGGAAGCAGAAAGCCGACTACCTCGTTCAGGCGTGCTGTTGAGAGCCGTGCTCGAGCTCGAGTTCTTCTTCACGGATGGCGATCCTCGAGCCACCGACGAACCCCTATTGCAAGACCGTGGTCGCTTGTCCGGGGTCCGTTCAGAGCGGCAAGGACTGCGTGCCGACAGGCGGGCTCCGATCCGCTCGATTCCCGGCCAAAATTTCATCTGCTGCCAGCAATGTATGGCTACTACACTCTTTGAGGTGCCCAGACGCCCAGCCGAGACGGAGGTGCCAGCCGGAGAAGCGATCCGCGGGGAGGACCTGGTTGAGGGCTTCCTTGCGGTCAGCCGGGCGCTCGTTGGAGTCGCAGCGCGTTCGTTGGCCAACTTGGCTGAGGACGTGACCCTGGCCCAGTACCGGGTCCTGATCGAGCTGGCCTCTCGGGGGCCACAGCGGATCACCGATTTGGCGGAGGCGCTGGGCGTGGACAGCTCGACAGCGACGCGGATGTGCGACCGCCTCGTGCGCAAGGAGCTCATCCAGCGGCGGAGGGCCAGTTCCGATCGTCGTGCGGTGCGTGTCAGCCTGACGCCCACGGGCCGAGATCTTGTGCAACAGGTGAGCAGGCGTCGCCGAGCGGAGATCGCCAAGATCCTCCAGCGGCTGCCACGCTCGGACCTGGCCCCCGTCCTCGAGGCGCTGCGCACATTCGCCGAGGCCGCAGGCGAAGTGCCCGAGCAGGACTGGTCCCTCGGCTGGGGGGTCGAGCAATGACGGGGACGCTTCAAATACGAGCGGGGCCGATCGGAGGATCGATCGGTACAGCGGCCACATGGCTGCGGTCCTCACAGCTCGGGCTGGTCGCGATGGCCCTCGTGGTCGGGGTCGGCGCCGGCTTCGGCGCCGTCGGCTTCCGATGGCTGATCTTCGCCTTCACCTGGCTGGCGACGGGCCAGGAGCAGTTCGGCCAGCAGGGCCGGGTCGCGAGCCCGCATCTGCCGTGGCTCGGGATCTGGTTCCTCCTGTGATCCCGTCCTCGGCGGCCTGCTCTACGGGCCGCTGATCCAGCGCTTCGCCCGGGAGGCGCGGGGCCACGGGGTGCCCGAGGTCATGCTGGCGGTGGCGGAGAACGGCGGGCGGATCCGCCCGCCGGTGACCGTCGTCAAGGCTCTTGGCCTCGGCCATCTGCATCGGCACCGGCGGCTCGGTCGGGCGCGAGGGTCCGATCGTCCAGATCGGGTCGGCCTTCGCCTCGACCCTGGGCCAGTTCGTGCGGATGTCGGAGACCCGCCTGCGCATCATCGTGGCCTGCGGAGCCGCCGGCGGGATCTCGGCGACCTTCAACGCCCGATCACCGGGCTCTTCTTCGGCTTCGAGATCATCCTGCGCGAGTTCTCGCTCGACGCGCTGTTCGCCACCATCCTCGTCTGCCGTCACCGCGCGATCTCGTCAGCCAGGCCTTCTTCGGCTCGGCCCCGTTCTTCTCGCAGCATCCCCCATGACCTGTCGTGCACCACGACTACACCTACCTGCTCGTCGCCGTCCTCGGGGTCGCCGCCGGGCTGATCGGCTTCGGGTTCAAGACGGTGCTCTACAAGTTCGAGGACCTCGCGCGACGCGCTGTGGAAGGGTCGGCCCGAGTGGGCCCGCCCGGCGGTCGGCGGCCTGGCCCTCGGTGCGCGTGCTCCTGGCCCTTCCCCAGATGTACGGCGTCGGCTACCCCGTCATGAACAAGGCGGTCGCCGGCCACTACGTGCTGTGGTTCCTGGTCGTCCTGATGGTGGGAAAGATCCTCGCCGCCAGCCTCACGCTCTCGATCGGCGGCTCCGGGGGCGATCTTCGCCCCGTCGCTGTTCACCGGGGCCATGGCGGGCATGGCCTTCGGGGATCGTCGTCCAGCACCTGTTCGGCCCGATCGTGAGCTCGCCGGCCATCTTCGGCGTCGTCGCCATGGGCGGCGGTCTTCGGGGCGGCCGCCCAGGCGCCGCTCACGGCCATCGCCAGCGTCGTGGAGATGACCGGCAACTTCACGCTGATCCTGCCGGTCATGCTGGCCGTCGGCATCGCCACGGCGCTGTCGAAGCGCCTCAGCTACGGCAGCATCTACACGACGAAGCTGCTGCGCCGCGGCATCGACATCGAGCGCCCGAGACCGACCAACGTGCTGCAGCTGCTCACGGTCGCCGACGTGATGCTGCCCGATCGCTCAGGGCAACGGGCAGGTCTCCCTCGGGGTGGTCGACGGTGGGCAGCATGCCCCCCCCGAGAAGAGGTCCTGACCGCCCTGGTGGGACCGGGCAACGATCTCGGAGCACCACAGACGCTGTTCTCCAACGAGACCCTCGACCAGGCGCTGCGACAGCTGGTGCTCTACGGTCGGGTTGGCTTGCCGGTTCTCGCTCCTGACGGAGGGCACCTCCAGGGCTGGATCACTCGAAGGGCTGTGTTGCGGGCGCTCGCCGGCAGCGCACGCGCCACGACTCGAGAGGCCGAACAGGGGGTGCTCGCAACGGAGATCTCTGATTCCGACGCGGCCGCGCGCACCTCCATCGCCCTCCGATGCCGCTATCGGGTTACGAGGTCTACGAGCTCACTGTGAGGTCCGGGGCGCCGGCTCAGGGTCGGCGGATCGGTGACGTCGCATGGCCCTCGGGATCGTTGGTGGTCGGCGTCTCTGAGCGGGGCGATCTCGTCGCACCGCGAGCAGACCTGCAGCTCCATGCCGGCGACCAGGTTGTACTGCTGGTCACTGCAAACGAGGACCCTGCGCCTCGACGGGCGTCGCCTTCGGGATCGGGCTAGACGACCCGTCGGGATCGTTGCTCGCCACCGCTTGGCTACGGTGTGGCAACCGGCAGGACCCAGCCGCAGGTCGCCGGCCCCGTGACGCCTTGCGCAGATGGGTGACGGGGAGGTGAACCACTGACCACGACCCAACGACTGCTGCCGCTGCGGGAGTCCCTGCGGGGCCGGAGGCTCAACTGGTTCGACCTCATCGTGGCCGCGGCCATCGTCGCTGTCCTGTACGGCGCCGTCAAGCTGGGTCAGGCGATGACCGTCAACTTCACGCCCGGAAGGACGCCGGTCAAGCTCTCGACCAACGTGAGCGACCTGCCCTACTACGCGGCCCGCTCCCTGCTGCGGATGTTCATCGCGCTGTTCCTGTCGACCGTGTTCACGTTGGTCTACGGCACCGCCGCCGCCCGCCTGCGGCGCGCCCAAAAGGTCCTGGTGCCCATCCTCGACGTGCTCCAGTCGATCCCGATCCTCGTCTTTCTTCCCATCGCGTTGACCTTCTTCATCAAGGTCTTTCCCGACAGCCTGCTGGGGCTCGAGCTGGCCTCGATCTTCGTCATCTTCACCTCGCAGGCCTGGAACATGACCTTCAGCTTCTACCACTCGCTCATCTCGCAACCGACCGAGCTCGACGAGGCGGCACGCATGTACCGCCTGACCAAGTGGCAGCGATTCTGGAAGCTTGACGTGCCGACCTCGGCCATCGGCCTCATCTGGAACATGATGATGTCGATGGGGGGAGGGTGGTTCTTCCTGACCGCATCTGAGGCGGTGACGGTGTTCGTCGGCGGAAAGGGGATCTCGCAAAGCCTTCCCGGGATGGGGAGCTATATGGGTGCGGCCGTGAGTGAGGGCTCGTACACGAAGGTCACCCTCGCCATCTTCGTGATGGTCGTCCTCGTGGTCGGCACCAACTTCTTCGTTTTCCGGCCCCTCGTGGCCTGGTCCGAGAGGTTTCGCCTGGAGACCTCCGAATCGACGGACAAGCCGAGAAGCATCGTGCTCGACGTCCTCCGCCGCTCGTCCATCCCGAGGCTGCTGGCCCGAGGCCTCCGCCCCGTCGGCCGGCTGCTCGATCGCCTGACCCGGCCCTTTGGCCTGGCGGAGTACGCCCTGCACACCGACCTGCGCAAGCGCCGTGTCGGCGACGTCGTCTTTTGGGCGCTCGTGGCGGCGGTCTCGGTGGGCGTCATCGTGGCCGGGGGGATCTATCTCAACTCCCACCTCGGGTTCCACCGGTTCCCCTCGCTGTTCGCCTTTGGGTTTGCGACCCTGCTGCGCGTGGTCGTGTTGCTGGCGATCTCGACGGTCATCTGGGTCCCGATCGGCGTGAAGATCGGCATGAACCCGAGGCTCTCCCGCTATGCCCAGCCGGTCGTCCAGGTTCTCGCGAGCTTTCCCGCGATCCTGCTCTTCCCCTTTGCCACCCTGATCTTCATCGACCTGCACATCTCGCTCAACTACGGGGCCATCGTGCTCATGATGCTGGGTGCGCAGTGGTACATCTTGTTCAACGTGATCGCCGGCGCGAGCTCCATACCCAACGACATGCGGGAGATGATGGTCGTCATGCGCCTCACCCGCCGGCAGCGATGGCGCCAGGTGATCCTTCCGGCGATCTTCCCGGCATACGTCACGGGGGGGATCACCGCCGCCGGTGGCGCCTGGAACGCCTCCATCGTCGCAGAGCTTGTGGCCTGGAACCACCGCACGTTGAATGCGTACGGGCTCGGCAACTACATTGCCACGGCATCCAACGAAGGAAAATTCGCCATCCTCATCGCCGGTGGGATCGTCATGAGCGCGTTCGTGGTGGTCGCCAACCGGCTGTTCTGGCGGCGGCTCTACCGCCTCGCCGAGAGCCACTACACGCTGTGACCGCTCACCGACCGCCGCCCGGACCCCCGACCGACCCGGAGGGCAGACGAGCGTGACGGTGCACGCCGAACGGCCGAGGGCCGAGACCGGGGCGGCTCCGGGGACGATCATCGAGGTGAGCCACCTGAGCAAGACGTTCACGTCGCCCGATGGCAGCCCGCTGCCCGTACTGGAGGACATCTCCCTCGATCTGCGAGAGGGCGAGATCGTCGCGTTGCTCGGTCGATCGGGCTCGGGAAAGAGCACGTTGCTCCGTTGCATCGCCGGCCTGATCGCCCCGACGGAGGGGGAGGTGAGCTACCGGGGCGAGCCGCTCAACGGCGCAAACCCGGGCGTGGCCATGGTGTTCCAGAGCTTCGCCCTGTTGCCCTGGCTCACCGTGCGCCAAAACGTCGAGCTGGGCCTGGAGGCGCTCGGGGTGGCGGCCGGGGAGCGGCGGACCCGCGCCGAGCGAGCGATCGACACCATCGGTCTCGACGGCTTCGAGTCTGCCTACCCCAAGGAGCTGTCCGGTGGGATGCGCCAGAGGGTGGGCTTCGCGCGCGCCCTGGTGGTCGAGCCCGACGCACTGTTGATGGACGAGCCCTTCTCTGCCCTCGACGTCCTCACCGCCCGCAACCTGCGTGCCGAGCTGCTGCGGCTGTGGAGGGAAAAGGACTTCCCGACCAAGGCGATGCTGATCGTGACCCACAACATCGAGGAGGCCGTCATCCTGGCCGATCGGATCTTCGTGCTCGGGGCGAACCCGGGACGGATCCGGACGGAGATCACGTGCGGGTTCCCCCAGCCGCGCGACCGTCACGACGAGAGCTTCCAGGCGCTGGTCGACGACATCTACGGGCTGATGACCGGGAGCGACACGAGGCCGCCTTCACACGTGTGGACCGTCGCCGCGCCCGGTGAGGGTTCGCCCGTCGACACCCCGCTCCCGGCGGCGAGCGTCGGCGGCATGGCGGGCCTCCTCGAGATCCTGGCAGCTCAGGGCGGTCGCGAGGACCTGCCCAAGCTGGCGCACGAGCTGACGTTCGAGGTCGACGACCTGCTCCCCCTGGTGGACGCCGCCCAGGTTCTCGGCCTGGCCGTCGTGGAGGACGCCGATCTGCAGATCAGCGACGACGGGCGGGTGTTCGTCGACGCCGACATCTTGGAGTCGAAGGAGATCTTCGCCAAGCGTGCCCGAGAGCGCGCCCCGCTCGTCCGATCCATCTGCAACGCGCTCGAGGCCACCAAGGACGGGAGCCTCGGGGATGGGTTCTTCCTCGACCTCCTCCGCCGCGGCTTCTCCGAGGACGAGGCGCGCCAGCAGCTCCGCATCGCGGTCGACTGGGGCCGGTACGGCGAGCTGTTCGACTTCGACGCCAACACGGGCCAGCTCACGCTGGACCGACCACCGGCCAGGCAGCCGTCTCGAGCGTGACGGGCGTCGGCCGCCTGACGATTCCCTGCGTGCCGCGACGGGCGGCGCGGGACTACGGGGACGGCGGTGCGTAGAGGACGGTGACGAAGTCGCGCGTCCAACCCGCTTGGTACTGGTCCGCGGGGCGGTTCTGTCCGGGGACCCCAGCAGAGAGCGCGCCGCCGGGAGTGGACGCGACGGCCAGCTGCACCCATTCGGGGTTGATGTCGAGCTCCATCGCGGTCACCGCCCCGGCCTGGACGAGGGCGGCCGCCATGTCGGACGGCAGCGCCTCCATCGAGCCCGCGAAGATGATGTTCCCCTGCGCGTCCTGGCCGACCGCGCTGCGGGCGACCGAGCTGCCGCCACCCAGGGTGGCGCCCCACGTGGAGATGCTGTTGATGTCGGGGCTCGGCTGCCCGGCCTGGACCAGTGGCTCGAGGTTCTGCCGCACGCTCACCACCTGGGCACCGGCGGCGGCCGGGACGTTTTGCCCCCACACTCCCACCTGCGCCGTCCCGTCCCCGTAGATGACCAGGCTGGCGAGGCCGTTCTGAAGGCCCTCGACCGTCTGCCCGTTGATCTCGAAGCCCTCGGCCCCCGCTCCCTCCTCGAACCCGCCGTTAAACGCCGCCAGGAGCGCGGGTTGCTCCTGGGGGGTGATGGCGGGACCCGGCACCCCGGCCAGGCTGGCGGCGCCGGGCGGATCGGAGCTCCCGGGGTGCAGCGCGTAGTGCACCTGGCCGGCAGCGGAAGCGCGCCAGGGTCACCTGAGCCCCGTCGGAAGCGGTGTAGGTCTGCTCGTCCACCGCGACCCCGGTGGCAGTGGTCGCCACCGGGGTCCAGCCCGGTTGGACGGGAGCGGTCGTGGTCGTCGGCGGCGGGGGAGCGGTGGTCGTCGTGGTGCGCGCCGGGGCCGTCGTCGCAGGGGCGCTGGAGCCTCCGCTCGAGGACGGCGGGGCGCCGTTGGACGTCGAGGCTCCGCCACCCGTCCGATCATGCTGGGACGCGGGTGCACCGGTGGGTTGGCCACCGCCGCAGCCGGCCAGGACCGTCGAGAGCCCGAGCGCGGCCACCACGATCACGGGAAGGTGCCGGGCACGCAGAGTCGGTCAGTATACGAAGGCCGGGTCGTCCCGGGCGCTCGCCCCGACGAGGGGTTGCCTACCCCCCGTCGCGGCGGGCCTCGGTGACGCGCTGGCAGCGGGCACACCAGGCGGCGGGGCTGCGCTCGTCGCTCGGGTGTACCAGCATCCCGCAGTGCGAACAGCGCCATATTGCGGGTGACTCTTCGGAACCAACACTCGACTCGGAACCAGCACGCATGCGTGAAGGTTGAATCAGCCGGGCGTGCCTGCGCAAGGATTCCTGGATAGAGCCCTCAAGCCGCCTGCCGGTCCTTCGTCGAGGTGTCGTCCTCCGGTCCCGGCGCCGCCGGGGCCGCCGCGCCGCCGGCGTCGAACGCCGCCGACAGCACGTCGGACACCTCGTTGGCGAGGTGGAACGTCATCACCTCACGCACCGCCTCGGGGACGTCCTCGAGGTCGCCCCCGTTGCGCTGGGGCAGGACCACCTCGGTCAGCCCGGCGCGGTGAGCCGCCAGCACCTTCTGCTTGACGCCACCGATCGGCAGCACCCGCCCTTGGAGGGTGACCTCGCCGGTCATGCCCACCACGGATCGCACCGGGACGTCCCGAAGCAGGCTCACGAGGGCGGTCGTCAACGTGACGCCCGCCGACGGCCCGTCCTTGGGCACGGCGCCCGCCGGCACGTGGACGTGGAATCGGCGTCCGCGGAGCCGCTCGGGGTCGATGCCGAGCTCGGTCGCGTGCGAGCGCACGTAGGAGAGGGCGATCTCCGCCGACTCCTTCATGACGTCGCCCAGCTGGCCCGTGATGGTGAGCCCCTCCGGGCCTTCCATGTCGGTCGCCTCGACGTACAGCACGTCGCCCCCGGCGCCGGTCACGGCGAGACCCGTGGCCACGCCGGGCACCGCGGTGCGGTCGGCCGCCTCGAAGAAGAACCGGGGTCGGCCCAACCAGGCCCGCACGTCGGCCGAGTCGACCACGACCGGCGGCTCGACCTCGTCCGAGGTGAGGCGCGTCGCCACCTTGCGGAGCAACCGGCCGAGCTCGCGCTCGAGATTGCGCACGCCGGCCTCCCGCGTGTAGTCGGCGATCACCGCGCGCAGGGCGTCGTCGGTGACCGTGACCTCGTCGGCAGAGAGCGCAGCGCGCTCCCGCTGACGCACGAGGAGGTGGTGCTGGGCGATCGAGAGCTTCTCGTCCTCGGTGTAGCCGTCGAGGCGGATGAGCTCCATCCGGTCGAGCAGGGGCCCGGGGATGGTCTCCGCCACGTTGGCCGTCGCAAGGAAGACGACCTTGGAGAGGTCGAGCTCCACCTCGAGGTAGTGGTCACGGAACGTGTGGTTCTGAGCCGGGTCGAGCACCTCGAGCAACGCCGAAGACGGGTCGCCCCGGAAATCGGTTCCGAGCTTGTCCACCTCGTCGAGGAGGATGACCGGGTTCATGCTGCCGGCTTCGCGGAGCGCCCGGACGAGCCGCCCTGGCTGGGCGCCGACGTAGGTGCGCCGGTGCCCACGGATCTCGGCCTCGTCTCGGACGCCGCCCAGGGCCACCCGCACGAAGTTGCGTCCGAGGGCGCGGGCGACCGACTCGCCGAGCGAGGTCTTGCCGACCCCCGGGGGACCGACGAGGGCCAGGATGCTGCCCGCGCCGCGGCCCGAGACCGGGGCGAGGCCCCGCTCCGCCTGGCGCTTGCGGACCGCCAGGTGCTCGATGATCCGTTCCTTGACGTCGGTCAACCCGTCGTGGTCCTCGTCCAAGATGCGGGCGGCCTCCGAGATGTCGAGGCGGTCCTCCGTCTCGACTCCCCAGGGGAGCTCCAAGACGGTGTCCAGCCAGGTACGGATCCACCCGTGCTCGGGGCTCTGCTCGCTGGTCCGCTCGAGCTTGTCCACCTCTCGGAGGACCGCGTCGTGCACGCCCTCGGGGAGGTCGCGCTCGGCGAGCTTGGCTCGGTAGTCACCGGGCGTGCCGTCGGACTCGCCGGTCAGATCGCCGAGCTCCTTGCGGATGGAGTCGAGCTGCCGGCGGAGGAGGAACTCGCGCTGGCTCTTCTCCATGCCCTCTTCGACGTCGTTCTTGACGCGCTCTCGGAGCGAAAGGTCGGCAAGCGTCTCCTTGGCCCATCCGAGGACCAACCGGAGCCGCTCCTCGACGTCGATCGTCTCCAGCACCTCAACCTTCTGCTCGAGCGAGAGGTCCGGGGAATAGCCGGCAATGTCGGCCACCTGCGAAGGCTCCGTGACCTCCCGGAGCTGGGCGATGATCTGGCGAGCCCCTCGGGCGAGGAGGATGTTCTCCAAGACCGCCCGGTACTCCCGGGCGAGCTCGTGGACCGCGGGGGTGTCGGCGGGCGTTTCGACGGGGTGTACCTGGACCCAGAGCGCACGGCCGGTGCCGGGAACAGCCACGCCGACCTCGGCGCGCTCGAGGCCTCGGACGACGGCGCCGACGGAACCCCCTGGGAGCTGGCCGGTCTCGACGATCTCGGAGACGACGCCGATGCCCGCGTACCGGCCCTCGATGTGGGGCACCAGCAACAGACGACCCCCGGCCTCGCCGGCGGACTCCACTGCGGCCTGGGCCTCCTCGCTCTCCAGGGCCATCGTGAACACCATGCCGGGCAGGATGACCCCCGACGTGAGGGGCAAGAGCGGCAACGGCTGGTTGCGATCGACCATCAAAGTTCCTTCTTCCCGTGCTGTGGGACCGAATCCCCTCTCGGGGTAGTCCTCACCCGTGTAGCGAGTTCAACAACGCAACCCACGCCGGGTATTCCACAGCCGGCGGCCCGCAGCCGGGCCCGTCCCGAGGGTGGATTCACCTGCTCCGAGCAGGCTCTTTCACCGTTCGCGAATTTTTTACGCCAGGCGCGCCAAATGTAACGACGTCTTTCCGGAGCCCAGCCCTACCCTGCCCGGTATGGGTCCAACGTTTCGGGTGCGAGCCGCTCTGGCCGCCGAGTCAGCGACCCGATCCGCTGCGACTCCTCCGCCGGGAGCTCCGGCCACCGCCATCGGCCGGCTCCCATCGCGGCCGGAGCGCCGTACCGTCCTCGAGCCGCATGTCGATCGCCACGATCCGCCGATAGCGCCGCCGGACATCTTCGAGGTCCATCTCCTCGTGGATGTCACTCTCGGCGGCGCGCAGGATCATCTCCGCCTGACGCATCAGGACCCTCCGTTGCTCCGGACCGACGGTGTTCTCCATGATGTTGGCCAGGGCGTCCAGCAGCCGGATGATCACAGCGGGCATCCCCCGAGCGGCCTGCCGGATCTTGTCGAAGGCCCGGTTGACCATCCTCGCGTAGCTGGGGTCGTGCTCGATGAGCCGGACCCGGCCCGCCCGGTCACGGTAGACGCCCTCGGTCAACGCTCGGCCCGACATGCGGCACAGGCCCGCCGAGAGCCAATCGATGCAGGTGAGCGCGGTGAACGTGTCGTTGACGGCGGGCGAGAGCGCCCGGATGGCGATCTCGGCCAGCTGGTCGATGGCGAACACGGGGTCCTGGATGAGCGTGCGGTGGGGGCCGGTCACGTGGGCTCGGGTGAGCGCACCGGCCACCTCGGGGGCCGCGTCCGGCGGCCAGACGGTGGCCAGGGGTCGGCCAGCGACGATGAAGTGACCCGGGCGATGGGCCAGTCGGATCACGGAGTTGGTGCGCTCGCCGATGGCGACGAGCTGACTGAAGCCCACGAACTGCAGGTAGCCGCTGGTCGTGGCCGGCACGACGATGCCCCCCTCTTCGAGCAGGTCGAGCAATTCGTCCATGGAGCGCTCCCCATCGACCGTGGTGGGGTCGAGCCGGGTGCCGGCCGGCAGGGGGAATTCGGCGTCGATGGCGAGCGTGAGGTCGTCGGCGATCCCTGCGATGACCTCCGGCAGCTGGATCGATTTGGCGATGTGGTGGATGAAGTAGATGAGGACCAGCAGGTCGAGGAGCAGCAAGGCCTCGGACATCGTGATCGAGGCGTGCGGGACGAACGTGTTGGGCGGCCCACTGATCGATGCGAGGACCAGGACCGAGTAGACGAACGTGGCGACCCATACGCCGAGGGTCAGTTGGTTGCCGCGGTCCCGCACGAAGTTGCGCATCATCCGGGGGCCGAACTGCTGCGAGGCGAGGGTCAGGGCCAGGATGGTCACTGAGAACACGACGCCGACCACGGTGATGACGGCTGCCGCGATGGCGATCAGGACCTGGCGGCCTGCGTCGGCGCTGCCGGCGCTGAACCAGCGGGGGAGGGTGATCTCGTGGTGGTAGGCGGCGCGGTCCACCTCGAAGGTGGCAACGAAGAGCAGCACCGCGACGATCACCAGGGCGAGCGGCACCAGCCAGAGGGTGGTGCGGAGGGCCTCGGCCCTCCAGCCGGGAAGTCGGGCGTGCTGGTGCGGCCGGGCCAGCGCGGAGCGCATGCTCGCGACGATGGCTGTTGGCTTCAACGGGTCACCTCGAATCGACGTCGCGTCGAACGGACGTTGTCTGCCGACCAGGCTTCCCGGCGCGCCATAAGGAATCTTACTCGGCGCTCCGGGAGGGCCGCATGAACGTCCAAGACCTTGTGGGCCTGGTGATCTCGGTGCTGGTCGCGGCGTACCTCGTCGCCGCGTTGCTCACGCCGGAGCGGTTCTGAGGTCGTCGTGCGGGGCCAGCTGAGCGTCTACCTGGGTGCCGCTCCCGGCGTCGGCAAGACGTTCGCCATGCTGGACGAGGGTTGGCGTCGGTCCGAGCGCGGAACCGACGTGGTGGTGGGCCTGGTCGAGACGCACGGTCGTGCCAACACCGCTGCTCGGATCCGACAGTTAGAGGTGTTGCCACGGCGAGAGGTCGAGTACGAGGGCCACCAGCTCGAGGAGCTCGACGTGGACGCCGTCCTGGAGCGGGCGCCCCAGGTCGTGCTGATCGACGAGCTGGCCCACCGCAACGTGCCGGGCTGTCGCAACGAGCATCGCTGGCAGGACGTCGACGAGCTCCTCGACGCCGGCATCGAGGTGATCTCCACGGTCAACCTGCACCACCTCGAGTCCCTGGTCGACGTGGTGGAACGCATCACCGGCGTCGCTCCTGACGAGACGATGCCGGACCTGGTGCTGCGCCGGGCGCAGCGGATCGAGCTCGTCGACATGGCCCCGGAGGCCCTGCGGAGGCGGCTGGCCCACGGGAACGTCTATCCAGCCGAAGGCCTGGATGCGGCATTGACCAACTTCTTCCGGTCCGGCAACCTGGCGGCCCTCCGGGAGCTGGCCCTGCTGTGGATGGCCGACCGGGTGGACGACGAGCTCGAGCGCGCACCGGGAGCGCCACGGCATCGCGGGGCCGTGGGAGACCAGGGAGCGCGTGGTCGTCTCGATGACCGGGGCACCCGGCGCACAGCGGCTCCTGCGTCGCGCCGCCCGCATGGCCGCCCGGGCCAAGGCGGAGCTCGTCGGTGTCCACGTGCGACCGGCGCGCTCGGACGGCTCCCCCCTCCCGGGGCTGGTGGCCGATCGGACCCTGCTGGAGGAGCTCGGGGGCCGCTTTGTGGAGGTCGTCGGTGCCGACGTGGCGACCGCGCTGGTGCAGGTCGCCCGGGCGGAGAACGCCACCCAGCTCGTCCTCGGGGCGAGTCCTCGGCGACGACGGGACCAGACCTTCCGAGGATCGGTGGTGGCGCGCGCCATCAAGGCGGCAGCCGGCGACCTGGACGTGCACGTGATCGGCGTCGAGGAGCGAAGCGTCGGGCGCAGCGGGCCGGCGCGGCCTCCGCGGGCGCGCTTCCCCTCGTCGATGCCGTGGTCGCGTCGGGTCGGCGCCCTCGCCCTTTGCCTCGTCGCCTACACGGCCCTCACCGTGCTGCTCGTCTCGGTGCGCCCGTCGTTTCACGGCGATGCCTCCGGACCCATGAGCATCTACCTCGTCGTGGCGGCAGCCGTAGCGGCGCTCGGCGGGATCTGGCCCGCCGTGGCAGCTGGGCTCTCGGGCGCCTTCCTCCTCGACTACTTCTTCGTGGAGCCGGTCGATTCCCTCGCCATGTCGAGCGCCGCCGGCGTCGTCACGGTCCTGGCCTTCCTGGTGGTCACGGCCCTTGTGGCCACCCTCGTCGAGCTTGCGGCGAGACGCTCGCAGGCGGCCGCCAAGGCTGCGAGCGGGGCCCGGGCCCTGGCCCGGATCGCGGCGCGATCAGTGTCGAGCGCGACCGACCCCTTGCCAGAGCTGTTGCAGGAGTTGCTCGTCACCTTCGAACAACGAGGGGTGGCGGTGGTCCGGCGGCAGGGCGATCGCTGGTTGATCGAGTGCATGGCGGGCGAGGGCATCCCGACCGACCCAGAGGAAGCGTCCACCGTATTGCCGATCGCCCCGGAGGAACTGCTTCTCCTCCGGGGCGTAGACCTCCCTGCGGGCGATCGAGCCACGCTGGCCGGGTTCGCCGCGCAGCTGGCAGCGGTCCGGGAGAGCCAGCGCCTCTATGCGGAGGCCCTTGCCGCCGAGCAACAGCGGCGGGCCAACGAGATGCGCACCGCCCTCCTCACGGCGGTCAGCCACGACCTGCGGACCCCCCTCGCCTCGGTCAAGGCGGCGACCACCAGCCTGTTGGCCGGCGACGTCACGTTCCCCCCCGAGCAGGTGCGGGCCCTCCTGGAGACGGTTGACGAGGAGACGGACCGGCTCACCAGCCTGGTCGAAGACCTGCTCGATATGAGCCGTCTCCAGGCGGGCTCGCTCGAGGTCGTCCAGCGCTCGGTCGGCGTGCAGGAGGTGCTGTGCTCCGCGCTCGCCAGCCTGGGTCCCAAGGGCAGGGACGTCCGCCTCGTGCTGCGGGACCCGGTTCCCCGGCTCCGGGTCGATCCCGTGCTGCTCGAGCGGGCGATCGCCAACCTGGTCGGCAACGCCATCCTCCACGGTCGAGGAGTGGACGGCCGGCCCGATGCCGTGGTCGTCGAGGTCGCTGCGGTGGCGGATCGCGTCTACTTCCAGATCGTGGACCGCGGCCCCGGCGTCCCCCGCGCCCAGCGTGAGGCGGTCTTCCAGCCCTTCCAGCGGCTGGGCGACAGCCCGATCGGCACGGGCGTGGGGCTTGGCCTCGCCGTGGCGAGAGGCTTCGTGAGCTCGATCGGGGGCGAGCTCATGGTGGAGGACACGCCGGGTGGCGGCTGCACCATGGTCGTGAGCCTGCCGCTCGACCCGACCCGATGACGCGCCTCCTTCTGGTCGACGACGACGTGTCCCTGCTGCGGGCGCTCACGATCAGCCTCGGAGCCCGCGGCTACGAGCTGGACGTGGCGCGCACCGGGGAGGAGGCGCTCGATCATGCCGCGCACCGCCATCCCGACATCATCCTCCTGGATCTCGGGCTCCCGACCATCGACGGCATTGACGTGATCCGAGGTCTGCGGGGATGGAGCACCGTGCCCGTGATCGTCCTCTCTGCCCGCCACCAGCAGGCGGCCAAGGTGGAGGCGCTCGATGTCGGCGCCGACGATTTCGTGACCAAGCCCTTTGGCATGGATGAGCTCTTGGCCCGCATTCGGGCCCTGCTTCGGCGGGCGACCACCGAAGAAGAGGCCCCCCAGGTGGTGACCGAGGAGTTCTCGATCGACCTGGCGGCAAAGCGAGTGATGCGTGACGGGGAGATGGTGCACCTGACCCCCAAGGAGTGGGACGTGGTCGAACTGCTGGTGCGCAACCCCGGGCACCTGGTCTCCCAGCACCAGATCCTCCGCCGGGTCTGGGGACCCGAATACGTCAAGGAGACCGAGTACCTGCGAGTGCTGCTGGTCCGCGTCCGTCGCAAGCTCGAGCGAGATCCGTCGCATCCGGTGCATTTCCTCACCGAGCCCGGAATGGGCTACCGGTTCGAGCCTTGACGGCTCGGTCGGCCCTCGACAGTCCGGGGTTCCCGTTTATGCCGTTTTTATGTTGGTGCTCCGTCGTTGATGTCTTGTTGACGCCGCTGCCACGAGACTGCAGCCCATGGCCGATTTTCTCGTAGTCATCGGCACGGTCGCCTTCGTGGCCGTGATGCTGGGGCTGATCTGGGCGCTGGACCGGGTATGACCGCCACCCAGGGACTCCTGCTGGCGGTCTCGATCGCCATGTTCATCTACCTCGGGGTGGCCTTGTTCAAGGCCGAGTGGTTCTGAGGTTCGCTCGCCATGTCCTTCTTCTGGACCATCGTCGTCATGGTCGTCCTGCTCGCGATCGCCTGGCGCTTTCTCGGCGCCTACATGGTCGCCGTCTACGAGGGCCGGGTGCACTTCCTGGGGTTCATCGAGCGCCCCATCTACAAGCTCCTTGGCACCAGTCCGGAGCGTGAGCAGACCTGGAAGCGCTATGCGGGTGCCCTCATCATCTTCTCCGCGGTTTCCATTCTCCTTACCTATCTGATCATCCGGATCCAGGGCTCACTCCCGCTCAATCCCCAGCACCTGGGGGCCGTGTCGCCGGCGTTGAGCTGGAACACCGCGGTCTCCTTCATCACCAACACCAACTGGCAGAACTATGCCGGCGAGACCACGATGTCGTACTTCTCGCAGATGGCCGCCCTCACCGTCCAGCAGTTCATCTCGGCGGCGGTGGGCATCGCCGTGGCGGTCGCGCTGATACGGGGGTTCGCCCGCAAGGGATCCCCGACGATCGGCAACTTCTGGGTGGACACGGTGCGCGGCTGCCTGTACGTCCTTTTCCCGATCGCCTTCGTCTTCGGGATCGTCTTCGTGGCCGAGGGCGCAGCACAGACCCTCGGCGGGCCACCGCACATCCATAACGTTCTCAACGGGGTCACTCAGACAATTGCGGTGGGCCCGGTGGCCTTCATGGAGCCAATCAAGCAGCTCGGCACCAACGGCGGGGGTTTCTTCAACGCCAACGGCGCTCACCCCTTTGAGGACCCGACCGGGGTGACCTTTCTGTTCTCGTTCGTCCTCCTGCTCTCCATCCCCGTCGCCTTGACGTACGTCTTCGGCAAGATGGTGGGATCCATCCGCCAGGGCGTAGCCGTGCTCACCGCCATGGTGATCATCTTCGGGGTCTGGGTCGGCTTCAGCTCATACGCCGAGCACCAGGCCAACCCCGCGGTGGCCGCGGCCGGCGTTCCCTACCAGCCGACCGGCAACATGGTCGGCAAGGAAGCGCGCTTCGGCGACACCCAGTCTGCGTTGTACGACATCGCCTCGACCCAGACGTCGACCGGGTCGGTGAGCGGTTCCAACGACTCGTTCAACCCCATGGGCGGGTTCGGCCTGTTGACGGGCATGATGCTCGGGGAGGTCACGCCGGGTGGGGTCGGGAGTGGCCTCTACACGATCCTGCTCTTCGCCATCATCGCCGTGTTCATCGGCGGGTTGATGATCGGGCGAACACCGGAATACTTGGGCAAAAAGATCCAGGCCAGAGAAGTCAAACTCGCGGGGTTCGCGATCCTCGTCATGCCGGTGACCGTCCTTGTCATCACCGGCATCGCGGTTTCCCTCCATGCCGGGCGGGCCGGCCCGCTCAACGCCGGGCCGCACGGCTTCAGCGAGATCCTCTACGCCTTCACCTCTCAGGGGAACAACAACGGCTCGGCCTTCGCTGGCCTCACCGGCGACACGGCCTTCTACAACAACATGGGCGCCATCGCCATGCTGCTCGGTCGGTTCGCCATCATGGTGCCGGCGCTGGCCTTGGCCGGGGCGCTCGCATCGAAGAACGTCGTGCCGGTGTCGGCGGGGACGTTCCGCACAGACAACGCCATGTTCATCGGCCTGGTGATCGGCGTGATCATCATCGTCGGCGGGCTCACCTTCTTCCCCGCCGTCTCCCTCGGTCCCATCGTCGAGCAGCTCAGCCACGGGAAGTTCTTCTGATGACCTCCACAGCCCCCACAACCGACGCCACAACCAGCGCACCGTCGACCGTCGCCCACGGCGTCAGCGGCCAGCGAGGCCTCTTCGATCCGGCGATCTTGCGCGGCTCGCTGGTCAGCTCCTTCAAGAAGCTCGATCCGCGGGTCCAGATCAAGAACCCGGTGATGTTCGTCGTGCTCGTCGGGACCGTGATCACGCTTATCGAGTCCATCTCGAACGGCACGCTGTTCAGCTGGAGCATCACGATCTGGCTGTTCCTCACGGTGATCTTTGCCAACTTCGCCGAGGGGATGGCCGAGGGTCGAGGCAAGGCGCAGGCGGACACGCTGCGACGCATGCGGTCCGAGACCGAGGCGCGCCGGCTGCGTCCGGACGGCAGCGAGGAGCTGGTGGCCGCCGCCGAGCTGGCCAAGGGCGACATGGTGGTGTGCGAGGCGGGGGACCTCATTCCCTCCGACGGAGAGATCACCGAGGGCGTGGCCTCCGTCGACGAGTCGGCGATCACCGGCGAGTCGGCCCCCGTTATCCGGGAGTCCGGTGGCGACCGTTCGGCGGTCACCGGTGGGACCAAGGTCCTCTCGGACCGCATCGTCGTGCGCATCACGGCGGAGCGGGGTCGCACCTTCCTCGACCGGATGATCAACCTCGTGGAGGGCGCCAACCGGCAGAAGACGCCCAATGAGGTCGCGCTGACGATCCTTCTCGCCGTGCTCACCATCGTGTTCCTGCCGGTCGTCGTGGTGCTGCAGCCCTTCGGTCACTACCTCACCGGGGCGTCGGCGCCCGTGGTCGTCTTGGTCTCGTTGCTCGTCTGCCTGATTCCGACGACCATCGGCGCCCTGCTCTCCGCCATCGGCATCGCCGGCATGGACCGCCTGGTGCAGCGCAACGTCCTGGCGATGAGCGGTCGGGCCGTCGAGGCCGCAGGGGACGTCCAGACCCTCCTCCTGGATAAGACCGGAACGATCACCCTGGGCAACCGGATGGCGTCCGACTTCTTCCCGGCCTCTGGCCACGACGAACGGGAGGTGGCGGAGGCCGCGCAGCTGGCTTCGCTGGCCGACGAGACGCCCGAGGGCCGATCCATCGTCGTCCTCGCCAAGGAGCGCTTCGGCATTCGTGAGCGGCAGCTGACGGGAGAGCATCAGTTCGTCCCGTTCTCTGCGACGACGCGGATGTCGGGCCTCGACATGGACGGGCGACAGATCCGCAAGGGTGCGGCTGACGCGGTGCAGCGCTGGGCCGTCGAGCTCGGCGGCACGGTCCCCCCGGGGCTGGAGGACATGGTCAACCAGATCGCCCGCCACGGCTCGACGCCGCTCGTGGTGGCCGAGGGATCGCAGATCCTCGGCATCATCGAGCTCAAGGACGTCGTCAAGGAGGGCATCGAGGAGCGCTTCGCCGAGATGCGGGCCGCGGGCATCCGTACCGTCATGGTCACCGGTGACAACCCTCTGACGGCCGCAGCGATCGCACAGGAGGCGGGCGTCGACGACTTCCTAGCCGAGGCGACGCCGGAGACCAAGATGGAGCTCATCCGCTCGGAGCAGGAGGGCGGTCGTCTGGTGGCCATGACCGGCGACGGCACCAACGACGCCCCGGCATTGGCGCAGGCCGACGTCGGCGTGGCCATGAACACGGGGACGACGGCGGCCAAGGAGGCCGGCAACATGGTCGACCTCGATTCCAACCCGACCAAGCTCATCGACATCGTCGAGATCGGCAAGCAGATGCTGATCACTCGGGGATCGCTCACGACCTTCTCGATCGCGAACGACATCGCGAAGTACTTCGCCATCATCCCGGCGCTCTTCGTCGCGGCCTACCCCCAGCTCAACAGCCTTGAACATCATGAAGCTGCACAGCCCCAAGAGCGCCGTGCTGTCGGCCGTCATCTTCAACGCCCTGGTGATCGTGGCGCTCATCCCGCTGGCCCTGCGAGGCGTGAAGTGGCGCCCGAGTGGCGCCCAGGCGATCCTCCGGCGCAACGTCTTCGTCTACGGGATCGGCGGGATCATTGTGCCCTTCGCCGGGATCAAGCTGATCGACCTGTTCCTGACCGCAGTCCACTGGTACTGAGAGGCCACCGATGCTCGAACATCTCCGCCGTTCCGTCGTGCTGGCGCTGATCGCCCTGGTCCTCTTCGGTCTCGTCTACGGCTTGCTGGGGACGGGCCTCGCCCAGCTCTTCTTCCGGGGGCAGGCCGATGGCTCGATCACTGCCAACGGCTCCAACTTGATCGGCCAGAACTGGAACGACTACAGCACCACCAAGATCCTCAACCCGCAGTGGTTCCACGGCCGGCCCGATCCCGACAACCCGCTCGTCGCGAACGGCAAGGCGGGGGAGTCGGGAGCATCCAACCTGGGCCCCCGGTCCAAGGTCCTCGTGCAGGACACGAGCGCCCTGGTCAAGGCCTGGCACAAGGTCGGGGTGAACCCGACGAGCGATCTCGTGACGGGTTCGGGAAGCGGGATCGATCCCGACATCACCCCGGCGGACGCCTACGCCCAGATCCCGATGGTGTCCCGGGCGCGGGGGATCTCTGCGGGCCGGCTGCGCCAGTTGATCGACAGCCAGACCCAAGGTGCCCAGCTCGGCTTCCTCGGCTCTCCGTTCGTCAACGTGCTGCAGCTCAACGAGGCGCTCGCACGACTCAAGTGAGCTCGTGGCTGCCGCCGGACGCGGTCGAGTGGGGAGGCCGCCCGGTAGCCCGCACCATCGCCGGTGCCGGGCCCCGGCAGCGCATCGCGGTGACGGCGAAGGTGGTCTCCATGACCCTTCGCGGCCAACCGTGCCGCGTGCTCGATGCTCGGATCGACGACGGCACCGGGCGCTTGATCCTGCGGTGGCTCGGTCGGGCGGCCGTCGCGGGCGTGAGCTGTGACGCATGGTTGCGCATCGAGGGGACCATCCTGCTGTCGCGCGGCGAGCTGGTGGTCCTCAACCCCCTCTGCGAGGTCTGCCCGCCCGGCGAGTGATCGGTCAGGTGGTGATCGGTCAGGCCGTGGTCCCGGGGCCGGCTTGCAGCGAATCCGTCCGTAGCCGGTAGCCGATGCCGGGTTGGGTCTCGAGGACGTCGGCGGCGTCGCCCAGCTTGCGGCGGATCCGGTGGGCGTAGACGCGCAGGTAGTGGGCCTCGGATCCGTAGCCGGTGCCCCAGACGTCCTGGAGGATCATCTGATGGGTGCACAGCTTGCCGGCATGCCGGGCCAGATAGGCGAGTAGGTCGAACTCCCGGCCGGTGAGCTCGATGTCCCTCCCGTCCAGCTGCGCCATGTGATGGAGCATGTCAACGTGCAACCGCCCGATCGTGAGCTCGGCCGGCTCCGCCTGGTCGCTCGCCGCTGCGGCGGCGTGGCGCAGGGCGACCCGGATGCGTGCCTCCAGCTCGGCCATGCCGAAGGGCTTGGTGATGTAGTCGTCGGCGCCGGCGTCGAGGGCGGCGACCTTGCGTTCCTCGGCTCCCGCGGCGGAGAGCACCAGGATGGGCACCTTGCTCCAGTGGCGGATCCGCCGGCAGATCTCCACCCCGTCGAGGTCGGGCAGACCGAGGTCCAGCACGACCACGTCGGGATCGGTCAGCGACGCCTGGACGGTGCCCTCCTCCCCGGTCCGGGCCAGCACCACCTCGTAGCCGCGGGCCGCCAGCCCGATCTGGAGGGCGCGCAGCAGTGAGCGGTCGTCGTCGACCAGGAGGATCTTGGCCATCAGAGGGGGACGGCCGAACGGCGCGGCGTCCAGGCTCGCGCCCGGGTGGCCTGGCTGTGGAGATCGACCGGCATGGCGACCGTGAAGGCTGCGCCGCCGCCGGGGGCGTCGCGACAGGTGATGCGCTGCCCGTGGGCCTCGACGAAGGCCCGGGCGATCCCGAGGCCCAGGCCCGCCCGGCCCCCTCCGTCCGACGTCGTCCACATCTCGAAGATGTGCTCCCGGTCGTCCTCGGGCACCCCGGCGCCGTGGTCCCGGACGGTCAGGCACACCAGGCTCCCGGACAGACGAGCCTCGATCTCCACCGGCGCGCGGGACGGGGAGTGGCGCAGGGCGTTCTCGATCAGGTTGGCGACGACCTGGACCATGAGGAGCTCGTCGACGTCGACCGGAGGGAGCGAGTCGGAAACACGGGCGGCGATCGCCGGGTCCCGGGTGGTCCTTCCGAGGACGTTGACCGCGGCCACCACGATGTCCTCCACCGAGGTCGGCTCCCGGTGCAGTTGCAGCGAGCCCGACTCGATACGGGTGTAGTCCAAGAGATTGGTCACCAGCCTGGCGAGGTCGTCGGACTGCCCCTCGATCAGGGCCAGCAGCTCGTCACGCTCCTCGGGGAGCAGGTGGCCGTTGGAATCCCTGACGGCCGTCACCGCCGCCTTGATCGTCGCGAGAGGGGTCCGCAGGTCGTGGGACACCGCACCGATCATGGCCTTGCGCCAACGCTCGGAGGCCTCCAGCGCCTCGCTGCGCAGTGCGGCCTCCTGGAGCTGGCTCCGCTCGATGGCCTGGGCGGCCTGGTTGGCGTACGCACGCAGGAGCTCACGGTCGTCGGCCTGGAGCGTGATGTCGGAGACCGCCAGGATGCCGACCGGCCGGTGCTGCACGTACAGGGCGACGCTCATCATCCCCGCCATCGTCGGGTGGGACACGGCGAGGGACTGCAGGCGGCTCTGCTCGGACGAGAGGGTGTGGACCTCGCGATCGGTGAGGGGCTCGCCGATAGTGGCGACCACCCCGAGCTGGTCCTCCGCGTCCGGGTCCGGCAGCAGGATGGCGGCCCAACGAGGCCGGAACGTAGCGGCGACGGTCTCGAGGACCTCCTCGAGGAGCTCGGGCAGGGGCTGGTCGGCGATGAGTCGTTGCGCCAGTCGGTAGAGGCGTCGAGCGTTGCGCTCCCGGCTCCGCGCCTCTGCTCGAGCCACCTGCAGGTAGGTCACCAGGCGAGAGACCAGGAGCACGACGAGGAGGTAGACGATGAGTGCGGTCCAGTTCTGACCAGCTCCGACGGTAAGAGTCCCATACGGCTTGATGAAGGCCAAGTCGTAGGTCAGGAAGCCGGCAGCGGCGGCCAGGAGACCGGCCCCGGAGCCCCCGAGGGTGACCCCCGCCACTACCGGAACCACCAGGACCAACGCGGTCGTGGCACTCGCCAGGTCCGCACGGAATGGCATCATCACTGCCGTGCAGATGGCGATGCCGGCGAATGCCACGGCCGTGCCGAGCGCGATGCGACGTACCTGAACCACCGAGAAGGGTTCTCCTTGTGATTAGAACCACGAGTGTATGGCGGGAGCGGGTCGGGTGAGCGACGGCGAGGACCGCATCGCGGAGGAGGTGCGACCGACCGGTCGCTTCCGGATCTACCTCGGCTCGGCCGCCGGGGTCGGCAAGACGGTGGCCATGATCGACGAGGGCTGCCGTCGTGCCCGGCGCGGGCGCGACGTGGTCGTCGGATTCGTCGAGTCCCACGGTCGTGCGTACACGGCCGAGCGCGCCGGTGAGCTCGAAACGATTCCCCGCAAAAAAGTGCAGTACCGCGGCACCGAGCTCGAGGAGATGGACCTCGAGGCCGTGCTCCGGCGTAAGCCGGAGGTGGCGCTGGTCGACGAGCTCGCACACACCAACGTCCCCGGCTCCGGGCCACACGAAAAGCGTTGGCAGGACGTGCTCGAGATCATCGAGGCCGACATCGCCGTCGTGACCACGGTCAACATCCAGCACCTCGAGAGCATCGCCGACGCCGTCGAGAAGATCACGGGTGTCCGGGTGGCCGAGCGGGTGCCCGATTGGGTGGTGAGGAGCGCGGATCAGATCGAGCTGATCGACTCGTCTCCTGAACAGCTCCGTCGGCGCATGATCCACGGGAACATCTACTCCCGAGAGAAGGTGCCCTCGGCCCTGTCCGGGTTCTTCCGGACGGAGAACCTGGCGGCCCTACGGGAGCTGGCGTTGCGCTTCGTGGCCGACGAGACCGAGGACGAGATCCAGCAGTACCTCTCGACCCATCACGGGGTGTCCTGGGACACGACGGAGCGGATCCTCGTGGCCGTCTCGGGCGCGCCCACGGTGGCGCCGGTCGTACGCCGGGCCGCCCGGTTGGCGGCACGGATCAAGGGGGACCTGCTGGCGATCCACGTGGTGGACGAGCGCACCTCGCCGCAGGACGTCGCCCGGCTACGGCAGCTGGTGGACGACGTGGGTGGCCGATGGGACGAGGTCGTGGCCGACGACCCGGCCACCGCCATCGTCGAGTACGCCCGGCGCCACGCCGTGACGCAGATCGTGCTCGGTGCGTCGCGGCGCAGCCGCTGGGAGGAGGTCAGCCGCGGATCCCTAGCCCGCAAGTTGCTCCGCGCCGCGGCCGACGCCGGCATCGACGTCCACGTCATCGCCCGCGAGGTCGAGGAGCGATCCAAGAATGGTCGGGCCAAGGGCGATCAGGCCAAGGCCCGGGACGACTGGCAGGCCGGCGACGGGTAGCGTTCGATGAGGAGGTGATGGCCGTGACCACGACGGCAAGGGTTCTCGACCGCCAGGAGCTGGATGCGATGGTCGACGAGTTGCTCGCCGACTTGCCGCCGGACCGCACCGAGCCCGAGGTGTTTTGGGGCGAGCAGTTCGACCGCGGGCTGGCGTGGGTGCACTTCCCCGTGGGCCGCGGCGGCCTCGGGGTCTCACCCGGGCTGCAGGGCCCGGTGCAGCGACGCATCCTCAAGGCCGGGGCCACCAGCCCGGGGCTGCGCAACATCATCGGGTACGGGATGGTGGCGCCGACCTTGGTGGCCCACGGGACCGACGAGCAAAACGATCGCTACCTCCGGGCGATCTTCACCTGCGAGGAGATCTGGTGCCAGCTCTTCTCCGAGCCCGGCGCCGGTTCGGACGTGGCCAGCCTGGCCACGCGTGCCGAGCGGGACGGCGACGAGTGGTTGCTCAACGGACAAAAGGTCTGGACCACCGTCGCGCACCTTGCACGGCGCGGTCTCCTGCTGGCCCGGACCAACGCGGACCTGCCCAAGCACCGGGGCATCACCTGCTTCCTCGTCGACATGGAGGCGCCGGGAGTGGAGGTGCGACCGCTCTACCAGATCACGGGCGAGGCCGAGTTTAACGAGGTCTTCTTCTCCGACGCCCGGGTGCCGGACGCCGATCGGCTCGGCGAGGTCGGCCAGGGTTGGAACGTGGCCGTGACCACACTCATGAACGAGCGGGTCTCGATCGGTGGCAACGTCGCGCCCCGCAACGCCGGACCGATCGGCGACGCACTGCGTATCTGGAGGGAGCGGTGGAGTGGCCAGACCTCGCCGCACGCCCTGGCGCTGCGCGATCAGCTGATGCAGCGCTGGGTCCACAACGAGGTAACCCGCCTCACCAACCAGCGGGCCTCCGAGCTTCGCCGCGTCGGCACCCCGGGGCCCGAGGGCTCGGTCGCCAAACTCTCCTACGCGGAGGAGAACCAGCGGATCTACGAGCTGTGCATGGACTTGCTCGGCGCCGAGGGCATGCTCTACAGCTCGGACTATCCCAAGGTGCGGCCCGAGCACGTCGCGCTCGGCACGACCGACGTCCACAAGGCGTTCCTCCGGGTACGCGCCAACTCCATCGAGGGGGGCACCTCCGAGGTCATGCGCAACATCCTGGGGGAGCGGGTCCTCGGTCTGCCCCCCGAGCCCCGCAGCGACAAGGACGTCCCCTGGAAGGACGTCCCGCGTAGCTGAGCCGTCCCCTGCAAGGACGTTCCGCGTAGCTGATCCGTCCCCTGGAAGGACGTCCCGCGTAGCTGGAGCCGACGCGCCTAGGCGGCCACGTGGCCGTCCAGCCACTCGAGGGTGCGCCGCCAGGCGTCCGTGGCCCCCGCGGCATCAAACACCGCAGGGCGGTCGTCACAGTGGAACCCGTGCTGCCCCTCGGGGTAGCGGACGATCTCGGTGGGGACCGGCGAGGTCTCGGCCGCCTCGCGCAGTCGCTCGACGTCTTCGACGGGGATGCCCTGGTCCTGGTCACCGTAGAGGCCGAGCCAGGGGGTCTGGAGCGACGCCGCGAGCTCGATGAGCGGGGGGAGCCCGAAGCGACCGGTCGCCACCCCCCCGCCATAGAAGGTCACGGCGGCGCCGAGCGGCCGCAGCGTACCCGCGAAGAGCGTCACCGCACCCCCCATGCAAAATCCGATCACCCCGATCCCCGAGGGAGCGGTATCGAGGGAGTCGATCGTCGCCAGCATGTCGGTCCGGAGGCCCTCCGCCGTCAGATCGGCCATGACGGGCAGCACCTTGTCGTAGTCGTCGTAGGCCATCACCGGAGAGCCCTGGCGGTGGAAGAGCGCCGGGGCCACCGCCCGGTAGCCGACGGCTGCCAGCCGGCGTGTCACGTCCTCGATGTGGGAGGTGAGCCCAAAGGCCTCCTGGACCACGACGACCGTGCCCTTGGGTGTGGCGTCCGGCCGGGCCTCGTGGGCCGGCATGGGCCCGTCGGCGGTCTCGATGGTGATCTGGCGCTGGGTGACCATCGACTCAGCGTAGGGGGGACCGATGGTGTCCGGCCCAGCCCGGTGGGCGACGGCCACCGGGAGCCGCCGGGTCACCGGAGCGAGGACAGGACGTGCGCGACGCAGGCCGTGACCGCCTTGGCGGTGGGCAGGTGGAGGAACTCGTCGGGTCCGTGCGCATTGCTGCCCGGACCGAGGACGCCCGTCGCGAGGAACTGCGCTCCCGGGAAGCGCGCCTGGAGCATCGGCAGGAACGGGATCGTGCCGCCGAGCCCGTACTCCCCGGGAGGGAGCCCGAAGTAGGCCTTGGAGGCCTGCTCGACGGCCTCGGCCAGCGGGCCTCCGAGGTGTGGCGCCACCCAGCCCTGGGCCGCCGCCCCGAGATCCACTCGGGTGTGTGCGCCCTCGGGCGGTCGCGCCGTCAGGGCCTCCCGGAGCTGCTCGGCAACGCTCCGCGCGTCGGCCGAGGGTGGGATCCGCATGGCCAGCTTGACCGCCGTGTAGGGCCGCAGGACGTTGCCCGCCTGCGAGAGCGCCGGCAGCCCGTCGGCGCCCGTCACCTCGAGTGCGGCGGTCGACGCCTGGGCGGCCACCCGTTCGGCGGCATCGGTCCCGGCCAGGCGCAGTCCCGGCACCGCCGGTAGGCCGTCGTCAGGCCCGAGGTCGCCGGGCAGCCCCCAGCGCGGCGACGAGGCGCCCGGAGGCTCGTCGGTCGCCGTGCCGGCCAGCAACACCCGCCCGGTCTCGGGATCCTCGACGCGGGAGAGCAGCTGCCGGAGGAGGCGAAAGGAGGAGGGCACGATCCCGCCCGCCAACCCGCTGTGCACGCCGTGGCTCAGGACGTCGACGCGGAGCGTGGCCTCCACGAGCCCTCTCAGGGACGTGGTCACCCACAGCCGGTCGTAGGTGAGGCAGCCCGAGTCGAGGCAGACCACGAGGTCCGGAGCGGGCAGGTCGAGCTCCTCGAGGTGCTGGGGTAGGTCCGGGCTGCCGCTCTCCTCGCTCGCCTCGATCAGCACGATGCAGCGGGGGGGCGCGACCTGTTCTCCAGGGTGCTCGGAGGCCAGCTCCGCCCCCGCGGCCTCGAGGGCGATCAGGGAGGCGAAGAGCGCGTAGCCGTCGTCGGCCGTTCCCCGCCCGTAGAGGCGATCGCCCCGGCGCACCGGGAGGTAGGGGCCGAGCCCGGGCGACCAGTCCCCGAGGGGCGGTTGCTTGTCGAGGTGACCGTAGAGGAGGACGAGCGGGCCCTCCCCGGCGGTCTCGGCGAGGAGCAGGGGGGTGCGGCCGGCGGGCTCGACGAGCCGGACCGTCAGCCCGGCGATCGGGCGGTTGGCCGCCCACTCGCACAACAGCCGTGCCGCGTCGCGGAGTGCGCCTCGAGCCTCCCACTCCGGATCGAAGGCGGGGGAGAGCGCGGGGATCGTCGTGTACTGCGTGAGGACGGGGAGCGCGGCCTCGTCCCACGTCCAGTCGACGAAGTCTCGGATCCGGCGAGGGTCGACCACGCCGAAACACTAGGGCTGCGCCGCGCCGCGCCGGATCAGCTGGCCGGGCTGACCGAGCTCATGTTGAAGTCCGGCACCCGCATGGCGGGCATGGACGTGCGGTTGTACCACTCGCCGAGCTCTCGGCCGAGGGTCCGCTCGCTTCGCGACACCTCCGTGGCTCGAGCGAGCAGGTCCACGGGGCTCTCGTTGAAGCGGAAGTTGTTCACGGCGCCTCTGACCTCGCCGTCCTCCACGAGAAAAACCCCGTCGCGGGTCAGGCCGGTCACGAGGAGGGTCGAGGGGTCGACCTCCCGGATGTACCAGAGGCACGTGAGGAGCAGCCCTCGCCCGGTCCCCGCGATCATGTCCTCCACGGTCGTCGCCGCTCCGGGCAGCTCGAGCACCAGGTTGTCGACGGGGGCGGTCGGCGGAACCCCGGAGCGTGCTGCGCCGGCCCGGTGGTACTGCAGGCGCTCCAGCACGCCGCCACCGACCCAGGTGGTCGGCCCGAGCGGCAGGCCGTTGTCAAAGACCGAGACGTCCGAGGACGAGACGGCGGTCGCCAGGAAGGGCGAGCATTCGAGGCCGGGCTCGGCCGGGTCGCCGCGCAGATCGAGCGCCAGCGGGGAGAGGCGCTCGCCGACCCGGGTCCCTCCGGGCGCCCCGGCGTAGACGCTGCGTCCCTCCTCGGCGTCGCGACCGCTCATGGCCTCGACCGCGATGACCATGAGGTCGGCGACGGCCGCCGGGGGGAGCAGGACCTCGTATCGGCCCGCCTCCAGGTCGAAATGGCGCGCCGACCACTCGTAGCGGCGCAGCAGGCGCTCCTCGAGCTCGGCGACGCTGACGTCGGCAAAGTCGTCGGTCCCCGCGCCCACCCAGGACGAACGACCGCCGTCCCGGCTCCGGGCGACCAGATGAAGGGCCCCGGTGGGTTGGACGTGGCGGAGCCGCAGGCCGGTCGAAGAGCCGAGCAACGTCGAGGCGGCCCGGTGCTCCGCGTAGCCCGCGAGCACCCATCCGCCCGAGCGTCCTCGGGCAAAGGCCCGGCCGAGCTCGGGGATGACGGCCGAGAAGATGGACAGGTCGGTCGAGTCTGCGGTCTCCGCGAGGGGGGACCGCGACGGGCCCGGTGGTCGGACGAGGTCGTAGGCATCGGCGGCGGGCGGGGACTCCATGGCATCGGCCTCGGCCGCCCGGACCAGATCCTCGACCACCACCCGGCCGCCCTCGCGGGCCACCCCCACCGACGTGCCGGCACCGTGCTCGTGGAAGCTGACGATCGTGACCCGGCGATCGCGTCGGACCCCGTTGGTGGTGATCGTGTTGTTCGCGAAACGCACCTCGGCCTCGGTCGAGTCGTCGACGAGGACGATGCACGCCGCCTGGCGGCTCGAGCTCAATGCGGCCTCGACGACGGCCTCCGCCGGCGGCAGTCCCGACGACCCCGACCCCGACGCCTCCGACGATGCCGAACCGCTCATCGACCGGACTCCTGGCGGGTGTTGAGCACGCGCACGCCGCGCACCAGCACGGAGGGGCACCCGTGGCTCACCGGGGCGACCTGGCCCGGCTGGCCCTTGCCGCAGTTGAAGGCACCCCCGAGCAGGTAGGTGTCCCGCCCGCCGAGGCCCTCCAGGGCCCCCCAAAACTCCGTGGTCACGGCCTGGTAGGCGACGTCGCGCAGCTGTCCGGCCAGGCGACCGCCTTGGATCCGGTAGAAGCGCTGGCCGGTGAATTGGAAGTTGTAGCGCTGCATGTCGATCGACCAGCTCTTGTCGCCGGCGATGTAGATGCCGTCCTCGACGCCGCCGATGAGGTCGGCGGTGCTCGGGCCCTCGCCGGGCGCCGGGCGCAACGAGACGTTGGCCATCCGCTGGATGGGTACGTGCAGCGGCGAGTCGGCGAAGGCGCAGCCGTTGGACGCGCCCATCCCGGCGGCGGCGGCGATGGAGCGGTCGAGCTGGTAGCCGACGAGGGTGCCCTCCCGGATGAGGTCGAAGGTCCGGGTGGCCACCCCCTCGTCGTCGATGGCGACGGTGGCGAGCCCGTGGGGCGTCGTGCGGTCACCCGTCACGTGCACGAGATCCGACCCGTAGCGGAGGGATCCGAGCTGGTCGGGCGTGGCGAAGGAGGTGCCGGCGTAGGCCGCCTCAAAGCCGAGGGCACGATCGAGCTCGGTCGCGTGGCCGATCGATTCGTGGATGGTGAGCCACAGGTTGGTCGGATCGATGACCAGGTCGTAGCGGCCGGGCGTGACCGTGGGGGCCGCGACCTTCTCCTCGAGCAGGTCGGGCATCTCCTCCAGCTCGGCGTTCCAATCCCAGCCGTCCCCCTCGACGTACTCCCATCCCTTGCCGACCGGCGGGGCCAGGGTCCGCATCGACTCGAAGTCGCCCTCCTCCCCGATGGCGACCGATTCCACCTGCGGATGGACCCGGACCCGCTGCTGGTGAGCGCGGGTGCCCGAGGTGTCGGCGTAGTAGCGATCCTCGGCCACCGCCAGGAGGGAGGCCACCACGTGATCGATCGCCGGGCTGTCGAGGAGGCGCCCGCTCCAGTCCCCGAGCACGGCCACCTTGTCGGCCAGCGCGACGGTCGTGGGGTCGATCCGGTGTGGCGAGGTCCACTCCACGTCGCCGTGCGAGGGCTCGTCGGCCAGCTCGACCCGTTCGAGGACCGCCGTCGAGCTGAGCGACGCCGCCTCGGCCGCACTCGCCACCAACTGCACCGCATCTGCGGGATCGAGTGCGACGGTGGCCGCGAAGCCGTTGGCACCGTCGCGCACGACGCGCACCCCGACGCCGAGCTCGACGTCGTCAGCCGCCATCTCGAGCTCGCCGTCCCGGAGGCGGACGACCTGGGACCGGATGCGCTCGACGCGTACCTGGGCGTGCTGGCACCCGAGACGGGGCGCCTGCTCCAAGGCGGCATCGGCGATCGCCCGGGCGAGCGCCGGGTCGAGACCGTCGGCCGGCATCAGCGGACCCTCAGCGTCGTTGGCATGCGGCCGACCCTAACGCGGCGGCTCGCAGGACGGTCAGGCCAGATCGGCCGCCGGATGCAGGCCCTCGGGGATGAGGTCGCGCTCGGCCATTATGCCGCGCAGCACGTCGATCACGGCCCGCACCGGCGCCGACGGGAGTGCGCGGCGTCGCACGGCGATACCGACCCTGCGCCTCGAGATGCCGTGCAGGGGGAGCGCCGAGAACCGCTCCCGCATGGCCCCGGAGATGGACGAGGCGGGGAGGATCGCCGGCCCGTACCCGTCGAGGGTGAGCGAGGCGATGAGGCGCACTCCGTCGAGCTCCATGGACGGGTGCACCTGGACGCCCTCGTGGGCCAGTTCGGCGTCGATCTCGTCGCGCAGCGCGGTGCCGGGCAGGGGGAGCAACAGGTCCAGCTCCTCGAGCGTCCGGAGGGGCAACGGGACGGGGCAGTCGCCGTGCGCCGCCTTCTCGGCCAGGGGGTGGGTCTTCAGGAGCACCAGCATCAGGTCCTCCTCGAAGAGGAGCGACGTGGCCAGCTCGTCCTCGAGCACGGGCAGGCTGACCACGGCCAGGTCCAGCCGCCCGGACACCACCTGTGGGCCGAGCGTGGAGTTGGTCCCGTCGACGATGTTGAGGCGCACGTGGGGGTGGTGCTTTCGGGCCTCGGCGAACAGCTCGGGCACGAGCCACCGGCTGGTGGTGCCGATCACGCCGACGCGCACGGTGCCGACCACCTGGTCGCGCAGTGCGGCGACGTCGGAGATCATGGCGTCGAGCTCGGCCATGACCCGCCGGGAGCGCCCGGCCACCACCTCGCCCTCCTCGGTGAGCAACCCCGAGGAGCGCTCGACCAGGTTGGTCTGCAACTCGCGTTCGAGCCGTGCCACCTGGGCGGAGACGTTCGATTGGACGGTGCCGAGAGCCTGGGCCGCCCGGGAGAAGCTCCCCGAGTCGGCGATGGCCAGGAGCGCTTGCAGGTGTCGGAGTTCCATCACCAATGACGATAGCAAGTATCATTGGGAGCTGCTTGACAGATTTGTGGGGTTCCCGCAGAATGGTGCCAGGCCGCAAGGACATGGAACCCCCCTCCTTCCTTCGGTTCAAGTGAAGGGATCGCTACCCCCCCCGGCGATCCCTTCACGCATGTCTGGGCTCCGTTTGGTCCCGCACGCCGATGCGCACCCGCCGCTCGTGTCTCGGTGGGGATCCCGACTCTGCAACGATGTCGTCGTGCGGGTCGGGCTGCACGCGCTCGGGATCGGCAGCGGGGCCAGGAGGCCGGTGCTCGATGCCGTCGCCTCCCATGCCGAGTCGCGGGGATTCTCCACTCTCTGGGTGGGGGAGCACGTCGTGATGATCGACGAGCCGGCCTCCCGCTACCCGTACTCGCCAGACGGCCGGATCCCGATCGCACCCGATGCCGATTGGCTGGACCCGTTCGTGGCCCTGAGCTTCATCGCCGCCGCAACCCGCGACATCCGCGTCGCCACCGGGGTGTTGCTCCTGGCCGAGCACCATCCGGTCGTCGTGGCCAAGCAGGCCGCCAGTCTCGACGTCCTGTCGGGCGGTCGACTGGCCCTCGGGGTCGGGGTCGGGTGGTCTGCGGAGGAGTTCGCCGCCCTCGGGATGCCCTTCCGAGGGCGTGCCAAGCGCATGGAGGAGGGCATCGTCGCGATGCGCGCCCTGTGGCGTGACGACGTGGCGACCTTTCTCGGAGACGACGTCCGCTTCGAGGGCGTCCGGGTGAACCCCCGGCCCCTGCGCGACCGGACCGTGCCCATCGTGATCGGCGGGGACAGCGACGCGGCGCTCGATCGGGCCGTCAGGCTCGGTGACGGATGGTACGGCTTCAACCTCAGCGCGGAGGCGATCGCCGACCGTGTCGATTCCCTCCGAGCCCGTTGCCGAGCCCAGGGTCGCGACCCGGGGACGCTCGAGATCGTGGTCGCCCCCTCCGAGCACCGGCCCGGGCTGCGCGACCAGCTGGAGGCACTCGGCGTCGACGAGGTGGTCGTGGTGGCGAGCCCTCCGGAGGAGCCCGGGGCGGTGCCCTCCTGGCTCGATCAGGTGGCGCAGGAGTGGCTGGCGTGACCCGCCGACCGCCACGACCTGGGTAGCCTCGGGTTGATATGGGCGTCGTCTTTCTCGACCTCGACCGCACCCTGCTCCGGCACGCGAGCGGCCCGGTCCTCAACGCTGCGCTGGTCGCCGAGGGGGTGGTCGACGAGGGACGGGCCCTGCCGGGCCAGGGATTGCTCTATTCCCTCTACGACCGCTTCGGCGAGAACGTCGTCAGCATGGGCCTGGCCCGGGCCACCGCCCGCGTGGCGCGGGGTTGGCGCCAGGAGGACGTGCGGAGGGCCGCCAAGCGGGCGGTCGAGGGGCTGGGAGGGCTCCTGCAGCCCTTCGCCCCCCAACGCCTCGCAGAATTCCGGCGGGATGGGCACGAGCTCGTCCTCGCGACGACCACGCCGGTGGACATGATCGAGGCCTTTGCCGAGTCACTCGGGCTCGACGGCGTGATCGCGACCCGCTACGAGGTGCGGGACGGCCGCTATACGGGTCGCCTCGACGGGGGGTTCGTCTGGGGCCTCGGCAAGCTCCGGGCGGCGCGTCGTTGGGCCGCCTCCTCAGGCGTCGACCTGCGGCACTGCGTCGCCTGCTCCGACAGCGTGTACGACCTCCCCCTGCTCGCGAGCGTGGGCGACCCGCGTGCCGTCAATCCGGATCCCCGGCTGCTGGCGCTGGCCTCGGCGCGGCGGTGGCCGGTCGAGCACTGGGACCGTCCTCCCGGCGTGCCGTCCATCCTGGGCCTCGAGCCCTACCACCTGTTCCGCCCCCTGGTGCACCCGGAGAGCTTTCCCTACGCCCGCTTCGACATCCGCGGCGTCGAGCACATACCGCCAAGGGGGCCGGTGATCCTCGCGTCGAACCACCGGAGCTACTTCGACGCGATCGCCCTCACGCTGGTGGCGACGCGTCTCGGCCGCCCCGTCCGCTTCATGGCAAAGCAGGAGCTGTTCCAGTTCCCTCCCGTCGCCTGGGCGGTCAGGGCCCTCGGTGGCCTGCCGGTCGACCGGGGGACGAGCGAGGTCTCCCAGACCTTTGCCCGGGCGGAGTCGAGCCTCCGGGCGGGAGAGGTGGTCATCGTGCTGCCCCAGGGCACCATCCCCCGGGGGCTCGGCTTCTTCGATCCCGTGCTCACGGGGAAGACCGGTGCGGCCCGTCTGGCGGCCAACACCGGCGCACCCGTGGTGCCGATCGGCCTGTGGGGCACGGAGCAGGTGTGGCCGCGTTCGTCGAGGTTGCCCGACATGACCCAGCTCGTCCGGCCGCCGCGGGTCCGGGTGTCGGTCGGATCCCCCCTTTCGGTGGCGGGGCTCGACGCCGTGACGGACACCGAGCGGATCATGGAGGCCATCTCCGGGCTGCTCCCGGCGGAGGCCCACCGCCGCCGCCGGCCGACCGCAGCGCAGCTGGCGCGCTCCTACCCGCCCCGCCCCGTCGCCGCGTGCGTCCGTTAGTGGTCGAGACGACGGGCCAAGAGCACGGGGTCCACAGGGCGGAATCCGCCGCCGGTTCTTCCGGTGCCGCCGGGGGATCGGCGACGCGGTCGGCCCGGACCCACGAGGCCACGCGGTCGGCCCGCATCCACCTGGCGACGACGGCCGCCAACGTGATCAATGGCGTGTCCCGCCGGCTCGGCCTCGGGAGCGGCACGGTCGCCGGCGGCCGGGTGGCGCTCGCCGTCGAGCCGAAGCTCGTGGGGGACCTCGCCCGGTCGCGAGAGGTCGCCCTGGTGAGCGGCACCAACGGCAAGACGACGACGACGGCGCTGCTCGCCGCCGCGCTCGCGGCGGGGGGGCGGGCGGTGGTGACCAATTCGACCGGCGCCAATATGCCCGCAGGTCATGCCGCGGCGCTGGCGGACGCGGCGCGGGCGGGCAATTGCCGCGGACCGGCGGTGCTCGAGGTGGACGAGGGCTACCTGCCCGGCGCGCTGTCGCAGCTCGCACCGGTGGCGGTGGTCCTCCTCAACCTGTCTCGGGACCAGCTGGACCGCACCAACGAGGTGAGGATGACCGCCGCGCGGTGGCGCGCCGCACTGGTCGAGGCGGCGTCCGACGGAGGCCCGAGGGTCGTGGCGAATTGCGACGATCCCCTGGTGGCCTGGGCGGCGGGCGCCGTCCCGAGCGTCACCTGGGTCGCGGCGGGTGCCCGATGGCTCTCCGACGCGGCCGGCTGCCCGGCCTGCTCGGGGCGACTCGCCTTTGCGGCGGGGGACTGGTCGTGCTCGTGCGGATTCTCGCGCCCCGCTCCCGACGTCGAAGTGGTCGAGCGCGCCGGGGGCACGTGGGTGCTTGGACGGGTGGGCGCCTCGCCGCAGGCGATCAGCCTGTCCCTTCCCGGGCGGTTCAACCTGGCCAACGCGGCCATGGCCGCCGTCGCTGCGGAGGTCATGGGTGTTCCCACCGGCGAGGCGCTCGAGGCGATGGCTCGCGTCGAGGAGGTGGCGGGGCGCTTCGCGGTGAAGACGATCGAGGGCGTTGCCGTTCGCCTGCTGTTGGCCAAGAACCCGGCGGGCTGGGCGGAGCTTCTTGACCTCGTGCGCGGCGACGCCCGCCCGATCGTCGTCGGGATCAACGCCCGAGTCGCCGACGGCCGCGATCCTTCGTGGCTGTGGGACGTGGCGTTCGAGGAGCTCCGGGGTCGAGAGGTGGTGGCGACCGGGGATCGTTGCTGGGATCTCTCGGTCCGGCTGCGCTATGCCGAGGTCTCCCACCGCACCGAGGCGGATCCGCGGGCGGCCCTACGCGTCGCGCAGAAGCTCTTGGCGGTTGGCGACGCGAGGGCTCCGGCGGGAGGCGACAAGTCCCTGGTCTTCATCGGGAACTACACGGCCTTTGGCGACCTGTGGCGGCCGTGATCGGAACGGTGCGCCGCACCACGCCCCTGCGGGTGGTGGTGGTCTTCCCCGACCTCCTCGGAACCTACGGCGACGGGGGCAACGGCTTGGTCCTCGCCCAGCGGGCGCGCTGGCGGGGGATCGATGCCGAGCTGCTCCAGGCCCCCTCGGACGCCCCGGTGCCCGACGGGGATCTCTATTGCCTCGGGGGAGGGGAGGACGGGCCCCAGACACAGGCGGCGGACGCCCTCCGTCAGGACGAGACCTTCCTCGGGGCCGTCGAGCGCGGCGCGGTCGTCCTGGCCGTGTGCGCCGGGTTCCAGATCATCGGTCGCTCCTTCCCCGATGCCGGGGGGGACCAGCTGCCCGGCTTGGGGCTGCTCGACATCGAGACGAGGCGGCGCGCCGGACCCCGGATGGTCGGCGAGGTGGTCGCGGAGGCGCGTGCCATCCCGGCGGGGCCGGGCGTGCTGCCCCCGCTGACCGGCTTCGAGAACCACGCCAGCGCCACCCACGTGGGCCCCGGGGCGCGGCCCCTGGCCTCGGTGACCGTGGGGGTGGGCAACGGTTCGGGCGACGGGTCGGAGGGTGCGTGGAACGGTCGGGTGCTCGGCACGTACCTGCACGGGCCGGTCCTGGCCCGCAATCCGGCGCTGGCCGACCTGCTCCTCGGCTGGGCGCTGGACGGTGCCTCGCTGGCGCCGATCGACGACGCAGAGGAGTCGTCGCTCCGGGCAGAGCGCCTCGCCGCGGCGAGGGCCGCCGTCTCGAGCTCGGGGCCGAAGCGCTGGTTGCAGAGGTGGCGCCGGCTTCTCGACGGGAGGTGAGAGCGGGTCAGTCGTTCAGGCCCCGCACCACTCGTCGAGGTTGCGGTGGAGGTTGATGACCCGGCACTCCTCGGCCGAGAGCGTGAGGTGCGAGAGCCCGGGCTGGTGCAGGCCCCGCTGCACCGTCTTCATCACGCCGACGTCCTGGTTCATGACGAAGCCGAGGCTCGTGTCGTTGGGCACCTCCATGGTCAGCGGATCGCTGCTCGGCGCGCCCGGGCTGGAGCGCTGCAGGGTCATCATGACGAACTGCGCCTGGTCGGGGGTGAGCCCGGGCCGTGCCGAGAGCACCGAGATCATGTCGGGCATGAAGAGGATGGTGGCGTTGGGAAACAAGTTGTACTGCGACATCGCCGTCAACCGCACGGGATCGTGCATCGAGATGTCGACGCCCTGGCTTTCGTAGTGGGCCACGAGGCCCGCGGCGATGACCTCCTGGACGGTCTTGCCCGGCGGGATCTCGGGCATCGGTGCCCCGGCCGCAAGTCCGAGGCGCTCGCCCATGCACGTCATCCACGAGTCCCACACCGTCTCGTCGGGCACGTTGCGTCCGAGCCGGGGCGAGGGCACGCCGTAGTGCTGATAGGAGACGCCGTGGCGGTGCCACAGGCGTTGTGGCGCGTCGACGTCGTCGATGTGCCCGAGCATCTCGCGGTGGATTCCCTGGATGTGATACGTCTCCGAGAACCCGTCGGCGATCACCTTCCAGTTGGCCGGCATGGCGGAGACGATGAGGTGCTGGCATCGGTAGTCGTCCACGGGGCACCAGGACACGTCGTCGGGGACGCCCTCGAGCCACTCGGCGAGCGGCACGGCGCCGGTGTCGAGGTTGATGAACACGAGCCGTCCCCAGGTGCCGACCAGGGCCGGACGCAGGCCCAGGGCCTCGTTGTCGAGCTGGCCAAAGCCCTTCCTCGAGGGGACCTCCCGGAGGCGCCCGTCCATGTTCCAGGCCCACCGGTGATACGGGCAGCGCAGCTCGGTCAGGCCCGAGCCGGAGCCCTCGCAGATGACGTTCCCGCGGTGGCGGCAGGCGTTCTGAAAGGCCCGCAGCTCGCCGTCCTCGCCCCGGACGACGAGGATCGAGAGCCAGCCGGCACGGTACTCGTAGAAGTCACCCGGGTCGGCCACGTGGTCGACCGAGCAGGCGACCTGCCAGACCCGAGGCCACACCCTCTCGTTTTCGAGGGCCATCCACTCGGCCGAGATGTAGCGGTCGACCGGGACGAGGGTCGGGCCGTTGCGGTCCGCGCCCGAGGCCGTGATGGACAGGCCCTCGAGGTCGCCACCCGGCGCGTCCCTGTCGCTGCGCTTGTCGACGACGGTCATCTGGTCCCCCATCGCTGTGCCGGTGATCGATCGCGGTGCTCTCGACCGATCGCAGTGCCGGCTGCCAATGGTATCCGGCCCGGGGTGCGCAGGGTCAGGCGACCACGCCCGATTCCCGCAGCTCCGCCGACCGGTCGCCCAGTCCGAGCTCGGCCAGGATCTCGTCGGTGTGCTCGCCGAGCGCCGGCGATCCGCCGCTCAGGTGCGCAGGGGTGGCGGAGAAGCGCGTGGGGTGCCGGGGCATCCGGGTCCGGCCGACCACGCGATGCTGGTGCTCCTCAAAGAGACCGATGGCCATCGCATGGGGGTCCCGGGTCAGCTCCTCTGGGGTGAGGATCATCGAGAAGGGGGCGCGCTCGGCCTCGAGCCGCTCGGTCGCCTCCGCCATCGTCATGTTTGCGGCACGTGCGTAACACATGTCCATGACCGGCGCGAGCACGTCGCGGTGCTTGATCCGCTCGGCGATCGTCGCGATCCGGGGGTCGTCGTAGCCCTCGACGCCCAGTCCGCGGCACATGGCGGCGAAGTCCGCGTCGGAGGTCGGCGTCACGATCCCCCAACCGTCGAGGAAGCGCAGCGGGCGGAAACCCGCGACGAAGCTCGAGTGCTGGGACCCGTCGGACTCGAGGAGCACCTCGTTGGCCGCCGAGTCGGCCCACAGGAAAGACACGACCGCGTCGGCCATGGCGAGCTCGAGATGCTGGCCTCCCATGCCCCGCTCCCGGGCGAACAGCGCGGCCGTCACGGCCTGGCTGGCGTAGAGCGCGGTCACCTTGTCGGCGGCGGTCTGGCGGAGAAAGACGGGCACCCCGTCCTCGGGGTCGGCCTGGTTGGCGGCGAAGCCTCCGTAGGCCTGGATGACGGTGTCGTAGGCGCTGCGGTCGCGGTAGGGGCCCTCCGGGCCGAAGCCCGAGAGCGAGCAGTAGATGACGTCGGGGTTGAGCGGCCGCACATCGTCGTAGCCGAGACCGAGACGGTCCATGACCCCCGGCCGGAAGTTCTGCAGGACGACGTCGGCGCCCGCGAGCAGTCGCCGGACCACGTCGGCGCCCTGGTCGGTGCGCACGTCCACCGCGATGGAGCGCTTGCCCCGGTTGCACACGAGATACAGCGAGCTCATGCCGTTGACCATGACCCCGACCCACCTGGCGATGTCGCCGATGCCGGGTCGCTCCACCTTGACGACGTCCGCCCCCTGGTCCGCGAAGAGCGCACCGACGTAGGGCCCGGTCAGGGCGATCGACAAGTCGACGACCCTCACCCCCTGGAGGGGCCCGGGACTCACCCGGTCGCCAGCTTCGGCGGCCTCGTCGGCTCCCGGGATCCCGGGTCCGCTCATTGGGCCACGATCCGTCGTCCACCCGGCCGGAGGTCCGGCCACCGAGTCCTCGAGGCCCGGGGCTCGGTGGCCCGCTGCGCCCACCGCGCCGCCTGTCCCGGCAGTCGCCAGGCTTGCGGCTGGCCCGGCTCCTCCGACTGCCGCCGGGGTTCCACCTGGCCCGGCTGCCGCCGGGGTCCGAGGGCCCAGGCACGTCGCCACGGCGAGGCCTCCGGCCCCCGGGGGTCGGGTAACGCCCCCTCGGCCTGCAGGCGCCTCGCCGTCCACCAGTCGCTCCGGGCCTCCGCGCCGAGCACCGAGACGGCCCGTTCGATCCGGGCGGCCAGGTGGCGGGCGTCCTCCCCCTCCCGGGGCTCGAGGGCGGGCCCGAACGTCACTGTGGCGGGCGCCCGGCGCAGGCGCGCCGTGCCGCGCCCCTCCGTCCCCGACCCACCCGGTGGACGGTCCGCGGTCTCTGGGTCCTTGGCCAGCACGTCTCGGGTGCCGTCGATGTGCACCGGCACGACGGGCCGGCCCGTGCGCCGGGCCAGGTAGGCGGCGCCTCCTCGGAATTCCTGGAACCAGCCGTCGGGGGAGCGACCGCCCTCGGGGAAGATGACGAGGTTCCAGCCGTCCTCCACGAGCTCGGCCGCGGTGCTCGGCCGACCGCCGGTTGACCCGGTGCCGCTCGATGGGGATGGCGGCGAGGAGAGCGACCAGAGCACCGCCTTCCACGCGCGGTCGAAGAAGTAGTCGGCCGCCGCGGCCACCACCGTCCGGTGGCGGAGCTCCACCGGGAGGACCGACAGCAGGAGGGGGGTGTCGATGTGGCTGGCGTGGTTGGCCACGAAGATGGTCGGCGGCCTCGACGTGCTCGAGGATCTCGTCGCCGCGCACCTCGTCGGGACGCCACGAGCTGGGCGAGGGGACGGGTCACGTTGTCGAGACATGACGGCGCGCACCAGGCGGGCCGGGTACCGCCGGGACCACTCGGGGTCGTAGTCCGACCCCGAGCTCGGCGCTCCGGCGCGGGCCGGGGCACGCCGGCCGGCCAGGTGGGCGCCGCGAGCCGCGGGAACGCTGGCGCGGTCGGCACCGCCGTCAACGGACGTCCGCCATGAGGAGGGGCGGGACGTGCAGGTGGGTGAGCGACGGGTCGCGGCCGACGACGTCGGTCGCCATCTCGAGGGCGTCGGCCATGGTGCTCGCCGGCTTGAACCCCAGGCGCCGCACCGCGGCGCGGTCGCCGCCGACGATGATCACCCCGCCCACGTGCTCGAGGGCGTGGGCGCACCAGTACCACATGTAGAAGGGGTGGACGCCGTGGTAGGCGTGGCCGGTGCGGTAGAGGTGGACGTACCACGGATCGGTGGCGTAGGACTCCTCGTACTTCTTGCATCTCGACGGGATCGGTGGTCTCGGCCAGCACCTGATCGAAGAAGTCGATGTAGCTCGGATGGTGGGCGGGGTGGAACGCCCACGGGGTCGGGTGGCTCATGATCACCACCCCGCCCTCGCGCACGAGCGGCCGCCCTCGGTAGATGTTGAAGAAGTAGCCGAGCCCGAGGCACGCCACGAGGATCGGGTTCATGATGGAGTTGACGTTGTAGGGGCAGATGTAGGGGAGGCCCATGGTGAGGATGTCGGTCTGGCCCTCGACCTCCACGCCCTGCTGGGCGTAGACGTTCTCGGTGGTCCTCGCGTGGACCGCCTCGACCTCTCCGGCCTGGACCGAGGTCATGGCCTGGGGGGCGCGGATGGAGTGGAAGATCGGGCGGACGAGGCGTGGGGGCGCACCGGACATCGCAGCGGACGCTCGCGGCAAAGGCGGCCCGATCCCGCCAGGTCCACTCCCACTCGCGGCGCTGGAGGAAGCGGAACTGCTCGGGGAAGGTGTCGGTGTTGAGGGTGGTCTCGATCTGGAACACCTTCACCCCGCTGGCGGCGATGAGCCGGCCCATGCGCCAGTTCGAGGAGTGCAGCTCCGACGACGGTGCTGGTCCATGAAGGATCGGCTGTGGCGCATGGTCTGGGCGTTGTGGTGATGGCGGAGGCTCCGGTAGCTGGCGAGACCGGTGGCCACGGACTTGTGCCCGCCGTCCATGGCCACCAGGTTGATGTTGACGTAGACGAGGAGGTCGCTCGTCGCCGCACGCTTGTTGATCTCCACGTCCTCGCCCTGGTCGGTCAGCCCGAGGTGGACGAGGTTGTCGGGGTCCTCGGCGTCGTGCTGCCTCAGCAGGCCGTGCGGAGCGAAGGCGTCGTAGACCCGGTCTCCGAGCGCGTGGCGCAGCTCGGCCTCGGTCATGCGGCGGTGCAGGGCCAGCGCGGCGATCAGCACCACGTCGTCCACGCCGGCGTCGGCCGCCATCTCGAGGACCTGCTCGATGACGAGCTGGCGGACGTCGGGGGCGCGCATCGGCGGCAAGGGCAGAGACACGTCGTCGAAAGCGATGGTGAGCCGCATGCCCGGCCGCAGCAGCGCCCGCAGCGGCTCGGCAGTCGCCCAGCGGCTCCCGCAGCGCCCGGCGGATGGCGCCGACACCGGATCGGCGAGGGCATCGACGGTTCGGGCGGGTACAGCGACCCGGCTCCCCTCGGGCAGCTTCTCGAGCCGGTACCCCTCGCCGTGCCAAGAACAGGTGGTGGGGTGGAGCCGTCCACCTCGAGGACGAATCCGGGCCGGGGGCTCATCGGGCATCCTTTCGTCTCGGGTCGCTGTGGCGCCTTCGGTCGCGGCCTGGCCGGCGATCCGGCGCGGACGTCGAAGACCACCTTCACCGCGCCCCGGCGTCCCGCGCCGCCCGGCATGGGCCAGGGCCTCCTCGAAGCGATCGAGCGGGTATGCGCGCCGAGACCAGCCGCCCGCTCCGAGGCGCTGCGCCAGCTCCCCGACCAATTCCATGGCGAGGTCGAAGGTGCGGAGCGGAGCGGCGTCTCCGAAGCGCTCCGACCCGTAGGCGTAGGCGCCGACCAGCCGCACCTCCCGGTGCCACAGCGACGCGAGGTCGAGGCGCATCCGGCCCGGCATGCCCACCAGCACGACCTGCCCCCGGGGCGGACCATCGCGAGGGCCTCCGCGAGGGAGTCGTCGGAGCCCACGCAGTCGAAGACCACGTCGGCGCCGCCGCTCAGGCGCATGCCTCCCGTGGTCGGGTCGCCGACGACGAGCGACCCCGACTCGCGTCGAACAGCGCGGGTGAGCTGGTCCGAGGGGAGCGCCGCCGTCGCGCCCAGCGCCTCGGCGAGGCGAGCGCTGGTGGCGGTAGCGGGCACCGACGAGGAGCGCCTTTGGGGCGGGGGTGAAGCCCTTTCGGGCAAGGAAGTCCAATCCGGCGATCACGGTCAAGCCCACGGTGCCGGCCCCGATCACCGCCACGGTGTCCTCGGCGGACCGCTCCGGCGCCGAGGCGGCGTGGAGGCGCAGGCGGGCGGCTCGACGATCACGGCATCGTCGTCGGCCAGCTCGTCGGGCACGGCGTGCAGCTGGCTCTCGTGGGCGACCAGGCCCGCGGTCGACCACCCGCCTCCGGTGTCGGCGCAGTAGCCGGTCTGGATGCCCGGGCGGATGTGCCCGAAGGCGACCCGCTCGCAGTTGCCGGGGTGTCCCGCGGCGCACGCAGGCGCAGGGGGGGGCGATGCCGCGGGCCAGGCAGCCGAGCACCGGCTCGATTACCACTCGGGCACCGTTCGGGAGCACCGACCCGTCTGCGGCGCGTGCGAGGCCCTCGAGCGCGCCGACGACCTCGTGGCCGGGGACGAACGGGAAGCTCACCAGCTCCTCGAAGTAGCGCGAGCTGCGGCCGTCCACCGTGGCCAGGTCCGAGCCGCAGATCCCCGACAGCAGGGGCCGCACCCGGTGCCAGGCACCGTCCCGGGCAGCGCGGGCGGGTCGACGTCGGCCAGGCGCAGCGGCCCGACTGCGGCCCCCCGTCCCGATCCCAGGGCCGACGTGAGGCGCGCCGCCGCGAAGCGGGGCAGGCTGCGCTCGAAGACGAGGCCCTTCACGGCACCGCCACCCGACGCACGCCGTTGCCGGGTCGGACCGACGACGTCCAGGGTGCGTCCCGACGAGGCCCAGCGATCCAGAGGGCCGAGGGGGAGCGGGCGGGCCGCCCCCGGCCGCCTTGGCCCAGTCCTCGACCTGCCAACCCCGCCGCCGGGCGATGCGGCCGAGAGCCGGGCCTCGGGGTTGACGGCCACCGGGAACCCGACGGCCTCGAGCATGGCCAGGTCGCTGGCGGAGTCGGCGTAGGCCACCGATTGGTCCGAGATCGAGGCCGTGCTCCGCGCAGTAGTCGGTCGAGCATCGAGCGCCGCGTGCCTCACCGGTGGGTGGCAGCTCGTCGAGCTCGCCGGTGTAGCGCCCGTCGACGCCGGCCGAGGCGGGCGCACACGATGTCGTCGAACAGCGGGCGCATGGGGCTCGACCACGAAGTCGAGCGCCCCGGTGATGAGCAGGGTCCGGTGCCCGAGGCGCCGGTGCTCGCGCACCCGGGCGATGCCGTCGGGGAAGGACCTCGGCAGGAGGTGCTCGTGGAAGTGGTCCCAGGCGTCGGCCTCGAGCTCCGCCACCGACGCCCCCTCGTAGCGACGGTAGAAGAAACGCAGGAAGTCGCTGCGGTCGCGACGGTCGAGCGCCAGCAGCGAGGGCGCCTCTCGCAGGAGCTCGGCGACGCAGCCGGGCCCGCCGGGCGGGCGAGAGATGGCGGGTCGCCATCCAGGCGTAGGAATCCACGACGTTGGAGGCGACGAGCGTGTGCTCGAGGTCGAACACGGCCAGGTGGCGATCCGCGGAGAGCACGGCCCTGCGGGTCCGGGTGCTCCGGTCGTCGACGCGTCGAACGCCCGGGAGAGGTGCGGACCCGGGCGTGCTCGCACGATCGAGGGGAGGTGCACGTCGTGGATGTAGTGCGCGCCAGTCGATGGCGGCCGGGTCGAAGGCGAAGGTTCGCCGATCGTCCTCCGCGAGCGTCTCCCAGAGCGCCAGGAGACGGTCCACCCGGTAACGGGCCTCGGTCTCGGTGTAGGCGCCGTAGAGCTCGACATAGCCGAGGGCCCGTCGGGCCAGGTTGTGACGGTCCTCGAGCTTGGCCGACCACGACGCCTGCCGCCCTCGTACCGGCAGCGCACGCACGGCGCGCTCGGCGCCGTCCATGAGCCGGGTGGCCCGGCGGAGCTGGCGTTGGACGCGGCCGCGCCCGGGGAACGACCAGTCCGGGACGGCGATCGGCTGGCCCCGCTCGTCGTAGAGCGGGTGGCGGCCGAACCATTCCTGGATGAGCTGTTGACCAGCCGACCGTAGGCGCAGGGGATTGCGCACCCCGGAGGCGACGTGGAGGACCTCCGGCCGCTCCGGGGACGGCCCCCGGGCGGCGGCCGCGATGATCGCGGCGACGACCAGGTCCACCGGGATGACGTCGACGATCCCCTCGGGCACGCCCGGGAACTCCCGCAGCAGTCCGCGGGCGTAGGAGATGATGATCGGCTCGGCCATCCGAAAGCCCCGGATCCACCCCGGACGCGGCTCGAAGAGCGACGACTCGATGATCGACGGCCGGATGATGGTGAGGGGGACGACGTCGGACTCAGGGGCGTACCCCTGTCCGTGGCGGCCGACCAGCGCACGCTCGCCGAGGGCCTTGGTAAAGGGGTAGGCGTCCGGCCACCCGAGCGACTGGGCCCGTGCCGAGCCCGCCCGGACCATCTGCGTCCTTCACCCACTCCTCGCGCAGGCGCTCCGAGCGGGCGGCCAGCAGGTGGTCGCCGGCTGCGCCGAGCTCGCTCGCGAGCCGAACTGCCAGAATCCCTCGAGCCGCGAGCGTTCCCGCGAGCGGGACTGCAGGTCGCGGCGGGCCAGGCGTGCCGCGTCGACCTCGGCCTGCCAATCCACGTCGAGGCGAGTAGGGGTTCTCGTCGAGCAGCTCCTCCCGGGCCTCTCCCTGGTGGGTGCCGGCCACGTATGCGGTCGAGACCGAGATCAGGTGGGGGATGGCGGAACCCTGCTCGCGGCACGCCTCGACCAGCGCATCCGCCACCCGGGTGGGCCCGAGGAGGTTGACCTCGACCGCCTGGTCGAGCGGGGCGTCGAAGCTGACCGTCGCCGCCGAGTGGACGACCACGTCGGAGCATGCGAGGAGCCGGCGCCCCTCGTCGTCGAGCCCCAGGCCGTCCTGCCCGACGTCGCCGGCCACCGCGATCAATCGCCGGGAGGTCTCGGGGTCGAAGCGGTCCCCGAGCTCGGAGCGCAGCCGATCGAAGCAGTCGTTGCGGACCACCTCCCGCTGCACCCGTTGAGCGGCCGACGCTCGCCTCCCGGATCGGACGAGCACGACGACCTCGGCATCGGGGATCGTCCGCAGGACGCGCTCGACCAGCGCAGTGCCCAGGAACCCGGTGGCCCCGGTGACGAAGATCCGGCGCCCCGCCAGGGACTCGACGACCGACACGGGCCATGTGTCTACCACTCGGTAGGCAGACGTGTCTACCATTTGGTAGATGGCGACGGTTCCGATTGGCAGGGGGCGCACCGCGGATCGCATCCTCGGCGCCGCCCTGACCTCCTTCGCCGAAAAGGGGTACGACGCATCCTCGCTGGATGCCCTGGCGGCGGGTCTCGAGATCCGCAAGCAGACGATCCTGTACTGGTTCCCCACCAAGGAGGAGCTGCTGCAGGCGGTCATCCAACGCAGCGGACGCGAGCTGACCGACGTCCTCCAGCAGGCGCTCGACGGTGCCGGGACGGGGTGGGACCGGGTCGAGTCGGTCGTGCGCTCCGTCTTCCGGCTAGCCGCACGCCGGCCCGAGCTGCTTGGGCTGCTGCGCGAGGTGTCGCGACTCGGCCCGCCCGCGGCCACCTGGATGGCCGAGACGCTTCAGCCGATGGTGAACCGTGCGTCCGACTTCCTCCAGGCCGAGATGGACGCCGGCCGGATGCAGCGGCACGATCCCCGCATGTTGCTGCTCGCCATCTACTCGACCGTGATCGGCATGGTCACCGAGGTCGAGGTGCTCCGTGCGCTCGGCGAGGAGCCGACGGCCCGCTCGCTGGTCCGGCGCCGGGCGGACGTGCTCCGACTGCTGCGATCGGCGCTCGTGATGCCGGATCCGCAGGTCGCCCGGGACGTGGGATGAGCTCTCGGGCGCCGGGGCCCGTCGGACGGTCGGGGCGGCGAGAGGACTCCCTCGCCGGTAGCGGCCGGCTCCCTAGGAGGAGCTCTTGGCCGAGGACCCCTTCGCGGAGCTTTTCGCCGCTGCGGTCCGCCGCTTGGGCTCGGTCTTCTTGGGCTCGGGCTTCTTGGGCTTGGGCGGCGTGTAGCGCTTGGAGCCTTCCGAGGCGCGCCGGGGTCCCGAGGCCACCGTGGAGCTGGCGTCGACCGTCGCGGAGGTGGAGCTGGCCCGGCTGCTGAACAGGCCGGGCACCTTCTCGCCCCGCTGCTTGGCGGCGCGGCGCTCGGCCGACGCCTTGGCGGCGACCTTGGCCTCCGTGGAGCCATAGCGCTGTACCCGCCAGGAGCGCATGAAGATCCAACCGGCGAGGATCAGCATGGGAATGCCGAGGACGTTGCTCGCGAAAGCGCTGATGAGCAGGAAGAAGCCGAGGATCGGCCGCTTGCGGAAGTAGGCCGCCAGGAAGACGCCAAGCGCCAGCACGAGCTGAACGATCAAGAGGAGCAGGGCGCTGCGGTTGGTGAGGACCCACTCGTGGCGGGAGCCGACCTTCTCGTAGACGTAGCGCTTGCTGACGATGTCGGGCAGGTTGAGGTAGAGCGCGACCAGTGCGGCGTAGGCCGACAGGAGGAAGCCCCACTTGCGCTCGATCGGCTCCAGGCCCCGGATCCAGGCGCGCTTCTCGTCGTCGGTCATCGGCCGGTCGCGAACCTTCGTGGCCTCCGGCGCCGGCTTGGGAGGCTTGAGGAAGGTCTTCGTGAGACGTTCCCGGAGGGAGAGCACCGCCTGGGTGCCCTGGTCGTAGAAGTTGGGACCGCCTCGGGTATTGGACGGGGACATGACCGACCAAGATTACCTGGGGGAGCGTGACGACGGTAACCGGGAGAGCGAGACCGCGGTCCTCGGCGGCCCGGGCCGGACCCCACCCTGCGCTAACGTCGTCACCTGCCGACTTGCAGCCCAGGTCGGTCCCGGGCGCTTAGCTCAGTTGGTTAGAGCGCAGCCTTCACACGGCTGAGGTCGGAGGTTCGAGTCCTCTAGCGCCCACCGGATAGTGGCTGCTCAGCCACTAGTTTTGGTCCCGGTCCTTGTTTTGCTCCGTCGCCCTGGCGCGCATTTGGCGCGGGTCGGAATCGCTCACCGACCAGATTTGCGGCGTTGCGATCGGCCTCGGCGGTCGCCCGGGCGTAGAGCGCGAGGGTCACTTGCGGGCTGGAATGGCCGAGGCGAGGATGACGTCCCGTGGAGTGGTGGAGAAGTGACCTCCGGCTGAGCCGATGGTATGTGGCCAATCGGCGGTCGGCGATTCAACCCCAGAAGACGCAGGTGGGGTCCTCCTCGAGCTCTTTGAGGATCACGTCGACGGGCTGTCGGGGGTCGAGGTCGAAGTACATCGTCCACTTTCCGTAGCGATCCCCGAAGTAGAGCGTCCAGGTGCCGTCACCGTCGTAGCGGAGCTGAGCGATAGGCATGCGGGTCCATTGACCCGGCGACCCGCGCCAGACCGGTCGACACTCGTGGATGGAGAGGTTCTTGCCACGGGTGGAGACCTCGAGGCGGACCTCGTCGGCCAGGGAGTCCGGGATCCGGGCCTTGCAGAATCGCTTGACCTTCTCGACATCGAGGTCGGGCAGGACGGTGGGCACCCGCCCAAGGTTAAGACCTCAGCCGGCGAGCGACCCGGGTGCTGCGACCTCGCTCGCCGCAGCGGTGAGCGCTCGGGTCTCCATGCGCCGGAGCTGGGCCATCGAGGTCTCGGAGAGGTAGCGCCGTTCGGCGACCTGCCCATTCGTCGTGGGTCTCGACGAGCACGGCGGTGACGAGCCGCTCGACTGCGCGGCGTCGTTGGGGAAGATGCCCACGACGTTGGTGCGTCGCTTGATCTCGGCGTTCACGCGCTCGAGGGGGTTGGTGGACCAGATCTTGCGCCAGTGCGCGCCGGGAAGGCGGTGAAGGCGAGCAGGTCCTCGCTTGGCGTCGGCGAGCATGGTGGCGACGTCGGGGAACTGGCCGGCGAGCGTGGTCGGCGATCTCGGTCGAGCTGCTGCTGGACGTGCGTCGGCGTCGGGCTGGGCGAAGATCGTGCGGATGGCGGCCGCGACCATCTGGGTCCTGGCCCGTTGGCACCTTGGCCAGGACGTTGCGCAGGAAGTGGACCCGGCAGCGCTGCCAGGCCGCCCCGATGAAGCACCGCCGATGGCCGCCTTCAGTCCCAGGTGGTGGTCGGAGATCACGAGCCGCACCCGCTCGAGGCCGCGGGCTCGCAGGACCGCGAAGGAACGCCGTCCAGAAGGCCCCGTCCTCGGAGTCGCCGACCTCGACGCCGAGCACCTCCGGTCGCCGTCTCGACGACCCCGGTGGCGACGACCACCGCCCGGGAGACGACCTGGCCGTCGACCCGGCCCTTCACGTAGGTGGCGTCGCAGAACACATAGGGGAACCCGACGTGGCCAAGGAGCCGGCGTCCGGAAGGCTCGCCAGCTCCTCGTCGAGCTCGACGCAGATCCGGCTGACCTCGGACTTCGAGATCCCCGACCGAGCCCGAGGGCGCCCGACCAGGTCGTCGACCTTGCGGGTCGAGACGCCGTGGACGTAGGCCTCCATGACCACCGCGAACAGGGCCCGGTCGATGCGCCGGCGGCGCTCCAAGATGGAGGGGAAGAAGCTGCCCTGGCGCAGCTTGGGGATCGCCAAGTTCACGTCGCCGGCCTTGGTCGACAACAACCGGTCCCGCTCCCGTTGCGCTGGGTGGTGCTGTTGCTCGTCCGCTCGATAACGCGCGGCGCCGATACGGGCGGTGGCTTCCGCCTCGATCAGCGCCTGGAGCACGAACTCGACACCTCGACGCACGACGTCGACGTCGCCGCCGGCACGGAGCGCTTCCAGCAGCTCATTCAGGTCAACATTGGTGATTGCCACTGGGTGGTCCTCCTTGGTTGAGCTTCGCTGTTCAACCGAAGATCACCCGGTGGCCACCGCTCAGCGGTGGATCCCGGCTTCTACACCACTTGGTGGGACATCAAACGAGGCGAGTTTGCGCAGTCTTAACATCAACGCCGGCCGCCACGAGCGCCGTGGCGGCCAGCGAGCGGAGATCGTGGAACCGGAGTCCCTCGAGCTTGGCCTTCTCGGACGCGGTGGCCCATGTCCGTCGACGCCAGTTCACCTAGCTGAGAGGAGCTCCCCTGTCGGAGACGAAGACGAGGGTCGAACCATCCGCAGCCGTGAGACGTCGGCGGCCGAGCAACGCGGTCGCAGCTGACCAGATCTTGACCCGACTTGGCCGTGGGAATGGGAGGCGAGATAGCGCTCTTGCGTGTCACCGGCGCAACGGTCCGATCAGTCGTGCTCGACGAGACGATTGCAGAGGTGGGGGAAAGCGTGGGCTGACGCCCGGACTCGGGGCGGGGGTGAATGCCCGTTTTCTGGTTTCATCAGGGTCCGAGCAGCGTCAGAACGACCACCCTGGGGGCGCACGTGGCGAACGTCCTCGGCGGCTTCGAGGTGTGTGACCTCCGGCGATGAGGAAAGCGTCGGGCATCCATCACCGTGCATGCACCTTTCATATTCGTCTCGGGTCCCAGCCTCGTCAGGACCTTCGGCCCTAGTCGAGACCCGTCGGTCATGTTGTGAATGGTTTGAAGTGAAAGTTTCGGGGGCGTCCCTGGGGGGCGCAAGGGGGGTAGAGAGACATGGCCGATCGGACGAGGCGGGGCCGCATTCGGGCGCCAGAACGCAATGGACTAACGCGAGCACTTCGAGCGAAGCACGGTGGAGAAGTGGAGACGCCCACGGGTGCCCCGCAGTTTGGTAGCGACCCCGGCCAAAAGCCCGACAGCGGTCGCCGACGTCGGGCCCTCTCCTTCTGTGCGGTCGGTGTCTTGGCATTAGTGAGTGGCGGAGTTGTGGCCGCTTGCTCGAGCGGGACCAGCACAAGCTCGAACACGACCGGCACGGCAAGCTCGAACGCGACCAGCACAACCAGCGCCGCCACCACCGCCTGCAAGACGGCCAACACGGAGTTTGACAACTTCATATCTCTGCAAAAGACCGCAGCGGATGCACAGGTCACCGCGGTAAATACGTGGCACGACTACGACGCCACTACCGGCAATTCAATGCCGTCACCTTCCTCGCCGGAGCTGAGTGCGGCGATCGATCAGTTCAATACCGATAACCAGAAGGCAATGGCCGCAGAGCAGAGCGCGAGTCAGGCGCTGGCCCAATACCAGGCATCGTTCGCGACGTGCAATCAGGTAGGCTTGCCAAAGGCGTGCCAGGGTGATTTCGCGGCGCATCAGCCCTTGACCAACGATGCGACGCGGTTGAATGCGGACGACGCCACGGCTGTGCAAGCAATCCTCGCGCAGCAGCAGGCCTACAGGGCAGGGGACGCGACCGCCTACAACGCACAAACGGCTTCATACAATTCCGCGGTCAACGACTTCAACTCGGCGAAAGACGCATGGAACTCTGACGTCGGCACGCACTCGTCGGCAGTTTCGACGGGATGCACGAGCGCCCTTGGGATTTAGTCCGATCCTGCCCCGACGCCAGAGGGCACCCGGGACGATGGGACCGCGCTCAAGACGTTCTTCCCCGAGCGGGGTGGCGCGTGCCGTGGGTCTGGACCCTCTGCCCCAGCTGGCCTTACGCCCTGTGTGCGCCGACCATGCCCTGGCCGACTCGGACCTCGCCGGCATTTGGGCGGGCACGTCGCCGAAGGCTTGGATGGTGACCTCGACCTCGAGCTCTCAGATTTCTGCTCGAACTGACCTATCGGACGAGGCGCCGGGGGCTCGCGTCCAACAGAGCTTCGTTGGCCTCCGGCGCCTTTGCCTGCCGGTGACTACTCGCGCCTCACGAAAACGAGAGAGTCCCCGGCTCCGATGTCGAGGAGCGGAGTGGAAACCAACACACCCGGCTCCTCGACCCTCAGAGAGCGCTCAGAAAGGACCGCGCATGGTACCGATGGGCCCAACTCCTTTCGTGGGCGACCGCCGCTCCCACTCGTCGAGCATCTCCGCCACGGGGTCGCTCTCCGCTGCGTTGGTTCACATCGACGCCGTCGGCCACGAGCACGGGAGCGGCCAGGGAGCGGAGATCGTGGAACCGGCGAGTCGGCGTTGACGCGCTGCATGGTCACCACCATGACACTGGGTAATGACGGTGCTTCTCGGACGAGAGGTTGTTGACCAGCAGAGCAATTCCCAATAGGACGAGTACACCCACGAGGACGGGGGTGCAAATGTACAGATACCCCAAAGCGTGCACTTGTGCCGGGCCGAGCACGGCAATGAGGGCGGTTGCTCCGGCCGGGGGATGCAAAGTCCCCGTCAAGAGCATGGCGGCGGTCGCCGCAGCGACCGCCAGCCCGGCTGCCGCGCCAATGTCACTACCGAGGAGCTTGAAGGCGGTCACCCCGCAGAAGGCGGCGATGATCTGACCCCCCACGAGGCTCCGCGGCTGCGCAAGTGGTGCGTGGGGAGCTCCGAATAGCAGTGCAGCAGAGGCCCCGAACGATCCGATAAGGAAGATCTTTGTCGACGGCGGCACGTCGAGGACCGTGGGGATGGCGATCACATAGATCCCGACGAAGCAGCCAACGAAGGCGCTAATCACGATGGCTGGTCGAACTCTCGGGTGGACCGTTGCGCCCGGCGTGCCGCGCATCCGCCGGAGGTACTGTCGAAAGGACGAAAGAGTCGGATCCATTTCGTCGACAGTCGACGGCATGTCCACCCCTCTATGGTCGGTTCCTTGCAGAACTCTAGCGGAAAGACTCACCAAGAGGTCTGGCTGATCTCCTGGCCCGTCAAGACGAGAAAGACGGTCAGGCGGTGCGGTGTGGTCCGCCCCTAGAGCTGGGCCGCTCTCCTCCGCGCCTGCGCGGCCACTGCTCGATCCTGCTCGGAGGCCTTCCGGTGGTGATCGGCGCGCCCCGGCTCGTGCCGTCGATCGAACATGAGCGCCGCCTCATCGTGGAGTGTGGCCGATCTCTCGCGTGCCTCGGCTGCTCGCTCCAGGGCTCGGCGCCGCCGGATCTGGTGGGGGGTCGAGATCGTGGTTGCCACGGTCTGGCCTTACCCCAGTCGCCGGGAGCCAATCAGGCGGCCGAAGTCAGGGCGTGCGCCGGGGTGCGACCTCTTCGGCGATGATCATCGGACCCGGCGCGAGCACGTCGCTGAGCGGCAGCTCTCCGGCGGCGAACGCATCACCCAGTCGCTTCGGGACGTCGGCGAGGTCGTCCATCTCTACCTCGTAGATCGCCACGTACTTGCCCGGCGTGTCCACCGGGCCGAACTGGGCGTCGGCCAGCTTGTACCGGGTGCAGCTCAGGAAGCCCGGGATCTTCAGGACGTCCCGGGCATGCACTGAGTCGTACCACGAGTTGTACTCGCCCTCATCGGCCCCTTGACCGGGGTTCGACCAGACGATCATGACGGCCTTGGGCACGGCGCCCTCCTCTCGGTTCGAGTCGCTGAAACTTGCCAGAAACTGAAAACCGTTTCAAGATCTGCGAATGCCAGCGGTCGATCGGGCCCGCCCACGGCGGGAGCGGTACGCCAAGTCCGGCGGGACGCGGGCGCTGCTCTTCGCCGCCGCCCTGGCAGAGGCCAGCGAGCACGGCCTGCACCGGGCGTCCGTGGCCGGCATCGCCTCGAGGGCGAACACCGCCATCGGTACGGTCAACTACCACTTCGGATCCCGGGACGCGCTGCTGCGCGAGCTCGCCCAGCGACTCGTGGGCGACCTCTACGAGCGCCTTGCCGAAGCGGGCGATGCCAGCCGGCGCTGCGGCTTCTTCGAACGTCACCGCGCCGACCTGCTGGCCTACGTGCAGTTCGTCCGAGCCAACCCTGCCCACGTGCGCCTCACCGACGAGATCAAGTTCCTCGACCCCGAGCTGTACCGGGAGGGTGTGGCCGGTTGGGTGGAGGTCCTCAAGGCCAAGCTCCGCGAAGGAATCGAGGAGGGCGCCATCCGTCCCATGACCGAGGACGAGCTCACCGCGCACGCCCACTTCCTTCTCGGGGGCCGGCACTTCCTGGAGGCGCTGGTCGACGACGTCGGCCGGGACGAGGCGGTCGTCGACGCCTACCTGGTCCTGGTCCGAGACGGGCTGGGGACGCGACCGGGTGACGGCGAGAAGGGGGAGCGCCGATGACCACCGTCGAGAGCCTCGGGTTCGACCCCGATGCCCTCCGGGAGAAGTACCGCCAGGAGCGCGAACGGCGGCTGCGCGACGACGGCATCGACCAGTACGTCGAGATCACCGGCGACTTCGCCGACTTCGCCCGTGACCCGTGGGCGCTCCCTGGCTTCACCCGGGAGCCCCTCACCGATCTCGTCGACGTGGTCATCATCGGCGCCGGCTTCGGCGGGTTGCTGACGGGCGCCCGTCTCCGCGAGCTCGGCGTGGAGGACATCCGCCTCATCGACAAGGCAGCCGACGTGGGCGGCACCTGGTACTGGAACCGCTATCCGGGTATCGCCTGCGACGTCGAGTCCTACGTGTACCTGCCGTTGCTCGAGGAGCTCGCCTACATCCCCACCGAGAAGTACGCCAAGGGCGACGAGATCCTCGAGCACTGCCGCCGGATCGCCCGTCACTACGACCTCTACCGCAACGCCTGTCTCCAGACCGAGGTCGATGCCGTCACCTGGGACCCGTCCGACTCGAGGTGGGTCATCACGACGAAGCATGGCGACGCGATGCGGGCCCGCTACGTGGCCATGGCCAACGGGTTCCTCCAGAAGCCGAAGCTCCCCGGGATCCCCGGCATCGAGGACTTTGGGGGCCACACGTTCCACACCAGCCGTTGGGACTACCCGTACACCGGTGGGGACGCCGCCGGGAACCTCACCGGGTTGACCGACAAGCGGGTCGGGATCGTCGGCACGGGGGCCACGGCCGTGCAGTGCGTGCCCCACCTCGGCCAGTGGGCGGAGCACCTCTACGTCTTCCAGCGCACGCCGTCGTCGGTCGACGTCCGGGCCAACCGACCGACCGACCCGGAGTGGGCAAAGAGGCTCCAACCCGGCTGGCATCGCCACCGGATCGAGAACTTTCAGATCCTCACCGCCGGTGGCGTGGTCGAGGAGGACCTCGTCGACGACGCCTGGACGAGCATCACGAGGAAGCTGCTGGCCATGCGCCTCAACAACACGTCGCGGTCTCTCCGACGAGGAGCTGGCTGCGACGATGGAGCTGGCCGACTTCGCCAAGATGGAGGAGGTCCGGGCCCGGATCGACGCCCTGGTCGAGGACCCGGCAACCGCCGAGGCGCTCAAGCCCTGGTACCGCCAGTTCTGCAAGCGCCCGTGCTTCCACGACGAGTACCTGCAGACGTTCAACCTGCCCAACGTGACGCTGGTCGACACGACGGGGCGCGGCGTCGAGCGCATCACCGAGCGCGGCGTCGTGGTCGACGGCGTCGAACACGAGCTCGACTGTCTCATCTTCGCGACCGGATTCGAGGTGGGCACGGACTACTCCCGGCGCACCGGCTTCGCGCTGGTCGGCCGGGACGGGTTGACCCTGACCGAGAAGTGGGTCGACGGTGTGCGGACGTACCACGGCCTCCACGTCCACGGATTCCCCAACTGCTTCATCCTGAGCATTGCGCAGTCGGGGTTCACCGTGAACTTCCCGTACCTGCTCGGCGAGCAGGCAAGCCATGTGGCGTGGGTCATCGCCGGGGCGCTGCATGACGACGTCGCCGAGCTGGAGGCCACCGCCGAGGCCGAAGCGCGCTGGGTCGCCGAGATCGTCGCCCGTGGCCAGCGCACCGCCGACTCCGTGAAGTACTGCACTCCCGGCTACTACAACGGCGAGGGCAAGGCCGACGAGAGGACGCGCCAGGGTGGGTTCTACTTCGGCGCGCCCACGGAGTACGCAGACATCCTCGAAGCCTGGCGTTCCGCCGGCGCGCTCGAGGGACTAGAGCTCCATACGAAGGAGGGCAACGACCGATGATCAACGGCACCTTCGACCCCATCCGGTGCAAGTGGCGGGAGGTCACCGCCGAGCAGGACTCGCCCTACTTCGTCCACCACGACTACACGATCCTCGGCCGCGACCTCGAAGCGAGCGTCTGATGGAGATCGCGTTCACCGCCGAACAGCGTGCGTTTCGCGACGAGCTGCGGGAGTACCTCGGCCGGCTGATGACCCCCGAGCTCAAGGCCGAGCTGGCCGGCGGGGGAGAAGGGGGCGGGCCCGAATTCCGCAAGGCCATGAAACAGATGGGCGCCGACGGCCTGCTCGGGGTGAGCTGGCCGAAGCGCTACGGCGGGCAGGAGCGGTCGGCGGTCGAGCAGTTCATCTTCGCCGACGAGGTGCAGGCCGTGGGCTTCCCGCTGCCGTTCCTTACCCTCAACACCGTCGGGCCGACGATCCGCGAGTTCGGCACCGACCAGCAGCGCGACGACATCTGCCCCCGCATCCTGGCCGGCGAGCTGTTCTTCGCCATCGGCTACTCGGAACCCGATGCCGGCACCGACCTGGCTTCGCTCAAGACGTCGGCGTTCCGCGACGGCGACGAGTGGGTGATCCGTGGCCAGAAGATGTGGACGAGCCTGGCCCAGTACGCCGACTACGTCTGGCTGGCAGCCCGCACCGACCCGGAGGCGCGTAAACACGCCGGGTTGTCGGTGTTCCTCGTGCCGACGTCGGCTCCGGGTTTCTCCCGCCAGACGGTCCGGACGGTCGGGGGCGCCACCACCAATGCCACCTTCTACGACGACGTCCGGGTCCCGGCCGATCACCTGATCGGTGGCGAGAACAACGGTTGGAAGCTCATCACGGGCCAGCTGAACCACGAGCGGGTATCGCTCATGACGTCCGGTCGGCTGCAGCGCGATCTCGCCGCCGTCACGGCCTGGGCCGTGGAGGCCACGGTCGACGGGGGCCGGGTGATCGACGTCCCCTGGGTGCAGCAGACGCTGGCCGAGCTCTACGCCAAAGCCTCCGTGCTCCGGCTGATGAATTGGCGGCAGGCATGGTCCGCCGACCGGGGCCAGCGGCACATGGCCGACTCGTCGTCGATCAAGGTCTTTGGGAGCGAGCTCAAGATGGATGCCTACCGCCGCCTGATGGAGGTGCTCGGCACCGCCGGCGTCCTCAAGCCGGGAAGTCCCGGCGAGGCCCTCCAGGGGCGGATCGCCACGGCGTATCTCAACGGTCTCATCCTCACTTTCGGCGGCGGGGCCAACGAGGTCCAGCGCGACATCATCGCCATGGCCGGTATCGGCATGCCCCACTACAAGGACTGAGCACGTGGACTTCAACTTCCGGGAGGACGAGCAGGAGGTCGCCGCCCTGGCGCGGCAGATCCTCGGGGACCGGGTCACCAACGAGCGCTTAAAGGCCGTGGAGGCGTCCGGCACGCCCTACGACGCCGACCTGTGGCGCGAGCTGGCCGGGGCCGACCTGCTCGGCCTGGCCGTGCCCGAGGCGTCGGGTGGCTCCGATGCCGGTTTTCTCGCTTTGTGCCTGTTCCTCCAAGAGGTCGGTCGTGCGGTCGCCCCGGTGCCCGCCCATGCCGCGCTGGTGCTCGGCGCACTGCCGCTCGCACGGTGGGGCGGCGAGGAAGACCGCGCCCTCTTGGCGGACATCGTGGCGGGGGAGCGGATCGTCACCGCCGCCCTCGCCGAGTACGAATCGAGCGATCCTCTCTCGCCCAACGCATGGGCGACGGGTGCGGGTCAGGACGCCGCCCTCACCGGCCTCAAGGCGGTGGTCCCCTACGCCGCCGAGGCGACGCACCTGCTGGTCGCCGCGGCGGGGGACGGCGGGCCCGGGCTCTGGCTGGTCCAAGCCGGCGCGGACGGGCTGACCATCACGCCGCAGACCACGCCCGACCGCCAGCCGTACGCCGAGGTGCGGCTCGCGGGCACGCCGGCTCGCCCGTTTGCGGGCGCCGACGGCCTTGCCTGGCTCGTGGAGCGGGCCACCGCCGCCCGCTGCATGACGCAGCTCGGGGTCGTCGAGAGGGCGCTCGAGATGACCGGTGCCTACAGCCGGGAGCGTGTGCAGTTCGACCGTCCGATCGGCAGCTTCCAGGCGGTGCACCAGCGGGCTGCCGATGCCTACATCCAGGTGGAGGCGATCCGCCTCACGGCGTGGGAAGCGGCGTGGCGGCTGTCGCGGGACCTCCCCGCCACCGAGCAGGTCGCCATCGCCAAGTACCTGGCGGCCGAGGGCGGCCAATTCGCGTCCTACGCCTGCCAACATCTTCACGGTGGTGTCGGCATCGACGTCGACTACCCGCTGCACCGGTACTTCCTCTGGGCGGTCCAGATCGAGCACGAGCTCGGCTCCGCCCGCCACCAGCTCGACATCCTGGGCCGGCGCATCGCCGAGCACGGGCTGCCCGAGGCGTCGTAGCGGCTCGTCCTGCCGAGGCCGACGACGGCGGCCGTCGTCACGACCCGTCCACCTCCGCGATGGCCGCTTCGCTCACTCGGAAGAGGTCGCCGCTGCTCGGATAGCCGACGTAGGGGATGAGGTGCACGACGATCTCGCGGACTTGCTCGACCGTGAGCTCACCCGCGGCCAACCCTCGGCCGAACTGGATGCCGAGCGTCTCGAAGCGTTGCTGGGCGGCGAGTACCCCGATGGTCAGCAGCCGCCGGCTCGGAACGTCGAGCTCCGGACGCGACCACACCTCGGCGAAGAGCTGTTCCATCATGAGGTCGAAGAACGGGGCTTGGCCCCGCTCGAAGACCAGGGCGTCGTCGCCGTACACCTCTCGGTAGACGTCGACGCCCCGCTCCCAACGGTCGGTCATCGGTCCTCCTCCACGATCGAGCGGTCGATGGCATCCCGTGCCGCCAGGGCGACGAGCGGCAGGATGGCGAGGCTGTCCCCGGGCACCGGCCGGCGGGCCCGGCCGGGCCGGGTCTCCCACTCGACGACCACATCGGTTCACGTCGGCGTGACCATCTTCCAGTCCAGGCCCTCTGATTCCAGGACGGCAGGGAGGATCCCCGACGCGGCTTCAGGCGAGAGCCAGATCGTCGCCTGCAGCATGTGCGCGGTTGCCGCTGCTTCGAGGTTGAGCAGGTTGAGCCTTGGATGGCGACCGGCAACGGCCACCATGAGCGGAACGAGGTGTCGAGACTGGGGGAGGCCGATCTCCTCCGGGAGCTGCAGCATCGAGGCGATCGCTCGTTGCTGCTCGTTCACCGGTAGGCCTTTGAACGGTCCGGAGAGATGGCCCGCGGCGCCGGCGACGGATGCTCGACACGCTCGGTAATACCAGTAGGTCGTCGTATGCAGCCGTGCTCCACCCCGATCCAGGCCGACCAGCAGCTCCTCGATCAGCAAGCGATCATCGATGACGGCATCCACTACTGATCGGCGAGGTCGGCATCCTCGATGACCGCCAGCCCAGCCTCGTACCGCTCAGCCAGGACCTGCTTCAACTCGCCCTTGGCTCGATCCGTACCGCCAGGCAGGATCAGGGCGGCGTCGCCGAGGTCGACGAAGGCGACGTCGCCACCGGTGGCGATGCCCCACCGATGGCGGAGCTCCGCTGGCAGGCTGGTTTGGCCTCGGTTGGACACCTTCGCATGGACCACTGGAGCCGTCATCAGACGCATTGTAACGGTAGAACCTCTACAAGGCGTCGGTGATGGTCGTCGCCAGCCCAAGTACCCGGCACGACGACTGCGCTGGTTCCGCCCTCAATGTCGCACCCTCTCGGCCGGGACCCTTTTCGTAGAGGGTCTCGAGCGCCTGGGTGGCGCCGATGACGGCGGAGCCTCGGACGGCGCAGCCTCGGACGGCGCAGCCTCGGACGGCGCAGCCTCGGCCGGCGCACCACCCGAGGCCCGGGGTCCGTCAGTTGCGGCGCGGCGAGCCCCGCCTCCCGTGAGCGGTCGTAACTTTCTGGCGAGGTCGCCGGCCCACCGAAGCGGAGCAGTCACCCGCCAGCTGCTCGAGCTCCGAAAGTCCGCCACGACGGCCGCCTGATCCACGACGAGGTCGTGGTAACGGTGCTGAAGCTCGATGAGAGCGTGGTTGACCCGCGCCAGCTCGCGGCGAGCCTCCTGCGCCTCTCCCTCTGCTTGCGGGAGACGCGCCTCGACGGTGCTCAATCGGCCCAGACAATGCCGCAGCCGCTGCACGCTGCCCGGTGGCAGCACGACGGGACTGCGATTTGCCTTGTCGACAACGGTGCGCTCGGCGAATTCCCAAATGAGCTCCGAGTGACGGCTCGAGGAGTCTTTGCCCCGGTTGTCGCGATAGTGGGACGTCACCGCGGCGGAAGACGCCACGCCGCAGAGGGGTGATGCGCGCAGCAACATGTCCCAGTCCTCGAGCACCTCGACCGACTCGTCGAAGGTGAGGCCCAGCGCCACCAGCCATGGTCGCGGGTAGGCGAGCCCGCAGACGGGAGATCGATTCCCCACGAGATGATCGACCAAGTCGAAGCTCTCGGGGTAGAGGTCGAGCTCGCGACCATCCAGGGTCCTGACCACACGAGTTCGCAAGATCATCCCCGAGCTCCTGCTTTCGAGCCGGGCGAATTCCTCGACCCAGCCAGGCAACGCGAGGTCGTCGTCGTCGAGTACTGCGACGTACCGGCCGGTCGCGCTCTCCAGACCGACGTTGAGGGGACGGGACCGGGTGCCCCCCTCCGCCTCGAGCAACCGGGAGCGACCCTTGAGCCACGAGGGAAGTCGCTCGAGTTGCTCACGGAGCCGTGAGCGATCCCGATCGGTGGCGTTGTGCGCAACGACGAGGAGCTCGAAGTCCCGATTGACCTGACCGGCGAGGCTGTCCAGCATCTCCGTCAGCTGCTGTGGCCGCCTTCCCTCGGTTCGGGTGATGACCGAAAGGAAGATTCCTTGCCGGTCGCCTGCCAGCGGATCCCGCATTCCGGTGGGCAGCTGCAGCAGCGGCGGAACAGCCGGGCCGGTGGGCGGCAGCTCCCAAGCCCATTCCCTCTGGAGCCACTGCGCATCGCTCCACCAATCGGGAAACGCCTGGGTCAACGCCGGGAGTTGGGTCGCGTAGTGCGCCATCGAGGCCCTCTTGCCCTCCGACTCCTGGTTGCTGAGGTGGCGAGGGGTCGGTGCGCGCGGCGGGACCAGGGGACAGGAGCGCAACAGGGTCTGGGTCCACGACTCCCGGCACGAATCGTCTCGCTCCACCGAGGCGATGGAACCCTTCCATACCGAGGAGGCGTAGGGGAGATCGACGTACAGGAACGTCCGCAGCCCCCTGCTGGCCGCCAGTGCCGCCTCGCCGGCGACCTGATGGTCCGGGTGCCCACCGATCCCCGCCGGCAGCCAGATCTCGTCGTGCCCCCCCAGAAGCGCCACGAGCGCATCGATGATTGCCTGACGAGACGGAGGGCCGTCCCGGTACTGGTGGTCGAGGAAGTCGAGATGAACGGGACGGGCACCCAGGCTCTCGACGGCCTTGGCATCCTCGGCCCGGCGCCTGGTCATCAGCGCCGTCGAGTCCTCGTACCCGCAGGCACGATCCCAGGCCGGAACGACCCGGCTGGGGGCCGGAATACCAGCAAAAACGGTCGCCACGGTCGCTGGGCGTTCCACCACGGCGTGCCAAGCCGAGAGGAGGGCATCGTCCAGATGTGCGCTGACGATCAAACGCCTGCCCATGCCGCTATGCCGCTGCCGCGTGGTCAGTATGCGTTTCCGCCCCTTTGGTGCTCGCGCTGTAGGCCCGCGCCGTACCCCGGATACGCCTGCGCGACCGGCGCTCGGAGGCCCAAACCTCGGCGGCATCGTACCTCGCGGAGCCGGGATCCCAGCGGCCCCAGGCCAGGGCCCTTGAGAAAATCCCTAGTCAAAGAGGTCGTGGCCCCAGTATTGACCAGGCCGGAGGCCCGGCGGCAGGCCGAACATGGCGCTCCGGGCCGCTCGCCGGCATCGACCCTGTTCTCGCGGCGACGTCGAGGGAGGTTGCTGCGCCGGCGATCCGTCAGCTGCCCGAAGGGGACCCGTAGAGACCCGGACCGTCGACGTGGAGGCCTTCGAGAAAGCCTCGAGAGGCCTCGTAGGCACCCTCGACGAGGAGGGCGGTTGCGTCGAAGTCGAAGGGCGAGATCCGGTGCGCGGCAGGCCCCGGGAGGTAGACCACCGGGACCTCTGCGGCAACGAGTGGCGCCTCGAGCACCGCCTGGGAGCGCATGGTGACCATCGCGGTGAAGAGCAGGGTCTCGGCGAGGGTCTCGGGCGGCGGCGGGAGGTGGCCAGGAAATTCGCAGTCCAGCACCACCAGGGAACGGGCTCCCAATGCCAAGGCCTGGCGAAGGGGAACGTTGGCGACGACGCCGCCGTCGCACAGGCGCCGCCCGTCGTGGTCGACCCAGGGAAAGATGCCCGGGATCGCGGCGCTCGCAAGGAGCGCGGGCAGAAGGGGTCCGGCGCGGACGACGTAGGGGCTGGCGGTCGCGACGTCGGTGGTCACCACGGCAAAGGCAAGGTTCAAGTCGTCGAACTGTGCGGTCGCTCCCACGAAGTCGGCGATCAGCGAGGCAAGCCCGGTGTTGGGGAACAGGTGGGTCCTCGAGCGCTCCAGCGTCCGCACCTGCGAGAGCAACCCGCCCGGAAAGACCTGCTTGCGGGTGATCCGTGCCCAGGCATGGGACAAGCGATTGGCCGCTCCCTTGGGGTCGAGGGCAACCACGGCGCCGTTGAGCGATCCGACCGAGGTGCCGACGACGATATCCGGGTGGATCGGTAGCTCGGCCAGAGCCTGGAGCATCCCCACCTGGACGGCACCGAGGCTCCCGCCTCCCCCCAGCACGAACCCTACGGGTCGAGGGAGGACGAGCGACGGGATGAACGGGTCCTGGCGTTGCTCCATGCATGCTCACGGTAGATGCTCGCCGGCCGGATGGAACCTGCCCGCTGCGTCACCGATTGCTCACATGCTGCAGGTGAGAAGGTGCAAAACCACGGCGCATCGCCACGGAGAGTCGCCACCGAGAAGGGAGATAGCGTTTCCCGACGAGGTACTCGGGTACGCGCAGGTCAACGGGGAGTTTCCGGAGCCCTATCACAGTGCAGGATCGACGATCTTCGGTTTCCGCCTCTCGGACAGCTATGGAGATCCCGCTCGGCCCTCGCGGCCTGCGGGTAAGCAGGATCGGCCTCGGGCTCGCGGCGCTCGGGCGGCCCGGCTACATCAACCTGGGGCACGGCTCGGACCTTGCCGGCCACATCGCCGAGGAATCGATGAGGGAGCGGGCGTTCGCAGTGCTCGATGCCGCCTACGCGGGTGGCGTGCGCTACTTCGATGCCGCTCGTTCCTACGGCAGGGCCGAGGAATTCCTCGCGGACTGGCTCGAGCGCCGCTCGTTGGGGCCCAACCAACTCACCGTCGGATCCAAGTGGGGCTACACCTACACCGCGAATTGGCGTGTGGACGCGCCCACTCACGAGGTCAAGGATCTGTCGGTCGAGACCCTTCGTCGACAGTCCGCCGAGAGTCGAAGTTTGCTCGGTTCGAGCTTCGGGCTGTACCAGATCCACTCCGCCACGCTCGACAGTGGCGTCCTCGACGACCGAGCGGTGCTCGACGAGCTGGCACGGCTGCGTGCGAGCGGGGTGTCGATCGGGATCACGGTGACGGGTCCTCGGCAGGCCCAGACGATCGAACGGGCGCTCGAGCGAGGAGGCTTCGACACGGTCCAGGCGACCTGGAACCTGCTCGAACCCTCCGCGGGCAGGGCGCTCGCCGCGGCTCGGGCCGCCGGCCTCGGGGTCATCGTGAAGGAGCCCCTGGCCAACGGCCGGCTGACCGCTCGAGGTTCGGTCGGCCGGTTGCTCGAGGCCGCGGCGAGACGCCGCGCCACGCCGGACGCCCTCGCGCTGGCCGCGGCGCTGGCGCAGCCCTGGTCGGACGTGGTGCTGAGCGGTGCCGCCACCGTGGACCAGCTGGAGAGCAACCTGGTCGCGCTCGAGCTCTCGATCGATGCGGACCTGCTGGACGAGGTCGCCGTGTTGCGCGAGGACCCGGATTCGTATTGGCAGGCCCGAGCCCGGCTCTCCTGGAATTGAGGACCCGCCGGTCTCCCGGATCCGAGGTGGCATCCGGCGGGCGTCGCTGCCATGAGCCGGTGGGGAGCCTCATGCGAGACTGATGCATGCCCGGTGACCACTCTCGCGCATGGCTGACCCGGGCAGGGGCCCTCCGGGTCCCGGAGATCACCGTCTACTTCTGGGTCATCAAGGGTCTGTCGACCGCCATGGGGGAGTCCACCTCCGACTTCCTCGTCCACCGGATCCACCCCGTTCCTGCCGTGGGTTTGGGATTCATTGGCTTCGTCGTGGCCCTGGCGCTCCAGTTCTCGATGCGCCGCTACCTGGCGTGGACCTATTGGTTCGCGGTCGTGATGGTCGGGGTCTTCGGGACGATGGCGGCGGACGTGCTGCACGTCGGTCTTGGTGTGCCCTACGTGGCCTCGACCCTGCTCTACGGCGTCGTGCTGGCGGCCGTGTTCGTGGTGTGGCAACGCACCGAGGGAACGCTTTCGATCCACACCGTCAACACCCCGAGGCGTGAGGCCTTCTACTGGGCGGCGGTCGTCGCGACCTTTGCCATGGGGACCGCCCTCGGCGATCTGACGGCCAACACGCTGCACCTCGGGTACGGCTACTCCTTCCTCCTCTTCGCCGGGATCATCGCCATTCCCGCGATCGGCTTCCGGCTCTTCCACTGGAACGCGGTGCTGGCCTTCTGGTTCGCCTACGTGGTCACGCGCCCGTTGGGGGCCTCGTTCGCGGACTGGTTGGGCAAGCCAGCGGACCTCGGTGGTCTGGGGCTCGGCAACGGCGCGGTGAGCCTGGTGCTCACCGGGGCGATCGCCTGCCTGGTCGCCTACCTGGCCGTCACGCGGGCGGACGTGCAGAGTGCGGAGACCCTGCGGCCCCGATTGGCCTCGAGCGAAGCCCAGGAGTAGCCGTGGCGTCGCGGGAGCTGGACAAGGTCCTCACGGTCATCACGGCAGTCTCGGCGATCGAGGAAGCGGCGTCGTACGGGCCCATCGCCCTCCGAGCTCTCGCCGCGGTCATCTCCTTTGAGCTCGGATCGTTCAACGAGGTCGACACGGAGGCCTCGCGGGCCTTCTTTTGCGCCTACCCGGACGACACCGTCGAGCAGGATGTCATTTCCGATTTTCCCCGGCTGGTCCAGCAGAATCCCATCTTGCAGTACCAACGCCGAACGTCCGACGGCAGCGCACGCCGGATCTCCGACTTCCTCTCGCGTGAAGAGCTGCATCGCCTGGAGCTGTACGAGAGGGTGTACGCCCCTCGCGGCATCGAATTCCAGGTGGCGTTGGCCCTTGCGGCCAAGTCTCCCCAGATGGTTGCGTTTGCTCTCAATCGGACGGACTCCGACTTCTCTGACGACGAGCTGATTCTCTTGAACATGCTCCGGCCTCACTTGATACAAGCATGGAGGAACGTCCAGGCTCTGGCGGCACTGCGGGGAATCGACGGCGCGCTCGCCGAGGCCGGCAAGGCGATGATCGTGCTGGGCGATCGCGGGGAGAAGATCTACTCGCCCGAATGGGCGGACCGTGCCCTGGTCGAGCACTTCGGCCCTGCGACGTCGGAAGGATTCCCCGCGCTGGTCGAGGGGTGGATCCAGGAGGAGCGCCGCCCGCTCTTCCTCGATGGCCACGCTCGGATCCAGCGCCCCCTCGCGAGCGTCGTCGGAGACCGGCAGCTCATTGCGCGGTTCATCCGTGGGAGTCAGGAGAAGCCCAGTGTCGTCGTCATGGAGGAGAAGTCTCTCGAGCGTGGTTCGGCCGAGCTCCGCCGACTCGGACTCACCCAGAGAGAAGCAGAGATCCTGTTTCTGCTGACGCAAGGCAAGTCGACCGGCACCATCGCCCGGCAGCTCGACGTGCGTCCCGCGACCGTGAGTAAGCATCTGGAGCACATCTTCCACAAGCTGGGCGTGACGAGCCGCACCGCCGCCATCGCAACGGCATCTGACGCGCTCTACAGCTACCGGTAGGACCGCGATCGACTCCTCGGGTCAGATGTCGACCGACTCGACCACCGGAGCGAGGTCGGCGGGTGCCGACGCGGCGGGGGAGCGGACCAGGAGGGCGCAGACAGCGGCCCCCGTAGCGACGCAGGCGACGGCGACGATGAAGCCGAGCCGGTAGCCCTCCGTCAGGGCATGCACGGTCGAGCTCCCGGCGGCGAGGAGCGCATCGGTCCGGCTGCTCGAGACCACGCCGAGCACGGCGACGGCGACGGCGGCCGACACCTGCTGGCTCACGTTGATGAGCCCGGAGCCGAGGCCGGCGTCGGCCGGTGGGATGTTGGCCACCCCGATCGTGAGCAGCGGAGTGAAGGCGAGGGCGCCACCGATCCCGATGAGCAACAGGGCGAAGAACAGCTGCGGGAAGTACTCCGTCTGGGGGCCGGAGGTGGCGAAGAGGACGAGACCGGTCGCGATCGATCCAAACCCGACCAGTGCCGTCCGCTTGGGCTGGAGCACCTTCATGAGACGCGCCGAGGGACCGAGCGACACGAGGGCAACGGCGAGGGTCTGGGGAAGGAAGGCGAGGCCGGTCTGCAGGGCATCGAATCCCAGCACGTGCTGGAGGTACAGCGCGCCGAGAAAGAACGTGCCGTACATGCCGACCACCATGAAGCCCCGCGCCAGGCTCGTCGAGCCGAGGCCGCGAGACCGCAGCACCCGCAGGGGCATGATCGGGTTGGCAAGCCGGCTCTCCAGCACGAAGAAGGCCGCGAGGGCCACGACGGCGCTGGCCCCAAAGCCCAATGTGTGCCCGGAGGACCAGCCATAGCGGGTCGACGTCACGATGGTGTAGATGGCCAGCATGAGCCCTGCGGTGCTGAGGACCGCGCCGGCCACGTCGAGCCCCGCCCGTATGCCCAGGCCCGGGTTCTCGTCCAGGAGGACCGCCCCGGCGATCAGCGTGGCCACGCCGATCGGCACGTTGATGAAGAAGATCCAGTGCCAGCTGAGCACCTGCGTCAGCACGCCGCCGAGCAACAGGCCGAGCGAGCCGCCTCCTATCGACACGAGGATGTAGGCGGTCATCGCTCTGGTTCGTTCGGCCGGGTCGGGGAATTCGCCCACGATGATGGCGAGCACCACCGACGCAGAGAACGCCGCACCGGCCCCCTGGAAGAAGCGGGCGGCGATGAGCATGCCCTGGCTCGTCGAGAGGCCGCAGAGGGCGGAGGACACGGTAAAGAGCGTCACCCCAGCGAGAAAGGTCCTCTTTCGTCCCACGAGGTCGCCGAGACGGCCCGCCAAGAGCAAGAGGCCCCCAAAGGTGATCAGGTAGGCGTCCACCACCCAGGCAAGGTTGACCTGGGTGAAGTGGAGGCTCCGCTGGATGGTTGGCAGCGCGACGTTCACGATCGTCTGGTCCAGGACGTTCATGGTCATCCCGAGACAGACGACGCACAGCGCGATCCAACGGCGGCGTGGCTGAGCCCCTGCAGGCACTAATGCGAGGATAGTCACTATACTAGTGAGCGTCAAAGGGGGCGGAGAATAATGACCTCAGCTACGATTCCTGGCGTGAGCGGCAGTCGCACGGCGACCCGTAACGAGGCAGGGGTGACCGTGCTCCTGACCCAGCTGAGCAAGGCCGTCTACCGGCGTACCTCGGAGGCGGCGCTGGGCATGCGCCTCAGGGAGTTCGTGACCTTGGCGCACCTGCGGAACCATTCCGGGATCACCCAGCACGAGCTGGGCGAGGCGATCTGCGTGGACGCCAACAACCTGGTCATTCTCTTGAACGAGCTCGAGGCTTCTGGCCTCGCCCTGCGCCGGCGTGACCCCGAGGACCGCCGGCGGCACCTGGTCGAGATCACGCCGGCCGGCCGGGTGGCCCTCCAGCACGCGGAGGACGCGATCGCCCTCGTGGAGGACGAGGCGTTGGGTGCCCTCTCTGCTTCGGAGCGAGCGTCGCTTCAGCGCCTGTTGGCAAAGGCGATCGACTCCAATCTCGCCTGAGCTCCTCCGTCTATGACGTGCGTCATAGCCAGACCAGGGATAGCATGTCACCCGTCATGGTTCTATGCCAGCCGTCATAGAGAGGGGTGGACGTGCCAGAGGAAGGGTCCCGCCGGGCGCCACGGGAACGCATCGTCTATGCCGCGGCCCAATCACTGCGTGAGCGGGGAGTGTCCGGCACGGCGATGCGTGACGTGGTCCAGCGCGCGCAGGCACCTCGGGGATCGCTGCAGCACTACTTCCCGGGAGGCAAGGACCAACTGGTGACCGAAGCCCTGCAGTGGAGCTCGGACTACGCCGCGTCCTTCGTCGCCGGAGCCCTCGAGTCGATGACCAAGGCGACGCCCGGTGGCCTCTTTGCCGCAATGGTGCGGCAGTGGCGCGACGAGTTCGTCCATCGCGGCTACGGGCGGGGCTGTCCCCTGGTGGCGGCCACCGCGGACGTGGCGGAACCCGACCCGGCGCTGCGCGCCACGATCGAGCACGGATTCGATGCCTGGCTCGGTGCCGTCCGTCATGCTCTGCGGACCTTGGCCGTGCCGAGCGCTCGCGCCCGCTCCCTCGCCGTGCTCATGATCAGCTCGCTCGAGGGCGCGATCGTGTTGGCCAGAAGCAGCCACACGATCAAGCCGCTCGACGACGTCGTGCGCGAGCTGCGGCCCCTCCTCGACGCTGCGGCCCGATGAAGGCCGAAGCGAGCTTCGCGCGGCAGGTCTGGTTGGCGTACGAGGCGATCCACGACGTGATCTACTTCAGCCCACGGGGAAGCGAGCAGGCTACGGCCCTGGGCATGCAGGGATTCTGGATGGGCTACTTCGCCTTTCGGGCCGCGCCCCTCGGTGCGGTGACCCCCGCGACGGCGACCGCCATCTTCTTCGGGTTCCACCGGAGCCGCGTCGAGCGCGCCCTTCCCGACGCGTGGGGCCATGCGACACCCGCGGAGGCCATCTCTGCACGCGAGCGCGCCGTGGACCAGGCCTTGGAGGATGTTCTCGGAGCACGCTCCGGTGAGTACCGCCTCGGGGAGGCCGTCGAGCTGGCGTGGCGGGCCGCGCAGGCCGCCGAGACGGCCGGACGTCCGCTCGCGGCAGGCAACCAGGCCCTGCCTCGCTCGGACATCCCCCGCATCGCCCTGTGGCAGGCAACATCGGTGCTCCGTGAGCATCGAGGTGACGGCCACAACGCCGTGTTGGTCAGCCGGGGGATCCGGCCGGCCGAGGCCCACTGGCTGAAGGTCGCTGCGGGAGAGTCCGACGGTGCGATGCTCAAGGAGGGGCGTCATTTCCCCGATGCCGAGTGGGAGGAGGCTCGGACGTCGCTCCGCTCGCGTGGGCTCCTCGACGAGGAGGGAGCGCTCACGCAGCTCGGTGCGCAAGAGCACCGCGCCATCGAGGCCGCCACCGACGCCTCCGCCGAGCAGCCCTGGCGGGCGTTGGGCGATGGCGAACGCGGCCGATTGCTCGACCTGCTGCGGCCGATCGCCGCCGCGGTGCTCGACGCAGGGCTCGTCCCCCGTCTCAACGGCGTCGGGATCGTCTGGCGGTAGCCGGGGCGGTTCGAGGGCCGGTGGCGACTGCTCAGCTGAGGGTGTTCGACGGGCGCAGCCGGGCGGCGGCGAGCGCGACGGCCTCGCGGGCATCGTGCGCGAGCTGGAGCGTCAGCTCCTCTGCCGGCAGCTCCCCGGCGAGGTGGTGCGCCTGGCCCGCCCAGAGATTGATCAGATCCGGGTCGCCGGCGGCGCGGCCGTGCGCTCGCAGCGGCGAGGTGAGGTGGTGGATCTCGGGGTAGGCGCGGGGAGCGTACCTCCCGTGCTCGGCGTGCAGCCGGTTGGAGATCCCCCTTGCGAGGCGGCCGCTAAAGGCCCGTGTGAGCACGGTCGGGACGTCGCGCGCCGTCGCCTGTCGCTGCGCCGGAGACGTGCCGGCCTCGGGGGTGCGGAGGTACGCGGTGCCGACCTGGCCTGCCGCCGCGCCCGCTACCAGCACCGCGGCCAGTGCCCGGCCCGTCATGATGGACCCGGCTGCGACGAGAGGCACCTCGACCTCGGCTCCCACCAGCTGGAGTGCCGCCAGGAGCGAGAGGTCCGATTGCGTGTCGTCGTCGACGAACACCCCCCGATGCCCCCCGGCCTCCACGCCCTGGACGATGAGTGCATCGGCACCGGCGGCAACGGCTTGGCGCGCCTCTTCCGGTGAGGTGACCGTGAGCCACACCTCGGAGCCGGCCTCCCGGAGGCGTTCGACCGCCTCCGGAGGCGGTATCCCAAACGTGAAGGAGACGGCGTCCGCCGGCGCCTGGCACAGCACCTCGATCTTCTCGTCGAAGGCGTCGTCGTCGAAGCGCGGTTCGCCCAGCTGGACCCCGGCTCGTTCCGCCTCGGGGCCCAGGCGAGCGGCGTACGCGTGGACGACCTCTGGATCGGCGGGCCCACTGCCAGGGACGAAGATGTTGACACCGAGTCGCTCGACCTGGTCACTCGTCACGAGGAGGTCTCGATGGAGACGTTCGGCGGGGAGATAGCCGCCGGCCAGGAAACCGAGGCCTCCGGCACGGTCCACCGCCACGGCCAGCGCGGGCGTCGAGGGACCGCCGGCCATCGGCGCCAGGACGATCGGCACGGCCAGGCCTTGCAGCACCCCGCCCGGCGCACGCCTGGCGCCCTTCATCCGGTCCCCGCCCCCCGACCGTGGTTTGCCACCACGTCCATGGCCGAGTCTCGCGCTGCGGGCGACGGGGTCGTGCCCTCGCGTGGGCCGGCAGGCCACCCAGCTCCGGGTTGGCGCTTGGGAGCGGCCCGCCCGTAGCCTTCCCGGCCGTGCAGCTCACGCTCTGTCCCTACTGCGGCGACCGGATCGAACACTCCCGGACCCAACGCGTCCGATTCTCTTCGGACGGGCCCAGGCGGGGCAGGGTGCTCGTGGACGGAGCGGTGCTGCACGAGTGTGGCGACCTCGCCGCCAGCGTGACGTAGCACCAGCGGGCGCCGGACCGGCTTTGTAAACGTTCCTTCACGCAGCCTCAGCCGTTTCGTAGTCACTCCCTCGATAAGGTGGCTGGAGCCACGGCCTGGCCACATACTCGCCGCGTGGTCGTCGCCGGACCCCGGAAACCCCCCTCTGGCCGGCCCGGCGGCGCGTCCACTTCCATGTAACCCTGTTGTAACCTTCTCGCCGCACGAGCAGGTCGAGGGCCGGTGGGGGGGTTCTGCCTAGGGGTTGTGCCGGCCCTCCCTGCTCGTCCCGGTCCCGGCGTCGAGACGACCGACCGCGGGAGGCCCGCTCGCCCCCTCGGGGACGGGTCGATACGGCGACAGATCGATCCCGGGATAGCGGAGGGCGACGTCGGACAGGGTCTGGTCGTCCCAGTACGGGTCCCCCGGCCTCGGAAACCCGAACAGGTCCCGCTCGCGCACCGAGCAACGAGGGATGAGCTTGGCCCACCGCTGCGGTGACTGCTTGGGCCAGGCCATCTTTCCGGCCCACGTCATGCCGCGGAGCTGGTAGTCGGCGAGTAGGGAGAAGCGCGCGTGCCGGGAGCCCCGGATGTCCGAGCCCCGGTGCAAGACGTCCGTGCGGTACACGAGGAGCGAGCCGGCCGGACCTGTGGCCGAGACCTCCACGTCCGCAAGGGAGCCGGGCTCGATGTAGAGAGGGGTGAACGGCACGTGTTCGCCGTCCTTCAGCGGGACGAGGCGCGTCGGGCCGTCCTCCTCGGTGACGTCGGAGAGGTAGACGAACGTCGTGATCTGTTGGTAGCGACCGTCGAGGCGGGGCACCACCAGGCTGTGGCTCCCGTAGTCGCGGTGGAGGGGTTGGTCGTAGTCGGCCGCTCCGGCGTACTTGGCCCACAGCTCGACCTTGTACAGGTGCAGCTCGCAGCTCCCGAGGTACCGCTCCACCGCGTCCACGAGGTCGGGGTGGAAGGCGAGGTGGTTGAGGTCCCACGAGCGGTAGGGAAACTCCTCCACGCCGGCAAACTGGTTCCCGGCGAATTGCGGGTACCGCTCCGGATGGGCGAAGTACTCCTCGGGCTTGGGATAGTGCAGCCACAGGGCCTCTTGAGCCGCCTCGAGCTCTTCCCGGCTCAAGAAGCCCTCGAGGAGGACGAACCCACGATGGCGCACCTCCTGGAGGGCGGCGTCCGGAATCCTCACGGACACGCATGGTACGGCCGAGGATCGGCCCACGCCGACCCTCGGGTCCACGCCTAGGCTGAGGCGCATGAGAGGGGTTCAGTTCGACATGGCCGATCCGGCCTTCCCGGCGTCGCTGGTAGACCTACCCGAGCCGGACCTGCCCGGGCCGGATTGGGCACGGGTGGAAGTGGCCACCGGGGGAATTTGCGGGAGCGACCTCCACCTGTTTACGCACAACACCGGTCCTTCGCCGACCCTCGTCTCCGGTGGCCTGCTGCCCTTCGTGCTCGGTCACGAGATCGCCGGGCGGGTTGTCGAGAGCGGTCCCGGCTGTCCCGTCGCCACGGGCACGCGAGTGGCCCTCGATCCCTGCATCCCTTGCGCGCCTCGTGGGATCGAGCCGCCGTGCCCCAACTGTGCCCGAGGCTGGACCTCCTCGTGCTGGAATCTCGACAGTCGCGTGGTGAGCGCCGGACGGTCGCTCGGGTACACCCGCGACTTCGGTGGCGGGTGGTGTGAGCAGGTCCTTGCCCACACATCGATGCTGCACCCTCTGCCGGAAGCGGTGACCGATCGCGGCGCCAGCCTCTTCGAGCCGGTCTCGATCGCCAGTCACGGGCTGCTACGAGCGGCCCCCCACGACGGCGACCCGGTGCTCGTGGTGGGAGCGGGCATCATCGGCCTGGCGACCGTGGCAGCGCTCAGGGGCCTCTATCCCGGGTGTCCCGTGACGGTGGTGGCGCGCCACCAGCATCAGCTGGATGCTGCCGCTCGTTGCGGGGCCGATCACGTGGTGATCGCCCAACCCGACAGCGCCCACTTCGAGGAGCTGGGCAGGTTGAGCGGGGCCCGGGTCGTCGGATCCAAGGCCGACCTCATGCTCATGGGCGGATTCCCCTACGTGGTGGAGGCGGTGGGCGCACCCCAGTCCGTGACGGAGGCCCTGCGCGCCGTCGCCCATCGTGGGACGGTCCTGTTGCTCGGTGCGGCCGGAGTGAGCCAGGTCGATCTCACCCCGGTCTGGTACAAGGAGGCGGCGCTCGTGGGCTCCATCGACCACACGGTCGACGGGCCCGGCGCTCCGGGTCTGGCAGGAGAGCCAGGACGGCACTCCGTCGACCGAGCCCTGGACATCCTTGCGGCGGGACTTCTCCCGCACGAGGTAGTGGTGACCCACGAATTCTCACTCGACCAGTACCGGGAGGCGATCGAGACGGCCATCGATCGCCGCAATACGCACGCCATCAAGGTCGTCTTTCGCCCCCGAGGCTGACCTTCCGGCACCACGACGGGGACGCGCCGACCCGGAGATCTCCGAGGCCGTGTCGTAAGTGGCCACGTGTCGTACGCGACCACGTGTCGTAAGTGACAACACGGTGAAGACCCGCGTCACGCGCATCGTCGACAAGCTCGACCTCCATGATCGCGTCCACGCGGTGATCTCCATCCACCAGACCGGCCTGGTGGAGCGGAGCGTGCCACCTGCGGAGGCCGAGGTCTCGTCGGATAGGCTCGCCGGCGGCATGGGCGCCGAGCCGGGAGTGAGAGATGATTGACATCGTGACCGTCCGGGTTCCCCCGGACGTTGCGGACACGATCTACGCCGACGATGCCTTCATCACGGTGCAGAGCCCCAACGCCGACGAGTACCGAGCCAAGGACGCGGGGGCGGGTCCGGTTCCCGATGTGCGGCTCAATCCGACCGACCTCGGGCAGATGCTGTGGATCCGCTCGATCACGGCGCGCCAGGAAGAGCTCGACCTTGCTCGCGCCCTTGCGGCCGTGTTCTTCGCCGTGCACCGCCGGCTCTCCGATGCGTCGGGGGTCCACCGACCGACCGAGACGCCTTTCGAGATCGAGGTACGCAACGCCGAGGGCAAGTCGGAGTGGCTTCTCGACACCCACGAGACCTGCATCATCGACGAGCAGGTCATCTGCGATCACGTCGACCTCGGCCACTACCGCGTCAACGGACTGTGGCGGCCGCTGCGGGCCCCTCTCACCACGTCATGACAGGTCCCCTGCGGCGAGACCGGTACCGCTCCCCAGATCGGAGAAGGTGGCCCGCGAGGTCCGGCTTCCTCGTGGCACTCCTGGTGAGCTCTGCCGTCGCCCTCGGGGCGTGCAGCTCGACGTCCACGCCCTCCACGACATCCACGACATCGACGACACCCTCGACGTCATCGACCGCGACGACCGTCGCCCCGGCGACCACCACGACGCACCCGACGACCACCACGACGCACCCGACCTCAACCACCGCCCCGGCGACCACCACGACGCATCCGACCACCACGACGACCACCTCGCCGACGACGACGACGACGACCACTTCTCCGTAAGGCGCGCGAACCGTTGCACCGCTTTCGGCGCAACGAAGGGTCAGTCCCGGCTCGCCAGCCGGTGCCGGGAGAGGAACTGCCAGATGAGCTCGTTGGTGGGGAAGTCCTCGACCATTGGTCCGAGCAGGCCCTCGAGGCCCCTATAGGCGGCACTGCCGGGCCAGGAATGACCGTGGCATTGGAGCTCGCAGAGCGCGAACAGCTTGACGCCGTCCCGTTGCCACTCGGTCACGACCAGCCCGGCGTTTCGCCTCTGCCGTCCGGACCTGGTGGCGCCGTGCCGCGTCGCCCACTCGTCGATCATCTGGGGCATGGCCGGGGGGTCGAGGTCGCGGAGGTCCTCGTCGTCTCCCCTCGGTCCGGAGCGACGCAGATCTGCCTCACGGCGCAGGGCATCGACCTGCAGGGGTCCCCCGGCAAAGGGCACGAGTGGATCCTTCCTCCCGTGCACGACGATCGTGGGTACGGCCCGACGGGGCGTGCCGCATCTCGGAAAGCGAGCTCCTGCAACGAGTGCCGCGGCGGCGATGCGATGGGCCAGACGGTACGAGAGCACGGAGCCGAACAAGGCGCCGTTGGACATCCCGACGACGTAGACGCGATCGAGGTCGATCGGCCACCTCCCACTGGCGTCGGCGATGAGCGCATCGAGAAAGTCCACGTCGGGGTTGTGCCGCAAGGTCGTCTCCCATTGCGGTGCGTCTCTCGAGCCAGCGAGCGTGCCGTCGGGCACGACGGTCATGAATCCGCGTACCGCGCCGTGTGCGGAGAGACCGGTGGCGCGGGCATGGAATTCTGCTCCCTCGCCGAACCCGTGCAGCTGGACCACCAGTGGGTAGGGCGGGGGGGCGGTCGCGGGCTCCGTGAGGAGGTACCAGCGGAGCGAGCCGTCGGCCAGCCGCAGGTCCCGGCGCTCGAGCTGGGCGCGTCCCACAGGGCCGGTCAGGCGGGTCTGGACGGGACCGCGGCGCGACCCGCCACCCCGAGGACGACCAGGTCGTCCACGTCCTCGTCGCCCAGGCCCAGCACCTCGCGCAGGATCTCGTCGGTGTGCTGGCCGGGCTCCGGGCCCACCGATCGGACCCTCCCGGGCGACTCGGACATCCGGGGCACGACGCCGGGCATGGCGATGGCGCGTCCCAGGTGCTCGTCGTGGAGCGAGATCAGGCTCTCCGACTCCCACAGCTCGCGTGCGCCCAGCACGTCGGCCATCGAGTTGACTCGTCCCGCCGCCACGCCGTGCGTCCAGCAACGCTCGAGGAAGTCGTCCGATTGAAGCCCCTTGATCAGGGGAACGATCAGCGCGTTGAGCTCGTCACGATGCCGGACGCGGTCGAGGTTGGTCGAGAAGCGGGGATCCGAGGTGAGCTCCTCGTGCCCGAGCGCGGCGCAGAACCGACGCCACATGCTCGGGGACGACACCGGAACGACCAACCAGGTCCCGTCCGCGGTCTCGTAGAGAGAGTTGGGCGCAATGTCGCGGTTCTCGTTGCCGAGTCGCTCGGGCACCTCGCCGGTGACCGAGCTCGAGGCCACCGATCCCTCGAGCATGCGCAGCACGGGCTCGTAGAGCGCGAACTCGACCAGCTGCCCGCGCCCGGTCCGCTGACGCTCGAAGAGCGCCAGCATCACGGAAAAGGCTCCGTGGGTACCCGCGAGGCCGTCGGCCACCGGAAACCCGCAGAACATCGGGGGCCCGTCGGGCATGCCGGTGAGGTGGGTGAGGCCCGCGAAGGCCTCGGCGACCCGGGCAAACCCGGGGCGGTCCGAGTGCCTGCCAAAGGCGGTGAGGTGAAACATGACGAGCCCCTCGTTGAGGGCGGAGAGGTCCTCGTAGTCGATCGACCAGCGCCGGAGCGTCGACGTGCGGAAGTTGGTCACCACGACGTCGGCACGGCGTGCCAGCTGGCGAAAGAGGTCGCGACCCTTGGGCGCCCGGAGGTCCAAGGCGATGCTGCGTTTGTTGCGATTGGTGGACTTGGAGGGGAGGTGCTGGCCATCCAGGACCGGGGCGCTCTGGCGCATCGGGTCGCCCTCGCCGACGTCCTCGACCTTGATGACCTCGGCGCCGAAGTCCCCGAGCAGCCCGGCGCAATAGGGGGCTGCGAGCATCGTCGAGGCGTCGAGGACGCAGATGCCCCTCAACGGGGCCGAGAGGCCGGGGCCGCCGTCCGGGTCCGCGAGGGCCATTGCCGGATCTTCGCGTGCGGGGTAGATGAGCGATATCCCCCAACCCCTTTTCAAGTGATAAGCAATGCTTATGATCTCAGTTGGCGGACCGGTCGCATGAACCTGCGCCAGGCCAGGTGCTTCGACGCGGTGGCGCGCCTCGGGTCCTTCCGCACGGCGGCCGCGGAGCTGCTGGTCACCCAGCCCGCTGTCTCCCAGAGCCTGGGCTCGCTCGAGCGGGAGCTCGGTGTGGCGCTCGTCGCGCGTTCCCCGAGGGGCGCCACCCTCACCGCCGAGGGGCGTGCGTTGCTGCCGCGCCTCCGCGCCCTCATCAACGCCGAGGAGTCGGCGGCACGAGAGGCGGGCGTGCTCCGGCGGGGGTTCGGGGGCACCGTCAGGATCTCGAGCGTCAACCTGGCCTTGGTCGAGCTGTTGGCGCCGGCGATCGCGGGCTTCATCGCCCGCCGTCCGGATTACGAGATCGAGGTCCGGGAGATGAGCGCCGAGCGCGTGCAACAGCGGATCCAAGAGGGCGAGGACGACCTCGGCGCGTTTGGCGTGGTGGGCCCTTCGATCCCTGCGCTGCCGGGCGCCGTCGCCAGGGCGCTCGGCACGGTCGAGCTCTGGCTGGCCGTCCCCGTCGGGCACCCCGCGGCCCGTGCCGATCGCCTCGGGCCCGACGACCTCGCGACGCAACCCCTCGTGCTGTTCCACGAGGGTTGGGCGGTCCGGGACGTCGTCGATCGGTACCTCGCGGGTCGGCCGCAGCGGGTGGTCTGTCAGGTCTCCGAGGTTGGGGCGGCGCGATCCCTGGTCGCGGCGGGGGTGGGCCTCTCGGTGCTGCCTCGCCCTCCCCGGACCGCATCGGGCGACGACGTCGTCTACCGGCGCCTCGACCCGCCGATGCCGATCCTCACCCGCGTCCTGGCGGAGCCCGATCGACCGAACCGTCCGGCCGCCGCTGCCGCCTTCGTCCAGATGCTCGAGGAGAGCCTCGCCTGAGGCTTCAGAAGAGGAGCTGACTGGTCCAGCGCTGGGCGATCGAGCGGTCCCCGAACACCTCGAGGTCGTCGAGCGGCGCCCGGTTCAGGCACCACAGGTAGACGGACTCTGCCGACCCGCGAAGGGCGAGGTCACCCTTGGTGTGCGTCCGCTCCACCGCCGATGATCCGTCCGGTCCGAGCCGAGCCGACCACTCGCCGGGGCCATCCGTGCGGTGCAGGTGCACGGACTCCCCGCTCCAACCGTCGGGGTTGCGTTTGACCAGCCGCTCGAGCATGACGGAGAGGTACTCGTCGAGGCCGTCGGCGGCAAGTTCCGGAACCATCGGCTCGAGCGAGCCCGTCGCGCCCTGCGCGTCCCATGCGTGGACCGCCGTCTCGTGGGCCTGGCGCCGCATCCAGAAGCGTGAGGTCCGCGGCAGCCCGAAGGTCCAGCAGTCGGCGTCGGGATCGGCCGCCTCGAGGACCTCGACGAGATCCCCGATCCGCCCCTCGGCCCAGCCGATGAGCTGGTCGGGACCAGGCTTCTCGGGGTCCGCCGACGGATCGGCGCGCCCGCCGGTCCGCACGATGGTGGTCGCCCAGCCCCAGGTCGTCCCGACGTGGGCCACGAGATCGCTCACTCGCCAGCCGGGACATGAGGGCACGGGGGCCTGCAGATCGAGGCGGGACGCGGAGAGGAGGGCCTCGGCCCGATCGGCCAACGCGGCGATGTACTCGGCGGACTCCATGTTTCCACCGTATCGCTGGGTCGGTATCGCTGGGCGCGGGCCGACGGGCCTGGCGAGGGTCGGGTGACGTCCTCAGCGCCAGCCCGTGTCCGTAGCGTGGTCGATCGCCGTTGCGATGGACGACGCGAACGGAGGCCGCAGCACGCCCATGTCGGTGACAAACGCGGTGATCAGCCTTGCCGGAGTCACGTCAAAGGCCGGGTTCCACGCCGGGACCGGCGCCGCGGTGCTCGAGCCGGCGAGTCGCAGCACCTCGTCGGGATCCCGCAGCTCGATGGCGATGTCGTCACCGGTCGAGATGGCCGGGTCGAAGGACGAGATGGGTCCCGCGACGTAAAAAGGAACGCCCGCGGCGCTCGCGGCCAGGGCACAGGTGTAGGTACCGATCTTGTTTGCCGTGTCGCCGTTGGCGGCCACTCGGTCGCAGCCAACGACGACGGCGTCCACCGATCGCGACCCGAGGGCGGCACCGACCGAGCCGTCCGTCACGAGCGTGACCGGGATGCCCGCCTGGGCGAGCTCCCAGGCGGTGAGGCGCGCCCCCTGGAGGAGCGGCCGCGTCTCGGTGGCGAGTACCTCGACGGGATCGCCCGCCGACGCCTTGGCGTACACGATGCCGAGCGCCGTTCCCCAGCCCGCCGTCGCCAGGCGACCGGCGTTGCAGTGCGTGAGGATGCGTCGCGCCGAGCGCAGCTCGCGTTGGCCCAGCTCGCCGATGCGTCGGCACGACTCACGGTCCCTTTCCATGATGCCCACCGCCGCTTCGAGCGCGAGCTGCCGCATCTCCGTTACCGATTCGCCGCCACGGGCCGCGCCGGTCACCCGGTCGACCGCCCACGCGAGGTTGACCGCCGTCGGGCGGGCGGTGCCGACCCGTTCCTCGAGTTCGGCCAGTCGCCGCCGTCCGTCCTCGAGGTCGCCGGGGAGGTCCTCCGAGAGCCCGATGACGACGCCGAAGGCGCCGCACACCCCGAGGGCGGGGGCCCCTCGGACCACGAGACGTTGGATCGCGTCGATGACGTCGTCGACCGTGCACAGGTCACGGACGACCAGGCGCCCGGGTAGCTGGGTCTGGTCGATCACTCGGAGCCGGTCCCCGCACCAGGCGATGGTCGGGGGTGAGGGTTCCGCGGCCACCCGGTCACGGTAGCCGTGCCTACGGCTATCTTTGGGCCGATCGGAGCGGTCGCCGATCGATGGATCCTCCGAGGGGTGGGAACGGAAGGGCGGGAGATGAGCACCCAATCCGGTCCGGCTGCCCGTGGGTTTCGCCGGCTGTTCGAGCCGCTCGCGATCGGCGACTTCGTGGTCCGCAACCGCATCGTCGTCACGACGCACGGCACCGGGGGACTCGCGGAGGACCGGGACCTGCGGTATCTGCAGGAGCGAGCCCGCGGCGGAGCGGGCCTGCTCGGAGTGCACTCGAGCGCCGGCATCTACGGCTACTCGGTTGGGCCTGGGCCGCGGTCTCCGTCGCCGGCCTGGACGGCGCGGGCCTCTCGCCGGTCACTCGCGAGGGCATCGCCCACTACGACGACCTGGTCATCCCCGGCCTGCGGCGCCGGGCGGAGCTCGTGCACGCCGAGGGTGCCCACTGCTTTGCTCAGGTGTACCACCCCGGTGCCGGCCGGCACGGCATCGCCGCGCACCCCGCGGTGGCCCCCTCGGCCGTGCCCGATCCCTACGAAGCCCAGGTCCCGCACCCGCTGACCGAGGACGAGATCCAGGAGCTGGTGCAGGCGTACGCCCACGGGATCCGCCGCGTCCGGGAGGCGGGTCTCGACGCCGCGGAGATCCACGGCGCCCACGGGTATCTGGTCAACCAATTCTTCTCGCCCTACTCGAACCGGCGCTCCGACCGCTGGGGCGGCAGCGCCGAGAACCGCGTCCGATTCGCGCTCGAGATGATCGCCGCGGCGCGCCGCATGGTGGGGGACGAGTTCCCGATCGGCATTCGGGTCGGCGTCGACGGCGACGGAGAACGGCGCGGGCTCACGGTGCCGGACCTGGTCGAGATCTGCGACCTGCTGTCCCCGCACGTCGCCTACATCAGCGTCAGCGGCGGCAACTACTCGGGATTCGGCGCAGGAAAGGAGCTGGCCTACGTGAGCCCCTGGTACACCGAGCCGGCCTTCAACGCTCCCGCCGCAGCCGCCGTCAAGAAGGCCGTAGACGTGCCGGTCATCGTCACCGGACGCATCGTCGACGCCTCGATCGCCGAAGGCATCTTGGCGGAGGGCTCCGCCGACCTGATCGGTATGGTCCGGGCGCTCATTGCCGACCCCGCGCTGCCCAACAAGGTCCGGGCCGGCCGGGTCGACGAGGTCCGGATGTGCCTCGGCCTCTCGGAGTGCCATCACATCGGGTCTCGGCGCACGCCGTTGACCTGTGCGGTCAACGCCGCAGCGGCCCGAGAGTCAGAGATGGAAGTCGTCGCGACCTCGCAACCAAAGACGGTGGTGGTGGTCGGGGCCGGTCCCGCGGGCCTCGAGGCCGCTCGTGTCGCTGCGCTCCGTGGCCACCGAGTGTTCCTCGCGGACTCGCGCCGGACGATCGGCGGGACCCCTGCCGTCCTGGCGCGCGATCCCAACCGCCGCAACCTCCGAGACCAGGCAGCCTTCTTCGAGGGGCAGCTTGCTCATCTGGGCGTCGAGCTCATGCTCGGCAACTCGGTGACCGCGGAGGAGATGATCGAGTTCGGCCCCGACGCGGTCGTGGTCGCGACCGGCGCCCGACCGGCGCCCCTCGAGGTGCCGGGGGTCGATGCACAGCCGGTGCTCGATGCCCTCGACGTGCTCCAGGGCGCCGTCAGCCACGAGCGCGTGCTGGTCGTCGGCGGCATGGACGATCACCTCGGGCCTCCGACGGTCGCCGAGTTCCTGGCTGATCGGGGCTGCTCGGTCGAGCTCGTCTCCCAACGGTTCGACTTCGCCGGTGGCGCCGAGGACGGCACCCGCTTTGCACTCCTGGAGCGCCTGCTGGGCAAGGGGGTGGGTGTCCACGTGCTCCACAGGCTGGTGCGGCTCGAGGACGGTGGTGCGGTCGTGGCACACACCTTCTCGGGCAGGGAGCGTCGCCTGGACGAGGTTACCGTGGTGTCGGCATGCCCCCGGGTGCCGGATGACCGTCTGGCCGTCGAGCTCAGGGGCAAGCTCCCCGAGATCCATCTGGTGGGCGACGCCCTCGCCCCCCGGCGCATCATGCATGCGACGCTCGAGGGCGCGCGCGCCGGCCATGCTCTTTGAGCTCGTGTGGCGACGAGGGGCTGCCCGGCGTGGGCGGCGATCAGGTCAGCGATGCGCCGCCATCGACCGCGACGAGGGCTCCGGTCATCATGCGGGCGGCATCGCTGGCCAGGAAGAGGGCCACCCGCGCCACGTCGTCGGGGTCGGAGAACCGGCGCAACGGGATCCTGAGCCGATAGGCCTCGCGGCCGTCCTCGCTCGCCAGCTCGTTCGCCGATCCGTCTCCTCCATCACCTCGTGCGGCGGCGGCCTGCAGAGCGCGGTCGGTGGCAACCGGTCCGGGAGCGAGGGCGTTGACCCGTATGCCGTGAGGGCCGAGTTCGACCGCGAGCGACTGGGTAAACAACACGACGCCCGCCTTGGACGCCGAATAGTGGGCGAGATCGGCGCCGCCGCGCAACGCCTGCTTGGACGCCAGATTGATGATGCTGCCACCGGTGCCTGCGGCGACCATGATGCGAGCGCACGCCTGTGACCAGAGGAAGGTTCCCTTGAGGTTGACGTCGACGACCCGATCCCAGGTCTCCTCGGCGGTGTCGAGGACCGGGGAGCGGGGATAGAGGCCGGCGTTGTTCACGAGGACGTCCAGGCGCCCGAACTCCTCCACCACGAGCCGGGCGGAGGCGCTCGCCGCCCGGGCGTCGCGGACGTCCGCGAACGTGGCGAGGGCCCGGCCGCCGGCCGATCTGATGGCCTCGACGGTGGTCGCGGAGCCGTCTCGATCGACGTCGGCCACCACGACGGCCGCTCCCGCCTCGGCCAGGCGTCGCGCGATGGCCCGGCCGATACCTGCGCCGGCTCCGGTCACGAGCGCTCCGCGCCCCGACAGATCGAACCACCCGGAGAGGGGGAGGTCAGCGCCGCTCACCGCCGTGATGGTATCCAAGGTCCCGTGCAAGGCCCGGCAGCTCAGCGCGAAAGCCCTCCAGGTGTAGGGTGACCGTCGCAAGAGGGGTGACACGAGTGGGGGACCAGGCCGGGGACGGGGCCATCGAAACCGCCAGCCCTCGTCGGCGGCCCCGGTCGTGGCTTGCCCTGCTGTGGTCTGCCCTGACCGTCCGGATCGCGTGCCACGTCGCGGTGGCCACGCCGTTCCTCGTGGCTTGCGGCCTTGGGATGGCCCGAGGGTGGGGACCCCAGGGGGACGACGGTGTGATCATCTTCCGCTCCTCGGCGGTCCTCTCGTCCCACCCGCCCCTCGTGGGCATGTACACCCACGTGATCGGCACGAACCTGCCGGTCTACGACCCGGGCCCGATGCTGTTTTGGTTCCTCACCATCCCCGTCCACCTGGATCATCTCCAGGGGGGCCTGTGGGGAGCAGCGCTGGCCTGCGTCGTCGCGGTGTCTCTGGCCGTCGAGGCTGCCTGGTCGGCGCTTCGATGGCGGGGGGCGCTCGGCGTGGTGGCCGTGGTGCTCCTCATGGTGGCCGAGTTCCCCGCGCTGGCCATCGATCCCACCTGGAACGCCCATATCGGACTCGTGTGGTTCGTCGCGACGGCCGCGATCGCCTGGGCCGTGGCCACCGGGCACCTCCGGTGGTGGCCCGTTCTCGTCTTGTCGGCGTCCTTCGCGACGCAGTGTCACCTGATGTTCGCGCTGGGGTCGATCGCCTGCGTCGTGGTGGCGCCCCTCGTGGGTCTGATTCGCGTCCGCAAGCTGGGTTGGTGGCTCCCCGTCGGGGCCGTCGTGGGACTGGCCTGCTGGATCGTCCCCGTGATCCAGGAGCTGACCAACAACCCGGGGAACATGACGCTGCTCTGGCGATCCCTCCACACGAAGCAGTCGACCACGGGAGGTGCATTCAGCCTGCAGACCCTGGCCGCCTCGGTGGGTCCCCACCCGATCTGGTGGGGGAGGGGGGAGGACCCGACGGCCAATGTCGGAGTGCTCGATGGCGCCGTCCACAGTCATCCCGCGTGGGTGGGCGTCGCCATCCTCGTGTTCCTCGCCTTGTGCGCCGCCGTCGCCTTCTTCGCCAGGAGGCTCGAGTTGGCTGCGCTGGCCCTCGTGGCGCTCCTCCTGTCGGTGGCCATGGTGTGGACCTTTGCGTCCTTGCCGATGTCGCAGTTCATCTTCAGCTTCCCGTACCTCGATGCAGGGTCCTGGCCGGTCGGCATGCTCGTGTTGCTCGTCGTCGGTTGGTCCGTGATCGAGCTGGTCGTGGCGGGAGCCCGATTCGTCGGATCCGGGGCCGGCCATCGAGCCGGTCGAGTGATACTGCCCGACGGTCTCGGGCGTTTCGTCGCGGCGATCGTGGCGGTGGCGCTCGTCGCCGCGGTGGTGGCGAGCAGCATCGGGGTCTCCAACGACTCGGCCAACAACGACAATCTGACGTCGGGTTGGCCCGTCATGGCGCAGGTCCAGCGGCTCACCGCCACGATCGAGCGGGTCGTGCCCAGAGGTCGGCTGCTCGTCTTGCCGCCGGGCGGCTTCACGGCGTCGTACTCGGCGATCACCGGGGTCGACTGGTTGCTGTACGCCGACGGCTGGCGGCCGGAGTCGGAGCCGGGCTACCCCACCCTCATGGGACCGCAGGTCGCGGTCACCCACCCGCTCCCGCGCTACACGGCGCGGGTCCTCTACACGTTGCAGGGCGTCGGCCGAGTGACCATCACTCGGACGGCGGACCGGTAGGACCCGACCCAGCGTCCGCGATGGCCGGGGCGCAGAGAGCGGCGGCGATCGCCGCCCCGCTCGCGGCTGCCAGGACGACAACCCTGCCGCGCCGCGGTAACCCCCGGTAGGCGCCGAGGGTGATGGTCGCGTCGACGGCGTCGGCCAGTCCGCCCGCCACGACCCAGGCGGAGAGCCGCGGCGGGTCCGCCGCGGCCGCGAGGGCTCCGAGGCCCAGTGCGAGGTCGCGGCCCCCCAGCGCCCGGGCCAGGACCGCAGGGCCCTCCCCCCGGCCGGCCTCACCCACCCACGGTCGCGCCACCAGCTCCGGCTCGACCAGGGCCGCGAGGCCGAGGCCGGCGCGGGCGAGGGCGACGCCCAGGGCGGCGATTCGGGCCGTTCGTGGTCGGAGGGGAGATTGCATGGTGGGGCTCCTCTGTGGTGTCGGCAGGCTCGGACCAGCCGCCTCGTCGAATCTGGCGAGCCTGTCCCAAGGTATTTAGTGCTAAATTAGTCGGCGTGGCGATCGAGCATCGAGGGTGGCGCCGGGCCGCAGGGCCGGGAGATCGCGGGCTGCGGTCGGTGGTGGACGAGGCGCTCGAGGCGACCGTGGTGCTGAGCTGGTCGCGCGTCGGGTACCTGGTGCGTCGGCGCCTCTGCTCGTGGGCCGAGGCCCGGCCCTCCATGGGCTCGGAGGTGGCCCTGGTGACCGGCGGCACCCGAGGGATCGGGCGATCGGTGGCGTCCTCACTGGCGAGTCTCGGGGCCTCGGTCGGCCTGGTGGGTCGCCGACGGGAGTCCGCCGAGGCGGCGGCGTGGGAGATCGGAAGGGAGAGCGGCTCACCGAGGGTATGGGCCGAGTCCGCCGACATGTCGTCGCTGAGCCAGGTGCGGGCCCTGGTGACACGGGTGACGGATCGCGTCGGCCGTTTGGACGTCCTCGTGCACAATGCGGGGCTGCTCCATCGGACGTGGCGGGCATCGGACGACGGGATCGAGACCACCGTCGCCAGCCACGTGCTCGGGCCGCACCTGCTCACCGCAGGCCTGGCCCCCCTCCTCGAGAAGACCCCGTCGTCGAAGGTCATCTGGATGGCCTCGGGTGGCATGTACCTCCAGCCGCTCGACGTGAATGCCCTGGAGGTGGAGGAGTCCCGGTACCGCCCGTCGGTGGCCTATGCCCGGGCCAAGCGGGCCCAGGTCGCCCTCGCCGGGCTCTGGGCCGGGCGGCTCGGGCCGGCCGGTGTGTGCGTGTACGTGATGCACCCCGGATGGGTCGACACCGGCGCGCTCGCCGAGGGTTTGCCGTGGTTCCACGCCCTTTTCCGCCCGGTGCTGCGACGGCCGGACGAGGGCGCGGACACCGCGGTGTGGCTGGCGAGCGAGGGACCGACCGACGGTCCGGTCGGCTTCTGGCTGGATCGCAGGCCCCGGCCGACGTCGCGGTTCTGCGGCCCGGATCGACCGGGGGAGGCCGAGCGGCTCTGGGCCTGGTGCGAGGAGAGGGTCGGGTGAGCGGGCCATGAGGATCGCCATCGTCGGAGGTGGGGTGGCGGGACTGGTGTGCGCCCGCCAGCTCCACGGGATCCACGAAGTGACGCTCTTCGAGGCCGATGACCGGGCCGGCGGGCATGCAAACACCGTCCGGGTGGATCTTGCCGATGAAACGCACCAAGTTGACACGGGGTTCATCGTGTACAACGAGCAGAACTACCCGCAGTTCTCCCGCGTATTGCGCGAGCTGCGGGTCGCGACGCAGCCGACCGAGATGAGCTTCAGCGTGTCGCGGACCCAGCCGGACTTCGAATACCGGGGCAACGGGCTGGGGCTCTACTCCCAGCCCCTCAACGGACTGCGTCCCTCCTACCAGCGCATGCTCGTCGACATCCTCCGGTTCAATCGGGACGCAAGGAGGCTGCTCGACGACACCGGCGCGCCCGAGCTCGCCACCCTGGGTGAGCTCCTCGCCCAGGGTCGGTACGGGGGGCGCCTCGCATCGGACTACTTGATCCCGCTCGGCTCGGCCATCTGGTCGGCCAACCCCTCGACGTTCGACCGGATTCCGGCGCTCACCGTGGCCCGCTTCCTCGACAACCACGGCATGCTCCGGCTGCTGAGACGCCCACGTTGGAGGACCGTGGTCGGCGGGTCGAGGGAGTACGTCCGCGCCCTCGTCCAGCCGTTCTCGGATCGAGTGCTGCTGTCGCGCAAGGTCCACAAGATCACTCGTGACGGGCACGGCGTCACGATCGTGACGGACAACGGGCCCCAGGTCTTCGACGCCGCCGTCCTCGCCACCCACAGCGACCAGGCCCTGGCCCTGCTCTCCGACGCCGATCGAGCGGAGCGGGAGGTGCTCGGGTCGATCGCCTACCTGGCCAACGTGGCCACCTTGCATACCGATCCTCGGATGATGCCGCGACGCCGTCGCGCCTGGGCGAGCTGGAATTACCACGTGCCGGCCAAGCCGTCCACCGCGCCGACCGTGACCTATTGGATGAACAGCCTCCAACGGTTGCGCTCGCGGCGGTCGATCCTCGTGAGCCTCAACCGGGAGGACGAGATTGATCCCTCCCTGGTGCTCGGCCAGTGGGACTACGCCCACCCGGTGTACGACCCCGAGAGCGCGGTGGCGCGGAACCATTGCCACCGGATCCAGGGGCGCCGGCGGACGTGGTACTGCGGCGCCTACTGGGGCTACGGGTTCCACGAGGACGCCGTCCGGAGCGGACTCGACGTCGCTCGTCGGCTTGGCGCACCGGCAACGAGGGGGATCCTTGTCGCTTCATAGCGCCATCTACGAGGGCCGGGTCGTGCACCGGCGGTTGGGCCCCCAGCCGCACCGGTTCTCCTACCCGGTGGCCCTGTGCTATCTCGATCTGGACGAGCTCCCGCTCGTCATGGCCCAGCACCCGCTCTGGTCGGAGCGGCCGGCTCGACCGGTCCGCTTTCGTCGCGGGGACTACCTGGGTGACCCTTCGACACCCCTGTCGGAGGCCGCTCGGGCGGTCGCCGCCGAGCGGCTCGGGGAGGATCCGGGGGGTCCGGTGCGGATGCTCGCCCACCTCCGGACGTGGGGCTGGTGCTTCAATCCGATCGCCCTGCTGTTCTGCTTTGCCCCCGACGGCGAGAGCCTCCGGGCGGCCGTCGCCTCCGTGACCAACACGCCGTGGGGCGATCGGCACGCCTACGTCGTGACCCCCGACGACGTGGCGGGCGACGGCCGCTTGGAGTCGTGGCTCCCCAAGGAGATGCACGTATCCCCCTTCATGCCGATGGACCAGCGATACCACTTCCGCATCTCGGAGCCCGGCTTGCGCCTCGCCGCCAGGGTGGAGACGTACGAAGGGGACCGAAGGGTGCTCGATGCGTCGCTCGCTCTCCGGCGCCGGGACATGAGCCGGTCGGCGATGACCGCAATGTTGGTCCGCCACCCGTTGATGACGTGGCGGGTGTCGGCGACCATCTACCTGGAGGCCTTGCGACTGGTGGCGAAGGGCGTGCCGTTTCACCCTCATCCAAGGACGCACCGGGAGGTCCGGTGACGGTCACCATCGATCCCGGGGGAGTCTCCGTTCCCCGGGGCTCGCCCGTCGACCGCTGGGCGAGAGCGGCAGTGCTCGGCGCCTTCCGTCGCATCCGCGAGGGTCGTCTCACCGTGCGCGAGGGCGGGCGAAGCGCCGTCTACGGGTCCGGCCCCGATCGCACGGGCCTGGAGGCGACGGTCACGGTGCACCACCCGGAGGCCTACCGATCGGCGGCGGCCGGGAGCATCGGTCTCGCCCGGGGCTACGTGCAGGGGTGGTGGGAGGCGGACGACCTCGTGGCGCTCCTGCGCATCGCTGCCCGGCACCTTCCCTCGGGCGGCCCGACCCTGCCCGGGTGGAGCACACTTCGCCACGCCCTACGCAGTCGCGCGCCGGGTCGGGCGAAGGGTCGGGTCCGCCGCCCCGGCCGGGGCCCTGGCGATCGCCCGATTGGTCGGACGGTTGCGTGGGAGCAAGACCGAGAGAACATTCGCGCCCACTACGACCTCGGCGACGATTTCTTCGCCCTGTTCCTCGACCCGACGCTGACCTACTCGTGCGGCATCTTCGAGATGCCGGGGGCGTCACTCGAGCAGGCCTCGCGGGCCAAGCTGGACCGCGTCTGCACGAAGCTCGGGCTCGGGCCGGGCGACCGTGTGCTCGAGATCGGAACCGGTTGGGGCAGCTTCGCGCTCTACGCGGCATCGACCTATGGCTGCCGAGTGACCACCACCACGATCTCCGACCGCCAGTACGCGCACGCTCGGCGCAGCGTGGCCCGAGCAGGCCTGGAGGACCTCGTCACCGTGCGCAACGATGACTACCGAGCCCTGCGGGGCACGTGGGACAAGATCGTGTCCATCGAGATGATCGAGGCGATCGGCTGGCGCAGCTACGACCTATTCTTCTCGAGCTGCGCCAGCCTGCTGAGCCCCGACGGGCTGATGGCGCTGCAGGCCATCGTCATCGACGACCGCATCTACCCCAGGGCGAAGCGGTCTGACGATTTCGTCAAGGCCATGATCTTTCCCGGCTCCTGCATCCCCTCGGTGGAGGCCATCGTGCGCTCCACCACCAAGGCCAGCGACCTGCGGACGGTGGGACTCGAGGACATCGGTGCCCACTACGCCGAAACCCTCGCCCGCTGGCGGAGCCGGTTCCACCAGAATCGTGCCGAGATCGCCGCCCTCGGCTTCGACGAGCCCTTCCTCCGGCTGTGGGATCTCTACCTGGCCTACTGCCAGGCCGGGTTTGAGGAACGCCGGATCAGCGATGTGCAAATGGTGCTGGCAAAGCCGGGGTGGCGGCCCGGGCCGGCCCGGGATCGGCCGTGAGCGACGCCGGACGCTCCGACGCCGAGCCCGGTGTCCACGCGGACTGGCTGTCTGCAGGCCCCTTCCTGGCGGTGCATTTCCTGCCCTTCGTCGCTCTCCTGACCGGCGTCACCTTGGTCGACGCCACCCTGGCCGCCGCCTTGTACCTCGTCCGGATGTTCTTCGTGACGGCCGGCTACCACCGCTACTTCTCCCATCGCAGCTATCGCCTGAGCCGGCCCGCTCAGCTGGTCATCGCCCTCGGGGGGGTCACGGCGGCGCAGAAGGGTCCGCTGTGGTGGGCGAGCCATCATCGCCGGCACCATCGGCACGCCGACACGCCGCGGGACGTGCACTCGCCCCGCCGCGGCCTGTGGTGGAGTCATGTGGGCTGGATCCTGTCTCGCCGCTACAAGCAGGCCGAGCGCGCCATCGTGGCCGATCTCGCCGCCTTTCCGGAGCTGGAGATGGTCGACCGCCTGCACTGGATAGGCCCCTGGGCACTCGGTGCCTTGTGCTATCTCGTGGCGGGTTGGGGCGGGGTGGCCATCGGCTTCGGACTCTCGACGGTCCTGCTCTGGCACGGCACCTTCGCCGTCAACTCCCTGGCGCACCGGATAGGACGCCGTCGCTACGCCACGCCCGACGACAGCCGCAACAGCTGGCTCATCGCCCTCGTGACCCTCGGCGAGGGATGGCACAACAACCACCACCATTACCCGCCGTCGGCCCGGCAGGGCTTCCGGCGGTGGGAGATCGACGTGACCTATTACGTCCTCGCGGCGCTGCAACGTGCTCGCATCGTGCGGGACCTGCGGGTCCCGACGGCTCGGGTCCTCGCGGGCCGGCTCGTGCACGAACGGTGACCCCGCACCTCCCATGACCGGATCCGACGCGCCAGGAGACGACGATCTCCTCACCCTCGAGGCCGCAGCTCAGCGCATCGGGGTCCACTACATGACGGCCTACCGCTATGTGCGGCTGGGCCGGCTCCACGCCATCCAGAGGGCCGGCCGTTGGTTGGTGTCCGCCCGGGAGGTGGACCGGTTCGTGGCGACACCCACTGGGCCGGCCGGCCGGCGCGGCCTGCAGTGGGGTCCGCGACGCCAGAGGCTGACCGGGCGCCTGCTGGCAGGCGACGGCCCGGGAGGGTGGGCCATCGTCGAGCAGGCCCTCGCCTCAGGGGCGGCGCCATCCGACCTGTACCTGCAGCTCATCGCACCCGCACTGCGAGAGATCGGAGACCGGTGGGCCCAGGGGCGCACCACCATCGACGAGGAGCATCGGGCAACGTCCGTCGCCATCCGCATCGTCGGGCGCCTCGGGCCACGCTTCGCCCGCCCGGGTCGGACTCGCAGGGGAGCGGTGCTTCTGGGTGCAGCGCCCGGGGACGCTCACCAGCTGCCCGTGACCATGGTGGTGGACGTGCTGCGGAGCGAGGGACTGGTCGTCGTGGACCTCGGGGCCAACGTTCCCACGCAGTCGCTGCTCGACGCCGCGGCCGGGATCCCGGACCTGAAGGCGGTCGGGATCAGTGTCGGCGCGGACTCGGTCGCGAAGGCCGCGGCGCGGAGCATCGGGGCCGTGAAGCGGCGGCACCCCGGGGTCGCGGTCGTGGCGGGGGGACCGGCGCTCCCGACCGCGTCGCACGCGTCGGACCTCGGGGCCGACGGCTGGGCTCCGGACGCGGCCGCTGCGGTGGCGCTGCTCGGTGCAACGTCGACCGGGGAGTGAGGCGGGATGACGGCTCCCTCGGTGCTGTGGCTGCGTCGCGACCTTCGACTCAACGACCATCCCGCACTGATGGCGGCGGCCGAGGTCGGTCCGGTCCTGCCATTGTTCGTGCTCGACCCGGCGCTCCTTGTGGCCGCGGGTCGGCCCCGGGTGGCGTTCTTGTACCGGACGCTGAGGGCGTTGCGGGACGACATCCGGCGACGAGGCGGGGACCTCGTGATCCTCTCGGGGGCGCCCGAGGTCGTCGTCCCGTCGGTGGTCGCTCGAGCGGGTGCGGGATCGGTGCACGTCTCGGCGGACTTTGCGCCCTACGGCAGGGCACGCGACGCCCGGGTCGAGGCGGCCCTCGCCCCTGTGCCCCTCGTGCGCACGGGGTCCCCCTACGCGGTGAGCCCCGGTCGGGTACGGCGCCGTGAGGGCCGACCCTTCCGCGTCTACTCGGCCTTTTACCGGGCCTGGCTCGAACACGGTTGGCCGCAGCCGGTGCCGGGTGACCCTCGCCGGGTGACCTGGTCCCCGGTCGACGGCGAGGAGATCCCCGACATCCCCGACGACCCCGAGCTGCCTGCGGGCCTCACGTTGCCCCCGGCGGGAGAGCGATCTGCCCTGGCCGCATGGCGCCGCTTCAAGACGGGAGCTCTGAGCGGCTACGGCGGCGATCGGGATCGACCCGACCTCGACGCCACCTCCCGGGTCTCCCCGTACCGTCGAGCGCGAGCGCTCCCTCTCGGACTACGCCGCGCTGCGATCGCGATCGCGATCGGGCCCGGGGCCGATCAGGCCCGCATGAGTCCGCCACCGTCGACCATGAGCGTCTGTCCGGTCATGTAGCGGCAGCCGTCGGAGAGGAGAAACTCGACGACGGGTGCGATGTCCCCTTCGGGGTCCCCGTCGCGGCCCATCGGATGGTCGGCGTACATCGCCTCAAAGGCCGCCGCCCGCTCTCCATGGTCTGCGGGGGGCAGGCGATGGGCCACCGAGGCGGGACACACGCAGTTGACGACGATGCCGAACCTGCCCCACTCTCGCGCCGCGGTACGCGTGAGCGAGCGGATCGCCTCCTTGGAGGCGCCGTAGGGACCGTAGCCCGGTGCCCCGCTCAGCCCGATGGCCGAGCCCATCGTCACGATGCGCCCCCATCCCTGGTCGCGCATCGGACCGAGGACGGCCTGCATCCCCCACAGGGTGGCGAGGGGGCCGGTGCTCAAGAGCAAGCCCATGTCCGCCTCCGTCACCCGCTCGAGCGCGGTGACCGGTCGGAAGGTCTGGGCATTGGCCACCAGCCCGTCGATGCGTCCGAAGCGGTCGAGGGCCTCTTCGACGATCGTGAAGGCATCGTCGCGGTTGGCGACGTCACCGACGTGCGCAAGATGATCGGCCCCGATGGCCGTCAGCTCCTCGTCGAGCTGCGCCAGGCGATCGGCTTTGCGCCCGGTCACGACACAGTGGGCACCCTGGCGGGCGAGGTGGAGCGCGATCCCGCGCCCGATGCCGCGGGATGCACCCGTGATCACGACGACTCGCCCCCGCACCCCTCGAGGGAGCGATCCGACCGGCGTCGCGTCTCCCCCCGCCGTGATGCCCTCGTTGGCGGCACTGGGCATCCGGCGAGCGTATCGTCGCGGAGGCATGAGACCTTCGGCCCCGCCGCCTGCGCCAGCGGGAGACCAAGTGGGAGACCCCGCGGGGGACGTGGACTCGCCGACGCCCCCCGGCCCCCCGTCGGCGGCGCAGCTCGCGGCGCAGCTCGGGTCCCTCCTGCCGCCGGCCGAGACGGTCGCGCGGGAGTCGTTCGAGCTCGCCGAGGCCGTCCGGGACCTGGTCGAGGCGGTCGTGCTCACCCGGTCGGACCCCGGCGACCTGGCCGAGGCGACCCGGGCGGTTCGCCGGCTCAGCGCTCGCCTCGGTCGAGATCGTCGCGAGGAGGCCGTCTGGCTGGTGCGCCATCGCGACGGCCGGATCGAGCACCTCACCCAGGCGGGCTCGGGGCGGCTCAACCCGCAGGCGCCCCCGATGGACTTTGAGCGGCTGCCGGTCCCGTGTGCCGACCGCTCCTCGGATGCGCCCGAGCCACTCGAGGTCGTGGCCCATTGCCGGCTGAGCGCAGCCCACGGAGGAGGCCCGGGTCGGGTCCACGGCTCGGTGGTCGCCGGGATGCTCGACGAGGTCCTCGGTGTGGCGGCGACGGCGGCCGGAGCGACGGGACTCACCGTGGCGCTCGAGGTGCGCTTCCGCCGCGCCACCCCCTACGGCGTGCCTCTTGAGATCATCGGGCGCTTCACCGGCAGCGAGGGTCGCAAGAGCTTCGCGAGTGGTGAGGTGCGGGCCGACGGCGTCCTGACCGCCGAGGCAAAGGCGGTGTTCGTGGCCCCGACCGATCCGATTCGCAAGCCCGGTGGGCCTCCACCGCACGAGCCTGGCATGCAGTCGCCGTGAGGGCCGTGCGCTGCCTCGAGGGTGCGCCGAGGGTGGTCGACGTGCCCGTGCCGGAGGGCCCGGGCGTGGAGCTCGAGGTGGTTGCGGCGGGGATCTGTGGGTCCGATCTTCACCTCATGGACTGGAGCCTGCCCTACGTCGCCGGCCACGAGTTTGCGGGCACCCTCCGTGACGGCACGCTGGTGGTCGCGGAGCCGATCGCACCCTGTGGAGAGTGTGATCCGTGCCGCCGGGGCGACTACAACCTCTGCGAGCGGGGTCCTGCGATGGTGATGGGGGTCGGGCGGGACGGGGCCATGGCGGAGCGGTGCGTCGTCCCCGCCGGGGCCCTGGTCCGGTTGCCCGCGGGCACGGAGGCCCGAGACGCCTGCCTCGTCGAACCCCTGGCGGTCGGCGTGCATGGCGTGCGGCGCGGCGGCATGCGGGCCGGCCAACGGGTGGCCGTCGTGGGAGGGGGCTCTCTGGGCCAGCTGGCCTTGGTGGCCGCCCAGGCCGTCGGGGCGCCCGTCGACTTGGAGGCTCGCCACGAGCACCGAGCGCGAGGCTGCGGCCCGCCTTGGTGCGGGCCCGGTCCACGGCGAGTACGAGGCGGTGATCGAGGCGGCGGGTTCCCAGAGCGCCCTCGACCGGGCCGTCGAGCTCTGCCGGCCCGGTGGACGGATCGTCCTTCTCGGCACCTACTGGGAGGGGCTCCGCCTGCCCGCCCAGGCCATCGCCATGAAGGAGATCGACCTGCTCCCCTCGAGCATGTACGCCCGGAGCGGACCTTCCCGGGATTTTGATGTCGCCGCGGCGATCCTGGCGCAGCGCCCGGAGATCGGTCCTGCCGTGATCACCCATCGCTTTCCGCTGGATGCCGCGGCGGAGGCCTTCGCGGTGGCTTCGGACCGCAGCGCGGGTGCGATCAAGGTGGTCCTCGAGCCTTGAGGGGCCTCGGCGCGCTCCCCGAGGATCTGGCAATCGCCGCGCTGACCGTGGCCCGCCGTTGCGCCCGCGGCGGGACCGTGTGGAGCTGGAGCCCGGGTTGGCCTGCCCATGCACGCCACATCGCCGTCGAGTTCGTGCACCCCGTCGTCGTGGGCAAGCGCTCACTGCCCGCCTGGGCGCTCGACGATGACGACCCGGTCGGCCGTCTGCGGGTGGGCTCGCGATCCGGCGATCTCCTCGTGGCGGTATCGGAAGCGGGCAACGCCCAGGTCCGGTCGCTCATGCGACGGGTCCCCGCCTGGGGACTGACCAGCCTCTGGATCGGGGTGGGCGACCGACCCGATCCCGGGGCCGCCGACCACGTGCTCTGGCTCGACGACCCCCCGGAAGAGGCTGCCTACGGCGGGCGGTTCGTGCTCCTCTACCACCTCTTGTGGGAGCTCTCGCAGGTCTGCTTCGAGCATCCGGCCCTCCTCGAGGAGCATCCCGGGGCGGCAGAGATCTGCACGACGTGCTCGGATGAGGGCCGGCTCGCGGAGATCGTCGCGACCTCCGGGGACGGTATCGCACGGGCCAGGACGGCGGCCGGGATCGAGCCGGTCGATATCACGCTCCTGGGCGATGCCGAGCCCGGGGATCTCGTCGTCGTGCATGCGGGCACCGCCGTCGGGAGGGTGGACGCCAATGGGTGACGCCACCTCCGACTTCCTCTACCCGTTCCTCGAGCCCGGGCGGCAGGATCCCGGGCCCCTCCTGACCGACCTGTTGGCGTCGGCTCGGTCCAAGGCGCACGAGAGCTCGGCGCTGCGGATCTCGACGCTCGGCGAGTGTGGTGATCGGCTCGACGCCGCGGCGTCCGAAATCGCCGACCGGCTCGACTCCGGCGGTCGGCTGCTCACCATGGGCAACGGCGGAAGCTCCACGGACGCCGACTCGTTGGCCGCGCTGTTCTCCGATCCGCCCCATGGGAGGCCTCTGGACGCGCGTTCGCTTGTGGCGGACCAGGCAGTGGTCACCGCCCTCGCCAACGACGTGGGCTTCGAGCTCGTCTTCTCGCGCCAGGTGATCGCCTTTGGCGGCGAGCGAGACGTCCTGGTGGGTTTCTCCACCAGCGGAGATTCCGCCAACCTCCTTCGGGCCTTTGCGGAGGCGAGGCACCGGGGGATCCTCACGGTCGGCCTCGCCGGCTACGACGGAGGCGAGATGGGGTCGTCGCACCTCGACCACCTCCTGCTGGTGCGCTCGAGCAGCGTCCACCGGATCCAGGAGACGCACGCCGCGCTGGGTCTCTCCCTGTGGCGCCGCATCCAAGACCTCCTGAACGTCCCGGGCGACAAGGACATCCAGGTCGCAGGGCCCCCATCCGGGCAGTGGACGGGGTCGTGACGACCGCAGGGGTGCCGGGTCCCAGGGCGCCCGATGGCGAGCCCTCGGGCCGCGAGGCGGCGGTGCCCTCGGGCCGCGAGGCGGCGGTGCCCTCGGGCCGCGAGGCGGCGGTACTCGAGCGCATCGAGGCGTTTCGCAAGCGGCGACCGAGGCTCCGCGACGAGCTGGTCACCCTGGCGCACGGCGCGGGCGGCAAGGCCACGGCGGCGCTCGTCGATGCCGTGTTCCTGGAGGCGCTCGGTCGACCGGCCGGCGGCGCGCCTGCGGACGCGGCTGTCGTGCGCACACCGTCGGGCGACCGGTTGGCGATCACGACCGACTCCTTCGTCGTGCAACCGCTGTGCTTTCCGGGCGGCTCGATCGGGCAGCTCGCCGTGCACGGCACCGTCAACGATCTGGCGGCCGTGGGGGCGAAGCCCGAATGGATCGCCGCCGCCTTCGTGCTGGAGGAGGGCCTGCCCGTCGAGCTGCTCCGGTCGGTGGTGGCCGACATGGCGGAAGCGGCGGAGGATGCTGGCGTTGTCGTCGTCACCGGGGACACCAAGGTCGTCGGCAGGGGAGCGGCCGACGGGCTCTACGTGACGACTACCGGCGTCGGGACGATCCCCGTAGGCCGGGAGCTCGGTGCCGATCTGGTGCGTCCCGGCGATCGGCTCCTGGTCTCGGGAACCATCGGCGATCACGGCATGGCGGTGATGCTCGCCCGCGGGGACCTGGAGCTCGAAGCGGAGCTGGTGTCGGACACGGCGCCGCTCTCCGGGTTGGTGGAGGCGCTGTTGGCGGCGGCTCCGTCGACCCGATGGCTACGAGACCCGACGCGTGGCGGAGTGGGCACGATCTGTAACGAGCTTGCACGGGATGCGCAGCTCGCCGTGGTGCTCGACGAGACCGCCTTGCCCATCGCCCCGACGGTCGCCGGGGCGTGCGACCTCCTCGGCATCGACCCGCTGTACGTCGCCAACGAGGGCAAGATGCTGGCGGTGGTTCCCGCGAACCAGGCCGACCACGCGCTCGCGGCCCTCCGGCAGCATCCTCTCGGACGGGATGCCGCGGCGATCGGCGAGATCAGGGACGAGCCCGAGGGCATTGTCGTCCTGCGCACGGCCTTTGGCGGCACCCGAATCGTCGACATGCTGGTGGGTGACCCGCTGCCCCGCATCTGCTGATCATGTTCGACCTGACGACCTCGGTCCTTTCGCCTCGAAAGGACCTGGCTGGGGTAGCGTCCCCCCGGGAGTCACGTTGGGTCTGGCGATCCACGCAAGACCGGGCGATCATCGAGGGGGCGAGGTTGAACCGACGATTCCTTAGCGGCGCCGGTTTCTACCGGTTGATCGCGCTCGTGATGAGCGTCACCGCCATGATGGTTGGCGTAGCGGGCCCCTCTGGAGCGACCGCCAACCGCCATGCCTCCATCACGCACCAAGGCCCGAGCGTCGACAATTACGGTCGTCGGTTTGGGGATTACACGGTGAATCTGCACACGTCGTGGGCAGTGGAGGACTCACTTCCCCGCGGCACAAAGGTGACCGCGACCTACATCTCAACTCCCGGCGGGTGCACGACGGCCGAACGGAATGCCAGTTTCACCATCGACACCCGGCCGTGGTACAGCTACGACTTCAATCCGTTGTTCGTTGCGAAGAGCTCGGGTTCCTGCGCCGTCTACGCCTCATACGCTGACTACAACTTCGAGGTGACGTATCCCGCAGGGGATTCTCACGAGAATCGCATCAGGATCGAGGAGGACGGCACCAGCGGGAAATACCAGGTGGTGTGTGTCCGCACCTTTCTGAGCTGCTATCCCGGACTAAAGATTGGCACCAACGCGTCGGTAGAATTCCGGCGACCGTGACCCGATGATGCCGTGCTCGTCACGGTTGATCACTCACCTCGCTGAGGGACGGTCGATCGGCCGTCGCTGCCGAAGCAGCAAGAACGAGGACGACAAGAGTGACCGGCTCAGGCGACCGCCCGGGGCGGGCGGCGTTCAAAAGAGCAAATCGAGTTCTTGGATCCTGTCTGGGTCGGAAACGACCTCGAGCTCGACGACGCTTCCTTCGTGGCAGGTGAAGACAAAGACGCCACGCGGTTTGCCGCCCGGTGCCCAGACCGCGCCCGGCATGCCGTTGACCAATGCGGGCTTCGCAGCGGCCGCTCGACCGAGGAAGACGCGGGCCACCTGCTCGCCACCCCGGATCACCTCTTTGAGCGGCGGCGCCCCGTAGGCCTGTCGGGCCGTTGCCGATTCGACGGCCGTGTGGTCGGCGCGCAGCACGACGTCGTCGTGCAGGAGAGAGACCAGGGCTTCGAAGTCGCCCTCTCTCGATGCAGCGAGGAAGGCGTCGACCAGCTCCCGCTGGCGGGCAATCGCCGTGGTCGAGTTCCTGACCGCCCCGGGCGCCGGACCTCCACGAAGTCGACGGCGGGCTCGGCTGGCCAACTTTCGCGCGGCGACCGGCGAACGACCCACGATCGGAGCGATCTCCTCGAAGGAGACGCCAAAGAGGTCGTGCAGCACGAAGGCCAGGCGCTCGTCGGGTTCCAACGAATCGAGCACGAGCATCAGTGCCGGGCCGAGGGAATCGGCGAGAACGACATCGTGCTCCGGGGAATCGAGGTCTGGGGCCACGGGTTCCCCGCCCGGGAGGACGGCGTCGGCAGGATCCTCCCGCCGAGAGTTGCGAGAGCGGAGCATGTCGAGGCAGACACGCGAGACGACCGTGGTCAACCATCCGCCCAGGTTGTCGATGCTCTCCGGCCCCGTACGGCTCAACCGGAGCCACGCCTCCTGGACCGCGTCGTCCGCCTCGGCGTTGGAGCCGAGCATCCGGTAGGCGATTGCCCGGAGCCGCGGCCTGCTCTCCTCGAATTGCTCGGCCACCCATTGAGCCACGTCACATCCTCCTCTTCGGTTTCGTCATTCCAGTGACGGCGCAACGCCGCACGACGTGACAAGGAGGACCCATGTCCACACGCATCAAGAACCCCGCGATGGTCCTACCTCAGGCTACCAAGGCGATCCAAGAGCTGGTGAAGGTGGTGCAGTCGGTCGGGCTGCCAGAGGAGACCATGGGGCTGGTGCACCTCCGGGCGAGCCAGATCAACGGATGCGGCTTCTGTGTCGTGTCCGGTGCGCTGGGCGCGAAGAAGGCCGGCGAGACCGAGGAGCGGCTCTTCGCCGTCTCGGCCTGGAGAGAAGCGCCGTGGTTCGACGACAGCGAGCGTGCCGCGCTGGCGCTCGCCGAGGCGATGACCCGGCTGAGCGACCGGTCCGACCCTGTGCCGGACGAGGTCTGGGACGAGGTCGCCAAGCACTACGACGAGCGGCAACTGGCCGCGCTCGTGCTGTGGATCGCCACGACCAACCTGTTCAACGGAGTCAACGTGGCGATCCGGCAGCCCGCCGGCGCAAGCTGGGGATAGGCGTCCCGTTCGCCGCGGTACGACCGCCCTGCGGTCGGCGGCCCAGCGAACGCGGTCATGACGTGGTGGCGTGCCACCACGGGCTCCCAAGTGCGCGAGAATTTTGGCCATGGCAATGCGGGGTCGGTCGGCGCCGACCGGCGCTCACGATGGGGGGCATGCATCGATCCTCCCGGGTGCCGAGCGGCGACGCATCCGGGTGACCGGGACCGTGCAGGGCGTCGGGTTCCGACCGTTTGTCTACCGGCAGGCCGTCGGGCTCGGTCTCGCCGGCTTCGTTCGCAACGACTCCCAGGGCGTTCTCATCGAGGCGGAGGGCGACCGCCAGGCGCTGAAAGAGCTGTGCCGGATCGTCGCCGAGACGCCGCCCCCGCTGGCGGTTGTCGAGTCCGTGCACGTGACTGCCGCCGAGGAGCTCGCCGGTTGGACCGAATTCAGGATCGAGCGGAGCGGTGCACGCGGCATGCCCGACGTTCCGGTGACCGTCGACGCCGCCACGTGCGACGAGTGCCTCGCCGAGCTGGGGGATCCGAGCAACCGCCGGTACCGCTACCCGTTCACCAACTGCACCGACTGCGGGCCCCGCTACACCATCGTGACCTCCGTCCCCTACGACCGCGCTTCGACCACCATGTCGGCGTTCGAGATGTGCGCGGCGTGCCAGGCCGAGTACGAGGACCCGGGGAGTCGTCGTTTCCACGCCCAGCCCAACGCCTGCCCCGAGTGCGGTCCCCGGGTGATCTGGTGCGACCCCGCCGGGCGGCGGCTGGTCGACGGTGACGAGGCGGTCGGGGCAGCCGTCGAGGCCCTCCTGGACGGGAAGGTGGTGGCCGTGAAGGGCATCGGCGGCTACCACCTGGCGGTCGACGCCACGAGCGATCGTGCCGTCGCGTCGCTGCGCCGGCGCAAGGCGAGGGACGACAAGCCATTCGCGGTCATGGTGGGAGGGCTGGACCAGGCGAACAGCCTCGGTCGATTGACCGACCCCGGAGCCCGGGAGCTCTTGTCGCCTCGCCGGCCCGTCGTCCTCGTCGCCAAGCGCGACGGCGCGGCCCTGGCGAACGGAGTGGCGCCCGGGTTGCCCGAGGTCGGTCTGCTGCTCGCCTACACCCCCCTGCACCATCTGTTGTCGATCGGGACGGCCCGACCCCTCGTGATGACGAGTGGCAACCTCTCCGACGACCCGATCGCCCACGTCGAGTCCGACGCCTTCGACCGTCTCGGTCCCCTCGTCGACGGCTTCTTGACGCACGATCGCCCGATCCACATCCGCTGCGACGACTCGGTGGTGCGGGCGAGCGCGGCGGCTCCGCAGGTGATGCGCCGGTCGCGGGGCTACGCGCCCGAGCCCTTGGACCTCCCCGAGCCCGCCCGCCGCCAGGTCCTGGCGGTTGGCGCCGAGCTCAAGAGCACGGTGTCCGTCGTCAGGGGCCGCTCGGTCGTGCCGAGCCATCACCTCGGCGATCTCGAGCACCTCGCCACCTACCGGTCCTTTCTCCAGGCGACTCGGCATCTCTGCGAGCTGTTCGGTGCGCGCCCGGAGGTGGTGGCCCACGACCTCCACCCCGAGTATCTCTCGACCAAATGGGCGCTCGACTCCGGTCTGCGGCCCTGGCCGGTCCAGCATCACCACGCGCACGTCGTCTCCTGCATGGTCGAGCACCACCGGACCGGGCGGCTCCTGGGCGTTGCCTTCGACGGGCTCGGACTCGGGGACGACGGCGATCTGTGGGGGGGCGAGTTCCTGGTGACGGAGCTCTCCGCCTACGAGCGGGTGGGTCACCTGGCGAAGGTCACGATGCCGGGCGGAGTGGCGGCGATCCGGGAGCCGTGGCGCATGGCGGTGGCCTGGGTGCAGACGGCGCTGGGGGCGGAGGAGGCGGCTCGGGTCGGAGCGCAACTGGACTCCCGATGGCCGGCCGTGGCCGCGCTTGCGGCGCGCGGTGCGGGTCCGAGCACCACGAGCGCCGGACGCCTCTTCGACGCGGTGTCCGCCCTCATGGGGCTGCGCGCACGGGTCAGCTACGAGGGTCAGGCGGCCATCGAGCTGGAGGCGTTGGCGCGACGCGAGGACCGGGGCCGATCACCCGTGTACCCCGTGGAGATCGTCGAGCGCGAGGGGACGATGGTGCTCGATCCCTCCCCGGCGCTCGCGGCCATCCGTCGCGACCTCGACGACGGCGTGGCGGCGGGCCGCGTGGCGGCGGGCTTCCACGAGGGGCTGGGTCTCGGTGTGGCGAACCTGGCCTCCGAGCTGGCCTCTCGCCATGGTCTCGACACCGTTGCGCTCTCCGGCGGGGTCTTCCAGAACGTGCGCCTGACCGAGGTCGTCGTCGATCACCTCGAGGCGCGGGGTCTCGAGGTGCTGACCCACCGGGTGATCCCTCCCAACGATGGCGGAATCAGCGTGGGGCAAGCGGCCGTGGCCGCGCTCTCCGGGGAATAGCGGGGCGGGGGAGGGAGCGGCGACTCCGGCCTCCTGTGCTCTGCGCTCAGTGCCGGCGGCTCGCAGCGCCGACGCCGAGCGCGACCTCCCGATGCAGGCGGCCGAAGTTGTAGTACGCCGCGCAGGCGCCCTCCGAGGAGACCATGCAGGTGCCGATCGGCGTCTCGGGCGTGCAGGCCGTACCGAACACCTTGCACTCCCAGGGCTTGATCGCGCCCTTGAGAACCTCTCCGCACTGGCAGGCCTTGGGGTCGGCGACGCGGACTCCTGGGACGTCGAAGCGCGACTCGGCGTCGAAGTCCGCGAACCGGGCGTTGAGCTTGAGGGCGGACTGGGAGATGAAGCCGAGGCCGCGCCACTCGAAATGGGGTCGCAATTCGAAGACGTCCGCCATGACCGCCAGGGCGCGGGGATTCCCCTCGTCTCGGACGCAGCGGGTGTACTGGTTTTCGACCTCGCAGCGCCCCTCCCGGATCTGCGCGAGCAGCATGGCGATGGCGGAGAGGATGTCGAGCGGCTCGAACCCGGCCGTGACGAGCGGCTTGCCGTACACCTCGGGGACGAACCGGTACGGTCGCTGACCGACCACGGTCGAGACGTGGCCCGGGCCGAGGAACCCGTCGAGCCGCAGGTCCGGTGACTCGAGGATGGCCTTGATGGGCGGCACGATCGTGACGTGGTTGCAAAAGACGCTGAAGTTGTCGACGCCCTCCCGCTCGGCCCGCAGCAGGGTGAGCGCGGTCGACGGTGCCGTGGTCTCGAATCCGACCGCGAAGAAGACCACCTGGCGCCCCGGGTGCTCACGGGCGACCTTCAAGGCGTCGAGAGGGGAGTAGACGAACCGGACGTCGGCCCCCTTGGCCTTGGCCTCGAGGAGGTTCCCGTTCGATCCCGGCACGCGCATCATGTCACCGAAGGTGGTGAAGATGATCCCCGGCGTGCCGGCGACGGCCATGGCGTCGTCGATGCGGCCCATCGGGATCACGCACACCGGACACCCCGGTCCGTGCACGAGCTCCACCGAGGTTGGCAGGAGATGCTCGATGCCGTGGCGATAGATGGTGTGGGTATGACCGCCGCACACCTCCATGAACTTGAAGTGATCGTCGCCCGCCAGCTCACCGATGCGCGCCACAGCCGCTCGGGCGGCGCGCGGGTCTCGGTACTCGTCGACGAAGCGCATGGTCCCTCACTCCTTTCGTCGGTCCCTGGTGACCCGGGCCAGACCCCCTCGGGTCAGCCGATCGGCGATTCCCGGACGGCTTCGATCTCGTCGAGGTAGGCCTGACCCATCACGCGGAGCGACTCGAGCGCCATCTCGGCTTCCCGCTCGTCGATCCTGGCCATGGCGAACCCCACGTGGATCAGGACCCAGGTCCCCGGCCCGACCTCCTCGTCCTCGAGGAGAGCGAAGTCGACCTTCCGCCGGACCCCGGCCACCTCCACCAGGGCGAGGCGGTGGACCGGGTCGACCACCTCGATGACCTCACCGGGGATGCCGAGGCACATGTCAGATCTCCCCTCTGGCGCCCGAGTCGCAGGCTAGCCATCTCGCCCGCACCCTGGCCACGGGCCGGGCGGCGGCCGTCTCTTCGACGGCACCGACGTTGGACTCGCAGATCCCGAGCCCGTGCATCATCCCTCCTCTTGCGCTACCACGCGCACGCGCACCCGCACCTCGGGGTACACCCTGAGCATCATGATCTTGGGTGGCTCCATGCCGAAGTCCCTGATGTCAAACACGTGCTCCCCCTCGAGGCAGATGACGCCCTCCCGCAGCCCGCTCAAGGTCATCTCGTCCTCGTAGCGCCGGGTCGTCCCGCGGAGGGTCACCTCGCCTTGGACAAGGTACCGATTCTCTCGACCCGTCTCCGACATGGCGGTCAACTCACCGCTGATCGTCGGGTACCGCCGGGCGTCGACGCGACGGCGCATCTCTCGGTCATAGAGCGGATTCCCCGAACTGAGACGGTCCAGCGGGAGCTCGACCCGCCCTCCCAGCGGTGCCCCGAGGTCGACCGCCGGACCGGGCAGGACCTCCAATTCCACGAAGCCCTCCAGGCCACGGTTCTCCGAGTGGATGGGATGGAGGCTCGAGCGCGCCTCGATCCACGCGACGGACTCGTCGGGGACGATCCGGTAGGAGCCCACGCCGATGCCTCCTTGCTCGTGTATCCGCCTTGCTCGTGGATCCGGGATCCGGGATCCGAGATCGGCCCGGGTCCAGCCGACATCTTGGCGCGGTCGAGGTGGGCCTCGCGTCGTCCCCGCGGACGATTCCGTAGGTGGACTCAGGTAGTGCGCCGGAAGGATCCACCCACCTCGAAAAGGGCGGCGGTGATCTCTCCCAAGGTGGCGTGCCGCACCGTGTCCATGAGCACCCCAAAGACGTTTCCGCCCGAGATCGCGGCCTCCTGCAGCCGGGCGAGGGCGGCGGGGCGCTCCTCGGCATGGCGGCGGCGAAAATCGTCGAGGCGGCGCAGCTGGCGTTGCCGCTCCTCCTCGGTCCCCCGGGCCAGCTCGCTGGGTTCCACCTCCGCCATCGGGCGATGCCCGACAAAGGTGTTGACGCCCACGATGGGCAGCGAGCCGTCGTGCTTGCGCTGCTCGTAGATCATGGAGTCGTCCTGGATGCGCCCGCGCTGGTAGCCGGTCTCCATGGCCCCGAGGACGCCGCCACGCTCGCTGATGCGGTCCAGCTCGTCCAGCACGGCCCGCTCCACCAGCTCCGTGAGCTGCTCGACGACGAAGCTGCCCTGGAGGGGATTCTCGTTGGCCGCCAGCCCCCATTCCTTGTTGATCACGAGCTGGATGGCGAGGGCCCGGCGGACGGAGTCCTCGGTGGGGGTGGTGACGGCCTCGTCAAATGCGTTGGTATGCAGGCTGTTGGCATTGTCGGAGATCGCGCACAGGGCCTGCAGGGTGGTGCGGATGTCGTTGAAGGACATCTCCTGCGCGTGGAGCGAACGACCGGAGGTCTGGACGTGGTACTTGAGCCGCTGGGAGCGCTCGTTGGCGCCGTAGCGCTCCCTCATGGCGATCGCCCAGACGCGCCGCGCCACCCGGCCGATCACGGTGTACTCCGGATCCATGCCGTTGGAGAAGAAGAAGGAGAGGTTGGGCGCGAAGTCGTCGACGTCCATGCCCCGCGCCAGGTAGGCCTCCACGTAGGTGAATCCGTTGGCCAGGGTGAACGCCAGCTGGGTGATGGGGTTCGCACCCGCCTCGGCGATGTGGTAGCCGGAGATGGAGGCGGAGTAGAAGTTGCGCACCCCGCGGGCGATGAACCACTCCTGGACGTCGGCCATGGCGCGCAGGGAAAACTCGGTGGAGAAGATACAGGTGTTCTGGCCCTGGTCCTCCTTCAGGATGTCCGCCTGCACCGTGCCCCGGACGACCCCGAGCGCCCTGCCCTCGACCGCGGCGCGCTCCTCGTCATCCGGTTCCCGTCCGTGCTCCCGTGCAAAGCGGTCGCACTGCTGGTCCACGACGGTGTTGAAGAACATGGCGAGGATGGCGGGCGCCGGCCCGTTGATGGTCATCGAGACGGAGGTCGCCGGGTCGCAGAGGTCGAACCCGTCGTAGAGGGCCTTCATGTCGTCCAGGGTCGCGATGGAGACCCCCGACGTGCCCACCTTGCCGTAGACGTCGGGGCGAGGGGTGGGATCGCGGCCGTAGAGGGTGACGGAGTCGAAGGCGGTCGACAGCCGGGTCGCCGGTTGATCGGCGGCGAGGAGGTGGAACCGGCGGTTGGTCCGGAAGGCGTCGCCCTCGCCGGCGAACATCCGCGCCGGATCCTCCTCCTCCCGCCGGTACGGGAAGACGCCGGCGGTGTAGGGGAAGCGCCCCGGCAGGTTCTCCGAGCGGAGCCAGCGCAGCAGGTCGCCCTGGTCGTGGAAGCGAGGCAAGGCGACGCGGGGGACCGGCGTGCCCGAGAGCGATTCGCGCACCTGCGACCGGCGCTCTTCGGCCGCCGCCGGCCACCCCTCCAGGAGCGCCTGCGTGTCGGGATCCAGCTCGGCGCGCAGCGATTCGGCCAGGTGGGGCACGTCGCCCGCCTCGATCCCGTGCTCGGCGGCCAGCGCGACGGTCTCGGCCAACTGCTGGGCACGCCTCGCCGCGGTGCACAGCTCGTCCGTGCGGGCATGGTAGCGGCGCACGGTGTCGGCGATCTCCGAGAGGTACCGGCGGTGCTCGGAGGGGACGATCCCGGTCCGCGCGCTCGACGTCCGGTCGGCGACCGGTGCCATCGAGGGGGTGGGCGCCCGGAGCCCGCGGCTGAGGAGACTGTCGCGGAGGTGCTGGTACAGGGCCGTGACGCCGTCGTCATTGAAGTGGGCGGCCACCGTGCCGAAGACCGGCGGCTCCTCGCCGGCCGCCCCCACGGGATGGTCGCGTCGCCACTGCCGGCACACGTCCCGCAGGGCGTCGACCGCGCCCAGCCGGTCGAACTTGTTGATGGCGACCGCGTCGGCGAGCTCCAGCATGTCGATCTTCTCGAGCTGGGAGGCGGCACCGTACTCGGGCGTCATGACGTAGAGCGAGAGGTCGGACACGTCCACCACTGCGGCATCGCCCTGCCCGATTCCGGGGGTCTCGACCACGACGAGATCCGAGCCGCCCGCCCGGCAGGCCTCGATCAGGCGCGGGAGGCAGGACGGCAACTCGCCCACCGAGCCGCGGGTGGCAACCGAACGGAAGAAGACCTGCGGCGAGTCGATCGCGTTCATCCGGATGCGGTCCCCGAGCAGCGCTCCCCCGCGGCGCCGGGTGGGATCGACGGCGAGGACGGCGATGCGCAACTTGTCGCCCAGATCGAGGCGGAACCGACGGATGAGCTCGTCGGTCAGCGAAGACTTGCCCGATCCTCCGGTGCCGGTGATCCCCAGCACCGGGGCGGGGTTGCTCGCGGCGGCGGCCGCGATGTCCGCCAACGCCCCGTCGCCGACGCGCTCACGTTCGAGGCCGGTGAGCATTCTTGCCAGGGCGTGCGGCCGGCCGAGATAGAGGTCCTCGAGGTCGGCGGGCAGCTCGTCCGCGAGATCTCGATCGCATTCGCGGATCAAGAGGTTGATCATTGCCGCCAGGCCGAGCCGCTGACCGTCGGCCGGCGAGAAGATCCTGCGGACGCCGCGGCGTTCGAGCAGCTCGATCTCGGAGGGAACGATGACGCCGCCACCCCCGCCGTAGACCAGGGCGTCGCCGCGTCCCGCCTGCGCCAGTCGCTCGACCAGGTAGGTGAAGTACTCGACGTGGCCCCCCTGGTATGAGCTGACCGCGACGCCCTGGGCGTCCTCGGCGACGGCCGCCGTCACCACCTCCTCCACGGACCGGTTGTGGCCCAGGTGCACCACCTCTGCCCCCTGCGCCTGGAGGAGGCGCCGCATGATGTTGATCGCTGCGTCGTGGCCGTCGAAGAGGCTCGCTGCCGTCACGAAGCGCACGGGGTTGACCGGCCTATGGAGCTCGGGCGGAGTCGTCACGTCCTCTAATAGTACAACATCAAACTAAAACGTCCAACGAAAGGCGGGACGACGCACGCCGCGGGCAGGACGCGATGGCGAGGCCACGCCCGACCGAAGTGACCGCGCGGTCACAAAAGGGGGGTGACCAGGGTCTATGGTCTGTCGACCGATAGGATCGGAACTCCCATGGGTCCGACGCCGCTTCCGTTCGACCCCATCGAGGAGGCCCGCCGCCAGTGGCGCGTGCACGGATGGGAGTCGGCCGCCGACGGCATGGCGGCCGTGACGTCGGTGATCCGCGCCCATCAGGTCTACCTGGCACGGGTCGATCGCGTGCTGCGGCCGTTTGGCCTGACCTTTGCTCGGTTCGAGGTGCTGCGGTTACTCAGCTTCTCCCGTCGCGGCGAGATGCCCCTGAGCATGCTCGGCGCCCGCTTGCAGGTGCATCCGGCGAGCGTGACCAATGCCGTGGACCGACTCGAGGATGACGGGTTGGTGCGGCGCCGGCCACACGACACGGACGGTCGCACGACGTTGGCCGAGATCACCCCGGCCGGGCGCGAGCTCGTCGAGCGGGCCACGGGCGAGCTCAACCGGATCGTCTTCGAGGACCCCGGGATCACCTCGGAGCAGGCTCGCCGGATCTTCTCGGTGCTGCGCGCGCTCCGCTACAACGCCGGGGACTTCGAGGCCTGACCCGGCCAGGGCGGCTAACTTTGGCTCGGTACAGTCTCTGACGCAGCGTCAGCTCGATGCCGGCCGTTCCGTTGTCCGGTGACGCGGGGACGCCTGGTTGCCGGCAGCGAGGAAGGAGGGGGCGGATGGATCCAGCGGACTCTGCGGGGACGCTCGGGCTCGACGGTCGGGTCGCTCTCGTGACGGGCGGCGCCTCCGGCATCGGTAGGGCCTCGGCGCTCGGCTTCGCGGATGCCGGTGCCACGGTCGTGGTGGCCGACGTCGACGCGGCCGGGGGAGAGGAGACGATCGAGCTGGTCAGGGCCAAAGGCCGCGAGGGCAAGTTCGTGGTCACCGACGTGACCGACGCTGCGCAGGTGGCGGCGCTCGTCCAGGAGACCGTTGCAAGCTTCGGCCAGCTGGATTGCGCGCACAACAACGCCGGGATCACCGGTGCCGCCGCAGCCTTCGTCGACTATCCGGACGACGAGTGGGACCGGGTGCTGGCGATCAACTTGAAGAGCGTCTTTCTCTGCATGAAGCAGGAGATTGCCCAGATGCTGCGCCAGGGCCGGGGCGGAGCCATCGTCAACTCGTCGTCTGGGGCGGGGCTGGTCGGCTTTCCGAGCCTTCCCGCCTATGTGGCGAGCAAGCATGGAGTGATCGGGCTCACCCGGTCTGCGGGCGTGGAATACGCGAGGCGCGGCATCCGGGTCAACGCCATCTGTCCGGGATCGACGCGCACGCCGATGCTCGAGGGCTACATGGGCGGGAGCGCGGAGATCGAGCGCATGATGATCGCCGGCCAACCGATCGGCAGGCTGGGCACCGCCGAGGAGGTGGCCGCCGCCGCCGTCTGGCTGTGCACCGACGCGGCATCCTTCGTGGTCGGGCACGCCATGGCCGTCGATGGTGGCGCGGTGGCCCAGTGAGCGGTGGCCCAGTGAGCGGTGGCCCAGTGAGCGGTTGCCCAGTGAGCGGTTGCCCGGTGAGCGCTTCGAGGTGCGTGGCCCCGACGACCAGGAGGGATTCATGACCATGTTCGAGGGCAAGACCGTGGCGGTGGTCGGCGCCGGGCGGGGGCTCGGGCGGGAGGTTGCCGAGGTGGCCATCCGGGAGGGCGCTCAGGTGGCCCTCGGCGCGCGGTCGGTCGACGTGATCCAGGCGATGGCCAGGGAGCTCGATCCGACGGGCGAGCGGGTGATGGCGCACCGTCTCGACGTGGTTCAGCGAGATGAGTGCAGCTCTTTTGCTGCCGCCGTCTCCGATCGCTTCGGCGCCATCCACGCGCTGATCGACGTGGCGGCCTTCGACGCCGCCTTTGGCGGCATCGAAGGCGCCGATTGGGACCAGTGGCACCATGTCCTGGAGATCAACCTGTTTGGGGCGATGTACGTCGTGGAGGCCGCGCTGCCGTACTTTCCGGTCGGCGGCGGGGCGGTCGTCTTCGTCGGGTCCCAGACCATGTACATGCCGCCACCCGCCGTCCCACAGATGGCCTACTCGGCCTCCAAGGCGGCGATCCTGGGCGCCATGCGGCACATGGCCATGGAGCTCGGTCGTCGCAAGATCCGCGTCAACAACGTCGCACCGGGTTGGATGTGGGGCCCGGCCGTCGAGGGCTACGTCCAGATGACGGCGCGCTCCTCGGACCTCTCCGAGGAGGAGGTGAAGGTCCGCATCACCCAGAACCTCCCCCTCGGGGAGATGGCGACGGACGGCGACGTGGCGGAGACGGTCATGTTCCTGGCGTCCGACAGGGCGCGGGGGATCACCGGGCAGTCCCTGCTCGTCAACGCAGGAGAGTTCATGCAGTGACCCGGCCGTCCGCCGGAGCGCAACAGGTTCGTGTACGACGGAGAGACAGGGGGTAGCGAAAGTGGAGTTCTGGCAAGCTGTCGCGTTCTTGGAGCCGGAGCAGCTCGTCGATGTCGCCAAGGCGGCCGAGGAATGCGGCTTCGACACCATCACGATGTCCGACCACATCTTCTATCCCGCGGATCTGCAGTCGAGCTACCCCTACACGCCCGACGGCAAGCCCTTCTGGGCTCCCGACACGCCGTTCCCGGACCCCTGGGTCACGATCGGCGCGATGGCCTCGGTCACCACCAGGCTCCGGTTCACGACCAACATCTACATCGCCGGTGCGCGGGACCTCTTCACCGTGGCCAAGCTGGTGTCGACCGCCGCCGTGCTGGCCGGTGGGCGGGTGGCGCTCGGGGCCGGGGCCGGTTGGTGCAAGGACGAGTTCGACCAGACCGGGCAGCCCTTCGAGAACCGGGGACCGCGACTCGACGAGATGATCGAGGCGCTGCGCAAGCTCTGGGCAGGCGGCGACGTGACGCATCGCGGCCGCTTCTACGATTTCGGTCCGCTGCAGATCTCGCCCGTCCCAGATGGTCCGGTCCCGGTGTACATCGGCGGCGACACCAAGCCCGCGTTGCGCCGCGCCGCCCGTCTGGGCGACGGCTGGCTCGGCAACGCCTACACGGCGGACGACGCTCGCGCCGTTCTCGGTCGCCTGGACGCGGAGCTCCGCGAGGCCGGGAGGACCCGCGACGGGTTCCACACGGTGATCGCCCTGCTGGACGTCCCGAGCCCCGACCTTTACCGGCGGTTCGAGGACCTCGGCGTGACGGCCATCGTGTGCGCGCCGTGGATGGTCGCCAACCAGCTCGAGGGGTCTTTCAACTCACCGTTGCAGGCCAAGATCGATGCCATGCGCCAATTCTCGGACGAGGTCATCCAAAAGATGGGCTCGTGAGGGCTTGGATCGATCGATCCGCGCTGCGCTCGACGGCCCCGTAGCCGCGAGCGACGGCGGCGTCGCGGGCCCGATCCAGCATCGACCTCCCCCGCTCGCGGTCTGTGGGGTTGGCGCGGCGGGAGAGCATTCGGCCCCAGGCCAGCTCCGTCCGGGCCTGGGCGTAGTGCATGGAGCCTCGGGAGCACAGCTCCAGGGCGTGAGCGAAGTAGCCCTCTGCCTCGTCCCCCCGGCCCAGCACGGAGAGCAGCGTGCCCAGATGGAACGAGATCGGCTCGTGCGCGGTGATCCCCTGAAACGGGATCTGGTCGCGGTAGGGCTCGAGCAGCGACACGAGCTGAGACGCAGGGACCTCGGAGGAGAGCTCGGCCGCCACCCTGGCGTACAGCGAGACGGCGTCTGACCACGCGGCGTCGGGGTGTTCGCCCCGGAAGCCGTCGTCCGAGGCGCGCTCGAGAATGCCGAGGGCCTCGCCGTCCTGGCCGGCCTCCACGTAGCTCAGGGCGAGGCAGGCCTGGTACGCCGGGACGTTGGGGTTCTGCGCGGCGACGTCGGAGATGAGGGAGTGCAGCTCGTGAAGCCGTCCCTGCTGGAGGCGCGTGAGCATCAACTGTGCTCCATAAAAGGCGAGGCCGTCGGGCTGCGCGCTGGCACTGGCGATCTCCCAGGCTCGGCCGGCCAGTCCCTCCGCCCGGTCGGGGTCTCCCCGGACGAGCGCCTCGCCACCTTCGTGGTACGTCGCAACCCAGAGCAGGGTGGGCTGCCGCAGCTGCTCGCCGAGGGCCCGCATGACCTCGAGGTGTTGTCGCGAACGATCGAACTCGCCGGCCTGCACGGCGTTGAGGCGATCCGTGCAGGCAGCCCAAAAGAGCCGCTGTGGCTCGCCGAGCTCCCGAGCCATGGCGACAGCCCTGCCGCTGGCGGCCAACCGTTGGGGCAGGAGGCTGGGCAGGTTGAGCGCCAAACGCAACATGATCGTCACGTCGATCTCGGTGGGCGCGTCGTCGAGGCGCCCCGCGATCTCGGCCGCCTCGCGGGCGAGGTCGAGCCGACTGTCGATCGATCCGTAGGTGAGCTCGCAGCTCAGGGTGGCGAGGACGAGGGCGCGGTCTCGGCTGTCTTCGTGCGGGAGGGCGTCGAGTGCCGACTCGAGCACCGCCACTTTCTCGTGGTCCACGATCCCGAGGGCGGTATAGAGCCCCCGATTGTTGCCCAGGGCGGCCTTGACCAGGCGGTCCGGATCGCCCAGGGCCTGGGCCCGGCGAGCCGCCTCCAGGAAGGTCTCGCGGAAGCCGGGGAGCCCGGCCTGGCGCTGGGCGATGCCGAGGTCGAGGCGGAGGTCGACCGCCAGGGCGGGGTCGGCTCCGGGAAGCTGGTCGAGCAGCTGAAGGGCCTGGAGGAAGTAGCGCACGGCGTCGGCGGGGGCCAGGGCGGCCAGGGCGGCCTCGCCGGCCTGGCGGGAGTAGGAGACGGCCTTCTGGGTGTCCACCAGCTGGGTGGCGTGGAACCAGTGGTGGGCGAGCTCGGCCAGGCGCTCGCCGGGCCGGCCGGCCACGAGATCCTCGAGGGCCTCCGCCACCAGGCGGTGGACCCGGGCCCTTCGGGTGGCTCCCAGCTCCTGGTACAAGGTGTGCTGGACCAGGGCGTGGGAGAAGGTGTAGCCCCCGGGGGCGCCGGGAACCTCCCGCAACACCGCGGCGTCGAGCGCCGCGTCGAGCAGGTCGAGCAGCTGGTCCTCGTCGGCGTCGGTGACCCGGCTCAAGGGCTCGATGTCGAAGTCGCGGCCGATCACGGCGGCCACCGAGAGCACCCGGGTGGCCTGCTCTCCGAGGCGGGCCACCCGGGCGGCCACCACCTCCCTGACGCTGTTGGGAAGGGTGATCCCGGCGAGACTCGCCGACCAGCGTCCAGCGTCGTCCAGCAGGGCGCCTCCCGATTCCGAGATGTGCCGCAGGACCTCCTCGACGAAGAAGGGGTTGCCGTCGGTCTCCCCGTAGACGGCGTGGGCCAGGTCCAGGCCCTCCTTGGACAGGTCGTGTCCGGCGGCCGCCTCCAGGTACTGGACCACCTCGTCGTCGTCCAGGCCCTTCAAGGTGATGCGACCGACCCCGGGCTCCCGGCGCAGCGCCCCGAGGGTCTCGGCCAGCGGGTGGGCGGGGGACAGCTCGGTGTCTCGGTAGGTGCCGAGGATGAGCAGCTGCAGGGGGTCGGCCTCCTTCACCAGGTGGCGCAGCAGCTGCAGGCTGGCCACGTCGGCCCACTGCAGGTCGTCGAGGACCAGCACCACCGGACGCTCCTCGCAGGCCGCGGCCAGGATCCCGAGCACCGCGGCGTACAGCACGTAGCGCTCGGTCTCGGCGTCGGCCCCCTCGCTCGGCGGGGCCAGTCCCTGCACCCGGGAGCGCAGGGCCCGGCTGAGCCGGGACAGCTCGGGCCCGTGGGCGGCCACGTGGGCGGTGAGCAACTCCTCGGGGGCGTGGGAGACGTAGTGGTTGAGGGCCTCGGCGAAGGGGGCGTAGGGCACCCCGAGCTCTTCGTCGCAGCGGCCGAGCAGCACGATGGCCCCCTCGGCGTGGGCCCGCCGGGCCGCCTCGGCGGCCAAGGTGGTCTTGCCCTGCCCGGCCTCCCCGGCGATCAGCACCACCTCTCGGCCCTGGTGGCTGGCCACCCGCTTGTAGGCCTCCTCCACCGTCACGAGGTGCAGGTGGCGGCCGATCACTCGGCCCGGCATCGGCATGAAGAGCAGGCGCCTCGGCACCGGGATCTCGTCGACCGTGGCCCCACCGCCGTCCTCGGCCAGGGGCTCCCAGCCCACCTCGACGGTCTCCAGGGGCTCGGCCAGGCCCTTGAGCTCGAGCTCGCCCACGGGGGCAAAGGCGTGCGAGCTCCGGCGTCCGGCCATGACCTGGACGAACTGGGAGGCCAGGATCTGGCCGCCCTCGGCCCGCGCGCACAGACGGGCCGCCTCGATGACCGGGTCGCCGAAGTAGTCGTCGCCGTCGGTGCCCGCTTCCTTGGTCACCTCGCCGCCGCTGATGCCCACGCGCAGCCCGAGGGGGTGTCCGCTGTCGCGGTTGTGCGCCTCGACGGCCTGCTGCATGGCCACCGCGCACGACACCGCGGTGGACGACGCCGAGAAGGCCACCATGATGCCGTCGCCCAGGTTCTTCACCTCGGTGCCCTCGCTGCTGGCGACGGCCTTGCGCAGCGTGGCGAAGTGGGCCCGACGGACCTGGTCGGCGTCTCCAGGGGAGAGCGACTGGGACAGCTCGGTCGAGCCGACCAGGTCGGTAAAGAGAATCGTTGCGCTCTCCCTGACGGCCATCGATTCAACCTTCCGAGCAGTCTCGGTCCCAGGATGGTACGTACACCAGGAATCCGTTGGCCACCCTCAGCTCAGCGCGTCCGCCGGAGAGCGTCGAGCGCTTGAGCGGCACTCTGCTCGATCGCCCGGTAACCGTTGGCCGCGGCCGAGTCATGCGATCGCTCGAGCATGGCCCGACCTCGTCCATGCTCGTCCGCCTCAGGTCGGCGGGCAAGCATCCGGCCCCACGCCAACTGCGTCTGGGCTAGGGAGTATTTCATCTTCCCTCGGTGACAGACGTCCAAGGCATGGGCGAAATAGACCTCCGCCTCCTCGTTTCGACCCAGCATCCCGAGCAAGCTTGCGAGCGCACAGGAAACCGGCTCCTGCGCGACGATGCCCTGGAAGGGGATCTGGTCGTAATAGGGAGCAAGGAGGGCAACAAGGTCCTCCGCGGGTCCTCGGGCCGAGAGATCGGCTGCCACCTGTGCATAAAAGACAATGGCGTCGAGCCAGGGCAGTTCGCGAGGGATCCAGGCAAACCTGTCGGCAGCGGCCCGTTCGAGCAAGGCGAGCGCCTCTTGATCGTTGCCCGCCTCGAGCTGACACCTCGCCGCGATGGCTTGATACGCCGCGATGCGGGGATTCTGCCGCACGACGTCGGCGATGAGGGTCGCAAGCTCTCCGAGCCGCCCCTGCTGGGTGCGCGCCACCATCAGCTGGGCCCCGTAGAAGGCAAAGGCGTCGGGCTGCGAGCTTGCGGTCCCGATCTCGAGCGCTCGAGTGGCCAGCTCCTCGGCACGCTCGGGCTCTCCGAGCACGAGCGCCTGGCCTGCTTCGTGGTAGGTGGCTACCCATACCATCATGGGCTGGCGAAGCCGTTCGCTCAGCGTCTTCATGAGGCCGAGGTTCTGAGTCGCTCGCTCCACGTCTCCACACTTGAACGAGGTGAAACGGTCGGTGCATGCCGCCCAGAACAACCGGGCCGGCTCACCCAGCTCCCGGGCCAGGTTGACCGCCTTGGCGCTGGTGAGGTGGCGCTGTTCGAGGCGACTGGGATTGAGGGGCAGACGTAGCAGGTTGACCACGTCGATCACCGTGGCGGCGTCCCCGAGCCGTTGCGCCATCTCGGTGGCTTCCTGGGCCAGGGCCAGGCGCCGGTCGAGTGGCCCGTGGGCGAGCTCACAGCACAGGGTGGCGAGGAGGACGGCGCGGTCGGGGCTGTCGCCCGGCGGAACCATCTCGAGGGCCGACTCGAGCACCGCGACCCTCTCCTCGTCGACCACCCCCAGGGCGCTGAAGAGGCCCCGGTTGTTGCCCAGGGCGGCCTTGACCAGTCGACTCGGATCGCCGAGGGCCTGAGCCCGGTGGGCCGCGTCGAGGAGGGTGTCCCGGAAGTCCGGCGCGCCGGCCTGGCGCTGTGCGATCCCGAGGTCGAGTCGGAGGTCGACCGCCAGGGCGGGGTCGGGGGCGGGGAGCTGGTCGAGCAGTTGGAGAGCCTGGTTGAAGTAGCGCACGGCGTCCTCGGGCGCAAGGGCCGCCAGGGCGCTGTTGCCGGCCTGGCGGGAGTAGGAGATGGCCTTCTGGGTGTCGACCAGCTGGGTGGCGTGGAACCAGTGGTGGGCCAGCTCGCCGACGCGGGCCTCGGGATGGTCACCGCAGAGGTCCTCGAGGGCCTCGCCCACCTGGCGGTGGACCCGGGCCCGTCGGGTGGCTCCCAGTTCCTGGTACAAGGTGTGCTGCACCAGGGCGTGGGAGAAGGTGTAGCGCCCCGGCAGCTCGGGGACCTCTCGCACGACGGCCGCGGCACGCGCCGCGTCCAGCAGGTCGAGCAGCTCGTCTTCGTCCCGGTTGGTCACCCGGCTCAGGTGGGACAGCTCGAAGTCGCGTCCGATCACGGCGGCCACCGAGAGCACCCGGGTGGCCTGCTCGCCGAGGCGGGCCACCCGGGTGGCCACCACCTCCTTGACACTGTTGGGAAGGATGACGTCGCTCAGATCCCCTATGACCCACCGCCCGGCCTCGTCCTGGTAGACGGCGCCGGACTCGGTCAGGTGGCGGAGCATCTCGGAGACGAAGAAGGGGTTGCCGTCGGTCTCCCCGTAGACGGCGTGGGCCAGCTCCAGGCCCTCCTTGGACAGGTCGTGTCCGGCCGCCGACTCGAGGTACTGGACCACCTCGTCGTCGTCGAGGCCCTTCAAGGAGATGCGGCCGACCCCGGGCTCCCGGCGCAGCGCCCCGAGGGTCTCGGCCAGCGGGTGGGCGGGGGACAGCTCGGTGTCTCGGTAGGTGCCGAGGATGAGCAGCTGCAGGGGGTCGGCCTCCTTCACCAGGTGGCGCAGCAGCTGCAGGCTGGCCACGTCGGCCCACTGCAGGTCGTCGAGGACCAGCACCACCGGACGCTCCTCGCAGGCCGCGGCCAGGATCCCGAGCACCGCGGCGTACAGCACGTAGCGCTCGGTCTCGGCGTCGGCCCCCTCGCTCGGCTGGGCCAGTCCCTGCACCCGGGAGCGCAGGGCCCGGGTGAGCCGGGACAGCTCGGGCCCGTGGGCGGCCACGTGGGCGGTGAGCAACTCCTCGGGGGCGTGGGAGACGTAGTGGTTGAGGGCCTCGGCGAAGGGGGCGTAGGGCACCCCGAGCTCTTCGTCGCAGCGGCCGAGCAGCACGATGGCCCCCTCGGCGTGGGCCCGCCGGGCCGCCTCGGCGGCCAAGGTGGTCTTGCCCTGCCCGGCCTCCCCGGCGATCAGCACCACCTCTCGGCCCTGGTGGCTGGCCACCCGCTTGTAGGCCTCCTCCACCGTCACGAGGTGCAGGTGGCGGCCGATCACCCCGGCCCGGGACGGTGAGATGAGTCGCCGGTGGAGCGGGATCTCGTCGACCGTGGGGCCGCCGCTCTCCTCGGCCAGGGGCTCCCAGGGCACCTCGACGGTCTCCAGGGGCTCGGCCAGGCCCTTGAGCTCGAGCTCGCCCATGGGGGCAAAGGCGTGCGTGCTCCGGCGGCCGGCCATGACCCGGATGAACCGCGACGCCAGGATCTGTCCGCCCTCGGCCCGGGCGCACAGGCGGGCCGCCTCGATGACCGGGTCGCCGAAGTAGTCGTCGCCGTCCCTGGTCACCTCGCCGCCGCTGATGCCCACGCGCAGTCCCAGAGCGTGCCCGCTGCCGCGGTTGTGCGTTTCGACGGCCTGCTGCATGGCCACCGCGCACGACACGGCGGTCGACGACGCCGAGAAGGTCACCATGAGGCCATCGCCGAGGTTCTTCACCTCGGTGCCGTGGCTGCTGGCGATGGCCTTGCGCAGCGTGGCGAAGTGGGCCCGACGGACCTTGTCGGCCTCCGAAGGGGAGAGCGACTGGGACAGCTCAGTGGAGCCGACCAGGTCGGTAAAGACAACGATCGCGGTCTCCGTGACGGACATCGGTCAGGGACCCACCTGGGCGGCAGCGCCTTGGTCCGGAAGCTCGACGAGACCCTCGTAGTCGACGAAGGCGCGCAGGGTGTGGCCCCCGTCCACGGAGAGACACTGTCCGGTCACCCAGGAGGATTCGGGTCCCGCCAGGAACCGTACGGCCTGTGCGATGTCCTCGGCCTCGCCGGGACGGGCGAGTGGCTGACCCTCGAGAAATGCCTCACGCAGGGCGTCGTTCGCGAACGCCTGGGCGGTCGCGTCCGTCCGGGTGAGGCCGGGCCGGACGGTGTTGACCCGGATGCCGTACCGGCCGAGCTCGTTGGCCGCGACCTTGACCAGTTGGTCGACGGCGGCCTTGCCCGCACTATACGAAGCCAGGTACCGGCTCGAGAACGCTGCGGCGCTGGAGGACACGGCGACGAGAGAACCGTGCCCGGCCCGGACCATGGCCCGACCGGCGTACTTGACGAAGAGGTACGCAGGCCGGACGTTCTTGTCCACCTCCGCACTGAACGCGTCGTCGCCGTACATGAGGACGGGCGTGATGGACCCTCCCCCGGGCACGACCACCGCCAGGTGGAGCCGACGCTCGGCATCGGAGGCGGCATCGACGGCCGCCCGTACCTGATCGCCTCGCATGGCATCGCAGACCACCCAGGACGCCGAGAGCCCCTGCCCCTCCAGCCACGCGACGGCCTTGCGCAACTTCTCCTCGGTGCGACCGGCCACGGTCACGATCGCACCGTCGCGTGCGAGGAGGCGAGCGGTCGCGAGGCCAATGCCGCTTCCCCCGCCCACGACGATGGCCCGCTGGCCCTCGAGGGGTTTGCTCATCGGACTACGTCGATCCGAGGACACCGTCCACGGCGTCGAGGTCGTCGGCACCCAGGACCCAGCCGGCAGCCGCCGCGTTGTCCTTGACCTGATCCGGGCGGGTGGCGCCGACCAGGACGCTTGCGACGCCGGGCTGAGCCGCCAGCCAGGAGACGGCCAGCTCGAGCAGGGAACGGCCCCGCTCGGCGACGAAACCCTGCAGCGCTTCGACCTTGTCGAAGTTGGACTCCGTGGCGAACCGGGCAAAGTACGGCAAAGCGTCGAGTCGCGATCCCTCGGGATAGGGAGCACCGCGCCGGTACTTGCCCGTCAGGAGGCCGGCAGCCAGCGGGAAGTACGGCAGCACGCCGAGCCCGTAGTGCCGGCAGGCGGGCACGATCTCCTGCTCGGCCTGGCGGGCGAGGAGGCTCCACTCGACCTGCGTCCCGACGAAGCCCTGGGTATGTAGCTCCCTCGCCGTATGGTGGGCCTCCGCCAGTTGCCACCCCGCGAAGTTCGACGAGGCGAGATAGCGCACCTTGCCTGCGTGGACGAGGTCGTCCAGCGCGAGCAGCGTCTCCTCGATGGGCGTATCGGGATCCGGGTAGTGCTGGTAGTAGAGGTCGATGTAGTCCGTGGCCAGCCGTCGGAGGCTGGCCTCGCAGGCGCGGACGATGTAGCGGCGCGACGCCCCCTTGGCGTAGGGCCCCTGCCCGGTCGGCCCGGCAAACTTGGTCGCCACGACCACCTCGTCGCGCCGCCGTCCGAGCGCGGCACCGAGATACTCCTCCGAACGCCCTCCGCCATAGATGTCGGCGGTGTCGAACAGGGTGATCCCGGCCTCGATGGAGGCATGGACGACCGCAGCCGAATCGTTGGCGTCCAGCCTCATGCCGAAGTTGTTGCAACCCAGCCCGACCGCCGAGACCGTCAGGCCGGAGGCACCCACCCGTCGCAGGCCCGGCGCGACCTCAGTGGTCGGCACGGCGGGTCGCAGCAACGCGGTGCGGCGGGCATTCCCCCTGGAGGGTCATGGCTTCATGTCTACTACGGGGTCCACCGCGGGCACACGTCCCATTACGGGCGGAGGTCGCGGTAGAACGCCCGCACGTCGGCGACCAGTAGGTCCGGAACCTCGAGAGCGGCGAAATGGCCTCCTCGAGGCATCACGGTCCAGCGACGAATGTCCCAGGCCTGCTCTGCCCACGACCGGGGCGACTTGACGGTCTCCTTGGGGAAGATCGCGACGCCCGTCGGAACTTCGATGCGCTCGGGGATCGGTTGGAACTGGCCGGCGCGCATGGCTTCGAGGTAGATGCGCGAGGCGGAGTTGGCCGTGCCCGTAACCCAGTAGACGGTGATATTGGTGAGCGCGTCGTCTCGCGCAATGACCGACTCGAGGTCTCCGTCGCAGTCGCTCCACGAGCGCAGCTTCTCGACGATCCATCCCGCAAGCCCCGCCGGGGAATCCGTCAGCCCGTAGGCCAGGGTCTGCGGGCGGGTCCCTTGGATCTGCAGGTAGCCGGACTCGCGAGCAAAGAAGTCCGCGCTCGCCTCGATCCACTTGCGCTCCTGCTCGTCGAGCTCGGAGCCGTCGGCGCCGTCGGGGGGTCCAGTGGCGGCCATCGTGAGGTAGATCCCGGCGAGCCTGCCCGAGTGGTCGAGGCCCAGGAAGTTGGACACGGTCGCTCCCCAGTCGCCGCCCAAGGTGCCGAAGCGCTCGTAGCCCAGCCGGCCCATCAGCTCCGCCATTGCCCCCGCGATACGCCTCGGGTGCCACCCTCGCTCGGCAGTTGGCCCGGAGAAGCCGAAGCCGGGCAGCGAGGCGCACACGACGTGAAAGGCGTCCGAGGCGTCGCCCGATCCATCGACGGGGTGGCGGAGCGGCTCGATGACGTGGAGCATCTCGGCTACCGAGCCGGGCCAGCCGTGGAGGACGAGCAGCGGTAGGGCGTCCGGACGCTCGGCACGAGCGTGGATGAAGTGGACGGGTTGTCCCTCGACGCTCGTGATTCCGTTCGGCCAGGCGTTGAGCCGGGCCTCGGCGGCCCGCCAGTCGAACCCGGCAGACCAGTAGCGGCAGAGATCTCGGAGGTAGTCGAGGTCGGTTCCGTAGTCCCATCCGGTTCCCGGGATCTGGTCCGGCCATCTGGTCCGCTCGAGGCGCTCCCGGAGGTCGTCCAGGGTCGCCTGGGAGACGGCGACGGTATAGGGCTCGAGGCTCACGTCGGGTCAGGCCGCCGCGGGGTACTCCAGAGGCAGCAACCTCCAGGACCGCGCCCAGTTCGACACGTACCTCGCCGGTTGGCCCGCGACCCGGTAGTCGGGAATCTGCCGGAGCAGCTCCTCGAAGGCGACTCTCGCCTCGAGACGTGCGAGGTGGGCCCCGAGGCAGAAGTGGATCCCGTGCCCGAACCCGAGGTGCCGGGTGGGGTGCCGGTGGATGTCGAAGCGCTCTGCCCGGGGGAACTCTCGCTCGTCCAGGTTGGCCGAGCCCCACAACAGCATCACGCGCGCCCCCTGTGGGATGGTCGTTCCGTGCAGCCGCACCTCCGCCGTGGAGGTACGGGGGAGGGCCTGGGTCGGGGCCTCGATGCGCACCATCTCCTCGACGGCCGCGGGGATCAGATCGGGGTTTCGCACCAGCTCCGATCGCTGGTCCGGATGTCTCGCCAGCAGCTCGGCCCCGTTTCCGATGAGGCTGGTCGTGGTGTCGTTGCCGGCGATCAGGAGGAGGAAGCAAAAGCCGAGGAGATCCTCCTCGGACAGCCTGTCGCCATCGACCTCCGCCTCGAGCAGACCGCTCATCAGGTCGTCCGTCGGTGAGCGCCGGCGCTCCGCCAAGAGGTCGCCAAAGAGCCGGTAGATGTTGTCCGCTCGTTGCGCGATGTCCTGGGGACCGGTGACCTCGAGGAACGCCTCGGTCCAGCGGCGAAAGTCCTCGCGATGCTCTGACGGGACCCCGATCAGGTCGGCCATCACGATGCTCGGGAGGGGTGCCGCAAACGACCGCACGAGGTCGCAGGCACCCGACGCCACGATCTCCTCGAGCAGATCCCGCGCCACCTCCCGGATCCGGACCTCGAGCCCGGCCACCCGCCGGGGCGTGAAGGCGCGCGAGACGAGGGCGCGCAGGGCCGTGTGCCGAGGCGGGTCCATGTAGATCATCTGTGGCATCAACTGTTCGGCCTCTGCGCAAGTCGACGAGAAGGCCCTCCAGTCGTGGACGGCACCCCACACGTCGGCGAACCTCGACAGCACGTAGGTTCCCTCCGGGCTCACGTAGACGGGCCAGTCGTCCCGCAGCACCCGGTAGACGTCGTGCATCTCCTCTTGGAACCGGGTGGTCGTCGGGTCGTAGACGAATGTCTGGGACATCGGAGCCTCCCCCCAGTGCCCGGCCTTGCGAATAATTCGCAAATGCCTTGTAGCAATTCCCCCCGGGTAACTTACGGCCGGTACACTCCGTCGTCAACGGCGGTGCGGTTCTCCGGTAGGCGGGGAGCGTTCCGCTCTCGAGCCAGAGGAGATGGGGTGGACCGTTCGCCTCCACCGGACGGCGCCGCAGGGTGGTGGCCAGGATGAGGGCGGCCCGGGTGACCGACACCGGGTTGGCGCTCTGTGACGTCGCCGAACCCGCGGGCGAGCTCCCCGGGTACGACGTGGTCGCGTCGAGCATCTGCGGTACGGACTTCGAGCTGGTGGCTCGCGGCGTGCAGGGCTTCACGCTCGGTCACGAGATGGCCGTGACGGCCGACGGAGTGGTCTATGCGGTCGAGCCCACGGTGCGATGCGGCGTGTGCGAGCAGTGCAGGGCAGGTTTCACCCAGCGCTGCACCGGCGAGCACGGCAACCTCGGGATCTTCAGCGACGGGGGCCTGGCCGATCGGGTGGCCGTGCCCCCCTACGCCCTGGTGCCCCTGCCCATGGGACTCGATCCCCTCGATGCCTGTCTGGTCGAGCCGGCGGCCGTTGCGTGGCACGCCGTGCGGAGGGCAGAGGTCGGGTCGAGCGAGCGCGTCGCCGTCGTCGGCGGGGGTTCGATCGGGCTGCTCGTGGCCGCCTGGCTTGGCAGCCTCGGCCATTCGGTCGACCTCGAGGCTCGCCATCCCCATCAGCGTGCGATTGCCCGGGACTTCGGTGCGGGTCCCACCGAGGACCTCTACGACGTGGTGATCGACGCGGCCGGTGGGGCCTCGTCGCTGGGACGCTGCGCGGAGCTCGCGATACCCGGTGGCCGGATCATCGTCCTCGGCGTCTATTTCGAGTCCCTCCCGGTCCCGGGCGCGCTCATGCTCACCAAGGAGCTGACGTGCGTGGGCGCCATGGCCTACGGGGCGCACGGAGGCGTCCGCGAGTTCGAGGAGGCGGCACGACTCCTGGCGACCCACCCCGAGGTCCCCCGGTCGCTCGTGACCCACCGCTTCCCCCTGTCCGAAGTCGCCGAGGCCTTCCGGGTCGCCGGCGACCGGGCGTCGGGCGCGGTCAAGGTGGTCATCACCCCATGAAGACGCCGCCGTTGATCCGCAGCACCTGACCGGTCACGAAGCGCGAGGCGTCCGACGCGAGGTACAGGATGCCGAGCGAGATGTCGATCGGTTCACCGGTCAGTCCGAGGGGGGACTGGGCAGCGCGTGCGCCGAGCACGCTACGGCGCCGACCTTCGTCGACGGAGCCGTCGGCGTTTCGGTAGTGGCGGGCCACCATCGGGGTCTCGGTGAAGCCCGGTGCGACCGCGTTGGCCCGGATCCCGTCGGGACCGAGCTCGAGCGCCAGCGATCGGGTCAGCATGATCACCGCCGCCTTGGTGAGCGAGTAGGCGGAGATCCCCGGACCCGGCATCTCCCCACCCGCCGAGGACACGTTGATGATCGATCCGTGCCCCCGGGGCACCATGGCCCGGGCGGCCGCTGCGCAGCCGAAGAAGACACCCTTCACGTTGACGGCCACGATGGCGTCGAGCTGCTCCTCCGTCATCTCCACGATGGGCGCGGACAGGATGATCCCCGCCACGTTGGCCCAGACGTCGATCCCGCCTCCGGATTGCGCGGCGCCCGCCAGGTCGTCGACCGCGACCCGGGAGCGCACGTCCGTGACCAACCCACGGGCCTTGCCGCCGTCTCGTTCGATGCGATCGACGGTGGCCGCCAGGCCCGCCTCGTCCACGTCGGCGGCCAGGACCTCTGCGCCCGCACCGGCCAGCGTGCGGGCCACCTGGGCGCCGATGCCGCTCGCCGCACCGGTGACCACGGCCCGCCGACCGTCGAGCGAGAACGCGGACAGCGGTCGCGCCGGCCAACCGTCCCGTTCGTCGGGGCCCGGGGCGCCGTTCGCGGACCCGCTCACGACCGAGCTCGGAGGTCGGAGGTACCCAGAGCGGCGAGGACCGCATCGCCCATGGCCGCGGCGAGCACCTCGTGGCCCTGGTCCCCGGGATGGACGCCGTCCACCAGGTGGGCGTCGGCCAGGAGCGGACGGCCCCGCAGGAGCGAGAGGCGGTCGTCGCGGTCCAACCGCTCTTCCACCGTGTCCTCCATGGCCCGGCGGAGGTCGCTCAGAGTGGCGCCCAGCCGGTTGGCAGTCTGCTCGGCGTCCGGACGCAGGACCGGGCTCGCCACGACGACGGGGGTCTCGGGATGCCCGCTGCGGATCAGGTCGAGGAAGGCCGCGAGGTTCGCCGCCATCTGCCTGGCAGAATGAGGGATCCTGCTCCAGCAGTTGGTCCCGTGTGCGAGGCTGATCACATCGGCCTTCACTGCGGCGAGCTCCTCGGCGGTCACGATCTCGCCTCGTGCGGCACCGGCGTAACCGAGGTTGACCGAGTCGAGACCGCATCGACGACCCGCGACCGCCGGCCACGCCCGACCCGGACCGGACACCACCCAGCCTCCCGTGATCGAGTCGCCGTAGCAGAGCCAGCGTGGTTGCACGGGTGCGGGCTCGAGGTTTCCACCGAGGCCGGCCAGGTCCAGGATGGTCGGCCGCATGGCCTCCGGGAGGTAAATGACCACCCGCTGTCCGGCACGTTCGCCGTCGGTCGCCACGGGGAGTCTCACCGTGCCCTCCGGCGAGACGGGTCGGCTCGCGATCAGCCGTTCGCCGCACCATGCCTCGAACTCGGTACCGGTCCCGGGCCCTCTAGCGCCCGAGTCGCCGTCGGCCGTCTCGTAGGCGATGTCGACCGCCTGGGCGTCCCCGAGCAGCTCGAGCCTCACGCCCACGGGGCGCATGGCGTCGTTCCAGGTGTCCGCGGGCAGCCGGTCGGCATCGGCCGGCAACGCCCTCGGGTACGGCACGCCGGGGATCCCGGCGAACGCGCATCCCCGGATAAACGGTCGGGGGTCGGTCATCTCCGCGCGGCGTCGAGCCAATCGGCTCAGGACGAGACGGACTCGGGCATCGGATACGGGAAGTTGGCGCCAACCCCGCCGTCGACCACCAGCACCTGGCCGGATATGTAGGACGAGAGGTCGCTCGCCAGGAACAGCAGCGCAGAGGCGATGTCGGCGGGGACCGCGACGCGGCGCAGGGGGGCGTTGTCCTCGTTGCGGCGGCGGTCCCGGTCGCTCAGCAACTGCGAGACCCTGGGCGTCCACACGACGCCGGGCGCCACGGCGTTGACCCGGATGCCCGAGGGCCCGAGCTCGACGGCGGCCGACCTGACCAGTGCCATCAGACCGGCCTTGGCGGCGCCGTACGCGGCGTGCATGGGCGCCCCGGTCATTCCAGAGACCGAGGCCACGAAGACGAGGGCACCTCCGCCGCCCTGTCGTGCCATCAGCTTTCCGGCACACTGGGTCACGAGCCACGCGTGGCGCAAGACGATGTCGTGGTGCCAGTCCCAGGATTCGTCGTCGGTCTCGACCAGCGCCGTGTATTGCGACCGCCCGACGATGTCGACCACTCCGTCCAGGCGTCCGAGGTGGGCGGGGGCCTCGTCGACGAGCCGCTCGATCGTGTCGCGGTGGCGGGCGTCGCCGACCCAGGGGAGGCCGTCCACCTCCTTGGCGATGTCGTGGGCGAGGTCCGGCTCGATGTCGACGCAGACCAGGCGCGCCCCGACCGACGCGAGGGCGTGGGCGGCCTGCCGGCCGATGCCCTGCCCCGCACCGACGACGACGAAGCCGCGTCCGTCGAGTCGGAGCCGGCCCGGATAGTCGGGGACGGGGCTGTCGTCGGTGCGGGTCACGGCCTGGACCTGTCGCTCGAGATCCGCGCTACGAACCCGCCCATCGCCTGGCAACCTCCCCGTCTTCGGCACCGCCGGGCGGTCACGCTACAACGCGTTCCGACAGGCGACAACCAGATTTCTTCTGGTGAATCCGGTTCGTGAGAGCGAAGATGATGGCAGCGGTTGAAACGCCACGGGAATCCAGAGCGCCTCGAAGGGTTGGCCAGAATGCGCGACAAGGTAGGTTTGGGTTCGATGGACACGGTGGCTGGTTCAACCTCGCGTGCCAAGGGCCGCGCCAGGGAGCCGATGAGCCCTCGCGAGGAGCGACGCCGACAGCTCCAGGAGCTGAGCCGCGAGCACCTGCTCGACGCCGCTGAACGGGTATTCGCCGAGAAGGGCTTCGAGTCGGCAACGGTGAAGGAGATCGCCGACCTCGCGGAGCTCTCCGTTGGTTCCGTCTACCAGCTCTTCGAGAACAAGAAGGCCATCTTCCGGGCGGTCTTCCGGAGAAGGAACGAAGAGGGCCTGGGCGTGTTGAAGGAGGCCCTGGCCAGCGCCGATGCACCTGTCGACCAGCTCCATCGGCTCATCGACGCCACGCTCGACTACTACACCGAGCACCGCACGTTCCTCCTCCTTTTCGAGCACGCCATCGGTGGGTCCTGGCTCAACATGAAGGCCGGGTTCGATGCGCGCGAATTTCGAGGAGTACCTCCAATACGTGGCCCTGCCGGCGCAGGTCTTCGCCAGGGGTAGGGATGCGGGGGTGTTTGTGGCCCTCGACCCGGAGGGGCTTGCCGTCATCTACACCGGCATCCTGCAGTCGTATCTTCTCCACGAGGTCATCGGTCTCGATCGCGATCCTTCGGTCGCGCCGTCCTCCATCTCGAGGGAGGAGCTCCACGCGTTGCTGGATCGCGTCTTCCTGGCTTCCTCGGGATCCGCCCCCCGCTGAGGTCGAGGCTCCCCACGGGGCGGCGGTCCACCCAAAACTAGAACGCGCTATCGCTTGCGCGAATCTCCTTCGCGGAACGCTTGACCGGTTCGCAAGAATCTGATTCTCTTTCAGTTGCGTTACAACCCGAGGGCATGTTGCAACCCGTCGGGGGAGCTTCGGGACGTGACGGGGGAGATGCTCGTCGGGCTCGGCAGGTCTCTGCGGAGACTGCGCGGGCACGGTGGGGACCGCCCAAGGAAAGGAACGCTTGCATGGAATTCGGCATCTTCGTCCAGGGGCACGTGTCCAAGAATCGCTTGGCGCGGGAGGGTGACCAGGCCGAACACAACTCCATCATGGGCGATGCCGAGCTCGTCCGGCTGGCCGACGGCCACCACTGGAAGTACGCGTGGATCACCGAGCACCACTTCCTGACCGAGTACTCGCACCTGTCGGCCAGCGACGTGTTCCTGGGATACTGCGCGGCCAACACGGAGCGGATACATCTCGGTTCGGGGATCTTCAGCTTCAACCCCCACAAGGACCATCCCGCGTGGATCGCCGAGCGTGTGGCCATGCTCGACCACATGACCGACGGTCGCTTCGAATTCGGGACAGGACGCGGGGCGGGCACGAGGGAGGTGACGGGCTTCGACATCGAGTCCACCGACGCCACCCGGGCGATCTGGAACGAGGTGATGCGCGAGATCCCCAAGATGTGGCGTGACGAGGAGTATTCCTACGACGGGAGCTCCTTCCACATCCCCTACCCCGGCCACGCGATCCCGACGCGCAACGTCCTCCCCAAGATCTGGAAGAAGCCGCATCCGCCCCTGTGGGTGGCGGCCGGCAACCCGGCCACGTTCGAGAAGGCCGCCGGCCTGGGCCTCGGGGTGCTCGCCTTCACCACTCGGGCCATTCCCGACATGAAGCCGCTCGTCGACGTCTACAAGGAGCGCATCCAGAGCGCGGAGCCCGTCGGCGCCTACGTCAACGACAACATCATGATCACGACCGGCATGGTGTGCCTGGAGGACGGGAAAAAGGCACGTGAGGCGGTGACCAAGATGGGGATCGTCTACCTGCAGAGTCTCGTCTACTACTACCACGACACCATCCCTCCGCCCGAGGGTGCGACCAGGTGGCCCGACAGCGCTCCCGAGCCGGACTTGGAGCAGGTCGAGTGGATGATCGACAACGGCTACCTCATCTGCGGGAGCCCGGACGAGTGTGCCGAGCAGATCGCCGCGCTGGACACGACGGGTATCGACCAGCTGGTCTTCGGCATGCCGATCGACCTCCCGTGGGACCAGGCCGTGGAGACGGTCGAGCTCTTCGGCGATCGTGTGATCCCGCAGTTCGATCCCGACCCGGTACCCAAGAGCGCCCGGGCCAGGGACGCTGCCGCGGCGGCAGTGTCGGCGTGAGCGACGTGGCCGCCCAGGGCACGGCCCAGAGCAACTGGGGCCGGTGGGGTCCGGACGACGAGCGCGGGGCACTCAACATCTTGAGCCCGGAGATCGTCGCCAAGGCCGCAGGCTCGGTCCGCACGGGACGCACGTACAGCCTCGGGATCCCGATCCAGGCGGACGGCGTGCCGCTGATGGACTATCGGGGCAAGCCGATGCGGCTCACCCTGGAGGACAGCACGGACGAGGGCTCCTACCGGGACTTCGGATGCAAGCCGGGCACCGGCGCACACGAGGACGTGCTGATCTTCGCTTCGCACACCACCTCCCACATGGATGCGCTCATCCACGTCTACGAGGACTGGGAGCACTACAACGGGGTGCCCGCCTCGGCCATGAGGGCCATGACGGGCGCGACCAGGCTCGGGATCGACAAGGTCGGCGGCTTTGCGGCCCGTGCCGTGCTGCTGGACATGCCGAGGCAGCTCGGCGGAGGGCCCTGGCTGGAGCCCGGCCGGCCGGTGACCGCGGCCGACCTGGAGTCGACCGCCTCCGCACAGGGGGTCGAGATCGGGCCTGGCGACGTGGTGCTCGTGCGGACGGGCTACCTGCAGATGTGGTTCGAGCGCGGGGGCGACATGCCCTTCGAGCAGCCGGGCATCACCCTGGACGCCGGTCAGTGGCTTGCCGATCGGGACGTGGTGGCGGTCGGCTCGGACAATGCCGCGGTCGAGGTCATCCCGTTTGACGACGGAGATTTCCTCGGCGTCCACAAAGTCCTGCTCGTGCGCCACGGCGTGTACATGATCGAATTCCTGGACCTCTCCGCACCGGCGGCGGACGAGTGTTGGCAAGGCCTCCTGACGGTCGCACCGCTCAAGGTGACCGGTGCGACCGGCAGCCCCGTCAACCCGATCCTGGTCGGATGAGCTGGCGGGTGAGGCCCTTGGCGCGATGACGTGCAGTACCGCGGCGGCAGGGCTGCCGTTATTAGCAACATTGGCCTGATCTTTGAGATAGTCATAAGAGAAAGAAGGAAGGGGGGCCCCAATGGGGACTTCAAGACTCGGTAGGTGGCGGTTCGGCGGGTGGCGACGAAAGGGGTCGCTGCGGCGACCGCTCTCGGCGACGATGGCGATCGGCCTGGGCTTGGTGGTGCTGGCTGCCGGCACCGTCGGAGCGGCGACCGTGAGCCTGGTCACCAACATCGGAAACGGGGGTAGCGGCCAGATCGTCACCCAAGCCAACAACGTGTCCAAGAACGATCTGATCGGACCCAAGGGGAGCGGGCTCACCCAGGGCGTGACCTCGTCGAGCATCACGGTCGGGTGCGTCTACACGGCGGCCGACTTCACCGGCTTCCAGGCGGGCATCCAGGCACGGTTCAACCAGTCCAACAGCAAGGGTGGCGTGGACGGACGCAAGCTCACGCTCATCCCGTGCAAGGACGATGCCGCCAGCGTGCAGACCAACGTGACGGAGAACCAGCAGCTGGTCAACCAGAACAACGTGTTCGCGCTGCATGTCGCTCAGCGAGGACGAGCTGACGGGGTCGACGAACTTCTTGAGCCAGCACCAGGTGCCGTACTTCGGATGGGGTTTCAACCCCGGGTTCTGCGGCTACCGCTGGGGATTCGGGTGGAACGGCTGCCTCGGCGGTAACGCCATCCCCGAGCCGCTCCAGGCCATCGCCGGCAACCTGGCCAACGCCATCGTCAAGGCCAGCGGGTTGGCGCCGTCCAAGGTGCGCTTCGCCGTTCAGGCGGAGAACTCGCAGTCCGGTCTGATCGGCAACGCGCAGTACACGGCGTTGTTCCACAAGATCGGCTCGACCATCGTCTACGCCAAGTCCAACTACCCGGTCAGCGCCTCGGGTGTGGACAACACCCCGTATGCCCAGGCCATCGTGGCGTCCAATCCCAACATCGTCTACCTTTCGACGCCGTTCGCCGACGTCGGTCCGTTGGCCTCGGCCATCCGGGCGGCGGGCTACAAGGGCATCATCATGGACTTCACGAACTACATCCCGGGACTGCTGCAGACCTCTTCGCAGCTGGCCTCGGCGTTGCAGGGCGAGTACGTCAACACCCAGCTGGTGCCGAGCGAGCAGAACACCGCCTACGACCAGCAGATCGCCACTCAGCTGGGCGACATCGGGCAGCCGAAGTTCGTCACCGAAGGGGCCTTCTTCGGCTACGCGGAGGCCGACCTGTTCATCCAGCAGCTCGAGCAAGTGGGTCACACACTCAACACCAAGACCTTCGATCAGAAGATCAACGACAGCACCTTCGCCTCCTTCACGGCGTCGGACGGCGGTCCTGGCAAGCTGGTCTGGCCAGCCGGTCACTATTTGCCGGCGGACTGCGCGTCCATCGTCAAGGTGGTGGGCACCAACTACCAGGTGGTGACGCCGTTTAGTTGCTACCAGAGCTTCAAGGTGCAAAAGGGTTAGGAGCAGGCAACCAGCAGTAATCAACAAGCAGTAGCGAGGTGACGGTGCCACTCTGGTCGCGGTTCCTACGATCCCGGCCGGAGTGGCGCCGGCCTTTGCCTCGAAATCCCCAAGGAGCTTGTCCGCAAGCTCGTTACAACAGACGAGTCATTCGGAAGTGAGCTGACGGTGGACAAATTCTTCACCCTGGTGGTGAGCGGCGCAGTCACCGGCGCCATCTTCTCGTTGGTGGCGTCGGGGCTGACGCTGTCCTACAGCGCCACCGGGATCTTCAACTTCGCCTACGGCGGCGTCGCCTTTTCGGCCGCCTACCTCTTCTACATCTTCAACACGGGCATGCATTGGCCGGCCTGGTCGGCGTTCGTGATGGTGGTCCTCGTGATCGCCCCCCTGCTGGGCTGGCTCCTCGATGTCGCCGTCTTCCGACATCTCGCCAGAGCGACGGATTCGGCAAAGATCGTGGCGACCATCGGCCTCTTGCTGGCTTTGCCGGCGCTGACCGAGTGGATCATCGACGGCATCATCGACATCTGGCATGTCGCCATCCCCCGGAGCCCCGACGTGCTCCAGGTCGGCTTCCCCCCGGGTCTCGGCCCAGTACCGCAGATCACCTGGCATCTGCCGGGCAACATCCCGATCAACTCCAACGAGGTGGTCGTGCTGGGCGCAGCCATCGTGAGCGCGGTCGGCCTCTACGTCCTCATGCGCCGCACTCCCCTTGGGCTCAAGATGCGGGCCGTCGTGGACCGTCCGGACCTCGCCCGCATGCGGGGCGTCAACAACGCCCAAACGTCCCGCGTGGCGTGGATCATCGGCACCATGCTGGCCGCCCTGGCCGGCGTAGTCGGCGCCCCCATACTGGGTGCCATCAGACACCAACGCCTACACGGTGTTGGTCTTCGTCGCCGCCGCGGCGGCGGTGCTCGGCAGGCTCCGCTCCATACCCTTGGCCTTCCTCGGCGGCCTCATCCTGGGGATCGCCGAGAACCTGGTGACCGGCTACGCCAGCTTCGCCTCGGACATCAACGGGTTCAACGAGTCGGTTCCCGTCGTCATGCTGCTGGTGGCGCTGGTCTTCCTGGCCCAGCGGCGGGGACGGCGCGCCGGACAGGCGTCAGACGAGGTCCCCCCGCCCGACTACCTCCAGCACCTGCCCCCGTGGCGCCGCGCCCTGCCTTGGGTGCTAGCCACGGGCTTTCTGATCGCCTACATCACGGTCCTCTCCAATACCTTTTGGTCGGGGGTCATGGCGCAGGGTCTCGCCCTGGCGCTGGTGTTCCTCTCGTTCGTCGTGGTCACCGGTATGGGTGGGATGGTGAGCCTGGCCCAGGCCGCCTTCGTGACCACCGCAGGGTTGACCACGGGCCTGCTGTTCGACCACTTTGGCTGGCCCTTCTACGGCGCTGCGGCCGCCGCGGTGGCGGTCACGGTGGCGGTGGGGGTGGTGGTCGCCCTGCCCGCCCTGCGCCTTGGTGGCCTCTTCCTGGCCCTGGCCACCCTCGCCCTGGCCATCCTGGGTGACAACGTGCTCTTCCAATGGGCGTGGCTCAGCAACACGACGTCCGGCTGGACGATCCCCCGGCTCGTGATCGGACCCCTCGATCTGACCGACAACCGGACCATGGCCATGGTGCTCCTCGGCATGGTGCTCCTGGTGATGCTCCTGATCCGCAACCTGCGGGTCTCCTCCTGGGGACGGAGCATCGCCGCGGTCCGCTCCTCCGAAGTGGCGGCAGCCACCTCGGGTGTGTCTGCGGTGCGGGTGAAGCTCGGGCTCTTCGCGGTCTCGGCCGCCATCGCCGGTGTCGGGGGCATCATGTACGCCTCCTTCCAGACGACCGTCTCCAACGCGTCCACCCCGTACGTCAACGGACTGCTGTGGCTCGCGACCGTCGTGCTCTTTGGCATCCGGCGGCCGGCCGCCGCGGCGTTCGCCGGCATCGCCTCGGTCATCACCCCGGTCATCATCCAGTCGGGCTTCCACTGGTGGTCCTGGGTCCCGAGCTGGCTTTCCTGGAACGGCACCGCGGTCTCGGAGATCCCGCTCATCCTCTTCGGGCTGGGAGCGGTGACCCTGGCCCGCAACCCCGACGGCTTCCTGTCCCAGGGCGCTCGGCAGCGTTACGAGCTGTCGCGCAGGCTTCAGGCCCGTCGGATCGAGCGCGCCGAGCGCGCCGCGCTCCAGCCGGCCCTTGCGGGTGCGGGCGGTGCGGTGGCAGGTCTCTCCCTCCCGATAGGGGCGGACCTCTCGCCGGCGGCCAGGGCAACCGTGCAGGAGGAGGTGGCCATCGCCGAGGAGACGCGGCGCCACGAGGAAGCGCTCGTTTCCTCCGGTGCCCTCCATGGTTCGGGCGACCGCTCCCTGCCGTCGGAGGCCATGTTGACGGTTCGCGACCTCCACGTCGCGTATGGGGACGTGGAGGTGCTCCACGGCGTCGACCTGGCCGTACCGGCGGGCCAGATCACCGCCCTGTTCGGTGCCAACGGTGGAGGCAAGTCGACGCTGTGCTCCACGGTGGCCGGGCTGGTGGCGCCGTCCAAGGGAACCGTGACCTTGGGCGGGCAGGACGTCACGAGGTTTGCGCCCCACCGCCGGGTGGGCCTCGGCATGCTCGTGGCGCCGGAGTCCCGCGGCATATTCCCGGGCCTCACCGTCGAGGAGAACCTGACGCTGCGCTTGCCCGCCGACCACCGAGAGGCGGCCTACGAGCGATTCTCGGTCCTCGGGCAGCGCCGTCGTCAGGCGGCGGGCACCCTGTCGGGTGGGGAGCAGCAGATGCTGGCCCTCGCGCCGGTCCTCGTGGATCCGCCACGACTGGTCGTGGTCGACGAGCCGACCCTGGGCCTGGCCCCACTCGTGGTGGCCCAGCTCATGGATCTCTTCCAGGAGCTCAGGACGGCGGGCAGCGGCATTTTGGTGATCGAGGAGAAGGTGCGTGATGTCCTCACCATCGCCGATCGAGTGGCTTTTATCGAGCTGGGTCACATCGTCTGGTCGGGGCCCAGGGAGGACTTGGACGACGAGCGCCTCGTTGGTGCCTACCTGGGCACCGAGCTCTAGGAGGCTTGATCATGGTTGAGGCAATCACCGAACCCTCCGCGTCCGCCTCCGGGCCGGCGGACCCCCCGATCCTCGAAGCCAGGAACGTAAAGGTCACCTTTGGGGGCGTCGCCGCTCTCGGGGGAGTGGACGTGAGCTTCCTGCCGGGCGAGGTCTGCGGCGTGATCGGACCGAACGGAGCGGGGAAGACCACGCTCTTCGACTGCCTGACGGGGGTCACGCCCCCGACGTCGGGAAGTATCTCTCTCGACGGGGTCGATGTGACCGCAAGATCGGCCACGTGGCGGGCGCGCCACGGCGTCCGCCGCACCTTTCAGCGCCAGCAGACATTTGGCTGGCTCCCTGTCGAGGACAACGTGCTCGTGGCCTTGGAATGGCACGGGGGCGGAGGGGGCCTCCTGGCCGATCTCGTGGCGTTCCCGACCCGCCGTTCGCGCGAGCGTGCCCGCCGTGAGAGGGCGCGCGAGGTGCTCGCGCTCTGCGGGATCGAGAGCCTTGCCAAGGAGCCGGCGGCCAACCTGCCGGTGGGGCGGGCGAGGCTGGTGGAGCTGGCCAGGGCGGTCGTGGACCGCCCGCGCGTCCTCCTGCTCGACGAGCCCACGTCGGGGATGGAGGAGTCCGAGGCCGAGAACCTCGGCGAGGTGGTCCAACGGCTGCGCAAGGAAGAGGGTTGCGCGGTCGTCCTGGTCGAGCACGACGTGGGGTTCGTCATGCGCCAGTGCGAGAGGGTGGTGGTGCTCGACCTGGGCAAGGTGATCGCCAACGACGTGCCCGACGCCGTGCGCACCAACCCCGCGGTGCGCGCCGCCTACCTGGGCTAGGCCATGGTGGTCTCGACCGTCGATCGCTTCGACCGCGTCGTCGACGTCGTCGTGGTGGGCTCCGGCGCCGCCGGGCTGACCGCCGCCACGCTGGCCCACGACGGCGGCTCCGAGGTGGTGGTCGTCGAGAAGTCCGACCTGATCGGTGGCACCACCGGCGTGTCGGGCGGTATGCCCTGGGTACCCGTCAACGCCCACATGTCCGACGTGGGGTCGTCGGACACCCGGGATGAGGCATTGCGCTACATCCGGCGCCTGACCCTGGGGCGGGAGCCGGACCCCGAGCTCGTCGAGGTGTACGTCGATCGAGCCCACGAGATGCTCGAGTACCTCGAGGCGCACACGCCCTTGCGCATGACGGCGCCGCCGACGTTCAACGACTACTACGCGGACCTCCCGGGCGGCAAGGAGTGCGGGCGCTCCCTCGAGCCGGCACCCTTCGACGCGCGCCGAGAGCTCGGGGACGACGCCGGCCGGCTCCGCACGAGCCCCCACCTGCCGTGGCTCACGATGGAGGAGGGGGCGAAGTTCCTCCGAGGAGGCGAGCCACCCGACGTGGAGCTGGCGGCCGGGCGGCAGGCCTCCGACGTGCGGGTGCTCGGCGCCGCCCTCGTGGCGGCCCTCTACAAGGGGCTGGTCGACCGCGGCGTTGCGGTGTTGACCGGCACGGCGGCCGATGAGCTCGTGATGTCGGGCGGGGAAGTGGCGGGCGCGGTTTGCGCGACGGCCGGGGGGGGCGTGGTCCTCGGGGCCCGGCAGGGTGTCGTCCTGGCTTCGGGCGGCTTCGAGTGGAACCGCGACATGGTGCAGGCCTTCATCGGCACCCCACTCCTCCCGCTCGGTCCTCCGTCCAACGAGGGCGACGGACTCCGCATGGCGATGGAGGCGGGTGCCCGGTTGGCCAACATGTCGTCGTACTGGGGACAGCCCGCCTTCCTCGAGCCGGGCTTCGTCTACGACGGTCGCGAGGTCCCCCAGATGGCCTCCTTCCGCAGCACCCCCGGCGTGATCGTGGTCAACCGTCGTGGCCGGCGCTTCGTCAACGAGGCCGCCACCTACCAGGACTTCCCCAAGGTGCTCGGTGCGTTCGACCCCTCCGCGATCGACTACCCCAACCAGGGCCAGCACTGGGTGGTCTTCGACCAGCAGGTCAAGGACCGGGCCTTCATCCTTCCGTCGGTGCCGCCCGGTGAGCCCGCCCCCGACTGGGTCCTCCGGGCAGACAGCATCCGGGGGTTGGCGGAGAAGATCGACGTGGACCCGGGGGAGCTCGAGGCCACCGTCGCCCGATGGAACGCCAACGTGGCCGCCGGCGAGGATCCCGACTTTCACCGGGGCACGCTGCGGTTCGAGACGCACATGAGCGGCGTCGGCCCTTCGCCCTCGCTGGTGCTGGCACCGGTCGCGACGCCGCCGTACTACGCCGTGGAGCTCCGCAACGGGACGATCGGCACCAACGGGGGCATGCTCGTCGACCGCGACGGCCGGGTGCGGTCGAACCGCAAGGGTGTGATCCCCGGGCTCTACGCGGCGGGCAACGCCGCCGCCAGCGTCTTCGGACCGGCCTACCCGGGCGGCGGGGCGACGCTGGGGCCGGCCATGACCTTCGGCTATCTCGCCGGCAAGCATGTGTCGGGAAGCGAGCGCAGGGTCGTGGGCCACGAGGGCTCGCCGGCGCGGCCGACTGCTCGCTGATGGAGCGCTTCTCCGGCAAGGTCTGCCTGGTCACCGGCGCGGCCGGGGGCATTGGTTCGGCCATCGTCGCCCGACTCGTGGGCGAGGGTGGGACGGTGGTGGCCGTCGATCGCGACGAGGGCGGGCTCGAGGCGCTGGCGCAACGGTTGGACGCCGGTCCGAGCCTCGTGGCCCGCCGCGTCGATCTCGCGGAGCTGGACGCGGCCGCCGAGACGGTCGAGGAGGTCGTGCGCCGCCTGGGCCGGCTCGACGTCCTGTGCAACAACCATGCGGAGACCGACCCGGCGGTCCTGCTCCACGACCGCGACGTCGCCTCCACGTCCATCGACACCTGGCGCCACACCCTCGAGATCAACCTGCTGGCTCCGGTTGCCCTGTGCAGGGCGGCGATACCGCACATGCAGCGGCAGGGGGGCGGGGCCATCGTCAACACGGTCTCCATCTCCGGGGTCACCGGAGACCTCGTCTACTCCGCCTACGGCGCCTCCAAGGCGGCGCTCTTCTCGTTGACGCAGTACCTCGCGACCCAGTACGGCAAGGACGAGATCCGGGCCAATGCGGTGGCGCCCGGAATGGTGATGACCCCGGGGGCCACGGGAAAGGTCGACCCGGCGGACATCGAGCGGATGGTGGCCAGCAATCTCGTCCCCCGGGTGGGTGAGCCCGCCGACATCGCGGGGACCGTGGCCTTCCTCGCGTCCGACGATGCGCGCTACGTCACGGGGGAGCTGATCCGCGCCGACGGCGGCCAGATGAGTCACATCAGCACGTACGCCACGCTGCGTGCGCCGTGATGGTCCGCCCGTGAGCCGGTTCGGTCTCGAGGGCCGCCATGTCGTCGTCGCCGGCGCCGGGGGCGGGGGCATCGGCACGGCCGTGTGCCGGCTGCTGGCCGAAGAAGGGGCATCGGTGACGGGCCTGGACAATCGGCCCGAGGCACTGGGTGTGCTCGAGGATGCCCTGCGAGGCACTCCGGGTCCGCACCGGCTGGTGGTCGCCGACGTGCGACGGGTCGCCGAGGTCACCTCCGCCGTAGCCGAGGCGGCGTCCCTCGGAACCCTGCACGGTCTGGTGCACGTGGCGGGGGGGATGTGGCCGCAACAGTGGTCCTCCCTTCTCGACCTCGAGCTCTCCGTCTTCGATGAGGTCTCCGACCTCAACCTGCGCAGCGTGCTCGTGACGATGCGCGAGGTGGCGCGCCAGCTCGTAGCCGGAGGTCGCACCGGCAGCATCGTGACGGTGAGCTCCGTGGCCGGCCTGACGGCCATGCCCTTCGGGATGGCCTACGCCGCGTCCAAGGCGGCCCTGGTGTCGCTCACCCGCACCGCCGCGCTCGAGTGGGGCCCTCACGGCATCCGGGTCAATTCCGTCGCGCCGGGCAGCGTCCAGACGCCCAAGACCTCCGGCGGGCGCGGGGCGGGCGAGGTCGACAGCACCCCTCGCAACGAGGCCGAGCGCATCGCCCTGCCGCTCCGTCGCCGTGGCAGGCCCGAGGACATCGCCGGTGCCGTGCTCTACCTCATGTCGGATCTTGCCAGCTGGGTGACCGGGCAGGTGCTGGCGGTCGACGGCGGGTCGTCGGCGCGACCCTCGTTCCTCGGTCCAGACGATCTCCCCGTCTTCGTCCAGAGCGCCGAGATGCGCCAGCGACTGGTCGGGAGCCCGACGCCGCCGACGGGTGGCTCGACGTGATCAGCGAGGCCGAGCGTCGGCAGATGCAGGAGGTGCTGGCCCCGGGGCCCCCGCCCCCTCGGGACGCCGACGGCCGCCGGCGGGCCGTCTCGGACCGTCTCGAGATCGAGACGCTGATCCACCGCTACGGATACCTCGAGGACTTCCGCATGTGGGACGAGCTCCTGGGGCTCTACACCGACGACGTCGAACGGGTCCTCGGCGGAACCCTGGAGCAGCACGTCGTCGGCAAGGACGCCTTGCGATCGCTCTACGAGAGCCTCACCCTGCCAGGGGACCGGGCGCCGTCCTATGCCCAGCTGGCCGCCCTCGAGGTCAAGCACATGATCACCGGCATCGTCGTGCGGCTGAGGGGCGACGAGGCCTCTGCGGTGGCCCGCTACACGATCTCGGCCGAGGGACCGGTCGACGGCAACGTTGCCCGGGGGACCCACGACGGCTCGTACGTCTTCCACTTCCGGCGGACCCCCTCGGGGTGGAAGTTCCGCCACATGCTCGTGATCTCGGGCAACGCGCAAAACCCGATGTTCCAGCGATCCGGAGGGGGTCCCGATGATCAGTGAGGCCGAGAAGGGGCAGATGCTGGAGGTGCTGCGCTCCGCGGCGCGCGAGAGCGGAAGCGCCGACGACCGGTTGCGAGCGGTAGAGGACCGCCTCGAGATCGAGGCACTGATCCATCGGTACGGGTACCTCTGCGACTTCCGGCAGTGGGACGAGCTGATGGATCTGTACACCGACGACATCGAACGGGTGCTCGGCGGCACGTTGGTGGAGCACGTCAAGGGGAAGGACGCCCTGCGGCCTCTCTACGAGAGCCTCCCGCTGCCGAATCGCGACGGGGGCACGGGGGCGCCCGCAGCCCAGCAGCTGGCGACCTACGAGGTGAAGCACTTCATCACCGGCATCGTCGTGGAGGTGCGCGGCGACGAGGCATCCGCCGCGGCGCGTTACACGATCTCCGCCGAGGGGGAGATCGACGGCCAGCCCCAGCGGGGGACGCACGACGGCTCGTACGTATTCCGTTTCCGCCGGACGCCGGACGGCTGGAGGTTCTGCTTCATGCTGGTCGTCTCGGGGAACGCGCAAAACCCGATGTTCCAGCGGCGGTGAGTCGCCATCCCTGACGCGCTCGTGGGCAAGGTCGCCCTCGTCACGGGAGCCGCCGGCGGCATCGGGAGCGCCGTGAGCGCCGCCCTGGTCTCGCAGCGCTGCCGTGTCGCGATGGTCGACGTCGACGGCGCCGCCCTGTCGGCCGTTTGCCACGGGCTCGAGGAGGAGGCCAGCGGGATCGGCGCAGAGGTGCACGGAGTGGTCGCCGACGTCACCACCGAGGACGGTGCCCGCCGGGCCGTGGACGGCACCACCGATGTCTACGGTCGGCTGGACGTGCTGGTCAACGTGGTCGGGGGCAGCCGGCCGGGCAAGGACGTGGTCGAGACCGAGCTCGTCGACTGGGAGGACGCGCTGCGGTTCAACCTCACCTCCACGTTCCTCATGTGCCGCAGCGCCATGCCCCATCTCGCCGCGGCGGGCGCGGGTGCGGTGGTCAACGTCTCGTCCGGCGCGGGCGTCCGCGGCATGCGCCGAAACCCGGGCTACTGTGCCGCCAAGGCGGGCGTGATCGGTCTGACCAAGGCCCTCGCCATCGATCACGCGGAGAGCGGCGTCCGTGTCAATGCCGTCGCGCCCGGTCCGGTGCTCACGCCGCTCATGCGTCGCAACCGGTCGCCCGAGGAGATCGAGGCGATGGGGCGCCTGGCCCTCGTCGGGCGAGTGGCGGATCCCCGGGAGGTGGCCGCCGCCGTGGTCTTCCTGGCCGGCGACGGCGCCAGCTATGTCACCGGCCAGACCGTCGAGGTCGACGGCGGCGTCCGGGGAGGGGTGTGACGATGGACTCTGCGCTCACGGGGCGGGTGGCCCTGGTCACGGGTTCGGGGCAGGGGATCGGGCGGGCCACGGCCAAGCGCCTGGCCGACGATGGCGCCGCGGTTGCGGTCAACGACGTGGTCGCCGAGCGAGTGCACGGCGTGGTCGGAGAGATCCGGGATTCAGGGGGCACGGCGGCGGCCGCAGTGGGGGATGTCACCGACCGCCGCGCGGTCGCGTCGATGGTCGATTCGATCAACGGGGAGCTGGGACCGGTCGACATCCTCGTCAACAACGCCGGGGGTGCGCCCCCCGGCGCTGCGTGGAGCACGTTTGCCCAAGCGACGATCGACGACCTCTTCCGTTTCATCGAGTTCAACCTCGGCAGTGCCATGCTCTGCACCCGTGCGGTCATCAACCCGATGATCGAGCGGGGATGGGGCAAGGTGGTGTGCGTCTCGTCGATCTCTGCGACCTGGGGACAGCGGGCCGGCGCCGGGTACGCGTCGGGCAAGGCCGGACTGCACGGGTTCGTGCGCTCGCTGGCCAAGGAGGTGGCCGCCTCGGGCGTCAACGTCAACGGGGTGGTGATCGGGTGCGCTCCCCATCCGTCGCGCACGGCCGAGCGCGAAGCGCTGATCAACACGTGGAACCACTTCGGCCGCCACGGCAGCTACGAGGAGTTCGCTGCCGCCATCGCCTTCCTGTGCTCCGACGGCGCCTCGTACCTCTCGGGCACCATGCTCGAGGTCGACGGCGGGATCACCAAATTCAACCTTCTGTGAGCCTGGTCAGGCCAGGGGCCGGGCTCCCGGCTGCCCGAGGGCCAGCGGCGGCGCGTTGCAGGACACCGCACCCTTCGCCGGCAGCGGACTGAGGCAGAAGACGAATTCGTACACGCCGTCGTCCGCCAATTGGTCGGTCGGAATGGCCTCCCCGATGCGAATGCCGTATCGGGCCGAGAGCTCCTGGTGGCAGGGCATCTGATAGCCGTGGGTCACCCGATCATCGATCACCTCGAAACACCATGAGTCGCTGCCGATGAGGGCCGGTCGCTTCGCCGCCAGGTACCGGCACTCGCGCAGGAAGGGTCCGGGGGGGCCGGCCTCGATGTAGCGGGCCGGATCGGCATCGATGAGCTCGCGCCATCCCGTGCGCAGGAGCACCGCATCGCCCGGTCCGATCGGCGTCTCCAGCCCCTCCCACGCGAGCGCCGCCTCGATGTCTTCGACCGTGACTCGGTAGTTGGGGCGGAGGAAGGGCCGGCCGTTGGGGGCTCGCTCCACGAGGTCGAAACGCTCGGCCGCCACGGTGCAGCCAACGATGTCGAGCAGAACGCCGCGGGTCACGACCGGCCCCATCGTCTCGGCGCCGAGTCGGCTGGTGCCCCAAGTGCGCGCGATGTCGGGTCCGAGGAAGCCGTTGTAGAACATCTGGGCGACACCGACGTGTTGGAGCCCGTTGATCTTCGTGCCCATGTTGTAGGTGAGGGACACGCGCTCCTCGTGGACGCTCGAGCGACCGCGACCCTGGGGCTCCGGGTCGGTGACGATGCCCGCGAAGCCCTCTGGCGGCGTGTAGCCGGTGACCACCAGCCGCTGCTCGTAGGCGCGGTCGCCCCAGGCCGGATAGCCCTCCCTCATCGTCTCGGCGAGGGCGTACGTCCTCACCGGTTCGCCGGGACGCAGCAAGGCGAGCGCGCTCGCCGTCTTTTCCGGCGTCACCTCGTTGAACGTGCCGCGCTCGTCCCCGGGCCCGTAGGGGCCCGGCACCCATTGGCCCGCCTCGACGGCGGCCGTGTCGAACATCTCGTCGTCGAACATCTCGGGCTCCGACCGTCGGCCCATCGACCCGCTCACCGACGCCCCCCCGTCACCTGGTCGCCGGTCCGTTGAGGAGCTGCATCTCGATCTCGGCCGCCGCGCCCAGCTCTCGGCGCAACTGGCGGCGCGCCGCCCGGGCCCAGTCGGTCGGCCCGGCGGCGTGCAGCGCCGCCACCAGTTGGTCCAGGTCGGCCAAGAGGCGGAGGTGGGTGGCCAGCGGGTCCGACGGTTCGCCCCCGCCGGGCTCCCCCCTCGGTTCGGCTTGGGCGGCGTTGCCCCGGCCGTGCCGATCCAGCTCGCCATGGGCGCGAGCAGCCGCGACCGCGAGCACCGCATTCTCTTGTTCCAAGGCGTGGAATTGTCCGCGGCCAGGCTTCGCCCAGGCGGCGCAACAGGGCGACCACCCGCCGGCGTTGACGTTCGCCAAACTCGTCCGCGCCGGCCAGCCGGCCGGACCCGACCGCTCGCGCCGCCCTGCTCAGCAATGCCCCCATCACGGCGTAGAACATCGTCCAACTCTCCCTCCCGTCGCCAGTGCCCTGCCGTCTAGCGGATGTCGTGCTCTCCGTCCTCGAACCGTTCGATCAGGTCCACCAACTCGACCGTGCCGGTGCTGATCAGGGGGTAGGAGGTCAGGCTGGTGAGGTCGTCGACCGGCGCACGGTCGATCTGGTAGGCGATGGCATTGAGAATCTGGGCCAGCTCCACGTATTGCCAATACACCAGGTAGTAGTGAAGGCGGCGGAGGTCCACCGGCTGCCCGGTCTCCTCTTCGTAGCCGGTCACCATGTCTTCGGCCGTCATGAGCATCCCCATCAGCTCGGGTCGGCGATGCCGCGCCATCGGCATGCACAAGAAGGCGAGGTCGACCATGGGATCGCCGAGGCCGGCCCTCTCCCAATCGAGCACTGCCACTACTCGGTCGTCGCGCCACACGAGGTTGCCGATCCGGAAGTCGCCGTGCACGAGGATGGCGTCGTCCGGATGCATCTCGGGGACGTTGTCGCGCAACCACATCCAGGCGTCGCGAGCCACCGGGCTGGCCCCCCAACGGGGTGCCACGTTCTCCTCGATTTTCGCCATCAGCCGGTCGATCACGTCCCCCACCTGCTCCGACGGGCTGCGATCCACCCGCAGGACGGCGCTGAGCGACGGCTGCCGCCAGTCAAAACCGCGCAGCGCCGCCAAGACCCCGAGCAGCCGCCGGCTCACCGTCCGTCGCCGGCCGGTGTCACGCCACGCCGGCCACCGATCGATCGTGCGGACGTCGGGCACGTCTCCGGCGACATGCTCCATCACCTCCACCGGACGGCCCGCCACTACCGGCTCGGAGGTATAGGCGAGCAGGGGCGCAACCGGCACTGCGCTGTCGGCCAGCGCCCGCAGCAACAGGGCCTCCTTGTCCGGCTCGTACGGTGCGAGCGGGCCGTCGAGCGGCGGCCGCTTCACCACGAGGCGGCGTCGACGCTCCGGACAACCCGTCTCCGCCACCTCGACAACGAACGTCTCCCACGACAGGCCGCCGGCGTGGCGGTAAAGCGAGACGACCGTGACCCCGGACCACTCGGGGAGCGCCTGGTCGGCCAGGTAGGACGCCAGGCAGGAGCGGAGATCGTCGGCGCCGTCCCTGGGATCGTGCGAGCCCTCGGGAACGGCGCCGGTCATCGGGAATCGCCCTGGACGATCCTCAACCCGTTGTCGCGCATCACCCGGCGCTGATCCTGGGCATCGAGAGGCGTCAGGATGCGCAGGTAGTCGGCTGGCTCGGCCAGTCCCTCGGCATGGGGCCAGTCCGATCCGAGCACCAGGGAATCGACGCTCAAGGCGTCCACGAGCGCCGAGATGTCGTCCTCGGGAAAGGGCGTGACCAGCACGTGCCGGCCAAAGATGGCGCTCGGCCGTTCCGTGAGCGTGCCCCCGATCCAGGGACCGTTTCTGCCCATTCCCCGCATCTTGTCCATACGCCGGACGAGGTAGGGCACCCACTCGCAGCCGTTCTCCACCGAGACCACCCGGAGGTTGGGGAAGCGGCCAAAGAGGTTGTCGTAGATCAGCGACGAGAGGGTATCCATGATCGGTCGGTCCCCGTAGGTGTTGGCCCACTGCCATGCGGACATCTCGAAGTCGGAGGGGTTGGGCTCCTGGCCCCAAAGGGTGGAGACCTTTTCGTTGTACGAGGACTCCGTCATGTGGAAGACGACCGAGATCCCCGCCTCGTTGATGCGGGCCCAAAACGGATCGAAGTACGGATCGCCGGGCGATCGCCCGTAGGCGGGTCCGGGTCGCAGGCCCACCACCCGGGCTCCCCGGCCGAGCAGCCATTCGAGCTCGTCAACGGCTCGGCCGAGATCGCGCAGCGAGACGGCCGCCACGGGGTGGATGCGGCCCTGGTAGGAGAAGCCCCACTCCTCGTCCAGGTACCGATTGAAGGCGTGAAAGTTGAGATAGAGGTCGTCGGGACTCTCGAAGAAGTGCTCCACCACGAGGGCCACCGAGGGGAAGAGCACGCAGGCCTCGATGCCCTGAGCGTCCATCACCGCCAACCGCGCGTCGCGGTGCTGGTACTCGGGTTTGACCTCGGTCCACCGGTACGCTTCCTGGCCGGTCGCCCCCCCCTTCATCTTGGCCAGCATCTCGCGGAGGGAGCCGGGTCGGCCGACCTCGTCGTAGATCCGCGCCTCGATGAAGGTCACCTCGCGCTGGCCCGCCATGATCACCTCGCGCCCGTCGTCCAGCACGACCGGTCGCACGGCCCGGTCCAACGAAGCCGGGTCCATGTACCGGGTGAACGAATCCCGCGGCTCGTAGAAGTGGTTGTCTACGTCGACCATGCGGTAGTCCAACATCCGTCTCCTCCTTGCCGGCGCCTCGTCCGTCTCCTCGGCGATCGGGGTGCGACGATGGCTCTCAGTCTCCCACAGGGACCATCTCGACACACCCGGCGTTTGGTTCTTACCGGACGACGGTTTGGTCACCCTCGCTCGGGCGCGCCACCGAGTGGCGCTCGATGAAACCGGCGATCGCCGAGTAGGTCTCCTCGGGCGCTTCCAGCGCCGTCATATGCCCGACGCCGGTCAAGACCACCAGCTCGGCTCCGGGGATCTCGGCGGCGAGCAGCCGGCTGGGCTTGACGAACAAGCGGTCGTGCTCGCCCAGGAGCACCAGGGTCGGGCAACCGATCTTCCGGAGCCACGGGATGTGCGGGTCGGGGTCGTCGTAGAAGGATCGGATGAAGGCCGCGATGACGTCGGGATCCCCGAGTCGCGCCATCTCCTCGAACAGAGCCCAGAGCCGCTGGCGATCCGGGTGGAGGTCGAGCTGCTCGAGGAACAGCCCGGGGTCCGCACGTAGGGAGGACATGATGTCCTCCCACCCATGGCCGGCGTACCGGGGGGCCATGACGTCGCGAGGGTCTTGGCGCCCCGGCCGGGTGGCGGCACCCGTGTCGGTCAGGATCAGGCTGGCCAGTCGACGGTGGTCCCGCATCGCCACTCGGAGGGCCACCATCCCTCCGGTGGCGTGACTCACCAGGTGAAAGTGCTCTTGGCCGAGATGGTCGGCCAGCGCCTCGATGTCCGCTGCCATGGTGGTGACGTCGAAGCCCTTCGGCTCGCCGGCGACGACCGTACGCCCGTGGGCCCGCAGGTCGATGCTCACCACCCGGTGTCGGGCCGATAACCGGGCCGCGATTCCCGTCACGCCCCAATAGAGCGCGTTCTCGTTGAGCCCGTGCGCCATCACCACCAGCTCGCCGGACCCGAGATCGTCGTAGTGGATGCGGGCGTTGCCCCGAGACAGGGTGGGCACGGTCAGGCGGAGAAGATTGGCAGGATCTCCTCCCCGATCCTCCGGATGCTGCCGAGGGCGTCCTCGTGGGCGAGCCAGCCGTATTGCTGGAAGCACAGCAGGCGCTCGACACCGAGATCCCGGTACTTCTTCATCTTGGTCATGCAGGCATCGACGTCGCCGATGATCATGGAGTCCATCGGCTCGAGGACCTCCAGGGCCTCCTCGGGGTCCAGCTCGTACCCGAGGGCCTGCCGGTTGAGGAGGCGGATCACCGGAACCGGGTCATCGGGATCCGTGTCGCTCTCGATATCCTCCTTGCCGGTCGACTCCCAGGCCACGCCGGTGTCCGGCGCCAGCTGGCCCCGGATACCGCCGATGATGAGGTGTCTCGGCGTCTCGAACACCCGGGGCATCCGATTCACGTACCAAAGGACGCTCTCGGCCGCCCGGCTCCGGATCGCCTCTTCCCTGGTGGCCGCGCAGTGCACGAAGGTGAAGATCCCCAACTCGTCGTTGACGGTCTCGCCGGCGGGGCCGGTCGAGGCCGACAAACCCTCGAGGTAGGCCCGGCGGAGGATCTCCAGGTTCTCCAGGGGGGTGAGCAGCGTCACCCCGAGGGCTCCGACCCCGAGTAGCCCGGCCAGCCGGAAGGCGTCCGCGCTGGTGCACGTCTGCCACATCCGTGGATGGGGTCGCTGCAGGGGCTTGGGCACCACGTTGCGTGTGGGTATGCGGATGAGATCGCTCTCCCAGCTGAACGCCTCCTCGTTCCACATGCGCGGCAGCATGTGGAAGAGCTCGCCCATCTGGTCTCGGGTGATGGACCCGTCGATGCCGAAGGCGTCCCACTCGGCTCCCGCGGAGCGGGCGAGGCCGAGCTCCAGGCGCCCGTTGCTCACGATGTCGAGGAAGGCCGCCCGCTCGGCGATGCGGATCGGATGATTGATGGTGAAAGGGGAGAGCACACCGGAATGGCCGATCCGCATGCGGGAGGTATTCGCCGCCACGAGGGTGTTCAACAGCTCCGGGGTGGAGCTGAGGCTGAATTCCACAGCCCCGTGATGCTCCACGCTCCACCAGCAGCCGTAGTCGAGCGAGTCGGCAAGGCGCGCCTGCTCGAGTGCGTTGTCGATCACTCGGGCCTCGTACTCGCGTGTCCAGGGCTGCGCGCGCTGGAGCTCGGAGAACATGTCGATCAACATTGGCCGAGAACCCCCCTTCCTCTGATAGCGGTCGCTACTTGCGCCGGCCCCCCGCCGAGGCCGGGCCCGGCCGAACCAGCAGGCCGCGAAAGATGATCTTCTTGAACTCCTTGGTGATCTCCTTCATCGACCGCGGGCCGTCCGGCCGGTACCACTGGTACGTGCCGTTGAGCATCTGCAAGATGCCGATGGCGGCAATCCGGGCGTCCAGGTCAGCCACGAAGACCCCTTGGCGCTGACCGGCCTTCAAGGTGTCCACCAGCAGCTCCTCGTAGGCATCCCGCCGCTGCTGCACCTGGCGGCGACGGTCCTCTGGCAGGCTCCGGTACTCGGTGGTGAACACCGCCACCTTGGCCGCCAGGTCGCCGGCATCCTGCATGTGCAGGTCGACGAAGAGCTCGAGCCGATCCACCACGTCGCCGTCGTAGGTGGCCACGAGGTGCGCCTTCGCGTCCGTGCGGGCGTAGATCTCATCGATGATGGCGTAGAGGAGGTCCTCCTTGGTGTGGATGTAGTGGTAGAGGCTTCCCTTCAGGATCCCGACCGCCCTCGCGATGTCTTCGATGCTCGTCTCCGCGTAGCCCCGAGCCCGGAAGAGCTCGGCCGACACGTTGATGATCTCCGGGAAGCGCGACACGGGCTCGGGACGTCCGCGAGCCTTCGGTGCGACCAAGAAGTCGGGCTTGTCGATCGCCGGACCGTCGATCTCGTGACTTCGGGTCGTGCCGGGCGTCGCCGTCCGGCGGGGGGCCCTGCGCCGGGAGCGACCGGCCGCTTCGGTGCGCGAGGCCTTGGAGGGGGTCATGACGGGAACGAGCCTTGCAGATACTCGACGGCCCGGCAAGCGAGGGGTTGGTTCGAGCCAACCTTTGGTTTGGTACGACGGGTGGGGCCCGCTCCCGCGGGCAGCGCTACGACTTCGCGGGCCGTCGGTGGGACCACACCACTTGCAGCTCGGAGTACGACTCCAGGCCGGCGAGCCCTTGCTCGAGGCCGAGGCCACTGCATTTGTGACCGCCGAAGGGGATCTCCACCGCCAGGTTGGCGTGGGTGTTGACCCATGCCGTGCCGCACTCCAGGCGGCGGGCCGTGGCGACTCCCCGCTCCTCGTCCTCCGTCCAGACCGAACCTCCGAGGCCGAAGCTGGTGGCATTGGCCCGAGCGATCGCATCGTCGAGGCGTCCGTAGGTGATGATCGGCAAGGCCGGCCCGAATTGCTCCTCGTCCACCAACCGGCTGCCATCGGTCAGCCCAGCGATGATGGTCGGGCTGAAGAAGGTGCCCGGACCGGCCAAGGGACCGCCCCCCGCCACCGCCACCCCGCCCCGGGCCAAGGCGTCGTCGACCAATTCGCGCACCCGTTGGAATTGGGGGGGATTGTTGATGGGGCCCATCTGGACTCCACGCTCGGTCCCTCGTCCCACTCGGACGGTGGCGGCCAGCTCCGCCAGGGTTGCGACGAGTTCGTCCGCCAAGGTCTCGGGGACGTAGACCCGCTTGATGCCCGCACACACCTGCCCGCAGTTGCCGAAGGCCCGCCAAAAGAGTCGCTTTGCCGTCCGCACCGGGTCCGCGTCATCGAGGATGACTGCGGCGTCGTTGCCGCCGAGCTCGAGCGTGACACGCTTGAGATCGCGTCCGGCGACCGCGGCGACCTCTCGGCCCGTGCTCGTCGAGCCGGTCAGACTGACCTTACGCACTCGCGGATCGGCGACCAGATGGCGGCCGAGCGTGTCGCTGCCCGAGATCACGTTGACCACCCCGGCGGGGAACACCCCACCGAGCAGGGTCCCCAGCCGCAGCGTCGTCAACGGGGTGAAGGGCGAGGGCTTCAGCACCACCGCGTTGCCGGCAGCCATCGCGGGCGCCAGCTTGCAGGCGGCCGTGGTCACGGGAAAGTTCCACGGCGTGATGGCCGCAACGGTTCCCATGGGTCGACGGGCGAGCACCACACGGCCCGTCTCGTCGTCGCGGACCACCGCTTCCGCAGGGTCCAAGCCCGCGTAGTAGTCCAGGCAAGCGGCCGCCCACTCCACCTCCATCCGAGAGTCGGCAAGCGGCTTTCCCTGCTCATCGGTCAGAAGGCCGGCCAGCTCCTCGACCGAGGCGCGCAGGGCCGCGGCCCCTTCGCGAAGACCGGCACGGCGCGCCAAGAGGTCGTCGGCCCAGCCGGCGGCGGCGGAAGCCGCTGCCCCGAGCGCTCGATCGAGCTCGGCGCGGGGGCACTCGGGCGCGTAGCCCACGACGTCCCCGGTGGCGGGGTTCCGCACAGCGAACGTGTCGTCGTGGACGACCGAGCGGCCGCCCACGGTCATGGGAAGGGTGCTCCGATGCCTATCGCTCACGTGTCGTCCTCCGGGGAGCTGGCGGCCAGCCACTGCCCGCAGTCGACCCGGATCGCCTGGCCGGTGACCGGCCGGGAGAGGTCTGACGCGAGGTAGACGACCGTGCCCGCGATCTCGCTGGACGGGGGCAGGTAGCCGAGCGCGGTCGTGGAGCACTGCCGGCGCACCACCTCCTCGAAGGAGAGGCCCGACTGCACGGCCAGCCCCTCGAAGTACCGCTGGAGCGCCCGTCCCCAGATGGGGCCAGGCAGCACGCTGTTGACGCGGATGCCGTCGCGACCGAGCTCGTGGGCCAGGTGGCGGGTGGCATGCAGGAGCGCCGACTTGGACAGCCCGTAGCCCCCGAAGTGCTCGACCACGACTTGGGAGACGTTGGTGTTGATCATGATGATGCGACCTTCGCCCCGGGCGCGCAGGTGGGGCACCGCCGCCTTCGTCATGTTGAGGGTGCCAAACAGGTTGACCTCGACCGCCGTGCGTACCGACCCGGGGTCGGAGTCGGCGAGCAGCGCAGGCTCTCCTCCGTGTGCGGCGTTGTTGACCAGGATGTCGATGCCCGAAAAGGCCTCCGCGGCCGCCGTGGCGAGCGCCTCGCACTGTGCCGGATCGGTGATGTCGGTCGGCATCGTGTACACCCGGGCGCCGAGTGCGCTCACTTCGTCGGCCACGGCATCGAGGGTTCGCTGGCGCCGGGCGCCGAGGACGAGATCTGCCCCTCTCGCGCCAGAGCCAATGCGACGTCGCGGCCCATGCCGGGTCCCACCCCGGCGAGCACGGCGACGCGTCCCTTCAGCAGCATGGGCGCACCGGGGTCCCGGGCGGGATCAATCCCTCTCCTGGTGCTGGAGGACCTCGAGCAGGTTGCCCTCGGGATCCTGGAAGAAGAGGGCCCGCACCCGCGCCGGACCGACCCCTCCGCCGTGCGGCTCGCCCAGGACCTTCACGCCCCGGCCGAGAAGGTATCGATAGGTGGCGTCCACGTCGTCGACGAGGAAGCCGATCCGGGCGATGCCGATGTCGCGTGGGGCGGCGACACGGTCGTCGCCGTCCTCCGCCCACTCGATCAGCTCGACGTAGGGGCCGCGGTCGCGGCCCCCGACGCAGAGCACCTCGGTGCGAGCTCCCCGTCGGCCCGGATAGCCCATCGTCTCGAACACGGCGCCGGAGTCCGGCGTACCGCCGCTCACCACGGTCTCGAACCCGAGGACCTCCTTGTAGAAGGGCAGCATCACGTCGAGGTCTCGGCAGTTGAGGTTGACGTGGTTGAGTCGACGGATCACCGCGGTCTCTCCCGGGGTGATCCCTTGCGTTCGGCATGCTCACGCATCCGAAAGATGTCCCAGTGCCACTTGTAGTCTCCCCAGCCCACGTCGCCCTCCCACTCCCATCGGACGACCGCCGTGACGGCATAGGAGCCGCTCATCACGTCGCTGGTCCACGCCACCGGAGTACCGGAGAGTTGGTAGGACCGGCCGAAGGTGTCCTCGAGCTCGTAGGAGAGCCGGGAGATGCGCCAGCCGTCGTACTCATAGCGGCCCCTTCCCGCCTTGATGCCGAGCGTTGTGCCGTCTCGGACCACGTACCCATGGGTGACCTGGCCCACCTCCAGGGGGTCGTTGCGGGTCTGCACGTGGAAGCTCAGCTGCCGACCGAAGTGGCCCTCGTCGAAGTTGCCGCAGATGTTGTGGCCCCACTCCCGGCGGGGGCTCCACGAGTGGTCGCGGTTCGAGGGGAAGTCCACCTTGTAGGTGACGCCCCTGACCCGTGCAGTTCCCGTCACCCACATGGTCTGATCGATGTGACCGGTCTCGATGTCCGGCGTAGGGGCCGGACGGTGAAAGCTGGCGTACCCGGCTCTGGCGCCCTCCACCCGGCTCTCGGAGGCCGGAATGGGGGGGCTCAAGGCCACCAGGTCCAGGTCGAAAACCGTGTCGGAGCGGCCCTCGTAGCGGACCTCCCACCGAGTGAGCGGCTCGGTCATGCGGACCTTCAGCCCGTTGGCCAGCCGGTAGTCGTCGAGGTCGTCGGGCGGCATCGGGAGATGTACCCGGTCGTCGAAGTAGTCGAGGTCCAGCACGGACTGGCAGGGTCCGCTGTAGACCTCGATGGGTGATCGCACCACCCCGAGGTTGGTGCGGAACAGGGCGTAGACCGATCCTCGCAGCCGGGCCTCCGGAACGAAGAAGCCGAACCAGTTGGTCTCTGTCCACGTGGCGTCCCGGTAGGCCGGTCGGTGGAAGAGAAGTTCACGTGCCTCGGTCACTCCTCCCAGCCCTTGCTCAGGTTCGGGCATCGGCCACGCTTGTCTCGGTGGGTGCCCCAGCCAAGGGCGACGGTCCGTGGCGCCGGCGAAGCGCCCGCTTGTCGATTTTCCCGCTTTCGAGGTGCGGAAGCTCGGCCACCACCTCGAAGGAGCGGGGCACCTTGTAGGAGGCAAGGTGTTGGTGGCAGTGGGCGACCAGCTCGTCCAGGGAGAACGACTCGGGTTCCCTCACCACCAGGTCGGCGTGGACCCGTTCCCCCCAGACGTCGTCCGGCAGGCCGTAGACCGCGCTCTCGAACACGGCGTCGGCGCTCTCCAGGGCAGCCTCCACCTCGGCGGGGTAGACGTTGATCCCCCCGGAGATCACCATGTCCTTCTTGCGATCGCAGACGTAGAAGTACCGGTCCTCGTCGAAGTAGGCCACGTCGCCCACCGTGTGGGCGTCGCCGCGGTGCTCCGCCTCGTACTTTTCGGGGTCCCCGTGATACGTGCGGAAGGTGCTCCCGCCGCGCACGTAAAGCAGGCCGGGGACCATGGGCTCGGTGATCTCCCGACCGTCGTCGTCGACCAGGAGCACCTCGACGCCCGGGGCCGCCTGCCCGCACGAACCGGGCTTGCGGCGCTGGTCCTCGGGTCGCAGGATCGTGTTGGTCCCGAGCTCGGTGGAGCCGTACACCTCCCAGAGGGAGTCCCCGGGAAAGTCCTCGAGGTAGGCCAGCTTCAGGGCATAGGGCCATGAGGCGGCACCGGCCAGCATGGTACGGATGCTGGAGCGGTCGTAGCGGCGCTTGGTCTCCGCCGGCAGGTTGCAGACCAGCCGCATGGGGGCCGGGGCGCTGTAGGACGTGGTGACCTTGTACTTGTCGACCAGACGAAGCCAGTCCTCGGGGTCGAACCGCTCCTGGACGAGGACCGTGTTGCCCTGGGAGACGACGAGGTCGGCAAAGGAAAGCGGACCGCCGTGCGACATGGAACCCGCGGGAAGGTAGACGTCGTCCCCCTTGCCGATGTGCATCATGGCCAGGTGCTCTCGCAGGCGCTCCCGCTGCTCGGGCGAGGTGAGGAGGTCCCGCACCGCGCCCTTTGGGCGGCCGGTGGTACCGGACGTATAGATGATGGTCGCCGCACCTTCCGTCGAGGCGTCGACCGACGGCTCGTCCGTACCGGCGCCGTCGAGGAACTCCTCGGCGGAGACCTGGCCGCCCTGCGGCTCCCCGCCGAAGACCACCACCCGCCGCACTTCCGGTGCCTCTCGATCGATGCCGTCGAACAGCTCACCGAACTCGGCGGCCACCCATAGCAGGACGGCCTCGGAGTCCCGGACGATCCAGCTGGACTCCTCGCGCCGGAGGTGGTGATTGAGCGGCACGGCGACTGCCCGCGCCTTGCGGGCCGCGTGCTGCATCCGCAACACCTCGACGGAGGTGCGCCCACACCAGATCACCCGCTGACCGGGTTGCACACCGGCCTCGACCATGGCGTTGGCCAACCGGTTGACGTCGCGGTTGAGCTCAGCGAAGTTCATGATCCGCACCGACCCATCGGGTCGGTCGGCGATCAGGGCGGGCTTGTCGGGGCGTTCGGTGGCGTAGCGTGAGAGAAAGTCCTCCTCCACCGGCACGCCTCTCGTGTCCCCCTAGGTCTCAGTCCACCCCGCCGGGATGGAACGCTCCCAAACCACTGTTAGGCACCATACCCACCTCAGAGTTGGCGCACCAGCGGTCGAGCGTTCCCGCGGCTACCTGATGGCAATGGCGTGGGGCGGGGAGGCCACGCCGCTCACGAGGTGGAGTGGCGCCGACGTCAAGAGCGCCTCGTAGCGGCCATCGGCCGCGCAGTCCTCGGCCAGCCCGGCCAGATCCCAGAGCTCGCCGATCGGCAGTCCGAGCAAGGGGAGGAGCGAGAAGTGCAGGGAGAGCTCGGTGATGGCCATGGGGTCGCTACGGAGCACGGCCCGCTGCTCAGGCGTCGCCAGGGCGGCCGGAGGCCATGCTTCGAGAGCCGGATTGTCCGCCGCCACCGCCGCGACGTGGAGATCCCACAGCAGGCGGGATGTCGCGGGGCCGGCCCGGAGCCCCGGTGACCGGAATCGGGGGGCCAGGTCGGCGCGACCCTGCGGATCCAGCTGCCGATACCACTCGACCCACCCGGTGCGGAGGAGCATGACGTCGCCGGGCCGCACCTCGGTGGCTTGGAGCTTCAGGGTCTCCGAGACCTCTTCGGGCTCGATGGGATCGGTGGTGGTCATATCGAGGGGCCGTCCCTGGGCGACCCTGTAGCGGCCCACGTCGACCAGGACCGCACGACCGACGATCCCCCGGGCTGCCCAGTGGTGAATGCCGTGGCGCTCGTCGGCCACCCCGTTGTAGAAGCCGTACCGGGGATGGCGGATGTGCCGGAATCCGTCCCATTGGCTGGAGGACTGCGTGTTCCAGCTGGACAGCTCCTCGTCGTGGCCGAGGTCGCCCTCGATCCAAGTGACGTCGTGCACCAGCCTCGAGCGACCGGCCAGCGGGGGGTCTGGTTCGGTGAGGGGAAGGTCCAAGGGGAACACCGTCCCCTTCCGCACCGCCTCCAGCCCCCGCTTGACGGCGTCGTCGGTCAACAGGTTGAGGCAGCCGTGCGTGTCGTGCTCTCCCCAGAGGCCCCACGACGATCCCGGTGGCACACCCGGGCGCACCAAGAGCTCGTCATAGGTTGGCAGCCGCTCGCCCGACACTCGCTCCATCGAGATCCTGCTTACTAGACGCCCCTGTGGCTCGCATCTCGGGCGCGCTATCGTGACCCGCCGGAAGCCAATCGAGCGTGCGTTTAGTCCGATCCAAACGCTGGGTAGGTTGACGGACGCGATCGGAGGCGGGTGGAACAGCGGCAGCTCGGAACGGGGTCTGCGGCCCTCACCGTGTCGGCAGTCGGCATGGGGGGTGTGGCCATGAGCGGCGGGTACGGACCCGTGACACCGCAACGCTTCGCCGCCGTGGTCGCCCGGGCCTTGGAGCTCGGCGTCACCCTCTTCGACACCGCCGAGTACTACGGGGGGGACGCCGGGGAGACCGCGCTCGGCCAGGCGCTCCGTGGCCATCGCGACGAAGTCGTCATCTCCACCAAATTCGGGATGCGCCGCGATCAGACCGGCGGTCCCTTCATCGACGGCAGCCCGGAGTACATCGCGCAGGCTTGCGAGGCGTCACTGGCCCGGCTCGGCACCGAACACATCGACCTCTACCACTTGGCTCGGATCGATCCGTTCGTCCCGGTGGAGGAGAGTATCGGCGCCATGTCGGAGCTGGTGGAGGAGGGCAAGGTCCGGTACCTGGGCCTGTGCGAGGCCGGTCCTACGACCCTCGCTAGGGCGCACGCCACCCACCCCATCACGACGGTGCAGACCGAGTACTCGCTCCTCGAACGCCACGTGGAGGCCGCCATTCTCCCCACTGCCCGCCGCTTGGGGATCGGGTTCATCGCCTACTGCCCATTGAGCCGAGGCCTCCTTGCGAAGCGCTTCTCCTCACTCGATGAGCTGGCCGAAGGTGATTGGCGCCGGCTGATGGAGCGCTTCCAGGGCGACGCCTTCTCGCACAACCAGCGCCTGGTGGACCGTGCCGGCCAGCTGGCAGCGACCAAGGGGGTGAGCACCGCCCAGATCGCCCTGGCGTGGTTGCTCGCGCAGGGCGAGGACCTGGTGCCCATACCGGGTACCGCCTCTCTCGAGCACGTGGAGGAGGACGCCGCCGCCAGCTCCGTTGGGCTCCGCGAGGACGAGGTCGAGGGGTTGAGTGCCGCCTTGCCGGCGGGCAGCGTCCGCGGGCTGCGTTATCCCGAGTCCCTGATGGCCGGGATCAACCGTGAATGATCATCTCGAGGGCGAGCGGGCCCGGGCGCTCGTGCTCGAGGGTCCGCGACGAGTCCGGATCTGCGAGCTCCAGGTGCCCTCCGTCGGGCCGGAGGACGCCTTGTTGCGGGTGGAGGCCTGCGGGCTGTGCGGCACCGACCACGAGCAGTGGTCGGGTGCGCTTCCCGCTCCCACCCCGATGATCCCCGGGCACGAGACGGTCGGTCGGATCGTGCGCATCGGCGCAGGCGCCTCGGCCCGCTGGGGGGTGCGGCCCGGTGATCGGGTGGTCGTCGAGCCGCGCCAGGTGTGCGGCGCCTGCGCCTCGTGCCGGGCGGGTCGGCCCCGCCTCTGTCTCCGTCACTCCTCGGCCGACAGCTACGGGCAGATCCCGCTGTCGGAGCCACCCGGTCTGTGGGGCGGCTACGCCGAGGTCCAGTACCTCTCGCCCGACAGCGTCGTCCATCCGGTCGACGTGGGGCTCGACCCCCTCGTCGCGGCCATGTTCAATGCCGTGGCGAACGGGTTCCGTTGGGGTTCGAGCTTGCCCGCCACCGGTCCGGGGGACGTCGTGGCGATCCTCGGTCCGGGCTTGCGTGGGCTTGCGGCTGCGGTGGCGGCACGGGCGGCGGGAGCCCGCTTCGTCATGGTGACGGGCCGCGGACGGCGAGACCAGGACCGCTTGCGACTGGCCGGGGCGTTCGGGGCCGACCTCACGGTCGATGTGGAGACGAGTGATCCGGTCGACGCCCTGCGCGAGGCCGCTGGCGGTCCTGCCGACGTGGTGGTCGACGCGAGCGCGAACGCCCCCGAGGCCTTCGCGCAGGCGATTGCCCTGGCCGGCCGGCGCGGTCGGGTGGTCGTGGTCGGCATTCATGGCGACGCAGACGTGCCGGGGTTCCGGCCGGACGCCATTGTGACCAAGGAGCTGCACGTTCTCGGGACCCTGGGCGCGGAGACGGACGATTTCCGCCGGGCGCTCGCGCTGCTGCATGCCGAGCGCGATCGTTTTGCCGCCCTGCCGGCGGTCACCGTTGACCTCGAGGGGCTGAACGACCTGCTCGCGACCATGGCCGCCGGGGGGGAGGGAGTCCCCGTCTTCGCCGCCCTGATTCCCTGACGGGAGTCCCCGGCCCCGATCCTCGCTCACGGCCCCCGAGCTCGAGAAGACCAGCCCGAGACCAGAGCCCACGACCTCGAGGAGGCACGACATTGGCCAACCCCACGACGCCGGGCCAGCACGATCCCCGCTTGCCGCCTCTGGCGCGTTCTGAGCTGAGTCCCTATGCACGCCAGATCTTTGACAACGTGGGGCCCGGCGGCGCCGCCAACCTGGTGGCCACCCTGGCGCATCAACCCGAGCTCTTCGAGCGGTTTCTGCCCGTGACCCTCGCCCTGCAAGCCGGCCTCCTCTCCCCACGGCAGCGCGAGTCGGCGATCCTGCGGCTCGCCTTCCGACGGGGGTGCCGCTACATCTGGAGGCAGCACGTGGACGCGGGGCTGGACGCGGGCATGACGCCCGACGAGGTGGCAAGTTTGGTGGACGAGCCCAGCCGAGGCCCTTGGGGCGCGATCGATGGGGCCTTGCTCGAGGCGGTCGACGAGCTGGTCGACAGCGCTCGGATCGGCGACGCCACATGGGCCACGCTGTCGGCCGAACTCAGCCCGGCCCAACTGGTCGAGGTCACCGTGTTGATCGGCCACTACAGCGGTCTGGCCTTCCTGGCCAATTCCGCCGGCGCGGTACCGGAGTCGGGCCCGCCGAGCGACCCCCGCCTCGACCCATGGACACGTGGGAGAGCGACCGGCGAGTGAGCCCGTGGGCGCCCAGGGGTGGACGGCCACCTGCGACAATCTCACTGTGGCTGACGAGTTGCGCCTCCGACCAATGCGCCTCGGCGACGAGACGGAGGTGCTGGCTGCCCACGCCGCTCTCGATGACTACGACTTCCTGCTCGGCAGGGACGATCCCGCACGGTGGGCCGAGTACGTGGAGCACCGGCAGCAGTGGGCACTCGGCAGAGACCTGCCGCCCGGTTGGGTCCCGACGACCTTTCTGATTGCGGTCGCCGAGGGTGCGATCGTCGGACGCTCGTCGATCCGCCACGAGCTCAACGAATTCCTCGCGACCGTTGGGGGTCACATCGGCTACGCCGTGTTGCCCCGCCATCGCCGACGGGGTTATGCGACCGAGATCCTCCGCCAGAGCCTCGTCGTCGCTCGGTCGTTGGGAATCGATCGAGTGCTCGTGACCTGCGATCAAGGCAACAGGGCATCCGCCAGGGTCATCGAGAAGTGCGGCGGGAGATTCGAAGGATTCGCAGGGGACGAGTCGAGCGGACCCCTCAAGCGGCGTTATTGGATCGCCTAGGTCCAGCGGTCGAGCGTGCCTCCAACCCGTTCGAGGTCGGTAGCGAACCGTGCCTGGTCCTCTGCCTCGAACCCGAGCAGGGGTCGTCGCAGGTGGCCGGCGGGCAGTCCTCGCAGGGCCAGGGCGGCCTTGATGGAGGCCGGGTTGCCCCAACGCGAGAGCACGGCGTTGACGGCATAGAGCTCGCCCAGGAGGCTGATGGCATCGCCGGACCCGTTGCACAGCGCGTCCCACGCGGCCTCGGCGAGCCCCGGGACGACGTTTGGGTCGAAGCACAGGACGCCGGAGCCTCCGACGGCCGCCATCGAGGGCAGGTGGTGGAGCCAGCCGGTTCGCACCGGGACCCGCTCCCGCAGCGTCTCGACCAGGCCGATGAGCTGGCCCAGGCTGCCCGGCGCCGTGTAGCTCAGGCCCACGATCTCCGTGTGCTGGTCGAGGAGGCGTTGGATCAGCCGGGGCCCGAGCTCGTACCCGACGAGGGTCGTGTTCTCGCCCAGCACGACCGGGCAGCCGGATGCCCCGACGACCTCTGCGAAATAGCGCTCGATCTCGCGATCCCGTGGACGCAGGGCCCCCGTCCGGGGCGGGAACACCTGTACGGCGTCGACGCCGGTCCCACCGAGCCGCTCCACCTGACCGAGCGCGGTGTCGGTGTCGCCGCTCAGGCCGATGCCTGCGCCCACCACCTCGCGGCGTCCGCCGAGCACCCGGACCGCCGTCCGGTAAACCGCCTCTTTCTCGTCGAGCGTGAGCGAGAGCCCCTCGCCGCTGCCCTGGCTGCACACGTAGACGCTGAGCCGGTGGGGGAGGAAGCGGACGAGGTGCCGTTCCAGCTCTGCGAGGTCCAGAGCGCCGCCGGAATCGAAGGGAGTGATGCTCATGACGCCGATCGAGCCCGCCACCTCCCCACAGTAAGCTTCATCCGTGCCACCTGCAGGAAAGCGCTCGGGGGGCGGCTCTCGCGGCGCTGACGGCGGGAGCCTCCCGGGTTCGGACATCGACGGGATCGCTTCGGCGGGACTGCGCGAGGCCTCGGTCCGGACCCGCCAGATGCGACAGCCCCGGCTCGCGGAGATGGTGGCCGGGGTGTTGAGGGAGCGCATCGTCTCGGGCGAGCTCGCCGATGGGGACGCGCTCCCGGGCGTCGACAAGCTCGTGCAGGAATTCGCCGTGAGCCCGCCGTCGCTGCGCGAAGCCCTCCGCATCCTCGAGAACGAGGGCCTGATCACCGTGCGGCGCGGCAACGTCGGGGGAGCCGTCGTACATCGCCCGACCGCGGATTCCGCGGCGTACATGTTCGGTCTGGTCCTGCAGGCCGAGCGAGTCGAGGTGGCGGACCTTGCCGCGGCGGTCGGACACCTCGAGACGCTGTGCGCCCGGCTGTGCGCGGCACGCGGCGACCGTGGCAAGGCCGTGGTCCCCGAGCTGCAAGGGCTCCAGTCCGAGGGGTCACGGGTTATCGACGACGCCGTGGCCTTTGAGGGCTCGTGCCAGAGGTTTCACGACGCCTTGATCTCGTTGTCGGGCAATCGCAGCATCGAGATGACCGTGGGAGCGCTCGGATGGCTCTGGCGCCAGCAGGGTGCCGGCTGGGGCCATCGGGTGTCGGAGCTGCACGAGTACCCCGACACCAAGCTGCGTAAGGCCGGCCTGGCCGCGCACGCCCGCATCGTCGAGGCGATCGAGCGCGGCGACGCCGAGCAGGCCGAGGCATTGACTCGGTCCCATCTCGACCACCAGGGGATCCGCAAGGTGAGCGGATCCGAGGCGATCGTCCGTGCCACCGGCGTCTGGCGTCCGCAGGCGCCCGAGGCGCTTGGCGCGGTGTTCCCATACCCCGGGCCCTGACCGGCCTGAGACCGAGGAGCCTGCTCGCGCCGCCTACCGCCCTCTCGGCGTCGGCAGTTCCCTCGAGTGATTCCCTCCGTCAGTCCGTGAGCCCGAGATCGCGCGCCCACGCGAGGTTCTTGCGTGCGGACCCCACGTGCGCGATGTGGACCACGTGCCCCTCTCCCTGGTTGGGATCGCCGTAACGGATCGGGCCGCCGCCCTTGCCCTCCGCCTCCTCGGCCAGGCGGTCGAGGTCCTTCCAGTAGGAGATCTCCTCGGCGCTCGGCGAGAAGATCTCGTTGACCAAGGGCACGTGCCGGGGATCCCCGAGCATCATGCCGAAGTAGCCGAGGTCCCGGAGCTCGACCGCCCAGCTCCGCAGGCCGTCGACGTCGTCCACCGACCCTCCCCACATGCCGCTGATCGGATAGCGGATGCCGGCGGCCTTGGCGTCGACGAGGACCTTGGACCGCAGGAATAGGGTCTCGCGACCCTCGGCGGTCCATCGGTACCCGAGCGCCTGGTGGATGTCGCCAAAGCGGGAGACGGCACCCCCGAGGTAGCGGACCCGGGGCGAAGCGACGGCGATGTCGTAGGCCAGCCGCAGCGCATTGGCGGTCTCGAGGATGGGGTAGATGGCGGTGGAGCCGAGGGGTACGCCGAGCTCGGCCTCGCAACAGGTGAGGAGGGCGTCGAGCTTGTGAACGTCCTCGGGTCCATGGATCTTGGGCTGCATCACACCGGTGAGCTTCGGGCCCACCACCGCCCGCAGATCCTTCATGGTCTGTCCGGTGTCGGGTGGCTGCACCCGGGCAAACCATTGCGGCGAGCCCGACGCCTCCGCCTCCTCGTCGAAGAACCGCCGGACGGACACGCGGGTCCGCTCGCGCTCGCTCTCGGGGAAGGGAGTCCTCGGCTCTTCGAGATCGAGGTTCACGGCGTCCGCCCCGAGCGTGTGCGCCCGCCGCACCTGGTCGTCCTCGCTCCCCGGCACGAAGAGGAACGTCCGAATCGGTCTGGCCTGGTCCTTACCCATGGGGAGGAGCGTAAGAGGAGGCCCCTTACCTGTCAATCTTTTGTAGAGTAGTGCCCGGCGAGTCCGCCCCGTCATGGCCGCGAGGAGGCATGCAATGACCCAGATCGCCCCGCTCACAGCTGCCGAGATCCGTCGCCGGATCGGCCACCCCGTCGTCGACGCCGACGGCCACTTCATGGAGCTGATGCCGCTCGTCGACGACGAGATCCTCGAGCTGCTCGAGGACACCGGTGGCGCGGAGCTCCGGGAGGCCTTCCGCCAACGGCCGGTCCGGGTGCTCGACACGGTCCGCTTCCAGGCAGACCGCAGCCATCCCGACGTCGCGGGCAAGTGGCAGGCCATGTCGTCGTGGTGGGGCAACCCCGTGGACGACGCCCGGGAGCGGGCGACCGCGCACCTGCCCGCCCTCATGTACGAGCGCCTGGACGAGCTGGGCATCGACCTGATGCTCATCTATCCCTCGTGGACCCTCGGGTTCCTCATGTCGTCGGACACCTCGCTGCGGGCCCCCGCGTGCCGTGCCGTGAACCGGTACACCGCCGGGATCTTCGCCCCGTATGCCGACCGGTTGCGGGCCGCCGCCCTCATCCCGATGGACACCCCGGAGGAGGCGGTGGCCGAGATCGACTACGCGGTGGGGGAGCTGGGCTACCGCCTCGTGGTCCTCGCCGGCCACGTCATGCGACCGGTGGGGACCTCGGGAGACCCCGCCGCCTATCGCCTGGACGTGTTCGGGCTCGACAGCGACGCCGACTACGACCCGGTGTGGGAGGCGTGCACCCGCAACGGCGTGGCGCCCGTCTTCCACAGCTCGCTGCAGCAGAACCATCCGGCGCGCTCAATTTCCAACTACGTGTACAACCACGTCGGGGGCATCGCACACGCCCACGAGGCGCTGAGCAAGGCGCTCTTCATGGGTGGCGTCTACCGGCGCTTCCCCGGGCTTCGCTTCGGCTATCTCGAGGGCGGCGTGATGTGGGGGGCGAGTCTCCTGGCCGACCTGGTCGGTCACTGGGAGAAGCGCGGCGCGCACGCCATCGAGTCGCTCGATCCGGAACGTCTCGAGGTCTCCGCGGTGATGGCCCTCGTGCGTGAGTACGGCAGCGACGAGATGGTGGCCAACGCCGACCGGATCGAGGAGTACCTCTCCCGGGTTCCGGGGCGCCCGGCGGAGCTCGACGAGTTCGCGGCGGCGGGATTGTCGAGCGTGGACGACATCATCGAGCCCTTCGCGGAGCGCTCCTTCTTTGGATGCGAGGCCGACGACCCGCTCGTCCCCCTGGCCTTCGGCATGCAGGTGGCCCACCGTCCGGTCACCCTGCGGCCGATGCTCGGCAGCGACGTCTCGCACTGGGACGCGCCGGTGATGGCGGACGTCATGCCCGAGGCGTACGAGGCCGTGGAGGAGGGGCGCCTCACCGACGAGCAGTTCAGGGACTTCGTGTTTTCCAACGCCGTGCGCGTGCACGGGGGGATGAACCCCTCGTTCTTCGAGGGCACGGTGTGCGAGAAGGAAGCGGGCGCGCTCCTGGCCGGAAGCTGACGCGGCGTGTCGACGGCGTTGCGGGTCGAGCCGCTCACCGCGCACATCGGAGCGGAGGTCTCCGGCGTCGACCTCCGCCGCCCACTAGAGGCGCCCACGGCAGCGGCGCTGCGCGAGGCGCTCCGTCGCCACCTGGTCCTCTTCCTGCGCGACCAGGACCTGACCGATCAGGAGCATCTCCGCTTCGCCGCCACCTTCGGCGCGCCCAACGTCTACCCGGTGACCGCGGCCCGAGGTCTGGACGAGCCCTTGGAGTGGATCGAGGACGGCCCGGACAGCCCCGCCAAGGCCGACCTCTGGCACACCGACGCCGCGTTCCTGCCCGAGCCGCCGGACGTCGCGGTCCTCAACATGCGCGTCTGTCCGCCCGTCGGGGGCGACACCCTCTGGCTGAGCCTCTACGCCGCCTTGGAGGGCCTCTCCCCGGCGATGCAGTCGGTGGCCGCGAGCCTCGAGCTGGACGTGCATCCTGGCCCGACGTTCCAAGAGAGCGTGGAGCTGCAATTCGGCCCCGGCATCTACGAGAAGGTGGCCACCCAGTTCGCTCCCCGCCGCGTGCCGCTCGTCCGGGTGCACCCCGAGACCGGGCGGCGGGCACTGTTCCTCTGCGGGGCCTACGTGCGGGGGATCGCCGGGATGCGGTCCGCCGAGAGCGAGGCCCTCCTGGGGGTCTTCCGGGCGAGGCTCGACGACCCCAACATCCAGTGCCGCTGGCGCTGGCGGACCCACGACGTGGCGGTGTGGGACGAGCGCTGCACCAACCATCGCGCCCTCGGCGACCACTATCCGCAGCGCCGGGTGGTCCGTCGCTGCACGGTCGGTGGATCCGCGCCCGTTGGCCCCGCGTCGGCGGCGGCCGGCGGTGCCGCCGTCAGGGATCAGGACAACTCTCGGGTTCAGGATAACTAACAGTTGTCAGCTCGACCGGTGGCGCGCTGAGACAGGAGCATGGCCAGCAGCGCCTCGGGGTGGGGGTTGGGCCGGCGCCTGGACGGCAAGACGGCCATCGTGACGGGAGCGGCTCGAGGGCAGGGGGCCTCTATCGCCGAGCTCTTCGTCTCCCACGGGGCCAACGTCTTGCTCGGGGACGTGCTCGACGCCGACGGTGCGATCGTGGCGGAGAAGCTCGGGCCCGCGGCGCGCTACCGCCACCTCGACGTCAGGTCCGAGGAGCACTGGTCTGCCGCCGTGGACGATTGCGTCGAGCGCCACGGCCGGGTGGACGTGCTGGTCAACAACGCCGGCATCGTCCGCGTCGGGACCGTTTCCACCACCACGCCGACCGACTACCGATCGGTGATCGAGGTCAACCAGATCGGGTGCTATCTCGGCATGCACTCGGTGGTGCCGACGATGGAGCGAGGGGGAGGCGGATCGATCATCAACACGTCGTCGGTCGCCGGCCTGCACGGAACCAGGGGAGTGTTCGCCTACAGCGCCTCCAAGTACGCCATCCGGGGCATGACGCGATCGGCCGCCCTCGAGCTCGGTGGCCTCGGGATCCGGGTCAATTCGATCCATCCGGGCACCATCGATACGCCCATGATCAACGGACCCGAGTTTGCAGGCGTCGACCGCGTGGCGTTCGCGGCCGGCTTGCCGGCCCGCCGCGTGGGCGAGCCCATGGACGTGGCCTGGCTCGCCCTCTTCCTGGCGTCCGACGAGAGCTCGTACTGCACCGGATCGGAGTTCGTCGTCGACGGAGGTTCATCATGCGGGACGCGCACATGAGCGACGGGTTTCAGTTCGATCCCTTCGACCCGGCCTACTGGGGCGATCCCTTCCCGTACTACGTGGAGATGCGGAGCAGGTTCCCCGCCTACCGGCGCGAGATCGAGAACCATCGGATCTGGCCGCACTACTGGATGCTCAGCCGGGCGGAGGACGTGGACGCCGCCGCAGCGGACTGGCACACCTTCTCCTCGGCCCGCGGCACCCTCGTCGACACCGACATCAGCCTCATCCCGCTCAACATGTTCAACATGGATCCACCGCGCCACGACGTGCATCGCCGGGTCTTGAGCAGGGCGCTGACGGCGAGCAAGGTCGCCAGCCTCGAGCCCTTTGTGCGCCAGCACACCATGTCGCTCATCGACGGGTTTCGCGGCGCGGGCAGCGCCGACGCGGCCTCCGATTTCGCTCAGCTGATCCCGAGCACCGTGGTGTGCGAGCTCATGGGCCTCCCTGCGGAGGATCAGCGGCAGTTCCTCAAGTGGAATCTCGACACGATCGGGGGAGCGGACTTCACGAGCGAGGCCGCCCTCCGCGCCTACTCCGAGATGGAGCAGTACTGGCGTCAGCTCGTCACCACCCGGCGGGAGGAGCGCTCCGGCGATCTCGTCTCCCTGATCTTCCAGGCGGTCAAGGACGAGCGGGCCGACCTCAGCGAGGAGGAGATCTGGGGCTTTTGCTCCCTCCTCCACGACGCCTCGCAGAACACGACCATCAACATGATCACCAATGCCGTGGTGGCCCTCGCCCGTTACCCGGAGCAGCGTCGGCTGCTGGCCGACGAGCCCGGGCGATGGCCACAGGCCATCGAGGAGCTGATGCGCTACGTGTCACCGGTGCAGGGCCTGGCCCGGACGACGACCCGCGACGTCGAGGTCGGCGGGGTGACCATCCCGGAGGGGGACCAGGTCCTCTTGCTCTACGGGTCGGCCAACCACGACGAGGGCGTCTACCCGGACGCCGATCGGCTGGACATCACGCGCGAGGCCAAGGCTCACTGGACCTTCGGCCACGGCATCCACTACTGCCTCGGTGCGGCGGTCGCCAAGCTCGAGGTCCGGGTGGCGCTGGAGTGCCTCGTCGAGGTCCTCGGCGAATGGGAGATCGACGAGGGGGCCGTGGTCCGGAGCCAGCTGGTCCCCACCAGGGGCATCACGAGCGCCCCGATGACCTTTGCGGCCGTGGAGGGTTGACGATGACCGTAGACGAGGACTTTGCCTTCGATCCGATGGACGCCTCCAAGGCCAAGGACTGGGAGTTCATCGGCCAGATCCGCGACGCGAGCGCGGTGGTCCATGTTGGCGAGGGACTGGTGTTCACCTCGCGCTTCGACGAGACGCAGGGCGCGTTCCGCAACGCCCGGAGCTTCTCGTCGAGCGGCGACATGCGCGCCCCCGGTGTGGTGGTGCCCGAGGAGGAGCGCTTCCTCGGAGAGCTGGACCCACCGGTACACCCCAAGATTCGCCGTATCCTCCTGCGTGGCTTCACGCCCAACGCGGCCGTCTCGGCGGAGCCGTGGACCCGGGACAACGTGCGGCGCCGCCTGGGGCGCTTCATCCAAGAGGGAGGGGGCGACCTGATGGCCGTCCTGGCCATCCCCTTGCCGGGCTCGGTCGCCGCCCACGCCCTGGGGATCCCCGACGAGATGCACGACCAGGTCATGGACTGGTGCAACGAGCTGCTCCACAGCACCTGGCCGACGACCGGCAAGACCGAGCGCGGCGTCGGCATTCCCGGGGCCTTTCCCGAGCTGTCCGCGGCCATCGACGAGCAGATCCGGCAGCGGCGGGCGGCGGGGCCCGGCGCCGCGGACGACCTTCTCTCGGTCATGGTGCACGCGGAGGCGCCCGACGGGTGGAGGATCCCCGACGCCCACATCCGCACCCTCACGGTCAACATCCTGGCGGGCTCGCTCTCCGCCTCCTACATGATCGGCAACCTGCTCTTCCGGTACATCACCGAGCCCGAGGGCTTCGCACGGGTCCTCGAGTCCGACCGTTCCAAGATCGCCGTCGCCGTGGACGAGAGCCTGCGGCTCGAGCCGCCCGTCCTCTTCATGTTCCGGCACGCCACCGAGGACACGGAGCTCGGCGGCTGCCCGATCGCCGCCGGTGAGCACCTGATGCTGAGCATCGCCTCGGCTAACCGCGACGAACGGGCCTATCCGGACGCCGGGGAATTCCGCCTGGATCGTGCGCAGGGTCCCGAAAACCTGGCCTTTGGTGCGGGACCCCACCTCTGCCTGGGCAATCACCTCACCCGCATGGTCGGGAGGATCGTGCTCGAGGAAATGCTGGCCGGCCTCCCACCGGGCGCGATCGAGCTGGCCCCGGGCTTCGAGTGGGTCTGCGTGGACCACATGCTGGAGTACGGCCCCGAGCGCCTGGACGCCGTGGTCGCCGGTGGGTGAGTACGTGAGCGCGGACTCCGACGGCGGTCAACCCAGCCGGCGAGCGGAGATCATCGCGCTGGCCCGACGCACCTTCGCCGAGCGCGGCTACACCAACACGTCGATGCGGGACATCGCCGAGTCGGCGGGGGTCCTGGCCGGGAGCCTCTACTCGCACTTCCGGTCCAAGTCGGAGATCCTGCAGCTGGTGCTCGAGCCCTGGCTCGAGCAGATGGTGCCCACCCAGGAGGCGGCGCTTCGCTCGGAAGGAACCGGGTTGGAGCGGCTCCGGCGCATGATGGGCGAGGTCCTGGTGCTGCTCGCCCAGTACGGCGACGAGATCACCATCCTGCACTACGGCTGGAGTGACCTGGCGGAACTGGAGGACCTGGTCCCCATCGTCGAGCGCGCCAACCGCCTGCTCGATCTTTGGCACGACGTGATCATCATCGGGCGGCGCGACGGCTCGATCCGCGCCGACGTGGAGCCCGAGCTCTTGGTGAGGGCGATCACCAGCTCGTTGCACGCCACGGTCGACACGAGGCGCTACGGCATGCGGCCGGCGCCCCTCGGTTTGGCATCGGTGGAGGAGCTCTCGCATCAGCTGATCGACATCTTCGTGGAGGGCGTTGCCGCCCCCCTCACGACCAGCGGGCCGAAATACCGGGCACAGCCGGCAGCAGCCGTAGAAGGGACAGGTGGCAGATGATCGGTGACCTCTTCGTGACCGGGATGGTGGTCCCGGACATCCAGCGAGCCATCGGGGACACGCAGAAGGCCCTCGACGTGGAGTTCACGCCCGTGCAGCAGTCGCCGCTGCGCATGCGCACTCCGCAAGGTATCGAGAACTTCGATCTCCGTTTCGTCTACTCGCTCGGCACGGCGCCCCATCTCGAGCTGATCGAGGGGATACCGGGTGGCTACTACGACCCCCGGGGCGGCTACATCCGCCACGTGGGTCTGTGGGTGGACGACCTGGCCGCCGCCTCCGACGAGCTCACGCGGCGGGGCATGCCCCTCGAGGCGGCCGGGATGGACGGCGATCAGGAGCCGCACGCGTTCGTCTTCCACGCCCACCCGTGGGGCCTTCGCGTCGAGCTCGTCGACCGCGTCCAGCAGGACTACTTCGAAACCTGGCTGGGTGGTGGCGAGCTGCAGATCTGAGCTCGAGACCCGAACGGTCGAACGACAGGGACGGTATGGACGCAGACAGCGCAGATAGCGCAGATAGCGTTGCCATCGCGGGAAGCTACCGAGTGGAGTCGGTGGAGAGGTACGACCAGGGCAGCGTCCGCCGTCCCTTCGGCGAGCGCCCGGAGGGGATGCTCCTCTACGGAACCGACGGCGCTATGGCGGCCGTGGTCGGGGCGGGGGGGCGCCCGCACCTGGAGATGGACCTGCTCGCCGAGTCCGGAGGTGCCAGTGAGGCGGATCTTGCGGCGGCCTTCCGGTCCGCCTACGGGTTTGCCGGCACCTACGAGGTCGAGGGGGACGTCGTCCGGCACCGGATCGATGTGAGCACGATGCCCAATTGGGTGGGCACCGAGCAGGTTCGGCCCTTCGAGCTCAGCGACGAAACCCTGACCCTCTACCCGCCCGGGTGGCGCCTGGTCGCCCGGCGCTGGGCACCGCCGTCCGCGAAGGGGGCGGGGGAGCGATCGGGCCGGAAGCCATGAGGGCGCCGCACCCGATCGCACGGAGCCAAGAGCCACGGGAGTGGCGGCGGCTCCCGCTCGGCGGAGACTGGGTCGCGCCGTCGGGATCTGCCATCCTCGAGGTCCGGGACCCCGCGTCCTTGTCCCTCGTGGGCTCGGTGCCGGTGGCGGATCATCACGACGTGGCCCTCGCCGTCGTCGCCGCACGCCGCGCCTTCGACCAGGGACCGTGGCCTCGCTCGAACCTCGATGCCCGGATCGAGGGGGTACGGCGGCTGCTGGCGGCGCTGTCGAAGCGGCGGGACGACCTGGTCCGACTGATCGTGAGCGAGACGGGCCTCCCGATCGGGGGAACCGTGCTCTCGGGCACCGGCGCGAGCCAGGTCGACGGCGCGATCGAGCTGATCCGAGCGAGCATCGAGACCGCCCAGGACTACCCGTTTTGCGAGGAGACCACCGGGCGCGGCGGCCGGGCGCTCGTGGTCTCCGAGCCCGTCGGGGTCGTCGTGGCGATCGTCCCGTGGAACGGCCCGCTGTGGAGCGCGCTGATGAAGATCGTCCCGGCGATGCTCGCCGGGTGCACCGTGATCGTGAAGCCGTCCCCGCTCGCCCCCCTCGACGCCATGGTCCTCGCCGAGTGCGCCATGGAGGCGGACATGCCTCCCGGGGTGCTCAACGTCGTCCAGGGGGACCGCGAGGTCGGTGAGGCCCTGGTGGCCGATCCCGGCGTCGACAAGGTGAGCTTTACCGGGAGCACGGCGGTCGGGCGTGAGGTGGCACGCCAGTGCGCGGCCAACCTCACGCGGGTCAACCTCGAGCTCGGGGGCAAGTCGGCGGCCATCGTCCTGGACGACGCCGATCTCGACGCTGCGGTGCCGATCCTTCTCTGCGGCGGGCTCGACAACAACGGGGAGTCCTGCACCGCCCTCACCCGCATCGTCGTGTCGCGACCGCGGGCCGCCGAGCTCCTCGAACGGCTGCGCGCCTCGGTCGGATCCCTGGCCGTCGGCGACCCCTTCGACCCGGCGGTCGACATCGGTCCGCTCATCACGGAAACCCAGAGGACCCGGGCCGAGACGGCGATCGCCGGGGCGCTCGGGGAGGGGGCGAGCGTGCTCGTCGGTGGTGGGCGCCCGCGGGAGCTGCCGCATGGCTGGTACCTCGAGCCCACGGTCCTGGCGGACGTCGGCAACGGCATGGCGGCCGCCCGTGACGAGATCTTCGCCCCCGTCCTCTCGGTGATCGAGTGCGGGTCGGACGCCGAGGCGGTCGAGATCGCCAACGACTCTCCCTACGGGCTCTCGGGGGCGGTCTTCAGCGCCGATCCCGAGAGGGCGCTGGACGTCTGCCGACAGGTGCGGACCGGCACCCTCAACATCAACGGATTCACGATCAACATCGACGCCCCGCTGGGCGGGTTCAAGCAGTCGGGGATGGGACGGGAGTACGGGGTGTGGGGCCTGCGCGAGTTCGTCGAGCTCAAGACGATCAACCTGCTCGACGCCGCAGACGCGTTGGGCGGGGGCCGCCCCTCGGCCGTGAGAAGCCGATGACCGGTCGGGAAACCGGCCCGGAGTGGGGTATGCCCGCCGAGGTCGGGCCGGTCGCACTCGTCACGGGTGGCGCATCGGGCATCGGGAGGGCCTGCTCGGAGGCCCTGGCGGCGGACGGCCACCACGTGGTGGTGGCGGACATCGACGGCCAACGCGCCGCCCAGGTGGCGGCCACCCTCCCCGGGGCCGTCGCCCTCGCCATGGACGTGCGCGACGAGAGAGGGGTGGGAGAGAGCGTGGCGAGGGTGGCCTCGGAGCTCGGGCGCATCGACGTCTTGGTCAACTCTGCCGCCATCACCGAGCGGTCACATCACGACCGGGACGGCGATGTGGTCGGGATGGACCTTCGGGTGTGGCGGGACACCCTCGCCACGGACCTCGACGGTGTGGTCGTCGTCTGCAAGGCCGTGGTCCCGGTGATGACGGCCCGGGGCAGGGGTTCGATCGTCAACATCTCGTCCAACTCGGCGGAGGGCGGCGATCTCGTCCGGGCCGCCTACTCGGCCGCCAAGGCCGGGGTCAACAGCGTGACGCGTTCGTTGGCCGTCGCCTACGGGCGTCTGGGGGTCCGCTGCAACGCCGTCTCCCCGGCGGGCATCGCCGGCCCGTCCTTTCGACGCAACCTCTCGGCGGAGATGCGCCGCGTGATGACCCGGCAATGTCTCCTGCCCTATCAGGGAGAACCCGAGGATGTCGCTGCGCTGGTCGCGTTCTTGGCTTCCGAACGCTCCCGCTTCATCACCGGGCAGGTCATCTCGGTGGACGGAGGGGCACGCTGTCAGCTTCCCCACGTGCCTCAGCTCCGAGATCCCCTCGACGTCTGATCGATGGACGCGTGCCGGATCGACGCGAGCCGGAGGGGCGCGCCCGCTCAGCTGATGGGACAGCTCCCGCCGTCAGCCATGATCGTCTGGCCCGTCAGAAACTGGGCGTCCTCGCCGATCAAGAACCGCACGACCCGGCCGATGTCCGACTCGGGGTCGCCGACGCGCCCGAGCGGTATGCGACCGAAGACCCGGGCCCCCATGCTCGGGTCCCTTTCGAAGGCGTCCTCCATGGCAGGAGAGTTCGCGAGGGGTGCGACGCAGTTGACCCGGATGCCGTCGGGGCCCCACTCTCGAGCCAGGGCCCGCACCATGCCGCGTTGGGCCGCCTTCACGGCCGCGTAGGCCGCCAGGCGCCGCTTGCCCTCAAAGCCGGCCTCCGAAGTGGTCACCACCAGCGTGCCCCGAGAGCGGGCCAGGGGCTGGTGCCCCTGCCGGGCGAGGAAGTAGAGCGCCCGCAGCGCCACCCCCACGTGATCCTCGAGCTCGTCCAGCGTGATCTCCGACGGTGGGTGGGGCACCGACGAGTACCCGCTCGTGGCGTTGTGGACGATGGCGTGCAACGGAGAGGAGCCGGCCGTCATCTCCTCGATGACCGAGGCGACCTCGTTCTCGTCACCCACGTCACAGGCGACGAAGCGACCCACGCCCCCCCGGGCGGTCACGGCGTCCGCCACCGCAGCGCCCTGTGCGGCGCGGCGGGCGGCGATCCACACCTCCCATCCCGACTCCCCGCAGGCCAGCGCGATGCCTTCGCCGACGCCACCCGAGGCGCCCGTCACGAGGACCCTCCGCGAGCTCACCACGTGCGGCCCCCGTCGGCCGGCACGACGCAGCCGCTCACGCCCGACGAGTCGGGCGACAGCAGCATGCGCACGGCGCCGGCCACCTCGCGTTCGATGCTGCCCGGGTACGAGGGCAGGAAGGGCGCCGATCCGGCGAGCTCCGGGGGCGTGCTCCAGAGCTGGGTGGTCACGCAGTTGGCCCGGACGTTGCGACTCCCCTCGGCGGCGGCGATCGAGCGCGCAAAGGCGATGAGGCCCTGGGAGAGCCCCACCAGCGGGACCAGACCCGCCGCGTCGAGCGCACAGGGCAGCTCGGTGACGAGCACGATCGCGCCGCCGCCCCGGCACAACTCGCCGGCGAGCTGCAACGCCGTCGTCCATCGGGCCAGCTCGACCTCCATCGAGCGCCAGTCCAGCTCGGGCCGCTCCACGAGCGGGACACGCTCGAGCGCTCGAGGCCACGCGCACACGACGATCGATCCGGCGGGTTGGCGCTCGCGGTTCTCGCTGCGCCAGGAGGCGAGGGTTGGCTTGTATGTCCACTCCCAGGAGCTGGTCTCCGGAAGGGGCTCCGGCACCTCGATCAGGGTGCCGGCGTCGATCGCCGAGGCCAGCCGTCGCGTCCCTTCGGATTGGTCCCCGAGGATCAGCGTGGCGTCGGTGGCTCCGGCGGGGTTCGAGCTGCGTGCGGGCGTGGGGTCGTCCCCCGTCGGCGTGGACATCGCAGGGTCATCCTAGTACGCTTACAAGCGTTAGTTATGGCCTCCGGCTGAGCGCCGGATCGAGACGGGGGTGGGACGAGCCGTGGCGACGAGGGATGGTCGAGACGATGGGTAGCCTCGACGGCAAGGTGGCCATCGTCACCGGCGCCGCTTCGGGCATCGGCGAGTGCGTGGCCCACACCCTGGCCGGGCGGGGTGCCCGCGTCGTCGTGGCGGATCGCAACGGCGAGGGTGCCGAGGCCGTGTCCCGGGCGATCGTGGCCGGCGGCGGCGTGTCGGTCCCCCACGAGGTGGATATCTCCCAGGAGGACCAGATGGTGTCGCTCATGGGGCGGGCCGTCGGGGAGTGGGGCGGTCTCGACTTCCTCCACAACAACGCCGCCGACACGCGCGATGAGGTGATCGGTCGCGACGGCGACGTCGCCAGCATGGACGTCGCGGTCTGGGACCAGACCATGGCCGTCAACCTGCGCGGGACGATGCTCGGCTGCAAGCACGCCATCCCGCACCTGCTGGCCCGGGGCGGGGGGGCGATCGTCAACACGTCCTCCAACTCCGCCCTGTCCGGCGACCTCTCGCGCGCCGCCTACGGCGCTTCCAAGGCCGGGATCAACGCCCTCACCCAGTACGTCGCCACGCAGTACGGGATGCAGGGAATCCGATGCAACGCGATCTCGCCGGGTCTCGTCATGACACCGGCGGCCGATCGCAACCTGACGCCCGAGGCCCGGGAGATCTTCCAGCTGAACCATCTGAGCCCCCGGTTGTGCCTCCCGCAGGACATCGCGAACGCCGTCGCGTTCCTGGCCTCGGACGAGGCCTCGTTCGTGAACGGCCAGGTCCTCCAGGTCGACGGCGGCATGCTGGCGCACATGCCCACCCACGCGCAGTTCGTGGCCGCGGCGAGCGGATGAGCTTGAGCGGTATCGAGGGCAAGGTTGCCCTCGTCACGGGGGCGGCCTCGGGGATCGGCCGGGCCGCAGCAGTGCGCTTTGCGGACCAGGGCTCCCGTGTGGTGGTGGCCGACATCGACGAGGTGGGTGCCGCCGAGACGGTGAAAGCCATCGACGCGCGCGGCGCCCGGGCCGTGGCCGTCGCGGTCGACGTGGCGGACGCCGGCAGCGTCGAGGCGATGGTGGCCAGGACCCGTGACGAGTTCGGAGCCCTCCACTTCGCCTTTAACAACGCCGGGATCGTCGGGGCCGGCGCGAACATCGCCGACATGCCGGTCGAGGAGTGGGACCGCGGGATCGGGGTCATGCTGCGGGGGGTCTTCCTGTGCATGAAGTACGAGATACCGCTGATGCTCGAGTGCGGTGGCGGTGCCATCGTCAACACGTCGTCGGGAGCCGGGCTGATCGGGTTCCCCGGCATGGCCAACTACGTGGCCGCCAAGCACGGGGTCATCGGGCTCACCAAGACGGCGGCGCTGGAGTACATCACGTCGGGGATACGGGTCAACGCGGTCTGTCCCGGGACCGCGCGGTCGAGGATGGTCGAGGACTGGATGCAGGGCGATGCGGACGCCGAGCGGGAGGTGAGCGCCCTGCATCCGATCGGCAGGATCGCCGCCCCCGAGGAGATCGCTGCCGCGGCGGTGTGGCTCTGCTCGGACGAGGCCTCCTTCGTGGTGGGCCATGCCCTCGTGGTGGATGGCGGCTACACCGTCCAGTGACTCCGGCCTGACGGCAGCCCATCGGGACCTGCACGACGGCAGAGGCACGACGCGCTCGAGAGAGCGAGGGAGAGCGAGCGAGAGGAGTTGGCAGGCATGAGTGAGCGGTCGGAGAGGTGGGGCCACGAGTCGCCAGGAGCCGACGGGATGTCAACATCGGCATCGGCCAGGGTGCGTGAGGAGCTGGGTCACCCGGTCATCGACGCCGACGGGCACATCCAGGAGTACCTGCCCCACCTGCTCGAGTTTCTGAGGGACTCCCTCGGTCAGCGGCTCTTCGACCAGTACCTCTCGGAGCGCTCCCCCCTCACGGCGATCTTGGGCGAGCAGTCCGACCTGGAGCAACGGGTCCGCAGACGCGTGCCCCAGAGCGCGTGGTGGGGCACGCCCGCGCGCAACACCTTGGACCTGGCGACCTCCGTCCTGCCCCGACTGCTGTACGAGCGGTTGGACGAGTTCGGCATCGACTTTGCCGTCCTGTACCCGACCAAGGCGATGGGGATGGCCGGGGTCGACGGCGAGGACATGCGCCGGGGGCTGTGCCAGGGCTTCAACCGTTACGCCGCCGAGGTCTACGGGCGCTTCGCCGACCGCCTGACGGTGGCGGGCGTGATCCCCATGCACCACCCCGAGGAGGCCGTCGCCGAGATCCGCACATGCCACGAGCTCGGGCTCAAGGTGGTGGGACTTCCCGAGGGCGTGCTCCGGCCGATCGCCGAGCCGGGAGCCCCGTCGCCGTGGCTCATCCCGGGCCAGACCCACTGGTTCGACACCTTCGGCCTCGACAGCGCCTACGACTACGACCCCGTCTGGGAGGCGCTCGACGAGCTCGGCCTGGCCGCCACCTTCCACGGCGGGATGGGCAATCTGATGCCCTTCACGTACACGTCGGTCACCAACTACGTGCACAACCACGTCGGGTTCTTTGCCGATCGGATGCAAAAGCTGTGCAAGTCGCTCTTCCTCGGTGGAGTCACGAACCGGTTCCCGCTGCTCAACATCGCGTTCTTGGAGTGCGGCATCGGATGGGCGTGCAGCCTGCTGCTCGACCTCGTGGAGCACTGGGAGAAGCGCAACATCGACGCGCTTCGCGAGCGCCTGGATCCCGCCACCATCGACTGGGAGCGTCTCGAGGAGCTCTTCATGGTCTACGGGGACGACGCCATCGCCGGCCAGAGCCCCGACGAGCTCCGGCGTGGGATGCGCTCGGTGCCGGCCATCGGCGTCGAGCCCCCAGAGCTCGACGAGTTCGCGGCGGCCGGCATCGAGACCAGGGCCGACATCGAGACGCGGTTCGTGCCGCGCTTCTACTTCGGCTGCGAGGCGGACGATCGCGCCGTTTCCTTCGCCTTCTCCAAGGCCAATGCCTTTGGGGCGTGCCTCCAGCCGATCTTCAGCTCGGACATCAGCCACTGGGACGTCGAGGACATGGCCGGCGTCGTCGATGAAGCCCACTCCCTGGTGCGGGGAGGCCTGCTCACCGACGATCAGTTCCGCCAGTTCGTGTTCGACAACCCCGTCCGCCTCTTCACCGAGCGCAACCCGTCGTTTTTCGATGGAACCGCCGTCCAGGGGCACGTCGAGGAGCTCCGGGTCGGAGGGGTGGCTCGTTGACCACGGCGCTCTGCGGGGCGTGGGTGATCGACGGGACGGGGGCCGACCGTCGGCGGGCCACCGTGGTCGTCGACGGGGACGCCATCGTCGACGTGCGGCCGGGCGACCCCTCGCGTGCCGAGGTTCGTGCCGCAGAGTCCGTCGTCGACCTGGACGGTCTGGTGCTCGCCCCGGGCTTCATCGACCCGCACACCCACTACGACGCCCAGGTGCTCTGGGATCGGGACCTCACTCCCTCCTCCTGGCACGGCGTCACGACGGTGGTGATGGGCAACTGCGGCTTTGGGATCGCCCCGACGCGGCCGGAGCACCGCAGCACCATCATGCAGACCCTCGAAAACGTCGAGGGCATGTCGCTCGACGCCCTCGAGGCCGGGCTGCCGTGGAGCTTCGAGACCTATCCGGAGTACCTGCGGGCGGTGGCCGCCGAGCCGACCCGACTCAACGTCGCGTCGATGATCGGGCACACGCCGCTGCGGACCTGGGCGATGGGCGAGGAGGCCACGGAGCGGGAGGCCACCCCCACCGAGCTGGACGAGATGCGAAGCCTCGTCGCCGAGGCGCTGGAGGTCGGGGCCGTCGGCTTCTCCACGTCGCGCTCGGAGTCCCACCGGGGCGCCCAGGGGCGCCCGGTGCCCAGCCGGGCCGCGTCACGAGAGGAGATCTTCTCGTTGGCCGGCGTGCTCGGGGCACAAGGAAGGGGAACCATCCAGTCGGCCTGGGGCCCGGACCTCTTCGTCGAGGAGTTCGCAGAGATGGCCCGCGAGACGGGCCGGCCGGTCACGTGGGCCGCGCTCGTGGCGGTGAAGGGCCACCCCGAGCACGCGTCGTCCGTCGCCGACCGAGTCGAGGGTGCCGGCCCCGGCGTGTACCCCCAGATCGCCTGCCGGCCGATCGTGGCGCAGGTGACCCTGGCCGATCCGGCGCCCTTCGCCAACGTGCCGGCCTTTGGGGAGGCGTTGGCACGACCCCGATCGGCACGCGGTGACCTGTACGCGGATCCTCTCTGGCAGCGCCGGGCGGCCGAGGAGATGGAGCGCCTGTGGACGGGGAAGCTGGCCGAGGCCACCGTCGAGGAGACCGACGCCCACCCGGACCTCCGCGGCGGACCCACGCTGGGCCGGATGGCCGGGGCCCGCGGGGTGACCGCGCTGCAGGTCATGGTCGAGCTGGCGCTGGCCGAGGATCTCTCGACGAGGTTCCGGGTGGTGATGGCCAACGACGACGATGACCAGATCGCCGTGCTGCTCAACCGCGACCGGTTCCTCCTCGGGCTCTCCGACGCCGGCGCCCACGCCACCCAGCTCTGCGACGCCAATTTCACGACCTACCTGCTCTCCCACTGGGTCCGGGACCGTAGGGACCTGACCCTCGAGCACGCCGTGTGGCGCCTCACCGGGCAGCCGGCCGAGGTGTTCGGGCTGGGCGGACGAGGCCGTATCGCCGCAGGCTTGGCAGCCGATCTGGTGGCCTTCGATCCCGATACCGTTGAGGCCGGTGATCTGGAACGGGTATGGGACTTTCCGGGCGAATCGGACCGGCTGATCTCGCGCAGCCGGGGGATCCACCGGGTCTGGGTGGGCGGTCGGGAGATCGTGAGGGATGGGGACCTCGTCGAGGGATCCCGTCCGGGTCGGCTGCTCGGTCCCGCATCGCCCTGAGCGGCACCGAGGCGGTCGAGGGGGGTGATCCCCGCGCCCGCACCCGAGACGGCGGCTGAGAGGGAGGGGCGGCGGCAGATGCGCCAGCCGCGGCTCTCCGAGATGGTGGCCGAGCAACTTCGCCGGCGGATCCTGTCACTCGAATTCCCGGACGGGTCCATGCTTCCCCGGCAGGAGGAGCTGCTCGAGGAGTACGGGGTGAGCGTGCCGTCCCTCCGCGAAGCGATGCGCATCTTGGAGACCGAAGGGTTCGTCACGATGCTGCGGGGGAGCCAGGGTGGCGCCGTCGTCCACAAGCCCCAGGCGCCCGACGCCGCCTACACCTTCGCCCTGGTCCTCGAGTCCCGCGGCACGGGCCTGGGCGACGTCATGTCGGCCATGCAGTGGCTGGAGCCGGTGTGCGCCGCGGCCTGCGCCACCCGGCCCGACCGCCACGAGCGCGTGCTGCCCCGGCTCCGGTCGATCCTCGAGGAGTCCGAGGCCGTCCTGGACGATGCCGCCCGCTACGGGGCGCGAGCGCGCGACTTCCACGTGGAGTTGGTCTCTGCCTGCGCCAACGAGACGATGCGGCTGGTCGTCGGGGCCCTCGAGTCGCTCTGGGTCGCCCAGGTGGGCGCGCTGCGCCGGGATCGCGTGGCCGGGGTGATCCCCGACCGGGCGGTGCGCGAGCTCACCCTCGACGAGCACCGCCGGATCCTCGAGGCCATCGAGCGCGGCGACGCCGGGTCCGCCGAATCTGCCGCCCGCGAGCACTTCTCGCACCGGACGATCCGACGCGTCTACGTCGAGGAGGGCACCGTGGTGCGGGCCTCGCTGCTGCGGGAAGCGGAAATCTCCTAAAGATAAGATCGTTTCGAGCCCGGTCCGGGCATCCGTTCGACTGCGAGGAGGGGAAGCCATGGCCCAAGACACGACATCACGGGGGGCGCCGGGTGGCCGGAGGTACCGGCTGATCTCGGCCGATTCCCACGTCAACGAGCCGCCCGACCTCTGGACGGCCCGCGTGCCCCGTGGACTCCAGGATCGGGTCCCGAGGATCGAGCGGTTCGAGCAGGGAGACGCCTGGGTGATCGAGGGGGTCAAGGACCCGATCACGTTCGGGATGAACGCCTGCGCCGGCCTCGATCCGTCCGAGCAGCGCGGCTGGGTCCGCTTCGAGGACATCCGCCGGGGCGGGTACGACCCGGTCGTCCGCCTGACCGAGATGGACAAGGACGGAGTGGACGCGGAGGTCCTCTACCCGACGCCCCGGTTGTCGCAGGGGGTGGCCGCCAACCAGGATCCCGAGCTCCACCACGCCATGGTCTCCGCCTACAACGATTGGCTGTCGGAGTACGCGGGGGAGGCCCCGGCGCGCTTCGCCGGCCTGGCGATGCTCCCCAACCGCGGGGTCGAGGGAGCGTTGGCCGAGATCGATCGAGTGTGGGGTCGGCCGGGGATCCGGGGCTTCCTCATGACGGCCTACCCCAACGGCGCGCTCGAGCCGGTGGCCGATGACGACAAGGTGTGGGCCGCGCTCTCCGACCGCGGGGTGAGCCTCAACGTCCATGTCAGCCTGACGCAGACCCTGCCGGCGGCGCACCGCTCGCCCCTGCCCGGCTACGGGAGGTTCTTCGACGTGCCGAACCGGATCGTGCAGATGATCTTCGCCGGCATCTTCGATCGCTTCCCCGGCCTGCAGGTGGTCTTCGCCGAGGTGGACAGTGGCTGGGTGCCCTACTTCAAGGAGCAGATCGACGGCAATTTCCTCCGACTGCGGGCCAACAGCGCCTTCGTCATCGACGACCTGCCCAGCCGCTACGTCGACCGCCACGTGTCGACGACGTTCATCAACGACCCGTTTGGCGTGCGCATGCGCCACGAGATCGGGGTCGACCGGATGCTGTGGTCGACCGACTACCCGCACATCAGCGCGAACTGGCCCAACTCGGAGCTCGTCCTGCAGGCCACGTTTTCGGGCGTGCCTCGCGACGAGGCGGATCAGATCCTCTCGGGCAACGCGGCGCGCCTCTACGGCTTCGACCGAGGGTGATGGCCTTGGCCGCGGAGCGCGGCGAGGGGGCCACCGCCGACCGGCCCCCGGTGCGGGTCGACGACCATCTGGTGGGGGAGGAGGGTCGGGGGGCCGGGAAGCGCTTCGCGGCGCTCGTGACCCTCGATCGGCCGGAGCGGCTCAACGCCATCGACTGGGAGATGCTGCGGGCACTCGACACCGTGGTGGAGGCGTTGATCGAGCGCGACGATCTGTGCGGCGTGCTGGTGACCGGGGCCGGACGCGCCTTCAGCGCCGGCGGTGACCTGAAGGGCTACCTCGACCTCCAACGTGATCCGGTGGCCTTTCCCCGCTTCGTGGCCGACGTGCACCGGGTCTTCGGCCGCCTGCGAGACGTGCCGGTCCCGGTCGTCGCCCTGGTCAACGGCATCACCGCCGCCGGGGGCCTCGAGCTGCTGCTCAATTGCGACATGAGCCTCGTGGCGAGCGGGGCCCGGATCGGCGACGGCCACCTCAACTACGGCCAGATGGGCGGTGGGGGCGTTCTCACGCTGCTGCCGCGCCTGATCGGGCTGCCCCGGGCCTTCGAGCTCATCATGAGCGGTCGCTTTCTCGACGCCGACGAGGCCGTCGCCTGGGGTCTGGCGGCCCGGGTGGTGCCGGACGGAGACCTGCTGCGAGAAGGTCTCGAGTTCGCGGCCCAGGTGGCCCACAAGAGCCCGCTGGCGGTGGCCAACGCTAAAGCGGTGCTCCAGTCCCTGTGGTGTGCCAACGCCGACGTGGACAGCGGGCTGCGCCTCGAGCGGGAGCGCAACGCCTACTACTGCCTCACCTCCGAGGACGCACCGGAGGGTCTGCGCGCCTTCGCAGAGAAGCGATCGCCCAGGTTCCGGGGGCGCTGAGGTTGCCCGAGCCCTCACTCTCGGCGCCGGCCGGGCCCGATCCGGTGCCGGACGAGGAGTCCGCGCCCTGGTGGGCGGCCCTGCGGTCGCACCGGCTGACGGTCCAACGCTGCATCGGCTGCGGCCGCCACCGCTTCCCGCCCATGCCGGCCTGCCCATGGTGCGCCGGACGGCCGAGCGAGCTCGTCGAGGTCTCCGGGCGGGGGACCGTGTACTCGCTCATCACGGTGCATCGGGCGTTGCCGGGGTACGGGGGGCCGGTGCCGGGCTCCATCGCCGTCGTCGAGCTGGACGAGGGGCCGAGGATGCTCGCCCGGGTCCCGCCCGGTCTGCCGCCGGCCGTCGGCGATTCGGTCGAGGCCTGCTTCGTCGACCATGTGGGCGATGGGGGCGGCGACGGTTGGACCGAGGCGTGCTTTCGGCGTGCCCGGGACGGCGAGGCAGCCGGTGACGGCGAGGCAGCCGGTGACGGCGACCGACGACGGTCACCCGATCCGTCGCCGGTCCCACGCCTTCGGGCCGGGGCCGGCCTCCGGCGCTCGCCGGGTCCGGGGGCCGCCGTGGTCGGCGTCGGGTACTCACCGCTCACCAAGTCCTCGGGCGAGAGCGTGCTCGCCCTCGCGCTCCAGGCGGTCGACGCCGCCCTGGACGATGCCGGGCTGGAGCCCTCCATGGTCGACGGCATGGGGAGCTTCATGGTCAACAACGACTCGGTGCCCTGTGTGGCCACCGCCACCGCGGCGGGCGCCGGACCGCTGCGCTGGGCCGTGGACCTCAACCTCGGGGGCCAGGCCCCGTGCCATCTCGTGTGGCAGGCCGCCCAGGCGGTGGACCGGGGCGACGCCGAGGTGGTCGTGATCTACCGCGCCCTCAACGGGCGCTCGGGTGCCCGCGTGGGCGGCATGCAGTTCCCGGGCATGGGGGGGCAGTTCCGTTACCCGATCGGCTACGCCCACTACATGATGTACGTGGCCATGTGGGCCCGTCGCTTCCTTCACGAGACCGGACAGGGCGCCGAGGATCTCGCTTCGGTCGCCATCAGCCAGCGCTGGTACGCGGAGCGCAACCCTCGGGCAATCGTGCGGCGGCCCCTCGACCTCCGGGCCTACCTCGACGAGCCCTACGTCGTCGAGCCCTTTCGTCACTCAGACTGCACCGTCGAGGTCGACGGGGCCTGCGCGCTGGTCGTGGCCTCGGTCGAGCGTGCGCGCGATCTCCGTCAGCCCCCGGCCGTGGTCGCCTCGGGCTGCTACCGGGCCGGTCCTCGCCCCGGCCTCGACATCGGGGACCACCTGCTCTGGGACGACTACACCCGCAACTACACGACCTGGCTGCGCGAGGAGCTCTTCGGCCGGGCCGGGATCGGGCCGGCCGACGTGCAGTTGGCGGAGATCTACGACTGCTTCACGAGCACGGTGCTCATGGGCCTCGAGGGCCTCGGGCTGTGCCAGCGGGGCACTGCGGGGGCGTACGTCCGCGAGGGCCACACGGGGATCGACGGTGTCCTCCCGACCAATACCGGCGGGGGGCTGCTGGCCGAGGGCTATCTCCACGGGATCAACACGATCGCGGAGGCGGCGCTGCAGGTTCAGGGGCGCTGCGGCGAGCGCCAGGTGCCGCGCCACGAGGTCGCGGTGGTCACGTCGGGTGCGCTGATGGACGGTTCGGCGGTGGTGCTGCATGCCGACCGCTGAGGCCGGCGGCGCCCGGCGTGCGAGCGGGAGGGGCGCCTTGGGGGACCTCGTCACCTCGCCGGAGCGGCGCGAGGCCTACCTCCGCGGTGGGCACTGGGATGGCGCCACCCTGCCCGATCGCGTCGACGACCACGCCAGGCGCAGGCCGGGGCGGGTGGCCGTGGTCGACGACGATGCGGGTCGCCGGTACACGTACGGCGAGCTCGCCCGGGACGCCGCGTCCTTCGGCTCGTGGCTCGTCTCGAGGAGGGTCGGGCCGGGCGACGTCGTCTCGATCCAGCTCCCCAACTGGTACCCGTTCGTCGCGGCGGCGCTGGGCGCCCTCCGGATCGGGGCCGTGGTCAATCCGTTGCTCCCCGCCTACCGGCGCAGGGAGCTCCAGCACGTCCTCGCCGTCGCCTCGCCCAAGGTGATCTGCACGCCGTGCTCGTACCGCGGGCACGATCACCGGTCCGAGACGGCCGCCGTCATCGAGGCCTCGGGCGTGCCGGTGCTGCACGTGCTCGTGGACCGGCCGGCCGCCGGCGAGAGCGCGTCGGCCGCGGGGTCTGCGCCCCTGAGCGAGACCGTTTCGTTCGACCAGGCCACCTCGTTCTCCCGCTCGGGCGCTGCTCGGGAGGACGACGGTACAGGTTCTGCCGGTCGCGACGCTGCCGCCGTCTCGGAGCTCATCTTCACGTCGGGGACCGAGGCCGCCCCCAAGGCCATCATCCACACCGAGCAGACGGCCAATTTCAGCGTCCGCACGGCGCGGTGCGATCTCGAGATCACCGACGACGACGTGGTCTGGATGCCCTCGCCGATCGGTCACTCGACGGGGTTCAACTACGGGGTTCGCTTCGCCCTCTACCACGGGTTGCCGCTGATCCTCCAGGATCGGTGGGACCCCGTGGTCGCCGCTCGACTGATCGGCGACCACGGGGCGAGCTACACGCTCGCGTCGACCACGTTCCTGCAGGATCTCGTGACCGAGGCGGAGCGCCGCGGCCTCGAGCTGCCGACGATGTCGCGCTTTGGCTGCGGCGGGGCCCCCGTCCCGGCCGAGCTCGTCCATCGGGCGGCGGTGCGCGGGATCGGGGTACTGCGGCTCTACGGGTCGACCGAGGTCCTCGTGGCCACGTGGAACCGCCCGGCTGCTCCGGGCCCCAAGAGGGCGAGCACCGACGGCTCCCCCCTGAGCGACGTCGAGGTGGAGGTGAGGGACGAGCGGGGGAAACCCTGTGCACCGGGCGTGGTCGGCGAGATCCACGTGCGTGGTCCCAACACCTGCGTCGGCTTTTACCAGGACCCCGGGCGCACCGCGGCAACGTTCGACGAGGACGGCTGGGTCCGGTCGGGGGATCTCGCCGCCATCGACGCGGAGGGATACCTCACGGTCCTCGGACGCAAGAAGGAGATCATCATCAGAGGTGGGATGAACATCACCCCGAGAGAGATCGAGGATCTCATGATCGAATTCCCGGAGGTGGATCGAGTGGCGGTCGTGGGCCTGCCCGACGATCGACTCGGGGAGCGCACCTGCGCCTGCGTCGTGCTCGTCCCGGGCGCGAGGCTCGACCACGAGTCCGTGGTGCAGCGGCTCCGGGCCGATGGGCTCGCCACCTACAAGCTGCCCGAACGCCTCGAGATCCTCGACCAGCTCCCGATGACGCCGTCGGGCAAGATCCAGAAGTTCGAGATCGTGAGCCGGTTGGCGGCCCGGTGAGCGCCATCGTCGATCCCACGATGGCCGACGCCTACGTCGAGGCCGGCTACTGGAGTCGTCGCACCCTGGGCGACGTGGTCCGTGAGCGCGCCGCCACCCGGCCGGGCGCCGCCGCCTTCGTCACGGAGCACGGCCGTGTGAGCTGGACGCAGTACGACGATCGGGGCGACGTCGTGGCCGCCGCGCTCACCGGATGTGGCGTGGCGCCCGGCGAGCGCGTCGGCGTGCTCCTGCCCGACGGCGCCGACGTGCATGCGGCTTTTCTCGGCACCGAGCGGGCCGGCGCCGTGGCGGTGGGGATCGGGGCGCGGGCGGGGCCGAGGGAGGTCGACTACCTGCTCTCCTCCACCGGTTCGCGGGCGCTCGTCACCCACGGGGTGCACCGCGGGGTCGCAGCCGACCGGGTCATCGAGCGGGCCCGGGCGGCCGGGGCGCCCCTCGACCACCTGGTCGTCATGCCCGATGCTGCCGATCCGGCCGGCGTGGTGCACGCCGACGGTCATGCCGTCGCGGCCGCAGCCGCCCGGGACCTGTTGGCGAGCGGGGAGCTCGGGGAAGCGCGCTCGGACCCAACGACCTGTTCCTGGTCAATTCGACGTCGGGGACCACCGGCCTGCCCAAGCGAGTCATGCAGTTCCAGAACCGGTGGCACTACTTCCACCAGCTGGTGGAGGGCGCGGTCCAGCTGCAGCCCGATGACGTGATGATGAGCGTGATCCCGGCGCCGTTCGGTTTCGGCCTGTGGACCGCGCACTTCACGCCCACCCTGGCCGGCGTGCCGGTCGTGCTGATGGAGCGCTTCGACGCGGACGGGGCGCTCGAGCTGATCGCGGCCCACGGGGTCACGATCCTGTGCTGCGTCAGCACGCAGTTCATCATGATGCTGGGCTCCGGCCGGCTGGGAACGGTCGACTTGTCGTCGCTGCGGGCCATCTTCACCGGGGGCGAGGCGGTGCCCTACCACCGGGCGTCCGAGTTTGAGGAGCGCACCGGTTCCCGGGTGCTCCAGTTCTATGGCTCGAACGAGACCGGCGCCTACAGCAACACCTCGCTCTCCGACGGTCGCGAGGAGCGGCTCACCACCTGTGGCCGAGTGATCGAGGCGATGGCGCCTCGCCTCTACGCCGACGACGCCGACATCACCGCGACGGGAGGGCCGGGACAGCCGGCGTGCCGGGGACCGGCCAATTGCGCCGGCTACTACGAGGACCCCCAGGGCAACGCCCGCCTCTACACCCCGGACGGCTGGATGCTGATGGAGGACGTCGCCACGATCGACGAGCGCGGCTACGTGCGGCTGACCGGTCGCAAGAGCGAGTTCATCATCCGGGGCGGCAAGAACATCAGCGCCGCCGCGGTGGAGGACGCCGTCGGCACCCACCCCGGGATCGCCCTGGTGGCCGCGGTTCCGGTTCCCGACGACATCTTCGGGGAGCGGGTGGGCGTCTTCGTGGTCGGGCGGGAGGGCGCGGCGCCCACCCTCGAGGAACTGGTGGCCCACCTCGACGGCGCGGGGTTCTCCCGGGAGAGCTTCCCCGAGCACCTTTTCGTCGTCGACGACCTCCCCCGGGCTTCGGGCGGCAAGGTCGCGAAGTCCCTCCTACGTGAGGAGGCGGCTCGCGGGGCCGGGTGAGCCGTGTGCCGAGGCGTCAGCCCGCCTGCTGCGCCTTCCCGACGACGGTTGCGCCGCTCGGGACCCCGACGGTCGGGGTGGAGGTGGTGGCGGACGGACAGTCCACCGGCTTCTGCACCGGCCAGACCAGGCCGATGTGGATCGGCGGGAATCCATGGCCCGGGTCGTAGTCGCTCGCCAGCGGGAGGTTCACGGTGAAGTTCTTGATGACCTGGACGGAGTCGCGGCTCGAGATCTGGAAGGTGCCGACGATCTCGAGGAGGCCGGGCTGCAGGTAGAAGAAGCCCACCTTTCCGTACGGCACCTTCTGCACGTGCTTTTCCGAGTAGTTCTGCGAAGCGGTCCAGCTGTGTTGGTAGGTCACCTCGACCGTGAGGGTGAAGATCTTGTCCAGACCCTGGAACTTCCCCTGGACCTTGCCCCCGAGCGAGTTGGACCACGACCACGTGTACCCCTGGTCGTATTCGTAGGACTTGTCCGGATGGGAGTCGCAATTGACGTCACCGTTGCCGAGGGGGACCCACTGGGACTGTGGTGGCGCATAGATCCGCTGGCTCGTCGACTCGTAGGTGCATTCGGGCTGGCCCGCCCCGCAGACTGCGACGATCAGATCGCGAGCGGCGTTGAGCTGGTCGGCCGTGGCGGTCTTGGCGTCGATGACGTTGACCGGCTTGCTCGTGACCGACCAGTGGGGTTGGGGGTCCTCGTTGCCAAAGGTGTCGGCGGCGAAGCTGGTGGCGCAGACGTATGGGGAGCTGTCCGTCCCATCTGCGCTGCCGTTGGGCTTGATCTGGCACGAGATCTCGTTCTTCCCGGTGTAGGGGACCTTGGCGCTCGCCGTGAGGTAGTACCCGCTGTCCTTGTAGGCGCCGCCCTGCAGGGACTCGATCTGGTACGAGAAGTGGACCTCGGTGTTGACGGGGCCGTTGTTGTCCGTCTGGGAGTTGCGGCGAGCCTCGTAGCAGAAGGCCGCGCTCGACCCCTGGACGGTCTCGGGGATCGGCGATGCACCGGCGAAGTCGCAGACGCCGCTTCCCTGGTCGAGGTGGAAGTCCTTCTTGACCAGCCGGACGCCGGTGCCGACGGCGAGCAGGCCCGAGATGCGGGAGTTCATGAGGCTCCCGGACTGGGACGTTGCCGCTCCGGCCGGTGACCCTCCGCCCATCCCGACGCCGACGAGTGCCTGGAGCAGGGCCACGACGGCGACGATCGCCGTCACGGCAGATCCGCCGAGGGTCCCACGCCCTCGCACCGCTCGCGCACCCCTGCGAGAGCCCATGGCCGCAGTCCTCTCCCTCTGCTGGGCCCCAAACGGCAGGGCTCGTGGAGGGGAAATGGTACCGCTGGGAGGGCGGTCTTCTCGGTCGGCTACCTGCTGAGGAGTTTGATCAGCTGCTCGATCGAGCCGGCCGCCGAAGCCCGGACCTGGTCGTCGCCGATGGCCCCGAGGGGATGGGGGACCACGGCGATCCGGGCGTCGTCCCGCCCGAGGGTCGCCGCGACCTGCCTCGAGAGCACCTCGAAGGCGGTGGTGGTCACGCCCACGGCGCGCACCCCGGCGCTCTCCAGCTGGTCGACGTCGTAGATGCTCCACGACGTGCACGAGCCACAGTCGGCGGAGCCCGTCAGCACCACGTCGGCGTCCGAGCGCAGCCGCTCGATGATGGCCGGGTCCGCCGCCTCGGCGGCCGTGCGCTTCGCCGTGAGCAGGGTCACCGTCCCTCCGGTGCGGGCGGCCAGGAGGCGGGCCATCTCCTCCATGAGCAGCATGGCGTTGGGCTTGCCGTTGTCCAGGACCCCGATGCGCTTGCCGGCGAGGTTGTCGAGGGGCGACGTCAGCGCCTTGGGACTCGGGCCGGTGTCCCCGCACGGGTCGTAGATCTTGACGGTCATCGCCCCTCCCCGGGATCGTCGATCGGCTCGGTCACGCTCTTCGTGACCCCCCAGCTCGGCGAGAGGCAGGACTGCTTGCCCGCCCCGCCGACGACCACCACCTTGAAGTGATCGGGGGACTCGGTGAGCGGCTGCAGGGCGTCGTCGTCGAGGGCCAACGCCCACGGCCGCCACAGCTGGGATTCGAAGTGCGTCCGCAGGAGCACAGCCGGCAGGCGGACCCGCTCGAAGAGGTAACTGGCGACGTCGCCTCTGGTCCAACCCGCCGCGGCGATGGTCGCGGCGTGCTCGGGGCCGAGGCACACGAAGTACTCGGCCTCGGGGATCGGCCCGTGGTTGCTGCCGAGGGTGGCGCACACCGAGGCGGCCTTGTCCAGGATGATGCGCGGCTCCTGGGACTCCATGTCGTGGAAGTTGTGGGGTCCCTCCCCGCAGTGGATGGTCACCGCGCTCTCCGCGTCCACGCCGACGCTGTGGTGGTAGGCGCCCCACGGGCTCTGCGCGACGTTCTCGGCTACGCAGTAGCAGTACTTTGCGGGCTGCCCCTGGCTCGAGGCGTCGCCGCTGCCCGGCAACGCACCGGCGACGTGCAGGAGGATGAGACGCACGGCACGCCCGACGGTCGCGTTGGCGCGCACGCCGGGGCCGAAGGCCCCGATGCCCGCGTTGAATCCCGTGCGCTCGGCGATCGGCCCGTGCACGACGAGGAGCGGTGCGGAGGGGTGGGTGGTGGCGTTGACGCCTCGCAGGTTGAGCTCCGGCCGGCCGAGGGCACGGGTGGCGGCGACCAGGACCGGCATCCACTCCGGGAGGCAGCCGGCCATGACCGCGTTGACCGCAACGGCCCGGCGGGTGGCCAGGCCCGAGCGGGGGGGCAGCACCGCCAGGACCTCCTCGGGGTCCCCACCCCCGGCCTCCAGCATCTCGGACACCCGCGCCTCGGTCGGGGCGACGAGCGGGAGCCCGTCGCCCCAGCCCCGTTCCTCGCAGAGCCGGTAGAGGCTCTCCGGCGACTCGTCGATGAGGTCGAGCATCGTCATTTGGCGTCCTCCGGGTAGCGCAGCTCGACGTCCCACCCGGCTCCGAGTGCGGCGGAGGCGATGTCGGAAAAGACCTGCTTGGGCACGAGGCAGTCCGGGCATGCATCTGGGCCGGCGGTCACGACCAGGCGGACCTTGGTCGGCGACGGTCCCGGGGCGTCCGGCACGGAGATGCCCAGTCGGTAGCCGTCGGCCGCGAGCGTGTCGACCATCGTGGCCAGCGCCGCCTCGGCGGTGGCGGCCGCACTCGTCGGCCCTCGGGACTCGGTGTCGGTGCCTGCCATGTCGCGCCTCGTGCTCGCCCTGGTGTTCGCAGTCCCCGGAGCCACGATCGTGCCGGCCCTGCCGCTCCGGATTCGTGCCTGTGGAGATTCGTCTTCAGTCTGATACATTTCGACAGCGGCCACAACCCCTGTCGCGGCCGCCTGGAGGATGCCCCGATGCAGACTGCGAGGGAGGTGCGGGAGCACCTGGGTCACCCGGTGGTGGACGCCGACGGCCACCTGGTCGAGTCCCTGCCCATCCTGGCCGACCGGGTCCGCAAGATGGCGGGCGACGAGGTTGCGGATCGCTTCCTCGGGGGCTCGCCCACCTACCGGTCCCGTCAGGCCCCGATCCTGAAGCCCATGGAGGAGGCGGGCGCGGCGCAGCGCCAGGCGGCCGCCCCCTGGTGGGCGCTCCCGACGGATCCCCTGGACCGGGCCACCGCTTTCGTTCCGGCCCTCCTCTACGAGCGCCTGGACGACCTGGGCATCGACTTCGCCATCTTGTACCCGAGCGTCGGGCTCACCGTGATCGGCCATCCCGACGACGAGGTCCGGAGGTTCGCGTGCCGGGCCATCAACGAGTACGCGGCCGAGCTCACCGCCGGCCTGGGGGATCGCCTGACCGCCGTGGCGACGGTGCCCTGCCACGACCCGGAGGAGGCGATCGCGGAGCTGGACCATGCGGTCGTCGAGTGCGGCCTCAAGACGGTCATGCTCAACAGCTTCGTGCGCCGGCCTCCGGGGACGGGGGCCGATCACGAGTGGTACGACCTGCTGGCGATCGACAGCGTCCACGACTACGACCCGGTCTGGAGCCGATGCGTGGAGCTCGGCGTCGCCGTCACGGTGCATACGCCCACCATGGGCCTGCCCCTGCGGGCCTCCCCGTCGCGCTACATGCTCAACCACATCGGCAATTTCGCGACCGGAAGCGACGCCTTCGCCAAGGGGCTCGTGTTCGGCGGCGTCATGCAGCGGTTTCCCGAGCTGCGGGTGGCGTTCCTGGAGGGCGGGGTCTCCTTCGGCGTGCAGCTGCTCGGAGACCTGATCTCGAGATGGGAGAAGCGGGGGGGAGCCAACATCGAGCGCCTGGATCCCTCCGGCGTCGACTTCGGGACGTGGGACGGACTGGTGGCCGAGCACGGTGGGCGGACCTTCGCGGATCCCACTATGCGGCGGGCGACGTTCGGTCAGAGCGACAACCCCCCGGCCGAGCTGGACGACTTCCGCGACAGCGGGGTGCGGGGCGGGGACGACCTGGTGGCCCTGTTCGACCGCTTCTTCTTCGGCTGCGAGGCCGACGATCCGACGGTGCCCTGGTCCTTCGGCACGAGGCTCGGCAAGAGCACGCCGGAGCTCCACGCCATGCTGGGCTCGGACATCGGCCACTGGGACGTCACCGACATGGGGGACGTCCTCCACGAGGCTCACGAGCTGGTGGACGACGGGCAGCTGGACCCCATGCATTTCCGGCGCTTCGTCTGCGACAATGCGGTGCTGCTGCACGGGGGTGCCAACCCCGGCTTTTTCGACGGGACGCCGGTGGCAAGCTACGCACGAGAGCTGCTCGATCGGCGGATCGCGGAGGCGGTCCCCGCCCAGGCGGTCCCCGCCGAGCGCAGAGGGGAGGGGTGATGTCTCGCGGCCAAGGGGTGATCGATGTCTAGCCCACCCGTGAGCGGGCCGGTGAAGGTCCTCGTGTCCTTCCCGCCGGACCCCCCGGACCAAGAGCTGGAGCGGCTCCGCAGCGTCAGCGACCGGGTGGATCTCCGGGTCTGCTCCTACCTGGAGCCGCACTCGGCACGGACGGCCAGGGGTGCGGGCGCCCGGGTCGAGGTTCCGGACCTCGATCCGGCCTTCGCCCGAGAGCTCGCCGCCGCCCACGCCCTGCTCGCCCTTGACCTGCCCGACGGCGTGGCCGAGCTGGCGCCGGAGCTGCGGTGGGTGCAGGCGGTGGGGGCCGGCGTGGAGCACCTGCTGCGCCACAGGCTGCCCGAGCGGGTCGCCCTCACCAACGCGGCCGGGGTGGCGGCCGTGCCCATCGCCGAGTTCGTGATCGCGCGGCTCCTCGGGGTGTGGAAGCGCACGACCGAGCTCGATGCCCTCCAGCGGGCCCACCGGTGGGAACCGACCTACGGGCGCCAACTGGCGGGTTCGAGCCTCCTCGTCGTCGGGCTGGGCGCCATCGGGGCCGCCGTCGCGGAGCGCGCCCATGCCCTCGGCGTCGAGGTGCTGGCGATTCGCGGCCACCCTCGCCCGCACCCCAACTGCGCAGAGGTTGCCGGCCCCGAGCGCCTGCACGACCTGTTGGGGCGGGTCGACGCCGTGGTCCTGAGCGCGCCGGCGATCGCCGAGACCGAGAGCATGTTCGACTCGGCCGCCTTTGCGGCCATGCGCGCCGGGTCCGTCTTCTGCAACGTCGCCCGGGGGTCGCTCGTGGACGAGGAGGCCCTTGCCGATGCCCTCCGGAGCGGGCACCTGGGGGCGGCCGTCCTCGACGTCACCCGCAGCGAGCCCCTGCCCGAGGACAGCCCGCTGTGGGACGTGCCGAACTGTGCCATCTCCCCGCACTCGGCGTCCGCCCCCGGGCGCTACGTCATGGACCTGTACGGGTTCTTCGCGGACAACCTCTCCCGATGGTTGGCGGGGGAGCCGCTGCGCAACGTCGTCGACCGCGATCGTGGCTACTGAGCCGCTCCGGGATGTCGCCGCCCGGGGTCGCCCCGGGTGCGGCGGGGAGTCCCGGTGATCGACACCCACCTGCACGTGGCGGACCCCGATGTGGCCCGGTACCCCCGCTCCAGCGAGCGGCTGCCCACCAGCACCTGGTGGGAGGACCCCGGGCGGGACGCCGAGGCACTGGCCGGCGACCTCGAGGCCGCCGGGGTGGCCCGCGGCGTGTTGGTCCAGGCCGTCGGGCTCTACGGGTTTGACAACCGCTACGTCCTGGACGCCGGCCTCTCCCAGGGATCGCGGTTCTGCGCCCTCCCCGCCCTGGACCCCGGCCATCCCGACGCGATCGCGGACATCGGGCAGCTGTCGCAACGCCAGGGGGTCGTCGGCATCCGGCTGTTCGCGCTGCGCAGCGTCAAGCACTGGGTCGCAACGCCCCGCGCGGGCGAGGTGCTGGAGGCGGTCGGCGCGGCCGGGCTGGTCGCCGTGGTCACCGGGCTGGGGGAGCACCTTGAGGCCCTGCTGCCCGCGATCCGCACCCACACCGAGGTGCCCATCGTGATCGACCATTGCGGCTTCCCCTCCTTCGACGCCGCCGGCCTCGTGAGCGGCCACCCACTCGTGCACCTGGTCCCGTCGGAGCACGTCAGCATCAAGATCACCTCGCACCTGTTCGAGGACGCCCGGGCGGCGGGCGCCGATCCCGCCGAGGTGGTCTCGTACCTGGTCGCTCGGTTCGGCGGGGAGCGGGTGATGTGGGGATCCGACCATCCCCAGACCCGGCTCGGGAACTACGAGCGGCACGTCGAGCTGGCGCAGACCTCGGTTCGTCTCCTGCCCGCCCGGGAGGCGGCGGCGGTCCTCGGGAGCACCGCGGGACGGATCTTCGGCCTGTAGGGGCCTGTGGGAAGGGCCGACCCGGCGCCCCGGCACGGCAACCCGGTTGGGTCCGTCAGGACTCGGGATTCGGGGGACGGCTACGGGACAGGAAGGCCCCGGCGTCGGCCAGGATGAGCTGGCCGGTGATACACCGCGCGAGATCGCTTGCGAGAAAGATGGCCAGGCGTCCGAGCTCGTCGGGGTCGACCTCTTGGCGGAGCGGAGTGGAGGCGACGATCCGGGCGACGTGCTCGTCGCTGAACGCGGCGCGGACGGCCTCTGTCAGAGTGGTGCCGGGGGCGATGGCGCAGACCCGGATGCCCGACGGCCCGAGCTCGACGGCGAGCGTCGTGGTCAGATGGTTGAGCGCCGCCTTGGCGGCTGCGTAAGCCGAATTGTGCGGAGAGGGCCGGGTGGTCTCTCCCGAGCTGACGAACAGGATGACCCCCGGGTCGCCCTGCTCGAGCAGGACGCGCGCCTCGGCCCGTGCGCACAGGGCGGCGAGCACGAGGTTCTGGTCGAGCAGGTCGCGCCAGTAGGCGCCGTCCATCTCCACGAAGGGCTCGAGCCCCCGGCCCCGGGGCAGCATCCCGATGTTGTTGACGCAGACGTCGAGCCGGCCGAGCGCCGCCACCGTGTCGGCGACCATGCGCGCCACCTCGTCGTCGTCCCGGCAGTTGGCGGGGACCGCCACCGCCGTTCCCCCGGAGCGGCGCAGCTCGCTGGCCACCGCCTCGGCTCGCCCTGCGTCGAGATCGTTGACCGCCACGTTGGCCCCCGCCCGGTGGAACCAGCGGGCGATCTCCCGGCCGATGCCCGCTCCGGCACCGGTCACGAGCACCGCCTTGCCGGAGTGGTCGATCGTCACCGCCACGAGCCAGCCCGTCCCAGGCTCAGGAGACGGCGCTCGACGCGGAGCTCCGCTCGAGCTGGGAGGTGAAGGTGTCGATCATGAGGGCCACCGTCTCGTCCGGGTCGGCGGGCATGGTGAGCTTGCGCTCCGCCCGCAGCGTGGCGAACCCGTGCACGGCGGCGAAGATGATCCGGTGCCAGTGCGTGGCCATCTCTTCCGAAAGACCGTAGGAGGCGAGGACCAGGAGGAGGGGTCGCATGGTCGAGGCCATGGCCGCCCCGATCTCGGGGTCGTCGCCCGGGGGGCGAAGCGTGGCGGCGTACAGGCCCGGTCGCTCGGCCGCGAAGGCCAGCCAGGCGCGGACGATGGCCCCCACGGCATCGGGGCCCGCCCTTCCGATGGCGGCCTCGTTGAGGCGGTCGGCGAGCGCCCGCAGCCCGTGCAGCGCGAGCTCCCTGCGGAGTCCCTCGGCGCCGTCCACGTGGGCGTAGAGCGATTGGGTCCGGATCCCGAGGCGCGTGGCGACGTCGGCGAGGGAGACGGCGGTGGACGAACCCCGTTCCTCGAGGAGCGTCAGTGCGGCGCCGACCACGTCGTCCCGGTCGAGTCCTACGCGTGCCGCCATCGTTCACCCCGTCGCCAGAGCCCGGATCCGGGAGGACCCGGCGCCACTTCTGTCGAAGGCTATCAGACAGCTGTGGAACCCACGCAGTCACGTGACCCGGCCCGCGCCGGTCGGGTCACGAGTAGCTGTCGGCGAGGCGGAAGCCGAAGATGGTGGTCGCGGCGCTGTTGTAGGGGCTCGGAAACACCCCCATGATCTGGACGTAGCCCAGCACGTTGTCGGGGAGCGACACCGAGTAGTTGGTGCGGTTGAGGTTGCGGTTGTTGGCCATGAGGCCGCTGTTGGTCTGGGAGCCGTTGTTCGTGAAGATGAGCCGGAGCTCCTCCTGCACGTCTCCGGCGTACCCCTCGACCCGGGTCACGACGCCCCGGGTGTTGGCGGCGGGCCCCAGCGGGAAGTCCCCGCCACGGGGCGGCACGTTGGTCCCGCCGCTGCCACCGACCTTGGGGTCGGCCGGGTTGCCTAGGCCGTAGGTGGCCTGCATGGCGTCGAGCCGGTCGTAGCCCCAGACCGTCAGGCGGACCATCTGCGGCCTCGGCGTCCGGTTGACCGACGGTGTGCCGCCGTTGGGCATGAACCCGTAGCCGGGGCTGAAGAGGATGCGGGTGTTCACCGGGTTGACCGGGTTGGGGTACTGGACCGGGTCCATGTACGGCCAGTAGAAGGACTGGTCCGTACCGGCGGGGACCAGGGCCAGGTCGAGGTTGGCGTTGTAGCTGAACAGGTTGACGTTGTAGTGGTCCTTGTCCCTGGCACTCGAGTTGGGCGGCTTGGTCATGTTGTCGTGGGACGCCTGGCTCTGGGCGGTGACGTAGTTGCCTGCGGAGACGATCTTGCTCGCCAGCTGGGCCTTGTAGTCGTTGATGGAGACCTGTGGGATCCCCCATGACGGCCCGAAGATGATCCCGTCGCGCAGCTGGTTGAGGAGGAAGTTGTAGATCTGGACGTACTCCGGTAGTACCAGGTAGGGCCGCGTCTGCGGGGAGAAGCTCGGAGCCGCCGCCGTCAGGTGGTTGAGGGCCGAGACGAAGTTCTCGCGGATGAAGGTGGGGTTGCTCGGGTCCTGGAGCGCGATCTCGTAGTTGTGCAGCACGCCGCTCAGTCCGGTCAACTTGTTGTCGAGGTCGTCCTTGGTGATCTGGTCGACGGCTTGGCCGATCTTCTGGTCCACGTATTCGCTCATCTGCTGCCACGTGACGTTGTTGCCGGCCGAGGTCGGCCACAGCAGCTCGATCAGGGCGCCCAGGACGAACCCGACGCCGGGGACCTTGCCGAGGGCGGTCTTGAAGATGATCCTCGAGGCGTTGTTGAGGTCCTCGATGGGAAGCGAGGTGGCGACCGCCGCCGTGCCGATCGTGGAGTCCGGGGGTGCGACGGGTAGCTTCGTGCACGCAACCGGGACCGGCGGCGGGACGTACGTCGACGGGTGGAACTCGTTGTCGAAGTGACCCTCGGTCGGGATGGCGTCGAGGATCTCCGTGGCGTCGGTGTCGAAGGTGGAGACCTCGGCGGCCGACATCAGCCCCTCGTTGCCATAGGAGGCCGACTCGCTGATCCACGCCCCGAGGAGGGCCCGGGCGCCAAGGATGTTCCCCTGGTTGAGCGCGTCGTCCACGTAGGCGAGGTCGAGCTCGACCTCGGACTGCATCTCACAGGCGAGCCTCCACGACTCGACGACCTGCTCGAGATCGGCGACCGGCTCCCGCAGCGCCAGCACCTCTTCGGTGATGTCCGGCTCGCCCTGGGGCGGGGGGGCCGTCGTGGTCGTCGTCGGCGGCGGGGTCTTCAAGGCCGGAGTAGCTGTGGTCGGGGTCGTCGCGGCCGGCACTGCCGTGGTCGGGGGAGTGGTCTTCGCCGGTGAGGCGGTCGTGGTCGGTGTGGTCGTAGACGGCGCCACCGTCGCGGGCGTCGCCGTCGTGGACGGGCCGGTCGACTGGGGTGCAGCTGCCGAAGCGGTGCCGATGGCCGCGCCCGCCAGGATGGAGGGAACAAGTACGAGCGTGGCCGCGCCCGCAGCGAGGCGTGCGAAACGAGGTCCCGCTCCCTGACAACTTGCAGACCCAGTTCGCATTGGTTCTCCCCGCGCTCGCCGACCAGGGCGCCGTCAAGGTAATGAGCCGTGGCGTGACGGAACAAGGCTTGGGGGCAATTTCGCCCGCGGGTTCACCTCTTGCTCGCGGTGGGGTAGTCGGCGCGTCGCCGTGCGTTCACCCCCACAGGCCGGTCAGCCGTTGTCCTCGCTCGACCGGTGTCGTTCACACTCCTCGGTCGGCCCCGAATCCGCTCCTGGGGGTCCGTCACCAGCCAGCCCCTCGCGGTCGCCGGGATGCCCGGTTGCTCGGCGAGGGCCCGGTAATGTGCGTCGGACATGAGCGCCCAGCACCTCGGCACATCTCCCGGTGGTGAGGTGCTCGAGGGGGACAACCTCCCGATCATGCGACGTCTCGCCGACCGGAGCGTCGACCTGGTCTATATCGATCCGCCCTTTGGCACGGGTCGTCGTCGACGGTTGGAGGCGATCCGGACGGGGACGGGTGACCGGACACGCCTCGGGTTCGGGGGGCGGCTCTACCGCTACGACGTCGTGTCCTCGCACGAGTACGACGACGGAATGGCGCTCGACGACTACCTCACGTTCCTTTACGACCGGTTCGTGGAGATGCACCGTCTGCTGTCGGAGACGGGCTCCCTCTACGTGCATCTCGACTTTCGCACCGTCCACCACGCCCGCTTCATGCTCGACGAGGTCTTCGGGTCGGACCGGCTGATCAACGAGATCATCTGGGCGTACGACTACGGCGGCCGGCCCCGCGATCGGTGGCCCCGCAAGCACGACAACATCCTTTGGTACGCGAAGTCCGACCGATGGGTCTTCAACCGCGAGGAGATCGATCGGATCCCCTACATGGCTCCGGGTCTTGTCGGCCCCGACAAGGCGGCCCGGGGCAAGCTCCCGACGGACACGTGGTGGATGACGATCGTTCCCACCGCCGGACGTGAGCGCACCGGGTACCCCACGCAGAAGCCGGTGGCCCTCGTCGAGCGGATCGTGCGCGCCTCGAGCCGCCCGGGAGACCTCGTTGCCGACTTCTTCTGCGGCAGCGGCACGACCGGCGTGGCCGCGCATCGTTCCGGGCGACGTTATCTGCTCGTGGACAGCAGTCCCGAGGCCATCGGCATCACAAGAGAGCGGCTCCGGCGGGAGGCCCGGGCGATCCAAGGGGACTCCCCGTCGCTTGTCGAGGGGCCGGTCGCTCCGGATGGCGGCGGAGACGGCGATGGCGGGTAGCTGGGAGAATTTCTTCATTGCCCAAGTGGGGGCGGCAGCGGCGTTGGCCGGGCTCGTCTTCGTGGCGTTGTCCATCAACCTTCGTCAGGTGGTGTCGTCTCCGATCCTCGTCGGGCGGGCCGCCGAGGCGCTGCTCCTCCTGGTGATGCCCGTTTTCGTGGGGCTCGCCGTGCTGGCCCCATCCGGCGAGCTGTGGATCGTGGGCCTGCTGGCGTCGGCCATCGCCCTGCCCATCTGGGCGTCGGTCACGAGGCTCGTGGCTCGGGGACTCGTCACCTCCCGCGAGCGCCCACCCGTCGAGCGTTTCCTTCGGGTTCTGGCCTCGCAGTTCGCTCTCGTGCCGGCGCTCGTAGGGGCGGCGCTCCTCCTCGCGGACCTGCACGCCGGGTTCGGATTTCTCGCAGCGAGCGCCGCCCTCTCGATCGCCGCCGGCGTCCTCGACGCGTGGGTCCTGCTCGTCGAGATCGTCCGGTGAGACGGGCCCAACGGGCCCGACCGGCAAGTTGGGTCCAGAGCCCCAGCGGCATGGTATGTATATGCCGTGCTGCGACTCGCCCTCAGGCTCTTCTTTCTCCTGGTGCTGTTCTCGGCTGCACTGGCGTTCGGTGCGACCGGCGTCTACTCCGAGTGGTGGTACGGGCTCATCGGGGCAGGCATCTTCGTCGTCTTCCTCGGACTCGCCCCGCTGTTGATCAACAGCGCCATGGCCCGCCTGCCCGAGGTTGACCGTAAGGGCGGTGCCGCGCTCCTGCAGGCATTCGGCGCCCTCTGCGGACTGGAGGTCCTCGTGATGGGCCTCGTCACGTGGTGCTACGGCAACCGGAGCCTCTCGGACAACAACGCCTACCAGGCCCTTGGGTTGATCATCTTCCTGGCGCTCCTCGGCATCGGCATCATGGGCGCGATCGGTGCCCTTGCCCGCTTCGCCTACGTGCACAACCAGGATCACCGCCCGATCAACCGCCGGGTGGCCCGTACCTGACAACCGAGGACGTCGCCATCAACACGTTTGGGGGGGTCATTGGCAGGGACTGGCGGACGTCGGTGCCCTGGTGGCCGGAGGTGCCCGGTCCGCCGTCGGGTGCGCCCAACATCGTGCTCCTCGTCTTGGACGACGTCGGTTTCGCCCAGCTCGGATGCTACGGGTCCGACATCGCGACCCCCAACCTCGATGACCTCGCTTCGAGCGGGCTGCGCCTGACCAACTTCCGCACGACGGCGCTGTGCTCGCCGACCCGGGCCTGCCTCCTGAGCGGCCGCAACCATCACCGCAACGGCATGGGGCGGGTGGCCGACCTGGCAATTGGCTTTCCCGGGTACTGGGGGAGGGTGCCGCGGGAGAACGGCTTCGTCTCCGAGATCCTGAGGGCCGCCGGTTACGCCACCTACGCCGTCGGCAAGTGGCACCTCAGTCCCGAGGACGAGACGCACATGGCGGCATCCCGGAGCACCTGGCCCCTGGCGAGGGGCTTCGACCGCTGGTACGGGTTCCACGGCGGGGAGACCCACCAGTACGTGCCCGCCCTCTATCACGACAACCACGCCGTCCGACCGCCGCGCTCGATCGAGGAGGGCTATCACCTCACCACCGACCTGGTGGACCAGGCCATCGGGATGCTCTCCGACCTGCGGGCCGTCGATCCCTCCCGGCCCTTCTTCCTCTACCTGTGCACAGGCGCCTGCCATTCGCCGCATCAGGCACCTCGATCGTGGATCGAGGTGCAGCGCGGTCGGTTCGATCTTGGCTGGGACGCCTGGCGGGAGGAGACCTTCGCCCGGCAGCTCGCCAGCGGCATCCTTCCCTCCGGCATCCGGCTCTCGCCGCGCCCTTCCTGGGTTCCGGCCTGGGACGACCTGCCGCCCGAGGAGCGCCGGCTGGCCGCCCGGTTCATGGAGTGCTTCGCCGCCTTCCTCTCCCATACGGACGATCAGATCGGACGGCTCCTCGGGTTCCTCCGGGAGCTCGGCGAGCTCGACGACACCGTCGTGATCGCGGTGTCGGACAACGGTGCGAGCGCCGAAGGGGGGCCCACCGGATCCATCAACGACGTCCGGCTGAGCAACCTTGATCCCGCCAGCACTGAAGAGATGGAGTCCCGCATCGAGGAGATCGGCGGCCCAAGCACCCACAACAACTACCCGTGGGGCTGGACGATGGCGGGCAACACGCCCTTTAAGCGGTGGAAGCGCGAGGTGCACCACGGCGGGGTGGCCGACCCGTGCATCGTGAGTTGGCCGGCACGACTGGCGCCCGTCGCCGGGGGTCTGCGCCGCCAGTTCGTCCACGCCATCGACATCCTGCCGACCGTGCTCGAGCTTGTGGGGATCGACGCGCCCGACGTCATCGACCACGTCCCCCAGAGCGTCGTGGATGGGACGAGCTTCGCCTACCTGCTGGAGCCCGGTGGCGAGGGCGCGCCCGAGCGCCACGCGACGCAGTACTTCGAGATGTTCGGCTCACGGGCCATCTACCACCGAGGGTGGAAGGCGGTGACCTTCAAGCCGGTCGGCCCGATGTACTCCGACGGACTCGATCCCAACGCCTCGTTCGACGACGACGCCTGGGAGCTCTACCACGTCGAGAGCGACCTCTCGGAGATCGACGATCTTGCCGCCGCACACCCCGACAAGGTGGCGGACCTCGAGCGGATCTGGTGGGTCGAGGCGGCGCGGAACCAGGTGTTGCCGCTCGACAACCGCGTCCTGCACGCCCTCGTCCACCCACCCCCCAACCGCCTGCGCGAGCTCACCTCGTTCCGGTACTTCTCCGGCGGCTCACCCGTGCCCGAGCCCGTCGCCGTCAACATCCGCAACCGCAGCCACGTGGTCACGATCGACGTCGAGGTGCCCGAGGGCGTCGTCGCCGAGGGGACGTTGCTGGCCCTCGGCTCCGTCCTCGGAGGCTGGACCCTGCAGGTGCTCGACGGACGGGTCCGCTACCTGCACAACCTCTACGGCAAGGAGCTCCATATCGTGGAGGCTCGGTCCCCCCTGGAAGGGGGCCGCCACCTCGTCGTGATGCGGTTCGACAAGACCCCGGGACTCGGCGGAAGGGCGCGTCTCGAAGTGGACGGGAGAGAGGTCGGCGAGGGCCCGATCCCGAGGTGCACGCCTTCGGGGTTCAGCGGCACCGGGGTGGGTCTCACCTGCGGTTACGAGTGGGGCCCGGCCATCGGCGACCGCTACGAGGCACCCTTCGCCATCAACGGCGTCATCCGTCGGGCCTCGGTCGAGGTGCTCGGGCCCCCCGATCGTGATCCGCTGGCGGAGCTCGAGGCGATCCTCTCGGACCAGTAGCGGCGCCCCGAGGCAGTCAGCCCGAGCGCGCCGCCGGCGCAGCGGCCTCCTTTGGCTTCCTCGTCACCTCGGTCGTCTGGTGGAACCGGTTGGGCCACCAGAAGTGCCAGTGGCGGAGGGCGGACATCGCCGGCACCAGTCTCGTCGAGAGGATGAAGGCGGCGATCAGGATGCCGATGGACACCCCGAATCCGAGCTCCGTCAGGGCCGCGAGCCCGGTCAGCATCAGCGATGCGAACGTGCCGGCGAGGATGATGGCGGCGGAATCGACCATCGGCGCTCCGTGCAGCAGGGCGATCCGCACCGCCTCGCTCGCCTTGTTGCCGGCGGCCATCTCCTCGCGCAGGCGGTGTGAGGACGCGATGTTGTAGTCCGTCCCGATGGCCAGCACAAAGAGATACAGCACGACCGGCGTCGAGAAGTCGAGGCCGCTCAGTCCTCCCAGGCTGATGAACACGACAGAGGTGATCCCGAGCGTCCCCACGTAGGCCAGGGCGACGCCGATCAGTATGTAGATGGACCCCGGGATGGCCCGCAGGAGGAACATCAGGATCAGCAGGATGATGGCGAGGGCCACCGGGAAGATGAGGACCATGCTCTCGTTGAGCGACTTTCGGACGTCCACCAGCGAGGCGGTGGTCCCGCCGACCAGCACCTGGTCGCCGGGCACCGTGCCCTGCACCTCCGGACGCAAGGTCTGTTCGACGTAATTCATGGCGTTCACGTCGTAGGGGTTGTTCTTGAGCAGCACCGAGATGATGGCGGCCTTCTTGTCGGAGGAGATGGTGGCGGGGAGGACCTGGGCCACGCCGCTGCTCTTCGAGAGGATGGAATTGAGGTTGGTCAGGGAGCTGCTCGTGAGCTCCTGGTTCCCGTTCACCACCACCTGCGTCGGACCGAGGGCTCCGGGCGGGAAGGCGCTCGCCATCGTGTAGTAGGCCTGCAGCGAGGGCGTGCTCTTGGGCAGCTCCTCGAGCGTGTTGTAGGTCGGCTTGTAGGCGAAGATCCCGATCGCCAGGACCACGAGTATGAGTCCGAAGATCGCCGCGTAGCGTCCGGGGTGCCGACCGACACCCCGGGCCGACTTCTCGGCACGCGCCGAGACCTTGGTCTGGCCGACCCCCCAGGGCCAGAAGAGGTGCTTGCCGAGCAGCTTGAAGATGGCGGGAACGAGGGTGTTCGCGGCCAGCATCATGACGAGGACCGCGGTGATGAGCCCCGGGGCGAGCGTCTTCAGGGTCCCGAGATTTGCCAGCAGGAGTGCGGCGAAGGCCGCGGCGACCGTGAGGGCGGCCGACAGGACGATCTCCGCCGTGGACACGAGCCCACGTTCGAGCGCGCTGTCCCGGTCCTCGCCGGCGCGCAGCCGCTCCCGATATCGGAACAGGAGGAAGACGATGTAGTCGGTCCCCACGCCGAAGAGCACGACGATCAGCAGTGGGGCCAGGATCGAGCTCACCTGGAACCCGAAGGCCGCCGCCAGGTCGGCGACGATGCCCGCCACCATCTGGTGGACCAGCAGGATGATGACGAGGGGGATGATGCAGATGAGCGGGCTGCGGAAGATGATCCCGAGCAGGATGATGATGAGCGCGAACGTCGCGATGGTGATGATCGTCTCGGCCGTGTCGTAGGCGTTGGTGGTATCCACCTGGATGGACGCACTGCCGGTCAGCCCGCCCCGGAGGTCCGTGTTCTGGAGGAAGTGGTTGGTGTCGTTGCGGATCGTCGGCACCGCGTCGTTGACCACGGCGACGCCCGCAGGCTGGGTGAACGCGAGGTTGAGGAGGATGACCTTCTTGTTGGCCGACTCCAGGCTGGTCGAGTAGGTGACGCTCTGGACGCCCGGGATCTTGTCGTTGGTCAGCGTCGTGGCCAGCGACTGGACCGTCGTCAGGTCCTGGGAGGTGAGTGCGTCTCCGTCGCGACGGTTGATGACGATCAGCCCCGTCGCCCCGGAGTTCTGCGGGAACTTCTCGTTGATGACGTTCTGCGCCTGGACGGACTGGAACGAGCTCGGGAGGAAGGCGCTGTTGTTGGCGTTGGTGTACTTCACCAGAGAGGGCGACAGGGCGATGGTCACGACCGCGACGACGACCCAGAAGCCGATGACCCACCACGGGTGACGCGTGACCCACCGAGCCATGGTGGTGAACATCGAAGCTCAGTCCTCCCTAGCTGCTCTTCCCTCGCCCGGAGACCATAGCGGCACCGGGATGTGCATGCCGAGTTCGCCGCCCCACCTATTGCGGCTCGTCACCTCGTGGACCGGACGTCGCAGTGGCACTCCCCATCGACCGGTCGGGTAGCCCATGCTCACGCAGGCAGACATGATCCAGTGCTCGTCGGGGGGAACCTCGAGCACCTCCATCGTCTCCTGGGCGCGAAACACGAGCACCTGGGTGAGGCACGAACCGATGCCTTCCGCGCGCGCCGCCAGCATGGCGCTCCAGACGGCGGGATAGATGGAACTGCCCCCCGGGTCGCTCTGCGCGAACGCGAACAGGAAGAGCGGGACATCCTCGAAGTGGTCGGCCAGGTGTTGGGCCGAACGCTGGATCTTGAGGAATTGAACGCTCTCGGGGTCGTCCGGCCGTGCGCGGGCCGCTCGCACCTGCGGGGCGTAGTGGTCCCGCCACAGGAGCGCCATGGCCTCGCGATAGAGCGGTCCGAGACGAGCCTTGACCGAGGGATCGTCGACCACGAGGAAGCGCCAGTTCTGCTGGTTGCCGCCGCTCGGCGCCCGGACTGCGGCGTCGAGGATCCGGGCCTGGGTCTCGAGCGGGATCGGGTCCGGGCGGACCCTGCGCATCGCCCGGGTGGTGTAGAGGGCCTCGTAGAGCTCCATCGGACCTGGCTCACTCCTCCCCGTGTTCGCGCCACGGGATGAGGACCGGCCCGATGGCGTCGGCAGAGTGTACCGACGGGTCTGCCCTGCGAGGGTGACCGAGAGCAGGGGCCTGACCCGCCGGCCGGGCCCGTCCCTCCCGCTCCGACTCAGGCCGCGGCGGTGGCCGTGTCCTGGTCGGCGAATTGCGTGCGGTAGAGCTCGGCGTAGAGTCCATTGGCCGACAGCAGCTCGCCGTGCGTGCCCCGTTCGACGATCCGCCCCCGGTCGATGACGAGCAGCAGATCCGCCTCGCGCACGGTGGACAGGCGGTGGGCGATCACCAGCGAGGTGCGCCCCGCCAGGGCGGTCTTGAGGGCCGCCTTGACTGCGGCCTCGGACTCGGAGTCGAGGTGGGCCGTGGCCTCGTCCAGCACGACGATCTCGGGCGCCTTGAGGATCAGGCGGGCCAGGGCCACGCGCTGCTTCTCTCCCCCGAGAGGCGGTAGCCCCGCTCGCCCACCACCGTGTCCAGGCCGTCGGGCAAGTCGTGGATCAAGGGGAGGATCTGCGCCTGCTCCAGCGCCTCGAGCAGATCGTCCTCGGACGCCTCGGGCCTGGCGTAGAGGAGGTTGGCCCGCAGGGTGTCGTGCAACAGGTGGGGATCCTGGGTGACGACGCCGATCCGGTGGCGCAGCGACTCGAGCGTCGCGTCGCGCACGTCGATCCCGTTGATCCGGACGGCGCCCGCCGAGACGTCGTAGAGGCGGGGGACGAGCATGCTGATGGTCGTCTTGCCGGCCCCGGAGGGCCCGACCAGCGCGACGAGCTGGCCCGGTGCGACCGTGAAGGTGATCTCGTGCAGGATCTGGTGTTGGGGAGCCTGCTCCAGGGTGGCCACCGCCTCGAGGGAGGCGAGGGACACGTCGCCGGCGGTCGGGTAGGAGAAGTCGACGTGGTCGAATTCGACGGCGGCCGGCCCGCCCGGCAGGGCCGTCGCCCCGGGGCGCTCGTCGATCAGCGGCACGAGGTCGAGGACCTCGAAGAGCCGTTCGAAGGAGACGAGGGTCGTCACCACGTCGAGGTTGAGGTTCGACAGCTGCGTGAGCGGGCTGTAGAGCCGGGCCAGGTAGGCGGTGAGCGCCACCAGGGTCCCGATGGCCAGGGTTCCGTGCGCGGCGGCCACTCCGCCGAAGCCGTACACGAAGGCGGTGGCGAGCGAACCGGTCAGGCTCAGGGCGACCAGGAAGACCCGGGCGTAGGTGGCCTGGGTGATGCCGATATCCCGCACCCGACCGGCCTTTTGCTCGAAGTTGTCCGCCTCGACTCCGGGCCGACCGAACAACTTGACCAGCATGGCGCCGGCAACGTTGAAGCGCTCCGACATCACCATGTTCATCTGGGCGTTGAGGTCGTAGCTCTCCTTGGTCATGGCGCCGAGACGGCGCCCGACCAGTCGGGCCGGGATCAGGAACATCGGCAGCAGCACCAACGCCACCAGCGTGACCTGCCACGACAGGATGAACATGGCCCCGAGGACGATGGCGACGGTGACGAGGTTGCCCACGACGTTGGACAACAGGTCCGTAAAGGCCTGCTGGGCGCCGATCACGTCGTTGTTGAGCCGGCTCACGAGCGCGCCGGTCTGGGTCCGGCTGAAGAAGGCCAGGGGCATCCGCTGCACGTGGCGAAAGACCTTGGAGCGCATGTCAAAGATGAGGCCCTCGCCGATGATCGCGGAGAGCCATCTCTGGACGAGCTGCAGGCCGGCGTCGGCCAACGCCAGGCCCGCCGCCACCGAGGCCAGCACGATGACGAGGTCGGCGTTGTGGGCCAGGATGCCCTTGTCGATGATGTCGCGAAGGATCAGTGGGTTGATGGCCCCGATGACCGCGTCCACCAGCACGGCGGGCAAAAAGACGGCGAGGATCTTGCGGTAGGGCACCGCGAAGTGGAGCATGCGCCGGGTGGTGCCGCGCTTGACGCGGTGCTGCAGGATGGAGCGGTCCCGGCGGAACGAACGTATGCCCATTCCCAGCTGGTTCGGTGGCACTGCTCCAGGTTCCTCCTGCCCTCCAAGGCGGCGAACGCCGGTTCCACCGTATGCATTCCCGGCGCCGCCGAGGTCACGAGCTGCTCTCCCCGGCCGGTCGGGCCGGCTGGCCCGGGCCGTCCGGCCCCGACGACAGCAGGCTGGAGCCGTGCAGGTGCAGGTGCACCTTGCGGCCGTAGACCGTGACCAGGGCGAGCACGGCCGAGGCGAGCAACAGTGCGGCGGCGATCGCCAGCGAGACCGTGAGCCCGCGCCCGAAGGCCCCGTAGGCGGCGCCGACCACCTGGTTGACGATGTGTTGGATGCCGGGATTCTTGGAGGCCGCCGACTTGGCCTGGCTCTGGTAGGTGCCGGTGGTCACCGCCCCCACGACCAGCTGTTGGTACGACTTGGGGATGCCGATCGCCGAGAGGCGGTGCACGAGGTTGACGGTCAGGTGGCCGTTGACGATCGAGCCCAGGATCGCCACCCCGGCCACCCCCCCGAGCTCTCGGGCGGTGTTGGTGGTCGAGGCGGCCATGCCGGAATGCTCGGGCGGGACGCACGACAGCGCGGTCGAGGTCACCGGGACCATGGCGATGCCGATGCCCACCCCGGCGATGAACATCGTCCAACCCACGTCGCCGATCCCCGCGTCGGGGGAGATGAAGGCCTGGGTGAGGAGGATTCCGACGCCGGCGAGGAGGCAACCCGTGGCCATGGGGATCCGGGGCCCCCATGCTGCGACCCAGCGCCCGGCCATCAGCGAGGCGACGACCATGCCGATGGCCATGGGAATGAAATCGAGCGCCGTGCGCAGCGACGAGTTGGTGCCCACCACCTGCAGGTAGAGGGCTACGAAGAAGAAGATGGCGAAGGTTCCGAAGTAGACCGTGCAGGCGATGATGGTGGATCCCGCGAAGGGTGGCCGCTTGAAGTAGCGCACGTTCAGGACCGGGTTGGGGGCGCGGAGCTCGGCGAAGACGAACGCGACGGCGGCGACCACGGCCAGCAAGTAGAGGGCCCCGATCCACCAGACCAGGTAGCCGCTGGTCTCGCCCAGGATGGTGGCGAAGGTCGCCGATCCGACAGCGACGGCGCCCAGGACGAATCCGGGTATGTCCAGGCGAGCCCGAACGGGGTCCGAGGTCTCCGGTAGCACGATCGCGGCGCTGGCAAAGGCGAGAGCGCCGAAGAACAGGTTGAACCAGAAGATGGCTCGCCACGACCACAGCGCCACCAGCACCCCACCGATCAGGGGGCCGAGGGCGAGTGCCAGGCTGGAGACGGCCATCCAGATGCCGAGCGATCGGGCGCGCGACCGGCGCTCCGGGTACAGGTGGCGGATCATCGACAGCGTCCCGGGCTCGGAGGCCGCCGCGCCGATGCCCATGACCACCCGCCCGGCGATCAAGGTGTCAGTGTTCGGAGCAAGGGCGCCGATCATCGATCCGGCGCAGAACACGGCGACGCCGAAGAGCATCACCTTCTTTCGCCCGAGCAGGTCCCCGACCGTGCCGAAGCTCAGCATGAGACTGGCAAAGGTCAGCGCGTAGCCGTTGATCACCCACTGGAGCTGGCTGACCGAGGCGTGGAGCTCGCCCTGCACATGCGCCAGGACGACAGACACGATCGTGTTGTCGAGGAACGTCAGGAAGAGGACGAAGAGCAGTGTGGCGAGCGCTGCGTCGCGATTGCGCACCGGGAGGGCTCCGGCGTCGCGGGACAGGGACCCCGGAGGAGCGCTAATGCCGGCCATGTGGGCTCCTCCTTTCGGGGTTTGACAGCGCCTTTTGGCGCGACCCTCTGGCGCGGCCCTCTGGCGAGACCCTGTGGCTCGACCTTCTGGCGCGCTTCGGCCGCCTACCGACCCCGTCTAATACCCCGTCGAGGGCGCTCGGACCCCTGGAGCGACGACCGACCCAGGTCAGTCCGGCGTCAGCCGGCGGGATGAGCCAGCGTCAGGAGGAACTCGCCCTCCCGCTCTCCCCACATCTCGTCCACGATGAAGCCGGCCCGGCCGAGCTCTGCCCGCACCCGCTCCGGGGTGAACTTGGCGCTGATCTCGGTCAAGAGGTCCTCTCCCCTCTCGAACGCCACCCGCATCCCGAGGGCCCCGATCTCGGCCTCCATGGGCGCAGTGGCCCGCAGTCGCATCTCGATCCACGCCTCCGACTCGTTCCAGACCGCCACGTGCCGGAAGCGGGAAGGATCGAAGTCGGCCCCGAGCTCCCGGTTGAGCACCTCCAGCACGTTGCGATTAAACGCCGCGGTGACACCGGCCGCGTCGTCGTAGGCCGCGATCAGCCTGGCCCGGTCCTTGACCAGGTCGGCGCCGAGCAACAAGTGGCCTTCGGGGTCCATCGACGCGGCGATGTCAAAGAGAAACTTCTCCCGCTGCTCGGGGCGCAGGTTTCCGATGGTCCCGCCCAGGAACGCCACGAGCGAGCGACCACGCATCGGCAGCGCCGCGAGGTGCCGGTGGAAGTCACCGATTACGGTCAGGAAGGAGAGCTCCTCGTACTCGTCCGCCAGCCGCTCGGCGGCCCGGGCGGTGGTCAGGCTGACGTCGAAGGGGACGTAGCGCTCGAGGGTCCCCCTCCGGTGCAGGCCCTCCAGCAGCAGGCGGGTCTTGTCGCAGGCGCCGGCGCCGAGCTCGACCAGGTTGTCGGCACCGGAGAGCTGCGCGACAGAGGCGCTGTGCAGCTCCAGCAGACGGCGCTCGGCGCGGGTCGGGTAGTACTCGGGCAACTCGGTGATGTCCTCGAAGAGCCGGCTGCCGCGCTCGTCGTAGAACCAGACCGGCGGCAGGGACTTGGGTTGCGACGCGAGGCCGACCCGGACGTCCTCCTCGAGCTGAGTCCTCAGGTCCTCCTGCGTGAGATGCACGTCGACGTCCACACTGCCCATGGCGAAAAGTCTCCCGTGTTGGCCCGCGGTCACAGATCCCGGGCGAGGCGGAGCCCGCTAAAGGCCCAGCGGGCCCCCGGGGGAAAGAAGTTGCGGTACGTCGGCCGGATGTGGCGATTCGGCGTGGCGCATGACCCCCCACGCAGGACGTACTGGTTGACCATGAACTTGCCGTTGTACTCCCCGACGGCGCCTGCGGCGGTCCGGAACCCGGGGTAAGCGCAGTAGGCGCTCGCCGTCCACTCCCACACGTTCAAGAAGAAGGTGGGCGACCCGCCGGCGATCGCCGGGTGTAGGTGGCGGGGCATGTCGATCACGCCCGGTCCGGTATCCCCGGGCCTTGGCGGTGGGCTCCAGCGCTCGGCCGCAACCGCTTCCCACTCGGCCTCGGTCGGGAGGCGTGCACCGGCCCAGCGAGCAAAGGCGTCCGCCTCGTAGTAGCTGACGTGGCACACGGGCTCCGTGGGCACCACGGCGCGCCGACCCATCAAGGTGAACACGGACCATTCGGAGCGGTCGTCGGGAGCCGCAGAGTCGGGACCGTCCCACCCGGCCGGCTCGCCCGGCGACCAATAGAGGGGCGAGTCCCAACCGTCCTGCTGCACCGTGGCCCAACCATCGGAGAGCCAGAGCTCGGGGCGGCGGTATCCGCCGTCGTCGATGAACTCCATCCATTCGCCGCACGTGACCGGTCGGTCCGAGAGAGCGAAGGGCACCAGCTGGACTTCGTGCCGGGGCCGCTCGTTGTCGAAGCTGAAGTCGGCGTCCGAGGTACCGATCTCGGCGATGCCACCCGAATGCTCGATCCATCCCTGCTTCTCCGCCGACGCCACATGGGTGGCCTCGGCGGCAGTCGTGCAATAGGGCGGTTGCAAGGGGTTGCACGAGAGCACGTGCTTCGCGTCCATCAAGAGCAGCTCCTGATGCTGCTGCTCGTGGTGGATGCCGAGCTCGACGAGATCGAGCACGTCGTCACACCCGCCTTGGAGGAGCCGGTCCATCGCCTCGTCGACGTGCGAGCGGTACCGGCCGATCTCGGCGACGCCCGGCCTGGAGATGACGCCGCGAGCGGCCCTCGGATGGCGCGATCCCACGGCCTCGTAATAGGAGTTGAACAGATAACCGAATGCAGGATGGAAGGCGTCGTAACCGGGAAGGCTCGGTTGGAGCAGAAAGGTCTCGAAGAACCAGGAGGTGTGCGCCCGGTGCCACTTGGTCGGACTGACGTCGGGCATGGACTGGACCGTCTGGTCCTCGGGCGAGAGGGGCTCGGCGAGCTCCTCGGTGATCGTGCGCACCTCCCGCAAACGCCTTCCCAGCGTGAGGGCGCGAGGACCCGTCTCTTGCTCGACCATCACGTCCCTCCCGTGGCTGTCGAACGGACCGGCGCTGGGGATCGCCCGTGGTGCACCGGAACCAATGTAGGCGGTTGCCCACCCATGGGAGCCGCGCCGGGCCACGGGACGGACGGCGGACCTCCCGACGCCGACTTCGGGCATATCCACGGGTCCCTCGGGGTTGACCTCGAGACGGTGGGCTCTGCCGTGATCGTGGCGATCGATGGTACCGATGGATGGTGGAGTTACCCACCGAGCGAGGCTCCGACACCGAAAAGAAGGCTTCATGGGATTGTTCACCGGTCGCACGCCGGAGATGGTCACACCCGAGCGCGCCCTCTGGTCTTCGACCCGAAGAAGGTCTCGTTCGACGAGTTGCTCCGGGTGTTCTTTGAGAGCCACGATCCGACCCAGCTCATGCGGCAGGGCATCGCCGACACCGGCCCCTTCTACTACGCCGAGGAGTACCACCAGCAGTATTTGGATGCCAACCCGATGGGCTACTGCGGGCTGGGAGGCACCGGCGTGAGCTGTCCCGTGGGCGCAGCGAGGTGACGCAACGTCCGTTCGGGTAGGAGCGACGCCGGTCCCTCAGGCGAGGGGGTAAACCGCCGGAGGGCGGGCCGGCATTTGCTTTTGTATCAACACTTTTCTACTCTCAAACGATATGGTCGTCCCCCCCGGCCTCCTCCGCGTCGATGGTGACCGGTCCGAGCGTCAACGCTCCAAGGGGGCTCGTAGCATGCGGGGCGAGACACCCGCTGCGGCGGCACTCCGGGCCCAGGCGGCCGAGCTGCTCCTCTCCTTTATGCGGTTGGCCCGGGGCCCACGGGACCAGAGCCTTCCGACCCCGCTGCGAGACCTGATCGAGAGCGGCGCCCTGGCGCCCCGACACGTCTCGGTGTTCGCGGTGATCGCCCTCGAGGGGCCGCTCACGGTCTCGGAGCTGGCGGGCCGGGTCGGCCTGGCGCTCAGCACGACCAGCCTCTTGGTGACCCAGCTTGCAGATGCCGGCCTGGTCGTGCGTGCCGAGGACCCGCGTGATCGTCGTCGCACGGTCGTGTCGATCGAGCCCGCCCACCGTAGAGAGAGCCTGCACGTGCTCGAGTCCCGGCTGACCCCTATGCGCCGCGCCCTCGACCGCATGGGCCCCGAGCGGGCCGCGGCCCTCCTCGAGGGCATGGTCGTGGTTGCGGAGGAGGTCGAGTCCGGAGCGGGGCCGTCGCCTCCGCCAGATCGATGAACGAGCTGTTCGGCTCCCTCGGTCGGGGTGTGGTCCGGTTCCGCTGGGTGATCGTGGTCGCATGGGTCGTGGGCACCGTCGCTGCGGTCCACGAGCTGCCTTCGATGTCGAGCCAGGTCGACGACGACAACCGTGCCTTCCTGCCGGCCAGTGCCCCGATCAACCATGCTGCGGCGCTGGCCCGGCCCCTGGCCGGCTCGACCCAGCTCGCCCAGGTCCCCCTGGTGGCCGTGACCGTCGGCCGCACCCTCGATGCGGCCGACGAGGCCTACCTGACCCGTCTCTCGCGTCGGCTCGCCCAGACCCCTTCCGTCACGCAGGTCCTGTTCATCGGGATATCCCCCGACCGTCGCGCGGTGCAGATCCTCGCCAGGTCGTCCCGTAGCTATCTCGATCAGTCGGGTGACGAGCAGTTGGTCGACGGCCTGCGCAGCGGGATCGCCTCCACCCAGGCTCCGCCGGGGATGCAGGTCCACCTCTCGGGCCAGCTCGCCTCCAACGTGGCCAACCAGCAGGAGTCCGCCAGGACGCAGAGCCTGACCCAGACCCTCACGATCCTGTTCATCCTCGTGTTGCTGCTCGTGATCTTCCGGGCGGTGCTCGCCCCGATGCTGACCCTCCTGCCGGCCCTCCTCGCCCTCCTGCTGTCGGGGGCCCTCATCGGAGGGCTCGGTGACGCGGGCCTCAAGATCTCCTCGGTCACGCCGCTGCTGCTCATCGTCCTCGTCCTCGGGGCAGGCACCGACTACGGCCTGTTCCTGGTCTTCCGGGTACGTGAGGAGCTCCAGGTGGGTGACGATCCCCGGGAGGCCGTGAGCCGGGCGCTTTCCAAGGTGGGGGAGTCGATCGCCGCCTCCGGGGCCACGGTCATCGTGGCACTCCTGAGCCTCGTTTTCGCCGACTTCGGGGTCTATCAGGATCTCGGTCCACCCCTGGCCCTGGGCATCGGGATCATGCTCCTGGCCGGCATCACGCTCGTCCCCGCGCTGCTCGCCATCTTTGGACGTGCCGTCTTCTGGCCGGCGCATCCCCCGGCGAGCGGGTCGGCGCGACGGGACGGATGGTGGGGGAGGGTGGCGGCGCGTCTGGTGCGGAGGCCGGGAGTCTCGCTGGCGGTCGGGGCGGCGGCGCTCGGGTTGCTCGCACTGGCGGCCTTCGCGTTCAAGCCGGGCGGGTTCTCCACCGGCCTCGCGGCGCCGCCCAGCAGCGACGCGGCGGCGGGCAACGCCGCGGTGGCCGCCCACTTTCCGCAGACGACGGAGAACCCGACGAATCTCCTCTTCCGTTTTCCCACCTCCGTTTGGTCCGACCCCAACGAGGTCGAGCGGGCACAACGGGTGCTTGCGTCGGCGGCGCCCTTCTCGGAGCTCGCCGGACCCTTCGACGCGAATGGCGGCTCGCTCAGCCCTGCCCGGCTGGTGGCCTTGCATGCACGGCTCGGACCCGCCAGCGACCTTCCCGAGTTGCCGCCCACCGGCGCGGGCGTATCCGTCTCGGAGTACAACGCCTATCGGGCCACCGCGCTCTTCGTGAGCGCCGACGGCCACACGGTGCAGTTCGAAGCCGGGTTGCGGGCCGGTGATCCCGGCTCCACGGCGGCGCTCGATGCCGTCCCCTCGATGCGCCGGGCGGTCGCGTCGGCGGCTCGCGTGTCGGGGGCCAGCGCCAGCGGGGTCGCGGGAGAAGCGCCGGCCCTCTACGACGTCTCCGCCACCTCCGACGCCGACCTCGGCAGGATCATCCCGATCGCCGTTCTCGCCATCGGCATCGTGCTGGCGCTCGTCCTGCGGAGCCTCGTCGCACCGATCTACCTCATCCTGAGCGTCGTGCTGTCGTACCTGGCGTCGCTCGGCCTGGCCGTCGTGGTCTTCATCTTCCTGGGTGGCCAGGGCGGCATCACCTTCCTGCTCCCCTTCCTCATGTTCGTCTTCCTGCTGGCGCTCGGGGAGGACTACAACATTCTCGTAATGACGAGGATCCGCGAGGAGGCTCAGCGGGGTCCGTTGCGCCGGGCGGTCGTCCGGGCCGTTGGAGCGACCGGCCCTACCGTGACCTCTGCCGGGCTCGTCCTCGCGGGGAGCTTTCTCGTGCTCGCCCTGACCGGACGGACCTCGCCGGGAAACGGCGAGGTCACCGCCATCGGGGTCGGCCTCGCCGTGGGCATTCTCCTCGACACCTTCGTCGTGCGGACGGTCCTCGTCCCCTCTGCGGTGCAGCTGCTCGGCCGGTGGAATTGGTGGCCGGGCAGGATGGGTCGGCGGGGCGGACGTTCGAGCAACTTCCCTTCCCTCGACCCTTCCCTCGACCCTTCCCTCGACCCTCCGCTCGAGGGCGTGCAATGACCGCGCCGGCGGCGGCTCCGGCACCCACGCTCGCACTGCCCAAGCGCCGGGTGTACCTCATCTTCGGCGCGCTGGTCCTCGGAATGCTGCTGGCGGCCCTGGACCAGACCGTCGTGTCCACGGCGCTGCCCACCATCGTCGGCGACCTGCACGGCGCGGCGCACCTGTCCTGGGTGGTGACCGCGTACCTGCTGGCGTCCACCGTGTCGATGCCGCTGTGGGGCAAGCTCGGCGATCTCTACGGCCGGAAGCTCTTCTTCCAGGCGGCGATCATCATCTTCCTCGTCGGCTCCATCCTGTCGGGACTGAGCCAGTCGATTCTCGAGTTGATCCTCTTCCGCGCCGTTCAAGGGCTCGGCGGGGGCGGGCTGATGATCGGTGCGCAGAGCATCATCGGCGACATCCTCTCGCCGCGCGACCGCGGGCGGTACATGGGCATCTTCGGGGCCATGTTCGGCGTCGTCACGGTGATCGGCCCGCTCATCGGCGGCCTGATGGTCGAGTACCTGTCGTGGCGATGGATCTTCTACATCAACGTGCCGATCGGGGCGATCGCCCTGGTGGTGACGGCGGCACAGCTTCCCGGGCACGGCGAACGCGTCCGACGGGTGATCGACTACGCCGGCACCATCCTGTTGACGCTCGGGGCCACCGCGCTGGTCCTCTACACCAGCCTCGGGGGGATCTCCTACCCGTGGATGTCGCTCCCGATGTACATCCTGCTGATCGCGGGCGTGGTGCTCATCATCGCCTTCCTCGCCGCCGAGCGCCACGCGGAGGAGCCGGTGGTGCCGCTCCGGCTCTTTTCCAACCGGGTCTTCTCCGCCGCCAGCGCCATCGGCTTCGTCATCGGGTTCGCCATGTTCGGTGCCCTCACCTTCCTGCCCCTCTTCCTCCAGTTGGTCAAGGGGGTCAGCCCCACCGACTCCGGCGTGCGCCTCTTCCCCCTGATGGGCGGTCTCCTCCTGGCCTCGGTCGGCGCCGGCCAGGTGGTGAGCCGCTGGGGCCGTTACAAGGTGTTCCCGATCGTGGGCACCGCGCTCATGACGGTGGGTCTCTATCTCCTGTCGAAGGTCGGCGTCACCACGGGCACCTGGGAGACGTCGGCCTACATGTTCATCTTCGGGGCCGGGCTCGGGCTCGTCATGCAGATCCTGGTCGTCGCCGTACAGAACGCGGTCGGGTACGAGGACCTTGGTGCCGCCACCTCGGGGGTCAACTTCTTCCGGCAGATCGGTGGCTCCTTTGGCGCGGCCGTGTTCGGCGCGGTGTACGCCAACCAGCTCGCGGGCAACGTCGCCCACTTCGGCGTTCGCATACCCTCCACCGCCGGCACCCAGACACTCACGCCGGAGCAGCTCTCGCACCTCCCGCCCAACGTGCACTACGCGCTGGTTCACGGGGTCTCCCAGACGGTGCAGCACCTCTTCATGATCGCCGTCCCCATCGGGGTCCTCGCCTTCGCGTTGTCATGGCTGCTCCCCGAGGGGGAGCTGCGGCGGAGCATCCGAACCGGCGCCGACACCGGGGAGGCCTTTGCCATGCCCTCGGACCGGACGTCGCTGCAGGAGGTGCGGCGCACCCTCGAGGCGGCCGCCCGCCGCGAGAACCGCGCCGACGTCTACCGGGTACTGGCCCAGCGAGCGCACCTCTCGCTCGAGCCCAGGGCCTGCTGGTTGCTCTATCGGCTCGCCGACGCCCCTGGCGTGAGCCTTCCGGAGCTGGCCCGGCAGCTCGACGTCCCCGTGGAGCGCCTGGAAACGGGCGCCTCCGACCTTGCCGGCGCAGGGATGATCCGACTGGATGGCAGGCCAGGGCCCGATGCGGAGGGTGGCCTGGGCGCGCCCTCCGAGAGTCAGATCCTGATCACGGGCGAGGGACGCGCCGCCATCGACCAGCTCACCGACGCGCGGCGCGCCGGGCTGAGCGAATTGCTCGACGGGTGGGACCCCGACCTGCATCCCGAGCTCGCGGAGCTCGTGCGGCAGCTGGCCCAATCGCTGCTCGCCGACGACGAGAAGCTGCTCGAGGAGGTGAGGGCGGCATCCGGGCACGCGGCGTGATGCCGCACGAGCCCCGAGGCGGCCGCCCCCGTGCGCGATGCCCCGACCGCCCCCGTGCGCGATGCCCCCGACCGCTACGCGCCGGGCGTCCCCGGTGGGACCGCCTCCACGGTCGCCCGGCGCTCCGCGAGCGACTCGCGCAGGAGCGACATCGAGGTGGCGGACGCCACGCCCAGCTCCTCGAGACCGAGCATGGCCGCACCGAGCACCGGACGGCAGGGGAGCCGCACGAAGCTGGCGAGGGGCGCGTCCGCGCGAATGCCCGCACAGATCCGCTCCACAAAGTGGCCGTAGTGGGTCTGGAAGACGCCGCCCCCCAGGACGACCTCGACCGGTAGTGCCCCGAGGTCGAGTCGCCGGATGGCCGCTGTCGCCATCCGGACCAGCTCGTCCGCCACGAGATCCACGGCCTCTCGGGCGGGGGACTCGCCGGCCGCGGCGGCGTCGAGGACAAGCGGGGCGAGGGATGCCAAGCGCCCGTAGGGCAGCTCCCCGGAGTACACGGCCTCGAGGACGGCGCGAGCGTCGGGCAGCCCGACGTCTGCCGGCACCGTGCTGGTCAGGCGGGTTCCCGGTCCTCGCCCGTCTTCGGCTCGGAGGGCGAGGCCGAGTGCTCGTGTCCCGAGCCAGCTGCCCCCCGTCGTGAAGTCGCCGGAGAGCTCCCCGAGCGCGGGATAGCGGACCATGCGCCCGTCGGGAGCGACGGCGACGCAGTTGATCCCGGTCCCGCAGACGAGCCCGAGACCCCACGACGCGTGAGTGCCGGCTCGGAGAATCGCGGTGGTGTCGTTGTGGAGCAGCACGCGCTCGCTCAGTCGCCGTTGGGCAAGCGCTTGACCGAGCCGCTGTTCATCGATCGGGAGGTCGAGGCCGGCGAGGCAGTAGACGCCGAGACGGGGGGTCGGCCGAGCATGGGTGTCGATCCAACCGGCGGATGCCAGGACCTCGTGCACGGTCCGCTCGAGATTGTCCATCGCGGCGGTCATCCCGACGAATTGGTGGCAGGTCGACGGCCCGGAGGCGTATCCGAGCACCCGACCCGACCGATCGACGGCGACGGCGTCGGTCTTGGAGTTGCCGCCATCGACCGCGACCAGGGCGGGCTCGGATGTTGTCATCGCCCGGATGTTACGGTCGTCCGGTGAAGATCGCCGTGGTGGGTGGGGGCAGCACCTACACCCCGGAACTGGTCGAGGGCCTGGTGGATCACCAGGACCGCCTGGCGGTCGACGAGCTCGTGCTGCTGGATCCCGACGCCGATCGCCTGGAGGCGGTGGGCGGGTTGTCCGAGCGCATACTGCGGTCCCGCGGCTGGGCCGGCCGGATCGTGACCTCGAACGACCGGAGGGCGGCGCTCGACGGCGCCTCCTTCGTCGTCGTACAGCTCCGAGTGGGCGGCCAACGGGCCCGGCTCACGGACGAGACCATCCCCTTGCGCTTCGGGTGCCTCGGGCAGGAGACGACCGGCCCCGGGGGCTTGGCCAAGGCGCTCCGGACGGTCCCGGTGGTCCTCGAGATCGCCGAGGAGACCGCCAAGGTCGGGGCTCCCGGCGCATGGTTGGTCGACTTCACCAACCCCGTCGGGATCGTCGCCCAGGCCTTGCTCGACGACGGTCACCGGGCGATGGGACTGTGCAACGTCGCCATCTGGGTACGGAAGCGCATCGGCCACTACCTCGAGGTGGATCCGGACCGGATCGAGCTCGAGCACGTCGGGCTCAACCACCTCACCTGGGTGCGCAGTGCCACCATCGAGGGGCGCGACCGCCTCCCCGAGCTGTTGGACCGCTTCGCGCCCGAGCTCGAGCTCGAGAGCGGCGTGCCGCGCCAGCTGCTGTCGCTCCTCGGGGCGCTTCCCTCCTACTACTTGCACTACTACTACTGCCAGGCGGACGAGGTGGCCGAGCAGCGGGCGCCCGGCTACCGGCCGAGGGCCGAGGCCGTCCGCGAGCTGGAGGAGCACCTGTTGGCGCGCTATCGGGACCCCTCCCTCTCCGTGAAGCCCGAGGAGCTCTCCCACCGGGGGGGAGCGTTTTACAGCGAGGCGGCCGTCCGCCTGATGGCCTCGCTCCAAGCCGGGACCGGCGACGTGCAGGTCGTCGACGTCCGCAACGACGGCGCAGTGCCCGGCCTGCCCGCCGACGCGGTCGTGGAGGTTCCGGCCCACGTCAACTCCGACGGGGCGCAGCCGCTCTCCCAGCGCCAACTTCCCCCCGAGATGCTCGGGCTGGTCCAGCACTGCAAGGCCTACGAGCGCCTGGCGGTCCAGGCCGCGGTGTCGGGAAGCCGTCGCGCGGTCGAGCGTGCCCTCCTCGCCAATCCCTTGGTGGGCGAGTACCGAGCGGCCGAGGGCCTCACGGAGGCGCTGCTGCAGGCGAACCGACACTTCCTCCCGCGGTTCTTTCCCGACACCTAGACCGCCCGGCGGAGCTCACGCGGGGCCCAGCCGTCGCAGGGTCTCCCGGGCCGACGCTCCCGCACGATGGCCGTATCCGCCACCAAAGAGCACCGCGTGGACCAGCAGCGGATGGAGCTGGTGGACGGGCACACGATCCCGCCAGCCCGGGGCGAGCGGGGCGCACTCGAGGTAGGAGCCCATGATCCGCTCGAAGAAGGGCACGCCGAACAGCGCCAGCATGGCCAGGTCGGTCTCGCGGTGCCCGCCGTGTGCTGCCGGGTCGATCAGCCAGACCTCGCCGTCGGTGGCCCAGAGCACGTTGCCGGACCACAGGTCGCCGTGGATGCGGCGCGGTGGCTCACCGGCCCCGGGTAGGTGCGGCGCCAACGCGAGGACGGCCCGGACCGCCTCGCCGCCCGCCGGGTCGATCGCCCCACGACCGAGGGCCTGTTCGAGAAAGGGCAGCACTCGCCGCTCCTGGTAGAAGGACGCCCAGTCGTCGCCCCCGCCGTTGTCCATCGGGAGGGGCCCGATGTATCCCGGCCACGGGGCGCCGAAACCGTCCGACCCCGAGGCGTGGAGCGACGCCAGCGCACGGCCGAACCGCTCCGCCGCGTCGGGTCGGGGCTCGCCGACGTGCACGCGAGTCATCGAGATGTGGGTTCGGTCCACGGACAGCACCCTCGGGACCCGCACGGTCTGGGATTCTGCAAGCCACCCGAGGCCGGCGGCCTCGGAGCGGAAGAAGCCGTCGGGAGCGTCCGCTGCCCTCTTGACGAAGGGCTCGGTGTCGTTGGTCATCCGGTTCACGGAGAAGGTTCGGCCCCGAGGGTCCGTGCGAGCGCCGAGGCGAGTCCCCGGCACGACGCCTCGACGTTGGCAAGACACTCGTCGAAGTCCCTCGCCTCGCCGTAGTAGGGGTCGGCGATGTCCGACGCTCCTCCGGCAGCCGGGTCGAAACCCCGCAGCATGACAAAACGCTCCTCCACCTCGAGATCCCCCGCCAGGCCCCGCAGGGTCTCGAGGTGGCGACGGTCGAGACACACGACGAGGTCGGCGGCACCCAGCACGTCGCGGTCCACTTGCTGCGCGACGTGGGCGTCACCGCTGTAGGCGCGTCTCGCGAGCGCAGCTCGCGCTCGGGGGTCCATGGGCTCGCCGGCATGCCAGGGTCCCGTGCCGACGCTCGACACGAGCAGGATGTCGGCCAGGGTGCGGTCCGGCCCGATCGCTGTTGTCCGTGCGAGCTCCCGGAGCACCACCTCGGCCATCGGTGAACGGCAGATGTTCCCGGTGCAGACGAAGCAGACCTGGAACGTGCCGGTGCCGGGACCCGAGCGAGGGCCCGGCAGGCTCCGGATCACGACGGGCTCGCCTCGGGTGGGCGGGCCACGTACTCCTCGCGGAGCGCCTTCTTGACGATCTTTCCGGTGGCCGCGCGAGGCATGTCCGTCCGCACCTCGAGTTGCTCGGGGATCTTCTGGGTCATCAGGCCGTGCTGCCGGCAGTAGGCCACGACGTCGGCCAAGGTGATCTGGCCGTCTCCGCTCACCGGCTGGACGACGGCACAGACGATCTCGCCCCGCGAGCGCTCCGGCAGCCCGATCACCGCGACGTCGGCCACCGCCGGGTGGCTGTACAGGAGGTCCTCGATCTCCTTCGCGCTGATGTTCTCGCCCTTGCGGACGATGACGTCCTTGAGGCGCCCGGTCAGCACGGCGTGCCCGTCCGGCCGCAGGTACCCGAGGTCTCCGGTCCGAAAGTACCCCTCTTGATCGAACGCCTCGCGATCGAGGGCGGGGTCCGTGTAGCCGCGAAACACCATGGGGCCGCGGACGCGGAACTCACCTTCCTCGCCCGGCTGCGCCGGCCGGCCGTCGAGGGTCACGACCCGCAGGTCGGCACCCTCCACTGGTGCCCCCGAGGTGTTGGCCAGCTGCTCGTCGCTGTCGTGTGGCGACCCACTCGTGATCATCGGTGACTCCGTCATGCCGTAGCCGTGCACCACGCCGCGCCCGCCCACCTCGTCGCGCACCTCGTAGTGCACCTCTGGAGGCATCGGCGCCCCACCGCCGGACATCAGCCGCAGGCTGGGCAGGACGGGCTCGCCGGGATGGGCACGCTGCTCGGCCAGGACGGCGAGGTAGAAGGCGGTGCTCCCGCCCACCATGGTCACCCGGTGCCGCCGGTAGACCGCCAGCGCCTCGGAGGGGGACCAGGCTTCGATCAGCACCGCGGGGAACCCCAGGCTCAACAGCATCACCAGGTAGTCGGGGCCCGCGATGTGCGCATAGGGAAAGGCCATAGAGCCGACGTCGCTCGGGGACATGTCCATGGCCCGGGCCAGTCCCCAGCCCCCCGCGATCAGGGTCTGATCGGTGTGGCGCACGCCCTTGGGCTCGGCCGTGCTGCCGGAGGTGTAGTAGATCCAGCGCACGGGGGCGTGCTCGGCGTCGGAGGGCGCGGGTGGTGGGGGCAGGGTGGCCGGATCGCCCTTCGGGAGCCCTTCTCCCAGCGAGAGCACGGCCGGGGGCTCGGGCAGCTCGGCCGTGACCGTGTCGGCGAGGGCCAGGTAGTCGACGTGCCGCCACACTCCGGGCACCACGAGCAGCTCCGGGCGCGTCTGGCGGACGGCGAAGCCCACCTCGCGCTCCCGGTAGAGGTGGATCACGGGGTTTTGCACCGCTCCCAGGCGGCTGAGTGCCATGGACAGCACCACGGTCTCGATGCGTGTCGGGAGCTGCCAGCACACGACGCTGTTCTCGCCGATGCCCCTGGTGAGCAGACCGGCTGCCGTCTCCTCGGCTCGCTCGGCAAAGTCTCCAAACGTGACCACCCGGTCGTCGGCGTCGATCAGCATGGGGTGCCCCGGGGAGGCGGCGGCCCGGCGCTCCACGAGCTCCCACATGGTTCGAGCCCCCGTGATGGCGTGTGCGTTGTCCATACGGCCCTCCTGCATCGGTGCTTTCTCTAGCAGGTCCCCGGGGGGGTCCCGCTAGCCGGTCCGGTCCCGGCCGGCACCGTCCACCACCGTGCGCCCCGCCGTGCGGAAGAGTGGGGCAAGCTGGGTTGAGCCAGGGGCTGGGTCTCGGCCAGGCAGCGTGGAAGGGAGGCGACATGGTGGAGGTTCCGGGGAACACAGTCGGTGCGGGTTCGCCCCGGGGTACCAAGCCCCGGGATCGGCGCCGTGACACGCGCTTGATCGTGACGGGCGTGGTGGCGGTGCTGCTGGTGTGGTTCGCGTTGGCCAACCTGCAGGACGTGAGCATTCACTTTTGGGTTTCGACCACGAAGGCCCCGCTCATCGTGGTCGTCATCATCTCCGGGGCCCTCGGGGCACTGATCGGGATCCTGGCGACCCGGCGGCGGAGGCGGGGGGACTCGGAGGGGGCGCACGGGAGGGGCTGAGCCGCGCGCCGGGAGGCGGCGGCCCGGTCGTAGACTTGGGCCCGTGCGGGGATGTGGGACCGTGGCCAGGAGGCCTACCGGGCGTGGGGGGCGGAGCCGAGGGCCCACGGCCGTCGTGCCGTCCGCCGTTGTGCCGGCCGCTGAGCTGCGCGAACATGACAGCGGCATGGCCAGGTCCGAAGCACCTTGGGGGAGGCGCGGGTAGTGCCACTCTCGGAGCACGAGCAGCGCATCCTCGCCGAGATGGAGGAGTCGCTGGTCCGTGAGGACCCGCACTTCGCCGAGCGGGTCAAGTCCGAGACGGTCTACCGTCATGCGGGTCGTCACTGCATCTGGAGCGCGCTCGGCTTCGCGGCGGGAGTGGCGATCCTTGTGGCCTTCTACTCCGAGTCCGTCCTCGTCGGGCTGCTCGGCGTCTCGGTCATGTTCGGGTCGGCCGTGGTCTTCGAGCGCAACGTGCGCCGGATGGGCCGGGCGGGCTGGCGGGACCTCACCCGCACGTTGCACGAGGACCGGGGCCCCCGGGATCGCTCGCTCGCCACGGGTGGTGCCCTCCGCCACACTCGAGACTGGTTCCGGTCTCGCTTCCGGCGAGACGGCTGATCGCCCCGACCGCATAGCGCCCGGAGGCCGCGTTGGGTGCTCGGTGCCTTGCCGTCGACATCGGCGGGACCAAGCTCGCGGCGGGCATCGTCGACGAGCATGGCCAACTGCTGCACGCCCGTCGGGTGCCCACTCCGTGCGGCGAGGGTGCAGACGTGTGGCGAGCGGTCGCTCAGCTGGTGGGGGACGTCGCCGACGAGGCCGGCGAGTTCGTCGCGTGCGGCGTGGGCTGTGGCGGGCCGATGGTCGCGGGAGGGGAAGAGGTCTCCCCCCTCAACATTCCCTCGTGGAGAGGATTCCCGCTGAGGGCCCGGTTGGCAGAGCTGGCCGCGGTGCCCGTCTTCGTCGACAACGACGCCAAGGCTCTGGCGCTTGCCGAGGGGTGGACGGGAGAGGCGGAGTCGGTCAGGGACTATCTCGCAATGGTGGTCTCCACCGGTGTCGGGGGTGGCATCGTCCTCGATGGGCGTCTCCTCGACGGTCGGTTGGGCAACGCCGGCCACATCGGCCATGTCGTCGTCTCGCCCCGCGGCCGGGCGTGCCGGTGCGGCGGACGGGGGTGTCTCGAGGCCGAGGCTTCGGGGTCGGCCATCGCTGCCATCACCGGCCGGCCGGCCAGCCAGGCCGATCCTGCGACGGTGCGACGCTGTGGACGACTCGTCGGCCGGGCGGTCGCATCGGTCGCCAACTTGCTCGACCTTGACCTGGCCGTCGTGGCCGGCTCCGTTGCCCTGGGCTTTGGCGATCCGTTCTTCGACGCAGCCCAGCGCGAGGTGCGGCGACGATCCGGGTTGGACTTCTCCGCAGGAACGAGGGTGAGACCGGCGGGCCTCGGTGCCTCCGCGCCCTTGGTGGGTGCGGGAGCCGTCGCGTGGCGGGGCCTCGGAAGGTTGCGCATTGGTGGATGAGCCGCCGATCCGTGCCTTCGCGAGGGCGGTGGCGCCGAGGCCGCGGCTGTGGTGGGTCGGCCTCGAAACCGCCGTCCGTCTTGCCGAGCCGGGGTGGTGGCGGAGGTGGCCCCCCGTCCCGGTTCCCCCCGCCGGGTATTGGAACTTCCGGCTGGAGACCGCATACGGCGGCCAGGTCGACCATCGAGGGGCCGTCGTCCGCCGATATCGCCTCCTACCTCGAATGGTGCAGGACTCGCCCAAGAGGGGCAAGGTAGCCTGCAGCAATGCACCGGGTCCTGCTGCTCAACGCCACGTATGAGCCGTTGGCGTTGGTCTCGGACCGCCGGGCAGTCGTGCTGATGCTCGCCGAGCGAGCGGAGGCGGTCGCTTATCGTCCCGAGGGCACGGTGTTCCGCTCGACCCATCTCACGGTCGAGGTCCCCGCGATCGTCCGGCTCCGCCAGATGGTGCGGATCCCGCGGTGGGCTCGCACGCCACCGCTCACTCGACGTTCGGTGCTTCGCCGCGACGGCGGCCGTTGCGCCTACTGCCTCGACCCGGCGGACACCGTCGACCACGTCGTACCCAAGAGTCGGGGCGGTCGCCACGAGTGGACCAACGTCGTGGCCTCCTGCAAGCAGCACAACCTGCTCAAGGGGGATCAGTTGCTGTCGGAGCTCGGCTGGACGCTCGCCTTCCAGCCCAGGGCGCCCGACGGGCACCTCTGGCGGCTCCGCCACCTTGCCGAGGTGGACCCCCTCTGGGAGCCCTATCTGGCCGCGGCATCCTGAGCGGGCTCGAGAGGTCGCGTGAGCGCGTCCCCGTCCCCCGTCGCGGCTCAAGCTCGGGGGCGCGCCCTGCCGAGCTGGATGTCGAGTCCTACCGCACCCGCCCGAGGAGCCTGGTGGTCCGACGGCCGAGGGGGTCCGTGCTCGTGCTGGGTGGGCATCAACCACTCTCGATGGTCGACGCGGAGCGGCTGGCGTCCAACCGAGTCGCCGTGCTGCGCCGCCGCAGCGGTGGTTCGGCCGTACTCCTAGGTCGCGCCGACCCGCTGTGGGTCGAGCTGTGGGTCCCTTCGAGCGACGGGCTCTTCGATCCGGACGTGATCCGCGCCTCGGTGGATGTAGGGGAGTGCTGGGCCATGGCGCTCGAGAGTGTGGGCGCATCTCGTGTGCAAGTGCATCGTGGGCCCTCCATACCGGGGAACGGGTCCGAGTGGTGCTGTTTCGCGGGCATCGGCCCGGGGGAGGTGCTGTCGGGGGGGAGGAAGCTCGTGGGGCTGGCACAGTGGAGATGTCGGCAGGGAGCGCTGTTCCAGTGCGCCATCCATACCCACTGGGACGCCCGCCCATTGGCCGAGGTCCTCGTGCTCGACCCGCGACGTCGCGGCGCGCTGGGCGCGGCCTGGTCGGAGGTCGCGACGGGGCTCGACGGCGTGGACGGGCTCGATCAGGTGGCCAGGGAGGAAGGGGCCCGACACCGGCTGGTGGATGCCCTTTGGCGTCACCTGCCCCAACCCGAGACGTGGCGGGTCGACCAGAGCGCTGAGATCGAGCTCGAGAGGTGATGACGATGGAGATGAGCCTGCGCGGGAGAAGCTTCCTCAAGGAGGTCGACTGGTCCGCCGATGAGCTCACCGCACTGCTCGACCTGGCCGCGGAGCTCAAGCGGGCCAAGGCCGCAGGCGCCGAGCACCAGGCGCTCAGGGGCAGGAATTTCGCACTCGTCTTTGAGAAGTCCTCGACGAGGACCCGATGCTCCTTCGAGGTTGCCGCGCACGATCAGGGTGCCAACGTGACCTTCATCGGCCCGACCGGGTCGCACCTCGGGACAGAGGAGTCACTGGCGGACACGGCGCGCTTCTTGGGAAGGCTCTTCCACGGGATCGCGTACCGCGGTCACGAGCAGGGCCGGGCCGAGGAGCTCGACGCGCATGCGGGCGTGCCCGTCTGGAACGGGTTGACCGACCAGTGGCACCCCACGCAGATCCTGGCCGACATGCTCACCATGCGGGAGGTGAGTGGCAAGCCGTTGGAGGAGATCTCGTTTTGCTTCCTGGGCGACACGCGCTTCAACATGGCTCGATCCCTCTTGGTTTCCGGCGCCCTCCTCGGTATGGACGCTCGGCTCTGTGGTCCGAAGGCCCTCTGGCCGCCCGACGATGTCGTGCGCACGGCCCACTCGCTGGCCGACGGGAGCGGGGCTCGTTGCCGCGTGCTCGACGATCCGGCCTTGGCCGTGGCGGGCGCCGACTTCGTCTACACGGACGTGTGGCTCTCCATGGGTGAGCCCGAAGAGGAGTGGACCCGGCGGATCGCGGCGCTCCGCCCCTACCGGGTCACCTCCGGGCTCCTTGCCGCGAGCGGCAACCCGGATGTGCGCTTCCTCCACTGCCTGCCGGCCCTGCACGATCGAGAGACGGTGCTCGGAGAGCGACTCTTCGAGCTGACCGGCCTCGACGGGATCGAGGTCACCGACGAGGTCTTCGAATCGGAGGCCTCCGTCGTCTTCGAGCAGGCCGAGAACCGGATGCACACGATCAAGGCGTTGATGGTCGCCACGGCCGGCGACTGATCCCTTCCGGCGGGCCTCGCCGCCGGCTGATCCCTCTCGGCGGCCCGGCCGCCGAGTCTCCACCGCCCATCCCGCTCAGAGGGCTCGAACCTTCTGAGCTCGTCGTGGCGCCGGCCGGTGCCGCGCCACGTCCTCACCATCGCGTTGTGCCTGCTATCTGCCCCTTCCCCTGGGTGCAATGGGGGACGTCCTTGTTGACGAGTGGGGGATGGGGGCATAGAGTGGCGTGAAGTGGTGTAGAGGGGCGGGCAGGGGCGCAGCCGAGGAGCGTCGTGGGAGCAAGAGCTGGTGGCAACCTTCGTCGGCAGGTACGAGCACTCGCTCGACACCAAGGGCCGGGTCATCCTTCCCGCGAAGTTTCGCGAGCCCTTCGAGCGGGGCGGCTACCTGACCAAGCACCGCGAGGGCTGCCTGGCGCTCTGGACGCCCGGCGAGTTCGAGCGACAGAAGGGGTCCATGCAGGAGAGGGCGGCGCAGGGACGCAGCAATCGCAACCGGGCTCGCCTGTGGGCGTCGAGCTCCTTCGAGGTGGAAGTGGACCGTCAGGGGAGGATGCCGATCCCCGTCGCGTTGCGGGAGTTCGCCGGCCTGCAGGGAGAGGTGTTGGTCAACGGTGCTATCGATCGGGTCGAACTGTGGTCGCCGGAGGTCTGGCGCGATCGCGTCGAGCCCGAGGAGCAGTGGTTCTTCGACGAGGACGACGACTAGGAGGGTTCGCGGAAGCCAGTTTGGAGCTCGGGGTCACCGAGACCATGCGTAGTCCCTCGACGGGCTCGGCGGAAGGTGCCTCCTCCCCCTTCCCCGCCGCGTGCCCCGGCGTGGTGCCGGAGCACGGAGTGCCGGTCGAGGGACTACGGATGGACCCGGTGTTCGCTCACGAGCCAGTGATGGTGTCCGAGGTGGTGGAGCTCCTCTCGGGCCGGGCCGCCGGAGTGGTGGTGGATCTGACGATCGGTGCCGGGGGCCATGCCGCGGCGCTGCTGACCGCGCACCCGCAGCTCGCTCTCGTCGGCTTCGATCGGGATCCCGACGCCGTCGACGCGGCTCGTGCACGCCTTGAGGGGTTCGGAAACCGGGCCGTCGTCCACCGAGGCGAGTTCGCCGAGCTCGGGCAGAGCATCGCTCGCCTGCGGGCCGAGGGGCCCCCGGCTTGGCCGAGCCTCCCGGGCGGACCCCAGTCCGAGGGGGTGGTGGGAGTCCTGGCGGACCTGGGCGTGAGCTCCCCCCAGCTCGACCGGCCCGAGCGCGGCTTCTCGTACCGCCGCGCTGGGGCTCTCGACATGCGCATGGACCCCTCCGGCGAGGTGACGGCCGCCGACGTCGTCAACACCGTGGGTTACGAGGACCTGGTGCGCATGCTGGTCGAGAACGGAGAGGCGAGGCTCGCCCGGCGGATCGCCCGCGCCATCGTCGATGCACGACCCTTCTCCACCACCGACCAGCTGGCCGCAGTTGTCGCGGACGCCGTCCCCGCGCCGGCTCGGCGGCGTGGCCATCCGGCGCGACGGGTGTTCCAGGCACTCCGCATCGCGGTCAACGAGGAGCTCGATCAGCTCGCACGAGGTCTGCCGCAGGCCCTTGACCTCCTGTCCCCCGGGGGTCGAGCGGTGGTGATCTCGTACCACTCCGGAGAGGACAGGTTGGTCAAGCAGGTGTTCCGCGACGCGGAGCGCGGTGGGTGCCAGTGCCCGCCGGGGCTGCCGTGCGTATGCGGTGCCGAGCCGCTCTTCCGACTGGTCTTCCGGGGGAGCAGGCGACCGGGGACCGACGAGGTGGCGCGCAATCATCGTGCGGAGAGCGCCAGGCTCAGGGCCATCGAGCGCCTCACCGAGCCGTCGGAGAGTGCCTCGGCTGGCGCCCTCGGGGCGGCGAAGTGACCCCCGCCCAGGCCGCCGCCGCCCGCCGGCTGGCGGACTCCTCCGTGGCGCGTGCACGACCCGAATCGAGCGTCGACCGGCCCTCTCGTCGAGAGCCTCCGCTCCGGGTCGTCCCCAAGGCCGGCAGTCGCGCGGCACGCCGGCGATGGGCACCCTGGCTCTGCCTCGTCCTCCTGCTCGGCACCTTGATGTCGGTCGTGCTCGCCCACGCCTACCTGGCGGAGGCGCAGGCCCGCATGACCCACGTGCAGTCGGAGCTATCCACAGCCCAGGCCCGGCACGAGTCCGAGCAGCTCAAGGTCTCCAAGATGGAGACGCCCCCTCGGATCAACGCCGCCGCGCAGCAGGAGCACCTGTCGGCTCCCGGTCAGATCACCCAGGTTCCTCACGTCTCCCTCTCCAAGCCCATCCCGAGCCCCAAGGTCTCGCCGAGTACGCCTACGACCGCGGCGGCGGGAGGATGAGCACCGCGACCCGGCGTCCGCCGGCCGCGGCGCGCCCGCGCGCCGCCCGCCCCAAGGGGTCGGATCGGTCTGTCGGCCGTCCCGGTCGGCACGGCGAGCTCCCATGGCCCACGCCGGGGCCCGCGGACCGGATCGATCTTTACCCGCTCGACCAGGGACCGATCGCGCCGGACGGCGGGCGACCGCGTGCGGCGCGTGCCCGGCCGGCGAGGCAGACCGGTGGCCGGACGAGGCGCCGATCGCGCCGCCAGATGGCCCCTCGGATCCGGTTGCTCCGCCTGATCCTGGTGCTCGTCCTCCTCGTGGTCGCCGGGCGCCTCGTCCAGATCCAGGTGATGGAGTCGCCCCGCTACCAGGCAGACGCTCGCGGGGAACTGACGCAGACCGTGAGGGTCGCTGCGCTGCGAGGTGGCATCTTCGACCGCAACGGGGCCCCGTTGGCGCTCTCGATCCCGACGAAGACCGTGGTGGCGGACGACTTCCAGGTGCTCCATCCCGTGACGGAGGCGCAGCAGCTGGCCCCGCTGCTCGGCGTTCCGGCCGGGACCCTGGCCCACGAGCTTCACCTACATTCGGGCTACGTGCCCCTGGTCAAGAACCTCTCCGACGCGCGGGCGGCCAAGGTGACCGCCGACAACTTCCCCGGCATCACGATGCTGGACAACTCCTACCGGGTGGATCCCGACGGCCAGCTCGCAGCCTCCGTCCTGGGCGGCACCAACGCGTCGGGGAAGGGCAGCGGCGGCCTCGAGTACCAGTACCAAAAGCTGCTGGCGGGAAGTCCCGGCACGGAGCAGCTGGTCGAGTCGACCGGGGGTGTCGTCCTCCCCCAGAGCGCGGCCACGCAGCGCACTGCCGGGGTGGCGGGCAAGGGTATCGAGCTGACGCTGGACGCCGGCCTGCAATACGAGACGGAGCAGGCACTCGCCTCGGCCATCACCTCGACCCATGCGATCAACGGGACGGCGGTGGTCATGGACGTCAAGACCGGCCAGGTGCTCTCGATGGCCAATCTGGCGGCGACCCCGGCGGGCTCCGTGTCGCAGGCGCCGTCCAACCTGGCGGTCACTCAGACCTACGAGCCAGGCTCGGTATTCAAGCTGGTCACGTTCTCGGGCGCCCTCCAGGACGGGCTCATCGATCCCAACAAGTCCTTCGTCGTGCCGTCCTCGCTCAGCCTCGACGGGTCCACCTTCCACGACGCCGAGCCCCATGGCGACGAATCGCTCACGGCCACACAGATCCTGGCCCAGTCGTCCAACATCGGGACGTCCGAGATCGCGCAGGCGCTCGGCGAGGGGCGTCTGTTGTCCCAGATCCAAGACCTCGGGTTCGGCCAGAAGACCGGTCTGGACTTCCCCGGGGAGTCCGGGGGGATCGTGCTCGGGGCCTCCCAGTGGGAGCCGACGGACTACGTGGACATGCCGATCGGGCAGGTGGACGCCACCACCGCCATGCAGGTCCTCGACATGATGAACTCCGTCGCCGACGGCGGCGTCCTGGTGCAACCGAAGCTGGTGCAAGCCACGGTGGCCGCCGACGGCTCGGTCAAGTCGACGGCGCCCTCGGCCAACCGCCAGGTCATGTCGACCTCGACCGCGAGCCAGCTCAACGGCATGCTCCAGCAGGTGGTGCTCCAAGGCACCGGCTCGACCGCATCGATCCCGGGCTACGACGTGGCCGGAAAGACGGGCACCGCCTCCATCCCCGACCCGGTGCACGGGGGCTACATCCCCAACGCCTACATGGCGAGCTTCGCCGGGTTCGCACCGGCAGACCATCCGGTGTTCTCGGCCATCGTCGTGTTGAACCAGCCCACACCGGCCTACGGAGGCACCGTCGCTGCTCCGGTGTTCTCCCAGGTCGTGAGTTATGCCCTGCACCACTACGGGATCCCGACCTCGCCGGGCGCCGGGACGACCGCACCGGCTCCGACGACGGGTGCCACCCCGAGCCAGGACGTGACGTGAGGCCTCGGAGAGCCAACTACCATCGGCGCCGCGGGTCGTTCCGGCGAGCAATCGAGAGCTCGGGGCCGCCGGTGGCGAGTCATCCGACCCACCCGCCGGTTGTCCTGAGATGAACGCGTGCAAATGACCGCCCTGCTCGACCAGTGCACCGTGCTCACGACACGGGGCAACCCCGCGATGGTCGACGTCAGGGCCATCGAGTACGACAGCCGCCGGGTCACGAAGGGCGCGTTGTTCTTCTGCCTGGCCGGTTCGGTCTCCGACGGCCACGACTACGCCGAGGAGGCGCTCCAGCGGGGCGCGGTCGGTCTGGTCTGCGAGCGCCCGCTCGACCTCCGCGTCGGTCCGGACGTGCCGGTCGTCCAGGTTCCGCCCGGCACGGCGCGTGGGGCCATGGCACGTGCGGCCGCCGCCCTCCAGGGACATCCGGCCCACGACCTGTTGATGGTGGGGGTCACCGGCACCAACGGAAAGACCACGGTGACGCACCTGTTGGGGGAGATCCTGGGCCGGGCCGGCCACGCCGCGACCGTGATCGGCACGCTGGGCGGGGCCCGCACCACTCCGGAGGCGCCCGAGCTTCAGGTCCGCCTGGCCGAGGCACGTGACCGTGCGGCGGCCGACGGACGGCCCGGCGCCGTCGCGATGGAGGTGTCCTCCCACGCCCTGGCCCAGAGCCGGGTCGACGGCATCACCTTCGACGTCGCCGTCTTTACCAACCTCAGCCACGATCACCTCGATTTCCACGGCACGATGGACGCGTACGGGCGGGTCAAGTCCTCCCTGTTCACCCCGGAGCGGGCGCGCCGGGGAGTGGTGTGGGCCGACGACGCCTGGGGGGATCGCATCCGACGGTCGGCCCGGATCCCGGTGACCTCCGTCCGACGGGAGGCCGCTGAGCACGTGACGCTCGCACCGGGGCGGACGACCTTTGTCTGGCGGGGGCACGACGTCGAGCTCTGCTTGTCCGGCGAGGTCAACGTGATCAACGCCCTGATCGCCGCCGAGACCGCCGTGACCCTCGGGGTGGACCCCGTCGCGGTCGCCGAGGCCCTTGCCCGGGTCCCACCCGTCCCGGGTCGCATGGAGCTGGTGGCCGGGCCGGGAGCAGGGGGCCCCCCGTTCGTCGTGCTCGTGGACTACGCCCATACGCCCGAGAGCCTGCGGCTGGCGCTGCTCGACGCCCGCCGGATGACCGGTCCGGCTGGTCGAGTGCTCGTGGCCTTCGGCTGCGGCGGGGCCCGCGACCGCGATAAGCGGCCGCTCATGGGGGCGACCGCCTCCGAGGGAGCCGACGTGGTGGTGGTGACGTCCGACAACCCGCGCAACGAGGCACCCGAGGCCATCGTGTGCGAGGTGCTGTCGGGGGTCGGGACGGGATCGAGCAGCCGGGTATCGGCGGTGGTCGAGCGTCGTGCCGCCATCGAGGCCGTGCTGTCCGAGGCCAGGCCCGGTGACGTCGTCCTCGTCTCGGGCAAGGGACACGAGTCGTACCAGGACCTGGGTACCGAGGTCGTGCCCTTCGACGACCGTGAGGTCGTGCGCGACATCCTGACGCTCGCCAGGGACGGGGGCGTCCAGAGCCCCGGGGGCCGGTGAGCGGTGGTCTCCCTCATGGCGGCGGGGGGGATCGCCTTCTTGGTCGCGGTCTTCCTCACGCCGGCGCTCATCGGATGGCTCCGGCGCCAGCGCATCGGGCAGCACATCCGGGAGGACGGGCCGCCGACCCACAGCGTCAAGGCGGGCACCCCGACGATGGGCGGGGTGGCCATCATCCTCGCGGTGATCGTGGGTTTCCTGGTGAGCCACGCCGGGACCGCCGTGCACCACATCTATCCGAGCGGCCTCCTCCTCCTGCTGGCCGTGGTCACCTTTGGGGCGATCGGCCTCGTCGACGACTGGATCAAGGTCCGTCACCGGCGCAGCCTCGGGTTGAACAAGCGTGCCAAGTCGATCTCGCAGATCCTCGCCGGAGTGCTCTTCTCCGAGCTGGCGCTGCACTGGGCACACGTCTCGACCGCGCTGTCCTTCACTCGCTGGAATTACCCGGGGATCGACCTCGGCGAGGTCGGCTGGGTGGTGTTCGCGACGCTCGTGCTGGTGGGGGCGTCCAACGCGGTCAACCTCACCGACGGCCTCGACGGCCTGGCCGCCGGGTCCGCGACCTTCTGCTTCGCCGTGCTCGGGGTCATCGGCTATTGGCAGTTTCGGCACTTTGCCATCTATCGGGTCGGATCGGCCCTCGACATGGCCCTCGCGGCGGTCGCGCTGGCCGGAGGCTGTCTCGGCTTCCTGTGGTGGAACGCCGCCCCGGCACGCATCTACATGGGGGACACCGGGTCGCTCGCCATAGGGTCGGGACTGGCGGCGCTCTGCCTGCTCATGAACCTGGCCCTCCTGCTGCCGATCATCGGTGGGCTCTTCGTGATCGTCACGCTGTCGGTGATCGTCCAGGTGATCAGCTTCCGGGTGTTCGGCCGACGCGTCTTCCGGATGGCGCCGCTACACCACCATTTCGAGATCAAGGGGTGGCCCGAGACGACGGTCATCGTTCGGTTCTGGATCCTGGCGGGGCTCTTCGCCGCCCTCGGCCTCGGGATCTTCTACGGCGACTTCCTGTCGGTCGCCAAGGTGGGGTGAGCGCGGGACGATGAAGGGGAGCTCGATGAGATCTACCGCAGTCGACGAGCGCGATCCGAGGGAGGCACCCCGCCATCTGAGGGTCGTGGCCGGTGCGGAGACCCGGTCCCGCCGGAGCGCGGGTTTGGCCGAGACGATCCGCCGGGCGCCGACGGCGTCGATCCTCCTCGGGTTGACCCTCCTGTTGTGCCTGATCGGCCTGGTGATGGTCGGGTCGGCGTCGACCGTGATCTCGATCAGCCTCTATGGATCCCCCTTCTCGCTCGAGATCCGCGAGGTCATGTGGATGGTGCTCGGGGCCCTCGGCCTCCTCCTCGCGTACCGGGTCGACTACCAGACCTGGCGCAAGCTCCGGATCCCCCTCCTCGTGGTCACCCTGGCGATGCTCGCCGCCGTGCTGGTGGGGGGCCACAGCGCGCAGGGCGCCAGCCGTTGGTTGGGGATGGGGCAGCTCCGGATCCAGCCCTCCGAGCTCATGAAGCTGGCGCTCGCCATCTTCGGTGCCGACCTCGTGGCGAGGCGCGCCCAGCGGGGGACGAGGGTGCGGGCCATCGTCGTGCCCCTGGCGCTCGTTGCGGGCCTGAGCGCCGCGCTGATCCTGATGCAGCCCGACATGGGCACCGCGCTGGTGATCGCCGCCATCACCCTCGCGCTGCTGTTCGGCAGCGGCCTGCCGATGGGTCCGGTGATGAAGGTCCTCGGGATTCTCACCGGCCTGGCCGTGGTGATCGCGCTCTTGGACCCCTACCGGCGGGCCAGGCTGTTCGCCTTCCTCGACCCCGGCGCGCATCAGTCCGGATCGGGCTACCAGGTGCTGCAGTCGCTGATCGGGCTCGGGTCGGGGCACCTGACGGGACTCGGCCTGGGGGCGGGCCGCCAGAAGTGGGGCTTTCTCCCGAATGCGCACACTGACTTCATCTTCTCGGTGGTGGGGGAGGAGATGGGTCTCGTCGGCGCCCTGTTGGTGCTCGCCCTCCTCGGCGGTGTGGCCTGGTTCGGGCTGCGAGCCGCGGCGCGTGCCCCCGACAGGTTTGGCAGCCTGCTGGCCATCGCGCTCGTCGCCTGGCTCACGAGCGAGACGGTGATCAACGTCGGCGCAGTGGTGGGTCTCCTGCCGGTGACCGGCATCCCCCTGCCCTTCATCTCCTTCGGTGGATCGTCGTTGGTCATCACGATGTTCGCCGCCGGGCTGCTCATGAACGTCGCTCGTCACGAGCGTCGACCGCGGCGAAGTGCCGCGTCGCCAGGGGTGACGCTGCGACCCGTCCCTTGAGGGCGCCGCCAGGGGTGGGGCGGAGGTTCGCCGTCGTGGCGGGCGGTGGCACGGCCGGTCACGTGCAGCCGGTGCTCGCCGTGGCCCGGGCCGTCGCGGCCAAGGGCCACGATCCTCGCAGTATCGAGATCGTGGGCTCGAAGCGAGGCCAGGAGGCCACCGTGCTCCAGGCCGACGAATTCCCCTACACCCTGCTGCCCGGTCGGGGATTGGTCCGGCGGGCGACGCCGGCCGATCTGTGGGCCAACGGACGCACGGCGGTCGACCTGTCGCGGGCCACGGCGCAGGCGGTGTCCCTGATGCGGTCCTGGCGGCCGTGGGTGGTGGTCACCGTCGGCGGCTACGCCAGCTTCCCCGCAGGCGTCGCCGCGGCCGTGCTGCGCATCCCGATCGTGCTCGTCAACACCGACGCGGTGCCCGGGTTGGTGCACCGCGCTCTCGACCGGGTCGCGGTGGCGAGCGCCGTCGCCTTCCCCGGTACCCCGTTGCGGAACGCCGTGGTGACGGGTTCGCCGGTCCGCGAGGACGTGGGTCGGGTCGAGCGCACCCCCGCGTCGCGACTCGCGGCGCGCCGGGAGCTCGGGATCCCCGAGGACCGGGACCTGGTCGTCGTGTTCGGCGGCTCACTGGGCGCCCGGACGTTGAACCGGGCCGTGGAGGGACTGGTCCGGCGCTGGCGGGACCGCAAGGATGTCGCGATCTACCACGTGGTCGGCCGCCGCAACTGGGACCCCGCCCTCATGACCGGCGAGAGCTCCGGGGGCGGCGGGGAACGCCTCTGGTACCGAGCGGTGCCCTTCGAGGACCGGATGCCCCTCCTCTACGAGGCCGCCGATCTGGCGGTCTGCCGAGCCGGGGCGATGACCGTCGGGGAGCTGGCGCTCACGGGAGTGCCGGCCGTCCTCGTCCCCCTGCCGGGCGCGCCGGACGATCACCAGACCGCCAATGCCCAGGTGCTCGTGCGCGCCGGTGCGGCCCAGATGCTCGCCGACCAGGCCTGCGACGCCCAACGGCTGGGCGGGATCGTCGAGGGACTGCTCGAGGACCCCCGGCGCCGGGTGGCGATGTCGGGCGCCGCAAGAGGTCTTGGGTCGGCTGACGCTGCCGGACGGGCGGCGGACGTGGTGGTGGCGCATGCCCGCCCCCGCTGACGCGGGGCCGGGGGAGGGCGCCCCGGTGGTCGACCTGCGACACCCACCACGTCGCGTGCACGTGGTGGGCGTCGGAGGGGCCGGGATGAGCGGCATCGCCACGGTCCTGGCGGCCATGGGACACCACGTGACCGGGAGCGACCTCAAGGCGTCGCCGGTTACCGAGCGACTCGGTGCCCTGGGTATCGGCGTGATGATCGGGCACCGCTCGGAGCAGGTCGAAGGTGCGGAGATCGTCACCCACTCGCCGGCTGTGCGCGAGGACAACCCCGAGCTGCGCCGCGCCAACGAGCTGGGTGTGGCCGTCCATGCCCGGTGGGAGATCCTGAGCGCGATCGCCCAGTCGCGCCGGACCATCGCCGTGGCCGGGACCCACGGCAAGACCACGACGTCGTCGATGCTGGCGCTCATCCTCGTGGAGAGCGGGCTGCGGCCGTCGTTCCTCATCGGCGCCGACATCAGCGACCTGGGGACCAACGCCGTCTGGGACGACGGGGAATGGCTCATTCTCGAGGCCGACGAGAGCTTCGGCTCCTTCCGGGCGTTGCGGCCGGAGATCGGGGTGGTCACCAACGTCGAGCCAGACCACCTCGACCACTACCGCAGCTTCGAGCATCTGAAGGAGGCCTTCGACCAATTCCTCGCCGGGTCCGGGGGCCCGAGGGTGGTCTGCGCCGACGATCCCATCGCCTTCGAGCTCGGACGGGCCAACGACGCGTGGTCCGTGGGCGCCAACCCGGAGGCCGACGTGGTCATGGAGGAGATCGAGCTGTCTCGGGAGCGCGGTCGCCTTCGGGCTCCGGGAGCGAGGCACCTCGCTCGGGCGGCTGACCGTCCCCGTGCCGGGCAAGCACAACGCCCGCAACGCCGCGGTCGCAGCCGTCACCGCGCTCGAGGCCGGCGCCCGCTTCGAGGAGGTCGCCCGGGCACTCGCCCGGTTTGCCGGCGTGCCGAGGCGCTTCGAATTCCGAGGCGAGTCGAGGGGTGTGACCTTTGTGGACGACTACGCGCACCTCCCGAGCGAGGTCACGGCGACGCTCGAGGCGGCCCGTGCCGGGGGCTGGGCGAGGCTCGTCGTCGTCTTCCAGCCGCACCGCTACTCCCGCACGGCCGCGCTGGCCCAGAGCTTCGCCCACGCCTTCGACCGTGCGGACGAGCTCGTGGTGACCGACGTCTACGACGCAGGAGAGGCGCCCGTCCCGGGGGTGTCGGGCAAGCTGGTGGCCGACGCGGTGAGGGCCGCAGGGACCGGTCCGCCGGTCACCTACGTGCCCGGGCGCGACGAGCTGCGACAGGTGGTCGGCGGGATGCTCCGCAGCGGCGACCTCTGCTGCACGCTCGGCGCGGGCGACCTCACGACGCTCGCCGACGAATTGATCGCCCGGTCCTCGTGGTAGGGGACGGTGGCAGGGCATCGGCGGCGGGCGCGCCGTGGTAGGAGCCATCGAGCGCGTTGAGGGCGAGCTCGAGGGCCTCGCCCTCCGGGATCAACCGCTTGGCGCTCTGACCACGTACCGGGTCGGCGGGCGGGCGGCCTTGCTCGCCGAAGTCCACGACGAGGCCGAGGCCGAGGCCATCCGTCGTGCCCTGCGTCTTCATCCCTTGCCCGTACTCGTCCTCGGCCGGGGCTCGAACATGCTCGTCGCCGATGCCGGATTCGCGGGTCTGGTCGTGCGCCCGACCGGCCGCCTCGAGAGCCTCGAGATCGCCCCGGACGGGCGCAGCGACCTCGTGCCCGTGCGCGCCGGATGCGCACTGGCCCTCCCGCATCTTGCCCGACGCACGGTCGAGGCCGGACTGACCGGTCTCGAATGGGCGGTGGGCGTGCCAGGGTCGGTCGGGGGCGCTCTCCGAATGAACGCCGGTGGCCACGGTTCCGACGTCGCCGCCTCCCTGTTGGGGTACCGCTGGCTGGACCTCACCGGGGAGGGTGGGGGAGACCGGGACGCCGCCTCGCTCCGGCTCGGCTACCGGAGCTCGGCGCTCGAGGCCAGCCACCTCGTGATCTGGGCCGAGTTCGGGCTCCGTCCGGGCGACCGTGATGACGGGCGGCAGGCGATCGCCGAGATCGTGCGCTGGCGCAGGCAACATCAGCCGGGTGGCAGCAACGCGGGATCGGTCTTCGCGAACCCCCCGGGCGATTCCGCCGGCCGCCTGATCGAGGCGAGCGGCCTGAAGGGCCGGCGCATCGGGACTGCGGAGGTTTCGCCCAAGCACGCCAACTTCATCCAGGCGGACCCGGGGGGATCCGCCAACGACGTATACCGCTTGATGGAGTATGTGAGGGAGCAGGTGCACCGCCGGCAAGGGGTGCGCCTGCGCTCGGAGGTCCGTCTCGTCGGATTCGACGACCTCGAGGGAGAAGAGTGATCTCAGGCAAAGAGAGCACCGGAAGCTTGGCATGAGCCCCACCAAGAGCCCCACCAAGAGTCCGGCCAAGAGCCTCACCAAGAGTCCGGCCAAGAGCCGGTCCGGGGGCGGCACGGCGTCGTCGGGTCGGCCGATCAAGATCCGGGTCGAGGATCCGCCGGAGATCCGAGGCGAGCGTGACTCCCGGAGGCCCCCTCGAGCCGGCGCCTCCGTCGCCGACATCGGGCCGCATCTCGAGGCTCGACGCGAGCGGGAGGGCCGCTCCTTCTTCCGCCGTCACGCCTGGCGCCTGGCGATCGTGGTGGGGATCGCGGGTCTGGGTGGCGCCGCCTGGGCGATCCTGCACTCCTCGTTGTTGGGCGCGAAGGTGGTGACCGTCAAGGGTCCCTTGAGCGGCGACGAGCGGTCCCAGGTCCTCGCGGCGTCCGGGCTGTCCACTCACCCGCCCCTGATCGACGTGGACCCCGGGGCCATCAGCGCGCGGGTGAGCCGCATCCCGTGGGTCGCGGACGTGCGAGTCACCCGCCACTGGCCCGATGGTGTCGGCCTGGCCGTCCGTCGCCGGGTGCCCGTGGCCGTGATGGCGCGCCCCGGCGGTGGGTACGTCGAAGTCGATCGGACCGGCAGGATCCTCGCCGCTCCGCACTCCGCTCCCGCGGGCCTGGCGCAGCTCAAGGTGTCGGCGCGTCCGGGTTCGCTCGGTTCGTGGCTTCCCGCCTCCGTCGCCCCGAGCCTGAAGGTCGCGGCGTCCCTGCCGCCCGCGCTCCGCCCCGACGTCGCCGCCGTTGTCGCGCAGCCCCAAGGTGAGGTAGATCTCCAGCTCACGTCCCCCTTGACGGTCGCCCTCGGTACCCCCACGGAGCTCCGTCAGAAGTACGAGGCGGCGGCGGCGATCCTGACCGCCGCCTCGTTACAGGCGGGCGACGTTATCGACGTCTCCGTGCCCCAATCGTCGGGCGTGCTCCCCCCGGCGTCGGGATGAGGGCTCCCGGACCGATGGCCTCCGGCTGTCGCAAACGCTTGACCTGGGCAGAGACCGACCGTATGGTGGATAGACGCCGCGAGCCAGCGATGTGTCAACCTTCGCCAAAGGTTGAGGGAGACAACTTGAGGGAGACAAGCGTGATTGGGCGGCGCGATCGAATCGACTTCGGGCGACCGGCGTCGCGAAGGGGGCCACGGCGGCTGGATTGCGAGGCCCAGCATCGAGGGAGTTCATGACCGTTCCGTCGCAGAGCAACTACTTGGCAGTCATCAAGGTCGTCGGGGTCGGCGGCGGTGGCGTCAACGCCGTGAACCGGATGATCGAAGCCGGGCTTCGCAATGTCGAGTTCATCGCCGCCAACACCGACGCCCAGGCCTTGCTCATGAGCGATGCCGACCTCAAGCTCGACATCGGGCGCCAGTTGACCAAGGGCCTGGGTGCTGGGAGCGACCCTGAGGTCGGCCGCCAGGCGGCGGAGGAGCACCGGGGCGAGATCGAAGAGGCGCTGCAGGGTGCCGACATGGTCTTCATCACGGCCGGCAAGGGGGGCGGCACGGGGACCGGTGCGGCGCCCGTGGTGGCCGAGGTGGCGAAGGGGCTCGGGGCCCTCACGATCGGCGTGGTGACCCGTCCCTTCACCTTCGAAGGTCGGCGTCGTGCCATGCAGGCCGAAAAGGGCATCCAGGTCCTCAAGGAGAAGGTCGACACGCTCATCGTGATCCCCAACGATCGGCTGTTGAGCGTGTCCAACGACAAGACGTCCATGGTCAACGCCTTCAAGATGGCCGACGAGGTGCTCCTGCAGGGCGTCCGGGGCATCACGGACCTCATCACGGTCCCGGGCCTCATCAACACCGACTTTGCCGATGTCAAGATGATCATGACCAATGCGGGCACCGCGATCATGGGCATCGGGGCATCCAGTGGCGATGGCCGAGCGGTGAACGCGGCACGGGCCGCGATCACGAGCCCGTTGCTCGAGGCCTCCATCGAGGGCGCCCGGGGCATCCTGCTCAACATCGCCGGGGGTTCGGACCTCGGGCTCTTCGAGGTGAACGAGGCGGCCGAGATAATTCACTCGGTCGCCCATCCCGACGCCAACATCATCTTTGGGGCGGTCATCGACGACGAAATGGCCGACGAGGTCCGTGTGACGGTGATCGCAGCCGGCTTCGAGCGGTGGGAGGAGGGCGCCCGGGCGGGAGCCGCATCGGGCGCTCGCGACGAGGGCAGCAAGGTACTCGGGCTGGATCCGGTCCCGACGGTCGACATCTTCGCCGAGGCGGAGGAGGGGATGGATCTCGGGGATGACGAATTCGACGTTCCTTCCTTCCTCAGGTAGCCGCTGTCGGCGACGGACGTCACGACGGGGACGGTCGCCCAACGGCTGATGGTCGTCAGGCGGCGGATCGAGGCAGCGGGCGCCGACCCCTCCTCGGTGCGGATCGTCGCGGTCACCAAGGGCTTTCCGAGCGCCGCGGTCTCCGCCGCCCTGGCCAACGGACTGGTCGACGTCGGCGAGAACTACGCCCAGGAGCTCTTGGCGAAGGCCAACGATCCGGACGTCGTCGGGCCTGGAGGGGTCCGGGTGGGCGGATCGCCGACGTTGTCGCCTCGCTGGCATTTCCTCGGGGCGGTCCAGCGCAACAAGGTGCCGCGGTTGGCCCCCCTGGTGCACTGCTGGCAGGGGGTGGTGCGGCTCGTCGAGGCGACCGAGATCGCCCGACGCCGACCGGGCGCCGAGATCCTCGTGGAGGTCGACACCACGGGGGAACCCCGCCGACGTGGCTGCCCGCTGGAGGAAGTTCCGGCGTTGGTGGACGGTATCCGGGACTTGGACGTCGAAGTCCGGGGTCTGATGACGGTGGCACCCATCGAGAGGGATGCCGCTCGGAGGTGCTTCGAGGCCGTGCGGGCGATGGCGGATCGCCTGGACCTGCCCGAGCGCTCGATGGGTATGAGCGACGACATGGAGTCCGCCGTAGCGGCGGGATCCACGATGGTCCGCGTGGGTCGGGCGCTCTTCGGTTCCGGCCGGCGATCGACGTTCCCCCCGGCCGGCTGACCACGCAGTACGCTGGAGACGAGGAGTGGTGACATGGCTTCGTTCATGAAAAAAACGATGGTCTATCTGGGGCTCGTGGACGACGAGTACGACGAGTACGACGACTACGACGACCGCGCCCAAAAGAGCAGCTATGGCCCGAGGCCGCGCCAGGACATGCGGCCGCCCGAGATCGAGCAACCCGACGAACGCCCTGCTCCCGGGCCGGTCGGCCGGATCCGGACGTTGCCGAGGGAGCCGGCCCCCGCACCCACGCCGCAGCCCTCCGCCGTCGTGGCGCCTCAGGCGACGATCGCTCCGAGGCCGGCGGCGGTCCGTCCGGTGGGCCCCGACGGCACGGCCAAGGTGCACATCGTGGCGCCCCAGCGCTTCGGCGACGCCAAGGAGATCGCCGACTTTCTCAAGGGGAACCGTCCCGTGATCGTCAATCTGCAGGTTGCCGATCGCGACCTGCAGCGTCGCATGATCGATTTCTGCAGCGGCGTCACCTACGCGCTGAGCGGCGAGATGGAGAAGGTGGCGGACGAGGTCTTCCTCCTCACGCCCACCAACGTCAAGGTCTCCGAGGAGGAACGGCAGCGCCTACAGGAGCGGGGGCTCGTCAGATCCTGAGCGCTTGATCGGCCGCATCCATGAGCATCCTCCACATCATCCTTTACCTGGTCGAGATCTATGTGGTCTTGCTGGTGGCCCGCGCCCTGCTCAGCTGGTTCCCCATGTCGGACCAGGGCTCAGCCCTCGCCACGGTCGTCCGGGTGCTCGACGCCATCACGGAGCCCGTGTTGCGACCGGTGCGCAAGGTGCTGCCGCCCGTCCGGGTCGGTGGCGCCGCTCTCGACCTTTCGGTCATCGTGGTGATCCTCGTCGCCGAGCTCATCGTCATCCCCCTCCTGGCGCGCTGAGGGGCGCCGGAGCGAGATCTCACGGATTCGGAAGCGCAGGGGCGGTACACTCGCCGGATGGACAGCGAGCCATCGGCAACCTCGGTTCTCGACACTCTCCGGACGGTCGAGTTTCGGCTCGGTCTCAAGGGTTACAACGTCGACGAGGTCGACGAGTTCCTCGAGAAGGCCGCAGTCGAAGCGGAGACCATCAAGGAGCAGATACGCCAGTCGACGGACCGGCTCCAGCAGGCCACCCAGCGGATCTCCCAGCTCGAGCAGGAGGGCCGCACCCGGCCCGAACCGGAACCCCAGGTGGCTCAGGCTCAGGCGCCGGCGCCGGCTCCCGCACCCCTCGCGAGCTCGGACGACACCCTCCAGCGGACGCTGCTGCTTGCACAGCGATTCGTCGAGCAGACCAAGCGGGAGTCCGAGGACGAGGCGTCCGCCCTCGTCTCGAGGGCGGAGGAGCAGGCGAGGGTCATCGTCGGACAGGCCGAGGACCGCGCCCGCCAGCTCACGGCCGACTCTGAGCAGCGGCTGCGAGAGGAGGTCGCGAGGCTCGAGTCGCTCCGGACGCAGTTGGCCGGCGACGTCGAGAACTTGGCCCGCCACCTCGAGTCGGAGCGCACGCGCCTGCGTGGCTCGCTGACCGACATGCTGACATGGCTCGACGAGAAGGTGCAGCCTCAGGCGGCGCTCATGGCGCTCCGCCAACGCCCCAGTGGACAACCCTCCGGGTATGGGTCGCAGCGCTCGGGCGGGGTCCCGGGCGAGTCGGCCAACGGGGACCGGGGCGACTCCAGGCCGGTTGGCGACAGCGGCATCGACGGTGCCACCGATCGTCGCCCGGCCGGGCCCGAAGGCATCGGTTAGGACGCTCGCGGGGCGGTCGCGGACCGCTACGCTCCAGCGCACCATTCGTTGATGCCCACCCAGTGTTGCCCTGGAGGGGCATTTCCGGCTACCATCGCCGCTCCCTAACCGACGGTGCAGGCCGGGGTCGATCCAGGGCTCCTGCACCGCAAGGAGGGCGATGACTCCGTCCAAGAAGGCGTCCGCGGCCAAGAAGACCGCAACCGTCCGCAGCCGGTCTGCGGGACGGGCCAGCCCGGCGCGCCCGGCGGCGCGCAAGGCGGCGGTGGCCAAGGTGGGGAAGGCGACGGTCCAAAAGAAGGCGGTTGCCAAGAAGGTGGCCGGGAAGCGGGGGGGAGGAGCGGCCAAGCAGGCTCGCCGCTCCGACGTGAAGGCGACGACGAGAAAGGCCAACCCCGTGCACAAGGCGACCACGACTGCCGCGACCCGAGCGACCCCATCTCGCAACGGGAGGCAATCGGCGCCCACGAGCTCGAGCAGCGGCTCGACGACCAAGAAGGCGGCCAGCGCGAAGACGACCGCCACGAGGACGAGCACCGCCAAGAAGCCGACGACTGCGCAGGGCAAGGCGGCCACGGCCGGCGCGAAGGCGACCAAGCCCGTGACGACGGGTACCTCCAGGGCCAGCGCCTCTTCGACGAAGGTCCCGCCTCCGACCGCCGCACCCGGCGCGGCCGCCTCGGCTGCCGGCACCGAGTCGGCGGGTGCTCCGGCTTCGACTTCTCGCCCGGTCCCCACCCGAGGCACCGCGCCGGCGCCGGCGTCGGCGACCGGGTCGATCGCGGAGAGCGCCCACGGTCCCACCACGAATGGATCGAGGGCGGCGGCGAGCGAGACACGACCCTCGCCGGCACGGCCCTACCAGGCCGACGCGAAGTTCCTCGAGGAGCAGCGTCAGGCGCTCCTCGACGAAAGGGCCGTCTACGTCGGGCAGGCCGCGGACTTGAAGGCCGAGGCCGACTCGCTGGCGGCCGACCGTGAGCCGGGAGACGTGCAATTCGACGAGGAGTCCGGTGAGGGCGGGACGTTCACCGTCGACCGGGAGCGTGACCTCGCCCTCTCGGCCCAGGCTCTGGCCGCGGTCGAGGAGATCGACGCGGCCCTCGATCGGATCGGCCTTTCCACCTACGGGGCCTGCGAGCGCTGCCAGCAGCCCATACCCAAGTCCCGCCTGCGGGCGCTTCCCTACGCGCGCCTCTGTGTCGCATGCAAGAGCGGAGGTCTTTCGAGACGCTGAGCCCCCGAGAGGTCATCACCGGACCGGTGCAGGAAGCCGACGCCCAAGACGAGGCCGCGACCCGGTCGGCGGAGGACTCTCGGCGGGGGCTCGTCACGCTCTTCATCGCCCTTGCCGCGGCGACGGTCGTCGTCGTGGCGGACCAGGTCACCAAGTCGCTCGCCGAGTCCCGGCTCCAGGCGGGTCCGGTCCACGTGGTTGGCCCGCTCTACTTCAACCTCCAGTTCAACACCGGCTCGGCCTTCAGCCTTCTCACGGGATGGGCTCCATTGCTGGTGGTCATCGCGCTCGTGCTGGTGGCCGCCCTTGCCGTGCTCGCATGGAGGACCCGGCGGCCGGGGGTGGCCCTGGCCCTGGGCTTGGTTCTCGGCGGCGCGCTCGGCAACCTCACCGATCGGCTGGTGCGGAGTCATCACGGCGCGGTGGTGGACTTCATCGACTTCCGCTTCTGGCCGACCTTCAACCTGGCGGATGCGAGCATCGTGGTCGGGCTCGCCCTCCTCGCCATCCAGCTGCTGCGATCCGGTCGCGGCGCCCATTGACCGACGCCAGGCCGGAGGCTTCGAGCTTCCGAGGTCCGGTCCCGGCCCTGCTCGAGGGGGTCCGGGTCGACCGGGCGGTCGCGCTGCTCACCGGTCACTCCCGCTCCCAGGCGGCCGGGCTGGTCCGAGATGGACGCGTGCGGGTAGAGGGACGAGTGGTGCGGGGCGGGGTTCCGCTACACGGCGGCCAGGTGATCGAGATCGATGATCCCGGAGTGGCCCCGCAGCTGGCCCTGCCGGACGACGCAGTGGAGTTCGGCGTCGTCTACGAGGATCGTGACCTCGTGGTGGTCGACAAGCCGGCTGGGCTCGTGGTGCATCCTGGAGCCGGACGGACGGGCGCCACGCTGGTCAACGGTCTCTTGGCCCGGTATCCGGACCTGGGCGAGCTCGAGCGGGGCGGTTCGAGCTCGCCGGACCGCCCGGGCATCGTCCAGCGGCTGGACAAGGGAACCTCGGGCCTCATGGTCGTGGCCCGCACTCGGGAGGCCATGGAGGACCTGGTCCGGCAGCTCTCGCAACGCTCGGTCGAGCGGCGCTACGTCGCTCTCGTCGCCGGGCGAGTGAACGAGGACCGGGGCGTGGTGGATGCCCCGATCGGCCGGTCGCTCCGAGCGCCGACCCGCATGTCGGTCGCCCGGGGCGGTCGCTCCGCTCGAACCTCGTATCAGGTGCTGGAGCGCCTCGATGGTCCCGAGCCCGCGACCCTGCTGCGGCTCTCGCTCGAGACGGGGCGCACGCACCAGATTCGCGTGCACCTGGCCGCCATCGGTCACCCCGTTCTCGGTGACGGGACCTATGCGCCGCCGGGCCCTCGCCCCACCGCCCTCGCCGGGCTCGCGCGGGGTCGACTCTTCCTGCATGCCGGTCGGCTCGGGTTGCGTCACCCCGCGACGGGGGAACGGATGCGCTGGGACAGCGCATTGCCCCAAGATCTCACCGGGGTTCTCTCCGGGTACCGGCAGGAGGCCCTGCCACCGGCCTGAGCCGGGCCTCAGGCGGCCTCGTGGGCTCCCGTGACCTCGGCGTCGAGTGCCAGGGCGGCCAGGGCCTCCTCCTCGGCGCGGCGGACACGCCGAACGCCGATCCCGAGCTGGTCGGCGGTCGCCTGCAGAGATGCCGGGGAGTCGCCGTCAAAGCCGAAGCGCAGTCGGAGCACCTGACGCTGCAGGCCCGGCAGCCGATCGACGGCCTTGCGGACCCGATCGAAGATGATGGCGTCCTCCGCCTCCTCGAGGGAGCGGTCGTTGGACGGAGCGACCAGGTCGCCGAGGGCGGTCTGCGAGTCGGCGGCTGCCGGCTGGTCCAGGCTGGCCACGACCCTCGCCACGTCCTCGAGGGACCCCCGGTCCGCCTCGCTCATGCCGCTCGCCTCCTCGAGCTCCTCCGAGGTCGGCGCACGACCCAGCTGCCCGGTCAGCTCGGCCGTGGCCGCGTCCAGGCGCTGCATGCGCTCTCCAACCTCGAGCGGGATCCGGATGGTGCGCCCGTGCTGCTGGACGGCCCGCTGGAGGGCCTGACGGATCCACCAGGTGGCGTAGGTCGAGAACCGGAAGCCCCGCTCCCAGTCGAACTTCTCCACGGCCCGAAGCAGGCCGAAGGTCCCCTCCTGGACCAGGTCGGCCAGGTCCACCCCGCGGTCTTGGTACCGGCGCGCCCAGTGCACGACGAGCCGGATGTTGGCCGCCACCATCTCCTTTTTGGCCTCGTCGTCACCCCGAGCGACCCGTTGGGCCAGGGCCACCTGCTGCTCGTGGTCCGGCATCGGGAATCGGTCGAGGTCGCGAAGCAACAGGCCCAGGCTGTCGCTCATGCTGGTTGCCCTTTTGGCGGTGGTCGTGCTCATCGGTCGATCACGCGTGACGCGTACCCTCTCGTCTCATGTCCCATTCGCTGCTGCACTGTTGTTGAACGCCCGAGGCCCCCGGTCCATTCCACGCCCCGCGAGCCTCGGAGCGCAGCGCCCGGACGGGTCCGCTGCCGGGCCGCCGGCCGCTCGCAGCGAGGTGAGGACCGGCTCCGGGAATCGTGAGCGCCCGCCGCTTCGGGGGGCTGGCCTTGCCCTGGAGGCGTGGGACCTGGTCAGCTTTGGGCCATGGAGACCGAGCAGCCCGGCCGGATGGTCCTCGTGCGTCACGGACCGACCGAGTGGAGCGAGTGCGGAAAGCATACCAGTCGTACGGACCTGGGCCTCCTGGAGATCGGCGCGGCGGCAGCTCGAGAGCTGGGAGGACGGCTCTCCGGCCGGACGTTCTCGGCGGTTTTCGTCAGTCCACTGAAGCGGGCACTCGAGACCTGCCGGCTCGCGGGTTTCGCCGAGGGGGCCGTCGTCGTCGAGGACCTGCGTGAGTGGGACTACGGCGACTACGAGGGCCGGACCACGGCGGAAATCCAGGTAGAGCGGCCCGGTTGGGACCTCTGGGGGGGAGGAGTGCCCAATGGCGAGACCCTGAGCGAGGTCTCGCTACGGGCCGACCGGGTCATCGATCGAGCTCGCAGCATCCGCGGGGACGTGCTCTGTTTCGCTCACGGGCACCTGCTGCGGGTCCTCGCCGCCCGATGGCTGGGGCTGCCCCCGGTGGCCGGGCACCTCTTTGCCCTCGACCCGACCACGATCAGCGAGCTGGGATGGCAGCACTCGTTTCCGGTGATCGCCCGCTGGAACCAGGCCCCCTGACCGCCGGCGGCCGAGGATCGGGCTCGTCGGGGACCCGACCCTGGGCCCGGTCCACCATGTCCGCCAGGGTGAAGGACTGCAGGTGCCGGCGCATGTGCTCGCTCACGTCGGCCCACACGGCGAGGAGCACGCACTGGCCCTCGTGGTCGCATGCGCCGTTGGTGTGGGGGGCCCCAAAGTCGCCCGCCGCGATCGGCCCGTCGACGGCGGAGACGATCTGGGCGAGGGTGATCTCGCTGGCCGGCCGGGCGAGCACGTACCCACCGCCGACCCCTCGCTTGGATCGGACGAGACCCGCCCCCTTGAGCGCGAGGAGGATCTGCTCGAGGTACGGCTGGGGCAGCCCGGTCCGCTCGGCGATGTCCCGTACCGAGGTGGGCGTGGAGGTGGCGCCATGCAGCGAGAGCGACAGGAGCGCTCGGCTGGCATAGTCACCCCGCGTAGACACCTTCACGTGCAGGAATGTTATCGGGAGGGGGCGGACCTGCCCGTGCTCTCCCGGTGGGTCGTACTGTGGGCTCGTGACCAGCGTGACGAGTGAGCCGGGAGTCGGCATCCAACGCCCGGAGCCGTTCCTTCCCGACTACGGCGGTGCCTGCCTGACCTCGGTGGTGGCTTCGGTGGTCCCCGGCGAGCGGCGCATTCGGCCGGCGTGGGCCCCGCCCGTCCTGGCCAACGCGTCCCAGGTCGTGCTCCTGGTCCTCGACGGGCTCGGCTGGAACCAGCTGCAACGGCGCCTCGCCTGGTTGCCCAATCTCGCGGGCGGAGAGGGCGGTCCGGTCACCTCGGTGGTCCCGAGCACGACGGCGACCGCGCTCACGAGCCTCAGCACCGGTCTCTCCCCGGCCGAACACGGGATCGTGGGTTACCGCGTCAGCGTGGACCACCAGGTGCTCAACGTCCTGCGTTGGACGCTCGACGGCTCCGACGCCCGCCTGCGGGTGCGGCCGGGGCTCTTCCAGCCCCACCGGCCCCTCGCCCAGGTGCCGGAGGAGTCGTTGGCGGTGGTCACCCGAGGGGAGTTCGCCACGACGGGGTTCACGGCGGCCCACCTCGGGGGGGTCACCATTCGGGGGTGGTCGACCCCCGCCGGCCTCGCCGTCCAGGTGGGACGAGCACTGGCCGACGGCAAGGGGCTCGTCTACGCCTACTACGACGGGATCGACCGGGCGGCCCATGTCCACGGACTGGGAGCGCTGTACGACGCCGAGCTGCGGGCGGTCGATCGCATGGTCGGCGACCTGCTCGAGGTGCTGCCCCCCGGGGCAGCGCTGGCCATGACGGCCGATCATGGTCAGGTGGACGTGGGGCCCCGGGTCCTCGTGCTCGGGCGAGAGGTGATGGACGGGGTGGAGCGCATGTCGGGCGAGGGCCGGTTCCGCTGGTTGCACGCCCGGCCGGGTGCGTCCCAGGACCTGGCCGCGGCGGCCGGATCGGCGTACGGAGACGTTGCCTGGGTCCGAACCCTGGAGCAGATCGTCGACGACGGTTGGCTCGGCGGGAAGCTCGAGGGCCCGGTGCGGGACCGGCTGGGGGACGTGGCGGTGGTTCCGTTCGAGCCGGTCGCCTTCCTCGACCCCGCCGACACGGGGGAGGGGCGGCTGATGGCGAGGCACGGGTCGCTCACCCCCGACGAGATGCTGGTCCCGCTGCTGGGCTGGATGCCCGCCCCGTAGAGCAACGGCGCCAGGGGCGGGGCGCCCACGGTCCGGCGAGTGGGGCGAGACCGTGACGCCCGGCGGCGTTCGCTCGAGTCGTTGGTAGCGTGGAGGGTCATGACGGAGATCCCGGTGAGCCCCGATGAGATCCTGGCCTCCCGGGACCGCTTCGACACCTCGGCGCAACCGCCCCCCCCGGGGAGCGACGGTGCATCCGGGGGAGAGGAGCCCGAGGCTCGCGTCGAATCCATCGAGCAGCCCGGCAAGGTCATGCGGATCGGCTCGATGGTGCGCCAGCTCCTCGACGAGGTGCGTCAGGCCCCCCTCGACGAGAAGGGACGCAAGCGCTTGCGGGAGATCTACGACGAGTCCGTCCGGGAGCTCTCGAGCGGTCTCTCGCCGGACCTCGCGGCAGAGCTCGATCGGATGGCGGCGCCCTTCGAGGACGAGACGCCGTCCGAGGCCGAGCTGAGGGTGGCCCAGGCCCAGCTGGTCGGATGGCTCGAGGGACTGTTCCACGGGATCCAGGCCACCTTGGTGGCACAGCAGATGGCCGCTCGGGCCCAGCTCCAAGAGATGCGTCAGCGGGGATTGCCCCCGGGGGTCGAGCCCCCGCCCGACACGGCCCGCCCCGGCACGTATCTCTGAGCCCGTCCGTCCACCACCGGCGCAGGGTCGAGATGACCGGGGATTCTCCAAACGTGTCACGCGGTCGCGGTAAGGTCCAGAAACCACACCCGTGTAGTTTGCCGGAGAGCCGCTCGGCGATGCGGGTGGAGGCCTAGGGTCGACCGATGAGGTCGGCTGAGGGTCGAGGTCGACCGATGAGGTCGGCTGAGGGGTTGAGGGACGGGGGTCGGTCGTCGGCGGCCGGCGGCTGAGGGTCGGAGCGAGTCGAGAGGATCGGGGAGTGTCCGGGCGGTCGTTCGTGCATCTGCACACGCACACCGAGTTCTCCATGCTCGACGGGGCGGCTCGGATCTCCGACGTCGTGCGCGCCGCGGTCGAGGACGGGCAACCGGCCGTCGGGATCACGGACCACGGCAACATGTACGGGATCCTCGACTTCTACAAGGCGTGCCGGTCGGCGGGGGTCAACCCGGTCATCGGCACGGAGGCGTACATGGCCGCCGAGTCGAGGCGCGAGCGACCCGTGCGACGGGGCCGGATGGACGACGACACCGGGGGGGACGCCGAGGGGGGGCAGAAGCTCTACTACCACCTCACCCTCCTCGCCGAGAACGACCGGGGCTATCGCAACTTGATGGCCCTTTCGTCGGCCGCCTACCTGGAGGGGTACTACTACAAGCCCCGCATCGACTGGGAGCTCCTGGAGCGCCACCACGAGGGGCTGATCGCCACCACGGGTTGCCTCGGCGGTGTCGTGCTGCAGGCCCTCCTGGCCGGCGACGAGCCCAGGGCCAAGGCGCTGGCCGCTCGCCTCCAGGACATCTTCGGCAGGGACAGCCTCTTCGTCGAGGTGCAGGACCACGGCATACCGGCGCAGCATCGAACCAATCCGCAGCTGGTGGAGATCGCCCGGAGTCTCGGGGCCCCCCTGCTCGCGACGAACGACAGCCACTACACCCACCGCGGTGACGCCGTCGCCCACGACGCCCTGCTGTGCGTCCAGACCGGCGCCGCCATCGCCGACCCCAACCGGTTCAAGTTCGAGGGCGACGAGCACTACCTCAAGACGGCGACGGAGATGCGCCACCTCTTCTCCGAGCTTCCGGAGGCGTGCGACAACACGCTGCTGATCGCCGAGCGGGCCAACGTCGAGATCGAGCTCGGGCGTCCGAGCCTGCCGGAGTTCCCGGTGCCCCACGGTGTGCCCGGAGCCACCTACGAAGAGCGGGCCATGGCCCACCTCCGCAGGCTGACCGAGGAGGGGGCCCTGCGGCGCTACGGGGACCCCCTGCCGGGCGAGGTCCGCGAGCGGCTCGACTACGAGCTCGGGGTGATCGGCGACATGGGCTTCGCGGCCTACTTCCTCGTCGTGTGGGACCTGATCCGTCACGCCCGCGAGTCCGGGATCCGGGTGGGACCGGGCAGGGGATCCGCGGCGGGCTGTTGCGTGGCCTACTGCCTCGAGATCGTCGACCTCGACCCCATCCGTTACGACCTGCTGTTCGAGCGGTTCTTGAATCCGGGCCGCAAGCAGATGCCCGACATCGACATGGACTTCGACGAGCGCTTCCGGGGCGAGATGATCCGGTACGCGGCAGATCGCTACGGCTCGGACCACGTTGCCCAGATCGTTACCTTCTCGACCATCAAGGCCCGGGCCGCGGTGCGCGACGCGGCGAGGGTGCTCGGGTTCCCCTACGCGGTGGGGGACCGGATCGCGAAGGCGATGCCCCCCCTGGTGATGGGGAGGGACACCCCCCTGCACGCCTGCCTGGACAAGACGCAAGGCCACGAGGACGGGTTCGCCGCTGCCACCGAGCTGCGTGAGATGTACGACTCCGACCCCGAGTCCAAGCAGGTCATCGACGTGGCTCGCGGCCTCGAGGGGCTGCGTCGCCAGGACGGCATCCACGCTGCCGCAGTCGTCATCACGAGAGATCCCCTGATCGAATACCTGCCCATCCAGCGCAAGCCCGAGTCCGGAGCGGCGCCCGAGGACGCCCCGATCGTCACCCAGTACGAGATGCACGGGGTCGAGGAGCTCGGTCTCTTGAAGATGGACTTCCTCGGCCTGCGAAACCTCTCGGTGATCGAGCGGGCCCTCGACCTGATCGAGGCGAATACCGGAACGCGCCCGGACATCGACGAGATCCCCCTGGACGACGAGCCCACCTTCACGATGCTGCGGAGGGGCGAGTCCGTCGGGGTGTTCCAACTCGAGGGCCGGCCCATGCGTGCCCTCATGCGTTCGCTCGCACCGACGAGCTTCGACGACGTCGCCGCGCTCGTCGCCCTCTATCGCCCGGGCCCGATGGCGGCCAACATGCACCACGACTACGCGGAGCGAAAGAACGGGCGCCAGCAGGTGACCTATCTCCACCCGGACCTCGAGCCGATCTTGCGCGACACCTACGGGCTCATGATCTACCAGGAGTCCGTCATGCGGGTGGCCCAGAAATTCGCGGGCTACACGCTCGAGGAGGCCGACAACCTCCGCAAGGCCTGCGGAAAGAAGATCCGCCAGCTGATTGCCGCCGAGCGCGAGAAATTCGTGGCCGGTTGCGTCCACGAGGGCTACGAGGAGCAGCTCGGCACCCTGCTCTTCGACATCATCGAACCCTTTGCCGACTACGCCTTCAACAAGTCGCACTCCTACGGCTACGGCCTGGTGGCCTACCAGACGGCCTGGCTCAAGGCGCATCATCCCGTCGAGTACATGGCGGCCCTCCTCACGTCCGTCAAGGACGACAAGGACAAGACCGCCGTGTACCTGGCGGAATGCCGGGCCCTCGGCATCGAGGTCGTGGTGCCCGACGTCAACCGGTCGCTCGCCGAGTTCAGCCCCCGCAAGCGGGAGGAGGGGGAGGGGCCCGGGATCCTCTTCGGCCTGGCGGCGGTCCGCAACGTCGGCGAGAGCCTGGTCGAGCGCATCGTCGCCGAGCGCGGGGCCGCCGGCCCCTTCGCCGACTTCTACGACTTCTGCCGCCGAGTAGACCCCATGGTGCTCAACAAGCGCACGACGGAGTCGCTCATCAAGGGGGGGGCCTTCGACTCGCTCTCGCACCCTCGCCAGGGCCTGTGCCTCTCGTACGAGTCGATCGTTGACCGGACCTTGGAGCGCCGCCGCGAGCACGAGGCCGGCATCGCCACGCTGTTCTCGTCCCTCGAGGGCCACGACGGCCCCGGTGGGGAGCAGGGTGGCCAATGGGAAGGGACCCGGGTCCCGGTTCCAGACTCCGATTTCGACAAGTCCACCAAGCTGGCGTTCGAAAAGGAGATGTTGGGCCTCTACGTGAGCGACCACCCTCTCCTCGGGCTCGAGCATGCGCTCGAGCGCCACACCGACTGCCTGCTGGCCGACCTGCGTGACGCCTCCGCGGAGCCCGCCGGCCTCGAGGGATCGACCGGCGGCTCCGGCGGGGGCTGGGGCGAGGGCGCGGTTCGCAACGTCGGCGGTGTCGTGACGGAGCTGCGGCGCCAGTACACCAAGAAGGGCGAGCTCATGGCCAGGTTCACCCTGGAGGACCTCCAGTCGGCCATGGAGGTCTTTGTCTTCCCCCGGGTGATGTCCGAGTACGGTGCCCTGCTCGAGAACGACACGGTGGTGGTGGTGAGAGCCCGGGTGGACCACCGTGACGAGCAGCCAAAGCTCGTGTGCATGGAGATCCGACGTCCCGTGCTCTCCGACGCCACGGCACCCGAGATCCGCCTCGACCTGTCCCTCGGCTCCTTGACCGACGAGCTGGTGAGCCGGCTCAAGGCGGTCCTCGTCGAGCACCCGGGGCAGTCCCCGGTGGTGCTCCAGGTGGGAACGAAGACCATCCGTCTCCCGGCGACCTTCAACGTGGACGGCCGAAACGGCCTGATCGGCGACCTTCGGACCCTGCTCGGACCTCGTGCCGTCCGCAGCTGATCCCCGGCCGCCCTGGCTGGGCTCCTTGTCAGCGCGTCCCAGTAGAATTGGGCTCATGCCCATCGAAGTCGTCACCAAGGATTGCACCGCGCTGAGCGACGCCGAGCTGGAGGAGCTGGCCGACCTCGGGATCGAGCGCCAGCCGAGCTTCGATATCGGGTTCTTGTCCAAGCAACGTGAAGAGTGGGTGCTGGTGACGCTGGCGCGCGAGGGCTCGAAGCTGCGCGGCTACTCCTTTTGCACGCTCGAGCGGATCGGCGGGACACCGTCGCTTCTGATCGGCCTCGCGGCGACCGTCCGCACGACCAAGGCGGAGCAGGCCCTCAAGTCGATGATGGGCGATCAGTACCGGCGCGCCCTCCTGGCCTTTCCGGACGAGGATGTCCTGGTCGGAACACGTTTGTTGACCGCGGACGGCTTCCGGGCCTTTTCCGGTCTGGCGGACGTCGTCCCATCTCCGGGGCACAAGGCCAGCGGGGAGGAGCGGGCCTGGGGACGCCGCCTCGCCAAGCGTTTCGGCGCGGAGAGCCGACTCGAGGACCGGACGTTCTTCCTTGCAGGGGACGGTTCCGTGGCGGGTGGCCTGGACTTTGTCGCCTCGAAGCCCAAGGACGAGCCGGAACTGGGCGAGATCTTCACCCAGATCGACGCCGCTCGTGGGGATCGGATCGTGGCCTTCGGATGGGCGATGGCCGAGGACCTGGCCTCAAGCAAGTTGGGCGCCTCGCTCAAGTAGGCCTGCGGCAGGGCGGTTCGAGCAGGAGATCTTTCCGCAGCCGGGCTCCCGGAGAGCCGGGCCCCCGGAAAGCCGGCCGACGGGCTCAGCCTCGGGGCAGGACGGCGGTGACCACCTTGTAGCAGTGGCCGTCCCGAGGGCGACTGAGCGACGCCAAGAGGTAGTGAGGCCGGTACCCGAGGGCCGTCGCCAGGTTCTTCCCGGACAGTCGCTCACGCCGGGCAGCGTCGAGCGCACGAGCCGCTCGCGGATCGAGCACGGGGAGCCACACGTCGTCGCGGTCCCAGCCGAAGCGGACCCACGTCGATCCCTCTTGGCGCCGGATCAGCTGGGGACCCCGAGTCGGGACGATGAGGGCGGCCGAGGGCCTCGCGCCCCGAAAGTCCCAGTACGGCGCCGAGGACCCGGGAAACCCCAGCAGGGGTCCGTCGGGGGGCGCCGCCAGCCGGGCGAGCATGCGGCGCAGCCGGCGACCTCTGAGGGTGCCGATGTGGCGCGGCAGGTCGGCGGCGTTCAGGGCTTCGGGCTGGGCCAGGTCGTCTCGCTCGGGATCGTCCGCCAGCCGCGCCTCCACGACGTCGAAGGGCCCGAGGTCGGGCTCGTGGCCCGGTGGCCAGGGGACCCGGAGCCGAACCAGGGCGCCGGACGCGAGGTCGACGGCGGTCGTGTCATCCCAGGTGCACGCGAGCACCACCAGGCGCAGCTCGGCGCCGCCCACCACCATGATGCGCTCCCGGCGGGAGATGTCCCTCCAGAGCTCCTTGGACTGAGGCGGCCGGACGTCCGGCATGGTTCCCATCGAAGCGTCCGGGCGTCCGGCCGACCTGGGGTCGCTCCGGTCCTCCTCGGGGTGCTCGAGCCGATCGTCGGTGGCGGTGGGGGGGCCGCCCAGGTCGTAGGGGTACGGCGGCGGCGACTCGAGGCCCTGGGGGTAGGGCGGGGGGGACTCGAGGTCGGAAGCCTCGGCCGGGCTGCGGCGCGACGACCGATCCAGCTGGCCTACGGCCCCCTTGTTTCGCCCTGCCCGATGTTGTCCGCGCGCCATGAGGAGATCTTTCGATCCGGCCCGTCAGCCTGGCCGCTCGGACACCAGCTCGTCCAGCTGATGGGAGAGCGTGGCAGCGTCTGCTGCGGGGACGAGGCAGGTCGAGCCCCGGCAGACGTACGCACGCTCGAGCTCGCGGCCGTCCCAGAGGGGCGAATCGGTGGGCTCACCCCATGCCACGACCGTGTCGGGGAGCCAGCGCCCCCGGACGAGCGACAGCAGCTCGGGACGATCGCCGGATACCACCACCTCGGACGGGTGGGAGGCCATCAGGGCGGGCCCGACCAGGTCGGCGACGGCCGTCGGCTGTCGGGCGAGCAGGGGTTCGCCGAGCGCCACCAGCCGGACGGCGGCCTCCCGGTGGCGCTCGTCGCCGGTGAGGGAGGAGAGGCGCAGGAGGGCCCCGGCGGCCGTGGCGTGGGCACTCGGGATCGCTCCGTCGAGCAGGTCCTTGGGCCGCACGATGAGGGCCTCCGCGTCGTTGCCGGTGACGAAGAGGCCCGCCCCCGTTCCGTGCTCGCCGGGATCCCAAAAGAGGTCCAGGAGCTCGTCGGCGACCCCCGAGGCGCGTTCGAGCCACGATGCCCCGCCCTCGAGCTCCCCGAGTCGCGTGCAACTGTCGACCAGCCAGGCGTAATCGCCCGCGAGTGCCAGATGCCGCGCCTCGCCGTCCTGCCAGGAGCGCAACCAGCGACCGTCTCGGCGCAGCTCGGAGAACAGAAATTCGACGATCTCGGCGGCACGGCGGCCCCAGTCCCGGCGCTGCGTGACGGCCGCCGCCTCGGCCAGCACGGATGCGGCCATGGCGTTCCACTCGGTCAGGACCTTGTCGTCGAGGGACGGTTGGGGCCGGCGGGCCCGGGCCAGCGCCAGTGCCCTACGACCCTGCTCCACCTCCGCCGGTCGGCCCAGAGGGGCGCCCAAGGGACGGCGGAGGATGGTCACGCCCTCCCAATTCCCCTCCGGCGTGATGCCGTACCAGTCGGCGACGGCGTCGTAGAGATCGGCGTGGCCGGCCTCCGCCAGGGCGGCGCGAGCCTGGTCCGGCGTCCATGTCGCATGTGCGCCTTCCCGACCCCCGGCGTCGGCGTCGAGGGAGGAGCACAGCCCTCCGCCGGGTGCCCCGAGGTCGCCGAGGGTGAAATCCAACGTCTCGCTGGCCACCAGGAGGTAGTCGTCGGACCCGGTGACGAGCCAGGCATGCAGGTAGGCCCGGGCCAGCAGGACCTGGTCGGTGAGCATCTTTTCGAAGTGTGGCACGAGCCACTGGCGGTCCGTGGAGTACCGGGCGAAGCCGCCCGCCACGTGGTCGTAGATCCCCCCCGCCGCCATGGCGTCGAGGGTCCGTGTCGCCAGGGTGCGCGAGTGGTCTCCGCCGGTCGTGAGGTGGTGCCGGAGCGCCAGGTCCACGAACGTCGGGCGTGGGAACTTGGGCGCAGGCCCGAATCCGCCCCACTGGTCGTCGAAGCGGTCGGCGAGGTCGTCTACCACGCGATCGAGCAGGCCGGGCCCGCCGCCCTCGCCGCCGCCGCTGTCGGGCGCGGGCGCCGGGGACAGCCGGTCGACCAGCCGCAGCTCCTGGGTCACGGCCTTGCTGACCTCGTCCGCCTGGGCCTCGACGTCGGACCGTCGAGCGGCCCAGGCCTCGTCCATGGCCTCGACGACGCGTCGGAAGCCCGGCATGCCGTGCCGGTCGCCGGGTGGGAAGTAGGTGCCCGCAAAGAATGGTCGTCCGTCCGGCGTGCAGAACACGGACATCGGCCAGCCCCCCTGCCCCGTCATGGCCTGCACGGCGGCCATGTAGACGGAGTCGATGTCGGGGCGTTCCTCGCGGTCCACCTTGACGGAGACGAAGGATCGGTTCAGCTCCTTGGCCACCGCGGGGTCCTCGAAGCTCTCGTGGGCCATGACGTGGCACCAGTGGCACGACGCGTAGCCGATCGACACGAAGAGGGGCTTGTCGGCCCTCCGGGCGAGCTCCAGGGCCTCCGTGCCCCACGGGTACCAGTCCACCGGGTTGTCGGCGTGCTGGCGCAGGTAAGGGCTGGTCTCTCCGGCGAGACGGTTCACGAGGCGATGCTATTGGCCGCTCTCATCGGGCGCTGCGCCGATCTCGGGCTCGTCGACGAGCCGCCCGGGGCGCGGCCGCTACGCTCCGCACCGGGAGGAGCCGGCGCATGGACATCAGGCTGGACGGCAAGGCCGCCGTGGTCACGGGGGCGAGCAAGGGCATCGGGCTCGCCATCGCGCGCGGCCTGGCCGAGGCCGGAGCCGACGTGCTGCTCTCGTCGCGCAAGGCCGACCAGCTCGAGCGTGCCGCGGCGACCCTCGAGGGCGCCGTCGGCAAGGTGTCGTGGCGGGTGGCTCACGCCGGGGACCCCGAGCAGGCGCAGGCCTGTCTCGAGGCGGCCCTCGAGGAGTTTGGCCGGCTCGACATCCTCGTCAACAACGCCGCCACGAACCCTCACTTCGGTCCGATGCTGGAGATCGACCGTGCCCGGGCCCAAAAGACCCTCGAGGTCAACCAGCTGGGCCTCCTGGCCTGGTGCCAGTCCGCGTGGCGACTCTCGATGGCCGATCACGGCGGGACGATCGTCAACATCGCGTCGGTGGGCGGGCTCGGTCCCGAGCCCGGCATCGGCTGGTACAACGCCACCAAGGCCGCGGTGATCCACCTCACCCGCCAGCTCGCCTACGAGCTCGCACCGGGGGTGCGGGTCAATGCGGTAGCCCCGGGGCTCGTCAAGACGGACTTTGCCCGGGCGCTCTGGGAGCGAGGGGAGGACCAGATCTCGCAGAAGATCCCTCTGCGCCGGCTCGGCCTGCCCGACGACATCGCCAGCGCGGCCGTGTTCCTCGCCTCCGACGCGGCCTCGTGGATCACCGGTCACGTGCTCGTCGTGGACGGTGGCGCGACGATCCAGCCCGGCGGCGGGGTGGCCTAGGGTCGGGAGGGGCCCGGCCCGCCAGGGCAAGCCGGGATCAGCAGAGATCGGCGCGGCGCACCTTCCCCGATGCCGTTCGAGGCAGCGAGTTGACCAGCTCGAGCTGCCGTGGTGCGGCCCACGGCGGAAGCTCGGCACGGACGGTCTCGCGCAGCGCGGACAGCTCCGGCGGGTCGGCTCGGTCCCTCGGCACGACCCAGGCGACGACCCGCTCCCCCCACTCGGCGTCCGGGCGCTTCCACACGGCCACCTGCTCGACGGAGGGGTGGGTGGCGAGGACCGCCTCGACCGCGGCGGGCCACACCTTCTCCCCACCGGTCACGACCACCTCCGCGAGGCGGCCGCGCACCGAGAGGGTTCCGTCGGGCGCGATCTCCCCCCCGTCGCCGGTGGGCAGCCAGCCTCCGGTCCGATCCGGACCCGGGATGCGGGGGTCGATCCCGTCTCGGTAGCAACGCAGCAGCATCGGGCCACGCACCAGGATCTCGCCTTCCTGGCCGCCACCTGCGGACCCGTCGCCGACGGCGACGTCGACGCCGCCGAGGGGCCGACCGTCGTAGACCACTCCGGAGCCGGTCTCGGTCAGGCCGTAGGTCGTGACGACGTTCCGAGGCAGCCCTCCGGGCGGAGCGGCCCCTCCGAGCAGCACGCAGGCGAACGGCGACGGGTCGAGGCGGCCGAGCGCGGTGGGTACCAGCGAGACGTGCGTCGCCGCGCCGCTCCTTCCGAGCGCCTCCACCTCGGCGGCGTCAAACCCGGGAAGGACGGTGAGCGGCGTCCCCGCCCACAGGGCTCGGACGACCACGGAGAGCCCGCCGATGTGTGAGAGGGGCAAACAGGCCAGCCACCGGTGGCGCGCCGGGTCGATCCCGAGCCGCTCGGAGGTCGCCGATGCGGAGGCGTCCACCGCCTCCCTGCTGAGCACCACGCCACGGGGAGGCCCGAGCGAGCCGCTGGTCGCGAGCACGAGCGCGTCGCCGGGCTCGACCGGAGCCCCCCCGCCGAGGGGGCGGCGCTGGAGGTCCGCACCGATCACGGCGGTGGGTCGGAGCTCTCGGGCGACGGCGCGTGACGCCGGCCCCCCGAGCCGCTGGTCCACGGGCATCGCCGCGTCCCCGTCCGCCCAGACGCGTCGGAGTGCCGTCACGAATTCGGGGCCTCCCGCCAGGTCGAGCGCGACGAGGTCAGGCACTGGCCGGTAGCGTAGGGCGCCGTGACCGAGCCCCCGGCGACGGCAACGGTGATCACCGGGCCTCCACCCGACCCCCTCGAGGACCTGCGCACCGCCGGTCCCCCGCAGTGGAAACCGTCCGGGGAGCACCGCGACATCCGCTACGAGGTAGCGGAGGGCATCGCGAAGATCACGATCTGCCGGCCGGAGGTGCGCAACGCCTTCCGGCCCCAGACCCTCTTCGAGCTGAGCGCGGCCTTTGGCGAAGCCCGGGACGATCCCGAGGTCGGGGCGGTCATCCTCACGGGGGAGGGCCCGGACGCCTTTTGTTCGGGAGGGGACCAGCGGATCCGTGGCGACGATGGGTACCTGGGTGACGACGACGTCGCGCGGCGGGGGATCGGGCGACTCAACGTGCTCGATCTCCAGGTCCAGATCCGGCGGCTGCCCAAGCCCGTCGTGGCCATGGTGGCCGGGTACGCCATCGGCGGCGGCCACGTCCTCCATCTCGTCTGCGATCTGACGGTCGCCGCGGACAACGCCCGCTTCGGCCAGACCGGACCCAAGGTGGGGAGCTTCGACGGCGGTTACGGCGCTGGACTGCTGGCGCGCACCGTCGGGCTCAAGCGGGCCAAGGAGATCTGGTTCCTGTGCCGACAGTACGACGCCGCGCAGGCGCTCGAGTGGGGCCTCGTCAACGCGGTCGTCCCCCTCCAGGATCTCGAGCGGGAGACGGTGGCCTGGTGCCGGCGGATGCTGGACCTCTCGCCGATCGCGCTGCGGATGCTCAAGGGCAGCTTCAATGCCGCCGACGAGGGCCTCGCCGGGATCCAGCAGTTCGCCGGCGACGCGACCATGCTCTTCTACATGACCGAGGAGGGGCAGGAGGGGAGGAACGCCTACCAGCAGCGGCGAGCACCCGACTTCTCCCGGTTCCCGCGTCGTCCGTGACCGCCTCGCCGGGGGCCCCGGGGCGGGCTTCCCCGGCCGGCCGTCTCCGGCCCTGGGTCCTCGGCGCCCGCCCCCGCACGCTGAGCGCCGCGGCCGTGCCCGTGGTGGTCGGCACGGCGGCCGGATGGTCGATGCTCCACCACGGAGCTCCGGGGGCCGCCCACGGGCTGATCTGGTGGCGGGCGGTGTGCGCGTTGGTCGTCGCCCTGGCCGTTCAGATCGGTACCAACTACGCCAACGACTACTCCGACGGCATCCGTGGGACCGACGAGGCTCGGGTGGGGCCGGTCCGCCTGGTCGCGAGCGGCATCGCCAGCCCCGGGAGCGTGCGCACGGCCGCCCTGGCGAGCTTCGGCGTGGCCGGCCTCGCCGGGCTGGGGCTGGCCGCAGCCACCAGCTGGTGGCTGGTTCCGATCGGTCTGGCCTGCGTGCTGGCTGGATGGACCTACACCGGAGGGCCCCGACCCTATGGCTACCTCGGGCTCGGGGAGCTCTTCGTCTTCGTGTTCTTTGGCCTCGTGGCCACGGTCGGATCGGCCTTCGTCCAGGTCGGGCACCTCGGATGGCTCCCGGTGGCGGCCGCCGTCCCCGTCGGCGCTCTCTCCGTGGCGCTCCTCGAGGCCAACAACCTGCGCGACATCGAGGGTGACGCCGGCTCGAACAAGCGCACGCTCGCCGTGAGGGTGGGGTCCGCCCGGGCTGGCCTGCTCTACCTCGGCGCGCTCGCCGGCGCCCTCGTCGGGGTGGCCCTCACCGCCGTGCTGCAACCCGGGGCGCTCCTGGCGCTCCTTGCCGCACCACTCGCCATGGTCCCGGTGCGCACCGTCCGAGCCGGAGCCCGTGGCGCCGGCCTCTTGCCCGTCCTCGGCTGGACGGGTCGGCTGCAGCTGGTGGGGGGCCTGCTGCTCGCCGGGGGACTCCTGCTGTGAGGTGCGGGACGCCCCTACGCGTCCTCGCCCAGCGACCGCAGCCACGCACTCACCAGTCGGGCCACGACGACGGGCTGCTCGAGATGGGCGGCATGTCCCGCCCCGGGCACCACCGAGAGCACCCCGGCTGCTACCTCCGAGACGATGCGACCGCCCAGGTCGACGAAGCGCGAGTCGGTCGCTCCGGTCACCACCAGGACGGGCGCCGAGACGTCCCGGAGGCGTCCCCAGATGGGGTCCTGCGCTCCGGTCCCCGACAGTCGCAGGCTGCCGGCGAGGCCGGCGGTGGTGTTGGCGCTCCGGCTCGCCCGGGCGGCGGCGGCGGGGGGCAGGGTGGCGAACATCGGCGCGGCGAGCCAGCGATCGAGGAAGTCCTCGAGGTCCCCCTCCGACTCGAGACGATCGGCCAGGTCCCGATCGCGCCGCCGCCGGCGGTCGCGGGCCTCGGCGTCGGCGATGCCGGCGGTCCCGCTGACCAGCACCAGACGGTGCACGAGCTCGGGGTGGGCGATCGCCAGGTGCAGCGCGGCCCTGGCCCCGAGCGAGTAGCCGAGGACGTCGAGGCGCCCGTCGTCCCCGGCGGCCCCCGGGGTCCGGCGGGTCGCGGCGGCGAGCAGATCTGCGGTCTCCCACAGGTCGGCGAGCACCCCGGAGGAGGACCCGTGACCCGGAAGGTCGGCCAGCACGAGGGTCCGATCGGTGCCCAGCTCCCCGGCGAAGCGGCCCCAGCTGCGTCGGGTCTGCGTGAAGCCGTGCAGCAGGAGGAGCGGGCGGGTCGGCACCGCCTCCCGTCCGTCGACCCCGGCAACCGGGTTGCGCACCTCCAGCGCCAAGCCGGACACGTGCGGTGAGCGTAGCGAGCGCCGACGTGCAAGCGACCTTCGCGGCCACGCTGGTCGACGAGTGGGTCCGGGGCGGGGTCGTCGATGCCGTGGTGTGCCCGGGCTCACGATCGACGCCGATGGCGGTCGCGCTGGCCGCCAGTCCCGAGATCACGGTCCACGTCCGGTTGGACGAGCGCAGCGCGGGGTTCTTCGCCATCGGGCTCGCCGCGGCGACCGCCAGGGCCGTCGTGGTCCTGACCACGAGCGGCACCGCTGCGGCGGAGCTGCACCCGAGCGTGGTCGAGGCACACCACCACGGCGTCCCGCTCATCGTGTGCACCGCCGACCGCCCCCCGGAGCTCCAGGGAGTGGGCGCCCCGCAGACCATCGACCAAAGGAGTCTCTTCGGTCCGGCCTTGCGCTGGAGCTGCTCGCCCGGTGTGCCCGAGGTGGCCAACCGGGCAGGCTGGCGCTCGGTCGGCTCCCGCTTGGTCGCCGAGGCGACGTGCGGCCCCTACGGGCCGGGTCCGGTGCACGCCAACCTGGCCTTTCGAGAGCCGCTCAGCGGCAACGCGGAGGACCTCCCCGCCGGTCGGGCCGGTGGCGCCCCCTGGCATACGGTCCTCCACGGGTCCTCGGCCCCGCCGGGGATCGGTTCGGAGGTCGCGTCCCGTGCCGGGGCACGCGGACTGATCGTCGCGGGTGCGGGGGCAGCGCCGGCGGGGGGCGAGCGGGCGCTCGTCTCGCTCGCCGAGCGTCTCGGTTGGCCGCTGCTCGCCGATCCCCTCTCCCGATGCCGGCTCGATCGAGGCGGCGTGGTGGCAGCCGCCGACGCGCTGCTGCGCGACGACACCGTCCGCCGGGCCCTGCGGCCCGACGTGGTGTTGCAGATCGGCGAGCCCTGGGCCTCGAGGGTGCTCGGGGAGTACGTGGCGGAGGCCGCCGCCGAGGGGGCCGAGGTGTGGGCAGTGGATCCGCACTGGCGATGGCGGGACCCCCACCGGATCGTCGGCAGGGTGATGGGCACCGATCCCGGCGCGTTCGTCGCCGCGACCGCGGACGCCCTCGGGGCGGACGAGGGCCAACGCTCGCCGGTGGAATGGACCGAGCGATGGCGGCTCGCAGAGGAGGCGGCCCAAGCCGTCCTCGACGAGGTGCTCGGAGACCCGGCCTCGCTCGACGAGCCGTCGTTGGCCCGTCGCCTGCCGGGATCGGTCGAACCCGGGACGACCGTCGTCGCCTCCTCGTCCATGCCGATCCGGGATCTCGAGTGGTACGGACCGAAGCTGGCCGCACCGCCGAGGGTGTGGGCCAACCGGGGGGCCAACGGCATCGACGGCGTCATCTCCACCGCCCTCGGATGGGCGGCCGCGGGGTCGGACCCCGTCGTGGCGGTCGTGGGCGATCTGGCATTTCTGCACGACCTCAGCGCATTGGTAAGCCCCGCCGACGACGGTGGGCGCCGGAGCCGGGCCCCGTGCACGGTGGTCGTCGTGGACAACGGCGGCGGCGGCATCTTCTCCTTCCTGCCACAGGCTCGGGCGCTTCCGCCCGAGCCCTTCGAGCGGCTCTTTGGAACCCCGATGGCCACGTCCGTCTCGGGCGCGGCGAGGGGCCTCGGCGTCGAGGCGGTCGACGTGGCGACGGCCGGAGAGCTCGAGGATGCCCTTCGGCTCCCGCACGGAGCCACGAGAGAGCCGCGGCGCATCGTGCGCGTCGCGGTACCGCCCAGAGCCGACAACGTGGCGCTGCACGACCGGCTCCACTCGGCCGTCGGCGCCGCGGCGAGCCGCGCGATCGGTACCTGATCGTCCCCGGCCGCCCGCCGCGTGTCCGGCTGTCGTGACCGGGGGCGTCAGCGGACGGCGGCGAGCTCCTCTCGAGGCACCCACGTGCCGTGGCAGCCATGGGGGATACGAAAGGGCAGGTCCACGAGGGCCACGGGATCGCCGCCAAACGAGGATCCGTCGAGAACGGCCAGGCAGCTGCGCGTCCCCGCCAGGTCCGAGACGATGGAGAGCACCCAGCCCTCGTCGTCGCTGCGAGCGCCCGACGCCCGGACGAAGACGGGCTCGCCGGCGCTCCAGTCCTCGCCCGGATCCCAGACCGCCCGCCGGTCGTTTTGCAGGTCGTAGCGGACGAGGCCCGAGGACCCGTCGAGGCCGTGGGCCCCGCTCGTGGCCACGCAGTAACCGAAGCGGTAGGGCCGGCCGGTCAGGCGGTCGTCGACACGCGGCCACTCGACGGCCAGATCGTCGAGCTGGGTGACGCGCACGACGCCGCCCAGTGGGTCGATCTCCCAGCGCTCGAGCACTGCGGTGGTGTGGGCGATCGGCCCAAAGGCCTCATCGTGCCGGCAGGCCTCGATGACGATGCGCTCGCCGGCGTCACGGGCGTTCATGACGTGGAACGCGAAGCGAGGCTCGAGCGCGAACCAACGGGTCGCCGCACCGTCCTCGCCGCGACGCAAGACGCCGAGGCGTGCCCCGGCCTCGGGATCCCACCGGAACGGGAGCGGGGTGCCCCGGCGCGCCATCTCGGGATCGAAGACGGCGGGGAGATCGAGGAAGACGACGCGGCTCGGTGTGACCGCGAAGTCGTGTTGGACGGTGGGTCGAGGGATGTCGATCCCGGTGCTGTGGACGACGCTGCCTCCGGCGTCGAGCTCGTGATAGCGCAGGTATGGGGGTCCAAAGCAGTCGTAGCCGAACATCACCATCCCCCCGGTGGCCGGGTCGATCTTGGGGAGGGGGCTCACCGGCGACGACACCATTCCGTCAAAGTCCTCGAGACCCACGGTGCGCAGGTCCGATCGCAGCCGGAAGGGGAGACCCCTCTCGGCCAGCGCCAACAACCTGCCGGCGTGGCAGACCACGCCGGCGTTGGCCGGGCTGTCCACCGGCTCGATCAGTCCCGCGGGCGCCGGTGTCGCCAGCTGGTCGGCCAGCGCGCGCGTGCGCACCCACCGGTTGCGATAGCCGACGGCCTGGCCGGAGCGCAGCTCGATGGCATGGACCATCCCGTCCCCGGTGCACCACTCGTGAGCGGCATGGTCGGCGACGGTCGCCGGGTTCGGCCCGTTGCGCAGCAGGAACCCGTCGAGCTCGGGGGGCAGGTGCCCGATCATCGGGAACGGCCCGCGCACGGCGCGCTCGGTCCCGACGGGGGCGAAGTTGGCGCTCAGGAAGGGATTGGCGTCGCTCGATGCGGGGTGCAGCTCGAGGCGCGATCTGTCGCGGATCGACACGGTCGGCACGTTAACGGCGGGCCGAGGCGGTGCGGGGTCAACCCGGCGTTGTGGCAGGCTGGGCCGGTGGCGGGCTCCATTGCTGCAGACCTGCGTTTCCGGGGGATCGTCAACCAGACCACGGCCGACGGCCTGCTCGACCGGCTCGACTCGGATCGCCTGACCTTCTACGCCGGCTTCGACCCCACGGCTCCGAGCCTGCACGTGGGGTCGCTGTTGCAGCTGTGCCTGCTGCGCCGGCTGCAGATCGCCGGCCACCGGCCCATCGCCCTGGCGGGCGGTGCCACCGGCGCCATCGGCGACCCCGGAGGGAAGTCCGAGGAGCGCCCCCTCCAGACCCGAGAGGAGCTCGATCGGAACCTGGCGGGCATCCGGGACCAGATGGCCCGCTTCCTGGAGCTCGACGAGGGACCCGGGTCGGGCGGTGGGGCGCTCCTGCTCGACAACCGCCAATGGCTGGGCGAGGTGGGCCTGCTCGACTTCTTGCGTGACATAGGAAAGCATTTCACGGTGAACCAGATGGTGGCCAAGGAGACGGTGCGCTCACGGCTCGAGCGGGCGGACCACAGCATCTCGTACGCGGAGTTCAGCTACATGCTGCTCCAGGCCTACGACTTCCTCTGCCTCCACGATCTTCACGGGTGCGAGCTGCAGATCGGTGGCAGCGATCAGTGGGGAAACATCACCATGGGCGTCGAGCTGGTGCGCAAGACGCGCCGCCGAGAGGTCTTCGGACTGACCACGCCGCTCGTCACCAAGGCCGACGGCACCAAGTTCGGCAAGACGGAGCAGGGGACCGTTTGGCTCGATCCCGACCGGACGAGCCCCTATCGCTTCTTCCAGTTCTTCCTCCAGACGGAGGACGCCGTGGTGGGTGCCTACCTGCGGTACTTCACCTTTCTCTCCCGCGAGGAGATCGAGGCGCTCGATCAGCAGGTCAGGGAGCGGCCACAGGCTCGGGTGGCCCAGCGGCGTCTGGCGCAGGAGGTCACGTCGCTGGTCCACGGCGAGCGGGAGGCGATCCGGGCGGAGCGGGCATCGAGGGCCCTCTTCGACGGGAGCGTGGCCGACCTCGAGCCCGACATCCTCGAGGAGGTGGTGCGGGACAGCCCCTCCACGAGTCTGCCCCGCGCCCTCTTCGGCGATCGTCCGACCGCGGAGCGCGGCGGCGCTGGCGTCGGGGCGCCGGACGAGTCTCCCGGAGGCGGCATCGGTCTCTTGGACGCCCTCACCCGTGCCGGCCTGGCCTCCTCCAAGGCGGACGGTCGCCGCAAGATCTCCCAGGGAGGGATCTACGTGAACGACCAGCGGGAGCACGACGTGGAGCGGGTGCTCGGTCGCGACGACCTTCTGCACGGCCGCTACGTGGTCTTGCGCCGAGGCAAGCACGACTACCACGTCCTGCGGGCGGAGGCGCCCTGACGGTGGGTCGCCGCGCTGCGGTGACGGTCGGGCGCAGGAGGAGGAGCTGGACGGTGGTCCTGCCCGCCGCGCTGCTCGCCCTGGGGATCCTGCTGGCGGGCTGCGCGGGCGCCGAGGATTCGGGCACCTTGCGCCACCGGATGCGCACCTGGGCGGACGGTACGTCCTTTGGGGAGAGCGTCGGGTCCCTCCAGGGGGACGCCGCCGCCGTGGCCGCCGGGTACCGCAACGGACGGGCCAGCTCGAGCTTGGCCAATGCCTGCAACGCCCTGGCGCTGGACGCGCAGAACGCCAACGACAGCCTGCCGTCGCCCGATGCCGCGCTCACCCAACAGCTGGCGTTGGCCTACCAGCTCGACTACGAGGCGGGCACCGCCTGCTACTCCAATCAGTCCGCTGGGACCATGCGCAAGGCCATGGCGCAACGCGAGCGCGCCGGTCGACTGCTCTCCGAGGCCACGGCAACCGTCGAGCAGGTCGCGGGCATCGTCGTGTCGACGACCACCACGCTCACGCCGACCACCCTCGGCGGGGGTTTCTGAGTGGTCGATCGGTCCTCACGCGACGCCGAGGCCGTGGCCGGGCCCGTGCCGGCCGGGCGCGATCCGGACGCCTACGACCGGCTCCGGCGCCGGATCTTGTGGGCCATGCCGGCCGGCCTCTATGTCGTCGGAAGCCGGGGCAGGCGGGGGTCGGCGGGCCCGGAGCGCAACCTCATGACGTGCAACTGGTGCCAGCAGGTCTCGGTCAGGCCCAAGATGCTGGCCGTCTCGATCGACGCCGAGGCCGTGACCGCCCGCCTCGTCCGTGCCGGCGGGGTCTTCTCGGTCAACCTGATCGACCGGGAGGACCGGGCACTGGTCCGGCGCTACGTCAAACCGGTGACCGACGCGGCCTTCGACGCAGACGGGCGGGTGACCTCCATGGCGGGGCATCAAACCTCGGAGGCCGCAACCGGGGCGCCGATCCTCGCCCAGGCGGCGGCCTGGCTGGACTGCGAGGTGCGCCACGAGGTGCCGCTCGGCAGCCACGTCCTCTTCGTCGGAGAGGTGGTCGACGCCGGTGTCGGTGCCGGAGGGCCCGATGACCTGGGCCGAGTACTCCGGATGGAGGACACTCGAATGAGCTACGGCGGTTGAGCCCGGCCGGTGCCCCCGGGGCGGCAACCCCGGCCGGGGCCTGGGCGGGTGGGGCTCAGGAGGGGCCGGAAGACCCCTCGTCCGCCGGCCTGGGCCGGAGGTCGATCCGGAGCGTGAGGATCCCGTCGGTGAGGGAGGCCTCGGCGTCGCCGATCATGGCGAAATCCATGAAGTCCTGCTGGGCCTGCTGCCGGAAGCGCTGACGCTCCGGTCCCTCGACGGGAGGGAGGCCGCGTTCGCGCACGGCGGCGGCTCGCTCTCGGAATCGCTCCACCATGGCTTGAGGGTCAAACGACGGGTCCACGGTTCCCACGGTCTCCTACGATGACCAGGCACGGGGTCGTGCGGAAGTCGCCCGTTGCGGCGGTTTCGGTGCCTGGAGACACTAGACTCTTCGATCGGCGGGGGTGCCAAGGGCCACACGGGCGGAGGGCAGCCTTGAGGAGGTTTCCCGCAGGCAGTAATCGAGGACGCCCGCGGCGGGCAAGAGCGGGTCGACAAGGGAGTCGCGGTGAAGAAGGGACGTCATCGACGCTTCGAGGAAGCGCGGAGCCTGAAGCGGTCGGTCTCGACGGTCAACGAGCGGTGCCCCGAGTGCGGGGCGGAGCCGGAGGACGTGCACGCCTCGTGGTGCCTTGCCGAGGAGGATCAGTACGACCGGATTCTCGGAACCGCCGTCCCGTCCCGGCACGACGAGCCCGATCCACTCGACGACTGACCCGGGGACTCACGAGCTTTTCCGCCGCAACGCAGGGTGCGGGAGAGCGACTCCCTCGGCGAGCCCTTTGGCGCGGGCTGCGAGCAAGCCGGCGAGCCGCCGATAGATCTTCTTGCCCACCATCGCGGTGAGCTCCGCTTCCATCTCCTTGTAGACGGGCCGGTGGCCCACGAAGGCCTCCGGCGACTCGGTGCACCACCAGTGGAATTCCGACCCGCCCTCCCCCCAGTGGCGGCGATCCCACTGGCACACCGTGGACGTGACGTGGCCGTCCTCCGCAACGGTGTCCTCTCGCCGCAGGGGGAGCTGCCAGCAGACCTCGGGCTTCAGGTCGAGCGGCCGCTCACCCCGGCGCAGCGCCGCCTGATGGAGCGCGCACCCCGGCCCGGCGGGGAAGCCCGGCCGGTTGAGGAAGATGCAGGCGCCGTCGACCAAGCGGGTGATCTCCTCACCATGGCGATTGGTCTTGACGATGCCGGCCCTTCCCTTGCGGCGGAACTGCCATTCCTCGTCGGTGAGGGTCGCGGCCACGCGCTCGACCCTCCGCAGGTCGGCCTTGTCCACGAAGTGCGCGCCGTAGGAACAGCAACCGTGCACCAGGTCGGCTGCCGGCTCGGTCAGGACCCCGAGGCACCCTCGGCCGTAGATGCAGGTCCAGTTGCTCGTGAGGAAGGTCGCGTCGAACAGCCACGTGCGCTCCTCGTCGGGGTCCTCAAAGCTGACCCACTCCTTCGCGTCGGGCGGCGCTCCGCGTGGGGGCACGGCGGAACCTTACCCAACGTCGCCTACACTGGTTGACATGGCACGCTCGGTGGAAGACCTGGCAGGCGAGGACGTGGTGGGCGCCGCCGCGGAGATCCGGCCGGTCGTCACGATGACCCCGGAGGCACACGGCGTGGTCCGGGAGGCCATGGCACAAGAGGCCGATCCCGAGCAGCTCGCGCTGTGGCTCGAGATCCGCGGCGTCCAGGGTCGATCCTTCGCCTACGACCTCTACTTCCAGGCGCTGTCCGACGCGGGGGAGGACGATGTCGTCCACCATCACGGCGAGCTGCCGGTGGTGGTCCCGGCCGAGAGCGTGGAGAACCTCCGGGGTGCGCGGCTGGAGTGGTCCGACGAGGGTGAAGGTGGTCTCGTCCTGGTCAATCCCAACACTCCGCCCGAGCCGGACCCGACGGAGGGTGGAGTGCCGGAGGAGGTGCTGGCCGCCGGGCTCACCGGCCCCCTGGCCAGCCGTGTGATGGACGTGCTCGAGACGATGGTCAACCCGTCGATCGCCGCGCACGGCGGCCGTGCCGACCTGGTCGCACTGGACGAGGGCGCGGGCGTTGCGTACCTGCAGCTGTCCGGGGGCTGCCAGGGATGCGCGATGTCTCGGATGACGCTCACCCAGGGCATCGAAACAGCGCTGCGGCAAGAGGTACCCGAGCTGGTGCGGGTGACGGATGTCACCGACCACACGAGCGGCGCCAACCCGTACTACTGATTCCGCCAGGCGCCGCGGGCGCCGGTGTACTGGTGGTGACGAGAGCACGATGCTCAAATTCCTGACTGCTGGCGAATCCCACGGCCGCGCACTCGTGGTCGTGGTCGAGGGTCTGCCCGCCGGCTTGGCGGTGACGGCCTCCGACGTGGCCGGCGAGCTGGCCCGCCGCCGCCTCGGCTACGGCCGGGGCCCGCGCATGCGGTTCGAGGCCGACGAGATCACCCTGCTGGCGGGGATCCGGCACGGCCGCACGCTCGGATCACCGGTGGCCATCGAGATCGCCAACACCGAGTGGCCCAAGTGGACAGAGGAGATGTCCCCAGACCCGGGCGCACCCTCCAAGGTGTTGACGGCGCCGCGTCCGGGGCACGCAGACCTCGCCGGCATGCAGAAGTACGGGTTCTCCGATGCCCGAGACGTCCTCGAACGGGCCTCGGCCAGGGAGACGGCGGCTCGAGTGGCTTACGGCGCGCTCGCCAAGCTCCTGCTGGCTCAGCTCGGGATCGGCGTCCTGAGCCACGTCGTCGCCCTGGGGGGCGAGTGGGCCGTCGTCGAGTCCCTGCCCGAGATGGCGGACCTCGAGGCGATCGACGCATCGTCGGTGCGCTGCCGGGAACCGGCCGCCGAGGAGCGCATGGTCGGCGCCATCAAGGCCGCAGCCAAGGTCGGCGACTCGCTCGGCGGCGTCGTCGAGGTCGTCGCTCACGGCGTTCCGGTCGGGCTCGGGAGCCACGTGCACTGGGACCGCCGGCTGGACGGCCTCCTCGCCCAGGCGCTGGTGAGCATCCAGGCGGTCAAGGCGGTGGAGATGGGCTCGGGCTGGGACGTGGCGAGCCGGCGTGGGTCCGAGGCGCACGATGCAATCCGCCTTGACGCGGCTACCGGCACCTACCGCCGCGAGACCCATCGTGCCGGGGGGATCGAGGGCGGCATGTCGGTGGGTGGTCCCGTGGTCGTCCGGGTGGCCATGAAGCCGCTCGCGACGCTGAACCGACCGGTCCTCGAGACGGTCGACGTGGCCACGGGAGAGTCCACGGTGAGCTTCAAGGAGCGCACGGACGTGACGGCGGTTCCGGCCATGGGTGTCGTCGCCGAGACCATGGTCGCGCACGTGCTGGCTTCCGAGGCGCTCCGCAAGTTCGGAGGAGACTCGGTCGAGGAGGTGGTTCGCAACCGCGACGCCTACCTGGCGACGCTCGAGGCGGGCATGCCCGGGGTGCGACGCTCGCTCGGACCCGGCCGACCGGCATGAGTCCGGAGGTCCCGCAGGCCGACGGCGGCGGGCCCAGGCGTCTCCTCCTGATCGGCATGATGGGCGCCGGCAAGACGACGGTCGGTCGCTTGCTCGCCGATCGGCTGGGCTGTCCCTATCTCGACTCCGACGAGCAGGTCGAGGCCATGACCGGTCGGACCGTCCCCGAGATCATGGACGAAGACGGGGAGCCCGCCTTTCGACGGGCGGAAGCTGCCGCGCTGAGCCGGGCCCTGGGCCAGCCGCCACCCCTCGTGGTCTCCGTGGCGGGCGGGGCGGTGCTCGATCGGGACAACCGCCAGCGGTTGCGTGCCTCGGGCACGGTCGTCTGGTTGCGGGCGCGCCCGGAGACCCTGGCCGATCGAGTGGGGGACGGGACCGGCCGGCCCCTGCTCGGTGACGACCCCAAGAGCGCCCTCGTCCGGCTCGACGCGGTGCGCCGCCCGCTCTACGCGGAGTTGGCCGACGGGGTGGTCGATGTGGACGACAAGGACCCGGAGGAAGTCGCCCGGGAGGTGTTGCGGGTCGCCGGCGTGTCCGGCCAGCGATGATCACCGTCCGCGTCCCCGTGGCTCGCGATCCCTACGACGTGCTCGTCGGAGATGGAGCCCGCGGCCGGCTGGGGGAGGCGATCGCCGGGCTCGAGGGACCGCCGCAACACGCGGCCATCGTGACCGAGGGAAAGCTCGCCGAGGAATGGTGGTTCTCCGAGCTCGATCCCGGCATCCCCTTCGAGGTCCACGAGGTCCCGGGCGGAGAGCCACGCAAGACGCTCGATGCCGTGCTCCAGCTCTGCCGGGAGTTTTCCCAGCGCGGGCTCTCGCGCAGGGACGTGGTCGTCGCGGTCGGCGGGGGAGTGGTGACCGACCTGGCCGGCTTCGCGGCGTCGGTGTACCTGCGGGGGGTGCGCTACATCAACGTGGCGACCTCCCTGCTTGCCCAGGTCGACGCCGCCATCGGGGGCAAGACGGGTGCGAACCTCCCCGAGGGCAAGAACCTCGTGGGGTCGTTCTGGCAGCCGGGTCTCGTGATCTGCGACACCGAGATCCTCTCCACCTTGCCCGAGCGAGAGGTCCTGTGCGGCCGCGGTGAGATGGCCAAGTACGCACTCCTGGAAGGCGCCGGGTCGGGGGCCTCGCTGCTCGAGCTTCCCCTGGCCCACCAGGTGGCTCGGTGCGCAGAGATCAAGGCGAGGATCGTGGCGGAGGACGAACGTGAGGGCGGGCGGCGGGCCCTCCTCAACTACGGCCACACCTTCGCGCATGCCCTCGAGGCCATCGGGCTGGCCGACCTCCCGAGCGGCGGGCCCGACGGGGGGCTGCGCCACGGCGAGGCCGTGGCTGTCGGGCTGGTCTTCGCGGCCCGCCTGGCCCGCCGCCTCGGTCGGATCGACGACGAGCGGGTGGAGCTGCATCGGCAGGTCGTGGAGCGTTTCGGCCTCTCTCCGTGCTTGCCGTCCGGGCTGGAACCGGCTCGCGTGATCGCCTACATGTCTCGGGACAAAAAGGCACACCACGACCTCACGTTCGTGCTCGACGGGCCGCGAGGGGTCGAGGTGGTCGCCAATGTGGACCCGGCGGACGTGATGGCTACCCTGGCCGAGATGGGGGCGACGCCATGACCGATCGGACCGCGACCCCCGGCGACGCGCCGCGCGTCCTTCTTCTCTCGGGCCCCAACCTCGGCCTGTTGGGGCAGCGCCAGCCCGACGTGTATGGGTTGGAGACGCTCAAGGACCACGTACGGGCCGCTGAGGATGCCGGAGCCCGGTGTGGCCTCGTTGTCGAGCACCGGCAATCCGACGACGAGGGTGACCTCGTGAGGGCGGTGCACGGGGCCCGGGGACGCAACGCGGCCATCGTCATCAACGCCGGGGCCCTCTCGCACACGTCCTGGTCCCTGCACGACGCGCTCGCCGCCTACGAGGGAGTCGTGGTGGAGCTCCACCTGAGCAACCCCGCGGCCCGCGAGCCCTGGCGCCACACCTCGGTGATCGCTCCGGTCGCCGCCGGCGTGGTGGCGGGCTTTGGGGGACTGGGCTACGAGTTGGCCATGGAGGCGGTCCGCCGGCTGCTCGCGGCGAGAGACACACCGGGCATGCCGCCCGGCGGCAACGGAGGATGACATGACCGAAGACGGGATCGACCGGGCCGGCGGGCTGCCGGCCATGCAGGTGGCCGAGCGCCTCGACCGGGCGCGCCGCCGACTGGCCGAGTGCTCCGTCGACGCGCTACTCGTCACCACACTTCCGAACGTCCGCTACCTCACGGGCTTCAGCGGATCGGCGGGGGTGGTGGTGCTCACGGAACCCGGCATCCTCCTCACGACCGACGGCCGCTATCGCACCCAGTCGGGACAGCAGCTCGCCGCAGCGGGGGCGCGTGCCCTGGTGGACATCGAAATCGGGGGTGCGGAGGCCCAGAGACAGGCGGTCCGTGCGCTCCTCGTCGCCGCGAGCGCCCGCCGCATCGGCCTCGAGGCGGACAACGTGTCGTGGGCGTCCGCCCGTCGTTGGGCGGAGCTGCTGGAGGCCAGGCTGCCGGAGTCGGCAGCCGGCGCCGAGCCGGACGGAGTCGGGTTGGAGATCGTCCCGACCTCGCGCTGCATCGAGGCGCTGCGAGAGGTGAAGGACGAAGCGGAGATCTTCCGGATGGCGCGAGCTGCGTCCATCGCCGACGCCGCCCTCGACGACATCCGTGAGCTGTTGCGTGCGGCGACCACCCGCAAAGTGACCGAGGTCGAGGTCGCGCTCGAGCTCGACACGGCGATGCGACGCCGGGGGGCCGAGGACCGGGCCTTCGACACGATCGTCGCCTCGGGTCCCAACTCTGCCAAGCCCCACCACCAGCCCTCCGGCCGCGCGCTCGAGGCCGGGGATCCGGTCGTGATCGACTTCGGCGCCACCTTCGACGGCTACCGCTCGGACATGACCCGCACGTTCTGCATAGGGGCCGAGCCCTCCGGGGAGCTGGCCCGCGTCTTTGAGGTGGTGGGGGAGTCACAGGCCGCCGGCGTGGCCGCGGTCCGGGCCGGAGTCGGGGCAAAGGAGGTGGACGACGCCTGCCGGGAGGTCATCGCCAGCGCCGGCTGGGCGGAGGCCTTCGAGCACGGGACGGGCCACGGAGTCGGACTGGACATCCACGAGGCCCCTACGGTGAGCCCGCTCGGCACTGCTATCCTCGAGCCTGGCGTCGTCGTGACCGTGGAGCCCGGGGTGTACCTGCCCGAGATCGGCGGTGTCCGCATCGAGGACACTCTGGTCGTGACCGACGACGGCAGCCAAACGTTGACCACCTTCTCCAAGGATGTCGTCGCCTGATGGCAGTGACCACGAACGACCTCAAGAACGGCATGACCCTCGACCTTCCCGAGGGCCTGTTCTCCGTGGTCGAGTTCCAACATGTCAAGCCCGGCAAGGGCGGAGCGTTCGTCCGCACCAAGCTCAAGAACGTGCGGACCGGTGCCGTGCTCGAGCGCACCTACCGGGCCGACGAGCGCATCGAGCAGGCGATCATCGACAAGAGCGAGATGCAATTCCTCTACCGGGACGGGACGAATTACGTCTTCATGGACACCTCCAGCTACGAGCAGCTCGAGGTTGCGGCGCAGGCCCTGGGGGGATCGGCCAGCTACTTGAAGGAGGGCAACCAGGCCGTCCTCGAGATGTACGGGAGCGAGATCGTCGGGGTCGACCTTCCTGCCGCGGTGGAGCTGGCGGTGACCGAGACCGAGCCGGGGCTGCAGGGGGATCGGGTTTCGGGTGCCCGCAAGCCGGCCACCGTGGAGACCGGTCTCGTGGTCCAGGTCCCGCTCTTCGTCAACACGGGCGACACGATCAAGGTCGACACCCGGAGCGGGGAGTACCTGACCCGGGCCTGAGGGTCCGGAGCCTTCGACGTGCCAGCGGTCGCTCGACATCAGGCGCGCGAGCGCGCCCTGTCGTTGCTCTACGAGGCCGAGATCAAGGGGCTCTCGCCGTCCGAGGTCCTCCAAGGGCTGCCCATGCCTCCGGACGACTACGCGGCGTCGCTGGTGCGCCGAGTCGGGGAATGTCGCGAGGAGGCCGACGAGCTCATCGGCTCCGCCGCCATCGGTTGGCCCGTCCAGCGTCTTGCGGTGATCGACCGGTTGGTGCTCCGTCTCGCGGTCGCCGAGCTGCTCGATCCGGCAGGCCCACCGGTGGCGGTGGTCATCGACGAGGCCGTCGAGCTCGCGAAGGCCTACTCCACCGAGGAGTCCGGCGGGTTCGTGAACGGCGTGCTCTCGACCCTCTCTCGGCGTCTCCGCTAAGCGTCTCCGCTGAGCGTCTCCGCCGTGCTGGGTCCCGCCGAGCGGTCGGGCTCAGGCTCCCTGAGCTCGCCGGCGGAGGAATTCTCGGACGGCCTCTCGCGCCCATCGCGGATCTCGGGACCGTGGGTAAAGGCCGCCACCTCGTAATCCACGTCGCCCAATCGTTGCGCAGTCTCCTTGGACAGCGCGAAGTTCGAACAGAACGAGGCAACCGACCAGGAGATCTTGCTGCGAAAGTTGAAGATGGCGTCGCCCGTGATGAGCACGCCATGGCGCTCGAGGAGAAACGAGCAGTGACCCGGGGAATGCCCCGGAGTGTGCAGGACCCGCAGGCCGCCCGCGGCGGGGATGACGTCGCCCTCGGAGAAGGTGGCGTCCACCGTGCAGCGGGGCCCACCAGGGTCGAGGTATGCGAGCACCCGGCCGAGGGGCAGTGCGCGGTCGGCCGAGGGCTGGCGGCCGCTCTCGAGCAGACCGCTCTCGTCGTGGTGGATGTGGACCGTCCCCCCCGTGGTGGCGCGGCATCTTGGACGCTCCCCCGGCATGGTCGCGGTGCACGTGCGTGAGGACGATCCTGGCGACGTCCGCAGGGCGCTTGCCCAGCTCGGACAGGGCGGTCACGAGCCGCCTCGGCGCCCCGCGGAGGCCGGCATCGACGAGGGTGAGGGTCCCGTCGTCGTCGACCATCGCAAAGGAGTTGATGGCGCTGCTACCCAGCGTCGGGATGCGCCACACGCCCGGGGCCAGCGGGACGGGGCCAGTCGCCATCCCCCCATCGTGCCATCCCCCATTCGCGTCTTCTCTCATGGCCCTGCTCCCCCCGGCCCCGATCGTGGTGCCGCAGCAACCGGAGGAGGCGCTAGATTTTCCTTCTGACCGTGAAGCGGGTCCCGTGAGGCCCGTACGGACAGGAGGAGCGGTGGCCGAACGCGAGCGCAGCCACACCCGACCGCGGGGTGGCGTCTTCGTTCCGCACGCGCACATCATGAGCGCAGCGGACGTGTTGCGGGCGTTGTACCGAATGGCCCACGAGATCCTGGAGCGCAACGGCGGGCCGCAGGACCTGGTCCTCGTCGGGCTCCAGACGGGCGGGGTCCCCCTCGCCAACCAGCTGGCCGAGCTCGTCGTGGAGATCGAGGGCGGGCGGGTCCCCGTCGGCTCCCTGGACGTGGCCTTCTATCGCGACGACATCGGGTTGCGCCCGGTGCTCCCCGAGGCCGCGACCGAGATCCCGGTCGACCTGACGGGGCGAGTGGTGGTCCTGGTCGATGACGTGCTGTTCACCGGGCGGACGGTGCGAGCGGCCCTCAATGCCCTGAGTGACTACGGACGGGCCAAGGCCGTTCGCCTGGCGGTCATGGTCGATCGAGGTCACCGAGAGCTCCCGATTCGACCGGACTTCGTCGGCAAGAACCTCCCGACGAAGCGCGACGAGGTCATCGACGTCAGCTCCGACGGCGTCTCGATCGGCACGGTGGTGGTGGCACGATGAGGGATCCCATCGTGAGCCCCCAAGATCGCGGAGCCTGGCGGTGAGCACCGAGACCGGCCTCCTGGCCGAGCCTCTCCACGAGGGGGGTGGCCGCCCCGCGGTCGGTCCGCACCTGCTCTCGGTCGCGGACCTCGGGCACGAGGGGATCGTCGAGGTGTTGAGGGTAGCGGAGGCCTTTGCCGAGGTGGAGCGCCGCGCCATCCCCAAGGTGCCGACGCTCCGGGGCCGCGCCGTGGCGACGCTGTTCTTCGAGGAATCCACTCGGACGCGACTGTCCTTCGAGACGGCCGCCAAGCGCCTCTCCGCCGACGTCCTGTCGCTGCCCATCTCGTCCTCCTCGGTCAAGAAGGGGGAGTCGCTGCGGGACACCGTGGAGACCGTGGTGGCGATGGGCATCGACGCGCTGGTCGTCCGACACCAGTCCTCGGGGGCGCCCGCGCAGGTGGCGCGATGGGCCGGAAGATCGCGGGTGATCAATGCGGGGGACGGCTGGCACGAGCATCCCACCCAGGCCCTCCTGGACTGTTTCACCATTCGGCAGGTGCTCGCCGAGCGCTCGGGCGTCGACCCTCAATCACTCGGATCGGCCTGCTTCGAGGGTCTGAGGGTGGCGATCGTCGGCGACATCCGTCACAGCCGGGTCGCCCGCTCCCAGGTCCTGGCGTACTCGCTCCTCGGGGCGGAGGTCGTGCTCGCCGCCCCCGGCAGCCTCCTGCCCCCGTCGCTCGACGGCTGGCCCGTGACCGTGGCCGATCGTCTCGACGACGCGATCCGATGGGCCGACGTCGTCTCCCTGCTCCGGCTACAGGCCGAGCGGGGCAGTGGGGTCTTCGTGCCCTCGCTGCGTGAGTACACGGCCTGCTGGGGCCTCACGCGGGAGCGGGCCGCCCTGCTCGGCAAGCAGGCGATCGTCACCCATCCGGGGCCCATGGTGCGAGGGGTGGAGATCGCCGGCGACGTTGCGGACCTGCCCATGACGGTGGTGACTCGCCAGGTCACCAACGGCGTGGCCGTCCGCATGGCGGTGCTCTTCTTGCTTCTCGGGGCGGAGGGTGCGGCCGATCCGCGACACGGGCAGGAGGGAGGGGCGTGATCGTCGCCTTGATGGGCGGATCCGTGGTCGACCAGGCGGGACACCGTCGGGCGCACGTGCTCGTCCGCGACGGCGTGATCGTGCACGTCGGCCCCGATCTCGATCCCCCCAGGGACGCGCTGCTCCTCGACGCGAGCGGCTGCGTGGTCAGTCCCGGCCTCGTGGACCTGCACACGCACCTGCGCCAACCGGGGGCCGAGGAGGCGGAGACGATCGAGACCGGAAGCCGGGCCGCCGCCTTGGGCGGCTACACGGCGGTGGTGGCGATGCCCAACACCGAGCCGGCGATCGACACCGCCGGCGTGGTGCGCGAGGTGCAGGACCTGGCCGCCGGCGCACTGTGCGACGTCGCCGTGGCGGGGGCCATCACCTCCGCTCGAGCGGGCGAACGGATGGCGCCCATGGCGGAGATGGCCGCGCTCGGCGTGCGGCTGTTCACCGACGACGGCAGCGGCGTCCAGGACGGGGCGCTCATGCTGCGGGCGCTCGACTACGCGCGGGGCCTCGGGGTCACGCTGGCGGAGCACTGCGAGGACCGGTCCCTCGGCGGGGGCGTGATGCACGAGGGTGCCTGGTCGAGCCGCCTGGGCCTGCCCGGCGTACCCGCCGCTGCCGAGGAGACCATGCTGGCGCGGGATCTGGCCCTGGTGCGGGCGAGCGGGACGCCGATGCACTTCCTCCATCTCTCGACGGCCGGGTCGGCCGAGCTCGTGCGCATCGCCAAGTCGGAGGGACTCCCGGTGACGGCAGAGGCGACGCCTCACCACCTGAGCCTCACCGATGCCAGTGTCCAGGGCTACGACCCGGTCTTCAAGGTCAACCCTCCCTTGCGGGGGCCTGCGGACGTGCTCGCCATCCGGAGGGCGCTCGCGGACGGGACCATCGACGCGATCGCCACGGATCACGCTCCCCATGCCGCGGAGGCCAAGGAGCTGGCGTTTGCCGACGCACCCCCCGGCATGCTCGGGCTCGAGACCGCCCTGGCGGTGGCACTCGCGGCGTTTGACGGCTCGACCTTTGCGCTCGAGGGGGTCCCGGACGCCGCGGGGCGCGGGAGCTCCCGCGGTGCGCCCGACGGCGCAGCCCTTGGCCTCGAGGACCTCCTGGCGCGTCTCACCTGGCTGCCCGCCCGCATCGCGGGCCTGACCGAGCGCCAGGGGGGGCCCGTCGAGCCCGGTCGGCCCGCCAACCTCTGCGTCTTCGATCCGTCGGCCGAGTGGGTGGTAGATCCGGCGCGGCTGGCCAGTCGTAGCCGCAACACGCCCTTTGCCGGATGCCGGCTCACCGGGCGGGTCCGCCACACGCTGTTCGACGGCGTACCGACCGTGATCGACGCGGAGGCCCAGCGATGAGGCCGGACGCGCTCCTCGTGCTCGCCGACGGCGAGGTCTTCGAGGGCGAGGCCGCCGGCTCCGCGCCCCCGGCCGGGGTGGCGACCGGGGAGCTGGTCTTCAACACGGCGCTCAGTGGCTACCAGGAGGTTCTCACGGACCCCTCGTACGCCGGGCAGGTGATCGCCTTCACCTACCCCCACATCGGCAACTACGGGACGAACCCGACCGACTCGGAGTCCCGCGGGCCCGCCTGCCGTGGGGTCGTCGTGCGCGACCTCATCGACACCCCGAGCAACTGGCGCGCCGAGCAAGGGCTGGAGCGGTTCCTGCAGAGCCACGGGGTTCCCGCGATCACCGGCGTCGACACCCGCCGCCTGACCCGTCATCTTCGGGACCACGGCGCCATGCCGTGCGCGTTCGGGACCGCGGGGGAGTCGGTGCTGTCGGCGGCGGCCCGGAGCGCCCCGGGCACCGACGACCGCGATCTCGTGACCGAGGTCACGACGAGCGAGCCCTACCAACGGGGATCGGGTCCGCTACGCGTGGTCGCCTACGACTTCGGCATCAAGGAGTCCATGCTCCGGCTGCTCGGGGAGGTGGCCACCATCTCGGTGGTGCCGGCGAGCACGCCGGCGGCCGACGTCCTCGGCCGGGAGCCGGATGCGGTCTTCCTCTCGAACGGCCCCGGGGATCCGGCGGCCTTGCCGGGGCCCACCGCCGCGGTGGCGGACCTGCTGGGGCGCCTCCCGATCTTTGGGATCTGCCTGGGCCATCAGATCCTGGCGACCGCCCTGGGGGGCCGCACGTTCAAGCTCCCCTTTGGCCACCACGGCGCGAACCATCCGGTGCAGCACCTCGCCGGCGGCAAGGTGGAGATCACGAGCCAGAATCACAACTACGCGGTGGTCGAGGGCTCGGTGCCGGGGGCGGAGGTCACCCATCGCAACCTGAACGACGACGTGGTCGAGGGGTTGCGGGCGCCCCGAGCCCGGGCCTTCTCGGTGCAGTACCACCCCGAGGCGGGGCCCGGTCCCCACGACGCCCGGTACCTCTTCTCGGAGTTCGAGGCGCTGGTGGCCGGCGCGACCTCGGCGGGGGACCGGTAGGCGTGCCGCGCCGAGGGGACATCGAGTCGATCCTCGTGATCGGCTCGGGACCGATCGTGATCGGCCAGGCATGCGAGTTCGACTACTCCGGTACCCAGGCGTGCCGCGTGCTCACCGAAGAGGGATACCGCGTGGTGCTGGCCAATTCCAACCCCGCGACGATCATGACGGACCCCACCACGGCGGACCGCACCTACGTGGAGCCGCTCGACCCCGAGGTGCTGGAAGCCATCATCGAGCGAGAGCGCCCCGACGCGCTCCTGCCGACCCTGGGCGGGCAGACCGCGCTCAATCTCACGATGGCCCTGTCGGAGGCGGGCGTGCTCGAGGGCCACGGCGTCCAGGTGATCGGGGCCCGTCCGGAGGCCATCGCCACGGCCGAGAACCGGGAGCGGTTCAAGGCCGCCATGGAGGGGATCGGGCTCGAGGTCCCGAGGTCGGGCTTCGCACACTCGGTCGAGGAGGCCACGGCCATTGCCGAAGAGATCGGGCTCCCGATCATCGTCCGGCCGTCGTTCATTCTCGGCGGCAGCGGCACGGGGATCGCCGGCGACCGCTCCAGCCTGCTCCGACTGGCGGCCAACGGCCTGGCGATCAGTCCGGTCGGGGAGATCCTCGTCGAGGGCTCGATCGTCGGCTGGAAGGAGTACGAGCTCGAGGTCATGCGGGACGGGGCGGACAACTGCGTGGTGGTCTGCTCCATCGAGAACCTGGACCCCATGGGGGTCCACACCGGCGACTCGGTGACCGTGGCCCCGGCCCAGACGCTGACCGACGTGGAGTACCAGGCGATGCGGGACGATGCCTTTGCCTGCCTTCGTCGCGTCGGAGTCGAGACCGGCGGATCCAACGTCCAGTTTGCGGTGGACCCCGAGACGGGCCGGCGGGTCATCATCGAGATGAACCCGAGGGTCTCGCGGTCGTCTGCGCTCGCCTCGAAGGCGACGGGTTTCCCGATCGCCAAGATTGCGGCAAGGTTGGCCGTCGGCTATCGACTCGACGAGATCACGAACGACATCACCAGGGCAACGCCGGCCAGCTTCGAGCCCACCATCGACTATGTGGTCACCAAGATCCCGAGATGGGCGTTCGAGAAGCTGCCCGGGGCCGAGGTGCGGCTCGGCACGAGCATGCAATCGGTGGGCGAGGTCATGGCCATCGGCCGCACGTTCGGCGAGTCGCTGCAAAAGGCGATCCGCTCGCTCGAGCAGGGACGTGCCGGGCTGAACGCCGACCCGGGCGAGGCGGAGCTCGAGCCGTTGTCGGACGAAGCGCTGCTCGAGCGCATCGCCGTGGCCACCCCCGAGCGCCTCTTCGAGATCGAGACGCTGACGCGTCGCGGCGTCCCGATCGAAGAGATCCGCCGCCAAACGGGCATCGACCCCTGGTTCCTCCGGGAGATCGCCCGCATCTCCGATGCACGACGCGCCCTCGAGCAATACACGTCGTCCGGGGTTCGCGACTCCGGGGACGCCCTCGCCGGCCTCGGTGCCCGGGGTCTGCGCCGCTTGAAGCGCCAGGGCTTCTCCGACGCCCAGATCGCCTACGTCGTCGGTGTCGAGGAGGCCCACGTGCGGCGGACCAGAGTGGCGGCCGGCGTCGTACCCACCTACAAGACGGTCGACACGTGCGGTGCGGAGTTCGAGGCCTACACGCCCTATCACTACGGGACCTACGAGGACGAGGACGAGGTCGCGCCCTCGGGGCGTCCCCGGGTGGTGATCCTCGGGTCGGGGCCCAACCGCATCGGGCAAGGGATCGAGTTCGACTACTGCTGCGTCCATGCCTCCATGGCGCTGCGGGAGGCCGGCTACGAGACCGTCATGGTGAACTGCAACCCCGAGACCGTCTCGACCGACTACGACACGTCCGACCGGCTCTACTTCGAGCCACTTACCGCAGAGGATGTGCAGAACGTCCTCGACTCCGAGCGGCGCGCCTCGGTGGGCGAGGGACGGCTCGCGGGCGTCATCGTCTCGCTCGGGGGTCAGACCCCGCTCAAGCTGGCCCACGCCATCGACGCGGAGCTCGTCCTCGGCACGAGCCCCGAGAGCATCGACGCGGCGGAGGACCGCCGGCGATGGAACGAGCTCTGCCGAGACCTCGGGATACGCCAGCCCCACGGTGGGACGGCGACGACGAGCGAGCAGGCGGTCGCGATCGCGGCCGAGGTCGGTTACCCGGTGCTCGTCCGCCCGAGCTACGTGCTGGGCGGCAGGGCCATGGAGATCGTGTACGACGACGGGGCCATGCGCGACGTGATGGCCCGCCTCGTGGGGGAGGGCCGAGGAGCCCTGGGCCGGGAGGGAGGGGTGACCGCCGAGCGGCCCGTCCTCGTGGACCGCTTCTTGGAGGACGCGGTGGAGATCGACGTCGACGCCATTCGCGACGCTCGGGGAGAGGTGGTCATCTGCGGCGTGATGGAGCACGTCGAGGAGGCGGGGGTCCACTCCGGTGACTCGGCCTGCGCGCTCCCGCCCCAGACCCTGGCGCCCGAGGTGGTCGCCGAGATCGAGGATCACGTAGGCGCCCTGGCCGGGGCCCTCGATGTCCGGGGCCTGCTCAACGTGCAGTTCGCCTCCAAGGACGGAGAGGTCTACGTCCTCGAGGCCAATCCCCGGGCAAGCCGAACCGTCCCGTTCGTGGCCAAGGCCACCGGGGTACCCGTGGCCAAGTTGGCGACCCGGGTGATGGTCGGCCAATCGCTCGAGGACCTCCGGGGCCAGGGCCTGCTGCCCCCCGCCGGCCGCTCGCTGTACCGGACCGACCACGTGAGCGTGAAGGAGGCCGTGCTCCCCTTTGCGCGCTTCCCGGACGTGGACTCCCTGCTCGGGCCGGAGATGCGTTCGACGGGCGAGGTCATGGGTACCGACAGCACGTTCGGGCTGGCCTTCGCCAAGAGCCAGCTGGCCGCCGGCTCGCGCCTCCCGCGGGGGGGATCCGTCCTGTTCTCTCTGGCCGATCGAGACAAGCAGGCCGGCCTGGAGGTGGCGCGGAGGTTCGCCGAGCTCGGGTTCTCACTTGCGGCGACGGCGGGGACGGCCCGGGCGCTCCGCGGGGAGGGACTCCGGGTCGAGACCGAGGTGGCCAAGGTCGGAGAGGAGGGTCGAGGGGCCGATGCGGTGGAGCTCATCACGGGCGGCAAGGTGCAGCTGGTGGTGAACACCCCCCGCGGCCGGGGACCGAGGGCCGACGGCTACCACATCCGGGCCTCGGCCCTGCGCCAGCACGTCCCGTGCCTGACGACGGTGGCTGCCGCACGCGCTGCGGCCGCAGGCATCCGAGACATGGCCGACCATCGCTGGCAGGTGCGCAGCCTCCAAGAGTTCCCGCCGGTCGGATCGTAGGGGGCCCGGGCTTGAGCGTGGACCTCTCGGCCCGAGTGGGCAGCGTCTGTCTCCCGAGCCCGGTGATGACGGCGTCGGGCACTTCGGGCCACGGCGTCGAGCTCGCGCCCTACGGCAGGCTGTCCGAGCTCGGCGCCGTCGTGGTCAAGTCGCTCACTGCGGGTGCGTGGCCGGGCAACCCTGCGCCCCGGCTCGCCCACGTCGGCGGCGGGATGCTCAACAGCGTGGGCCTCCAGGGTCCCGGGATGTCGCGTTGGCTCGAGGAGGACCTCCCCACGCTGATGGCCGCCGGCGCCCGGGTCGTGGTCAGCATCTGGGGCCGCACGGTCGACGAGTTCGCCGAGACGGCGAGGCTTCTCCGCGATGGCCTGGGTGAGATGGGTCTGGGTGGACTCGGGGACGGCGGGTCCGGGACGTCGGCGTCGCGAGGGGTCGTGGCCGTCGAGGTGAACGTCAGCTGCCCCAACATCGAGGACCGGTCGAGAATGTTCGCCCACTCCCCGTCGTCGACCGCCGCGGCGGTCTCGGCGGCCGCGTGCGGCCTGCCGCTGTGGGCCAAGCTGAGCCCCAACGTCACCGACATTCGCGAGGTCGCGGCGTCGGCGATGGAGGCGGGTGCGGACGGTCTCACCCTGGTCAACACGCTCCTCGGGCTGTCCCTGGACGTCGAGCGGCGGCGACCAACTCTGGGGGCCGGCGGCGGTGGCGTCTCCGGCCCCCCCTTGCGCCCGATCGCCCTGCGCGCGGTCTGGGAGTGCCGCAAGGCCCTTCCGACCGCACCGATCGTCGGGGTCGGGGGGATCGAGAGTGGGGTCGACGCCGCAGAGATGCTGATGGCCGGCGCCGATGCGATCCAGGTGGGGACGGCCACCTTTCGGGATCCCCGCACGCCGTGGCGCGTGCATCGGCAGCTGGCACGATGGTGCGCGAGCCATGGCGTCGGGAGCGTCTCCGAGCTGCGTGGAGCGGCTTTGGCCGAGAGCAAGGGAGGATCATGGGCGTCACGACGGAACTGACGAGGCGGGTCGCCGCCGCGGGACCCTTGTGCGCAGGGGTGGACCCGTCGGCGTCCCTCCTCGAGGAGTGGGGCCTGCCCGACGACGCCACGGGGCTGAGGGAGTTTTGCGTCCGGTGTCTCGAGGGCTTCGCCGGTGTCGTACCGGTGGTCAAACCACAGGTCGCCTTCTTCGAGCGACACGGATCGGCGGGTATCGCCGTCCTCGAGAGCTTCCTCGCCGGAGCGAGGGAGGCCGGGTTGCTCGTCATCGCCGACGCCAAGCGGGCCGACATCGCCAACACGGTCGAGGCTTACGCCGATGCGTGGCTCGGTCCGACGAGCCCGCTTCGGGCCGATGCGGTCACCGCCGTCCCCTACCTCGGCCTGGCCTCGCTCGAGCCACTGGTCGACGCTGCGGCGCGGTCGGGCTCGGCGGTGATCGTCGTGGTCCGGTCGAGCAATCCCGAGGGCCGGGTGATCCAGGAGGCGAGGCTGGCGACGGGGGCGGAGGAGCCTCACGAGGGCCCGAGCGTCGAGGACGCCCTCCTCGCGGAGATCTCCGTGAGGAATGCCCGCTTCCGGCGCGAGCATCCCGACTGGTCGGTCGGACCGATCGGTGCGGTCATCGGTGCCACCCTCGAGCCCTCGGGGTTCCCGCTCGGTGATCTCGGTGGACCCATCCTTGCGCCCGGCGTGGGAGCGCAGGGGGCGGGCCCCCGGGAGCTGCACCGCTTGTTCGGCGGATGCGCGCCCGGCACGGTCCTGCCGAACGTCTCGCGCTCGGTCCTCGCCGCAGGCCCGGATCCCGGCGCTCTCCGGAGGGCGGCCAAGACGGCTCTGGAGGAGGCGGCCGAGGCGCTCGGCTGAGGCCCCCTCCGGGACCGTCGAGGACCCGTTGCCGGCGTGCCGGCGTGCCGTCGGCGTGGCGTCCGCGGCCCGTTGACAAGCCGTCGGCAGGCCGTTGACAAGGGCTCGCAGACGGCTGACAAGGCCAAAAGACATGACCCACGGGTACCCAGGCGCTATGGTCTCGGCATGCCGCAACCTCCTGCACTTACCACGGAGCAGCGCCAAGCCGCGCTGGAAAAGGCCGCCAAGGTTCGCCGCGAGCGAGCCGAGGTCAAGGAGAAGCTCAAGCTCGGGTCCCTCAGTCTGGACGAGCTCTTGAAGAAGGCGGACTCCGACGAGACGGTGGGCAAGATGAAGGTCCTCTCCGTGCTCGAATCCCTGCCTGGCCTGGGCAAGGTCAAGGCGCGACGCCTCATGGAGACGGTCGGGATCAGCGAGAGCCGTCGTCTGCAGGGCCTCGGTGCCAAACAGCGGGCTGACCTGCTGCGCGAGACCGCACGCTGAGTCCGACACCGTCTGATCGCCGACGCGCAGAGCCAGACGGGTTCGATCCCGCCGGTCGAGACGCCCCCCTCTGACCCTGAGTCGGCTCCGGGGGGCTCCGCGAGCCCCATGTTCGTCCTCATCGGTCCTGGCGGAGCCGGAAAGGGCACGGTTGCGGCGCGCCTGGTGGAGCGTGTCCCGAGACTCTGGTTGAGCCGGTCCTGGACGACGCGGGCGAGGCGGCCCGGCGAGCGGGAGGACGCCTACGTCTTTGCCGACCGGGCCGGGTTCCTGCTCCGGGCCGAGCGGGGAGGTTTCCTCGAGTGGGCGGAGTTCCTCGGCGAGCTCTACGGGACCCCCTGGCCGGATGCACCGCCCGGCCACGAGGTTCTGCTGGAGATCGACGTCCAGGGGGCCCGCCAGGTGCTCTCGCAGCGGCCGGACGCCGTCGTGATCCTGCTGGTCCCGCCCTCTTACGAGACCCTCGTCCGGCGGATGGAGACGAGGGGTGACTCGGAGGAGCGCGCACGATTGCGCGCCGAGGTGGGTCGGGAAGAGGAGCGCCTGGGGCGGGAATTGGCGAGTGCCGTCGTCGTGAACGACGACCTGGACAGGGCCGTCGACGAGGTGGCCGGTATAGTGGAGGTTTCCCGGGCCGCCAGGCGGTGACGCACGGCGGTGCCCGGTTCCGGTGCAGGGGTAGAGCCCCGGTGCGCCGGTACCAATGGGCACCGAGCTGGTCGGCCCTTTGCCAATGCGCCGCCATGCAGGACGCCGCAAGAGGAGCCGCACATGCCCCAAGCCCGCAGCACGCTCATGGATCCCCCGATCGAGGAGCTGCTCGACAAGGTCGACTCGAAGTTCACGCTCGTCGCCCTCGGTGCGGCCCGTGCCCGCCAGGTCAACGCCTACTACAACAGCCTCGGTGAGGGTCTGGGGCGGGTCGTTCCGCCCCAGGTGACCTCGGTCTCGAGCAACCCCCTGTCCATCGCCTTCCAGGAGGTGGCGGCCGGCAAGGCCGTGTACACGCGCCCGGATCCCGACGCGGCGACGCTCGAGGAGGGCACCGAGGGCGAGGAGGCGCCGGACGCCTCGGCGTCGGGGTCCCTCGACGCCGTGTCCGTCATCGAGTCGCCCGCGGAGGGGGATGAGCCCGACGCCGGCTGACCCCGGCCGGACGCCGAAGGGCAGACGGTGACCGATGCGTCGGGGCCGGCACGGGACGCAGTGCCGGACACGGTCTTGGGTACAGTGTGGCGCCGCCGGGCACTCCGGGCGATCCGCGTAAAGGGAGCAACAACTTCGTGAGCACGTCGATCACCTTCACGTCGGAGTCGGTCACGGAGGGCCATCCGGACAAGATGGCCGACCAGATCTCGGACGCGATCCTGGACGAGCTGCTCGGGCAGGATCCAGCGAGTCGGGTGGCGTGCGAGACCCTGTTGACCACCGGCCTCGCCGTCATCGCGGGCGAGGTCACGACCAACGCCCACATCGACGTGCCGAGCCTCGTCCGCCGGACGATCTGCGAGATCGGCTACGACAACGACGACTACGGCATCAGCGGGCACACCTGCGCCGTCATGGTCGCGCTCGACAAGCAGTCTCCGGACATCAGCCAGGGAGTCGACCGGGCGTTCGAGCTGCGTTCGGGGCGGGGGGGCGAGGACGTGCTCAACGCCCAGGGCGCCGGGGACCAGGGAATGATGTTCGGCTACGCCTGCGACGAGACCCCCGACCTCATGCCCCTGCCGGTGTGGTTCGCCCACCGGCTCGCCCAGCGACTCGCCCAGGTGCGCCGGGTGGGCATCCTGCCCTATCTCCGTCCGGACGGGAAGACCCAGGTGACGGTCACCTACGACCGCGGCCAACCCGTCTCCATCGATACGGTGCTCATCTCCACGCAACACGACCCGGGCATCGACCTCGAGACCCTCCTGCTGCCGGATCTCCGTCAGCACATCATCCAGCCCCTCCTGCCGACGAACCTCGACACCTCGTCGCTCACGGTTCTCGCCAACCCCACGGGCGTCTTCGAGCTGGGTGGTCCGCACGCCGACACCGGCCTCACCGGGCGCAAGATCATCGTGGACACCTACGGGGGCATGGCCCGCCACGGGGGCGGAGCGTTCTCGGGCAAGGATCCCTCCAAGGTCGACCGTTCGGCGGCCTACGCGGCGCGCTGGGTGGCCAAGCACATCGTGGCCGCAGGCGCGGCGCGTCGGTGCGAGATCCAGGTGGCCTATGCCATCGGGGTGGCTCGCCCCGTCTCCCTCTCGGTGGAGACCTTCGGTACCGAGGTCGTCGATCCCGAGAAGATCGCCGGCGCGGTCAGCGAGATCTTCGACCTCCGTCCCGCCGCCATCATCCGGGATCTCGACCTCCTTCGGCCCATCTACCGCAAGACCGCCGCCTACGGGCACTTCGGGCGGGCGGAGAAGGAGCTGACGTGGGAGGCGACCCCGAGGATCGACGATCTCCGCTCGGCGCTCGGGCTCTGACGTCCGCCGGTCGGACGCCGACGCCCAACCCGCTGTAGAGACTGCGCACGACGGAGCCCCGCGCGTCGTCGGCGTCCTGCCGGACGTCGCGGGCATCCCGAGGGTCTTCGCCTACGTCGTCCCGCCGGAGCTGGACGCCGAGGTGCTGCTCGGCGGCCGAGTGCGGGTCCGCCTGCACGGGCGACGGGTCCCAGGTTGGGTGGTCGAGGATCCCACCGAGGTTCCCTCCGGCGTCCAGCTGCAGCCCATCTTGAAGAGCTCGGGGCTGGGACCGCCAGGGGAGCTGATCGACCTGGCCCGGTGGGCCTCGTGGCGCTGGTGCGGACCCGTGTCGGGCTTCCTGGACACCGCCTCGCCCGAGCGTGTCGTGCACCGTTCCCTCCGGCCACCCCCGGGCATCTCGTCCCGTCCGGGCCCGGAGCAGGACACCGGCGACGACGGCGACTCGCCGGTCGAGCTCGCCATGTCGGTACCGGGGACGCCCGTGGTCGCTCGGATTGCGCCCCTGAGCGACCTGATGGCGCTGGTGCTCCGCTTCTGTGAGCGGGCGGGCCCCGCCGGCGCCACTGGCGGCGCCGACCGGGCCGGCCGGGCTCCCGGAGCAGGTGACGCCGACGAGTCGGGGACCTCGCCGGCCACGGTGCTCCTCCTTGCGCCCAGTCTCGAGGTCGGCGAACGCCTGGCCGGCCTGCTCGGGCGCCGTGGGCTCTCGGTGGCGCAGGCGGGCGTGGACTGGGCCAAGGCGGCCGGGGGGTGGCCGGTGGTCGTCGGCGCAAGGGGCGCTGCCTGGTCCCCACCGGGGCGCCTGGCGGGCGCCCTCGTCATCGACGCCCACGACGAGGCGTACCGGGAAGAACGGGCGCCGACCTGGAACGCCTGGGAGGTCGTCGCCGAGCGCTGCGCTCGTGACCGAGCCCCCTGCCTCCTCGTCTCCCCGGTGCCCGGGCCCGAGCTGCTCGAGCGCGGCCGCCTGTGGACCGAGCCTCGCGCCCGGGAGCGCCGGGGCTGGCCTCATGTCCAAGTGGAGGACCGTCGGGGTGCCGATCCGAGGACGGGCCTCCTCTCGGAACTGCTGGTGGGGCGAATTCGGCAGGTGCTCGAGGGGGCGGGGCCGCTCGCCGGGTCCGCCGGAGGGTGGCGACCGGTCGTGTGCGTCCTCAACCGGCGTGGGCGGGCTCGCCTGCTGGCGTGCACGGCATGCCGTGAGCTCGCCCGGTGTGAGCGCTGCGGGGGACCGGTCGGGCAGGACGGGGCGGGCGCCCCCGAAGCCCAGCTGAAGTGTCGCCGATGCGGGGTGGAGCGCCCCTTCGTGTGCGCGACGTGTGGCTCGACGAGGCTCAAGGTGCTGCGCACCGGCGTGAGCAGGGTGCGAGAGGAGCTCGAGGCCCTCCTGCGTTGCGAGGTGGTGGAGGTGTCCGGTCCCGAGGTGGTCCCGGTGCCGACGGCGCCCGTGCTCGTCGGCACCGAAGCGGTCCTCCATCGGGTCCGACGGGCGGCCCTGGTGGCCTTCTTGGACTTCGATCAGCACCTGCTCGCCCCCTCCTTCACGGCGGTCGAGGCGGCTCTCGCCCTGCTCGTGCGCGCCGCACGAATGGTCGGCCGGGGGGAGCCGCCCGCAGGTCCCGAGACTGCCCGCATCGTGGTGCAGACGAGGCTGCCCGAGCACCCGGTGCTCGACGGGATCCGGCATGGCGACCCCGGTCCGTGCCTGCAGGAGGACCTGGAGGTGCGCCAGGCGCTGGGAGTGCCCCCCGCGGTGGCCTGGGCCCTGGTCTCGGGTCCGGCCGCCGGCGAGCTGCTCCAACCGCTCCTGGCCGAGGCGGCCGAGGGCCTGGTGCCGCTCGACGAGGGCCGTTGGTTGCTGCGCGCCCCCGACCATCGGGAGCTGTGCGACGCACTCGCCCGCCTGCCCCGGCCGAGGGGCCGCGTGCGCATCGAGGTCGATCCGTTGCGCATCTGAGCGACGACCAGAGGACCAGCGGAGCCGGCCCGCGGCGAGGCCGCCTCGGCGAGAGGCTTTGCCGACGCGCCACTACGATGACGGCGTGAGCACGTTTCCCATCCGCACCTACGGTGACCCCGTGCTCAAACAGCGCATTGAGGACCTGCAGCACATCGACGATCGCACCGTCCAGCTGGTCGAGAACATGTTCGCCACGATGTACGCCGCACCCGGCTCCGGTCTCGCCGCGAACCAGATAGGGGTGCGCCAGCGCGTGTTCGTCTACGACGTCGGCGACGGGCGACGCGTGGTGATCAATCCGAGGATCGTCGAATCCTCTGGCGAGTGGACCTACGACGAAGGTTGTCTGTCCGTCCCCGGGCTGAGCTGGCCCATCGTGCGACCCAAGGAGGTGCACCTGGTCGGGGTGGACCTCGAGGGACGGGAGCTCTCGATCGAGGCCGACACCCTGGAGGCCCGGGTGCTCCAGCACGAGCTCGACCATCTCGACGGCGTGTTGCTGGTCGAGCACCTCGACGCCGAGCAGCGGCGGGAGGCCAAGCGGCTGCTCCGCTCCCGGGTCCTGGCGGGCGCGTCGGGCGACCCCGACGGCCTCCTGGGGTAGTGGACCACCCGAGCCCGGGCACCCGGGCCGCGACCGCCCCCCCTCGCTGATCCCTCGGAGCGTGTCTCGGCTGGCGTTCCTGGGCACGCCAGAGGCCGCCGTCCCGACGCTCGAGACCCTGGTGGCGGGCGGCCACGAGGTGGTCCGGGTGGTCACGAGACCGGACCGGCGGCGTGGGCGGGGCGGGGCCCTGTCGGCGAGCCCCGTCAAGCGTGCGGCGCTCGAGCTGGGCCTCCCGGTCACCGACCGGCTCGACGACGTGGTCGGCTCCGGTGCCGAGCTCGGCGTGGTGGTCGCCTACGGCCGCCTGGTCCCGGGGCGGATCCTCGAGGTCCTCCCGATGATCAACGTCCACTTCTCGCTCCTGCCCCGCTGGCGCGGCGCCGCCCCGGTGGAGCGGGCGATACTCGCCGGCGATCCGGTCACCGGCGTCTCCATCATGGGGCTGGAGGTCGAGCTCGACACCGGGCCCGTCTACTCGTGCGAGTCGGTCCCGGTCGGGGACGACGAGACCGTGGACGGGCTGCGCTCGCGCCTGGCGGCGCTCGGGGCCCGCCTGACCGGGCAGCTCCTCGAGCACGGAGTGGGGGGGCTGCCCGATCCGGTGCCGCAGGCCGGCACCCCCACCTACGCCGACAAGGTCCGTCCCGAGGAGCTCGAGCTGCACTGGGAGTCGACCGCGGCGGAGCTGGCCAGAAGGGTCCGGCTCGGCCGGGCCTGGACGACGTGGCGGGGGCGACGGCTCCGGGTGCTGCGGGTACGACCGAGCTCGCGTGCTACCTCCGGCGGGCCGCCCGGGACCATCGCCGGCGACGAGGTGTCGTGCGGGGAGGGCTGGGTCGCGCTGGTCGAGGTCCAGCCCGAGAGCGGGCGCCCGATGGGGTGGGCCGACTGGGTTCGGGGTGCCCGGCCGGCCGCCGGGGAGCGCCTCGGCACCTGAACTCGTGCGCATGGTGCAGGCCGTAGGCTCGCTCGCATGCCACGCGATCCCGGGGAGGTCGGAGCCTGCAAATTGGCGCCCTCGCTGCTTTCGGCCGACTTCGGGAACCTGGCGGAGGCCATCGGCGAGGTCTCCCCGACCGCCGACTGGCTCCACGTGGACGTGATGGACGGGCACTTCGTCCCGAACCTCACCCTCGGGCCGCCCGTGGTCGAGTCGTTGCGGAGACACTCGGGGTTGTTCTTCGACTGCCACCTCATGATGACGGACCCGGGGCGCTACCTCGAGGCCTTCGCCAAGGCCGGAGCCGACGGCTGCACGGTCCACGTCGAGGTCGGGGGCACGGATCAGCTGATCCTCCAGATGCGTTCGCTGGGCCTGCGTGCCGGAGTGGCCGCCAACCCGGACACCCCCTTCGAGGCCCTCGATCCCTATCTCGAGACGGTCGACCTCGTGCTGTGCATGACCGTGTTCCCCGGGTTTGGCGGGCAGTCGTTCATGCCCGAGGTCCTGCCAAAGATCCGCCAGGTCCACGACGCCCTGGAGCGGCGCCGGCTGTCGGTGGACCTCGAGGTCGACGGCGGCATCGACGAGCACACGGCCCCGTTGACGGCGGCCGAGGGCGCCAACGTCTTCGTCGCCGGCTCGGCGGTGTTCGGCCGGGAGCGGCCCTGGGAGGCGGTCGAGTCGATCCGGCACGCCGCTGACCAGGTACGTCCTCACGTGGCCCCCGGATAGGATGCAGGCCCCATGGTCCGAGTCGACGAGTCGCCGCCGGCGGCCGACAAGCCGACGCCTCCCGACGAGGCGGTGATGCGCCGAGCGTTGGCGCTCGGGGAGTCGGTCAGAGGCTCGACCTCGCCGAACCCCTGGGTCGGGGCGATCGTCGTGCCCGCGTTGCGCCCGGGAGATGACCGCCCCGCGCTCCTGTACGAGGGCGCCACGGCTCCACCGGGTGGCCCGCACGCGGAGGTTCGGGCGATCGAGTCGGCGCGGGCGGACGGCCGGGCCACGGGTGCCGTCCTGTACACCACCCTCGAGCCGTGCGCCCATACCGGCCGCACGGGGCCGTGCGTCGCGGCGATCGTGGCGTCGGGCATCCGGCGGGTGGTGGTCGGCGTCTCGGACCCCGATCCCCACGTGGCCGGCCGGGGGGTGGCGGAGCTCCGGGCGGCCGGCGTGGAGGTCACCCTCGGAGTGGGTGCCCGGGAGGTCGAGGCGTCGCTCGCCCCGTACCTGAAGCACCGTAGGACCGGTCGGCCATGGGTGGTGCTCAAGCTGGCTGCGACCCTGGACGGACGGATCGCCGCGGCGGACGGCACGAGCCGCTGGATCACCGGGACCGAGGCGCGCGCCGACGTCCATCGGCTCCGGGCGATGTCCGATGCCGTCCTCGTCGGGGCCGGGACCGTTCGCGACGACGACCCGGAGCTGACGGTGCGCACCGATCCGCCGGCCACCCGCCAGCCCCTGCGGGTGGTGCTGGGGCGCGCCCCGGATCACGCACGCGTCCGTCCGGCGCTCGAGCTCTCGGGTGACCTGGGGGAGGTTCTCCAGACCCTCGGTGGGCTCGGCGTGGTGCAGCTACTGGTCGAGGGGGGAGCCCGCGTGGCCAAGTCCTTTCACGAGGCGCGTCTCGTGGACCGCTACGTGGTGTACCTGGCTCCGGCGATCGCCGGAGGGGACGACGGACCCGGTCTCTTCGCCGGCCCGGGTGCTCGCACGGTCGACGACCTCTGGCGAGGCACGCTCCTCTCGGTCGAGCGGCTGGGCCAGGACCTCCGGCTGGAGGTCGCGGCGTGACGGCCTTCTCGACGATGGAGGAGGCCATCGCCACGATCGCCCGGGGCGGGATGGTGGTGGTGGTCGACGACGAGGACCGGGAAAACGAGGGGGATCTCATCATGGCCGCCGAGGCGGCCACGCCCGAGAGCATCGCCTTCTTCCTGTCCCACACCTCCGGCGTGATCTGCGCACCCATCACCGCCGAGCGGGCCGACCAGCTCGACCTGCCGCTCATGGTGACCGACAACACGGAGTCGCAGCGCACGGCCTTCACGGTCAGCGTGGACGCCTTGCGGGGCACGACCACCGGGATCTCGGCGGCCGATCGCGCCGCCACCATCGCCACGCTCGTCGATCCTCGAGCCGACCCCTCCGACCTCCGCCGCCCGGGCCACATCTTCCCGTTGCGCTACCGGGAGGGTGGCGTGCTCAAGCGCCACGGCCATACGGAGGCGGCCGTCGACCTGGCCCGCCTTGCCGGCCTGACCCCCGCGGGAGTCCTCTGCGAGATCGTCTCGGAGGACAAGTCCTCGATGGCGCGGCTCCCCGAGCTCGAGCGGCTGTGCGATCGGTACGGACTCCCGCTCATCTCGATCGCCGAGCTGATCCGGTATCGACGGCAGACCGAGAAGCTGGTGCGGCGGGTCTCCGAGGCGCGCATCCCGACGGACCAGGGCGACTTTCGTGCCTACGTCTACGAGTCGAGGCTCGACGAGGAGCAACACCTCGCCTTCGTGCTCGGTGACGTGTCCGGGCAGCCCAACGTCTTGGTCCGGGTCCACTCCGAGTGCCTGACCGGCGACGTCTTCGGCTCGTTGCGCTGCGACTGCGGGCCCCAGCTGCGAGCCGCCCTCGACCTCATCGAGGCCGACGGCCAGGGCGTGCTCGTCTATCTCCGGGGACACGAGGGTCGCGGCATCGGCCTCGGCCACAAGATCCGGGCGTACCATCTCCAGGAGCAGGGCCACGACACGGTCGACGCCAACCTCGAGCTCGGCCTGCCCGTGGACAGTCGTGAGTACGGCATCGGCGCGCAGATCCTGGTCGACCTCGGCGTGACGACCATGCGGCTCATGACGAACAACCCCTCCAAGTACGGGGGCCTGGAGGGCTTTGGGCTCGACATCGTCGACCGCATCCCCCTGCAGCCCCGCGCCAATCCCGAGAACATCGAATACCTACGGACCAAACGCGAGCGGATGGGCCACCTGCTCCTCGGGCTCGACGACGTCCTTTGAGCGTCGCACGGGTGGGCGCGAGCTCGCTCGGCCACGCCGCCGACATGGCACGATTCTGATATGGCACGACCCGAGGATCTTCGCTTTGACCTGCACGAAGCCACGGACGCGCTGCGCGGCCGCGTCGGCCGGGTGCTCGGAGCGGAGCGTGACGGGCGCGGTCTGCGGATTGCGCTCGCCTGCAGCGCCTTCAACGGCGGGATCACCCGACGGCTCCTCGACGGCGCCCTGGCAGCCCTCGAGGACTGCCGGGTCGACGCCGACGACGTGACCGTGGCCTGGGTCCCCGGCGCCTTCGAGCTGCCGCTGCTCGTTCGCTCCTACTGCCGTTCCGGCAACGTGGATGCCGTGGTCTGCCTGGGCGCGGTGATCCGGGGCGAGACGAGCCACTACGACCTGGTTGCCGGGGAGTGCGCCGCAGGCGTGCAACGCACGCAGCTCGACACGGGTGTCCCCGTCGCGTTCGGGGTGCTCACGACCGAGGACGTCGATCAGGCGCTCGCCCGCTCCGTCCCTCTTGCCGAGGCCCCCGATCCCCAGGACAACAAGGGGTGGGAGGCGGCGGCGACCGCGGTCGAGATGGCAACCTTGTTGCGCGCCCCCGCCCTCCGGTCGAGCCGTGGTGCCGGCACGCCGGATGGCCAGGCCGGTGTTTCCACCCCGACAACCACAGGAGATCGCTGACGTGCTCAGGCTGGTGTTGCCCAAGGGGTCACTCGAGCGAGCGACGATGGAGCTGTTCGAGGCCGCGGACCTCGCGGTCCGCCGAACCTCGTCCGTGGACTATCGCGCCACGATCGACGACCCTCGGATCGCCGAGGTCCGGATCCTGCGCCCCCAGGAGATCCCCATCTACGTCGCCCAGGGCACCTTCGACATCGGGATCACCGGGCGAGACTGGATTGAGGAGCAAGGCTCCAAGGTGGTATCGCTCGGCACCCTGGCCTACTCGAAGAACACCGCCAACCCGATTCGGGTAGTGCTCGCGGTACCCCAGGATTCCCCGGAACGCTCGCTGGCGGATCTTGCTCAGCGGGGCCGTCTACGGGTCGCCACGGAGTACCCGGAGCTGACGCGGCGGGCCATGCTCGGGCACGGGATCGACGCCGAGATCTCTCTCTCGTACGGGGCGACCGAGGCCAAGGTGCCCGACATCGCCGACTGCGTGGTGGAGATCACCGAGACCGGGGGAGCGCTCCGGGCGGCCGGTCTGCGCGTGCTCGAGACCCTTCTCGTCTCCCGCACCGAGCTCATCGCCAATCCGGACGCGGCCAACGACCACGATCGGCGCCACGCGATGGACCAGATCCTGACGCTCTTGCTGGGGACGCTCGAGGCTCGTGGCAAGGTTCTCGTGAAGCTGAACGTCTCCGCGGAGCGTCTGGAGGAGGTCGTGGCGTTGCTGCCGGCGCTCCAGACGCCCACGCTCTCCGAGCTCGCCGGCGGCGGTGCCTTTGCCGTCGAATCGGTCGTGCCCAAGTCGGAGATCAACGTCTTGATCCCCGCCCTGGCGAGCGCCGGGGCGACGGGGATCCTCGAGGTGCCCCTATCCAAGATCGTGCATTGACGCCCGAGGGTCCGGTCGATCCGCAGGGTACGGCGGGCCGTGCCGAGGTCCGCTCCTACGTTCCGGCGAACCCCGTTCGCACACGGCAGCCCGTGCCGGCGAGGGTGACCGAATTCGATGGCGATGCGGGCCTGGGCGCGGTCGTCACCGACGACGGAAGGACGCTGCCGTTCCATTGCACGGCGATCGCGGACGGCACGCGCCGCATCGACGTCGGCCGTCGCGTGGTGTGTCTCGTCGCGGCCGGCCACCTCGGGCGGATCGAGGCCACGAACCTCGTGGCCATCGATTGAGGGGTCAGGCGGAGATCAGGATCCTCCGACGCCCGCCCCTGGGGAGCCCGCGGCGGGCGTGGTCCCGTCGGCGTCCCCGGAACCTACGCCGGCTCTTTGTGCCCCCGAGATCTGCACGAAGGCCAGCCGGATCTGGGCCAACGCGTCACGCAGGGTGCCCTCCGTCTCCCCGAGGCGCCCGCCCACTCCCTCGACGACGGCACCGAAGGCGTCGATGGCCAGCCGCGCCTGCTCCAGGCGGGGAGGCGACTGCGACAGGTAGACCCCCGCGAGCTCGAAGAGCCCGAAGCAGTGGTTGGCGATCACCACCTCGGCCGGGGCGCTCGCGAGTTGACGTCGCAGCTCCTCGAGGTGTTCCGCGTCCTCGGGCGACGGGGCCTCCGGCCGATCTCCCGGCGGGCCGCCCCGGCGGTCGTGACTCCCCGGAGGGCCCCCGCCCGCGGACCCGCTGCCCGCAGGGGGGGCGCCCGGAGGGGTGCTCTTCGGACCGGCCGGCTGACCCGTGCGGTCTTGCCCGACCGGATGCTCGCCCGACGGTGTCCAAAGCGTGCTCATGCTGGTAGCCTAGGCAGGACTTACACATACAAGAGGCAAGCGGGGCCGCCGTAGTGGCTGTCTCCACCTGGCCACCGCCGGCTGTGCCGGATCGAGGTGCGCCCGGTCGTCATGGCGAGGACCTGGCCTTGGCCGGGGGTTGCTCCGCTGCTCCGGTTCCCGCGAAGTGGTCGCGTGGACCCGGTCGAGAGGAGTGATGCCGCATAGTCACCGCCACAGCCAGTGAGCACCGGATCAATGATCGGATCCGTGCACGTGAGGTTCGGCTCGTCGATCCCGAGGGACAGCAGCTGGGCATCAAGCCCCTGCCGGAGGCGCTGAGCATCGCCCGAGGGCTCGACCTGGACCTTGTCGAAGTGGCTCCCACCGCGAATCCCCCCGTCTGTCGCATCATGGACTACGGGAAGTTCAAGTTCGACGAGGCGCAGCGGGCCAAGGAATCGAAGCGAAAGTCGGTCCACGTCGGCATCAAGGAGATGAAGTACCGGCCCAAGATCGGGCCCGGTGATTTCGAAACCAAGACGCGGCAGGTCGGGAAGTTCCTCGACGACGGGCACAAGGTCAAGATCACGATCATGTTCCGTGGCCGCGAGGTGTTCCATCCCGAGCTCGGCAAGCGGATCCTGGATCGGATCGCCGAGCAGATGGAGGGGACGGCAAAGGTCGAATCCGAGGCTCGGCTGGACGGACGCAACATGGTGATGGTGCTCGCTCCCGACAAGAGGGCCCGGCAAGCGGCGGCAGCCAAGGGCGATGCCCCACCGGCGGCCGAGGCGGACACCGGTGCCAGGAGGGCGGCGGGCCGCCACTCGGGACCGGCCTCTGCCGGGCGCCCCGTATCGTCGCCTCCGGCTCCGATGGGAGCGACACCCGCCCCTGCGGCCGCAGGGTCACCAGATTCTTCACGATCGGCGGCGGCACCACAGAGTGCGGCACCAACATCAGGACCACCCCCGGGAGAGGGATGACATCGTGCCCAAGATGAAGACCGACAGAGGTGCTGCCAAGCGCATCAAGGTGACCGGCACCGGGCGCCTACGCCGCCGCAGGGCCTTTCGCTCGCACCTCCTCGAGAAGAAGACGAGCGTTCGTACCCGCCGGCTCGCTCGGCCCAACGAGGTCTCCCGGGCTGACGAGCGGCAGGTCCGGCGGCTGCTGGGCCGCTAGGTGGCGAGCGGGCGCGGGTGGCGCGCCCGTCCGACCGTGATCGAGGGCTCTCGTCGAACGAGAGCCACAGAGGACATGAACCGCTCTCGTCGGGCGAGAGCGGCAGAGGACAAGGAGTCTTACCGTGGCCAGAGTGAAGCGGTCCCTGCACGGCCGCAAGCACCACCGGGCCGTGCTCGAGCAGGCACGCGGCTACTACGGCAACAAGAGCCGCTCGTACCGGGCGGCCAACGAGCAGTTGCTGCATTCGATGCAGTACGCCTACCGGGACCGGCGGGCCCGCAAGGGAGACTTTCGGCAGCTGTGGATCCAGCGGATCAACGCGGCGAGCCGGCTCGAGGGCCTGAGCTACAGCCGTTTCGTTGCGGGGCTGCGGCGGGCGGGCGTAGAGGTGGATCGCAAGGTCCTGGCGGACCTCGCCGTGAGCGATCCGGGCACCTTCGCGGAGCTCGTGCGGGTCTCTGCCCGCGCTCTGGCCGAGCCGACCGAGGCCGCCTCCTGACGCAGCCCCTGGGGGCGAGCCATCAGCGCGTCCGCCGGCTGCGGCGCCTCGTGCGCAAGCGCGCCGTGCGCTGGTCGGAGGGTGCCTACGTCGCCGAGGGCGGCGAGATCGTGGCGAACGCCCTCGCGGCGGGCGTGCCGATCGAGGGTGTCTACGTGGCTACTGATCACGGCCACGATTCCGACGTGGTGGCGATCCGCACGATGGCCGCCGATGCCGGGGTGCGGGTCCAGGAGCTGGGTCCCGGCGTGATCGACCGGGTGGCCGACACCGTGACGCCTCAGCCGGTCCTCGCGGTACTGCCGCTGCCGGTCCGGGGCCTCGAGGCGATCGAGGGGGCGAGTACCGCCGTCGTGTGCGCGGGGGTGCGGGACCCCGGCAATGCCGGCACCGTTGTGCGGTGCGCCGATGCGTCGGGTGTCGACATGGTCGTCTTTTGCGACAACGCCGTCGATCCGTACAACCCGAAGGCGGTGCGCTCGTCCGCCGGGTCGATCTTTCACGTGCCCATCGTGGTCTGGGAGCCTGCGCAAGAGGTGTTGACGGAGCTCGCTCGATGCGGGTTGCGGCGTCTCGGTGCGATCGCCCACGGCGGGGAGGACTACGCGACGGTCGACTGGTCGGTGCCGAGCGCCATCGTGCTCGGCAACGAGGCAGCGGGACTCGGATCCGAGATCCTGTCGTCCCTGGACGGCTCGGTCACCGTGCCGATGAGCGGGCGCGCGGAATCCCTCAACGTGGGCATGGCGTGCGCGGTCCTGTGCTTCGAGGCACAGCGCCAGAGGCGCGGAACGGATGCAGGCCAGAGGCGCGGAACGGATGCAGGCCAGAGGCGCGGAACGGATGCAGGCCAGGGGCGCGCGGGGGAGCGGTCGGGATGAGCGATCGACCCGTCGGAGGGATGGATCAGCTCCCATCCATCCTCGAAGAGGGGCTGCGCACGTTCGCGGAGGCGGCCGACCCCGAGGGCCTGCGAGCGGCGGAGCAGTCGATTCTCGGGAAGCGATCGCCACTCGGGCAGCTCCGAGCATCCCTTGGGGGCATGGATCCAGCCGAGCGGCCCGCCGCTGGTCAGCGGATCGAGCGAGCGCGGCGCGAGCTTCGCGACCTGGCGGAGCGGAGGCGTGAGGAGTTGGCCGAGGCGCAGCGGAAGGCCGCGTTGGTCGCAGACCGGCTCGATCTCACCGAGGTCGTGGTGGACCAGGTTCTGCGCCCCATCCGTCGCGGCCACCTGCACCTGGTGACGCAGACCCAGCACGAGCTGGAGGACACCTTCGTAGGGATGGGCTTCGAGGTGGCGGAAGGCCCGGAAGCGGAGACGGACTGGTACAACTTCGAGGCACTCAACATGCCGCCCGGCCATCCCGCGCGAGGCATGTGGGACACCTTCTACCTGAAGCTCGGCCGGCCGGAGACCGTCGTGCTGCGGACGCACACCTCGCCCGTGCAGATCCGGCTGATGGAGGCCGCGGAGAAGGAGGGGAGGCTGCCGATCCACTCGGTCATGCCCGGCCGCTGTTACCGACGCGAGACACCGGACGCCCGGCACCTGGCGATCTTTCACCAGATCGAGGGCCTCGTGGTCGATCGTGACATCACCTTTGGGGATCTTGCCGGCACCATCGAGACGTTTACCGGCGCTTATTTCGGACCGGACATACATTCCCGGCTGCGACCCAGCTACTTCCCCTTCACCGAGCCGTCGGCCGAGTTTGAGATCACCTGCACCATCTGCCATGGCGCCGGGTGCAGGACCTGCTCGCAGACGGGATGGATAGAGCTGGGTGGTTGCGGCATGGTCGATCCGGCCGTCCTGGCCGCCGTCTCGATCGATCCCTCGCAGTGGTCGGGTTTTGCCTTTGGCTTCGGCATCGACCGCTGTGCCCAGATGCGGCACGGCATCGCAGACCTCCGCTCCCTCATGGACAACGACGTGCGGTTCCTGGGTCAGTTCTGAGATGCGCGCCCCGCTGTCCTGGCTCCGTGACTTCGTGCCACTCGGCGACGACGTCGGCGCGCTCGCCACCACGCTGGACGATCTGGGGCTGGTGGTGGAACGGCTCGAGCACGTGGGCGAGGGCCTGGACGACGTCCTCGTGGCCCGGGTCCTCGAGATCTCGGCGATCGAGGGCGCCGACCGCATCCGGAAGGTCGTGGTCGACGCCGGCGCCGAACCTGTCGAGGTCGTCTGCGGCGCATGGAACTTCGAGGTCGGGGACCTGGTGCCGCTCGCTCCGGTCGGTGCGACCCTGCCGGGCGACTTTGAGATCCGCCGGCGAAAGATGCGGGGAACCACGTCCAACGGCATGATCTGCTCCGGCCGAGAGCTCGGGCTCTCCGATGATCACGAGGGCATCCTGGTCCTGGGCGAGATCGAGGGCGTGGACCTCGGCAAGCCGCTCGTCGAGGCGCTCGGGATCGAGCGCGACGTCGTCTTCGAGCTGACGGTCGAGGGCGATCGCCCCGACGCGTGGTCGATCGCGGGCGTGGCGCGCAACCTGGCGGCTCGGATGGAGCTTCCGTTTGCTCTGCCCGAGCCGCCCGCTCCGCGCACGACCGACCAGTCGATCGACGCGCTGGCTTCCGTGGTAGTCGAGGATCGCGACCTTTCCCCCCGGTTCACGGCAAGGCTCCTGCAGGGCATCAAGGTGGGACCCTCGCCGAGACTCATCGCGCGCCGGCTGACGTTGTCGGGGATGCGGCCCATCAACAACGTGGTGGACGTCTCCAATTACGTGATGCTCGAGCTCGGACAGCCGACCCACCCCTACGACTGGAGCCGGTTGGGAGGCCACGGCCTGCGAGTGCGGCGGGCCCGGGCCGGAGAGACGGTGGTCACGCTCGACGGGGTCGAGCGACGGCTCGGCATTCCCGGGCCGGGGTTGGGCGACGACGGCCGGGACTGCGTGATCTGCGACGCCAACGACGTTCCGGTCGGGATCGGCGGCGTCATGGGCGGGGCGTCTTCCGAGATCGACGATTCGACGGGCGCGGTGCTGTTGGAGGCCGCCTATTTCGACCCGCTGGCCATCACCCGCACCGCGACACGCCTGTCGTTGCGCACCGAGGCTTCGGCGCGCTTTGAACGGGGCACGGATCCGCTCGGGATCGATCGGTCGGTCAACCGCATCTGCCAATTGCTCGACCAGCAGGGGGCCCTCGGCGGGGTGGCCCAGGGAGTGCTGGATGTCCGGGGCGACGTGCCGGCTCCACGGTCCTTGGAGTTGCAGTCTCAGGACGTGAACCGCATCCTCGGGACGGACCTGGGCGACGACGCCATCCGATCTCTCCTCGAGCCCCTCGGGTTCGCCGTGCGACCCAAGGGATCGCCGGGATCGGGACTGGCCGAGGTGCTCGTACCGACCAGCCGGCCCGACGTGCGTCCAGCCCCGTTCGGATCGGCCGATCTGGTCGAGGAAGTGGCCCGGATGTACGGCTACCAGCGGGTCGAGCGCCGACAGCCCTCCTGGCCGCAGCCCGGACGACTTTCCTCCCGGCAGCAGGGGAGACGGCGGGTGCGGGAGGCGATGGTCGGCCTCGGTGCCCTCGAGGCCTGGACCTCCTCGCTCGTGTCGCCGTCCGCGCACGACATGATCGGTCTGGTCGGTCCGGAGGTCGAGCTGGCCAACCCCCAGCAGTCCGACGAGACCGTGCTCCGCCGATCGCTCATGCCGGGTCTGCTCGGCGCGCTCGTCCGCAACGCCGACCGCCGCGAGGGGGACGTCCGCCTGTTCGAGGTCGGCGTGGTGTTCGCCCACCCCGACGACCCCTCCGCAGCGCTCGCCGACCGCCGCGGCGACAGCTCGGCCGGCGCCCGGGACGTTCCGTCCGAGAGGGAGATGGCGGCCCTCGTGCTCGCGGTCCCGGGCGACGACGCCCGCACCGCGGTCGCGGCCTGGCAGGTCGTGTGCGACGAATTTCGGCTGGAGCACGTACACCTGGTCCCGCCGGCCGCGGACCTCCTCGGGGAGGGCGCGCTGGCTGCGGCGCCCGGCCTGCACCCGAGCCGGTCGGCCTGGCTGGTCGCCGGGTCGGCCATTCTCGGCACGGTGGGCGAGGTCGATCCGTCCGTCCTCGAGGCGGCGGGCTGGGGGAGGGGCGCCGACCAGCAGGACCACCGGGTGGGATGGCTCGAGCTCGACCTCAACCGGCTCTTTGACCGCGACGCGGTGCCGCGCCGCCCCGACCTGGCCCAACCAGTGAGCCGGTATCCCTCCTCCGACGTCGATCTCGCGCTGGTGGTGGACGACTCGGTGTCGGCGGAACGCGTGGCCGCGACCCTGCGGCGCTCGGCGGGCGATCTCCTGGAGCAGGTGCGGCTCTTCGACGTTTTTCGATCCCCGGCGATGGGTCCCGGGCGTCGCAGCCTCGCGTTTCGCCTGCGATTGTCGTCGCTGGACCACACGCTCACCGAGGAGGAGCTCACCACCCTGCGTCTCGCCTGCATCGAGGCCGCCGGCCGGGAGCTCGGCGCGGAGCTGCGGAGCTGAGGCCCCCGGCATGGGGTACCTGTTACGGGCCGGCGCCGGGGAGGATATCGAGCGACGGCGTCGGGCGATGCTCGTCACTTCCCCAGGTGGCCAGGAGGTTATAGCGGTCGCCACGCATCAAGCTCTCGCGGAGCTCGACCGGTCCGGTCCCGGCGAGGGCCAGGCGGCGACGGGCGAAGAGCGCCTCGTTGCTCGGGAGTTGGAGGAGCTCGCGCTCCTCTGCCGTCCCCGTCGTGGGGCGGACCTCCTCGCGACCGCCGGTGACGCGCACGCCGCAGTGCGTCGCCAGGGCCGCATAGAGCGAGCCCGTTGCCAGGTCCAGGGCGAGCAGGGGCGACGCGATCCGTGCCGGCAGCCAGGAACGATCGAGGGCGAGGGGCTCGCCGTCTCCGAGCCGCAGGCGCTCAAGGTAGACGACCGGATCGTCCAGGCCGAGCCCCAGGGCATCGGCGGCGCCGGCCGCAGGGCGGAGATCCTGCACCCTGACCACGCTGGACTCCTCAACGCCGAGCGCTCGCAGCGTCAGGGCCACGCTGGAGACGCCGTACGTCTCGTCGAGGTGCGCCGGGTCGGTCAGAAAGGTCCCGCTGCCGCGACGCGCCTGGAGGAGTCCGTCGTCGCGCAACCGGCGGGTGGCCTGCCGTACCGTGCTCCGGCTGACGCCGTACTCGGACATCAACCGTGCCTCCGTGGGGAGCCGCCCGGCGAATTCGCCCGCCGCCAGGCGACGCCGGAGATCCGCCTCGACCTGGGCCCACAACGGCAGGGGAGCCCGCGGATCCACGGGTCCCGGCCCGGCGGCCGAGCCGTCTCGTTCCAGCTCTCCGGAGAGGCGTGGCGTCACCCTCCCGCCTTCCCGAGGAGGAACGAGGTGACCAGCACGACGAGGACGTACGCACCGAGCACCACATATGTCCGATCGCGTTGGTACACAAAAGCCACGATAGACACTGCCACGCGGGCAATCGGGGTGAGCAGCAGCAGCAGGAGACCCAAGGCCACGAGTGAGCCCCCCTGGCCCGACCCAAGTCCCGACACCAAGGTGCCGACACTGTGCGGGAATGCGAAGTGGCCTTGGATGATCGTCTCTCGCACGGTTGACGACGTCCGGTACTCGGGGTGACGGACGAGGGAGACGACGAGCCCGGCGACGATGACGACGATGCTCAGTGCGACGCCGATCCTGAGGATCGTGGAGATGGCGATCTCGGTCTTGCGCACCTGGTCGGCCCGCTCCGGCCTGATCGGAGCGGACCGGGCGACCCCCCCGACCGGCGACTTCGGGCCCGCGCCTGGCTCCTCGATCATCGGATCCCCTTCAGGAGCATCTCGCACGCGATGACGATCAGGACCGCCACGAAGAGGGCGCGGATGGAGCCGCTCCCGATTCGCGGGAGGTGCCGTGCCCCGATGGTCGCCCCGATGAGCACGCCCACCGCGACCGGCCCGGCGATGAAGGGGTCGATGTCGCCGCGCGCGAAGTAGACCCCGGCGCTGGCCGCGGCGGTCACGCCGATCATGAAGTTGCTGGTAGCCGTGGACACCTTGATCGGGAGGTGCATCGCCAGGTCCATGGCGGGCACCTTGAGGGCTCCCGAGCCGATGCCGAGCAAGCCGCTCACCGCTCCGGCGACGTACATGAGGCTGAGCCCCGCCGGGGTGTGGGTGACCCGGTAGCTGATCTCCTTGCCCTCGGCTCGGTCGTAGTAGGAGTCGTGGAGCCGCAGTCGATCCGCCCAGGCATCCGCCGGGACCGGCGTGGAGGAGTGGTCGTGGCGCTTACGCAGCATCTGGAGGGCCGAGTAGCCGAGCACCAGCCCGAAGACGATAAAGAGCACGCGGGCGTCGACCAGCCCCGCGATGTAGGCGCCGGTGATCGCACCCGTGGTGGTCCCGACCTCGAGCAGCATCCCGATCCTCACGTTGGTGAGGCGCTCGCGAACGTAGGCGGCTGCCGCGCCCGACGAGGTGGCGATCACCGAGATCACCGAGGCCCCGATCGCCAGCCGTATCGGGACGTGGAAGAACAGCGTGAGGACGGGCACGACGATGATGCCCCCGCCCAGCCCGAGCAGGGACCCGAGCAAACCGGCGACCACGCAGATCGCCACCAGCTCGAGCTCGAACCCCAGCAGGCCCATGCCTCGATGCTAGCAATAGATACGAATGTACGGACAACTTTGATTTGGGTTTCTATGCGGGAACGCGTATAAGGTTGCAACATGAAGGTCGCCGTCCTCGGAGCATCTGGGTACGCGGGCACGGAGCTGCTCCGGCTGGCCGCAGGCCACCCGGAGCTCGACATCGCCTTGGCGCTGGGAGCGCGTGCGTCGGGACGGCCCGTGGGCGAGCACACTCCGGCTCTGGCGGCCGCCTATCCCGAGCTCCTGTTCGAGGAGATCGGAGGGGACCTGGGCGACCGCTTACAGGGGATCGACGTGGTGTTCTCGGCGCTGCCCCACGGCGAGAGCCAGGCTCTGCTTCCCGAACTGCGGGGACGCGTCGGGTTGATCGTCGACCTCGCGGCGGACTTCCGGCTCCGAGACCCGGAGGGTTACCCGCGCTGGTATGGGCATGCTCACCGGTGCCCGGAGCTGCTGGCGGAATCCGTGTACGGACTGCCGGAGCTGTACCGGGAGGAGCTGCGCGGAGCGAGCCTGATCGCGGCCCCCGGGTGCTACCCGACGGCGGCCATTCTGGCTCTCTGGCCGCTCGCCACGCGAGGGCTGGTGGACCTGGCCGCCGGGGTGGTCGTCGACGCGGCGAGTGGTGTCTCCGGGGCCGGACGGTCGGCGAGCGACCGGCTGCACTTTGGAGAGGTCGACGAGAATTTCAAGGCGTACGGCCTCTTGGACCACCGCCACACCCCGGAGATGGAACAGGAGATCGGGGCGACGGTCCTCTTCACGCCGCACCTGGCACCCATGACCCGGGGGATCCTGGCGACCTGCTACGCACGGCCCGCAGACCCTCGGCTCGACACCGCCGGAGCGCTGGAAGCGCTTTGCGACGCCTACGGTGACGAGGCGTTCGTCGCCGTGGTGGTGGAGCCACCGGCCACCAAGTCCACGAGCGGCTCCAACACCGTCCACGTGACGGCCCGAGTCGACCCCCGGACCGGATGGGTGGTCGTCCTGAGCGCGCTGGACAACCTGGTCAAGGGAGCCGCCGGTCAGGCAGTCCAGGCGATGAACGTGGCCCTGGGCCTGCCCGAGACCCTGGGCCTTCCGACCGCGGGGATATACCCGTGAGCGTCGTCGCGCCGGCCGGGTTCCGGGCGGCGGCCGTCGCGGCCGGGATCAAACCGGCGGGATCGCTCGACGTGGCGCTCGTCTGCACGGTCGACGCCAGGCCGGTGAGCGCCGCGGCCGTCTTCACCTCGAACCTCGCCGCGGCGGCGCCAGTCACCGTGAGCCGGGAGCACCTTGCGGCAAGCGCCGGGGTGGCCACCGGCGTGGTGCTGACCTCGGGCAACGCCAACGCGGCGACCGGACGCGCCGGGATCGATGCAGCACGGACGATCTGTCGCGAGGTGGCCGAGCGCCTGAGCGCGGAGGAGATCCACCTGCTCGTCTGCCAGACGGGGCTGATCGGTGTGCCCTTCCCTGTGCATGTCGTCGCCGATGCCGCCGAGCACCTCGTGGGCGACCTCGGGGACGCCGCCGCCGCCGGGGGGCGGGCGGCGAAGGCGATCATGACCACCGACACCGTGCGCAAGGAGGCGTTGGTCGCCGCCGACGGGTTCACGGTGGGGGGCATGGCCAAGGGGGCGGCCATGCTCGCGCCGGACATGGCCACGATGCTGGCGGTGCTCACGACCGACGCGGCCTGCGATCCGGGATCGCTGCGGGATCTACTCCGCGAGGCCACGGGCACGACGTTCAACGCACTCAGTGTGGACGGCTGCACGTCGACCAACGACACGGTGGTCGTCCTGGCCAGCGGCAGGGCCGGCCGGGTCCCGCCCGACGAGCTGGGCTTGGCGATGCAGGCGGCCTCCGCCCAGCTGGCCAGGCAGATGGCGGAGGACGCCGAGGGTGCCACGCTGGTGGCCCGGGTGCGCGTAGTCGGCGCTCGCACGGACGCCGACGCGCACCGGGCGGCCCGCAAGGTCGCCGACTCGCTGCTCGTGAAGTGCTCGCTCAACGGGCGGGATCCCTACTGGGGCCGGATCGTCAGCGAGCTCGGCTCGGCGGGAGTGGCGTTCGACATGGACAGGGTCTCGGTCTCCTATGGCGCCACGGTGGTGTGCCGAGAGGGGGTGGCCGTCGAGCACGACCGGCCGGCGGTGGCCTCGCATCTCGCCGGTGGCCAGGTCGAGCTCCACTGCGACCTCGGGATCGGCGACGGGTCGGGCGTCGTGCTCGCCACCGATCTCGGCCACGGCTACCTGGACGAGAACCGGACGACCTCGTGAGCGACTCGCAGACGACGGCCGACATCTTGATCGAGGCGCTTCCGTACATCCGGCGGTTCCTCGGCAAGATCGTCGTCGTGAAGTACGGCGGCAACGTCCTCGGAGCCGGGGACGAGGGCGAGGCGCTCCCCTCGTTTGCCGAGGACGTGGTCCTGCTGCACACCGTCGGCATGCGTCCCGTCGTCGTGCACGGAGGTGGACCGCAGATCGGGGACCTCATGCGGCGCCTGGGCAAGGTGCCGGAGTTCCGCGACGGCCTCCGGGTGACCGACGCCGACACCCTCGAGATCGCCAGGATGGTCCTCGTCGGAAAGGTCAACCGGGACATCGTCTCCGCCATCAACGTCCATGGCCCCCTTGCCGTCGGCCTCTCCGGCGAGGACGCCAACCTGATCACCGCGTCCCCCCATGACGCAGACCTCGGGTTTGTGGGCTCCGTCGAGCACGTCGATCCGAGCATCCTCACGGCCCTCCTGGCCGAAGGCCTGGTGCCCGTGGTGGCAACGATCGGCGCCGACATCGGTGGGCAGGCCTACAACATCAACGCCGACACGGTTGCGGGGGCCCTCGCGGTTGCACTGCACGCGGAGAAGCTCGTCCTCCTCACCGACGTGGAGGGCCTGAGAGCCGATCCCGAGGACCCCGAGTCGGTTCACGGGAAGGTCGACGCGGTCGAGCTACAGGCATTGATTCGCCAAGGGGTCGCCTCGGGCGGAATGGTCCCGAAGGCCGAGGCCTGCCTCCGGGCGGTGCAGGCCGGCGTCCCGACCGCCCATCTGCTCGACGGGCGAGTAACCCACGCCCTGCTTCTCGAGCTCTTTACCGACGCCGGGGTCGGCACGATGGTGGTGCCGTGACCATGTCTGATCGCGCGGAGGCGGGAGCGGTGCGCAGCTCGTTGATGCAGACCTACTCGCCCGCACCCGTGACCTTCGTCCGGGGACTCGGGACGGAGCTGTGGGACGATCGAGGTCGCCGTTACCTCGACTTCGTGGCCGGGCTCGCCGTGGTGTCGCTTGGCCACGCCCATCCAGAGGTGGCCGGTGCCGTTGCCGCGCAGGCCCACCGCCTGTGGCACGTCTCCAATCTCTACCGAAACGAGCTGGCGCCGGAGGTGGCGGACACCCTCGACCGGCTGATCGGCGGGGGAGTCGAGCCGGCGGGCGGCCAGATCTTCTTCGCCAACTCCGGGGCGGAGGCCAACGAATGTGCCCTCAAGCTGGCGCGGCGTTGGGCCGGCAAGGGTCGCCACGTCGTGGTCTCGGCCTGGGACTCGTTTCACGGGCGCACCTTGGCCACCCTGACGGCGACGGGGCAGCCCGCCAAGCATGCGCCCTTCCAGCCGCTGCCTCCGGGCTTTGTGCACATTCCCTACGACGATCTCCCTGCCCTGGCGGGCACCCTTCGCGGTGCCCGGGATACCAACGATGGCGAGGGGGTGGCCGGCGTGCTGCTCGAGCCGCTGCAGGGAGAGGGGGGCGTCATTCCCCCGTCGTCGGACTATCTGCGAGGGGTGCGCCAGCTCTGCGACGAGTACGACGCGTTGTTGATCCTCGACGAGGTGCAGACGGGCCTCGGCCGGACGGGCGAGTGGTTCGCCTTCCGAGCCCACAATCTCGAGCCCGATGTCGTGACGATGGCCAAGGCGTTGGGGAACGGGATGCCGGTCGGCGCGTGCTGGGCTCGGGCCGAGGTGGCCGCCGCCTTTGGGCCGGGCGATCACGCTTCGACCTTCGGTGGGCAGCCACTCGCCCTCTCGGCCGTCAAGGCGACGCTGGCGGTGATGGAGCGCGAGGACGTCTGCGGACGGGCGCGCCGGCGGGGGGACCAGCTCCGGGCCGCCCTGGCCGGATTGCCCCTCGTCGCCGAGGTGCGCGGCCGTGGCCTGCTGCTCGCGGCGCAGCTCGAGGGAGAGGTTGCCGGCGCGGTGGCGAGTGCCGCGCTGGAGCGCGGCCTCCTCGTCAACCCGGTGCGTCCCGACGCGGTGCGCCTGGCTCCTCCACTGCTGGTCGACGAGCGCGAGGTGGACGAGGCCGTCTCGTTGCTGGCGGAGGCACTCGAGGCGGTGGCAGGCAGGGCGGTGGGTACATGAGGGTGACCAAGCATCAGCGCCAGCACCGGATCGCCAAGCTGCTCGAGGCCGGGCCGGTGTCCAACCAGGCTCAGCTGGTGGAACTGCTGGCCGGAGAGGGCGTGTCGGCCACGCAGACCACGGTTTCGCGTGACCTCGAGGAGCTGGGAGCCATCAAGGTGCGCATCCCTGGCGGGGAGACGGCGTATGCCCTGCCCGACCTGCCGACCCAGCAGATCGCGCCGAGCGAGCACCTGCGGCGGATACTCGGGGAGTGGGTGGTGGAGGTGTCCCGCTCGGGCACGCTGGTGCTGCTGCGCACCCCGCCGGGATGTGCTCATGTCGTGGCCTCGGCGATCGACCGCAGCGCGTTCCCCGGTGTCCTCGGCACGGTGGCCGGAGACGACACCATCCTGGTGGTCGCCTCCGAGGGTCCCGGCGGCGGGGACCTGGCCGAGCGCCTCTCCGCCCTGGCGGGGATGTCGACGACCAGCTCCGGGGACGGTGTCCGGGGCGGGGGCGTGGAGGCATAGGGTTCGCGACGAGTTGAGCCATGGGGCGGCTCGGAAGCGTGCGCTCGGTAAGGAGACGGGAAAGGGTCGAAGAGGATGAGCAGGCGAGTGGTCCTGGCGTATAGCGGAGGTCTCGACACCTCCGTAGCCGTGCGGTGGCTGACGGAGGAGATGGACGCGGAGGTGATCGCGGTGCTGGTGGACGTCGGCCAGGCCGACGTCTCCGGGGCCCGTCGGCAGACCGTGCAGGAGCGCGCGCTCAAGGCCGGTGCCGTGGAGTTCGAGGTCGTCGATGCACGTCGAGAGATGGCGGAGGACTTCTGCGTTCCCGCGGTGCAGGCGAACGGGCTCTACGAGGGCAAGTACCCGCTCGTCTCGTCCCTCTCCCGGCCCGTGATCGTCCGCCACCTGGTGGAGCAGGCGAGGCGGCACGGCGCGAGCGCGGTCGCCCATGGATGCACCGGCAAGGGCAACGACCAGGTGCGCTTCGAGGTGGGCACTCGGTCGCTCGCTCCCGAGCTTGAGGTCCTGGCCCCGGCCCGCGCCTGGGGACTGTCGCGCGAGGACTGCATCGAGTACGCGGCAAGGTGGGAGATCCCGATCACGGTGACCACCGAGCGGCCCTACTCCATCGACGAGAACCTCTGGGGTCGGGCCGTCGAGTGCGGTGCCATCGAGGAACCCTGGGCGGCTCCGCCCGCCGACGTCTACGAGAGGACCGTGATCACGGCGACGGGGCCCGTGGAGCTGGTCATCGGGTTTGAGGCCGGGGTGCCCGTCTCGTTGAACGGACGCCGGCTCGGGCCCCTTGAGCTGATCGAGGCCCTGGAGCCCATGGTGGGTGCCACGGGCTACGGACGATTGGACATGATCGAGAACCGTCGCGTCGGCATCAAGAGCCGCGAGATCTACGAGTGCCCGGCCGCCCTGGCGCTCATCAGGGCGCACGCCGACCTCGAGGATCTCACCTTGGAGCGTGATGTCCAGCACGAAAAGAGCCGCCTGGAACCGCGATGGTCCGAGCTGGTCTACGACGGCATGTGGTTCTCGCCGCTCAAGCAGGCCTTGGACGCCTTCGTCCTCGAGACGCAGCGTCATGTCACCGGCGACGTGCGTCTCGTCCTCGACCCGCCCGGCGTCGCCGCCGTGACCGGGCGACGCAGCCCGGTCGCCCTCTACGACCGCGGGCTTGCGACGTACGACTCGAGCGACACCTTCCGCCACGAGGATGCCGAGGGCTTCGTCCGGCTCTGGGGACAGGGCGTGGCCACCTGGGCGAAGCGGCAGGGCGCCCGCTGATGACGCTCTGGCAGGGGCGGCTCCAGGGGGGCATGGCCGAGCCCGTGCGCGAGTTCACTGTCAGCCTCGGCTTCGACCGGGAGCTGGCGGTGGACGACCTCGAAGGATCCCGGGCGCACGTCCGGGGACTCTCCCATGGCGGGCTGCTCTCTGACGACGAGGCTCAGACGCTCCTCGAGGCCCTCAACCGGGTGGGTGCGGAGCTGTCGTCGGGGGGCTTCGTGTTCCTCGACGACGACGAGGACGTCCACACGGCGATCGAGCGGCGGGTCACCGAGCTCGTGGGCGAGACCGGGGCCAAGCTCCACACGGCGCGCAGCCGCAACGACCAGGTGGCGACGGGGATGCGCCTCTGGTGCCGGCGAGGCATGGTGGAGGTGGCCGCCCGGGTGCTCGACTTCCAACAGACCATCCTCCGGAGGGCCACCGAGGCGGGGGACGCCTACCTCCCCGGGTACACGCACCTACAGCGGGCTCAGCCGGTGCTCCTGGCCCACCATCTCCTGGCCCACGGCTGGGCCCTCGCCCGCGATGTCGATCGGCTGGTGGTGAGCGTCGAGAGGATGAACGTCTCGCCGCTCGGCGCCGGAGCGCTGGCGGGCTCCTCGCTGCCCATCGACCCGGACTTCACGGCCGCGGAGCTGGGTTTCTCGACGAGCTTCGAGAACTCGCTCGACGCGGTGTCGGATCGAGACTTCGTGGCGGAGCTCCTCTTCGACCTGGCCCTACTCGGCGTCCACCTCTCACGGCTGGGGGAGGAGCTCGTGCTGTGGTCCAGCGAGGAGTTTGGCTTCTGCACGATCGACGACGCGTTTGCCACCGGAAGCTCGATGCTCCCGCAAAAGAAGAACCCCGATGTCGCCGAGCTGGTACGCGGCAAGAGCGGGCGCCTGATCGGCCATCTCGCCGGACTGCTGGCAACGCTCAAGGGCCTGCCCCTCGCCTACAACCGGGACCTCCAGGAGGACAAGGAGCCGGCATTCGACGCGGTGCTCCAGGTGCGTCGTGCCCTCGCTGCGCTCGTCGGCCTCATGGGGTCGGTGCGCTGGCAGGAGGACCGGATGCGAGCTGCGGCCGACGAGGGTGCGTTGGCAGCCGTCGACCTGGCGGAGTGGCTGGTCCTACGGGGAATGCCCTTCCGCCGAGCCCACACGCTGGTCGGCGGTCTCGTCCGGGAGTCCGTGGAGCGCCGGGTGCCGCTGGCCGAGTTGGTGCAGGCGAACCCGGATCTCGGCGAGGAGGCCCTGGCCCTTCTGGAGCCCGGGGTGGCGGTCGAGCGTCGGACGAGCCCCGGTGGTGCCGGCCGGCGGCCGGTGGCGGCCCAGATGGAGAACTTCGCTCGACGGCTGGAGGTGGACCGCGCCCGCGTGAATGCCCTACCGGGCGGCAAGGAGGCGAACACCGGCGCCGCCGCGCCGTGATCGCCAAAGCTGCGCCGTGCGGGAGGGCGGCGACCCTCGGCGCCGGCGTGCCGGGATGGCGGCCGGTGGCCCGAGGGGATCTGGTGGGTGACGCTCTCGCCGTCGCGCCGTTTCTCCTCAACAAGATCCTGGCGCGCGGAGACCGCGCCGGGAGGATCGTCGAGGTCGAGGCCTACCGGGGAGCCGACGACCCCGGATCTCACGCCTACCGCGGAATGACCCGTCGCAACGCGACCATGTTTGGGCGGCCGGGGCTGCTCTACGTGTACTTCACCTACGGCATGCACTGGTGCGCCAACGTGGTCTGCCAGGCCGACGGGGTCCCCCATGCCGTCTTGCTCCGCGCCCTGGAGCCGACGGCCGGTCTCGACGGGATGTTCGCGGCAAGGTCGGCCGCCCGGAGGCCCGAGGACCTCTGCAGCGGTCCGGCCAAGCTCTGCCAGGCCATGGGTCTCGACGGGGAGGACGACGGGGCCGACCTGGTACACGGCGATCGGGGAGTTCGTCTGGTGAGCGACGGGACCCCCCCGCCCCGGGAGCCCTCGGTCGGGGTCCGCATCGGCCTGTCGGCGGGGGCGGAACACCCCTGGCGCTTTTGGGTGACCGGAAACCGGAACGTCTCACGGGACCGGTCGGGTGGAGTCCGGGGGCCCCGCGGTGCCGTCTCCTCGGGGCCCTCGGGTCCCGAGCCCGACGCCCACCCGACGTGAGCGTTCGTCTACATTGGTGTCCCGACGGTGACGTGCTCGGGATGAACCGGAGCACCTCGGCGTTGACGGTGGCGGTAGACGCCGCTATAGTAAGAAACCCGCCGGAGCCCGGTTAGCCGGGCGGTCCGGAGGTCCGAGCAAGTCCCACTTTCGTGGGCGTACGATGCTCGGTCGGAATGTGGCACCAACGCACTCGTGGCGCGTGCCCGGTCGTTCCTTGAAAACGGAAGAGTGAAGCCAAAAGCCAGTGCGGGCGATGTCGACTGCCACGTGCAGTCGGGATCGTGACGTCAAAAGTACAAGTACCAGGTGGCGGTCAACCGGCAACGGGAGGCCAAAGCCTGAATACCGGTCACGGAGGAGCCTTCGTGGCCGGCTCTCTGATCGTTGCGCCGAGTGTCTAGGCACGAGGTGAATGGTCTTGATGGAGAGTTTGATCCTGGCTCAGGACGAACGCTGGCGGCGTGCTTAACACATGCAAGTCGAACGGGGTCCATCCGGTGGCAACACTGGTGAAGACCTAGTGGCGAACGGGTGAGTAACACGTGAGCAACCTGCCCCGAAGACCGGGATAACACCGGGAAACCGGTGCTAATACCGGATGCCCCCACCAGGTCGCATGACCTGGTGAGGAAATGGATTCCGCTTCGGGAGGGGCTCGCGGCCTATCAGCTTGTTGGTGGGGTAACGGCCCACCAAGGCTACGACGGGTAGCTGGTCTGAGAGGACGATCAGCCACACTGGGACTGAGACACGGCCCAGACTCCTACGGGAGGCAGCAGTGGGGAATCTTGCGCAATGGGCGAAAGCCTGACGCAGCAACGCCGCGTGAGGGACGAAGGCTTTCTGAGTTGTAAACCTCTTTCAGCAGGGACGATAATGACGGTACCTGCAGAAGAAGCCCCGGCCAACTACGTGCCAGCAGCCGCGGTGATACGTAGGGGGCGAGCGTTGTCCGGATTTATTGGGCGTAAAGAGCTCGTAGGCGGTTTGGTAAGTCGGGTGTGAAACCTCCAGGCTCAACCTGGAGCCGCCACCCGATACTGCCATGGCTAGAGTCCGGTAGGGGACCATGGAATTCCTGGTGTAGCGGTGAAATGCGCAGATATCAGGAGGAACACCAGTAGCGAAGGCGGTGGTCTGGGCCGGAACTGACGCTGAGGAGCGAAAGCGTGGGGAGCGAACAGGATTAGATACCCTGGTAGTCCACGCCGTAAACGTTGGGCACTAGGTGTGGGGCCTTATCAACGGGTTCCGTGCCGCAGCTAACGCATTAAGTGCCCCGCCTGGGGAGTACGGCCGCAAGGCTAAAACTCAAAGGAATTGACGGGGGCCCGCACAAGCGGCGGAGCATGTGGCTTAATTCGAGGCAACGCGAAGAACCTTACCTGGGTTTGACATGTAGGGAAAAGCCGTAGAGATACGGTGTCCTTCGGGGCCCTACACAGGTGGTGCATGGCTGTCGTCAGCTCGTGTCGTGAGATGTTGGGTTAAGTCCCGCAACGAGCGCAACCCTTGTCCTATGTTGCCAGCGGGTAATGCCGGGGACTCGTAGGAGACTGCCGGGGTCAACTCGGAGGAAGGTGGGGACGACGTCAAGTCATCATGCCCCTTACGTCCAGGGCTGCACACATGCTACAATGGCCGGTACAAAGGGCTGCTATTCCGCGAGGAGGAGCCAATCCCAAAAGCCGGTCTCAGTTCGGATCGCAGTCTGCAACTCGACTGCGTGAAGTCGGAGTCGCTAGTAATCCCGGATCAGCAACGCCGGGGTGAATACGTTCCCGGGCCTTGTACACACCGCCCGTCACACCACGAAAGTCGGCAACACCCGAAGCCGGTGGCCCAACCCTTTTGGGAGGGAGCCGTCGAAGGTGGGGTCGGTGATTGGGGTGAAGTCGTAACAAGGTAGCCGTACCGGAAGGTGCGGCTGGATCACCTCCTTTCTAAGGAGTCGACGCCGGTCATTCAGACCGGACACTCCCAGTTGAACACTGGTTAGTCGGCGCTCGTCGTACACCGGCGGATCGCTGGCCGCTCGGTCCTTCGTAGGACGCCCGCTCGGCACGGATCCGGTCCCTGGAGGCGTCGTCGGACCTCACTCTTCCGTTTTGAGGGAGCGACCTCTGGTCGCTTCCTGGCGATGCATCAGCTCGGCGTCGGAGCCGACCGCCCTCGTGGCGCGCCGAGCCCGTTCGCCTCGAGCGTCGCCGACGATGTGGTCAGCGTGCGCGGCCGCTCGCAGCGCTCCTTGAGAATTCCATAGCGAGCACGAGCATCTTTGTTCTCCAAGCTACAAAGAGCCAACGGTGGATGCCTTGGCGCCTGAAGCCGATGAAGGACGTGGGTGGCTGCGAAAAGCCACGGGGAGCTGTCTACCAAGCTTTGATCCGTGGATGTCCGAATGGGGAAACCCGGCACCCGTCATGGGGTGTCACTCCGGCCTGAATACATAGGGCCGGTAGAGGGAACCGGGGGAATTGAAACATCTCAGTACCCCGAGGAAAAGAAAGCAACAGCGACTCCCTGAGTAGCGGCGAGCGAAACGGGAAGAGCCTAAACCGAGCCGGTGGTAAAGCCTGGTGGCGTTGCCAGTTCGGGGTCGTGGGACCTGAGAGAAGGGGCACCAGACCCTTCACGGAGTTACAAAGCTGCATGCGTAGCAGAAGCAGTTCTGGAAAGCTGCGCCATAGAGGGTAAGAGCCCCGTACGCGAAATGCGTACGAGCCTCCGTTCGGATTTCCCGAGTAGCGCCGGATCCGGGAAAGCCGGCGTGAATCTGCGAGGACCACCTCGTAAGGCTAAGTACTAACAGGCGACCGATAGTGAACTAGTACCGTGAGGGAAAGGTGAAAAGTACCCCGGGAGGGGAGTGAAATAGTACCTGAAACCGTTGGTTTACAATCAGTCAAAGCGTCGTCCACACTTCGGGTGTGGGCCGCGATGGCGTGCCTTTTGAAGAATGAGCCAGCGAGTTACGGTGTGTGGCGAGGTTAACCCGTGAGGGGGAGCCGGAGCGAAAGCGAGTCTGAATAGGGCGTTCAGTCGCATGCTGTAGACCCGAAGCCGAGTGATCTAGCCATGGGCAGGCTGAAGCGGGGGTAAGACCCCGTGGAGGGCCGAACCCACCTTGGTTGAAAACAGGGGGGATGACCTGTGGTATAGGGGTGAAAGGCCAATCAAACTCGGTGATAGCTGGTTCTCCCCGAAATGCATTTAGGTGCAGCGTCGGGTGTTCAGCATCGGAGGTAGAGCACTGAATGGGCTAGGGGGCCTACAAGCTTACTGACCCCAATCAAACTCCGAATGCCGATGCTCCAGAGCCTGGCAGTGAGACCACGAGGGATGAGCTTCGTTGGTCGAAAGGGAAACAGCCCAGACCGCCAGCTAAGGCCCCAAATTCTGGACTAAGTGGAAAACGATGTGGGAACGCAAAGACAGCCAGGAGGTTGGCTTAGAAGCAGCCATCCTTGAAAGAGTGCGTAATAGCTCACTGGTCGAGTGGTCCTGCGCGGACAATGTAACGGGGCTCAAGTCCAGAGCCGAAGCTGCGGATTTCCGTCGTAAGCGGGAGTGGTAGGGGAGCGTCGATCTCGCAGAGAAGCGGGGGTGTGAACCGTCGTGGAGCGTGGTCGAGTGAGAATGCTGGCATGAGTAGCGAGAGAGGGGTGAGAAACCCCTCCGCCGTAAGCCCAAGGGTTCCTGGGGAAGGCTAATCCTCCCAGGGTAAGTCGGGAGCTAAGGCGAGGCCGAGAGGCGTAGTCGATGCACAACTGGTTGATATTCCAGTACCACCGTGTCCGCGCCCATCCCAGACCGGGGGTACTAAGGGGCTGACCTTCGGGTCGAACCGACCGACCCCGGCGAGGGAAGCGAAGGAGGGACGCAGGAGGGTAGGTGAGCCCAGGCGTTGGTTGTCCTGGGGTAAGCGTGTAGGGAGAGGTCTAGGCAAATCCGGGCCTCATACATCCTGAGACGCGATGCCGAGCCGATTCAGGCGAAGTCACTGATCCCATGCTGCCGAGAAAAGCTTCTAGCGAGCTGGCACGGTGCCCGTACCCCAAACCGACACAGGTGGGCGGGTAGAGAATACCAAGGCGATCGGGAGAACTGTGGTTAAGGAACTCGGCAAAATACCTCCGTAACTTCGGGAGAAGGAGGGCCTCGCTAGGGTGAAGGACCTCGCGTCCGGAGCTCGAGGAGGTCGCAGAGAATAGGGGAAAGCGACTGTTTACTAAAAACACAGGAGCGTGCGAAGTCGTAAGACGATGTATACGCTCTGACGCCTGCCCGGTGCCGGAAGGTTACGGGGAAGGGTTAGCCCTCGGGCGAAGCTCTGAACCTAAGCCCCGGTAAACGGCGGCCGTAACTATAACGGTCCTAAGGTAGCGAAATTCCTTGTCGGGTAAGTTCCGACCTGCACGAATGGCGTAACGACTTTCCTACTGTCTCAACCACAGACCCGGCGAAATTGAAGTACGAGTAAAGATGCTCGTTAGCTGCATCAGGACGGAAAGACCCCGTGGACCTTTACTACAGCTTGATGTTGGGTTTTGGTACAGTTTGTGTAGGATAGGTGGGAGCCTTGGAAGCATTGGCGCTAGCCAGTGTGGAGGCAACCTTGAAATACCACCCTTTCTGTGCTGGAACTCTAACCTCGGTCCGTTATCCGGATCAGGGACAGCGTCAGGTGGGTAGTTTGACTGGGGCGGTCGCCTCCTAAAAGTAACGGAGGCGCCCAAAGGTTCCCTCAGGCTGGTTGGCAATCAGCTGTCGAGTGCAATGGCACAAGGGAGCTTGACTGCGAGACCTACAAGTCAAGCAGGTGCGAAAGCAGGGCATAGTGATCCAGCGGTTGCTTGTGGAAGCGCCGTTGCTCAACGGATAAAAGGTACCCCGGGGATAACAGGCTCATCTTCCCCAAGAGTCCATATCGACGGGAAGGTTTGGCACCTCGATGTCGGCTCGTCGCATCCTGGGGCTGAAGCCGGTCCCAAGGGTTGGGCTGTTCGCCCATTAAAGCGGTACGCGAGCTGGGTTTAGAACGTAGGAACACTGCGTCCCCAGGGAGTAATTCCTGGGTGCTCACTGGCTCATATCGGTGAAACCCTGAACTGTCACGACCGAACGGTACGTTCAGGGCAATACCGAGGGAAGGCCAACATATGAAGTCGTCCGACGCAGCGTATCTTGCAGGGTTCCTCGACGGCGATGGAAGTATCCACTTCCAACTCGTACGGCAAGGGACCTATCGGTTCGGTTTTTACGTCCGATCAAGCATTTCGTTCTCGCAGGCAACGGTGGCCCGAGCGGGCCTCCAGACGATCAGGGGACTGGTCGGAGGAGCAGGTTACCTGCGAGATCGGGGTACGGGCATGAGCGACCTCGTAATAACGAGTCGTCCAATGATCCGAGGCTTGTTACAGGACGTCGAGCCGTACGTGATCTTCAAGCGAGAGCACGTACGGCGAGCGTTTGTGTTGCTGGATCGTATTGAAGAGATCCGGAAGTCTCCGGATCGATTGCTGCAAGTTGCGTACGCTGTAGATGATTTCGCGACCCTAAACTATTCGAAAGCGAAGCGGATATCCGCCGTAGATGTTGAGCGACATCTACGTAGCAAGGGTTTGTTGTGCCCCTGTAACGACTTCCTCGCCAGCCACAGCGAGGAGATGGCTCAAGACTGTTTGAGCCATAACACGCCAGCCCCTAGAAATAGGGTGGAGGTATAGTCTATGCCCGCAGTAATGCGGGATTCACATGCGTGAGACAGTTCGGTCCCTATCCGATGCAGCCGTAGGAGATCTGAGAGAGGCTGTCCCTAGTACGAGAGGACCGGGACGGACGTAGCTCTCGTGTGCCAGTTGTCCTGCCAAGGGCACGGCTGGTTTGCGACCTACGGGTGGGATAAGCGCTGAAAGCATCTAAGTGCGAAGCCCGTCTCAAGATGAGATCTCCCACAGGGAAACCTGGTAAGGCCCGTGGCCAGACGACCACGTTGATAGGCCGGAGGTGTACGCACGGTGACGTGTTCAGCCGACCGGTACTAATCGGCCGAGGGCTTGGGACTTGCTCGTGCTCGCTTTGGAACGCTCAGGGTGCGCGGTTGGCGCGCATCGGCCGGAAACACGGCCGCGAGCGCAAGATTTCCGGTGGCCATGGCGGCGGGGAAACACCCGTTCCCATTCCGAACACGGCAGTTAAGCCCGCCAGCGCCGATGGTACTTGGGGGGAGACCCCCTGGGAGAGTAGGACGCCGCCGGGAGCTCTCTGACCAAGGGCCCGTCGCCTGCGCGACGGGCCCTTGGCGCGTCTTCGTTCCCGTGCCGGTGCGTGGGCTCTCGGAACCTCAGAGGGCGTGGCACATGGATCGCGCCGGGATGCGATCGGAGGCGGTTTGTTGGCCGTGTTGTCGTTGGCCGACCTGCCAGCCGGAGACGATCGCCAGATCGAGGCGGACGAAGTCCTGGGCCGGCAGGTCAGGTCGCCACGGCATGTTGGGAATGAGGCGGGCGATCGTGAAGTCGTCTGGATCCATGAGTGGTGACGTCCTCCCGACGGCCATGACGCTCCAGCCGGATTGTTGATGGTGGTCGTACAGGTCCGCCTGAAAGGCCACGATCGCCTCGTCGGTCGCTTTGGCAAGTTCGGAACCGTGCGCCGCGGGGAAGATGACCGACTCGTCGGAGACGGTGAAATACACGAGGTGGATGGACGGCAGGGCTCGATAGGTCACCCCGACGCGACCGACCGGGGCTTGGGTCAGGAGCTCCAGGCAGGCGTCCTTGGTCAGCATGTTTGTTTCCATCGCTCTTCCTCTACTGCTGCTCTATTGCGGGCAGTGCGGCACTCGGATGCGGTGCTCTGCGACTGCACGACCATCATGAACGGCCTGGCGGAGTAGGGGCAGGGCCCAAAGTCCCACGAGGGAGACGTAAGGGTTGTGAGACGGTGCCGAGGGCGAAGACGATTTTCGGAACCAGGAGTTCTCCCACGTACACTCGCCGCGTGCAGCGAGAGGACCGTCCGGGAACGCCTCGTCGCGCCACTCGCGGGGTCAAGGGCAACGCGTCGCCGCCATCCAGGACGGGCGCCAAGCGTGGCCAGAGGGCCGCTGGCACCCCGAGGCCGGGAGCCTCGGACCTCGAGCGGCCCGCCCCGGCCGGCGGGCGGGGGAGCGCCCGGTCCTCCCGCCCAAGCCCTCGTCGTCAGGACGAAGGCTCGCGCGGGAGCCGAGCGGCGGATCCGGGCAAAGGAAAGCGGCAAGAGGGTTCCCGCACAACTCGATCGGCCGAGTCGGGGGCGAGCCGGAGGCGGACGTCGGACGGCCCACCGCGGGGACGCCGGGTCGACGGGATGAACGGCGATCGGCGTGAAGACGGGGATCGAGGTCGCCCCGGAGCAAGACGGGCGCGACCGGCTCCCGCCGGACGAGCAGCTCCAAAGAGAGAAGCGCCGGACCGGCGGGGTTCTTCGGACCGGCGGGGTGCCTCGGACCGGCGGGATGCTCCGGAACGACCTGTTGTACGGGGCGCGCAGGAGCATCGAGGGACTCGAGGAGCAACGGGTGGCCAAAGGGCCCGGCCAGCAGGACGGGGGGGGAGTACGGCCGACGCGGGCGGGGCGGCCCCTGGAGACAGCCGGGGGCGTCGCGGCACGGGTCGGCCGGGCGATGGCTCCTCCGTCCGGCGCGGCGCGCGAGCCGATCGTCCCGACGGCCGCCCGGCACCTCGAAGGACCCCCGATCCGCGGCTGCGCAAGCTGGGGGGAGTGGCGCGGCGCGGCGCACGCGTGGTGCAAGAGGGTGCGGACGGCGCGGACACGAGCGGGCGGGGGGCTCGTGAACCGGAGCGTCGCGACGACCACGCACCGACCCGGCGACCGCCCCCCGTGGCCGAGTGGGTGCGGGTCGACGAAGCATCGGCCACGCCGAAGCCGAGCTCGGGTGCGAGGAGCCTGGTCGATGGCCGCCTCCCGGTCTCCTCGGGATCCCCCCCGACCGGGACGGTGGTCGATCCAGAGGTGCTCCAAGAGGTAGCAAATGCAGCCAGCGAGGCCAGGCCGGCTCGCCGGGACTACCTCACGCCCCGATTCGAGGAGGCGGTCGCCGCGTACGAGCGTGGCCGGGATCGTGAGGCCGCACGCCTCCTCGCTCCGTTGGTCCAGGACCTCCCCGACGTCGCTTCGGTCCGGCAGCTGGCCGGGCTGGTGGCGTACCGGGAGGGTCGCTGGCGGGACGCGGTGCGCAACTTGGAGGCCTACCAGCGGATCACCCGAGACCGCACCTACGTGCCCATCGTGATGGACGGCCTGCGGGCCCAAGGCCGGCGGAGCCGAGTCGCCGACCTCTGGGCGGGATTCCGCCACGACGCCCCCAACCCCGACGTCCTGGCAGAGGCGAGGATCGTTGCCGCGGAGACCCTGGCAGATGGTGACAACATCCCGGGAGGGATCTCGCTGCTCGCAGGCTCGGGAGCGGGGCGCCGCGTGCGCAATCCCGCAACCCGTCACCTGCGTCAGTGGTACGTGCTGGCGGACCTCTACGAACGGGCCGGCGACGTGCCGGCGGCGAGGGACTTCTTTGGGCGGGTCTTCCAGGCCGATCCGGACTTCTACGACGTTGCTCGGCGCCTCGGGGCGCTCGGGGGCCGCGCCGGCCCGGCGCGGTCGAGACGAGGCTGAGCGACACGCCCGGGGGACGTGGACGTGTCGCCCCCGGCGCGCCACCGGATGCTCACACATCGAGCCGTTAGGCTTGAGGTATGGACCTGAAAGAGCTCCTCGGGAACGAAGCGGACTCCCTCCTCAATCACGAGAGCAAGGCCTTTCCGGCGTCGGGCCTCGTGCTCCCCGGTCCGGATTTCCTCGACCGGGTATTTCGTGACTCCGACCGTTCGCCCACGGTGTTGAGGAACCTCGGCACCATCTACGGGCACGGACGATTGGGTGGGACCGGGTACCTCTCGATCCTGCCGGTCGACCAGGGCATCGAGCACTCGGCCGGCGCCAGCTTCTCCAAGAACCCTCTGTACTTCGACCCGGCCAACCTCTGCGAGCTCGCGTTGGCCGGGGAGTGCAGCGCCATCGCCACGACGCTCGGCGTCCTCGGGGCGGTGTCACGTCGTTACGCGCACAAGATCCCCTTCGTGGTGAAGCTCAACCACAACGACTTCCTGCACTACCCCAACACCTACGACCAGGTGCCCTTCGGCTCCCCCCAGCAGGCGTTCGACCTCGGTGCGGTCGGGGTGGGGGCCACCATCTACTTCGGCTCCGCCGAATCCGACCGCCAGCTCCATGAGGTCTCCGACATGTTCGCCGAGGCCCACGAGCTCGGGATGTTCACCATCTTGTGGTGCTACCTGCGCAACTCGGCCTTCAAGAAGGACGGGACGGACTACCACCTGTCGGCCGACCTCACCGGTCAGGCCAACCACATGGGCGTGACCATCGAGGCCGACATCATCAAGCAGAAGCAGCCGGAAAACAACGGCGGCTACACGGCGATGGGGTTCGGCATGACGGATCCGCTCATGTACGAGGAGCTGACCACGGACCACCCGATCGACCTCACCCGGTGGCAGGTCGTCAACTGCTATGCGGGGCGGATCGGCCTGATCAACTCGGGTGGCGCGTCCAAAGGTGCCGACGACCTGGCGCAGGCCGTCCGGACGGCGGTCATCAACAAGCGGGCCGGCGGCCAGGGGCTCATCGTGGGCCGCAAGTCCTTCCAGAGGCCGATGGACGAGGGTGCCGCCCTCATCCATGCCGTCCAGGACGTCTACCTGGACGGCGATATCACGATCGCCTGACGTCCGCCTCGAGCGGCGGCGACCGCGCCGCCCCGAGAGGCGATGAACGAACCGGCGCCGTGGGGTCCTGGAAGCGTCCGAACCCCCCGGGATGGTCACGATCGGTGGCGACGGCACGGTATGCTCGTTTACCGGAACGAAACACTTCGTCCGTCGTCGCTCGCGCTTTGCTGGCCGTGGCGCGCTGCGCTGAGCTGGTCTGGCGTCCGCCCGTCGGGCACGAGGTGCGGACGAGCCGGGCGGGACAGCAACCCAATAGCGATGAAGGCAGCACGCTCAGCGAGCAACGAGGACGGCTGGCCGGGCGACGAGGATACTGAGACGAGGGCAGCGTGACTGAGGTCAGCCGGGAGGCGCCCCAACAGCTCGATCGAGTGGTCGTACGGTTTGCCGGGGACTCCGGCGACGGGATGCAGCTCACCGGTGACCGCTTCACCAGCGTGAGCGCGGCGTTGGGCAACGACCTCGCAACCTTCCCGGACTTCCCCGCGGAGATCCGCGCCCCGGCCGGGACCATGGCCGGCGTCTCGGCATTCCAGGTCCACATCGCGGATCGCGACATCCTGACACCCGGTGACGCGCCCAACGTGCTCGTCGCGATGAACCCCGCGGCGCTCCGGGCCAATCTCGGCGTCCTGGCCAAGGGGGCCACGATCGTGGTCAACGTGGATTCCTTCGACGATCGCAGCCTGGCCAAGGCGGGCTACGACTCCAACCCACTGAGCGACGGGAGCCTTGCCCCGTACACGGTGTACGAGGTTCCCATGACCTCCCTCACCACCCAGGTGTGCAAGGAGCTCGGGGTCAAGCCCCGCGACGCCGAGCGCTCCAAGAACTTCTTCGCGCTGGGCCTCATCAGCTGGCTCTATACCCGCCCGGTCGAGCCGACCCTCGAGTGGATCGCGAAGCGCTTCGCCGATCGCCCACAGGTCGAGGCTGCCAATACGCGGGCATTCCAGGCGGGCTACCACTTCGGCGAGACGGCCGAGCTCTTCCAGTCCAACTACGAGGTGCGGGCCGCTGACTTCGAGCCCGGGGAGTACGTCAACGTCACCGGGAACACGGCGCTCGCGTGGGGCCTGATCGCGGCGGCGCGCCAATCGGGCCTGGCGCTCTTTCTCGGCAGCTACCCGATCACGCCGGCATCCGACATCCTTCACGAGCTCTCGCGCCGCAAGGAGTTCGGGGTTCGGACGTTCCAGGCCGAGGACGAGATCGCCGGCATCGGAGCGGCCCTCGGAGCCGCATTCGGTGGCGCCCTTGGTGTGACGACGACCAGCGGACCTGGCCTGGACCTCAAGTCCGAGACGGTCGGCCTGGCTATCAACCTGGAGCTCCCGTTGCTCGTCGTGGACATCCAGCGGGGCGGTCCCTCGACCGGCCTGCCCACCAAGACGGAGCAGGCCGACCTGCTGCACGCCATGTTCGGACGGCACGGCGAGGCCCCGCTGCCCATCGTCGCCGCAAAGACCCCCTCCCACTGTTTCGAGGCGGCCATCGAGGCGACCCGTCTCGCCGTGAAGTACCGCACACCCGTGATCCTCCTCTCGGACGGGTCGCTCGCCAACGGGTCCGAACCCTGGCGCCTACCCGACGTGGCGGCGCTTCCCCGCATCGAGCCGGACTTCGCCTCCTCGCCCAACCACCTGGCCGAGGACGGGAGCGAGGTCTTCTGGCCTTACGTGCGCGACGAGGAGACTCTCGCCCGGCCATGGGCCCCCCCGGGCGTGCCCGGGTTGGAGCACCGCATCGGCGGTCTCGAAAAGGCAGACGGCAGCGGCAACGTGTCCTACGACCCCGCCAACCACGACCGGATGGTCCGTCTACGCGCCGCCAAGATCGACCGGATCGCCGAGGACATCCCGCTGGCCGAGGTCGACGACGAGGACGGGTCGGCGGGGCTGCTGCTCGTCGGCTGGGGTTCCACCTTCGGGTCCATCGCCGCCGGCGTCCGTCGCGTGCGGGCTCGGGGCCTGAAGCGTCGCCCAGCTGCACCTCACGCATCTCAACCCGTTCCCGAGGAACCTCGGCGAGATCCTCGCCCGCTACGAGCGGATCCTCGTGCCCGAGGCCAACCTGGGCCAGCTCGCCCACCTCCTGCGGGCCAAGTACCTGGTCGACGCGGAGGCGTTGACCAAGGTGCACGGGGTGCCTTTCCGGGCGGGCGAGATCGAGGCGGCCGTACTCGAGCGTCTGGGCGAGCAGGCCCTGGCAGGAGGCGTCAGATGACCGACACTGCGGTTCCCGTGACCAGCCGGAAGGACTGGTCCTCGGACCAGGAGGTCCGGTGGTGCCCGGGCTGCGGGGACTACTCGATCCTGGCGGCCGTCCAGCTGCTCTTGCCCGACCTGGGCGTGCGCCGCGAAAACACGGTGTTCCTCTCGGGAATCGGGTGCGCCGCCCGGTTCCCCTACTACATGAACACCTACGGCCTGCATTCGATCCACGGGCGCGCCCCGGCGATCGCCACCGGGCTGTCCGTGACGCGGCCCGACCTCGACGTGTGGGTGGTCACCGGTGACGGAGATGCGCTGTCGATCGGGGGCAACCACCTGATCCATGCGCTGCGGCGCAACGTGCGGATGACGATCCTCATGTTCAACAATCAGATCTACGGCCTGACCAAGGGCCAGTACTCGCCCACCTCGGAGGTGGGCAAGGTGACCAAGTCCACCCCGTTTGGGGGGTTGGACTGGCCCTTCAACCCGCTGAGCCTGGCGATCGGAGCCGAGGCCTCGTTCGTCGCCCGGACCCACGACATGGACCGCAACCACATGATGGAAACCTTTCAACGGGCGCACGAGCATCCCGGGGCCTCCTTCGTCGAGGTCTACCAGAACTGCAACGTCTTCAACGACGGCGCCTTCAACCAGATCACGTCCCGAGACAGCCGTGCCTCGATGTTGATCCCCCTCCGGCACGGCGAGCCCATTCGTTTCGGGCCCGAGGACGCACCCCTCGGAGTCGTGCAGCGCTCGGATGGTCGCCTGGAGATCGTCGAGGTGACCGGGGCCAACGAGGACGCCCTCTTGGTCCACGACGAGCAGCGCGAGGACCCGAGCCTGGCCTTCGCCCTCTCGAGGATCTCGCGTGGTCCGTTCGAGCCGACCCCGATCGGCGTGTTCCGCGCCGTCGAGCGGCCGGAGTACGGGTCCGAGCTGACCCGCCAGCTCGTCGACGCCCAAGAGCGTCGTGGGCAGGGGGACCTGGCGGCGTTGCTCCGCTCCAACTCCTCCTGGATCGTCGAGTAGCGCAGTCCTCCACCGACGTCGCGGACCCCAAGCGCGAGCGCGGTCCGAAACCCTGCACGGCGAGTCCCGGCCTAAGGGTCGAGCAGCCGGAAGACCATTCCCGTGCGAGGTTTCGGATGGAAGTAGGTGGTCTTGGGGGGCATGCGGCGGTGGTCCGTGGCCCAGCGCTCGATCTGCTCGACTCCGACCGGCCGCAGGATGAGGGCCGCCTGGGCCTCGCCGATGCGGACGCGCTCGGCCGCCTCTTCTGCGTCGTGGGCAAATCCGACCTCGACGCCTTCCAGCTCGTCGAGGAATGGCTGCACCAGCGTCGGGTCGAGCAGCTCCGGCGACTCCTCCTGGCGCGGCGACAGGAGCCAGCTTCCATCGGGGAGGAGCAGCCCGAGGTTGTGTGAGGCCTCGAGGGCGCCCACCACGCCGTCCGAGAGCGGACCTGCTCGCACCATGTTGAAGTGGGCCCGCGCCGCCTCCTGGATCGTCTCGGGCTTGTCGAGGCCTCTCAGGACCCGATGGATCGCCCCGACCCTCAGCTGGGCAGGCGACAGTTCCACGACATACGCCATGATGGATCCGGCACCGGCGTCGCCGTCCTCGTCGCCCGATACCTCGCTCGCCTCCTCGCTGCGGTAGTGGAGCGAGGTCTGGTAGCGGTGGTGGCCGTCGGCGACCACGAGGGGTGCGGAGCCGACCGCTCCGGCGATGCGAGCGCAGTCCTCGGCGTCGTCGATCCGCCAGAGCTCGTGTAGGACGCCATCGTCGTCCTCGGCCCGAGCGGTGGGATCGCCGCTCGTCGGGAGGAGTCCGGAGAGCCCGCCACGGGTGGAGAGCAGCCAGATCGGCGAGAGGTTGGCCCGGGTGGCGCGCAGCAGGTGGAGGCGATCGCCCAGGGGCTTTGCGAGGGTCTCCTCGTGCGGCCGCACGTCGTCCGACTCGCCCTCGGGGAGGCGCAACGCCCCCACGACGCCGGTCGTCGTCGCACCCTCCGGTGTGCGCATCCGGTAGACGTACAGCGACGGCCGGGGGTCCCGCAGGAGGCGGCCCCTCCGCTGCCAGCTCTCGAGCAGCTCCGCGGCGTGCTCGTAGCGGTCGCGGCCGTCGGGACTCTCGGGAAGCTCGACCAGGACGGCGTTCTCGGGATGGCGCTGGGCGAGCTCCTCGCGCTCGCGTGGCTCGATCACGTCATAGGGCGGGGCGATGACCTGGTCGAGGGGCACGGTACGGTCGTAACGAAGACCTCGAAACGGCTCGAAGTGCGGCATCGGCCCAGCCTGGCACACCGTCCCGCCTCCCAATGCCCTCATAGAATCCGAAGAGTGGGGACGACAGGGCAATCAGGGTTCCTCACGGTGCCCAACGCCATCACGACGGTGCGCCTCCTGTGCATCCCGTTGTACGTGTGGCTCCTGTTCGGTGCCCATCGCCAGACCGCTGCGGCGATCCTGCTCGGAGCGCTCGGCGCGACGGACTGGGTCGACGGCTTCACGGCCCGCCGGTTGGGGCAGGTCTCCGACGTGGGCAAGGTCCTCGACCCCCTGGCCGATCGCCTGCTCGTGGGCACGGCGGTGGTGTCGATCATGGTCGCCGGCGCGGTGCCGGTCTGGTTCGGTGCCGCCACGCTGGGCCGTGAGGTGCTCGTGTCGGCGATGACGCTCGTGCTCGCGGCGCTCGGCGCCAAGCGGATCGACGTGTTGTGGGTCGGCAAGGCGGGCACCTTTGCGTTGATGTTCGCCTACCCCGCCTTCCTGCTGAGCCACGGCTCGGCGAGCTGGCAGGTCCCGTTCCACTACTTTGCGTGGGTATCGGGGACGGTCGGCCTGGTGCTGGCCTGGATCGCGGCGGTGGCCTACCTCGGTCCCGCTCGCCAGGCTCTGCGACAGGGCCGGGCAGGTCGGGCGCACCCGCCAGGCCCGCGGGCGACGGGCACGAGCACGATGCGGGAGGTCGAGCGGTGAAGGCGGTCATCATGGCGGGGGGAGAGGGCACGCGACTCCGCCCTCTCACCTCCAACCAGCCCAAGCCCATGCTGCCGATGGCCAACCGGCCGATGATGGAGCACGTCGTGCGGCTGCTTCGCCAGCACGGCATCACCGACATCGTGGTCACGGTGGCCTTCATGGCGAGCGCCGTGCGCAACTATTTCGGTGACGGGTCCGAGCTGGGCGTCCGCATGGTGTACGCGACCGAGGAGACCCCGCTCGGCACCGCGGGATCGGTGAGAAACGCCAGGGACGAGCTGGACGATCGTTTCCTCGTCATCTCGGGCGACGTCCTGACCGACCTGGACCTCCCCTCGGTCGTGGATTTCCACGAGAGCAAGTCGGCGCTCGCCACCCTGGCGCTGCACCGGGTCCCGAATCCCCTCGAGTTCGGCATCGTGATCGCGCGAGAGGACGGCTCGATCGATCGGTTCTTGGAAAAGCCCACGTGGGGCCAGGTGTTCAGCGACACGATCAATACGGGTGTCTATGTCTTGGAGCCGGAGATCTTCGACTTCATCCCCGAAGGACGGCCCGTCGACTTCTCGGGCGAGGTGTTTCCCGCGGTCCTCGAGTCCGGGCGGCCCCTCTACGGCTATGTCGCCGAGGGCTACTGGGAGGACGTGGGCACCACCGAGGCGTACCTCCGGGCACACCAGGACATCTTGGACAGCCGCGTCCAGGTCGAGATCGAGGGGTTCCCGCTTCGACCGGGCGTGTGGCTGGGCCGGGGCGCCACGATCGATCCGAGCGCGGTGGTGGACGGCCCCGCGGTGATCGGCGACAACTGCTCCGTCGGCGCGGGCGCCGTCCTCGGCGAATACACGGTCCTCGGTTCGAACGTGCGGGTGGCCGACGGCGCCGAGATCCGCCGGAGCGTCATCCTGGGCAATGGCTACGTGGGAGCAGGCTCGCGGGTCGAGGGGGCCGTGGTCGGTCGGTCGTGCGATCTCCGCCAGGGGGTGCGGTGCGAGCCCGAGTCGGTGCTGGGCGAGGGGTGCTTCGTCGGGGCGCATGCCCAGATCCGGCCCGGCGTCAAGATCTTCCCCCACAAGACGGTGGAGGCCGGCGCCATCGTCAACTCCTCCATCGTCTGGGAGTCGCGCGGTCCGAGGTCTCTCTTCGGCGGCGATGGCGTGCGTGGCATCGCCAACGTCGATATCGGCGTCGAGCTCGCGGTGCGTCTGTCGATGGCCTGGGCCTCGACTCTCGATCGTGGCACGACGATCACCGTCTCGCGGGACACCAGCCGGACGGCGCGCGTCCTCAAGCGCGCCGTCATGGTCGGTTGCAACTCGGTCGGGGTGAACGTGGACGACCTGGAGGTCGCGACGGTCCCGGTGACGCGACACGAGATTCGGGTCTCGGCGAGCCAGGGGGGCGTGACCGTCCGGCTGGTCGCGGGCGACCCGCAGTCCGTGATCCTGCGGTTCTTCGACGATCAAGGACTCGACCTGGCCGAGTCCGACCAGCGCAAGATCGAGCGCCTGTACCATCGGGAGGAGTTCCGTCGGGTCTCGGCGAGCGACATCGGGGACATCTCGTTTCCCGCTCGTGCCGTGGAGCACTACACGCTCGATCTGGTCGGCGCCGTCGACCTTTCCGAGGTCGGGCGGGCCGGGTTCAAGATCGTGCTCGACCTGTCGTACGGCGCGGCCAGCTTCGTGATGCCCAACGTGTTGGCCAAGTTGCGGGCCGATGTCCTGATGGTCAATCCCTATGCGCACACGCCCGGAATGATGTCCGTCGAGCGCTCGGCCAGTGCAGCCAGGGTGGCGGAGCTCGTGCGGGCTTCGGGCGCGCAGCTCGGCGCCGTGATCGACCCCGACGGAGAGCACCTCACGATCGTCGACGACGAGGGCACGGTCCTCGACAACAACCAGGCGTTGCTCGCGCTCTTACGTCTCGTCGCCGAGACCGTGGACTCCCCGTCGGTGGCGCTTCCCGTCGGCGTGAGCCGAATCGCCGACAGCATCTGCGCCCAGGCCGGGGGGAGGGTGATCGCCACAAAGATGTCCTCGGCGCACCTGATGGAGGTGGCCGCGTCGGGCGATGTGGCCTTCGCGGCGGACCAGACCGGCGGGTTCATGGTCCCGAGCTTCCTTCCGGCCTTCGACGCCGTTGCCACGATGGTCTACCTCGTCTCCATGCTGGCCAGGACGGGTCAGTCGTTGTCCAAGGTGGTGCGTTCGGTCCCGCCGGTGCACATCGCCCACACGACGGTGGTGACGCCCTGGGAGCAAAAGGGCCACCTGATGCGGGCTTTGGTGGAGCAGCTGGGGGACCGCCAGGTGGTCCTGGTGGACGGCGTCAAGATCCTCGAGGACGACGGCTGGGCCCTCGTGCTGCCCGATCCCGAGGAGCCCATGACCCACGTATGGGCCGAAGGGCCCAGCGACGCGGCCGCCGGCTCGCGCGCTCAGCAGCACGCGGTCCGGCTCCGCCAGCTGCTCCGCTAGGACCAGCGATTGCGGCCCAACGATTGCGGCCCCGTGGCCCCGGTCCGATAGGGTCCACTCGGTGCAGGTACCCGGCGACCTCCTCTACTCCAACGACCACGAGTGGGCGAGGCGCGAGGCGGGCCGGATCCGCGTTGGCATCACGGACTATGCGCAGGACGCCCTGGGCGATGTCGTCTTCGTTCAGCTCCCGTCCGTGGGGGCGACCCTCGGCGGCGGGGGCGTGCTGGGCGAGGTGGAGTCCACCAAGTCCGTCTCCGAGATCTACGCGCCGGTCGCCGGCACGGTGGTCGCGGTGAACGAGTCCCTGGGAGAGAATCCCGAGCTCCTCAACCAGGACCCCTATGGCGAGGGCTGGATCTGCGAGCTCGAGGTCTCCGATCCGGGCGAGCTGGGCTCACTCCTCGACGCCGAGGGCTACCGGTCCCTGACCGAGTCCTGAGCCGCTCTTCGCCGGCGCAGGTGGCGGGCTCGGGGGCGATCCAGGGGAACGGGGCGGAGGGACCGACTACCGTGGTGGTTGTGTTCTGCCACAACTGTGGGCACCGGAACCCTGCCGAGGTGAACTTCTGCTCGTCGTGCGGCGCGGTCCTGCCCGTGCATCAGAGCGAGACGACGGTGCGGTTGCAACCGGTCGAGCCGCAGGGCGAGGCGCTGGACGACGACGCGTCGGTGTCGTTGGTCGAGGTGCCGCGCGGACCCGGCGTGCTGGCGGTGAAGCGCGGCCCCAACGTTGGCGCGCGCTACAACCTCGACGCCAGGGTGACGTTGGCGGGACGCCACCCCGAGAGCACGATCTTCCTCGACGACATCACCGTGTCGAGGCGTCACGCGGAGCTGCGTCGTGGCGAGGACGGCAAGGTGGTGGTGCGGGACCTCGGATCCCTCAATGGCACCTACGTCAACCGCGAGCGGATCGAAGAGGCGGTCCTGTCCGCGGGCGACGAGGTGCAGATCGGCAAGTTCAAACTCGTGTACCTGGTCGCCGAGGACCAATGAGCGCCCCGGCATGAGCACTCGCGCCTACCTGTCCATCGGCGATGTCCTGACGCTGTTGCGTCAGGAGTTCCCGGACGTGACGATCTCGAAGATCCGGTTCCTCGAGAGCCAGGGCCTCGTCAACCCCGAGAGATCGCCCTCCGGGTATCGCAAGTTCTACGAGCACGACGTGGCTCGGCTCCGCTGGGTGCTGCGCCAGCAGCGCGAGCATTTCCTGCCGCTCAAGGTCATTCGCGACCGCCTGGAGCACGAGGGGGACAAGGTGCTCGACGACTCGCCGCAGGTCGCCGCACGGGACGACCTCGTCGCCGTCGGCGCGGAGGCGCCCAATGCCGAGGCGGTGCGAGCCGACGCAACGCGCTCGGAGCCCGGGCACCCCGCCGAGTCCGCGAGGTCCGAGCCGATGGCCACGGTGCGAGCCCTCCCGACGAGCGGATCGGCCCGCTCGCAGGGCGGCGACGCGTTTCCCCGGGCTCTCCGGCGGGCCAGCGAGCCGTCGATCATGCGTGGTCCGGGGGGCGCCGGTCACGGGGAGCCGAGCCTCGAGCACCATCCGGCGCACCCGAGGAGCACGGGGATCGGCCTGGCCCCCGAGCGCGCCGGCGAGGACCCGGTCCCTCCACCCGATCTCGAGGCGACCCAGCACCAGCTTGGCCAGGGGATGGACCATGGATCCCCGGAACCTTCGCCCGTCGGCGGCCCGACTGCAGGAGGGTGGCACTCCTCCGGCGTCGGAGGGGGTGGGGGGCCTGCACCCTCCGCCACTCCGCCCCCGGCCGCCGGCTCGCACGTGCCGGTGGCTCAGGGCGAGGCACAAGGACGTCCCGGCGGATCGGCCGCGGAAGCGTCCCCGGGCACGGGCGGTCCGACCAGCCCGGCGGGATCGCCCGGTGGCGGTGGTTCCCAGTTCCCCCCGGAGCCGGCTCCGGGGTCGTTGTCGGCTCGGGTGGTCACCGGGGCGAGCTTCACGGCGGAGGAGCTGTGCAGCGCCGCTGCGGTCTCCCCGGACGTCCTTCGCTCGCTCGAACGATTCGGGTTGGTGGCGCCCCTCGTGGTCGCCGGCGTCCCGTACTACGACGAGGAAGCCCTCACCATCACTCGTCTGGCCGCCGAGCTTGCCGAGTACGGGGTCGAGCCGCGGCACCTCACCCTCTATCGCAACGCGGTCGACCGGGAGGTGGGTCTCGTCGAGCAGATCATCACGCCGTTGTTGAGGCAGCGCAATCCCGAGGCTCGCCAGCGGGCTGTGGAGGCCAGTGCCGACGTCACACGACTGGGGGAGAGCCTGCGCAGCGCGCTGCTCCGACGCGAGCTGCGGCGCCAGCTCGGGACCTGACGCACGCCCGCCCGGCGCGCCGGTCCGGCCGGTGACCGTTGCGCAGGGCGCCGTCGGAGCGGGAGGTGTGGCGTGCCGCGGGCAGGTATCGCTGCCTGGGCACTCGGATGAACATCGTGTTGTTCCCGGCAGGGAACGCGGGCACACGGGGAGTGGACGGCGCTACATTGCAGCCATGGTCGAAGTTCGGCTGCGGGCTGTCCGTGTGGACCTCCAGTCGCACACGCCCGTGCTGCTTCTCCAGGAGATCGAGGGTGAGGGTCGGACGCTCCCGATCTTCATCGGGACGCCCGAGGCCACGGCGATTGCCTACGCCCTGCAGGGCGTCAACCCACCGCGCCCGATGACGCACGACCTGATACGCGATCTGCTCGAGGAGCTCGAGATCACCGTCGAGCGCGTGGTGATCACCGAGCTGCGTGCCGCCACCTACTACGCCGAGGTGCATCTGCGGCGCAGCGACACGCGTGCCATGGTCTCGAGCCGCCCCTCGGATGCCGTTGCGGTGGCCGTGCGCACCAAGAGCCCGCTGTTCGTCGCCGACGATCTGATGGATAGCGAGGGAATCTTGCTCGCCATCGACGGCCTCGAGGGTGGTGCCATCGACGAGGAGAGCTCCGACGAACTGGTCGGCCAGTTCCGGCAGTTCCTCGATTCGGTGAAGCCGGAGGATTTCGGCTCCCAGTAGGCCCTCGAGGTCGCCTGGGCGGGGCCGAGGTCCAAGGATCGAAGACGACCTCGCCGGCCGACCGAGGCCGCAGGGATCAGGGATGCAGGAGGACTCGCCCCCGGGCTCGGCCGGCCATCTGCTCGGCCAGGGCACGGTCGAGATCGTCGAGACCCACCTCGCGGGCCACGATGCCCTCGAGGGCGGCGACGGGCAGTGCCACTGCGAGGTCCTCCCACAGGGCGCGCCGTTGGTCGATGGGCGTCAGGACACTGTCGATGCCGAGCAGCGAGACGCCGCGGATGATGAAGGGATAGACGGTCGTGCCGAGGTCGGTGCCGGCGACGAGTCCGCTCGCCGCCACGCCGCCGCCGTAGCGAAGAGTCCGGAGGATCTCGGTGAGCGTCGCTCCTCCGACACAGTCGATGGCCCCTGCCCATCGCTCGGGGCCGAGCGCCCGCCCCGCTGCGGCGCCGATCTCGTCTCGACCGATGACCTCGGCGGCACCCAGCCGCCGCAGGTAGTCGTGCTCCTCGGGCTTGCCGCTGCTGGCCACGACCTCGAAGCCCCGGTCCGCGGCGAGCGCCACGGCCATGCTCCCCACGCCGCCGGACGCACCCGTGACGAGCAAGGGTCCCTCGCTCGGACGCAGTCCCAGGCGCTCGAGGCGTCGCAGCGAGAGGTGGGCGGTGAACCCGGCCGTCCCGACGATCATGGCGGACCGGGTGTCCAGCGCGGCGGGCAGGGCCACCACCCACCCCGCGGGGACGCGGGCCAGCTCGGCAAAACCGCCGTGGTGGGCAACCCCGAGGTCGTAGCCGTGCGCTAGCACGGCATCTCCCGGGGTGAAGGCGGGATCGTCGCTCGAGCGCACCGTGCCCGCGAGGTCCACACCCGGGACGAGAGGGGAGCGGCGAGCGACGCGACTGCCCGGCTGGACGGCCATCGCGTCCTTGTAGTTCAGCCCTGACCACTCGACCTCGATGACGACCTCCCCTTGGGGCAGATCGTCCTCGGACAGCTCCCTCACCGCCGTCTCGGTCCGGTCGTCGTGCTGGGTGGCGACAAAGGCACGGAAGGTCACGGCGCTACCGTAGGCCGTGGCCCGGTGCGAACGAGAGATCGAAGACCCGGCCGCCGACTCGTCGGCATGGCCGGTCGCCGCCTCCCTGGTGGCCGACCACCGGATGTCGCGGGGGACGCTGCGGTCCGACGGTTCGTGCCTGTATTGGGTCGAGAACCGTCCCCGCGAGGGCGGGAGGCAGGTCGTCATGCGTCTCGTCCCCGGAGGGCGACCGCAGGAGATCGACCTTCGGGGCAGGAGCGTGCGTTCCCGAGTCCACGAGTACGGGGGCGGCGCGTTCTGCCTGCTCCCTCCGCGGGCAGAGCGGTCAACGACGCGGGTGACCGGGGCGGGCTGGACCTCCGGCCCTCGGATCGCCTTCGTCGACCAGACCGACCAGGCGGTGCTTCTGGCCGAAGTCGGCGGTGATGGCGCCCCGGCCGCCGGAGCCCCGGCTGAAGGGGCCCCGTCCCGGGCGCCAGGCGAGAGAGAGCTCCGTCCGCTCAGCCAAGCGGCCCCGGCGGGCGAACGGTGGTACCACGGCGACCTGTGGCCCGCCCCGGGCGGGGGAGGGGTGCTGGCGATCCGTGAGCGGCACCGGGATGGGACCCGCAGTCCCGCCCGGGAGCTGGTGCTCCTGCCGGTATCCGCGACGACCGACACGATCGGGTCGGCGCCGACACCGCACCCCGGCCGGGTCCTCTTCGACGGCACCGACTTCGTGGCGTCGGCCCGAGGGGGGCCTCCGGAGGGTCGAGGCTGGTGGTTGGCCTGGATCACCTGGGACCACCCCGACATGCCCTGGGACGCGTCCACTCTCTGGGCCGGAGTGGTCGCGATCGGCTCCGGCGGTGAGGTCCGTCTCGAGGGAGTCCGGCGGGTGGCCGGGGGCGACGGGGAGTCCGTGGGCTCGCCAGTGTGGTGCGAAGACGGCGGGCTCGTCTTCGTGAGCGACCGGGAGGGATGGTGGCAGCCCTGGCGGTGGCATCCCCGGGAGGAGGCACGGCGGCTGAGCAACAGGGAGGCGGAGTTTCACACCCCCGACTGGCAGCTGGGCCAGATCTCCCTGGCCCCGGCGGGGCCCAGGATTCTGGCGTGCCGATGGCGCGACCCGGAGGGGGACCGTCTCGGAGTGCTCGATATGGCCTCGGGCGACCTCCGGCCGATCGAGCAGCCCTGCGTCGTGGTGAACGGCCTGTGCGCCTTGCCCGGCGGAGTGGCGTGGCTGGGATCGACCCCGTGGTCGACCACGCAGCCGTGGTGGTGCGAGGTCGAGCCCGCCGGGGCGCCCCGGCCCGCCGCCGCGGGAGAGGGAGACGACGCCGAGCCGCTGGATCGGGCTCGCATCTCGCGGGGTCGACCGATCGTCGTGCCCGGCCCGGGCGGGGACGTCCCCGCCCTCTGGTATCCGCCGTGCCCCGATGCGCCGCCGCCGTGGCACGAGGGCTCCACCCGCGCCCCCCCGCTGGTCGTGCACTGCCACGGCGGACCGACCGGTGCGTCGGATCCGGGTCTCGATCTTGTTGTCCAGTACTTCACCAGTAGGGGCTTGGCGTACGTGCAGGTCGATTACCGGGGCAGCAGCGGCCATGGGCGAAGGTACCGACGCGCCCTCGACGGGCTGTGGGGTGTGGCGGACGTGGAGGACTGCACGGCGGTCGCCCGTTGGCTCGCCGGGAGGGGAGAGGTCGACGGCGAGCGGATGGCCATCCGGGGGTCGAGCGCCGGCGGGTTCACTGCTCTCGGGGCGCTGGTCGGCCAGCAGGTGTTCGCCGCCGCGACGAGTTGGTACGGGGTGACCGACCTGCTCTCGCTCGTCGCCTCCACCCACGATTTCGAGGCGCACTACACCGATCGCCTGATCGGTCCCCTGCCGGGGTCCGAGCCGACCTTCCGGGCCCGGTCCCCGTCGGACCATGCCGCCGATATCCAGGGGGCGGTGTTGGTTCTCCAGGGCCTGGACGACCCCGTCGTCCCGCCCGAGCAGGCGGCGGGCCTCGTGGAAACGATGCGCGAGCAGGGCCGCCGCTGTGAGTACCTGACCTTCCCCGGGGAGGGTCACGGGTTCCGCCGGGCCGAGAACATCGCGGCCGGGCTCGAGGCCGAGCTGGACTTCTACCGGCGGGTCCTCCGGCTCGGGGGCCCCAGCTCGCACGCCGGCCCGGGTAGGCTGACCCTGCCCGGCGGTTCCGGCGGGTGAGCGTGGGTTCGTCCGCCGCCCGGGCGTCCGGCGACGGTGACACGGTGCCACGAGACACGGTGCTACGAGACACGGTGCTACGAACGATCCGGCAGTGGACGGTCCGCACGAGGGCCTGGAGCCCGCAGGCGTGGGACGCCGCCCTCTATGCCGCGTCCGTGCTCTTCGCTCTGCTCACCATCCACACCTCGGGCGTCTCGCTCTACCGGCAGTGGGCCCTCATCTCGATCGGCCCGTACGCGGTGGCGGCGGCGCTCTCGCTCGGGCTGTGCCGCCGGGGACGGCGGTCGGGGACGTCCGAGTGCGAGCGGGACGTGCAGGCCCGGGGCGGAAGCCGGCGATGGAGGGCCCGGGCGGCCATCTTCTTCCTGGTATTGATCGGCGCCACGCTCCTCCCGCTCTCGCTCGAGGTGGCCTGGCGGAGCGATGGCATCTCGGGACACGTGCAGCCCGAGGTGGCCGTGATCGAGCACGCCGCGCACCGCCTGACCGAGGGCAAGGACCCCTATCGGACGGTGGTGCGCGACCACAAGGTGGTGCTGCCCGTGGACGGCCAGCCCGCATACGAGCTCTTCTTCCCGTACCTCCCGCTCATGACCGTCTTTGGGCTGCCCTCGAGCACGCATGGGGGCCTACGGCTCACCGACGCCCGGATCTTCCTCAGCCTGACCACGATCGTCGTCGTCGCCGTGTCCCTCGGCCTCTCGAGAGCGCCGGTCGAACGGCGCTTCCGCACCCTGCAGGCCCTGACGGTCCTGCCGATCGCCGCGTTGCCGCTCGCCACGGGCGGAGACGACATGGTGATCGTCGGCTTCCTGCTGCTCGCCATGGTGCTGGCCCAGCGGCGGCGCCCGGGTTGGTCGGGCCTGGTGCTCGGGGTCGTCTCGGCCATGAAGTTCACCGCCTGGCCGCTCGCTGCGCTCGCGCTCTTCGCGGCGCGTGACCGTGAGGGACGACGAGCGCCCGTCAGGATGCTGCTCGGGATGCTGGTGATCATCGCACCCGTCGTCGCTCCCTTCGTGGCGCAGAACGCGAGCGCCTTCGCCCAGAACGTGGTCCTCTTCCCCCTCGGGCTCTCGGGGGTGAGCTCACCGGCGGCCAGCCCGCTGCCGGGTCATCTGCTGGTGAGCGCCGCGCCGGTGCTCGGTCGGATCGTGACCAGCTCGGTGGCCCTCGTCGGCGTGATCCTGCTCGTCCGCCGCCTCGTCCGCCGCCCGCCGCGTTCGCCCGCCGAGGTCACGATGCTGGCCGGGTGGGTGATGACCGTGGCCATCCTGATCGCACCGGCCAGCCGGATCGGCTACTTGCTGTACCCCATCAACTTCTTCATCTGGTCGTGGCTGCTGCGCGGTGACGATGCCGCGAGCGGGCCGACAGCTCGGCCGGCGGTGGGGGCGGCCGAGCTCGATCAGAAGTCGTCGGAGACCTGGATCAGCTCCAACGTGAACCGGGTCGACTCGGCGTCCGCCGGCGTGTTCCCGGAGGGGAACGTCGTCGGCGCTGCGACGATCGCGGCCTCCCAGTACCAGCCATCGGAGCCGCCCTTTTGGGCGAGCACCTGGACCCCGTGTCCGCTCGACGCCGGACCGGTGCTCTCGATCTTCCAACCGGCGCCGGGTAGCACCGAGCGATAAAGGCCGACGACGGCACCCTGACTCCCCGCCCACTCGAGGTCGACCGTGCGGTCGTACTGCTGTGTGTTGTTGGGGTTGGTCTGGTAGCCCACCCTCTTCGTGCCCTGGGGCACGGAAAGGGATGCGACGATGTTCGTGGGAGGCTCGCCGGGACCGGTGATCGGTGCGAGCAGTGGGGCTGCGGGGACCGGGTGGACCACTCCGGCACTGGTGTGCACGGACCCGGACGCTGGAGGTGTCTGGGTGCGGGAGCTGCCCGACGGGTGGGTGCTGACGGCGGCTCCGAGGGCGAAGACGACGACGATCACGACGGCCAGCCCCACGATGATGAGGGCGGGCCGCAGCGAGGTGCGTGAAGGACGGGGGGGCGGAAGGGGCGCCTTGCCGGCCGCTCCGTCGGACGGCGGGGGTGTGCCGTCACCGTCGGACGGCGGGGGTCCGCCGTCCGTGGCCACCGGACGCGACCGGGGGACCCGGTCAACCCTCGGCATCGTCGACGTCCCATCCGAAGTGGTCGATCGGGCCGTGGCCGGCGCCGAGCCTCCAGCGGGCGGCGCCGAGGATCGCTCGGTGCACGTACGCCTTGGCCTCCGAGATGCTCTCCAGCACACCGAGACCGCGCGCCAGGTTGGCGGCCACGGCCGCCGAGAGAGAGCAGCCGGTGCCGTGGTCGTTCCCCGTGGTCACGCGTCGGGCCGCCAGGACGCTCGTCCCCTCCGGCCCGACGACGACGTCGGGGCACGTAGGGGCCTCGAGGTGGCCTCCCTTGACGATCACGAAGCGCGCCCCGAGCTCACGGAGCTCCTCGCCCGCCTCTGCCATCGCCTCTTCGTCCCGGAGCTGGCGTACGTCGCGCCCGGTGAGGACTGCGGCCTCTCGAAGGTTGGGGGTGGCCACCAGCGCGTGGGGCAGGAGCAGGTCGCGGTAAGCGCGGACCCCGCCCTCGTCGAGGAGCGAGTGACCGCTGCTCGTGACGAGCACGGGATCGACGACGAGGGGTGGGAGCTCGCCGGCCGCAGCCATGGCACCTACCCTCGCCACAGTCCCGGCCCTGGCCAGCATCCCGGTCTTGGCGGCGACGATCGGCAGGTCGGAGAGGACGGCGCGGATCTGTGCAACGACGAGCTCGGGATCGAGGGCGAGGACCTCGGTCACCACCTGGGTGTTCTGTGCCGTGATGGCCGTGATCGCCGTGGTCGCAAAGACGCCGTGGGCGGCGAAGGTCTTGAGGTCCGCCTGGATGCCGGCACCGCCGCCCGAGTCGGACCCGGCGATGCTGAGCGCGGCCCGCGGAGTCACCCGCGCAGCGTACCGTCGGGATGCCCGCCGATAGGCTCGCCGTGATGGGCCAAGGACAAGGAGAGCAGCTCACGATCGCCGGGCGCACCTTCGGGTCGCGCCTGATGCTCGGCACGGGCGGCATGCGGAGCCTCTCGTCGCTGGCCGAGGCCCTCCGGGCGTCCGGTACCGAGCTCGCGACGGTGGCGATGCGACGCGTCGACCCGACCGCCAGAGGTTCGGTCATCGACGTGCTGCGCGATTGCGGCGTGGCGGTCCTGCCCAACACTGCCGGGTGCTTCACCGCGGGGGAGGCGGTGCTCACCGCCAAGTTGGCCCGGGAAGCCCTCGAGACGGACTGGGTCAAGCTCGAGGTCATCGCCGACGACCGAACGTTGCTGCCCGATCCGCTGGAGCTGCTCGACGCCGCAGAGCAACTGGTGGAGGACGATTTCGTCGTGCTCGCCTACACCAACGACGATCCCGTCCTGGCCCGGAGGCTCGAGCAGGTGGGGTGCGCCGCCGTCATGCCCCTTGGCGCGCCGATCGGCAGCGGGCTCGGCATCCGCAACCCCCACAACATCGCCCTCATCCGGGAGGGCGCCCAGGTCCCGGTGGTGCTCGACGCCGGGATCGGTACCGCCTCCGACGCCTGTCTCGCGATGGAGCTCGGTTGTGACGCCGTCCTGGTCGCGTCGGCGATCACCCGGGCACACGACCCGGGGGCCATGGCCGGGGCGATGCGTGCCGCCGTGGAAGCGGGCTGGTGGGCACGCCGTGCCGGTCGCATCCCCCGACGATTCCATGCCGAGCCGTCGAGCCCGTTCGTGGGCCTGGCCGACCTCGACGGGCCAGCGGGCGACACGCCGAGCTGAGGCTCGGTCACCTGCGGTCGCAGAGAATGGTCGGGCCCCGGCCCCGGCCCCGAACTCCAGGCCCCGAGCCTGTACCCGTACTGCGCCGGACCGTCACACCCCGTCGTCGCGACTTTGGTCGGCTGACATCCCTGGGTTAAGTTAGGCTAACCTAATATTGCGTTCGGCCAACGAGAATGAGTGAGGCGACGATCGATGCTCGGGATGCACGGGGGCCCCAGGCGGCGAGGGCCGCTGCTGCGGGCATCGGTTTCTGTCGCATTCGTGGCGGTCCTGGGTGGCGCCGTCCTCTCGGCGTGCTCGAGCTCCGGCTCCGGAGCCAATGCGATCACCCTCTACAACGGCCAACACCCGCAGACCACCCAGAAGTTGGTCTCCGCGTTTGAGAAGTCGACCGGGATCACGGTCAACGTCCGCAACGGTGACGAGGACGCCCTCGCCAACCAGATCGTCACGGAAGGGTCCAACTCCCCTGCGGACGTCTTCTACACGGAGAACTCCCCTCCGCTCGAGTACCTGCAGGGCAAGGGACTGCTCGAGCCGGTGGACTCCTCCACCCTCGCCGAGACGCCGAGCCAGTACAACTCGCCGAAGGGAGACTGGGTGGGGATCTCCGCGCGGGTGAGCGTCATCGTGTACAACCCCAGCCTGATCAGTCCCGACCAGCTCCCCAGCTCGGTCCTGGACCTCGCCGATGCCAAGTACCGCGGCAAGGTGGCCCTGGCCCCCAGCGAAACGGACTTCCAGCCGATCGTCACCTCGGTCGACCGCCAGGAGGGCAAGGCGGCGACGGAGCGCTGGCTCGAGGGTCTCAAGTCCAACGCCTCGGCTCACACCTACCCCGACAACGAGACCGTCGTCGATCAGGTCAACCGCGGTGCGGTGGCGCTGGGCGTGATCAACCAGTACTACTGGTACCGCCTGCAAGCAGAGCTCGGCGCGAGCGGCATGCACTCGAAGCTGGCCTACTTCGCGCCGCACGACCCCGGCTACGTCGTCGACGTGTCGGGTGCGGGGGTCCTCAGGTCGTCCTCCCACAAGGCCGACGCCCAGAGGTTCTTGGCCTTTCTCGTGAGTCACCAGGGGCAGGAGATCATCGCCCACTCCGACAGCTTCGAGTACCCACTCGCCTCCGGGGTCGCCACGGCGGCCCCGGAGACGCCGTTCGACCAGTTGCAACCGACCGCCATCAACGTCGCCGAGCTCGGGGACGGGTCGACGGCCGTGGCTCTGCTGCGTGGGGCGGGGCTCCTCTGATCCGATGATCCTGGGGGCGGGGATGGCGCTGAGCGGGCGGGGACGGTCCGCGTGACCGGGACACTGGTGGCAACCACCGCTCCCCGTCCTGTGCGGGCATGGGCCCGGCGGCCCTGGGGTCTCGCCGTCGCCAGCACCCTGGTGGTCGCCGCCGTGCTCGTCCCCTTCGTATTCCTCTTCATCGAGGTCGGGGGCTTTGGCAACGCCCTCGACGTGATCGACCGGGCGCTGACCCGCACGCTCCTGTGGAACACGGTCCGTCTCACCGTCGTGGTGACGCTCCTTTGCGCCGTTCTCGGAACGGCGGCCGCCTGGCTGGTCGAGTGCACCGACCTGCCCGGTCGTCGGCTGTGGGCGGTCCTGCTGGTCATCCCCCTCGCCATCCCGGATTTCGTCGTGAGCTTCGGCTGGGCCTCGCTCAGCACGGCGATCCAAGGCTTCCCCGGGGCGGTTCTCGTGATGACGCTCGCCGTCTACCCCCTCGTGTACCTGCCCGTCGCGGCCAGCCTCCGCAACGCCGACCCCGGCCAGGAGGAGGTCGCGAGGAGCCTCGGGGTCGGCCGTTTCCGGACGTTTTGGAGGATCACCCTGGGTCAGGCGCGGGTGGCCATCCTCGGCGGGTGCCTCCTCGTGGCCCTCGTGATCCTCGCCGAGTACGGCGCCTTCGAGATCCTCGGCTACCAGACCTTTACGACGGAGATCTTCACGGAGCTCAAGACGTACGACGTGCCGGTCGCCTCGGCACTCTCCCTCGTGCTGGTCGGGCTCGGGCTCGTGGTGCTCGCCGCGGAGGCCATGACCAGGGGACGGGCCAGGGTGAGCCGGTCCGGGCCGATGGCCCAGCGTGCGCTCTCGCGCCGTCGCCTTGGCCGTGCCACGTTGCCGGCGCTGCTCGGGGTCGTGGTGCTCGTCGGGCTGGCCCTGGGCCAGCCCGTCGGCACCGACGTCTACTGGATCGTCGCCCGCCCGACATCCACCCTGTCGGGCGTCTCGTTGCTCGACGCCACGTGGCACACCGCCGCGTACAGCGGGTCGGCGGCCGCGCTGGCCACCGCGATGGCGCTCCCCGTGGCGCTGCTGGCGCTGCGCCACCGTGGCCGGTACGGCCGGCTCCTCGAGCGCTCCACCTACCTGGTCCTCGCCATGCCCGGCCTCGTGATCGCCCTGGCGCTCTCGTACTTCTCCGAGCGCTACGCGGGCGGCTTCCTGTACCAGACCGCTCCGCTGCTCGTCGTGGCGTACGCCATCTTGTTCTTCCCGCTCGCCCTGGTGGGCGTACGGGCGTCGGTGGCCCAGGCGCCCATCGGCCTCGAGGAGGTGGCCCGGTCGCTCGGCAGGCGCCGCCTGTCGGTCCTCGGACGGGTCACGCTGCCTCTCTTGGCTCCCGGCCTGGCCGCCGCGTTCTGCCTCGTCTTTCTCTCGGGGGTCACCGAGCTGACGGCCACGTTGCTGCTCATCCCGACCAACGCCCAGACGCTCGCCACACAGTTCTGGTCGTACGAGACCAACCTCGACTACGGGCAGGCGGCTCAATTCTCCCTCGTCATGATCGCCATCGCCGCTGTCCCGAGCTACGTGCTCGGCCGGTACTTCGACCGCCTGCCCCGGAATGCCGGAAGCGCCGGCAAGGCGGTGGAGGTCCCGTGATCGGCCGTCCGGTGCTCGGCCGCCCGGTCGTGGGCCGCCCCATCGAGGGACGCTCCGTGCCCCGGCCCATCCGCCGACGCGATGATGGCGGGGTGAGCGGGCTCCGCCTCGAGGACGTGCACAAGGCCTTTGGCGCCCATCCGGTGTTGACCGGCGTGGACCTCGAGGTACCGGCCGGCGCCTTCACCGCCATCCTGGGCCCCTCCGGCAGCGGCAAATCGACCCTGCTGCGGTTGGTGGCGGGTTTTGAGCGGCCGGATCGGGGAACGGTCGATGTCGGCGGGCGACAGGTCGAGGGCGGAGGCCGCTACATGCGGCCCGAAGAGCGCCGCATCGGCTACGTCCCCCAAGAGGGCGGCCTCTTCCCTCACCTCACGGTCGAGGCGAACGTCGGCTTCGGGCTGCGCCGCTCCGAGCGTCGGCGCCGGGCCAGGGAGCTCCTCGAGGGGGTGGGTCTGGCAGACCTGGCCGAGCGCTACCCCCACCAGCTCTCCGGCGGACAGCAGCAGCGCGTCGCGCTCGCTCGGGCCCTCGCCATCAGGCCCGAGGTCGTGCTGCTCGACGAGCCGTTCGTTTCTCTCGACGCCAACCTGCGCTCGAGCGTCCGAGAGGACGTCCGCCGGGTGCTCAAGGAGGCGGGTGCCACCGCGATCCTCGTGACCCACGACCAGGACGAGGCGCTCTCCCTGGCGGACCTTGTCGCGGTGTTGCGCGGTGGGCGGATCGCCCAGTGCGCAAGCCCTCACGAGCTGTACCGCTCGCCGATCGACGCGGACATGGCGCGCTTCGTCGGTGATGCCAACATCCTGAGCGGGGTGCTCGGTCCCGGTTCGGTCCACACCGCCCTCGGCACCCTGGCGGGCCGGCTTCGAGACGGCCAGCTGCCTGCCGGCTCGGAGGTCGCGGTGCTGGTCCGGCCCGAGCAGATCGAGGTGAGGACCGGGTCGCCCGGCGGAGCGAGGTCGGAGGGGCTGGCGGGCCGGGTCCTGTGGTCCGGGTACCACGGCCACGACGCGGTGACCCGTGTCCGGCTCCTGGGCGACGGCGGCGAATCGATCGTCGTGCGGACCATGGGCGAGGTCCAGCCGGCGGTCGGGGCCGACGTGAGCGTGGAGGTGCGCGGGCCCGTCGTCGCCTGGCCGGCCGGGGAACGGAAAGGAGAACCGGGCGCTCCGGACGTGAGCGCAAACGGAGCCCTGCAGGGAGGAACCACCGCGACGTAACTACGCGGCTGTCGTCTTGCGCGGGTACAGTTGTGGCTAGGACCTTGGAGGAGGCACCGATGGCCAAGACCACCGCGTCGCGCCAGCCGCCCCGGAGGGGCTCGCGAAGGGGGAACGCGATCGGCGACAGCGCCAGCGGCACGAAGAGGGGTTCCCGGGGGGGCGCGCAGGCGTCGCTCCTCGAGCAGCCCGATTCCGCGGCGATGCCCGGCGTCCGGTCGCCCCGCTCCGCCTCGTCCAGCGCCGCGTCGACCATCGGGTCGGCGGCGGCGGACCCGATCGGATGCGAGGCGGGCTTCGGTGGCCCGCAGGTCTGCTCCCTCGTGCAGATCTCCTACCGCCAGCTCGACTACTGGGCTCGCACCGGGCTGCTCAAGCCCTCGATCGCGGCGGCCCACGGCAGTGGGACCAAGCGCCGATACTCCTATCGGGACCTCGTGCAGCTCAAGGTGATCAAGCAGCTGCTCGACGCGGGGATCTCGTTGCACTCGGCCCGGCGAGCCATCGACTGCCTCCGGTCCCACCTGGGCGAGGACCTGGCGGCTTCCAAGCTGGTGCTGACCGGTACCACCGCGGTCCTCGCCCGTTCCGACGGCGAGGTGGTCGACCTCCTCGCCGGCGGGCAGGGGGTCTTTAACATCGTTCCGCTGGCCGGGGTCGTAGATGCCCTCGACGCCGACATGGTCCGCCTGCGGCGCCAGGAGCCGGGTCCCGTGCCCGAGGGAGCGGAACCGCTCGGCGAGGACGAGGGCGCCCCCCTGCAGCGACGTGCCGCCGGGGCGCAGCGGGGCGGCGTGCGGCGTTGACCGTTCGCCCTCTTCGGCACCCCTCACAGCTCCCGGCCGCCCGACGTCGCTTTGCCCACCCCTCGGAGAGGGTGTTGGCCGCGCTCCTCGATCTCGCCGCCGTCCGATGGGAGTACGAGCCGGTGGAGTTCGCGCTTGCATGGGACGAGCGCGGGCGAGTCATCAGCGCGTTTCGACCGGACTTCTGGCTGCCCGACCTCGGTTGCTTCGTCGAGCTGACGACGGCCGACCAGCGGCTGGTCACCCGCAAGAACGCCAAGGTCCGCCGCATGGCGAGCTGCACCCCGACGTCGAGGTGAGGGTCCTGTACCAGCGGGACTTCGCCGCCCTGCTCGAGCGTCAGGGCATCGGCGGGGAGTCGCAGCCCGCCGCGTAGAATCGACGGCGTGAACGCCCGCGGGTCCGAGCGCCTCGGCGCCCGCGAGGACCGCGATCGGGTGTCGGCACCACGCCTTCGTCAGTCACCGCTCCACGACGCCCACCTCCGTGCTGGGGCGAAGCTGGTCGCCTTCGGGGGCTGGGAGATGCCGCTGGCCTACCCGCACGGGACCCTGGCCGAGCACCGGGCCTGCCGCACCGGCGCGGTCGCCTTCGACGTGAGCCACCTCGGCACGGTCCGGGTCGCGGGCCCGGAGGCGCTTCGACGCTCCTGCAGCGCGCGCTCAGCAACGACCTGCGCCAGGATCGTCCCGGGCGGGCGCAGTACACCCACCTGCTCGACGAGGACGGCTCGGTGGTCGACGACATCATCGTCTGGTGGGTCGCCGACGATCGCTTCGACGTCATGCCCAACGCCTCCAACACCGACCGGGTGCGTCGAGGCCATGGGCGGCGAGGACACCACGGCCGCCCGGGCGGTGATCGCCGTGCAGGGTCCCGGCGCACGCGAGCGCCTTGGCCGCGGTGTCTCCCGAGGCCGCTGCCGTTGCCGCGTTTCGCGGTGGCGGCCGTTCGACTGGAAGGGCGTGCCCCTGCGTCGTGGCCGGCACCGGCTACACCGGCGAGGACGGCGTCGAGTGCGCCGTGCCGGCCGAGGTGGCCGCCGGCCTTCTGGGAGGCGCTCGCTCGACGCCGGTGTCCACCCGGCCGGGCCTCGGCGCCCGCGACACCCTGCGCCTCGAGGCCGGCCTGCCCCTGCACGGCCACGAGCTCGGCCCGGGCATCACCCCGCTGCAGGCCGGCCTGGGCTGGGTGGTCGGGTGGGACAAGGGCGACTTCCGGGGACGCCGAGCCCTCGAGGCCGAACGCGCCCGACGGTCCGCGCCGGCGTCTGCGAGGTCTGGTGGCCGACGGGCGGCAGCCGCCCCGCGGAGGGCGCGGCCGTCGTCGGTCGAGCGGTCGCCGGGTCGGCGCGGTCACGAGCGGCAACTTCTCGCCGATGCTCGAACGGGGGATCGCCCTGGCCCTGATCGACACCGATGCCGGTGTCGGAGACGGGCGACGCCGTGGCGCGTCGAGGTGCGCGGACACGAGCACTGGCAGGCCGTGGTGCGCGACGATGCCGTTCGTGGCCGCCGGGAGCCGGCGTGGCTGAGGTGCCCGACTACCTGCCGCACACCGACGCCGAGATCGCGGCGATGCTCGCGCTTCCTCGGGCCTCGTCGCTCGACGAGCTCTTTTCGGCGGTCCCCGAGGCGCTCCGCCTGGCCGGCGGGCTCGAGCTGGCCGAGGGGATGCCCGAGCCCGACGTCGTCTCGCCCACATGGAGGCGCTCGGCCGAGCGCAACCGGGCCCGGCCACGACCGTGGTCTGCTTCGCCGGCGGCGGCGCCTACGACCACGAGGTCCCGCCGGTGACCGGGCCCTGGCCGGGCGCTCGGAGTTCGTGACGTCGTACACGCCCTACCAGCCCGAGGTGGCCCAGGGCGTGCTCCAGGCGGTCTTCGAGTTCCAGACCATGGTCGCCCGCCTGTCCGGCCTGCCGGTCGCCAACGCCTCGCTCTACGACGGGGCCAGCGCCGCTCGTCGAGGCGGTCAACCTCGGCGTCGGCCGCCACGGGGCGCCAGACGGTGTGGCGTCTCGGCCGGGCGTCCACCCGCACTGGCGGGCCGTGCTGGCCACCTTCGCGGCGGGCACCGGCCACCGGCTCGACGACGGTCCCGCTGGTCGACGGCGGTCACCGACTGGTGGCCCGAGCCGGCCGCCGGCGAGCGACGCCGCCCGGGGTGGTGGTGGTCGGCTATCCCAACTACCTCGGCTGCCTCGAGGACCTGGCCGAGGCCGTGCGGCGGCTGTGCGACCGGCACGGGGCGCTCCTGGTGGTGGCGGCCGACCCGGTGCTCGCCGGGATCCTGCGCTCGCCCGGGTCGACTGGGGGGCCGACGTGGTGGTGGGGGAGGGCCAGGCCTTCGGCATGCCGCTCGGCTTCGGCGGGCCCTACCTCGGCCTGTTCGCCTGCGCGCGCCGAGCACGTCCGCCGGCTGCCCGGCCGCCTGGTGGGCGAGACCGTCGACGTCGAGGGGCGGCGGGCCTACGTCACCACCCTGCGGGCCCGCGAGCAGGACATCCGGCGGGAGAAGGCCACCTCCAACGTCTGCACCAACCAGACCCTGATGGCGGTGACGGCGGCCATCCAGCTCGGCTGGCTGGGCACGTCCGGGACTCGCCGAGGTCGGCGCTGCGCTGCGCCCGGGCGGCCCGCTACTGCCGGGACGGCGCTGCTCGCCCTCGACGGCGTCGAGCCCTCGACCGCGGACGCCCCGGTGCTGCGCGAGTTCGCCCTCCGGCTCGCCGATCGAGGCCGCACCGTGGTCGTCGAGCGGCTGGCCGACGAGGGCTTCCTGGCCGGCGTCGCCCTCGACCGGCGAGCTGGTCGCCCGGACGGTGCGGCGACGGGCTCCTCGTGGCCGTCACCGAGCGCCGCACCCGGCACGAGATCGACGCCTTCGTCGCCGGCGCTCGACAAGGCGGTGCGGGCGTGATGGGCGGCGACGCGATCGTCACCGGACCGGGCGCGTCCGGCGGACGGCCGGCCGCGGCGGTGCCGGGCCGAGCCAGCGCCCCCCTCCTCGGGCGCGACGCCGAGCCGACCCTCTTCGAGCTGTCCGCAGCCCGGGCGACGCGCCTGGCAGCTGCCGACGACCGGCATCCCCGAGGTCCCGCTCGAGCGAGCTGGTCCCCGCCGACCACCGCCGGGCCGAACCGGTCGAGCTGGCCGAGGTCTCCGAGCGCGACCTGGTCGGCCCACTTCACCCGGCTGAGCCACCGCCAGTTCTCCGTCGACCTCGGGGCCTACCCGCTCGGGCTCGTGCACCATGAAGTACAACCCCAAGGTCTGCGACGCGGTGGCCGCGCTGCCCGGTCTGGCCGGCGTGCACCCCGGCGCGCCCCGGCAGCTGCATCCAGGGCTGGCTCGCGCTGCTGGTCGACCTCGAGGAGGCGCTGTGCGAGATCACCGGCATGGCCGCGGCCACCCTGCAGCCGGCGGCCGGGGCGGCCGGCGAGCTGACCGGGCTGCTGCTCATGCGGGCCTGGCACGAGGCGCACGGGGCGACGCCCGGCACAAGGTGATCATCCCCGACTCGGCCCACGGCACCAACCCGGCCTCGGTCACCCTCGGCGGCTACGAGGTGGTCACCGTGCCGAGCGACGAGCGGGGCTGCGTCGACATGGCGGCGCTGCGATCGGTGCTCGACGACGACGTCGCCGGGATCATGCTCACCAACCCCAACACCCTCGGGCTGTTCGAGGAGGACATCGTCGAGATCGCCGGCGCCGTCCACGAGGTCGGCGGCCTCGCTCTACTACGACGGCGCCAACCTCAACGCCATCCTGGGCGTGGTGCGGCCCGGCGACATGGGCTTCGACATCGTCCACCTGAACCTGCACAAGACCTTCGCCACCCCCCACGGCGGCGGAGGCCCGGGCGCCGGGCCCGGTGGCGGTGTCCGAGCGACCTGGCGCCGCTTCCTCCCGGGCCCCGGCCGCCGCGGCTCGGTCGACGGCCAGGCACCGCTACGGCTGGGCCACGCCCGCCGCGTTCGATCGGCCGGGTGCACTCCTGGCACGGCAACGCGCTCGTGCTGGCCCGGGCGCTCGCCTACATCTGGGTCCACGGCGGCGACGGGCTGCAGCGGGTGGCCGAGCGCGCCGTGCTCAACGCCAACTGGCTGCGCCAGCGGCTGCTCGGCACCTTCGACGTCCCCTACGACCGGCCCTGCATGCACGAGGTGCGTCCTGTCGCGCCTCGCCTGCGCAAGCGGAGCACGGGGTCAAGGCGCTCGACGTGGCCAAGCGCCTGCTCGAGGAGGGCTTCCACTCGCCGACGGTCTACTTCCCCCTCATCGTGGACGAGGCCCTCATGATCGAGCCGACCGAGACCGAGAGCCTCCAGACCCTCGAGGCGCTGGCCCAGGCGCTGGAGCGGATCGCCGAGGATCCCGACGTCGAGCACGCTCGATCGGCCCCCCGGACGACCCCCGTCGCGACGGGTGGACGAGGCGCGAGCCGCGCGCACGCTCGTGCCGACCTTTGACGCTCGGCGAAGCTGAGCCACCCGCCGAGAGCGACAGACCCCGACCCGAACGATCCCGCGGGCGGGACCGGCGAGCTACGCCTCCGCGGGTGCGGTGACGTTCGCCGGGGTCGAGCGACCCTCTGGCGGCCCACCTTGAGCGGGCCGTGTCTCGAGCTCGGGCCGGTGGCCGCGACGCGGCACCAACAGCGCGGCGAGGAACGCCGCCACGCTCAGCGCGCTCGCCGCCACGAAGGCTCGGGCAAAGCCCTCGGTGGTGGCCGACGGGACGGCGACCCCGGCCTGCTCGAGGGAGTGGGTGTGGCTCGTCGCCAAGGTGGCCAGCGCGGCGAGGCCGATCGAGCCGCCAATCTGCCGGGCGGTGTTGAGCAGTCCGGACCCGAGACCCGCCTCCGATCGGGGGAGGTCCATCGTGGCTGCGGAGGCGAGCGGGGTGAACAGGACGCCGAGGGCGAAGGAGACGACGACGCCGGGGCCGAAGACGTCGCCCCAGTAGGTGCTACCGGGGCCGATCCTCGACAGCCAGAAGAAACCGCCCGCGGCGAGCACGGTCCCGGCGAGCAGCAGGGTGCGCGCACCGAGGCTCGGCAGGAGGCGGGAGGCCATCTGGGCGGCGATGATGATGGCGATCCCCATGGGGAGGAAGGCGAACCCGGCTCGCAGGGGGCCGAAGCCCAGCACGTCCTGGAGGAACAACGACAGGAAGTACCACATGGAGAAGAACCCCGCCCCGACGAGCAGCATGACGATGTTGGCCCCGGTCAAGCTGCGCAGGCGGAAGAGCCGCAGCGGCATGAGGGGCGACTTGCCCCGCAGCTGCAGCAGCAGGAAGGTGCCGATGAGGACGGCCGCGATGGCGAGCCCGGTCAGCGTCTGCCAGGACCCCCACGGGTGCACGTCGGTGTTGACGATCGAATAGACGAGCGCGCCCAGCCCGGCCGTGATGGTCAGCGCGCCGGGCACGTCCAGGCGCTGGCGCGGCCCGACGCCGCGCGCCTCCCCCAGGAAGGCCACGGTCGCGACGGCCGCCGCGATGCCGATCGGCACGTTGATGAACAGCACCCAGCGCCAGGAGAGCTCCGCCGTGAGAATCCCCCCGAGGAGGACGCCGATGGCGCCACCCGCCCCTCCCATGGCGCCCCACAAGCCGAGGGCGCGGGCCAGCCGTTTTCCCGAGAAGGTCGTGATGATGATGGTCAGGGTCGCCGGGGAGAGGACCGCCCCACCGATGCCCTGGACCGCTCGGGCCGTCGTGAGCCACGCCGACGACTGCGCGAAGCCGCCCACCAGGCTCGCGGCGGTGAACAGGAACAGGCCGAAGAGGAAGACCCGGCGCCTGCCGTAGAGGTCGGCGGCTCGTCCCCCGAGGAGCAGGAACCCCGCGAAGGTCAGGACGTAGGCGTTGACCACCCATTGGAGCCCCGTGGGGCTGTAGTGGAGGTCCCGGCCGATCGAGGGCAGCGCCACGTTGACCACCGAGACGTCCAGGATGACCATGAACTGGGCGATGCAGGCCAGCCACAGGATGACCCACTCGGGCGCGTGACGTCGCGCCCCGTTCATCGGTTTCATGGCGGCGTCGTCGGGCGCTTGCATCGTGAAACGCTCCCTCCTGGTCCGGCGCAACGCGACGCGCCAACGACGAAAGAGGCCAGCCTATTCCCGAACTGCACGTGCAGTCATTGACCGATGGTCGGTCAATGACTATAGTTCAGCCGTGTTGGCCGCACGACCGGTGATCACACGGCGGCAGGAGTACGCCGAGGCGACCCGCAACGCCATCCTGCACGCGGCGGAGGCGCTCCTCGTCGGCCAGGACCGGCACGACGTCTCGATCGACGAGGTCGCCGCGGCGGCGCGGGTGAGCAAGGGGACCGTGTACCACCACTTCGCGGACAAGTCCGCCCTCTTTGAGGCCGTCTACCGCCGGCAGCTCACCTGGGTGGCGGCCTCCCTGGGCGCGGCGGCCTCGAAGCACGCCGACCCCTGGCGTCAGCTCTGGGCTCTGGCACACGCCTACCTCGACGCCGAGGCGGGGGAGTCCAAGGACGGCCGGGCGCTGCGGGCGGCGCCGGAGGTGGTCGGGGTGGAGCGAGCTCGGCGCCTGGAAGGGGAGCTCCTGGCCCCGGCCTTCCGCCAGGTGCTGGATCGGCTGGCGGCCTCGAGGCAGCTGATGACGGGCGACCCCTCGGTGCTCGTGAGCCTCACGCTGGGCCTGCTGCGAGAGGGCGCGCTCGTGGCCTCGGCGCCGGCGGGGAACGGAGAGTCGACGCACCGAGTGCAAGTAGCCAAGGGGATCCAGGCCATGCTGCGGGGCCTCGAGCGATCGCGGGGTTGAGCTCCCGAGGTCCGCCGCGATCGTGCAGGGGAGCACGCCGGGCCGAAACTCCGGCCGATTCGGCCCTCGCCGTTGCACTTCGGATGGGAAGAGGTTGCAACTCAGTTGCGATGCGAGAAATGCCGTTTACCCACCGAATGCAGGGCATTTCTGGCGGTACCCTGCGTTACAGAAGTTCGATGGACCACGACAGAGGACTCGAAGTGGCAACCGCCTTCAGCGTTTCAGATTGTTACCGGGGGCCTGCGAGAGTGGGTCCGGGGCCCCTGCGGGACCCGTGGGAGGGTCGATCGGAGGAGGCCTCCAGTGTCGTGGTCATCTCTCCCGTCGAGGAGCTGCGAGCGGAGACATGCCGGATCGTGCGCGATGCGGGCCAGACGATCCAGGGCTGCGCCTCGATCGCGCACGCCCGGCGGTTGGCGAGTGAGGGCCTCCTGGACGAGGCCCGGCTCGACCTCGTCATCGTCGACATCCGTGGCAACTTGTCCGACGAGGACCGTCGGTTCTTCGAGGAGCGGCGGGCCCAGGGTTGGCCAACGTCGGTTCTGGTGCTCGGTCAGGGTCTCACGGTCGAGCAGCTGCTCGACGTCATGCGGGCCAGGGCCGACGACTTCTTGGAGGTCCCCTACGCCGAGGCGGAATTGCTCGAGCGGGTCGAAGTGCTCGTGCAGCGTGCCCGTGAGCAGCGTGGCAACAGCGCCCCCAAGCCCGAGGTGGTGCTGGCCATCGGCGCCCACCCCGACGACGTCGAGATCGGCGCGGGCGGGATCCTCCGCGCCCATGCCGAGAAGGGCGACGAGGTGCACGTGCTCACCCTCACGACGGGCGAGCGAGGCGGGAACGGAGGGCTTCGGGCGGAGGAGGCGGCGAGTGCCGCCGATGCGCTCGGCGCCACCCTGTGGCTCGAAGATCTGCCGGACACCGAGCTCCAGGCGGACGGCGCGACGGTGAGGCGCATCGAAGAACACGTGCGCAGGATCCGTCCCGACGTCGTGTACACGCATTCGCTCCACGACAGCCACCAAGATCATCGGGCCACCCACCGCGCCGCCGTCGTGGCGACGCGCCGGGTCCCGCGCGTGTACTGCTTCGAGTCGCCCTCGGCGACCGTGGAGTTCGCCCCGTCCCGGTTCGTGGCGATCGACGAGGTGGTGGGGGACAAGCTCCGCACCATCGAGGCCTACGAGTCCCAGGTCGCGATCCGAGGGTACATGCAGCCCTCTCGGGTGCTCGCCAGCGCCCACTACTGGTCGCGCTTCACGGGTAGCGAGTACGCGGAGCCCTTGGAGACGGTCCGGGACATCGGGAACCCACTGAGCCCCGTCAACGAGCGCGAGTTCGCTGCCCCGGCGGCCGTTGCGGTCTGAGCGCCTGAGGGCGCGGCGGACGGGGAGGCGATGCATCCGATGACCGTGGTCCAGGTGATCCTGGCCCTGGCGGTGCTCAGCGCCGCGGGGATCTCGCTGATCTGCGCCGGCTTCGTCTTTTTGGCGGCCGTGGAGGCCGTCCGAAGCCACCACCGCAAGGCCCGTCCGTACTTTCCGCGCACCGTCGTGATCGTTCCTGCTCACAACGAGGCGCTCGTGCTCGAGCGCACCATTGACGCCATGGTGTCCCAACGGTTCCCGGTGGATGCCCTCAAGGTCCTGGTCGTCGACGACGCCAGCACGGACTCGACCGGAGAGCTCGTGGCGCGGATGATGGTGCGGCATCCGGGCCGGATCGAGTACGAGCGTCGTCTACGTGGCGGCGAGGGCAAGGCGGCGGTACTCAATACAGGATTGGACCGCGTGCTCCGCGCCGACTGGGCACAGGCCGTCCTGATCATCGATGCGGACGTGATCTTCGAGCCCGACGCCGTGGGGAAGATGACCCGGCACCTAGCCGATCCCGAGGTGGGAGCGGTGGGCGGCTACGTGCGGGAGGGCTCGTCGCCGGGCAACTCGCTGTCCCGCTTCATCGGCTTCGAGTACGTCCTCGCGCAAGCCCTGGCGCGGCGTGCCGCGAACGTCATGGGCGTCTTCGGGTGTGTGCCCGGGGGAGCGCAGCTCCACTCCCGAGAGAACTTGGAGCGCCTCGGCGGGCGCATCGACGACTCGACCAAGGCCGAGGACACCGTCACGACCTTTCTCACCCAGCTCCACGGCCGCAAGGTGGTGTTCGAGGGCCGCGCCGTGTGCTGGGCCGAGGAGCCCGAGCGGATGGAGGGTCTCTGGAAGCAGCGGTTGCGCTGGGCCCGGGGCAACCTCCAGGTCATCTCCAAGTTCCGGTCCCTGTGGTTTCGCCGGACCACGCCCGTGGGGAGGTGGTCGTTTGGCGAGATCTGGTTCGCCGTCGCTCTCCAGCCGGCCTTTATGTTGCTCAACTCCCTCGCGCTCAGCATCCTGTGGCTGACCGACTTCGGGTTGGCCGGCGAGCTGCTCCGGACCTTTTGGATCGTCAACGCGCTCTGCTGGCTGGTGCTCGCCGCCTTTGGCCTGCTGGCCGATCGGACCACGGCGCGCAAGTCCTGGTTGCAGTGCCTCACCTTCCCCGGGATGGTCTCGCTCGCCATCATCGTCTACACCCTGTTGCCCCGTCTGTTCGTCCGTGGGCTCGACGACGTGCTGGCCCCCGTCGGGGCCTCCGTGCCCGGGTCCTTTCCCCACTGGTTCGTCCTGTTTGCCGCGCTGTGGACCAGCGCCTGCATGGCGGTGGCGGCCGCCGCGCGCAAGCTCGACGCGCCGGGTGGGGTCCGTCGGCGCCTGGCGGGGGCGCTGCTCTACATCGGCGGCTACGGACCGTTGCTGTGTGCGGTCGGGGTGGCGGCCTACCTCGACCACTTCCGGGGCGTCGAGCGCCGTTGGGAGGTCACGGTCAAGACGGGGCGCGTGCGGCGCGGAGGAGAGGAACGAGGGCCGCTCGGCCTCAGCAGGGGGGGAGTGCCGAGTGGCGCCTGAGCCGGCGGTCTCCCAGGGCGATCCGGACCTCGACGGGCGAACGAGCGCGGCCACGGAGCTCGAGCGCGACCGCCGAGCCGAGTGGCGCTTCGCCGCCTACTTCGCAGTCGGCGTGGCGCTGGCCGCCCTCGTCGTCGCCTTCCGCTACGGATGGTTGTGGTGAGCCCGACGCAGGATGCCGACGAGCGCCCCACGGTGCTCGTGACCGGCGTCGGCGGGCCCGCCGGCGTCTCGGTGCTGCAGGCGCTGCGGGCGGCGGGCCATCGGGTCCTCGGCGTCGACGCGTCGCCCTCCGCGGTGGGCCTGCGACTGGCCGACCGGGCCGCCGTCGTGCCCCGGCCGGACGAGCCCGAATTCGTGCCGAGCCTGTGTGTGGCCGCAGCCTCCGGTGGCGCCCGGGTGCTCGTGGCGACGGTGGCCGAGGAGCTGGTCGCCCTCCATCGCTCCCGCGGGCTTCTCGACGAGGTGGGCCTGGCCCACTGGCTGGCCGATCCGGTCGCCGTCGAGACCTGCACCGACAAGTGGAGATTCCACGTTGCGGCCAGCCAAGCCGGTCTCCCGGTTCCGGCCACGGTCGTCCCCTCTGCGGGCGGCGATCCCACCGGTGAGGTATCCGGCCCATGGATCGTCAAGCCCAGGCACGGGCGTGGCTCGCGCGACATCGTTGCCGTCGACGACGCCGCCGAGCTCCGAGCGGCCATCGGCAAGGTCCCGGAGCCGCTCGTCCAACAGCGCCTCGGTGGCCGGGAGTTCACGGTCGACGTCCTCGTGGGGCGCGACGGCAGCCTGGAGGCCGCCGTGCCCCGGTGGCGCCTCGAGACCAAGGCGGGCATCTCGGTGCAGGGCCTCACGTTCCACGACCCGACCCTCGTGGACCTCGTGTCCGACCTCGTCTCGGCGGTGGGCCTCACCGGGGCGGCCAACGTCCAGGGATTCGCCGCTGAGGGTGCCGATCCCCCGCTGGCGTTCACCGAGATCAACCCAAGGTTCTCCGGCGGGTTGCCGCTCTCGCTGGCGGCGGGATGCGATCTGGTCGGCGAGTTCGTCCGAGGAGCCTGCGGGCTTCCGTTGAGAGGGGAGCGGCTCAGGTACCGCCCCGGCGTTCGGATGCTCCGCTACTTCCAGGAGGTCTTCGAGGAAGACGTCAACTTGACATAATGAACATTATCGGCGCCATGGAGAGCGGGCTCGGGGCAACCAACACAGCCCCGCCCAGCTGGCGGATCAGGTCCTGCACGCCATAGACCTCTGACTGCGATCAGGGCACCTGCTTGGCCGTCTCCCAGTCGAAGCGCTGAGCCGGCCGCCTCGTTGGGCGAACCTCGACCAGCCGTCTCCGCAGGATCGCCTGTACGTCGAGAATTCGCTGGTTGGACCAGTGCTCTGGATACCGGGCTTTGCGCTGTCGCCGGACCCGCTGTTCGCCCAGCTCCGCCGTCCAAACCACCCCCGAGATTCCGGCCGTCATGGACGGACTCCTCGACGTCCCTCAGCTTGCGGTCACACCGGGGCCGAGGCGTCGCCACGCCGCGTCGACGGTCTGGGACAGGAGGACCGCGATGGTCATCGGGCCGACGCCGCCTGGCACGGGAGTGATGTGGGAGGCCACCTCCAGCGCTTCGTCGAAGGCGACATCTCCGACGTTGCCCGGGTTGTACCCGGCGTCGACCACCGCCGCGCCCGGCTTGATCCACGACCCCCTGACGAAGTTTGGCCGCCCCACGGCCACCACCACGACATCCCCGGTCCGCACGACGTCGGGGAGGTCCTCGGTCCGGGAGTGGCACGTGGTGACCGTGGCATTCCGCGCGAGGAGCAGCATCCCGACGGGGAGACCGAGGATGGGGCTCCGACCGAGGACGACGGCGTGGCGACCCGTCAGGCCCACCCCGTAGGCGTCGAGCAGGCGCAGGATTCCTCCGGGCGTGCAGGAATGGAACCCATTCAGACCGAGGGCCATGGCGGCCAGCGATCTCATGGTCACGCCGTCGACGTCCTTGGCCGGGTCGATCGCCTCGAAGCCGGCCCGCTCGTCGATTCCCGGGGGGACCGGGTGCTGCAGCAGGATGCCATCCACGCCGGCGTCGGCCGAGAGCCGCTCGATCGTCGAGACGAGCTCCTTGGTCGTGGTGGTCTCGGGTAGCTGCACCAGGCTCGAGTCGATGCCGGCATCGACCGAGCGCTTCTGCTTCATCCGCACATAGGTGACCGAGCTGGGATCGGCGCCCACCAAGACGGCGGCGAGACGAGGGCGGCGGCCCGCCTCATGCTCGAATTCGGCGGCACTCGCGGCCGCCTGTGCGGTCAGCGCGCCGGCGATGGGCGCGCCCAGCATGAGCCGTGGGTCGGGGTCGTCGATCATCGAAAGCCTCCAGGGTGGTCGTTGTGCACCCAGGCGCTACGGCTTCCCATCCCGGCGAGCCGCTCCCCGGTGGTCCTCCACCCGAGCGCCAGTCACGGCCCGCCCAGGACTCTAACTGCCCTTCACAGAGGCGTGGCCAGAGACTCGTGACTGACAAGGCCTCGAGTCACTCCGGGCGATCGTCACCTAGGTTCCGGGGGCGGTGCCGGTGACCTGACCGGCGCGACGGCGATCGAGGAGACTTGGGATTTGCCCAGCACGGTGCCGAGCGTGGAGAGCTACATGGAGATACAGCCGGAATCATGGCGCCCTGCCCTCAAGAAGCACCGGTTTCGGTGCCAGCGCGAGCTGATCGGCTACGTCGAGGGCATGGACTACGGGATGCCCTCGTACTCGCGTGACGGGACCACCGAGGTGGCCCTCGCCAGCCAGGCTCGTCACCTGTCGCTCTACATCCTGAAGAAGCCGGTCCTCGACGCGCATCGGAGTTCCTTGAGTGGGCTCAGTGTGGGCAACGGTGCCATTCGCTACCGGCGGCCCGATCAGATCGATTGGACCGTGGTCGACCGTTTGCTCGCAGACACCGCCGGCAGCACGGACGGGGGTGTGTTGATTCCATGGAGCGGTCCGTCTGACGGATCCCTGGCAAATCAGGGCTGGGGTGAAATGCATTCAGTTCCGTCGCGCCGCTGGGCGCGCGAGGACGAGGTGTGTGTCGGCAGGGGTGTCGCCGGGCGTTGGGGAAACGCTATGCAGCAGCTGGGGCGATGCTGACCTCGAAGCCGAGGTCTTCGATCCTGCGCTGGAGCCGCTTCGCCTCAACAGCCGGATCGTGTCGGAGCTCGAAGAATCGGGCGCCAGGGTCGTCATAGAGAGCACCGTTGGTGAGCAGGTGCCAGGAGACATCCAAGATGGAGTGGGCAACTGCGATGGTGGCCTTGTTGGACCCTCTCCGTCGGGCGAGCCTGGAGTACTGGGCGGAGAGGTAGGTGTCCTTGGTCCGCGACGCCCCCCTTGCTGCTTCGACAAGCGCACGCTGCAGCCAGGTCGAGCCTTGTCGCGTGCCGGCGGGGTGACGTTTTCCAGCCGACTCATGACTAGCGGGGGCCACCCCGGCCCACGCGCACAGGTGGCCCGAGGTCGGGAATCGAGTCATGTCGACACCCATCTCGGCGATCATCACCTCGGCGGTGGTCCTCGAGACCCCGGGAATCGAGCACAAGATGGTGACCGCCGACTCAAAAGGACACAGGCGATCCGTGACGTCAGCAGTGAGGGTGGCGATCGAGCGATCCAAGAAGTCGATGTGCTCGATCACCTGGCGACAGACCAGGGCATGGTGGGAGTCGAACCGGCCGCTGAACGCTTCTTCGAGCTGAGGAATCTTGGCTCGCAAACGCGACTTGGCCATCTGGGCAAGGACCGCTGGGTCCCGCTCGCCATCGATCATCGCCTCGATCATCTCCCGCGACGACTGGCTCCAGACTTTCGACGCCACCGAGGACAGTTTGATGCCGGCGTCTTGGAGGGTCTTCTCCAGGCGCTGGATCTCCTTGGCCCGGGCTTCGACCTGGGTCTTTCGGTAGCGGGTGACATCGCGGAGTTCCCGAATCTCCGGCGGGGGCACGAAGCTCGGGCGGACCATCCCGTGGGCCGCGACATCGGCCAGCCACTCGGCATCAGAGAGGTCGGTCTTGCGTCCCGGCACGTTCTTCACGTGCTGTGCGTTGCAGAGCCACAGCTCGTCGAACAACCCTTCGAGGCAGTAGTAGACCGGTTTCCAGTAGACGCCGGTGGCCTCCATCGCCACCGTGTCGACGCCAGCGTCGCTCAGCCATGCAGCCAGCTGACCGAGACCGTTGGCCGTGGTGGCAAACGACTGCTTCGTCACCTCGATGGACCGGTCAGGTTGTTTGACCTGACAGCAGGCCACCACGGTGTCGCGATGTACGTCCAGGCCGGCAACTCGTTCGCGTATTCGTTTCACTGCTTCACCTCCCAGGTATGGATCGGAGGCTGCCGGGGAGGACCAGGTGGAAGCGGATGCTGGGGTTCGTGCTCGTAGCGACAGTCCTTGGTCCCCCGGGTCCTCGCGCCAGACTCTTCGACGCACTCGAGGTTGCAAGCCAATATCGGCGACCACGCCGGCAGCCACCGTCAGCATTTCATCCGTCCGGGGTGACCGCAACGGTCATGCAGACTCTTCGGATCTCAGCGGGGTATCGCGCCACGACCCGTCCGTGCGATGCGGACGTGGGTTACGGCGGGCGAACTGACGTGTTCGATGCAGCCGTAGTTGTCCGTGCTGGAACCGAGATCCTCGAAGAGTCGTTCGCCGCTTCCGAGCAACACAGGCACAACTGCGAGATGCATCTCATCGATGAGCGAAGCACGAAGGTATTGCCTGATGGTGGCCGCCCCGCCCCCCACAAGAACATCACGGTCACCAGCAGCTTCAAAGGCTGCGCTGAGAGCTGCTTCGATCCCGCCGTCGATGAAATGGAAGGTGGTTCCCCCTTGCATTTCGAGAGGAGGACGCGGGTGGTGCGTCAGTACGAATACTGCGTGATGGAAGGGCGGCTCTTCTCCCCACCAGCCCGTCCACTCGCTCTTCCCCCACGGGCCACGGATCGGGCCGAACATGTTCCGACCCATGATGGTGGCACCGATGCCAGATCCCCGTTCCGAGAAGAATGCGTCGTCAAGCTCCTCAGTACCGCCTTCTCTGCCGATCATCTGATTGCCGCTGCGGGTGGCGAAGATCCATTCGTGGAGCTGCGTGCCCCCAATCCCGAGGGGATTGTCGAGATCTTGGCGGGGCCCCGCGCCGTAGCCATCGAGCGAGATCGAGTAGTTGCGCACGAGCAATCTCGACATTGAGTACTCCTTCTCCTGCTCCCGCTATGAGGAGGTTTGTCACACTCCCCCCCGTACGACTACGAATTCTTGCGCCTCCGCGCCGTTATATCGGCACAGCCCCGATGTCTGGGCCAAATCGGCCATAGAGGGCGGCGGCGGATTGGCCACGCACGGAGCGCTTGTTAGGCATCTTCGGTTCTTCCAACGGCTCGGTGGCGGCGGACTTTCGCTCGCGAGGGCCCGCTCCCGAATGGCCGAGCGGATCACTGATCCGGAGTTTGGGGCAGGCGCTCGCCTGCCAGTTGCACCAATCTTGGACTCTCGCCGATGCCTACGGAGGCGACAACCCCACGCTATGACGGACTTCGGCTGACCTCGCCCACGAGTCTTCCATCTGTTGCCCGAGGGCTTGCCAACGTGCCGAGGTCGCTTCGTCACTTTGCGAGGCCGCGCGTTGCCACACCGCCTGGCGAGATCTGCCCAGTGCGGCACCAATCTCATGCCATGTGCGGTTCTGGGATCGAGCAACGTTGACAGCTTCCTTTTCGATTGCTGCGAAATACCTCTGGAAGGACGAAATTGCCCTCAGCACCTCGATCGGATCGGGGTCTGGGCTCCCCCGCAGCCGCTCCCAGTCGTCCCAAGCACCACTCCCGGTCATGAGCCCATTGTGAGCAGCCCAACGCCAGGCGTCAAGGATCCTTGACAAGTGATCCCATAGGGCATTTACGACGTCGGTCCGGCGATAGGCGGGGCGGCTTGCGGCGGTACGCAGGCTCAGCCGTGAACCGGAACTCCCGGATGGCCTCGCACGACCCACAGAAGAAGCGGCTCCCCTCGGCCAGTTGGCTCTCACAGTTCGTGCAGTAGTGCACCGGCGACCTGGGGGACCGGACTTTCGGGCGGCGCCGGCGCGGCAGGTGCTGGCGCTTGAGCCGCGGTGGTCGGTGGAGGCCCAACCGAGGTGGGGAGAGGCCGACCCCTCTCTGCCCTGACCCGGCCAACCGAGCGATTCCCGATGAACCCGGTCGGCTACTCCCCTGCCGGCGACTCGGAGGCTGTCTTGGCTCGACCCCGGCGCCTCTTGGCACTACGACTCGAGTTCCGACAATTCTGGTCAGCGGTCGTTCATTTCGCTACGGCTATTTGCTCGAAGCTGTAGTAGATGGCGACGAGAGCCACGATCACGAGTGTCAGCCAGGCGCTCACAAACGCTAGGCCGAAGGCCAGTACATAGGCCAGATTTCCGATGCTGAAGCGCACAAAGGCGGTTCTCCGGGCTCTGGGATCGAGGGCGATGCGGAAATGCCCATGGCGCGAGGACCACTGAAACATCATGGCGAAGGCGAGGCCCATACCCAATGACACGAAGGCATAGAGGGCGGCCGCCAGGTGCGAGTCGCTCCCCCCGACGCGCAAGTACTCGGCCATGGTGGCCGTGGCGAACGGGATCGCGACCACAAAAAGAAGTAGGAGCAGGTTGAGGAAGAGCGCAACGCGATCGATCTCCTCGAGGTTCGAGAACAACGAACGGTGATTCATCCAGATGATCCCGATGACCAAGAAGCTCACGACGTAGGAGGCGAAGGACGGCCACCGCTGCGTGAGCTGGTGGGCGAGAGTCCCATGCCCAGGTCCGCGAACCACGAGGTCGAGGGACAGCAAAGTGATGGCAACGGCGAGGACGCCGTCGCTGAACGACTCCAGGCGCCCGGTGTTCATCTGCTCTCACCTAGCGGCTGTGTGCTCGAAGCACACCCGCGTGTCGCCGGAGGGCTTCGGCCACGGGATCAAGCCGCGGCTCGCCTTCGCCCTGAGCCTCCACGAGATCAGCGGCGTCGCTGAGGTGCTCCGCCATGATCAGCCAGGCCGCGGTTCGGTGCGGGAGCAGGTAGTCGGGCTGGTAGAAGAGCTCGAAGCTCGGCCCAGCGGTCCGGCCCGGATGTTCGGGCCCGACGGGCAAGGTGGTCAGGATCTCACCCAGTGGCTCGATCACATCGAACATCAGCCCAACGGCGACCTGCGAGAGGATCTTCATCTGCTCATCGTTCTCGTCCACGCGGCTGAGGAGGCGGTAGAGAAGCTGGAGGAGGACCTCGTAGGCGACATTGCCGAGGTCGGCGATGGCTGCGCTCTTCGGATCGCTGATCAGATCGGCGGGCTCGCCGTTCTCGGGAGGCCGCACGAGCGCCGGAAGCACGGGTCGGGCAAATTCCACTCCAGGGTTCGCCACGCGCATCGCGAGAAACTCGTCTAGGACGCTCAAGAAGCGTCCGAAGTGGGCGTTACGCCAATCTCCCCGTGGCCCTTCACCCTGTTCGACGATGGTCTCGATCGCCCGGACCACGTCGTCGACGCAGGTGATCGGTCGGAGCTGTGGCCAACCGAAGAGCTCGCCTCCGACTTGGCCGGAAGCAGGTACGACGAACAGCTGGTCTTCACCCATCTTTTCGGCGAGGTGGCGAAAGCCCGCTTCGATCGAGCGGTAGAGATGGCCAACGGTCGCGAACTCCTGAAGGTGGGGCGCGATCTCCTGCTCGCCCATCACCGGTACGGCGCGCTCGACCGCGGCGAGACCGTCGGCGTCGTCGAAGTCCATGCCCTCGGGGCGCTCGAGATAGAGGAAGTGCCGCAGCGCTTGCTCCCCGAACGGCAGCAACGTGAGCTGCACGCCACTCGGGTAATGCCTCGCCGGCTGGGGCAGATTCGGACGGGACAGATGAGGGCTAGCTCCGAGCGCGTTCACGAGGTTGCAGTTGATCGCGAGATGGAGCATCTCTTGCTTGGCGACCAGCAAGAGCGTCTGTCGCCATCGCTCGACCGCAGCCGAGCTGATCTTCGCTCAGACCCTCACCCGTGGAGCGTTTCAGCGTGAACGCCGCGAACAGGTACTCGCACATCAGCGCGTGCTCGAGCTCGGCGGCGGCGCAGAGCATGTAGATCAACGGCTCGCGGTGTTCGATCACGAGAGGTCGGTCGCCTTCGGGGGTATCCGATCGCAGCTTGATCAGACTGGCTAGCCGCCCACCGATGGGTTTCTCTTCGACGGCAACCGTTGATTCGTCCCCTGCGTCTTGGTGGATCGCTCCCCTGGTCGAAGTCGCTACCGATTCGGGCATTCCTCCGTCCACCCAACGCTGGAACACGGCGATCCGCGCCGACGGCCACGGCCCGTCACAGGGCATCGAGCCGGCGCGGAGTCGCTGCAGGATCGCCGCGGCATTGCTGGTCACGTCGGCATAGGTGGCCAGATCGAAGGCCCACTTCATCGCCTCTCGATCGCTCGCCCTGAAGAGCGGCTCGATGTGCTCCGTGAAACCGATTCCCTCATCCGGACCGGGCAGGCTGATCGTGGACTCATCGGCGTCCGGGGCAGTAGGCATAACAGACTCCCTTGCTTTCCAGTTCAACCCTGACGATAAGAGCGGTCATCTTGTAGACATACCACCAACGAGCGTCTGGGACTTCCACGAAGCCAAGGTGCCGACGGGCATGGCGTGCCGGGCCATTCTCGAAGTTCGCCGATCAGTCCGGCTGGATCAAGATCGTAGATAGAACACGCTTCATCCCTGTCGGTGCCGAGAATGCCATCCACGGACCAACGGAACCCTCTCGTAGCCCCGGAAGGTGGCCGAGCGCAGCCGCACGAGCTCCCGGTCATCGACGCGGAACCGATGGAGCAACGGGATGAGGGCCTGAAGGGCTGACCGGGCCTCCAGTCGGGCCAACGCTGCTCCGAGGCAGAAGTGGATGCCGTGGCCGAAACCGAGGTGTCGACGGATCCTCCGATCACAGACGAAACGGTCCGGGTCCTCGAACTCCCGGTGGTCGCGATTGGCCGCACCCCACAGAAGTCGGATTTCGGCCCCCGCCGGGATCCTGATGCCGTGCAGCACCGTGGGTGCACTGGTGTGGCGCCAAAGGACCTGAACCGGCGACTCGAACCGCAGCACCTCCTCGATCAGGCGGGGGAAAAGGGCGTCGTCGGAGGCCAGGCGGTCGACCAGCTCTGGCCGGCGGTCGAGGAGCACAATGGCACTGCCGATCAAGTTGGTCACCGTGTCGGTGCCGGCCAGGACCAGATTGGTCACCAGTCCGACCATCTCCTCGTCGTCCAGCGCATCCGGGGCGGCGTCGTTGGCCAGGACCTCCATGACTCCACCGGCCGCCAAGCGTCCCCTCTCTCCCACCGCGGCCCGCGCGACCTCCTCCAGTTCGCACACGGCCCGGAGATAGTCGGGCGTGTCCGTCACCTCGGCCAAGGCGAGGGACTTCAGGCGGAACTCCTCTGCCAGGCTGTCCGGCAGGCCGACGATGCGGCTGATCACCATGTTGGGCAGGTGGGCGGCAAAGTCGGTCACCGCATCGAAGCTGGCGCGGCCCGCCAGGGGCGCTACCAGCGATTGACACATCGACTCCACCTCGGCGGCGCGCCGACGATTGGCGCTCGGGGTAAACAGGTGGGCCACCTTCTGGCGGTGCTCGTCATGCCGGGGAGGGTCCATGGATGCGAAGTGGTTCCGGCTGCCCGAGGGCGATCCCGATCGAAACAGGGGCCAGTCGTTGGTGACGGCCCAGACGTCGTCGAAACGCGAGATCAGATAGGACCCAGTGCGCGGGTCACGGTAGACGGGATGGTGGTCGCGCAGCATCCGATAGAACTCCCACGGGTCCTCGAGGAAGGCCGGCGAGTGGGGCTCGTACGACAGCGTCATCGGACCGTCACCTATTCCAGCTCGGCGGCCAGGCGCCGGGTCAGCTCGACCAGGATCGGGGCGGCCCGCTCGGGGTCGGGTGACAGCTCGGCCAGGCTAAAGAAGACATCGGTGGCCCCCGCCTCGAGAGCCTCCGGCACCTGGGCCAACGTCCGCCCGACGTCCGGGAGGCCGTCCTCACCGCGCAGCACGGGGATCGGTGCTTGCACCTGCAGATCAGCGCGGCCGGCGGCCCTGGCGGCGCGTTGCAGGGCTTCCGCACCCTGGCGTACGTCCTCCAGGCGGGCCGTCATGATCGGAATCCACCCATCGCCCAGGTCGACGAGTCGGGCCAGGTTCTTTGAGTGGAGAACCCCACCGAACCACACGGGGAGGCGGGTCTGGATCGGCCGGGGCGCGCAGTACACGTCCTCGAAGGTCACGCTGGCGGAGCGAAACGAGCAGGGCGATCCGCTCCAGAGGGCCCGGCAGGCGCCCATGGTGTCGGTGAGCAGCTCACCTCGCTTGCTCCACTCCAGTCCCTGGGCGTCGTACTCCTCGCGCTGCCAGCCCACGCCAACGCCCAGCTCCATACGCCCGCCCGACAACACGTCCAGGGTGGCCACGCTCTTGGCCAAGAGAGCAGCGGGGCGCAAGGGGGCGATGAGGATGCGTGTAGAGAGCCGGACCCGGTGGGTGACCGCGGCCACCGCTCCGAGCGAGGACAGCGGTTCGAGGAACGGTGTGTCCGGCGGAGGAAACGGGCGTTTTGACCAGTGATATTGCTCGTCGGCGTGGGTTCCCATGAGGACATGGTCGACGACCACCAGCCGGTCGGCCCCGGCGTCCTCGGCCGTTCGAGCCAGGTCCAAGAGCCGGCGCCAGTCTGCGGCTAGCCAGGCGCCGTAGGTCGCACCGCTGGGCAGCTGGATGGTGAGCGTGATCCGCCGGGCGCTTGGCACGTGCGTGATTATCTTGCATGGATTGAGGGGGCTCAATTGCAGGGGATCACATCCAAGACACCTCTCGCCACGGCCGGCCATAAGCCGGACCGTCCACAACGAAGGCTCAGCAGGCTCCCTCGGCCCAGACGTCGTGGGGCGAGTCCGGGCCACCCAATTTGATACTGGGGCGTCGTCCGCCCGGAAATACCGTGCTCCAGGTCAGCCAGAGCAACCATTCGGCCCAAATCCTCCACCCGCAGCGGACGTTTTGGATTCGCCAACCCGATTGAGATGGCCGCCCGGCCAGCTGTCTCAAGTGATTGATGAAGTCCTGGTCATCCTCGCCACTTTTGTTGAGACCGGACAGCTACCGTCGACATCAGCCACGCTTACGCAGCTGTCAACTAACGCCGTGCTCCGGATCGGGACCGTACGGACAGTTGACCCTTCTTGATCCAGAGGGTGCGCCCGGCACGGCGAGCGATCGTGCTGTCGTGCGTCACGAAGATGATGGTGAGACCGCGCTCACGCCACAGTGACTCCAGGAGGTTGACGATGTCGTCCCTCGTCTGCTCGTCGAGATTCCCGGTCGGCTCGTCGGCCAAGAGGACACGCGGCTCCTTCACCAGGGCCCGCGCAATCGCCACCCGTTGCTGCTGCCCCCCGGAAAGCTCCGACGGCAGGTGCTCGGCCCGGTTGCCGAGCTGCAGCTCCTCGAGCGCCTGCTGTGCCCGCGTGCGCCGGATGTCCGCAGGGACCTTCAGGGGAACCAGGGCCGTTTCGACGTTCTCGGCGGCGGTAAGGGTGGGAATCAGGTTGAACGTCTGGAAGACGAACCCAAACGCTTCGGCCCGTAGGTCGGCCAGCTCGTTCTCCTTCATTCGGGCCAGGTCGGCGCGCTCGAAATAGACCTGACCGGAGCTCGGGCGATCCAATCCACCGAGCATTTGCAGGAGAGTCGTCTTCCCCTGGCCGGTGGGCCCTTGAATCGCCAACAGTTCCCCGGCCTGGATCTCCACGCTGACGTCATTGAGCGCCACGACACTGCGTCGCCGCTGCTCGAACCGCTTCGACACGTGCTCTAGCCGATACACACCCATCTCCCGTCACTGTTCGTTGGCCACTACTCGACCTGCCGCAGGGCATCGGCCGGACGAAGGCGGGCGGCTCGCCACGCTCCGAAGGCGCCTGCGATCAAACCGCCTGCAACGGCCAGCACAATGGCCAGGCCGACGGCACTCCCTTGAATCGGGGCGCTGAGGTGTACGAGAACGGTGTGGGTCAGATCGGCCGCCCGAGCCCCGAAACCGCCACCGGACGGTCGTCCAGACGGAGCATTGGCTCCGCCAAGCCCGCCATTGCCACCGCCGAAGCCTCCGGGTGGCCCGTTGGCCGACCCTCCGGTTGCGAATGAGGGTCCGACGGTCGCCGAGAGGGTCGGCGCCACGAGGCTCACGAGCTCGGCTCCGATCACGCCCAGGATGATGCCCAGGATGCCGCCGGCGATGCCGAGCGCCGCCCCCTCGCTCATGACCTGTCCCACCACTCGGCGGGTCCGCCAGCCGATCGCCTTGAGGGTCCCGAATTCCCGCACCCTTCGAGAGACCGCGGCCATCATGAGCAGGGCGGCGACCAGGAAGGCGGCGATCAGCACCAAGATCGACAGCCACTTGCCCAGCGTGTTGGCGAGGTTGGAGGCGCTCGAGAGGGAGCCGGACACCTCGTTCGCGAGGTCGGAGGAGGTGGTGATGGTCGCCCCAGGAAGGAGGGTCTTCAGCTGCCGTTGAACGCTGGGCACCTCCGATGCGCTGGTGGCGCTGACATAGATCGTGGTGACCTTGCCGGAGAGGCTCGCCAGGCCTTGGGCTTCGCGCAGCGTCACGTACACATCCGCCGCCGTCGCCGAGGAGGAGGACACCTTGGCCACGCCGATGACGGTCAGCGAGTTGCCGTCCAGGGTGAAGGTCGACCCCACCTTCAAGCTGTGTCCGCTCGCATAGGTCGATGAGACGATGGCGTCCTTGGTGGCGGCGGCAGACGAGAAGTACTTCCCCGACACGATCTGGGAGGAGGACAGGGCCCCAATCCCGCTGGACGTCGGCTGGACTCCCATGAGCGAGGTGGTCGTGAGGTTGATGTTCGGGAAGCCGCCCGACGTGGAACCCGACGAGCTACCAAAGGTTCCCGAAATGTGGGTCACCTGGAGCCCGAGGCTGGCCGCGGCGGCGTTGACACCACTGATCCTGCGGGCGGTGGCGACATCTGCATCGGTGAGGGTGCCGGATCCCGCCGTTGGCCGAATGGTGGTGCGGTCGATCGTGCCGGAGCCGGAAGGCGCTTGACCAGGCCCTGCGAATCGCTGACCGAACTGTCCACCCGTGGCCGTCTTGGTGACCGTGATATCGGTCCCGACTCCGTAGAGCGAGTGCAAGACCTTGGTTTGCGCCGTCTTGACGCCGCTCGAGGCCGCACTGACCGTGATAACGAGGCCGATGCCGACGGCGAGCCCAATAGCAACAACCAAAGCCTGGCGATGACGCCGCCGCAATTCGCGGAAGAGGTAGGTGAAGAGCAAGGACGGAGATCTCCCTTCGAGAGGTACGCAGGAGGCCAAGGGCACCGGAAGTACAACGGTCGGACCTGTGTGCCGGCTTGGAGCAGGCGTACGTGCCACTGTGAACGGTACGGCGCGGGCCGATTGATCCGACCGACTGTTGCTTCCTGCAACCCCCGGTGGTCCACAGGGCATTGTCAGCGGGCTCTCAGCGGCAATACAGGTGCGACTTCGAAGATGACGGATCTGCCCGCTGACTCATGAGGCTGTCCGACAGGCATCCCGCCTGCGCTGGCTCGTCGCCGCGGTCATCGTCGTCGCGCTGGCCGCGTTGGGCTACTTCTCCTTCATCCCGCACGCCGTCGTGGACCGATGGACGATGTCTTCTTTGTCGGTCTCGAAAACCGGGCTGTCGGGCGTCGCGCCGACACCCAAGGCCGCGCGGACGGCCTCCGGCTCGTCGTCCACGTTTCGGGCGTTGAAGGAGGCCGCCGCTACAGATCCCGCCGACACGGGGATCTACGAGGTGCAGTGGACGGGGACCTCGTCGTCGAAAAGGTCGGCCGTCCTGGCCATTCAGCTGGTACCGACCGATGCCGTGGCGAAATCGCTGGCGGAGGAGGCACGGAAGCAGTACAGCTCACCGGAGGCGCTCAAGGGCTCGTCGTATCGCTACACCGGACATTTCCCGACCGGCATCCAAGGAGCGACCGGTTCTTCCTTCGCGGGCACGTCGGATGCCTCGTCCAGAGCCTATGTAGAGGTACTTCGCGTGGGCAGGGTCGTCGTGATCGAGTTCGTCGCATCGCCGGTCTCCGGGCTTTCGGCTGCCGACGCGGCAACTCTCGGGCAACGCGAGTGGTCGCTACTGCGACAGGTGGAGCCGGGATTCACCCTGACGAGAACCGCCTATCCGGAGCTTGCCACGCTGCTCTATTGGTCCGGCTGCGTGTTCCTCGTGACGGTCGTCGGCCTCGCGATCTGGAGCGGCCGCGGGATCGCTCGAGCGCGCGCCCGGAGGCAGGAGTCATTGATTCGCTACGGGCATCGCTCCCGCGGCAGCAAACCTTGCGTCGGCATTCGTTGCGCTGAGCGCACGGTCTGTTCACCCGCAAGGCCCCCGGCCAGCAATCCGCGGCAGCCGGTGTTCTCACTGACTGCTACCGGCTCCTAAGGCCTCGAGCGAATGAGCCGCCCGCCGCCCGATCGCCCGGTACTCGTTGGCGACGGCGGCGGCACGGGAATGGTTCGTGCACCAGGTCGGTGAAGAGGACGACGACGTTCTCGGTCACGGATGCACCTCCTCGCTGCGCCGCCCTTCTTCCCGTCCGCCTCATCCGAGCGAATCACGGCCCGCAAGCGGGGCACCAGCCCCAGGAAGAACCTAAACGAACCGGGGCGAGGGTGGTAAGGGCCTCGGCGGGCGGGCGTTCGCTACCCCGGCGGTACCGACGGCGGCAGCCTTGTCCCGCTGAGCGCGGGCTTCTCTATTTCGGCGATACTGCCGGATCCGCAGCTCCGGGCTGATCGATGGGAAGCCACACCAGGAAACGAGTATCACCCGGCTCGGATTCGACCCGGATATCTCCATGGTGGCGGCGAACGACGATGCGGTGGCTGATGTCGAGGCCGAGCCCGGTGCCATGACCGACATCTTTGGTCGTGAAGAACGGCTCAAAGATCCGACGCTGCACTTCGCGGGGGATCCCGGGACCCGTGTCCCTGATCTCGACCAGCACGCGATCGCGGTCACGGGCGGTGCGAATGGTGAGCGTCCCTTTGCCACCCATCGCGTCGACGGCGTTGTGGATGATGTTGGTCCACACCTGGTTGAGCTCCCCGGCCCGGGCGCAGATGGTGGGCAGAGTGCGGTCGTAGTCCCGGACGACCGTCACACCCTCCTTGAGCTTGTGGCCGAAGATCACCAGCGTGCTCTCCAGCCCCTCGTGAATATCGATCTCCTCGAGCGGAGCCTTGTCGAGGTGGCTGTAATCCTTCATCGCACCGACCAATTCGGAGATGCGCCCGGCTGAACTGCGTATCTCCCCGACCAGACTCTCGACCTCGAGCGCGATCGCCAGCCAGCGGACGGCGTACTGCCCTCCCCCGCCGGCGATCACGCGATCCAGCCAGGTGGCGTCTACGTGGGCCGACGCAAGGGCGGGCGCCAGCTCCCAGGGATCCTCCACCCCGGCGGCCTCGAGGCGGGCGGCCAGGTCGTCTTCGAGATCACCCGCCTCCACCGTCGAGAGGGTTGGTGCCGTGCGAGCCTCTTCGATGGCCTCGTTGAGCAGGTCGAGCAGCTCGTGGAGCTGGTCTCTACCGAGCTTGGGCGCCAGCTTGACCATCGTTTGGCGACCCTCCTGCAGCCGACCGCTGAGCGCTTCGGCCGCCCGAGACTCGGCGGCCGCTGGATTGTTGAGCTCGTGCGCCAGGCCGGCGGAGAGCGCACCGAGTGCGATCAGCTTTTCCCGTTGTCCTACGAGGGCTTCCGAGTTGGTCATCCCGAGGAACAACCCGTCCAGGAGATGCACCGCCATGGGGAACCACGTCTTGAGCAGGTAAGCGAAGTCGGCACCGCGCAACTTGAACAGGCGTGTGCTCGGTCACGGTCCGAAGTCCGAAGGCGTAGGACTCGTCCTCCGAGGCGGGGACGAAGGCCCGGGTGGCCCCGCCATAGGCGCCCGGCTGGTTCGCGGTCGACATCACCACGTCGGAGCCGTCCAGATGCTTGACCAACTGGATCTCGCCTTGGAGCAGGACATAGAAGAACTCCGCCGGAGCACCCTCGTCGTAGACGTTGGTTCCGGGGCCATGGGTCTCGACGCTGCCGTGTTGGACGAGCCAGTCCAGCTGTTCGTCGGAGAGGCTCTCGAAGAGAAAGCTGCCGCGCAGCTCTTGTTTGAGCTCGTCCGGCTGCGCGGTCACAACAACTCCAGGTAACGGTGAACGAGGGTGACGGCCATGGCGCCCTCGCCGACCGCCGACGCCACGCGCTTGACCGATTCGCCGCGCACGTCGCCCGCGGCGAACACCCCGGGCACGCTGGTCTCCAAGTAGTACGGCTGCCGCTCGAGCGGCCAGTCGGTTGGGGGTTGTCCATCGGTGATCAGGTCCGGACCGGTCAGCACGAACCCGTTCTCATCGCGCAGGACGTCTTTCCCCAACCAATCCGTGCAGGGTGCGGCGCCGATGAAGACGAACAGCCAGGAGGCCTCGATCTCCTCCTCGCTGCCCGCTTCCAGGTCGGCGATCCTCAGCCGCTCGAGGTGGTCGCTCCCGGCGGCGCCCACCACTGCGGCGCAGGTCCGCACGTGCACGTTCGGAAGTTCTGCGATCTGCTGGATCAGGTATTGGGACATCGAGCGCTCGAGACTCTGGCCTCGGACCATGAGGGTGACACTGCGAGCGGTGGCAGCGAAGAAGACGGCGGCCTGGCCGGCCGAATTGGCTCCCCCGACGATGAAGACGTCCTCGTCCCGGCAGGATTGCGCTTCGGTTGTCGCCGCCCCGTAGTAGACGCCCTTCCCCGTGAATTCGTCGACGCCGGGCGCGACCAAGCGTCGATAGGCGACGCCGGTGGTCAGCAACACCGAATGGGCAGAGAGTTCGCGCCCGTTCGCGAGGCGAACGACCCTGGCCGGACCGCACACGTTGAGGCTGGCGACCTCGGAGGCGAGGAGCATCTCGGCGCCGAACCGCCGGGCCTGGGTGGTCGCCCGCCAGGCAAGGTCGCCGCCCCGGATGCCCGAGGGGAAGCCCAGGTAGTTCTCGATCCTCGAGCTCTGGCCCGCCTGGCCTCCGATCGCTTCCCGCTCGACGAGCACCGTGCGCAAGCCCTCGGACGCCCCGTAGACGGCGGCCCCCAGGCCGGCCGGGCCGCCCCCGATCACGATGATGTCGTAGAACGGGAGGGATGGTGTCGACGAGAGCCCCAACGCGTCCGCCACTTCGATCGTCGAGGGGGCCTGCAGGGCCTGCCCCGAGTCGGTGATCACAAGGGGCAGATGTTCGGCGTCACCGTCGTTGGCCGCGAGCAGCCTGGCGGCCTCGGCGTCGCGGTCGAGTTCGAGCCACCGGAAGGGCAATTGGTTGCGGGTCAGGAAGTCCTTGAGCTCGTGCGAAGGGGCCGACCAACGGTGACCGACGACCCGGACGCCGTCGTCCGACTTGAGCCGATCGAGCATCTTCCAGTCCTCGAGCAGATCGTCGAGGACGGGATAGAGCTTCTCCTGCGGCGGGTCCCACGGTTTGAGCAGGTAGTAGTCCACGTCGGCCCTGTTGATGGCCGCAATCGCCGCCTCGGTATCGGCATAGGCGGTGAGTAGGACCCGGCGGGCCTTGGGGTAGAACTGGCGGGCCTGCTCCAGGAACTCGACCCCGGTCATCTCCGGCATCCTCTGGTCGGCGAGCAACAAACCGACCCTCTCGTCGCGGAGCTTGAGCTCCTTGAGCGCGTCAAGCGCGGCGCGCCCGGACTCGGCCCGGCGAATGCGGTAGTCCTCGCCGTAGTGCTGACGCAGGTCACGCGCCAAGGACCGGGAGACGTCCGGATCGTCGTCGACCGTCAGGAGGATCGGAGGTGGCATCGGGTTGCCATTGTCTCACGGCTCGCGAGCCCCGGTCTGAGGCGGGACCGCTCCCCCGGTGGCCATTCCCCCTTGCCTGGGCTAGCCAACAAAGATCTGCGGGAGACCGGGAGAGTTGGTCACGAGGGCCGCACTTTGCCGCGCCGGGTCCGACACCGCGTCGCTCTGATGACGCCGCCCGTCAAGAACATCCCGTGATGCAGGACAGACCATTGGTGCTGCCCCCGCGGAGATAACGGAGATCGACTGGGGGAAGTATCCGGACTGACGCGGGTTGCTCGAGTCGGTCACCTGGACCTCGAAGAAATAGCCTCCCACCGGGAGCTCGACATCGCGGAGGTGCTCACTTACATCCACCGCAATTGGGTGTGGGAGATCGCTCGGTTCGTGGAGGGACTGAAGGAGCGGGGCTGGATCATCTCAAGCCGGCCCTCCAAGGAGATCGCGGCCCATCTCCTTGCCGTCGGGGAGGGCCTGGAGGTCCACCAAGCTCTTTACGGCCTCGACATCGGGCCGCTCGTTATACCGACCCTCCTGGCCGTCGCCCGGCTCTGAAGCGGAGCTGTTCAAGAGCAGATAGAACGATTCTGCGATCCTGAGCGGTTCAGTTGAAGCGACTGATCACATGGCGCGCCCGACTCTGGAGTGCATCTGCAGCCTCGTCCGAGATGCCCGGCTCGGTGGCCAGCATCTCGAGCATTTCTGCCGCATCCTCGTAGTAGCCGATGCCGGCCAATCCCTCGGCCAGTGCTACCCGGTTCCGGAACGGGATATCCGGTGTGGCTACCCGTAGCGTCGTCACCCACCGGTAACCGTCGAGGTCCAGGCGTCGGCGGAAGCTGGCATCGAGATTCGCCAGCATCCGCGCCAAGATGGCCCGAGGACCAATAGACCTCAGCATGGCCGCCTGCAGCTCGAGCCCCGGTCCAACGGCAGAGCGCATGAGCTCGGCGCAGCCAGCCCGGTCGAGCCGCTGGCCGCCCGAGAAGGGGTCGATGAGGAGGTCGGGATCGGCGGGGTCTCTCACCAAGAAATGTCCTGGCATGCCCACGCCCTCGAGGGGCACGCCACACCGACGTCCGAGCTCGATCAGCAGCACCGACAACGTGATGGGGATGCCCATTCGTCGGGAAATGACCCGGTGGAGGTAGGAGTTTTGCGGGTCGTCGTAGGTCTGCCGGTCACCGCGGATACCGAGGGACTCGAACACCAGGCGGCACACGCTGGCGCAGTCGACGCCGTCCACCTGCTCAGCCAGACGGTCGAGGTCGGCTAACCCGCTGGCCACGTCGAGATTCGAATCCCCCGCTGCGGCGATGAGAAGAGCACCTTCGTCAAGGGGGATCTCGGTCTCCGGGCGCCTCATGAGCTCAGCCCAGCCCGTATACGCGGCCACCTACTCGACTGTACAGCTCGTGCCTCGTCGCGCAGCGTTGACGCTGTACAGGCGGAGTGAAAGTCTGTCGCCTGAGCGCACACCGGGCCATGGGAGCGAGGATGGGGCTGACCGGACGGACATTGCTGGCCAAGGCTCGGCTGTCCGCGCTGAGCGCGAGTCGCTCTGGGGGCCTCGGTGCTCGGTGCGGGGATGTGGCTTACAACCGCGAGCGTGGCGTCACCACCAGCTGGAGCGGCTGTCGGTTGCGTGGTGACGTCAGTGGACGTCACCACGCACAACGACACCACGGCACCGCTCGATCTCGACCGCGGACAGCTCGGTCTCACCAACAAGTGGTGCAAGTTGCCCGGCAATCCCGTAGGTGCGAATTCGGTGACCCGGTTCGAGGCGGGTGACGACTTCTTCGCAACGGAGGTCAGCGTGTCGTACGTAGCGCCAAACCATGACCTCATCTCGTTGGTTGCCAAGTCCGGTTACGGTACCGACGAGGCGCACTGCCTGGTCGTTGCGAATGGACGACTGCCATCTCCGTATCGCTGCAGCGTCACCTGGCGCGCTGAGGTTCTGCAACGCGGAGGCTTGTTCGGCCTCGGCACACACGTGGTGCTGGTCGACTGGACAATAGAAGGCCCCTAGCGCTTGTCCGGTCTTACGAAAACCGTGCGAGGCGCGTCCGCGGGCGGCCTCGGAGGCGTGGTGTTGCTCGGCGGGCTCATGGCCCTCGCGGGGACCTTCGATACGCCTGCGGGGGCATCGCAGCCGTCCTGCACTCCCGGAGCGGCTGCGATCACCTGCACCTTCTCGCCGGGGCAGACGGACTGGCCGGTGCCGGGCGGAGTCACACGGGTGAGCATCGTCGCCCTCGGGGCGCAGGGCGCCCCCGGGACCGACGGCACCGCCGGCGGATTGGGCGGCGAGGCGCGAGCCACGATGGTTGTCCGAGGCGGCGCCGAAACGCTCCAGGTGAACGTGGGGGGACAGCCCCCCGCAGGCAACCCGTCACCGGGTGGTTCCAACGGCGGCGGTGAGAGCGGAGTCGCGCTCGGGCCTGGCAATCGGTCGGGCGGTGGTGGTGGCGGCGCCTCGGACGTGCGCACGGGCAGCTTCGGCCTGGCCGACCGGATCATCGTGGCCGGCGGCGGAGGCGGAGGGGGCACCACTACCCGGGAGGACTGCACAGGGGGCACGGGCGGTGGATCTCACGGAGGCCATGCCGTTCTCGCTGACGGCTGTGACGGCGGCACCGGCGGCACTCAGCACATGGGTGGATCGGGCCACCAGGAAGGTACCAGCGGGACTGGTGGCACCGGCGCGGACGGGCCGCCCTTCGGGCTCGGCGGCGACAGCGGTGGTGGGGGCGGTGGGGGCTACTTCGGTGGTGGCGGCGGTTTCTTCGGTCCCGAGTTCTCTGGCGGTGGCGGTGGCGGCTCGGGCTTCGTCACCCCATCAGCGGAGTCGCCATCGATGGCCAACGGTTTGCAGACGGGCAACGGCCGAGTGACCATCAGCTATCAGAAGCCCTCGACGATCACGACCGCCCACGACGCCATCACGCCCTTCTCGACGTTGGTCCGACCGCTCACCCTCACCGCCACGGTTACCGATGGTGGAGCCCCGGTCGACGAGGGCACGGTGACCTTCACGGTGCGGAACGGCGCCAATCCGGTCGGCAACCCGGCGACCTCGGCCACGCTGACCAACGGCGCCGCCAGCGCCACCTACTTCGTCCCCGGGAACACTCCGGTGGGGCACTACACCCTTGAGGCGGACTACAGCGGAGGCCCGGACTTCCGCGCCAGCACCGACAGCTCCCACACGCTCTTCGTCTTCTCGGGCCCGGGCGGGTAGACCTCTCCCCCCAAGGTTGAGGTGAGGGTCCTCAGGCCTGTCGTTCGCGAGCGCTTGAGCGGCGGACTGCACGATCTCACGACCCAACCGCCCGGTGTCAGCGCAGGCCGAGCAGCGATGTGCCGAGCGGCTGCAAGGTGTGGTGAGTCGCCATCGCCGAGCCCTCGGGGCCCATCAACGCCTTGTAGCGGCGCCACCGTCGGTGCAAGAGCTGCACGAGCCCCTCGTCGTGCCGACCGTCATCGGCCAGCACGAAGCGCTCGAGCTCTGCCTCGCTTTCGTCCCACGTGGCGGGCACGGTCCCCGTCAGGGCGGCGACGTCGGCCCGGTCTTGCTCGGCCACCTCGGCCCCGATCTGGTTGTAGCGCTCCAGGTGGCGGGCCAGCCGGAAGGCGATGCGCACCTGGTAGGCGACGAACGGATCCTCGACCTGGATGGAGCGCAGGGAGGTGGAGAGATGCGCGTGGGGGCCCGAAACCGGCGTGGAGACGGCTGCAGGGACCTCGACCGGCTCGAGCTCCACCTGGAGGTACTCGGCCAACGTCTCGATGGCGTGGAGGTTGGTTTCGCTCACCCACTGGGCATCGGTCATGTAGTCGGTAGCAGGCGTCGGCTTCGCCAGCGGCGCATGGAACGAGATCTGGTTGGTGAGCGTGAACATGAGATGGTGGTACTGGATGGCGGCCAGGTCGACCGGACGGCCGGACAGCTCGGCGTAGCGGTCGTAGAGGGCGTTGAAGTCCCCGTAGGGGATGATCGTGTCGCGCATGCGCCAAGCGGCGAGATCCATCATGGGGTCGCCCACATGCCCGAGCTCCAGGTCGACGATCGACACGAAGTGTCCCTGGTGGTGGTGAAGCTGTCCCGAGTCCCATACGATCGGCGCCGCCCGATCCGAACGGGGCAGAGGATGGCGGTCCAGCCAACCGAGCACGAATTCCAAGAGCGGATCGGGTCGTACCTTCGTCGCCCGGTAGAGCGACTCGAATTGGCGACGGCCCACGTAAGCCGCGTCGGCAGGCGAGGACCCACGGACGATATCCGCCTCGACAAACGGCTCCAACGGCAGCCGATGCAAAGCGGCCAGCGTCTGGAGGTACTCGTCGACGATCGTGTCGCGCTCGGAGGTGGGCACGCCCGCGAAGTCGGACTTGCCGGGCACGACGCTCATGGCGAAAGCCGGCGGATCCTCGCACCAGCCGTAGACGCGGGGGACCGCGACGCCCTGCTCCCCCACCAGGCGCTGGAAGCGCATCTCGTGCTGCAGCGGGAAGACCAAAGGCGTGTCGGTGCGTTCACCGCGCACGACCAGGTGCTCGAGGTTGCCGTCTCTCTCCACGTCGACGAACCACATCGGACGCCAGCGGGGTTGACGGGCCACGTCCACCACGGAGCCCCCGAGCGTCCCTTCGACCCAGGCGACCACCTTGGCGTCGTCTCCGTGGTCCGGGGTCCATCCCTTCCTCACCGCATCTCCCCTCTTCTCGGTACCCGTCCCGGCCGGCGATCTCGGGCACCCCGACTCCTCCAGGACCGTTCCCCCACGATGCTTCGGTGGGCCTAACCGCTTTCCCTGTCCCACGTGAGCGAGAGGGAGATGGCGGGGACCCCGAAGGACACCTGATAGGTGGCCGGGCCGTACTTGGCGATCACCCCTTCCACGATCGCCCAATAGCGCTCCACGGCCCTTTTCCACCTCTCTCCGAGGAGGTCGACCGGATCGGCATCCTGGACACCTCGATTCACGATCGCCGTCGTCACCGTCAGCACCGCCACCACCTCGGATTGGGAGAGCTCTCGGTGAGTAACCGCGAGGAAGTCCTGTAAGCGCTCGAGATGACGCTCGACCTTTTCGAGATCCATGGTGTTCGATTCTCCCGACACCGCGTACCGGCAGGGTCCCCGCTTACAAGAGGGCCATGGCGTTTGCCGGTGAGGCCACGCCGCCCACCAAGTGCAGGGGTACGGAGACCACGCAGCAGGTGGAACGACCGCTGGCGAGTGCTTCGGCAGCCAGCCGTTCGAGGTCCCAGAGCTCGCCGAAGGGCATCCCGAGTCCGGCGAGACAGCGACGGTGCAGGGAACCGACCGCAGGATCGCCGGGAAGCACCTCGACCGCCGGATTGTCGGCCGCCACGGCGAAGAGTCCGGCGTCCCAGAGGAAGGCCGCCATGTCCGAGCTCCCGGAGAGCCCTACACCCCGGGGCATCTCCTCGGGATCGGAGGGTGTGCCGACGTCTCGGACCCGAGAGAGCCATCCCGTCCGGACGAGCAGGAGGTCCCCGCGTGCGAGGGAGACCCCGTTGGTCGAGAGGGCTCCACGGAGCTCCTCGACGCCGATCGACCGCTCGACCAGCGGGTCAACGACCATGCCCTTCCGGTCCCAGTAGCTGGGAAGATCGACGAGTACCCCGCGGGTGACGATCCCCACCTCCAGCCACCTGTCGATGCCGAGGGCCCTCGACTCGGCCGAGTCCCACTCTGCGACGTTTCCGTAGAAGCCGTGGCGCCCGGCCCCGAAGTGACGGAGGGAGTCCCACTGACTGGACGCCTGGGTGTCGAAGCGGTCCAGCGTCTCTTCGATCATTGACCGTGTCCGGGCGAAGACCTGATGGTGGAGAGCCGGTCGGCCGTAGAGCGGCGGGGCCGGCTCTCCGAGAGGCAAGGTCAGATCGATGCAACGACCGTCGCTCACCTCGGCGAGGGCGCGCAACCGTCCCTCGGGGGTGAGACGGTTGAGGGTCCCTCGAGTGCGGTCGGCCCAGACTTCCCAGCTGTGTCGGATGTCGGTGCCGGCGAGGACGGGCAACTCGTCGTAGGAGGGCTCTTCCATCGTCGCTGCGGTCGGTGCGGTCGACGTCATTTCCCACCTCGTGTCACTCGCTCGATCGTCGATTCGGCCTCGGCCGAGATCCTCGCCAGCAGGCGACCGAGCCCATGCCCGTCTGCACGATCGGCAACCTGACGCCCACGAGCTCGCTCAATCGTGTCCGGAGCGTCCGGGTCATATCGGCGTCCGCGGGCTGCAGTTCTTGGCGATTGGCGGACGTCACGGCTCGTGCCGGAGGGCCTCGAGGCCGCCCTTCGCCAGGTCCCGGACCCGCCCACCACTGCCCGCGGCCCGGGCGCCCGCAGCGTCTCCACGGAGGAACCGAGCATGGATGCCCTGTTGGATGACCGCGAGCTTGTAGTGGGCGAGAGCCACGTAGAACGAGAGATCGTCGAGCTCGGCCCCGGCGCACCGCTGGTACTCCTCGAACAGCCGCGTCCTGCTCCAGAACCCGTCGCTCTGGGTGACGGCCTGGCTTTCGAACACCGCCGTCTCACCCGGCTCCGCCCAGTACATGGCCAGCCAACCCACATCGGCGAGGGGGTCTCCCAGCGTGGCGAGCTCCCAGTCGAGAACGGCCCGCACGGTGCCGGCGACCCCGGAGCCCGTAGGCCGGGCCCGTTGATCTCGGTCGTCGCTCGTACCCGCGAGCGTGTCGCCGAGAGCGAGGACGACGTTCTCGACGCGGAAGTCTCCGTGGACGAGCGCACTGCGGTGTGCTTGCGGGAGACGACGTCGTAGGGCCTCGGCGAGCGCATCGACCTCGACGACCGGGCCGGTCTGGCACCGGGCCCACTGATCACGCCAACGAAGCAGCTGCCGCTCGAGGAAACCGTCTGGCCGCCCGGTCCCCGCCAGCCCGAGAGCCCCGTAGTCGACTCTATGAAGGTCGGCCAGCGTCCGGACCAGCGACGCCGAGCTGGCCGCCGCCTGCTCGGCGGTGATCCTCGCGGCGTCCTTCGGCGAGCGGAGGATCGTTCCCGGGACGTAGCTCATGACGAAGAAGGGCGCCCCGATGACGCTCACGTCGTCACAGGTCGCGAGGACCCTCGGGACCGGCACAGCGGAGCGACCGAGGGCGGTCATGATCCTCGCCTCTCGGAGGACATCGTGCGCCTTTGGCAGGAGCTCCCCGGTCGGCGGCCGGCGGAGCACATAGCGAGCCGCCGGCGTGACGACGAGGAAGGTCAGGTTGGATTGACCGTCGGAGAGCCAGGAGGCGCTGACGTCGGCCGAGTCGAATCCCGCCAGACGATCGCCGAGGTAGTCGCGGAGGGCGGGCAGGTCGATGGCCCGTGCGACCTCGGGCGAGCTCATGGCCCGCTCCGCCGCTCGCACATCGTCCTTCACGTCGACCTGGTCCACCGTTTTCCTGTCTACCGCTGTCCGAGGTGCAGCACAGCATATGAGCCGACCCGAGGGCGGCTCAGGTGAGGTTGCGCACCGCGTCGGCCTCGGCGGCCATGCCCATCGGTGGCCGAGAGGTGGTGTGCTGCACTCCCCCGTCCGACACCACCTCCTGGCCCGTCACGTAGGCCGACAGGTTGGAGGCAAGGAACACCGCGACTCCGGCCGTCTCGGCCACCGCTCCGATGCGCCCCAGGGGGGCGGACTCGCCCACCAGGCGTACCCATTCGCCCATACGTGGGTCCCGCCCGACCGCCTCACGGACGGTCTCGGTGGCGTGGGTGCCGGGCACGATGCAGTTCACACGGATGCCGTAGCGGCCGAGCTCCGACGCCGCGGAGCGCGTGAGGTGGACGACGCCCGCGTTGGCCGCGCCGTAGCCGGCGGCGTTGGGGGCGGCCTCCAACCCGCTCAAGGACGCAACGTTGACGATGCGGCCGGGGATCCCCAGGCGGACCATGGCCAAGGCCTCGACCTGGGTCGACAGCATCGCCGTGGACAGGTTCTGCTCGACCACGTCCTCCCACTCCTCGAGCTCGAGATCGAGGAAGGGCGTCGGCCCCTTGGTGCCGCCCACCGTGTTGATGGCGACGTCGAGCCGTCCGAAGCGCTCGACGGTGGCGTCGACCAGCTCCTCGATCGAGCGCTTGGACCGCACATCGGTGCGCAAGAAGAAGGCCGTGCGCCCGAGCGACTCGATCTCCTCAACGGCGCTCTGCCCGTCCGCCATGTCGGCGATCACCACCCGGCACCCGGCTCGTGCCGAGCGCGAGGGCGCAGCCGCGCCCGATGCTCCTCGTCCCACCGGTGACGATGGCCACGGCATCGCGCAGTCCCAGCAGATCGTCGTCGATCCCGAACGGTGCAGGAAGGGGCGGCCCACCCTCCGCGCCGCCGATGGCGTCGTCGACGCCGGCGGAGTTGGCGAGCATCGAGAGCATGCGGTACTGCCCGGCGACGAGGACCACCTCGACCAGCTCGGCCGGCGTCAGCTCGGCCTGCAGCTCCGCCCAGGTGGTCGGAGTGATCGCGGCGACACGGTGCAGCTCGTCGGCGGCCCGGAGCAGCGCCCGGTCACCGGTGGACCAGATCGATGCGGCCGGCCCGTGCCGGATCCCTGCGACCTCCTGGTCGGTGACGCCGGCCCGCTGAGCGTAGACGCGGTGCTCTCGCCATTCGAACTCCGAGCCACACAGGTAGGCGGTCCGGAGGGCGACGAGCTCGGCCGAGCGCCGGGGCAGCCGACCATCGACCAGTGCCCGAGCCCACTCGAGAAAGGGGCCCAGCAGTCCTTCCTGGTGGGCGATCAGGGTCAGGGTTGGGAGGGGGTTTGCCCCTTCCGGCGAGCGGCCCGATTCGTCCACTCCCGACACGCGCTCGAGGGCGTCGCCCAACAGGCTCCGGACACCCTCGCTCCACGCCGCCGGCGGGAGGCCGGGAAGGCGCTCGACGCCGGGGGGTGTCATGCGGCGATGTCGTAGAGCTCGGCAGCGTTGTCGCGGATGATGCGATCGAGGTCGGAGGGTCCCACGAGCTCGGCGAACCGCTCCTGCATGGCCCGGGAGTTGGGCCAGGTGGCGTCGGAGTGGGGATGGTCATTTGCCCACATCAGACGGTCCACGTTGAGCAGGTCGAGCGCCATCAGCGCCACCTCGTCGTCCTGGAAGGTCAGGTAGATGTTCTCCTTGAAGTACTCGGACGGGAGGCGGGCGAGCGGTCCGGCGACGCTGCCCTCGGACCCCGGGGCCAGCGCCGCCTTGCCGACCCACTTGTGATGCCGGCGGTAGAGCGTGTCCATGCGGAACATGAAGTGCGGCGCCCAACCAGCGTCGGCCTCGACGCAGACGACCCGGAGGTCGGGGTGCCGGTCAAAGACGCCCCCAAAGATCAGAGTCCCCAAGAGGTCCTGGTTGGCGTGGAAGATGCCGAGGAAGCCGTTCATCCCGGGCCCGCGCCACCGCCGCCCCTCCCCCGAGGTCAGGATGTGGAAGGAGGCCGGGAGACCCAGGTCGACCAGCGCGTCCCACATCGGGTCGTACATGGGGTGGTGGTAGTCCTCGATGGTCGGGATCCCCGGGAGCATGACCCCCCGCAGGCCCAGGTCCTTCATGGCGACCAGGTCCTCCACCGCCTCCTCGGGAGTCCGTACCGCCGTCTGACCGACCCCGAGCAGGCGACTCGGGTCGGCGGCACACCACTGCGAGATCCAGCGGTTGTAGGCGTCGAAGCACGCCTTCTTGTAGGCCGCCTCCGGATGCCCGCACAGGACCATGCCGACGGAGGGGAAGATCACCTCGGCCGCGAAACCATCCGCGGACTGCTCTTCCAGGCGGGCCACCGCGTCGTAGCCGCCGGGATGGAGCTCGTCCCACCCCCAACCGTCCGGGCGGTCGATCTGCGTTCGCCCCGCGGCGGCGATCCGGCCGAACGGGCAGTAGGCCTCGCCCGGGCCACCGGGGTCGACGACGATGGTGGCACCCATCCCCGGCAGGTGCCGCAGCTCGGGGGACCGATCTCGAAACTTCGGGTCGATGTCCCGGTAGGCCTCGGCCGGCTCGGTCACGTGGGAGTCGGCAGAGATGTACTGGCCGAAGGTGGCGTGGCTCATCGTTGCTGTCTCTCCTCTGCTTCGATTTCCTGGGGATCTCGATCGGCCAAGAGCTGCTCCTCGAGCAGGCGCAACTGCTCGGCCGAACGGTCGTAGAGGAGCCCGGCACGGTTGGGCTTGGGCCCCGGCCACCATGGCAGGAGCCCAAGCTCACGGCAGACGAATTGGGCCTCGATGGTCTGGCCCCGGAGCGCATCGGCTGCCGGCTCGGTGGCGAGCCAGGCGACCACGGCCCCGACGACCTCGGGTGGAGCTCCCCAGCCCCCAAACCCGAATCGGCCCGACTCCTGCAGGATGCGCTCGGCGTCGATCATGCCCGGCTGCACGTTGAAGGCACGAATCCCGTCCGCTCCGTTCTCCACCTCGAGGAAGCCGGCCATGCGGTGAAGCGCCGCCTTGGACATGCCGTAGCCCAGGCCCCACCCTCCCTCTCCGGCCGGACGCGACGGGTCGGCGTAGGCGACGGCGGAGGTGATCGTGATGACGGTGCCGGTACCTCGCTGCGCCATCGTCGGGAGAAAGACCTTGTTGAGAACGAGCGGGCCGAGCACGTTCGCCTCGAACTGGTGCCGGATCAGGTCGACCGGCGTGTCGAGGAACCGGTCCATGTGGCCCGGCCCGACGTAGCGTCCGTTGTGGACCACCACGTCGACCTGCCCGAACACCTCGAGCGTGCGGGTGGCGGCAGCCTCGAGTCCCGCGTGGTCCAGCAGATCGGCCGGGAGCACCAGCACGGATCGCCCGGCCGCGGTGACGGCCTGCGCGGTGGCATCGAGACTCCCGGGCATGGGTGTGGTGTCCGAGGAGCGAACCGTTGGAGAGTGCTCCCGCGACTCCCCCTCGTGCACGGTGCGGGCGCTGATGGCGACGTCGAAGCCAGCCTCCGCCAGGAACGTGGCACAGGCCCGACCGATCCCGCGGCTGGCGCCGGTGACGAAGGCGACGCCGAGGCGGCTCACGCCGCGCCCCGGTGGGCCACGGGTACATTGACCGAACGTGACGAGTCGGGACCCAGCGATCATCGAAGCGGCGGTCAACGGCCTGACCACCCCGCAACGCAACCCGTACGTCCCGCGCACGCCCGACGCGATCGCGCAGAGCGCCTTGGCCTGCCTTCGGGCCGGCGCGGCGATCGTGCACACGCACACCCACTCGATCGATCTTCCCGTCTCGGAGAGCGTACGGCTCTACTCGGAGGCCTGGTCGGCGGTCCTCCGCGAGCGGCCCGACGCGTTGCTCTACCCGACGCAGCTGCTCGGTCGGGACATGAGCGAGCGGCTCGCCCACCTGGAGCCCCTGATGGCCCGTGCCGGCCTCCGCGTTGCCCCTGTCGACCCGGGCTGCGTGAACGTCACCTGGGCGGACGACGAGGGATTGCCGGCAGCACACGGTTTAGGACCGTACGTCAACTCGGTCGAGGACATCCACTACGCCTTCGAATTGTGCGACCGGCTGGCGTTGGGTCCGAGCATTGCCGTCTACGAGCCGACGTGGCTCAACCACACGATGGCGTTTGAGCGGGCGGGTCGCCTGCCGGCGGGAGCGATGATCAAGCTCTACTTCGGGGGGCCGAGCGGCTACTTCGCCCGGGGCGAGGGCGTGTCGTTCGGATTGCCGCCCACCGCCAAGGCGTTCGGCGCCTACCTCGAGATGCTGGAGGGATCCCACTCGCCCTGGTCGGTGTCGGTCCTCGGGGGCGATCTGTTGGCCACGCCGGTGGCACGCCTGGCCCTGCAGGCCGGTGGGCACCTCAAGCTTGGTCTCGAGGACTACGCCGGGCCCGGGACCCCCAACAACGAGGAGCTCGTTGCCCGAGCCGCCGAGCTGGCCGCCGAGGCCGGCCGACCGGTTGCGAGTCCAACCGACGCTGCCGAGATCCTCGGTCTTCCCCGTTGACCCTGGACTTGGGGCGGGTGACATGGTGAACTGCGATCCATGCAGGACAGGCTCACCGTTTCCCGCGATCTCACGGCCTCCCCGGAGGACGCGTACGCCGCGATCTCGGACGTGACCCGCATGGGCGAATGGTCCGAGGAGTGCCACGCCTGCGAGTGGCACGAAGGCTTCGACGGTCCCGAGGTTGGCGCGACGTTCGATGGGCACAACCGCTACGGCACCCAGGCGTGGACGACCCAGGGCAAGGTCATCGAGGCGGAGCCCGGCCGCGCCTTCGCGTTCGAATGCTCGATGCACGGCTTTCACTACTCCACCTGGGGATACCAGATCGAGCCCACGGAAGGCGGCTGTCGCGTCACCGAGTGGAGCGACGATCTCCGGCCCGAAGAAGCGCTGGAGTACAGCAGACAGATATCCGGCATCGACGATCGAGCCGCCCGCAATCGCCGGACGATGGTCCGCACGCTCGACCGCCTCGCCGGGGCGCTCGAACCTTCTTGATCCGCGGCCCCCTGCGGTGCAGGGGCCTACGAAGAGCCGTCTCGGGGCATCGGTGTGCACCGGCCGGAAGTTCGTCGTTGGACGTCACAGCTGGGTCGCAAGGGACGTCATCGTGGCATGCGAGCATCGGAGAAGAATGGTGTGGTGGTGATCGGGGCCGGCCTCGCCGGGCTCACCGCGGCCGCGACCGCCGCACGTGCCGGGCAGAGGGTGGTCGTCGTCGAGGCGCATCGTCCGGGAGGGCGCGCCAGGACCGACGGCCGGGGTGGGTACCTGTTCAACCAGGGACCCCACGCCCTGTACCGGGGCGGTCCGGCGTGGCGGATCCTTCGAGAGCTGGGTGTGGCGCACCACGGCCACAACCCACCGATTCGTGGCAGCCGCGGCATGCGGGACGGCAAGCTGGTCCGACTCCTGCGGAGCGCACAGGTTGCGTCGGTCGCCTCCAGGCTGGCCGCCAGTCGTCATGCCAGCTGGGCCGGCAGAAGTGCCACTGAATGGATCGACGGGCTCGCACTGCGGCCGGCCGCGGCGGACTTGGTTCGGGTCGGCGTGCGGGTCGCTACCTACGTGGCGGACCTCGATCGTCTTCCGGCCGACCTGGCGACCACGCAGTTGCGCAGCGCGCTGGTGCGTGGCGTGTCGTACGTCGACGGTGGCTGGGGCACCTTGGTCGAGGGTCTCGCCTCCGCGGCGACGGATGCAGGGGCGGAGATCCGTTCCCACGGCCCGGCGGTCGGAATCGGTGGCGCCCCCGGGGAGTGGGAGGTGATGATGGCGGGCAATGAGCCGCTTCGTGCTGCCGCGGTCGTTCTGGCCACCGGCGGTCCGGCTTCCGTACGGAAGCTCCTTCCGGTAGATCCTGATTGGGGCGATCTTGGACCGGAGGTGGCCGCCGCGTGCCTGGACCTTGGACTGAGCGGTCGCCGTCCGCCCATCGTGTTCGGCTTGGACAGACCCCTCTACCTGTCGCCCCACTGCCCGCCAGGAGATCTCGCGCCGAAAGGTGGATCGCTCGTGCACCTGCTGCGCTACGGCACCCGCAACGGCCGTGCCGACCGTGATGAGCTCCGGGAGCTCGCCCAGCTGGCCGGTATCAGCAGAGAGGACATCGTCGAGGAGCGATTCTTGGCTCGCATGGTGGTCTCCCACGTGCTGCCGTCGCCCGAAGGAGGTCTGCGTGGGCGACCCGGTGTGCCCGTTGACGGTGCCCCGGGCCTCTTCGTCGCCGGCGACTGGGTCGGACCCATCGGTTGGCTGGCCGATGCGTCCATGGCGAGTGGCCAGAGCGCCGGGCGCCTCGCGGCCCGGACCGCCTCCGAGGCGGGACGCCTCCGGCCGACACGCGCTGCATGAGCCAGACCGACCGTCCCGGTCGACTGGAGCTGTTCGAGCGTGAGCGGCCCCGGCTGACGGGGCTGGCCTACCGAATCACCGCGTCGCTGGCCGACGCCGAGGATGTCGTGCAAGAGACCTGGCTCCGCTGGTCCGCCGTCAACCAGGAGTCCATCGTCAACCCGGCCGGCTGGCTCACTACCGTCGCCTCCCGCATCGCGCTCGACCGGCTGCGCGCACAGCGCCGACGTCGAGAGAGCTACGTGGGGCCATGGCTGCCGGATCCGGTCACGACTGACCCGTCTCCGGAGGAGTCGGCGGAGCTGTCCGAGTCGCTCACCGTCGGGTTCCTCGTGATCCTCGACCGACTCGGGCCCGCCGAGCGGGTCGCCTTCTTGCTCGGCGACGTCTTTGGCGAGCCCTATCCGGTGATCGCGCAATCGCTCGGCAAGAGCGAGGATGCCTGCCGCCAGCTCCTGTCTCGTGCCAGGCGAAAGGTCCGCGAGGCCAGGGCGACGACCCGAGGGGACATCCCGACAGCGGCACCCGTCCAACTTCTCGGCGAGCTGGTGGCGGCGGTCCTTGCAGGTGAAGAAGAACGTGCGCTCAGCCTTCTCGACCCCGACGTGGTACTGGTCTCCGATGCCGGGGCGGACCGGCGTGCCGCGCGCCGGCCGGTGGTCGGCGCACGACGAGTCCAGCGATTGATCTCCGGCGGCTGGCGACTCTTCGGATTCGCGGCGCGCCCCACGGACTCCGGGCAGCTGCCGCCGGCGCGCGTTGCGACCGTGAACTCGACCCCTTCGATTCTCTTCGACGCGGTGGGTGGGCCGGTGGTCCTCTCCGCCGAAGCGGTCAACGGAAGGATCATCAGGATCTGGGTCCGGCTCAACCCCGACAAGACCGCCGGTCTCAAGGATTCGTCCGAGCTGATCTAGGTGTACTCGGGAAAGCCGGGGATCCTCACCCGTTCGCTCGTCGGTCAGCGTGCCGTGTTGCCGAGGTCCATCACGAGCTCGGACCCCGTCATGTGCCGGGACTCGTCGCTCGCCAGGAAGGCCACGCCCACCGAGATGTCCTCTGGCTGCATCAGCGGGCGCTGAATCGAGTTCATGAAGATCGGCCCCAGGGTGTCGGCCTTCGAGTCGATGAGCTCGCGCAGCCGGGGATCGGTCACCATCTGGGTCGCCACTCCAGCGGGTGCGATCACGTTGACCCGGATGCCGTACTCGCCGAGCTCGGCCGCGAGGGTTCGGCACAGACCGAGGACCCCGTGCTTGGCCGCGCTGTAGTGAGCCTTGAAGGGGAGCCCCTTGCGACCGGCGGTCGAGCTGGTCATGATGATCGATCCGCCCGATCCTTGCTCGATCAGGATGGGGATGGCCGCCTTGGACGTGAGCCAGACTCCCTTCAGGTTCACCGCGTGGACTTCGTCCCACTGCTCCTCGGAGATCTCCCATCCGAGGTTGGAGCTGTCGATCCCTGCGTTGGCGACGACGACGTCGAGCCTGCCGAGCTCGGCCACCCCCTCCTCCAGGAGGTCGGAGAGGGCCCGGAAGTCCCGGACGTCGGCCGGGCGCGCCACGGCCCGGCGCCCCTCCTTCGCCACCAGCCGGGCGGTCTCCTCGAGATCGGCCAGGGTCGAGGCCGGATAGCCGGTCGTCGCAAGGGGGCCACAGATGTCGCAAGCAATGACGTCAGCGCCCTCCTGAGCGAGACGGACGGCATGGGCCCGGCCCTGGCCGCGGGCCGCACCTGTCACGAAGGCCACCTTCCCGGCGAGCCTCCCGGTCGAACGATCGTCTGCTCCCATAGGGACGTATCGGTAGCGGGGCGAGCGGGACGCTGTCAAAAGGCAGGCTCGGTGTCCGTAGTCGAGCTCCGAAAGAAATCGGTCACGCTGATAGCTTCCGGCGTATGCAGGACACGTGGATCGAGCCAGAACGAGTACCGCTCGAGGATGTCCGGCTTGGCGACTGGGCCTTTTGGGCCCGTCCACCGGACTGGCGGGACGCGGCCTTCGCCACGCTTCGGCGAGAGTCGCCGGTGGCGTTCTTTTCCGAGATGGAAATGCCCAACTCGCGGCCCGGCAAGGGATTCTGGGCGTTGACCCGCCACGGCGACGTCGTGCGTGCCAGCCGCAACCCCCACCTGTTCAGTTCGTACCCGAGCATGGCGATCCAAGACGGGTCGCCGGAGACCGCCGGGTCCTTCGGCACGTCGATGATCTGCCTCGATGACCCCCAGCACGGCCGTCTGCGGAGGATCGTCGAGCGATCCTTCCGCCCGAGGGTGGTGGCCCGGGCTGAGGCGTCCGTGCGAGAGCGGGCCCGGCGCTTGGTGGCGCAGATGGTCGCCGACCATCCCGACGGCTCGGCCGACGTCGTGAACGCCCTCGCCGGACCGCTTCCGCTCCAGGTGATCTGCGACATGATGGGGGTGCCCGAGGAGGACGAGTCCCGGGTGTTCTCGTGGACCAACGCCATCATGAGCGAGGTGCAAACGAAGGAGGAGTCCGTCCGCGTTGCGCAGGAGATCAGCTCCTTTGCCCTCGAGCTGGCCGAAGAGCGACGGTCCAGGCCGGCCGAGGACCTCACCACCGCTCTGGTCGAGGCCGAGGTCGACGGTGACCGCCTAAGCCCAGCGGAGATCGTCGGGTTCTTCGTCACCTTGCTGAGTGGAGGCAACGAGACCACGCGTAATTCCATCAGTCACGGGCTCTACCAGCTGACCCGGCATCCTGCCCAGAGAGAACTGTGGTGGTCGGATTTCGACGGTCACGCCAAGACCGCCGTCGAGGAGATCGTGCGGTGGGCCACTCCCGTCATCTACATGCGACGGCGCGCCACGGAGGACACGGAAATTGAAGGCCAGCGGATCCAAGCCGACGACAAGGTCGTGATGTGGTACAACTCCGCGAACCGTGATGAGACCGTCTTCCCGGACCCCTTCCGGTTCGATCTCACCCGCAACCCCAACCCTCAGGTGGGGTTCGGCGCCGGTGGCACCCACTTTTGTCTTGGCGCCAACTTGGCGCGCCGGGAGATCATGCTGGCGTTCAGCGAATTGCGCCGGCAGGTACCGGACATCCACGCGACCAGTTCGCCCGAGTTCCTCATCAACCCCTTCGTCAACGGCGTCAAGGTGCTGCCGTGCGCGTGGACGCCGCCCTCCTGACTCCGTAGGTCCCGGACCCTCGACACAGGCGACTAATGCAGACACCCGGACCAAACTGGGCTGAGCAGGTAACGGCAGTTGCCACTGCAGTGGGCGCTCTGGGCCTCCTCGGCGCCATCGCCGCAGCGGTTGTTGCTGGGCGGCAGGTCAGAGAAGCAAGGAAGTCCCGTGAGGCCCAGATGGCGGAAGACTTCTTACGTCGCTGGGACGAAGACGCTCTCGTGGAAACAAGGCAGCTCGTCGCACAGTTCGCGACGAGCCAAGAGCTGAGCTTGGCTTTCCAGGAGTTCATAGCGGCAAATGCAGATGAGGCCTACATCCTCTATCGAGAACTTGACTACTTCGAGCAACTGGCTGCGCTCGAACACCTCGGTCATTTCGACTTCGAGCTGATCAAACTCATGCTGGGTCGCACCTTGATTGATCGTTGGGACAAGTGGAAGCCCTCAATTGACGCAATGAGTGGGACCAGGGGCTACCCGATGTTCGAAGGCCTTGTCGAGAAGATGAAAAGAACGATCAACTCGCCGGGCGATCCAGGGCAGGGGTCACGGTGAGCTAGCCGAGGTCGAAGCGATCGAGGTTCATCACCTTGTCCCACGCGGCCACGAAGTCCTGCACGAACTTCTTGGGGGCGTCGTCGCTGGCGTAGAGCTCGGAGACGGCCCGGAGCTGGGAGTTCCAACCAAAGGCGAGGTCGACCGCAGTGGCGGTCCACTTGATCTCACCGGTTTCGCGGTCGCGGCCCTCGTAGACGTGCTCGGCGGAGCCCACCCGCCACTCGGTGCCCATGTCCAGCAGGTTGACGAAGAAGTCGTTGGTCAGCGTCTCTGCCCGGCCGGTGAGCGCACCGAGCTCGACGCTGCCGGCGTTCGTGTTGAGGACGCGCAGGCCGCCGACAAGGACGGTCATCTCCGGGGCGGTCAACGAGAGCAGGCTCGAGCGGTCGATCAGCAGCTCCTCGGGCCGGCGCTTGTCCCCGGCCCGGAAATAGTTGCGGAACCCGTCGGCGATCGGTTCGAGGACGGCAAAGGAATCGACGTCGGTCTCCTCCTGCGCGGCGTCCGTCCGACCTGGCGAGAACGGAACCTGCACGTCATGCCCGGCGTTACGGGCGGCCTGCTCGATCGCGGCACACCCTCCGAGGACGATGAGGTCGGCGATGGAGATCCTCTTGCCGGACGCCTCGGCATTGTTGAAGTCCGCCTGGATCTGTCCGAGTGCCGCGAGCGCGGTCTGCAACTCGGCCGGGTTGTTGACTTCCCAGTCCCTCTGCGGAGCGAGGCGGATGCGGGCCCCGTTCGCTCCCCCGCGCTTGTCGCTGTCGCGGAAGGTGGACGCCGAGGCCCACGCCGTCGAGACCAGCTGCGAGACGGACAGGCCCGATCCGAGGAGCTTGCTCTTGAGCGCCGCGATGTCCGCATCGTCGACCAGCGCGTGGTCGACCCCGGGGACCGGGTCCTGCCAGATCATCGCCTCGTCGGGGACCTCGGGCCCGAGATAGCGAGAGATCGGTCCCATGTCGCGGTGGGTGAGCTTGAACCACGCCCTGGCGAAGGCATCGGCAAATTGATCGGGGTTCTGGTAGAAGCGTCGTGAGATCGGTTCGTAGATTGCATCGAACCGGAGCGACAGGTCCGTCGTGAGCATCATGGGGGCGTGGCGCTTGGTCGGGTCGTGGGCATCGGGCACGGTGTCGTCGGCCGCACGATCCGTCGGCCGCCACTGGTGTGCGCCGGCCGGGCTCTTGGTCAGTTCCCACTCGTAACCGAAGAGGTTCTCGAAGAAGTTGTTGTCCCACTGCACGGGGTTGGTGGTCCAGATCACCTCCAACCCGCTCGTGATGGCGTCGTCCCCGCTGCCGGTGCCGAAGGTGTTCTTCCATCCGAGGCCCTGCTCCTCGATGGGGGCACCCTCGGGTTCGCGTCCGAGGTACTGGTCGCCGTCGGCCGCGCCGTGGGTCTTGCCGAACGTGTGACCGCCGGCGATGAGGGCCACCGTCTCCTCGTCGTTCATGGCCATGCGAGCGAACGTCTCGCGGATGTCCCGCGCTGCGGCGATGGGGTCGGGATTGCCATTCGGCCCCTCGGGATTGACGTAGATGAGCCCCATCTGGACCGCACCGAGAGGCTCCATGAGCTGCCGATCGCCGCGGTACCGCTCGTCACCGAGCCAGATGTCCTCGGGTCCCCAGTAGATATCCTCCTCGGGCTCCCATACGTCCTCGCGTCCGCCGCCGAAGCCGAAGGTCTTGAAGCCCATCGACTCGAGGGCACAGTTGCCGGCGAGGATCATGAGGTCGGCCCAGGAGATCTTCCGGCCGTACTTCTGCTTGACCGGCCAGAGGAGGCGGCGCGCCTTGTCGAGGTTGCCGTTGTCGGGCCAGCTATTGAGGGGTGCGAAGCGCTGCGTCCCGGAGCCGCCACCTCCCCGGCCGTCGTGGATGCGGTAGGTGCCGGCGCTGTGCCAGGCCATCCGGATGAACAGCGGTCCGTAGTGTCCGAAGTCCGCCGGCCACCAACTCTGTGACGAGGTCATCACCTCGACGAGGTCGGCCTTGACCGCGGCGAGATCGAGGCTCTCGAACTCCGTCGCGTAGTCGTAGCCCTCGTCCGTCGGATCGATGAGCGGCGAGTTCTTGGCGAGCGGCCGCAGGTTGAGTTGATCGGGCCACCAGTGCTGGTTGGCCGTGGAGCCCGTCGCCACGTAGGGGTTGCTCATCACCGGGCAGCTGGCCGCCGGGGCCGCTTCCTCCGAAGTCGTTGCAGTCGCACCGGTCTCGTCGTTGTTCATCGTGCTTCCTCCCGGTTCATCTGGCTGATGGCTTCGATCTGGCGCCGTCCGGTGATCTCGGGCCTCGTGGGCCGCGGGTCCGCTGGATCCAGGCCCGCTCCCTGGGCCTGAGCAGACTCTGGACTCCATTCCAGGGTGTGTCAACAGGTCGCCCGATCCTCCCCTGGTCCATCCCCCGAGGGTGACCAGATTCAGGGACTCCTCAGGCAACTGGGCGAGTATCCCGGCCGTGGAGACCGGGGGCGGCCACCTCGGTCAGTTCGACTCCTACCGTGTCGTCGCGTGCGGCGCGGAGGTGCTCCAGCACGCCCTCCTGAGGACCCTGGTGCCCGGGGAGGTCGTCAGTGTCCCTGGATCCGCCGCCTGCGGTACTGCGAAGGTGTCTCGCCGGTGCGCTTCCGAAACGCCCGGTTGAATGCGCTGAGACTGTCGAAGCCCACCGCTCCCGCCACCTGGAGGATGGACGGGCCCGGTTCCGCCAACAATGCCAGGGCTCGGAGGAGCCGGGCCTGCTGCAGGTATTCGCGCCAGGTCATCCCGAGCGAAGCTTCGAATCGCCGGCGCAATGAGCGCTGCGAGACACCAACCGCCCGCGCCACCTCTCCGACCGTGGCCGTCCCAAGATGTTGCCGCGTCCAGTCCATCGCGGCGCCGACCACGGGCTCGGTGGACGCCGGCAGGCTCAGTGGTGCTTCGTCGCCGAGGGAGTCGGAGACGAGCCGTCCGAGCGCGACGAAGAATGCGTCGGCGAGCGCGTCGGAATCGACCCGACCGATGGGCCAGCGACCCGAGTACACCATCATCTCTCGCAAGACTGCCGGCGCGGCCAGGATCCGCACCCGCTCGCCGGGAACGGGGACGAGCTGTGGATCGAAGAACACGGAGATCGTCCGCACGGCGGTGCGGATGGTGGTCCGGTGCTCTGCCCCGGCGGGGATCCAGGCGGCCTGCTGAGGCGGCAAAAGGTAATGGGCGGTGGCGGTCTCGACCTCGACGACGCCCGTCAGGGCATACTCGATCTGGTGGAGGTCATGGCAGTGCCATGTCGTGATCAGCTCGTCGCCCGCATAGGCGAAGCTGCCAGCCGACGGCCGCCCCCCGGAGCGCATGTCGACCAGACCCGAGCTGTCCGGAAAAGGCAAATCATTGACCGATTGTGCAGAGACGGCCACGAGGTGATCATCGTATAAGTGCAGGGTGAACGAGAGCCACATCCAGTTTCTCGCCAGCCCGGAGTGGGCACGGATGCTCGAGGAGGACCTGCTCCCCTGGGTGGAGGGCGTGGGTGACCTCGGCCACGACATCCTCGAGATCGGCCCGGGACCCGGGCTCACCACGGACCTCCTGCGCCAACGGGTCCGCAAGGTGACTGCGGTCGAGGTGGACCCGATGCTCGGAGAACCCCTCCGTCAGCGCTTGGCCGGGACCAATGTCGAAGTGGTGGTGGCTGACGCGACCGAGGCGGATCTTGCCTCGGGCCGGTTCTCGGCGGCCGCGTGTTTCTCGGTGCTCCACCACATGCCCTCGGCGGACCACCAGGATCGGCTGTTCGCCGTGCTGCACCGTGCGATGCGCAGCGGCGGTGTCCTCGTCGGACAGGAGTCGCTCGACATCGACGCGATCCGCGCTGGCCACGCAGGCGACACGTTCAATCCGGTCGACCCGGACACCCTGCCGAGCCGGTTGACGGCCGCGGGCTTCGGGCCGACGACCACCGATGTGGTGGGGTACCACTTCCGCTTCGTCGCGAGAAAGGCCGATTGACGTCGAAGACCTCCAAGGTCGCCGCTGCGCCGCTGCCGCTTTTAGCAGGTGTCGGACGGTGGCGACTCGTCGAGGAGAGCGATCATCGGGTCGTCGGCTCGATGAGGATCTCGGCACCCCTCAGACGGCGCAGGACGGCATTTTCCCGGTTGGGGCTGACGTGCGCGAAGAACATGGCGTCCAGCGGATACCAGAGCCCGACCCAGGCCAGGACCCAGCCGGCGGTATTGGGCAGGCTGGTGTCGTCTTGAGGCGAGAAGAATCCCGTGACGCTGGCGATCACGAGTCCGAGCATCGCCACGGGGAGTCCCACCTTGAGCGACGAGAGGCCGCTCCGGCGGAGCGTCCGACGTTCGCGGTCGTTGCGCGCCACGCGCCCATCGCAGTAGCGGCCCAGGGCCAGGCGAAGCCGCTCCGCCGCTCCGTCGTCGACCTCGGTGGTCGGCAGCTGGATCTCCAGCCGGACCGGTGCCCGGGAGGTCCGGACGAGCAGTTGGCCGATGCAGTGGTCGACCCCGCTCTCGGCGCGGTAGCTCTCGGAGAACGGGTCCGCCTGCGGCACCTGGAACATGTCCCCGAGCCGCTCCAGGCGAAGAGCGATCACCTCGGCGTTTGAATCCATGCGAACTTCTACCCGAAGGTCAGCTCGACGGCGACTCGCCTGGATCCATGTCGCCTCGATGCATGTCGTCCGGATCCATGTGGAACGTGAACATCTTGGACGCGTCGATCCGGGCGTAGACCGAGCCGGAGTCGAGGAACCTCTCCCACTGCGGGCCGTAGCGGGGCACGTAGATGTCGAGCAGCGCCTGCCGGAATCCGGCCTGGTCCGCAGCGGCGACGTCGATGGGCACGGCCCTTCCGTGGACGGTGACGGCGAGCTCCTCCCCCGGGAGGTGCGTGGCGCTCACGTCCGCCCGTCGGGCGAGGTGGCAGAACCGCACCGAGTCGGGCGACGACCCGAAGTAGAAGTGACCCCGGTAGAAGACGCCGTCGACGGCGCCCACCAGGGGGCGCCCGTCGGCCGTCACGGTCGCCAACGCGAGCAGACGCATCCCTACCAGACGATCGCAGACTTCGGCGGCGCTCAGCCGGCGCTCGGGGGTGATGACGCTCGAGAGGTGGGGCCCCGCCACCTCCATGCTCTTGTCGAGAAGGGATTGGAGGGTGGCCAGCTCGTGGGGGGACTCGTGCATGGCGCCAGTGTCCCATCCGGTTTCGGCGCCGTGCCCCCGGCGTACCACCGATGCCGCAGCGCTAGGGTCGCCACTCACGGCGGCGGAGGCCGTCCAAGGGCAAGGGAGGGACGTCGTGGTCATCGTCGGAGGAGCGTTCGAGGTCGAGCCGGATCAGCGCGAGGACTTCCTCGCCGGTCGCTGCGAAATGATGCGCCAGTCCCGGGCGGAGCCCGGATGCCTCGAGTACACGTTCAGCGCGGACCCCCTGGTTCCCGGGCGGGTCGTGCTCTTCGAGCGCTGGGTCGACCAACAGAGCCTCGACGCGCATCTCGCCGCGCTTCGCAGCGCCCCCCCGTCGCCGGGCGGGGACGTCGCGCCGAAGTCGGCTTCGATCGTCATCTACGACGTGGCCGGTGAGCGGCCGCTCGGGGGCTGACCGACTCCTCGCTCGGTCAGCGGCCGAGACCGAAGGTGAGTCCACCGGGAGGTGTGTCCGAGCATCGGCGGCGGGCTCCCCCGTCGCCTCCGGATCTGGGGGCCCGTGGGCGTGTCCCTCGCCCTCATGGCCCCGTCGATGGCGGTCAACATCAACCCTCAGGGGACGGCGGCGGAAGTCGGTCGCGCCGTCCCGCTGGCCTTCCTTCTCGCGGCGGCCGGGGTCATGCTGATCGCCTACACCTTCGTCCGGCTCACCCAGCGCTTGGAGCACGCCGGTTCGGTCTACGGCTTCGTCGGCGTGACGCTCGGGCCGAGGCCGGGACTGATCGCGGGGTGGGGTCTTATCGGCACCTACCTCTCCTTTGCCCTCATCACCGCCATCGCCGGTGGGCGCTTCGCCGCCCAGCTCGTGGCGCAGGCCGGGATCTGGCCCCGCCCTCCCGCGTGGGCTCCCTATCTCTTGGGAGTCGTCGGCATGGGTGTCGTCTATGTCGTGGCCCTTTCGTCCGCGCAGTCGGGGACCCGACTGCTCGTCATCCTCGAGACGGCCACGGTCGTGCTCATCCTTGCCGTCGTGGGCGTCGTCTTGTACAAGCTGGCAACTCACGGGGCACCCGGAGGGCTCACGCTCGACTGGTCCGTGTTCACCCTTCCCGCCGGCGCCTCGGTGTCGTCCCTCTTCGTCGGTGCGGTGTTCGGCTTCCTCTCCTTCGCCGGGTTCGAGGGTGGCGCGACGCTCGGGGAAGAGGCGCTGCACCCCCACCGCGACATTCCCCGAGCGATCGTGGGCGTGACGCTCGTCGGCAGCAGCTTCTTCGTCCTCGTGACCGCCGCGGAGGTCATGGGCTTTGGCACCTCCTCATCCGGGATCCGTTCTCTCCTCGATTCCGGCTCGCTCATGGGCGACCTCGCCGACCGCTACGTCACGGGCTGGACGGGCACGTTGATCACCTTCGGGACCATGGTGTCGGCCTTCAGCTGCGCCCTGGCCGCGACGGTGGCGTGCGCCCGGTTGTGTTTCGCGTTGAGCCGGGACGGGGTGGGGCCCCGACGGCTGGATCACGTGTCAGCGCAGCGAGGTGCTCCGGTCGCGCGCGTGCACGGTGGTCGTGGTCATCACGACGGGGGCCCTCGCGCTGGCCGGGCTCACGGGGCGGATCGCACCGCTGTCGCTCTTCGAGGCGGCCGGTACGTCCGGTACCCTCGTCCTGCTCATCGTCTACGGCCTGGCAACGGTTGGGATGACGAGGTTGGTGTTTTTCTCGGGCGATCGCACGACGCCTCGCTGGCAGTTGATGGCGCCCGTGGCAGGCCTGGGCCTCCTCGCCTACACGGTGGTGGCCAGCGTCGACCCGCTACCGACCGGTCCGGCGCGGTGGTCCGCCCTGCTGGCACTGGGGTGGCTCGCCCTCGGGGTGATCGGGGTCGTGGCTCGGCCGGCTGCGGCGCGTGGCGCAGCCGGCCGCCTGGCGGCGTCGGCCGGACTCTCGAAGGGTCGACGGGACGACGCCGACCGTACGGTCCTCCCGTCGCCCGCCGGGGGCGAGGCACCCTGACCACAGGGTTATCCACGAACTATCCACACCGGTGCGCTTGATAAAATGATCTTGCTGCCGGTCGACCCCCTGTCGGCAGTTGCGCTCGCCAGGGCTCGGTCAACGGAACCCCCCACCGAACACCTGGCCCGGCGGCGCGTTCGGAGCGATGCTGGGCGGTAGAGCCGGCGCTCCACGAACCTCGCCACGGCGGCCGAAGCGCCGACGAGGTCCCAAGGGGCGGCGCCTAGAGAGGTGCCAGCATGACCAGGCCCGCTCGCTGGGAGCGCTCGGACGTCTCGACCGCGCGCCAACGGCTGCGTGCCAGCGTGTCCATCGCGTCGGCCAGCGTGATGGAGTTCTTGGCCGGCTCGCCCAGCGCGGCGACCGCGGCGTGGAGCCGGCGACTCCGTGCCCCCACGGCATGCGACGTTTTGTCGACGGACAGGGACACTGCCAATCTCGTGCCGGGAGTGGCGAGCGTGCGGAGCTCGGACAGGAGCGTCGCAAAGCCATCCGGATCGAGGTAGACGACCACCCCTTCGCAGAGGAACAGGGCGGGCGCGTCGGGGTCGAACCGGCTCTCGGTCAGCGCCGCGGCCACACCCTTCGCCTCGAGGTCGCAACCCACGTACGTGACGTCATCATCGACGAGGCCGAGCCGGCGGATGCGGGACCGCTTGTCGGCCTGCGTGTCGGGATGGTCGACCTCCCACCACCGCACGCCCGGCTTCGCGTAGCGAAGGGCCCGTCCGTCGTAGCCGGCGCCGAGCGTCGCCACCTGAGCCACGTCCCGCTCGAGGGCGTTGACGACCACCCGGTCAAAGAACGCCGTGCGGCCGCGCAGGTAGCGGGCCATTGGCCCGTCCGCTCGGAACTCGAGTTGGCCGGCGACGTCACGCGCCAGGGCCTCGTCCGACGAAGGGTCCCCGTCGGGCGCCGGGAGGCGGTCGAAGCCGAGCCGGTAGGCGGCGACACGCTGGGCGGTTCGCGATGGCGAGCCGCTACGCATCCGTCGATCCGTGCCGGACGAGGCTGGCCAGGACACGCCGTGCGGTGCGCACCTGCTCCGGACCGACGTCTGCCGCGAGGTCCTCCTCGAGCTCGTCGACCGCCGAGCGGACGGCGTGCGCGGCCCCCTCGCCGCGCGGGGTCAGCCGCACCACCAGGCGGCGGCGGTCGGTGGGATCGACGGAGCGCTCGAGGTAGCCGCGGACGACGAGCGTGTCGACCAGTTGGCCGGCCGCCTGCTTGGAGACGCCCAGTTGCTGGATGACCGAACCGAGTGGAGCCACTGTGCGAGCAATGGCGCCGATCACGTAGGGGCCGTTGGGCGGGAGGTCGTCATAGCCCGCCTCCGAGAGGGTCCGCCGGATGACCGATGCGTAGGTGTTCCGAGCGCCCCGCAGCAGCGCCGGCAACGGCCAGTCCTCGACGGGGCGCCCCCCGACCTCGCTCATGGGGCCACTTTAGTCAGGAAATGGAACTATATGGATCATTGACTAAACCCCCCTTTCCCGCCACCCGTCGCGGTGGGTCGGTTGATGATCGAATCTCCGGCCCGTAGAAACGCCGGTGTGAGAATTTGGCGGGTCCGCCGAACGGCTGCGCTCGGGGGGGCGGCGGTGACGATGGCCGCAGTCCTGCTGGCGGCCACCACTGCAGCGCCCGCCGTTGCACGGCCACGGGCCGTGGCCGTCTCCAGCTGGACCGTCTACCACGGCGAGCCGTCCGGGTCGGGACTGGCCACCTCGTCGACGAGCCTCTGGCCGCTCTCCAGGTCGCCCGTCTGGCGGTCCGTGCCCCTGCACGGCGACCTCTACGGAGAGCCGCTCGTCGAGGGCAACCGCGTCTTCGTTGCCACAGAGGCCGACGAGGTCTACGCCCTCTCGGCCGACCGCGGCTCGGTGCTGTGGCACCGGAGCCTCGGCGCAGCGGTCCCTGCGAGCGACCTGCCCTGTGGCGACATCGAGCCGACGGTCGGAGTGACGGGGACCCCGGTCATCGACCCGCAGCGCCACGAGCTGTTCGCCGTGGCGGACCAGATCGTCGACGGCCGCATCGAGCACATCCTCTACGGGCTCGACCTCTCGACCGGCAAGACCCTGCTGGCAGAGCGGGTCGACCCAACGGGGACGGCTCCCGCAGACCAGCTCCAGCGGACGGGGCTCAACCTCGACGACGGAGAGGTCGTCTTCGGCTTCGGCGGCAATTACGGAGATTGCGGCGCGTACCACGGCTGGGTGGTCGCCGTGCCGGAGGCCGGCGGCGCCCTGCGAACCTTCGAGGTGGCCTCCGGCCCGGGGGAGAGCCAGGGCGCCGTCTGGATGGGCGGTGCCGCTCCCGAGGTGGACGTCGGCGGGAACATCTGGGTGGCGACCGGCAATGGCTCGGCGACGGCGCCTCGCGCGCCTTACGACGACGGTGACGGCGTCTTGGAGCTCGACCCCGAGCTCGGCCTCGAGCAGTACTTCGCCCCGAGCACCTGGCGGCAGGACAACGCCGGCGACCTGGACCTCGGGTCCGCGTCGCCCGCGCTCGCCGCGGGCGGTCTCGTGCTCCAAGCGGGCAAGTCCTCCACGGCCTACCTGCTCCGGCGCTCTCATCTGGGCGGGGTGGGACAACCGTTGGCGTCCGCCGGCTCGGTGTGCACCGGCGAGGTGGACGGCGGTACGGCGGTCGTCGGCCAGACGGTCCTGCTCCCCTGCCAGTCCGGGATCGTCGCCCTCCAGGTTTCGGGGGGCGGCTCGCCCGGCATCGCGACGCGCTGGCGGAGTGCGGGCGGACCCGGCGGTGCGGTGGTGCAGGGCCGCTACCTGTATGCCGTAGATCGAAGTGCGGGGGCGCTCGACGTGATGCGCCTCGACACCGGCACGGTTGTTCGGCGGACGCCGATCGGGACGCCGGCCAACCACTTCCCGACCCCGTCGGCGGCCGATGGCCTCCTGCTGGTCGCGTCGGCCGATCGGGTGCTCGCCTTCGACGGACCCTCGGGCACTCCCCCCGCGCCGTCGCCCCCGTAGCCCTCGGCTCCCCTGCCGGGCGCGGCCGGGTCGGGACCACGGTCTTCGACGCAGCTACCGTGGCACGCCGTGAACTACGTGCTCGTCCACGGCGGTGGCCACGGCGGATGGTGCTACCGGTGGCTCGCGGGGGAGCTCCGCTCGGCGGGCCACGAGGTGTGGACCCCGACCCTCACCGGGTTTGGCGAGCGCAGCCACCTCGGCGATGCCGACGTCGACTTCGCTACCTTCGTGACCGACGTGGTCCAGGTGCTCGAGCTGGAGGACATCACGGATGCGGTCCTCGTCGGTCACAGCATGGGCGGGGTGGTCGTCCCACGGGTCGCCGAGGCCGCCGCGAGCCGGATCTCGCAGGTGGTGTGGATGGCGGCGGTCGTCCTCGCCGACGGGGAGACGCTCCTCGAGGCCGTCCCCCAGACTCCCGAGATGGCGCGAGCGGTCCGGATCCGGTCGGACGGGACCGCGGAGACCGACGCCGATCTCATCGTCGAGGCCGTCGTCAGCGACGGCTCATCGGAACAGCGCCGCTGGGTGAGGGAGCGTCACCGCCCCTATCCCCGGGCGGCCCTCGTCGAGCCGGGTCGGCTCACCGCGTTCCTGCGGCTGGGGCTGCCGACGGCCTACGTGACGGCCACTCGGGACGCGGCCATCCCCCGCGAGGCTACCGAGCGGTTCGCCGATCGGCTGCCAGGGTGCGCCCGCGCCGAGGTCGACGCAGGCCACGACCTGATGGTGACCCAGCCGGGCCAGACGGCTCGCGCCCTGGAATCGGTGACGACGGGGAATTGATCGAGGCTGGCGACGGCGCTCAGGCGGCGCCGGTCATCCGCCCGCGTCGAGCCGAGTCCCAGCCCGCCCGGAGCGCCTCGGACTCGATGCGCACGGCCGAGCTCAATGCCTCCACCTTCGGAGAGGCGTGCTCCCCGAGCGCGAGCAGGGCGGTGTCGTGGATGTCCTTCGCGGCGGCCAGCACGGTCGGCAGGTCCCGGTGAGCCGCGACGTAGGCCTGCTGGTCGGCGCCGCGTCCCGAGGGTCCGTGGGAGGCCGCCAGCAGGACGCGGTCGATGTCCGCTGCAGCGTGCTCCAGGTCGGCGGCCAGCCGTGGCAGGTCACCGGTCGACGCACCTGCGGCCTGCACCTGGGCCACGGCCCGGGTAGCCGAGCTGACGGATCGCCACATCCGATGGCGCTGGGACTGCATGCGCCACCAATGGGGGCTCGTGAAGGGTTGGGAGGCGGCCCACCGCAGCCCGACGCGGACGCCTTCCCCGGCGAAGCCGCCAAAGGCGGTCGCCACCCACCGTTGCCAGCGGCGCCGGATCGCACGACTGACCGCCCGCAGGCACAGCCACGCCGCGCCGACGAATATCAGTATCCCGCCGAGATAGAGCAACGCATCGCGCATCGGGTCCCCTCCTCAGAGGCCGCCTGCACGGGGCAGGGTCAACGACGATCTCCCCACCACGATAAGGGTCTGCGTCCGTCCACGCTGGTCGCGCCCCGCCTCAATCGGGAAGAACGGCGAGGGCGTCCTCGGCGATCTGGGCCGGGGAGGAGCCTCGCGACCGCGCCGAACGTTGCAGCAGCCCGTGGAGGTAGATGGCCAGGTGGAGCACCGCGGTGCGCTCGTCACCGGCCATGAGGGGAACGGGCTCGCTCGTCTCGTCCAGGTCGGAGGCATGCAGCAGGGCGCTGCGCAGCGCCCGGAGGGTGGAGCGAACCTGGTGCACGCCGGCCCCGCTGCGGCTCATCCACAACGTCAGGCCCAGCTCGAGCGAGAGGTTGCCCTCGGCGAGGTCGTCCCGATCGAGGGCGACGAGCCCCCGGACGAGCAACGTGGCCAGGTCGATACGCCTCGGTGCGGGGAGCGCCGCGACGGAGGCCTGTTGCTGTCTCGTGACCCTCGACATGGCCAACCTTGCCTGCTCCTATCCCCTGCTCGACTACGATCTCGCATTGTTCCAGGTCACGGCGCCGGGTGGCTCCCGAGCGATCCCCGCATCCCTTTGTGCTTCCATCGTCGCGGCCGGGTGTGACAAGGTGGTGGACCGTCGACCTCACCAGGGCCGACGCCGGGCACGAAGCAGTGTCGGTCGGGAGGTACCCGATCGTGGCCGGGAGGTGGGTGCGATGCCGAGCACGGTGTGGAAGGGCTCCCTGAGCTTCGGGTTGGTCAACATCCCGGTGGGCCTGCATACCGCGGCGAGCGACCACACGATCCGATTTCACCAGCTCGAGAGGGGCACGGCCGACCGGGTTCGCAACAAGCGGATCAACGAGCGGACGGGAAACGAGGTCGACTACGCCGACATCGTGAAGGGCTACGACCTCGGCGGCGGTGAGTACGTGGTGGTCACGCAGGACGAGCTGGAGGCGGCGGCCCCAGAGCACACGCGGACGGTCGACATCGTCGGCTTCGTCGACTTGAGCGAGATCGACCCTATCTACTACCGCAGCGCCTACTACCTGGCCCCCGACGGGCCGGCCGCCCCGAGGGCCTATGCGCTGCTGCGAGAGGTCATGCACGATGCGGACAAGGTGGCGGTCGCCCTGTTCGTCCTCCGCAACAAGGAGCACCTGGTGACCGTCCGGGCCCGCTCCGACGTGCTGCTTCTCGAGACGATGTACTTTGCCGACGAGATCCGCGATACGAGCGAGCTCCCGACCGTGCCGGACGAGGTCGACTTCACCGATCGAGAGCGAGAGACCGCCCGGCTGCTGCTCGATTCCATGACCAAGGACTGGCAGCCGGACGAGTATCACGACACGTACCGGGAGCGGGTCGCCGAGATCGTCGAGCGCAAGCGGCGCGGGGAGACGATCGTGGCCGAGCGCCCGGCGGAGCCGGCGCCGGTGATCGACCTCGTGCAGGCTCTGCAGGCCAGCATCGATCGGGCGGAGCGAGGCGGTTCGGGCTCGGGCGATGGGGACCGGGGGCAGTCCGAGGATCGTGCGGAGCCCTCCGGACGCTCCGCCGGCGCCCGGCCGGACCGGAGCGCCACCAAGCGGGCCACCGGCTCGTCGGTCGCCAAGAGGCGGGCGTCCAAGGGAGCGGCCAAGGCCGGCGCCAAGGCCCCGAGGAAGACGGCGGCCAAGTCGGCGGGTAAGGCCGACACCAAGACGGCACCCGCAAAGCGGGTGGCCTCTCCTCGCCGCCGGGCTTCTTGAGTCCCTCCGGCGCGATCGCGCTGGTCACCGGCGGCGCCAACGGCATCGGTTCGGCGGTGGTTCGTCGCCTGGCTCGAGATGGGGCGCGAGTGGTCCTCGCAGACCTCGACGAGGGGGCGGGTGCGAGGCTGGCCGAGGAGGTCGGCGGGCACTTCGTCCGTTGCGACGTCAGCGATCCCGGCGACAGTGCAGCGGCCGTGGCCGCGGCGACGGATCGGTTTGGAGGCCTCGATCTGGTCCACCTCAACGCCGGGGTGACGAGCAGTTGCGGCGTTGGTGACGACTTCGACCCGGCGCTCTACCGGCGGGCCATCGGCGTCAACCTCGACGGGGTCGTCTACGGGATCCACGCCGCATTGCCGGCGTTGGCCGGGCGACCCGGTGCACAGATCATCGTCACGGCGAGCCTCGCCGGCCTGACCGGTCTTCCGGGCGAGCCGATCTACACCGCCAACAAGCACGCGGTGGTGGGACTGGTGCGGTCGCTCGGCCCGACCCTGCTCGCCGAGCACGGCGTCCGCATCAACGCGCTCTGCCCGGGATTCGCCGACACCGCGTTGCTCGAGGAGGAGATCCGCACCCTGCTGCGCTCGATGGACGTCCCGTTGCTCACGACCGCCGAGGTGGTCGAGGCGTTCGTGCGGATAGTCGAGGACGGCCGTTCCGGGCAGTGCTGGTTCGTACAGGTCGGCCGGCCAAGCGAGCCCTTTCGGTTCCCGAACCTCCCCGGTCCGAGGACACCATGACGGAGCGGTTCGACTCGTCATCGTGCGAGGAGGACGGGGGGGACGAGGTCGACAAGGAGGAGACGTGTTGATCCTGGCCGTCACCGACCACGCCGAGGGGCACCATGTTCCCGGCCATCCCGAACGTCCGGATCGGGTGACGGCGGCGCTGGCCGGCATCCGGGAGCTCGATCTGGGCTCTTCGGTGCGCCTGGCCCTGCCCGCGCCGGCAGAGCGACGAGCCTTGCGTCGGGTGCACTCCGGGGACTACCTGGCCAGCCTCGAGGTGCTGTCACGGAGCGGCGGCGGGGCACTCGACCCCGACACCTACGTCACCCCCTCGAGCTGGGAGGCGGCCTTGCAGTCGGCGGGTGCCGGGCTCGCCGCGATGCGCGAGCTGCAGCGGGCGGGTGAGGGGGTCGGGATGGTCGTTTCCCGGCCGCCCGGGCATCACGCCACCCGACAGATGGGGATGGGTTTCTGCCTCTTGAACAACGTGGCGATCGCCGCCGCGGAGCTCGCCGAGGAGGGGGAGCGGGTTCTCGTGGTCGACTGGGACGTGCATCACGGCAACGGGACCCAGGACATCTTCTGGGACGACGACCGGGTGCTCTACGCCTCCGTGCACGAGCACGGCATCTACCCGGGTACCGGCCAGAGCACGGAGATCGGTGGTGCCGGGGCGCGAGGGCTCAACGTGAACATCCCCGTGCCCGCCGGGGCCACCGGCGACGTGGTTCGCGCCGCGCTGGACGAGGTGGTCGCACCGGTCGTGCAGGAGTTCGAGCCCACCTGGGTGCTCGTCTCGGCCGGCTTCGACGCGCATCGCGCGGACCCCTTGGCCGGGCTGGCCCTCTCCGCTGCCGACTTCGGCGATCTGGCCTCGGCCGTGGCCGAGTACTCGCCCCGTCCGGGAAGGATGCTCCTGTTTCTCGAGGGTGGCTACGACCTCACCGCGCTGCGCGACTCCGTTGCGGCGACCGTCGGCCGGTTGGTCGGGGCATCGGTCCCCGGAGACACGGCCCCCACGTCCGGAGGTCCGGGGCTGGACTGGGTCGGGCGAGCCCTCGAAGCACGCCAACGCGTCGAGCGCTGAGCTTCCCGGCCCCGGGGCTACTCCAGGCGGCCTGCGAGGTAGTCCTCGTAGGCGGAGAGATCGAGCAGGCCGTGTCCCGAGTAGTTGAAGAGGATGACCCGCTCTCGTCCCAGCTCCTTGTCCTCCAGGGCGGCGTCGATGACCGCACGGATGGCGTGGCTCGTCTCGGGCGCCGGAATCGGGCCCTCGGTGCGGGCGAACTGGAGGGCGGCCTCGAACACCTTTCCCTGGGGATAGGCCGTCGCCTGCATCCGCCCGTGACGGACGAGGTTGCTGATGATGGGTGCGTCGCCGTGGTACCGGAGCCCGCCGGCGTGGATGGGAGGGGGAACAAACTCGTGCCCGAGCGTGTACATGGCGAGCAGCGGTGTCATCCCCGCCACATCGCCGAAGTCGTAGTCGAAGCGGCCCTCGGTCAAGGTGGGACACGACGCCGGCTCGACGGCAAGGAGCTCCACCTCGGGGTTGGGCACGAACGGGAGCGCCAGCCCGCCGAGGTTCGATCCCCCGCCGCAGGAGCCGACCACGAGCTGGGGGGCGCCCTCCCCGGCCATGGCCAGTTGCTCGATGGCCTCGAGTCCGATGACCGTCTGGTGCAGGAGGACGTGGTTGAGGACGGACCCGAGGGAGTAATGGGAATCCTCTCGCCCCGCCGCATCTCGCACCGCATCGCTGATGGCGGCTCCCAGTGATCCCGGATGGTCCGGCTGGTCGACCGGCGACGGCTCGACCTGCCCGCCCCACGTCTCGATCATCACTCGGCGGTAGGGCTTCTGCTCGTAGGAGGCGCGCACCATGTAGACCTTGCACTCGAGCCCGTAGATGCACGAGGCAAGGCTGAGGGCGCTCCCCCACTGCCCCGCACCCGTCTCGGTCGTGAGGCGCTTCACCCCCTCCTGCTTGTTGTAGAACGCCTGCCGCGACGGCGGTGTTGGGCTTGTGCGAGCCGGCCGGTGAAACGGACTCGTCCTTGTAGTAGATGCGCGCCGGAGTCCCGAGCGCCTTCTCTAGGCGCTCGGCTCGCACCAGCGGAGTTGGCCGCCAGAGGCGCAGGACGTCGAGCACGGGTCCGGGGATGTCCACCCAGGGCTCGGTCGTCACCTCCTGGCCGATGATGGCCATGGGAAACAGCGGGGCCAGGTCGTCGGGTCCGACGGGCTGGCGTGTGCCGGGATGTAGTGGTGGCTCGAGGGGTGCGGGCAGATGTGGCGCGACGTTGAACCACGCCGTCGGCAACTTGTCGGGTGCCAGGTTCCAGCGCATGGCCACGAGGCTACTGCGCCGGCCGGCCCTGATCCCTTCCGCAGCCCTGCCGTGCCGATTCGGGAAGAGGGCCGGCCGGGTGCGCGTCCTCCCGGCTCAGCGGCGGTAACGCTCCTGCTGACAGCCGCTGTGCCGCGCGCCGACTAGCGTGACCGCGGCATGTCGCATCGGATGGATATCGAGCTCACGAGTCGCCGCCCCGACGATGCGTGGACATGGCGGGCGGCAGGCGCCCGCCAGCCACGTGGCGTCGTCGGCGCGGCCCTGGTTCCCGATGGCTCGAAGCCCGGCGACATCCTCCGCGTCGAGGTGGAGTCCGGGATCGAGGGGATCGAGATCCTGTCCGTGCTTCCGTCGAGAGCCCCGGCTCGAGAGGAGGGCGGGAACCGCATCGAGGTGATCGGTCCCCGACGAACCGGTCCCGACGTCTCGGTGGTGCTGGCCTCGGGCAGCAAGCGACGCCGGGAGACCGGCTCACCCGAGCGCGGTAGCCGGCCGAGACGCGCCGGTTCGAGGGAGGGCGACGGGAGGAGCGGATCCGGGCGTCCAGGTGGGCGACCCCGGATGGACGAGCCGGGAGACCGGGGGCCAGAGCGCCCGGGACGCTCCTCGAGATTCTCGGAGGGGTCCCGCCCCACAGACGGGTCGCGCGATCGCAGTCGACCCGGACGGGGCTCCGGCGGGGAGCCCGATGACCGAGGTGCTCGCCGGGGCCCGCTCAGGGATCGCCGGCCTTCCGTGCCGATGACCCATCGCAATGCCGCCATGGCCGAGATGCGACCCGAAGAGGTCCCCGTGGCCGAGCAGCTGCTCCGGGGCGGTCTCCCCGCGGTCCGCCAGGCGATCGATGCCCAGAACGCTGCGGCACGCCAAGAGGGCATGCCACCGATCGCGGCGGAGTCGTTGCTCGCGACCGCCGAACGGCTGCTGCCCGCGGTCAACTTGGCCACCTGGAAGGATCGAGCGAGTGCAGCGCAGGCCGCGGGCCGCGAGCTTCGCCTGCGGGAGCTCAGGGCCGTGGTCACGGCCTCCCGCACGGTGGTCCTCGACCCGGAGGCTCGGGCGATGGCGCGAGCGCTCCAGGAGAGCCTCGACCAGCGGGTCAACGCGCTGCGTGAGGAATGGCTCGGGAGGATCAACAAGGCGCTGGACAACGGCCGGGTGGCCGACGCGCTGCGTGCCGCTTCTCGTCCGCCCGAGCCCGGGACACGCTGTCCGGCGGAGTTGGCGGTGCGCCTGGCGGACGCGGCCGGGACTGCGATGACGGCCGACCTCGAGATCGAGGGGTGGTTGGACCTCCTCGACGCGGTCGTCAACTCCCCCGTCCGGCGCAACGTACGCCCAGCCGGGGTGCCTCCCGTGGAGGAGGCCAGGAATGCCGCCCTGCGGGCGGCCGGATCCGTGCCGGCGCTCGCCCGGCAGCTCGGGCTGCCCCAGCCGCCGCCGCCTCCCCGCCGTGGCGCGGTCAGGGAACGTCCGGTGGCGACGCCCTCGGGGGGTCCGAGGGGCGGCGGAGGATCAGCAGACGCGTCTTGAACCCGGCGGCCTCGAGCAGCCGCTTGGTCTCCCGGTCTCCCGGTCTGGCGCGGGCCTCGGTGCCGGCGCCGCCGCGGGACGCCACCCACTCGGCCACCGCCTCGAGGAGGGACGCACCCACCCCCACCCCTCGGGCGGCAGGTTCCACGTAGCAGATCTCGAGAACACCCAGGCGCTCCGGCGGCGAGGTCTCCAGGCGGGCGACCGCCAGGCCCACGATCTCCCCCTCGTAGATCCCGACGAGATGGAGCCGGTCCTCGTCGAGGAGGCTGCCCGGATCGGGTCGAGGGTCAGCCGCGGAGACGTCGTCTCCGGGCACTCGGGTGGCCTGGGCGATCAGCGCACGGCAGCGCTCCAGCTCCTCGGGGCGAGCGGCGCGTACCCCCTCGCTCACTCCACGCGCTCGTCGCCGGCCACGGGCTCGTCGGGAACCGGTCGCTCCTGTGGAGCGGGGCCCTCCGCCTGCGCTCTCGACTCCCCCCGGCGATGGGGCTCCCCGCGAGGGCGGGACTCCTCCTGGGCACGAGGCTCCCCTCGGATCTGAGCGATGCGATTGAGGATCGTGCGTCGACCGCGCGAGCCGCTCTCGTACCGCCGAACCGCCTCCAGCTCGGCCTCGCCCAGGCCGTCCAGCCGCCGGACCACCTGGGAGGCGGAAAGGGTGTCGTAGCCGGGAATGGCCAGGTCGACGGTCGCCCGCTTGCCCGCGGAGGTTGGCGATGCCTTCGGCCTCGAGGGCCTGGACGCTGTCGATCTGCCGGCCGCTGGCCTCTTGCGCTCGGGCGCGGACGCTGCGGCCTTGGTCCGCCCGGCCTCGCTCTGCCCGGCCTCGGTCTCCCCGGCCTTGGTCTCCGCTGGCGCCGGCGAGGCAGCCCCTGACGGTGCCACGCTGGCCGAGGTCGGGCCGATGGGCACGACCTCGGCCGGCTCTTCGTGCCTCGTGGGCGTGTGCGGTCCCGGCCTCGTCGAGGAGGTCCAGGGCTCGGTGGACTCGGCGGAGCGATGCAGGAGCCGGTTGGCTTTGCGCCCCATCTCCCTGGCGCCAAAGGCCACCGTCATGCGCCCGACCGCGTGGGCGGATCGGAGGTGCGGGCTCACGCACTCACGGCCCTTGATCACGAGGCTCGGCAGGTCCTCCATGGCGGTTGCCAGCCATCCCGCCGGCTGCAGGACGAAGAGGTTCAATGCGCGCTGGCCTGCGGACTCGTGATCGGTCTCTGGAGTCATGGTGGGGTCTCCTCCCCGCTTTGCGGAGGCCGCGGGTGCTGTCCGGGCCGGCGGCTCGCTCCTCTAGCCCCCCGGTCGGGCTCCACGCCGGCGATCGGCCCTCACACGCAGTCCCGGCAGAGCATCCGGGTCTTGTCGGCCAATTGGCTCGGGTGCTTGACCAGGAAACAGGAGCGGCACACGAACTCGTCGGGCTGCTTGGGTCGGATCCGTTCGGTGCCCTCCGTGCGATCCTCCGGCTCGGCGAGCTCCTCGTCCTCGGGCTCGTCCTCGACGACGAGCCGTTCCTTCAAGATGACGTCCAGGCTTGCCTCGACGTCCTCGTCGTCGGGCTCCTCCTCCTCGTCCTCCTCGGCCTCCTCGGTGGCGGCCCGTCCCGCGGGCTCGGCGGCGTCACCCTCCTCTTCGGTCTGCTCGGCGACCTCGGCGCCGCCCTCGACCAGCTCGTCAACGTCCTCTTCCTCGACCTGCTCGTCCTCGAGCCCGTCGTCGTCGAGGGTCTCGTCGAGGTCCTCGAGGTCCTCCGGCTCTGCAACATCGTCGAGTTCGTCTGCCATGTCGGCCTTCCAGGTCGTGATTTGCCGCGGCAGCATAGACGCAGACGACCGCGGGTCGAACGGACTCTCTGGCGGCGCATCGTGACGTCGAGGACGGGGTCAACAGGGCGATGACCTGCGGGCGGTGGTGCCCGGGAGCCTTTGGTGCCGTCTGCGAAAGGGTCAGGTACGACCTCGCCGACGTTCTCTACTCGGACTCCCGGGCTTACCCCCGCCTCTCACCTCATCCCCCCCTCGGTGGGTGCCGAGCGGCACCGGATCCCTAGGGGCGTCAGGGACTGTCGGGTACGTTACGCCGTCGCAGGGGGCCGGAGTCAAGGGAGCGGTACCCCGTTAATCTGGTGTTCTCCGAGATCCCCCAGGTCAGGGATTCATTCGTTTCAGTGGATCGGGCACCGCTCCTCGGCGCGGGCCGCCCTGCGGGCCTCGGTCCTCCGCTCGGCCTCCAGGCGCTCGAGGTCGGCGGCTCCGTAGTCGACGTGGCGCATCGCCGCAGCGAGGGCGTGGTGCCCCGCCTGCTCGGCGATCGCCTGGTGGAGCAGGTGGGCCACGCGGCGGTACGAGGGGTGCCCCTGGGTACCCGACCGCAGCTCGATCAGGTGCATGGCCTCTCTCGCGTTCATCTGGATGACGAAGCGGATGTGGAACGCCAGCGCCACCGCGTAGGGGGCCTGGGCCGGAAAGTCGTGCGCCAAGGCGTCGTACAGTTCGGCGGAACGCTCCATCGACGCCGTGAAGACCGCGGTCTCCCCTGCCTCCTGGACGATCTCGGGCACGTCGAAGCCGAGTCGAGTGCCGAGCGGTTGCCACTCGATCGTGAGCAGGCGGTGACGCTGCAGATCGCGAAAGGCTCCGTAGTCGGTCACGATCTCAAAGCGGTAGTCGGTGCGCTCGAGGGCCCTGCCGGGACGGTGCCGGCGGTTGGTCCGCTCACCGACGTAGGCGCGCAGCAACTCGGCCCGATCCGAGTGGGACAGTTTGCGCACCCGGTCACGCAGCTCGCTCTCGGGTAGGTCGGTGACCGAAAAGCACGCCGCAGCGAGCACTTTCTCCTCTCCCTCGGGATCGAAGTCGAGGAGGGTCACTTGGGACTCCGTGGCGCTCGGCCCGCCGAGCCACACGCGCTCCGGGCCGAGCGTCGGGCCGGAGCCGGGATCTGCGTCGGGCCACAGGGCCCTGACCGTCTGCTCCGTGGCCCGCCCGGTCTCGGCCAGGTACGCCGACCACTCGCCGCCGCGATCGGGGCGGTCGACGCGCTCGAGGAACGACGGGATGACCTTGCGCAGCTCGGTCAGCATCAATTCGGCATAGTGACGCGCTTCGGGCAGCGGATGCGCGCGCATGCGGAGAAGGAGGTGCTCGTAGGCCTGCCCGGTTCCGAACATCCCGAGGTTGGAGAGCGAGGCGGCGGGCAGGACGCCCCGGACGGCATCGAGCGCCTTGGCCCGCACGGCCCGTCGGTGGACCACCTCGGACTCCTCCGGTCCGCACGGGTAGCGGGCGGCCACCCAGCTCTCGACCCGGCGCAACAGGTCCCCGTAGGTCTCGAACATGCGGTCCACGGCGCCCACATAACGGGCGCCGTGCGGCGAGTCGAGGACCTCCGGGGGGCGGTAGTAGCGGTAGTGGCCCGTGGACAAGCGCCGGTCGTAGCCGAGGTAGCGGGTCGACTGCTCGAGATACGACATCAGCCGACCCCGCTCCAAGACCTTGGTCAACAGGTTGGAGGACTGCTCGCAGGCCAGGTGCACTCCCCCGAGCTGGGCCACGGAGTCGTCCCCGTACTCGAGGAACACACGGTCGTAGAGCTCTTCCGCCCGCCGGAGCCCCATGGTGGCGTCGATCGTCGCGTCACCGCGCACGTCGAGGTCCTCCACGAATTCGTCCAGGAAGAGTCTCCGGAGGCTCTTGGACGACCTCGAGTAGCGGGCAAAGAGCGCCCCCTTGACCACCTCGGGTAGGTTGACCAGGGCGAACACCGGTTGATCGAGGTTCGTGAAGTACCGGCGGAGGACGCTCACCTCCTCGGGATCGAAGGACTCGGCGACGTAGGGGGGCATGCGGGGGCGACCTTACGACGAAGCGGTCGAGGCAGTGGTGGATGCCGCGAAGGTCCCCGCCTCTCCGGCCGCCACCACGCCGCGCACCAGTCCCGGCAAGGCATCGCGGGCGGCGTGAGCGGCCGGGGAAGCCGGGACGGCCGCGGCGATCTGCCCGACCAGGTCCCCGAGCTGCTTGACGATCCGCACGAAGTCGCCCGGTGCCAGCTCGACCCCGTCGGCACGGGCCACCTGCAGGACCGTGGCCAGCGAGGCGCCGCGAACCCAGGCGGTGACGGCGCCGGCGAGACCCTCCGCGGTTCGGCGGACCGGCGGCACGCGGTGGACCTCCTCCAGGGCCCGCACCCGTTCACTCACGGTCCTCACCTCGTCGAGCCGGTCGTGCAGGTCCTGTCTCCGACGCTCCCCCAGGTGCTCCCGGGCGTCCCGGCGCCGGCCGCTCCGGCGCTTCCCCTCGCGGCGCGGACCGGCCGCCCGCCCGACGAGCCGTTGCGAGCGCCGCGGCTCGAACACGAGCGCGGAGAGGATGCCGGCCGCCACCGAGGGCTCCGTGTCCAAGACGCCCGATCGCAGGAGCTCGACCACTACGAGGTCCGCCTCGTGGTAGATGCGGGTCAGCAGCTCGCCGGTGTCCGTCGCGGACCAGCCATGGACGTAACCGAGCTCCTCGAGCACCGCAAGGCGCCGCCCCAGGAGGTCGGCGAGATAGCCGCCCGGCGGGTGGCGCCCTCCGGCTCGGGTCGGCGGGTTGGCGCTCGGGTCGAGCTGATCGTGCTGCCATTGGGCAAAGGATCGCCGGAGCACGGCAAGGGCGTCGGCTCGCTCAAAGCTCCGGACCAAGTTGACCGCGAGGTTGTACGTCGGACGGAACGAGGAGCGGAGCGGCGGCGGGTCCCCGGTCGCCACCTGCGCCATCCGGACGAGGGGAACCTCCGGCGACCAGAGGACGACGGCGTGGCCCTCCTCGTCGAGACGTCGTCGGCCGGCCCTTCCCGTCAGCTGGGAATAGTCGCCGGCCGTGAGCGGGGCGCGCCCGGCGGCACCAAACTTCGTGAATCGCTCGAGGACGACCGTTCGGGCCGGCATGTTGATCCCGAGTGACAGGGTCTCGGTGGCGAAGACCAGTTGCAGCAGCCCGGCGGCGAAACACTCCTCCACCGTTTCCCGAAAGGCCGGGACGAGGCCGGCGTGGTGAGCGGCGACGCCCGATTCCAGTCCGCTCAGCCATTCGGGATAGCCGAGGACACTCAACTCCTCGTCCGTGATGCCCTCGACGTGGTCCTCGGCGATCGCCCGGATCCGGGACCGCTCGCCCCGCTCGGTCAGCCGGAGGCCGGCGCGCAGGCACTGGCCAACCGCGTCGTCACAGGCGGCGCGGCTGAAGATGAAGACGATGGCGGGCAACAGGTCGACATCGGCGAGCAGCTCCGCCAGGTCGGTGCGACGAGGTGTGCGAAACGGCACGAGCGAGCGACGGCCACGCGGTGGGACACCCGGCGGTCGATCCCGGTCGGCTCGCCGCACTCGCTCGTCGACTGCCGAGGCCTGGCTCGAAGGACGCCTCCCCTCGAGCAGCGGGCGGAGCTCCGGCAGGTCTGCGCCGGGGACACTGATCGCGAAGTGATGCCGCAGGGAGATCGGCCGGCGTCGCTCCACGACGACGTCCGTCGGACCGCGCACGGAGGTCAACCAACTCCCGAGGTCCCCGGCGTTCGCGACGGTAGCGGAGAGGCACACGAGGGAGACCTCCGGGGGGGCGAGCACGATGACCTCCTCCCAGACGCCGCCGCGGTAGGGGTCTTGCAGGTAGTGGACCTCGTCGAGCACCACCACCTGGAGGCCGGCGAGGAGCTCCGATCCCGCAAGGAGCATGTTCCGGAGCACCTCGGTGGTCATCACGACAATCGGTGCGTCCGCCCGGCGTGACGTGTCCCCGGTGAGGAGGCCGACCCGGTGCTCGCCGTAGGCGCCGGCGAGCTCGCCGTATTTCTGGTTGGAGAGCGCCTTGAGGGGTGTCGTGTAGAAGGCCTTGCGCCGGCCGGCGATCGCCCGGTCGATCGCATAGTTGGCCACCAACGTCTTGCCCGACCCCGTGGGGGCGCTCACGAGGACCGATCTTCCGGCATCGATCGTGTCGAAGGCCTCGAGCTGGAAGCGATCGGCGGTGTAGGGCAGCCCAGAGAGAAAGGCTGCCCGCACGTCGCGTGTCAACGTCCGAGGAGCTTGCCGACGAGGATGGCGAGGAAGTAGAAGACGATGAGGGGCACCGCCAGCACCAACATAGAGAAGGGATCGGCGCTCGGGGTGAAGATGGCGGCCAGGGCCGTGATGGCGATGATGGCGTAGCGCCACCAGCCGAGCAGGCGCTTGGGGGAGAGCACGCCCGCCAGTTCGAGCGCGACGAGGATGACCGGGAACTCGAAGGTCGCGCCGAACAGCGCCATCATCAGCAGCACGAGGCTCAGGTACTGGTTGGGGTTGTAGATCTGCTTGAGGCTCGGCCCGCCGATGCGCTCGAGGAACCCGAGCGCGTGGGGCAGCGAGTAGTACGCGAGGGCGCAGCCGAGCAGGAACAGCACGATCGAGCAGGCGACAAAGGGAATGGCGTAGCGCTTCTCCTTAGGGTTGAGCCCCGGGGTGATGAAACGCCAGACCTGCCAGAGGATGATCGGTGAGGCCAGGACGAGCCCCCCAAACCCCGCCATCTTGATGCGCAGCGAGAGACCATCGAGTGGGCTGGTCACGTACAGCTGGCACGATCCGTGCGTCACCTGGCAGTAGGGGTGTTGCAGGAGGTGGAGCATGGGCTGATAGAGGAAGAAGGCGACGACCGCGGCGACGCTGAGGGCGAGGACGCTCACGACGAGGCGACGCCTGAGCTCGCCCAGGTGCTCCGTCAGAGTCATGGCTTCGGGCGACGGTCGGGACCGTCGGGCTCCCGTGACGCGCAGCGCCATCAGGTCAGATCTCCTCGTTTCGTGCGGAGGGCTCTCTCAGTTCAAGCTCGGGTCGTCGGGCACCGTGAAGCGGTAGGACCTGGCCGCACCGCTCGGGGTCTCCGCGACCGGGGGCGGGGCCTGCGCCGCCTCCGTGTCGCTGTCCTCCGTGGCGTCGGGACCCTGTGCCGCGCGTCCGTCGGGCTTGGCCCCATTGTCGCTCGGTCGCTGCGGCTCGTTGGCTTGGTCGGCGACCGGAGATCCCCTCTCGCCGTGGTCGGAGGCGTCGCCCTGGTCGGAGGCGTCTGCGTCGGGGGCGTTGGTGTTCGTGGACTCCCCGTGCAGGTCTGCCAGGTTGTCGAGGAAGCTCATGGGGGACCGGACCGCTCGGACGATCTCGTGGGTGGCGGGAAGGTCCGGGACGGTCTCGCGGATCTCCTCCTCCATGCGCTGGCGGAACCGCCGGAAGGCGCTCCAGCCCGCTCCGATCTGGCGCGCGGCCTGGGGCACCTTGTCCGGGCCGAGCAGCAACAGCGCCACCACCAGGACGATCAGCACCTTGAGCGGGCTAATGGTGATCACTGGGTCGAGTCTACCGACGGCTCCTCGAGGCGGAGGATCAGGACTCGGACCGCGGTGAGCCGCCAAGGGGGGCCATCGGCGAGCGCCGCTGAGGGAGGCGCTGCCGGGTGTCTCAGAGTGAGGCGATCAGGCGCTCCACGCGCTCGTCGTGTGAGCGGAAAGGGTCCTTGAGCAGGACCGTCCGCTGAGCCTGGTCGTTGAGCTTGAGATGGACCCAGTCGACGGTGAAATCCCGACGACGCTCCTTGGCCCGGCGCACAAAGGAGCCTCTCAGCCGGGCCCGGGTGCTCTGGGGGGGTTGGGTCATGGCGTTGGCGATGTCGGCGTCGGTGCAGACGCGGTCGACCTGGTCCCGTTGCTGCAAGCGATAGAAGAGGCCCCGTGAGCGGTCGACGTCGTGGTAGAGCAGGTCGACCATGGCGACCTTGGGGTGCGCCAGGGTGACGTCGTTGCGGCGGCGCATCTCCTCGACCAGGCGGTACTTTGCCACCCAGTCGCACTCCCGCCACAGCGACAAGGGGTCGGACTCGAGGCCCTTGAGGCAGTGCTCCCACATCTCGAGTGCCATCTCCTGCTCTGGGGAGAGCCCGCGCTTGTCGCGAAACCGCATCGCCCGCTCCAGGTAGTCGAGCTGGATGTCGAGCGCTCGCATCTCACGCCCGTTGGCCAGCCGGACCCGTCGCTGGCAGGTCACGTCGTGGCTGATCTCGCGAATGGCCCGGATGGGATTTTCCAACGTGAGGTCGCGCAGCACGGTGCCGGGATCCTCGAGCATCGTGAGCAAGATGCTCGTGGCGCCGACCTTCAGATAGCTCGCATACTCGCTCATGTTGGAGTCGCCCACGATCACGTGCAGCCGACGGAATCGCTCGGCATCGGCGTGCGGCTCGTCCCGGGTGTTGATGATGGGGCGGCTCCGAGTCGTCGCCGACGACACTCCCTCCCAGATGTGCTCGGCGCGTTGGCTGATGCAGAACATCGCCCCGCGGGCGGTCTGCAGCACCTTGCCGGCCCCCGAGAAGATCTGGCGCGTGACCAGGAACGGGATCAGCACCTCGGTGTACCGGCTGAAGTCGTCGTTGCGCTCCGTCAAGTAGTTTTCGTGGCAGCCGTACGAGTTGCCGGCGGAGTCGGTGTTGTTCTTGAAGAGAAATACCTCTCCCCGGATGCCCTCTTCGCGCAGGCGCGACTGGGCCCCGGTGACGAGCTGAGAGAGGATCCACTCCCCCGCCTTGTCGTGGGTCACGACGTCGAGGACCCGGTCGCACTCGGGGGTCGCGTACTCGGGATGGCTCCCGACGTCGAGATAGAGCCGCGCACCGTTCTCGAGGAAGACATTGCTCGACCGGCCCCAGCTGACGACCCGGCGGAACAGGTAACGGGCGACCTCGTCGGGGCTGAGACGGCGCTGGCCCCGGAGGGTGAAGGTCACCCCGTACTCGTTCTCCAGCCCGAAGATCCGCCGGTCCACGAGGTCACCGTAACGCGGCCCGGAGCGGACCGGTCACCGGGTGGTCTACGGCGTGCCTCCGGGCCCCCCGCCGGATGTCTCGCCGGGCTCGTCCCCGGCCTCGTCGGAGGGTCCGGGCTCGCCCGACTCCCTCCGCACCGAACGCAAGACCTCGTCCAGCTCGCCGTCGGTGATGCGCCGAAACGCTCGCCGGCCGTTGTTCCGGGAGAGCACGGCCACCTCGAGATCGCGCCCCTCGAGCCGGCGATCGGGTCCCTCGAGCGCTCCGACCGCGAGGCCGAGGGCACCGGAAACCTCCTCCTCCGGTTGCCAGCTCTGCTGCACGCGATCGGCGATGGCGTCGGCCTCTCCGCCCAGGACGGCGAAGCGGTCCTCGTCGGTGATGGTTCCCTCGTAGGCGATGTGGTACAGCTGGTTGGGTCGCCCGTGCGAGCCCAGCTCGGCCACGAGGATCTCCACCTCCAGAGGCTTCATCTCGTGCGTGAAGACGTTGCCGAGGAACTGGGCGTACAGGTTGGCCAACGACCGTGCGTCGACGTCCTCCCGGCTGAACGTGTAGCCCTTGGTGTCGGCGTGCCGCACCCCCGCCACGCGCAGCTGGTCGTACTCGTTGTACTTTCCGACTCCGGCAAAGGCGATGCGATCGTAGATCTCGCTGACCTTGTGCAAAGACCGCGAGGGATTCTCGGCCACGATGAGCACGCCGTCGCGGTAGTTGATCGCCACGAGGGATCGGCCGCGAGCGATGCCCTTTTGCGCATACTCGGCCCGATCCTTCATCACCTGCTCGGGGGCGACGTAGAAGGGCATCGTCACGATGACGCGACCTCCGACCCGGAACCACTGCCCGACGCGACGCCCAGCCGGCGGCGATCGACGAGGGAGGAGAAGCGCTCGGCGACCTCGGACTCGGGGATCTCGCGGAACCCCTCGGTGTCCACGGCGGCGATCAGGGGGTAGATGCCTCTGACCAGGTCCGGCCCACCGGTGGCGGAGTCCTCCTCGGCGGCCTCGTACAGGGCGGTGATGGCCAGATCCACTCCCTCGCTCAGGGACAGTCCCTCGCGCCAACCAAGCTTGATGGTGGTGCGTGCGTCACGGCCACCCGAACCCGTCGCCTGGAAGTCGGCTTCCTCGTAATGTCCGCCGGTGACGTCGTAGGTGAAGATGCGCCCGATCTCGCGGCGCCGGTCGTAGCCGGCGAAGAGGGGGACGACGGCCAGTCCCTGGAAGGCCATCGGCAGGTGCTCGCGCACCATCTGTGCGAGCTGGTTGGCCTTGCCCTCGAGGCTGAGGGTCACGCCCTCGACCTTCTCGTAGTGCTCGAGTTGCACCTGGAAGAGGCGGACCATCTCGACGGCCGGCCCGGCCGCACCGGCGATGGCCACGGCGGACCACCGGTCTGCGGGGAAGACCTTCTGCATCGCTCGGTGGGCGATGACGTGGCCCTCGGTGGCCCGACGGTCTCCGGCCATGATGATGCCGTCGACGTAGCGCAGCGTCACCACGGTCGTCCCGTGGCGTACGGCGACGGGACCGTCGGCCTTGGGGGGAGCCCATGCCTCGGGACTGGCCGTGCGGCGCAACAGGCCGGCGAAATCCGGCCCGGGGTCCTCGGTTAGGGGGAAGAGCGGAAGGCTCACGGGGAGCTACTGGCCGCCCTTCTGGACATAGTTGCGGACGAACTCCTCGGCGTTGTCCTCCAGCACCTCGTCGATCTCGTCCAGCAGGTCGTCGAGCTCCGCCTTGATCTTGTCGCCACGCTCGGCACCCGCCGGCGTTGGCTCCTCGACCACCTCCTCGGTGCGCTCCGGTGCGGGTCGTCGCCGCTGTTCACGCTCTGCCATGTGTCGTCATCCCCTCAGGAGCTCAATCGTTGAAGGAGCTCGGCCGGTGTGGCACTCGAGTCGAGAAGCGCCGCGGTGTGACTGGCCGTCCCCTTGAGGGGGTCCATCATAGGGACGCGCCGCAGCGGGTCGGAACCGAGGTCAAACACGAGCGAGTCCCAATTCGCGGTCACCACGGACTCCGGCCAGCGCGCCAGGCACTGGCCCCGGAACCAGGCGCGGGTGTCGGCGGGCGGCTCGGTGACGCAGCGCCGGACCTCGGCGTCGTCCACCAGCCTCTCCATGCCCAGGCGGGCGTACAGGGATCGCTCCGGCCGAAGGTCGTGGTACTGGAGGTCGAGCGCGGCCAGTCGGTGGTCGTCCCAGCCGCACGAGCGACGCTCCTGGTAGGCCTCCATCATCTGCAGCTTGGCTACCCAGTCCAGCTGGCGCGCCAGATCGTGCGGGTCGCCCTCGAGTCCGTGCAGGACCGACTCCCAGCGCTGGAGCACCATTCCGGCCATCTCCTCGCTGCCGAAGATCTCCTCGCCGTGGTCCTTGGCGTAGCGCTCGGCCGCCGAGTACAGCTCCCATTGGATGTCGAGGGCACTGATCGTCGACCGGTCCGCCAGCACGAGCGGACGGCTCACGGTGAGGTCGGCGGACACCTGGTGCATGGACCGGACCGGATCCTCGAGATCGAGCTCACGCGAGGGAGTGACCTCGTCCTCGATCATGCCCAGGACGAGCGCGGTCGTCCCCGCCTTCAAGAAGGTGGCGACCTCCGAGAGGTTGGCGTCGCCCACGATGACGTGGAGCCGGCGGAAGCGGCGCGGGTCGGCATGGGGCTCGTCCCGGGTGTTGACGATGGGGCGCTTCAAGGTGGTCTCGAGACCGACCACCTCCTCAAAGAACTCGGCCCGCTGGGAGACCTGGAAGGGGACCTGGCGGGAGTCGAGGGCCGGAGTCTCGGTGCCGACCTTGCCGGCACCCGTGTAGATCTGGCGCGACACGAAGTGCGGCACGACCCCCACTACCACGCGGGAGAACGGGACCGCCCGATCCATCAGGTAGTTCTCGTGGCAACCGTAGGAGTTCCCCTTGCCGTCCGAATTGTTCTTGTACACGACGACCGGCGGGCTGTCGGGCATGAGGGTGCGGGCGGCGATCATCGAACGCCGCAGCACCTCCTCGCCCGCCTTGTCGTGGCGGACGAGCTCGAGGGGATCGGCACACTCGGGGCAGGAGTACTCGGGGTGGGCGTGGTCCACGTAGTAGCGGGCCCCGTTGGTGAGCACGGTGTTGGCGAGGTGGGTCTCGACGACCGGGGGAAGGGAGTCCTCGCGGGCAAAGCCGCGGGCGTCGTTGCCCGGGGACTCGTCCTCGAAGTCCCAACCGGTCCGCCGGTCGACCTCTGCCGCGTAGGCGTTGACCAGGATCGAGGACGCGGCGATGGGATTGCCCTCCCCCGAGCCGGACGTGACGCCGTACTCGGTCTCGATCCCGCAGATCTTGGCTACTGCCACGGCCGCGACCCTACCGGGATCGTCGCCTAGAGGTACTGACCGGTGCCGACCCGTTCGATGGAACGGCCGCCCCGGGTCTCGCTCTCCTCCGTGAGCAGAGTCCGGACGTACACGATCCGCTCCCCCTTCTTGCCCGAGATCCGCGCCCAGTCGTCAGGGTTGGTGGTGTTGGGGAGATCTTCGTTCTCCTTGTACTCCTGGCGAATCGAGTCCTCGAGGTCCTGGACCACGATCCCCGAGCCCTGGCCGGCGATCTCGCGCTTGATGGCCAGCTTCTTGGCCCGGCGGACGATGTTCTCGATCATGGCGCCGGAGGCGAAGTCCCTATAGAAGAGGACCTCCTTGTCGCCATTCTGGTAGGTGACCTCGAGGAAGCGGTTGTCCTCGTCCTCCCGGTACATCTCGGCCACGGTCGCCTCGATCATGGCCGCAGCCGCCTTGTCGGGATCGCCCCCGCCGAGCCGATCCACGTCCTCGGCCGCGAGCGGAACCTCGCTGGTCAGGTACCGGGAGAAGATCTGGGTGGCGGCCTGCTCGTCCGGACGTTCGATCTTGATCTTCACGTCGAGCCGACCCGGGCGCAGGATCGCGGGGTCGATCAGGTCCTCGCGGTTGGAGGCGCCGATCACGATGACGTCACGCAGGGTCTCGACGCCGTCGATCTCCGCCAGGAGCTGGGGGACGATGGTCGATTCCATGTCCGAGCTGATGCCGGTTCCCCGGGTGCGGAACAACGAGTCCATCTCGTCGAAGAAGACGATCACCGGAACGCCCTCCTCCGCCTTCTCCCGCGCACGCTCAAAGACGAGACGTATCTGGCGCTCGGTCTCGCCGACGTACTTGTTGAGGAGCTCCGGGCCCTTGATGTTCAAGAAGTAGCTGCGGATGTTGGTGTTGCCGGTGGTTTCCGCAACCTTCTTGGCCAAGGAGTTGGCAACCGCCTTGGCGATGAGCGTCTTGCCGCAACCCGGCGGACCGTAGAGCAGGATGCCCTTGGGCGCGGGGAGCTTGTAGCGGTTGAAGAGGTCCCGATGCAGGTAGGGAAGCTCGACCGCGTCGGTGATGGCCTCGATCTGCGTGTCGAGGCCGCCGACGTTGGCGTACGTGACGTCGGGCACCTCCTCGAGGACCAGCTCCTCGACCTCCGGCCGGGGGAGCTTCTCGATCAGGAGCTGGGTCCGGCTGTCCATCAGCACGGCGTCGCCCGCACGCAGATGGGTGCCGAAGAGATCGTCGGACAGCTCGGCCACCCGCTCCTCGTCGGCACGCCCATAGACGACGGCGCGTCGCCGGTCCTCCAGCACCTCCTTGAGGGTCACGACCTCCCCGGAAAGCTCGCCCTCGCGGACCAGGACCACGTTGAGCGACTCGTTGAGCACCACCTCTTGACCCCGTCGCAACACGGTCGGGTCGATGTCGGGGTGGAGCGCCACACGCATCTTGCGACCTCCCGAGAAGACGTCCACCGTCTCGTCGTCGTTGACGGCAAGGAACGTCCCATAGGCGGCGGGCGGCTGCGTGAGCTTCTCCACCTCCTCCCGCAGGGCGGCGAGCTGCTCCTTGGCCTGCTGGAGCGTGAAGGTGAGCTTCTCGTTCTGCGAGATCGCCTGGGCCAGCTGACCCTTGGTCTCGAGAAGACGCTCCTCGAGGGCCTGGACCCTGCCGGGGCTCTCCTGGAGCCGGCGCCGCAGCGCGTTGATCTCCTCTTCGGACTCTGCGATCCGGACGCGCAGCTCGTGCAACTCGGCGGTGGGGTCGTCTCCCCACGGGGACTCATCGTGTCGAGGCGTCGGACTCACCTCCCATGGGGCCATCGGCCGGCACCGTCGTCTCCACGCCGTCCGCCGCCTCGGCCACCGTTGGCTACCTGCTCAGACTGCCTTCGGCCCTCACCCTAACCGGGCGCCAGGAGCCGGCGTGCGTCACTCGCGGGCAGCCGACCAAGGTGCTTGCGCTTTTGGCCCGCTGCGCGCCTGCGCCCCTCGTCCTGCGGCCGCCACTTGCGCACCGAGGTGGGCCTCGTCTACTACGCTCGGGGTGGTGCCCACTGGCGGCCCCGGGGCTGCGCCTGGGTCCTAAGAGGTAGCCAGGCCCGCACGACTCGAAACGACGAGAAAGGCAAGAGGGTCGAGGAATGAAGGTCTGGATCGACCAGGATCTCTGTACGGGGGATGGGCTCTGCGAGGAGATCGCTCCCGCAGTGTTCACCTTGCTCGACGACGGGCTTGCCTACGTCAAAGAGGGAGAGGACGTCAAGGACGACCCCGGCGGTTCTGCGGGGATGGCCCTGGTTCCCGAGGAGCTCGACGACGCCGTCGTAGAGGCCTCCGAGGAGTGCCCGGGCGAGTGCATCTTCATCGAGCGGGGCTGACAGCCCGCCCCGTTTTCACGCGACGTTCAGGCGGTCGTAATCGGGCATTCACGGACGCCCCTTGAGGGACCGCTCACGGAGGGTCGGAGGGAGCGAGCCGGCGGGCGACGGTGATGAAGCCGGTGTGTGCCACCATCCGGTGGTCGGGCCTCGCCGAGCGTGCCGAGAAGTGCCAAGTCCTCCGCAGGACCTCGAAGGTCTCCTCCATCCCCCACGGGCCGTGCTCCAGAGTCTCTCGGAGCTGGGCGGTCTGGTTGACCGTCGGCAGGTAGCTGACGAGGATCCCGCCCGGGCGGAGCGCCTCCGCCGCGTGGGGGGCGACACGCCAGGGTTCGGGCAGGTCCAGCAGGACCCTGTCGACGCACCGCTCCCGGAATCCGAGTGTCGCGTCGTCAATGGAGACCGTGTAGGGCGCGTCGGCACCGATCGCCGCCGCCACGTTGGCCTTGGCTCTGGCCGCGAAGTCCTCCCGTAGCTCGTAGCCGATCACCTGGGCGCCGGCGCGCAGGAGCGCCATCGACAACGCTCCCGAGCCCACGCCGCTCTCGATGACCACGACCCCGGGGCCGATGTCCCCGGCCATCAGGATCGCCGCCAGGTCCTTGGGGTAGATGACCTGCGCACCGCGAGGCATCTTGAGCACGACGTCGGCGAGCGTGGGACGAAGCACGGTGAAGCGCCGGCCGGTCGAGCCGACGACGGTCGATCCCTCGATCGCGCCGATCACGTCGTCGTGCGCCAGGATCCCCGCGTGGGTGTGGAAGCCCACGCCCGGCTCGAGCGTGATCAGGTACCGCCGGCCCCTCGGGTCCACCAGCAACACTCGCTCGCCGGCCGCGATCGAGCGGTCGGGTCCCGGACCGTCGCTCAGGTCGCCCGCCTGCGACGGCGCTCGACGGCGCGGATCTCGAACCGGTCACCCGGCTGGACGCGGAGGACCGCGACGGTCTCCTTGGGCCCCTGGCGTGCCCGCCTCAAGGTGTAGGCGGCGGCGGCGAGCAGCAGCCACGGCCAACCCTCGCCCCCGAGGCCGCGCCGCAACCCGCTTCGCGACAGCCTTCGTAGCAGGGATTCCATCGGCGCCGGCTACAGCTGGCGGATCTCGATGCGGGCCGTCGCACGCCGGCCCCGTCGTCGGCCCGCCACGTACGCGATCGTGAGGGCGGCAAGCGCCACCGCCCCCGCGACCACCAACGCCCGGGGGGCGGCCGTTCTAGCCTTGCCCTCCGCCTCACCCAGGGCCTTCGCGAAGGCCGCTTCCACGTCGTCTCGGGTGAGGCGTCGCCGCTCGTTGGTCACCGTCATCGTGCCCTCTCCTAGCTCGGATCCGTGCGGGCTTCGCTCGGCGGGGTGGCCGGACTGGCCGGGCCGGTGGGCGGCCGGCGACGTGCGGCGGGTCCCCGGGCCACCCGCCAGGCGGCGAGGCCGATCAGGACGAGGGCCACCACGGCCACGCAGCCGTAGGGCACCCAGCTCAGGTTGCCGCTCAGTGCGGTGCCGGTTTCGGTCTGCAGGACCCGGAGGAGGCCCACCAGCAGGAGGACCAGCCCGGTGACCAGCAAGATCGAGCCGGCGACGCCGAAGACGAGGAACCGGGCGAGCCCCTGCAGGGGGCCCACCGTCTCCTGCTTGGCGTAGTCCAGGGCGACCTGGAGCGCGTCACCTCCGAGGTCGCGGAGGGATCCTGCCGGAGCGTCCTTGCCGTCGCGCCGTCGAGACACTTGCACAGCCACGAATCCTAGGTACCTTTCTCTCCTGCGTCAGGATCGCTCGCGAAACAGGTAGGTCGAACTGGCCCTGGCGACCAGGGTGTCCGGGGTGTTCACGGAGGCCTCCACGAACGCCACGCGGGATCCCCCCGAGACGACCTGCGCCTCGCAGACGAGCTGGTCGCCCGTCCTCACGGGCGCCAGGAAGCTGATCTTGAGCTCGGCGTTGGCCACCAGGACCTTGCGGTCTCCCACCCAGGTGACGGCCGCGGCTCCCATGGAGGAGTCGGCAAAGGCCGCCAGGAAGCCACCCTGCATGAGTCCGCCGGGGTTCTCGAAACGCTCGTCGACGCGCATGCGCCACACCGTGCGACCCCGCCGTTCCTTCTCGACGCACACCATCCCGAGGGTGAGGTCGCTGTTGGGTGGGACCTGCATCACCCGAGGCGTCACGGCGGCGACCCTACTCGTTGCCCCGGTCGCGTCGGGGTTTCCCCCGCCGGCCCGTCCCCGACGGCGGGTCGCCTCTCTCACGATTCCGCAGCCCGCCGGGCTGGGTATCGTGAAGAGGTGCCTCAGCCGGTCGAGCCCATTCGAGCGGAAGCAGAGCTCGAGCAACTGGGCATCAACGTCATACGGGGACTGGCCATGGACGCCCCCCAGCGGGCCAATGCGGGCCACCCGGGCACGGCGATGGCGCTCGCGCCGCTCGCCCACGTGCTGTGGACCCGCATCATGCGCTTTGACCCGGGCGACCCGTACTGGCCCGATCGCGATCGCTTTGTGCTCTCGGCCGGGCACGCCTGCATCCTCCAGTACTCGATGCTGTATCTGACCGGGTTCGGGCTGACCCTGGAGGACCTCGAGCAGTTCCGGCAGTGGGGATCGCTCACCCCGGGCCATCCCGAGCGCGAGCGGACCGCGGGGATCGAGGTCACGACCGGGCCCCTCGGGCAGGGCTTCGCCAACGGGGTGGGCATGGGGATTGCGGAGCGGCTGCTGCGGGCGCGGTTCGGGCCGGAGCTGTGCGATCACCACACCTTCGTGATCTGCAGCGACGGGGACCTCGAGGAGGGCATCTCCCACGAGGCGGCGTCCTTGGCCGGCCACCTGGGCCTCGGGCGTCTCGTCTACGTGTACGACGACAATCACATCAGCATCGACGGGCCCACCTCGCTGGCGTACTCGGACGACGTGCCGGGGCGATTCGAAGCCTACGGGTGGCACGTCGAGGACATCGGGGAGAGCGCCAACGACACGGACGCCCTCGAGGCGGCCATCCGGGGGGCCATGGACGTCGAGGACCGGCCGTCGCTGATCGTCCTGCGCAGCCACATCGGCTGGCCGTCTCCCCACAAGACCGACACCGCTGCGGCACACGGCTCGCCCCTCGGCGAGGACGAGGTCCGGGCGACCAAGGAGATCCTCGGGCTGCCCTCCGACGAGACCTTCTGGGTCCCGCCGGAGGTGCTCGCGTTGTACCGGCGGTGCGTTCCGAGGGGGGAGGCGCTGCGCCGGTCCTGGGAGGGCCGGCGCAGCGGGTTCGGCGGGGACGTGGCGGCGTGGGATGCGGCCTGGGCCGGCCGGGGCCTGTCGGGATGGGAGGCCAAGCTCCCCACCTTCGAGACCGGCGAGGAGATCGCGACCCGGCGGGCCATCCGGACGTGCCTGCAAGCGACCGCGGAGGTGGTCCCCGGCTTCGTCTTCGGGGGCGCCGACCTGACCGAGAACACGGGCATGGAGGTCACCGGACCCGAGGCGCGGCAATCCCCCGAGCACCCGCAGTCGCGCCAGATCTACTGGGGCATCCGGGAGCACGCCATGGGCGCCGTCATGACCGGGATGGCCCACCACGGCGGCGCCCTCCCGGTGGGGGGCACCTTTTTCGTCTTCAGCGACTACATGCGGCCCGCCGTGCGGCTCGCGGCCCTGTCCCGGGCCCACGTCATCTACTCGTGGACCCACGACTCGATCGCCCTCGGGGAGGACGGGCCGACCCATCAGCCGGTCGAGCAGCTGGCCGCCATGCGCGCCATGCCCGGGCTCCGGGTGATCCGGCCGGCCGACGCCACCGAGACCGCGCAGGCCCTGCGCATCGCGGTCGACGGCGAGGGCCCCACCGCGCTCGTCCTCAGCCGCCAGTCCCTCCCCGTGCTCGAGGCGACGGCGGAGCGGGCGGCCGAGGGAGTGGCGCGGGGTGCCTACGTGTTGGTCGATCCGGCCGGCGGTCGGCCCGACCTCGTTCTCGTCGGCACCGGGGGCGAGGTGCACCTGTGCGTGGAGGCGGCGCAGCGCCTGGCCGAGCGGGACGTCTCGGCGACCGTGGTCTCGTTGCCGTGCTGGGAGGTCTTCGAGGACCAGGGTCCGGAGTACCGCTCCGAGACTCTGCCCGGTGGCGTCCCGGTCCTGGCCGTGGAGGCGGCTTCCTCGTTCGGCTGGGACCGCTACGCCGACGCCACGGTCACCTTGGACCGCTTCGGGGCGTCGGCTCCCGGGACCGAGGCGTTGCGCCACCTCGGGTTCACGGTCGACAACGTCGTCGCCCAGGCACTCAAGCTCCTGAGCCAGAGGAGGTCATCATGAGCCGACTGCACGAGCTGTACCAGGCGGAGGGCCAAAGCCCCTGGCTCGACAACCTGCGGCGGGATTGGATCCGGGACGGGCGGCTCGGGCAGATGGTCGCGGACGGCGTCCGGGGCGTGACTTCCAACCCCACGATCTTCGCCAAGGCGATCGAGGGCGAGGAGGCCTACGACGAGCAGTTCTCGGAGCTGGCGACGGACCGCACCATCGAGGACACCTATTGGGAGCTCGTCGTCACCGACATCTGCGACGCCCTCGAGCTCCTGCGGCCCCTGCACGAGGAGAGCTCCGGTGCGGACGGGTTCGTGTCCCTCGAGGTCTCTCCGGCGCTGGCCAACGACACGGCCGGCACCCTCGAGATGGCTCGCTCGCTGCACGAGCGGATCGACCGTCCAAACCTCTTGGTCAAGGTGCCGGCCACGCCGGCGGGCATCCCCGCCATCCGCGAGCTGATCGGTGAGGGGCGCAGCATCAACGTGACCTTGATCTTCGGGCTCGACCGTTACAACGAGGTCATGGAGGCGTACCTCTCGGGCCTGGAGTCCTGCCGGGACGGCGGCGCCCAGAGTCTCTCGTCGGTGGCCAGCGTCGCCTCTTTCTTCGTCAGCCGGGTCGACACCGAGGTCGATCGTCGCCTCGAGAAGCTGGCGGGTGGGCCCGACGGCGATCCCGCCATCCTGTCGTTGCGGGGACGGGCCGCAGTGGCCCAGGCACAGCTCGCCTACCAGCAGTTCCTGCGAGCCTTCGAGGGTGCGCGCTGGGAGGCCCTCGCGGAGAGAGGGGCGAGGGTCCAGCGACCGCTCTGGGCATCGACCTCGACCAAGAATCCCACTTACCCGGACCTCCTGTACGTGGACAACCTCGTCGGGCCCCACACCGTGAACACGATGCCCGAGGGCACGCTCGAGGCCTTTTCGGACCATGGCACCGTGGCCCGCACCATCAACCGCGACCCCGAGGCCTCCAGGGCCACCCTCGGGGCCCTCGAGGACGTGGGCATCGACTTCGAGGACGTGAGCAAGACGCTGGAGGACGAAGGGGTGGCGTCGTTCGCCAAGTCCTTCGACGAGCTCCTCTCGAGCCTGGGCGACAAGGCATCGGCCCTTGGCGCCCGGCCTGCGGGCGCATGACACCCTTTCGTGCTCCCCGGCGCGCCCCTCCCCTCGCCTTCGTGATCTTTGGGGCGTCCGGTGACCTTGCTTCGCGCAAGGTCATCCCCGCCCTGGCCGAGCTCGGAGAGGCCGGTGGCCTCGACGAGGGGTTCACGGTCGTCGGGGTGGCCCGGACGCGGTGGAGCGACGAGGACTTCCGCAAGGTGGCCCTCGACGCCGTACCCGACGGGGGCGCATCGTGGAAGCGCATCGTGGACCGGTTCCGCTACGTCGCCGGCGACTACGGCTCGCCCGACACCTTCGATCGCCTGCGGACGGTCCTCCAGGAGGCGGATCGCGACCACGGGACCGGCGGGAATCGCATCTACTACCTGGCAACGGTTCCGTCGGTCTTCGAGGTGGTGGCGCAGGCGCTCACCGAGCATGGCGACAACCGGCCCGGCCGGGACGGCGCATTCGTGCGCCTGGTCGTGGAAAAGCCCTACGGCCGCGACCTTGCGAGCGCGCGGGCGCTCGACGAGGTCGTGCATCGTGGCTTCGACGAGAGCCAGGTCTTCCGTATCGACCATTACATGGGCAAGGAGACGGTCCAGAACCTCCTCGCGCTGCGCTTTGCCAACGCCATCTTCGAGCCCATCTGGAACCGCCGGTACGTCGAGCAGGTCCAGGTGACGGTGGCCGAGAGCCTGGGCGTCGAGCATCGCGGCGGCTTCTACGAGACCGCGGGGGCGCTGCGCGACATCGTCCAGAACCACGTCATGCAGGTCCTGGCGCTCACCTTGATGGAGCCGCCGACCGGGCTCGGGGCGGAACAGATCCGCAACGAGAAGGTCAAGCTGCTCCGTGCAATCGAGGTCCCGAGCGCCGATGCGGCGGTGGACAGGGTGGTGCGGGGCCAGTACCGGGGCGGGGAGATCCAAGGGACCCTCGTACCGGGTTACCGGGAGGAGGAGGGCGTCGACCCGGCGAGCGCCACCGAGACCTACGTCGCCCTCCGGATGGCGGTCGACAATTGGCGCTGGGCGGACGTGCCCATCTACGTCCGCACCGGCAAGCGCCTGCCGGTGCGGTGCACCGAGGTCGTCCTGATCTTCCACCGGGTGCCGCACCTCGCCTTCGAGGGCGTGATGAGCCGGGGACTCCAGCCCAACGCGTTGATCCTCCGCATCCAGCCCGACGAGGGCGTCGACCTGCGCTTCGGGGCAAAGGTGCCGGGTGACTCCTTCCGGGTGGAGTCGGTCTCGATGCACTTCCAGTACGGTTCCGCCTTCCCCGGGGCCAACGTCGGAGGCGGCTACGAGCGGTTGCTCTACGACGCCATGATGGGCGACGCCATACTGTTCATCCGCACCGACGAGGTGGAGCAGGCGTGGCGAATCGTCGATCCGTACCTCGAGGCGTGGTCCTCATCGCCGGTGGGGCTCAACTTCTACCGGGCGGGTACCTGGGGGCCACACCTGGCCGATCTCCTGCTGGAACGGCACGGCGACTCGTGGAGGATGCCCCAGTGCGTGGCGCCGTGACAGAGTGACCTCTGTGGGATCTGCGTATCCAGACCTTGCCGGGCAGTCCGTCGACGAATTGACGGCTGAGGCCCGCCACCGCCGGGACCGTGCTCTTGGCAACCGCGTCACCTTCTCGCCCAAGGTCTTCATCCCGCTCACGATGCTGTGTCGCGACCGCTGCGGTTACTGCACCTTCGCCAAGGCTCCGGCGCGGCTCCCCTCCCCCTATCTGACACCGGACGAGGTCCTCGGGATCGCCAGGGCGGGGCGGTCGGCCGGCTGTCACGAGGCGCTCTTCACCCTGGGAGAGCGGCCCGAGGAGCGGTATCCGGCGGCGCGCCGGTGGCTTGACGACCACGGCTACGGCTCCACCGTGCACTATCTGACAGAGATGTGCCGGCTCGTGATCGAGGAGACCGGCCTCCTGCCCCACTCCAATGCCGGGGCCCTCCACGAGTCCGAGCTGAGCGAGCTGCGTGCGGTCGCGGCCAGCCAGGGCATGATGATCGAGACGCTCGCGGAGGGGCTCGACGCCCATCGGGGGGCCCCGGACAAGATGCCGGAGCGGCGGCTCGCCACCCTCGAGGCGGCCGGACGCCTGGCGATCCCGTTCACCACGGGGATCCTGGTCGGGATCGGCGAGACCCGGGAGGACCGGGTCGAGGCACTCGAGGCCATCGCCGCCTCGCACCTTCGCCATGGCCATGTCCAGGAGGTGATCGTCCAGAATTTCCTGCCCAAGCCCGGAACGGCCATGCACGCCCATGCCGCGTGCCCTCCGGACGATCTGCGCTGGGCGATCGCCGTCGCTCGCATCCTCCTTCCCGAAGACGTGCACGTCCAGGCGCCCCCCAACCTGAGTGACGACCTCGAGGGGCTGCTGCGGGCGGGCATCGACGACTGGGGCGGTGTTTCGCCGGTGACGGCGGACCACGTCAATCCCGAGCGGGCCTGGCCCGCGCTCGACGTGCTCCGTTCGGCGACCGAGGCGGCGGGCCACACCCTGGCGCCCCGCCTCACCGTGTATCCCGGATGGGCTCGGGAGCCAGCACGTTGGCTCCATCCGAGCGTGGCGACCGCGGTCCTCCAGGCGAGCGACGCAGAGGGGCTGGCGCGCGAAGGAGAATGGTGCTCGGGGGGCGAGACGAGCCCCCCACAGCTGCTCGGTCCCGTCGGCACCGGGCACGTCGGCGGTGCCGCCGCCACCCCTGCTCTTCGGGGGGGAGCCGTCGTGGAGGTCCTCGACGGCGTGAGGATGGGTCAGGAGCTCGGCGAGGACGAGGTCGTCACCCTGTTCTCCGCCCGGGGCCCCGAGGTGACGATGGTGGCGGAGCTCGCCGATCAGATGCGCAGGGACCTCGTGGGCGAGGAGGTGACCTTCGTTGCCAACCGCAACATCAACTACACCAACGTCTGCACCTTCAAGTGCCGGTTCTGCGCCTTCTCCAAGGGGCCGCTCTCGCTCAACCTGCGCGGCGCGCCCTACCTGCTCGAGCTGGACGAGCTGACCCGGCGGGTGCGTGAGGCCGAGCAGGTGGGTGCCACCGAGGTCTGCCTCCAGGGCGGCATCCATCCGGACTTCGACGGCGACTACTACCTCGAGGTGCTCCGAGCCGTGCGCGCCGGGTCGGAGAGCATCCACATCCACGGCTTCACCGCACTCGAGGTCACCGAGGGAGCGCGCCGCAACGGTGAGGACCTGGCCTCGTACCTGAGGAGGCTCCAGGCGGCCGGCCTCAAGACCCTGCCGGGCACGGCGGCGGAGATTCTCGACGACGAGGTGCGGGCCGTGCTCTGTCCCGACAAGATCGACACCGAGGAGTGGCTGGAGGCTCACCGAACGGCGCATTCCGTCGGGCTCCGCTCCAACGTCACGATCATGTTCGGCGCGATCGAGGCGCCCCGCTCCTGGGCACGCCACCTGCTGCGCACCCGGGCGTTGCAGCGCCAGACCGGCGGCTTCACCGAGTTTGTTCCTCTCCCCTTCGTGCACATGGCGACGCCGATCTACCTCCAGGGACGGGCGCGCCAGGGCCCGACCTTCCGCGAGGCGCTGCTCATGCACTCGGTGGCCCGGCTGTTCTACGGCACGGACATTTCGAACATCCAGGTGAGCTGGGTCAAGATGGGGGCCGAGGGTGCTCGGCAGGTGCTGCGGGCGGGCGCCAACGACCTCGGGGGCACACTCATGGACGAGAACATCTCGCGCGCCGCCGGAGCGAGCCACGGCCAGCGAATGGATCGCCGGGACCTGGAACTGATCGTCGAGCCGTTGGGACGGCCGTTGGTCCAACGCACGACCCTCTACGGCCGAGCGACGGCCCGACAAGAGGCCCTGTCCACGAGCGGGTGACCCGGGCCGCGACCAGCATCCCCCCGCCCGTCCCGCCCGATCAGGGGGCCCTCGACCGTGCGCTGGCCGAATTGGCTCCGACGCTCTCGCGCCAGCGCGCCAATCTGCTGCGGTCGGTGCTCGGATCGGTGTGGGGCCTGGCCCACGACGACTTTGGCGTCGGAGACCTCAAGATCGTGGACGCCGCGCTGGCCGAGATGACCGAGGCGTTCCGCGTCTTCCGGCCCTACCGATCGGTGCGCAAGATCACGATGTTTGGATCCGCCAGGACCCTTCCGGAGGACCCGATCTACCTACTGGCCCGCGACGTGGCGGCGCACCTCGCGCAGGGGGGATGGATGGTCGTGACCGGCGCGGGACCCGGCATCATGGCCGCCGGCATCGAGGGCGCCGGGGTGGAGCACGCCTTCGGCGTCAATATTCGGCTGCCCTTCGAGGGTGGCGCCAACTCCTTCATCGCCCAGGACCCGAAGCTGGTGGAGATGCGCTACTTCTTCACCCGCAAGCTCCTCCTCATAAAGGAATCCGACGCCTACGTCTTCCTCCCGGGCGGGTTCGGCACCCAAGACGAGTGTTACGAGGTCCTCACCCTGCTGCAGACGGGCAAGGCCGAGCCGGCGCCGGTCGTGCTGGTCGAGAGGCCGGGTGGGACCTACTGGCGCCAGTGGGTGCAGTTTCTCGAGCGTGAGGCCGTGGGAAGCGGCTACGTCTCCCCCGAGGACCTGGCCCTCCTGCGCATCGCCACCACCGTGGACGACGCCGCCCGGGAGATCTTCGGCTTCTACCGCAACTACCACTCCTGCCGCTGGGTCGGAGACCTCCTCGTCGTCCGGCTGCGACGGGAGCCGACCGTCGCCGAGCTCGACGAGCTCAACCGGCGGTTTGGCGACCTCTCCCCGCAGGGGCCGATCCGGCAGACCTCGGCGCTGGCGCCGGAGCGTTCCGGCAACGATCACGTCGAGCTCCCGAGGATCGCCCTACGCTTCGACAAGGCGCAGTACGGCCGGCTGAGGATGATGATCGACGTCATCAACGATTGGGCGAACTGAGGATCTCGATCGCACGCTCGACCGCCCGGCGAGCACGGTTGATCCTCCGCTCCCCCGCCACCGCCGCATCGACCTCCGCCCGGTCGCCGTCGGAGGCGGCCCGGAGGCGATCCATCGCCAGCTCGGACAGCCGTTCCGCCAGCGAGGACAGCTCGGCGGCCACCTCCTCGAGCTCGAAGTCCTCCATAACCGGACGGTCGGCTCAGGAGGGCGGGAGCTCGACGAGTCGCACGTCGAGACGGCCCTCGGCCTCGAGCGCGCGGAGGACCTTCTTGTCAAACTTCCCTACCGACGTCTTGGGGACCGACTCGATGAAGCACCATCGCTCGGGAAGCCACCAACGGGCCACCCTCTCCTGCAGGTGCTCGAGCAGCTCGACCTCGTTGGCCGAGGATCCCTCGGCGAGCACGACGCAGACGAGCGGACGTTCCTGCCAACGGGGGTCGGCCACAGCGATGACGGCGGCCTCGAACACGGCGGGATGGTCCATCACGGCGCTCTCGAGCTCGACCGACGAGATCCATTCCCCGCCGGACTTGATCACGTCCTTGGTGCGGTCGGTGATCTGCATGTAGCCCAGGCGATCGAGTGTCCCGACGTCGCCGGTTCGCAGCCAACCGTCGTGGAACCGGTCTTTCGAGTCGTCCTTGTAGTACGCCGACGTGACCCACGGTCCCCGCACCTCGAACTCCCCCACCGACTCCCCGTCGGCGGGCAAGGTGCGCCCGTCGGGAGCGACGACCCGGGCCTCGACCCCGCAGGCAATTCTTCCCGCCTTGGTGCGGTAGTCGAGCTCCTCGGCCGGCGGGCACGCGCGCGGGGGATGGGCCACGGCGGCCAGCGGGCTCGTCTCCGTCATGCCCCATCCCTGGAGCAGCTCGATGCCGAGGGCGTCAAAGGCCTCGAACAGGCTCCTCGGCGCCGCGGCGCCCCCGGTCATGAGCGTGCGCAACGAGGAGAGGGGGCTCGGGTCGTCGGCGACCGCTCGCAGGAGATCGTTCCAGATCGTCGGGACCCCGCAGGCCATCGTGACGCGCCGGTCGGCGATGGTCCGGGCGAGGCGCTCACCCTGCAGGAACTGCTGGGGCATGACGAGGTCCGCTCCGGTCGTCCACGCGCCGTACGGGACGCCCCAGGCGTTGGCATGGAACATGGGCACGACGACGAGGATCCGATCGGACTCGGTGATCGGGAGGGCGTAGGGCGCGTTTTGCGCCATGGTGTGGAGGTAGGTCGACCGGTGGCTGTACACGACGCCCTTGGGATTGCCGGTCGTGCCGCTCGTGTAGCACATGGCCGCTGCGGAGCGCTCGTCGATCTCCGGCCACTCGTAGCCGGGCTCTTCGGACGAGATCAGCTCGTCGTAGGAGAGGGCGTCGGCGAAGGGTCCGCGCTCGCCCGATCCGACGACGATGAAGGTCTCCACGGACTTGAGCTCGTCGGCCACCCGGGCGAGCAGGGGCACCAGGGAGTCGTCCACGATGATGACCCGGTCCTCCGCGTGGTTCACGACGTACGCGAGCTGCTCGGGGAAGAGCCGGATGTTGAGGGTGTGGAGCACCGAGCCCATGGATGGGATGGCGAGATAGGCCTCCATGTGGGACTGGCTGTTCCAGCAGAAGGTTCCCACCCGGTCCCCCCGCTCGAGGCCGAGGCGCTCGAGCGCAGCGGCCAATTGCTCCGCCCGCTCTGCCACCTCGGCGAAGCCGGCGCTGCGGTAGCCGTCGGCCTCGACGGTGATCACCGTGCTGTCGGGATGGACTGCACGCCCATAGCGAACAATGGTGCTCACCAGGAGCGGAACGTCTTGCATGGTGCTGAGCACGGAGCCCCCCTTGCCGTCTCGAGCCGAACCGTCCACGAGCCCCACCTCGTGGGTCAAGCGGTGCTCAGCGTACTCAGCGCAGGGCCAGCTGGCCCGGGGTGAGCGGGGCGGGAAGCGCCGTCGTCCCCATGAGCCACGCGTCCACCGATGCGGCGGCCGAGCGACCCTCCGCGATGGCCCAGACGATGAGGCTCTGACCCCGCGTCATGTCGCCGCACACGAAGACGCCCTCGACGTTCGTGCTCCAACGCTCGTCGGCGGCGACCGAGCCGCGAGGGTCGAGGTCGAGTCCAAGCTCCCCCACCGGTCCGATGCTTTCGGCTCCGGCGAACCCGAGCGCCAGCAGGACCAGCTCACACTCCAGCGTGAACTCGCTCCCGGGGATGGGTTCGAAGCTGGGTCGGCCGTCCACGGTGGAGGCGACGACCTCGTGCCCCCGCAGGGCCTTGAGCGCGCCGTGCTCGTCGCCGACGAACTCCGTGGTGGCCACCGCGTAGAGGCGTTCGCCGCCCTCCTCGTGGGCGCCCGATGAACGGAAGATGAGCGGCCAGGTCGGCCAGGGGTTGTCCGAGGGTCGGTCCTCGGGGGGCCTGGGCAGGATCTCGAACTGGTGGACGGACCGGGCGCCCTGCCGGTGCGCGGTGCCCAGGCAGTCCGCCCCCGTGTCTCCGCCGCCGATGATGACCACGTTCTTGCCCTTCGCGTCGATCGGCGACTCGGCGAGGGCGCCTTCCTGGACGAGATTGGCGCGCTTCAGGTACTCCATGGCGAAGCGGATCCCGTGGAGCTCCCGGCCAGGGATCGTGAGGTCGCGTGGCCGGGTGGCCCCGCACGCCAGCACCGTGGCGTCGAAGCGATCGCTCAGGGTGCGCGCGGAGAGCACCTCGACGTCGGGCGCGCAGGCGGCACCGAGCCCGCGCTCCAGCCCCGGGTCCACCGTCGGGGGCCCCTGCGGGTCCGATGGCGAGAGGCCGACCGAGGTGCCGCACCGGAATTCGATGCCCTCGAGGCGCATCTGCTCGAGGCGGCGGTCGAGCACGCGCTTTTCCATCTTGAATTCCGGGATGCCGTAGCGGAGGAGACCGCCGGGTCGCTCCGCCCGATCAAAGACGACGACGTCGTGTCCGGACCGGGCCAGCTGCTGCGCGCACGCCAGGCCGGCTGGACCGGACCCGATGACGGCAACCCTCTTGCCGGTGCGCTCCCGGGGCACGACGGGCCGCACCCAACCCTCGTCGAAGGCGCGGTCGATGATCTCGACCTCGACCTGCTTGATGGTGACCGGCGGGGCGCTGATGCCGAGGACGCAGGCGCCCTCGCAGGGCGCCGGGCAGAGCCGGCCCGTAAACTCGGGAAAGTTGTTGGTGGCGTGAAGGCGCTCGATGGCGTCGGACCAGTCCCCCCGGTAGACGAGGTCGTTCCACTCGGGGATGAGGTTCCCGAGCGGGCAACCCTCGTGGCAGAAGGGGATCCCGCAATCCATGCAGCGCGCCCCCTGGCGCCGGGCCGCCTCCTCGTCGAAGGGCTCGTAGAGCTCGCGCCAGTCGCGGAGGCGAACCGGGACGGGCCGACGCCGCGGGAGCTCCCGATCGAACTCCATGAACCCCGTCGGCTTACCCATGGGAGACCGCCATCACCGCCGCCTCCACGGACTCGCCCTGGGCCAGGGCCCGTTCCGTGGCCTCCATCACCCGCCGGTAGTCGCGGGGAACGACCTTGACCATCTCCAGGACGGCCCGGTCCCAGTCGGCCAGCAGGCGATCGGCCACGGCGGACCCCGTCTCCCGGCGATGCTGCTCGACGACCTCCGCCAGCCAGGAGCGGTCCTCGTGATCGAGCGGCTCGACGTCGACCAGCTCGGGGTTGTACCGGTCGCCAAAGCTGCGCTCGGGATCGTAGATGAAGGCCAGGCCCCCCGACATCCCCGCGCCGAAGTTCCGGCCGGTCGGGCCCAGCACGACGACCCGTCCGCCCGTCATGTACTCGCAGCCGTGGTCACCCACTCCCTCGACCACGGCGAGCGCCCCCGAGTTGCGGACGCAAAAGCGCTCCCCCACCTGACCGCGCAGGAACGCGGTGCCCGAGGTGGCCCCGTAGAGGATGACGTTGCCCGCGACGATCTGATCTTCGGCCCGGAAGGGCGCCGTCTCGGGCGGCCGGACCACGAGGTGGCCTCCGGACAGGCCCTTGCCGAGGTAGTCGTTGGCGTCGCCCACGAGCCGCATGGTCACGCCACGGGGCACGAACGCGCCGAAGCTCTGCCCCGCCGAGCCATGGAGGGTGAGGTCGATGGTCCCCGGTTCGAGGCCCTGGCCCCCGTGGCGGCGGGTGATCTCGTAGCCGAGCAGGGTGCCGACGGTGCGATCGACGTTGCTGATGTCGATCGAGAGGCGAACCGGCGTCCCGTCCTCGATGGCCGGGCGGCACGCCTCGAGGAACGTCTGATCGAGGGCCCGGTCGAGGCCGTGGTCCTGCTCGCGCACGCAACGGCGGGTGTCGCCGTAGGGGGCGTCGGGCACGACGAGGATCGGGCTCAGGTCCAGGCCCGCGGCCTTCCAGTGGTCGACCGCGCGTGAGGTGTCCAGCAGGTCGACTCGACCGATGGCCTCGTCCAGCGAACGGAGACCGAGCGAGGCGAGGAGCTCCCGCACCTCCTCGGCGATGTACTCGAAGAACGTGGTGACGAATTCCGGCCTTCCGCTGAACCGCCGCCGCAGCTCCGGGTTCTGGGTCGCGATGCCGACCGGGCACGTGTCGAGATGGCAGACCCGCATCATGATGCAGCCGGACACCACCAAGGGCGCGGTGGCGAACCCGAATTCCTCCGCCCCGAGCAGTGCACCGACGATCACGTCGCGGCCCGTCTTCATCTGACCGTCCACCTGGACCACGATCCGGTCACGCAGCCCGTTGGCCATGAGGGTCTGCTGGGTCTCGGCGAGGCCGAGCTCCCAGGGGATGCCGGCGTGCTTGATCGAGGTCATCGGCGCGGCGCCGGTCCCGCCGTCGTGACCCGAGATGAGCACCACGTCCGAGCGGGCCTTGGCCACGCCGGCGGCGACGGTCCCGACCCCGACCTCGGCCACGAGCTTGACGTGGACCCTGGCCTGCGGGTTTGCAGACTTGAGGTCGTGGATGAGCTGCGCGATGTCCTCGATCGAGTAGATGTCGTGGTGCGGAGGCGGCGAGATGAGGCCGACGCCGGGGGTCGACGAGCGGGTCCTGGCGATCCACGGGTACACCTTGGGGCCGGGAAGTTGGCCGCCCTCTCCGGGCTTGGCGCCCTGGGAGATCTTGATCTGGAGGTCGTCCGCGTTGACGAGGTACTCGCTCGTCACGCCGAAGCGCCCGGAGGCGACCTGCTTGATGGCGCTGCGCCGCAGGTCTCCATTCGCGTCGGGCACGAACCGCTCGGCGTCCTCCCCTCCCTCGCCCGTGTTGGAGCGGCCGCCGATGCGGTTCATCGCGACGGCCAGGGTCTCGTGGGCCTCGGCCGAGATCGATCCGTAGGACATCGCCCCGGTCGAGAAGCGGCGCACGATCGACGCCGCCGGTTCCACCTCCTCGATCGGGATCCGACGATCGGGTGCCGCCTTGAGGTGCAGCAGGCCGCGCAGGGTGGCGCGGTGCTCGGACTGCTCGTCGACGGCCTGGGTGTACTCCTTGAAGATCTTGTAGCTGCGAGTGCGGGTGCCGTGTTGCAGCTTGAAGACCGTGCGAGGGGTGAAGAGATGGAGCTCGCCCTCGCGTCGCCACTGGTACTCGCCCCCGACCTCGAGCTCGCGGTGGGCCCGCTCGGTGGGGCGGTCCAGGTGGGCCAGGTGGTGACGCTCCGCGACCTCGGCGGCGATCACGTCGAGCCCGACGCCGCCGATCCGGCTGGTCGTGCCCGTGAAGTACTCGTCGACGATGTCGCGATCGAGGCCCACGGCCTCGAAGACCTGGGCGCCGCTGTAGGAGGAGATGGTCGAGATCCCCATCTTGGACATGATCTTGAGGACGCCCTTGGAGGCCGCCTTGATGTAATTGCGGTGTCCCTGTCGGGGCGTGATGCCCTCGAGCTGGCCGCTGGCGATCATGTCGTCGATGCTCTCAAAGGCCAGGTAGGGATTGACGGCGGCGGCGCCGTAGCCCAGCAGCAGGGCGACGTGGTGCACCTCGCGGGCGTCACCGGACTCCACCACGAGCCCCACTCGCGTGCGCGTCTTCTCGCGCACCAGGTGATGGTGCACGGCAGAGACGAGGAGCAGCGAGGGAATGGGTGCCAGCTCCGTCGTGGAGTTGCGGTCGGATAGCACGATGATGTTGGCGCCCTCCTCGATGGCATCCGACACCCGGCGGCGGATCTGCTCGATCGCCTGGCCGAGCGCGCGGCGGCCCTCGTGGGTCGGGGATCCCGCCCGGCCTGCAGCGGCCACCGGAAAGAGTCCGTCCACCGCGAAAGCCTTGAATCCCGGCGTCTCCCCGTACTCGTTGACGTAGAGCAACTTGGCCAGATCGTCGCGGTCGATCACCGGGCGCGGCAGGATGATCTGGCGGGCCTCCCCGGCCAGCTGGTCGAGCAGGTTGTCCTCGGGCCCGACGACGCCGTCCATGGAGGTGACCAGCTCCTCCCGGATGGCGTCGAGTGGTGGGTTGGTGACCTGGGCAAAGAGCTGGAAGAAATAGTCGTACAACGGGCGCGATCGGTTCGACAGCACGGCCAGGGCGCTGTCGTTGCCCATGGAGCCGATGGGCTCGGCCCCCGTGACGGCCATGGGCGCGACGAGCAGCCGGAGCTCCTCGGACGTGTAGCCGAACAGCCTCTGGTGGGCGACGACGCTGGCGTGCTGGGGGGTCAGCATCGTGCGGGGCGGCAGCTCCTGCAGCTCCACCTGCTTGCGGTCCGCCCACTCCCCGTACGGGTGGGCGGCGACCAGCTCCCGCTTGATCTCGGCGTCCTCGACGATGCGGCCCCCCGCGGTGTCGACGAGGAACATGCGTCCAGGCTGCAGGCGACCCTTGCGGACCACCGAGGCCGGGTCCACGTCGACCACCCCGACCTCGCTCGCCATGACCACGAGGCCCTCATCGGTGACCCAGTAGCGAGCGGGGCGCAGGCCGTTGCGGTCGAGCACGGCCCCGGCGAGGGTGCCGTCGGTGAAGGCGATGGCGGCGGGGCCGTCCCAGGGCTCCATGAGCGCTCGGTGATACCGGTAGAAGTCCCGCCGGGCGGGATCCATCCGGTCGTTGTTCTCCCACGCCTCGGGGATCATCATCAAGACGGCGTGCGGGAGCGAGCGGCCGCCGAGGTAGAGGAGCTCGAGCACCTCGTCGAAGGAGGCCGAGTCGCTCGCACCGGGTGTGCAAATGGGGAAGATCCGCTCCAGGTCGCCCGGGATGAGGTCGCTGCGCAGCAGCGCCTCCCGGGCCTGCATCCAGTTGCGGTTTCCCATGAGCGTGTTGATCTCGCCGTTGTGGGCCACATACCGATAGGGATGGGCGAGGGACCAGCTGGGGAAGGTGTTGGTGGAAAAGCGCGAGTGCACGAGCGCCAGGCCGCTCGTGAAGCGCTCGTCCAAGAGGTCCGGGAAGTACTCGGCCACCTGCTGGGCGGTGAGCATCCCCTTGTAGACCATCGTCCGGCTGGAGAGCGACGGGAAGTAGGTCCCGAGGAGCTCGTGCTCGGCCCGCTTGCGCAGCACGAAGCACCGCCGCTCCAGGGCCAACGGGTCGGCCAGGGCCCCGGAGGACTCGAGCTCCGGCGAGGCGCCGACGAAGACCTGCTCGATGCGGGGCTGGGCGTGGCGAGCCGTCTCGCCCAGGGGGTCGTCCACGGTCGGGACGACCCGCCAGCCCAAGACGCTCAGCCCCTCCTGCCCGGCCAGGACGGCGAGCTGGGCCCGGACCTTGCGAGCGTCGTCGGGATCCCGGGGCAGAAAGACGAGACCGGCTCCGTAGAGCCCGGGTAGGGGGAGCTCGAAGCCGCATCCCGCCGCCATCTCCGACAGAAAGCCGTGTGGGAGCTGGACGAGGATGCCCGAGCCGTCGCCGGTCTCGCTCTCGGCACCGGTGGCGCCCCGGTGTGCCAGCCGCTCGAGGACCGAGAGGGCCTGGCGGACGAGGGCATGGCTCTTGCGACCCCCGAGGTCGGCCACCAGCCCGACGCCGCAGGCGTCGTGCTCGAATGCCGGGTCGTAGAGACCATTGGCGGTCAGCATTCCGCCACGGTCCGATCGTGACATGGTCGTCCTTCGGGGCTCGGGGTCCCCGACTCTCCGAGTCGGTTACCTCAGACTGAGACCGCCTCACGGCGGGGGTGCTGCCCGGGACGACGCTGGCCCTGCAGCTCGTCTCAAGGATACACCGCCCATGCGGGCGTCAAGTCATCCCCCAACCCCGCGAAAGTCCCCAAAGCCCCTGTCAGTAGGCTCGGCCGGGTGCAGGCCGGGACCCGGGACACGGCGCGTCTCGCCGGATCGCCCGACATCGTGGTGGTCGGCGCGGGGGTGATCGGGTTGTCCGCGGCATGGGGGTTGGCCCGGGCCGGTCTCCGGGTGAGCCTCGCCGATCCCGAGCCGGGTCGAGGGTCGTCGTGGGTGGCCGCCGGCATGCTCGCGCCGGTCTCCGAGGCCCACTACGGGGAGGAGGAGATGGTCAAGATCCTCGTGCGGGCCGCAGCGAGGTGGCCGGCCTTTGCCCGTGCGCTCCTGGACGAGGCCGGCTGCGACGTCGGGTACCGACCTTGCGGCACGGTGGTGGTGGCGGCCGACGCGTCGGATCGGGCGGCGCTGGACGACTTGATCGCGTTGCCCGAGCGCCTCGGGCTCGACGTGCGCAGGTTGAGCGCCCGAGCTTGCCGCGACGCGGTTCCCGCCCTGGCCCCGGGCGTGCGTGGCGGCGCCGAGATGCCGGGCGACCACCAGGTCGACAACCGCCGCCTGGTGGAGGCCCTCGTGGCGGCGGTCGCCGGGGTGGCCGTTCGTGTCCACCGGGAAGCGGTCCGGTCGCTGGAGCTCGGGACGGACGGATCGGTGTCCCGCGTGATGCTCGCCGGCGGCGACACCATCGCCACCCCCCGGGTGCTCCTCGCGACGGGCGCCCGGGCGAGCTCCTTGGAAGGGGTGCCCGGGGGGGTGCTCCCTGCCGTGCGCCCGGTCAAGGGTCACCTCGTCCGGTTGCGCGGCCCAGTCGATCCGCCGCTCCTGTCGCGCACCGTGCGCGGGCTCGTGCATGGTCGCTCCTGCTACCTCGTGCCGCGCCGTGACGGGGCGCTGGTCGTCGGGGCGACCGAGGAGGAGAAGGGGTTCGACGACCGGGTACAGGCGGGCCCGGTGCACGACCTGCTCCACGACGCCCGGACGCTCGTGCCCGGAGTCGACGAGCTCGTGCTCGAGGAGTCCATCGCCGGGCTTCGGCCGGGATCGCCGGACAATCGGCCCTACATCGGCTGGACGTCGGTGCCGGGGCTCGCGGTGGCCGCCGGCCATTACCGCAACGGGGTGCTCCTCGCGCCCCTCACCGCCGACGCGGTCGTGCAGTTGGTGACCTCGGGCTCGCTGCCCGACGATCTCGGATGTCTCGACGCGCAACGAGGAGGCCTGGCGTGACGATCGACGGCGTCGACATCACGGTGAACGGGGCCGTGACCCGAGTGGCACCCGGGACCACCGTTGCCGTCCTGGTCCGGCGTTGGTGCGAGTCCGACCGGGGCGTGGCCGTGGCGATCGAGCGCGACATCGTGCCCCGTTCGCAATGGGAGGTCACCGAGATCTCCGAGGGCGCCCAGGTGGAGATCGTCGGGGCCGCCGCCGGGGGCTGACGGCACCCGTCCAGGAGCATCCCGTCCCAGGTGGACCTCGTGGGAACTACTGGGACGGGTATCAAGGGATTGGGCGGGCTTGGCTGAACGGACTTGGGACGTTCGCCTCTGATGGCCGGGAGCCCCCTCACGAATGATCAAGCCATGCGAAAAGTTGGATACTTGGTCCTGACGAGTACCCTGATCGCACTCGTTGTGTCAGCATGCTCCTCGTCGCCGAGTGAGCGATCGCATCAAAATGCGTCAACCTCGACGACAGCCCAATCTCGCCCGAGTGCTACGACGTCCACCTCAGAGGCATCAAGCACGACGACAGCGACAGTGGTGCCTCGGACCACCACGTCAGTGCCGGCGACCTCTGGAACAAGTGTCCCGACCACGCCGTCTGGCCCGCAGCTCACCGCCGTGTCCGAACCGCGATCCGGAGCGCTGGGGAGTACCAGCATTCAAGCAACGGCGACTTTGACGGGGATCGAGTCGACCCAAACTGGGTCCTTGGAGTTCGACATAGGGCTCGGGCCCTACAACAAGGGCCAGCCCGCGTCGGTGGAATCTGTGGCGGTCAGCGGCCCTGGGACGTACCCGATGGCGACGCCTTACACACCGGACCGCTCGGGGACCTGGTATGTCACGGTGTCCTTTGGGTTCACCTCGGGACCAGGGACCGGGCTGGAAGTGAGCGGGGCGCCAGCGCCCAACAACCCTTACCCGGATTCCAACTTGGTGACGACGATCACAAGTTCGTAGAGGTGGCTCCACCGCCGATCGCCACTCGGCGCGGCATGGGAATCCTTCCGGTCAGGTGGTGGAGGGCAGTTGCTCCTCGCCCGCGGTCGCAGGGTCGCCGGTCGCCCGGATCACGAGGGCGATCCAGATGGCGACGCCACCGAGAGCGAGGGTGGAGAAGGCGTCCAGGAGCTCGCCCGCCATCTGCCAGCTGGCGCCGGGTGCGGAGGCGTCGAGCAGGGCAACGTTGAGACCGATGCCGAAGAGACCACCGATCCCGGTCACGACGAGCCCGATCCCGACGACCAGGAGCGGCACGATGAGGCGCCGGCGGCTCCATCCGGCCACCCTGAGGGGCGGGATGATGGCGAGGACGCCGATCAGGACTGCGGCCGTGCCGACGAGGCTGAGCACGCCGTTCACGATGAGCCAGCCCGAGCCGGTCAGGTTCTGGCCGGCATAGGCCGCGCCGAGCCCGATGCTCGTGATCTGCAGGCCCACCTCGAGCAGGACGCCCAGCGCCAATAGGACCATCGGGGGCTGGAGGAGGCTCCTCGACCAGACCCGGTCGGTTCGGGGGGAGGCCCACTGGGCGCCGTCGCAGACCGGACAGACGTACTGGCCACCTCGGACGGTGAGCTGGCTGCTCGGGAAGGAGTGGCCGTAGGGGCAGGTGACGGTAGCTGGAGGATCGGGCATCATCGGCGACAGTCTTGCGCACCGAGGGCTTCGTCGGGCATAGGGCCTTGCCGGCAGATTCTTCTCTGTGGCCATGGAAGGGCGGGGTGGCCGTCCATCCCGGTAGTGCCGGGGTCCGGAGGACGTCGTGCTCGACCCTCCCCGGACGGGCGGGGGAGAATGGAGCGATGGGACGCGTCTACGAGTCGATCGACGAGCGCCTCGCGGCGTTCATCGACCGCCAGCGAATGTTCTTCGTGGCCACCGCTCCTTCGGGCCCCGGGGGTCACGTCAACTGCTCGCCCAAGAGCAATGACGGGGATCTCGTCGTCCTCGCCGAGCGCGAGGTGGCCTACCGGGACCTCACCGGCAGCGGGGTGGAGACCATCGCGCACCTCCGGGACAACGGGCGGATCGTCATCATGCTGTGCGCGTTCGAGGGACCGCCTCGGATCGTCCGCCTGCACGGGCGCGGCGAAGCGGTCGTGCCTTCGGACCCGCGCTTTCGGGCCTTGGTGGCCCGCTTCCCCGAGCACGGTGGCACGCGTGCGTTGATCCGAATCGACGTGGAACGGATCTCGGACTCCTGCGGCTACGGCGTCCCGCTCATGACCTTCGTCGGCCATCGGGAGAACCTCGACCACTGGGCCGAGACCAAGGGACCGCAGGGCATGGCCGACTACCGCGCGGACAAGAACGCCTGGAGCCTCGACGGCCTGCCGGGCCTCCCCGACCCGAACGAGACGGCACAGGTGCAGGTAGCAAGGGGCGTGGCGCGCCCGGGCTCCGGGAGCATCGCGAGCTCCCCCGGCGCCTCGACGGGTGTCTGAGACCGGCGCCTCAGACACCCGCCGTGCTGGCCGCCTGGGGCCGAGGGGTACCGGTGGCGTTGGACAGATGGGGCGAAGGCGAGACGCTCGAGAGGGGTGCCGCGATGTCTTCGAGCGATCTTCGTTCGGCGGGCACTCCGAGTAGGACCTCGACGACCGCCCCCACGATCATCACGCCGGCTCCTATGAGGTACCCGATAAAGAGCTTGAACGGGTCGGATCCGTTGCCGATCAGCTGGCCGTAGAGCCAGGGCCCAAACGCACCGAAGGATTGCGCGATGGCAAAGAAGACGGCGATGGCCTTGGCCCGGAGCACGGCGGGAAACCCCGGGATCGGGTCTGTGCTCGGTCGGCCCCGGAGCCCAATCGGCAGTCCATGCCGTGAGAGCGGCTACCGGAGCGCTCGGTTCACCCCTTCGACGACGGCCTTCCAGTCCGTGCGCTCGGCCGGCGTCAGGTCCTCCGCGGTGTGGTCCCTCGTCCAGCGCACGTAGGTCTTGGCGAGCTGGTACCGGGAGAAACCCGACCCGAGGGCTTCACCGCACACCTCGACGATGGAGCGACTGGGCTGGACCGATGCTTGGACGGCCACGTCCCAGCCGAGGGCCTCCTTGGCCACCGAGATGAGCGTCTCCCGCAGCAGGTCCTCGATTTGGACGCGGAGGATCGAGCCGCTGTAGAGGTCGCGGACCCTCAGGATGCCCTGGTTGCCGAGCGTGCGAATCAAGGTGTCCTGCCGCGCTGACTGATCGCCCGAGGGGTCCGAGTCGAGCAGAGCGGCCACCTTGACGTCCCGAGAATGAAGGATCGTCGCGAAGTAGACGAGCTTGTCTGCCCCGCCAGCGGGAACCAGCGCGATCTCTTCGTCAAACGTCGCCTCACCCGCCTCGCGCAGGAGGGCGACCGTCGCCTCGAGATACCAGTAGTCGGTCAGAGACCCGAGCAAGAGGTTTCTCTGGTGACCAAAGAGCGTCTGGGCCAGGTCGTAGCCGAGCGACTCCTGGAGCGGCAGGAGCGACGCGGGATCCTCCGCCACGAGCTCGGTGTGCACTTTTGTGCCGACGCGCCGATCGGTCAGCTCGACGACTCGTACCAGGTCGAGCTCGTCGGGTCCGACCAGGAACGGAGAGTGGGTGGTGAAGAGCAGCTGGTTGGACTTGGCCAGTCTCGACAGCGTCGAGCGGAACTCCCGCTGCTTGAGCCCGTGCAGACTCAGGCCCGGCTCGTCCAGGAGGAGGATGGCATCTCGGTCGTGATCCTGGGCCTGAGCGAAGAACACGACGAAGAAGGAGACGAGCCACTGGAACCCCTCCGAGCGCTGATCGAGCTCGACCTCGACCCCGAGGGAGTCCTCCACCACGACCTTGAGGTACTGCTGGTCGGCCTTGATGCGAATCGTGTAGTCGGCCCCCGAGCCACCCGCGCCACCGGCCTCTCCGGCGGGCTGCCAGACCTCCTTGATCTGCTGCGTGAGCCGCAGCGAGGCGGCGTTCAGAGTGGCGTCGCGCTCGTCGAGCCGGGCTCGGTAGCGATCGAACGCCTCCTTGTTGGAGGGCGGTGGCTCCTCGGCCCGGCCCAGGTCCGAAAGCTGGCGAGCGGAGAAGTTGAGGAGCTTGAGCAGGCAGAAGTTGCCAAAGTTGTAGGGATCTCGCTCGTCGATCCCGCCGTCTTCGATCGCCGAGGCCAGGTGGCCGAGATGCAAGAGCGGTGTGACGCGGGCGTAGGTGGAGAAGTACAGGAGGATCGGTAGGCGCTTGCTGAGCTCCTCGAGCACCGTGTCGTGGGCCGCTCCGAGCGCGATCCCCTCCCGCAGGGTGGCGAGACGGTTGATCTCGAGGGTGTTGGCCTCGTCGACGTGTGGCGCCACGCTGGAGTCGAGCCATCCCCCCAGACGTCGTGCCTCCTCTCGCCCGATCGGCCGGGCGTCCATCCAGGACCCGATGATCTCGTTGAGCTGCTCGGAGGGCAGCGTGACCGCAGTGCCCCGGGGTCGGGTGGGAACCCGGAAGTCGACGTGCGCGGCGATCCGCCGCAGGGCGTCCTTTTGCGCGCCCAGCGTGGGTATCGACGGTGCATCGAGCAAGCCGTGCTGCTCCTTGTTCTCGAGCGAGGTGGCACGCCAGTAGCGGACTTCGGTGAAGGCCGGGGAGATGGCCCTGATGGCCGCCCTGTCGTCGTCCTCCAGGTCGAATTCCGCCTCGACGACGTAGACGTCCTGAGCCCGGAGTCGCCCGGACTGCAGCTCGTGGTACTCGGAGCGGGGGTAGTCGCGCAGCGGTTCGAAGGGCTTGGCGTGCGGACCGTGGTGGATGTGCTCCAGCGCCCGCAGCACGGCGGTCTTGCCCGCCTCGTTGGGTCCAACGAGGATCGTCTTGGTCGGTTCGACCCGGAACCAGTCGCTGTCCCGGATGCTCCGATAGTTCTGGACCCTTGCTCTGCTCAACCGCATGCCGTCCCCACACCTCCGGAATGCCTGGTCGTCTATGGAAGACCAGCTAGTCGATTTGGTCTAGGCCGCCAATTGGGACAGCGCCACGCACCACGTCGTCGGGAGGCTCCAGATGGGGGTGTCGGCGTGTCCGGGCTCATGTGCTTCTCCCCGTCAACACGAAGTCAACGATCTCCGCCCAGGCACACTACGGGGCCCGTCCGGCTCGAGGGTGGATGGCGGGGCAATCTCGTCCCGGTCCGGCGCGGCGGACGGGGCTGTGGGAGTGCTGCGGGGCGCGGGAGGGTGATGCGTTCAGCCGCCGGCTGCGTCATCCCCGAGGGTTTTGGCGCAATCCTCGCAGCGATGGAACGGATTGGCGTCGCCCCATTCGCCGTGGGGCGGCTCGGCAAACACGAGGAGGCCACACTCGGTGCGCGGTGCCGGGCTCCCGTCGAACGCCTTGACGGCGTGGATCGTCCCGTACTCCCTGGGCTCCACCTGGATCGGAGAGCCCACGCGAACGTCTGCGGGCACGCGCTGTGGATCGGTCCACGCCAGGTAGGAAACGTGCTGCGAAGCCTCGGTCATCGTGCCTTCCCTCCCGGCGTGCGTCGACCGGCCCGAGGCTACTTGGCTCCGTCTGGCGATGGCGTGCTCAGACCTCGGGCTTGGGTTGGCGCTCCGTCTTGCGCCGCCACCACCGATCGACCATGCGGTCCTCGAGGAGGCGGCTCTGCCGCCAGTCGTCGTGCAGCTCGTTGACCCGGTCGAGGATCTCGCCCCGAAACGAGCCCGTGGCCGCGGCCAACTGGCGGTCGACATCGACCTGATTCTGGCCGGCGGGATACCTGACGATCAGGACCGCTCGGTCTCCGTGTCCCCGGGCCTCGGCGTCGATGCCCAGCTTTGCCGCCAGGTCGTTGTAGATCTGGCGCCAGGCGAGGTCCGCTTGGCCCGTGACGGGTATCCGCACGTGCACGACTCCACGGATCTCGTAGGTGAAGAGCTCCTCGGGAGACCAGTCGAGCTTGACCATCTCGTCACACTACGCACACCTCGGGCGCGCAGAGTGAGACCCATCAGGCCTTCGCGGCCCTCTTTGCCGTCGTGCCTCCGGCGCTCGCGGGGCGTTTGGCACCGCTCCGTCCTGCGGCCTTGGTCGGAGCGCGCTTGGCGGGTGTCTTGGCGGCCGAGGCGGAGCGACTCCCCTGCCCGAGCTTCGGCTGGCTGCGTCCCCTTCCGGGCATCTTGCGGGCCTGCTCGTCCATCGCCCTGAGCGTCTCCTTGACCACCTTGCGCTGACCCTTCATCACGCGGTCGGCGAAATCGAAGACATCATCCACCAGCTTCTCGACATCCCGTCCGCCCGCCGGGACGAAACGCTCCGTCCCCTTGGTGATGTTGGCCGCCAATTGCCTGCTGGCCTCGAGCAGCTCGTCCTGAGTCCTTTCGATGAGGTGCTCGATGTGCTGCCGGAGATCGCTTGATTCGACCATGCCGCCTCCCCCTTGTGAATGCCATATGGGTACCGTCGCCGGCTGCCGTAGCACCGGCGTCTTCAAGGCAAGTGTGACGCCTTCGGAGGTGTCGCGACAGGGACGAAAGACCCTGGTTGCTCTCGACCCAAAAACGCGACAACTGGTCTGAGTGGTCCGACGGGGGGCGGAAGCGATGACGACGGATGAAAACCGCAACGTACCGGCAGATCGCAGCCCCCTCGGCCTGCTCACCCCGTTGCTCCACCGGATCCAGTCCGAGCGGGACGGCGAGGTCTTTCGGCGTGACCCCGAGTACATCGAGCGCGAGCTCGGAGTGGCGCGCCGCTACACGAGCTACTTCTCGCCCGAGGTCCGCGGGCTCGAGCACCTCCCCACCCAGGGTCCGGTGCTCGTCGTGGGCAATCACAGCGGGGTCTTCTACATGCCCGAGGTCTGGATCACCGGCCTCGCGATCGAGGAGCGGCGCGGCATCGAGCAGCCCGCGTACGCCCTCACCTACGATCTCCTGCTCGCCGTCCCTCGCGTCGGTCGTGCCCTCCGCCGGATCGGCTCGATCCCGGCCGGCAATCACGAGGCCGAGGAGGCGCTCCGCTCCGCGGCCCTGGTCGTCGTCTACCCGGGGGGCGATTGGGAGGCCTGCCGGCCGTGGCTCGATCGCAACGCGGTCGACTTCTGCGGACACACCGGCTTTGCCCGCCTGGCTCTGCGCACCGGCGTTCCCGTGGTCCCCGTCGTGGCCCACGGGAGCCACGACTCGGTCGTCGTGATCTCCCGAGGGGAGATGATCGCCAAGGCGCTCGGGCTCGGGGGGCTCCGTATCAAGGTCTTCCCCTTGATGTTGGGGCCCCTCGGCCTCGCCACGGCGCTCAATCCGCCACCGCCGATGCCGTCTTCGGTGACGGTCGAGTTCCTGCCGGCCGTGAGATGGCCGGGCCTCGGACCGGAAGTCGCCGAGGACGACGAAGTGGTGGCCCGTTGCGCGGCCGAGGTCGTCGGGGTCATGCAGGGCGCTCTCGACCGCCTACGCGTCGAGAGGGCCCACCCGGTCTGGCGTGGTGTCACGCACCTGCTCACGCATCCCTTTGGCTAAGTGGTCACCCGCCGGAGGCACTGAGGGCGTTGAACCTGCGGTGCTCGATCGGCGGCGCCCCGGCGATGATGGTGCGCACAAAGTGGGCCACGTGCTCGTAGACGCTCTGGCTGGCGTCGGCCCAGGGCATGAGGATCTGGAAGACGTGGAACATCCCGGCCACCTCGTGGGCGTGGGTGGGTACGTTGGCCTCTCGCAGCCGGTCGGCGAAGCGCCGGATCGGATCGCGGAACATCTCGTCGCCTCCCCACGCAAGGGAGGTCGGCGGGAAACCCTTCAGGTCGGCATTGATCGGGGAGACATAGGCGCTGCTCGCGTCGAACCCGTGGAGGTACGACGACGTGGGGATGTTCCACGGCAGGATGTCGTGCTCGGCGTTGGCGGTCACCGACGCTTCGTCGAGTCGCAGATCCACCTCGGGTGAAAACAGGATCAGGCCGGCCGGGGGCACCACGTCGACGTGTTGGGGCGCCGAGAGCAGGAGTGAGTTGGCGAGTCCCCCTCCCCCCGAGTCCCCCGCAACGAAGAGACGGTCCGGGGGTGTCCCGTGCTCGACCAGCGCGGCGACCACGGCGGCGGCGTCCTCGACCGCGGCGGGGTACGGAAACTCGGGCGCGAGCCGGTAGTCCGCCACAAAGACGGCGCACTGAGTCTCCCGGCAAAGGCGGGCGGTGAAAAAGGCGTACATCGTCGGCGACGTGCCGATGTAGCCACCGCCGTGGAGGTACAGCATGACGCCCTCGGGCCGGGCACTGCGCGGCAGGTAGAGGATCCCGGGGACGCCCCCGATCTCGAGTTGTCGACTCCGTACGTCGAAGGAGCGCACGACCGGCGGCATCACGACGCGGCACAGCTCGTCGAGCAGCAGCTCGATCGAGCGAAACTCCGGCAGGGGCAGCGAGGAGGCATACCCCATGAACGACCGCACGACCTCCCGAGTCAGGCTCACGCCGAAGTTGGAGAGAGGAGTCGAATCGCCGCGGAGGGGATGGCGAAAGGGCACCCGTGCCAGCGCGGCCACCATCTGGTGCGCCAGGGCCACGGTGTCGACGGCCACGACGGGGGCGGGAGCGGTCCGAACCTCCGGACGCTTGGCCATGACCATTTGCGTTCTCCCCTCTACCCCGGCATCTGTTCCGGGCTCTCCTCGGCTCTCCTCGGCTCCCCACAGATTCGCGCACCTGAGCCGCCGGCCTTGCTCACGGGCAGATGCCCCAGCCTGCGGGCGCGAGCCGCCCCGGGGTGGTAGTCCCGGGGCGGCGACGCGGTACCCCTGGCGAGATGGGGTCCTCCCCGGCGGAAGGGTGCGCCGGGGTCGACCACTACTACGAGGGTCAGGCCCGACGGGATGGCGCGGGTCGTCGGGCGAGCGGAGTGACGGCAGACCGGAGAGCGTGTCCCGCATGTCACCTCCGTCACCATTGTGGGGCACAAACGGCCGGGTGCTCGCCAAAATGTCGAAATGAGTCGTGTCCTCGTAAGATGTGAGGTCGTCTGTTTGGCAAAAGTTTGCTTGAACAATGAGGCTTTCAATGGAATAACTGTGCGCTGCAGGAGCAGTTGTCAAGCCAAGGATCTCCGGGCTGCCGATGTCCGGATCCCCAATGAAAGGGAACAACTACCATGCGCACGATTTCGACCCTGTCCAAGCTGGCCGCCACTGCGGGTATCGCCGGAGCGGTGTCCCTGGTCTCCTTCGGTGTCGCCGGTGCCGCCCAGGCTCCGGCGATCACCGCACGGCCGACCTGTGCCTCGGCCCAGGCGCAGCTCCAGTCCGACGTGGCGGCCCTCGAGGCCCTGTTTGCGCCGGCCACCCAAAAGGCCGAGTCGGGCGTTACCGCCTCCCAGGCCGTGGCCGACGTGCAGCAGGAGGCGGCGGCGGCGCGGCTTCCCCACGCCACGATCCGGGTGATCGTCACCGACGTGGAGGCCGTCATCCGCGACGAGCACGCGGTGGAGCAGGCCTGCACCCCGGCCCGCCTCGTCCCGGTGACCCCGGGCGCCCCGGCTGCCAAGTAGTTCGGCCCTGACGGCGGCGCGGGTCGGCGGAGCGAATCCCCCGACCCGCGCCGTCGCGTGGCAACCGGCCGAGTCGGACAACGGCCCGCCGACGGGTCCGGACGTTCGTCGGACCCCGGAGCGCCCGCACCGGGGGCCCCGTTGTAGCGTGGTGGCCGATGGTGACCCGGTGGCCGGGCGATCTCGACGAGATCGACCTCTCGGACCTGGAGTTTTGGGCGCTCCCTTGGGAGCAGCGGGAGTCCGCCTTTGCGGCGCTTCGGCGCGAGCGTCCCATCGCACACTTCGAAGATCCCCTACTCGAGACGAGCCTCGACCTCCCGAGGGGCGACGGCTACTACGCCCTGATGCGCCACGCCGACGTGAGCGAGGCGAGCCGCCATCCCGAGATCTACCGCTCGGGACAGGGGGCGGTGAGCATGGTGGACATGCCCCCGGAGATGCTCGAGTTCTTTGGCGGGATGATCAACACGGACAATCCGCGCCACACCCGGCTGCGCCGGATCGTCTCGCAGGCCTTCAACCCCCGGATGATCCGCAGCATCGAGGCCACGATCCAGTCTGTCGCCGTGGAGACCATCGACCGGGCCTCCGCCCTCGGCGGCTGTGATTTCGTCGTCGACATCGCGGCGCGCCTTCCGCTGAAGGTGATCTGCGACATGATGGGCGTACCGGAGTCGGAGTACGCCACGGTGTTCCGCTGCTCCAACGTCATCCTGTCCATGGGCGACCCCGAGTACGTGCCCGAGGGCGACGACCCGCTCGTCGCGTTCATCAACGCCGGTGTGGAGCTGCGCGAAATGATGGAGGAGCTCGGTCGCTTCCGATTGGAGAGCCCCACGGATGACCTCACCTCCGCTCTGGTCAACGCGAACGTGGACGGGGAGGCCCTGAGCCGCGCCGAGCTCGCCTCGTTCTTCATCCTGCTCGTGGTCGCGGGGAACGAGACCACACGCAACGCGATCAGCCACGGCCTGCTGGCGCTGACCGAGCATCCCGACCAGCGCGCCCGATGGGTGTCCGACTTCGAGGGCCTGGCCTCGACGGCTGCCGAGGAGATCGTCCGATGGGCCAGCCCGGTCATCTGGATGCGCCGCACCCTCGCCGAGGACACCGAGCTCTCCGGCACGTCCCTCCGGGCCGGGGACAAGGTGATCCTGGTCTACGCCTCCGCCAACCGAGACGAGGACGTCTTCACCGACCCCTTCCGGTTCGACGTGGGCCGGAGCCCCAACCCGCACGCGGGGTTCGGGGCGCCAGGGCCGCACTTCTGCCTCGGCGCGCACCTGGCGCGCGAGGAGATCGTCGTCATGTTCCGGGAGCTGCTCCGGCGCCTGCCCGACATCGAGGCGACGGGTGAGCCCGATCGGCTCCGCTCAGCCTTTATCAATGGAATAAAGCACCTCAACTGTACCTACACACCCAGCGGGGGCTGAGAACGGCTCAGCGAGTCGGGCTCCCGGGATTTGAACCCGGGACCTCTTGACCCCCAGTCGTACCAGAGTCATGGGGGCAGGATAGGCGCAGACGGGTTCTCGCAGGTCACAGTGGGGTTGTGCGCTACCGTCGTGGGGCCCGGATAGGCCCAGATTGGGGCCGATTGGTCAATGAATCGCCCCGGGTTGTATGACTGCTCGGGCTATTGGGTCGCCGCCTCCAGGGCGGGCGCTTCTTGACGGTAGTAGGTGGCTTCGAACTCCGCCGGGGTGACGTAGGTGTTGTCGTCAGTGATCTCCCCATGGAACCGGCGGTGGTTGAACCAGTCGACGTAGCCGAGGGTGGCGAACTCGACGTCGTCGAGGCCCTTCCAGGGGCCCTGGGGGTAGATCAGCTCCCACTTGTAGAGGCTGTGGAAGCTCTCGGCGAGCGCGTTGATGCTCCTATAGATCGTCAAGTCGGATCTAGGCAGCGGGCCGAACCCCCTCGGGTTCGCTGACCGCACTGACTTTTGGAAGTAGCCGATACAACTCGCGGGCCAAGAATCGCTTGAGGCACCGGATGACGTCCTTCTTCGAGAGGCCGTCGGCCGTTCGCCGTTCCACGTAGGCGATAGTTGGGGCGTGCCATCGCATCCGGACGATCACGGCTCGGTAGAGAGCAGCGTTGGCCTGCCGATTCCCACCCCGGTTGAGACGATGCCGTCCGCTCGTCTTCCCCGACCCGGCCGGGATCGGACACACTCCACACATCTTGGCGAACGCGGCCTCGCTCCGAACGCGATCTGCATTGTCGCCAGCAGTGATGAGCATCTGCGCGGCGATATCGATCCCGACCCCGAAGGCGTCAAGGAGCTGAGGGGCCGCAGCCTTGGTGAGCGTCTTGAGGTGACGAGAGTGGGCTTTCACTTCGTCGTGGAGATCGAACCACCTTCGGGAAAGGGACCGGAGACTGTGGCGCATGGCGACCGATGGATCGGCCAGGTCACCGGTGACCTCGAGCTCGCCACACGCGCTGAGGAGCTTGAAGTCATTCAAGGGTTCGAGCTCGTCGCGCAGTTCCTGGTTCGCCGTGACGAGCACCGCCTTGAGGGTGATGATGGCGCTGGTCTGGGCTTTCACCGCCGTATCCCGGGCAATCTTGATCAGTCGGATCGCCTCGACCTGGCCGTTCGCCAGCTTCGGGGTGACCACACCGACGCCGCTGAGGAGCACACGTGCGGCGTGTTCGGCGTCGATGGCGTTGCTCTTGCCCGAGAGGCGCCGTTCACCGGCTCGTGGGGGACGTGAAACCTCCACCGGCGGATAGCCATGGCGGCGAAGGAAGCGGGCCAGGCCGACCCCGTAGGAGCCACACCCCTCCACCGCGAAGGCATGCACCGGGCCCAGTGCTCAGGCCCATGCCAGGAGCTCGGCGTAGCCCTGGTTGGTGGCGTTGATCAGAAGTGGTTCGCCCAACAGGGCTCCGACGCCGCCGCCTCCGAATCCAATGCGATCACCCGACCCGGATCGCCTGCGGCACAACTTGCCGTAGCTATGCAAGCTCGACAGGGCACCGCTTGATCCCGTTGAAGAAGTTGGAAGGTACCCGGACCGGGGGTCTGCTGAGGGTGAGGCGGGGTAGCAACGGTCGCAGCTCGTCGAAGACCACGCGCGCCTCCAGCCGAGCCAGGTGGGCGCCGAGGCAGTGATGCGGGCCACCGGCGCCGAGCGCGACATGGGGATTCGGGGTGCGTTCGATACGGAAGGCATCGGGGTCCTCGAAGACCGCCTCGTCCCGGTTCGCTGCAGCGATCCACAGCGTTACCCGGTCGTCGGCACCAATGACGGTGTCGCCCACCACGGTCTCCTCGGTGGCGCGTCTTGAGTGGTGGAGCACAGGACTGGCCCATCGGAGCATCTCCTCCACCGCGTCCGCCACGAGGGCTGATCCATCGATCAGCGCGTCCCGCTGGTCGGGATTGTCGAGCAACCCCACCAGTCCGTGAGAGAGCAGCTGGCGGGTCGTCTCGGTGCCCCCGACGATGAACGTATCGAGGAAGTTGGCGATCTCCTCGTCGCTGAGTTGGCGGCCGTCGAGCCGGGCGTCGAACAACACCTGCGAGAGGCCCGCTCTTTGCCCGTGGCGCTGGGACCTGGCGAGAGCCAGGCAATAGTCGCCCAACGCCTGGCGAGCGGCCGGGGCGGCGGACTCGGTCGGTCGGTAGTCGGGATCGACACTGGGCATGACGGTGTTGGTCCAACCAACAATCAAGTCCTCGTCCTCGGCCGGCGCCCCCGTCAGTGCCGCAATCACCCGGAAGGGCACCGCGGCGGCGATGTCGGAGACGAAATCGCCGCCACCGGCAGTGGCGAACGAAGCGATCGCAGCGCGTGCGATCTCCCGCACCATGCCCTCCAATCGCCCGATCGGAACGGGAGTGAAGGGGGCCATCACCACCCGCCGGTACCGGCTGTGCTCGGGGGGGTCAAGCGCGGTAATGGGCTTCCATTTGGGCGCGCCGGCGTCGCCCGGGTCGACAACGCCCTTGCTGCTCGAGAACCTCGCATAATCTCGGTTGCACTGCTCGACGAGGCGGTAGGAGGTCACAACCCAGCAGTTCATGGATTCCGACCACCACACCGGCGCTTGGGTTCGCAGATGCCGGAGGGTGTCGTGGGGGACGGCATCCCCGAACCGCTCTGGCCTGAGGTCGATCGCGTCGAGGGCTCCTGACCGGTCGAGATCGTCGGGGACCGGTGGGAGAGCGGTCATCTGGGATCCATCCATAAGCGTGTCCCGGGACAGGCGATGTCGTTCATGCGGTCAACGGTGCGGGAGACTTGCTCTGCCAAATGCGTGCCAGGACGCCGAGCACCTCGTCGGCGGCCGCGAAGCCCCCGAGGTGGCTCTCTCCGGGGCGAACGATGAGCTCCACGTCGCGAAGCAGTGTGGCGGCACGCCTCGCCTCCTCGAGAGGAACGAAAGGATCCGAATCGCCGTGCCACCACCGCACCGGGACGGCCACGTCGGCAAGGCGGAATCCCCAAGGCTGGCCGATCAGGACCAAGTCGTTGACGAAGGCCTGGAACTGACGCCTGCCACCAGTGATCAGATCGTCGACGAACATTGCCTCGAGGTCGGGGTCGCCGAGCACCCTCCGATCGCCTTCGGGCATCATTCGAGCAAACCCTTGAACGCACAGGTGCGCGAGAGGTGTCGCGGCCCGCACGAAGCCCCACATGCTCAGTCCGACTGGGATGCGAAACAGGCTGAGCACGCCGTTGAAGCGTTGACTCAGCGCGACGAGGCCTCCGGCGATTGCTTCCTCACCGGCGGTCGGAACCAACGAGCCGAGGAGGCCAACCCCGACGACACGAGTGGCAAGCTCGTGTGCGCATGCAAGCGCGTACGGTCCTCCGCCGGACAACCCGACCACCATGAAGCGCTCGTGGCCGAGGCAGTCGGCGACGAGCGCGATGTCGGCCGCCCAGTCCGAGAGCCGCCCATAGGCATGGTGTGGGGAATCCCCCACCCCGGGCCGCTCCACGCAGACGACCCGAAGGCCGAGCTCCTCGGCGGCGTGACGCCCGACCGGCGGGAGCTGTCGGCGAGCTCCAGGCGACCCGTGGAACCACAACACCAACGGTCCCCGAGGATCGCCGAACTCGGCGTAGCCCAGGCGCCGACCGTCGGTCAGCAGGATCGTGGCCTCGAGGCCGGGCGGCGGGCTTGGCGCAACGCCAAGAGGGGGAGTCAGGACGCGAACCCTAGCGCTGCGAACGGGGCGTGGGGGTGCCGTCAGCCGGGCGACAGCTCGACGGGAGGGCCACGCGCCTGCACTCCCGGTGCCGCGCTCGGCCATGGCCTCCCGGTCGGATGTGGGGCCACTCCACCTGAGACCAGGGGATGGTGCCCCGCCCGCTGGAACATCAGGCTTGAGTGTTGTCACGCCACGGCTGGCGGCCGTACTGATCGATGTGGACGACTGTGCCGACCGGCTTGCGAGCCTTGCGCCCGTAGCGGCCCTTTGGCCAGCCGAGGGTCACTATGCAGCACCGCTGGACGGTCAGCGGCAGCTTGAGGATTCGGCGAGCTACGGTGTTAGACCACAACGGCAGCGTGATGAGCGCTCCACCAAGGCCGACGGATCTCGCCGCTAGCAGGAGATTCTGGACGCTGGGGTATACCGATCCGTAGGGGCTCGACCGCGCAATCGGCGGCTCGGGGACGAACGGCACTCGAGCACCGCCTCGCAGGCAGCACACGACGAGAACTGGGATTTCCTCGAAGTGCTCGACCTACCATTGGACCGCCTTCAGGATCTTGGCAGTCGGCTCATCCGCCTTGATCAGCCGGCCGAGCCCTCCGTACAGCTTCCATGCCCGCCGATACTGCGCGGCCAGCGACGCTTTGACCGCCCGGTCCTTCACGACCACGGATTCCCAGTTCTGCCCGTTGGAAGCGGTCGGCGCTTCGAGCGCCAACTCCAAGCATCGCAGCAGGATGCGGTCGTCGATCGGATCCGGCTGGACCCGGCGGACCGTTCGCTGGGTGAGCATCGCTTCCGACGAGCGGCACAGCCAGGCGGGCCTCCGCATCGCTCAGATCATCGGTCGGAGTCAGGGTGTCGTCCATGTCAGAGCTTCGCGGATTGTCGAGTCACGCGACGCCGACTTACAGCAGGAAGCCCACAGCTCCCTCCCGAACACGACGGATGCCGGGAGAGAGCTCGGGTCAGCCACCCATGCGACCGTCACGACCGCCGCACGACCGAGGTCGCGTATCGCGTTACTCGATCGGTGCCCGATGACAACAGCTCGCTTTGTAGCGACGTCAAGCGCCCCATGCGGCCCGCTCCGAATGTCCGATATGCGTCACGCCGAGCCACGGGCCGGACAGCGACCGACCCGCCCGGATCGGCAGTTCCTGCACCTCCACTCATCGATGACCGGCTCTACTGCACTACGGGGGAACGCGGGTGCACAACGACCACTGGACATCGTGCGTGGGTCGTGCAGTGCATGCTTACGGAGCCCAACAACATATTGGGGAACGCCCCATGCCCGCGGCTGCCCACGACCAAGAGGTCCGCGTGCTCCGTGGCGGCGATGAGAGCGGGAGCGGCGCGGCCCTCAACTACCACTTGGCGCACCTCAAGGCCGGCGTCGGGTCCCAGGGCACTCTCGACGACCTCAGCCAGCATCTCCTGGGCCTGTTCTTCTGGATCCCAGCCCGGCGGCCCAACCGGTTCTCGGCCCCAATAGGTGGGCCGCGTCCACGCTGTGATCGTCTCCAGGGAGGCGTGGGTGAGCTTGGCCTGTGCCGCCGCCCATTGCAATGCGTCGAGGGACTCAAAGCCGTCAACACCTACGACGATGACGCCGGTTTTCTCAATATCTGTGTCCATCCGTCTTCCATGAATCTCGGGGAGTCCCAAGGCGACCTCTTGGGCGCAGTCACTCTTCTACGGGGCAAGTCTCGCGTGCAGCCATTCGTCGGCGCCTCGCACCCACGCTGACCAGCGCTGACCAACGAGGGCCACCGTGGGCCAAGGCTGGCCAACCAGTCGGTGCGCGATTGAGGGGCTGGTGCCCGCAAGGGCGCGGAGTTCAAGTCACCCGCGGTGCCGCATGACGTCCCTGATCGATGTCGTGAAGGTCACGGAGCATTGCAGGCGCGCGCTTCTCGAGCGACGCGGCGAGCCTCTTCGAGCGGGACAGGCGTTCGAGCCGCTTCGGTCGAAGCCAAGAGGACAATGAAACGAGCGGTGTCGGCGCTGGTCCGCCAGCCGGCGTGGGCTACCACGGGACGTGCCCCAGTTCGCGTGCACACCCAGTAGCCGACGACGCGGCCCTCCAACCCCAGTGGGCTGGACTCGCCACGCACCGGGAGCGGAAAGTTTCCGACGGCTAGGAGCGGCCGATGGGTAACCCCGATCGTAGGCACATCGAGGACGGCGCCAAGGTGTATGGCCAGGCCCGCTCGGCGGGGGTGATCGAGCCCGGTGGCATCGACGAGAACCACGTCGGGTACCGGGCGGAGCGGAGCGACGACCGCGGCGAGGAGCGGACCCTGCCGGAGAGCGAGGAGGCCCGGCGAGTACGAGGCAGGCGCCCTCTCCGACAACACAGCCTGGTCTTCGATGTCCGACGCACGGCGCGGACGTGCAACTCCTGTAGCTCTGAGCATGTCGTCGGGACGCCGGTACGGCATCCCTCTTCGGCCGATGGGGCTCGAGCCGGTCCGCCAGGAGACCGCCGCAGCCCAGGCCATGTCGCCACGTTGCCGGCGATGGGACTCTGCCTGGGTGAAGGCGACGAAACAGCCGCCGATGAGTGGGGTTCGAGGCGCTTGCCACGGCGAGGTGGCGAGTACCGCTTCGGCGTCTTGTGCCAGTGCGACCTGGAACCGAATCAGCTCCTCGCGCGTCTCCGGCCATGGCGACATCGGCTGCAACATTCCGACACGATCGCGCCCTGGCGGACGGGTAGTCGCACCGCCCTCGGAGCTGTGCGATTCCGGCAGGAGACTGGAGTCGTGTGACGAAAGGTGCAGCGAGCACATGTAGTCGGGCTGCCGGGATTTGAACCCGGGACCTCTTGACCCCCAGTCAAGCGCGCTAACCAAGCTGCGCCACAGCCCGTAGCCATCTGGCTGGGACCACCCTCTACTTTTCGCACCCTCCTCCCAGAAAAGGAGCGAAGGCAGGGAGGAATCCGGCCGGACAACCTGTCTGGGGAACCTTACTCGACGGGCACTCCCCCTCCACGCACGCCGAACGCTCCGGCTTCACGAGCGGCCTTGGGGTCACGGTCAGGGTCAGGAACTCGCGGCGATAACCGTTCGCCCCGAACTCCCTCCCGATACCGCTCCCCCCACTGAAGAGATGATCTGGGGCCACAGCCGGGGTGAGAGCCAGTTGTAGAACGTGTCTGCCACGCTCTGGGTCGCGTTCCCGTCGAAGACGTTGCCCGGCGCGTACGAGGGAGTATGGACTCCGTCGCTGGAGCGCACTTGCACTCCGTCCAGGTACTGCGTGTAACGGCCGCTTGGCGAGAGCATTGCTCCATAGTCGATCACGCTCACTTTGCTCGGGAACTCGGCGGCTGTCTGCCGGAGCAGCTCGTTGAAGAGGCGCCGGCGAGCCGGAGAGCTTGCAATGTCGTACGCCCCCGAGGAGTTGCCGAGCCAGGGGTAGTCACGCTCCATCGGCGGCATGGTGAGCAGGTCGACGTGGGCCCCGTGGGCGGAGGCGATGCCGATGAAGGTCCGCAGCTGACCGGCTTCGTATCGGCGAAAAGACGGGGACAAGATGTTGGACCATCGCCCGTGCATGAGGAGATCCTGGGTATCCCAGTGCCCCGTCGCCAGTAGGACGACATCGCCCGGGGCGGTGCCCTCCACGGTCTTGCGGTCGAGGGCGGGCCACAGGTTCGCTGCAGGCTCACTCTCGTTGCAGGCCGGGAACATGGGAAGTTCGGGTGTTGGTGCGTTGGAGGAGTTGGCCCCGATGGCGAGTCCACACCCCCACAGCCCACCATTGACCACCTTCGTGCCCTTGGGCGCAGTGGCGATGAGCGCCACCCCCAGGGTGAGGGCCGTACTGTCGCCGAGCACGACTACCCGGCCTGGAGGTGCCCCGGTGCCCGAACCCTGCCCGGCCGCCTGGCGATAGCGCTGCGCGTGGGCACCGGCTGCGGCCACGGGGATCTCGGTCCCCACCCAGATCACCCCCAGCGTGGCCATCGCCATCGCACCGGCCGGAAGGACGGACTTGATCGAGCGCCAAAAGGTCCCCCTCATCACCGGACGTTCCACAAGGACGAAGGACGCCGCCGCGAGGCCGATGGTGATCGAGAACCGGACGACCAGCAGCGCGAACCCGTCGAGACCGACCGTTTGGGTGTTGACAAAGGCGATCACCGGGAAGTGCCAGAGGTATATCCCGTAAGAGATCACGCCGATCAGGACGAGCGGTCGGACGCTGAGCGCTCGGGAAAAGACGCCCTTGGGCACCGCAAGAACGCTCACGATCATTGCCGCGCTGGCCACGGAGCACACCAGGAAGGCTCCCCGATAGGTGAGGGCCGACGAACCCGTCAAGGTGGCCATGACCGCCGCGATGACCCCCAAGCCTGCGAGACCGAGAATCGTCGCAGCGATGCGGCGCACGGGCGAGGGCGCTGCCACCGCCGGCGGCGGAGCGTGGGATCCCCGCTTGGCTTGGCGCTCTCTCAACAGGGCAGCGGCGCACGCGAGAGCGGCCCCCACGAGGATCGACTGCGCGTGGGTGTCCGTGCCGAAGTAGATGCGTGTGGTGTTGGCCGACGGGCTGTAGAGCAACGCCATCTCGACTGCCGAGGCGATGCACCCGACCACGGAGATCCACAGGAGCAACCTGAGGCCACGGGCATAGGTGCGGCTGAAGTGGAGCACCGCCAATGCGACGAGAGGCCAGATCAAATAGAACTGCTCCTCGATGGAGAGCGACCACGTGTGGGTGAGCGGCTGCGCTGCCCCTGTCGCAACGAAGTAATTGCTGCTGATGGCGATCTGCCACCAATTGGAGAAGTAGAGGAGCGCCGAGAGGGCGTCCATCCGAAAGTCCGGATAGGTCCCCACCGGCGCCACGAATCGCACGCACAGCGTGGTGGCGATGAGCACCAGGAAGAGACAGGGGAGGAGCCGCCTGGCCCGGCGGATCCAGAAAGCGGACAGCTTGATGCCGTTGCGGCGCTGGAATTCCGCGAGCAGCAGTCCGGTGATCAAGAAACCCGACAGGACGTAGAAGACCTCGATCGAAAAGAAGCCGCCCTGAGCCCATCCGATGCCGAAGTGGAAGCACAACATCGCGAGCACCGCCAGCGCTCGCATGCCGTCGAGTGCCCCGATGCGGTCTTTGCCCGCCTCCGCCACTGGCTAAGCGTACGACACGGGGCCTACGGTTGGCAGACCACGGCTGCCATAGCCCGCACCTCTGGAGCCTTGGCCCGGAGGGCCGTACTCCACTCGGTGGGCCAGCTCAGAGCGGTCCTCGGACCCGATCTCCGGGAACCGGGTCCGGGAACGATCCCCGCCGTCCTCTCCCCCTCTGCGCCGGCTCGGAAGCGTCGAGCGGCTGCGGGAACCTCCTGTCCGGCCATTCTCATTGGATCATCCTCCCGGCCCCCGACTCCTCGGCACCGATGGGCAAAGGGATCCTCGGAGCGGCTGCACGGCGATGGCACCGGCTGTGCGTGCCCGCACCCGCATGCGGCAACTGGCAGCTCCAATACTCGCAGCTCATGCGCAGATGGAGGTTCGTAGTGGGCCGTCGTGCGCCTACTGGGGCGTTCCGCCAACAAGTCGGGTGTCGGCGCGCCAAAGGCGGTGGCGACCTCAAGCGCAATCGTCGCGACGGATGCCGCCGCGCACATCCCAAATGCACGAATGGAGGCGGGCAACGTCAACGCACCTTGACCTGCGTCGCGGTCCGAGCCGATAATCGCTGAGGCAACGATCTCCCGGTAAGAGGTAACTGGACGACCGGGTGACAGTTGTGTGAACGATAAAGCGATTGGGCCCATGCCCGCGGCGGTGAGGAGAACATGGTCGACCACTGCGGGCGGGACGTCGATGCTCCGATAACCCTGCGAGCGAAGCGCAAACAGAGGCTGGCGCCGGGCCTGCTGCCGCTCCTCTTGACGGCGATCGTCGGAGTGGTCACTTGCCCGACACTCTCCACCACCGCCTCGGCGGCGCCGAGTCCGAACCCGGTTCCGACGCCCTCGATCGGAATGCGCGCGCCCTCGGGGGCGACCGAACCCAGCACCACCATCTCGGATACACCGCCTCCGTCCGTCGCGGTGCCGACAACCGCCACGCCGACAGCCTCGACGCCCACTACCTCGCCCCCGAGTACTGCGATGCCGAACGCCACGCATCCTTCCGCCTCGACACCAACCACCTCTACCCCTCCGAGCTCGACCTCTACCACCTCCACGCCGACCACCTCCCCGGCGGCGGTGCAGCCCGCATCGGGGGCGGCCAGGCCCGCCCCGAACTCCGGCGTCCACCTGGGGGTTCGTGTGGTCGTCGGCTCGGGGGGCGACCCGACCACGGCCGACGTGTGGGCTGACGGGCCCACCGCCCTCGACGTCCAGGTCCAAGGGTCGGCCCCGCCGAGCTCGGCGGCCGTGGCGAGTCCGGGGACCTCGGTGGGCGAGTTGTCGATCCAGGACGGCATGATTCCTGGGGCGAGCAAGGTCGATGTGTTGGCAGACCTCGGGGGCCTGTCCCTTGCCGGGAGCCTCGGTTTCGACTGGAGGATCGTTTCTTTGCCCTCGGGTTCGCAGGCCTCGCTCGGGGACGCCCAGAGCGCCCAGCCCACCTTCACGCCCGACCTCCCGGGCACCTACGACCTGACCCTTGCGGTGAGCTATCTCCCGCCGAGCTCCTCCAACGGACCGACGACCGGCGCCGGTGTCACCGTCAGCGGTGTAGTCGACGACCCCCCCATCGGGGCGCCCATCGAAACCCTTTCCAACAATCCGTCGGCGGGGATCTGGGTCGACGGGCAACCGGTGCCCGACACGTCGGATCGCAACGGGATCCAGGTTGCGGTCCTCAACCGGTCCAGCCGGGAGCTGGTCCAGTACGGCACGGCCCCCCGCAATGTGGCAGGAATCAACCAGCTGATCGGCATCGCCAAGCAGTACGCGGGGAACCTCGCCTACCTGATGATCGTGAGCGATGTCGCCGGTGTGCCCGACGGGCCCGCCCTCAATGCCCTCACCTCGCTCATGCAGACCCTCGGGCACGACCTCAACGTGGACGAACGCGCCCGGGTGATCAGCCCGGATCCGGAGCCGTTCTCGATCATCGGCGTGCCGGGCGGCGCCAGCAACTCCGCGTGGACCAACATCGCCTTCCCGGGAGATACCCAGCGCGGCGACATCACCGGCTACCTCCAACTCAATCCCGTGACCCACCTCTACGACTACGTCAGCCCGGACTACACGACGTTCAACACCTACGCCCCCGGGTCCGGGGCAACGACCAACGTGATCCAAGTGGGCTCGGCGACCTACGCCGCGACGTTGCCCCCCGGCGCCACCGGCGGCCTGCACGTCCTGGCCCTCAACCCGTACACGCTGCAGCCGGTGCCCGACCCCTCAGCCTCTATCCGGAACAACCAGGCATGGCCCACGAACACCAGCGCCGGCACCAGCGCAGACATCCGGGACCAAAGCATTGCCGGCGGCGTCCTCAACCAGCTGGGGCTTGGGGTCAATCCCGGGCCCATCGTCATCGTCCAGAGCATCGGCACGGTCAAGCCTTTGGACTTCGGGGTCGGCATCCGCCTCCAGGACTTCGGCGGGAACGCCGCGCTCTACAACGGGCTGGCCTTGAAGCCCGGTAGCTTCGCCCTGCTGGGTCGGGGCGTGTTCTACCGGGACACCGTGCGGACGGTGCCGCCCGCGGCACAGTCTCTCACCACCCTCGGCCAGTCGGGGCAGCTCGACGGCGTGCTCTCGAGGACCCGGAGCTACACCTACTCGCCGCTCATCTCGGACTCTCCAGACGCCGCGGGAGGACCGAACACCGGCCTCATCTCCGTCGCCTACCAGCACCCCCAGGCGTTCCCTGCCTTTACCGCGCCCGAGCAGGCGGCCGAGACCTATATCGGCAAGCAGCTCAACCTCTGCCGGCCCGACGTCAACTTCTGCGACGTCCGCCGCGCCTACTACGAGGACTACAACGCCGCCTGGCAGCAAAAGGCGCTCGACATCGCCCGGATGACCTACCCGGGTCAGGCGAGCTTCACGGCCGCCGAGTTCAACGCGGTCAAGAACCAGCTCGGCGACGAGGTCTCCGATCTCAACAACGTCCAGCACTACCTGGCCCAGCTCCGAGAGCCCTTCCAGCGCTCGGAGCTTCGGGCCTACGTCGACCTGCAGGCCATCGGCCAGGCGATCCGAGATGCGGTCGCCCCTCCCCCGGTCGAGACGACCTCGAACGGGCTCGCCCTGTTCGCAGCCTTCGTCAACATCGCAAAGGTCTTCGCCGACATCGCCGGGTACAAGAACGTGAAATTCTTCTTCGACGGCGTCGGAGCGGGGATCGGGCTGGTCTCGGCGCTCAGCCGCCGCAACGGATCCGCGACCCTCGACGGGGCCATCCAGGCCAAGACCACCGAGCTCGCCACGACCATCCTCGATCGGTTCGACACCACCCAGCGGGAGCTGACCCAGATCGGGCTGCTGATCGTGAGCGACTGGGGCAAGCTCGAGACGGCCGCCGGAGAGATCAACACCGATTGGCGCCCGCCGGCGAACCTCTCGGTCGCCGTCGACGGGCTTCGACTTGCGACCCAGCGCTTCTACTACACGACGCTGATCCCCATCGCCTATCCGCGCCTCATCCAGATCACTCCCCCGCCGCCGGTGGGACCGAACAATGCGCGGAACCTGACCTGCCTCGGCCCGACCAAGCGGTTCACGGACGAGCCCGACGTCGCCCAGGACCAGCAGATCTTCGGCTTCAACGCCGACGGATCGCCGATTTCCTCGGTCGTGTTCATTCGTGGCAGGAATGACCAGATCAACGGCACCCCGCCCAATGCGGGACTTCTCGACCCGCTGTTCAAGCTCGCCGGCCCGAACCTGTCCGGCCTCGGGCTCGACAAGACCTCGTTCTACTCTGCACCGCCGCTCGGGTTCTCCGGCGGCGCGCCCGGCAACTGGCCGACCCGGGAGCGGGCGATCGACATCAACGACCGGTCGTTCAAGCAGCTGGTCTGTGGTCTCAAGGCCTGACCACGGCGGTCCCGGAGGAGCCGGTGCCATCGGGAGCGCCTTGGTCCGTCCCACGGTGGACCCCACGCCCTCCCTCGCTCGGAGCCGTGCGACCCGCTTCCTCGCGTGCTATCCAGTTAGCATGGACTGGACTGAAGTAACCAGATCGCGCCGATCCCCGCGAGGTGCTGGCCCCGCAGGCCTGGGCAGCCTTTGCCGACTTCCAGGACGCCGCCTGGCAGGCCGCACCCGCGGACGTTCTCGAGCTCGCCCGCCTGCGGGTGGCCCAGCTGCTGCGTTGCGCCGACGTCGAGCTCTCGCCTCCGCCCGGCAGCCGGCGGCTGTCGCCGGCCAAGTCGGCGGCGGTGTCCGCATGGCCGACGTCCCCGCTCTTTGACGAGCGGGAGCGCGCCGCGCTGACGTTCACCGAGCAGTTCGTCATCGACGTGGCCGGGGTGACCGACGATCACCGCGGGGCCCTGGCCGCGGCCCTTGCCGGGGAGGACCTCGCCGCCTTCGTGATGGGCCTGTTCACGTGTGACTACGGGTTGCGCACCTCCGTGGCGGTGGGTCGCCTCTTCACCCGAGGCGGCACGACTCCGGGATCGCCGCCCCTCGCCCCCCCGCCGCTCACGGGCCACATCGACGGCTCGGAGCTGAGCCAGCGCTTCGACGGCCTGTTGCGTACCATCGCCCTGCTGGGCGATCTCGATCCGATCACGACCGAGCTCGTGCGCCTGAGGGGGGCTCGCACGCACAACTGCCGCATCTGCCAATCCACCCGCTCGGTGGCGGCCCTTCGATCCGGGGCGGACGAGGGCACCTTCGACAAGGTCGATCGCTACGAGGACAGCGACCTGGCACCGAGCATCCGTGCCGCGTTGCGCCTGACCGACCGGATCATCACGCAGCCCGTCGAGATCGACGCCGACCTGGTCAGCCAGGTCCGGTCCTCGTACTCCCCCGCGCAAACCATGGAGCTCGTGCTCGACATCTTGCGCAACAGCTCGCAAAAGGTCGCGGTGTCGCTCGCCGGTGACGCCCCCAACGTCACCGAGGGCTTCGACTACTACGACATCGATGCTCGAGGTGACGTCGTTTTCGGTCAACCGGCGCCGGCCGGCGTGGGCAGCGCCTGACGCCTGAGGCGCCGGTTCGGGCGCCGGTGCCCCGGTGACCGCTCAGAAGTGGTGCGCCAGCCACGCGATTCCCTGGTAGGCGCGGTATCCGAGGTAGACGACGGTCGCGACGAGCATCGCCTTGAACGTCCAGGGGACGTGACGGCGACCCACCTTTGCCGGGTCCGCCACGAGCAGCTCGTTGCCGCAACGGGGACAGCGCCCGTCCTCCGAGAGCACCTCCGGATCGACCATGCGGTGGCACTCCTCACACCACAGAACCTCCTCGGCTCCCTCGGCGGGCTCGGTGGAGTCCTCCTGGGCCGGCCCCCGGTCGTCGGCGGCGGGCTTGGGGCTCATGCCCGCCGGCCCATGAGACGGACCCGGAGCTTGATCGGAGTGGAGCCGAGATCGAAGCGCTCCCTCAGGCCTCGCTCGAGGTAGCGCAGGTAGGTCGGCGGCAGGCGCCCCGAGGCGAAGAGCGTGAAGGTCGGGGGCTCGCTGGCCCCCTGCACGCCGTAGCGGATCCTGGCCCCGGGCGCGGGGTGCGCGGCCTGCAGGTCGCGTAGGGCTCGGTTGAGCATCCCCGTCGAGACCCGCTGGCGGTAGGAGTCGAGGGTCGACCAGATCGCGGGCAGCAGCCGGTGCACCCCCCTGCCCGATCGCGCCGACATCCGCAGGACGGGAGCGTCCCCGAGGAACTTGAGCCGGTCGTCGAGTGAGGCGAGGACGTCCTGGCGCTGCTCCGCGTCGAGGACCTCCCACTTGTTGAGCACGACGATCGCCGGGCAGCCGGCCGCGGTCATGCGCTCGGCCAACCGCTGATCCTGGTGCGAAGGGCCGACCGTGGCATCGATGACCAGCACCGCGATGTCGGCTCGGTCGAGTGCCTCCAGGGCCCGCAGCACCGAGTGCTGCTCGGTGCCCGCCTCGGTGCGCGAGGGTCGGCGCATGCCGGCCGTGTCGAGGAACTTGACGGGACCCTCGTCCGTCTGAAGCTCCGTGTCGATCACGTCTCGAGTGGTGCCGGGCAGGTCGTGGACGATGGAGCGCTCCTCGCCGATGACGCGGTTGAACAGCGTCGACTTGCCGGCGTTGGGCCTCCCCACGAGGGCCACCTGTGGCACTGCGGCCTGGTCCGCCTCTCCGGGGGGGCTCGTCTCTCCCGACCCGATCGTTGCAGGAGGCGAGGCCTGTCTTCCCGGCCCGGCGCGGCCGTCCTCCTCTCCGAGCGGGCCGGAAACCCCGGGATCGACGCGGACCGCCCGTCGGACCACCTCGTCCAGGAGGTCACCGGTGCCCCTGCCGTGCGCCGCGCTCACCGGCCACGGGTCGCCCAGGCCGAGGCGCACAAACTCCCAGGCCGCCGCCTCCCAGGTCTGGTCGTCGACCTTGTTGGCGGCGAGCAGGACCGGGGCGTCCGCCCTCCGGACGACTCGTGCCGCCGCCAGGTCCTCCGCGGTCACCCCGGTGGTGACGTCCACGACGAACACGATCAGATCGGCTTGGTCGAGCGCCTGCTCCGCCTGACGGCGAACCTCGGCGTCGAGGCCGATGCGGCCCGGCGTCCAGCCGCCGGTGTCGACGAGCTGGAAGGGCACGCCGGTCCACTCCGCTTGGAGGACCTTGCGGTCGCGGGTGACGCCCGGTTCCTCCTCGACGACCGCGGCGCGGCGACCGACGATGCGGTTGACCAGGGAAGACTTGCCCACGTTGGGGCGCCCGGCGACAACGACGACCGGGCGCGGGGCATCGCCGGTCGTCGGCCGCGCCCCCTCGGGGGCCACGCCGGACGCTCCTCCGGCGAGCTCCGGGGAGGCGGCGCTCATCGGGACGCGGGCTCGGGTGAGATCTCGACCCCGGCGGGCTCCGCCTTGCCGCAGAGCGCCCGGCGGAGGGACAAACCGTCGCTGGGCACGACCTCGACGGCGCGAGGCAATTCCGCCACGGTGGCCCCGTCGAGAAACCGCCCCCCGGAGAGGCAGGCATCGGCCACCAGGTAGCGGGCGTGCTCGGGACCCTCGTCGAGGGCTCGGGCGAGGTCCGTGGCGGTGAGCAGCCCGGTCACGCCGATGTTGCCTCCAAAGAACCGGTTCTCGACGGCCACGACCCCGACATCTGCGCTCGAGGCCTCGCCGGTGGCCACGAGCTCGTCCACCAGTGGAGCGAGCACCGCCGCGCCGTAGGCGCCGGTGAGGATGCGGACGGGCCGCTGGTCGAGGGAGGCACGGTCGCGCTCGACCCTTGCCCGAGGCGAGCGGTAGCCGTGGGCGGGGGCCCCGTCCACGGAGGCAAAGAACCCGGCGCGCGCGCCGAGCGCCCGCCCGGCGTCGCCGCGAAAGGCGTCGGCAAACGCCGCGGCCATCCCGATCCCGTTCTCGTGCTGCGGCAGGCCCTCGTAGGCCTCCGTGGGGGGAAACGCACGCCCCGCCATCAGGTAGTACTCGTCGGCGGCGTAGGCCATCCGATGGCCGAGCGCCTGCTCGTACAGGGGCTGCCACTCCCCCACCAGGCCGTGTACCGCCTCGGCCTCGGCGGCCGTGTGCGCTCGCAGTTCCGGCTCGCGGGTGAAGCGGCTGATGCCGAGCGGGACGACCCCCACCGAGGCGAGCCTCGGGTACTCGTCGAGGATCCCGGCGAAGGTGTCCTCGAGCACGGGGCCGTCGTTGATGCCGGGGCACACCACGATCTGCCCGTGCACCTCGATGCCCGCCTCGAGCAGGACCCTGAGCCAGCGCAGGCTTGTGGCACCCCGGGGATTGCGCAGCATGTGGGCCCGCACGGACGGATCCGTGGCGTGGATGGACACGTAGAGCGGTCCCAGGCGCTGGTCGATGACTCGCTCGGCGTCGAGCTCGGTGAAGCGGGTGAGCGTCGTGAAGTTTCCGTAGAGGAAGGAGAGCCGGTAGTCGTCGTCCTTCACGTACAGGCTGCGGCGCATGCCCTTGGGGAGCTGGTGGATGAAACAGAACGCACAGTGGTTGTCGCACGTGCGTACCCGGTCGAAGAGCGGCGAGGACACCTCCAGGCCGGCCGGCTCGCCGGCCTGCTTTTGGATGCGCACCGGTTCGGGCAGGATCTCTCCCCCGCGCCGCACGAGGACGTCGACCTCCGCCTCGTCCATGATCTGGGAGTAGGCGATGACGTCCCGGGGCACCCGCCCGTTGAGGCTGACGAGCTCGTCACCTGCGAGCATCCCCGCCATCGCTGCCGGCGACGCCTCGGCGATCGCCGCGACCCTTGGCTCTGACACGCAGACAGGCTAAAGGATGGTCCTCGGACCCGGTTCCGAGGCCCCGAAAGGGCGTGCCCTTGTCGGCCGGCCGATCCCCCGTATCCTGGGGTCGTGGAGGTGGAGCGTGTCCTGCTGGCGGAGCCTCGGGGCTTCTGCGCCGGCGTGGAGAAGGCGATCAAGGCCCTTGCCTGGATGGTGCGGGTCTTTGAGCCGCCCGTCTACTGCTACCACGAGATCGTCCACAACCGCCACGTCGTCGAGCAGTTCCAGGCTCTCGGCGTGGTCTTCGTGGACGACGCCTCCGAGGTGCCCGCCGGCAGCCCGCTGATGCTCAGCGCCCACGGCTCGGCGCCCGATGTCGTCTCTGCCGCAAGGGTTCGTGGCGTGGTGGTCGACGCCGTGTGCCCCCTCGTGACCAAGGTCCACCACGAGGTCAAGGTCCGCAGCCGCAAGGGGTACGCCATCCTCTACGTCGGTCACGCCGGGCACGAGGAGGCGCTGGGCACGATGGCCGTCGCCCCCGAGGCGGTGCGGCTCATCGAGAGCGAGGGGGATCTCGATCGCCTCGACGCCCTGGAGGGCGGCGCTCCCGTCGCCCTCCTTGCCCAGACCACGCTGAGTCACGACGAGTGGCAGGGGATCCTCGAGGGTGCCCGGCGCCGTTTTCCCGATCTCTGGACCCCAGGTCGGGGCGACCTGTGCTTCGCCACGACCAACCGTCAGGCGGCGCTCAAGGCCATCGCCGACGGCTCCGACGCGGTCGTGGTCGTCGGCTCCGCCAACTCGTCCAACACCATCGCCCTCGAGAAGGTCGCCCAAGCCGCGGGCTGCTCCCGTGTGGTGCGGATCAACGGTGCCGACGAGCTCCCCACCGACCTCAAGGGCACCGTCGGCGTCACCGCGGGGGCGTCCGCGCCCGAGGCTCTGGTGAGCGACGTCATCGACGCGCTGGCTCCGCGCTACGGGGTGGAGGTGGTGCGGGTCACCACCGAGGACGAGTACTTTCCCCCACCGCCGGAGCTACGAGAGCTGCTGCGCGCCGTGGCCGCCGCCCTCGTCGTCCTCAACGGCTCCGGGGCGGCGAGGCCGGGGGAACCGGTGGCCGGGGACCGGGAGGTCTCGGCCGCAGACATCCTGGAGCTCCTCGCCTCCTGAATGGCCCTCGGTCCCGGCCGACCTCGTGGGCCGGGTCTTCGTGCAGGACGATCGCGGACCAGGTGCTCGGGTTCCGGAAGACGCCGGCCAAATCGTGCGAGAATGGAACGATGACGCAAACGGCCACCTCCTCGCCGGCGACGCACCAGCCCGCATTTGCACAACGAGGACGCTTCGCCGCCATGGACGTGTCGACTCGTGAGGAGTGGCAGACCATCGTCGGCGAGAGCCTCGAGCACCAGCCCCGGGTGGCCGATCAGGTGCTCGCCATGCTCGAGTCCCTGGCGGGGATCGTCGACGGGTTCGCCGTGGACCAGCTGACCCATTCGCTCCAGACGGCGACGCGTGCCGAGGAAGCCGGCGCCGACCGGGAGATGATCGTCGCCTCGCTGTGTCACGACGTGGGCAAGGCGGTCTCGGTGGCCAACCACCCGAACATCTCGGCGGAGATCCTTCGCCCCTACGTGCGCGACGAGGTCTACTCGGTCATCGCGGCACATCAGGACTTCCAGGGTCGCCACTATTACGCCCACCTGGGGATGGACCCCGATGCCCGCGAGCAGTACCGGAGCGAGCCGTGGTTCCCCCTGGCGGAGTGCTTTGCCGACGAGTGGGACCAGGCCAGCTTCGACCCGGACTACCCGACCCGGCCGTTATCGCACTTCGAGCCGATGGTCCGAGAGGTCCTCGCCAGCCCCAACCGCCTGTAAGACCCCGCGTGCTGCATCCAAGGGACCCGCGCGAGGGCGAGCGCCGCCGTGCTCTCCAGCGCCTCGCCGTCGACCAGGCCCTGCGAGAATTCGACCAGAGGTTCCCCGACGTCACGCTGGGGCCGGTCGTGGCGCTGCTGTGCGCCTACAACGAGGCGGACAACATCGGCGACGTGCTCAAGTCGATGCCGGAGGAGGCCTGTGGACTCCGGGTGACCACGCTCGTCGTCGTGGACGGCGGCGAGGACGGGACCGACCGGGTGGCCCTGGAGTCGGGCGCGCCCACGGTGGTGCTGCCGGTCAACCTCGGGCACGGCGTGGCGCTGTGGGTCGGGTACCAGCTGTGCATCGACCGGGGCGTCCGCTTCGTCGTGACCCTCGACGCGGACGGTCAAAACGATCCGGCCGAGCTTCCCAATCTCCTCCAGCCCCTCGTGGACGACGAGGCCGACTTCGTCGTCGCCTCCCGGCGCCTCGGGGTGGACCAGACGAGCGACGAGATCCGTCGGGCGGGCGTGCGCGTCTTCGCCGCGGTCATCAACCTGTTGACCGGAGCAGGTCTCACCGACACGTCCAACGGCTACCGGGCGCTGCGGACGGCGATGCTCGCGGACGTCGTCGGCCAGCTGGTCCAGGAGCAGTACCAGACCGCCGAGCTGTTGATCGCCGCGCTCTCCCGCGGCTGGCGCGTCGCCGAGCGCCCGACCGTCTGGCGTCCCCGGGCCTCGGGGACGACCAAGAAGGGGGCCAACGCCCTGTTCGGGCTGCGCTACGGGTCGGTGGTGGCCGAGAGCTGGCTCCGGGCCCGCCGACGCACCTGAGGACTGCTCAGGTGCGAGCCTGGTCGTAAGCCTCCTGGAGCGCCTCGCGCAGCTCCACGGTCGTCTTGTGGACCTCGCGGCGCGAGACCCGGCCACTCTCCCGCCGGGCCGGGGGCTGGAGCTGCCGGCCGACGACGAGGGTGATGGGGGTCCGCTTGGGCACCTTCGTCCCCTTGGGCATCGAGACATCCGAGCCGCCGATGCCGACCGGCAGGATGGGGGTGCCCGTGCGGGCCGCGAGGAAGGCGACGCCGTCGAGCAGCTCCTGGACCCGAGTCCCCTCCTGGCGGGTGCCCTCGGGGAACATGATGAGGAGCTGGCCCTGCTCGAGCACCTCCGTGGCGTGCGCCATGGCCTCGCGATCGACGCCACCACGGTGGACGGGGAAAGCGCCGAGGGCGACCAGTAGCCTCCCGAGGAGGCGGGAGCGCCACAGCTCGTCCTTGGCCATGAAGAAGAGCTTCCGGTCCGTTAGCACGGCCGAGAAGCAGAAGTCGGCAAAGGATCGATGGACGGGCGCCAGGATGACCGGGCCGTCGGCGGGCACGACGCCGGAGCCCCGGATCTGCGGACGAAACCACAGGCGGACGATCGTTTGGGCGAGGCCCTGGGCGATCCGGTAGGGCACGGTCCGCTTCGGGACGACCCTGAAGGCGATGCCCCGCCCCGGAGCCCCGGAGCTGCCTGAGCCCTCTGGGTTGGCCGAGCCCTCTGGGTTGGCCGAGCCCTCTGGAGTGTCCGTGGGGACGGGCTCGCTCACGACGGTATCCGGTCTCTCACAGCCACGAGACGATCTCCTCGACCACCTCGTCCACGCTCCGGTTGGTCGTGTCGATGACGTGGGCGCCGGGCGCCACGGTCAGGGGCGATGTGGTGCGGTTGCTGTCGAACCGGTCGCGACGCTCGACGCCGTCGTGGCCCTCCTCGAAGCGCCGCTGGGCGCGCTCCTGCGGATCGGCGGTGAGGTACACCTTGATGGCCGCGTCGGGGAGCACCACGCTGCCGATGTCCCTGCCCTCGACCACCGCCCCGACCTGCTGTGCCACCCAGCGCCGCTGCGCGGCCACGAGCTCGGCCCTCACGTCGGGGTTGGCGGCGACCAGCGAGACCGCCTGATTGACCCTCGGGGTACGGATCTCCTCGGTGACGTCGATGCCGTCGATCATGACGACCGGACCCACCTCGACCTTGGCGCCGCGGGCGATCTCCGCCACGGCCCCGTGATCGCTGGGGTCGAGCCCTCGTTGGAGCGCCAGCCAGGTGACGGCACGGTACATGGCACCGGTATCGAGCCTCGGAATGCCGAGACGGTCCGAGAGGGCGTTGGAGACGGTGGACTTGCCCGCGCCGGCGGGGCCGTCGACGGCGATGACCACCCGACGAATCTCTTCCGCCGACGCGTCGGGAAGCCTCCGGCGACCGGTGGCCACGCGACCGTCCGCGACCTCGACCGGCTCCCAGGTCTCCCCGGCCAGCTCGGTGAGGTCCTCGAGGAACCCGGGATAGCTCGTGGCGACGCAGGCGAACCCATCGATGATGGTCGTTCCCTGGGCCGCCAGCGCGGCGACCGCGGCGGCCATCGCCAGGCGGTGGTCCCCGGCCGAGTCGATCCGGGCGCCGCGCAGGACGCCGCCGATGCCGTGGACGCGCAGGTCGTCGCCCCGCACCTCGGCGCGCGCGCCAAACGCCGAGACCAGCTGTGCCACCGCCGAGAGCCGGTCGGTCTCCTTGACGCGGAGCTCGCCCATGGACACGAAGTCGGTGGTGCCCGAGGCGGTCGCTGCGGCGACGGCGAGGACCGGGACCTCGTCGAGGGAAGGGATCTCGGCGGCCCGAATCACCGTGCCCTCGAGCGACCCGGGCACGGTGGTGACGGAGAGGAAACCGTCCTCGTCCTCCTCGCGGACGAGGGGCGCACCCATGCGCTGGAGCACGCCGAGGAAGCCCACCCGCTCGGTCCCGGGGTAGAGGCGGGTGACCGTGACCTTGCTGCCCGGGACGATGGTGCCGGCCACGATCCAAAATGCGGCCTGCGACGGGTCGCCGGGGACGTCCAGGTCGAGAGGCCGCAGCGACGAGCGCCGGACCGTGACCGCCCGCCCCGAGCCCCACGGTGCGACCTCGATGTCTGCGCCGGCCCTCTCGAGCATCTCCTCGGTGTGGGCCCGGGTCGCGACGTGCTCCCGCACGATCGTCGTCCCCTCGGCCCGGACTCCGGCCAACAGGATGGCCGACTTGACCTGGGCGCTTGCGACCCTGGTGGTCCAGTCGACGCCGTGGAGCGGACCGCCGGTGACCGTGACGGGCGGCAGAAACCTCGGCCCGCGCCCCGCAAGGTGAGCCCCCATCGCCTCCAGGGGCTCGGCGACACGGTCCATCGGCCGGCGGGACAGGGATGCGTCGCCGGTCAGCACCGTCGACCAGGGGCAGGGGGCCAGCACGCCCGCCAGGAGGCGCATCGACGTGCCCGAGTTGCCGCAATCGATGGCGCCGCCCGCCGGGTGCCATCGTGAGGTTCCACCCGCGATGTCGACCCCGGCAGCGTGATGGGTGACCGCAGCCCCGAGCGCCCGGACGGCCGCCTCGGTGCTCGCCACGTCCGCGCCGCCCGAGAGGCCCCGGATCGTCGAGGTGCCCTCGGCCATGGAGCCGAGCAGGAGCGCTCGATGCGAGATGGACTTGTCGCCCGGGAGGCGCAGGCGACCGACCACCGGCATCGGTCCCGCCATGCGGACGACGTTGGGCAGACGGGTCACGATCGACGACCGGTCATCCGAGCTCCTGCACGGTGCACGAGTACCCTCGGTTGGAGAGGGTGAGGCGGAGCCCGTCGGCCTCGGAGGCATCCACGACCAGGACGAGGACGCCTCCGGACCCCTCGGTGGAGTGCGCGATCTCGAAATCGGCGATGTTGACGCCCGATTCCCCGGCCAGCGTGGTGATCTCGGCCAGCACGCCCGTGCGATCGGGTACCGGTATGCGCAGCTCCGCCAGCGTCTCGGGCACCGTCGCACGGGTCGGAAGGGCGCGGCGGGCGATCGAGGCCCGAGCCAGCACCTGGGCGATCTCCACCCGATCGCTCGATCTGACGAGGTCCCGCATTCTCGAGAGATCGACGAGAAGCCGGTCAAAGGCCTCGACGATCGCGTCGCCGTTGTCCGCGCAGATGTCCGGCCAGATCCCCGGGTGCCCCGCCGCCACACGCGTCATGTCGCGGAAACCCCCCGCCGCGAGCCGCAGCAGGACGGCATGCTGCTCGCCGGCGGACGCCGCAGCGTTCATCAGGGTCGCGGCAACGAGGTGGGGGACGTGGGAGACGACCGCGACCAGCCGATCGTGCTCTTGCGGCGAGAGCGCCACCACCTCGGAGCCGAGGAGGCGCACCACCTCCTGGGCCCTCGAGAAGGCACCGGGATCGGTGACCGGGGTGGGTGTGAGCACCCAGGTGGCACCGATGAACAGATCCGGGTCCGCCCCCTGTAGTCCGACTTGCTCGGAACCGGCCATGGGGTGGCCACCGACAAAACGGGGGTGGTCGGCCACCCGGACCACCTCGTCCTTGACGCTGCTCACGTCGGTCACCACCGTGTCGGGTCGGCGGGAGGCATCCGCGAGGACCCGCGACGCCTCGAGGCCGGCTGCGGTCGCCGGCACCGCCACGAAGACCATCTCGGCATCCGGGTCGTCGCCGACCTCGTCGAGCACACCGCGATCCAGGGCCTCTCGTGCCCGGGCCGGATCGGCGTCCCGGCCGGTGACGTGCCATCCCCGCTTGCGCAGGGCAAGGCCCAACGACCCACCGATCAGCCCGGTTCCCACCACGAGGGCGCGGCGGCGGCCGAGGCCGGCGCGTGGGGCAGAACCCTCGTCCGGCTCGGACTCCGGATCAGTCGGGGAGGTCATCGCGGAGCCCCTTGGCCTCGTGCAGGTAGACGTGCCGCAGCTCAGCGGCTGGTCGCCCGGTGTGCACGTGCAGTAGGGCTCGGATACAGCGGGGAGCGGCCCCCGGAACATCGATCTCGCTGGCGCACAACAGGGGGATGGCTCCAAAGCCGATGCCTCGCGCCGCCGTGGCCGGGAACATCGAGACCACGTCCGGCGAGGCCGTGAACAGGACGCTGATGATGTCGTCCTCCACCAGTTCGTTGCGGGCCATGATCTCGCGCAGCATCTCTTGGACCCTCGAGGTGACCTGTTCCTTGGTGTCCTCGTCGACACTGGTCGCGCCGCGAAGCGCTCGGACTGTCGTCGTGCCGTCGCACATCGAGACCGAATGCTACCTGCGGGCCTTGTGGCGCTCGGCTGCCCTGTTGCGGGGGGGCGTGCCGGCGGCGAGTAGGGACCGGATCTCCTCACCCCGGAGAGTTCGCCACTGACCCGGCGCGAGGCCCGCGTCGCTCACCGGGCCGATGCGCACTCTGACGAGCCGGCGGACGGGATGGCCCACCGTCTCGCACATGCGCCGAACCAGGCGGTTGCGACCCTCGTGGACGGTGACCCGCAGCACACCGGGCCCCAGCACCCCGACCCGGGCCGGCTCGGTCGGCCCGTCCGCGAGCTCGACCCCCTGGCGCAGCTGGCGGAGGGCTGCGGGACCTGGCACGCCCTCGACCTCCACCAGGTACTCCTTCGCCACCCCGAGCGACGGATGGGTCAGGGTCTGGGCCATGTCGCCGTCGTTGGTCAGGACGATCAACCCCTCGCTCTCGGCGTCGAGGCGCCCGACGGAGAACACTCTCGGGTGCTCGGGGACGAGGCTGGTGACGCACGTTCGAGACTGTGGGTCTTGGGCGGTGCAGACGACCCCACGGGGCTTGTTGAGCAGGTAGTACACGAGGCCCTGGGCCACCGGCACGAGGGCGCCGTCGACGGTCACGCGATCGCGCTGCGGGTCGACGCGTCGCCCCGGCAGTGCGGGCTCGCCGTTGACGGAGACCCGCCCGGCGGCGATCAGCTCGTCACAGTGTCGGCGGCTCCCGAGCCCGGCCTGGGCGAGGACCTTTTGTAAGCGGATGTCGTCACCACCGGTGCCACGATCCCCCGCGGCTTCGGGTGTCACGTCCCCTCGGCGAGCTCTCCGGCCTCCGGAGCAAGGTCTTTGACCCCCTCGGGCCCCTCGGTCCCCTCGGCGCCATCCTCGGCATCCTCGGCGGCACCCTCGGCGTCCTCGGCATCATCCGCGAGGCCCTGCGGGCCGTGGAGCGACTCGGCCCCCCTCGCCGATGCGGCATGCCGAAGGCTCTCCTCCAGCTCGAGGGCGACCGCCGGTCCCGGGAGGAGGTCGGTCAGGGGTGGAAGCTGCCCGATGTCGTTCAGACCGAGCCGCTCCAAGAACAGTTCCGTCGTGCCGTAGAGGACCGGCTGCCCCGGTCCCTGGGCCCGGCCGACCGCCGTGATGTAGCCGCGCTGCTCGAGGAGGCGGACCACACCGTCCACGTTGACCCCCCGGAGGGCCGCGATCTGGGCGCGGGAGACGGGCTGGCGGTAGGCCACGATCGCCAGGCTCTCGAGTGCCGCCGTCGAGAGCCGAGTCGAGACCTCGCGATTGGCAAAGCGCTCCACGTATGGCGCCAGATCGGGGTGAGTCTGGAACCGGTAGCCGCCGGCCACCCGAGCGAGCACGAAACCCCGGCCCTGCTCCTCGTACTCGGTGGCCAGGGCCTCGCAGGCTGCGCTCACCCGGTCCGCCGGCTGCTCCAGCAGCTCGGCGAGCAGCCGGGCGGGCACCGGCTCGACCGCGACCAGGACCACCGCCTCGATGGCCCGGCGGAGATCCTGTTCGCTCATGTCGGGGTCGCTCCCTTCGGTCATCCGTCGTAGTCGTCGATGGCGGTCGTGCCCTCGCCGACCGGCGCCAGCTCTCCCTCGGCGCCGATCCACGCCACCTCGAGGTCGCCAAAGGTGCTTCCCTGACCCAGGGAGACCTTGCCGAGCTTGCACAGCTCGAGCAGGGCCAGGAACCGGACGATGATCTCGATCCGGGTCCTCAGGTGGTCGGTCAGGGCACGAAACGAGGCGCGGCCCCGTTCGGGCAGGACGGAGGCAAGCTCCTCCACGGCCTCCGAGACGGTCACCTTGTCGACCGTCACGTGCGAGAGGTCCACATCGGGGGCGTCGTCCCGGACGGCGGTGGCCCTCTCGTAGGCGACGGCGAGCTCGCCGGGTGTGACGCCACGGAGAAGGTCCGGAGCGTGCACCACGAAGCCGTCGTCGAGGCCGACCTCCCTGGGGATCGACCGCTGGGCACGCTGGATCAGGACGGCGAAGATCTCCGCCCCGGCGGCATAGGCGCGACATTCGAGCAGGCGGGCGACGAGGACGTCCCGGTTGTCCCACCCCTCGAGCTCCTCGTCCTCGTCGACCTCCTCGGGCCTCGGCAGCAGGCAATTCGACTTGATCTCGAGCAGGATCGCCGCCAGCAGCAGGAACTCCGAGACCACGTCGAGCGTCCAGGTCTCCCGATGCTCGACCAGCTCGCTCACGAAGCGGTCGACGAGCGGCGCCAGGGGGATCTCGAGAACATCCAGCTCGTGGGTGTTGACCAGGTGCACCAGGACGTCGATCGGGCCCTCGAAGACCGGCGTCTCGACTCGGTAGGACACCCTGACGACCCTACCCAAGCGCGTCCGGGGATCGGCGCATACCGGCCCCACGGTGACCCCTACCATGGCCGCCCATGACCAGAGTCCTCTCGGGGATCCAGCCCACCGGCGACCTCCATCTCGGCAATTACCTGGGAGCGCTGCGCAACTGGGTCGCCTTCCAGGACGACCACGAGGCCCTCTACTGCCTCGTGGACCTCCACGCCTTGACCATCGACATCGACCCCGAAGCGCTCCGCGCGGGATCGCTCGAGGCTGCGACCCTGCTCCTGGCCGCGGGTCTCGACCCGGACCGGTGCGCCCTCTTCCTCCAGAGCCATGTCCCCGAGCATCCACGCCTGACCTGGCTCCTCGAGTGCACCGCGACCATGGGCGAGCTGCGGCGGATGACGCAGTTCAAGGACAAGGCGGGGGCGCAGGAGGCGGTCCGGGTCGGGCTGTTCACCTATCCGGTCCTGATGGCGGCGGACATCCTCCTCTACGACGCCTCGTTGGTGCCCGTGGGCGATGACCAGCGCCAGCACCTCGAGCTGGCGCGCGAGTTGGCCGTCCGGTTCAACAACCGCTACGGCGAGGTGTTCACCGTGCCCGAGGCCGCCGTACCCTCGGTTGCGGCGCGCGTGATGGATCTGCAACACCCGCAGCGCAAGATGTCCAAGTCGGTCAGCTCGCCCCAGGGCACGATCGGCGTGCTCGACACCCCTGAGGAGATCGCGCGCAAGGTACGCCGCGCCGTGACGGATGCAGAGACCGAGGTGCGTTTCGACCCCGACAAGAAACCCGGGGTGGCCAACCTGCTCCAGATCCTCGCGGCAGCGACCGGGCATCGGCCAGAGGAGCTCGCCACGCGCTATCAGCGCTACGGGGACCTGAAGGGCGACGTGTCGGAGGCGGTGATCGAGCTGCTGCGACCCGTTCGCGAGGGCTACGCGGAGCTGTCCCGAGATCCGGGCTACGTGAGACAGGTGCTCTCCCGTGGTGCCGACCAGGCCCACTCCCTGGCCGCAGGCACGTATGCGCGGGCGGCCGCCTCGGTCGGGCTGGTCGCGCCCTGAGCGCGAGGTGTCGAGCGGGGCGACGCCCGAGGGGTCAGCTGCCCACCCCGAGCACCCTCGCCCACCAGTCGAAGGTGGTGGTCTCGAAGCTGCCAAAGAGGTTCACGTGGGCCATGCTGGCCAGCAGGACGATCCCGAGCAGCACGGGCAGCGTGTAGGGACGGATCCGGAGGTACTGCGGCCACCAGCTCCGGGGCAACAGGCGCTCGAGCAGCACCGATCCGTCGAGCGGCGGGAGCGGGATCATGTTGAACGCCGCCAACCAGATGTTGATGATGCCGGCGTAGAAGAGGACCTGCACCCAGATCGGCAGTGGGCCCTGCACGGGAATGGCGTTGGCCGCCCCGGAAGCCCGGAAGAGGACGGCGAACACTGCGGCGAGCACCAGGTTGGTGGCGGGACCCGCCAGCGAGACCACGACACCCTGGTTGCGGGGGCTGCGGAGCTTCGAAAGGTTGACGGGGACCGGCTTGGCCCAGCCGAAGAACCCAAAGCCCGAGAGGATCATGAAGGCCGGGACGATGAGTGTGCCGACCACGTCGACGTGCGCGATCGGATTGAGGGTGAGGCGACCGGCTCGCTTGGCGGTGTCGTCGCCAAACGCCAGCGCCACCCAGCCGTGGGCCACCTCGTGCAAGATGACCGAGGGGATGATCACGCAGAAGATGACGACATCGGCCGTCGTGATCCGCTTGGTGGACACGAGGAGCGCCGCCAGTGCCACTCCGACGAGCAGCCATACGACGGCCCTGCCCGAGCGCCATGAGCGCTTGATCCCATCGTCCGGCGGCCCCTCAGGTGCCGTCTGCGGAGCTCCCTGCGGGTCGCTCACCTCGGCCTCCGTGCCGAACCGCTCAGCCCTTGGATGCGCAGTTGATGCAGGTCCGGGCCGTCGGTTTGGCCTCGAGACGGGCCGGGGCAATGGGCTGTCCACACACCTCGCAGGTTCCGTAGCTCCCGCTGTCGAGTCGCTCGATGGCCTTCTCCACCTCGCGAAGGGCGCTCTTGAGCTGCCCGGCGAGCGCCTCGGCCTCTCCGCGCTCGGCGGTGACCTGGCTCGAATCGGCGAAGTTGTGGTCGTAGTGGAGTCCCTCGGACTCGCCGAAACCCATCTCCGCCAGCTGCCCCAGCAGGTCGTCCCGCTCGTGCTCGAGCAGCCCCCGGTACTCGACCGCCGCGGCTCCGCCCGGCGAGGTGTCGTTGACCATGACCAACGAGCCTAAAGCCTGACGAGGGAGATCACCACGCGACTGATCGGAGACCGCCACGTTGCACCCGCGCAGACCCGCTTCCCTTCCCCCGGCCCGGGGGCCGGCCTCGGGGCCTGGCCATCCTCAGGTCGCTCGTGCCCGGGGATGGGCCGCCTCGTACGTGGCCCGGAGGTGCTCCGGCGTGACCTTGGTGTAGATCTGGGTGGTTCCGATCGATGCGTGCCCCAGGAGCTCCTGGACCACCCGGATGTCCGCCCCTCGGGCCAGCATGTGGGTGGCGCAGGAATGGCGGAGGGTGTGGGGGCTCACCTCGGCGCGGATGCCGGCCCGCCGGGCCCGGGCCCGCACGATCTCGAAGGCCCCCTGGCGAGTCAGCCGCCCACCCCTGGCGTTGAGAAAGACGGCCTGCGCATCGCCGCGTCGGCGCCAGCGTGCCGGTGCCAGCGCAGGACGGCCCGCGACATCGAGCCAGTCGGATAGGGCACGCTGTGCGCAGCGTCCGAGCGGCACGAGCCGCTCCTTTCCCCCCTTTCCGTAGAGACGCAGCAGCCCCTCCTCCCCCCCACGTCCGTCAGATCGAGCCCGACCACCTCGGAGATCCTCGCCCCCGTCCCGTACAGCAGCTCGAGGAGCGCTCGGTCGCGCAGCCCGAGCGCCTCCCGCCCGATCAGGGTGCCCAGGAGACGCTCGACGTCCGCCTCGGAGAGGGCCTTGGGGAGCCTGTGGCCGAGCTGCACCGGCTCGACGTCGTCCGTCGGGTCCCTGGCCGCCATCCCCTCGTCGTGCAAGAACCGCTGGAGCCCCCGGATCGCCGAGAGTGCCCGGGCAGTGGAGGCGGGTGAATGCCCGTCCCGGAGCCGGTTCCGATAGGCGAGGACGTCCTCGGGGCTTGCCTCGCTCGGGACCTGCCCCGAGAGCCGGAGGAAGCGCTCGTACTCGATGAGGTCGCGGCGGTAGGCCTCGATGGTCCTCGGGGAGCGGCCGCGCTCGACCGACAGCCAGGACAGGAATTCCTCGGCACCGGTTGACAGCGCCCCGGTCGCGACCTCTCCGACCGCCCTCATCCAACGCTACGCCGGGGACCGGAGGCGCTGCCGCACGAGCTGGAGCCCGATCAGGGTCTGGGCGTCGACCAGCACGCCGCGGCGGGTCAGGTCGTCCACCTCGTCCAGCGCGATCCTCTCGACCTCCATCCAGCGCTCCTCGGTGCCCGCCGGACGGGCCTCGCCGGCCTGCAGGTCAGTGGCCACGAACAGCAGTGTCTCTTGATCGCAGAAGCCCGGCGAGTTGTAGAAGTTGACCAGCGGCTCGATCCTGCCGGCGACGAGCCCGGTCTCCTCCTGCAGCTCGCGGTGGGCCGTCTCCTCGGGCGGCTCGCCGTCGACGTCTCGGATGCCGGCCGGGACCTCGAGAAGCCGGCGATCCACCGCCGGTCGGTACTGGCGGACCAAGGTCACCGACCCGTCCTTGTGCAGGGGCACCACGGCCACGGCCCCCGGATGCCGCACCACCTCACGCTCGAAGTGATGCCCATCGGGGTCGGCGAAGGTGGCCGTCACCATCGAGATTCGCCACCCCCCGTGGATCCGGCGTTCCCCGAGCGGCCGAAAGTCGGGGCCGCTCACGCCCGGGAGGTCTCTCGGTCGCGCCCCGGGATCCTCCGTGCGGTCACTGCACCGAATCGAGATCGAGCAGTCGAGGCTCGCGGCCGTCGGCTCGGTCGATGGCGGCGGTGAGGAGCTCGCGAAAGAGCGGGTGCGGCCGGTCCGGACGGCTCTTAAACTCGGGATGGGCCTGCGTGCCGACCCAAAACGGATGGTCGGCGTGCTCGACGAACTCGACGAGCCGCCCGTCCGGTGAGGTCCCCGAGCACACCAGTCCCGCCTCCTCGAGCTTGGCACGGAAGCGGGGGTTGACCTCGTAGCGGTGGCGGTGTCGCTCCTTCACCACGGCCGTCCCGTAGGCCCGCTGGACGGCGGAGCCCTCGTCCAGCATGGCCGGGTACGCACCGAGCCGCATGGTGCCACCCATGTTGACCACACCCAGCTGCTCGTCCATCAGGTCGATCACCGGATAGGGGGTGTCGGAGGCGAACTCCCTCGAATTGGCCTGCTCGAGGCCGGCCACGTGCCGGGCGATGTCGATGACCATGACCTGTAGCCCCAGGCACAGGCCGAGGCAGGGGATGCGGCCCTCCCGCGTCCAGCGCACCGCTTCGATCATGCCCTCGACTCCCCGCTCCCCGAACCCTCCCGGCACCACGACGCCGTCCAGATCGCGCAGCCGACTGGTCCCGAGCAGGTCGGGCACGGTCTCGGCGTCGATCCAGTCGATCGTGACATCCGTCCCGTGATGGAATCCGGCGTGGCGCAGCGCCTCCTCGACCGAGAGGTAGGCGTCGGGCAGGTTGACGTACTTCCCGATGACGCCGATCCGCACGCTGCGCTCGGGAGCCCTCACCCGATCGACCAGCTCGCGCCATACCGTGAGGTCGGGGCTCCGGCCCCCCTCGTCGAGGCCGAGCGTGCGGCAGACGTCCTCGTCGGCGCCCTCCTCGTTGAGCACGAGGGGAATGTCGTAGATGCTGGGGGCGTCGGCCAGCGACACGACCGCCCCCACCGGGACGTCGCAGAGAAGCGAGACCTTGCGCTTCAGGCCCTCGGAGATGGGTTGCTCGCTGCGGCACACGATGATGTCCGGCTGGATGCCTCGACTGCGCAGCTCGGTCACGGAATGCTGCGTGGGCTTGGTCTTTTGCTCGCCCGAGGGCGCCAGGTAGGGCACGAGCGTGAGGTGGACGTAACAGACGTTGTCGCGTCCCACGTCACGCCGGAATTGGCGGATGGCCTCGAGGAAGGGGACGATCTCGATGTCACCCACGGTGCCGCCGATCTCCACGATCACCACGTCGATGTCCTCGGACTCGAGCCGACGGATGCGCTCCTTGATCTCGTCGGTCACGTGGGGAATGACCTGGACCGTCTTGCCGAGGTAGTCACCCCGCCGCTCCTTCCGGATGACCGACGAGTAGATCGCGCCGGTCGTCGTGTTGGAGTTGCGGTTGAGGTTCTCGTCGATGAATCGCTCGTAGTGACCGAGGTCGAGATCGGTCTCGCCTCCGTCCTCGGTCACGAAGACCTCGCCGTGCTCGCCCGGGTTCATCGTGCCGGGGTCCACGTTGATGTAGGGGTCCAGCTTGCACATGGTCACGCGCAGGCCCCGACACTTCAAGAGTCGGCCCAACGAGGAGGCCGTGAGGCCCTTGCCGAGCGAACTCGAGACCCCGCCCGTGACGAAGACGAACTTGCTCATCTCACGTGTCTTCCGTGGCGTCGCACCACGACACGCTAGCGCCTGAGACTCCCGGCACTGGTGGACGGCGTCGATCGCCGGCCGAGGTCCAAGAGCTCGGTGGCATGCGCCCGGGCCGTCGCGCTCTCGGGATGACCCGACAGCATGCGGGCCAGCTCGACGACCCGGTCGGCGCCGGACACCGGGGAGCACTCGGTGACGGTCCGTCCCTCGCTCAGCGACTTCGCGACGACCACGTGGTGGTCCGCAAAGGCCGCGACCTGAGGCAGGTGGGTGACCACGAGAACCTGCCTCGTCTCGCCCAGCTCCCGCAGGGCCGCCGCGAGCGCCAATGCCGCCTCCCCGCCCACTCCCGCGTCCACCTCGTCAAAGAGCACGGTCGGTGGACCGCCGGGCGTGAGGAGGCGAAGGGCGAGCGTGCAGCGCGCCAGCTCGCCTCCCGAGGCGACCTGTGACAGCGGCTTGGGGGGTTCGCCCGGGTTGGCCGCGAGCTGGAAGCGGACGTCGTCGCCCGCAGCCTCCATCGCCACCTCGACCCGAAGCGACGCACCCGGCATGGCCAGGCCGTGCAGGCGTTGGTCGACGGAGCTGGCGAGCCGCGCCGCTGCGCTGGCCCTGGCCTCACGCAGCTCCCGCTCCTGCCGGCGCAGCTCGTTCTCCTCCTGGTCCCTGCGGGCCGCGAGTGCCTCCAGGCGGTCCTCGACGTCCCGCAGCTCGGCCATGCGCTGCTCCGCCGCCGTGGCGAAGGCGAGCACGTCGCCCAGATCGCCTCCATGCTTGCGGCGCAGGTCGGCGAGGACCTTCCGCCGTGCTTGGACCTCCGCGAGTCGTGCCGGATTCAGGTCCCAGGACTCGAGCGCCGTGCGCAGGTCGGTCGCCAGGTCGTCGAGCTCGGCCACGACGCCGTCGAGTCGTGAACGCCAGGCAGAGAAGCGGTCCCGGTTGCCGAGCGCGGCCGCTGCCTCCCCGACGCGCTCCACTGCTCCCGTGCCCTCTGCTCCCTCGTCGGGCAGGTGCCCGCCCCCGAGGAGGGCAAGGGCCTCACGTAGGGCCTCTCGGTGAGCCTCGAGGTTGGCCAGAACCTCCTCTTCGCCGCGAAGTCGCTCGTCCTCGTCCGGACCCTGGATCGCCGCGTTGGTGATCTCCTCGACCTGGAACTGGAGAAGATCGAGTTGCTGGGCACGCTCGGAGGGCGAGCCGCCCAGCTCGGCGATCTCACGCTCGATTGCCCGCAGCCGGCGCCTTCCCTCCTGCACCGGACGGTCGTTCAGTCGTCCAAACGCGTCGAGGGCACGGCGTTGTCCCGCGGGCCGGAGCAGCGACTGCTGCTCGTGCTGCCCGTGGATGTCCACGTAGGCGGCCCCGACCTCGGCCAGCGCGGCCACGGTGGACATCCGGCCGTCGATCCAGCAACGCGTCCGTCCCTCCCGCGGAAGCGAGCGGGCCAACACCGTCTCGGCTGTCTCCTCGCCCCGTCTCGCCCCCTCCGCCTCGTCGATCGATCGTTCCGGTTCGCCTCCGTCCATTGCCTCGGGGCTGCCCTCGAAACGGGCTTCGATGACGGCCTCTTGCGCACCGGAGCGGACCGCCGAGGCCCCGATCCGTCCGCCCACCACGGCAGCGAGCGCCTCGACGAGCAATGTCTTGCCAGCGCCGGTCTCCCCCGTCAGAGCCGTCATGCCCCGAGCGAAGGGAACCGTCACGTCCTCCACCACTCCGAGGTCGCGAACCCTGAGCTCGAGGAGCATGCGATGCGCCCCTCAGCCCGGCGACGGTCGGAGGGGTGCGGGGGCCAGCACCGCGGCGAGCTCCTGGGCCAGCGGTCGACGCTCGAAACGCACCAGCCGCGCCGTTTGCGCCGCGATCTTGCACGTCACCGAGGCCAGCGGCTCGAGACGGGCGACGGCCAGGCCGTCGAGCACCAGGACGGCCGGGCGGCCGTCGGTCACCTGCAGCGTCACCGCGTAGTCGGCGTCCAGCACGACGCTCGACCCGCTGGAGAGGTGGGCGGCCACCGGCGTGACGATGGCCACGCGCTGGAGCGGGGAAAGGACCGGACCGCCGGCGGAGAGGTTGTACGCGGTGGAGCCCGTCGGCGTGGCCACGAGCACCCCGTCCGCACGGTAGGCGGCGAGCCGTTCTCCGTCCACGGAGGTCACAAGGTGCACCATGTGTCCGGGCACCGCCTTCTCGACCACGGCTTCGTTGAGCACGCGCCAGCGGCGGCGACCCGGTGGCTCGTCGCCCGGCAACCCTTCGCGGCCCTCGGCGGCCGAAGTCTCGAGGGGAAGGATCTCGCCATCGGCGGTCACGTCCAACAGTGCTCGCTCCTGCACCTCGGCCTGACCGCGAAAGAAGCGATCCAGGGCCTCGGGGACGCGATCGGCGGGTGTGTCGAGCAGGTAGCCCAGACGGCCGAAGTTGACCCCGAGGAGCGGCACCCCGGGGTCGGAGGCGACCGCTACGAGGCGGAGGAACGTCCCGTCGCCCCCGAGGCTGACGGCGAGGTCGACGTCGGAGAAGTCCACGTCCTCGAGGGTGCGTTCCGTCCCGTCCTCGGCCACCCGATCACCGGCGGCGAGCGTGAGCATGCGGCTCTCCACTCTCCTTGCGGCGAGCCAGGACATCGTCTCGCGGGCAATGCGGCGAGCCTCGGAGCGGTCAGGGTTCACGAGGAGGGCGACCGTGGTCATGGGAGGGCGTCCGTCACGGGGAGGGTTTAGGCGCCCGGCTCTGCGGTCGGGAGGTCGACGACGATCTCTGCCATTCGCTCGAGCTCCGGCCGTCCCCGACCCGGCCTCCCCGACCGGGCGTGCAGCAGGAACTCCCGGTTGCCGGCGGGACCCCGGAGCGGCGAGCTCATGACGTCCATGATGCCGGCTCCGGCAGCCTCGAATGCGGAGGCCACCTCGACCACGGCCTCGCGCCACGTCGCGGGGTCCCGGATCACGCCCTTCCCCTTGCCCGCCTCGCTTCGTCCGGCCTCGAATTGCGGCTTGACCAAGGCCACGAGATCGCCACCCTCCTCGAGAAGCCCACCGGCGAGAACCGGCGCCACGGTGCGGAGGGAGATAAACGAGAGGTCGGCCGTCGCGAGGGACACCTGGAGCCGGGCGGGAACGTGCCAGTCGGGGCGGCGCTCGCGTACGAGGGTCGAAAGCCGCTCAGGGTCGACGAGGCGGATATTGGTGCGCTCGAGCACGCAGACTCGGTCATCACCACGAATGCGGGGGTGCAGCTGGCCACGACCGACGTCGAGGGAGATCACCCGGGCGGCTCCGCGCCGCAGAAGACAGTCGGTGAAGCCTCCCGTCGACGCCCCCGCATCCAGGGCCGTGCGATCCGAGACGTCGATGCGGAAGTGCTCGAGGGCGGCGTCGAGCTTCTCGCCGCCCCGGCTCACGAAACGGGGCGGGCCCTTCGTGACCATGATCTGGTCCCCGGGCGCCACGAGGCGCGAGGGCTTGTCGGCCAGGGCGCCGTTCACGAGGACGCGGCCGGCATCCAGGGCTTGCTCGGCCTGGCTGCGGGATTGGACGAGGCCCCGGCGAACCAGCTCGGTGTCGAGTCGGCGCCGGGCGGTGGGGCTCAGGTCGTGGCGTGCCCTACACGCCCGAGGGGCCGTCGTTGGTCGCGTCGGGGGCGGCCGGAGCCGGCTCGGGAGCATCGACCGGCTCTGCGGGGATGGGAGCAGGAGGCGGCGGCACGTCCGGCACGCTCGTCACGATGGGTGCCGGCTCCTCGGCGGGAGGTGCCGGCACCGCCGGAGCCTTCTTGGCGGGGGCCCTCTTGGCCGGCGCTCTCTTGGTGGGCGCCCTGGAGGTGGTCTTCCTCGCCGGCGCCTTCTTTGCCGCCGTCTTCGTGCTCGCCTTCGCGGGGGCCTTCTTCGCGGGGGCCTTCTTTGCCGGGGCCTTCTTGGTCGTCGCCTTCTTGGCCGACGACTTCTTCGTGGCCTTGGCCGTGGCCTTCTTGGCCGCCTTCTTCCCCGCCGCCTTCTTGCTCGTTGTCTTCTTGGCGGCCGTCTTCGTCGTCTTCTTGGCCGCCTTCTTCGTCGTCTTCTTGGCGGCCTTCTTGGTCGTCGCCTTCTTCGTGGCCTTGGCCGTGGTCTTCTTGGCCGCCTTCTTGCCAGCCGCCTTCTTGCCAGCCGCCTTCTTGCCAGCCGCCTTCTTGCCAGCCGCCTTCTTGCCAGCCGCCTTCTTGCCAGCCGCCTTCTTGCCAGCCGCCTTCTTTCGTCGTCTTCTTGGCCACCTTCTTGGTCGTTCTGCTGCTGCGGGCGCTGCGCGCGGCGGCCCGGCCGGCCTCGCCGGAGCGACGGAGCAGATCCGACACGGCCTTGCCGAGGTCCTCGAGGGTGTCCGCGGTGATGCCACGCGCCGCCAGCTGCTCGCTGACCTCGGTCTTCACCACGCTTACGAGGGCCTCGGTGTTGTGGCGGCTCCATTCGAGGAGCTCGTTGACCCAGTCCTCGGCCTGTTCCCGTTGCAGCTCTCCCGCGGAAACGAGCTCCCGCACGATCTCTTCGGCACGCGCCCGGGTCACCTCCCCGAGGACTGCGCTCGCTTCGATGTATCTCCGGAATCCATCCCCTTTGGACATGCGCTCACGGTAACGGACGCAAACTCTGTGAACAAGAGGTGAGAGGAAGTCTTGTGCTTCACCAAAGAACCGAGCGCGCTACGCGCCAGCCGTATCCCGGTTCGCGCCTTGCCGCTCTCCGTCGTCGAGCGCGGCGACGAGCTCGTGGAGATCCGCCGCGACGGCGTCTGGGGCCGGCACCACGCTCGACCCCGATGGCGTGACTCCCGAGAGGACGAGCGCGTACCTCGTCTCCAATTGCTCGGCCAGCCGCCCATCGGTGCTGGGCCTGTCCCCGACGACCACGTCGACATCGCCGATCCGCTCCCGCACCAGATCGACCATGGGCGGATACGGCTTGCCCGCCACCTCGGGTGCGATCCCCGAAGCCGTCGCGACCGCAGCGAGTAGGGCGCCCGTACCCGGCACGAGTCCCTCGCCGGTCGGGAAGGTGGCGTCGTCATTGGTGCCGATGAGCCGGGCTCCGTCGCGGGCCACACCCGACGCGAGAGAGAGCTGGTCGTAGCTGAACCGCGGTGTACGACTCACGATGACGGCCTGGACCGGGGGCTGGTCGACGATCTGGACCCCCCGGGCTCGCAGCGCCTGGGCGACGCCGGGCTCGCCGACGACCAGAGCCCGATCTCCCCGTTGGAGCATCGCGGCCGTGGCCATGGCCGAGCTGAGGACCTCCTCCTCCCGTGCGGGAACGCCGGCGCGCTGCAGGCGGGCGAGGAGCTCCTCGACGGTGGGTGCCGCGTTGTTCGTGACGAAGAACACCCGGTTACCGGCCTCGCGCAGCGCCGCCACCGACTGGGGCGCGCCCTCGAGTGGATGGCCGGCCCGCCAGACCACGCCGTCGAGGTCGAGGACCCAGGTGCCAGGACGTGGAGGAGGCCATGCCATCGGCTACTGCTCCTTGGGGGTACGCACGACCACGACCGGGCACGGCGCGTGATGGACGCAGTGCATCCCGACCGAGCCGAGCAGCACGCTCCCGAGGTCGCCGTGCCCGCGATTCCCGACGACCAGCAGGTCGGCCCTCGCCGACGCCTCGATCAGCACGTCCGCCGGGGCGCCGACGGCGACCGTCTTGAGAAGGTCCACACCGGCCTCGGAGCCCAGGGTTTGGGTGATCGCCGAGTCCAGGATCTCCTGGGCACCACGCTCGAGGTCGTCGAGGGCCACGGGGACCGTGAGGACGCTGCTGCCGTCGATGCCAAACCATCCCGTCGGGATGTGGTAGGCGCAGACCGCCTCGAGCGTGGCCCCGCGGATCTTCGCCTCCTGGGCCGCCCACGCGAGTGCCTTGTTGGAAGGCACCGAACCGTCGACGCCCACAACTATCCGTCCCATCTCGACCCTCCGGCCCCTCTCAGCTTGGGCGGAAGGCTACGGGGGCAGGGCCGTCGGGGGCAACGTCGTCACTCGAGCTGCCCCGGCTGGCCCCGGGCGGCCACCTACAGTGGACGGTCGGTTGCGGGATGGACGGGGCTTGGAGGCGCGCACTGCATGATCGAGGCACGGGGGCTGTCCAAGCACTACGGGCCCACGCTCGCCGTCGACGGGCTTTCCTTCGAGGTACGCCCCGGCTCGGTCACGGGGTTTCTCGGTCCGAACGGTTCGGGCAAGTCGACCACCATGCGGATGATCATGGGTCTCGACTCGCCCGACGGCGGCACCGTGACGGTCAACGGTCGCTCGTACCGGGAGCTGCCCTGGCCCCTGCGGGACGTCGGCGCCCTCCTCGAGGCCCGGGCCATCCATCCGGGGCGCCCGGCGCGCCAGCACCTGCTCGCCCTGGCCCAGAGCAACGACATCCCCGACGCCCGGGTCGACGAGGTGCTCGAGCTCGTCGGGCTCTCCCGGGTGGCCCGCCAACGCGTCGGGAAGTTCTCGCTCGGCATGTCCCAGCGCCTGGGCATCGCCGCGGCGCTGCTGGGCGACCCCGGGGTGCTGCTGTTTGACGAGCCGATCAACGGTCTCGACCCCGAGGGCATCCGATGGGTGCGGAACCTGCTGCGCTCCCTCGCCGCAGAGGGCCGCACCGTCTTCGTCTCGAGCCATCTCATGAGCGAGATGGCTCTCACGGCGGATCACCTCGTCGTGATCGGGCGGGGAAGGCTCATCGCGGAGACCTCGGTCGATGCCTTCGTCGCCAGCACCTCGAGCCAGACGGTGAGGGTGCGGAGCCGCCAGTGGGACCGGCTTGCGGAGCTGCTCGGGGCGGCCGGGGGAGCTCTCGACGGCGAGGACAACGGGTCCCATCTCGTCTCGGGAATGGACGCCGAGGCGATCGGGGAGCTGGCCGCCCGCCACGGAATCGCGTTGCACGAGCTCACCCCGGAGCGGGGATCCCTCGAGGAGGCCTTCATGGAGCTGACCAGCGAGAGCGTGGAATTCCACGGGAAGGCCGGGAGCATCCCGTCGTGACGACCGACGCGATGCACGAGCTTCCCGCGCCGTCGGGGACCACACTTCCCCATCCCTTGCCGCGGGCCGGGAACCACTACGGCATACGCCACGCGGTGCGCTCGGAATGGACCAAGCTGCGCAGCGTCCGCTCCACGGCCTGGTGCCTGATCATCACCGTCCTGCTCACCATCGCCATCGGCATCCTCACGACGAGCGTCGAGGTTGCCCGTTGGCACCACCTGTCGATCTTCGACCGCATCGAGTTCGATCCGGTGCGCCTCAGCCTCACGGGCACGCTGCTCGGTCAGCTCGCCATCGGCGTCCTCGGGATCCTCGTCATCACCGCCGAGTACGGGACGGGCAGCATTCGCTCGACGCTGGCGGCGATCCCCAACCGCCCGCTCGTCGCAGCGGCCAAGGCGATCGTCTTCGCGACCGTTGCGCTCGTCGTGACCGAGGCGGTGGCCTTCGTCGCGTTCTTCATCGGCCAGGCCATCCTCTCGGGTACCGCCCCGCACGCCGTGCTCGGGCAACCCGGAGTGCTCCGATCCGTGATGGGCAGCGGCCTCTACCTCACCGTGCTCGGGCTCCTCGGCCTGGGCCTCGGCCTGATGATCCGACACACGGCGGGCGCCATCAGCACGTTTGTCGGGCTGTTGCTCATCCTGCCGCTGATCGTCTCCGCCCTCCCGTCGTCGGTCGCCGACAAGTTTGACAAGTACCTGCCCGCAAACGTCGGGCTGTCCATGATCACGACCAACCCCCGACCGGGGTCGGATCTTCTCGACCCCTGGGCGGGCTTCGGGCTGCTGTGCCTCTATGCGGCCATCATCTTCGGTCTCGGGCTCGTCGTGCTGGTCCGCAAGGACGCCTGACTACCGAACCACCTCGAGCGGCGACCCGCGCCGTCCGCGCTGGGCCTCCGGGGGCCTGGATCCGGATCAGCCGAGCAACTCCCGGGTGTGGCGCATCAGGATGCACGAGTGAGCCGTCAGGTTGACGGTCCCGCCGCGCACGAGCCGCGTCCCGGGACGCGCCGTGTTGAGGAGCTCCTCCCATACCCCTGGCTCGTCCACGCGGGGCAGCGCATAGGGGCGCGAGCGAGTGCCCCCGTTGAGCAGGAGGAGGAGCGTCTCGCCGGACTGGCGACGCCCCCGCTGGTCCACCTCGTCGGCGGCGCCGCCGAGTAGGAGCATGCCGATGCTGCGCGCCTCGGGATCCCGCCAGTCCCCCTCGGTCTGCTCCTGGCCGTCGGGACGGATCCACGTCACGTCCTTCATCCCCCCACTCCCCTGTGGGGTCCCCGTCAGGAAGTCCCGCCGGCGCAGGATGGGATTTGCGTTGACCACCGAGATCAGGCGCCGAACGAAGTCGATCTGGTCGGCGTCGGCGTCGTCGAGGTCCCAGTCGAACCAGCTGACGGGGTTGTCCTGGCAGTAGGCGTTGTTGTTGCCCTCCTGGGTACGCCCAAACTCGTCGCCGCCGAGCAGCATCCGGACCCCCTGGGAGAAGAACAGCGTGGCCAGCATGTTCCGCTTGATCCGCTCGCGCGTGCGCTGGATGCGCACCGACTCGGTGGGCCCCTCGACCCCCCAGTTCCGGCTGAAGTTCTCCGGCGCCCCGTCCTGGTTGTCCTCGCCGTTGGCCTCGTTGTGGCGTTGCTCGTAGCGGACGAGGTCCGTCAGCGGGAAGCCGTCGTGGCAGGTGACGAAGTTGACGCTCGCGTAGGTGCGCCGCCCGCTGTCCGCATAGATGTCGCTCGAGCCGGCGAGTCGGGACGCGAGCTCGGGCACCTGGCCGGCGTCCCCGCGCCAAAAGCGGCGGACGCAGTCCCGGAACTTCCCGTTCCACTCGGCCCATCCCTGCGGGAACTGCCCGAGCTGGTAGCCCCCCGGCCCGACGTCCCAGGGCTCGGCGATCAGCTTGACCTGGGAGAGGACCGGGTCCTGCTGGACGACCTCGAAGAAGGCGCTGCTGTGACCGTCCTCGAGGCCCCGGATGAGCACCGGCGCCAGGTCGAAGCGGAAGCCGTCGACGTGCATGTCGGTGACCCAGTAGCGGAGGCTGTCCATGATGAGCGACATGACGCGGGGATGGACGATGTTCAGGCTGTTCCCGGTGCCGGTGAAGTCGACGTTGTACCGTCGGCGCTCCGGGTCGAGTCGGTAGTAGACGGAATTGTCGATGCCCCGCAGCGACAGCGTCGGCCCGCGATGGTCCCCCTCGCCGGTGTGGTTGTAGACCACGTCGAGGATCACCTCGAGTCCGGCCCGGTGCAGGGTCTTGACCATCGACTTGAATTCGCTGACCTGCTGGCCGAGGGCCGCCCGTGGCGTACGCGACGTGGGGGGCGAAGTATCCGATCGAGTTGTAGCCCCAGTAGTTGGTCAGACCCTGGGCGACCAGGCGCCGGTCCTCCACGTACTGGTGGACCGGCATGAGCTCGACCGCCGTGACCCCGAGCGACAGCAGGTGGTCGATGACGGCATCCGAGGACAGCCCGAGGTAGGTCCCCCGCACGTGCTCGGGCACACCGGGATGCCGGACCGTCATGCCACGCACGTGCGTCTCGTAGATGATGGTGCGGTTCCACGGGGTCCTCGGCGCACGATCCTCCCCCCAGGTAAACGCCTGGTCGACCACCAGGCACTTGGGCATGTGGGCGGCCGAGTCCCGGGTGTCGATGGCCAGATCCTCGGCGGGATCGCCGATGGTGTAGCCGAACAGCTCGTCGCTCCAGCGGATCGATCCGCTGGTGGCCTTGGTGTAGGGATCGAGCAGGAGCTTGCTCCGGTTGAAGCGGTGACCCTCGTCGGGGGCCCAGGGCCCGTCGATCCGGTAGCCGTACAGCATGCCCGGCCGGGCGTCGGGCAGGTAGCAGTGCCATACCCGGTCGGTGGCCAGGGGCATGGCGATGGTGGCGAAGGGCTTGCCGTCGTCGGAGTGCTCGAACAGACAGAGCTCCACGGAGGAGGCGTGCTCCGAAAAGATGGCGAAGTTGACCCCCTCGCCATCCCACGTGGCACCGAGGGGATGCGGGGCTCCGGGCCAGACTCGCATCAGCGCCCGTCCACCCGAGGGCGGGAGGTTTCCGAAGCGCGTGCCCTGGCGTCGTGAGGGACGGGGACCGGCGGCGTCACTACGCCTCGCACCCGAGCACGATGCAGCCGAGGGGAGGCAGCGTGACGTTCACCGTGCGGGCATGCTCGTGCCAGGGCACGGGGAGTGCCTCTACCCCACCGAGGTTGCCGATCCCGCTTCCGCCGTAGGGCTCGGCGTCGCTGTTGAGCAGCTCCCGCCAGTGTCCCGGGTGCGGGACCCCGAGAAGGGTGTGGCGTCGGAGTACGGGGGTGAAGTTGCAGGCGACAAGCACCGTGCGGCCCCCCTTGGACCGGCGGAGGAAGGCGAGGGTACTCGAGGCGGCGTCCCCCGCCTCCACCCACTCGAAGCCGCCCGGGTCGGCGTCGAGCTCGTGGAGGGCCGGTTCACTGCGGTACAGGCGGTTCAGATCGGCCGTCCAGCGGGCCAACCCGGCGTGCATCGGCTGGTCGAGCAGGTGCCAGTCCAGGCTTCCGTCGTGGGACCACTCGTCCCATTGGCCGAACTCCCCGCCCATGAAGAGCAGCTTCTTGCCCGGCAGCGACCACTGGTACCCGAGGAGGAGCCGCAATCCGGCGAACTTCTGCCAGTCGTCCCCCGGCATCTTTGCCAGCAGGGATCCCTTCCCGTGGACCACCTCGTCGTGAGAGAGCGGCAGCACGTAGTTCTCCGTGAAGGCGTAGAGGCCGCGGAAGGTGAGCTGATCGTGATGGAAGCGGCGAAACACCGGATCACGCTCGAGGTAGGCGAGCGTGTCGTGCATCCACCCCATATCCCACTTGTAGCCGAACCCGAGGCCGCCCACGTCCGTGGGACGCGACACGCCGGGCCAGGCCGTCGACTCCTCGGCCAGGGTCTGAACGTCGGGGTGGTCGTGGTACACGGCGATGTTCATCTGCTTGAGCAGCGAGATGGCGTCCAGGTTCTCCCGTCCCCCCTCCCGGTTGGGGATCCACTCCCCCGCCGGCCGGGAGTAGTCGAGGTAGAGCATGGAGGCCACCGCGTCGACCCGCAGGCCGTCGGCGTGGTAGGTCGACAGCCAATGCTCGGCGGAGGAGAGCAGGAAGCTGCGGACCTCGTGGCGACCGTAGTTGAAGATGTAGCTGTCCCAGTCGGGATGGATCCCGAGCCGGGGGTCGGAGTGCTCGTAGAGATGGGTACCGTCGAACTCCCCGAGGGCGAATTCGTCGGTCGGGAAGTGGGACGGGGCCCAGTCCAAGATGACCCCGATGCCGGCCTGATGGAGCGTATCGACGAACGCCATGAAGTCGTCGGGCGTGCCGTACCGGGCGCTGGGCGCGAAGTAGCCCGTGATCTGGTACCCCCACGAGCCGTAGAAGGGGTGTTCCATGATGGGGAGAAGCTCGACGTGGGAGAAGCCCATGTCGGTGACGTAGGCGGCCAGGGCCGGGGCGATCTCGCCGTAGGAGAGCAGGCGATCGGGCGAAGCGGGATCCCGCCGCCACGATCCGAGATGCATCTCGTAGATCGACAGGGGTGCGTCGAGGGCTGCCTTTGCGCCCCGGTCTCGCATCCAGGCTTGGTCCTCCCACCCGTGGTCGGGACGCCACACGACGGAGCCGGTGCGAGGGGGGACCTCGGTGGCGAGGGCGAAGGGGTCCGCCTTGTACAGGAGGCGACCGTCGGCGCTCGTCACGGCGAACTTGTAGACGTCGCCCTGGCGCGCGGCATCGACGTGGCCTTCCCAGACGCCGGAGCCGCCTCGGGACTCCAGGGGGTCGACCCCGGAATCCCACCCGTTGAAGGTCCCGACGACCGACACGTGATCGGCGCTCGGGGCCCAGACGGCAAACGACGTGCCGTCGCGCCCCGGGGCACGGTGGGCACCGAGCCGGGCACCGAGCCCGCGATGGGTCCCCTCGTTCAACAGGTAGAGGTCTTGCTCGCTGAGCAGGTAGCCACCCGTCATGGCCCGGCCCTCCTTCGGGCGTCGTCGACCCGGGCGAGCACCGCGACGGCATCCCGGTCACGTCCGAGACACTCCGTGGTCCCCGGGTAGCGGAGCCGGAAGCTGCCCTGGGCGACGGTCGTCCCCGGCCGGTTCTGCGGTTCCCGCTCCCGCCAGAGGTCGGCCGTGTCGAGCTGCACCAGGGCGGCCGGACCTCGCGCCAAATGCGCGGCGCACCCGGCGAAGGCGGCCCCCGGCGGCAGGGTCTCTGGCGGCAGGGTCTCTGGCGGCAGGGTCTCTGGCGGCCGCGATCCGAGGGCCCGGCTGACCGACTGGGTCAGCGCGCGACGACGGCGTTCTTCCTCGAATGCGGTCTCCCCGTCGATGCGCCCGTCGGACCGGCGCTCGGCGATGTCCTCGCCGGCCCAATAGGCGGCGAAGGTCGCGAGGTCGTGGGTTCCGAGGGAGGCGACGGCCTCGATCGGCGGCGTGGGTAGGGGGTCGTCCTCGGTGGCCTCGAACTGCCAGACCGAGGACCGCAGCATCCGGCTGCGGCGCATGGCCGGCCGCACCTCCGAGGGCACCGTACCGAGGTCCTCGCCGACGACGGCGACGCCGGCCCTGGTCGCCTCCAGGACGACGATGGCGTGCAGCTCCTCCGACTGGTACCGGACGTAGGCGCCGTGGCGCGCGTCACCCCCCTCGGGCACCAGGTACATCCGATGCAGGCCCATGACGTGGTCAATGCGCACGACCCCCGCGTGTCGCATGGCTGTCCGCAGCATGGCGATCACGTACCCGTAGCCCTGCTCCCGGATGCCCTGGGGGTGCAGCGGCCGGATGCCCCAGTCCTGCCCGCCGGAGGCGAAGGCGTCGGGTGGCGCACCACCGCTGGCCCCGGCGACGAAGGCTTCGGGTTGCCACGAGGGATCGAAACCCTGCGGGTGCACCCCTACGGGGAGGTCCATGCAGATGCTGCCACGCGCTGCCACGTCGGCGAGTTGGCAGTCGGCCATCCACTGCACGTAGCCGTGGTAGCGCTCGTGCGCCGGGTCGCCCCCAGCGGAGAGGGCGGCACGAAACCGCGCGTACGCGGCTACCTCGGGATGTGCCGTCAGCCAATCCTCGAGCGCCCGGAGTCGAGGGGGCGACGCAACGCAGGCGGCCGCGGCGCGTTGGAGCACGGCGCGCTTCGCTGCCATGGCGCGCACGGGATCGGCCAGCCGTCGGCGACGCAGCGAGACCATGGCGGCACGGGTCTCGTCCGACTCGAGAGAGGAGCGAACCTCGGCGCTGTAGCCGAGTTCGGGCAGGGTGGCGACGTCGAGATAGAGCTCGTTCCAAGCCAGCCGGCTCACCGGCAGGTACGGGCTCGGTTCCCGTACGGGGCCGTCGAGGAAGGTGGCAAAGACCGGGAGGGTCGACACGAAGCGGGCACCGAGCTGACCCGACCATTCCATGAGCTTCCCGAGCTCCCCGTAGCTGCCCACGCCCCAGTCGTCCTCGCCACGCAGCGCATGGACCGGTGCGAAGAGGCCCCAGCTTCGCTCGGGGAGGGGGCATCGCCCGGGAGACCGAATCAGCAGGGCGGCCGCCTCGAGACCCTCGGCCTCGATCCGCAGCTGGTGATAGCCGGTCGCCAGCGGCGCGGGGAGCAGCACCTCGTGGTGCGCCACGGCTCGGCCGTCCACCTCCTCGCGCACCGGGGGTCGCCGGACGAGGTCGCCGAGTCGGTGGCGCTCCGATGACCCGTCCTCCCCCACGAGCTCGACCCAGGCGGCGTCGGTCCCCCGGTCGACCGGGAGCGTGACCCGGTGGCGGGCCGGCGTCGAGTCACGCTCGACCAGCACCGGCTCGACGACGCGCGACACTCGCCCGGCCCGCGCCAGAGCGGCCAGCTCGGCGGCCTCGCTCGGATCCCCGATCGGCACACGAAGCGCCCGCAGCAGCTGGATCGCGACCTCGTCGCTGAGCCGATGTCGTCGACCGTCGGCCCCCGTAAACGAGGGTTGGAGGCCGTGCAGCCGGGATAGCGTGGCGAGTGCGCTCCGTCCGTCGCCCTGCCTCGACGGCGAATCGGTCACCCGCCCGTCTCCAGCAGGTCGAGGATCCCGCGAGCGGGTATCGAGACCCAATCGGGTCGGGCGTTGATCTCGTAGCCGATTTCGTAGATCGCCTTTTCGAGGAGGAGGAAGTCGAGGAGGACGGCCAGCTCGGATCGCTCGTGGGGCACGAACCGGGCATTGCCGACGGCGTCGAGATACGACCGCAGGAACATCGCCGCGACCGAGCGATACCACAGGACCAGCAGGGGGGCGAGGGCGTCCGGCGCAGAGGTCCAGGCGACGTCTCGCTCGGGGACCAGGCCCGCGGCCCGGGACGCGTAGTGCAAGGAGCGCACCATCCCGGCGACATCGACCAGGGCGGGACGACGGAGCCGGCGTTGGCCGAGCGACCGTCCGGGCTCCCCTTCGAAGTCGATGATGACGAAGTCCTTGCCCGTCCACAGCACCTGGCCCAGGTGGTAGTCGCCGTGCACCCGAATTCGATCGGTCGCGATCCGGACCGTCGTGATCCTGCGGAGGCGGCTCAGGATCTCGCTCTCGCGCTCGATCGCCTCGGCAAGCTCGGGTACCTCTGCGGCCAGCGAGCGAGCCTGGCGGAAGCTGCGCCGCAGCAGGGTCCGGGCGCCGTGGTAGAGGCTCTGGCGGTCGAGTGCCGTGAGGGGCTCGGGTGCGAGGTCGGGATCCCAGGATGCCGAGGCCAGGGCCAGATGGAGCTCTGCGGTTCGCTGCCCGAGGAGGGCCGCCCACGTGTAGTGGGGTCCGAGCAGGGGGTGATCGGGGGTGGCCGGCGAGGAGGCGGCGAGCGCCAGCAGGTCCGGCGAGGGGAGGTGCCGACCTTCGAGGGCGACCTCGGGCCGGGCGAGGGCCTCCTCCAGGCCCCGACGCAGGGCGTCGACCACGTAGCTCCAGCCGTCGCCCTCGTTGGGCACGAACTGCTCGGCCGTGGCCAGGGTCGCCGGCGTCGAGTGGTCGTCGTTGCGTCGGTACTCGACGGAGCCACCCAGCTGGGGCGCGGCCGGGAAGCGAGCACGCTCGGTCAGGAACCGTCCCAGCTCCACCCCGGGGTGCACGCCGTGCTCGACCCGGCGGAACAGCTTCAAGATCAGGCGTTCGCCAAAGGCGACGGAGCTGTTGGACTGCTCGGCGGAGATGGGTACGGGCTCCGACGCATCACCCTCGAGGGGGCGCAGTCGACGCAGGCTGGGAGTGGGCACGCCGAAGAGGCGGCCGGCGCTCCCCGGGATCTGGCGACGCCGTCCCATGATGTCGAGAAGGGACCGGCAGAACTCAGGGTCCCAGACGGCGTCGTAGAGGACGCCGGGAGTCTCGCCCGCCCGCAGCTCGGCCACGATCGCCTCGCCGTGGTAGCGGCGCAGGTCCTGCGCCCACCCTTCCGAGGCGAAGGCCAGGGGCAGGAGATACGTCTCCGGGCTGCCGGTGTCCAGGTCCACCTCGACGAGGACGAGCCGCGCCGGCGCCGCGACCGCTCGGGACAGGGACCGCCTCGACCACCCGGACGCGCTTGACCCGGCGCGCCTTGTCCCGGAACCACCGCTGGCCCACGACGTAGGACTGCAGGATCTCCTCGAGCCTCGTCAGGGCGGGCGGCTCGAGCACCTCTTCCCATCCGCCGGGGACGGAGACGGCGGGCGCCGCCTCGGTGCTCGTCGGGAAGTGGCGTCTCGAGGGAGAACCAGTAGAAGCCGTGCGGCCCGAGGGTGAGCAGGTAGGGCAGCTCGCCGACGGTCGGGAACTCGGTGCCGCCGAAGAGCTCGACCGGCACCGCGCCGCGGAATTCCGAGAGGTCGAGCTCGACCGCCTGGGCGAAGCGCGACAGGTTGGCGACCACCAGGATCCGCTCGTCCTCGAAGCGCCGCACGAAGGCGAGCACCTTGCGGTTCTCGGGGCGCAGCAACTCGAGGGTGCCCCGGCCGAACGCCCGGTAGCGCTTGCGCAGCGCGATGAGGCGCTTCATCCACCAGAGCAGCGAGCTCGGGTTCTGCTGCTGGGCCTCGACGTTGACCGCCTGTAGTGGTACTCGGGGTCGATGATGACCGGGCAGGTAGAGCCGCTGGGGGTTGGCGCGCGGAGAAGCCGGCGTTGCGGTCGCGCGTCCCACTGCATCGGCGTGCGCACGCCGTTGCGGTCGCCGAGGTAGATGTTGTCGCCCATGCCGATCTCGTCGCCGTAGTAGATGACCGGCGTGCCGGGCAGCGAGAAGAGCAGGCCGTTCATCAGCTCGATCTTGCGCCGGTCGTTGCCGAGCAGCGGCGCCAGGCGGCGGCGGATGCCGAGGTTGATCCGGGCCTGGGGGTCCTGCGCGTAGGCGCGGTACATGTAGTCGCGCTCCTCGTCGGTCACCATCTCGAGGGTCAGCTCGTCGTGGTTGCGCAGGAACAGCGCCCACTGGCAGCTGTCGGGGATGCGTCGGGCGTCTGGGCCAGGATGTCGACGATCGGGAAGCGGTCCTCCTGGCGGACCGCCATGAACATCCGCGGCATGAGCGGGAAGTGGAAGGCCATGTGGCACTCGTCGCCGTCGCCGAAGTAGGCGACCGCGTCCTCGGGCCACTGGTTGGCCTCGGCGAGCAGCATGCGGTCCGGGAAGCGCTCGTCGACGTGTGCGCGCAGCTCGCCGGAGGAACGCGTGGGTCTCGGGCAGGTTCTCGCAGTTGGTGCCCTCGCGCTCGAACAGGTAGGGCACGGCGTCGAGCCGCAGGCCGTCGACGCCCATCTCGAGCCAGAAGTCGACGACGTCGAAGATGGCCGTCCTGGACGTCGGGGTTGTCGAAGTTGAGGTCGGGCTGGTGCGAGTAGAAGCGGTGCCAGTAGTAGGCCTCGGCGACCGGGTCCCAGGTCCAGTTCGACGTCTCGAAGTCCTTGAAGATGATGCGGGCCTCGCGGTAGCGGTCGGGCGTGTCGCTCCAGACGTAGAAGTCGCGCGCCGTGCGTCCCGGGCGGGCGCGCCGGGCCCGCTGGAACCAGGGGTGCTGGTCGGAGGTGTGGTTCAGCACCAGCTCGGTGATGACGCGCAGGCCGCGGCGGTGGGCCTCGCGCGAGGAACGCGCTTGAAGTCGCGCGAGCGTGCCGTACGACGGGGTGGACGTCGGCGGTAGTCGGCGATGTCGTAGCCGTCGTCGCGCAGCGGCGAGGGGTAGAAGGGCAGCAGCCAGAGCGCGGTGACGCCGAGGTCCTGCAGGTAGTCGAGCTTCTCGGTGAGGCCCCGGAAGTCGCCGATGCCGTCGCCGTCGCTGTCGCTGGAAGGCGCGGACGTGCAGCTCGTAGATGACCGCGTCCTTGTACCAGTGCTCGGCGTCGAACTCGCCTGGGTGGCTCGTCCCGGACGCGGTGTCGGCCGCGAGCCGGGGCCACCAGACCGTCATCGCGACCCACCTCGGACCTGGAAGACGTGGGCGGGCACGATCGCCGGGTCGAGTCGCACGTAGTTGCCACGGCCCCCGCCACTCGTAGCGGGCGTCGGTGAGGAGGTCGTGGACCTCGAAGGGCTCGCCGTCGTCGCACCCCGAGGGCATCGAGCGTCGAGGAACGTCCAGCCCGACTGGACGTGCCGCCGGGTCCAGGTTGACCACCACCAGGACGACGTCGTCGGAGGCCCCCGATCGGTCGCCGGGGGGCCCGCCTCGGCGGGGCGCGCTTGGAGTAGATCGAGGAGCTGGTCGTTGTCGATGTGGTGGAAGCGCAGGGTCCGGTTCGTGCTGGAGTGCCGGATGTCGCGCCGGATCCGGTTGATCCGGGCGATGAGGTCGGAGAGGTTGCCCGGGCGGTCGAGGTCCCACGCAGCGCGATCTCGTACTTCTCGGAGTGCAGGTACTCCTCCGACCCCTCGTGACGGGGCTCGTGCTCGAGCAGCTCGAAGGGCGGGCCGTAGATGCCGTAGCTGGCGGACAGCGTGGCGGCCAGGACGAGCCGGGACATGAAGGCGGCACGACCTCCGTGCTGGAGGGTCGCGTGCAGGATGTCGGGCGTGTTGGGCCAGAGGTTGGGCCGAAGGTACTCGGCGACCTCGGTCTGGGTGAGCTCGGTGAAGTACGTCTCGAGCTCCCACTTGGCGTTGCGCCAGGTGAAGTACGTGTAGGACTGGGCGAAGCCGATCTTGGCCAGCTGCTCCATGACGCGTGGCTCGGGTGAACGCCTCGGCCAGGAAGATCACGTCGGAGTGCTGCCGGCGGACCTCGGCGATCAGCCACTCCAAAAGCGCAACGGCTTGGTGTGCGGGTTGTCGACCCGGAAGATCCGCACCCCTGGTTCGACCCAGAAACGTCACCACGCCGAGCAGGGCCAACCACAGCTCGGCCCAGTCCGCGGTCTCGAAGTCGAGCGGGTAGATGTCCTCGTAGCGCTTGGGCGGGTTCTCCGCGTAGCGGATGGAGCCGTCGGGGCGCCGACGGAACCACTCGGGATGCTCCGTCACCCAGGGGTGGTCGGGCGAGCACTGGAACGCCAGGTCCAGCGCCACCTCGATGCCGTGATCGGCGGCCTTTTCGATCAACGCCCCGACGTCGTCCAGGGTGCCGAGGCTCGGGTGGACGGCGGTGTGGCCGCCGCCTCGGAGCCGATGGCCCACGGGCTGCCCGGATCGTCCGGCCCGGCCGTGCGTGCGCCGTCGGGACCCTTGCGGTTGGTGTGGCCGATCGGGTGGATCGGTGGCAGATAGAGCACGTCGAAGCCCATGCGGGCGATGTCGGGTAGGCGGGCGACCACATCGGTGAGCCGACCGGGGCGTGCCGGGTCCGCCGACGCCGAGCGCGGGAAGAGCTCGTACCAGCTGCCGAAGCCGGCCCGGAGTCTGGCGACCTCGACGTGGAGCGTCTCCGAGGAGACCCAGGGCCCGGCGTCCTGGTGGCGGGAGGCAAGAGCTCGCAGCGAGTCGTCGTGGACGAGTGCGACGGCCTCTGCCGAGCCGGTGGCGGGCGGCGGCGGATCGGACGGGCTCGGCGAGGCAGGCAGGGCGGGCGAGGCCTGATCGGAGGACGACGTGCGTTGTGCCGAGAGCGACAGGGCGCGGAGTCGTGCCGCAGCACGACGCAGCTCGGCGCGCGCCGGTCCCCTCGCCCTCCGCGACGCCGTCGTCAACAGCCGCTCCCCCACGAGCAGGTCGACCGTGACGTCCTGACCCGCGTCGACCTTCGCCGTGAGGTCGTGGACCCACGTGGCGAAGCGGTCCAACCCCGCCCGCACGGCGAACTCGTAACGTCCGGGATGTGCGACCTTGAAGGATCCCTCCCAGCGGTCGTTGCCGACGGATCGCATCGGCTCGCTCGCCCAGGTGCCGGCGGATGGGCCCCGCCAGCGGACCTCGGCGGTAACCAGGTCGTGTCCGTCGGCAAAGGCGTCCGCGTGGACGAGGACCGTGTCGCCCGCGATGCGCTTGGCCGGGTATCGCCCGCAGTCCACCGCGGGGCCGGCGTGCTCGACCACGGGCCGAGCTCGGTCCCGGGCGGCCAGGTCGGGTCGGGCGCTCGTCTCGGGAGTCATGGGGCGTTCCGCTTCGGACCTAGTCGGTCCCGCGGGGTTGGAGCGCCAGCCCCGTCCGGTACGCACGGCGGTCGTACTCCTCGACCATGCGCTGCGCCGAGAAGAAGGGGCCATTGAGGGCGAGGGCGTGGCGCCCGACCGCGGCGTAGGCCTCCGGGTCGCCGTAGTAGAGGGCCGCCACCCTGTGCTCGAGCACCCGGTAGAGGTCCTCTGCGTCGTGCGCCGGGTCGTGGTCCGGGTCGTCGGGACCGATCGCCCAGCCGGTGATGCCCTCGAGATGACCCTCGAGCCACCACCCGTCCAGGGTGCTCAGGCTCGGCACCCCGTTGAGGGCGGCCTTCATTCCGCTCGTGCCGGACGCCTCGTGGGGCCTCTCGGGGGTGTTGAGCCAGAGGTCCGACCCCGCGCAGAGGGTGCGGGCGAGCGCCATGTCGTAGTCGGGCAGGTAGACGACCGAAACGCCGCCCTGCAACTCCGCCCCCACCGCGTTGATCCGCCGGATCATCTCCTTGCCGGGCTCGTCCTGCGGGTGGGCCTTGCCGCTGTAGAGGATCTGCATCGGGCCGACCCGCGCGGCGATCTCCCCGAGCCGTTCGGGGTCGCTCAGCACGAGGTCGTTTCGCTTGTACGACGTGACCCGCCGGGCGATGCCGATCGTGAACGCTTCGAGGTCGAGGGTGACGCCGGTGCGGGCCCGGACCTCGGCCGCGAGGGCGCCCTTGGACCGGGCGTGCGCCTCGCGCAGCTCCCCGAGCGGCAGGCTGCAGGCGTAGTGGAGGCGCGAGGCGTCGCGCCGCCATCCGGGGAGCCGGCGGTCCAGCAGCTCCGCGGTCGCCGGAGCTGCCCAGGTGGAACCGTGCACCCCATTGGTCACGGCCTCCACGCGGGCACCGGGGAACATGGCACCGGTGACCTCGCGATGCCGCACGGAGACCGCGTTGACAAACGCCGAGCATCGCATGCCGAGGAGGGTCATGTTGAGCGTGCCGTCCTCCTCCAGCGCGTCGAGCCTGCCCAGGGCCTTGTCGACCTCGTGGCCGAGCACGCCCGCCACGACATCGGCCGCGAAGCGGTCATGCCCCGCCGGCACCGGCGTGTGGGTGGTGAAGACGCAGCGACGCCGCACGCGCTCCACGTCGTCCGGCGTCGCCGCGAGGAGCCGCTCTGCGGCGGACGACGTCCACTCGTCGAATCCTGCGCCGTCGCCCAGCCCCAGCAGCGCGAGCGGGACGAGGGCCGCGTGACCCTCGTTCATGTGATGTCGTTCGATGCGATGGCCCAGCCGGTGGAGCACGGCGACCCCGCCTAAGCCGAGCACGACCTCCTGGGCCAGACGGGCCGATCGATCGCCCAGGTAGAGCCGGTCCGTGATCGTGCGGTCGTCGGGATGGTTGCCCTCGACGTCACTGTCGAGGAAGTACACGGGGACCCGCGCTCCGTCGATCCCCCGCAGCTCCAGGCGCCATGGCCGTACGAGGACCCGGCGCTCCCCTACCTGCACACCGACTCGGAGGGGCAGCTCCTCGAGCAGATCGCCCCGGTGCCACCGCACCGCGGCCTCGTGCTGGAGCCCCTCGGAGTCGATCGTCTGGCGGAAGAACCCGAGGTTGTAGAGCAGGGTGACCCCCACCATCGGAAGGCCGACGTCGGCGGCCGCCCGCAGGACGTCACCGGCCAGGACGCCGAGTCCCCCGCTGAAGGTGGGGAGACGGTCCTCGACGGCCACCTCCATCGAGTAGTACGCAACCCTCGGGGATCGCTCATCGGAAGGGTGGTTGCCCGGGGCGGCGTCCGCCCAACCACGCCGCCGGTCGTCGCGTTGGCTCACGACCGCTCAACCTAACGGGCACAGCCGACCCCGCAATTCGCCGGGGCCGGATCTTGTCAGGTGCCGAGGCCCGGGGTTGCCCCGCACTGGACCACGGTGCCGGAGCCGCTCCGAGACTCCGTGTCGAGGGTCACCCCTCCCCGAGTGATCCCGCAGCTCAGCGACCCCGAATCGGAACCCCCGTTTTGGGCGCTCAACGACACGATCTTGGGCACGTTCGGCAGGGCCTGGCTCCAGGGCAGTGCCACGTTCGTGTACTGCGACACCTGGCCGTCGGCGACGACCCGGATCACGGTGGCGGGACCCGCTCCCGTGACGCTCAGGGTGAGCCCGGCGGAGGTGGACGTCGGGGGTGCCGTCGTCGAGGGCGGGATCGTGGTCGTCGAGGGCACGGTCGTGCCCGGCGCAGACGTCGTGGTCGTCGGGGGCGTTCGGGTGGTGCTGGTGCTCGTCGAGCCCGCGCCGGAGGAAGGCGGATTCGTCGAGGCCCCGGGGCTGGAGCCGCAGGCACCGGCCGCCAGACCAACCGTCGCCAGCAGAGCGATGGAGCCACCCAGGTGTTTCCCGCTCCGACGCCTCAGACGTTCGGCCCCTTCCCCCTCGTCGCGAGGAGCGCTCCGGAGAGCGTCACCGGACGGGCAACCGCGCCCGACGCGCCCACTATCGCGCGGTCCCCGGCGTCCGAACCATGGTGCGACCTCGCAAAAAGGCGATCGTTGGACCAGCTCTTGGTACAGTCGGCGGGTGCCCGTCAAGAACGTGTCGCACATCGCCATCGGGGTGCGAGACATGGAGCGATCGCTCCCGTTCTGGACGGACGTCGTGGGCCTGCACGTCACCCTCGACACGGTGGAGGAGTTCACCATCGGCGGCGAGGTCGTCCGGCGCCGGGGCGTCTACCTGCGTGAGAGGGAGGGGCCCCATGAGGCTTTCGTCGTCCTCGACCAGCAGCTGACCCGGCCCCGAGACGAAAATCCCAAGGGTCTCTTCGAGGTCGGCTTCCACCACGTGGGGTTCTGGGTCGACAATCTCGACGAGATCGCCGCAAGGGCACGGGCTGCCGGGGTGCCCATCATCGTCGAGCCGAGCGAGCGCGGTGCGGACACCGTGACCTACGGCGAACCGCCGGGAGGGCGAGTCCGTGGGATGTTCGTGCGCGACCCCGACGACAACGTCGTGCAATTCGACGAGCGGGTCGCTTAGACGGGCGTGGCCCTGCCGCCGGACCCGCTCATTGCCGCCCCGGAGGGTGCCGATCGCTCTCCCATCGAGCCATTGGCGCGAAACGCCAGGCCGCGGGCCTCATCGCCTAGTTTGGTCCGGTATGGGAGCGGAGACGGCGCACCTGGGCGACGCCAGCGGTGATTGGTACTACTGCTTCAAGCACGGGCGGGTCGAAACGCGTGAGGAGTGTCACCTGCGGGACCGGATGGGCCCGTACCCCACGCGGGAGGACGCCGAGCACTGGCGGGAGCGGGTCGAGGAGCGCAACGCCGAGTGGGACGAGGACGAGGACCAATAGCCGGCGGGGCCCAACGGTACCCGGGTCCCCACCGGGGCGGCCCGGGTACCGGGACGAGCCTGGTGGTGGCGTGTGCGAACCGGTGCCCTCTCGAACAGGTATTCTTTGGCAAGCTCGGTCAAGTCGCGCGGGTCGAGTGCCCGACGATTCCTCATGGTGTGGCCGGTATGCGATGCGTGGCAGCACGAAAGGCCACTAGATGTCGAGGCTCTCACCAATCACCCCAGACAACAGCTCGGACAGCATCGTGCCCCCGCGTCCAGGCTCCTCACCGCCGGGGACCGGCGAATCGCCCTCGGCCGGTGCCGCCCAAATGACCGTCACACGACCTCACACGATCTCACACGACCCGATTGAACACGAATGGAGAGAAAAGTAGCGCCATGGCAACTGGAACGGTGAAGTTCTTCAACAACGAGAAGGGGTTCGGATTCATCTCCCGAGCCGACGGCGAAAAGGATGTCTTCGTGCACTTTTCCAACATCGTGGGCAACGGGTTCCGGACCCTCGAGGAGGGCCAGGAGGTGGAATTCGACATCGCCGAGGGCCGCAAGGGTCCCGAGGCACGCAATGTGAAGGCCATCTAGAAGGACCGCCTAGAGCAGTCCAGCCGGGGCGCACCCGGACTCCGACAACGCTTCGGGGTCCGGGTGTTCCGGCGCCCGGGCCGTGCCGCGGAGTGTTGGAATCAGGCGACGCGGAGTTCGCGGATGGCCTGACGGTACGAAGCGATCGGCCTGACCTCGCAGTATCCGATGTGGTTCTCCGCACAGAACGCACGGATCATGCCCTGGGCCCGGGCCAGGTTGGGTCGGGGCATCGTGGGAAAAAGATGATGCTCGATCTGATAGTTGAGGCCACCGAAGACAAACCCCGCGCACCGACCGCCCGAGACATTTCGGGCCGTGATGACCTGGCGTCGCGCGAAGCTCATCTCCGAGTCGCGATCGAGGATGGGCATGCCCTTGTGATTGGGGGCGAAGCTACAACCGAGATAGACGGAAAACACGGCTTGATGCACCGCAACGAAGCTGATCGCCATGAGCGGTGGGAGTACCCAGAACACGGCGGTCAGGTAGAGGGCGGCATGCACGCCGAGCAGGGCGCCCTCCGTGAGTGCGCTGCGATCACGCCGGCGGATCAGGTCGAGAAAGCCCGAGACATAGAGGCCCGTGCTGCGAAGCAGCATGAGGGGGAAGAAGAGCTCGGCCTGCCAGCGCGCCAGCCATCCGGCCACGCTCCGACTCCCCCCGGCCCGCCCAACCGTGTCGGGGGCGCCCAGCAGGCCGACCCCGATGTCGGGATCGCGGTCTCTTTGGTTGGGATGGGAGTGGTGAGCATTGTGCTTGGGCACCCACCAACCGAAGCTCAGCCCGATCAACCCGTTCCCGATCACGAGACCGAACAGGCGATTTGCCCGCTGGGACTGGAAGATCTGCCGGTGGCCGGCATCATGCCCGAGGAAGCCGAGTTGCGTCGCGATCACACCGAGGAAGATCGCGAGACCGAGGGTCGACCACGAGTCGCCCAGGACGATGACGCCGGCCCATCCGGCGGCAAAAGCCGCGATCGTGAGGACCGCCTTGGCCCAGTAATAGCCCGGCCGGCGATCAAGGAACCCCGCCGCTCGAACGTCTATGGCCAGGGCGCGAAAGTCGCGGGGACCCGCCTCTTGCAAGGTTGCCGTCTGCACAAGTGCTCACATCCGAGATTCGATGAAGGGGGTCCACCGGAGGTCAAAGGCGTACTCCGTGCTGGTGGCCACGGCGATTCGCAGGTCTCCGGGTGGATGTCTGCGCCAAACGCCGACGTCGCTCAGACGGCTCGAACGTTCTGGGCTTCGGGTCCCTTGCGACCCTCGGCCAGGTCGAACTCCACCTGCTGGCCGTCCTCGAGAGTCTTGTGCCCCTCGCCGACGATGTTGGAAAAGTGCACGAAGACATCCTTTTCGCCGTCGGCTCGGGAGATGAATCCGAAGCCCTTTTCGTTGTTGAAGAACTTCACCGTTCCAGTTGTCATGTACCTATTCACTTTCTGATTTCTTGCTTTGTGCCTTGTTCGACGGTTTTTGGGAGTGGGAGGACCGGGACCGGTTGCCGGAGGCAATTTCCTCGTACTGGCTGCCACATGCGGAGACCTTGCCAGCTTCCCCGTAGATCCGGCAGCGTTCGTCGTCGCACCATCCGACGAGGCGGCTGCCTTGACGGACGTCCGCGGCGTGCTCGTCGCAGAGCGCGACGTCGGGCAGGATCACGGTGATCGAATACGACTGATCGTCGGGATCTGCTCCGCGCGCAAGGGTCCGGCGGATCGGCTCGATCGAGGTCGTCGCGGGACGGCCACAGAGGGCGCACGGCGATTCTTGGTCCGGCGACGTCACTGCCGGATGGCCTCTCGGAGCTTCATCACGCCCAGCAACCTCCGTTCGACCTTCGCGGCGTCTGCGGCATCCCTCTCACGGATCCGGCGCTCGAGTTGGTCGAGTCGTTCTTCTTCGTTCTTGAGCAACCGGCGGCGCTCGTCTTCGTCCTGCCCGCCGAGCGCACGGACGAAGCTTCGGTGCGCGTCCGTCGCACGTCCCAGCTCCAGTAGGCGAGCGATCGCCGAGAACGAGGCGCCGGACTCGCGGAGTGCCAGGGCCTGCGCGTCCACGTCTCGAGCCGGCGGGCGTCGTCGTGCCCCCCTCGCTCGTGGGTGGTCGTCGACCGGCGCTGCGACCGCCTGTCGTTGGTGCGCCTAGGCACGAGATGATCCTTGGAGAAAGTCGCTCCGACTGATCGTCCAGGGGGTCATCGAGGGAGCTGTTCGAATTGCACCTGCAGCGTGTCCCGGCGCTCCTCGAATTCCTCCGGCGATAGCTCGCCGACCTCGAAGGCCCGGTGGAGCGCACTCAGATCCTCGATGAGCTCTGATTCGCTCCGATGCAACGTGGGCTCAGCCGGCTCCGCGTCGGTCGCCCGGCGGGCGGCCTTGCGCTCCGCCTTGGCCTTGGCCTTCTCCAACTTTTGCCGCTCCCGCTGGCGCTTACCTACCGAGGTGCTCATCAGATGGTCCTCGGAGAGACGCCGAAACGAGCCTGTCGAGGGCTGACCTCGCCGTCACCGCCCGACCTCGACGAGGTCATGGTGAAATGGCCCCGCAGGGCTTCACTCAGACGCTGGGAGATCACGGGCTCCGTTCGAATCGGGCCAACTCGGGGAGAATCTCGACCAGGCCACGCCAGCTGAATGCAGGCGACCTCACCACCCTACCAGCTCGACGTGGCGGGATGTCGGTCACGCCACCGCCTCTTGGGTCAGCGACTCTCGGCGCGAGTCTGCGGGCATGGTTCGATCGACGCCGACGCCGATCGCCGCAGATCAGCTCGGATGGTTGTGTCCCGCCATCGGGTGGCGCAGTTTTGCCATGGCCCGGGCTTCGATCTGACGGATCCGCTCGCGGGTGAGGCCGAAGCGGACACCGACCTGCTCGAGAGTGCGAGGCTCACCGCTGTCGAGGCCGAACCGCAACTGGATGACTTCCCGCTCACGATCATCGAGGGCGACCAGCATGCGGGCCACCTCACCGGAAAGCAGGGCTGCCGCGGCCGCCTCGAACGGCGAGACCGCGCTGTGGTCCTCGATCAGGTCACCCAGCTCGGCGTCGCTCTCGTGACGCAGCGGTTCAGAGAGGGAGGCCGGCACGACGCCGTGACGGAGGACATCGGCGATTTTGTCCGCGCTCACCTCGAGATCGGCGGCGATCTCGGTCATGGTGACCCGTCGACCGTGCTGGGCCTCGAGGCGGGCTCGGGCCCTGGCGACCTGGTTGAGCAGGTCTCGGGCGTGCACGGGTAGACGTATGGTGCGCCCGCCATTGGCGATGCCTCTGGTGATCGACTGGCGGATCCACCAAGTGGCGTAGGTGGAGAACTTGAAGCCCTTGCGCCAGTCGAACTTCTCGACTGCGTGCATGAGCCCGAGGTTGCCCTCCTGCACCAGATCCAGGAACGCCATATCGGTGACCTGATATTTCTTCGCGATCGAGACCACAAGTCGGAGGTTGCCGTTGGTGAAGGCCTCCACCGCGACCTCTCCCGCGCGCACGGCCCGGCGAAGCTCACGCCCGCGAGCAGAGTTGGTCTTTCCAAGTGCCGCAAGCTCCGTCCGCGCCTCGCGTCCGGCCTCGACCAACTGGGCCAGCCGGACCTCGTCGTCCTTCGTCAGCAGCGGGTGGCGGCCAATGTCGCTGAGGTACAACCGAACCAGGTCCTCCTCCGGCGCTTGGACATGCTTGCTGGGCAATGGCCCCCGATTCTGAGATCCGGCCGGAACGGAGCGGGAGACCATCCCTCGCTCTTCGATGCTCTGCTCTCTGGCATTGCCGACGCCTGCGGGCATCTGGCGAACAGTCTGCGGCCAACTCAGGCTACCTGCCGGATCGCTTGGCTCCGTCGATCATGCCGCTTCCGCTATGCTGGCTCTCGATACCGCGGGCCTCGCCTCGCGGCGGCTGGCGAAATGGTGCCGGCCAGGCCCACGAGACATTTCATCGAGTCGGCCATCTTTCGTCTTGGACCGACTGGAGTCTTGTGAACACCCCATCCACCTCTACCGCGCCTGCCCCCTTCTCGGATCTCGGCGTACCTCGGGAGCTGTCCCTGGCCTTGGAGAAGAGAGGCATCACCACCCCTTTTCCCATCCAGGCCGCTACCCTGCCCGACTGCATTGCGGGACGCGACGTGTGCGGCAAGGCTCCCACCGGGGCAGGTAAGACCCTGGCCTTCGGGCTGGCGATCCTGTCTCGGCTGGCGGTCAAGCGGGACGCCGCACCGCGACGTCGCCGACACCCGTCTGCTCTGGTCCTGGTCCCGACGCGCGAGCTCGCGGCCCAGATCGAAGAGGTCGTGACACCGCTCGCCGCGGTGATCGGCGCTCGCGTGACGTCGATCTACGGTGGGGTCGGGTACAACAAGCAGCTTGCGGCCTTGCGAAACGGTCTCGACGTCCTCATCGCGTGCCCCGGACGGCTCGAGGACCTGGTCGAGCGGGGCTCGGTCGATTTGTCGCACGTCGAGATGGTGGTTGTCGACGAGGCCGATCGGATGGCCGACATGGGGTTCCTGCCCGCCGTGCGCCGCCTCATCGATCTCACGGCCGCCGGGCGCCAGATGCTGCTCTTCTCGGCCACCCTCCAGGGACCGGTCGACAAGCTCATCCGCGACTACCAGCACCATCCCGTGCGCCACGACGTGGAGGCCGCCGACATCGATCGGGGGACGGTCCATCACCACTTTTGGCGGGTCGAGCACCTCGACCGGCTGGCGGTGACCGTCGACACGATTTCGGCCCGTGGGCCGGCGATGGTCTTCTGCCGAACCAAGCGAGGAGCCGACCGCCTGTCGGATCGCCTCGCCCGGTCCGGTCTCCGCTCGGCCGCCATCCACGGGGACCGCAGCCAGAGTCAGCGGGAGCGTGCCCTGGCAGCCTTCCGGGCCGGCCGGCTCGACGTCCTCGTCGCGACGGACGTCGCGGCGCGGGGAATCCACGTCGATTCGGTGCCGCTCGTGGTCCACTTCGACCCGCCCGCTGATCCGACCGATTACGTGCACCGGTCGGGCCGTACCGGAAGGGCCGGTGCCGACGGCATCGTCGTCTCCCTTGTGGCCCACGAGCACCTACCCGCGACCAGGCTCATACAGCGCAATCTCGGACTCTCTCGCGACGTGTCCTCACCGGACGTCCCTGCGCTCGCCCTCGTCGGTTCCGCCTGTCCCCGAGACACGCAGTCCTCGCGGAAGGAGCGGACCAATGTGGCCGCCGCTAGCGGGCGGCCTGCCGCCGCCCCCGGGGCTCGTGCTGGACAGGAGCGCCGCAGACCCCGCAGACGGCGGACTGCGCAAGGCAAGAGGTAACGCTGGGCGAGGCCTCTCCGAGGTACCCTCCTGGAGTCGGGAGATCTTTGCCACGGGTGGTCCGGCGGGATCCCGTCGACTCCCGTCGCAACAGTGGAGGTGGGACTGCCTTGGACTTGCACCACGACGACATCCCGGCAGTGCTCGATCGACTCAGAGAGGTCTCGGGGTGCAGGGAGCTCTCGAATATCGCCTGGTTCAGGGGATTTCGAACCCGACGGGACGGTGCCGTCGCGACCATCACGATCGAGATAGAGGACGCTGGCCCCCTGGCCGGCTCGACTCGGTGGCATGTGAGCGCATGGGACGAAGACGATCACTTCGCCACCGGCGACCCGGACAGCAGGCTCGAAGCCGCAATTGCTGGCGTCGAGTGGGACGAGCTCGACCCACCGTCCTCGTGACGACACCACGGGGTTGAGCGGGGCAGATCTCCTCGGCGCGAGGATGGATCGCGTCACAGCCCACAAGGAGGTAGACGGTGGGAGACGGCACTGAGGGTTGGACCGAGTTTGACGGGGAGCATCGCCGGCACCTGGCGTGGCGAGGGAAATGGGGGGTCGGCCAGGTAAACGGGGCGCAGGCGTGGGTGGTGGTGCATCGCGACGTCGAGGAGTACCCGGGTCCGGCCGATCAGAGGGTGGTGCAGTCGAGACCGGCGGCCATCCTCGACCCCACCCCGACGCAATTGACGGACAAGCTGGCGCACAACTTCCCCGCGGAGGTGCCCCGGCTCGTAGTCCTGGATTTGGCGACCCGGGTCCTCTCGGCCAGGGGGCCATCGAATCCCTAGAGACGGGGGCTAGTGAGAAGGATCCTGCCGAGATTGCTGGGTACCGATGTCGTCCAGGCCAAGTTGTGCGACCTCAGGAAGGATCCGAGGTTGCAACCATTCGCCTCCGGCAAGGCTGACGTGAATGCGATCAATCCACCGCACCCGGACGCCGTCGATCGTGCTGGTGTAGTGCCCGCCGGGATTGAGAATCCGATTGAGGTCGATCAATGTCACGACTCCGGGGTGGCGTGCGGCCGCCTCCCGTAACAGTCGGTTCCACTCCGTCACCCGAGAGGGTTCGTTCTCCGGATAGGGATCGCCGTTGGGCGCCTCGATCTGCGGATCCATATAGGGATAGGTGAACAACACCACCTTTGCCCCGCCCGCTGAGGTCACCTTGATGACTCGATCGAGCTCGGCTTCGAGATGGTCGTCCCATGCCTTCTCGCCGACGCGCATCCACTTTCCGTGAGAGAGATGGTCAGCGAGTTCAAAGCGACCGATGAGCAGCCCCACCACTTGCGGGTGGAACTGGGCGATGTATCGGGACCACTTGGTCCACCACGACCAGCAGTTCTGGCCGGGAGCAGTGCCGAACACCTGATCGCTGAGACGAGACGGTACCTGGTCGAGATCACATCCGAGGATGCCCCTGTCGAGGACCTCAACGCCGTAGCGCTTCTGGGTTCCGATCCTCAGGCCCAGCCCCGCGGTGAGGGCCACCGAATCGCCGAACAAGAGGAAGCGCAGCGGGTGCGAGCCGAAGGCGTCGACGGAGCGAAGGGCACTGACCTCCGTGGGCTTCATGCTCGACCGGCCCTGGGCGACCAGAGAAGGCGTCACACCGCCGGCCGCCGGCACGATCGTGGCCACCGCCAACATGACGGCGGTCCCGACCGCGGCGGCTCCGGTGGCACAAGCACCACGCCACGATCGCAACCACTGGCGTCGACGGATCGGCTCTTCGACAAAGCGCCAGGACACGACGGCGACGAGCAAGGTGAGCAGCAGCCGCACGGCGAGGAGAGACAGCCCGCTCAGGCCGGTGCGGGCGCTGTTCACGGCCAGGAATAGCGGCCAGTGGTACAGGTATACGCCGTAGGAGATGCGGCCGAGAGACCGAGGTGCGCCAACTGGTGACGGCGGCGATGACCGCGGCGGCAGCAACGGCCACCACGAGGAAGCCGCCCTCGTAGAGGAACGGTGTCTGGCCTTCGAGCGCGTGCCATGCCCACAGCAAAGCCCCACAGCCGACGACACCCAGTGCGAACCCGGACAAGTGACCCGTCCGGCTCCGGGCCCACTCCGGATTGAACACCCGCCACTGCCGACCACCGCCCCAAGCCACCGCCCCGAGGAACGAACCCACGAGAAGCGCTTGCGCTCGCGTGTCGGTCCCGTAGTAGAGACGGTCGGTGGAGACCCCGACGTGGTACAGCGAGGCCATGAGCGTTGCCGATGCCGCTTGGCTAGGCCGTCAGCGATTACGGCGGCCACGACAACCGCCGATACCCGGCGAGCCGCCAGGGGAAACACGGCGGCGCCCGGCCGCCTCCCGCCGCTCGGTCGCTGCTTCATACACCTCCCAGGGAGCGTCCGTAGGGAGCTCTAAGCTCTGGTTCTCCGGCAAACGGTGGAAGAGGACGTGGGGAGGCCTGGGGTGGTAGCCGATGGAGAGAGCGAGAGCCCATCGGCGTGGCCAACGCTTCACAATCTGTCCCGTCGGCGATTCCTGATCGCTGGCACGGGTGGGGTGCTCGCCGCCTCCACGGATTCTGCGGCGTCTGCTGCTCCCCTGAGCGCGAAAGAGGTCGGCACTACGTTGCCATCCATCGACCGATCCCTCACCAACCAGGGCATCATCCAAAATGGCACGTGCGGGGTCCAACTCTCGGCTGGCGCACGCCCTGCGAATGGGCGCATCTGGCAGGTCAAGCGGGTGTTTTGGAATGTCAATGCTTTTGGCGCAATCGGCAATCAGGTGCAGACCTACCTCTACAAGCTGCCTGCCTCGTGGTCCGACCGGCAGGCCATCGACCATATGACCAGCAGCCTCGGGGGATGGCTCGGGTGTTGTGGGAATTCGTTGCTGGCGGGAAATGGTGACATGTCCTTCTCTACCGACGACGTGATTGTGCGGCCCACGGACAAACTGTGGATCTACTTCATCACGCTCCCGTCCAACGACAATTACGTGGCCACGACTGGCATGTCGCTCAATGATTGGAGCGAGCGCTCTCTCGGAGCTTCCGACTGAGTCGCCGCTTGTGAGCCTCCGGCCGGCATCACGTGTCGACCCCGTCCGGAGGGCCGCCGCCCCCGGCGGCCCAGCCTTGGGGCCCGCCGCAGCCCCAGAGCCAGCCCGACGAGCCAGATGATGGCCGCCCCGAGGCTGACGATCCAACCCGTCCGGAAGCTTGCCGGGCCATAGGTGAAGACCACTTGGTGACGACCGGGCGGGATAGCCACCCCCCGCAGGGTGTAGTCGACCCTGTCGATCGGGACCGGGTGCCCATCGACCGTGGCTTGCCAGCCTGGATACCAGGTGTCGGACAGCACGAGCTCCGATGTTCTCGTGGCATCGACGCGGACGGCGACGCGCTGGGTGTCGTATGTAGTGATGGACGTTGCACCCGGGGCACCGGACACGGCGCCCTTGGCGATCCCGGGAAGAGGAGTATCGGTCACGACCTGCTGTCGGGGGTCGAAGGCCGCCGAGCCGATAGTGGTCAGGGCCTGAGCGTCGTCGGCAACGACCTGCTGGCCGGAGACCAACCACGCCCGCGGCAAGGCGTTGTCGTTCGTGTAGATCGTGGCGTCGCTCCCGTTGTAACCCACGCGTACGCCGGGAAGATGCAAGGTCGGTTCATCCTTCTCCAGCATGATATTGCGCACGCCGAGCAGGGAGAGTATCCGCAGGGTGGCCGGATCGGTCGTCAAGTTGTAGTAGGGAACCGTCGTGGTGTCGAGTGGCAGCAGCGGAGTGGGTGGTGCGACATAGCGGGTCCACATCTCGCCGAAGCGGGCGATCACGGGAAAGTCGTATCCGCGGGCGTCGTAGAGGTCGTAACGGAGGTTGACGTCCGGGGGAAGCGGGTTGATGCCCACGATGGGCTCTACGCCGACGAACCGCGCCAATCCTTCGTGTTGTAAGTACCGGATGGCCGCCGTGACCGGTTGCTGGGCCTGTGAGTCGGGAATCGCCGGATTGAATCCCATTCCCGCTCGAAACAGGTCGGCAAGGATCACGAGCACCGTGAGGACGGCAAACGCGGTCGCACCGAGGCCCAAGCGGATCCGGGCGTAGAGCAAGAGGGCGGCGACGCCCGCGAAGACGATCCAGATGATCAAGGCGGAGAGCCGGATGATCGGTAGTGCGTGGGCCTGGCTCAGGCTCGGCGACGGTGCGAAGCCCCACGCAACCTCGAACGCCCGCGAAAACAGTCGCCCCGACACGGCTCCGGTGGCCAGCACGAGGATGATCGGAAACGCCAGGAGCGCCACCGCCAGGCTTGTGAAGACGACCGCCTGGCGGCCCTTGGGGCGCCGCTGCGTCAGGTCGTCGAGTCCCCAGCCGGCCAGTAACGCCACGCCGAGCAGGTAGAGGATGCTGAGGCGGGTGTTGTAGGTGTCCCGGAACCCGGGGAGATGCACGATGGCGCCAAAGACGGGCTGGATGCCGAGGACGACCAGGATGCACACCGCCGCGAACACGGCCACCGCGATGCGTTCGGCTCGAATGCGGAACAACGCGATGATGGCCAAGACGAGGGAGAACGCCCCGGCATAAAAACCCGTCAGCATCTTAAAGACGCCGGGAAAGTAGTTGGGCAGCAAGGCCGAGAAGTACCAGTGCGCCGGGACGGAGACCGCACCACGCGGCCGCGACGTCAGGTCAGAGGACTGGTGCAGGAGCTCGACGAAGGGCAGGATGGCCACGGCCGCAAGAGCCGTTCCGAGCCCGACCGCAATGGCGAAGGCGACACACGGTCGCCAGCCGGTGCGAACCAGCGCCCGGGTTCTGGACTCTCCCCGGCCGCCCGCGCCCGACACGGCGGCGCCCACCCCTCCGGGCTCCTGGAGGACACGCAAGACGAAGAACGCGACGGTCGCCACAAGGGCGTCGAAGCTGGATTCAGGGTGCCCACCAAAGAACTGCAAGGCCACCACCCCGGCCAGGCCCACGATCGCCAGCGGTCCCGGCCGCCGGATGACGCGCTCCGTGGCCACCAACATCCACGGAATGAGGGGAAACACGTTGGTGAGCGGCCAAGCGAGCCACACCACGAGGAAGAGGCCGAAGCCGTAGACGGCTCCGCAAAGAAGGGCACCGGCGAAGCGCATCTTGAAGACTCGCCCCAGGAGGAACGCTCCCATGCATCCGACCAGAACCTTCAGGACGGCAATGACGCTGAGGGACCACCAAAACGGCAGCACGTAGGCGGGGAGACTGAAGGGCGAGAAGATCGCCGACTGCATGTCCGCGAGGTACGGGGCTCCACCCATGATGTAGGGATCCCACAGCGGGATGTGGGGTAACTGCGTCCGCGTGTACTGCAGGAACGGCTCGAAGACAGTGACGGGATCGACCAAGACGGGGTTGGCGCCGTAGATGACCGGATGAGTGGCCCTCAGGGGAATCCCCTGCGGGACGCTCGTGTTCCATGGCGCCGCGCTCCACAGATAGTCGGCGCCAGAGGTCGTGTGGCCCGGTAAGAGGCCTGGGAGAAAGAAGACGATCGCCAGCACCGCGTAGAGGACGAAGGCGGTGAGGTTGGGGTGGGCCATTGCCCACCCGATGACGGTTGGAGGAGACCTCCGTGCGGGCGCCGCCATACTCGGGGCGAGGCTAGCTGAGCCCATCGATTGGCCCTGGAGCGACCGTCGCCGCGAGGAAGAGCGAGGTCCCCGAGCGCCAGTGTCGCCTGAGGCGGGCGGATCCCTGGCCGAGTGCCGTCAGGACGTCGTTGACGGGGCCCGGCAATTCGGGGAAGGCCGCAGTGTCATCGACCGGCACCGCGGGGTCCGATGCCGGAGGCCTTGCTGGGTGCAACCTGCGGGCCCTGAGGATCGCCAGCGGGACGAGCTCGGGAAAAAGATACGAGACCTCGTGCACCTCGAGCGGGAGCCCGTCGAGGCACTCCAGCAGGGACTGCGGGTCATATCGGCGAACATGACCGAGGGAGACGTCCCATTGCGACCACAGGTGCTCACCGGCGGGCACCGTGAGCAGCAGACCGGCGCCGGTCTCCATCCGGGCGACAAGGTCCGCCATGAACTGTCGATCGTCGGCTTGATGCTCGAGCACGTCCAGGAGGGTGACGTAGCGGGCCCTGTGGTAGTCCGAGTCGTCCCCCGCGTCGGCCGCGGGTCCGTGCCGCTCCCTCAAGAAGGATCTGAGCGAAGGCAGCGGCTCCACAAAGCGGTAAGAGGCCAGGGGCCGGTCCCGTGCGAGGTATCCGGCGAGCAGCCCGGCGCCCGCTCCCACGTCGACGAGTTGGAACGGCTCTTCCTTCGGAAGGTATCCGCTGACTACCCGCCAACGGACACGGTGCCAAAAGAACCGGTGAGAGCGATCAAGCTGTCGGCGAAGATGGTCTTCGAGTGGGTCGTTCAATCGGGCTCTCCAGGCTGGACAGAGAAATGCTGCGGGAGTGCGAAAGGACGACCAAGAGAACGATCAAGTTCCCAAAGGCCCGGATACGCCAGGCCGCAGCGTCGGTGGGCCGTGCGGAGCAGATCGAGGAGAGGTCGGAGCACTACCAGAGGGGATGGGGAGTCGTGGCCAAGGGGAAGCAGGATCCAAGACCGCTTCGCGCACTGCATTCGTCCAGGTGAGGCGTTGGAATTGTCTCCCACGGAGAACGAACCCTAGCGGCCACGATCCGTCGGATGGTTCTTGAGCGCCTCCCGCGAGGGGTATATCGACTGGCACGATGGTGTCCGTGGGCAAGGTAACGAGCGCCCGGCCCCGCCACGCGCCGGGCCGGCCCGAAAGCCGAGGAGGGAGAGGCAGTCCCGTAGGCGATCCGACCGTGCCCCTGGCGGTCACCGGACGCTACCTCCCGGGCCTCGACGGAGTACGAGCCTTTGCGGTTGCCGGCGTGTTCGCCTACCACCTGGGACTCGGCTGGGCAAAGGGGGGGTATTTGGGGGTCGACCTCTTCTTCGTGCTCTCGGGGTTCCTGATCACCTCGTTGCTGCTCGAACAATGGGCCACGACCGCCGCCATCAAGCTCGGAGCCTTTTGGGCCGGCCGCGCCAGACGCCTGCTGCCGGCCCTCTTCCTCGTTCTCTGCGCCATCGGGCTCTTCGTCGTCTTGAACGGTCGACTCGGAGGCCCCACCGCCGGAGCCCAAGTCGATCTCTCGGGGCTGCGCGGCGATGCCTTCGCGACGTTGCTCTACGTCGCGAACTGGCATGCCGTCTTCGCGCACCAGTCGTACTTTGCCCAATTCTCGGCTCCGTCACCCCTCGAACACACTTGGTCCTTGGCCATCGAGGAGCAGTTCTACCTGGTATGGCCTCCGGTCTTGCTCCTCATCCTCACGCGTTGGCGGCACCGTTGGCGGCCCGTCGTCGGCGTTGTCACCGTGGTCGGGGCGGTCGGCTCGGCGGCACTGATGGCCCTCCTCTACCACCCCGGCGTCGACCCTTCACGGGTCTACTTCGGCACCGACACGCGCCTCTTCGACATTCTTGCCGGTGCCTTCGTGGCGGCCTTGGTCGCCGCCAAGCCCCAGCCCGGGCCACGGGCCCGGCGATCGCTGCACGCGGCCGCTCCCGCCGCGGCCATCGCGTTGGGAATCTTCTGGGTGTTGGCTGGCTCGGCCGGCGGAGTGCCCACGACCCTCATGTTCCATGGCGGATTCCTCCTGTGCGCGGCTCTGGCCGCACTGGTGATCGCCGACGTGCGACAGATCGAACCCGGGCCCCTCGGACGACTGCTCGCCCTCCAACCGCTCCGATGGATCGGACGCATCTCGTACGGCATCTACCTCTGGCACTGGCCCGTCATCGTCTATCTCAACCAGGAGCGCACCGGCCTCGCGGGAGCGAGCCTCGACCTGGCTCGGATCACCCTGACCCTCGCGCTGGCCGCCGCCAGCTACTACCTGGTGGAGCTGCCGGTACGGCGGCGAACCTTCGCTCGGCGGCTCCGCTTGGTCTTCGGGTCCGCGGCCGCTCTGGCCACTGCCGCGGTCGTCGTCGTGGCCACCATTCCGGCGGTGGCGGTGTCGGCCAGCCATGCCCCGTCCGCGGCGCCCCCACGCGGTGGAACGGTGCCGGGCGCCGGTGGGTTCAAGAGCCAGGCTCCGGTCGAGCTGACGGCCGGCGATCCGGTGTCCTCGGCCCATCCGCTGCGGGTGCTGTTGCTGGGAGACTCGGTGCTGTTCGTGGCCTACCCGGGCATCGCCGCGGCCTTCGGCTCCACCGGCGAGGCGACGGTCGCGAACCGGGCCTTTCCCGGCTGGGGGTTGTCGAGGGTCGACTGGCGGAGCGACATCCCGACGGTCATCCGCCAGCTCCACCCGCAGGTCATCGTGGCAACCTGGAGCTGGGACGACGACCTGGCGCTTCGGGACCCGGCAGGCTACCGGCGTCTCCTGGTGCAGGCCGTGCGCCTGATGTTGACTCCGGGAGACGGGGTCAGGGGTGTGATCTTTCCGGAATTGCCCCTCGGTGGTCCAGACGTCGCGCCCAATGACGGGAACGTCGCTCGGGCGACCGCCCAGCAGACGGCGGGCGAGCGGGCCTTCGATCGGATCGTTCGCTCCCTGCCGGCGCAGTTCCCTGGCAGGGTCATGTACCTCCCGGTGGCGTCCTCGGTCCTCCTGGGCGGTCGATTCACGCCTTGGCTCCCTCCGGCGGGGGTCTCCCACGCCCCACGGTCCCAATGGGTGCGGGTCCGGATGGTCGACAACTTCCACATGTGTCCGGCGGGCGTGGTGCGCTACGCCAACGCGCTCCTGTCCGACTTCACGGTCCTCTTTCGCCTTCCGCCAGCGAGCGAGGGGTGGTGGAACGGGAGTTGGACATCGGATCCCCGCTTCTATACGCCCGCCGGTGCCTGCCCCGACGACCACCCACCTGACTAGTCGAGGGGATTCGTGTCCCCTCCCCGGCGGCGCTCGGACCCGGCGCGGCGCCTGCGGCTACCGGCCCCTCGGAACGGGCAGGCCACTCCCCTACCAGAACGTTTCAGCGCCCGCCCGAGCACCGTCCCGGGCGTCACTGGCCGGCACCAGCTGAGCCCCCGCATCCCGGGCCGGGTTGGATGCTTCTGCTTGCCTCTTCCCGCCGACCTCTGGTTCTAGCCTGTTCTGGAATGTCGTTGCTGCCGTTGAGCACGGTTGGTGCACAACCCCACGCGAGCAGCAACCTGGCTGCCGTCGTCCTCTTGTCGTTGGCCAGCGCCGCTGCCTATGGCATCGGGGCCGTGCTCCAGCATCGAGCCGCCACTCGGGAGCCAGCGGAGTTGTCCATGCGGGCAGGCCTGCTCATCAACCTGGCTCGGCAACCGGTGTGGATCCTGGCCAACGGCCTCGACGTGGTCGGGTACGGCCTGCAGTTCCTCGCCCTGCGGACCGGGTCGCTCTCCCTGGTCGAGCCGCTTCTCGTGCTCAGCCTCGTCTTTGCCCTCCCCGTGGCGGCGCGCCTCGACCATCGGCCCGTCTCGCTTGTCGAGGTGTTGTCGGCCGGTGTCGTCTGCGCCGGGCTGGCGATCTTTCTGACGGTCGGGCGGCCCGGACCCGGGCAGCCCGGAACGTCGGGTGCCGCATGGCTCACCTTGACGATCGTCGTCGCCGCATTTTGCTCGATCATGGTCCTGGGAGCCCGGGGACGATCGCCCCGCCCTGCGGCCCTCCTCCTGGGCGCAGGTGCGGGCTGTGCATTCGGCTATGTGGCAGCGGCGACCACGTGGGCGGGTCATCTCCTCGACGGGGGGATACTCCACCTGCTGACCACTTGGGCCCCCTACACGCTGGCGGCAGGCGGGACAGCCGCCCTGCTGCTCACCCAAAGTGCCTTTCATGCCGGCCCACTTCGACTCTCCCTGCCGACACTGACGGTTGTGCAGCCCCTCGCCGCCGTGGCCATCGGGGTCGGGCTCTTCGGCGAGCACATCAACACCAACGGCCTGGCACCCCTGCTGGAGGTCGCCGGACTGGGACTCGTCACGGTGGGCGTATTCGCCCTCGCAAGATCCCCGGCGATCACCTCGGAGGAGGGAGGCCGCGTCCTCCCGGAGCGGTAGGCGCCGGGGCGCAGATCTCGCGCCTGGCTCCTGCCTCTGGGAAACGACGCAATCTCCGCCGCAGGGGTGTCGACGCCCGGGGCTTCCATAGACTTGCTAGTCGGTCGCGACCTCCATCAGGGCTTTCGCAACGAACCCGGGCTCGGTGATCATGAGGTCGTGACCCGTGTCGATGTGCCATAGCCGTCCCGCCGCCCGGGCCGTCTCGACCAGGGCGGGCTCCCGTGTGGCCAGGGTGGATTCGCACACGATGTGGTACTGCGGGATCGACCAGAGCTGGTCCTCGTTGCTCAATCGAAGACTCTGCTCGAAGCACTTCCAGGGATGACCGGTCAGCCGCTCTGCCATCCAGGCAAGGTCGGCGGGATCGGTGACGCCGTAGAACCTGCCCGCATCGGGGGACGGCAGCAGGACGAGCTCGACGCCGTCAACGGTCGTACCCGCTGGGCGGACCGCCTCGATGACCGGACCGGCAACGTCTACGAGAGACTGGCCGTTCCTCGGGTTGGCCGCGTCCAGGTACACGAGCTTGCCGATCCGGTCGGTGGCACGGTCGGCCGCACCGGTAATCACCATTCCGCCATAGCTGTGACCGACCAACACAACGTCGCGGAGGTCCCAGTAGCGGAGCAACTGGACGATGTCGGAGATGTGCAGATCGAGATCCACCCCAGGCGACAGAAGGTGTGACCGCTCTGCCAGACCGGTCATCGACGGTGCAAAGACCTCATGACCGCGCGCCTCCAAGATTCGCTTGACCTTCTGGTAGCACCATCCGCCGTGTCCTCCCCCGTGCACCAACACGAACGTCGCCACTCGTCCTCCCCGATCCAACGCTCCGGCAATCCGAGCCTCAGACGCCCTCGACGGCAACCAGCCGTCCCGACCGGACCGCCTCGGCAAACGCCAGATAGTCCCGCTCGCTCTGGTCGGCATAGCGCGCCGCGAAGTCGGTGATCGACCGGTCGAACTTGTCGCTCCTACCGAGATACGCAGCCAGCTCGATCGCATCTCCGGATCGTGCGTGTGCACGGGCCAGGGTCCACCCGCAGATTCCCGCGTAGAAGGCGAGCATGACAGGGGTCATCGTCTCGACGAGGGCCGAACCCTTCATGTCGCGCAGCTGACGCCAGTACAGGTGGCGATTGGCCTCGACGCCCTTGGTCCACCCGAGGTAGATATCGCTGGCCGCCTGCATCAGTCGTTGGCCCTGGACCACGCGCTCGCCGGGCTCCTTGAACCTGCTCTTGGGGAGGTGGTCCTCCAGGACCGACTTCGTGGCCTCCTTTACCTGGAGGAACAGCGGATCCCTTTCGTCGCGGCCCTGAAGCAAAATGATGAACGCCCGGGTGCCGACACTACCGACGCCGACCACCTTGCGGGCCATGTCCACGACCTCGAACCGCTCGAGCAGGTGGCGCCGGTCCTCTTGCAACGTGGCCCGGTAGGCACGGAACTGCTGGTGCATGATCTCCTGCACCTGGTCGGCGGAATACCCGTACATAGCCTTGAGCTCGCGCAACGGGATGACCACGGGAGGCTGACTGACGATCCGGTACTGACCGTCGACCATCTCACCAAGCTTGGACAGCGCCTGGAGGCTGTCGCGCGTGCGTGCCTTCTCGACGGTCTTTTTAGCTCTCTTTGCGCCCTTCTTCGCCTGGACAGCCGCTCCCTTGGTCGGCCCTCCCTTGGTCAGCGTGCGGATCGCGTTCATGATCTCCGCGTCGGTCAGTCGGGAATACCAGATGTCCATGTTGCTCATGTCGGCGAACTCGGCGATGGCCTCCCGGTAGGCAGCCACCGAGCGAAGCGTCGCGGCAGCGGCGTCGGCTGCGCTGAAGGAGTTGTTGCGTGCCGCGATGGTGAAACTCGTCGCCATGCGCTTCACGTCGTACTCGAATGGCCCCGGCAGTGTCTCGTCGAAATCGTTGAGATCGAACAGCAGGGTCCGCTCGGGCGATGCGAACCCACCGAAGTTCGACAGATGCGCGTCGCCGCACAGCTGGACGTTCAGGCCGGCCGTCGGCGTGTCCTTGAGATCGGCCGCCATGATCTTTGCGGCTCCCCGGTAGAAGGTGAACGGCGACACCAACATTCGACCGTGGCGGACGGGCACGAGGTCCGGCTCTCGGGTGAGGTTCTGCGCTTCGAGCAGGGCAACCGGGTCGGGGCGGTCGCTTGTCGCCGTCCATCCGGCGTGTGCCGCCAGCGGGGTTCGCTCGCGGGCCTCCTTGCCCACGGTCCGGCGCTCATTGACGCTCGGATGCTTCATCATGGTTGTGACCATGGTTCCCCCCTCTGAATCTTCGTTGGGACCCGTGGCAGCGAGGCCCGATGCCACGGGTCGCAACCGGCCGTGACCGGCCGACTCCGCTGTCCTGATCGCCACCCTAGACCTGGGGGCTCGAGGCTGGAGGGCTCCGACCTTCGGGCCCGGCGTTGCCGCTCTGTCTCATCCAGGCGGCGGACTCTACGGCCACCTCCAGAGTCCTACCTTCACGCCGAGCGGCGAGAACCACAGGGCGAAGGTGATCGCCGCCAGGATGGGAATGAGGATCCAAATCATCCTGCTCCTCTCTCTGCCTCGGGCCGGACCGGGTCCCGATCCCTCAGATCTCCGGGACCTTTGCATCGAACCCTACGTACTTCACGATGAAATAGAAACCCGTCACCAGGACCGCGAGCGCGCACACCATGACGAGTGCCCCCTTCAGGTCGTTCCATTTCGAGGACCCCGGCGCGGGCTGGATCCACCAGCCCATCGCCTTGCCCAAGATGGCCACCACCGGCCACCCGAGGATCCCGACGCTGAAGATGTTCCCGATGAGATTGCCGAATGCAGCGTTCATCCAGTCCAGCTTGTTGTTCAGGAACAGGATCTCGAGCATCACGATGGGGTAGAGACCGAGCAGGATCAGGTAGTTGAACTTCCAGGCCGGCGGCGCGCTGACGCCGGCGGGCCGTTTGAAGTCGAACCACCCCTCGAACCCCGACTCGACCCTGCGAACGTCGTCCGCGTCCGCGACCCCCTCGGCCTTTCGGAGGAGGCCGGCTCGCGTGTCAGAGCTGAGCCAGGCGTCGAGGTTCTCGGCGGAGTCGAAGGCGAGGAGCGTCACCCATTTGTCCTCCACCCCTGGTATCGGCTCTTGGACTGCGCACCCCACGAACCCCGGCATCTTGGCCTGGGCCGCCTGGATCTGCGCCTGCCAGTCACGGTAGGCCTCCTCGCGGCCCGGCGCGACCGCGGCCCGGATGACGGCGGTGCTGCCCTTGTGGGTTCGCGCAGCCTGCTCCACGACCGAGATGGCGTCGTCCCCCTCGAGCAGGTTCCGGACCTCCTCGAGCATGGCGGCCCGGACGTCCGACGCGAGCCAGTTGCTGGCGTCCTCCCGGGACGCGAACCGTTGGATGATGGTCCAGTCCGGCTGCAGCGGCGGATTTGCCGGTATGACCTCCTGGCTCACGAACCCAGGGGCCTCGGACACCAGTGCCGACATCCGCCGCTGCCACGTCGCAAACTCCTCCTCCCCTCCGGACCGGATCTTCGTCTGGGTGACGAGCGTCGCGTCGCTCCCACCCTTCGGCGCATCGTCTTGCATCGCCGCGTCTCCTCCCTCCGGACCCCGCTGCCGCCCTTCGTCCGACCTGGCCCGGGGCGCTCGCCGAGTCAACCGTTCGCGATCTGTAGTGAGAACTTGTTGTGCGCGTCGATGATGGGTGCCATGTCCACCGTGGCCACGACCCCGTCTGCGACGACCACCTTGCCGTTGATGACCGTGTTCCGCGCCCTCTGGGGCTGGCAGAAGACGGTCGCGGCGACCGGATCCGCCAGCCCACCCGCATAGTCGATCGTGTGGAGGTCGATGCTGAAGAAGTCGCCGCACATCCCCGGGACCAGTGCGCCGACGTCGTCTCGTCCGAGCACGGCAGCGCCTCCCCGCGTGGCGAGCTCGAGGGCCTGGCGCGCGGTCATCCACTCGGCCGCTCGGAGCGGGTCCGACGTCCCGAGCACCGTCTGGGGGCCCTCGGGGGGCAAGAGGCCCATCTTGAGGCGTGCGAGAAGCATGGCCTGGCGCACCTCGGCCAACATGTGCGAGGAGTCGTTGCTGGCCGAGCCGTCGACCCCGATACCGACCTTGACCCCGTTGTCCATGTACTTCTTGACCGGGGCGATGCCCGATGCCAGGCGCATGTTCGAGCACGGGCAGTGGGCCACCCCCGTCCCGGTCGAAGCGAACTGCCTGATCTCGTCGTCGGTCACATGTATGGCGTGCGCGTACCAAACGTCCGCACCCAGCCAGCCGACGGTCTCCATCCACGCGACCGGGCGCAGCTTGTGGCTCTCGAGGGTGTAGCGCTCCTCGTCCAAGGTTTCGCACAGGTGCGTGTGCAGGGTCACGCCGTACTGGCGGGCGATGGCGGCGGACTCGCGCAGGAGGTCGGCCGAGACCGAGAATGGCGAGCACGGCCCGAGGACGACACGGGTCATGGCGCCCCGGTCGGAGTCATGGTACTGGCCGATCACCCGCACGCAGTCCTCGAGGATGGCGGTCTCGTCCTCCACACAGTTGTCGGGAGGGAGGCCACCTCGAGATTCGCCCAGGGACATCGATCCCCGGCAGGCGTGGAACCGGACGCCGATCTCGGCCGCTGCCGCGATTTGGTCGTCGACCCGGCATCCGTTTTGGAACACGTAGGAGTGATCGAAGACCGTCGTGCAGCCCGACAGCGCGAGTTCGGCCAACCCAATCAGCGTGCTCCCGCGGGTGGCCTCCGGGGTCCGCTTGGCCCAGATCTCGTAGTGGGCCCGCAACCAGGGGAACAGGTTGATGTTCTGGCCCTGCGGGAGGTTGCGGGTGAGGGTCTGGTCGAGGTGATGGTGCGTGTTGACCATCCCGGGCAGCACGATCTGGCCGCGCAGGTCGAGGACGGTGTCGGCCTCCGAGGGGAGATCCTCCGTCGGACCGACCGCAGTGATCATGCCGTCCTCCACCAGGACTGCGCCGTCGGGTATCTCGCGGCGCTCGTCGTCCATGGTGACGAGGACCTCTGCGTGGCGCGCGAGGAGGGTGGTCATGGCACTGCTCCTTTCATCGGTACGACGCCCACGGACGGTACGTCCCGGGTCGGATCCCTTCTCTGGGACCCAACACGACCACGCGCAAAGGTTCAGCCTCTCCGCGTCCGCCGCCCGTCATGAGTATTACCTCGACGGAGGGCATCGGGGCTAATGGCAGAGTGGTGGTCAGGTGGCTTGTTTCGCGTCCGGTGCTGGAACATGGTGCTCCACAACTCCTCGGCTCACCCGATCCTGCACGTCGCAAGACCGCCTCAGGTGCCCTCCCTGGAGCGAGCTCTGTGCATTGTGTGCATGCGCTGAAGGTGCGAACATTCGCCACCCGAACGGGGCGGGTGCCTTTCGTCAGGTCCCCGTTGCCGTTGAGATGGCCTGGTTCGTGGACGACCCCTTCTTGCTCTCCGCTCGGAACCGGCCGCGAGCGACCTGTCGCCGGGTACCGGGTCTCGGACCATGCGGAAGTACCGGCAACGTTCGACGAAAGAGGTATGCAGGCCTCGTCGCGCTTGGCCCCCTGGGTGAGTTGGAATAGAGGTTGACCAGACCGGCCCCTCCCTATGAGTGCTCAGCTGCGATGACGGCGGAGGGCAAGCCGCCCGGCAGAATTTGGGCGTCATGCCTCTCGCCCGTCGTGAGGCTCGCCTCTCCGACGAGCTGTTCGCGCCACCGGATTCCACGGAGGGGATGGCCGGTTTCGTCCAGAAGCCGGCGCCATCCTGGGCGGTCGAATGTCGACGCACTCGACCCTGGCGCATCGAGACCCGCGAGGTAGTACATTCAGTGCAGGGAGCATCCGGGGGGTGCGATGGCCCAGTTGACAACTAGGACATTGGCCGTCTCATCTTTGGGTACGGTGCGGCCATGACGACAGAGGCGCAGCCGACGGGCCAGCCTTCGGCCACGGTGTCGCAGCTCCAAGGCGGTGGCCCGCGGCGGGGGTTCTTGGCATGGATCGGGCACCGCGAGCTGCCCACCTACCCGAAGCCGGCGGCGCGGTACTTCTACCTGGCGGTGGTGATCTTGGCGTCGATCACCCTCTGGTACCAGTACTTCATCCCGCCCAGCGTGGGGCAGATCCTCATCGTGAAGTTCCACATGTCGTTCCGGTTCTTCGTCTTGACGCTCATCCTGTCCAACCTCGCCGGCATGGTCGCTGCCGTGGCCGGCCAGATCACCGACCGTATCGGGCGCTGCTGGGTGGTGATCGGCGGCCTCGGGATCGTGGCGCTCATCCAGCTGTTCGCCCTCCCCAACGCCGCCAACAAGGCCGAGTACACCGTCGCGATCGTCGCCGTGGGACTGTTCGAAGGGATCATCCTGGTGGCGACCCCCGCGCTGGTGCGCGACTTCACCCCCCAGCTCGGGCGGGCCTCGGCGATGGGGTTCTGGACCTTGGGCCCGGTGGCGGGGCTGCTCGTGGCAACCGAGCTCGCCGCGCACACCCTGGGCGCCACCTCGGGGGACTGGCAGCGGATGTTCATCATCTCCGGCGTGGTGGGTCTCGTCGTCTTCGGAGTCGCACTGCTGTTCCTGCGCGAGCTGTCGCCCCAGATCCGTAGCCAGGTCATGACCACCGAGCGGGACCGGGTGCTCGTCGCAGCTGAGAGCCAAGGGCATCGACGTCGCCTCGGCGCTAAAGAGGCCCTGGCGCCAGATGCTCCGCTTCGACATCATCATCTCCGCCCTGGCCATAGCCGTGATGCTCGTCCTCTTCTACACGGCTGCGGGCACGTTCCCGAGTGCGTTCTTCCCGACCGTGTTCGTGAAGGCGACGAACTACTCGTCCCTTCCTCAGGCCAACGCCCTTGCGGCCTGGGTGTGGGCCACGGACTGCGTCGCCCTCGTCGTCTTCGGCGTCCTGAGCGACCTGCTCAAGGTGCGAAAACCCTTCATGCTGGCCGGCGCGCTCGGCATGCTGGTGTTCATCCCCGTCTTGATCTCACACGTTGGCCACACGACGTCCAGCTACTACACCCTCGTGTGGGTCGTATCGGTGCTCTTCGCTTTCCAGGCGATGGCCTACTCGCCGTGGATGGCGAGCTTCACCGAGACCGCCGAGGCCCACAACCCGGCGCTGATCGCCACGGCACTATCCATTTGGGGTGGCCTGGTTCGCCTGGTCACGGCGATCACCCTCGTCTTCATCCCGTTCGTCATCGTCTCCGCAGGGCTCGCTGCCAACAACGCCTACCGTCCCATGGATCAGAGGAGTGTCGTTGCCATCAACGACATCGTGGCGGGGAGGACGCCCAGTGCGGCCGACGTCACCTCGACGGGCCCGGCCACCCAGATCGCCAACATCACGCCGCCGGCAGCCACCATCCAGGCGACGTACCCGACCGAAGTCGCCATCGTCCAGTCCGATCCCACGGCGTTCGCCGAGGCGACGAAGTACCCCGGGACCACCATCCTCACCCAGAACCCGAAGCTGTTCGTCCGAATCTCGCACGATGCGGCGAAGGTCGTGGGCCCTGCCCATGCGACGTCCGAGCTCACGCAGATCCAGAAGATCTCCCCCCAACTACAGTTCCTCAACAGGTGGGAGCCGGAGCTCACGCAGCTCCAGATCGTGCGTTCGACGGCGCCGTCCGAATGGCAGCACTGGCTGTGGGTGTGTTTCGGGTGCACCGCCGTCTTCATCCCGGCGATCTTCGTGATGAGGGGCCGCTGGAGCCCGCGCCGGGCACGGGAGGACGAGCGCGAACACGAGGAGCTCGTCCAGGACGAGCTTGCCAGGCTCCGCGAGGCTTCGGAGGAATCGCCGGCCACGACGTCCTGAGCACGAGCACACGAAGCTCGTCGCCGAGGCGGCCTGTGCGGCCGCAAGATGTCGAACGCCGCGAGCACCCCTCGCTGCAGGAATTCGAGTCCTCAGAGACCTGTCACGAGACGAGCCAGGCGGTCCTTCACGCAGGTCGGAACCAGGGTCTCTCCAGCCAAGATGCCCTGGGTGTCCCGTCCGACCAGGTACCGAGCCCGCGGCGAACCCACAGAGAGGGCCCGGCCGATGACCTTGGCCACTGCTTCGGGCGGCGCCATCAGGGGAACCCACTGCGCGAGGAGCGTGAGAAGCCGGCGGTATTGCGTCTCGTACCTGGAGCCGGCTCGACTCGCCAGGGTCGTCTCCGCCTCTTCCCAGATATGAGTCCTCACACCACCCGGCTCAATCAGGACCACCTTGATGCCATCACGGGCAACCTCGAGCCGCAAGGCGTCAGAGAGGGCTTCGAGCGCATGTTTCGATGCCTGGTACCAGCCGGTGAACGGTGTCGTCGTCAATCCGTAGATCGAAGATACGTTCACAATTCGACCTTGACCGGCGGCGCGCATGTGCGGCAACACGAGCCGGGAGAGCCGCAAGGGTGCCACCACCATCGTCTCGAGCTGCCGGCGCGCCTCCTCGTCGGTGACATCCTCGATGGCGCCGACTCCGGAGTAGCCGGCGTTGTTCACGAGTGCCCAGGGACGGAGCCGATCAACCGCTTTCCGGCAGCCTTCGGCGTCGGTGACATCGAGCGTCACCGTGTCGAGGGTCACTCCGGCGCTCGCGGCGGCCTCCACCACTCGTGCGGCCTTGGCCCGGGAGCGAACTGAGCCGACCGAGTGGAACCCGAGCTCGGCAAGGCGCACGGCGGTCGCGAGACCGACGCCCGAGTTCGCGCCCGTGATGAGCACCGTCCGTCCGTTACCGACAGTCACGTTCGTCCTCGGCCGACGACCGGCGCACCGAACCTTGCACTCCGTCGGAACGGGCCATGAACCACCTCTGTGCCCGGGCAGGGTTTGCCTCACTACAGCGCCGCACACTCACCGTCATTCAATGTCGGTCCAGGTGGCCCCAACAGGGACCAACGTCCCAATCTGCCACCCCGCTCGTTCCCCCCTCCAGGAGGACCAGAATCGAAGCAGCCACGCGCTCGAAGAGCTGCATTCCGAGCAACTCCGGGCGGCTCCGTCACATGGCGCCTTTCGCCGCCTGGAGAGCCTCCAAGCCGCTGGGCCGTCGACCGTCTCACCAATGGGTCCCCCGCAGCACGCGGGCGAAGACGCGCGCCGGCCCCGAGAGCCTTTCGGCGCCGGGATCTGACCGCTCCTCCCCCCGGGCCGCCCTGGACTCGGGAAACAGGTGATAGGCCACCTCGAGGACCATCTCCACCGGGCCAGGGTTGAGTGCATGCGCGACCTCGAAGGCGCTGCCAAAGGGCGTCGAGATCCGATGGGGCCGGATGAGTATCGCCTCGGTGATCATGTCTGCCGCCTCCTCGGCGGTGATGGCCGGGAACGCGTCGTACACCTCGGTGGACTCGATCATCGGCGTGCGCACGAGCGGCATGTACACGGTGGTGATGTGTACGCCGTCGCGGCGTAGCTCGGGTGCGACGGAACGCGAGAACGCGTCGAGGGCCGCCTTGGACGCCAGGTAGGCGGAGAAGCGTGGTGTGTTCACTTGGACTCCGGCGGACGAGATGTTGACCAGGTGCCCGAACCCGCGGGCTCGCATGCCGGGCGTGAGGGCCAAGATCAGCTTGACCGCGCCGAAGTAGTTGACCTGCATGGTGCGCTGGAAATCGTGCATGCGGTCGTAGGAGAGCGAGAGGGAGCGTCGGATCGAGCGGCCGGCGCAGTTGACGAGCACGTCGACGCGCCCGTGCTGGTCGAGAACGCCGAAGGCCATGCGTTCGACATCGTCAAGCTCGGAGAGATCGCAGGGATGGACGTGGGCGATACCTCCCGCTGCGACGATCTCGTCCCTCGTCGACTCGAGCCTCTCGCGAGTCCGGGCGACCAGCACGACCGTGCCGCCGTTGCGTCCCACCCGGATCGCACTGGCCCGGCCGATGCCCGAAGACGCCCCGGTGATCATCACTACCTTGTCCCGAACCGCGTGGCGCAGCGTCCCGCCCCACGCCCGCCTGAGCAACCGTCCCGGGGTATAGGGCACGCGGAGGGCGATCCGGTTGGCCTCGTCGATCAGGCGACCGATCGGATCTCCTGGCGGCATGGTTACGAGGGGCGACCAAGCGTCAATATCGCCAACAGGACCCACCCCTCGGCGAGGCTCTCTCCCCCCAGCTGACCGAGCGCCTGGATCTCCTCGTTGGCCACGCTGCCCGCCCCTGTCGTCAGCCGACTTCGCCCAAGACGCTCCGGAACCCCGCTCGCTCGCGTGAAGCTTGCCAGCAACACTACGTCGTGGCCGACGTGGGGCGAAATGATCGGTCGCCTGCGGGCGGGCGATCAATGCCCCATCAGCAGCTGCAGTTGTTCCCGGGTGTCCGCTCGGGCCAGGCGCCGCAGGGTCGACCGGCGCACCTGGCGTGCGACGGCGGGACGGCGTTCCCAATCCATTGCCCGGAGGCCCATCACCGGGAGGTCCTCCGGCGTGGGCTGGAAGGCGACCACGTGGGCACCTCGTCGGCGGATCCTCCTGGCCTCGGCGTCGAGAAGGGCCCGTGACCAGCGTCGAGCAGGTTGGTCGGCGCTCAACCGCAGGGAGCGGCTGGCGATGGACATGGGTGAGCTCACCAACACCAGGTCGAGGCCTTCGCCGGCAAGGAGATCGCCGTTCGTGGGCGAGTGCGCGCCGCCGTCGATGTAGGACGTGCCGTCGATGACGACCGGCCGGAACACCCCCGGGATGGCGCACGAGGCCGCGACGGCCAGGGGCTCCGGAGCCACGGCGTCCCGGCCGAACACCACCCGGCGCCCGTCACGCTGCCGAACAGCGCAGATCCACAGCTTCTCCTCGGGCCAGCTGTCGGAGACCAGCGCGCTCGATGCCTGCGCTGATGAACGCCGTATCGACCGTTCCGTCGGGGATGAGGGAGGCGAGGATGGCAACGGGACGCGACGACAGCGGCCGCAGTGCTGCCTGCTGGAGCATGGTTCCGATCTCGGAGGCTGAACGTCGCCGCCTCGGCTCCGGACGCAGCAGGTATGGGCGAGGATGGGTTTCCCCGTGCTGGACCAGCTCGGCGCCCTCCGGCGAGAGCGGCCGGTCCTCGGCGCGCGCCAGCAGGTCGGGAGCCGAGAGCCCGGCCCGGAGACCTGCGGCCGTGACGGCCCCGGCAGAGGTGCCGACGATGACCGCCGCGGCCCGTGGGTCCCAACCGGTGGCCTCGGCCAGCGCTGCCACCACGCCGGCGTGGAATGCGCCGCCGACCACACCTCCGGCCCCCAAGACGAGTCCGATACGCGGAGCCCTGCCGTGCCGGTCGGCAGGCTGCCGGGGTCGATGCATCGGCCTGAATGCGATGGCGTTGTGGTGCTCGGTCAGTGCCCACGACGTGCTGCTGGATCCCCGGCCGGTGGCTCCTTGAGGGCCTGTTTGAGGATCTTCCCGGTGGCGCCCTTCGGGAGGTCCTGGCGGAGCTCGACGAGACGAGGGTACTTGTAGGCCGCCATGCGGTCCTTGACGAACCTCATGATCTCGTCCTCGCTCGCCGTCGACCCGGGGTGCAGCTCGACGTATGCCTTGATCTCCTCGCCGAGGCGGGCGTGGGGCACGCCGACGACCGCGGCCTCCGCGACGGCTGGGTGGGTGTAGAGCACCTCTTCGATCTCCCGGGGGTACACGTTGTAGCCGCCCCTGATGATGAGGTCCTTCTTCCGGTCCACGATGAAGACGAACCCCTCTTCGTCGAGGTAGCCGAGATCCCCCGTGTGGAACCACCCACCGGCGAACGCCTCTGCCGTGGCCTCTGGGTCGTCGAAGTATCCGAGCGGCGTGATGACACCTCGGACGACGATCTCTCCGACGTGACCGGACCCCGCGGGCAGGGATTCGCCTCTGTCGTTCCATATCTCGAGCTCGACGCCCCAAATCGGCTTGCCCACGCTGTAGATCTTGCGGTCCTCGGCGCTGACGTTGAAGGTGACCGTCGAGGCGGTCTCGGTCATGCCGTACCCCTCGAGGATGACGATGCCGAACTTCTCCTCGACGGCGTCAAGGACCTGAGCAGGGATGGCCGCGCCTCCGGAGATCCCCACGCGCAGGGAGGAGAGGTCGTACTTGGCGATATCGGGATGCTCGAGCAGGGCGATGTACATGGTCGGCACCCCCTCGAAGATCGTTACTCGGTCGCGTTGGATGACCTCGAGGACCTTGTCGATCTCGAACCGCGGGACGATCGACATGGTCGCCCCGAACCGCACGCAGATGTTGAGCTCGCTGCTCAGACCGAAGACATGGAACATGGGGAGCACCACGAGGACGACGTCGTCATCCCTTATGCCGAAGAGCCGGCCGGGGGTCTCCGCATTCATGTAGAGCTGGAAGTGGCTGAGCTCTGCCCCCTTGGGCCTGCCCGTCGTCCCCGAGGTGTAGACGATGGCCGCCGTGTCGCTTGGCTGCGAAGGCTCGAAGACCCGCGGATCGGATGGCTCGCCGGAAAGGAGCTCCTGGAAGGAGGCGCCGACTGGCACTTCCGAGGAGCCGGGCAGGGTCACCACGTAGATGCGGTCGAGGCCCGCGTCGGCGGCGCCCTTGGCTGCCTCCGCCGCGACCCCGGCCCACGTGACGAGCAAGCGGGCACGGCAGTTCGTGAGCTGGTACGCCACCTCAGGTGCCTTGAGCAAGACGTTGAGAGGAACGACCACCGAGCCGGCCTTGAGGATGCCGAAGTAGGCGATCACGAACTCTGGAAGGTTGGGCAGCTGCAGGGCCACCGCTTCGCCGGGCAGAACGCCCTGGCGGCGTAGCCCCGAGGCGAAGCGGTCGGAGAGCTCGTCCAGCTCCCCATAGGTCAGGGCGCCGGCATCCGAGAGGATCGCCGGTTTCGAGGGATTCGCCTTCGCCGACTCCCGCAGAATGGTGGCCAGGTTGAACGTCATAACGCCCCCCTCCTGGTGTTGCCTCGCTTCTCCGGCTGCCACCGGGGCAACGAGGGTGTACTCCCGAGATCCTTGCAGGTGGATCGGTCCGCCGACAGGGCCGCAAGTCCCATCCTCCCGGGTGCCCTTCCAGCTCACCGTGGTAGCGGTCAACGTTCGTCGAATACCGGCGTCAACCCGCGGGCCGCCCCTCCCTCCAGTCGTGGGATGTCGCCCACGATGGTTTGCTCCGACGCGTCTCGCCGGTAATTGAGGAAGGCGAACCCTTCGGGCCCGCTGCGGAACGCGTACCGGCGGTCGCCTTCGATGCAGACGGCGTCGCCGGGTCGAAGTTCGCGGCTTCCGAAACGGATGCTCCCGCTCATCAGATACAGGATCTCGTCGACGGAGTGGCTGTGGGGGGACGAGACGTACTCGGAGTCACGACCGGTGACGAACAAGGTGATCCTGCAGTATTGACACGTGGAGTCGGCAAACATGCGCGTGTCGCGGCCTGGCCCAAGGGCGGCGAACATGCCCCGAGGACCGATGACGTGGACGCCGTGGGGCAAGGGGGCCGGAGGTCCGTAGTGGCCGCCGCTCGGGGGGTCCGTCTCGTGGGGACCGAAATGGACAACACCGGCGCCCCCAGCAATCTCGACCGCTGTCTTTGCACCGGATTCGACCACGACGACCCCTCCTGAAGGGCATGTCCGTCCCCCGACGTCCAACTCACCCCAGACGACGTAGAGCCCTTCGTCTCCGTGCGGTCTCTCCCACTCGAGCACTGCACCCGGGGCCAGCTCAGCTCTCACGGCCCATAGCGGGAATCCCTCGAAGGAAACCATCGAGGAGCGGGCGCCCCCACGCAACAGGCAGTGAGGGGCCCTGTAGCCCTCGACCTCCTCGGCGTCACGAGCGTGTGAGAACCCGATCCCCTTCATTCGTCGTCCTCGCTCGGGCACCGTGATGGTTCGCGCGTTGACGTGCCGTCGGTGCTCCCCTCGATATGCACGAGCACGCAGAAGTTCACAGGGCCACCGCCTGTCTTGCGATCGGTGGAGGGACGAGGCAACCGCCTCGGCGCCGGGCGGTCCGCACACCACATAGGCAATCTAGCGAGCCTTCCCATGTGGTCACCGGATTGACGCCCGTCGTGAACTCCAGCATCGTCGGCATCCGGGCCCAGCCCGGCGACGGTTCGGGCCCGGAGACGGAGAAGCCACAAGACCCAGAGCGGGCTAGCCTACGAATCCGGTGGCCATGGAGATCTTCAAGGAATTCACGTTCGAGGCCGCGCATCGTCTGCCCAATGTGCCGCCCCGCCACAAGTGTGCACGGCTGCACGGTCACTCCTACCGGGTGACCGTGCACATCACCGGACCGGTCGGTGACGAGACGGGGTGGGTACGCGACTTCGCCGATCTCACCTGCGCCATGCGTCCCGTCCTCGATGTGCTCGATCACTACTACCTCAACGAGATCGAGGGGCTCGACAATCCGACCAGTGAGATCCTCGCCCGATGGATCTGGGGTCGGCTGACTCACGCCTTGCCGGAACTCTCGCAGGTGGTCGTCCACGAGACATGCACCTCGGGTTGCGCATACCGGGGCAAGGGATAGGCCGATGCCGTCCGAGCCAGGCCGGACCGACGTGGCCGTCCTCGCCAGCGGCGGTCTCGACAGTGCCATTCTCGTGGCCGACTTCCTCAGACGTGATCGCACCGTGCAGCCCATCTACGTCCGCTTCGGTCTCGTCTGGGAGGAGACCGAAGAGGCCCACCTGCGGCGCTTTCTCTCCGCGCTCTCAGACTCGCGTTGTCGTCCACTGGTCACGTTGGAATGTCCGGTGGCCGACCTTTACGGCGATCATTGGAGCGTCTCCGGTGGTGACGTTCCCGATGCCCGCTCCCCCGATGAGGCCGTCGGTCTACCGGGCCGAAACGTGCTCCTGCTGGCCAAGTCGAGCGTGTGGTGCGCCCTCCACGACGTTCCGACCATCGCTTTGGGGACGCTCAAGGGCAATCCCTTTCCCGACAGCAGCGGCGACTTCTTTGCGCTCTTTGGATCGCTGGCCCGACTGGGGCTCTCGTCGCGTCTCGAGGTGGTCACTCCGTTTGCCCATCTATCCAAGTCCGAGGTGGTGCGGCTGGGATGGGGAATCGATCTTCGACACACCTTCTCGTGCATCGATCCGGTGGCCGGCCTTCACTGCGGGCGCTGCAACAAGTGCGCCGAACGCCAACGCGGGTTCGAGCTGTTGGAGACCCCGGATCTCACTCCGTACGCTCACGCCTGAGGTGCGCTCGTCCCCCGCGACCGGCCGATTGCAGCGGCAATGATCCCGGTCTATGTGGCGGCGCTCTCATTCGGACTGGGGGACCTGGTGGTGTCCCTCCCCGCCGTGCAGGGGCTCATTGCCGAGGCCGGGGAGAGAGACGAGCAGATCTGGCTCGTGGCTCGATCGCCGGGTCAGGCGGTGCTCTCGCAGCGTCTCGCCGGGTTGGCCGGGTCGGTGGACGAAGAGCTCTTCGATCCGCCGGTGCGCCCACACCGCTTCGTGGATCTCCGCGATCATCCCCTCCAGCGGGACCACTGGTGGGGATCGCCGGAGTTCGAAGACGCCTATGGCCCACTTTCGATCAACGACATCCTCGGCCGGATCTGCGCCGACTTCGGGATACCCGTCGATCTCACCCGCCCCACTCCCCTTCGCGCCCATCCTCGCCCGGAGGTGCGCGACTGCCTGCTGCTGGTCACCGAGACCGACGGTCCGGCCAGGCAGTGGCGGGCTGAGCATTGGGCCTCCCTGGCGGCGGAGGCCAAGGCGCTCGGCGCAGACGTTCGACTGCTCACCAGGAACGGATCGAGCGCGGAGATGCGCGCCACGGGAATCCAGGAGGTGCGGGCTCCCACCCCCGGGGATGCGGTGGACGTCCTGACCGCGTGCCTGGCCGTGGTCGGGGTGGATACGGGCATGACCCACATCGCAGTCCAGCAGGGTACGCCGACGGTGACCCTGTGCCGGCCCAGGTCGGTCTATTTCCGGCCTTGGGCTCACTGCCGAGCAGTGGTCGGCGACCCCTGCGACGACGAGTGCATGGCCGCAGAGAGGGCCTACGCCTACAACGACCAAGTGAGCCTGCGAGGGTTTCGGCCGAGCCCACGGTCCTGCGCGGTTGGCGGGCACTGTGTGGATTCGATCCAGCCGGACCAAGTGCTCCGTGCCCTGAGGGACCTCTTGTGAAGGATCACCAGGTTGCGCCAGGCGCCGAACACCGCCCGCCCATGGCGGGCCATTTCGAAGGCCGTATCAGCGGCGCCATCGATTCGCATCCGGAGAGTCGGGTGCACAATTCGCAACCCGAAGGAATCGGCCGAGTGGTGGCGCTGGACGGGCTCTGTGCCTGGAACAACCTTGGGCGCAACGTCGTCTTTGCCGACACTGAGCTCCGGATCCTCGCCGTCTTTGACGAGACGCGCTTTCCCGACGACGACGAGCCCTCTCAGTACGACCTCGACATCCACGCCATCGTGGACCTTCCCGGCTCGGGACACATCGCAACCCTGAACCACCTGGGCGACGTCAGGGTCTTTGGGGCCTCGGACATCCGCCGTTCCGGGCCCGTCCGCAGCGTGAGACCCCTCTTTACCCTCGAGTTCGTGGCGGACGTGGAGAGGGCGGTGGTGGTGGGAGGCCAGCTGGTGGGATCCCAGCCGCGATCGCTTCGGGCGGGAGGCGTGCTCGTTTCGGAGCCGTTGGCCCCACGCGGCGCCCGAGGAGCCGGACCACTCGGGACCGACGTGCGGCTGGAGCGCCACGGCGAGGTCACGGCTCTCGGGGCGTTTCCGTCCCTGGGTAACGACGTGATCGCCATGGGTGGGGAAGGGTGGGTGAGCCTCGTTTCCCCGGGAGAGGGCCCGGCCCATCCGCCCCGCTGGAAGGTCGCGATCGGCTTCCGCGCCGCCGGCTTCATGTGGGACGGAGCGCTGCTGTGGGCAGCGGGAAGCGAGATCAGCCCGGCGACGATCGACGACTACGACTGGGAGCAGAGACGAGGCGGCGGGTTCGCCGGGCTCGACCCTGCCGACGGGAGCGTCGTGGTCGCGGGCGAATTCACTCGAGATCCTGCGTGGGGCACCGGTGGGGTCGCCGTCGCCAAGGCGCCCGGAGTCCTCTTGGGCGTCGGACGTCGGGGCGAGCTCTGTCTGTTCGACCCGATCGGTGGCCAGAGCATCGGGACCTCGCCTCCGCTGGCATCGCATTCGTTAGGCATCGCTCATGCCGCCGTGGTGGGTGACCGCCTCGTCTACGGCTGGAACCGGGGCGGATACCGGCTACACACCTGTTCGTTGTCCCCGACCGCCGCCTCGGAGGCGGGAGCGGGCAACGAGGTCGGCCGCCGACGCCGACCTACGTCCCGTACAGCTTGAAACTCCGATAGGGCACGAAACGTCGCCGTCCCTCGCGAACGTCCTCGAGCAGCACACCCAAGGCCTCTTGCAGCACCTCCAGCTGCACGCGGAGATTTGGGAGACGGTCCCGATACCCGGTGTCCTCGGGCGCCGCCCGGCGGCTCGCCAGCTCGGTGTGGTGCACCCGGATCACGAGCACCGACAGGCGATCGCAGACCATCGCCGGGGTCTCGGTCGACGGTGGTGCCGAGGGCCTCAGCGTCATGACCCCGCCGATCGCGGCATCCGCGCCCTCGATCAGCCGATGTCGCTGACCGTTGAGCACGTCGATTTCCCTCTTGGCCCGCGCCACTGTCGCATCGGTGGCACCGGAACCGCGAACCGTATCCTCCAGGGCCCACAGGGCAAGATTGGTGCGGTGAAGCTCGACGAGCCGCTCCATCAAGGAACCTCGCTCGTCGCGCTCGCGCCCAGAGCACTCTCGCCTGAACTCGGCCACGACCTCGGTCACCCACGGTGCACCGGCCTCCGGCCCGGTCTGGCGCTCGCCGAAAACCACTATCCGAGGCTTTCTAGGAATCGCAACATCGATTTCGCGGCGAGCACGCCCTGCCCCATGGCCGTGGCGACGCGTGGGTAGCCGCCAGACACCACGTCGCCAGCTGCGAAGACCCCGGTGCGGGAGGTGCGAAGATCCGCGTCGACCACTACCGCTCCATGTCGATCGAGCTCGACCTGTCCCGAAAATGCTTCCGTCGAAGCCGCACGAGAGATCTTGACCACCAATCCCCCGACCGGGAGGGACCGGCGATGACCGCCGTTGGTCGCAACGAGGACGATCTCCTCCAAGTGATCCGTCCCCCGCACGGCTTCCAGTTCCCATCCGGGAAGGTCCTCGATATCGGGTTCCGCGTCCAGCTGCCGGAGGATGTCGCGGCGGGCCGTCAATTTCTGGGATCGATGGATCAGCTTTACCTTCGAACCTTTGCGTGCCAGCTCGAGCGCGTCGAGCGTTGCACTATCACCCCCGCCGATGACGGCCACCGTCCGCCCCACGAACCGATCGCCCTGGGATTCGAGCAAATACGTGACGTCTCCTCCGAATGCTCCGTCCGTGGCGGCGGGTAGGTACTGCTTTTTCGCGCCGGTGGCGACGAGCAGGGCCTCTCCGACAAACCGCACTCCACTGGCCTCGACCCAGCGCTCTTCGAGGTTGGCGGCGGTCACCGCGTGAGAGACGAACACCCGATCGGCAAGTATCGCAGCCGACTCCTCCAGTGCTTGCCTGAGCGCCTCGCCGTTTTCGAAGCGACCGGCGGCAACATTCCGAATGGAGTTCGGGTCCTCGGCCAATTGGCCACCCAAGCGTGGGCCCGCCTCGAGGAGCGCGACGTCGAGCTGAATATCGAAGGACTCGAGAGCCGCACTCACACCCGCCACACCGCCACCGACGACGACGACGTCGTGACTTTCGGACCTCATGCTTTCTCAGCGTAGGTCGTCCCCGTCCCGCATTCCGCAGCCGGGCCTGCGACCCGACGTCGGTTGGCCGCGTGCCTGGATGAGAGCACCTCCGGCGGCGCCTACGTCGCTCCGCGAGACTTTCCGGTCATGCGTACGGTCGACATCCCTGATGAGACCACCTTGCGGCTGGCCACCGATGTCGTTCGGCGCTGGCTCGCGGTCACACCAGTCGTGGCATCACCACGACTGGGCGAGGGCGTGTTCCTCAAGCTCGAGACGCTGCAACCGACGGGATCCTTCAAGGTGCGGGGCGGCCTGGCATCGGTCGCCGCGGCGACGGCGCGAGACCCGGGAACGCCCATCGTCGCCGCGTCGGCCGGCAACCACGGCCTCGGCGTCGCCTTCGCGGCCGATCGCTTCGGTGCCCGCGCCACCGTGGTGGTGCCTCGGACGGCTTCGCCGGCCAAGGTGGAACGCCTCACCCGGTCAGCTGTCCAGCTCATTCGCCGGGGCGAGGACTACGAGGGGGCCGAGGCCTACGCGTTGGCCTTGGCCGCCGAAATGGGCGGTCGGTTCCTCTCTCCGTACAACGATCCCCACGTCATCGCGGGGGCTGGCACCATCGGAGGCGAACTGATCGGACAGGTCCCCGACCTGGGCACGATCGTGGTCCCCGTGGGCGGTGGTGGCCTGCTCTCCGGGATCGGGCTGTCTACAGCCAAGAGCGCGATCCGGCTGGTCGGCGTGGAGGCCGAGAGCTCCAGGGCTCTCTCGACTTCTCTGGCTGCCGGTCAGGTGGTCACCGTTCCCGTCCGGAAGACCGTGGCGGATGGACTCGCCGGCAACCTCGAGCCCGGCTCGATCACGGTCGAGCTCGCCAGACGTCACGTATCCGAGATGGTTGCGGCGCGCGAGGAGGAGATCTCCGAGGCCATCCGCTTCCTCGCCTCCGAGCATGGATTGATCGTCGAGGGATCCGGGGCGGTCGGCGTGGCGGCGCTCCTTTTCGGGCGGTGGCGCGTGCCCGCTGGTCGCTGCGTCGTGTTGGTGACGGGACGGAACATCACCCAGTCAGAGTTCGGCCGTATCGTCCTCGACCGAGCCCCCGGATCTCGTTCTTCGTGGACTTAGCGGGGATTCGACTTCGGCGCTGGCCCTTACCCGGTGCATCCAGCGACGCTTCCCGGAGGACTGCAGTTGTCGGGCACGTTCCCCACCACTGGGCTGAGGCTCAGGGTCACCGTTCCTCCGCCGCTGAAGATTCCTCCTCCCTCGCTCAAAGCCGCCGGAAGAGCTCGGTTGCCGGTGACCGGACTCGCCACCAGGGTTGCGGTACCGGTGTTGGCCAGGCCACCGCCTTGCGTGGCTTGGCCGGAGTCGGTGGCCGTGTTCCCCGTCAATGGGCTTTTCGTGAGGGACAGCGTGCCCTTGTTCTCAATGCCGCCGCCGTTGCCGAGCCCGACCGCTCCCTCGAGGCCAATGGTCTGGTTTCCGAGAACCGGGCTGCTCACGAGGTTCGCCGTGCCGACATTGACCATCCCTCCCCCTTCACCGATGTCGCCGGTTGCGGTGTTCCCGATCACCGGGCTCATGGACATGGTGAGTTGGCCACCCGCGTTGAATATCCCGCCGCCCTGGGCCGACCCGAAGTTTGGGTTCCCGCTCGCCGTGTTCCCAGACACCGCAGTACTCGACAATCGGAAGTTTGCGGAGGTCTCCAGCAGGATGCCTCCACCTCTCGCCACGCCATCGTCGGTCTTTGCCACGTTGGCCGTCACGCTGCTGTTGGAGAGCACGACGGTGCCGTTGCCTTCGATGCCGGCCCCGCCCACGCTGGGTGTCAGCTGGGCCTGGTTGCTCAATACGTTGCGGCTCACGACGCTCCCCGTCAAGGTGAGAGCGGAGCTCTCGGACAAGTTGGCGATCCCACCACCGGCAAAGCTGGCGCTGTTGTCGGTCACCCGGGTGCCCCTGAGGGTGGCAGTGCCATTGTTGAGGATCCCTCCACCGTTGCCCGGGTTACCACCACTCGATTCCTCGGCCTCGGCGCTTCCCCCGCTGATGGTGAGGTTGTCGAGTGTCAGGTTTCCTCCACCTTCGATCTCGAAGAGGCGGAAGGCCGGGGTCCCCGGGAGCTGGCTTCGCACCACGCGCGAGCCTTGGCCCTGGACAGTGATCGGGCTGGTGACGGGGGGTAGAGCGTCTTCGGTGCCAGGAGCGGCGACCGTGAACGTGTACCGGCATCCCGGGGCGAGGTTGATCGCCCCTCCCCCGCTGCCATTGGCCGTGTTGACGGCGGCAACGAGTCCGGCCGGCCCGCCCTGGGGTCCCTGGCAGGGTACGTCTATCGTCGTCGCACCTTGAGCAGGGGCCGCTAACCAGAATCCGGCCGAGCACGCCGTAGCCATGGCGACAATGAGTGGGGCAAGAGCGACGGCTCGACGATGTACGCGACCTCCCGCCGCTCCGAACGCGAGGTTCCCCTGGTCACGCTGGCCACCCATCTTGCCCCCCTCTTCCCCTCCGGACAAGGATCCACCTGGCGCCTCATGTTCCCTACCGGCGACACTGCGGCGGAAAACTCAACGCCGATGATCCGCCTTCCCAGGGTGTCATGTCAATGCTTGGACTCCTGGGGTAGGTCGACCAGGCGGGACGAAAGCGGGGGTCGTCACCCATCCAGGCTGAAGGGCGGGTACTCGTCTCGCAGCAGGAACAGGTAGGACTGGACGCGGACGTTCCAGCGCATAGCCCCCACGGCGAACCGGTAGAGGCGCCTCGGGTAGGCACCGGTGAAGAGGATCGCGAACCAGGCGATGATCGTCGTCACCGTCCATGCAATGTCCACGAAGATGAGGACGATGATGTGGGGGATCGCGTAGATCAGGCGGAGACCCACCGACAGACGGTCCCTCCCTCCCGTCGGGTACGTCACCCCGTAGGTGGTCGGATAGGGCTCGTCGCCGAAGGGCGGGTAGTCGTCCCTCAAGAGGGCGGCGTATGCCGTGACGCGTACCCACCAGCGCATGTAGTACGTGGTGAAATCCCACAAGCCGCGGGGTGCTTCGCCCGTGAACAAGACGGCGAACCAGGAGATGAACGCCATGGCCGACGCCGCCGCCGTCAACGCCGACGGGCCGTAGGAGCTGAACCCGCCGACGATAATAAATTGGGGGACGCCGAGGATCAGCCGGAACGCGGTGGTGAGGCGGTTGCGATCGGTTTGCTGGGGCTCGACGTCGAACTCGACCGGGTAGCCCGGAACCTGCGCAGAGCCCGGCTGAGTCATCGGACCCCCCTCTCATGGAGCTGCTGTCACTCCCCGCAGAACCATGCTGCCATACGGGATTGCCCTGGGCCGGCATGGCGCCGGCCGTAGACCCCCGACCGTCAGCACCCGGGGCCGCCGCCGGTCCCCTGTGCCATCCGGAGCCGGCAGCCACAACGGGGGTGGTCCAAGGCCGCTGGCAAGATCACGCTGCTCTCATGTGGCGCCTCGCAGCGCTCAGCGCCGAGGAACGGAAGAAGTGCCCGCATTACGTTCTTCGGCGCAGGCGGTCCACAGCACCGCCAAGATCGTCAGCCGGAAACACCACTGAGAAAAACCAAGTGCATTGCACCGACTCGTTGCTGAGGTCGTCGTCCACCTCTCCGGGGATGGCCTCCCAGTCCCACCAGAGAGCTCGGTCGGTCCCTGGGCGAGGGAAGATCCTGGCGTAAAGCCCGTCTCGGGGCCCACCTTCTATGAGGCACTCACCGAACCGGATGTAGTCCCCAAGGTCGCGAAAGGACAGATACATAGATCGGATATCAGACAACGTATCGAAGTCTTGGCAGCTAGAGCTCGTCCGAATCCCAAGCTCCCAGCACGCAAGGACGAGACGTGCGATGTCCTCGTCCACGCAGGCGAACAATTCCCCGTGCTCAATATGGACAACCGGGTGCAAGTTCGAGAGGCCGCCACACTTCTCGCAATCGTGATGCTGTGCCAACTGCTCCCAATTCAAGCTGAAGGGACCGAAAGGGGCGGCGAGGCGGTGGCGTTTCGGCAAACGCTAGGAAGGACGACATTCCCGGGTGTGGCTGAGAAAGTCTGCATGGTGATCCACTCATCCAAATTCGGGTCATAGAGGTTCTGAAAACCAAAATGCAGAACCTGCCAGAATTTGGTTGGATCGCTGCTATCGACGGAGAAGTCAGCGATCAGGATGGGAATCCGGATTGCCAGCCCCGGCTCAGTTGTTGCGCTCGACGGCAGACCGGCGATCGGCGAAACCACGTTTGGAATCCCTCCCACCGGCGGCAACGTACTCACCGGCGGAACCAACCCCTTTTGCGAGTCCCAAACGATGCTGGCTCTGAACTGGTTCACCTGAGGGCCCGATCTTCCCCCGAGGATCGCCGTCCCGACAAAACGAGATGTCGCGAGCCAAGCGTTGTAGTTACTCAGAGTATATTTCTGCACCTTGTTGCATACCCCGAGCAAGCTATCGGGTATGCCAGGCCACTTGTAAGTCAGGGTGTACAAGTATCCGTGATAGATGAGGTTCGTGAAGAAGATCTGATCACTCGGACTTCCAGCAGTCATCTGGCTGTAGCCGTTACGTCCCTCCCAGGTGAAGGGGACATTCACACCAAGATCGGAGACGACGTACCGACCCTGCCAGGTGAAATTCGAGGGAAGCTGCGGAGGTGGTGGGGTTGATGGGGCGCTCGCAGATGCAACCTGGGGCGCGCCTGGCGCACCGATAGCGATGCTCGGCCCGACCGCCAGGGCCACTGCCAATAGAGCGCCGGCCACGCCCAGGAACTTGAATTTCATCAACCCTCCTCCACCCAAGCACCACACGCCAGGGATAGCCCTGCGGAGCTCCCGAGTTCGATGCTACCCAAGGCGTGATCCCCACTGCCCCTGACGGGCTGGTGACGATGGCGAATTCGGTCGAGACCATCGAAAGCCTCAGAGTGCTGCGCGCACCCTTGAACCGTTTCCACTGACCAGCACTTCCCAATCCTGTGCTGGCGCTGTCGGCGGGGCATTGGTTCCGGCGGCCGACGCAGGAGGATCGCTCAGCCCGCCAAGAGGCCGAGGGCGGTCCCTCCGCAAAGCGCACCGGTGGCGAGTGTTCGTCCCAAGTTGTGCCCGGTCCTCATCCCTCTAAGGCTGGCCATGGTTCGTTACTGTTCCACTGCTTCGTCTATCGGCAATCACCCTCACTTGATACCCCTCACTCCGTGCACCTCCTACGGGCGACCTCATCGAGCACGCGGCAACGCGTTGGATGCGGTATTGGTCACACGGCGACAACGAGCGGTCAAGGACCCCAGGACAGCGGCGGCGAATGTCCAAATCGGCCCTGGTTGAAAGCGAAGGTAAACACCGCCCCTTTCGGTGCGGACGTGCGGGCAGCCTGCAAAGGTGGCCGCCGCCTGGTCCGGCAGGCGGCACGTGGTGCTGGTACGTTCGGACCTGTGGGCGCCATCGAGTACCAAGCTCACCCCGCGCGATCGTTGCCGCAGCACACTGTGCGCATCGCCGGCGGCGCTGTGGACCTCGGTGCCGAGTTCCGGCATCTCGACGATTCATCGGTGCTGGCCGAGTTCGGTCCGGGTGCAGAGGCCCGGTTCAACGGGGGCCAACGGCCCGCGGGAATGGGCGCGGTGCTGGACGAGCACGGGGTGTCGCTCCACGTGTGGAGGGTGGACACGGGCGACGAGGTCTTCCGGGCGGATTGCTTCGCAGAAGCGCCCCACATCCACTTCCTGACCCCCGGGGACCCGCCCCGCAACGTGGTGATCGAGCACGATCCGGCGGACGGACCTCTGCTGGAGTGGACCATCTCGCAGCTCGCAGAGGACCTGGGTGGCCTCCTGCGCCGGGCCGGGGCCGACGACGTCGCCGATGCGCTCGACGCCGGCCGCGTGGCTGAGGCGGTCCGGACCCTTGCCCAGGTGGCGCGCTATGTGGAGGCGGCGGGTCGCCCAGTTGTCGTCGCCTGAGCGCCGCGGTTCTCGCCGGCGGCCTTTAGACCGCTCTGCGGGTGGCCGCCGAGGTCGTCGTTCCCACCAGATGCTTGGAGTAGTAGAGGCCCACGAGTGGCCCTCGGAGGCCGAGGGTTCAGGCCGAGGTGCGAACTCCATGCCCTCGCCGAGGCCCGAACGGTCTCGGCAATTTCACCTACCGGGATGATTTCGAACTCCAGGCATGGGACGAACTTCGCCGGAGCATCTCCACGAGAATCGGGATTGTCGGTCTCCACGACCGCGAATCCGCCCCCCATCCGAGCGCTTGCGAGGCGTTAGCCATGTCCTCAGGCGTCGACGGTACCTGGCACCGGGAAGCGGCCGGACCCAGCCCAAGTGCTGCGACTCGTCTGCTTCGACGGGATGACCTCCCGCCGGAGAGTCGCGTCGATGGGGGTCCCCGCGTGGGTGCGTGCACGGTGACAGGGTGCAAAGCTCTATTCGGGGAGTCGCTCGTTCGTGGGCGCCCAGCAGGAGAGTAGCCGACCTTGCGGAGAGTCCACGCTGTGGGAGTCGACATTGTGGGGATCAAGGAGCACGCCATGGATCGTTACACCGTCATCTCTGCGGATTGCCATGCGGGAGCCGACCTGGCCGACTACCGGCCCTACCTCGAGGCTCGCTATCACGGCGAGTTCGATCGCTGGCTCGCCGGCTACGAGAACCCATTCCGGGACCTGGCCGCCCCCGACGCCGACCGCAACTGGGATTCCGAGGTACGACAGTCGGCGCTCGAGACCGACGGGATCGTCGCAGAGGTCATATTTCCGAACACCGTTCCACCGTTCTTCCCGACGAGTGGCCTGGTGACGCCGACTCCACCAGCGGCCGACTACCCGTTGCGTCTGGCGGGTCTACGAGCCCACAACCGGTGGCTGGCCGAGTGGTGCGCCGAGCTCCCGGGCCGCCGAGCGGGCGTCGGACAGATCCTCCTCAACGACGTCGACGAGGCCGTGCGCGACGTGCACTGGATCGCGGACAATGGTCTAACGGGCGGTGCTCTGCTGCCCGGCGTACCGCCAGGCAGTGGCATCGACCCCCTGCACTCGCCCGTCTACGACCCCGTGTGGCGAGCCTGCCAAGAGCGGGGCGTTGTCGTCAATGTCCACGGCGGCGGTGGCTCGCCCAATGAGGGCTACTTCCCGGCGACGCTCGCCCTCTTTGTGCTGGAGGCAAGCTTCTTCTCGCATCGACCACTCTGGTCGCTCATCATGTCCGGCGTGTTCGACCGCTTCCCGGGCCTCACGTTTGTGGTGGCCGAGGCGGGCTCGAAGTGGGTTCCCACAACGCTCCGGGCCATGGACGACATGCAGGCCAAGCAGGACGAAGGCCGCATTGGCGCGTTGAAATTCCTCGAACCGTTCCGCCTGGGCCGAAAGCCGAGCGAATACTGGGCTACCAACTGTTGGATCGGGGCGAGCTTCATGACCCGGGAGGACGCCATCGACCGCGCCCACGTCGGTGTCGACCGCATCATGTGGGGAAGCGATTTCCCGCATGAGGAGGGCACGTTCCCGTTTACCCGTCAGGCATTGGCGCACGCCTATGCAGGCGTGGACCCCGACGATGTCGCCAAGATGGTGGGAGGTAACGCAGCGGGTGTATATGGATTCGACCTCCAGCAACTCGCTCCACTGGCAGCCCAGATCGGTCCTGAGGTTGCACAAGTGGCCGCCGGCATCGACTGTGTTCCCGAGACGCTGAGCCTGGCCTTCGAACCCCGCTCCGCTGGAATCTCGTAAGACCCTGCGTGGCTGACGACACCGGCCTCGTTCCCCAAGCGTCTCGGAGGGGACACGGCCACCCCGCTCGCCAAGCATCGGGAGGCAGGCTCGGGACGGGTGCTTCAGGTCGGGGGTTGCGAGATCACCCGGTCTGGGTGATGACACCTCGCCCAGGCATCGGGATACTGACATGGCTTCGCCCCGGCCGGGTGGGCCACCTGATCTTGTTCATTCCTGCCCTCGGAGCGCTGATCCACGACATCGTCCGTGCAGCTGACCCCGAATGAGAAGGGCGGTACTCACATGGCCATGACCAAAATTGAAGCGCTCGGACCGATCGACTACTTCGTCTTCGAGTTCCCACCCGGGGTTTCGGCCTTCACCACTCCCCTGATCTTCAACCCGGGTGCCCTCACTTGCGGAGCGAACCCTGGATCACCAGTCGTCCCGGACTACGTGCGTCCGTTCCGGTTCACCGGGAGGCTCCACCGGGTGACTGTGGACCTGAGTGGTGACTTGATCACCGACCATGAGGCCGAGATCCATCTGCACATGGCGAGACAGTAGATCTCAGACGTCGGGCAAGGTTCGAGGAATCCGTATGACACGCCCTCTGCCCGAAGGTTTGGGCGTTATCACGTCCGGTCAACGGTCACTTGGGTCGAAGCAGGGGTCTCTGCTCCGGCGAGGCGGTTGGCAGCGGAGGCGGCTGCCCCGCCGGCAAAGGTAGGGCGGCGTCGGTGGTCCTTAACCTCATGCTCATCGGGCTGGCGATCACGCTCGAACCCATCCCTCTTACTGCCTTCATCCTCGTCCTGTCCTCGAAGAACGGGACGAGGAAGGGAGCGGCCTTCATCTTCGGGTGGCTGCTCTCGCTTGCCGTCGTCGTCGCCGTCACGATCTTGGCAACGGGCAACGACCCGCCGAAGTCCAATACGGCACCCTCGTTCGCTGCGCTTGCGGTGAAGATCGCCATTGGGGCGGCTCTCGTGATCATCGGTCTTCGTCGTTGGCGCAAGCTCGACCAGCCCAAGCCCCCAAAGAAGACTCCCAAGTGGCAGACCGGCATCGACAACATGTCGCCTTGGTACGCGATGGGTCTCGCCCCTCTGACCCAGCCGTGGGGCCTCGTAGCCGCCGGCGTGGCGACGGTGACGGCAGCCAAGCTGGCTTCCTGGCAGGACTACGTGGCAATCGTCGGGTTCTGCCTCATCGCAACCGGGGTGTACATCGCGATGGAGCTCTACGTCGGATTCCGGCCCGAGCAGGGCCATGCCCTGCTCACCCGGCTCCGAGTCTGGATGGACACCCACACCGACCAGGTCATCATCCTCGTGTCACTCGGCCTCGGACTCTGGCTCGTCGGAAACAGCGCCTATCTGCTGGTGTCGTCATGAGGTTCTGGCATCTACGCACGCACAGACCCAGAGATTCCGGACCCCCTCCACGGGCTCCGACATTGGCATGCGCCAGCGCTCCTGCACGCAGGGGAGGCTCGGGTTAGACCCGGTGTTAGTCGGAAGGCCCTTTTTCCGGACTCGGGGAATGAGGCCGAGCCTCAGAAACCGAGCTCTGACCTGGGTGTCGGAGGGGGGACTTGTCCACTTGCGACATGCTCGGCCGCATTGGACCTGAGCTCGTGAGCTCGACCGCCGCGCGCAGCTAGCGGTGGGTCGAACCCGACCAGGTCGACATTGAATCAAGTAGCTAACCCGACGCGTCTGTTCAAGGTGGCGGCTCGAGTCCTTCACGGTGGACTCTATGGGGCGGATTTCAAACCTTCATTTCAGGATGTTCACGGCCCGCGCGACCACCAACAAGGCCACGATGAGCGAGATGGCTTCCTCCGCCATCATCATCAGCTTCATCCACGGCCTGATCGCTGACACATCGGTTGGGCTGAAGGCTGTTGCCGTGGCGAACGAGAAGTGGAAATAGTCGACGAATTTCGGGTACCAGTCAGCACCGACATGCTCCTCGTTGTTCATTTCGGGGAAGACGAGGGCGGGAGCCCTCTCCACATTCCTTGCACGCGCGACCGGTCCCCCTCGATCCAAATCCCAGTACCAGAGGCCGAAGGCAATGACATTGGTGAGCCAGATGGCGGCGCCACTTGCGAGGAGCACCTTTGCGTTGTTGGTGAATGGAGAAGTGTCGACGATGGCGACAACGAGCCGGATGGCGGCAGCGGCGTTGGCCAAGGTAATGATCCCGATGAGGATGTCCGTAAGCACTCGCAGCCACCGCTGGTCGCGATCAATTCGGCCCGGATCCCCAACGATCAGTACGCCCAGCAACACCACCTCGAGCACGAGGACTACCCATCGGGCGTCTCCGTTGCGCAGCTGAGACGGCAATGAGGCTCGAAGGAGGCCAGCCACGAGCACGGCGAGGCCCATCGGCCAGCGCGGCTCCCCAAGCCTCGGCGCCTCCGCTGGGTGATTCACATCGGGAGTTGCTGTCACCGGTACGCCATTGGAGAGGCCGGACCTACGTGGCGTGCCGCTGCTGACTGAGCTTGATGGCACTGACGATGAGGCGAGCCACTAGAGCCAAGATCACCAGATCCAAGAACATCTGGGACGTGACGACTAACCGGGCAGCTTGGGTCTTTGCCGTGATGTCACCGAATCCGACTGTCGTGAAGACGGTCGTAGAGAAGTACATGGCATCGGTGCGGCTCAGATGTTCACCAAACGAAGTCGCTTGCGCATGGGCCATGAGGAAGTACGCCGTAGCGAACAGGAGAATGTAGAGCGGGATCGTGAAGGCGAGAGCTTCGACCGCACGCAGGGTCGGATGCTGGGACCGAATGATCTGCCGAACCTGGAAAGCGATGATTGCGACGATCACCAGCACTCCCACTACCAGTTCTGCCATCGCCGCAGCGTCAGTGCCGTGATCCATCGGAAGCAGGAAGTAGATGGTGACCACAAGGGCGATCGTGACAAGCGTGCGCACGATTGCGATGGTGACGAGGCGCCTCCGTTGCCCGACAGGCACGTCGTTCTTGAGAGTTTCGGTCATCGCCAGCTACACCGCATCATGTCGAGAAGGATTCAAGCTGCCTGTGGCGGCGCGCTCAGTGGTGCGGCGGTCGACGCCTTGCGCTTTTGGAGCAGGCTGGCGAGGAGCATGACGACCACTGCAATCCCGACACCAACAAAGGTGAAAAAGACCCGCTGTCCCTCGGCACTCAAGTTGGTGGGGTGGGGCAGGTCGAGGGCGATCAGGACCGTGCCGGCAATTGCAGCACAATAAATGGCGTAGTTCACGCCACGAATAGCTACTCCGACGCCCAGAAGAAGTACGATGATCTGCTCTAGTGCCCGCTTGTCGCTGACCGTGACGAGAACGAGCGAAGCGATCCCGGCACCGAGGATTGCACCGACAATGCGCCGCACAGCCTGCAATGTGGATTGTTGCAAGTCGGGCTTCATGGCGACCAACGTGCCGACTGGCATCCAATCGGCGTTCGGCACTTGCAGCCCGAAGGCTATGGCAACGGCGCTCGACACGGCGAAGGCCCGGATCAGCACGAAGAGCACCACGGGTCGGGTCAGTTTGAAAGCCGGGGCATCGGTCGGAATCTCGGGGAGAGGCGAAGGCCGCGAGGATCTCCCCCGCACCAACCACATGACGAAGGTGAACGCGATCCAGATGGCGGACCCGATGAGCCAAGCCAGTGCCTGGTTCCATGGATGGGAACCAACCCACGCGGGGAGGCTAGCCGTAGCGGACAAGGTCAGGAGGAACCAGACGTTGAGGAGGATCCCGGCCACGAAACTGTGCACACCGAAATTGATCGCCAACCCGCCGAGCGCAGTGACCACAAAGGTGGCAAGGACCACGAACCACCAGGCCTCTCCTCCAATGCCAAATCCAAGGGCCGTGAGCATCGCACCGATGAGGCCGACCAGAGCCATGCCACGCAACCGGTAGATGTAATCGCCACCCGGGTCACACAGCCCAACGAACAGTATTCCGAATGCCACGCTGAGGAAGTACCTCTGTTGGTGGATAGCGGTCATGACGACAAGCGTTACCAATAGGGAGCCTGCGACCAGAACGGCCCTCGGCACGTTGACGCCCTTCGGGTTGAGCTCGAACACTTTCGCGACCCGATCGCGCAGAGCGGTCCATTTGGAATGGCTCGAGGTATCCGTGGATGTCATGCAGGACCCAGCTCCCTGTCGTACAGAGTCAATGCGTAGACGGCCACCACGCCGAGGATCGTGTAGGTGATCGCCCAGACCGGGTAGTAGGCCACGAACCAAAGGCCGCTGATGGCAACGACAGCGCCAATGACACTGCCTACCCATCGAGCGAGCTTTGACCCCGCCAGCACTCCACCAGCGCTCACGGTGAGCACGATGCCGACGGCGAGTAGCACTGAGCCAAACGTCGTCATGCTGTGGCCGTGGAGGGTTCCCCGGAGATTCGAGGACAGCGAACCGTTGAAGCTGAGAGCCCAGATCGCGGTGGCGAAGAGCGTGATCCCTACGGCGCCCATGACAACGGCGGCGAATATCACCTTCACTACGGGTTTTTGGACCATCTGCTCACGCCCCTCTGCCGCATGCACAACAACCGGTCGTGCTCTACGGGCGCTCCCCGGGCTTGCCTTCGTCGTGGTGCTCGAGGGAGGTCCACGCGTCGATAAGGGGGGCCGCGGGCCCTCCGGGGCTCTCCGCCGTGGTTGGAACCTTGGCCTCTTGGGCCGCTTCTGGCAGACCGTGGACCTCAAGCTCAAGGTATTCGTTCGTGCTGAACGGACCGACGACGCTCTCTACAAGTGCCCGGACTGCCTCCACAGACTCGCCTTGCCAGATGCAGATACCCGTTGAGTGGTCGGGCGTCGCCGCATAGATCGGCAACTGGACGTGCGCAGGTAAGCCCTGCTTCAGCGCCTTGTCTTCGGCGGCTTCGAATCCTGCCGGATCGGAGATGTGATGGATAACTCCTACGTACATCGACGGTACCCCCTGATCGGGCTTGCTTCACTCTGACCTCTCGTTGTGCGCCTGGCGAGGGAGACGCCACGGTTCTCGTCCAGCCTTCCGATTCGGGCAGGGCCGGGCATGCTCAAGGCCTTCACCCGTCCGGTCCCTGGTCCGGATTGACGGATACGAGCTCGATGCCAAGTTCCTGGACTCGCTCGATGAGCCCGAGAAGGTGCGTCTGATCTGTCACGTCGCCGGTCAGCACCGTCATGCCCGCGAGCCGCTGCAACTGCATGCCGTCAAACAGGAATCCGAACGAATCGCCCAGCTCCCCGCGAAGGACAAGCCGATATCTGCGGGCTTGCGCCCAGTTGCCGTCCATTTCGACGCAGCCTTGCAGTCCGGCAGGCGACCCGTCATCACCTTTCGGCCGGATTCACCTAGGGGAGACGGTTGATCTGCCAAGCCAGACTCACCCACCGTCGCCCCTGGCCGGGCGCTCGACCAATGTTCACAGACAACATGGCAGATAGACCGTGAGCGGCGGTGCCGACCGAGGGCGTCGGGCGCGTTGGCGTTGGCAGCTCGCTAGAGGAGGCCCAGTTCGCGGCCACGTTCGAGCGCGTCGGCCCGCGACTGCACACCCAGCTTGCGGTAGATCGAGCGAACATGGCTATGGACCGTGTAGTGCGACACATACAGTTCACGACCGATATCTCGCTCCGATAGATCGCTGCGCAGGAACCTGAGCACCCCGAGTTCCCGCGGTGTCAGCTCGCGACCCTCGCATAGGACACGGCCGATCTGCGCTGGCCGCTCGAGGGTGGACAGCGTCTCGGCCAGGATCCCCGGATCAGGGCAGTGCTCGAGGACCGATCTCGCATCGGCTATCGCGGTCGTGGCCGCCTTGTGCTCGCCCAGGGCCCGAAGCACCGGCGCCTGGACGAGCAGCGCGTGGGCCAGCTGGACAGGCTGGCCAAAGATCCGCGCCAGTGCGACGCCATGCTCGATCAAGCGGCAGCGCGTCCTCGGGCCGGCCCCGCTGCGCAAGCGATAGCCCCACCGCCAGCGGAACGGTGCCGACGGCCTCCTCCGTGCCGTGCTCCCGTGCGAATTCGGCTGCCGACTCGGCCAGGATGCGCTGCTCGTCAAGACGGCCCCGCTCGCCGGCGATCAGCGATCGATAGGCCAGGGACGACGTACCAGACAGCCACTGGGCGCTCGCGGGCGCCAGCGCCGCCGATTCCGCGAACCATACGTCGGCCTCGTCACGCTCACCCCGGGAGTAGAGGCCCAAGCCAACCGCCCAGCACGCCAACGGCCGCCAGGGCGACCCTGGGCCCTCAAGCTCGACCGCCCGTCGGGCATTTTCCAGCTGGGCGCCGACATCTCCCCAGGGGAAGCAGGCCCGTAGCATCGTCAGGCTCGCCCCAGCGGAGCTGAAGCCGTCGCGAAGCGGTCCCGCGCCCAGATCGCCCAGCTGTTGAATCGCCGCGATGGCCCGTGCCGCCTCCTCCTGCCTCGCCGACAGTGAGAGCACCCACGCCTGAACCAGGAGCAGATGCACCTCGCCGGCCAGTATCTCGTCGGGGAGCTTGCGTAGCCAGGTCAGGACGGTGTCGTACCTCCACATGTTGGCGTACCTGATCCAGAAGGTTTCGGTCAGCTCGACTACTTCGGCGTAAGCCTCGGCCGCCACGGCATGCTGGATCGCCTCGTCGGTCGTCCCGTGATCACGATGCCAGGAACAGGCGCGGCGATGCAGCGCCGGGGCTACGCCCGCCTCCCGCCGCTCGAGCTCCACCCGGAGCAGCTGCGCAAAGACGTGGTGAAAGCGGTACCACCCGGCCTCGTCGTCGAGCGGGACAAGGAACAGGTTGCTCCGTGACAACGCATCGAGCATCTCGGCCGAGCCCTCTTGGTCCATCACGGCATCGCACAGAGGCCCGGTCAACCGTTCGAGCATAGAAGTGCGCAGCATCAGCGCCTGCGCCGGCGGGTCATGAGCCTCGAGTACCTCCGTCACCAGGAAATCCACAACGTGACGGTTCGATCCGCCAAAGGTGCGCACGAAGGCGTGGCGGTCGGCGACGGGCTGCAGCGAGAGCGCCGCGAGATAGAGCCCCACCGGCCATCCCTCCGTCTTCCCCACCAGACCGTCGACATCTTCGGCAGTGAGGTCGAGTCCGAGGCGTCCGTTCAGGAATGCGTCCGCTTCCTCGTAGGTGAATCGCAGATCGGCGGCTCGTAGCTCAACCAGCTCGCCGTGGGCGCGCAGACTCGCCACTGGCAGGGTTGGTTCCGTCCTGCTGGCGAGCACGAGATGGAATCCGGGCGGCGCGTGTTCGATGAACCACCGCACACTGGCGCGGGCCGGTTCGCTGGAAATCCGGTGGAAGTCGTCCAGGATGAGGGTGATCTCACCTTGGCCGTCCAGCTCGTTGACCAGATGAGGGAGAACCAGATCAATCACCGGTGCGACGACCGAATGCGCCGACGCCGACTTGGCGACGTCGGGGTTTGCGCGGCGTAGCGACCCGATGACATGCGACCAGAGGACCACAGGGTCGTTGTCGCCCTCGTCCAGCGTCAGCCACGCAAGGAGTCTCTGAGCAGCCTCCGCCTCGTACCAGGCCGAGAGAAGCGTGGTCTTCCCGAAGCCCGCCGGGCAGGCGACCAGAGTGAGCCTGCGGTCCTGTCCGCTTCGAAGCCGTTCCAGAAGGCGCTCGCGCGGGATCGACTGTTCCCGCACGGGCGGCGGCCGCAGCTTCGTACTCACCAGGGTCGGCTGCTCGACACCCTCGTGCCCTCCGCCACCCGCGGCGACTTCTCGCAGTTCAGAGGTACCGTGACGGGCCTCCGGCGGTACCTGACGGAGTGACCGGCTTGGCCCCCGCCCACTGCCGAGGGGCTCCCTCGCAGGGGACACATTGTTCAGTTTGCCAGTTCAGATTTCCCGGGTCCATGGGCCGAAGGTCCTTACCCAGAGCGGCGTCGCTGGTTGTCGCCCTGGCTTCCGGGACGACGCCAGACCCAGTTGATGCTGCCGTCCAGGCGCTTCACCCCGCGGGCTGGCACCCCCCGGTAGGCGATGGGAGGCCCGATCGAACACCGTCGTGTCCCCGGCCGGGTCGCGTGCGCCATTCTCTGTCCGAGCCTCGACCAACTGTGAGAGCGGCAGCTTTCCCCTAGGTGAATCCGGCTGGCAGGTGATGACAACTCGCCTACATGAGTGTGAACCTGCCGGATGACGGACCAACCGCCACAGGTGCAGTCCGAGCCGACCGGCATGGTGTTCGCCATGACCTGACGCCTGGACCGAAGGATCCTATCCGCCTCAGCGGGGTGCGGCGATTGTCGATGGAAACGAAGTAGCGCTCGCAGTCCCTCATGAATGCACAGAAAGAACGGAGAGATCAACATGGCCAAATCTGACCCCGTGTTTGTCTACGTCGGCACCTACCCGAGCGAAGCATCTGCCCGAGCCGACTACGACGTCGTCAAGGACCTCCACGCGGCAGGAGCTGTCGGCACCTACGACGCTTCGGTCGTCACCAAGGACCCGGACGGCAAGGTCCACGTCAACAAGGACGAGACCTCGACCCGTCACGGGGCTTGGGGTGGAGCCGCGGTCGGGGCGCTCGTCGGCATCATCTTCCCGCCCTCCATCGTCGTCGGCGCAGCGGTTGGTGCGACGGTCGGCGGGGTGAGCGGTCACTTGTGGAAAGGCATGTCCCGGTCCGACGTGAAGGAGTTCGGGGACATCATCGACGCCGGGCAGGCCGCCCTGGTCATCGTTGGTCAGAGCACCATCGGTGATGCCATCGAGAAGGCCGACCTCAAGGCTGAGAAGCACGCAGCCAAGGAGCTCGACGTGAGCTCCAAGGACATTGACCAGGCGGTTCAGGAAACGGCGCAGGAGCTCGGCTGATCAAGCCGCTCACCTGCGAACGGCTGAGCGCTACAGCCGTTACGGCGCGGCGCAGGGTGGCGGTCGACGATTTACGTATTGCCTGAGCAGTGCTGGCGTGTCACCGGTCGTGAGGTGCTGCCTGATCACGCCTCCGGTGATCCACCACGCGCCACCGTTTCGTCAATTTGGAATTCGCAAAAGAAAGGCAGAGATAGATGAGTGAAGACCGACCGCTTCTCGACACAGTTCTCGAGATGACCGTAGCTTCGGTGAGCCGCACGAACCTGAACAGCCGTGAGCTCATGATCGCCCGGGTCGCTGCGTTGGCAGCTGTAGACGCTCCGCCGGCGTCGTACCTGTTGAACCTGGCAGCGGCGAGCGGTGCGGGCCTGACGCTCGAAGACGCCCAGGGTGCCCTGGTCGCTGTTGCCCCGATTGTCGGTACTGCGAGGACGGTGTCCGCAGCCAGCGCGATCACCGAAGCCCTCGGACTGGCCCTGGCCATCGAGGACGCCATCGAAGAGAGGCAAGCGTCAGCCTGACCTTCGACGTTCCTTCGTTTGTGACCCGCCAGCTGTCTTCGACTCCACAAGGGCCGAGGACAGCTGGCTGTGGGGAGGCTCGTGCAGGCAACGGCGGTTCGCATGTCGCGCTTTTCACAGTCGACCTGGTCGTGACGCTGGCGCCGCCACGGCGTGTGTCGCGTCCGGGTGTCGGGAGCGGTGTTTCACACCAACAGGTGCGTTAGCAGATGCTTTACAAGCAGTGCCCCCGAAAAGGAGGGACACGCCATGAAAGTCGTGATCGTCGGAGGAGTGGCGGCAGGTGCGTCGACCGGCGCCCGGGTGCGGCGGCTCGATGACTCGGCTGAGATCGTCATCCTCGAACGGGGCCACTACGTCTCCTTTGCCAACTGCGGCCTCCCCTACCACATCGGCGGTGAGATCCCGGATCGCAATAGCCTGCTCCTCCAGACCCCGGAGAGCCTCGCCGCCTCCCTGGCCTTGGACGTGCGTACCGGCCACCAAGTCGCGAGCATCGACCCCGCGGCCAAGGTCGTCGAAGTGCGCGAGGTTACAGGCGGGCGCGTCTACCGGGAGGCCTACGACAAGCTGGTGCTCTGTCCCGGCGCAGATCCCATCCGGCCACCCATTCCCGGGGCCGACCACCCCCGCGTCGACGTGCTGCGCAATATCCCCGACATGGATCGCATCATCAGCCAACTCGATCCTGCCGCCGAACGGGCGGTCGTGATCGGTGGCAGCTACATCGGCCTGGAGATGACCGAGGCCTTCCGCATGCGTGGCCTGCAAACCACTGTGGTCGAGCGAACCGACAGGTTGATGCCATGGCTCGACCCAGAGATGACGCGGATCCTCGACTTCCACGTTGGCACCCACGGTGTGGACGTCCGACTCGACAGCCAAGCCCAGGCGATTCGTGAGGATGGTTCAGCGTCGCTAGTCGTCCAGCTTTCTGATGGCGACGAGATCCCGGCCGACGTTGTCGTGCTCGCCGTCGGCGTGCGACCTGATACCGACTTGGCGCGCCAGGCAGGAGTGACCATCGGACCGCTCGGGGGTATCGCCGTCGACGCCCAGATGCGGACATCGGTGCCAGACATCCTCGCCGCTGGCGACGCCGTAGAGACGGCACGCCTGGAGACTGGGGAGCCCGTTCTGTCCATGTTGGCCGGCCCGGCCAATCGGCAAGGTCGGATTGCCGCCGAGACGATCTGCGGTCGCCAGAGCGCCTACCGGGGCACTCAGGGAACGGCGATCGTGAAGGTCTTTGAGATGGCTGCCGGCGGGACGGGCCTGACGGAAGCCCAGCTGCGGGATCGCAGGATCGCCTATCGGAAGGTGTACACGAATCAGAACGACCACGCCGCTTACTACCCGGGAAGTTCGCCGATGTTCATCAAGGCGCTGTTTGGCGCTTCGGACGGGAAACTGCTGGGCGCCCAGGTCCTGGGTTGGGACGGTGTGGACAAACGCATCGACGTCTTCGCGATGGCCCTGCGGGCCGGCATGTCGGTCTTCGACCTCGAACACGTCGAGCTGTCCTACGCGCCTCCATTCGGGGCGGCCAAGGACCCGGTCAATATGATCGGCTTCCAGGCCTCAAACCTGCTCCGGGGCGACATCAAGCTTTGGTACCCGGAGGACTATCCGGAGTGCGCAGCCACGACGGCCATCCTCGACGTGCGAACCACAGCTGAGTACGAGCATTGGCACATCCCCGAGGCGAAGAATATTCCCTACACCGAGCTTCGAGGCCGGCTTGGCGAGGTGCCAAACGACCGGCCCGTCTACAGCTACTGCCGCTCCGGGTTTCGGAGCTACATCGCCGACTGCATTCTCAAGCAGCACGGCTTCGCCGATACTTCGTTCCTCTCCGGCGGTTTGTTCACCTACCACGGCTTCCACCGCACCCCGCTCGAAGTCGGTAAGGGCGGATTTCCGATCGTTGCGCATGCCGAGGACCAGATGGCCACACGTCCGGGTGCCCTCGAGCACATCTGAGGTGCGAGGTGTTGGTCCGGCGCGCGATGCGCCTGTCGTCGTTACCAAGGGTTGTCGGCTTACCCGGCCGATTGGTCCCTCGGGTAACCCGAAAACCGGGACCAGCACTGAGTAGACCCTCTATGCGCCGTCTCGCTAGCCATTGAAAGAGGTATGAAGTGACCACATCTGCTGAGCACCCGACCCATGAGGAGCGTGTCGCAAGGGGTAAGGCTGCCCGGCGGGAGTTACCTCGGGAACGTCATGCTGAATGGCCGGCCGACCAGCGAAAGTTCGAGCCGCTCGATCTCTTGGCTGAACAAGCCCTGACTCGCGTGCCAGAACTCGTGCCGATCCGATACGGGCGGATGGCCGCGTCACCTTTTGCCTACTACCGGGGCGCCGCGCTACCAATGGCCGCGGACCTCTCCACGGGGCCACGCACGAGCCTCGACGTCCAATTGTGCGGGGACGCTCACTTGTCCAACTTCGGGGGCTTTGCTTCACCCGAACGGGACCTGCTCTTCGACGTCAACGACTTCGACGAGACGTCGCCGGGACCTTTCGAATGGGACCTCAAGCGCTTGGGTGCCAGCTTGGAAATCGCCGCTCGCGGGCGCAGCTTCCCGGCCAAGACCGGTCGAAAACTGGTCACGAGTTCGATGCGTTCCTATCGCGAAGCCATGCATGAGTTCGCCAACATGTCCAACCTGGAGGTGTGGTACTCGCACCTGGATATGTCCGGCGTCGCCCAAAGGTGGGGCTCAGAAGTCAGTGGCAGCATGCTGGCGAGATTTCAGAAGACCGCCGCGAAGGCAGAATCGAAGGATCAGCTCAAGGCTCGGGAGAAGCTCACCGAGGTAGTCGACGGCGAACTCCGCTTCCAGAGCGATCCCCCCTTGCTGGTTCCGGCGAGCGAACTCGTCGGCGAAGCGGACGCCGGGCAGATCAAAGCCATGATCCAGAAAGGCCTTCGCTCGTACCGACGATCCCTGATCAGGGACCGCCGTCATCTGCTCGAATCCTACGAGCTCGTGGACGTGGCCCGGAAGGTCGTCGGAGTCGGGAGCGTCGGCACACGGGCCTGGGTCGCTCTCTTCAAGGGGAACGACGCCGATGACACGCTCATCCTCCAAATGAAGGAGGCCGAAGCCTCCGTCCTAGAGCGCTTCTGCAGCGAGAGCGCGTTCAGCAACCATGGCCAGCGAGTCGTGGAAGGTCAACGCTTCATGCAAGCAGCGAGCGATATCTTCCTCGGGTGGCATCGGGTCGAAGTCGGCATGGATGGCAACTCTCACGACTACTACTTCCGCCAGTTGTGGGATTGGAAGGTGTCGGCTGACGTCGACAATATGCCTGCAGAGACCCTTCTCGTCTACGCCAAAATGTGCGGCTGGACGTTGGCTCGGGCTCACGCCCGATCGGGTGACCGGGTAGCCATCGCTTCGTACCTAGGGTCTGGCGACGCTTTCGACCGGGCGATCGTCGAATTTGCCGTCGGTTACGCGGACCAGAATGCCCTTGACCATCAATCCCTGGTTGACGCCATCGCCAAAGGCTCGGTTCAAGCAACGCTCGGGATCTAGTCCCCAACTGCGGGAAAAGATGAGGAGCCTGAAGCTCGTGGCGAGAGTAACGGCCGGCATCGAGCCAGGCAGGCTTGGAATCACCTAGCTGCCGGCGAATACTAAGAATGAGGGGTGTAAAACCTTCTAGCCCTGTTAAGTGAACCGTCAGTCGAACAGTCTATGGCAGGACGAATATACAGGAACAATTTGAGAACTTGACCCAAAGGGGGGGAACGTGTTGCTTGCAAACAGCTACCCATTGCTAAACGTTATTTGGAGCATGCTGGTCTTCGCTGGACTGGTGTTGTGGATATTCATTGTCATCTGGGTGTTTATCGACAACTTCCGGCGCCGGGACCATGGCGGTCTCGCGAAGGCGCTGTGGTTCGTCTTCGTCGTCTTTGTTCCCATCATCGGCGTGATCGCGTATCTCATCGCGAGACCGCCTGCCGCGGACCTCGTAGACGTGAGGTAGCAGGCAGGACCCGGCGTTCTGGATCGCCTCAGTTGCTATCCCGCGCAGCACCGACGCGTACTATCCGAATTTCCAATCGCTGGGGCTGAGTAGGGACCTGTCCTCCTCCTGAAGCGTCTCGGAGCGTCTCGGCCACGCCAACATCAGGATCACCCTCGAGGCTTACGGTCACGTCCTCCCGAACGATGACGAAGCCTCTGCCACGGCGGGCCGCCCGCTGGACGACGCGACCACCTGAGCCATCTGTTGATACCGAGCCCATCGAAGCCTTCTCGGCGGAGGGGCCGAGCCGCAAAGAGCGGCTCTGAACTGTGGTGTCGGAGGGGGGACTTGAACCCCCACGCCCTTGCGGGCACCAGCCCCTCAAGCTGGCGCGTCTGCCTATTCCGCCACTCCGACGAAGTGCTCCCACCGGGCGCAACCCCGGCCGCAGCGATGTTAGTCGCTGCCTCGGATCGCCTCTCGCAACGACCGTTGCCGGCCCGTCGGGCCTACCCGGAGCCCGTGGCGGCGGAGGGCTTGGCCAGGTAAGCCCAGCTCTGGGCGTAGGACAACAGGCCGGCGTCGTAGGGATTGGGCCCCACGCCGCTCATCTTCGACGACCAGGCCAGGGCGGTCGGCTCGGTGAACAGCGGCAGGTTCGACATCGTGGTCCACAGGGTCTGGTCGGCCTGCTGGTAGAGGGGCTGCGCGCTGTTGGGATTGAGTTGCTGTGACGCCTGCAGGAGTCCGTTGGTGACGTGCGAGTTGTCGAGCATGCTCCAATCCTCGGACCCGTTGTCGCCCGGCGTACCGAGGGACAGTGTGTTCCATGCGACGGCCGTCGTGGGATAGGCCGTCGTCTGGAGCGGCAGCAGTGCGAGATCGGCGCCGCCCTGCGCCAAGCTCAGCCCGGCATCCTCGGCCGAAGGAGTCCCGACGATCGTGACGGGGACCCCCACGGATTGCAGTTGCTTGGCGATGAGCGCGGCTGTTTTCTCGTGCCCAAAGATCGCTGTCGTCGACCGCCATGCGGAGCGAGAGGTTCTCGCCGTCCGCGTTGCTCCAGACGCCGAGCGTCCCCCGGTTCCAACCGGCTGCGTGCAGCAGCTTGACGGTCTGCTGCCGATCGGCCTTGACCGGGAAAGGCTCGGTCGTGCCCGACGGCAGGTCCGGGTAGCCGGACTCGCCTTGGGTGTAGAAGTGGGTCACGGCCGGCACGGTCGTGCTGTCGGCCCAGCCGACCGTCGCATCGACCAAGCGCGTTCGATCGAGGGCGTAGGCGAGCGCCTGGCGGACCCTGGGATCCGACAGCAGCGGGGACTCGGTCGCGAACTGGAGATCCAGCAGCGTGGTGCCGAACTCCAGCTGGCTCTTCACCGGTCCGAGGGCTCCGACGGACACGAGGAACGACTGGGGAAACGAAGTCGGCTCGACCACCTGGGCCTGGCCGTTGGCCAACCAGCGGGCGAGCTGCGAGGGGTCCGATGCCGTGCGCACGACGATCTGGTCGAGATACCCCGGCGTCTCCCACCACTTGGGGTTCCGCACCAGCACGACCTCGCCAGCCTGAACGGAGCCGATCTCGTAGGGGCCTGCGGAGAGATCCACGGCGGGGTCCACCGTCGAACATGACGGGTTCCAACCCACCTCGCTCAGCACGTGCGCCGGGAGCATGTCGTGGAACAGGCCCTGCCAGCCGGAATAGGGCGTCTTGAAGACGACCGTCACCGTTCGCTGGTCGTTGCTTCCCTTGACCGATTCGATGTCCCGGTAGCCGAGGGTGCTGGCGGCGTCGGTCGCCGGTGGGGTCGTGCCGGCGATGGCCGTGGGCACGCCGCGCTGCTGCTGCCAGGCATAGATGAAGTCCGCAGCCGTGATCGGCGTCCCGTCCGACCAGACGGCCTTCGGATTGAGGGTGTACTGGATGGTCTCCGGCGAGGTGTCGACCAGCTCCGCCTGCTCCACCACGGCCTGGTCGACGGTGGGCTGCCCGTTGGGTTGCACCACGAAGGCACTCGGCAGCACGGGGGCAAGCACCAGCTGGTTGGCCCACGTGTCGCCCTGAGGGGCGTTGGGGTTGCAGCCCGTCGGGGTCTGGTCGATACCCACGGTGACGGTCCCCCCCTGCTTGACCGTGGCATCGCCCGAAGAGGTCGTGGTGGAGTCATGGGCGGGGCCGGTCGAGGAGCATGCCGCCATGAGGACCGCACAGACGGCAAGGGCGACGAGGACGGGCCGACCCTGCCACGATGAATGGCGACGGGGGCTGGCAGTTGGCCCCCTCTTGTTCACTGCAGTCGGAGGTCCAGGGTCACGGTGGTAAACGCGAACACGAGCGCCACCATGATGGTGATCCGATCCAGGTTGCGCTCGACCACGGTCGAACCCGAGGCGGCTGCGCCCACGCTGCCGCCGAACATGTCGGACAGCCCACCACCCTTGCCGCTGTGCATGAGGATCAGGAAGATCAGGCCGAGTGCAGAGACGACCTCGATCGCGACATAGAAAGCGGTCAGCACGGTCCTCGCTCCTCGGCGGAACCCGGCTCCACCCGGCTCACCTCTGGCTGGCGGTCCACGTCCTCACTTGCTCCGGTCGACACCAGGTGAACGGTAGCAGGCAGCCACCGACCGAATGATGGCGGCGAAGCTCTCCCCCTCGAGGCTGGCCCCCCCGACCAGGAGTCCGTCCACTCCCTCGAGGCCCGCCAGGGAGGCGGCGTTTTCCGCGTTCACCGAGCCCCCGTACTGGATACGGACGTTCTCCCCCGCCTCCGACCCCGACAAGGAGGTCACGCGATCGCGGATGTGCCGGCAGGCCTCTGCGGCGTCCTCGGGCGTCGCCGCCCGGCCCGTGCCGATGGCCCAGATCGGCTCGTACGCGATCACGAGGGTGGAGACGGCCGCCGGCTTGACGCCGCGGAGCGCCGCCCCGAGCTGCCGGTCGAGCACCTGGTGGGCCTCACCGGCGTCCCGCTCGTCCTCGGTCTCGCCCACGCACAAGATGGGGACCATCGAGTTGCGCAAGACGGCCTTGAGCGTGGCCGCCACCGAGTCATCGGACATGCCGAACAGCTGGCGCCGCTCCGAATGGCCGACGATCACGTAGTGGACGCCGAGGCGGGCGAGCATCGGCGGGGCCACCTCGCCGGTAAACGCGCCCTGGTCGTGCTCGGAGCAGTGCTGCGCACCCAACGCCAGCGGCAGTCCCCGGTCCTCCACGACGCTCTGCGTGGTGCGCAGGTCGGTAAAGGGGGGGTGGATCGACACCTCGACGTCGGACCCCAGGCCTTCCATGCGAAATCCCAGGTCACGCACTACATGAAGTGCCGCGATGTGGTCATGGTGCATCTTCCAGTTGCCGCTCACGAGCGGCCGCCGCAGCGCACCGGGCCGCGGCCTGGCCGCGGTCGCCTCGGACACCTCGGCTCAGCCGGCCGTGGCGAGGCCGCAAGAGGCGTTGGGCGCCTTTCGCAGCGCCTCCAGCCCCGGGAGGTCGCCGTGCTCCAGCAGGGCCAAGGATGCGCCGCCGCCGGTGGACACGAAGTCGACCTTCTTTGCCAGGCAGAAGCGGTCAAGCGCCGCGGCGCTGTCGCCCCCACCGACGACCGTGAAGGCCCTGCTCGTCGCCAGGGCCTCCGCCACTCGACGCGTACCGAGGGCAAAGCGGTCGTCCTCAAAGGCCCCGAGCGGGCCGTTCCACAGGACCGTCCCCGCTTTCGACACCACCTCGGCGATCGCCGCGGTGGTGTCGGGACCGATGTCGACCCCCTTCCACCCATCGGAGAGATCGACCCCGGTGATCTTTGCGGCGCCGGCGTGCACGTTGGTGCTCGCGCCGCCCGCCCCAGGCGAGGCGCCATACGCGCCCGATCCACACAACTCGCCGCCCGGCTCGAGCGCCACGATGTCCATCGGGAGCAAGAGGTTGTCGCAGCGCTGCAGCAACTCCGCACAGTCCTCGATCCGGTCGGGGTCGACCAGCGATGCGCCGACGTTGTGGCCCAGAGCAGCAAGGAAGGTGAAGGCCATCGCGCCGCCCACCGCCAGCACGTCGACCCGCTGCGCCAGGACGGACAGCACGCCGAGCTTGTCGGCCACCTTTGCACCGCCCACGATGGCCACGAAGGGTCGCTTGGGCGTCACCAGGAGCCCGCCGACCACCTCGACCTCGCGGGCCAGGCGGAGGCCGGCCGCGCTCGGGAGGGTCCGAGGGGGGCCCACGACCGAGGCATGGCTGCGATGGCTCACACCGAAAGCCTCGTTGACGTACACGTCGTATCCGTCGACGAGGCGCTCGACGAAGTCCGGGTCGTTGGCCTTCTCCCCCGGGTCGAAGCGCAGGTTCTCCAGGAGGGAGGAGTCCGGGCAGAGCCGTGCCAGTACCTCCCGCACGGGCGCCATCGACCATCGGGGATCGGGACACCCTGCCGGCCGGCCGAGATGGGAGCAGACGGCCACCTGCGCGCCCCGCCGCCGGAGCCACTCGAGCGTCGGGAGCGCCGTGCGAATGCGAAAGTCGTCGACGACGTGCCGGCCCTCGGGCGTGTCCTCGAGCGGAACATTGAAATCCGCCCGAACCAAGGCTCGCAGGCCCTCCAGGTCTGGAAGGTCCTCCAGCAGGGGTACCCCTGCCAAGAGCCTCGGTCGGGCGGCTTCGCTCACCGCCTCGAGTCCTCCTGTATCACGCTTCGCCCCCTACGACGCCGACCAGATCGACCAGCCGACACGAGTACCCCCACTCGTTGTCGTACCACCCCTGGACCTTTACCAGGGACATCTCCTCGTCGATCGGCTGCACCATGGTCAAACCGGCGTCGAATGTACACGACGCGGGGCTGCCGACGATGTCCGACGACACGACAGGGTCCTCGGTGTAGACGAGCACCCGGTCGAGCGGGGCGCAGGTGGCGGCCTTGGCGAAGGCCGCGTTGACCTCGTCGACGCTCGCCGAGCCCCTGACCACGACCGTCGCGTCGGTCAGGGATCCATCCGGAACCGGCACCCGCAGCGCGGTGCCGTCGAGCCTTCCCTCCATGGACGTGAGCACGAGGGCGGTGGCCCGGGCGGCACCCGTGGAGGCCGGGATGATGTTCTGGGCCGCGGCGCGAGCCCGTCGCGGGTCCCGGTGGGCCAGATCGAGGAGGTTCTGGTCGTTGGTGTACGCGTGGACGGTCGTCATGAGGCCCGACACGATCCCAAAGGCGTCGTCGAGCACCTTGATCATGGGCACGAAGCAATTGGTCGTGCACGAGGCGTTGGAGATCACGACGTGGCGGGAAGGGTCGAACTCGTCGTCGTTGACGCCCACCACGAACGTCCCGTCCACCCCCTTGGCCGGCGCCGTGATGATGACCCTCGAGGCGCCGCCCTCGAGGTGGCTCGCCGCCGCCTCCCGGGTGGCGAAGCGACCGGTGGACTCGATCACCACCGACACCCCGAGCTCGGCCCAGGGCAGCTTGGCCGGCTCCCGCTCGGCGAAGACCCGGATCGGACGGGAGCCCACGATCAGCTGGTCCCCGTCGACGCTGACCGGCTCGCTGAGGCGTCCGTGGGTCGAGTCGAACCGCAGGAGATGGGCGTTGATCTCGACGGAGGTGATGTCGTTGATGGCGACCACCTCGACGTCGGCCCCGCCGGCGAGGACGCTCCGCAGGAAGTTGCGCCCGATGCGCCCGAAGCCGTTGATACCTACTCGAACCATGTCCCTCCCGCTGGTCGCCGCCTACATCAGCAGATCCGAGAGTGCGTGCGCCAATCTTGCCGGATCGTGCACCAGGCCGTTGGGACCGGAGAGCGGCCGATCGACCACCGGCAGCTCGAGGCGACCGAGGGGCATCCCGCAGGTGGTGTCGCAGAGGACCACATCCACCTCCACGCCGTGCTCGTGGAGGGCGGCCACGTGGGCGGCGACGTCGTAACCCTCGGTCTCGGGGATCTGGGGTCGCAGGTTGCAGACGTAGACCCTCTGGGCCCGGGTCTTGCCCAGCGCGGCCGCGATCGAGGGCACCATGGCCGCCGCCAGGATGCTCGTGTACAGAGAGCCGGGACCGAGGATCACCTGGTCGGCCGACAGGATCACGTCGACGGCGGCGGGAGGAGCCGTGACGTCGCAGGGGAGGAGGCCCACCTGGGTGATCTGCCCCGCCCGGGAGACCGCGACCTGTCCCGCGACCTCCCCCCCGGCCGCCCGTGCCCGCAGGACCACCCGTTCGGTGGTCGCCGGGATGACTCGACCCCGGGCCCCGACCAGGGACGCCGCCGCGTCGATGCCGGCCACGAGGTCACCTGCAGCCTCCGAGAGCCCGGCCAGGACCAGGTTCCCCAGGGCGTGTCCCGACAGGTCGCCCCCACCGTCGAAGCGGTGCTCGAAGGCGGCGGCCAGGAGGGAGTCCGGCTCGGCCAGGGCCACCAGGCACTTGCGGAGGTCCCCGAGCGCCACGACGTCGAGGGCCTCGCGGAGCCGTCCCGACGAGCCGCCGTCGTCGGCCACCGAGACCACCGCGGCGACCTGAGCGGCGTAGCGGCGTACGGCGCCGAGCGCCGCTGCCGCGCCATGACCGCCACCGAGCACGACCACCTGGGGATCTGTGGCCTCCGCGGACCGTCCGAGCCGCCCGGCCACGCCCGGCGCCTTGTTCCCGACGGGCGTCATCGCTCGATGTCCCGGTGGAAGACCGCCGTGGAGATGCCGGACCCCTCGAGTCGCCCGGCCAGCTCCTCGGTCAGGACGACCGAGCGGTGGCGCCCGCCGGTGCACCCGAGCGCCACGGTCAGATAGGACTTGCCCTCCCGGGCGTAGGCCGGGATGAGCCCGACCAGGAGGTCTGCCACCTTGTCGAGGAAGGAGCCGGCCTCGGGGCGGGCGAGGACGAACTCTCCCACGGGGCCGTCGAGACCGCTCATGGGCCGGAGCGTCTCCTCCCAGTGGGGATTGGCGAGGAACCGGCAATCGAACAGCAGGTCGACGTCGAGTGGGACCCCATGCTTGAACCCAAAGGAGAGGATCGATATCTGCATGTGCTCGCCGGCGTCGGCCTCGCCGAACATCTCGAAGATCCGGGCTCGCAGTTGGTTGACGTTGAGATCGCCGGTCTCGAGGGTGATGTCGGCCCGGGCACGCAGCGGCTCGAGCAGGGCCCGCTCCTCCACCACGGACTCCTCGACACCGCGGCTCGCCAGAGGGTGCCGGCGCCGCGAGGCGTCGAACCGGCGGACGAGGACGTCGTCGGGCGCCGTGAGGAAGAGCACCCGCACACGGTGGCGTTGCGCGGCGAGCGCCTCGAGGGCCGGGGTCACGTCGCCGTAGTGGTCGCTTCCTCCCCGGCCCATGACGAGCGCCACCCGCTCGAGCTCGGAGTCCCCCCTCGTCACGAGCTCTGCGACCTTGGTGATGAGCGCCGGAGGGAGGTTGTCGATGACGAACCATCCGAGGTCCTCCAGGGCCGCCGCCGCGGTCGAGCGCCCGGCGCCCGACATCCCCGCCACCACCAGGAACTCGCTCATGGCCCGCCGCCCGGCTCGGCTGCTCCCACGCCGACCACGACGGGAGCCGCCCTGCGGCGAACCGAGCCGTCGGTGCCGGCACCGGTCCCGTGGAGCTTGGCGTACAGGGCACGCCCGACCGACTCGGGGAGCCACGGCAAGGAGGCGAGCTCCTCCTCCGGGAGCTGCCGGAGGGCCCGGATGCTGCCCACCTCGCGCAGCAGCCGGCTCCGACGCTTCGGGCCGAGGCCGTCCACGTCGTCGAGGACGCTCTTGGTCATGCGGGTCGCCCGGCGCTGGCGGTGGAAGGTGATCGCAAAGCGATGGGCCTCGTCGCGGAGCCGCTGGAGCAGGTACAACGCCTCCGAGCCGCGGGCCAGTCGGATGGGCTCGTCCCGGCCGGGGACGAAGACCTCCTCGAAGGTCTTGGCGAGCGCAGCCACCTGGATCTCGCCGGCGAGTCCGAGGTCGTCCAGCACCCGGATCCCGACCCCGAGCTGGCCTTTGCCGCCGTCGAGGAGCAGGAGCTGTGGCGCGTAGGCGAAACGCCGGCCCCGGGCCGTCGACGAGAGCCGATCCGGGTCCGCTCGCTCGGCCTCGAGAGCGGTGAGCCGCCGGGTGAGCACCTCTTCCATCGCGGCATAGTCGTCGTTGCCCGCCACGCTGCGCACCCGGAAATGGCGGTAGTCGGACCCTTTCGCAATGGCGTCCTCGAAGACCACCATCGACCCGACGTAGTCGGTCCCCTGCAGATGGCTCATGTCGTAGCACTCGATGCGCAGGGGCGCCTCCGGGAGCCCCAGCGCCGCCTGGAGCTCGGTCAGCGCCTTGGACCGGCTGTTGTGGTCGGAGGCCCTGCGCAGCCGGTGGCGCGACAGGGACTCGGCGGCGTTGTGGGTGACCATCTCCTGCAGGGCCCTCTTCGGGCCCCTCTGGGGTACGGCGATCGTCACCGGCCCTCCCCTGACCGTCGAGAGCCAGGAGCCGAGCAGATCCGGGGAGTCGGGCTCGTCGGGCACGAGCACCCTCCTCGGCACCTCGGTCCCCGAAGAGAAGAGCTCCTCGATGATCCGGCCGATCAGCTGGGGGCGCGTGAGGTCCTCGACCTTGTCGGCGATGAAGCCGCTGTTGCCGACCACCCGCCCACGCCGGACATGGAAGACCTGGACGGCGGCCTCGAGCTCATCGTCGGCGATCCCGATCACGTCGAGGTTCTCCGGACGCTCGGACACCATCTGCTGGCGTTCGGCGGCTTTGCGCACCGCGGTCAACCGGTCCCGCAGGCGGGCGGCCCGCTCGAATTCGAGGGCGTCGGCCGCCTCTTGCATCTCGGACTCGAGGCGGTGGATCACCGGCGCGGTCTCGCCCTCGAGGAACCGCATGAGGTCCTCGACCATCACGGAGTACTGCTCGTGGTCCACGGCCCCCACGCAGGGCCCCGAGCAGCGCTCGATATCAAAGAGGAGGCAGGGCCGCCCGAGCCGCTCGTGGCGTCGGAACTTGGCCTCCGAGCAGGTCCGGATCGGGAAGCTGCGCAGCAGCAGGTCCAGGGTCTCCCGGAGTGCTCGCACATGCCCGTAGGGGCCGAAGTAGCGCACCCCTCGGCGCTTCCGGCCCCGGACCACCGCAGGGCGGGGCCACTCGTCGGACACCGTCACGGCCAGCCACGGGTAGCTCTTGTCGTCCTTGAGCCGGACGTTGAAGCGGGGCTGGTGGCGCTGGATCAGCGAGTGCTCGAGCATGAGCGCCTCGACCTCGGTCTGGACCACGACCCACTCGACCCGTGCGGCCTGCGTGACCATTTGTGCGGTCCGCGCGGGCAGGGCCGAGGGGTCCTGCCAGTACGACGGCAGGCGGTGGCGCAGGGACTTGGCCTTCCCTACGTACAGGACCCGGCCGTCGGCGTCGAGAAACTGGTACGAGCCGGGGGCGTCGGGGATGGCGCCGGTCGGCGGACGTTGCAGCACTACTCCACTCTCGCGCCTCGCTCCGCTTTTCGTGCGCTCCTGCCCCCGGGGGGCCGGACGCTGCGATCAAGGTCCTGGCGGCATAGACTGGCAGGACGCCGGCCTGGTACCCCGGCGACATACCCGCTTCGAGGCCGACACACCCGCGGATGGGCGACCAGGCTGTCCCCGCCGGCCACATCGAGGCGATCCCCAAAGGGGTGACGAGATGATCCGCCTACAGACGGCGCTGAGCGAAACGTACACGTCCGCCTCCCCCGAGGAGCTGGCCCAGAGGATCGCGGCCGCCAAGGCCGCCCTCGGAGACCGACTGCTCGTCCTCGGGCATCACTACCAGCGGGACGAGGTGATGCGCTGGGCCGATGCCCGGGGAGACTCGTTTGGGCTCTCGAGGATCGCCGCCGACCGTCACGACGCCGAGTTCGTCGTCTTTTGCGGCGTGCACTTCATGGCCGAATCCGCCGACATCCTGACGGGTGACCACCAGCGGGTATTGCTGCCGGACCTCAATGCCGGATGCTCCATGGCGGACATGGCCGACCTGGACGCAGTCGAGGAGGCTTGGGACGACCTGGCTGCCGTCACCGACGTGGACCGCATCGTGCCCATCACCTACATGAATTCCTCGGCGGCGCTCAAGGCCTTCGTCGGGCGCCACGGGGGGGCGGTGTGCACCTCCTCCAACGCTCGTGCCGTCCTCGAATGGGCTCTCGGCGCCGGAGCGGACCCGGGAGCGGGCACAGGAGGCACCGGGCCGCGGGGTGACAAGGTGCTGTTCTTCCCCGATCAGCACCTGGGCCGCAACACCGGCTACCAGCTCGGCTACCGGCCCGAGGAGATGGTGCTGTGGAACCCCCGCGACGATCGGGGCGGGCTCAGCGACGTGGAGGTCAAGACCGCCCGCCTCCTGCTGTGGAAGGGTCACTGCTCGGTGCACCAGCGATTCCGGCCCGAGCACGTCGCCGAGTTCCGGACACGCCAACCCGACGGCATCGTGCTCGTCCACCCCGAGTGCGCCCACGACGTGGTGGAGCTGGCCGACGAGGTCGGATCCACCGATTCGATCATCAAGGCGGTGGAGCGCGCCGAGCCCGGCACGGCGATCGGCATCGCCACGGAGATCCATCTCGTGAACCGCTTGGCCCAGGAGCACCCCGACAAGCACATCGAGTGCCTGGATCCCCTGGTGTGCCCCTGCTCGACCATGTTCCGGATCGACGCGGCCCACCTGGCCTGGATCCTCGAGGGTCTCGTGGACGGGCAGGTGCGCAACCAGATCGTCGTTGATCCCGAGACGGCCAGGTGGGCCGAGGTGGCCCTCCACAGGATGCTCCAGATCACCTGAGAGCCGGCCCGCAGCCGTCGCGGAACCAACCCCGACCCGATCCCGTCGCCCAGCCTCCGCCTCCGATGGGCCGTCGGCGCACGTGCACCCGGGCAGCCGTCATCGGCACCATCGGCCTCGCCCTGGCGATCGCCGGGAGCTTCGTCGTCTCCTCGACCAGCCTGGCCCTGAGGGCCCAACCGCCGCGGACCCTCGCCCCGGGGCGCCCGGACCTGACCGTGGGGGGCCCGCTCGCAGCACGTTCCGGGCCGTACCTGACGGATCGCTACGGCCGGGTGGTCTTCCTGCACGGGGTCAACGCCGTCTACAAGCGCGCCCCCTTCGAGCTGTACCCCGATCCCCGGCACCCCTGGAGCTTCACCGCGGCGGACGCGTCCAAGATCGCCGAGCTCGGGTTCGACGTCGTCCGGCTGGGGGTCCTCTGGCAGGGCCTCGCCCCCTCCAGCGGGCGCCCCAACAGTCCCTCGGTGTGCAAGCGAGGCCCTCCCGGCCCACCCCGGCCCCTGGGCGCCCGGGTCGTGCACACGTACCTGGCGAGGGTGGCGAGGACCGTGGCTCTGCTCGCTCGCTACCACGTCTACACCCTCCTCGACATGCATCAGGACCTCTACAGCTCCGCGTTTGGCGGAGAGGGTGCCCCGCCCTGGGCGGTGTGCACCGACGGCCTCCGGATCGTCCGGCCGCCCGGGCGATGGTCCCGCACCTACTCCACGTCGGCGCTCGACGTGGCCGAGGCCCACTTCTGGACCAACGACGTCGTCGGGAACCTCCAGGGCTCTTACCTCGAGGCCTGGCGGGAAGTGGCCCAGTACTTCGCGAGGAACCCTTGGGTGGTCGGCTACGACCTGATCAACGAGCCCTACACGGAGCGCCTCTCGCCGGGCGATCCCGAGGTCGCCACGCAGCTCGAGTGCTTCTACACGGGTCGGAGTCGACCCGGCCTGGACCAGGCGTTTGGCCTTCACATCCCCTGCCCGCCCGACGTTCCGAGGGAAGGTCTCGTCCCGACGCTCCAGTCGATCTCCCCTCACCGTCTCGTCTTCTTCGAGCCCGACATCTACGGGCGCAAGCTCGTGCGCAACACGGTCGGCCCGATCGACGACTCCAACCTGGTCTACAATTTTCACTCGTATTGTCCATTTCGTGACCCGGTCACCGGCAACCCGACCAACGTCGACGCGTGCGCCGATCGGCAGGTCTCCACGATCCTGCGGCGGCAGGCCGATCGGGCGACCGATTTCACCTCGGCCCAGCCCCGGGGACCGGCGTGGTTCATGAGCGAGTTTGGGGCCACCAACAATCGCGACCTCGTGGCCGCGTTGGTTGCCGCAGCCGATCGCTACCGGCTCGGCTGGGCCTACTGGGCCTGGAAGTACTACGGCGACCCGACCGGCAGCTCGGCGGAGGGACTCGTCGAGCCGTCCGGCCGCTTCTCCCCCGTCGCCTCCGCTCTGGCCGAGGTCTACCCCGAGGCGGTGGCGGGCGTGCCGCGCTCGTTCGCCTTCGACCCGTTGACGGACTCGTTCTCCCTGCGCTACACGCCCTCGCGGCGGACAACCGCGCCGACCGTCATCGAGGTGCCGACCAGGGTGCACTACCCCCGTGGGTACTGCGCCAGGGTCACCGGGGGTCGGGTCATCTCCGGGCGGGACGCCACCCGGCTGCTCGTGGCCAACGGGGGCGGCCACCAGGTAGCGGTCTCGGTCCAGCCCGGCCCGTGCGCGTCGTGACCACGTCGGAAGACCCCCCGACCGGGGCCAAGGAGGGTCAGTCGCCCACCACGTGGCGCAGGACGTCGCCGGTGTAGCTCCCGGGAGTCTTGGCCACCTGCTCGGGGGTCCCCTCGGCGACGATGCGCCCTCCCCCGTCGCCGCCCTCGGGGCCGAGGTCGACGATCCAGTCGGCGGTCTTGATCACGTCGAGGTTGTGCTCGATCACGATCACGGTGTTGCCCTGGTCGACGAGGCGGTTGAGCACCTCGAGCAGCTGGCGGACGTCCTCGAAGTGCAGGCCGGTGGTCGGCTCGTCGAGGACGTAGAAGGTGTGCCCGGTCGGGCGGCGGCTGAGCTCGGACGCCAGCTTGACCCGCTGGGCCTCCCCGCCGGACAGCGTGGGTGCGGGCTGCCCCAGGCGGATGTAGCCGAGCCCGACGTCGACCAGCGTCTGGAGGTGGCGGGCGATGGCCGGTTGGTGGGCGAAGAACGCCAGAGCCTCCTCGCACGACATGTCCAGGACGTCGGCGATCGTCTTGCCCCGGAAGGTGACCTCGAGCGTGTCGCGGTTGTAGCGGGCGCCGTGGCAGACCTCGCACGGCACGTACACGTCGGGCAGGAAGTGCATCTCGATCTTGATGGTCCCGTCCCCGGCGCAGGCCTCGCAGCGGCCCCCCGAGACGTTGAAGGAGAACCGCCCCGGCTGGTAGCCGCGCACCTTGGCCTCGGGGGTCTGGCTGAAGAGCCGCCGGATGTGGTCGAAGACGCCCGTGTAGGTGGCCGGGTTGGAGCGCGGCGTGCGGCCGATGGGCGCCTGGTCGACGTCGACCACCTTGTCGAGGTGCTCGCCACCGTCGATCCGGCGGTGTCGCCCCGGCACGGCGCGGGCCCGGTGGAGGCGTTGGGCCAGGGCGCGCAGCAGGATGTCGTTGACCAGCGTCGACTTGCCCGAGCCGGACACGCCGGTCACGGCCACGAGGCAGCCCAGGGGGAAGGCCACGTCGATCTCGTCCAGGTTGTGCTCGGCGGCCCCGCGCACGACGAGCGAGTTGCCGTCTCCCGGCCGCCGACGCTCGGGCACCGGGATGGAGCGGGACCCGGCAAGGTACTGGCCGGTCAGCGATCGCTTGTTGGAGAGCAGCCCCTGGCGGCCCGTCACCGGCCCCGAGTGCACGATGTGACCCCCGTGCTCGCCGGCACCGGGGCCGATGTCCACCACGTGGTCGGCGTCGCGGATGGTCTCCTCGTCGTGCTCCACGACGATGACGGTGTTGCCCAGGTCGCGCAGCCGCACGAGCGTGTCGATCAGGCGTTGGTTGTCCCGCTGGTGCAGGCCGATCGAGGGCTCGTCCAGCACGTAGAGCACGCCGACCAGGCCGCTCCCGATCTGGCTGGCCAGGCGGATGCGCTGGGCCTCGCCGCCGGACAGCGTGGCTCGCCGATCGGGCCAGCGTGAGGTAGTCGAGTCCCACGTCGAGGAGGAACTGCATCCGCTCCCGGACCTCGCGGAGCACCCGGTCGGCGATGAGGTGGTCCCGCTCGGACAGGTCGAGGCGCTCGAGCCGATCGGTCGCCGCCGAGATGGAGAGGCTGCACAGCTCGAAGATGTTGACATGCGGTCGACGGTCACGGCCAGCGACTCGGGCTTGAGCCGGGCGCCTCCGCACGCGGGGCAGGGCACCTCCCGCATGTACTCTCGACCTGATCGCGGGACCAGTCGGACTCCGACTCGCCGTGGCGCCGCTGCAGCCAGGGCACGATGCCCTCGTAGTGCGCCCGGTAGGAGCGCTGGCGCCCGTAGCGGTTGCGGTACCGGACGTGGACCTGCCCGATCGCCCGAGCCGTAGAGCACGAGCTTGCGGTCCTCGGGCGGAGCTTCTTCCACGGCGTCGTCGGTCGAGAAGCCACCGAGCTCGGCCACCGCGCCGACGAGGCGGTCGAAGTACTGCGCTGCGCGCCCCGGCCCACGGGGCGAGGGCGCCCTCGTCCAGCGACTTGGTCGCGTCGGGCACGACCAGCGTCGGGGTCCACCTCGAACCGGGTGCCCAGGCCGGCGCAGGTCGGGCAGGCCCCGTAGGGCGAGTTGAACGAGAAGTTCCGCGGCGCGGGCTCCTCGAAGCTCAGCCCGCAGTACGTGCAGGCCAGGTGCTGGCTGAAGGTGATGGCTCTCCTCCTCGCCGTCCCGTCCCACGATCACGACCTCGGCGACCCCGCCGGCCAGACCGAGGGCGGTCTCGATCGACTCGGTCAGGCGCGGGCGGATGTCGTCGCGCCGCACCAGCCGGTCGACCACCACCTCGATGGTGTGCTGCTCGTACCGGGCCAGGTTGGCCTCGGCCCGGTCGGACAGCTCGAGCATCTCGCCGTCGACCCGCACCCGGGCGAATCCCTGCTTGGCCAGGTCGTCGAGGAGGGCCCCGTACTCGCCCTTGCGCCCCCGGACCACCGGGGCCAGGACCTGGAAGCGGGTGCCCTCGGGCAGCTCGAGGACGCGGTCGACGATCTGCTGGGGCGTCTGGCGGGCCACGGGGCGCCCGCAGATCGGGCAGTGGGGCCGGCCGATCCGGGCGTAGAGCAGGCGCAGGTAGTCGTAGACCTCGGTGATGGTGCCGACCGTGGAGCGGGGGTTGCGCGAGGCCGACTTCTGGTCGATGGAGATGGCCGGCGACAGGCCCTCGATGAAGTCGACGTCGGGCTTGTCCATCTGGCCCAGGAACTGCCGGGCGTAGGCGGAGAGCGACTCCACGTACCGGCGCTGGCCCTCGGCGTAGATGGTGTCGAAGGCCAGGGAGGACTTGCCCGATCCCGACAGGCCGGTGAAGACGATCAGCCGGTCCCGCGGCAGCTCGAGCGAGACGTCCTGGAGGTTGTGCTCTCGGGCGCCGCGGATCACCAGACGGTCAGCCATGGCGCGAGGATACCGGGCGGGGGCGGCTCAGCGCCTGGACGGCGCCGAGCCGGACGTCGGCGGCGGCCACCGGCGTCCCGGCGACCGTGCTCCGGGTCGCGTGCCAGGAGCGCCCGGCGCAGCTCGGCGATCTCGTCGCGCAGCAGGGCCGCCTCCTCGAAGCGCAGCTCCGCGGCCGCTGCCTGCATCTCCACCTCGACCTCGGCGACCAGCTCCCGCAGCACGACGGGGTCCGATACCTCGACGGCGGCGCTCGTGATCGCCAGGCCCTCCGCGCCCTCCGGCCCGACCGTCCCCTCGGCGGCCGCCCGGACCTCGTCTTCGGCACCCGGTGGTCGGGCCCCTGCGGGCCGGGACCCCGCCCCTCGACGGGACGGAGGCGGTTCCGTGCCCGCTGGGCTCGCGCGGCGGCCCGGCTCGCCGGGCTGCCGGTCCCGCGCCGGGCCCCTCGGCCGAACCTGCGCTCCCCGTCGCCCGACCCTCGGAGCCGCTCCAGGATGTCGGTCACCGCCTTGCGGATGGTCTGGGGGTCGATGCCGTGCTCGGCGTTGTAGGCCATCTGGAGCGCCCGGCGGCGCTGGGTCTCCGAGATGGCGCGGCGCATCGAGTCGGTGATGGTGTCGGCGTACAGCACCACCTGGCCGTCGACGTTGCGGGCGGCCCGGCCCATGGTCTGGATGAGCGACGACGCCGAGCGCAGGAAGCCCTCCTTGTCGGCGTCGAGGATGGCCACCAGCGCCACCTCGGGCAGGTCGAGGCCCTCGCGCAGCAGGTTGATGCCGACCAGCACGTCGAACGTCGCCGAGACGCAGGTCGCGGAGGATCTCGATGCGGGTCATGGTGTCGATGTCGGAGTGCAGGTACTGCACCCGGACGCCCGGCTCGGCCAGGTAGTCGGTGAGGTCCTCGGCCATCTTCTTGGTCAGGGTGGTGACGAGGACCCGCCCGCCTGCCTCCCGGGCGACCTCGATCCGGGCGAGCAGGTCGTCGATCTGCCCGGTGGTGGGCTGGATGACCACCTCGGGGTCGACCAGCCCGGTCGGCCGGATGACCTGCTCGACCACCTGGCTCGAGACCTCGAGCTCGTAGGGGCCGGGGGTGGCCGAGAGGAACATCACCTGGCCGCACCCGCTCGATGAACTCCTCGAAGCGCAGCGGTCGGTTGTCCAGCGCCGAGGGCAGGCGGAAGCCGTGCTCGACCAGCGTCTCCTTGCGCGACCGGTCGCCCGCGTACTGGCCGTGGAGCTGGGGCACCGCCACGTGGCTCTCGTCGATGACCACGAGGAAGTCCTTCGGGGAAGAAGTCGAGCAGGGTGTAGGGGGCCTCCCCCGGGCGCCGGCCGTCGAGGTGGCGGCTGTAGTTCTCGATCCCCGATGCACACCCCGGTCTCGGCCAGCATCTCGAGGTCGTGCTCGGTCCGCATCCGCAGCCGCTGGGCCTCGAGGAGCTTGCCCTCGCCGCTGGAGCTCGGCCAGGCGCTCCCGGAGCTCGGCCTCGATCGCCGGCGATGGCCCGCTGCATGGTCTCGTCCCCGGCGACGTAGTGGGTGGCGGAGAAGACGACCAGCTCCTCGAGGTCCTCGCCCGATCTCGCCGGTCAGCACGTCGAAGGGGCGGATCCGCTCGACGGTGTCGCCGAAGAGCTCGATGCGCACGGCCTGCTCCTCGTAGGCGGGATGCATCTCGACGGTGTCGCCGCGGACCCGGAACGTGCCCCCGCACCAGGTTGACGTCGTTGCGGTCGTAGTGCAGGTCGACCAGCCGCCGCAGCAGGTCGCGTTGGTCGTGCTCCTCGCCGGGCCGCAGGGCCAGGATCCGGTCGCGGTACTCGTCGGGCGAGCCCAGGCCGTAGATGCACGAGACCGAGGCCACCACGATGACGTCCCGGCGCAGCAGCAGGGACGACGTGGCGGCGTGGCGCAGCCGGTCGATCTCGTCGTTGATCGACGAGTCCTTCTCGATGTAGGTGTCCGACGGTCGGGAGGTAGGCCTCGGGCTGGTAGTAGTCGTAGTAGGAGACGAAGTACTCGACCCGGTTGCCGGGAAAGAGCTCGCGCAGCTCGGACGGCCAGCTGGGCGGCCAGGGACTTGTTGGGCTCGATGATCGAGGGTCGGCCGCTGAGCCGCCTCGATGGTCCAGGCGATGGTGGCGGTCTTGCCGCTGCCCGGTGATGCCCAGGCAGGGTCTGGTAGCGGTCGCCTCGTGCGATGCCGGCCCCGAGCAGCGGCGATGGCCTCGGGCTGGTCGCCGGCCGGTCGGAACGGCGAGACCACCTCGAAGCTCGGGCATCGGTCGATGGTACCGGTCGCCGGCTGCGGGACCGGCGCTTGGGCGGGCCCGCCGAGCAGGACGGATCAGAGGGCCTTGCGGCGCTCCTCCAGCCACTGCCAGAGACGGTCGACCTCGTCCTCCAGGTGCCCGAGTCGCCCCAGTTGTCGACGACGTAGTCCGCCTCGCGGAGCCGCTCCTCGCGGGAGATCTGGGCGGCGACCCGAGCCTCCGCGTCGACTCGCTCCATGCCCCGGAGCTCGACCAGCCGCTCGACGGCCACCTCCACCGGGCAGTCCACCACCACCACCGCGTCGAGGCGCACGGTGTCGCGGTGGGCCGCCTTGAGGAGGGGAATGGCAAGGACGACGACGCCCTCCTTGCCGTCGGCGACCTGCCGCCGGGCGAGCATGGACTCCCCGATGGCCGGGTGGGTGATGGCGTTGAGGTCGGCGAGCGCCTCGGGGTCCGAGAAGGCCAACGCGGCCAGGGCCGGGCGATCGAGGGAGCCGTCGGGAGCGAGGATCCCCGGGCCGAACCGGTCGACGAGGGGCCGGTAGGCGGGTTGGCCCGGCTCCACGACCTCTCGGGCGATCTGGTCGGCGTCGATGAGCTCGGCCCCGCGCCGCGCCAGCAGGTCCGCCACCGTCGACTTCCCCGACCCGATGCCCCCGGTCAACCCGACGGCCAGCATCAGCCCGAGGCGTCGCCGTGCGGCCGGCCCGGGCGGAGGGGACGGCGTGCGATCGCGAACAGCACGAGCGTCGTGTCGTCGGTGGTATCGGTGACGAACCAATCGTCCTCGGTGATCCCGGTCGCCCCACCCGTACCCTGCCGGGCCATCAGCCGGTAGGCGACGGGGAGGAGTCGCGTGTAGGCGGCCACGTACCAGGTGCGGGGGATCCGGTGCCGGAGATCGAAGACGTCGAGGGCCAGCACCTTGTTGGCCTTGGCCCGGCGGGCCGCGAATTCGGCCTTGACGGCATCCCTGGCGTCGACGCCGCCGACCCACACCTCGGCGAAGTGCCGCTCGAGCAGTGCGACGAGCTCGTCACGATCGAACAGGTGGAGATGGAAGGGGTTCTCGAAGTCCGCCGGCTTGTTGGGGGTGAGAAAGTAGGCGGACCCCTCGTCGGCCAGGATCCGGGCGAGCTCCACGACGTGGGGCTCGGGGTCGACGAAGTGCTCGATCAGGTGCGAGGAGCAGGCGGAGGCAAAGGATCCGCCGGCCAGCCCGAGCGCAACGGCGTCCATGCAGGCCACCTCGAGGCCCTGACCCGCAAAGCGGGCGCGGGCCACCCTCGCCGCAGTCTGGCTGTAGTCCGCCCCCACCACCACCCGGCCGGGGCCGGCGAGCCGCGCCGACTCGAAGCCCTCGCCGCAACCCACGTCGAGCAGGGCCCCCGGTCCGACTCGCTCGAGGACGGCCCGGTAGCCCGCGTCGTGCAGGGCGAGGAGAGAGTCGGGGGTCACCCCCTGGCGCGGCCGCTCCCCGGTCAGGCGCTCGTCGGTGTCACGGAGGGTGGCCATGGGTATCTGCATTCCGGGCACGCTGCATCGGAGCACGCAGGGCCCGCTCCGGGCTGCCGGCCCTACTCCGGAACGGGTGCTTACACTACCGGGCTAACCAAGCGGGGCGAATCTTCGGCGGGCCCGGGCGGAGAAGCCTGAAGGCCAGGCGGTGCCGCCACGTGCCCGCGCCTGGCGACACCATGACCACGACGACCACACCACCTGCTGTCGGGCGAGGGGCAGGCCAGCGCAGCAGGGACCGGCACCGGGACGGGATCCGGCACCGACCAGCCCCGGGCCTGGGCCAGACGATCCAGCTGGCCATACTCGGCCTGGTCGCCTTCGTCCCGCTCCTCGCGGTGCGCCCCGGCGTGGTCACGGACGACACCAAGACGTACCTCTACCTGGACCCCGGCAAATTCTTGCGCCAGGTCTTCTCGATGTGGAACCCCGACGTGGCCCTCGGGACCGTGACGCACGAGTACATCGGCTACCTCCTGCCGATGGGGCCCTTCTACTGGCTGTGCTCGGCCCTGCACGTCCCGCTCTGGGTGGCCCAGCGACTCTGGCTGGGCGGGATCCTCTTCGCCGCCGGCGCCGGCGTGCTCTTCCTGTGCCGCACGCTCAAGTTGCGGGGGCCGGGCACGCTCGTGGCGGCGATGGCCTTCATGCTGTCGCCCTACTTCCTCCAGTACGCCGGGCGGATCTCCGTCATCCTGCTCCCCTGGGCCGGGCTCCCCTGGATGGTGGCCCTGGCCGCCCTGGCGCTCCGGCGCGGCGGCTGGAAGTACCCCGCCCTCTTCGCCCTGGTCGTGGCGCTGGTCAGCGGGATCAACGCCAGCTCCGTGCTCTATGCGGGCCTCGCTCCGGTCCTGTGGCTCGTCTATGCGGTGGCCGTCGAGCGCGAGGCGCGGTGGGTGGACGCGGCGTGGGTCGCCGCCAAGATCGCCGGCCTGTCGCTGCTCGTCTGCCTCTGGTGGATCACGGGCCTGCAGATCGAGGCCGCCTACGGGGTGAACACGCTCAAGTTCACCGAGACCGTCAAGGCGACCAGCGAGACCTCGACGGCCTCCGAGGTGCTCCGAGGGATCGGCTACTGGTACTTCTACGGTGGAGACCGGGACGGGCCCTGGACCTTCTCGTCCGTGGTCTACACGCAGTACCTGTGGGTGATCGGCGTCTCCTTTCTCCTCCCCGCCCTGGCCTTCCTCTCCGCGATCTTCCTCAAGTGGCGCACCCGGGCCTACTTCGTCGCGCTGGTCGTGGTGGGTGTCGTCCTGTCCGTGGGCGCGCACCCCTTCGACAGCCCCACGGTGGTCGGCGGGTGGCTCAAGTCCTTCATGACCGGGACCACCGCCGGGCTTGCGATGCGGTCGACGGATCGTGCGACCCCACTGGTGGTCCTCGGGACGGCGATGCTCCTGGGCGCCGGCGCGAGCGCCCTCTGGCGGCGGTGGTCCTGGGCGGGAATGGCCACCACGGTCGCGCTGGCCGGCCTCGTGGTGGCCAACAACCCGGCCATCTTCAACGGCGACACCATCGCCAACGGCATGACGCAGCCGGCGCAGGTCCCGGCCTATCTCCAGCAGGCCGCCAACTACCTCAACTCGGTCCACCAAAGCACGAGGGTGCTCGGGATCCCGGGCGACGATTTTGCCGTCTACAACTGGGGCAACACCGTGGACACGCCCGAGGTGGCGCTCCTCAACCGGCCCTACGCCATCCAGGAGCAGCAGATCATGGGCTCGATGGCGACGGCGGACATGCTGTACGCGATCGACGAGCCCATCCAGGCGGGCACCGAGCAGTGGAACAGCCTGGCGCCCATGGCCCGGCTGATCTCGGCCGGCGATCTGCTGGTCCAGAACGACATCGCCTATTGGCGCTACGGGGCGCCCCAACCCCAGCTGCTGTCGGAAGAGCTCAACCCGACGCCGGCGGGGCTCACGGATCGCAAGTCCTTCGGGAAGCCGACCCAGGACGTGCCGCTCTACCCCACCCTCGACGAGCAGGACCTGGCCGCGCCTCCCAACCCGACCCAACCGGCGCCGATCGTCACGTACACCGTCAAGAACCCGAGGCCCGTCGTGCGCGCCGAGTCCAACCGAGGAGCGCTCGTCGTGGCGGGCGACAACACCGGACTGGCCAACCTGGCGAGCACGGGGATGCTCGGGACCGCTTCGGCCGTGTACTTCTCGGGCACCCTCGACGGGCACCATTCGCAGCTGCACGACCTGATGTCGCAGGGTGCGGACCTGGTCGTGACCGACACCAACCGCAAGCAGGCCATGCGATGGGACGGGCTGACCGCCATCACCGGCTTCACCGAGACGCCCTCGGAGAACCTGACGACATCCGATCCGAGCGACAGCCCGCTCGAGCTGTTCCCAGGTACGGGGAACGACACCAAGACCACGGCCTATTACGTCGGAGCCGCCAACGTGACCGCCTCCAGCTACGGCAACCAGGTGTCGTACCTGCCCGAGAACCGGGCGTTCCTGGCGGTCGACGGCAACCCGGACACCTCGTGGGAGACGGGCGCCTTCATCCCCAACCCCACTGGGCAATGGTGGCAGCTCTCGCTCCAGCATCCGGCCAAGGCGGACGAGGTACGCCTGGTGCAGCCGTTGAAGGGCAATCCGACTCGTTGGATCACCAAGGTCACCTTGAGCTTCGACGGCGGCCACCCCGTCACCGTGGACCTCGGGCCGCATTCTCGGACCTCCGCCGGGCAGGTGGTCGGCTTCTCGCCCCGCAGCTTCCGGACGCTCCGGGTCCGTATCGACGCCGTGAGCAGGAACACCACTCCTGGCGTCACCCCGGGGCCCGTGGGGTTCTCCAGCATCGACATCCCCGGGGTCGCCGTGAACGAGGTCGCCAAGATGCCGACCGACCTGCTCGACAACGCCGGCTCCGCCTCGCTGCACAACCGGCTCACCCTCATGATGACCCGCGACCGGGTCTCTCCCTACCCGGTACGCGACGATCCGGAGACCGTCATCTCCCGCGAGGTCGACCTTCCGACCGCACGCACGTTCACGCTGTCCGGCACGGCCAGTCTGTCCGCCCTCGTGCCCGACGATGCGATCGACCGGGCCGTCGGGAGGCCCGGCGCAGACGGCACCGGCGTGGTGGCCTACTCGTCCGGCCGCCTGCCCGGCGACCTGCAGGCCGGCGCCGCCGCCGCGATCGACGGCAACCCGCAGACGGCCTGGCAACCCGGCTTTGGTGCAAGTCACCAGGTGGGAGCCTGGCTGCAGTACAACGTGCCCCAGCCGATCACCTTCGACCACATGGACCTCCAGGTGCTGGCGGACGGCCGGCACTCCGTCCCGACCAAGATCACCATCAGCACCGAAAGCGGATCCGAGACCGTCAGCCTTCCCCACATCGTCGACAAGAAGACGCCCGGAGCGCTCACCTCGGTCCCGCTCACCTTCCCGGCGCTCACCGGATCCCGGATCCACATCCGGATCGACTCGGTCCGGCTGCACTCGACGGTGAATTTCTACTCGCCCCAGCCCATCGCCTTGCCCGTGGGCATCGCCGAGCTCGGCATACCCGGACTCAGCTCACCTCCCGTGCCTGCGCAGCTGCCCGGCACCTGCCAGAGCGGTCTCCTCACGATCGACGGGCAGCCGATCAGCGTACGAGTGGTGGGCAGCACCTCCGCCGCCCTCTCCAACGACCAGATGACCCTGCAGCCCTGCGGCGCCGACGCCGGCGGCATCCGGCTCGGAGCCGGCCACCACGTCGTCGAGACGGCCGCCGGACACCTCTTGGTGGGCCAGGCGGGATGGAACCTCGACCAGCTCGTGCTCGATTCCGCACCCGGCGGCGCCGCGATGCCACTGGCCGCATCCAACCCGTCTACCGATGCCACGGGAACGCTGCTGTCGGCACCGCAGCCCGGTGCCGCGCCAAAGGTGCAGGTCCTCCGCCAGGCCTCGACGTCTCTGCACCTCGCCGTCTCCAGCGCCACACGGCCCTTTGAGCTCGTCCTCGGTCAGAGCATCAACGCCGGATGGAAGGCGGTGGCCAGCCCGGGGCCCGGAGCCCGTCCGGGGGCCCGGTCGGTGAATCTCGGGCCGTCCCAGCTGATCGACGGCTTTGGCAACGGCTGGCGGGTGACCGCGGCGCAGCTCGACGCCCTGGGCGGCCAGAGCTTCACGGTCAGCCTCACCTGGACCCCCCAGACACGGGAGTGGATCGCCCTCGCCCTCTCTGCCTCCGGGATCGTGCTGTGCCTGCTCCTCGCCTTCTTGCCCCGCCCCTGGAAGGACCGACTGCACGAGCGCTGGCGCAGGATCCGACGGAGGCGCCGCCGCGACAAGTCGGCCGCTGCCAAGTCCGCCACCTCAGAGTCCGCCATCTCCGGGTCCGCCACCTCAGAGTCCGCCACCCCGGAGTCCGCCACCTCAGAGGACGGAGATGCGGTCGACCCCGTGCTCGTCGCCCCCTGGGCGCCCGAGGGAGCCCGGCCCCGGGCCTGGGTTGCCGGTGCGGTCGCCGTCGGCACGGCACTCGTCGTCGCCGCCATCTCGTACCCGTTGGCCGGCCTGGCGGTGGGCCTGTGCACCGGCGCCGCCCTGGTGTGGCAGCCGGCACGTGGCCTCATCCGGCTGAGCGCGCTCGGCCTGGTCCTGGCGGCCGGCCTCACGGTGCTCATCGGCCAGGCGCAGCACCCGATCCTCGAGAGCAGCAACTGGCCCTCCACCTACGAGGATGCCGGCACGCTTGCCTGGATGGCCGTCGCCTTCCTGGGGGCGGATGCCGCGGTGGAGGTCTGCTGCCGCATCGTCGATCGCCGCCGCCGATCCGACGAGGGACCGCCCGCGGCGGGCGCTACGGGCGGTCCGCCAGGAAGCTGAGAACCAGACGGCGTTCCGGGTTGTCGGGATTGAGGTCCACCAGCACCACGGACTGCCAGGTGCCGAGCACGGGTCGACCATCGCGCACGGCCAGGACCATCGAGGGGGAGACCAGGGCCGGGAGGACGTGGTCGGCCCCGTGACCGCGGCTGCCATGGTGGTGCTGGTAGCGATCGTCTCGCGGCAGGAGCCGTTGCAGCGTGCCCGTCAGATCGGCCTCGCTGCCGGACCCGGTCTCCATGAGCGCGAGACCAGCCGTGGCGTGCGGCGCGAAGACATGGCACAGACCGTCACCCCGGCCGGTGCAGAAGGCGACCACCTCTGACGTCACGTCCGAAACCGGTCGGCCCGACGTGTCGATACGGATCTGCGACGTCTCCATGGCGGCAGGGGATGCCGGTGTGGGCGCGCGGTGGGCCCCACCAACGGCGGCTCAGCCCCGGGTCCCGGCCCCCTGGGCCAGCGCCTCTTGGGTCAGGGCCTGCAGGGTGTGGTGGGCCGTCGCGTCCCACGAGAACGTGCGGGCATGGTGCAACGCGCCCGCACTCAGGCGCCGGCGGAGGCCGGGATCGCCGAGCACCCTCAAGAGCGCGCCGGCCAGCTCGTCGCGGTTGTCCACCAGCAGCCCGGTCGTCCCGTCGACGACAGCGTCTTGGTGTCCCGCGATCCTGGTGGCGACGGCCGGGGTGCCACAGGCTCCCCCTTCGGTCAGGGTCATGCCCCAGCCCTCCCGCTGCGAGCTCGAGGCGACCACCCACGCTCTTCGGTACCAGGCGACCATGGCGTCGTCGTCCAGTCGGCCCGGGAGCTCGAGCCAGCCCTCGGCGCCATGGTGACGGCGGAGCGCCTCGAGGCGCGGCCGTTCGTACCCCTCGCCGATGATGACCGCCCGGAGATCGGGTCGATGGACGCGGACCCTGGCCAACGCCTCGATGAGCATGTCGAACCGCTTGACGGGAACCAGCCGACCCACGGCCACGACGAGCGGCTCACCGCTCCGCTCCCCATGCGGGGTGAAGCGCGACCCCACTCCGGGGGGTGCCACCGTGATCCTCGAGGGCCGCATGCCCAACATCGAGACGATCTCGCGCCGAGAGGACTCGGACAACGTCACGATGCGGCTGTTGCGGTAGAGCGGGGGTGCCACCCAGCGCTCGATCGTGTCGCCGGTCCGGGCGAGCCAGCGGGGCAGGGTCATCCCCCACATCTCGGCGTGCACGTGGTGCAGGAAGACGATCCGAGGGCCCCGAAACCACAGGGGCGAGAAGAACGGCATACCGTTCCAGATCTCCACGAGGCCCTCGCCGGGCCGAGCCTCCGTGCGGAGTCCGTGCCACGCAACGTGAGGGAACACGCCGTAGCGTCCGGATTGACGAACCACCTGGTACCCGGAGCGCCGCACGAAGCGGGAGCGGCCGTCGACCGCGGACGTCCGCAGCTCGATCTCGATGCCGGCGTCGGCCCATCGAGAGGCCACCTGATGGGCGTGAAACTCCGAGCCACCGGCCTCCGGATCCTCGAGATCACGCCAGGCCACCATCTGCACACGCGTCAGCCGAGCCTCCTCGGCCAGCTGGGCCAGGGCATCCGCGGACGAGCGGCGAACGGACTCGGGCGTGGCGCGCTTGGGCGCACGGACGCCGTTGCCGGCGCCAGCGGCCAGACCGTTCCCCGTTCCGGCCAAGCGGTCAGGTCCCTCGACGACGACGGGGATTCGTCGACCACGCTCACGGGGCGTGGTCGCGTACGGATGTGATTCCAAGTCGGCGTCCTCCACGCAGGCCTTCGTACTGCCGTCCCTCGGTCTGGCCCTCTGTGACAATTTATGAAGAACTTATCGCGCCGTTCTCACGTACCCACAGGTTTGCCGGAGAAACGCCCCTCGGCGGGCACCGCTCCCGGACGCCGGCCGGCGGGTCCGGCCGACCGGCTGAGCCTCGTCGCGATCCCGGTTGGGGCCCGCAAGCATTCCTCTTTTCCCCCTCCCCCGCTAGGGTTCGTTCCTCGTGGACACGATAGCCGGGTCTCTACCAGGGCAGATGGTGACGCCCCGACAGCTCTGGATCTTCGCCCCGTGTTACCACGACGTCCCCTCGTTCTTGATCCTTCGCAAGCGTGCCATCGAGGCGGTCAAAGACTCGGCCCGGATGGGGGCCCTGCCGATCAGGTTCGTGGTGATCGACGACTCCGGCGGCAGGGACGACGAGATGGCGCAGCTCGCCACCTTCGAGGACGTCCACGTGATCACTCCGCCGTTCAACCTCGGCCACCAGCGGGCGCTCGTCTGCGGCCTCCGCCTCATGGAGGGCGAGATCGGCGACGGCGACCTGGTGGTCACCCTCGATTCGGACGGGCAGGACCGGCCGGAGGACCTCGACCGGCTTGTCGCACCGCTGCTGGATGCTCCCGACGACCGGGCGGTCCTCGCCATCGCCCGCCGGACGAAGCGCCCAGAGACCGTCAGCTTTCGCCTCCTGTACGTCTTCTTCCGTCTGATGTTCTGGAGCCTCACCGGAGTAACCATCAAGAGTGGCAACTTCGCGGCCTACCGGGGGTGGTTGGCCAGGCGCATGGTGCTGCACCCGTCCTTCGACCTCTGCTACTCGTCGTCCTTGGTGAGCCTCGGCATCCCGGTCACCGAGGTGCCGTGCGAACGCGGCGAGCGCTATGCGGGGCGCTCCCGGATGAACGCCATGCGCCTGTTCATGCACGGCATCAGAATGCTCATGCCCTTCACCGACCGGATCGCGATCCGGGCACTCAGTGCTTTCAGCGTGGTCTTCGGCGCAGGAGTCCTTTTCGCCGTGGCCGTCGTCATCGTCAAGCTGTTCACCTCCACGGCCATCCCCGGGTGGGCGACGGCGACGCTGCTCGGGGTCCTCACGCTGTCGATCCTCGCCCTCGGCAACTTCATCGTGCTCTTCGTCGTCTTTTCGCACTCCCGCAGCATTTCTCTGTCCAACCTGGAGAGCCTGATCGAACGACCCACTCGAAGACCATCTCCTCCGTCAAGTTGATCGGGCTATGCCCAGCACGCAGTCCGGCACGGCCTGCCGGGATTGGCTGTTCCAGTGCTGATCATCCGTGCAGTTGGCGAACTCCTGGGCCGAGATCGACACGCTCGGGCCGGGTGACCCGACATTTGTCCAAACCCAGGCGTCCTGCTGGAATTGCGGCTTCCTGCCGATGGCCAGCGTGAAGAGACCGAGCGCCTCCGATGGGTGGTCCCCCCGGTCGTAGGGGGGCAACCCCGAGGGATCCGGGACCACCACCATGGTGACGCCCCAGCCCTCGAGGGCCTTGCGCACCGCGACGACATCGGTCGGCGTGACCGGCGAAGTCCCGTACAACGACAGCGAGACGTTGTTGATGACCGTCTGGCCGGGACGCTCCTTGCCGGCGCGCGCCAGGACGCCACCGGGGCCGGCGCCGCCGGCCATCGCAAATCTCATCGAGTCGACCGCCTGCCAGGCCTCCGCCGATTCGACGAGGCTGAAGGGGGCTGGATAGGCCAGCACCACCTCTCCGGGTGGCAGGTGGGACCCCGCCCACGTAAACCACCGCGGGAGCACCACGCGCGTTGCCGTCAGGGGAAGGTTGGACGCCAGCGCTCCCGCGACGGGCACCAGCGCCACGGCCGCCACCGCGAGGGCGACGATCGCAGCCACGGCCGACGTCACGACCCGAGCGACGCGTGGACGCCAACGCGTGACGGCAGGCACCCCGGCGGCCACCGACGTCCGGGTCCGATCGACGATCACGGACAGCAGTACCGCCGCGCAGAGTGCCGTGACCGCGGCAAAGCGGCCGGGGATGACGTTCTCGACGAGGGGGATGTGGAGGAGCGGTCCCCAGGGGACTCGCGCGCCCAACGACATCACCGCAACGAGAAATCCCCAGGCGGCGAAGAACCACAGGCGGCGATCTCGACGCCAAGCCACCAAACCGACGGCCAGGACCACCAACAGACCGATGCCGAGATACTCGGGTTCGGGCAGAGGCGGACCCAAGTATCCGCCCCAGGTCTGCATGCCCTTGTAGAGGGCGGTCTGGTAGTGGATATCCCAGAGGTTGCCCAGAGTGGCACCGCCTGCCCCGGGGGGCAGGGTGGGCCAGATCGGACCCGAGAGGTGCGCGGGACCCCGGAGGACAAACCACACCGGGTAGGCCAGAAGGACGATCGCGACCACGGCGGCGGCGCCGATCCCTCGCAGCGCGTGTGGTGCTCGGCGCACCAACGCCTCCCGGTCCACCACCCATCCGTAACCGAGCACCAGGATCAGTCCGAGAAGGCCGGACATCATGGCGATGAGCAACATTTCGGTTCCCACAAAGAACTGCAGCACCAAGAGAAGACCGAGGATCCCACCCACGGCGGAGGGGTTACGCCGCTGGCGCAGGAGCAGTTCGTCCACGCAGCCGACCATGAGCGGCAGGAGTGCGAGAGCCGAGAGCATCAGGTGCCCCCCGGCCAGGGCCACGAACGTGAACGGAGAGAAGGCAAAGGCGAGACCACCCACGAAGGCGGCCGGGGTCCAACGGACCCAGCGGCGCACGAGCCAGAACATGGCGAGAGCGGTCAGGGCGGGCACGAGTGTCGAGGCGACATTGAACGTGGCCACCGGGCCCCAAAGGAGGGTGACCGGCATGAGGGGGATCCCCATCGCCAACACGCTGGTGTTGGACAGGAGGTTCGTGCCCGTGGGGTGAAAGAGAGCGGCCGAGTACAGGGGGTTATGGCCGTGGACCAGGGCATAGGCCGGCCACTCGAGGTACCAGAGAAACAGCGAGGTATCGCCGCACCCGCAAATGGTCACGGTCGTCGGGTGTGTGGACCACACCTGCCACCACAGGAGCACCGAGATCACGAGGTACCCGACAAACGCCGTCCCCAGCGCCCCAAACGGGCGGGTGCGCCGATGGGTCCCGTGGCGGTCCTGGCTCCTGGTCGGCCCGGGGTGGGCTTCGGGTCGGGCCAGGCCAGCCGTCGACGCCTGTTGCGTGAAGGCGAGCGGGATCAGCGTCGACATCGGCCGTTGATGCTAATGAGATCGCTGGAGGCGGGAGCGGCGACCACCAGGTTGGCAGGGACGCCGCGAGACCCGCCCGCTACTCTGGTCGCCATCGTCGGGAAACCGGGTAGGAGAAAATTGGCTTCGATTCCGTTCGCACTGCGCCCTTCTCGGCATCCGCGACATCGGACCGAGACCATGGGCTATCCGGTTTTTGCACTGCCTTTGCCACTGCTGAGCTCCTCCGTCGAAGTCGTGGCCCCTGCCTCGTCGGTGTGACCGCTCGGCTTCTCATCGGCGATCGGTCGAGATCCGGGGCCCGAAGCTCAACCGCTGCGGGGGAACCGGTCGCGAGCCCGGAGGCCGGAGCAGCTCTCGAGTACGTCCTACGCGTGGTGTGCCACCTCGCCGCGGAGGTACCCATCCTGGTGATCGCCGCAGTCGAGATGTCCCGCGGCTGGAGGCCCCTCTTTGACGACGCCACGATCGCCTGGCGGTCCTGGGACGTGTTCTCCCCACACTCGCCGTTGGTCGGTCACATGACCACCTCCAAGCAGCTGGCCTACGGTCTCGGCCCCCTGGAGAATTGGATCCTGGCTGTCCCGGTGCGACTGGACGCCGGTCAGGGAGCCCTCTGGGGAGCGGCACTCGCCTGCGTCGTGGCCGCCGGACTCGTGACCGAAGCGGCCCGGTCGACCGTGGGATGGCCGGGCGGCATCGTCGCCAGCGCCGCGGTACTGGTAGTCGTCATCACGCGACCCGACCTCATGCTCGACCTGCCCTGGAATCCGACGGTCGGGATCTTCGGCCTGATGGTCGCCATGGCGGCGGGTTGGGCTGCGGCGTCGGGACGGCTCGGATGGTGGCCGGTGGCGGTGCTCGGCGCAAGCCTCGCGGCGCAGTGCCACGAGCTTTTTGTCCTTCCGGCCGCGGTGATATGCGTGGCGTCCGCCCTCGTCGGGCTCGCGGCGCGCCGGGCCGCGGGGAGACCTCTCGGGGGCCGCTGGTGGATCGTCGGGTTGGCGGTGGGCTTCGCCACCTGGCTTCCGCCCGTGATCCAACAGTTGACGCAGCAACCGGGCAACTTCACTCTGCTGTGGCGCTCGGCTCGGGGGTCTGCCTCGGACCTCGGCATCGGACCCGCCCTCGGCGGGCTCGGCGCGGCGGTGAGGCCTTTTCCCGATTGGCTGCACATCCCTGCCCGCAACACGCCCTTTGCCGGCCTGGTGGCAACGCTGGACTCGTTCTCCGGCCCCAAGGGATGGGCCATCGTGGTGCTCTGTGCGCTCGGGATGGTCGCCGTGGTGGCGTGGCGCACCGGTCGCCGCGAGCTCGGCGCGCTGTCGTCGATCGCCCTTGCGGCCGCCCTGTCCACCGTGGCGTCGGTTGCGCTGTTCCCGTCCGACGGGATCGTAAACTTCAACTACCTGGACGTCGTGTGGTGGCCGGTCGGGATGTTGACCTGGATCGTCCTTGGATGGGCCCTCGTGTGCGTCGTTCGCCGCTCCGTCAGGGCGATCGGTGAGCTCACCGTTCGCGGCACAACGGCTCGGTGTTCTCAAGCAGCCGGCATCGTCGCAGTGAGCACACTCGGCGCGGCCGCGGTGTGGACCAACGTGCCGCTCACCCAGACCGCCTTCCTCGGAGGGTGGTCGATGGTCCACACCACCGAGCAAGCGGCGGCGGTGGTCGCTCGGGTCGCGCCGCAGGGTCCGTTCGAGCTGCAGACCACCGGGGGCCACAGCAACCTGCTCAGTTTCGCGGTCGAGACCGGTGCCGGCTACCTGCTCCACGTCGGCGGCTACCAGCCAAGATTCCAGGGGCTCACGGCCAACGACTTCGGATCCTGGACCAGGTCGGCCCCCGGCCAGCCGATCGTCACCGTCCACCTGACCAACGTTCTGCCCGTGCGGGTGGCCGGAGTTACGGTGAGCCGGTAGGCACCGACCAGGGTCTTTCCGGCCGGTACCCGCCGGCAAACGAAGAGCTCACTGCGACAGCCGGTACACGCAATCGGGGATCGCTTCGGGTGCGCTCTCGCGAACGGTGCGCGAGGTGCAGCTGGTGAAGTCCTCGCTCGACATGACCCGAATCGGGCTCGGGTGGCGCACGTCGGTCCAGACCCAGGCGCCCTCCTGCCACTCCGGGGTCCGGCCGACGGCCTGCGTCATGATTCCGAGCGCCCAGGCGGTGCTCGCCGAGGTCGCTCCCGGTGGCGTCAGCCCCTGTGGATCGGGAACGACCACTTGGGTGACGCCCCACCCGGCCAAGGCCTGGCGGACGGCCTCGACGTCGCCCTCGGTGGGCGGTTGCAACGCCGTGAAGGCGCTCGACGCCCGCTCGATGACCTCGAGCCCCGCACGTTCCTTGCCGGCGCGCTGAGGAAGGCTGCCGGGCCCGTCACCGGTCGGGATCGCGTACTGGAGGGAGTCGGTCGCCTGCCAGAAGGTCACCGACCCCGCCGAAACCGGCGGCGGGATCACGAGCACCACCTGTCCGGGCCCCAGATGCGATCCGACCGCAGAGAACCAGCGGGGAATCGCGACCGGTCGCGCCGTCAGCGGCACGTTGTCGCCGATGGCGAGGCCCATCGGGACGATGGCCACCGCGGCGACGGCGAGGGCGACCGACGCGGCCAACACCCGCCCGACAAAGCCGGTCACCGGGTGGGCGGCCGGGCCGGTCGCCGGCCCGTGGCGAGGCGTCCGCCCGGCTGCCCGCCGGCCAACCCACTCATGGGAGCGATCGACCACGATGGCCGCCATCACGACGAGGCAGAGGACGATGACCGCCATCATGCGACCGGGTATGACGTTCTTGATGACGGGTAGACGGGCGACGATGCGCCAGGGCGTCCAATAGCCCTTGCTCACCCCCAGGGCGAGCACAGTGGTGGCGAGGCCCAGCCCGAAGAAGAACCAGATCCGGCGGTCGCGCCACCACAGGAGCAGCCCCCCGATGGCCACGACCAAGATCCCCGCGCCGACGTAATTGATGCCCGGCAGCTCTGGACCCTGGTACCCGACGAAGAGCCGAATGGCACGCGTGTCGAGGGGGTCCAGGTGGACGAGCGAGGCGAGGGTGATGCCCCCCGTGCCCGGGTGGATCGTCGGCCATACCAGCCCCGAGAAGTGGGCCGGCCCCGCCAGGGCGAACCAGAGGGGGTAGGCCAGCACCACCAGCACGAGGACCGCCATCGCTCCCAAGCCGCGGGCGGCGTGTGGCGCCCGGAGGGCGATCTCGCTCGGACGGTGGACGAGGGCATAGCCGATCACGAGGACGACGCCGATCACGGCACACAGCAGTGCGATGGCAAGCATCTCGGTGCCCACGAAGAACTGCAACACCACCAACACGGCGAGGCCGGCACCCACGAGGTAGGGGTTGCGCCGCTGGCGAATCAAGAGCTCGTCGAAACAGGCGATCATCAGCGGCAGCAGCGCGAGAAATCCGCTCATGAGGTGCCCGCTCGGCAGGTTGTCAAAGGCATACGGCGAGAAGGCAAAGGCCAACCCGCCCAGGAATGCAGCCGGGGACCAGCGGACCCACCGCGTCAGGAGCCAGAACATCGCCAGAGCCGTGAGTGCCGGGCTGAGCGTGGAGGCCACGTTGAAGGTCGCCACCGGTCCGAAGAGCCAGGTCACGGGGATGAGGGGAACGCCCATGGCGAGCACGCTCGTGTTGGAGAGAAGATCGATGCCCGTCGGATGGAACATTGCCGAGGAGAAGAACGGCTGGTGACCGTGCGCCAGCGCGTAGGCGGGCCACTCGAGGAACCACATGAAGAGCGTGGGATCGTCGCAGCCACAGGTGGTCACCGATGTCGGATGGGTCGACCAGGCCTGCCACCAGACGACGATCGACAGCGCCAGGTACCCGGCGAAGGCGAGACAGAGGAGCCGCACCCGGCGGGCCCTCGGCGAGGTCCCGTCGCGTCGAGGCCGGGGATCGAGCGTCGCTCCCCGGCCACGGTGCGTCCTCGACCGCACGGCTTCGCCGCCGCGATCGGTGACCCCCACCCCTCCTCCCATGGTCAACGCGGGGTCGCGGCGGCCAGCACGCAGTCCGGGACCGCCTGGTGGGGCGCGTCCTCGGGCAGGTCCGTGTCGGTACAGCGGGCGAAGTCCCCGGTCGAGATGGAGAGGGGCGTTGCCGGGGACTGGACATCGCTCCAGACCCAGGCGCCGTTGAGGAACTGCGGCGCCCGTCCTACGGCGAGCGTGAAGAGGCCCAGGGCCGTCGCGGGATTGTTGCCACGGTCATAGGACGGCAGGCCCCACGGGCCGGGGACGACGACCTTGGTCACCTTCCAGCCGGCGAGGGCCTGACGGACCGAGGCGATGTCCGCCGAGTCGAGGTGCGGCGGTCCGTCGAGGGAGAAGGAGACGTCGCTGATGACCGCCTCGCCGGCGCGCTCCTTCCCGGCTCGGGCCAGGACGGCCCCCGGACCCGCCCCGCCGGCCATGGCGAACTGCAGGGAGTCGACCGCCTGCCAGGTCATGGCCGACTGCACGAGGCTGAAGGGGGCCGGATAGGCCAGCACGACCTGGTGGGGCGGCAACCGGGGGCCCACCTGTGCAAACCACTGCGGGAGAACCACCGGGCGCGCCGTCAAGGGCACGTTGGAGGAGACCGCGCCGGCCATCGGGACCAGCGCGATCGCCGCGACGCCGAGGGCGACGACCGCGCCGACCGCCGCCCCGAGCAGGGTGCTGGTCCGCTGCGTCCACCGACCCGCCAGGTGGTGCAGCGCGGCGGCCGACGTCGCCCGGGTCCGATCGACGATCACGGCCACCATCGCCGCGGCACATAGGGCGGTCACCGCGGCAAAGCGTCCCGGGATGATGTTCTCCAGGATCGTGACGTGGGCCAGAGCGCCCCACGGGACGGTCAGCCCGAGCGAGACCACCATGACGACCACCCCGAGCGCCCCGAAGAACCAAAGGCGACGGTCCCGACGCCAAAGGAGCACACCCGGGACGAGCACCACCAAGAGTCCGATCCCGAGATACTCGGGTTGGGGCAGGGCCGGTCCCATATAGCCGCCAAAGACCTGCATCCCACGATAGAGGGCGGTCTGAAAGTGCAGGGCCCAGATATTGGAGAACATGGCGCCGCCTGCGGCGGGAGGGAGTGTCGGCCAGATCAATCCCGACAGGTGCGCAGGCCCGCGAAAGACGAACCACACCGGATATGCGAGGAGGACGATGCCGACGGCGGCCGCCGTGGCAACGCCGCGCAGCGCGTGGGGAGCGCGCCGGGCGACGTCGGCCCGATCCACCGCCAATCCGTAGCCGACGAGCAGGACCAGTCCCACGAGCCCCGACAGGGCGGCGATCACGAGCATCTCGGTGCCCACGAAGAACTGGGCGACGACGAGCAGGCCCAGCGTCCCACCGACGAGGTAGGGGCCACGACGCTGACGGAGGAGGAGCTCGTCGAGGCACGCCACCATGAGGGGCAGCAACGCCAGGAAGCCCAACATCAGGTGGCCTCCGGCGAGGCTCACGAAGGCAAACGGGGAGAACCCGTAGACGAGACCGCCCACGAAGGCGGCGGGCGACCAACGCACCCACCGGCGCAACAGCCAGAACATGGCGAGGGCCGAGAGCGCAGGTGCCAAGGTGAAGGCCACGTTCAGCGTCGCCACGGGCCCCCACAGGAGGGTGACGGGGATGAGTGGCACCCCCATGGCCAGCACGCTCGTGTTGGACAGCAGGTTGGTGCCGGTCGGGTGGAAGAGGGCGCTCGAGTACAAGAAGGAATGCCCGTGGACCAGGGCATAGGCGGGCCATTCGAGGTACCACACAAACAGCGAAGCATCGCCGCAGCCGCAGGTCGTCACCGTGGTCGGATGGCTCGACCAGATCTGCCACCACAGGAGGATCGAGACGCCGAGGTAGGCGACCAGGGCAACGGCGAGGGGCCGGAGCGAGTGGCGCCGTCGGTGCGAACCCCGCTGATCCGAACCCACCCTCGCGGCCCGTGCGCACGCTCGGACCGGCGGGGGTGTCCGGTGCGATCACGGCATGGCTCATGGGCTCGTCGACGCCATCGGCGTGCCCGATCCGATCCGGTCCGCCGTCCCCCCTGGCCTCCGCTGCCGCCCCCGGCGCCGAGCGAGAGCGGTGGCAAGGGCGTCGATCCCCGCCGCGGCCAGCACCACCAGGCAGACTTCGAAGGGCGCGCGGAAGCGCACCAGCCCGTAGGCCAGGGCCGCGACCACGGTCAGCACGGCGGCCGGGACGAGGAGGGGCCACTGGGTTAGCCGCCGCCTCCGCAACGAGACGACACCGACCACGGCCACGGGCAGGAGCAGGTAGTACACGGCCATACCGGCGAGGGACGCGTTGACGGGTCGCGCCTCGTTGGTGTCCTCCGCCGAGACGACGGGGTCGTAGAAGTCCCAGAGCCGCCCGACCCTCGCCGCCATGACGACCGGCACGCGGCCCCAATGGTGCTCGATGTAGCTCTTGGCGATGCGCTCGTCACGCGCCGATACGGCCGACTCGTCGCCGACGTTGGGTAGGGCCACGCAGCCGATGCTCCATTCGCCGATCCCCGGTCCGTAGTAGGAGCTCGGACAGTTGGCCCCGAGCAGCACCAAGCCGCTCCCCGTCGAGACGAACGTGGTGTCCTGGAAGCTCGCCAGGTTGCGACCGACCCAGGGCATGACGACGAGCACCGCGACGAGCGTCCCGAGCCCCGCCAGGGCGATCCGCCTGCGCAGGCTGGGCCCGGACGCCAGCAGGGCCGCAGGGACGAGCAAGGTGGGGACGAAGAGGGCCAGCTCGGCGCGTGCGAGAACCTCCGCCCCGCACGCCAAGCCCAAGAGGCTGGCGTTGACAAACGTGGGCTTCCGGAGGAGGCGATAGACGGCGAGCAGGACGAGCGCCATCACCAGCATGGTCGGGGTCTCGGACATGACGATGCCGTTGGGAATCCACATCTCCGGGTAGCCCACGGCGAGCACGCCCGCCAACAGGCCCACACGTGGCCCGGCCACCGAGCGCCCGAGCACCGCCACCGCCACGACCGTGGCAGCGCCGAGGATGGCCATGGTCATCCTTGCGGGAGTGACCGCCGGATGGAAGCCGAAGAGGAAGAGGCTCGGCGCGATCGAGAACGCCGTCAGCGGCGGATGGGACGCGGTCGGCAGGTGACCGAACGGGACCAAGAAGAAGTGGCCCGTCACGAGCTCCAGCCCCTGTATCTCGTAGATGAAGGCGTCGTAGAAGTTGTTGTTCTCGTACCGGGTAAAGCCGAGGACGTAGCCCACCCGGACGGCGAGGGCGGCGACGCCAATGACGGCGAGGGCCGGCCGGTAGTGACGTTCGGACCACGTGCCTCGAGCGAGACGAGGAGGTGCGGTGCTCGGGACCTCGGAGAGCGCCGTCGCGCTCACGTGGCGAGCTGACGCCGCTGCTTGTGTGCTCCCACGAAGAGGGCGATCGTGACGACGGCCAAGAGCGCCTGCACCACGAGATCCGAGACGGCGGTCGAGGTCGGAGACCCGTGCGCCATGGCGACCGCGGTGGTCGTGGCGACGGCACCCACGGCGAGGACGGCGGCGATCCATCGGCGCCCGATGGCAAGAAGGTAGATCGTGAGCACCACGGTCATGCTGAGGCACACCATGGCGAGCGCCAGCCAGACAAAGGCGTCTTGCGCCGCAAGGTAGCGATTGGAGAACACGACCGACAGCAACAGGTGCGGGAACGCGACGGCCACGCACAACAGCGCCGCCGCCGGTACGGCGAGGAGGCACAACGTCACCACGAGCTGCCGGAGGGCGTGGCCTCCCTGGCGCCACCGGATGGCGGCCTCCGGTAGGAGGTAGCCCCCGAGCGCGATGGCACCGAAGACGAGGGCCTTGCTCGCCACCGAGACGGCGGCGTACCCGCCCGAGGAGTGCGGAGTCCTCTCGGCCGAGGACGATCACGTCGATGTTTTGGAGCAGCGCCAGCAGGGCCATGGCGGCGAGCGCCGTGAGGAGATCGAGCAGCAGCTGTCGCCGGTGGCCGTCCGAGCCGGTCGGCAGCGGGTCGCGCCGCACGAGAGCCTCCCAGTACCTGCGGACCGAGCGAGGCTGCGAGGCGCCTCGCGGCCGGGACCGGGCCGTCGCGACGGGCGGGCTGGTCGCTGCTGCTGCCGCTGCCGCTGCCGCTGCGGCTGCCGCTGCCGCCTCGGCCTCCTCGCGTCGGGCCTCGCTCGACCATGCCCGGTCCGCCACGATCCTGGCGTGGATCGCCGTGACGAGCTCGCCGAGGAACAGGCCCCAGGCCGCGCCGGCCACCCCCAGACCCAGGCCGACGAGGGCCAACATCGCCACCGTGCGGGCGCCGCCCTCGACCAGCAGGTTGAGCGACAGCGAGCGGTAGTCCCGGTGGGCCTGGAGGAGGCCCCGGTCCAGGGAGAGGAGCACCCACAGCGCCCCGGCGCCGAGCACCCCCACCACCCCGACGGCGTCGGGCAGCGAGAGAGCATCGGCCACCAGACCCCTGGCCAGCACCACGGCCACCAGGAAGAAGGCCAGCGCGACCGTGGCCTGGAGGTGGAGCCGGCGAGCCCAGCGCCAGATGCGCCGAGCCGAGCCCTGACCCTTCCACGCCGTGACGTGGCGAACGACACCCACGATGATGGCGGAACCGGGCATCGAGACGATCAAGAACAGACCGGTGAGCTGGGCCAATGCCCCGTACCCCCGGGTCGACAGCAGGCGGGCCATGACGACGGTGACGATCACGGCGGCCCCGTTGGCCACCAGGCCGGCAATCGCGAGCGGACCGGCCTGGCGGAGCCCGGCCCGCACGGAATCGGTGGAGACCAGCGGCTCCTGGTCCACCCCGGGGGCGCCGCCGGGCCCCTCGGGGGACAACATCAGCTCGCCACCGAGGGCGGGCACCGCGGAGCCCGGAGTGAGCGCCACCGCACCCGGAACGCCCTCAACGCTCGCCTCGAGCGCCTCCGCGGTGCCGTGGCCAGGGCGCTCAGTCACTCAGACACCGTACCGGCGGCGGGTCAGCGCGTGCTCGGCGAGCTGGCGCGGGGCGTGATCGGCGCATCGCGACCGGTGCCACCCTCCCCCGCGCCCGACCCGTTGACCTGCTCCTCGTGGTACTCGGCCTCGACGTTGACGGACCAGATGTCGTGGCACGCCCCATGAATGTTGTCCACCGTCAGCATGGCCGTGAACATCGCGTGATCCTGGTTGTTGTACTTGTGCATGCCGTTGCGTCCGACGGGGTGCACGTTGGGCACGGTGGTCTCGATCCACTTGCGGATGGTCTCGACGTTCTCCCGGTAGGTCTCGTCGTACGTCGGGTACGCCTTGGGCATCCGGACCACGTAGCCCTTGATGACGTCGTTGCCCTGCGCCAGCCCGAGGATCTCGAGCTCGCGCGTGCCCAGGGCGATCAGATCCTCGTCCGCACTGCTCCACAGGTCGTCGCCCTCGAAGACGAAGTACTCCAGCCCGAGGCAGGTCCTGCCCTCGTTGACCAGGTAGGGCGACCACTGCCCGAAGTTCTGGATGCGCCCGACCCTCACCTCCGGCGAGTGGACGTAGATCCAGTTGTCCGGGAACCCGCGCTCCTTGGGCACGACGAGCGCCACCGTGAGGAAGTCCCGATAGCGAAGATCGTCTCCGGCGGCCACCACGTCGGCAGGTGGGGGCGGGTCAAAGGCGTGCACCAGCTGGGCCATCGGCATCGACGAGATGACATGGGACGCGGGCAACCGCTCCTCGGGTCCCCCGGAACCACCCGTGCGTACGCTGACGCCGGTGGCGCGCCCGCCGTCGTGGTGGATCTTGGTGACGGGGGTATCGAGGCGCACCACCCCCCCGCCCAATTCCACGAGGTCCCGGCACCGCTCCCACATCATCCCCGGCCCGTACTTGGGGTACTGAAACTCCTCGATCAGGCTGGTGATGTCCTTCTGGTTCTTTCGGGGCACGAGCGCGTTCTTGATGGCCTTGCCGAGATCGAGGTTCTTGACCCGCTGGGCCGCCCAGTCTGCGGGCATGTCGCTCACGGACATGCCCCACACCTTCTCGGTGTACGTCTTGAAGAAGGTTCGATAGAGGCGCCAACCAAACCTGGCGACCAACCAGCCTTCGTAGTTGGTCTGATCGGCAGGCGGACGCACCCGAGCGGAGAGGTACGAGAGCATGCACAGGCTCGCTTCGATCAGCCCGAGGTTCCTGAGCGCGTTCATGGCCCGCAACGGGTAGTCGTAGTACTTGCCCTCGTAGAAGATCCGGCTCATCCTCGGCCGCATCAAGAAGTCCTCGGCCGGCAGGATCTCGTGCCAGAGGTCCTCGACCTCACGGACCTTCGTGAAGAAGCGGTGCCCCCCGATGTCGAAGCGCCACCCCTCTCGCTCGACCGTGCGGCTGATCCCGCCCACCACCGTGTCGGCCTCGACCACGATCACGGGATCATGGGCCTTGGTCAGCTCGTACGCCGCGGTCAACCCCGCGGGACCCGCCCCGATGATCACGACCGGTGAGTCGGCCTCCGTCCCGGTGCCGGTCGGCACGCCGATCCTGCCCTGCTCTCCGCTCTGCTGCTCTGGCACCCGCTCTCCCGTACGCCGCCGTGGCCGCTCCCGGATGTGCCGCCCGGACGGCCGAGGGCCGTCGGGTCGACCGTGAGCGGCCATGCCGGGCATGAGGATATCGGCTCGCCGTTGCCACAGTGTGTATCGGCGTACCCGGCCGTGCCCCCCGCCGAAACCGCTTCTCTCAGGGAACTACCAGGTTGAGGAAGGCCAAGAGCGAGTAGCCGACCAGCCCTGCGGCGGCGAGCGTCAACACCACCCGCTCGACCGTCCTCCCCGCCGTGAACAGCGATCCGGCCCAGACCAGGGGAAAGGCCGAGAGCGCGTAACGGGCAAACGAATCGAGGTTGGTGCCGCTCAGCCCGACCGCCACCACGCCGGTGGCAAAGAGGCTGTAGGACGCCGGCAGCCGGAGCCAGCACACCACGAGCAGCACGAGCGCCAATAGTGCCCAGGGGACGTCCAGAGCGGTCCCGAGATGGTGGTGCAGCACCCCGGAGGCGTCGTGCGCGATCGTGACCAAGGGGTCCGACAGCGCCCCGTGGTGCCCGGCCTGCGTCTGCTCCCGCAGCGGCCCCCAGGTGTCCCCCATGGCGGCCCCGGACCATCCGAGGAAGGTCGCAAGTCCGGCCAGGGGGGCGACCAGGGCCACGACCGGAGCGACCCGCCCGGGCCCGCGCCAGCGCACCCACGACCGGACCACCTCCACCGCGATGGCGAGGACCAGGAGCACGCCCAGAGGTCGGGTCAGCGCGGCCAGGTAGGCCGCCCCGGCCGCCCACCACCACCGCGGCGAGGGTCGGGCCCGGAGGGCGAGGAAGCAGCCGACCGTGCAGACGAGCAACGTTGCCTCGGCGTAGCCCATGACCATGGTGAACGCGGGCGGGGCCAGGCAGAGGAGCCACACCGTGCGCCGTGCCAGGAGCCGATCCCCGCTCTCTCGTCGCACCAGCACCCACAACAGGGCGGTTCCGACGAGGGAGCTGGCGTTGGCCACGAGGAGCAGGGCCGCCCCGACGCCGATGCCCGGTAGGAAGGACACCACCTTCGCCGCCAACGGGACCAGGGGGAAGAACCGGAGGGCGCCCGCACCGAGCGCGCCGTACCCGTGACGGGCGATGGCCTCGTACCACCCGGCGTCCCAACCGAGGAGCCCCTCGTGCACGCGAGCCGCGACACCGGCCCGTCCGGGGTGGACCCGGTCGACGACGACGTGCGCCAGGGCCAGGGTCCCAAGTACGACGGCCCGAGCGACCAGCCACGGAGGCAGCACCTCTTGTGCCAGGGACCAGAGCCGCTCGGCCCAGGACCCGGTCGCGGTCCGCCTCACGGCGACGGGGTGAACTCCTGGAGGGTCATCGGCTCGTAGTAGGCGGCCGGGTTCTCGGCGACCCAGGTGCGACTGGTGTTCCCCGAGTCGATGGTCAGCTGATTGACAATCTGCTCACACTTGTTGGAAAAGCCCTGGTAGCCGGGAGCCCACACCAGCCACACGTGATGACCCGGACCCGCCTCGTTGACGAGCTGGTCGGCGTAGGAGACGGGGCTCGCATGCTGGGCGGTGGACTTGTAGTCGACCCAGTCGACGAAGGCCGGGCTGGTGCCACGGGGGAAGGTGGTGGTCTTGTAGCGCCCGGGGGGCATCAGACGGTAGGTGGCCGGCCCCAGCTGGTCGGGACAGAAGGCGACGACGTCTCCGGGCTGCGCGTGGGCGTCGAGGACCTCGACGACGGGCTTGGCCTGCGTCCGTTGCGTCGAGATGTTCGGCACCGCCGCCGCCAACCCTGCCGCGGCCCCTGCAAGCAGGACGACGGCCCGGAGCTTGGGTGACTCGAGGGTGAGCAACCCGAGCGCGACCAGGAGGAGCCACGGGACGTAGATGACCGAGGCGTAGCGCGGCGAGAAGGCGCTGTGGCTCAGGATCCCACCCCCGATGGCCACGAACAGCGTGCCGATCACGACGAAGGCGACCCCCCGGGCTTTGGGCCGGGTCCTCAGGTCCAGGTCGATGTGCCAGCGATCCCGGGCGATGCCGAAAATGGCCAGGGCGGCGAAGACGAAGTACAAGACGGCGAGCAGCCGACCCTGGTCGGAGCCGCCGGTCGAGAGCGTCGCCTGGTTGTCGGTAAAGCCGGTGATGGCGTTGATGACCGCGGCGAAGTTGGCCGGCGCCGCCCACGGGGTTCCCGTGTGACGGCTCTGGTAGACGAACGTGGACCACCATGGCGCGAAGGCGAGGCAACCGACAACGACCGCGCCGAGCGCCCACCACGACTTGGCCCGCCCGCGGCCGCGCGCGACCAGGCACCGCACGAGAAGGTAGAGCCCGAGGACGCCGATGAGGTAGAGGGACCAGTACTGCGTATAGAGGAGCGCCGCAGTGACCAGGGCCACCGCGACGAGGTTGCCGGGCTTCGGGCCCCGGAGGGCTCGATCGAGCGCCACGAAACCACACGCGGTGAGGAACATGACGAGGGCGTACATGCGCGCCTCGGTGCCGTAGTACACGGCAAAGGGGGAGGTCGCCAGCAGCAGCAGCACGGCCCAGGCCGCGCTCCGCCCCCCGTATCGGCGACCCGCCACCCAGGCGACCGGCAGGGTCAGGACGGAGAGGAGCCCCGACAGGGCGCGCACGGCGCTGTCGGACGTGCCAAAGAGGACCATCCAGTAGTGCAGGAGCACGTAGTAGAGGGGCGGCGCACCGTCCTCCTTGAGAGCCTGGTGGAGCTGGCTCAGCGGCAGGTGAGCGACGTTGACGGCGAGGGCCTCGTCGAGCCAGAGCTCCGAACGGGTCCAAAATCGCAGCACGACCCCCACCGCCACGGCGGCCGCGAAGACGGTCGCCCCGGCCACCAACCAGATGCCTTCCAGGCTTCGCGTCGCCCGCTGCGGGGGGCGGCTCGTCCCGTCTTGCTCTGGGGGAGTGACGTCTCCTCGCGGGGTATCGGTAACCAGGGCAGCCGCCATCAGGCGGCATGGTACGCCAGGTCGCGGAGGTGCATCGCGCCGGCGGCCCTCCGGGGGGGCATCCCGGCCCGGATGCCGGATCGGGCGCCCGTCACCTGGCGGCGAGTACGCATAGGATGCGCCTCCGGCGACCGGACTACGAGTGGGAACGGCCAAGGAGGTGCAGGGGGTGGGCCTCTACGTCCTGAAGCGCCTGGCGACCCTGATCGTCGTGGTCTTCCTGGTCTCGGTCGGCACGTTCTTCTTGGTGCACCTACTGCCCGGGGATCCCACGGTCACCATCCTCGGTCCGAACGACACGGCCCAGAACAAGGCGCTCCTCCTGAAGCAGCTCGGCCTCAACCAGCCGCTGCTACAGCAGTACTTCACCTATGTCGGCCACATCTTCCAGGGCGACCTCGGCGAGTCTTTCATCACCCACCAGACGGTGACCAACGCCATCGCGAACGCCGTGCCGATCGACATCGAGCTGATCATCTTCTCCCAGATCCTGGCGTTCGGCGTCTCCATCCCACTCGCCCTCTTCGTCGCCCGGCGTCCCAACAAGGCGCTCGACAGGATCTCCACCGGCACGACCTTCGGGCTGCTCGCGCTGCCTCCGTTCATCGTCATCGTGATCCTCACCCTGATCTTCTCGGTCCACCTCCACCTGTTGCCCGGGCCCTCGTCGTATGTCCCGATCACTCAGGACTTCTGGCAGAACATCAAGTCGATGCTCTTGCCCTCGATCACCCTCGCCCTCGGATCGATCGTCATCTACTACCGCCTCCTGCGCAACGACCTGATCGCGACGTTGCAGGAAGACTTCATCACGATGGCCCGCTCCAAGGGGCTGTCCGACCGTCGCGTCCTGGTGCGTCACGCGCTCCGCCCTTCCTCGCTCTCCCTCCTGGCCTCGGCCGGTACCAACATCGGCAGCCTGATCGCCGGGGCCTTCGTCGTGGAGTACCTGTTGGCGTTGCCCGGCCTCGGCTACCTGTTGGTGCAGAGCATCCAGCAGCGGGACTACCTCATGGTTCAGGGGGTCGTCCTGTTCGTGGCGGTCGCCATCCTCGTCATCAACTTCATCGTGGACTTCCTGTTCTCGGTGGTCGACCCAAGGATTGCCCGTGACTGACCATTCCGTCGGCTCGCCCGTGGGCGTGGCTACTCAGCCGCTCGACGTAGCCCTGCCTCGCACCACGGACACGGTTCACACCGAGCGACGTGGCCGGAAGGCGGGAGACCTCGGCGTCTTCTTCTGGATCTGCGTCGCCTGGGTGTCGATCAACGTCCTGGCGGCCGTCCTGGCCGGGATCCTCCCCATCGACAACCCAAACCTGCAGACGATCAACATCAACAGTGGCCCGAGCACCGCACACCTGCTCGGCACGGACGACCTCGGGCGCGACATCTTGAGCCGGTTGATCTACGGTGCCCGGATCTCCCTCGTCGTCGGGTTTGGCGCGATCGCCATCGGCATGGCCATCGGCGGCACCCTGGCCCTCATCGCCGGGTTCCGCCGCGGGATCGTGGACAACATCTTAAACTCGGCCAGCTACGTCCTCCTCGCCTTTCCCGCCCTGGTGGCGATCATGGCCGTTGTCGCGTTCTGGGGCCAGAGCGAGGGGAAGATCACCCTCGTCATCGGTCTCGCCTCCACGCCGCTCCTCTTCCGAGTGGTCCGAGCCTCGACCCTCACCTACTCCACCCGGGAATTCGTCACGGCGGCGCGGACGCTCGGGGCGAGCGACAGCCGCATCCTGACCCGGGAGCTCCTTCCGAACGTCCTCCCCGCCGCCGTCTCCTTCGCGTTGATCGGCGTGGCCACCGTCATCGTGCTCGAGGGTTCGCTCGCCTTTCTCGGGCTGTCGGTCCAGCCGCCGACGCCGTCGTGGGGCAACATGCTCAACGAGAGCCGTACCTACCTCAGCCAGAACCTGTGGTTGGCGCTCTTCCCGGCGCTCGCCATGTTTAGCTTCCTGCTTTGCCTCAACCTGGTGGGCGACCGGCTCCGCCAGCACTTCGACGTGGGCGAGGGCAAGCTGTGACCCCTTCCGAGACCGTCACGAGCGACCCGGCGCCCGGAGGTCCCCTACTCGAGGTCTCGGACCTGCGAACCCTGTTCCGCACCCCCCGGGGATCGCTCAAGGCGGTCGACGGGATCTCGTTCACACTCGGGCGAGGCCGAACCCTCGGGGTGGTCGGGGAGTCCGGCTCGGGCAAGACCGTGCTCGCCAGGTCCGTCATGGGTCTGCTCACCGGCGACAACCTGCTTCGATCCGGAAAGGTCGTGTTCGAGGGTACCGATCTCGTGACCCTCTCTCCGCCTGCGCTGCGCCGGCTGTGGGGCCGGCGGATCTCCATGATCTTCCAGGACCCCATGACGTCCCTCAACCCGGTCATGCGGGTGGGGACCCAGATCACCGAGTCCCTCCGCCTGCATCTCGACATGGACAAGAAGTCCGCCAAACGCGCCGCCATCGAGCTGCTCGGGCAGGTCGGCATACCCTCGCCAGAGGAGCGGTACCACTCGTTTCCGCACGCGCTGTCGGGTGGCATGCGCCAGCGGGTGATGATCGCCATCGCCCTGGCCTGTGCCCCTCAGCTCCTGCTCGCCGACGAGCCCACGACGGGACTCGACGTCACGGTGCAGGCGCAGATCCTCGACCTCCTGGCCGGCATGCAGAGGGACCGCCACATGGCGGTGATCCTCGTCACCCACGACCTTGGCGTCGTGGCCACGCGCACCGACGAGATCCTCGTCATGTACGCCGGACAGGTCGTCGAGCGGGCGCCGACCCGCACCCTCTTCTCCTCGATGGCCATGCCCTACACCGAGGCCCTGCTCGGCTCGACGCCGCGGATCTCGTCACCGCCCCACACCCGCCTCAACGCGATCGAGGGCCGCCCACCGGATCTCGTCGACCTGGCACCAGGTTGCCCGTTCGCGCCGCGCTGCCGCTACGCACGGCCGAGGTGCCACCAGGAACGTCCACCCCTCGTGCCCGCCGAGTCCCCGGACCACCTCTTTGCCTGCTGGTACCCGCTCGGAGGGCGGTCCGGCCCTGCGGTGGGCGCACCGGCGGCATCGTCGTCGGTCCCATCGGCGCCCGGCGCGCCGTCCGCCTCGAACGAGGCACGGTGACCGTCTCCGACGCCCGCACCGTCGGCCCCGACCGCCCGACGGAGGACCCACTCCTCGAGGTCCGCGACCTTCGCGTCGACTTTACGCGGGGATCCCATCGGGTACAGGCGGTGGCGGGCCTGAGCTTCACGATCCGGTCCGGGGAGACGCTGGGCCTGGTCGGCGAGTCCGGCTGCGGAAAGTCGACGACCGGGCGTGCCATCGTGCAGGTGGTCCGCCCGACGAGCGGATCGATCGTCTTTGCCGGAACGGATCTCGGGAGGCTGCGCCGGCGAGCGTTACGCCGTGCCCGCACCGGCATCCAGATGATCTTTCAGGATCCCGTCTCGTCGCTGAACCCGCGCCGACGCGTGGGGGGCCTGGTCTCGGAGCCTCTCGATATCTGGCGCCGCGGCACCAAGCAAGAGCGCGCCATCGTGGTGCACGAGATGCTCGAGGCGGTCGGGCTCGATCCCGAGGCCGTCGTCGGGCGCCGTCCGAGGGAGTTTTCCGGTGGGCAGTGCCAGCGCATCAGCATCGCCCGCGCGCTCGTGCTGGAGCCACGGCTCCTCATATGCGACGAGGTCGTCTCGGCGCTCGACGTCTCGGTCCAGGCCCAGATCCTGAACCTCCTCGAGGACTTAAAGGCCCGCTACGGGCTGACCATGCTCTTTATCGCCCACGACCTGGCCGTGGTCAAGAACATCAGCGATCGGGTGGCCGTCATGCACCTCGGCGTCCTCTGCGAGCTGGCGCCCTCCGAGACCCTCTACGAGGCCCCGGCCCACCCCTACACCGACGCGCTCCTCGCCTCCGCGCTCGAGCCCGACCCCGAGGCCCGCCACGCCCGCCCCAAGCTCCAGGGCGAGCCGCCGAGCCCGATCAACCCACCCTCGGGCTGCCGCTTCCGGACCCGCTGCCCGTACGCGCAGCCACGTTGTGCCGATGAGCCGCCCGAGGTGCGCGAGCTCGCGCCCGGGCACTGGGTCGCGTGCCACTTCGCCGGGACGCTCCCGCTGCCCACCCGCCGGCCCGCCTGACGGAGGCCACCTCGGAGGCGCCCGGAACGGGCGCCTCACGGGCGCTCAGCCCGGTTGCGCCTCCCCATTCCCCTCGACGCCGGCGTCCTCCGAAGGGGCGCCGACCGACGTCGTCGCGGAGCCCTCCGCCGCCTCCGCTGCACCGGCGGTCTCGGAAGCACCGGCGGTCTCGGAAGCACCGGCGGTCTCGGAAGCACCGGCGGTCTCGGAACGTCAGCCGGCGGCCTCGGAATCACCGGCGGTTTCGGAAGCACCGGCGGCCTCGGACGCGTAGTCGGCCCATGCGGCCTGGGCCTCGGTCTCCGGCGTGAATTCGGCGTCGCTGTAGTCGTAGGTGCCGATGTAGTTGCCCTCTTCGTCGTAGGCGTGCTCGCCAAAGGCCTCCCGATACTCCTCGGAGACCTCGCCACCCTCGGCGGCCTGCTTGATCGACAGGCTGATGCGACGACGCTGCAGGTCGATGTCGATGATCTTGACCCACAGCTCCTCGCCGGGCGTCACCACCTGCTCGGGAAGGTCGACGTGGTGGGCGGCCATCTCCGAGATGTGCACCAGCCCCTCGATACCGTCGCCCACCTGGACGAACGCGCCGAACGGCACCAGCTTGGTGATACGCCCGTAGACGAGCTGACCTACCTCGTGGGTCTGCGCGAACGCGTGCCATGGGTCGGTCTGCGTCGCCTTGAGCGACAGGCTGATCCGCTCCTTGTCGAGATCCACGTCGAGAACCTCGACCTCGATCTCGTCGCCCACCTGCACGACGGAGGACGGATGGTCGACGTGCTTCCAGCTCAGCTCGGAGACGTGGACGAGACCGTCCATCCCCCCGAGGTCGACGAAGGCGCCGAAGTTGACGACCGAGGACACCACCCCTCGGCGGCGCTCACCGGGCTTCAAGTTCTCCAGGAACTCGCCACGCTGCTCGCGCTGGGCCTCTTCGAGCCAGGCCCGCCGGGAGAGCACCACGTTGTTGCGGTTGCGGTCCAGCTCGATGATCTTGGCCTCGATCTCTCGCCCGACGTAGGGCTGCAGCTCGCGGACGCGGCGCAGCTCGACCAGGGAGGCCGGAAGGAATCCCCGCAGCCCGATGTCGACGATGAGACCACCCTTCACCACCTCGATGACCGGGCCCTTGACGACCTGGTTGGCCTCCTTGAGCTGCTCGATCTTGGTCCACGCCCGCTCGTACTGGGCGCGCTTCTTGGAAAGGACGAGACGCCCCTCCTTGTCCTCCTTTTGCAGGACCAGCGCCTCGACGTGGTCTCCCAGGGAAACGATCTCCTCGGGATCCGCGTCGTTGCGGATCGACAGCTCGCGAGCCGGGATGACGCCCTCGGACTTGTAGCCGATGTCGAGCAGCACCTCGTCGCGATCGATCTTGACCACCGTGCCCTCGACGATGTCGCCGTCGTCGAACTCGACGATCGTCCCCGCCATCTCGTCCTCGAGCGAGGCGCCCCCGAGATCGTCCTCGGTGATCCGGCGGGGCACGTAGTGCCCTTCGGCGTCGAAGGTGCCCATCGACTCCGGGGAGAGGAGGGCGGTGGAGGTCTGGTCGGGCATGTCGGTGTTGCTCGCTTTCGGGGGTGTTCGGATCGCGCCGGAATCACGGAATCGTCGGTGGTACGGGGCCGCCGGCGCCAGGCCCCGTCGAGCGTACCACCAGGGGCTCGAGGATCTGCCGGCTCCGGGGGGCCGAGGGGTCGGCGACCTGCGGTCAGCCTCCCTTGGCCTGTGCCCAGGAGGCCCCCCAGGCCATCGAGACCTTGAGGGGTACCGACAGGTCCGCGGCCTGCTCCAGCGCGCTGCGGGTCAGGGCGCCGACCTCCTCCTCCTCGCCGAGCTGGACCTCGACCAGGACCTCGTCGTGGACCTGGAGGACCAGCCGGCTGGTGCCGCCCCGCTCCTCCAAGAGGCCGTCGAGCCGCACCAGCGCCGTCTTGAAGATGTCGGCGGCGAGACCCTGGATCCCGGCGTTCATCGCCTGGCGTTCGGCGGCGTGGCGGATCCGGAAGTTGCGGTCGTGGAGCTCCGGCAGCGGCCGCTTGCGCCCGAGGGCGGTGCGGGTCTCTCCGGCCAGCCGGGCCTCGCGCACGGTGTCGTCCATGTAGGCGCGGACCCGGGGAAAGGCCAGGAAGTAGCGATCGATGATCTCGTTGGCCTCGTCCACGCCCGTCGACAGGCGCTGGGAGAGCCCGTACGCCTCCATGCCGTAGGCCAGGCCGTAGGACACCATCTTGCAGTACTCGCGCTGGGTGGTCGTCACCTCCTCCGGCGGCACTCCGTAGACGCCGGAGGCCACCGTGCGGTGGACGTCCGAGCCCGATTCGAATGCGCCCCGCAGTCCCGGGTCGTCGGCCAAGTGGGCGAGAACCCTCAGCTCGATCTGGTCGTAGTCGGCCACGAGGAGGACGCAGCGGTCGGCGGGGACAAAGGCTCGCCGGAAGCGGCGACCGGACTCGGTGCGCACCGGGATGTTGTGGAGGTTGGGTCGCTCCGAGGAGATCCGGCCGGTCCTGGCGACGGTCTGGCGGAACGAGGCATGGATCCGACCGTCCTCGGCGACCTCGGTCAGGAGCCCGGACCCGTAGGTCGACCGGAGTTTCTCGACCTCTCGGTAGCGAAGGAGCGTCGCGACGATCGGGTGTGCGTCGCGCAGGCGCTCGAGGGTCGCCGCGTCGGTCGAGTACCCGGTCTTGGTCTTGCGCTGCGGCTCGAGTCCGAGCTCGTCGTAGAGGACCTTGCGCAGCTGGGGGGTGGAGTTGACGTTGAATTCGTGTCCGGCGAGCGCGTGCACCTGCTCTTCGAGCTGGTCGGCCTCGTCGACCAGCTCGGTCGCGATCCGGTGCAGCTCGTCGGTGTCGACGCGGATGCCGGCCACCTCCATCCGCGCGAGGACCCGCACGAGCGGGCACTCGATCTCGTCGTGCAGCCGGATCAATCCCTCACGATCGAGGTCCCTGCGCAGCCGCGGCACGAGCAGATCCACGGTGGCCGCATCGACCGCGGCCGCCAGGGCTCGATCCTCGTCGCCCTCCCCGGGGACGGAGCCGGCCGTGGTCGAGTCGAGCGCGAGCTGCGTGGGACCCGACACGTGCTCCGGCGCGCGCTGGCCCAGGTGCTCGCCCGCGGCCACGGCCGCGAGCCCGTAGCGGCCCGAGGAGGGATCGAGAAGATACGCCGCAACGGACGTGTCCATGACCAACGACGTCGCGTCGATGGCCATGGGCAGCACCGAGCGCAGCAGCTCCTTAAACTCGTGGCCGACGACGCGGACCGGGCCTGACAGGAGTTCCGAGACACACCGAGCCACCGAGCCGTCGTCCAGGAGCGCACCTTCGACCCAGACGCCCTGGTGACTCGGCACAGCCCCGGCCTCTGCGGGCGGTTCCTCCCCGGCCTGGGGGTTCTCGACGACCAGCGCCACGCCCTCGAGCGAGGAGCGCCCGGGCTCGGCGTTCCAGCGGCCGATCACCGCCACGGCACGCTCCGCGGCCGCCGCCTGGAGCGCCCCGAGGACCTCGAGCGCCTCGGGTGCAGAGGCCGGCCGCTCGAGTCGGACCGTCACCTCCCTCGACACCTCCGGCTCGTCGACCTGCTCGCCCGCAGCGGCCCGGTGGCCGGATCCGTCGGCGACCGCCGCTCGGTCGCGGGGCACGCCGTCCCCGCCGTGCGCCCCCCCTGCGCCGTCGCCGCCCGAGTCGTCGAGCGCCCCTCCCGGGATGGGAGCGCCGACCGATCCGTCGACCAGCAGCGGCCGGAGACGCCCCCACACGGTCTTGAGCTCGAGCCGCTCGCACCGGTCCTCGATACGGCGCCCGTCCCAGCCGCCGAGCGCCAGGTCCGCCTCGGCCACCTCGACCGGCACGTCGCGCCGGAGCGGGATCACCGCCAGGTTGGCCCGCACCTGGGCCTCGTGATCGGCGAGGTTGGCGCGCGAGCTTGGGGCTGAGCTCGTCGAGGTGGGCAAACAGCCTGTCGAGATCACCGTAGGCACACACGAGCTTCGCCGCCGTCTTCTCTCCCACACCCGGCACCCCCGGGAGGTTGTCGGACGGGTCGCCTCGCAGCGAGGCGAGCACCGGGTACAGCGCCGGCGTCACACCGGTGCGCTCGACGATCCCGGCCTCGTCGTACAGCGAGTAGTCGCTCACCCCCCTCCGGTTGTAGAGGACCTTGACGTGGGGGTCCTCCACCAGCTGGAAGCAGTCCCGATCCCCCGTCACCACGATGACGTCGTCTTGGCGGTCCCTGGCCTGGGTGGCGAGAGTGGCGAGGACGTCGTCCGCCTCGAACCCCTCGATCTCGAGCACCGGCATGGCGAGGTCCCGCAGGAAGTCGCGGATCATGTCGAACTGCGGGAGCAAGATGTCGGGCGTCGCCGAGCGGCCGGCCTTGTAGTCCGGCAGGATCTCGTCGCGAAACGTGGGCGCGGCCAGGTCGAAGGCGACCGCCAAACCCGAAGGCCGATGCTCCCGGAGAAGGTAGACGAGCATCCCTGCGAACCCGTGCACGGCGTTGGTGACCGTGCCCTCGGTGGTGGCGAGGTCGTCCGGCAGGGCAAAGAAGGCGCGATAGGCGAGGGACATCCCGTCCAGGATCAGGAGGGGGCCGGGGCCGGGTCGGTGTTCGCTCACCGGCTCAGGGGGTGAGGCTGCCGTCGACGATCCGTTGGGCGACGTCGCGCATGCGGACCCGGGTCTGCATGGCAGTCCGCTGGATGTAGGAGAAGGCGTTGGACTCCTCCATGCCGTGCTGGTCCATCAGCACGGCCTTGGCGTCGTTGACGAGGCGGCGGGTCTCGATCTTGTCCTCGGCGGGCGCACCGTCGCCCTCGGGTGCCTCGTCCTCGATCGCCCACTCCTGGCGGCATCTGAGCAGCACGCGCTCGATCGCGGGGAGCAGCTCGTTGCGTCGAAACGGCTTGACCAGATACGCCGCCACGCCGGCGTCGCGCGCGTCCTCGATGAGGTCACGCTGGCTGAACGCCGTCAGCACGAGGACCGCGATCTTGTGCCGGGAGGTGATCTCCCGAGCCGCCCGCACGCCGTCTATGCCGGGCATCTTGATGTCGAGGATCGCGATCTCGGGCCGGTGCTCGTCCACCAGGGTGACCGCCTCGTCACCCCGGCCCGTCTCGCCCACCACCTCGTAGCCCGCATCCTCGAGGATCTCCTTGAGGTCGAGCCGGATGATGGCCTCGTCCTCGGCGATCACCACTCGGGCCGGTGCCGCAGCCGAACGCTCCTCGGCGCCCGGGCTCAACGGTTCCCACCCCCGACGTCGTCGATCAGCGCGTCCTGATGGCGCTCCAGGTCGTTGACGTCGGCCACCATGGCGTCGCGGGCCCTCGCCATGGCGTCGACCTGCCGCTGCACCTCGCCGTACTCGTGCGCGGCCAGGGGCGTCTCGGAGACGAGCGAACGGATCCTTGCGTCGTCCGCCGCCTCCGATGCGGCAGCCAACTGCTCCTCGAGGACGGCCAGCTCCTGGCGGGCGCGAATCGAGCCGCGCGTGCACCTGGCGGAGGCGGCGTTCTACGAAGATGCGCTGCATGGCCTTGCGATTCTACGCCTCGGCGCAGCCACCCAGCTCCCCCACAGGAATCCATCGACGGGACGCACCGAGCTGCTCGAGAGCGCTCGTGTCCGGCGGCCTGCCGACCCCGGGGGAAAACGGAACCGATACGGAGCCGCGGTGCACGGCGGGGTATCCACAGGGATCCCGGAGATAGGTCCCGGGATCGCTCAGATCTCCGGGCAGAGAGCACCCCGGCACGGTGGCAAGCGCCAGGTTGGCCGCCCGGGCCAGCCCGGTCTCGAAGAACCCACCGACGAAGCTCTCGACCCCGTGCTCCCGACACCGCAGGACGGCCCGACGAGCGCCTTCGAGCGAGCCGAAGCGATCGGTCTTGATGCACACCACGCTGCAGGCACCGATCTCGAGGATGGCCCCCAGGCGCTCGGCGGAGTCGGCGGACTCGTCGAGGCCGATCGGGATCCCCACGGTCGCGGCGAGCCGCGCGTGGCCTCGGAGATCGTCCGGAGCCAGCGGCTGTTCGAGACACGTCAAGGACAGCTCCTCGAGCACCACGAGGCGGCGGACGTCGTCGGGTCCGCCGGTCCCCCACCGGTACGAGGCGTTGGCATCGGCCAGGAGCGGGAAACCCCCCAGGGCGTGCCGGAGGGCCCGGAGGGGGACGACGTCCCACTCCGGTGCGATCTTGACCCGCAACCGCCGGTAGCCGGCGTCCACGGCGCCCACCGCCGCCTCCACGAGGAGGTCGACGTCCCGGTCGGGGGGTACGCCGAGGACCGTGCCCACCTCGACGGTCGTGCCCGCCGCGGCGCCCCAGCTGCCCGCCAGGGAGAGGCCCCGGCGGCGCAGCTCGAGGTCCTTCAGCGCCATGTCGAGGGCCGCCTCGCCGGAGCGCCGCGCACGGTCCCGGGCCGGTGGGCGAGCTCGGATCCCGTCGTCGGCGCGGGGAACCTCGCCGCCGTGGCGGCGGGAGCGCTCGACGAGCTCGGGCACGAGCTCGTCGACGATGGCCGCCCAGACCGCGGCATGGGGAGGATCGACGGAGGTCCCCGAGGGAAGGGCTGCGCTCTCCCCCCAACCCTCTCCCTCGTCTGCGAGGATTCGCACGTAGATCACCGGACGCTCGTGGTGGACGAGGTCGGCCGCAGCCAACGGCCGCTCGAGCCGGAGGGGGACGCGCCAGACCTCGACGCCCAACAGCTGCACGTCCCACAACTTAGGGTCCCTGGCGATGGCACCATGGGAGCGATGGAACGAGCGCGGCTCTTGCCACTCGTCGGGGCCTACAACTTCCGGGACCTCGGCGGCTACCCCGTGGCCGGCGGTCGCGTCACCCGCTGGGACCGGCTCTACCGCAGCGACACCCTGCACGAGCTGACGCTCGGCGACATCGAGACGCTGGACGACATCGGGCTCCGGACGGTCATAGACCTGCGAACGCCCGAGGAGGTGTCGCGCAACGGCAGGGGGCGGCTCGCCGGGTCCGACAGGGGATACCTGAACCTCTCCGTCCTCCCGACCGAAGGCGGCGAGTCCGTCGCCGCCCCGGCACCCGAGGCGGGCATGGGTGAGCGCTACCTCTGGTACCTCGAGGTCGGAGCGAGCGCACTCGTCCGCGCCTTCGAGGCCCTGGCGGACGAGCGCAGCTATCCCGTGGTCTTCCATTGCACGGCCGGCAAGGACCGGACCGGGGTGCTCGCCTCGCTCGTGCTCGAGGCGTGCGGCGTCGATCGGGACGCCATCGTGACGGACTACGTCTTGACCGAGGAGCGCCTCGATCTGATCCTCGAACGTCTGCGCAGGGATCCGCACGTCGGCCCACGGCTGGAGAACGTGGCCCGCTCGCGCCTGGCCGTCGAGGCGTCGGCGATGGAGCGTTTCTTGGAGGGGCTCGACGCTCGGTTCGGTGGGGTACGCGGTTGGGCCGCCGAGGCCGGGCTCGACGAGGCCGTCCTCGATCGCATGACGCAACTCCTCGTCGAACCGTCGGCGAGACTCGCGTCCGAGGCATAGCAGCGGCCGGACATGGACGACGGCGCAACCGCACGGCGACGTCGATACGCGCCGACCACCGCCGTGGTGGTCGCGGCCTTTGGAGCGTTCCTCGCGTTCTTGGACTCGACGGTCGTCAACGTCGCCTTCCCCGACATCCAAGCCGCGTTCCCCCATGCGTCCGTCGGCACCCTCTCCTGGGTGCTCAACGCCTACAACGTCGCGTTTGCCGGCCTGCTCGTCCTGTCGGGCCGCTTCGCGGACCTTCTCGGTCGCCGCCGCCTGTTCAAGATGGGGCTGGTCCTCTTCACCCTGATGTCCGCGCTCTGCGCGGTCTCCACGTCGGTCGAGATGCTGATCGTGTTCCGGGTTCTTCAAGGGGCCGGCGCCGCCATGCTCGTCCCGGCGTCGCTCGGCATCGTGGTACACGCCTCGCCGTTGGAGCGCCGGTCCCGCTCCCTCAGCCTGTGGGCCGCCTCCGCAGCCCTCGCGTCCGGCCTCGGCCCACCCATCGGCGGCGCCCTGGTCGACGCCTACAACTGGCGGATGGTGTTCCTGATCAACCTTCCGCTCGGGATCATCGCCTGGTTCCTGGCGCGCCGCATGGTGATCGAGAGCCGTGCCCCGGGGCGCCGGATCATGCCGGACCTGCGGGGTGCACTGGTGCTCTCGCTGGCCATCGCGGCGCTCACCTTGGGCATCGTCCAGGGAGGATCTTGGGGCTGGAGCAGCGCCCCGACCCTGGTGGCGTTCGCCGTGGCGGCGATCGGGATCGCGCTGACGGTCCAGAGCTCGCGGCACCACCACTCGCCGATCCTCGACCCCGACCTGCTCCGCATCCGGTCGTTCACCGTGAGCAACCTCGTCACGATGGCGGCCGGCCTCGGTCTGTACACGTACCTCCTCGCGCACATCCTGTGGCTCCACTACGTCTGGGGGTATTCCCTCCTCCTCGCCGGGCTCGCCGTGGCCCCCGGAGCCGTGGTGGCGGCGATCCTCGCCACCCCCTTCGGCCGACTCGCGGATCGCTTCGGCCCCAGAGTCGTCGTGGTGCCCGGCGCACTCGTCTGGTCCGGGGCGTACGTCTGGTACGCGACTCGGGTGGGGCTCCAACCCGACTTCGTCGGGCAGTGGCTCCCGGGGCAGATCCTGAGCGGGATCGGAGTCGGGGCGACGGTTCCGGTCGCCGCCGCGGGCGGCCTTTCGAGCGTTCCTGCCGGTCAGTACGCGACCGCCTCGGCGGTCAGCACGAGCACACGCCAGATCGGCGGCGTGCTCGGGATCGCCATACTCACGATCTTCATCGCCCACCCCACACTGACCAGCCTGCCCAACGACCTTCGGCATGGTTGGGAGCTGGCGGCGGGCAGTTTCGCCGCCGCCGCGGTGATCGCGTTGTTCTTCGGCCGCGTCCGAGTCCGAGACGAGGCGCTCGGCGCCGCGTCGGGTGCCCCCCTCGTCTCAAGACGTGCGGAGCAGCCCGTCGTGACCACCAGCGGGCCGGCGGCCGAGACCGACCTGCTCGGGCTCCTGCCCCCAGGGGCGCGCGACGAGATGCTGGCCGCCGGCGAGCGGGTGGAGCTGCGGGCGGGCCAGGCCTTGTTCCACGCCGGCGACCCGGGGGACACGCTCTTCCTCTTGCAGTCCGGCCGCGTGGACGTCCGACGGCCCGACGGATCGTCCCGCGAGCTGTACCCGGGCGCGACGATCGGCGAGCTCGCGCTCCTGACCGGAGCGCCGCGGGCCGCCGCCGTGGTCGCGCGACGCGACAGCACCCTGATCGCCATCGACCGAGACGGATTTGAGCGACTGGCGGCGCAGCAGCCTGCGGTCGTGGGCGCCGTGGCCAAGGGTCTGGCGCAGCAGCTCCAGGCGAGCCCGCTCGACTCGCCGACCCGGACCCCCGTCCCCAAGGTGATCTCGCTGGTCCCTCTCGACGGCGACGTACCCGTCGGACCGCTGGCCGACGCCCTGAGGGCGAGCCTCGACCGCAGGCTGCGGGTGGCCGTCCTCGACGTGGCCCACACGAGCGGGCTCCAACGTGCCGAGGACGAGAACGACCGGGTCCTGCTCGTCTCGGGGGCGACCGTCGAAGACCAGGCTGCCTCGATGCGCCAGGCCGACCGCGTGGTGCTGGCGGCAACCGGCCCCGGTCCCGCCTCCCTCGACGGGCTGGCGGCCGCCGTGGCGGACCTCGAGGTGCCGTGCGACGTCGTCCTCACCGGTGCGACGCCCACCCAGGACGAGGTGGTGAGCTGGCACGACCGGAGTGGCTGCCGTCGCCTCTACCACCTCGGCGACGATCGGGCGGTGTGGGACGAGGGTCTGCGCCCCCTCGTCGATCGCTTCACACAGAGCTCGGTGGCCCTCGTCCTCGGCGGAGGCGGCGCCCGAGCCCTGGCACACCTCGGCGTCCTCCATGCCTTTGAGCGCGCCGGGATCACGATCGACCGGTTGGCGGGGACCAGCATCGGCGCGTTGATCGCCGGTCTCAGTGCGACCGGCGCGGCCGCCTCCGAGGTCGAGGAGCGGATGTTCGAGGAGTTCGTGCAACGCAACCCCTTCGGGGACTACCGGCTCTCGCTGACGAGCCTCGCCCGGGGCGAGCGCGCCCGGGCGCTCCTGCGCAGATGCTTCGACGATCGGCGCGTGGAGACACTCCCGCGCGAGCTGGTGGTGGCGAGCACCGACCTCTACGAGCGAGTGCCCGTCTACCACCGCCGCGGCGTCGTCGCCGACGTGGTCGGCGCGTCGATGTGCATGCCGGTGCTGCTCCCCCCTCGACGCCTCGACGGGCGGGTCCTCGTGGACGGCTCGCTCACCGACAATTGCCCCACCGCTCCCTTCGCGGAGCTCGAAGAGGGCCCGGTGGTCGCGGTCCGGATCGCGAGCGGGACAGCCGATCCCCACGAGACGCGTACCCCCTCGCTCGGGGAGACCCTGCTGCGGATCGTGCAGATGGGTGATCGTGGGGTGCGCTTGGAGGAGCCGCAGGCGACCGCTGCCGTCGCCGTCGTCCCGGACCCGGCCGGGGTCGGGCTCTTGGAGTTCCACCAGATCGACCAGGCCCGCGAGGCGGGCCTCCGGGCAGGGGAAGAGGCCATCGCCGCGCTCGACGAGGCGACCCGGGAGAGACCTCCCTACCAGCGGCGCTCCGCCCACTCGCCGGCCTCGAGCTGAGCGCTCGCCTGGCGGTAGCCCACGTCGATCAGATCCGGGGCCGCGTGGAAATCGAACATGGGGCTCGATGCCACGGGCGGCCGGATGAGGAGGTCCGGCTCGTGGGTCGCGAGAAGATCGCGCTGCGCCTGGATGGCCGCGAGCTCCTTGGCGCGCATGAGCACGCTCAGCGCGTTGGGTGGCGCAGGCGTGGACCGGTGACCTCGTAGCCGGTCGAGCAGCAGGGTCCAACCCGACGGCGTCTCCCGGTAGTCGGGCGCGGCGGCCATCTCCATGTCCACGGACACGTCGACGGCGATCACGGTCCCGCCACCGAGCCGGCTCCGCATGACGTCGACGGGGAGGTTGTTGATGACGCCCCCGTCCACGAGCAGATCGTCTCCCTTCCGGACCGGAGGGAAGATCCCGGGCAACGAGAGGCTGGCGCGAACCGCGTCGGCGAGCGGGCCTCGATCGTGCACCACCATCGAGGCCCGGGTGAGGTTGGCCGAGATGCAGAAGTAGGGCAGCCAGCACGTCTCGATGGTCCGATCGCCGACCCCGCCCGCCCCCTCGAGCAGTCGCCGGATCTTGCGGGCCGAGCTGAACGAGAGAAGCGGGAGCGTCGGGGCGAAGAGGTGACCGCTCTCGACGAACGCGGACATCGCCCAATTCCGGCGGGCGGCATCGTCGATGTCGAAGGCGCGCAGGACTCCCATGATCGCGCCGATGCTCGTACCGCCCACGGCGTCCACGGGGACTCCCGCCTCGTCGAGCGCGCGCATCGCGCCCAGGTGGGCGAAGCCTCGTGGCCCACCGCCGCCCAGGACGAGCCCGCATCCTCGGCCCGTCAGCAAGCGTGCGGCTCTCGCCATGTCCTGCTCCCGGTGACGCCGGATGTTGAGGTGTCGAGCGCCCGGCACCTTTTCCAACCACCCCGCGACGCCCTCGGGCCACCGGCTCGAGTCCGGGTGTACCAGCAGGATCCACACCATCCCGCGAGCGGCACGGGAGAGGACCTCTTCGGCCAGGTCGGGAGGCAACCCCTCGGGCCTGGCCCGGGCGTCGGCGACGAGTACGACGCGGTCGCTCTGACTGAGGCACCAGCGGCGCCATTCCCCCTCTCCCGAGCTGCCGTCGTAGAGGACATAGCGATGCGAGCTCTCGAGGCGGTGGGCCCAACCGAGCCGCGCCGCTCGGCTCGCCACGTCGCGCGCCGATCCCGAGGCCGCCGGGGCGTCGCTGCGCAGCGCCCCGAGCAGTCCCGCGCAGACCTCTGCGACCGGAGACGACTCTCCCAGCCCGAAGAGGCCCAAGGTGAGGACGCGCTCGACGTCGAGGCTGGGGCTCTGGGAGGGGACGAATCGGTCGACCACGATCCTGGCGACGTGGCGCAACCACTGGGGGTTCTCGTGGGCCAACCGGTCGAACTCCCCGCGGGGCAGCACGAGCAGCTCGCTGTCCCTCACCGCGCGCACCGATGCCGTGCGCCGTTGACCGGTCAGCATCCCGATCTCGCCAAGAACCTGTCCACGCGAGATCTCCCGCCGGGGGTCCTCCTCACCAACGGCCTGGAGGCGACCGTTGATCACGACGTAGAGGGCATCGGAGGGATCGCCTTCGCGGACGCAGAGCTGGCCGGCCTCGAGATGGATGGTCCGGCACCGCGACAATGCCAGCTCGAGGTCCTTCGGCGAGAGCTCTGCGAACATCGGGATCGTCGCCAGCAGCCCACGGAGATCCCGATCGCGTTCGTCGACAAGAGCCCGCGACATCCGCTGCGATTCTTTCGGCCTAGCCGGGTTCGTGGGCCGACGGCGGGCGCTGGCGGGGAGCCCGGCGACCGGCGAATCCAACCATGGGCGAGCCACGCTACTAGGGCCACGCGTGCGGCGACGACTACGCTCGCTCCGGGCCCGGATGGCGGAATCGGCAGACGCGGAGGCCTCAAAAGCCTTTGCCCGCAAGGGCGTGGGGGTTCAAGTCCCCCTCCGGGCACCGATCGAATTCCCTGCTAGGGCACGATTCCTCGGCTGGCGAGATGCATGAGCTGGACGTACTGATTAGCGTTTCAATGCCAGTTGCCGGTTTTCGTGCCCTGCGGGAGCCGACAACGCTCGCCAGGGGGCGCCCAAGTCGTGGGAGGAGGTGAACCTGGTGGCTGCGACGCGTGTCCCTTCAGACCTGGACCCCTCCGCGCCCGGCCGACGGCGGACCACCGACGCCTCCCCTCGCAAGGGCGACAAGCCATCGTCCGGCCCGGACCCTGCGATCGTTTGGTCCCTCAAGAACAAGAGCACGCTGCCCTTCGACCAGGACGACCTCGAGCGCACTGCGGAGTGGTCCCCGCGACCCAAGTCGCCTAGGGACAACGTTGGGTCGCCACCGTCGGCTCCGCGGGCGCGTACCGCCGAAGCCCGCACCGAGGTGGGCCGCCCGGCGACCAACGGCTCGAACGGCAGGCGTCCCGCTCGGGCCCCCGCCCAACCATCTGTCGCTCCGCCGGGCAACGCGTCGCGGGCATCCCGGCCGGGGACGACCAGAAACGGCTCGGCGCAGGCAGGCGCCGCGACCAAGACCAACGGAGCGGCGCGGCCTCCCGCCGCGACCAAGACCAACGGAGCGGCGCGGCCTCCCGCCGCGACCAAGACCAACGGGGCGGCGCGGCCTCCCGCCGCGACCAAGACCAACGGAGCGGCGCGGCCTCCCGCTGCCGCGAAGACCAACGGCGCCGCTACGCCGCCCTCGGCGGCCAGGTCCAACGGCGCGGGTCCCCCGCCCCCGAGACGCAACCGGCCGGCGGTCGTCGTGGCACCGGGTCGTCCGCCCGGACCCACGGGGGTGGCTCATCACCACCACGCCGGCCACGCCGGCAGGGGTCGGATGAGCGAAATGGTCAGGTCGGTCCGGCGAGCGGCCCGCCAACGCAAGTTCCGGCGACGGCGGATCGCGGTCTTTTCCGTCCTCGGACTGCTGCTCGTGATCCTGGCCATCGGCGGTTGGTACGAGCTCCAGGCGAACCCGCTGGGCAAGCCGAGCGGGACGGTCGTGATCAACGTGTCGCGAGGCGAGCCCTCCGCCTCGGTGGTGAGCACCCTGATCGACAAGGGGGTGGTCTCGAGCTCGACGGCATACCACTTCTACCTCTTCTTCCACCAGCTTCCCGACGTTCAGCCCGGCGGCTACAGCCTCCAGCACAACATGTCGTTCGGCCAGGTCGACCGCTCGCTCTCCGGTGGTCCCACCGTGGTCCAGCTGGCCGTGCCGTCCGGGCTGACGCTGCGGGAGCTGTCGGACCGGGTCGGCCAGCTTCCCGGCATGGACGCCAAGCGCTTCCAGACCGCCGTGCAGAGCGGGAAGGTGCGGTCCCCCTGGCAGCCCGCCCAGTCCACGAGCCTCGAGGGCCTCGTGGCGCCCGGGACCTACGCCGTCCTGCCCGGCGAGAACGAGCATCAGCTCCTCCGGCAGATGGTGAACCGATTCAACAGCCAGGCCGCGAAGCTGGGTGTCACCCCCGAGCAGGCCGCCAAGCTCGGACTCACGCCGAGCCAGCTCATCACCGTGGCATCGATCGTCCAAAAGGAGGGCTACATCCAGAGCAACATGCCGAAGGTGGCGCGGGTGATCTACAACCGCCTTGCCCAGGGCATGCCCTTGCAGATGGACTCCACCGTCCTGTACTCCCTCGGACGCGACGGCGGACCGGTCACCCAGCAAGACGAGCAAGTCGACACCCCGTACAACACGTACCTGCATTCGGGGCTGCCACCGACGCCCGTTTCGTTCCCCTCGACCGCGGCGCTCGCAGCCGCCGCGCATCCCCCTCCGGGCACGTGGCTGTACTTCGTCGTGATGGACAAGCACGGCGACGAGGCGTTCACCTCGAGCTTCCAACAGCAGCAGGCCAACGAGGCTCTCGCGAACAGCCGCGCCCTGGGGAGCTGACCCCGGTCCCCACCACACCGACGCGGTTCCGGGTTGCAGAGCGGGGCTGCCGTCAGCTCGAAGGGTCGGGGCGAGCGCGCACCTCGAAGCGGCGAGCCTCGAGCAGCGGGAGGGCCCGACGCACCTTGGCCGTCACCTCCACGGACAGCTCGGCGACGGCGACGCCGGAGGCCGATTCGTCGAGCGACGTCATGACGTGTCCGCGCGGGTCCACGATCATGCTGAGCCCGGTGTAATCCGGGCCCGGCTGATCGGCCGCCACGACGTACGCCGTGTTTTCCATGGCGCGCGCCTGGAGCAGGACGCGCCACTGCTCGGCTTTGCCGGGTCCCTGCACAAACGCCGCGGGCACGACGAGGACGGTGGCCCCCGCATCCACGAGCATCCTCGCCACCTCCGGAAATCGGACGTCGTAACAGGTCATGACGCCGATACGGTGCTCGGCGACCGACACGACCACCGAGGCATCCTCCGTGGGCGTCCCCGCCACGACCCGATCCGACTCGCGCCAGCCCAGCGCGTCGTAGAGGTGCAACTTCCGGTATCTCGCCACCAGCCCCCCGGCCGACACGATCACCAGGCTGTTGTGCACCTTCTTGGTGTGGGGGACCGTCTCGAACATCCCCGCCACGACCGTGACGCCCTCACGCGCTGCCGCCTCCCCGAGCGCGGCCACGAACGGGCCGTCGAGGGTTTCCGCATCGGCCGAAAGATCCGCATCGGGCGGGTCGAAGCTCCGTTGCATGGCCTCCGGCAGCACGACGAGCTCGGCCCCCCGGCTCGCGCCCTCGGCCACGGCACGGACCGCGGCCGAGCGGTTGTCGGCGGGGTCCGCGGTCGAAGCAAGCTGGCAGACGGCCGCGCGCACCGAGCCGAGCGTAATGCTCGCGAACGACCGCCTCTGCGACCACTCTCGCGAGAGCGCTCCGACGCGAACGCCATGTCGCAGAGCGCGCAACTGACCGCGCAGTAGCTCAAGCCTGCGTGACCGCATGAGAGCAATTGCGGAAGTGACCAGCTGGTAAGGAGACGGTGGGGCCGCGTCGTGGCACACTTGCGGAAGCGTTGACATCTCGACGGGCCGAGGGCCGACGAGACAACGGTCACGAGATAGGGGCATTGTTGGTCATGCTGGCGTTCACGTTTCCGGGACAAGGATCACAACGCTCCGGCATGGGTGCCGCATGGGCCGATCACCCTTCGTGGGAGATCGTGCAGGAGGCCTCCGAGGTCGCCGGACGCGACCTGGCCGGCCTCCTCCTCGAGGCGTCCATGGAGACGCTGACCCTGACCGCCAACGCGCAGCTGGCCACGATGGTGCAGAGCCTCGTGGTGCTCGACGCGGTGGAGCGACTGGGGATCGCTCCCTCTGCGTGCGCGGGGCACAGCCTCGGCGAGTACACCGCGCTCGTCGCGAGCGGCGCGATCTCGTTCGAGGACGGGATCCGCATGGTCATCGCCCGCGGCGAAGCGATGAACCGGACCGCCGAGGACGCGCCCGGCACCATGGCCGCCGTGCTCGGCCTCTCCGACGACGATGCCGAGGCGGCGTGCCAGCGCGCCGAGGGCGACGCCTGGGTCGCCAACTACAACGCACCCGGGCAGGTCGTCATCGCCGGCACTCACGAAGCGGTGACGACCGCCTCCAAGCTCGCCAAGGAGATGGGGGGCCGGCGCGTGATGCCGATCCCGGTGTCCGGGGCCTTTCACACTCCGCTCATGGGTGCCGCCCGTCCCGCCCTGCGCAAGGCGCTCGACGACGCTCGCTTCTCGGCCCCCGAGGTGGCCGTCGTGGCCAACGTCGACGCGCGGGTCCACGACGACCCGGCCCAGTGGCCGAGCCTGCTCTCGGCACAGCTCTGCAGCCCGGTGCGCTGGCGCCAGTCGGTCGAGGCGCTCTCCGGTCTCGGGATCACCACGCTGGTCGAGCTGGGGCCTGGCGGCGTCTTGAGCGGGTTGGCCAGACGGATCGTTCCCGAGACCCGGGCTCATTCGGTGTCGGCGCCCTCCGACCTCGACGCGCTGATGGACTCGCTCACGGCCTCGGAGACGCGCTCGGCTCCCGATCACCACCGCGATGGAGAGCACCTGTACATGACCGAGAGGGTCGTCGTGAGCCCGTGCGCCGGCATCTTCCGGCCCGAGGAGGCCATCGCCGCCCCGGGCATGGGACTTCTGAGGGGCACGACGGGCCACTCCGACTCCGGAGACGGCGCCGGCGGCACCGCGCCACGGGGTGACGGCACGACGCCGGTGCTCGAGGTCGGAGAGCTCGTCGGGCGAGTCGGCGTGACCGATGTCCGCACGCCGTTTGCCGGCGCCGTCGTCAACTGGCTCGCCGACGCCGGCGACCGTGTGCACCCCGGCCAACCCCTCTTGTGGATCACCGGCTCCGAGGAACCCGAGTGAGCGACGCGCCCGGGCGCGTCGTGATGGTCACCGGTGGCTCGAGAGGAATCGGGGCGGCCTGCGCGCGCTGGTTCTTGGAGTCGGGCGACCGCGTCGTCATCACTTCTCGCAGTGGTAAGGCAGACTCTCTCGCCGACGCGCCTTCCGGTCGGCTGCTGTCACTCTCCTGCGACGTTCGCGACCCCGATCAGGTCGACACGGCGTTCCAAGAGGTCGAGTCGACGTGGGCCCCCGTCGAGGTGCTCGTCGCGAACGCGGGCATCACTCGCGACGCCTTGGTCCTGCGGATGGGGGAAGAAGACTGGCGGGAGGTGCTCGACACCAACCTGGCCGGTGCCTGGCGCGTGGCCAAGAGAGCCGTCGGGCGAATGGTCCGGGCCCGGCGGGGACGCATCATCCTCGTCTCCTCCGTCAGTGCGTTCGTCGGCCTCCCCGGTCAGGCCAACTACGCCGCCTCCAAGGCGGGAATGGTCGGGATGGCTCGCGCCCTGGCACGTGAGGTGGCCAGCCGGGGCATCACGATCAACGTGGTGGCACCCGGGGTCGTGGAGACCGACATGGTGGCGGCGCTCGGCGAGGCGAGGGTCGAAGAGCTTCGCGCCATGGTGCCCCTCGGCCGGACCGGGAACGTCGAAGACGTGGCCGCGGCCGTCGGGTTCTTGGCCTCGGAGGGAGCTTCCTACATCACCGGAGCCGTACTGCCCGTCGACGGCGGGCTCGGCATGGGGCTGTGAACCGGCTGCCCGGGGGACCGACCCCGTGCGCCGAGCCGGTCGGTCGGTTCTCGGGTTGGGCCGTTGAGCTGGGCCGTTGAGCTGGGCCTTTGAGCTGGAACAGAGCCGGTTGGTGTCCCCCGGGGGGAGCGCGTGAGAGGAGTCCTCAGTTGGTAACGTCGAGGGCTGGCATAAAGGAGGACTGATCCGTGGACAACGACGCCGCCTTCGACAAGTTCAAGGAGTGCGCCGTGGAGGTGCTGCAGGTGCCGGGCGACAAGGTGACGAGGGAGGCGCGCTTCGCCGACGACCTCGACGCGGACAGCCTGGACCTCGTCGAGCTCGTGATGGCCCTCGAGGAGGCCTTCGACATCACCGTCGAGGAGAACGAGCTCGAGGACATCGAGACCGTCGGACAGGCCTTCGACCTGGTCTCGACCAAGCTCTGATGCTCCTCGGCGTCGGACCGGACGGTCCCGTCGCAGGGCGCCGAGTCGTGATCACCGGCATTGGGGCGGTCACCTGCTGTGGGGTCGGAGTCGAGGCGTTGTGGTCCCAGCTCTGCCGGCCGTCGATCCAGGGCGAGCGGCGGGTCACCGACTTCGATCCGCTGCAATGGTTCGGGCCCAAGGAGGCGCGACGCCTGGACCGATTTGCCCAGTTCAGCGTCTCGAGCGCCCTCATGGCCCTCGAGGACGCGGGAAGCCTCGAGGTCGATCCCGCCCGGGCCGGTGTGGTGTTCGCCACGGGCGTCGGCGGATTCAACACGCTCGAGCAGCAGGTCCAGGTCTTCCACGAACGTGGGGCGAAGCGGGTTTCGCCGTTCCTCGTGCCCATGATGATGTCCAACGCCGGTGCGGCCCAGATCTCGATGCGAGTGGGGTGGCGGGGGCCTTCGGAGTGCGTGGTCACCGCGTGTGCCGCGGGCAACCACTCGGTCGCCGCAGCCGCCCGGCTCATCGCGACGGGCCGTTGCGAGGTGGCCATCGGGGGAGGCTCCGAGGGTGCGCTCAACCCGGTCGCCATCGCCGCCTTCACCAACATGACGGCCCTCTCGTCGTCGGGCAACTCCCGTCCCTTCGACGCTCGCCGCGACGGATTCATGATGACCGAGGGCGCCGGGGCGCTCGTCCTCGAAGAGCGGGAACGAGCGCTGGCGCGAGGGGCGCGGATCTACGCCGAGCTCACCGGTGCGGCGAGCACCGTCGACGCCCACGACATCGTCGCTCCGCTCCCGAGCGGCGAAGGAGCCGTCGCGTGCATGGAGCTTGCGCTGGTCGACGCCGGGCTGGAGCCCCACGAGGTTGCGCACATCAACGCCCACGGCACCTCCACCCCCCTCAACGACCAGGCGGAGGCGGCGGCGATCAACAAGGTCTTCGGCGTGCCGGGCCCCCCAGTGACCTCCAACAAGGGCGTGCTCGGGCACGGGCTCGGTGCGGCCGGTGCCATTGAGGCGGTGGCCTCGGTCCTCAGCATCGACCATCGACTGATCCCGCCGACGGCCGGCTACGAGCAGCCCGACCCCGAGATCCACCTCGACGTCGTCCACGGCGAGCCACGACCCTGGGACCCCGGGCCGGTGCTCTCGAACTCCTTCGGATTCGGCGGCCACAACGGCTGCCTGGTCTTTACACCTCCCAGCTGACGCCATCGGGGCCGGCCGGGGTCGGCCGGGTTCGCCCGGGCCGGGTCTGCCAGGGCCCACCGGGACCGCCCGGCCCACCTGGTGGGGATCAGCCGCCGGCGTCCATCGCCCGGCGCATGTCGCCGACCAGCCCTGCCGCCGCCTCCGGCCCCCCGCCGTCCAGCACGCGACGCACTAAAGCGGACCCCACCACCACCCCGTCGGCGACCCGGCAGGCCTCGGCGGCGTGCCCAGGGGTCGAGATGCCGATGCCTGTGTAGGCCGGAACATCGGTGCAGTCCCGGATGCGTTGCACGACTTGGGCGGCCTCCCCGCCGAGGGTCGACCGCTCCCCCGTCACCCCCATGCGGGCCACCGCGTAGACAAAGCCCCGGGACCGGGCACACAGGGCCTGCACTCGGGCCGGCGGCGAGGACGGGGCGACCAGCAGCACCGTCGCCACCCCGGCGGCATCGGCCTCCTCCGCCCACGGCCCGAGCTCCTCGAGGGAGAGATCGGGCAAGATGGCGCCCGTGACCCCCGCCGTCGCCATCGATCGTGCCGCCCGACGATGGCCGGCACGAAACACCAGGTTGTAATACGTCATGGCGACGATCGGGACCCCGACGTCGATGCCGGCGATGACGTCGAGGGCGTGCTGCACGGTCATCCCGCCCTCAAGGGCGCGACGCGCCGCCTCCTGGATCACCGGGCCGTCGATCATCGGGTCCGAAAAGGGCAGCCCCAGCTCGATCGCATCGGCCCCAGCGGCGGCTACCGCCTGGACGACCAGGGGCCAGTCGTGCGACATCCCCGCCATCACGTAGGGGACGAGGGCCTTGCGACCGCGCTCTCGCACCGTGCGAAGGACCGTCTCCAGCTGCCCGGCCTCCCGGCCCTGGAGGATGCTCAACGGAGCCCCGCCCCGAGGAGCTCGCGGACCTGGGCCACGTCCTTGTCGCCCCGACCCGAAAGGGTGACCAGCACGGTCGAGCCCAGCGGCACCTCGCGGCCCGCCTCCCTGGCCAACCACGCCAGGGCGTGAGCGGCCTCGAGCGCGGGGAGGATGCCCTCGGTCTCGGCCAAGAGCCGGAAGGCCTGGAGGACCTCGCGGTCCGTGGCGCGCCCGTATTCGGCCCGACCGATCGAGGCGAGGTGGGCGTGCTCGGGCCCGATGCCCGGGTAGTCCAACCCGGCCGAGATGGAGACCGCCTCGAGGATCTGTCCCTCCTCGTCCTGGAGCAGGCGCGAATGCATGCCGTGGAGGACGCCCGGGATGCCGTTGGTCACGGCCGCACCTCCGGCCGCTTCGACCCCGACGAGGCGAGCCGGGGTATCCACGAAGCCGGCAAAGGTCCCGGCGGCGTTGGAGCCACCCCCGACGCACGCCACCACGACGTCGGGATCACCTCCCCCAAGGAGCTCCCGGCACTGCTGGCGCGCCTCGTCGCCGACGACACGCTGCAGCTCGCGCACCAGGTAGGGAAACGGGTGCGGGCCCATGACCGAACCCAGGCAGTAGTGGGTGTCGTCCACCGTGGCCACCCACTCCCGCAGCGCCTCGTTGACGGCGTCCTTCAGGGTCCGGCTCCCGGTCCGCACCGGGTGCACGGTCGCGCCCAGCAGCTCCATGCGAAACACGTTGAGCTCCTGGCGCTTCGTGTCGATCTCCCCCATGTAGACCGCGCACTCCAGGCCGAGCAATGCCGCGGCCGTCGCCGTGGCCACCCCGTGCTGACCTGCCCCGGTCTCCGCAATGAGGCGCCGCTTGCCCATCCGGCGAGTGAGCAGCGCCTGCCCAACGACGTTGTTGATCTTGTGCGAGCCGGTGTGTGCCAGGTCCTCCCGCTTGAGGAGCACCCGTAGCCCCAGTCGCTCCGAGAGCCTGGCGCACTCGGTGACCGGTGTCGGGCGCCCGCCATAGCTGGTGAGAATGCCGGAGAGCTCCCGGCGAAACTCGTCGTCGGCCCAGGCGGAGCGAAACGCCTCCTCGAGCTCGATCAACGCCGGAACGAGGGACTCGGGAACGAAGCGGCCCCCGAACTCCCCGAAACGGCCGGTCGGCCCGGGGTCCCCCATCAGCCCCGTCGGCTGGGCCGGCCCGGCGGTCATCCGCCCATCCAGTCGTAGGGCTCGCTCGCCGAGGCCGGGGGCTCGTCGTCTTCGCGGCGGCGCTGCCGAAGATCCGCCGCCGCCCGGGCGGCATGGATGAACTCCCGCACCTTTTGGGGGTCCTTGCGGCCGGGCTCGGACTCGACGCCGCTCGAGACGTCCACGCCCCAGGGCTGGAGGCTGGCGATGGCCTGGGCGACGTTGCCGGCGTGCAGGCCACCGGAGACGATCATGCGACCGTGGTCGACCACACCCTCGGCGAGCCGCCAGTCGAACACCTCGCCCGAGCCGGGGCTCGTGCCGTCGATCAGGATGTAGTCCGCGCCAAACTCCTCGAACCGGGCGATCGTGCGGTCGCCGGCGGAAAACGCTCGGATGGTGCACGCGGTGTGCTGGCGAATCCAGCGGCAGTCCTCGGCGGTCTCGTGCCCGTGCAGCTGCACCGCGCCGACGCCGGCATCCGAGGCCAGGTCGACCACCCGTTGACGCGCCTCGTCCCGGAACACGCCCACCGTCAACACCTCCCGAGGGACGCGGTGGACGATGTCGTGCACCGCGCGGACCGTCACCTGTCGGGGGGACGGGGCGAAGACGAATCCGAGCGCGTCCGCTCCGAGGCCGACGCACAGCAGGGCGTCGGCCTCGTTGGTGATGCCGCAGATCTTGACGAAGATGCCGTCGCTCACGGGTGCCGCCGGCCCCGACTTCTCGGACCGACCGGGTGTCCAGCCAGGCCCGCCACTGCCGCCCTGCGATCGGCGGCCCGGATCAGGGTCTCGCCGACCAGCACCGCTTGATAGCCCGCCTCGGCGAGGCGCTGCGCGTCGGCGGCGTCTCGGATACCCGACTCGGCGACCGCCACCACGTCGTCGGGCATCCCCGCCACCAGCCGCTCCGCCCGATGCTCGTCGACGGCAAACGTGTGGAGGTCGCGCTGGTTGACGCCCACCATCGAGGCGTCGAGGGCGAGGGCCCGTCCCAGCTCGTCCTCGTCGTGCACCTCCACGAGCACGTCGAGCCCGAGCCGGTCGGCCAGCCTCGACAGGTCACCCAGCTCGTCGTCGCCGAGGGCGGCCACGATCAACAAGATGGCGTCGGCACCCATGATCCGGGCGTCGCACACGTCGGCGGGCGACACCGTGAAGTCCTTGCGCAGCACCGGCAGGTCGGTCGCCGCCTTGGCGGCGCCCAGGTCCACCGGTGAGCCCGCAAAGTAGCTGGCGTCCGTCAGGACCGACAGGCAACGGGCGCCGCCGGCGCGATAGGAGCGGGCGATGGCCGCAGGGTCCAGGTCCGGGTCCAGGTCGCCCTTGGACGGCGACCGCCGCTTGATCTCGGCGATCACGCCGAGCCCACCCCCACCGGCGAGGGCCTTGCGGAACCCCCCCGTGACGGGGGCGGCCAGCGCTCGGTCGACGAGCTCGGGCAGGTCCCGGCGATCCCGGGCGGCCTCGGCTCGATGCGCGGCAATGATCTCGGACAGGTAGTTGGACATGGCCGCTCCAGAGTACCGGGGGCGGTTCAGGAGGCCCCGACCAGGGGGAGCTCACGCGCCTCGGCGTGGGCGAGGACCGCCGTGCCGGCCGGCTCTGCCTCCGAGCCCACACCGACCACCGACACCTTGCCCGGCACGGCCACCGAGCGGTGGACGTAGGCCAGGGCCACCAGCCCACCGAGCGTCGGGCTCCATGCCGCCGAGGTGATCCGGCCCACCGACTTGCCGCTGCCCGGGTCCTCCAGGAGGGCCCCGACCAGCTGCTCTGAGCGGAGCGGCGGGGTCGAGCCCGCCGCGGCGGCGTCCAGGACGAGGCCCCGGAGCCGGCGCGGCACCCGATTGCCCCGCGCGTCGAGCCGGGCGACCAGCTCCTGCCCCGTGTAGCAGCCCTTGGTGAAGCTGACCGTCCGTGCCACCAGGTCCGCCTCGGCCGCGATGGTCTTGGCATCGAGCTCCGAGCCCATCTCGGGCACGCCGACCTCGATGCGTCGGGCGTGCCAGGCCGTCGGCCCACACGGGTGCAACCCACCGGGGGCGCCCGACGCAGGGTCCGGGCCGACGAGGTCCACGCCGGACCACCCGGGCCAGTCGACCGGCAGCGCTCCAGCGATGCCACCGATGCCACCGGTCGCCACGGCGGTGCCGACCTCGGGGCCCCGCAGGGCCAGGCACCTCCAGTCGAGCGCCTCGATCTCCACCCGTGTTCGCAGCTTGAACCGCGTCAGCCGCTCGATCACGGCGTTCCCAAATCCACCGTCCACGTCGAGGACGAACTCCTCCTCGCCCAGCCGCAGCACGCGCACCAGCGCGTCGAGATGGCCATCGGGAGCGAGCAGCAGGGCCTCGGCGGCCTCCCCGTCCCCCAGGCCCAGGACGTCCTGGCTACATTGCCCCTGCAGATAGGAGGCGGCCTCCGGACCGCCGACCCGTACGAAGTCCCGCGCCCGATCGTGTGCCGTCGCCCCGTCGAGCAGCGCCCGGTAGTCCTCGAGGTCGTCCTCGCCCCAGCCGGGCCCCGCCTCCAGGTTCGCGGGAGCGCGGTCCCCCCCTGCCGCGTCGCGCGCCGCGGTGAGCTGGCGAGCCGCTGCCACCGCAGCGAGGAGCGCGGCGGCCTTGTGCGCGCACTCGGCGTCCTCGCTGGCGGGATCGCTGTCCGCGACGATCCCGGCACCCGCCTGCACCGTCGCCCGGCCGTCCGGGGTGGTCACGAGCGTCCGGATGGCGATCGCCGTATCGAGGTTGCCGGAGAAGTCGAAATACCCGACGATGCCCCCGTAGATGCCCCGCTTGGTCGGCTCCAGCTCGTCGATGATCTCCATGGCCCGGACCTTGGGCGCGCCGGAGAGCGTGCCGGCGGGCAGCGTGGCCCGTAGGACGTCGACGGAATCCCGGTCCGGAGCCAGCTCGCCGCTCACCTGCGACGTCAGGTGCATGATGTGGCTGTAGCGCTCGACGGTCATGAGCTCCTCGACGCGCTCGGTCCCAAAGCGCGCCACCCGGCCCACGTCGTTGCGCGCCAGGTCCACGAGCATCACGTGCTCCGCCAGCTCCTTCGGGTCCTCCGAGAGCTCCCCTGCCAGGCGGCGGTCATCCTCCTCGGTGGCACCCCTCGGCCGGGATCCGGCGATCGGGCGCGAGGTCACCAGCCCGTCGCGCAGGCGCACCATGGGCTCGGGCGAGGACCCGACCACCACCACCTCGGGGAAACGCAGGAAGTAGAGATAGGGGCTCGGGTTGAGCAGCCGTAGGGCCCGGTAGACGTCGAAAGGATGGGCGTCGAGCTCGAGGTCGAAGCGCTGCGAGAGGACCACTTGAAAGATGTCCCCGGCGTAGATGTGCTCCTTGGCCGCTTGGACGGCCAGGCGGTAGGACTCCGACGTCATCGTCCGCCGGGCCGCCGCCAGCTCGGCGCCCTTCTCCGGCACGGCTGCGGGCACCGTCCCCAGGGGCCGGCAGCATTCCCGCGCCATCTCGCCCAGCCGGCGGACCGCCTCGGCGCGGGCGGACTCGAGCGCCAGCGGGTCCCGGTCCTCGGGGACGATCACGTTGTCCACCAGGAGCACGCGCTGGCCCCAGTGGTCGAACGCGGCGAGCTGGCCGATCACCGCCAGGGCGGCGTCGGGGAAGCCGAGGTCGTCCGGGGGCACCTCGGGGAGGCGCTCGATCTCCCGGACCACGTCGTAGCCGAGGTAGCCGACGAGGCCGCCGTGCAGCGGGGGGAGGCCGGGCATGCTCGGGGACCGGTAGGCGGCGAGGACGGCCCGGAGCGCTTCGAGGACCCCGGACACCTCCTGCGGCAGCGCCACGTCGCCCTCGACATGGACGCCCGAGCGGTCCCGAACGATGGTGCCGAGGGGCGAGCGTCCGACGAAGGAGTAGCGCCCCCAGCGTTCCCCGCCCTCCACCGATTCGAGCAGGAAGCCCGGGCGGTCGCCCACGAGCTGCAGGAACGCCCCCACGGGGGTGAGGGTGTCGGCGACCATCTCGCACCACACCGGGACCACCGCGTGGTCCTCGGCCAGCGCCCGAAACTCCTCGGGCCCCGGGTGCGCCCCGAGCTCGGGCCCGTTGCGGCTCACGTCCCCGGCGCCCTCGAGGGGGATGGCTCGAGGCGGCGGTAGAAGCAGGACCGGTTGCCCGTGTGGCACGCGCCCTGGCCGTGCTGGGTCACGATCACGATCAGGACGTCGGCGTCGCAGTCCACCCGGATCTCGTGGACGTCCTGGCGCTCGCCCGAGGTCTCGCCCTTGGGCCACAGCTCCTGACGGCTCCTGCTCCAAAACCAGGTGCGGCCGGTCTCGAGGGTGCGCCGCAACGACTCCCGGTTCATGTGGGCCACCATCAGCACGGCGCCGTCACGGACGTCTTGGACCACGGCCGGCACCAGCCCGTCGGGACCGAAAGAGACCTGGCCCGGGTCGAGCGGCTCCCCGGTCACGAGCTCCGCGAACGTGAGCCCCGCGGAAGCCGTGTCTGCAGGGGTCGTGCTCACAGGTACAGACCCGTCCCGCCGTCGATCCGCTCGGAGGCGACGGCATGGATGTCGCGCTCGCGCAGGATCACGTACTCGTCCCCCTGCAGCTCGAACTCGAATCGGTCCTCGGGGTTGAACAGCACCTTGTCGCCGGGCTTGACCGCACGCACATGGGGACCGACGGCCACCGCCTCTGCCCACACCAGGCGCCGGGCGACCTGTGCGGTCGCCGGGATCACGATGCCCGCCCGCGATCGGCGCTCGCCCTCGCCCTGGCCGATCTGCACCAAGACTCGGTCGAAGAGGACGGTGATCGGTTGCTTTGGGCCGCTCACCGGATATTCGTCACTGCCTGCCACCTAGGCAAAGTACCGCACGGAGCGGGGCCGCCATGCACGGGTCAGGCCCGATCCGCCACCTGGGGCACCGGGCGGACGGTGACGCCGTGCGCGCTCAGGTGGGCCTTGGCCTCGGCCACGGTGAATTCGCGACGGTGGAAGATCGAGGCGGCGAGCACGGCGTCGGCGCCGCCGATGGTGGCGCCCTCGACCAGGTGATCGAGCGTCCCGACCCCCCCCGAGGCCACCACGGGGATCGGGACGGCGTCGACGACCCGGCGGGTCAACGCCAGGTCGAACCCGAGCCGCGTGCCGTCTCGGTCCATCGACGTGAGCAGCACCTCGCCGGCACCGAGGTCCGCGCACCGGCGCACCCAGGCGAGCGCGTCGATGCCCGTCGGCGTGCGCCCGCCGTAGGTGCAGACCTCCCAACCGCCACCCTCGGCCCTTGCCCGGGCGTCGACCGCCACCACGACGCACTGGGCCCCGAACTCGGAGGAGATCTCGGCGACGAGCTCCGGACGCTCGACCGCGGCCGTGTTGACGGAGACCTTCTCTGCGCCGGCCCGCAGCAGGCGCCGGGCGTCCTCCACCGAGCGCACACCCCCGCCGACGGTGAACGGGATGAACACCTGCTCGGCCGTGCGCGCCACGACGTCGACCATGGTCTCTCGACCGGCCGCGGAGGCGGAGATGTCGAGAAACGTGACCTCGTCGGCACCCTCGGCGTCGTAGCGGGCGGCGAGCTCGACCGGGTCGCCGGCATCGACCAGGTCGACGAATCGCACGCCCTTGACCACGCGGCCCTCGGTCACGTCCAGGCAGGGAATTACGCGGACCGTTCGCACGCCGCCAGTGCCTCCTCCAGGTCGATGCGCTCGTCGAGGAGCGCCTTGCCCACCACCACTCCCCCGAGCGCCCGGCCGGCCTCCGGCGACCGCAGCTTGGCCAGCGCCTCGAGGTCGTCGACGGAGCCCACCCCGCCGGACGCGATGACGGGGATCTCGGTGGCGTCCAGCACGGGGGCGAGGCCCTCGAGGTCGGGGCCCTCGAGCGTGCCGTCCTGCTCGATGGCGGTCACGACGATGGCCCCGAGCGCCAGGCCGGCGACCGACGCCAGCACCGCCGATACGGAGCGACCCGAACCCTCGGTCCAACCACGCTGGGCTGCCTCCAGGGTGCCGTCGGGGTGGCGGCGGTAGTCGAGACCGAGCGCCACCTGGCCGGGGAAGCGCGCTGCGCAGCGGGCCAGCAGCTCGGGATCCTCGAGCGCGGCGGTCCCGAGCACGACCCGGCTCACTCCCGAGGAGAGCAGCTCCTCGGCGTCCCGTTCGCTGCGGACCCCCCCGCCCGTCTGGACACGAGCGGGGTTGTCCTTGGCGATGGCCGTCACCGTCGACCGGTTGACGGGCGACGCGGTGCGCGCCGCGTCGAGGTCGACGACGTGCAGCCAGCTCGCGCCGGCGGCGCAGAAACGCCGGGCGAGAGCCATGGGATCCCCGTAGGCGTGCTCCTTGGAGAAGTCGCCGCGGCGCAGCCGGACCGCGGTGCCCCCGCGCAGGTCGATGGCGGGATAGAGGTCCACTCAGCCCTCGCAGCGACGCACGAAGTTGGCGAGGACGGCCAGGCCGGCACGACCGGACTTCTCGGGGTGGAACTGGACCCCCCAGACGTTGTCGCGGGCGCAGGCCGCCGCCACCTCGCCGCCGTAGTCGCAGGTGGCGACCGTCTCGGGGCCCACCTCCGCGGCGTAGGAGTGGACGAAGTAGAGCCAGGGCGGTGCGTCGAAGCCGGCCAGCAGCGGCGAAGGCCGGCGTTCGATCACCTCGTTCCACTGCATCTGGGGGCGCTTCACGTCGGCCGGCAGCAACCGGACCTCCCCGGCAAAGACACCGAGACCGGGCGCCCCCCCGCTCTCCTCGGAGCGCTCGTACAGGAGCTGGAACCCGATGCAGATGCCGAGGAACGGCGTCCCCCGGTCGATCACGGTCAAGACGGCCTCGTCCATCCCCGTCGCGGCGAGGGCCGCGCTGCAGGTTCCGAAGGCGCCGACGCCGGGCAGAACGACCCCTCTCGCCCCCTTGACCTCGTCGGGGTCCTGCACGAGACGGGCGGGCGCGCCGAGACGCTGGAGCGCCTTTTCGGCCGATCGGAGGTTGCCGATGCCGTAGTCGCAGACCGCGATCACACGCTGCCCTTGGTCGAGGGCACGGTCACACGCTGCCCTTGGTCCAGGGCCGGTCACAGAGTGCCCTTGGTCGAGGGCACGCCCCCGCCCTCCACCCGCACGGCGTCGCGCAGCGCCCGGGCGACGCCCTTGAAGCTCGCCTCCAGGACGTGGTGCGTGTTGCGGCCCTCACGGCGGCGGACGTGCAGGGTGATCGCCGCGGCGGTGGCGAACGCCCGCCAGAACTCCTCCGCCAGCTGGGGGTCGAAGGGGGGCGAGCCCGAGCCCCGCCGTCTCCGGAGCGAACGGCACGTCGTAGGCCAGGTACGGCCGGCCCGAGAGGTCGAGGGCCACCTCCACCAGCGCCTCGTCGAGTGGGAGCAGGATCGAGGCGAAGCGCCGCACCCCGGCCTTGTCCCCCAGGGCCTCGGCCAGGCACGCACCGAGGGCGATCCCGACGTCCTCCACGGTGTGGTGGGCGTCGACGTGGAGGTCCCCGTCGGCCCGCACGACCAGGTCGAACCCCCCGTGGCGGCCCAGCTGCTCGATCATGTGGTCGAAGAACGGCAGGCCGGTGCCGACCTCCACCGAACCCGACCCGTCGAGGTCGAGGCGCACCTCGATCGCCGTCTCCTTGGTCTCGCGTTGACGGACCGCGACGCGGGGGCCCCGGCCGGCCGGCGCCGCACTCACCGGAGGCACCCCTCGAGCGCATCGAGGAAGCGCTGGTTCTCCTCGGGGGTGCCGATGGTCACCCTCAGGCACCCGTCGAGGCCATCCCACGATGAGCAGTCCCGCACCAGCACGGAGCGGTCGAGCAGATCGGACCACACTCGCTTGGCGGGGCGCTCGAGAGGACGGAACAAGATGAAGTTGGCCTCCGAGGGCCACGTCTCGACGGGCAGGATCGCCAGCCCGGCCTGCACGCGACCGCGCTCCTCGGTCACCGCCGCCACCCGCTCGCGCATGGCGGCATCGTGCTTCAGGGCGAGCAGCCCAGCCAGCTGGGTCGCGGTCGACAGGCGGTACGGGAGGGCCACCTGCTGGCACGCTTCCACCACCTCTGGGTCCGCGACCAGATAGCCCAGCCGGACGGCGGCGAGGGCCCAGGTCTTGGAGAAGGTCCGCACGACCCCGAGCCGCCGGCGGGCGCCCTCCTCGATGGGTGGCTCCCCCGGTGGCTCCCCCTCCGGCCCCCCCGACGGAATGGCGCGGTCGGAGGGCGGCGCCGGGCTGGCACCGCGCAGCTCCAGGGCCGACCAGTGTGCGAATTGGCCATAGGCCTCGTCCACCACCACGAGGCCGGGCGCTCGCGAGAGCACATGACGCACCAGCCCCGGGGGTTCCACCCGGCCCGTCGGGTTGTTCGGGGAGCAGAGGAAGGTGATGACCGGCGCACACCGCTCCAGGGCGGCATCCACCTCCTCGGGCGGCAGCGTGAAGTCCTCCGCCCGCCGGCTCGACACCACGGGCGTGCCGGTCAGGCCGGCGATATGGCGATGCAGCGAGTAGGTGGGCTCGAAGGTGAGGACCTGGCGGGTCGGCCCCCCGTAGGCGAGCAGCAGCGACTGGAGGACCTCGTTGGACCCGTTGGCGCAGAAGACCTCCGCCGGCTCGACCCCGTGGTGCTTGGCAATCGCCTCGCGGAGCTCGGCGCCGTCGCGGTCCGGGTACCGGTGGAAGTCGATCCTTCCGACCTCTCGTGCGTACTCCTCCCGCCACTGCGGGGGCGGCCCGTACGGGGACTCGTTGGTGTTGAGGCGGACCTCCACGTCGACCTGTGGGGAGTGGTATCCCGTCAGGGCCTCGAGGTCGGGGCGGAGGGAGGGAAGGCCGCTCATCCCCGAAGCCGCACGGACTCGGCGTGGGCGGGGAGGCCCTCGGTGGTGGCCAGGATCGCCACGTGGTGGCCCAGGGCCGCCAGCCCCTCGGGCGAGACCGTCACCGCGTGGATGTGGCGCCGGAAGTCGTCGGCCCGCAGCGCGGACCCGAACCGGGCGGTGCGGTGGGTGGGGAGGACGTGGTTGGGACCGGCCAGGTAGTCGCCCACGCTCGCTGGCGACCAGGGACCGCAGAAGACGGCGCCGGCCGACCGCACGAGCGCCAGCAGGTCCTCGGCCCCGTCCACCAGGAGCTCGAGGTGCTCGGGGGCCACCACGTTGGATACGGCCAGCGCGGCCTCGGCGTCGTCGACCAGGCAGGCATAGCCGCCGCTCGCCAAGGTGGACTCGAGCAACGAGCGCCGGGGCGACGCCGCGACCATCACGTCGAGCCTCTCGTCCACCGCCTCGAGGACGGCCGGGTCCCAGGTGACCAGCCAGGCCAGGCCGTCGGGGCCGTGCTCGGCCTGGACCATGAGATCGACGGCGGCGAGCTCGGGGGCGGTCTCTGGTCCGGCGACCACCACGACCTCCGAGGGGCCGGCAAATGCCGAGGCCACGCCCGACCGCACCGCTCACCTGCCGCTTGGCCTCGGCGACGTACTGGTTCCCAGGTCCGACCACGACGTCGACCGCTTGGATGCTCTCGGTGCCGTAGGCCAGGGCGGCGATCGCCTGCGCCCCCCCGACGGGGTGCACCTCTCCCACCCCGGCCACGGCCGCTGCGGCCAGCGTGGCGTCGTCGATGCGGCCGTCGGGCCCGGGCGGCACGCACAGCGCCACGTCCTCGACCCCGGCCACCCGGGCCGGCGCCGCGCACATGAGCACGGTCGACGGGTAGCGGGCACGTCCGCCCGGTGCGTAGCAGCCCACCCGGCCGACGGGGCGCACGAGGCTCCGCACGGAGATGCCCTCCGAGCGGAACACGGGGTCGTCAGCGCCCTCGCATTCCCAGGCGTGGTACTCGCTGATGCGCCGGTAGGCGACCTCGAGGGCGGTCCGCAGCTCTCCGGGCACCCGGCCCAGCGCGGCCTCGACCTCGGCGGCCGGCACGGTCAGGGATTCGAGCTCCACTCCGTCGAGCTTTGCCGTGAGCGCGCGGAGCGCGTCGTCCCCGTCGCGACGCACCATGGCGACGATCTCCGCCACGGCGTCGTGGACGCCGGCCCCGGGGTCCGGCGGACGGGGAAGGACGTCGCTCAGGCCATCGCGACGGCCGCGAAGATCGAGGCGGGTCAGGGCCATGGCCCCTCGATGCTACCTGGGCCGGCTGGGGCCGAGGACCCCTCCGGCGTCGCTGGCTGGTCGGATGCCGGGGGACACCCCGAGGGGTCATGATCTCCTCCGTGGTGTCCCGTGGCGAGCTCTCCTCCATCACCTCCTCCCTCGACGAGATCGTCCGCCGGGTGAGCGCGGCGGCCGAGGAGGAAAGCGGCTCGGGTCACGACGCCCTGGCGACCGACCTCTTTGCGGTGGAGCGTGCCCTACGCGAGGCGCTGCGCCGGATGGCCCGCCTCACCTGAGCACGTGGCCGCCATCCACACGGCGGCGGCACCCCTCACACCGCGTAGAGGACGAGGTCGTACCCGAGCAGCTCGCTCGACGTCCGCAGGGAGTGCTGCCTGCCGGCCACGACGGCCGCGTTGCGGCGTCGCCGCGCATTCCGCCACGGAGGCGCTGACCAGATCGCCCGTCCCCGCCCGGGCGGCCAGCCCCCCGAGCCGCTCGGCTCCGTCCTCCTCGAGCACCTCGACCTCGGAGCCTGCGAGGAGGGCCCGCAGGTAGTCCCCGCGGACCTCCGTCCGGAAGCCCTCCGCCACCACCGGGGCGGGCACCACCGGGACGATGCCGTTGGAGAGGGCGGCGCGGTGCAGCGCCCACATCATGCGGTCGCCACGAGCCGCCGCCCGGAGCGCCGCCACCCCGTACACGAGCCCCTGGCGGTGGGTGGCCACTGGCTAGCGGCGGCGGACGCGGGACGCCATGCCGGAGACGCCCGAGAGCAGCCGGCTGAGAAGGGCCTCCCCGGCGGCGATCTCCTCCGCGGTGAGCGCGCCGGACCCGGCCTCCCAGGCGGCGACTCCCCGGAGTCCCTCCCGCACGCGCAGCTGGCGCTCGGCTGCGGCGGAGAGCCAGGCACTGAAGGAGATCCCGTCCTCGTGAGCCGCCTCCTCGACGGACCGGGCCACGTCCTCGGAGAGCGAGACCGATCTCTTGGTCACCACGGCCTCCCAGGGTAACACCGTGGGTAGCACTGCGGACCGGTCGGGGCGGGCCTCAGGATCCGGCCAGGCGGGTGGTCGAGGAGGGGCAGATGTCCTCGAGCACGCACTCGGCGCACCGGGGCTTGCGCGCCGTGCAGGTGGCGCGGCCGTGCAGGATGAGCCGCAGGCTGAGCGCACCCCAGTCGGCCTCGGAAACCAGGTCACCGAGGTCGTGCTCCACCCGCACGGGGTCCGTCGAGGTGGTCAGGCCCAGCCGCCGCGCGAGGCGCCCCACGTGGGTATCGACCGGCAGGCCGGGCAGGTCGAAGGCCACACTGCGTACGACGTTGCCGGTCTTGCGGCCGACGCCCGGCAGGGTGACCAGGTCGTCGAGCGAGGTGGGGACCTCCCCGCCAAACCTCTGCACCAATCCGTCCGCCATGCCGATGAGGCTCCGGGTCTTGCTCCGGTAGAAGCCGGTCGGGCGGATCAGGGTCTCGACGCGATCCGGATCCGCCACGGCCAGGTCCTCGGGCTCGGGATAGGCCGCGAAGAGGTCCGGCGTCACCTCGTTGACCTTCGCGTCGGTGCATTGCGCCGAGAGGATGGTCGCCTCGAGCAGTTGGAAGGGGTTGTCGTGGCGCAGGGCGCACAGCTGCTCCGCCGAGCCGGGGAAGACGCCCGCGAGGCGCTCGACAACCGTTGCAGCCCGGCGGCGCAACACCGAACGGGAGGGGGATCGGGCCCCCGCCCGGCGTGCCGGAGGAGCCTTCTTGGCCGGTGTCACGCGGGGAGGATACCGGCCACCCGGCCCGCCCGACTCTCGCTACGGTGCGCCACATGAGCACCACGTCGGTCGCCCTTCGCCCTCAACTTTCCCCGGGCGAGGTCGACGCCGTGAAGGGCCTCCTCGATGCCGCGTCGGTGGCCGATGGCCAGCGACCCATGGGCGATCAGGCGTGGCTCGACCTCCTCCACGGCGCGCCCGGCTCGAGCACCTTGCTCGCCCACCGGTCGGGCCATGGCCTTGCGGGCGTGGCCCAGCTGAGCCGCCTCCCCCACTCTTGGACCCTCGAGGTCGCGGTGCACCCGGACCACCGGGGGACGGGACCGGCGACGGGACCGGCGACGGGACCGGCGACGGGTCCGGGGACGGAACCGCCGACCATCGCCGGGGGCCACGACAGCGTGAGCGCCCGGTTGACGACCGCCGCGCTCGGCCTGGTGGCACGCGAGGGCTCAGACCCGGTCGACTACTGGATCCCCATGGTCGACGAGCAGCGGGACCGTGAGGCGCGCGCCGCAGGCTTTCGACCCGAGCGCGATCTGCTGCAGCTGCGACGGCCGCTACCGGTCCCGCCCGAGTACCGCGGCGGGGCCCCGGAGATCGCCCTCCGGCCGTTTCGGCGCAGCCAGGACGAGGCGGTCTGGCTGCGGGTCAACAACCGTGCCTTTGCCGATCACCCCGAGCAGGGCGCCTGGCAGCTCGAGCACCTCCTCGAGCGCGAGCAGGAGCCCTGGTTCGACCCCGAGGGCTTCCTCCTCCATTGGCGGGAGGGATCACTCGCCGGGTCCTGTTGGACCAAGGTCCACCACGACACCGAACCCGAGATGGGCGAGATCTACGTCATCTCGGTCAACCCGGAGTACCAGGGCCTCGGGCTCGGCAGGAGTCTGACCCTCGCCGGCCTCGACTGGCTGGCAGGACGCGGACTCGAGGTCGGCATGCTCTACGTGGATGCCGACAACGAACCGGCGCGTGCGCTCTACGACTCTCTCGGCTTCGCCCTTCACCACACCGATCGCGAGTACCGGCTACCCGGTGCTCACCCCGATGGCTCGGCCGATGCCGTACGTGACACCGGCCGCGATGACGACGACCACGACCTGCCGGAGGGCTGATCGCCAGGGGGAGCGGGAGGTAAAGACCCCCAGCGCCCATCCCACGATCGTCGAAGCGACGAGTGCGATCAGGATCGAGGCCACCTCTGCCCCGCCTCCCGAGGTGATGAGCCACGGGATGAGGGGCAGCAGCGCGCCGATCGAGAAGGCGATGAACGAGGAGATCGAGGCCTGGATCGGGGACCCGATGGACTGCGGGTTGATCCCGAGCTCCTCCCGGGCGTGCGTGTCGAGCGCCAGGTCGGGGTCCTGCATGACGTTGTCCGCCAGGTCGCGAGCCACCTCGGGATGGATCCCCCGGTCGGTGTAGAGCGACCGCAGCTCCTCGCGCTCCATGTCGGGCGCCTGGGCCAGGGACTGCCGCTCGACTTCGAGCTCGCGCTCGATGAGCTCGCGCTGAGCCTGCATCGAGACGTACTCCCCGGCGGCCATCGAGAAGGCGCCCGCAATGAGCCCGGCGAGTCCGGCCAGCCGCACGAACGTGCCGTTCGGATGGGCACCGGCGACGCCGAGGATCAGCGAGACGTTGGTGACCAGTCCGTCGCTCACGCCGAAGACCGCCGCGCGGGGACCGCCTCCGGTCACGTCGCGATGCCGGTGCCCCTCGAAGGTCTGCGGTCGCCTCACCGACGGAATGCTAGGCCCCGGGCCGCCCATCCCGAGCATGCAAGGGGGGCCGGAAATGTGCCCTTAGGCTGGGCGAATGCCGCGACGACGGCGCCGGTTACGACCGGGCGCCGGGATGCGTCCGAGCCCCGAGACGGCTGCGCGGTGCGCGCCGGGCGGGTGCGCGAGACTGTCGGTCATGGCGTCATCGCAGCTCAAGTGGTTGGACAACAGTCAGCCCCAGACCCTGCAGGGGGCCGTGCTGCTGAGCTACATCAACGCCTTCTTCGGCCTGCTCGGACTGATCACCGGAGCGGGGGTCCTGGCCGTTCTCCTGCTCGCCGAGGGTGGTGCCGCCCTCGCCATCGCAAACGAGCGACGTTGGGGCTACTGGACGGCGGTCGTGGCGTCCGTGCTGTACCTCTGCCTCGAGGTCCTCTTCCTCGCGTTCTCGGTGCTGTCCCTGAGCTTCTCCATTTGGGTGCTCCTCAACCTGGCGTTCGCGGTGGTCCTGGTCGCGCTGTTGCTCCATCGCCAGAGCCGGGAGTACCAGCGGGTCTGGTTCCACTGATCGCCTGAGTCACGCCTCGGGGCGCTTCGGGGCCACCGAGCGAGGTGATCTATGGTGCGGCATGCCCAGAATCATCTCGGACCTGAGCGAGTTCAGCTCGCTGGTCGGCCAGCAGATCGGCACGAGCGACTGGCAGGACATCGACCAGAAGCGGATCGATCTCTTTGCCGATGCCACCGGCGACCACCAGTGGATCCACGTCGATCCGGAGCGGTCGGCATCGGGACCCTTCGGCTCCACCATCGCCCACGGCTATCTCACCCTCTCGCTGGCACCCGCACTCCTCCAGCAGGTCATCACCGTCGAAGGCATGAGCTTCGGCGTCAACTACGGCTGCAACAAGGTGCGGTTCCCCTCCCCGGTCCCGGTCGGCTCGAGGGTCCGCATGGGGGTCACGGTGGGTAGCGTCGAGGAGGTGTCCGGGGGGACAGAGGGGGGCGTCCAAGTGATCTTCGACCTCGTCATCGAGATCGAGGGCGCGCCCAAGCCCGCCTGCGTGAGCCAGGTGGTGTACCGCTACTACCGCTGAGGTCGTCTGCCAACGTGCCGCCGGCGCGAGCACCCGCCGAGGAACTGCCGCGAGGAGCGGCCAAGACCGCGCACGTGCGCGCCATGTTCGACACGATCGCTCCCCGCTACGACGCCCTCAACCGCATCATGTCGCTCGGCCTCGATCAGCGGTGGCGTCGCCGGGCGATCGACGCCCTCGGCATCGGCCCCGGCGCCACCGTGCTCGATCTGGCCTGCGGCACGGGAGACCTCAGCCGCGCCTGTGCCCGGCGAGGGTACCGGGTGCTCGGCGACGACCTCTCCTACGGGATGCTGTCGGTCAGCCATGCCGGCACGCCTCGCGTCCAGGGCGACGCCTCCGCCCTGCCCCTTGCGTCCGCCTCCGTCGACGCCATCATCTGCGGGTACGGCCTCCGCAACTTTGACGCCCTCGACCAGGTCGTCGGGGAGGCCGCCCGCGTGCTGCGCCCGGGCGGGCGCATCGTCGTGCTCGAGATCGCCATCCCGCCTTCCGCCGTGATGCGTGCCGGCTATCACCTCTGGTTCGAGCGCGTCGTCCCCGTCGTCGGTGGCCTCCTCTCGGACCCTGCGGCGTACCGCTACCTTCCCCGGTCGACCGGCTATCTCCCCACCCCGCAGGAGTTCCGCGAGCTGCTCCTCCGCCACGGCTTCGCCACGGCGGGACACCAGCTCCTCGATGGGGGCCTGAGCCAGCTGTTCACCGCCACCCGGGTGGGGATGCCATCCGATGCGGCGACCCCGCCGAGCGCTCGATGACGGCGAACGCGGCCGTGCAACCCGCGCTCCTCGCGTACACCGTGGCGCTCGGCGAGGAAACGAAATGGGATCCCCTCGACCTCGTCGGCCACGACGGCGTCCTCTTCGACGGCCCCGGACTCACCCTGGTTGGCTGGGGCGCGGTGGCCCGGCCCGAGCTCGCCCTGGGTCTCCTCGACCCGGCGGGCCGAGAGGCCCTGACCGCCCTCCTCGACGACATCGCGGTGCACGACGAGGTGGATCGGGCCGGAACGGGACCCCTCGCGCTCGGCGCGCTCCCCTTTGACCGGAGCGCCCCGGGCGTGCTCTGCGTGCCGGGCGTGCTCCTCGGACGCTCGGGAGGCCTGTCCTGGCTGACCGTGGTCGGCCACGACGCCACCCGGCCGACCGCCCGGGAGGCGGAGAAGTTGATCCGGGCCCGTCGAGCCGAGGTCGGGGGCCTCGAGGTCCTGTCTCCCACGTCGATCCCGTGCCTCGAGCACCGGCCCGGCCCCAACGACTACGCCCGGGCGGTGGCCCGCGCCGTCGCCAAGATCCACGCCGGCAAGCTGCGCAAAGTTGTCCTGGGGCGCTGCGTCGACGTCACCCCCCTCCGGGTCACCTCGCCCGTGGCGCTGTTGCGGCGACTGCGCAACCGCGAGCCGTCCACGACGAGCTTCCTCGTACCGGTGGGCGGCGAGCACTTCGTCGGAGCTTCCCCCGAGCTGATCGTGGCTCGCCGCGGCCGCTCCGTATGGTGCCACCCCCTGGCCGGGACCACCGGCCTGTCCGGCCGCACCGGGGACCCCGGGGCCTCGAGCGCCACCGATCGATTGCTCGGTTCGGCCAAGGAGCTCGAAGAGCACCGCCTGGTGGTCGAAGCCGTGGCCGAGGCGCTGCGCCCACGCTGTGACACCCTCTCCGTCCCGGATCGACCGGAGGTCCTCCGGCTCGCCACCGACGCTCGGCTGAGCACCCGGGTCGAGGGGCGGCTGGCCGAGGCCCTGCCCCTCCCCGGCGTCCTCGAGCTTCTTGCCGACCTGCACCCCACGCCCGCCGTCGGGGGCGTCCCGAGGGACGAGGCGCTGCGGCTGATCGCCGACACGGAGGCCGAGTCCCGCGGTTTTTGGGCCGGGCCGGTCGGCTGGATCGACCGCGCCGGCAACGGAGACTGGGTCCTCGGCATCCGCTCGGTCACCATGAGCTCCGGCCACGCGCGGGTCTGGGCAGGCGCCGGGATCGTGAGAGGATCGGATCCCGAGGCCGAGCTCGCCGAGACCACCCTCAAGCTCAGGCCCGTGATCGACGCCCTAGCGCAAGACCCTGCTCTCGACATGGGCTGAGCCACGAGACTCGGATGCCGGCACCGGTTGGCCGCCGTGGTCCTCGCCGGGCCGGCGGCCCGGTTCCGCGAGCGGGAGGTCGACGGTGAAGACGCTGCCGCTGCCGGGGTCGGTGTCGACCGTGGCGGTGCCGTCGAGGGCCTCGGCGATGGCGCGAACGATCGAAAGGCCGAGCCCGGTGCCGCCCCCGGTACGGGCGACGTCGCTGCGGTAGAAGCGATCAAAGGCGTGCGCCGCCTGTGCGTCGGTCATGCCTGGTCCGCGGTCGATCACCCGGCAGAGCCCCCGTCCCCCGCGTGCCACGACCTCGACCGTCACGGGGGTGCCCGGCGGCGTGTGGGTGAGGGCGTTGCGGACCAGGTTGTGAAGCACCTGCCGCAGCCGGTCACGGTCCCCGGTGACCACGACCGGTCCCGACGAGCGGAACTCGATCGATCGGTCGCCGTCGACGGCGCGCGCGTCCTCCACCGCCTCGCTCCCGATCCACTGCAAGTCGACCGGCACCCGCTCGAGCGGTCGACCCTGGTCGAGCCGGGTGAGGAGCAGCAGATCGTCGACCAGGACTCCCATCCTGGTGGCCTCGCTCTCGACCCGCGCCAGGGCCCGCTGGCGGGCCTCCTCGTCGTGCAGCGCCCCCTTGCGGAGGAGCTCCGAGTAGCCCCGGATGGAGGTGAGTGGCGTCCGCAGTTCGTGGGACGCGTTGGCCACGAACACGCGCAGCCGCTCCTCGGACGCCGACTTCTGCACGAAGGCCGCCTGGATCTGGGAGAGCATGCCGTTCAAGGCCTGACCGAGCCGCCCGACCTCGCTGTTCTCGCCGCGCGCCGGCACCCGACGGTCGAGCTCTCCGGCAGCGATGGCCCCTGCGGTGACGGTCATCTCCTGGAGGGGCTTGAGCTCGCGTCGGATGAGCCACCATGCCAGTGCGCAGCCGACCGCCACCACGGCGAGCGACGCCAGCAGCTCGACCTTGACGAGGGAGCGCAGCGTCGCGACGGTCGGCGCGACGGGCGTGGCCACGATCAGGATCCCCTGTGGCACGACGACGGCCTGGGCACGGTACAGGTCGGTCCGCTGGCCGGGGACGGTCAGCCCGAACGAGTCCGACGCGGCGCGGTAGACGCCCTCGTCCTTTCCGAACACGTGGGCGGGCGGCACGCTCTGGACGGGGATCCGCGATGGGATCACGGGCTGGGGGTCCGGGTGCGTCGCCGGACCCGAGGGGCGCGACACGAGGATCCGGCCGTCGTGGTCGAGCACCATCACCGAGACGTCGGGGTTGAGTCGCTCCGCCAGTACCCGCTGCGCCCGGGACCCGTTGGAGGGGGTCGTCCCTGCGGTCGAGCCAGGCCCTGCCGACCCCGCGGAGCCTCCCGAGCCGGCGGAGACGCCGGTCGTCAGGCCGGACTGCTTCAGCCGCACCGAGTGCGCGTCGAGGTAGATGAGGTAGTGGTAGGCCTGCTCCTGCGCAACGTCGAGCTGCGCGTCGAGCCTTCCGTAGAGGTAGGAGCGGACCGACGAATAGATGAGGAGCCCCGAGACGGCCAGTCCGAGCGCCAGCAGGGAGCCGAGGACGATCGTCAGCCGGCGCCGAAGCTTCACCGGCGTCTCGTCTCCGGCGGCAGTCGGAGGCAGTAGCCGACGCCGCGCACCGTATGGATCAGCTGCGGCTGGCGCTCGTCGACCTTTTTACGGAGGTAGCTGATATAAGTCTCCACGATGTTGGGGTCGCCCTCGAAGCTGTAGTCCCAGACGTGATCCAAGATGTCGATCTTCGATACGACCCGACGGGCGTTTTCCAACAGGTACTGGAGCAGCTTGAACTCGGTGGCGGTGAGATTGATCAGGGTGTCGCCCCGCCAGACCTCGTGCGCGTCGACGTCGAGGAGGAGATCGGCGAAACGCAGCTGCCGCTCCTCGCCGAGCTCGTCTCGGACGGACCGCCGCAACACGGCACGGATCCGCGCCACCACCTCGTCGAGGCTGAAGGGCTTCGTCACGTAGTCGTCCCCGAGGCGGAGCCCTGCGACCTTGTCCTCGGTGGCGTCCCGGGCGGTGAGGAAGAGGACCGGGACGGGGTCCCCCGCGCTGCGCAGCCGGCGGCAGACCTCCGTGCCCTCGAAGTCGGGGAGCATGACGTCGAGCAGCACGAGGTCGGGCGAACCCGAACCGGCCTTGGCCAGGGCGTCGTTGCCAGTGCTCGCCACGTCCACCGCGAATCCCTCGAAACGCAGGGCAGCGGACAGGAGATCGGTGATGTACGGCTCGTCGTCTACGACGAGGATCTTTCCTTCGTGCGGCACGACCCCATTTTCGCAGACGAGGGCCCCTCGGAGCCCGCGCCGGCCGCGACGTGGTCCAACCCGGTTACTTGGACGAAGAAACCCGGCCGCCGCTGGGCGAATCCGAACCGGGCACGCTCGGAGAGCGACGGGCGCCTCGTCCGAGGGAGTGCCAGAGGCGTTGCATCCCCCACCAGGTGACCAGGCCCAGAGCCTCCACGACGATCCTGGAGGACATCTTGGATTCCCCCGCGACCCGATCGACAAAGGCGATGGGCCGCTCCACGATCGAGGCCCCCGCCTGCTTGGCCCGATAGGTCATCTCGATCTGGAAGCCATACCCCTCCGCGCGGACCGCGTCGAGGTCGAGGCGCCGCAGCACCGTGGCCGCGTAGGCGCGGAACCCGGCGGTCGAGTCCGCCACCCCCAACCCGAGGACGACGTCGGCGTAACGGTTGCCCGACCAGGAGAGCAGGTGTCGGTGCCACGACCAGTTGGGTATCGAACCCCCGGGGACATAACGTGATCCGATCGAAACCTCGTGGCCGTCCTCCAGGGGCGCCACCAGGGACGGAAGGGCGTCAGGGTCATGGGAGAAGTCCGAGTCCATCTCCACCATCACCTCGTACTCGCGCTCGAGGCCCCAGCGGAAGCCGGCGCGATAGGCGCTTCCCAACCCCATCTTGCCTGGCCGGCGTAGGAGGTTTACCCGCTCATCATGCGCCGCTACCTTCTCCACCAGCTCGGCGGTCCCGTCCGGGCTGCCATCGTCGACGACCAGGATCCCTGCGTCGGGAAGAGCGTCGCGCAGCCGTTCGAGCATCCGGGTGATGTTCTCTGCCTCGTTGTACGTGGGCAGGATCACGAGCGTGCGCACGGCCAGGGAGCTTAGGTGAGCGTTCGGCCTCGCTGGACTTCGCGCCGCCATTACGCCGATCGCCGGCCCTCGAGGCGCCCTCTGGGGCAACCACGTCCACCCGTGCAAGCATGAAACCCGTGCCTGACGCCCCCAGCGCCTGCCCGCACCCGCAGGGTGGCGGCCCGCGCCTCGGCGTCGAGTCCGACGAGCAGGCGAGACCGGACGCTCCGCGGGCTCCAGGAGCCACACCGCCGGCGACGGCCACACCGCCGGCGACGGCCACACCGCCGGCGACGGCAGGTCCGCCGGCGACGGCAGGACCGCCCTCCGATCCGGGCCCGCCTGACCCGGCAACGGCCACGCCGGGATCGATCGGCTCCCCCGGCCCCACCGGCGAAAGGCCCTCTCGCTGGAAGCGCTTCCGCCTGCGCCGCCAGGTGCGCTGGACGCTCACGATCCTCGTGCTCGTGTTCGTCGGGGAGTACATCGTGCTCCCCGAGCTGGCCAAGGCCCGCCAGTCCGTCGACCTGCTGGGCAAGGTCAACGTCGGATACCTGATCCTCGGCGTCGCCCTGGAGATCGGCGCCTTGATGAGCTACGCGGAGCTCAGCAGGTCCGTCCTGGATCCCGACGCCCCTAGTCGCTTCCGGATGTTCCGCATCAACATGTCCACCCTCGCCGTCTCCCACATCCTCCCCGCCGGAACGGCGCCGGGCAGCGCCCTCGGCTACCGGTTGCTGACCGATTCGGGAGTGCCCGGCAGCACTGCCGCCTTCGGGCTCGCGACGCAGAGCGTCGGGTCTGCGGTGGTCCTCAACCTCATCTTCTGGCTGGCGCTCCTGATCTCGATCCCGCTCGAGGGGTTTAACCCCCTCTACGGCATCGCCGCGATCGCTGGCATCGTGCTGTTCGCCGCCTTCGCCGGAACGATCCTCCTGCTGACGAGGGGACGCCAGCGGTCCGCTGAGCGGCTCTTCCGCATGGCCCGTCACCTGCCCTTCGTCGACCCCGCGGCGGTGCGCCGCAACGTGCAGGGCATCGCAGACCGCGTGCAGGTTCTGCTCAAGGATCGCCAGATGCTCAAGCGCGCGTTGCTCTGGGCCGCGCTCAACTGGCTCCTCGACGCCGCCTCACTGTGGGTGTTCCTCTACGCCTTTGGCTCGACCGTCTTCCCCATCGATCTGCTCGTTGCCTACGGCCTGGCCAACGTGCTCGCCGTGCTCCCCATCACCCCGGGAGGGCTGGGCGTCATCGAGGGCGTGCTGATCCCGACGCTGGTGGGCTTCGGCGTACCCCGGGCGGACGCCATCTTGGGCGTCCTCACCTACCGGCTCGTCAATTTCTGGTTGCCGATCCCGACCGGGGGCCTCGCCTACCTGTCGCTGCGCCTGCGCGGCGGCAATGGCCGCAACGGTGCGACCCGCGGGGTCGCGAGTCGCGGTGACGCTCCGGCCTAGGCCTCGATGCCCCTCGGGGTCGGAACGGCATCGGGATCGCGCCGACGCCGGGCCCGCTCGAGCGCCAGCTCCTTCAATCGGTCCTGGACGCTGACCCCGACCCGGGTTGCCACCCGGGTCCAGGCGTTGTCGGGCCCGAGCTCCCAGGCGTTGGAGTCGTCGCCCAGGCAGAGGGCCAAGACGTCCAAGAGGCGTTGCTGGAGGCGGCGGTCCCGTACGGGGGTGATCACCTCCACGCGCCGGTCGAGGTTCCGCTCCATGAGGTCCGCCGAACCGGTGTAGAGGCGCAGGGGGCGGCGGCCCTCTCCGCCAAAGCGGTAGATGCGCGAGTGCTCCAGGAACTCACCGACGATCGACCGGACCGAGATGGTCTCGGAGAGCACGGGCACCCCCGGTCGCAGGCAGCACAGACCCCGGACGACGAGGTCGATCGGCACTCCCGCCGCCGACGCGCGGTACAGCGCATCGATCATCTCGGGATCGGTGAGGCCGTTCGTCTTGATCACGATGCGGCCGTCGGGGCCCGCCTCGGTCTCTCGCTCGATCTCGTCGAGCATCCCGGCCCGGAAGGTGACCGGGGAGACGAGGATCTGCCGGTAGTCCGCGTGGCGGCTGAAGCCGGTGAGGTAGTTAAACAGGTTGCCGACGTCCGCGCCGATGTCGGGGTCCGCCGTGAGCAGGCCCAGGTCCTCGTACATGCGCGCCGTCTTGGAGTTGTAGTTACCGGTCCCCACGTGGCAGTAGTGGCGGATCCCGCCCTCCTCCCGCCGGAGGACCAGGGCGGTCTTGGAGTGCGTCTTCAGCCCGACGATGCCGTAGACGACGTGGACGCCCGCTTCCTCGAGGGCCTTGGCCCACCCGATGTTGGCCTGCTCGTCGAACCTGGCCTTGAGCTCGACCAGGGCGGCCACCTGCTTGCCACGCTCGGCCGCCCGGATGAGCGACGCCACGATGGGGCTGTCACCCGACGTGCGGTACAGGGTCTGCTTGAGGCCGAGGACGGCCGGGTCCTCCGCCGCCTGGGCGATGAACGCCTCCACGGACGTGGCAAACGAGTCGTAGGGATGGTGGACCAGGACGTCGCGCTCGCGCAGGACCGCAAAGAGGTCCGCCGGCTCGTTGCCCGCCGTGGCCAGAGGCGGCGGCGTCATGGGCGTCCAGGTCTCGGCGTGCAGGTCCGGGCGATCGAGGGCGTAGACCGCCCAGAGTCCGCCCAGGTCGATCGGAGCCCGGACCTGGTAGACGGCGTCGCGGGCCACCTCGATCTCCCTGGCCAGCATCTCGCACACCTCGTCGCTGGCCTCCGCCGCGATCTCGAGGCGCACCGCACGCCCGAAGCGCCGCCGCCGCAGCTCCATCTCCACGGCGACCAGGAGATCGTCGGCCTCGTCCTCCTCGACGGTCAGGTCCGCGTTGCGGGTCACCCGAAAAGCCTGGTGCTCCCCGATGGCCATGCCCGGGAACAGCGTGTCGAGGTGGGCGGCGATCACCTGCTCGAGAGGGACGAAGCGCTCGCCGTCGGGCATGACGACGAAGCGGGGCAGCAGGTCGGGCACCTTGACCCTGGCGATCCGCTGCTCGTTGGTGACCCGATCGCAGACCTTGACCACCAGGTTGAGCGACAGGTTGGAGATGTAGGGGAAGGGATGCCCCGGGTCGACCGCCAAGGGAGTCAGGACCGGGAAGATCTGGCTGTGGAAGACGTCCACCAGGTAGCTGCGGTCGTCGTCGTCGAGGGAGGACCATTCCGACAGCCGGACGCCCGCCTCCGAGAGCGCCGGCACCACGTCGTCCAGGAACAGGGAGTCCTGGCGGTCGACGAGATCCCTCACCCTGCTCCGGATGGCGTCGAGCTGCTCGCCCGGGCGCAACCCGTCGATCGATCGCGTCCGCACACCCGCGGCCAGCTGGTCTTCGACGCCGGCCACGCGGACCTGGAAGAACTCGTCCAGGAGCTCGGAGAAGATGGCCAGGAACTTGACCCGCTCCAAGACGGGCTGGTCCTTCTCCTCCACGAGGTCGAGCAGGCGGCTGCAAAAGTCCAGGCGGGAGAGCTCTCGGTTGGTGAAGCGCTCGTAGCCGAACGCCTCGATCCGCCGCTGCTCGTCGGGCCAGGCCTCCTCGGCCTCCGAGGCGATCACCGCCGCACCGCCCCTCCGGCGGACCGATCCCGCGGGGCGGGGCCGGACGCCTGCGGGCACGGGCCGACCACTACGCTCTCCCCGGTGGCCAGGAGTCGGAGGCGATCGCGGCTGGGTTGGCGGCGAGGACCCAAGCCCCGACGCAGGACGGAGCTCGGCCTGCTCATCCTCGCCTCGGTCGTCACGATCGCATGCTATGTCCTGGCCTCCCTCGGGTCGACGTCCCACATTCCGCCCCACCTCGGCGTCTTCCTGGGCATCGTGCTCGGCCTCTCCCTGCTCGCCCACCTCGCCAACCGCTGGCTGGTGCCCAAGCCAACCCGGTGATCCTGCCGATCGCCGCCCTGTTGAACGGGATCGGCTACGTCCTCGTCACCCGCTGGAACCCGCCCGGTTACCACCTGGCGGCACAGCAGGCCGCCTGGACGGCGGTCGGGATCGGGGCCTACATCGCTCACCCTGCTCGTCATCCGCCATTCCCGGGACCTCGATCGCTACCGCTACCTGCTGCTGCTGGCCGCCGCCCTGCTGTTCCTCGCCCCGCTCCTCCCCGTGATCGGCCTCAAGATCAACGGCGCCCGCCTCTGGGTGCACTTGGGCCCGATCCAGTTCCAGCCCGTCGAGATCGCCAAGATCTGCCTGTGCATCTTCTTCGCCTCGTACTTCGCCGAGAACAAGGAGCTGCTCACCATCCCCACGGCCCGGGTCGGCAACCGCCTCTTCCTGGACCCCCGGCCGCTCATCCCGATCCTCGTGGCCTGGGGCTTCGCCATGCTGGTGATCGCCGTGGAGAACGACATCGGCTTCGCGGCCCTGCTGTTCATCCTCTTCATCGGCATGCTGTGGATCACGACCGGCCGCTTTGGCTACCTCGTCCTCGGCATCGTCCTGTTCGCGGTGGGCGCCGGGGTGGCCTCGCACCTCTTCGTCCAGGTCCACGAGCGGGTCAGCCTGTGGCTCAACCCCTGGCCCAACACGCAGCTGGCCTACGCCTGGTACGGGCTCGGCACGGGCGGCGTCGGCGGCGTCGGCCTCGGGGTCGGCAGCGGCATACACATCCCCTTCGTGTACAGCGACATGATCTTCGCCGGCCTGGGCTGGGAGCTCGGCCTGCTGGGGACGGCCACGGTGGCGATGGCCTACCTGCTGCTCGTCGGGGCGGGGCTGCGGGTCGCTCAGGCCGCCCGCTCGGACTTCGCCAAGCTGATGGCGACCGGGCTCACGATCCTGATCGGCTTCCAGGCCCTCATCATCATGGCGGGGGTGCTCCGGCTGCTCCCCTTCACCGGCCTCACGCTGCCCTTCATCGCCTATGGCGGCTCGTCCCTCGTGGCCAACTACGTGCTGATCGCCGTGCTCATGCGGATCTCCCAGGAGGCCGAACCGCTCGAGGCCGTGGAGGCCGGTCCGCCGTCCCTCGGGGAGCGCACCTTCGAGGTCGCCGCCTGATCGGCGCGGCCGCCCGGGCGACGCGTGGGCCCTGCCGTCAGGCCGGAGCGACGTCCCCGCGTCCCTCGAGCAGGCGCTCGTCGGCGAGGAGAGGGGCCGAGACCGGCTGTCGGAGGGCCAGGGCAATCCCGTCGGACGGCCGGCACGGGACCACCTCGTGCCCGCTCGCCCCCATGAGGTCGACCTCGGCCGTGTAGGCCCCGACGCTCCGACCGGTCAGGCGTACCGCCACCACGTCGATCCCGAAGCGGCGCAACACCTCGGAGAAGAGCTCGTGCGTGAGGGGCTTGGCGGTCCCACCGCGGCCGAGGGCGTAGGCGAGGGACGTGGCGTCCGCCAAGCCGATGGGGATGTCCAGCCGTCGGGCGGGGGGTTCGTCCTCGATCAGGTGGACGACCGCAAAGGGGTCGGGCAGGTCGACCGTCAGGTCGACGACGGTCATGATCCGGAACACCGGCATGACAGGGGCCGGCGCCGCGTCCGGCGCCTCCGACTCCGCGTCCGGCGCCTCCGACTCCACGTCGGCTACCGGTCCGAGCCCCGCCTCAACCGAAGCGTCGGGCATAGACGCTCAGGGTGATCCCGACCGCGATGAAGAAGCAGAGGACGGCCGAGCCGCCGTAGCTCATGAAGGGCAGCGGGATCCCGGTAATGGGCATGATCCCCATCGTCATCCCCGCATTCTGGAAGATGCTGAAGGCGAGGAAGGCGAAGGCCCCCGCACAGAGCAGCCGGCCAAAGGGGTCCCGGGCCACCTGCGCGGTCCGCAACACCCTCCACGAGACGAGAGCCAGCAGGAACAGCGTGATCGAGGCGCCGATGAACCCGAGCTGCTCGCCCACCGCGGTGAAGATGAAGTCGGTCTGCTGCTCCGGCACGTACCCGAGGTTGGTGGCCTGGCCCCTGAGCAGCCCCGTGCCGGTGAGGCCCCCCGCACCGATGGCGTCCTTGGACTGCTGGAGGTTGTAGTAGCTCGGCTGGGCCTGCAGCTGGGCGTTGTGGGTGTCTTGATGCAAGAACGTCGTCAGCCGGGAGATCTGGTAGTGCTGCAGGAAGCCCGCCTCAAAGGCGACCAGGGCGATCAGGGCGCCGGCGAGGAGCAGGACGATCAGGATGCGGCCCGGCAATCCCGCGACGGCGAGCATCACGAAGAGGATCATCACCATGACGATGGCCGTGCCGAGGTCGGGCTGCTTCATCACCAGCACGATGGGGATGCCCGCGAGCACGAGGACCTTGAAGACGTCTCGCCAGGTCAGACCCTCGCTCCGCCTCGCGCAGTACGTCGCCACCGCCAAGATGACCGCCAAGACGGCGAACTCGGAGGGCTGGATCTGCTGGCCCGCGATCGAGAACCACCGCTGCGACCCCAAGGTGTGGTGGCCCACCACGAAGACGGACAGCAGCGCGAGCACCATCAGGCCGTAGAGGAGCATGGCGACCTGCTCGAGGCGCCGGTAGTCGAGCACTGCGAAGCCGACCATCGCGAGGATCCCCACGATCACCCACGCCGCCTGGCGCTTCAGGTAGTAGTGAGGGTCGTAGCCGGCGGCAAGAAGCCCGCCACGGGTGGCCGTGTAGACCATCAGCACGCCGAGCCCCGCCACGACGAGCGTGCACACGACGAGCGTGATATCGACGCTCGCGATCACACCTAGGACCCCCTGGGGGGCCCGTCGGCGCGGGCGCGTCTCGAGGGACGTGATCACCACGGCGGCATCGGGGACAGAATATCGACCATGCACCCCCCGGGAGGGGCCACCCAGGGCCTCGGGACAGCGGTCCTCGCAGCGAGCGGCGGGGGGAGTGGCAACGGCGGCAACGGTTGGCTCTACGACCTGCTCACCCGGAGCGGCCTGAGTCCCGACACCGCTCGCACGGTAAACGAGCTGGTGGTTCGCCCCTTCGAGGTCCTACTCGTCGTCGTCCTGGCCTTCCTGGCGGCTTACGTGGGAGCGAGGGCCATCCGCCGGGTCCTGCGGCGAATCGGGCACCCCGCGGCCGACCGGATCCGGTCCGAGCGGGCGCGTGCCCGGGTGGACACGGTAGCCGCCCTGGTCGCCAACATCTGGCGCTTCGTCATCGTCCTGGTGGCGATCGCCGTCGTCCTGTCGATGTTTGGGATCAATCTCACTCCCCTGCTCGCCAGCGCCACCGTCATCGGTGCCACCATCGGGTTCGGTGCGCAAACCCTCATTCGCGACTACCTCTCCGGGGTCCTCTTGACCGTCGAGGACCAGTACGGCATCGGAGACCGCGTCCAGGTCACCAATCCCGCCGGTCTCGACCTGAGCGGGGTGGTCGAGGACCTCACCCTCCGGATCACCCGGGTGCGTGATGCGGACGGCATCGTCTGGTTCGTCCCCAACGGCGACGTCCGGCGCCTCGGCAACGTCACGCGGGGTTCGGCCCGCGCCGCCATCGAACTCCCGGTCCTGGCTCGAAGCGCACAGGATCTCGACCAGGCCAAGGCGCTCATCTCCGACACCGCCTCGGGCCTTTCTCGGTCCTCGGAGGTCCGAGCCGGTGTTGCGATGGGTCTCGCCGAGGCTCCCTCGCTCGTCGGGGTGGCCGACGATGGCAAGGGCGCGTGCACGCTTCGGGTCGCGGTGCGGACCACCCCCGAGCATCGCCACGAGGCCGAGTGCGCGCTCCGAGAGGCCTGCGTACGGGCGCTGATGGACGCGGGCCTGTGGGCGGCTCCGTCGCCCGGCTGAGGGGCCCCTCGCGCATCGAGCGGCGTAGGGGGCGGCGGTGGCCGGCGTGTCTTCTACCTGGACCTCGGCGCTTCGGTCTCGGCGCACGTGAGGCTCATCGGGAGCCCTCGGCCTCCTCCGCCGCCCGCCACATCTCCTCCACCGGCACGGCCATACCGGTCCAACGCTCCAGCTGGATCCCCGCCTGGTGGACCAGCATCCCGAGGCCCCCGGACACTCGCGCCCCGCGTCTCGCGGCCTCCTCGAGCCAGGGCGTGATCCTCGGGTGATAGACGAGGTCGCTCACGACCTGGCCCGAGCCGAGCAGATCCGCGGGCACGAGCGCCGGTTGCCCCTCGGCCGGCCCGCCGAGCATGCCGACGGGAGTGGCGTTGACGATCAATTCCGCGCTCCCCGCGATGCGGGCACCCTCGTCGATCGAGGGCGCCTCTCCCGCCGCTCCGGCGAGCTCGGCGGTCGCGGTCGCGCGCGCTCGATCCCGGGCCACCACCACCACCCTGGCCGCCCCGGCCTCCGCGAGTGCGAGGACCACGGCCCGGGCCGCCCCCCCCGCCCCCGCGACCAGGCAGGTGCGCCCACCGGGCTCGAGGCCGGTCGAGCGCCGCAGCGCCTCGAGGAACCCCGGGCCGTCGGTGTTGATCCCGATCACCTCGGGCCCCCGGCAGACGCAGCAGTTCACCGCGCCCAGCCGTCGCGCCACGGGGTCGAGCTCGTCGACCAGGTCGGCCATCGCCGACTTGTGCGGCATGGTCACGGAGAGCCCGGCAAGCCCCAGGTCGCGCATGGCGGCGACGGCCGAGCGCGTCGCGCCCGGCGGCACGCGGAACCCGACCGAGACCCAGTCGAGGCCGAGCACACCAAAGGCCGTGTTGTGCAGCAGCGGGGACAGCGAGTGGGCGACCGGATCGCCGATGACGCCGACCACGGTCGTGGCGGCGGAGGGCCAGCGCCCGTGCCCCGGTCGGTCGAGCGGCACGCGCCTCAGCCAGAGGCCCCGCTGGCGGGCCAGCGCCTCGTTGGCCAGCTGCCCTGCGTAGGTGCTGGAAAAGGCCTCGACGCCCGACTTGGTCACGACGACGAAGTAGAGCCACGAAGCCGCGGGCGGATGCGCCGCCGCGGAGAGGGCCCCGGGACTCGGAAAGGCGATCGGCGTGGGGGTGAGCCCCGAGTGCAGGTACGTGTTGTAGGGAGTGTCGGTCCGGAGGTCCTGCTCGGTCACCGCTCCCCCGTCACGCCCGAGCGAGTACAGCACGGTCGAATCCATCTGCAGGGGCATGCCCGCGGCCAGCCGGTTGTAGATCACCCGCGACACGCCGCCCAGGTTCACCGGGTAGACGCCCTCCTTCTCGACGATCGAGGCGACGGTCACCAACTGGTTCGGCGTGAGCCCGAGCGCGGTGGCCGCCGCCGGCGTGGCCCCGGCCGCCGCGGCCACCTGATCAAAGTGGCTCACCATCTTCTGCAAGACCTGGCGGTCCGTCTCGCCCGGCAGGATGTAGTACGTCCCCGGCGCCACCAGCCCCTCCAGGTTGTTGGAGCCGGGCACCTCGTAGGGGGAGGTCACCGCCCCGCTCCTCGCCGTGGCGAGAAAGGCGTTGGCGTCCGTCCCGGTCACGTCCGCATACCGCTGCGCCAGCTCCCCCAGGGTCAGGCCGGCCGGGACGTCGACGGCGAGCACGTTGGGTCCCTGGGCCAGGTCCTGGCGCGCGCTCGCGAACGACAGGTTCTCGTGCATCAGGTAGGAGCCGGGGCGGATGGTGGGCGTCCCGTGGAAGAAGAGGAAGATCCGAAAGGCGAGCCCGCTCGTCACCACCTTCTCCTTGGCCAGGTCGGCCACCACGTCACCGGACGCCTCGCCCTGCTGCACGGAGATCACGACCTGCTTGCCGGTCGGACCTCCCGGATGCGCCTGGAGCTCGTACCACCCGACCAAGGCCGCGATCACGAGGAGCACGAGTCCCGCCGCGAGGAGGGCGATCCGTCGACGCCGGCGGACCACGGCGCGGCGCCTCGCACGCTGGCGCCCGCTCTGCAGCCGCGGCTGCGAGGTCCCGGGCGACGGGGTCGAGCCTTCCGCCGGCTCGGCGGTCGGCGACGGCTCCTGCGTCCCCACGGTCGGTGCCGGCTCCGGACTCCCGGCCCCCGGCGGCGGATCCGGCCTCCCGGCCGTCGGTGCCGGCCCCGCCATCCCTTCCTCGCGCCCGTCCTCGACGGTCACGGTCCCCGCCCTCGATCAGGCCCGGGCCGAGCCCGGACCGACGGCGCGCGGCGCGGCGTCCAGCCACGCCTGGAGCAGGACGGCGGCCGCGGCGGCATCGACCACGGCCCGGCGCTCGCGCCCTCGGCGTCCCGCCGCCGCCAGCGCGGCGTGGGCGGACGCGGTGGTAAAGCGCTCGTCGACGGTCTCCACCGTGAGGCCCTCTGGCTCCAGCATGCGCCGCAAGGTTGCCACCTCGTCGAGCGTTCGTTGCGCCGCGGGACCCCGAGAGCCGTCGAGCGAGAGCGGTAGGCCCACCACGACGACGCTCGCCTCGCTCTCCTGGGCGGCCGAGAGGAGGGCACGGGCGTCCCCGTCCCGGTCGCCCGTGCGGGACAGGACCCGCCACGGCGAGGCCAGCGTGCGGGACCGGTCGCTGCGGGCCAGGCCGATCCGGCGGGTCCCGAGGTCCACACCCAGGACCGCCCCGGGACGGGACCCGGGTCGTGTCACGGGTTGGACAGGATCCTCCGCGCCTCGGCCAACGCCTCGTCGAGGCGTGCGGGAGCCCGGCCCCCGGCGAGGGCCAGACGGGGCGAGCCCCCTCCCCCTCCGCCCACGATGGGAGCCACCTGGCGCACGAGGGCCGCCGCGTCCACGCCGTCCCCGGTGGCGACGGCCACGGCCACCTTGGACCCGTCGGCGCTGCCGCCGAGGACCACCGCACGCGCATCGCTGCGCCGTTGGACCGACTGGGCCAGGGCGCGCAGGGCGTCGGGCGCGAGGCCGTCGCGCCGGCCGACGACCAGGCCGGACTCCATCTTCCCGGCCAGCTCGGCGGCGTCACGATCGGCCGCTGCGGCCCGCAGGCTCTGCAGCTCGCGCTCGGCGGTGCGCTGGCGGTCGACGAGCCGCTGCAGGCCCTCGACGACTCCCTCCGGCTCCGTCTTCAAGAGCTCGGCGGCGTCCTGCAGGAGGGCGTCGCGCTCGAGGGAACGCTTGACGCTGGCGAGACCGGTGACGGCGAAGATCCGCCGAGTGTTGGCGCCGATCGAGCCCTCCGAGACGATCGAGACCGGCCCGATCGCCCCCAGCGCGTCGACGTGGGTACCGCCGCAAAACTCGAGCGAGTGCGGACCGGCGCGCACCACCCGCACCCGGTCGCCGTACTTGTCGCCAAAGAAGGACAGGGCCCCCATGGCCTCCGCGTCGCGGCCGTGTGGTCTCGGTGGTGCTCACCGGCTCGTCGGTCAGCACGTCGGCATTGGCAACCTCGAGCACCGAGCCGACCTCGTCGCGCGTGAGCGGGCCGTGGTGACTGAAGTCGAAGCGCAGCCGGTCCGGGGCGACCAGGGACCCCTGCTGGCGGACGTGGTCGCCCAAGACGTCGCGCAACGCGGCGTGCACCAGGTGGGTGCCGGTGTGATTGCGCCGCACGGCCTCACGCCGCCCCCCGTCGATGACCGCCAGCGCGTCCTGCCCCACCAGGATCTCCCCTTCCACCTTGGCCCGGTGGGCCGTCAAGCCGGCCACCGCGGGCACGGTGTCGTAGACGAGGGCGCGTCCCGTCTCGGTCACGATGGTCCCGGTGTCTCCCACCTGACCCCCACCCTCGGCGTAGAAGGGCGTGCGGTCGAGGAAGATCTCGGCGGTGCCGGGCTCGCTGCCGGCGAGGATGCCGACCACCCGGCTGGGCGTCTGGTAGGCGTGGGGGTCGTAGCCCAAGAAGACGGTGGGCCCCTCTCGCTCGAGCAGGTCGCGGTAGGCGCGCTCGTCCGCCTCCACGGGGTGACGGGCCGCCTGGCGTGCGCGGCGGCGCTGCTCGCCCATGGCCTCCTCGAAGCCCTCGCGGTCGACACCGAGGCCCTGCTCCGCCGAGAGCTCCGTGGTGAGCTCGATCGGAAACCCGTGGGTGTCGTGCAACCGGAAGGCGACGTCGCCCGGGAGCACCTTCGCCCCGTTCTTGCGGGCCTCGTCCCACGCCCCCTCGAGCAGGTTGAGGCCCGTGCGCAGGGTCCGGTCGAAGCCGTGCTCCTCCCGCTCCAACGACTCCTGCACGAGGTCGAGGTTGGTCCGCAATTCCGGGTAGGCGTCGCCCATGACCTCGGCCGTCGTGGCCGCCAGGCTGGAGGTGACGATCCGCTCGACGCCGAGCCGCCTCGCGGCGAGCACCGCCCGGCGGATGAGGTGGCGCAACACGTAGCCGCGGCCGTCGTTGGACGGCACGACCCCATCGGAGACGAGCATCGTCATGGCCCGGCCATGGTCCGCCAGAATTCGCAGGGCCACGTCGTCATGCTCGTTGGCCCCGTAGCGGTGGTCCGTCAGGGACTCTGCGGTCGCCACGAGCGGGCTGAGGACGTCGGTCTCAAAGGCCGAGTGCACGCCCTGGAGGACGGTGAGCAGGCGCTCGAGGCCCGCTCCGGTGTCGATGTTGCGGCGGGGGAGCTCGGTCAGGGTGCCGTCCTCGTGCCGGTTCAGCTGCATGAAGACGAGGTTCCAGACCTCGACGTAGCGCTCCTCTCCCCCATGGGCGGGCCCCCCCGGATCGCCCAGCTCCGGACCCCGGTCGAAGTAGAGCTCCGAGCTGGGGCCGCACGGCCCCGTCTCGCCCATCTTCCAGAAATTGTCTTCGCCCATCCGCTGGATGCGCTCGGTGGGCAGGCCGACGACGTCGGCCCAGATCTGAAAGGCCTCGTCGTCGCTGTCGTGCACGGTGGCCCAGACACGCTCCCCGTCGAGGGACAACACCTCGGTCACGAACTCCCAGGCGTAGGGGATCGCCTCGGCCTTGAAGTAATCCCCAAAGCTGAAGTTGCCCAACATCTCGAAGAAGGTGTTGTGCCGGGTCGTGGTCCCGACGATGTCGATGTCGAGGGTCCGGAAGCACTTCTGGACGGTGGTGGCCCGGGGCCACGGCGGGGTCTCCTCCCCCAGGAAGTACGGCTTGAACGGCACCATCCCGGCGATCGTGAAGAGGATGGAGGGGTCGTAGGGGATCAGGCTGGCCGAGGGCACGACGGTATGGCGGCGCGAGGCGAAGAAGCCCGTAAAGGCGGATCGCAGCTGGTTGGCGTCCATCCCCATCCGTCCGAGCCTACGCGGTGGCTGCACGGTGCCGGTCCCAACAGGGCCGGTCCCAAACAGGGCCGGTCCGAATCGGACCCGCGCTCCGAAGCGCCGCTAGCGCCCCCGCCCGGGCGTCGGGTGCGGGCGACCGATGACGGAGAGTCCCGGGACCGTGGCCTCGCCCGGCCGGTGGGCGAAGCGCTCGCGGAGCTCTCGCTCGCGCCGTCGCCGCTCCGCCGCCCCGGCGGCGTTGGCGGCGCGCACCCGTGCAGGAATCCCCTGCGCGCTGCGGGCGGCCCCGCGTACGACGTGCTCGGGCGAGAGCCGGGCCTGGGCCTGGTCGATCACCTTGCGGACACGCTGCTGGGTCCAGAGGGTCCCGCCGACCCCGACGACCACCCCGGTCGCCAGCCACAGGGGGCGCCGGATCACGCCGACGCCTTGGGTGAGCGCAGGTGGCGCAGGCCCGTCGCCGCGCCCGCCCGGATGGCCAACACCTTGACCACCGGGTTGGTGAGCGCCCGCTGGGCCATGCGGGAGGCCGAATCGACCGTGGCGGTCACCGACTCGGTGCCCTCGAGGACGGCCCCAACTCTCGCGAGCTCCGTCGTGGCGTGGTCCATGACCTCGCGGGCGTCGGACACCAGGGGGACGGTCTCGCTGCGCAGCGACTCGACGCCCCGCTCCAGGCGGCGCACCGCACCCACCAAGACGACGGCGGAGACCAGGCACACCAGCGCCGCCATGCACGCCACCACGGCGGCAACCAGCACCACGACCTCGGCCACGGACATGGCCGGCAGCCTACCGGGCAGGTCCTCTCTGCTGGTGGTTTTCGCGCTCGGCTGCGCGCCGGGCGGCCAGCGCGCCCTCGTGCCCGCGGTCGCTCGGCTCGTAGTAGGCGCGACCCTCGAGGCCACTCGGGCGGTACTGCTGCTCCACCCAGGCGCCCGCCTCGTCGTGGGGGTAGCGGTAGCCGTCGCCGTGCCCGAGGGAGCCCGCGCCCCGGTAGTGGGCGTCGCGCAGATGCATCGGGACGTCCCCCCGGTCATGCCCGCGAGCGTCCTGTCTGGCGCGCCCGAGGGCCACCGTCACGCGGTTGGACTTGGGGGCGGTTGCCAGGTACACGGTCGCCTCGGCCAGGTTGAGGGCCGCCTCCGGGAGTCCCACGAATTCCACCGCCCTCGCCGCTGCGTCGGCCACCACGAGGGCCATGGGGTCGGCCAGGCCGACGTCCTCGCTGGCGAGGATGACCAGGCGCCGGGCCAGGAAGCGGGCGTCCTCGCCGGCGTCCAGCATGCGGGCCAGCCAGTACAGGCCGGCGTCGGGGTCCGACCCCCGGACGCTCTTGATGAAGGCGCTGATCTGGTCGTAGTGCTCGTCGGCGCCCTGGTGGAAGATGCGGCCGCTGCGCGCCGCGCCCACCTCTCGCAGCCCGACGATCGGCGGCTCGGACGCCTCGGGCGAGTCCTCGGGCGATGCCTCGGGCGATGCCTCAGCGCTCTGGGCCACGCTCAGGGCGGCGGCCACCTCGAGCGTCGTGAGGGCGGCGCGGCCGTCTCCACCCGCCGAGGCGACCAGCGCGTCCATGGCCTCGTCGTCGACCCGCACTCCCTCGAGGGCGGCACCACGGCGGAGGAGCTCGGACACGTCGTCGTCGCTCAGGGGCTCCAGGCGCCAGAGCGTCGAGCGGCTGAGGAGAGGGGCGTTCACCTCGAAGTAGGGGTTCTCCGTGGTGGCGCCGATCAGCACCACGAGGCCGTCCTCCACGGAGGGGAGCAGCACGTCCTGCTGGGCCTTGTTGAACCGGTGGACCTCGTCGACGAAGAGGATGGTCCCCCGGCCCTGCTCCCCGAGGCGGCGGCGGGCTCGCTCCAGTTCCTCTCGCAACTCCTTGACCCCGGATGCGACCGCCGAGAGCGGCACGAAGGCCTTGGCGCTCGCCTGAGCCACGAGGCGGGCCAGCGTGGTCTTGCCCGTCCCGGCCGGTCCCCACAGGATGGCGGAGCCGAGCGCGTCGCGCTCCAGGAGCACCCGCAGCGGGGACCCCGGGCCCACCAGGTGGCGCTGGCCGACGACCTCGTCGAGGGTGCGCGGGCGGAGCCGGGCGGCGAGCGGTGCGCGGGACGACAGGCGCTCCTCCGCCGCCGAAGTGAAGAGGTCGTCGCTGGGCGCTGCGCTCACCTGCCGAGGAGCCCCCTCACCCCTTGGCCCGCGGCGCGACCCGGATGCCGAGCTCGGCCAGCGACTCGGGCGCCAGCGCCTTGGGCGCGCCGGTCATCGGATCGGCCCCGGACTGGGTCTTGGGGAAGGCGATGACCTCGCGGATGTTGTCCTCCCCGCAGAAGATGGCCGCCAGGCGGTCGATGCCCACAGCGAAACCCCCGTGGGGCGGCGCCCCGTAGCGGAAGGCGTCGAGCAGGAAGCCGAAGCGGGCCTGGGCCGACTCCTCGGAGATACCGAGCGCAGAGAAGACGCGTCGCTGGATATCCGCCCGGTGGATACGGATGCTGCCCGAGCCGAGCTCCCAGCCGTTGAGCACGAGGTCGTACGCCTGGGACCGCACGGAGAGCGGATCGGTCTCGAGCAGGTCGAGGTCGTCGGGGTGCGGCATGGTAAACGGGTGGTGGGCCGCGACGGGATTGCCGGCGTCGTCGACGCCGTCGAACATCGGGAAGTCGACGACCCACACGTAGTGCAGCGGGCCTTCCCCGGCGCGGCGGCCGCCGAGCTCGGTGCGCAGCGACCCGAGGACGGTGCAGGCCACGGCGTGCTCGTCGGCCACGACGAGGACGAGGTCGCCGGGCTCGGCCCCGCACGTCTCGACGAGCCCCGCCCGCTCCTCGTCGCTCAAGAATCGATCGAGCGGCGAGTCCAGGGCGACCGAGCCGCCGGGAACCCCGGCAGCGGACCCCTCGGGCGCCCCGCCCTCACCCGGGACGACCCGGAACCACGCGAGCCCCTTGGCGCCGAGCCCCTTGGCCCGCTCGGTCAGGGCATCGAGGCGCGACCGGGCGAGCCCGCCCTCACCGGGGACGACGATCGCCCTGACGCAGGGCGCGGCGAAGGCCCGCACCCCGGTGCCGGCGAACACGCCCGAGAGGTCGACGAGCTCCATCCCGAAGCGCAGGTCGGGCTTGTCCGTGCCGAACCGGTCGAGCGCCTCGGACCAGGTGATGGTCGTGGGCGGCGAGGCGGCGTGGCCGGCGCCCGCCAGGGTCGCCTCTTGCACCGCGTCGGAGACGAAGCCGATGACGTCCTCCTGCCCGACGAACGACGCCTCCAGGTCGAGCTGGGTGAACTCGAACTGCCGGTCGGCACGCGGGTCCTCGTCCCGCATGCAGCGGGCGATCTGGAAGTACCGGTCGAACCCCCCGACCATGAGCAGCTGCTTGGCCAGCTGCGGGCTCTGGGGCAACACGTAGAAGTCGCCGCGGTGCAGCCGCGACGGCACCGCGAACTCGCGTGAGCCCTCCGGCGTGGGCGCCCACAGCAGGGGCGTCTCGACCTCGCAGAACCCCTGTGCCGTCCATGGACCTGCGGAGGGCTGCGATCACGGCGGCCCGGGTGCGGAGATTCTCCTGCATCCGGGGGCGGCGCAGGTCCACGAAGCGATAGCGCAGGCGGTGTGCCTCCTCGGCGTTGGAGCGGTCGTCAACGGCGAACGGCGGCGGCTCGGCCACGTTGAGCACCTCGACCTCGCAGTCCCCGAGCTCCACCTGGCCCGTCGGCAGCCGGTCGTTGATCGTGCCCTCGGGACGTCGCCGCACCGTCCCCGAGACGGCCACGACGTACTCGCTGCGGACGTCGACCGTGCCCGGCACCACGCACTGGAGGATGCCGGTCCAGTCCCGGAGGTCGACAAAGGCCAGGTGCTCGCCGTGCTCCCGCCGGTGCGCGACCCAGCCGGTCACCCGGATCTGCCGGCCGACGTCCTCCAGTCCCACCCGGCCGCAGAGATGGGTACGAAGCGACGTGGCGTCGCTGGTCATGGGGTCGCCTCCCTGGTTGCCCTCACAAATTGCCCCCGCAAATTGCCCTCATGCCGGTCGTCCCGTCGCCCAGCCGGCCGAGCTCCGGTCATGACTTGTCGATCATGGCGCGCACCGTGTCGAGGACGTCGGCGCGAGGTACCTGCACCTGCCCGGCATCCTCCGGGCCCGTGGCGAGGCCGCCGGCATCGCCCGCACCGTCTCCGGCGAGGCCGCCACGCAGTGGCCGTACGGTCGCGGTGCCCTCCTCGAGCTCCTTGCGACCGACGATGACCGCGATCCGGGCGGAGGCCCGGTCGGCCTGGCGCAGCTGCGCCTTCATCGAACGTCCGTCGTAGGCGCGCTCGGCGAAGAGACCGGCGCGGCGCAGTTCGATCACGAGGTCCCGCGCCGCGGCCCCACCGGCCACGTCCACCACCCACACGTCGGGGGCCGGGGCCGGATCGACCAGGGCGCCCTCGGCGTCGCAGGCCAGCAGGACGCGCTCGATGCCGATGCCGAATCCGACGCCGGGGGTGGGCGGCCCGCCGAGCGCCTCGACGAGCCCGTCGTAGCGGCCACCGCCCCCGACCGCGTTTTGGCTCGCCTCGAGCGCGGCCGAGGCAAACTCGAAGGTGGTGCGGGTGTAGTAGTCGAGCCCTCGCACGAGGCGATCGTCCATCTCGTAGCCCACGCCGGCGGCCTCGAGTCCCGCCCGGACGCGAGCGAGGTGCTCGCGGCACTCGTCGCAGAGGTGGTCCGCCAGGAGCGGCGCGTCGGCCGTGGCGGCCAGGCACTCGGGCGTCTTGCAGTCGAACACCCGGAGGGGGTTGGCGTCCAGCCGCTCCCGGTGCTCCGGGCACAGCTGGTCCCGCTTGGCCGAGAGGGCGGTGCGCAGGGTGTCCAGGTAGGCGGGGCGGCAGTTGGCATCCCCCATGGAGTTGAGGCGCAACGCGATCTGACGAAGCCCGATGGCCCGGTAGAAGTCGTGGGCCAGGACCACCACCTCGACGTCGAGATCGGGATCCGAGGGGCCGAGGGCCTCGACGCCCAGCTGGTGGTGCTGGCGGTAGCGGCCGGCCTGGGGGCGCTCGTAGCGGAACGCCGGCGTGACGTACCACGCCTTCCACGGCAGGTTGGGCCGGTGTTGCACGTAGGTACGCACGAGCGAGGCCGTGCCCTCGGGACGCAACGCCAGCATGCGGCCGCCGCGGTCCTCGAACTCGTACATCTCCTTGCCGACCACCTCGCTCTGCTCCCCGATCCCCCGGCGGAACACGCGCACGGACTCGAACATGGGATTGAGCACGAGCCCGAAGCCCGCCCGCTGGGCCTCGTCGGCAAACGTCGCGACGACGCGCTCCCAGCGATGCGACTCCGGCCACAGCACGTCGCGCGTGCCGGTCGGGGCGCGCACCGGCCCCTGCTCGTCCGCAGCTGCGCTTCGATCAGCCACTTTGGGGGTCAGGTCCTCCGGCCGGGGATCTGGCGGTAGGCGTCGAACACGCCGTCGAGGTGCTTGAGCGAGGCGATGAGCGAGTGGAGGTGTGCCGGATCCGCCAGCTCCACGTCAAAGGCCATGCGGCTCACCCGGTCGGACGTGGTCGCGGTGCGCGCCGCCACGATGTTGAGGTGATGCTCGGAGACGACGCGGCTCACGTCCGACAGGAGCCTCGAGCGGTCAAAGGCCAGCACCTCGATGGTGGCCACGAACACGCCGTCGGCAGCGCGGTCCCACTCGACCTCGATGAGCCGCTCGGTCGACTGGCGCTGGAGGGCCATGGCGTTGGAGCAGTCGGTCCGGTGCACCGACACGCCTCGGCCCTGGGTGACGAAGCCCATGATCTGGTCGCCCGGCACCGGCGTGCAGCAGCGCGCCAGGTGCACCATGAGGTCGTCCAGACCCTCGACGTACACGCCGGCGCCCTGGCGGCCGGCGATGCGCGAGCGGCGCACCCCGCGCGTCGCCGTCGTGGGCAGCTGCTCGGGCTCGCCGCCCTGGAGCTCGCGGGAGAGGCGCTGGAGCACCGACTGCACCGACACCCGGTGCTCGCCGATGGCGGCGAAGAGCGCCTCGGGATCGCTCAGGTTGAGTGACTGGCACACCTGCCGCAGCGCGCTCGACGCGAGGATCTCGTGCAGCGGCATGCCCTCCCTGCGGAGGATCTTGACCAGCTCCTCGCGCCCGCCCTCGATGGTGTCCTCCCGGCGTTCCCGGCTGAACCACTGGCGGATCTTGTTGCGGGCCCTCGGCGAGGCGACGAACTGCAGCCAGTCTCGCGACGGGCCGGCGACCTGGGACTTGGAGGTGACGATCTCGACCGTGTCGGCCGAGGTCAGGCGGGTGTCGAGCGGCACGAGGCGGCCGTTGACGCGGGCGCCGATGCAACGGTGGCCCACCTCGGTGTGGATGGCGTACGCGAAGTCCACCGGTGTGGCGCGCGCCGCCAGGGCGATGACCTTGCCCTTGGGCGTGAAGACGTAGACCTCGTCCTGCTCCAGGTCCAGCTTCAAGGCCTGGAGGAACTCGACGGGGTCGGTGGTCCCCTGCTCCACGTCGACGATGCGCTGGAGCCAGGCCATCTCCGAGGAGGCGTCGCCCGACTTGTAACCCCAGTGGGCGGCGATCCCGTACTCGGCCCGGCGGTGCATCTCGTCCGTGCGGATCTGCACCTCGATCGGCTTGCCCTCGGGCCCGATCACGGTCGTGTGCAGGGACTGATAGAGGTTGAACTTGGGCGTGTTGATGTAGTCCTTGAAACGGCCCTGCACCGGCGCCCAGATGGCATGGATACTGCCGAGCGACGCCCAGCAGTCCTTGTCGTCGGCGACCACGACCCGGATGCCGACCAGATCGTGGATGTCGTCGAACTCCTTGCCCCGGACGACCATCTTCTCGTAGATGCTCCACAGGTGCTTGGGCCGCCCGGTCACCTCGGCCTCGATGCCATGCGCGGCCAGGCGCTCGCGCACGGCGACGAGCACCCGCGCGAGGTACTCCTCACGCTGGGGCGCCCGCGCGACGACCATCTGATCGATCTCCGCGTAGCGCTTGGGGTGGAGGGTGGCAAAGGCGAGGTCCTCGAGCTGCCACTTGACCTGCTGGATGCCCAGGCGGTGCGCCAGCGGCGCGTAGATGTCCAAGGTCTCCTGGGCGATGCGGCGCTGCTTCCACTCGGGCATCACGCCGAGCGTGCGCATGTTGTGCAGGCGGTCGGCCAGCTTGATGAGGAGCACCCGCCAGTCGTTGGCCATCGCCACGAGCATCTTGCGGATGGTCGCCGCCTGTTGCGCCTCCTTGGAGTCGAATTGCAGGCGGTCGAGCTTGGTGACCCCGTCGACCACCCGGGCCACCACCGGACCGAACTCGACCTCGATCGCCTCGAGGGTGAGCCCGGTGTCCTCGACGGCGTCGTGGAGGAGGGCCGCCGCCACCGTCGAGGCGTCCAGTCCCAGCTCCGCCACGATGCCGGCGACCGCCAGGGGGTGCGTGAGGTACGGCTCGCCCGACTGCCGGTACTGGTCGGCGTGGGCGGACGCCGCCGTCCGCGCCGCCCGCAGGATGATGTCCACGTCCTCGCCCGGGCGCCGCTGCGAGACCTCGGCGAGCACCCGGTTGAGAAGGCTGTCGAGCGCGTCGCCGCCCAGACCCACCGTGGGCGCGGGCTGGAGGACGGTTACCATCGCTCCAGCGTAGCTGACGTTTTCGGATATCCGGCGCTCCTGCAGGCGGCCGCCGACTCCTCCCAGGTCGAGCGTCGGGGCGCCCGAGCTAACGCCGGCGCCTGCGACTCTTTGATCCGCTCCCGGCCTTGCGCGGCCGGGGCGGCGGTCGACCGGCCGGACCTCGGCTTGCCCCACCCGAGCCCGCAGCCGATCCCGTCGGACCCGCGCCGGTGCTCGCGCCGTCCGGGCTTCCGGTCCCTCGAGAGCCGTTGGCCCCGGCCCGGGCCCTGGCGCCGTTGCCCGAGGAACCGCCGCTCGGGCGAATGGGTCCCGGCGCCGCCGCGCCGGGGCCTCCGCTGCGAGACGCCCCGGCGGCGATCGCCCCGCCGCCCACCAGCGCCGCAGCCGCCGCCGGCGTCATCACGCCCAGGTCCCCGCGCACGGCCAGACGTTCGTGGATCCTCCGGTACCGGGGCTCGCGCTCCTTCAACATGGCGAGGACGGGTGCCGCGATGAAGATCGAGGAGTAGGCCCCGCTCAGCAAACCGATGAAGAGCGCCAGCCCGAAGTCCTGGAGGGTGGTCGCCCCCAGGATCTCCGCCCCGACCACGAGCACCGCCAAGACCGGCAGGATCGCCACCATGGACGTGTTGATCGACCGGGCCAGGGTCTGGTTCATGGACAGGTTGACCATGTCCGAGTAGGTCATCCGGCCCGAGGCGGCAAAGGTCTTCGTGTTGTCGCGGACGCGGTCGAAGACGACCACCGTGTCGTACAGCGAGTACCCGAGGATGGTCAACACCGCGATCACGGTGTCGGGCGTCACCTGAAGGCCCGACAGCGAGTAGACGCCGGCCGTGACCAGCAGGTCGTGGATCACCGCGATGATGGCCGCCACCGCCATCTTCCACTCGAAGCGGATGCTGATGTAGATGGCCACGACGATGAAGAAGGCGATCAGGGCCTCGAGCGCCTTCTTGCTGACCTGATTACCCCATGTGGGACCGACGGTGCTGACGGAGACCTGGTTGATCGGCTTGCCCGCCAACTGCGCCAGCGATGCGCTCACCTTCGCAGAGGTCGTCGTCTGCTCCACCTTGGGCAGGTTGTTGAGATCCGCCTGGACCTCGAGGGTCTTGCCGCCGAGGACCTCGACGACCGGCTGGCTGACGCCGTCGGCCTCAACGGCGGCCTGGGCCTTGGACGCCGAGATGCCCGGGGCCTGGACGGTCCACGACGTCCCGCCCTTGAACTCGATGCCGAAGTTGAACCCTCGGATCCCGAGGGAGATGATCCCGGCCCCGATGATGATGGCCGAGATCGCGAACCAGATCCGTTTCCGGCCGATGAAGTCGAACCGCGTCTGCCCCGAGTAGAGCCGGTGGAACGGGCCCCCGCGGTCGGCGGGCTTCGGGCTGGCGGGAGGCCGGGTCGACCGTGTGGCCCTTCGGGCCTTTCGCTCCCGGCGCTTCGTCGGCGCGGGCGGGGCGACCGGCTCCGTCGTCACCGCCTGCTCGTGCTCGGCGACCTCGTCTTCGTCATATTCGTCGACTTCGTCGACGGACCCCTCGTCGGCAACCTCCTCGTCGACTTCGTCGTCGACGGCGTCTTCGTCATATTCGTCGACTTCGTCGACCGACTCCTCGGCGTCCACCTCGTCGTCGGGAGCCTCTTCGTCGACGGCCTCCTCCTCTTCGTCGACTTCGTCGACCGACTCCTCGGCGACAGACCCCTCGACGGCTTCGTCGACGGACTCCTCGTCGGCAACGCCCTGGGCCTCGTCGTGGGCGAGCTCCTCCTCAGCCAGAACCTCCTCGGGCGGAGCCTCCTCGACTTCGAGGGGCTCCTCGACGTCGCTCGCCGTGGGGGGCGTCTCCTGGTCGCCACTACCGGATGGCCGCAGGGGCTCCACGTTCTTCCTCGCTGCGCTGAGGTCGCCCCCCGACCCGCGCCCCGCGACCGGCGCGCCGCGCTCAAGGCTTGGCTCCGGCCTGCACTGCCAGACCCCTCGAAATGCCGATGACCTTGGCCTCGGTCACCCGTTCGTTGCGGCCGAGGATGGCCACGAGGGGTCGGGTGAAGAAGTACGTGATGATGATGTCGAGCAAGGTCGACAGCCCGAGGAAGAAGGCGAATCCCTTCACGTCTGACGTGGCAAGGAAGTACAGCAGGACCGCACCGATCAGCGAGACCGCGTCGGCGGCGAGCACGGTGCGAAAGGCGCTCTTAAAGCCGCGGTCCAGGCTCGTGCGCACGCTGCGACCGGCGCGCGTCTCGTCCTTTAATCGCTCGAAGTACACGATGTACGAGTCCACCGTGATGCCGATCGACACGATGATGCCCGTGACGCCGGCCAGGTCGAAGCTCGGTGCCGCCGAGGTGTGCCCGAGCGCCGAGATGATCGACCACAGCAGGGCGGCGGTGACCGCCAGCCCGCTCACGGCCACGATGCCGAGGAACCGGTAGTAGACGATCGTGTAGAGCAGCACGAGGATGAGCCCTGCGATGCCGGCGGCCAGCCCCGCCTCCAGCGAGGACTTGCCCAGAGTCGGCGAGATGGTCTGGGTGAATTGCGGCACGAGGCGCACCGGCAGTGCGCCGAAGTTCATGGCCTGGGCCAGGCTCTTGGCCGTCGTCTCGGTCAGGCCCCCCGAAATCTGTCCCTGACCGCCAAAAGAGGTGAACGTGCTCTGGCCGGGCAGGATGATCGGCGCCGAGTACACCTGGCCGTCCAGCTCGATGGCGATGATCTCATGGAACTGTTGTTGAGCGAAAGCGTCCCACGCCGGCGAGCCGGCGCTCGTCAGGCTGTAGTTGACCACCCACTGCCCACTCTGGAGCTGCTGGGCCACCGCGGACTTGACCGCCCGCCCCGTGAGCTGGGCAGGGCCGAGCACGTACCGGTGCCCGAAGGAATCGCTCCCCTTGGCGCCGGGCAGGAGCACCTGCGAGTTCTTGGGGTCGCGCAAGGGGTTGGTGCTGGGATAGTTGGCGAAGGCCTGGTCCGCGGGCGGTGAGGTCGACGCCCCGTTCGAGGTCACCGCCAGGTTGGCGGCGGTCGAGCGCGCTGGTGGCCGAGCACTTGGGGAGCTGGCTGGGCAGGTTGGCGGCCGATTTGTTCTGACCGTGCCCGACGTAGGCGGGTGCGTAGCAGAGGCCGGGACGGAAGTAGAGCTGGGCGGTCTGGCCGATCTGAGCAAGGACGGCACGACCATCGCTGATGCCGGGGATCGACACGACGATCTGGTCGTTGCCCTGGGTGTTGACCTGTGCGCCGGAGACGCCCACCTGGTTGACCCGGCTCTGGAGGATGTCGACCGTCTGGTTGAGGTCGGACTGCGAGACGTTGTGGGCGGTCTGGTAGGTCACCGACAGCCCGCCTGCGAGGTCCAGCCCCAGGCGCGGCGACCAGCCGGCGAGCAGCGTGGCCAACAGCGAACCGAAGGCGACGACGACCACGGTGATGAGGCTGATCCACATTCCCCGCTGTCGCCTCGCCGCCGGCCGGGACCGGGAGCGGGACGGGCTCACGGTGTGCGGCGCGTGCCGTTACGGCCCCGGCGGCGCCTGTTGGAGCTCCCGTTGCCGCCGGAATCGGACTCGGTGGTGTCGTTCGCGCTCTCGGCGGAGACGGCACCGTTGCCCGGCGCGGAGGACGCCGTGCCGTTGCCGTCCGCGGCCACGCCGTCGGCGGCCCCGATCTCCTCGTGGTCCTCGATCTCTCTCATCTCGTCGTCGATCTCGTCGTCGGCCTCGTCCGTCTCGTCGTCGACCTCGGCCGCCGGCTGGGCCGGCTCGACCTTCCTGGCAATGGCGTTGCTGACGAACACGAGCCGGGTCCCCTCGGGCCCGCCGGTCTGCACCGTGACCCGGTCACCCTCCTTCTCGACGACCGTGCCGACCATGCCGCCGACGGTCACGATCTCGTCACCGACCTCCACCGCGGACTTGGCCTCTTTTGCCTTGCGGGCCTTTTGCTGCTGCGGCCGCAGGAAGAGGAAGTACAGCGCAACGCCGATCACCAGCAGGAGGATCAGCAGGCTCGCGCTCGAGGAGCCTGACTTCTTGGCCGCCGCCAACAGGGCGAGCGCGCCCAACGTGATGCTCATGGACGCCGTCCTTGTCTCTCGCCCGTCTCGCCAGCTCGGATGGCCGGCCCCAGGTCACGCACAGTTACGACACCTTAATGCAAGGAACGTCCGCCGCGAATGCGGGTCCCCCGGTACCCCCGCCGGCCGGTCTGCCGAGCCCCGAATCGACCCTGAGCAGGGACGTGACCCCCGCTCCGTGCAGGTGCCGGCCCGTCGAGCGAAGGAAAAAGTATTGTTGTACGACCTGCAGGGTCTGCGGCGGCGCCCCGGCGTCGCTGCCGGGAGAGGACGACGGAAGGTTCAGGTTTGCAAGGGGCTGGGACCACCGTGTTGGCGATCGAGGACGAACCGGACGTCCGGGAGCTCCTCCAGGTCCTGTTGTCGCGCAACGGCTACCGGATCGCCACGGCGGCCACCGCCCGGGAGGGTCTGCGTACCTTCCACCAGATGCGGCCCGACCTGGTCGTACTGGACGTCGGCCTGCCCGACCTCGACGGCTGGGAGGTGCTGGAGCGGATGCGGGACATGAGCGACGCCCCGATCCTGCTGCTCACGGCCCACTCCGACGAGCCCGACAAGGTCCGTGGCCTCGGTGCCGGAGCCGACGACTACATGACCAAGCCCTTTGGTCCCGCCGAGTTGCTCGCCCGGCTCTACGCCATGTCGCGTCGACGTGGGCACTCGACCGCCCTCTCGGTGTTTGTCGACGGGCCCCTCCGCGTCGACCTGGATCGCCGAGAGGTGTCGATGGACGGCGAGGCCGTCAACCTGACGCCGACCGAGTACCGGCTGCTCACGGCTCTCTGCGAGCGCCCGGGGCAGGTCGTCTCCAGCGAGGACCTGCTCGACGAGGTGTGGGACGACCCCGGGGCCGCCAACTCGGACCGGATCAAGTACACCGTGCTGCGGCTGCGTCGCAAGCTCGGGTGGGGTAGTGCCGAGGACTCCCCGCTGCAGAGCGTGCGGGGGTTTGGCTACCGCTACCAGCCCACCACCTGATCCCGAGCGGGCGGCCCCGTCAGAACAGGCCGCGCTCGTCGCGCACCGCCCCGAGATGGGCCCAGGCGCGATCCGTGGCCACCCGGCCGCGGGGGGTGCGCAGCACGAGGCCCTGCTGGAGCAGATACGGCTCGTAGGCGTCCTCGATGGTGTCGGGCTCCTCCCCCACGCACTGGGCGAGGGTGGTGAGGCCGACCGGCTGGCCGGCGAACCTCCGGCAGAGGGCGTCGAGGATCGAGCGGTCCACCTTGTCGAGCCCCAGCTCGTCCACGCCGAAGACGCCCAGCGCCTCCGCCGCCGCCTCGCCCGTGATGACCCCGTCGCGCTTGACCTCGACGAAATCGCGCACCCTGCGCAAGAGGCGGTTGGCGATGCGCGGCGTCCCACGCGAGCGCTCGGCGATGCGCCTCGGACCCGGGGCCCGCACCGGGACGGCCAGGATCCTCGCCGAACGCTCGACGATGGCCTGCAGCTCCTCGACCGCATAGAGGTCGAGCCGACCCACGAAGCCGAACCGGTCGCGCAACGGTCCGGCCACCAGCCCCGTGCGCGTCGTCGCGCCGACCAGCGTGAAGTGGGGCAGGTCGAGACGGATCGACCTCGCCGTCGGGCCCTTACCGATGACGATGTCCAGCTTGCCGTCCTCCATGGCCGGGTAGAGGAGCTCCTCGACGGCCCGGTGAAGCCGGTGGACCTCGTCGATGAAGAGGACGTCCCCCTCCTGCAGGTCCGTCAACAGCGCGGCGAGGTCGCCCGTCCGGGCGAGGGCCGGGCCGGAGGTCACCCGCAGCCCCACCCCCATCTCCGCGGCCACGATGACCGCCAGAGAGGTCTTTCCGAGGCCCGGCGGTCCCGCAAAGAGCAGGTGGTCGACGGGTTGACCTCGCCCCCGCGCCGCCTGGAGCACGATCTCCAGATGCTCGACCAGATCGGACTGTCCTACAAACTCCGAGAGCGAGCGAGGCCGCAGCGAGCCCTCCTCGACCTCTTCACCGCCGGCGATGATCGGGTCGAGGGTGCGGGGCGCGTCCTCGGACGCGTCCAGATCGGGGTGCTCCAGCGTCTCTCGCCTCGCCTCCGGGGTCACCGTGCCGCCAGCCCCCGCAGCGCCTGTCGCAGCATCTCCTCCACGGGGGCGTCCGCCTCGGTTCCCTCCACCGCCTGCCGGATCTCCTCGGGTCCGTAGCCGAGCTCGGAGAGGGCCGCACGCACCTCCGCCCGCGCGCTGGTCCCGCCACCCTCCGGGTGCGGGGCGGCGAGGTCCGGGAGGTCGAGGCGGCTCTTGAGGTCGATGACGAGCCGGGCGGCCGTCTTGCGGCCGATCCCGGGGACCGTGCACAACGTGGCGACGTCCTCCTCGAGGACCGCAACCGACAGGACGGCCGGCGACAAGGCGGAGAGGATGGTGAGGGCGAGGGAGGGTCCCACCCCGTGGGCTCCGAGCAGCGCCTCGAAGCAACGGCGCTCGTCGTCGTGCTCGAAGCCGTAGAGCACCAGGGCGTCCTCGCGGACGTGGGTGTGCACGGCGAGCGACACCTCGCACCCGAGTGGCCCGAGACGCGCCGACGTGGGCGTCGTGACCATGACGCGGTAGCCCACCCCACCCACCTCGACCAGCACCTCGTTGGGCGACAGCCGGGAGGAGAAGGCCCCCCGCAGCGAACCGATCATCGGGCTTCTCTCCTTCCCTTCTGCGTGGTTCCGTTGGCACCGCCCCCGGCGCCGGCAGACTGCCGGGCCGAGGTGGCCGCCAGGGCCCGCCGCAGCGGGACGGTGGCCAGATGGCACAACGCGAGCGCCAAGGCGTCCGCAACGTCCGGCGGATGCGGCAGGGCCGGCAGCGAGAGCGAGCTCGCCACCATGCGTTGCACCTGCCGCTTGGTCGCCGACCCGTAGCCGACCACGGCCTGCTTGACCTCGTTGGAGGTGTACTGGACGACCTCACAGCCGGCGTCGGAGGCGGCAACCAACGCGAGGCCGCTGACCTGGCCCACGGACATTGCCGTCCGGGCGTTGACCTGGAAGAACACTCGCTCGACGGCCATCACGTCCGGCTCGAACTCCTGCACCAGGGCCCGGAGCTCCTCGTGGACCACCTGCAGCCGGTCCGGAAGTGGCCAAGAGGGGTCGGTCACGATCACCCCGGCGGACACCGCCCGGTGCCTCGCCCCTCTCCCCCGCTCGAGGAGCCCGTATCCACAACGCGACAACCCGGGGTCGACCCCGAGAACGAACATGCGTTCGACTGTAGCGCGCACCCCCCGTCCCGGACGGGGACCGTCCGCTCCGTGCGGCCACGCTTCGCCGGGCCGAACGCAGGCCCAAGGCTGCGGCCGCCGTTGCCGGCGGTCGGGGCGGATCAGCCGGCCAGCTGGGCCAGCACCGGGTCGGGGATGTCGTAGTTGGCGTGCACCGCCTGGACGTCGTCATGATCGTCCAGCGCCTCGAGCAGCCGGACGACCCGCTTGGCCTCCGCCTCGTCCTGCACGGGGACGGTGCTCGTCGGCACCAACGTCAGGTCCGAGGACTCGACCTGGAGCCCGGCGGCCTCCAGGGCCCCGCGCACGGCCGCCAGATCCGCCGGAGCCGTCGTCACGAGCCACCGCACTCCCTCGTCGGCCAGGTCCTCGGCTCCCGCCTCGGTCGCCAATTCCATGACCCGGTCCTCGTCGACGTCGTGGGCCAGGGAGATGGCCCCCTTGCGGGCGAACTGCCAACTCACGGCGCCGGGCTCCGCGGTGGAGCCACCGCTCCGGTTGAAGATGTTGCGGACCTCGGCACCCGTGCGATTGCGGTTGTCGGTGAGGCACTCGACGATGACGGCCACGCCGCCGGGCGCGTACCCCTCATAGGTCACCGCCTCGTAGCGGACCCCTTCGAGCTCGCCCGTGCCCCGCTTGATGGCCCGCTCGATCGTGTCCGACGGCACGGAGGCGTCACGCGCCTTGCTGTACATGGTGCGCAGCGTGGAGTTGGAGCTGAGGTCGCTCCCACCCTCGCGCGCCGCCACCTCGATCTGGCGGATCAGCTTCGCAAAGAGCTTGCCTCGCGCCTTGTCCTGCGCGCCCTTGCGGTACTTGGTGGTCGCCCACTTGGAGTGCCCGGACATACTCGTGCTCCTATTGCTCTCTCGGACCGTGCGGGCGCCCTCCGACGCCCGGGCCCTGGATATCCGATGCTACCGGGCGGTCCTGGCGGTCACCGGCTCGCCGGCGACCCCGACGGGCCCGTCTGCCTCGGGAGCGGGGAGCTCGCCACGGACCATGGCCACCAACAGCCGGTGCACACGACGATCCCGCGTGAGCTCCGGATGGAAGGACGCCACCAGGACGTTGCCCTGCCGGGCCACCGCGGGTACGGACGCCTCCTCCTCCGAGGGGCCCGACGGCGCCTCGGCCAGAACCTCCACACCCGGACCGACCCGCTCGATCACCGGGGCGCGGATGAACACCGCCGGGAGGCGCCCGCTCCTCCCACCGGCGCGCCCTGCTTCGCCGCCGGCCGGATGCGTCGACAACAGCTCGTCGATTCTCGTCGCGTCGAGCGTGGTCTCGAAGGACTGCGCCTGGCGCCCGTAGGCATTGCGGCGCACCGTGCAATCGATGGCGTCGAGGTGCACTTGGTCGGGACGACCGTCCAGCACGTCGGAGGCCAGGAGCACCAGGCCCGCACAGGTGCCGAGGGTCGCCATCCCCCCGGCCAGCTTGTCCCGGAGCGGCTCGAGGACGCCGGAGCTGCGCAGCAGGAGCGACAGCGTGGTCGACTCCCCGCCGGGCATGATCAGGCCGTCGAGGCCGGCCAGGTCCGAGGCGCGCCGCACGACCCGGCCCGAGGCACCGAGCTCTTCGAGGGCTGCCAGGTGCTCTCGAACGTCTCCCTGCAGCCCGAGGACCCCGATGGTGGAGCTCGAGGGGCCCGCGAGGGCCCGCGGGACCCGGGTCACCAACCCCGATCGGCGAGCCGCTCGCCCAGGGCGGAGAGCTCGTGGCCGCGCATGGGCTCACCGAGGCCTCTGCTGACCTTGGCCACGTGCTCGGCATCCAGGTAGTGCGTCGTGGCCTCCACGATGGCGCGGGCACGGCGTGCCGGATCCTCGCTCTTGAAGATCCCCGACCCGACAAAGACCGCCTGCGCACCCAGCTGCATGACGAGCGCGGCGTCGGCCGGTGTGGCGATGCCGCCGGCGCAAAAGAGGGGGACGGGCAGCTCGCCGGCGGCGGCGATCTCCTGCACCAGCCCGACCGGCGCCTGCAACCGCTTGGCCCACTCGTAGAGCTCCGCGGAATCTGCGACGCCGATGCGCCGGATGTCGCCCATGATCGATCGCAGGTGCCGCACGGCCTCGACGATGTTGCCCGTGCCGGCCTCGCCCTTGGAGCGGATCATGGCCGCACCCTCGGAGATGCGCCGCAAGGCCTCTCCGAGGTTGGTTGCCCCGCAGACGAAGGGCACGGAGAACGCCCACTTGTCGATGTGGTGAGCCTCGTCCGCCGGCGTCAGGACTTCGCTCTCGTCGATGTAGTCCACCCCGAGGGCCTGGAGCACCTGCGCCTCGGCGAAGTGCCCGATACGGGCCTTGGCCATGACCGGGATGGTCACGGCGTCCTGGATCGCCGAGATGAGGGCCGGATCGCTCATTCGGGCCACACCGCCGTCCCGCCGGATGTCGGCGGGGACACGCTCCAGGGCCATCACCGAGACGGCCCCGGCGTCCTCGGCGATCTTGGCGTGCTCGGCCGTGACCACGTCCATGATGACCCCGCCGCGCAGCATGTCGGCCAGGCCCCGCTTCACGGTGAACGTGCCCGTCACCCGCTGGTCGCCGATGTCCGCCATGACGTCCATCCTACCGGGGGGCATGGCGGGCCCCGTTACGAGGGACCCCCAGGGCGTCAGCGCTCGGCGAGGACGGCCGCCCGGACGGCCGTGGCGTCGAGTTGCGCGCACACGTCTCGGTCCCGGCGCCCGACGTCGGGATCGACGAAGAAGTGACGGAGCGCGTGCAGGTGCGAGGCGGCGAACAAGGACCCCGCCTCGGGCGGGGGCGCGCTCTGCATCGCCTCGAGCGCCCGCTGCAATCCGGGCGGGTACCGCACCACCGTCACCGCGATGTCGTCGGCGACGTACTCGCGACCCGCGCCGACGGCGCGGGTCATCCACCGGTCGCTGCCGGTCAGCCGGCAGACCGGCCCGACGACCGCCGCGGCCATCGTCAACACGACGACGTCGTCGCGCTTGAGGTGAGCGAGCTCGTGGGCCACGACCGCCTCGAGCTCGACGAGCCCCAGGTGCTCCACGAGACCGCTCGTCACCACCAGCGTGGCGGCGGCGGGACGGACCCCGACGGCGGCGCTGTTGGGCACGGGATCGTCGAGCACCGCAAGGGCGGGGACACGCAGGCCGAAGGTGGCACAGAGTCCCTCGACCACGTTGTCGAGGCGTGGGAACGTCCCGGGGGGTGCCGGCCTCGCGCCCATGCGCCGGAGCACGAGCCGCGTGGCGGAGCGCCACACCGCCACCATCACCACCACCGTCACCACCACGGCGGCGACGACGCCCGCCACGATGCCGAGGGCCAAACCGAGCACGAGGCCCAAGATCGCGCCGGGCACGACCCCGGCCGCCCCTCCGATCAGCTGCGCCCGGCGCCGGTTGTGCCTCGCGGCGACCCGTTCGTCGAGGGCCGCCTGGTGGCGCACGCCACTTCCCGTGGCACCGACGGAGGCCGCCTCACCGACGGCAGCGGATGCCGAGCCGGTACCCGGCCCCCGACCCTCGCCGCCCTTCCGCGCATCTGCCGCGGGACCTCGACCAGCCCCGTGGCTCCGCCGCCGGTCGGGGCCTCGCGACCTTGCCGGAGAGCCCGATCGCTGACCACCCGCTGAGCCGCCCGGGCCGTCGCTCGGGCGGCGCCTGGCGGACCCGCCGGCCGACCCGGACGAGGACCCACCCGGCTTGGACCCGCGTGAGGACCCCGACGAGGACCCACCCGCCGGCCTCCGTCCGCGATGCCGGCGATTCGCTCCTGATCCGCTGCCACCCATTGCCCGACGAGGTTACCGGGCACCCAGGGCGCGCTCGTAGCGCTCCTCGTAGCACGCCGCGAGCCGGTCCATCGACCAGCCCGAGGCGTGCGCCGCCCCTTGGTCGAGCGCCTCTCGGGAGGCCCTCCCGGTGCCGGAGCGGACCTCGCCCGCGAGACGGACGATGGCGTCGGCCCAGGACGAGACGTCACCGGGCTCGACCAGCTCGGCGTGGCCCCCGGCGGCCTCCCGGTAGCCGGAGATGTCGGAGGCGACCACCGGGGTGCGCGCCGCCATGCCCTCGACGAGCACCATCCCAAAGGACTCGCCACCGAGAGCCGGCGCACACAGGACGTCGGCCGCCCGGAGCCGCCGGACCTTCTCCTCTTCGGGCAGGACGCCGAGCCAGACGTGCCGTGGGCTCGCAGGAAAGCGACGGCGCAGCTCCCCCGTCATCGGACCGTCCCCCGCGATCCACAAGACCGCGTTGGCATCCTCGCGCGCCCGTTGAAAGGCCTCGAGCAGGACGAGCAGACCCTTGCGCGGCTCGTGCCGACCGAGAAAGAGCAGCGACACGGATCCGGGTGGGACGCCGGTCACACCGGGCTCGGCACCGGCGGCATCCCCCTCCACCGTGGACTCGCCGGCGGCAGCCAGCGCGGCCAGGTCGACCCCGTTGAACAACTGCTCGAAGGGACCGCCGACCACGTGCCCGGCGGTCGCCAACGCGGCCTCCGAGACGGCGCAGCGCACCGAGATGCGCGAGCCCAGCCGGCGAGTGAGGGGGGCGAGCATCCGGTAGCCGACGTGGAGCCCCGAGCGATGGAAGGTCGCCACCATCGGAAGCACGGGCCGGACCAAGAACCCGTACCCGAGCGTCGGGGCGAAGGGCTCGTGCAGGTGGACGAGGTCGACCTTGGCGTCGAGGGCCTTGTGGCGCGCCCGCCGAGCCGCTCCGGGCCACAGCGCCACCGGCGCGACCGACCCGTTGGCGGGCATCGCCACCGATCGCCCGACGATCACCGTGCCGCCCGAGTCCGCGACGTCGGCGGTGGTCCCCGCCGGGCCGTCCTCGAGCCGGGCCCCTCGTCCTCCGGAGGCGGGTGCCAGCACCCAGACGCCGTGGCCCCGGCGTCGCAGGGCGGCCGCAAGCCCCAGCGCCTGGCCCTGTACGCCCCCGGGCCGGCTCAGGCTGTAGGGGCAGACCATGGCGACCCTCATCAGGAGAGCGCAGCCCGGGTCCGTCCCGACGAGAGCCGGGAACCCAGAGGACCCGTGCCGGCCAAGCCCTGGTACTCGCTCGGCCAATTCGGCTGGAACAGGTGCCACTGCTCGGGTGCTCGCCGGATGTAGTCCTCGAAGTGGCCCGCGATCTCCTGGGTGAGGCGCGTCACGTCCTCCCGGAGCCCCCCTCGCCGCTGCGTATCGAGGGGGGCCGACACGACGCCGGTATGAAACGGGCCGGGTCCGCTGTAGACGACCGCGGTGAGCAGGGTCGCACCCGTCCGCAGGGCCAGGGTCGCGGGCCCGGCCGGGAGGGTCGTGCGCTCGCCAAAGAACTCGACCTCCACGCCGCTGCCCTCGATGTCCCGGTCGCACAGGAGGCCGACCAGCCCACCTGAGCGCAGCGTGCTCAGCACCACGCCGCTGGCATCGCGGTCGAGGGGCACGATCCGCAGCCCCATCGCCTCTCGTTGGTCGACGAACCAGTCGAAGAGCTGCTCGGGCTCGACGCGTTCGGCGACGCTGGTCATGGGAAAACCCTCGGAGGCCAGGAAGGATCCGCCCCACTCCCAGCTGCCGACGTGGGGCAGGGCCATCACCACCCCCCTTCCGGTCGCCATTCCCGCCGCCAGATGCTCGAGGCCGCGCTCGACGATCATCCGGCTCCGCACCTCGCTCTCGGGCGTCGTGGGCAGCCGCCCCCCCTCGGCCCAGTACCGACCGTAGGCCCGGAAGGACCGTCGAGCCCACCGCCGCACGACCGCCGGGTCCGGGGTCACGACCGGCGACGTGCTGGCGAGGACCCTCTCCAGGTGGAGCTCGGCCAGCTGCCGATCCTGGCGCTTGGACTGCGAGAGGACCTGGGTCACGGCCGCCGTGACCGCGTTGCCCAGCCCCTCGGGAACCCTGGCCAACCCCTCGCCGAGGCCGCGGTAGGCGGCATAGCTCGCAAGGCTGCGGAGGCGAGGCCGAAGCTGGGACACGGGCGGGCTTGCGGTCGGGAGCTTCAGCGGTCGCGATCGCGGCTGCGCTGGCCGCGCGTCGCCGGGCCCGTCGCCGGGCCGGACCGGAACACTCGCTGGGTGCCCCGCGCCCGCCTGGTGCGCCCGCTCCGGCTGGCCAGCGTCTCCTGCCGCCGGGCCCTCCACCGGCCCACCGGCTGCCGGTTGCTCCGACGCTGCCCGGCACCCGGGGCGAGACCCTGCCGCCAGGCGCGCCACCGGGACTCCACGCGGCCCTGCTGCCAGGCTCGATCGGCGCGGGCGAGGCGATGTGCACCTGCGGTCGGGCGGGCGGGACCCTCGGCCACGCTCCAGACCCTGACGAAGCGTCCGGCGGCGGTGAGCATCGTGAGGCCGAGCAGCAGCCAGAGGATCGGCACGAGGAGCCAGGGGGCGAGGAAGCCGACGCCGAGCAGGATCATCCGCTCGGCCCGCTCCATCAGGCCTCCCTTCGCCGAGAGGCCGAGCGCCTCGGCCTTGGCCCGCTCGTAGGAGATGAGCGAGCTCGCGCCGAGCACCGCCAGGGGCAGGAGGACCAGGTGGCCCTCGTGCACCGAGACCAGGTACCAGGCCACGCCACCCATCACGATGGCGTCGCTCACGCGGTCGACCACGGAGTCGAAAAAGGCCCCTCGGACCGAGGCCGTGCCGCTCGCCTTGGCCACGGGGCCGTCCAGCAGGTCGGCAAACCCGGTCAGGGCGAGCAGGATGATCCCCCAGTGCAGGTGGCCCGAGCCGACGGCAAAGGCGGTGGCCACGGAGAGGGCGAGGCCGGTGACTGTCAGGACGTCGGCGGTGATGCCGACGCTACGCAGGCGCTGCCCGATGGGACTCGTCTTGCGGTCGACCGCGTTGCGCCAGCGCCCGTCAAACATCGCTGACCGTGGCCTCGCTGACCGTGGCCTCGCTGCCGAGGGTCCAATGCAGCCCGAGCGGCTCCGCCTCGCCGGCTCGCCCGACTGGGGTGGGGACGCCAGCGCCATCAGCCTCTCCGTAGGATCGTCTGTCGTGAGGGCGTGACGGCCCGAGTGCACCCGCGTCGCTCCGGTCGCTCCGCCAATTCTCACCACTTTATCCCTTTGACCCGGTCGCGCTTCGCACGGGCCGCCGGACTGCGCGACACTCATCACCGACGAGAGCAAGGGGGGACAAGTGCCGAGCCTCTCCACATCCAGCATCAGAAACGTCGCCTTGGTGGGCCATCACGGAGCCGGCAAGACCACGCTGGCCGAGGCGCTCCTCCTCTGCGCAGGTGCCATCTCCCGGCCCGGCAGCGTCGAGAAGGGAAACACCGTCTGCGACTTCGAGCCCGAAGAGGTCTCCCGCAGCCTCTCGGTCTCGATGGCCCTGGCCCCGATCACCGTCGGGGACACCAAGATCAACGTGATCGACGCGCCGGGCTACGCCGACTTCCAGGCGGACATGGAGCTCGCACTCTCGGTGGCCGATCTGGCGGTGATCGTGGTGAGCGCCACCGACGGGGTGCAGGGCCAGACCGAGGACGCCTGGCGGGCGGCCGCCCGCCGCGGCCTTCCCCGCGTGCTCGTCGTCAACAAGCTCGACCGTGAGCGCGCCGACTTCAACAGGACGCTCGCACAGATCCGCGAGGTCTTCGGCGCCGGGGTCGCGCCGGTCGAGCTCCCGATCGGACGGGAGCACGATCTGCGCGGTGTGGTCGACCTGCTGGACGGCAGCGCCACCCTCTACGACACCTCGGTGGGGCCCCCGATCGAGGGCTCGACGGCGCAGGTGCCCCCGGACCTGAGCGACGAGGTCGAGCGCGTGCACGAACAATTGGTCGAGGGCATCGTGGTCAGCGAGGACGACCTCATGGCCCGCTACTTGGAGGGCGAGGAGATCGACCGCGCCGAGCTCGAGTCGGCCCTTGCCGCGGGGGTCGAGTCGGGCGCCGTGTTCCCCGTGCTGTGCTGTTCGAGCACCACCGGGATCGGCGTGGACCGGCTCGCCCGGTTCCTGACGGAGCTGGCGCCGGTGCCGGGACACCGGGGCCCGCTGAGCGTCCTCGCCGGGGAGGGCACGAGCGACGTCGCCTGCGATCCCGACGGCCCGCCGCTGCTGTTCGTCTGCAAGACCCTGTCGGACGCCCACGCCGGCAAGATCTCCCTCTGCCGGGTGTTCTCCGGAACCATCAAGCCCGACGTCGTCCTCTACAACCCCCGCACCCGGGACGAGGAGCGCCTCCACGTGCTCGAGCACATTCGTGGGCACACGACGACACCGGTGAGCGAGGTGGTGGCCGGCGACTTCGTCGCCGTGCCCCGGCTCGGGGCCCAGACGGGGGACACGCTCGCCCCCAAGGGGACACCCGTCCGGGTGCCGCTCCCCGAGATGCTGCCTCCCGCGCTCCCCGTCGCCGTCAACCCGGCATCGAGGGCCGACGACGACAAGCTCATGTCCGCCCTGCACCGCCTGCAGGAGGAGGACCCCTCGCTGGTCGTGCGGCGGGTCGACGAGACCCACCAGACGGTCCTCGACGTGGCCGGCGAGATCCACTTCGCCGTCGTGCTCGATCGTCTGGCGCGCAAGTTCGGGGTCAACGTCGAGCGCCAGGACGTGCGGGTCCCCTACCGGGAGACCATCTCGAGGCCGTCCGACGCCGAAGGCCGGCACAAGAAGCAGACGGGCGGCCACGGGCAGTTTGGCGTCGTCCACCTGAAGCTCGAGCCGCTCGGTCGGGGCGAGGGTTTCGAGTTCCACGACGCGGTGGTCGGTGGCGCCATCCCCCGCCAGTACATCCCGGCGGTCGAAAAGGGCGTCCTCGAGTCGATGGAGCAGGGTGGGATCCACGGGTACCCGGTCGTCGACGTCGCGGCGACGTGTGACGACGGCAAGCACCACTCGGTGGACTCCTCCGAGATGGCCTTCAAGCTGGCCGCGGCGCTTGCCTTCAAGGAGGCCCTCCACCAGGCGGCCCCGGTGCTCCTCGAGCCCATCTCGAAGGTGGAGGTCACGGTCCCGACCGAGGTCCAGGGCGACGTCATGGGCGACCTGCACTCCCGGAGGGCACGCATCCAGGGGACGGACTCGAGCGACGATGGTCGCCAGACGGTGGTCGCCCTCGTCCCGACCGCCGAGCTCACCCGCTACGCGGTGGACCTCCGCGCGCTGACGGGGGGGAGGGGTCGCTTCCAGGCGGTCCACGATCACTACGACGCGGTGCCCGAACACCTGGCCAGCCACGTCCCGAGCGCCCACGACTGAGGCCGTCCTGGACGCCACGACGAGCGCGCTGCGACGCGCCGGGTGCGTGGCGGCGGAGGAGGAAGCGGAGGAGCTCCTCGAGGCGGCGGGCGGCGACGTTGCCCGGTTGGGTGCCCTGGTGCGGCGACGATGCGCCGGCGAGCCCCTGGCCTGGCTCACCGGCTCCGTGCGCTTTTGCGGCGAGAAGATCCTCGTCCACCCGGGCACCTACGTCCCCCGGTGGCAGAGCGAGGCACTGGCCCTCGCCGCGGCCGCCCGGCTTCCCGAGCACGGGAGCGCGGTCGACCTGTGCACCGGCACCGGCGCCATCGCGGTGGTGCTGCGCCGTCGCCGCCCGAGGGCGCGGATCGTCGGGACCGAGATCGACCCGGCGGCCGCCGCCTGCGCGAGGGCCAACGGCGTCGAGGTCTACGAGGGCGACCTCGCTGCCTGCCTTCCCGGCTTCCTTGCGGGAGCCGTCGACGTGGTCACGGCCGTCGTCCCCTACGTGCCGACCGGGCGGCTGCATCTGCTCCCCCGCGACGTCCTCGAGCACGAGCCCCGAGGGGCGCTCGACGGCGGCGACGACGGCACCGATCTGCTGGCACGGGCCGCACGCGAGGCGGCGACCCTCCTGCGCCCCGGAGGATCACTCCTGCTCGAGATTGGAGCCGGACAGGCCGAGCTGCTCCACCCGGTCCTGGCGGAGGCGGGCTATCGCGACGTCCAGCTATTCCACGACGAAGACGGCGATCTGCGCGCGCTCGCTTGCCGTCGCTCTCGGAACCGCGACGGGGCGCGGCCCCTTTCCGCACCGTAAGTGCACATGACGGCTGCCGTCCCTACCCGGTGTCGTCATCCGGCCCCGCCCGGCTCCCACCACCTGACCCCGACCCGACCCCGCTCGGGGAGCGGAAGCGGGGATGCCTCGGGTCCGTCGGGGCCACGAGGTCCCGCTTGCCGTGGCCTTGGACGAGCATCCAGCCGCGAGTGGTCTTCATCTGGTGGTGGTGCGAGCAGAGCCCGTCGAGGTGAGGGAGGGCCGTCACGTGAGTCTCGGCCCAATCCTCCCGGTGGTCCCACTCGATGCGAACCTGCTGGTTGCAACCGAGCACCGCGCATCCGGGGTACAGCCATTCGAGGGCGGTGCGCTGAAAGGCGTTGGGGTGCCGTCCGAGATGTGCCACGTTCACGACGTCGTGGCCCTTGGGCGCAGGAGAGACCGGGCCCGAAAAGGGGCCCACAACGGGCCCGGGAAGCGTGCTCCGGGATCCCAGGGTGCGGAGAGGGCTAAGGGGGGGGCCTAGGGAAGGGGGGGGCGGGGTATCGAGACGGAAGCTGATCGAAGGGCCCAGGAGGGGGGACGAGGGCTCAGTCGATCAACACGAAGGCGAAGGCGAAGGCGGCTTCTCTGGGGGCGGGTGAATCTTCGCGCCGACTCTGATGTCGTTCGGATGGTCCTTCCCGCTCAGGGTGTCGCAGGGATGCCAATCCGCGCCACCGTTGTTGCTGAAATCCTGAATGTAGGCCTTGGCGACGTCAAATTTCCCACTGGCGTTCTGTTGGGCGAAGACGTAGAGGTAATCGCGCTGGGGCGTGAAGTAGTCGCCGGATCCGACGATCGCGGCCGGATTCGCGGGGAGCGCCTTCAGGAGCGGAACAGCGGGGGGATAGTAGGTCCCGAGCTTCTTGCCGTTGATGGTCTTGTTCAGGTCGTCGGCATTGGGATTCAGACCCTGCTTGTCCCAAGCGATCACGGTCGAGGTCGGAGTCGGCGTGCCGTTGTCCAGCAGCGTCTTCAGGCGTGCGGGATCGTCCCAGTTGTACACGGTCGAGTAGGAAACGCCCGCAGGATCCTTGACCTGGATCCTGAGGTCCGGCTGGCCTGGACACTCTGGCGGCGGAGAGAAGGGTTTCGCCTGTGACGGGGGCGCTTGAAGCTGATTGTTGATGGACTCGGCAAGTGGCTCGATGGTGCAGTAGGGATTGGTGCCCGGATTTACGTTCTGCCCGTTGTTCTTCGTCGGGTCGATCACGATGATCTTTCCGATCGGACAGACCGTCGCTTCGGCCCCGCCGGGTCCAATACTGTGACTCTCGGCCAGATAGGTCTGGAACAGCTTCGGGTACAAGGCCGCATGCTGGCGACCCGCGGCGTTCAAGATGTCGGGTTCACCGGCCTTCGGATTGTCTCCGTCCTCGGCATGGCGGACCACCATCACCGCGGGTGTGCACTGCCCTGGATTGACCTCGGCGGTGGTGAAGGCACGAGAGGGTTGTTTGGCGCTCGTGGACGTGGTGCTTGCGCTGGACAGAGAGCTCCAACCACACGCCGCGAGGACGGTGGCGAGCACGACGACCCCTCCACCGACCAATCCGTTCACACGTCGATGCACCGCGAATACCCCCCTTTTCTGCTGAAAGTACGGTAAGGCGTCGAACGGGCGCGGGCAACGCAGGAGATGTGATTGTCCTGAGTCGCTTGATTGGCGAAGGGCTGGGACACCGTCAGCTGAATCAGGGGGCTTCGGGCAGACCTGCCTCTGCCAGGAGGCCCATACGGTCGGTAAGCATACAGAAAATCGAGGGAGTACGCTCTCAGCGGATTCTCAGGGAGAGAAGGTCCGAGCGCGATGTGGGAGTGAACGAGGAGGGACGTCCATGGCTCGACGGCGCAGTTCGGTCAACCAGACTAAGAGGGTTCGTCACGGGATGGCTCTCGGAGGACGGATTGCCGCGGCCGTTGCGGTCGCAGCGCTCTCGGGTGGCGCGTTGCTGGCAAGTGTGGCGCTTCCGAGCCCTGCCGGTGCCCAAACCGTAATAGGTACCCCGACCCCTACCCCCGCCCCTGTAGAACAATATGTGGGTTCCGGGTCCGGGCTAGTCGACAGTTTCCGGGTGGTGAATACGAGTTCGTATCCGGTGAGCCTGGTGGGATATATTGCCAAAGATGGCCGTAGCCTTGACGATTCCCTGACGAAGGGCCCAGCCCCCGGTACGGTTCTCAATAAGGACCAATACGTCGTAATCGAGGTTACTCGCTATTTCGCGTCCGTCACCCACCTCGACGTGGTTTTTAGCCGGACGACTGACCGTGCTGTCCAGTACCGGGTATTCATGATCGCCGACGGGACATTTGGGGTAAAGGAAGCGCACTGTTTTGCTGTTTCTGCCTCGTGCGAGGTGCACGGGTTTGATCCGGTAACATTTCTGCGATAGCGGCTTCTACGCACCGGACACGACAAGGCCCCGAGTGGCTCGACACCCGAGGCCTGTCAGCCCTCTTCCTTCCCTCTCGTGGGCAGTGAAACTAGTTCAGGCAACCCTCGCTGGCAGCCCACCGACGGCTACGCCAAGCGAGGGTGACCCCGAAGCCGCGCCGGGCGCCTACTACGCCCGGCATCCGGTCGTGGACGTCCTCTATATCTTCCCCGGCGTCTGTGGTGATGATGGAGCAGGTGTAGAGGCCGTTCCCCTCCCGTTCCCAGTACTCCCAAAGGCCCGCAAAGACGGTCAGCTTTCCATCGGCCCGGGAGAAGAAGAAGGGTTGCTTCCCTGACTCGCTGCGGCGCCACTCATAGAAGCCGTCGACTGGGACCAAGGCGCGATGCTTCCGGAAGGCCTGGCGGAACATGGGCTTGGTGGCCACCGTCTCGGCTCGGGCGTTGAACGCCTTGGACCCAATCCGCGGATCCTTGGCCCATGGCGGAATCAAGCCCCAGCCGAAGGGTTGAAGAAGGCGCTCGCCTCCATGGTCGAGCCGGCAGGCGAACAGCCTCTTGGCCGGTGGGATGTTGAAGCTGGGCCGCCAGTGGTCATCAGCATCGGCGGCAAGGCCGGCGGCCAGCGCCCGGGCCAGCTTGGGGGGAGGGGTATAGGCAGCAACTCTTCCGCACATGGCGGCGATGGTAGGGAGGGGTTATGACATCCAGGGGGATGCCCTGGGTCCTGGAGGGTCAGGCTCGCACCAGCTCCAGTGACGACGAGAACTCTCCTGGTAGACGTGTCCGGGGCCATGGGATCACAGGCTGCAGGAGCCGTACTCATGGATGGCACCCAGAAACCGTAGCCTCAATCCCGATCGCCAAAGGCCCAGTTCACCGGCACTTCTGGTGGCTCTGCCGGTGCCGCTAGAGCCGGAAAGTGGCAGCTACCAGCTCGATTGCGGCCATCAATGGACTTGAGCCGGACGTAGGCGCCCCGATGACCTCGTTCTGCACCCCACCCCCCCCTTGGGCCCTTCGATCAGCCTCCGTCTCGATACCCCGCCCCCCCTTCCCTAGGCCCCCCCCTTAGCCCTCTCCGCACCCTGGGATCCCGGAGCACGCTTCCCGGGCCCGTTGTGGGCCCCTTTTCGGGCCCGGTCTCTCCTGCGCCATCGTGGCCCTTGGTCACGATGGCGGTCCAGAACGGGTCTTCGTCCAAGGCCAGCTCCTTGATGGCCGCGACGCTGACTGGGCCTACCCCCGGGACCTCGCAGACCTCGTCGCCCTGGGCCTGGCCGCGAACCAAGGCGGCATGGTCGATGCGGACGATGTATTTCGGCTTGGAGCTGGTCGGCTGTCCGGAGGTATCCCCACAGACCGCGGCCACCAACGCGTCGGCCGCATACGCCTCGGGGCGCTCCCGGCGTCCCGCTCGCCGAGCGTCTTGGAAGAGCTTTTCGATCAAGGGGTCGAGCCGGCCCTTCAGCCTTGCTCCGATCTCGGGGGCATGAGTCAGGTGCAGGTGGAAGGCACCCTCCTGGTCGGCGTAAGTGCGCAGGGACCGTCGCGCGTGGAGCCGCCTGCGACGAGCCTCGGGATCGGGCTCGGCGGAGAAGCAGACCTTCCGTGCCTGGTCCTTGAGCTCGCCGAGCGAACCCCGCCGCGCCGTGTCGAGGAGCGAACCCTCGGCCTCGGGATTGGCGTTGGCCCCTTTCGTGACCGCGGCCAGTTGCTCTCGGGAGAGCTCTCCCCTGCGAGCCGCGGCCTCCGTCGCGGGGAGCGCCTCGAGGGCGTCCGCGGTCTCCAGGAGGTCGTCAGCGTCCCGGACGGAAGTACCCGTCATGCGGCCGACGAAGTGGCCCGCAGATCGGTCCAGTCCCTTTTGCCACCCTCGGGTGTCTCGCACCGCCTTTGCGAGCAGACCGCGGACCGTGGTCGCCTGGTTGACCAGACGGGATGCCACCTCGAGGCCTCGAACCGCCTCGCTCGGCAAGAGACCTTCGCTCGAGAAGTCCTCGGCCAGCTCGGCGAGGGCCCGCTGGACCTCGAGGAGCCGGCACAGACCGGGATGTCCGGCCGTGCCGAGCCGCCCCGTCGGATGGCAGGCCGCCACCAGGGACCGTCTCGTTCCGCTCGGGGGTGTGGTCGCCGCGATGGCCATGGAACAACGGTAACCGGGGGCAGTGACAGTATTGAGTTATCCGATATAGCCAATTGGGCCCGCCTCGGCCGGCGGCACCTCAGATCCGCTTGAGGAGCCAGCCCGAACCCTTGCGCACGACCCAACGGGGACCGAGCTTCGTACTGATCGCGGCCGCCTTGTTGACGACCCCGGGCACACAGATCGCATCGTTGCGGTCGAGGGCCGCGAGCCCCTCCCGGGCGACCGTCGCCGCATCCGTCAGCATCCATCCGGGCAGGCTGCCCAGGCCTACCTCCGCTCGCTCCTGGAAACCCGTCGGGGTGAACCCGGGACACAACACGGTGACGTGGACGCCGTGAGGCGCCGCCTCTTCGTGCAGCGCCTCCGACAGAGAGGTCACGTACGCCTTGGAGGCGTGGTACACCGCGCCCAAGGGTCCCGGGGCGAAAGCCGCCGTGGAAGCGACGTTGAGGAGCTTGCCCGAGCGCCTCGGCACCATGACGCCGAGCGCGGCCCGGCTGAGGATCGTGACCGCGAGCACGTCGAGACGGACCATCTCCCCGACCTCGTCCACGGACTGGTCGACGAAGGGACCGTACCGGCCGAATCCCGCGTTGTTGATCACGACGGCGGGCGGATCGCCCTGCTCGATCCTCGATCGGACCGCTTGGAGACCGTCCTCTTCTTGCAGGTCCGCTACCAGGATCTCCGATTGGGCCCCGTCTTCGGCTCGCAGCTCCTCCGCCAGTCGCTCGAGGCGCTCTCGGCGACGGGCGACGAGCACCAGGTCGTGCCCCGTGGCGGCCAATCGCCGGGCCATCTGCTCCCCTATCCCCGAGGACGCCCCCGTGACTACGGCGACGGGTCGAGATGCCATCGCTCGACCCTACCGCTGCTCCTCCCCGCCCTGCGGCGGTCCCACCGTGGCGGCCCGTGATCCGAAGGTTTCCACGTACCACGGATGCACGACCGCGCCAGCGCTCACCCCAGGCCGGCTGTGCCTGACCCGCCAGGTCAACACCGAGGCGATCGAGGCATTCGTGCCAGCCGGCGGCGTCACGCGCGGCCTTGCCGAGGTCGTCGAACGTGTCGATCAACGTGAGCCTCGTCCCACGATCCTCCGCCTCAGCTCGAGGCGGAGGGTGTCCCCACCCCAGTTAAACGCCATGGCTCTCGGTGGATCGAATTCGAGCATCTTCCCCTCGAAGCTCTCCCCGGTCGAGCTCACGAATCGGAGCTGGGCCCCCACGCGGCGCTCGCCCTCGACGCTCTGAGGAAACCAGGCGGCGAGATGCTCGGGCTCGGTGATGGCCCTCCAGACCTTTTCCGGGGGATGCTCGAGATGGCGCACAAACACGAGCTGCACCCGCTCTCCCTCGACCTCGAGCCTCCCGTGAGCATCGTCGCCGCAGCCGTCGTCGCCGGTCATCGGGCAGTCCCCCCGTCTTCTCCCTGACCCATCTCGTCCAGATGTCGCTCGAGGTCGTCCAGCCGGGTCTCCCAGGCGCGCCGATAGGGCGCAAGCCACTCGTCGATCTCCCGCAGCGGCTCCGCCAACAGTCGGTACACCCGGCGCTGCGCGTCGGGGATGACCTCCACCAATCCGGCGGCGCGCAGGACGCGCAGGTGCTTGGAGACGCCCGGTTGGCTGATCCCCAAGGCCGCGACGAGTGCGCCTACGGGGAGGTCCTCGGTGCGCAACAAATCGAGGATGCGGCGACGATGGGGCTCCGCCAGGACCTCGAACACCCCAAGAGCATACCTGTCAGGTTATATAACCGTCACGGCATTTAACCGGCCCAGACCCTACAACGACCCATCGGGCCAGGCCTTGCGGATCTTGGCCCAGGACTCGCTCAGCGCCTCGGGCAGGACCCGCACGCCGGCGACCGAGGTCATGAAGTTGGTGTCCCCGGACCATCGAGGGAGGACGTGCAGGTGGAGGTGCCCCGGGATGCCGGCTCCGGCGGCACGGCCCAGGTTGGCCCCGAGGTTGGCACCGTCGGGCTGGTAGGCGGCCTCGATCGCCGACACGGCGGCACGGGTCGCGTCCCACAGGGCCACCGATTCGGCCGGATCGAGGTCTCCCAGCGCTGAGACGTGGCGCAGGGGGAGGACCAGCAGGTGTCCGCTCCCGTAGGGGAACGCGTTGAGCACTGCGAAGGCGAGCTCGCCGCGCCAGACGATTCCGTTCTCCGGACTCGGCGATCCGCTCTCGGCGATGGCGCAGAAGACGCACCCGCCGTCCTCGCCTCGCCGCTCCGCCTCGGTGGCCTCGCTCACGTACTGGTGCCGCCAAGCGGCCCAGAGTCGCTCGAGAGTCACCGCGCTCGACCGGGCCTCAGGCGGAGGCAGCCGCAGTGCCCGGGCCGCCCGCGCCCGGGAGCGCACGCCGCTCGATCTCGTCGACCACCGCGTCGATGAAGGCGTCCAGCGGCACCCCGCGCTCGGGGCGGTCGCCGCCGCGCCGGTTGACGCCGACGGTCCCCGAGGCGACGTCGTCGTCGCCCACCACGAGCACGTAGGGCAGCTTGTCGAGCTTCCCCCTCCGTACCCGGGTACCCACCGGCTCGTCCGCCTCGGCCCAGGAGGCCCGGATGCCGTGCGATTGCAGCCGTCCCACCACGTGCGTGGCGTACTCCTCGTGCGAGTCCTTGATGGGGAGGACCCGGACCTGCTCGGGCATCAGCCAGGTCGGCAAGGCACCCGCGTAGTGCTCGATCAGGATCGCCATGAAGCGCTCCACGGACCCGAAGAGCGCCCGGTGGATCATGACGGGCCGGTGCCGGGCGTTGTCGGAGCCCACGTACTCGAGCCCGAAGCGGACCGGCAGCTGGAAGTCGAGCTGGATCGTCGACATCTGCCACGTCCTGCCGATGGCGTCGCGTGTCTGCACGGAGATCTTGGGCCCGTAGAAGGCACCGCCGCCCTCGTCCATGACGAGCTCCAGGCCCTTGGCCTCGCCCAGGGCGCGCAGGGCCTCGGTCGCCTCCTCCCACTCCTCCTCCGTGCCGACGGCCTTGCCGGCGGGCCGGGTCGAGAGCTCGAGGTAGAAGTCGTCGAGACCGAAGTCCCGCAAGAGGTCGAGGACGAAGTCCAAGACGGAGGCCAGCTCGCCGGGCATCTGCCCTCGTGTGCAAAAGATGTGCGCGTCGTCCTGGGTCATCCCACGGACCCGGGTGAGCCCGAGGACGACGCCCGACTTCTCGTAGCGGTACACGCTGCCAAACTCGAACAGCCGCATCGGGAGCTCCCGGTAGGACCGTTGGCGGCTGCGATACACGAGGATGTGGAACGGGCAGTTCATCGGCTTGACGAAGTACCGGTGCCCCTCGTCGAGCTCCATCGGCGGGAACATGGCGTCCCCAAACCAGTCCACGTGTCCCGAGATCTCGAAGAGGTCCGCCTTGGACACGTGGGGGCTGTAGACGAACTCGTAGCCGCCCGCCTCGTGGCGCCCGCGCGAGTAGTCCTCCATCAGCTTGCGGATCATCCCCCCCTTCGGATGGAAGACGGCGAGCCCCGAACCGATCTCGGGCGGGAAGGAGAACAGGTCGAGCTCGGCCCCGAGCTTGCGGTGATCGCGCCGCTCGGCCTCCTCCAACCGATGGAGGTGCTCGCTCAGGGCGGCTTCCGATTCCCAGGCCGTCCCGTAGATGCGCTGCAGCTGCGGCCGCTTTTCGTCGCCCCGCCAGTAGGCGCCGGCCACCCGCTGCAGATGGAAGTGGCCCAGCCGTCCGGTCGAGGGAACGTGGGGACCACGGCAGAGGTCGGCGAAGCGGTCGGAGTTGCGATAGACGGAGACGATCGGGCCGTTGCCGCCCCCCTCGCCGGCAGGTCCCGACGGACCGGCGTCCACCTCGTCCGCCCCTGCGGCCACGGCCTTGATGATCTCCTGCTTGAAGGGCTGATCGGAGAAGATCTCGAGGCCCTCGGCAAGATCGTGCTCCTCTCGCACGAAGGGCTGGTCCTCGGCGACGATCTCGCGCATCTTGGCCTCGATGCGAGGGAGGTCGTCGTCGTGGAACCGGGCACCCCGGGGCAGCTCAAAGTCGTAGTAGAAGCCGTCCTCGATGGCCGGGCCGATGGCGAAGTGGGCTCCGGGCCACAGCTCGAGCACCGCCTGGGCGAGCACGTGTGCCGTCGAGTGGCGCAGGACGTCCCGTCCCGGTGGCGTGGCCGCCGTGACGATCGAGACGCCCGCGCCGTCCGGCAACTCGGTCGAGAGGTCGACGGGGCGCCCGTCCACCGTGGCCGCCACGGCGTCCTTGGCCAGCCGCCGACCGATCGATTCGGCGAGCTGGCGTGCCGTGGACCCGTGGGGCAACCGCTTGGAGGAGCCGTCGGGAAGCCGAATCTCTATCTCGCGCGACATCAATCGACGAGGTTACTTGCCGCAGAACCGGCTCTTGACCAGGTCGAACCTCGGACCCGCGAGGTCACCGTCCGGCGCGAGCCCGGAATACGCGCCGGGACGCGCCGTTTACTCCGGGTATGCGAGCCATCGGGGTGTACCAATTCGGGGGTCCCGACGCCCTCCAGGTGGTCGACCTGCCCGAGCCGCACGTCGGACCCGGCCAGCTCGGCATCCGGGTCCGTGCGGCGACCGTCAACCCGACCGACACCGCACTGCGCAGTGGTGCACGGGCGCAGCAACTTCGCGACGTGCCGCCACCGCACGTCCCGGGGATGGAGGTGGCGGGCGTCCTCGAGCGTGTCGGAGCCGGGGTCTCGACGGACCTCGAGCCGGGCGACCGCGTCATGGCCATCGTCGCTCCGAGGGGGGCGCACGGCGCCTATGCGGAGCACGTTGCGGTGCCGGCCGAGTCCGTCGTGCGCACGCCGGTGGGCTCGACCGACGCCGAGGCGGCCACCCTCCCGATGAACGGCCTGACGGCGCGCCACGCGCTCGACCTCCTCGGACTCGTGCCGGGACAGAGAATCGGCGTGACCGGATCCGCCGGAGCCCTGGGCGGTTACGTCATCCAGCTGGCCAAGACCGAGGGTCTCGAGGTCGTGGCCGATGCCGGCCCCTCCGACGAGGAGCTCGTGCGGAGCCTGGGAGCCGACACGATCGTCCGCCGGGGGCCCGACGTGGCCGACCGGATCCGCGAGGTGGCGCCGGACGGCGTCGACGGCCTAGTCGACGCGGCGGTGCTCAACGAGGCCGTCGCCCCCGCGGTGCGAGACGGTGGGCAGGTGATCACCGTGCGTGGGTTCGAGGGAGAGACCGAGCGAGGGGTCATCCTGCGGCCCGTCTGGGTGCGGGAGTACCTGCGGAGGCACGACGCATTGGAAGAGCTGCGCGAGCAAGCCGAGCAAGGCGTGCTCAGCCTGAGGGTGGCCCGAGTCTTTCCGGCCGACCAGGCGTCGGCGGCCCACCGGCTGCTCGAGGCCGGCGGCACGCGGGGTCGCCTCGTTCTCGAGTTCTGACACGGGGCACGGTCGCCGGCGGGCCGGAGCCTCAGCGAGGGGAGCCGGTGGCCGGCCGACGCGCCGAACGGCTCCAGGCGGCGAGCAGCCGGCGGTACCGCCGGTACCACTCGTCGTACGTGCGACGCAGCCGCTCCCCGGGCCAGCTGGCGGGCAGGAGCTGGCGCGGCAGGAGCGGGTCGGCCTGGAAGTGACGCACCACCGCCGCTCCGATCTCAAAGCAGGGTGCGAGGTCGGCCCAGTCGTTGGGGGGGTGCCGATCGAGCAGGGTGATCAGCTCGTCCGCGCCGGCGGCCCAACGCTCGGGTTCCCACAGGCGCCGCATGAGCGCAGCATCGTCGTCCACCCGGGATCGGAGGTGGAGGACGTCCAGGTCGACCTCCTCGGGGAGAACCAGGTCGAGGTTGTCCGGCCGGAGCCACACCCCTTCGCGCAGCTCCGCGAGCCGCGCCAGGGACAGGCTTCGCCGGCGCCGGTTCCGGACCTCGGGTGGGCTTCCCGTCGCGGTGACCACCACGACGTGCCAGTCCCCGCGCCAGGCCCGCGTCCGTCCGGCCGTGCTGGCCACCTGGCGACGCTGGCGATCGAGCAGGTGCCCCGACAGGCGGTAATGGCCCGCTCCGTCCGTGGTGACCTCTCCCGCCGCCACCATGCGGCTCAGGGCCACCCGTGCCCGGTTCTCGTTGACGTCGAACAGACCGGAGAGGCGGACCAGGTAGGAGACGGGCAGCTCGGGCGGGTCGACCCCCAAGAGGGCGCTGGCCAGCACGGATCGAGCCGTCAGGGAGTCATTACGTTGTTGCGCCATACAATCCTATATAGTAATGTGGCTTCATGGCCCAATCCGTGGTGCCCGCGCCGGCGGCACGACCGAACGTCTTACCCACGGATCGCCTCCAGGAAAACGGCATGTGCCGGCCGGAGCTCCGGGAGGAGATCCGGCGCATCCACGACAAGCGCAACGCCGCATCCGTGGCCGGGCTCTGGCTCTCCGTTTTCGCCGTGGTGGCGCTCGCGGTCTGGATCGACAACCCCATCCTGTACGGGGTGGCCTTCCTGGTCATGGGCCCCCTCTACGTGCGGTTTGCCATCCTGATGCACGAGGCTGCGCACAAGCTGTTGTTCACCAACAAGCGGGTCAACGACTGGGTCGGCACCTGGCTCATCGGCTATCCCGCCTGGGTGCCCATCGGCCTCTACCGGCGCGGCCACTTCGCACACCATCGAGAGGAGTTCGGTCCGAAAGACCCCGACCTCGCCTACTACGGCGGCTACCCCTGCGACCGCCGCACGCTGCGGCGCCGACTGGCGCGCGACGCCGTCGGCATCTCGGGGTGGAAGAATTTCGTTCCCCTCCTCAAGTCCGTCCGCTCCCGCGTGGCCCGGCCCATCATCCTGCCCCTCCTGGGCGTCCAGGCGCTGCTCTGGGCGATCTCGTGGGTGGCCACCGGACGCTGGTGGATCTACCCCCTGCTGTGGTGGCTGCCGTGGATGACGCAGTGGCGGGTGCTCAACCGGCTCCGCTCGATCGCCGAGCACGGCGGCATGCAGGCCAGCTCGGATCGACGCGCCACCACGCACCACGTGCGACAGTCCTGGCTCGCACGCCTCTGGCTGGTCCCGTACTACGCCGGGTGGCATCTCGCCCACCACGTGGACATGGGCATCCCGATGCGTAACCTGCCTCGCTTCCATTCCGAGCTCGTCCGGGCCGGCTACCTTACCGACGAGCTGGTCTACCCGAGCTACCCGGCCCTCTGGCGGGCCCTGGCCTCGGCCTCGCCGGGCTGAACCTCTGGCCCTGGTGGCCCGCTCCCCGGCCCTGGTGGCCAGCTCCCCGGCCTGGTGGCCGGCGGCCTACGACTCCAACAGGGCGGTCGCCGTCCCGGTGACGACCACGGTCCCCTCCTGGTTAGTCGTGGTCACCGAGACCTCGGCCACCGCCCTGCCGTCCCGCTCCCCGATGGCCGTGATCTCGCCGCGAGCCGTCAGCGCGTCGCCTGGCCAGACCTGGCGGACGAATCGCACCCCGTACTCGAGGAGGCACCCATCGCCGAACCAGTCCGTGAGCAGGCGACCCGTCATGCCCATGGTCAGCATCCCGTGGGCGAACACTCCGGGGAAGCCGGCGACCTCACGGGCGTAGACCTCGTCGGAGTGCAGCGGGTTGTAGTCGCCGGACGCACCGGCGTACTGGACGAGCTGCGTGCGCGTCAGGTCGTCGACGAGCCGTTGCTCACGCACGTCCCCGACGGCCGCTCCACCGGAGTCCGGAGCCATCGCCTCAGCCCTTCTGCTCGACGGGCCGCTCGGTCACGACGGCCACGATCTTGGCCGTCACGACCAGCTCCCCTTGCTCGTCCCGGTACTCGGTGAGGAGCTCGCTGAACACGAGCTTCCCCGAGCGACCCTGCTTTTCCCAGCTCCCGCCCCGCCGGGTGGTCGCGCTGAGCACGTCGCCGGCGAGCAGCGGTCGGTGGTACGTGAAGTGCTGCTCGGCGTGGAGGCCGGTGCCCCCCGAGCCGCTCCCGCCGTCGGAACCGTCGCCACCGTCCGATGCCCCGTCGCTCTGGGGCCTGATGCCCGTCGGATGCTTGCCCGAGCCAAACCACGGTTGCCCGATCTTCGGTCGAAGCGGGTAGTCCGGGTCGAATTGGGCGCTGGCCTGCACATAGGTCGGAGGGGCGATGACCGTTCCAAAGCGGGTTCCCGCGGCAAACTCGCGGTCCGAGTAGATCGGGTTGGGATCGCCGATGGCGCGTGCGAACAGCATGATGGACCCCTCCTCGACCGGGAATCGCTCGACGGCCATGACTCTCCTCCCCAGGGTGGCACCTCGACGCCGGGCAGCGCCGGATCGCGGAGCGACTATAGAGCTACTCGCTGGTCGGTCCGCCAAACCGAGGCGCCCGCTTCTCGCGGTGGCTGGCCAGACCCTCTGCGGCATCCGGGCCCCCAAAACCGTAGAACTCGTAGGCCAGGCTCGCGTCGAGGATGGCCGACTGGGCTCGGTACCAGTGATTGAGCGTCTGCTTGGTCCAGCGGATGGCGGACTGAGCTCCGGCCGCCAGCTGCACCGCCACCGCCAGCGCACGCTCCTGCACCTCGCCGTCGTCGACGCAGAGGGAGACCAGGCCGATTCGCTCGGCCTCCTCTCCCGTGAGGGTCTCGCAGGTGAGGAGGTAGTACTTCGCCTTGGCCATGCCGCACAGGAGGGGCCAGCAGATCGCAGCGTGATCCCCGGCGGCGACACCGAGGCGCGTGTGGCCGTCGATGATCCGGGCCGTCCGGCCGACGACCGACACGTCGGCGAGGAGGCCGGCGGCGAGACCGGCGCCGACGGCCGGGCCGTGGATGGCCGAGACGATCGGCTTGGAGCAGTTGATCACGTTGAAGACGAGGTCCCGGGCCTCGCGGAGGACCCGTGTCCGGACCGCGTAGTCCACCGTCATGGACTCGAGGAGCTCGAAGCTCCCACCCGCCGAGAATGCGCGGCCTGCTCCCCGGAGAAGCGCCACGCGGGTCACGGGGTCGCGGTCCACCGCGACCCATACATCGGCCAGCTGGCGGTGGACCTCGGGGCCCACCGCGTTGAGCCCGGGTCCGTCCATGGTGATGCGCAGCACCCCATCCGCGGGTCTATCGATCGACAAGTCCCGAAACGACTCGTAGGAAGACGTCATCGCGCCACGCTAGGCAGCCCGGGATCCCGACGGCCGGTAGCGATCCCAGAGGAAGCCCACCAGCACCAGCGCCACGGCCACGCCCCCCGACACCGCCATCGCCCAGATGAGGTCCGAGCGCAAGTAACGATCGACGGTGTCAAAGACGATGACGGAGACGGACCCGTCGACGTGGACGACCGCGGCCCGCGACTCCACGACCGAGCGCGCCACGGCCAGCATCCCGAAGGCCAGCGCAGAGGAGGCCAGTACGGCCACGGCAAAGCCGACAGCAAGCCGCAAACGCCGCCGTCCGACGAGCATGCCGGCGGCGAGTGCTGCGACGGCAATCCCGAGGAACCACCACTCGAGGTCGACGAGGAACCCGAACACGCCGCGGGCCTCGCTCAACTGCGATGCCGACAGCAGGGTGACTTCCACCTGGTGGCCCGACACCAGCGACGGCACGACCTGGTCGAAGCTCGTGATGTCGGCGTGATCGAGGTTTTCGAGCACCTGATCGAGGATGGGCGACAGGTCCACGGTCAGGCCGTTCGACGTCTGTACGCCGGGCTGGGGACGGCCGGTGAGGACGGCGACGGCGTCCTGTTGCGCGGTGCGATTGGCCGCGTCCCACGTCGACGGGAACGACGGCGCGGCCAGGGTGTCCGCCACCGCGGCTTCGACCTGGGGCCGCTCGTCCTGCACCGGCGCGCTCTCGGCCTCGTCGGAGGGCAGTGCCCCGTAGAGGGCGTCGGTCACCCGTTGGGCGAGCAGCTCGGTGAACTGGCGGTCGTAGGCCAGCGGCGCCACCGTCACCACGTAGCGGTTGGTGTCGAGCACGGTGTTACGCAGCCACTGGGCGGTGATGACCATCGGAACGAGCACGCCCGCCAGGATCACCAGCACCCAGGCGACCGCGCTACGCCCTCGCATCTCGCTCCTCATCTTGGCATCCCGGCCCTGCGATCCCGTGGCGGTGGAAAGTCCGACCCGGTCGCCGATCCTTGCCAGAGGGTGCCGGAGGCTCCATACTGCTTACTCCGATATCCCGCCGTGCGGGCCACGACGGGATGCGGGCAGGGGCCCCGGCAGGGGTCGGAGAGGGGAAGGGAACATGGTCCGCAACCGGGCGCCTCTGGCGCTGATCTGGGCCGTCGCGATCGTGCTCGGATTCCTTGCACCGTTTACTGCTGGCGTGCTGCAACCTTCTGCGGCTTCGGGGGAGCGCACCGGGCGCAGGCTTGGCCCTGCCGTCCTACGACTCCCGGGTTTGCGCGGCACCTTCGGTGGACCGCGCCAGCTGTCACGCCGTCGAGCTGCTCTCACCGGGCCAGAATTGGCACCCGGGACCGTTCAGCCTCGTGCCGTTTCACGCGCCGACCGCGGCGGCCGCGGCGGCCGTGCCTTCGCCCCCCAACGCTGGCTATTACCCCGTCGACCTCCAGAGCGCCTACGGACTCGGTGCCGCCGCTGCCGCCATGACGCCGTCTTCCACCGCCCCGACCGTCGCCATCGTCGACGCCTACGACGACCCCAACGCGGCGTCCGACCTCGCGGCATACCGCGCCAGCATGAGCGGAGCCCAGGATCCCGGCACGGCCCTCACCGACCCCAGTCTCCCGCCGCTGTGCAGCGCCACGGTCACCTCGTCCTGCGTGACGTTCACCAAGGTCAACCAGACGGGCGGCACCACCTACCCGGCGGGCAACGCCAGCTGGTCCGAAGAGATCTCGCTGGACCTCGACATGGTGTCGGCCGTCTGTCCCGCCTGCAACATCGTCTTGGTCGAGGCGTCGTCCAACAGCTACGCCAACCTGGCTCAGGCGGCGAGTGAAGCGGCCACCTTCCACCCCGCCGCCATCACCAACAGCTACGGCGGCAGCGAATTCAGCTCCGAGACGAGTGACAACTCCGTGTACTCGGCAACGTCGTCGACCGCGGTGACCGCGGCTGCCGGTGACAACGGGTACGGCGTCGAGTTCCCCGCCGCATCCCCGTCGGCCACGGCGGTCGGTGGCACGACGCTCACGCACACCGGGACGGGGGCGTCGCTCGTCTGGAACGCCCAGACCGCCTGGTCCGGGGCGGGCAGTGGCTGCTCGGCCTACGAGGCAATGCCGTCGTGGCAGAGCGATCAGACCGTCTACGCCTCGTCGTCCACGTGCACCAAGCGCGAGGTGGCCGACGTCGCGGCCGTGGCCGACCCCACCACCGGCGTCGCCACCTACGACACCTACGGCGAGTCCGGTTGGCTCGTGTTCGGCGGCACGAGCGTCTCGGCCCAGATCATCGGAGCGATCTACGGCCTGGCGGCCGGGTCCGGAGCGCTCGAGGCCAACCCGAGCGCCCTCTATCCCGACACCGGCGGCACGTCGACGGCGCCGACACCGGGTCTGGTCCCGGTGAGCTCGGGCTCCAACGGGACGTGCGGAACCTACCTGTGCAACGCGGCGGACTCCCTGGCCAGCGGCTACAACGGTCCCACCGGGCTCGGCACGCCGTCGGGCATCGGCGCCTTCGGCGCCACCAACGGGTCCTTGAGTCTGAGCTCGGCCACCCTCAGCCTGGGCGCCGGCACGTCGTCGGGACCCCTCACCGTCAACCTCTCCGCCCCCGCACCGGCCGGAGGCCTCACGGTGTCCCTGGCCACCAACTCCACGGGTGGGGGCTTCTCGAGCGCCGCGGGCGGACCCTTCACCGCCGCCTCGAGCGTCTCGGTGGCCGGTGGATCGACCCAGAGCGCGAGCTTCTACTACGAGGACAGGCTTGCCGGGAGCCACACGATCACCGCCTCGGCCACCGGCTGGTCCTCCGCCGGCGCGTCCGTGAGCGTCGCCGCCGCGCCGCTCGCCACCATCACCGTGACCCCCTCGACGGCCACGGTGGGCGCGGGTGCCAGCCAGGGCTTCGCCGCTTCGGGCGCCGACGCCTACGGCAACACGGTCACCGTCAGCCCGACGTGGTCGACCACCGCGCCAGGCAGCCTCAATCCGTCGAGCGGCGCGTCCACCACCTTCACCGTGGGCTCGACCGCCGGCAGTGGCACCGTGACCGCCGCTCAGGGCGCGATCTCGGGGCATGGCTCGGTCACCGTCACCGCCGTGCCCTCGATCAAGGTCTCGGTGAGCGCAGGCCGGCTCAGCAGGATCGGCACGACCTACCAGGTGCCGCTCACGGTCGCGGCTGCCAATGCCACGTCCGGGGCCCATATCGCCCGAGCCAACGTGTCGCTCCAAATCTTCGCCGGGACCACCTGCAGCGGCACGCCGACCAAGACGAGCACCGGCACGACGGCCAACAACGGCCAGGTCAGTTTCACCTTCAGCTCGAAGACGGTCGGGTCGTGGTGCGGCCTCGCGACGGTGACGGCCTCGGGCTACAACCAGGGCAGCGGGCAGACCACCTTCTCCACATAGCTGCGCAGGGACGCAAGCCGACGGAAGTGGCCGCCCTGGAGACGACGTCCGGTCGACGTGAGTCGCGTCCCAACCGGGCGCGGCGCGCCCGGGGCGGTCCCATCCCGGTGGCCGGCTCCGCGCTCGTCGTCCTCCTCGCCGCCGCCTGCGGGTCCGCCGCGGGGCCCTCGCCGGCTCAACCCACCCCGGAACCGCACCGGGCGACGGCACGCTCCGGCGGGCTCTCCATCGCCCTCGTCGTCGCTCCCGTTCGAGGCGCCGACGAGCGGGCCGTCGCCGTGACGGCGGAAGCCCGGGAGACCCACGCCCCCGGTTCGCTCACCTACCAGGTCCGCTACGGCGACGGTGCGCAGGCCCAAAACGCCGCGCCGCTCCTCTGCCAGTCCGGCTCGAGCGGCCCTGCCCACGCCACCTGGCGGCTGTCCCACCGTTACGCCCGCTCCGGCACCTACCGCGTGTCGCTCACGGTCCACGCCGGCTGCACGCCCGATGCCGCCCAGGCCGCGGTCGTCGTCTCGGTGGGGTGAGCCTCCCGTCCGCCAGGCCTCGACTCGATGACTTGACGCCCCGATGACTTGACGGCCAAGGGTTCTAAGAGTGAGTATTAGAACCCGTATCAGAAATGGCGGCCCGAACCTCGCAAGGAGGACTCATGGAATTCGGCCTCTTCCTCAACGGCTACATCCCCGGTCCGGCGGCCCACGACTCCGAGAGCGAGCACACCGAGCTCACCCGGGAGGCCGAGTACGTCGATCTTCGCGGACAAGCACAACTGGAAGTACGCATGGTTCGGCGAGCACCATTCGCTCACCGAGTATTCGCACATGTCGGCACCCGAGGTGGTCATGGGCTGGGTGGCTCCACAGACCGACTACATCCACCTCTCGACCGGCATCACGAGCCTCTCCCCTCGCAAGGAGCACCCCGTCCGCTTCGCCGAGCGAGCCGCGATGCTCGACCACTTCACCAACCGCCGTTTCGAGTGGGGCACCGGGCGCGGGGCCGGGAGCCACGAGATGGCCTCGTTCAACATCTTGGACAAGAACTCGACCAAGCCCGAGTGGGAAGAGGTCGTCCGGGAGGTCCCCCGCATGTGGGAGCAGGAGGACTACGAGTTCCACGGCGAGCACTTCACCGTGCCCTATCCCCACAACGTCCTGCCCAAGCCCTACGGCAACGGCCACCCGCCCATCTGGGTCGCCTGCGGCAACCCGCCGACCTTCACGCGCGCCGGTGAGCTGGGCATCGGTGCCATCGCGTTCAACTTCGAGCCGATCTACGCGCTGCGGGGCCGCATCGCGGCCTACAAGGAGGGCGTCGCCAACTGCACCGAGCCCCTCGGCCAGTTCAAGAACGACAACGTCATGATCACCAACTCGGTGATCTGCATGGAGGACCGCAAGAAGGCACGGGAGGTCATGCTCCGCAAGGGACGCGGCTACCTGGTCAGCCTCGTCAACCTCTACCACGACACCATGCCCAAGTCCGAGGACGCCATCACGTGGCCCGACTCGCCGCTCTACCTCCCCGACATCTCCGGTGGCGACGACGACGCCCTCATCGACGGTCTCATCGAGGCCGGCTACACGCTCTGCGGGACCCCCGACGAGGTCGCCGAGCAGATCAGCCGGTGGGGCGAGGTCGGCATGGACCAGCTCTGCTTCGGCCTGCCGATCGAGGGTCTGTACCACGACGAGGTCTTCGAGGTGCTCGAGCTCTTCGGCGATCGGGTCATCCCCGAGTTCGACAAGGATCGCAAGCACTCCACCGACTACTACCGGGAGCAGGCCAAGCCCAAGTACCAGAGGCTCTCGCACCCGCTGCGCGAGGACGTCCAGTGGCCTTCGGTCATCCCGGTCAGTGCGCTCAAGCCGTTGAGCTGAGCGCGACGCCGGCGGCCCCGTGCCCCGAGACGCCACCGCGACGCGGGACCGGCTCCTGCGGGAGGCCGAGCGTCTCTTCGCGCGACACGGCCTCTACCGCGTCACCATCCGGGAGATCACGCAGGCCGCGGGCCAGAGGAACGTCTCGGCCGTCGACTACCACTTCGGATCGCGCGAGGGGCTGATCGAGGCCATCCTCGAGCGCCACGGCGATCCGACCGACGAGGCGCGGGGCAAGCACCTGGCCATCCTGGGCCGAGACGCCACCACGAGGGACCTGCTCGCCACGCTGGTCGTCCCCTACGGCGCGCACCTGCGTACCGCGCAGGGGCGCGACTACCTGCGGATCGTGGCGCAGATGACGCCCGCCTTCAGCGGCTGGCGCGAGCCTCGGGCCGGGACGGGCCCGTGGCTCCGGGAGATCCTCGGGCTCCTGGAGGCGCGCGACCCCGAGACCCCACTGGCGCTCCGACGCGAGCGCGTCGTCGAGATGATGATGTTGCTCACGGCCGCCATGGCCGAGCGGGCACGGGCGATCGAGGCCGGCGAGCCGCTCGCCCTCGACGAGGCCCTCTTCCTGGCCGACCTCACCGACGTGCTGGCCGGCGTGCTCCGGGCCCCCCGGTCCGGTCGCCTCTCGGACTGAACGGCGCCGGCCAGCCGGCACGCTCCAGCCGGGCGGCGTGACCGGCGATGACGGCCGGCAGATCGGCGGGCTGCCACCCCTCGACCAACTCGTCGCCACGGAGGTCGCGCACCGGCTGGTCGAGCTCGACCAGCAGCTCCAGGCTGTAGGAGATCCGGCCCGTGAGGGATCCGCTCAGCAACGCCAGCGCCGCCTCGGCCATCGTCTCCAAAGGTTCCATGTAGGCGGGATCGACCCACCCTGCGGCCACGAGCTCGGGTGTGGCGATGGCCGCCTGGGGAGCGAGGGCATTGACCACGACTCCCTGCCCGTAGGTCTCGCTCGCCGCCGACACCGTGAGGCGGTTCAAGGCCGCCTTGGTCGACCCGTACGCCGAGCCTCCGGTGGCCGGCTTGTTGGTCGGGAACGGAGGGCCGGGCGGTAGCTCGGCGGCGAACGAGGTGAGATTGAGCACGGCACCGCAGCCTCGCTCCCGCATGCCGGGGACGGCGTGGCGCATGAGCAGCCACGGCGCCCACACGTTGACCTCCTGCATCGCCACGAGCTCGGCGTCGCTCCAGGACTCGAAGGGCCGGTAGCCACCGGTGGCCGCGTTGTTGACCAGCAGATCGATCGGCCCGAGCTCGGCCTCGACCTGCGAGACCAACCCGCCCCGGCCGCCGTGAGGATCTGCGAGGTCGCAGGGGATGGCGAGGCCACGGCCCATCCGGGCCAGCGTCTCGTCGAGCCCCTCCTTGCTGCGGGCGGTGACGGCGACGTCGTAGCCTTCAGCGGCGAGGCGCACGGCGATGGCCGTCCCCGTCCCGCCTCGGCTCGCTCCGGTCACGAGGGCGACGCTCATCGAGGGGCCAGCCCGTACTCCTCCTTCCACCACCGCGCCGTCGCAACCTCGGCCGGATCGGTCCGCACGGTCGGGTCCTGCCCCAGGTCCTCCGGCGTCGGTCCGATCTTGGCCGGCGATCGGGCCCAGTGCGTCGAGGTCGAACCCGTAGCAGCGTGCCGCGGTCTCCCCGAGCAGCCGGCGGGTGTCCTCCACCGGGACGCCGGCAAAGTCGGCGCGCAGCCTGGCTGCGGTGTGCGGCCAGGTCCCCTCGGGATGGGGGTAGTCGGTGCCCCACATGATCACGTCACAACCGATCACGTGGCGCCGACGGATCTCCTCCTTGGACATCGTCGAGGCCCCGATGAAGATGTTCCGGCCGAAGTAGTCCGACGGCAGCCCCGAGATGATGCCGTCGAGCATGGCGGCCAGCTTCTTGGTGGTGTGGCCCCCGCCCATGTACTGGTCCCATTTCCACATCATGTCGGAGGCCCAGTAGGCGGCCGCCTCGGTGACGACGAACTTGAGACCGGGAAAGCGCTCGAAGGCGCCCGAGAACAGCAGGTGCCACATCGGCCGCGCCGCCCACCAGACGACCTCGGCGAGGTAGATCCCCATGAAGTCGCCGTACTCGTCCCTGGGCGCCTCGCCGGAGTGCGTGTGGACCGGGAAGCCGGCGGCCTGGCACGCCGCCCACACCGGGTCGTAGGCCGGGTCGTTGTACGGCCGGTGGTGGTGCCACATGGTCGGGATCATGATCCCCTTGATGCCGGGGTGCTCGGCCAGCCACTCGATCTCGGCGACGCCGCGAGCGATGTCCTGGGTGATGGGGACGAGACCCACGCCACCTCGCCGCTCCGGATGGTGGCTGCACAGCTCGACCAGGAACCGGTTGTGCGAGCGGGCCCCGGCAAAGGCCAGCTCGGGATCGGTGATCTCCCCGGCCGAGAGGCCGGCGCCAAACGGCGGGGAGGCCATGCCGGTGATCGCGTCGGCGTCGGGGAACATCACCTCCGCCGCGACGCCGTCCGCGTCGAGCTCCTTGTCCCGCTGCTCGGGATCCCAGGCCCCCCGCAGGCCCTCCTCGTTCTCCGTCTCCCAGCCCATGATGTAGTCGTAATTCATCTTGAGCTGCTCGTCCCGATTGGCCCCACGCTCGGCCAGGTACTCGTCGAAGCGGTCGTGGTACCGGGTCTCGAGATACGGGCGGTAGGCCTCGCACGACAGACCGGCGTGCGCGTCGGCCGAGATGATCGTGTAGCGCTCGCTCATCTCTTGGACGCCCCGAGCACGGACAGGTCGTCGTAGCGCTGGTGGATGAAGGGCACGAGGTTGGCCCGGGGCACCGGCCCGATGATCCGGCCGACCTGGGTGCTCGCCCGCTCCGTCCAGTTGAGGTCGACGAGGCGCACGGATGGCCAGGTCGGCGACGGGGTCGAGCGGCGAGTCCTTGAGGACCACGTCCCCGTCGATCGCCTGGTAGAGCCGGGCCTTCTCGGTCTTTTCCCCGTAGACGAGGAGGGGATCCTGGTCGAGCTCCCCGGGCCGCTCGGCCGAGGGCGAGACCTTGAACCAGAAGTCCACCTTCTCCTTTTCGTAGGGATCGCGGGTCTCGGTCACGCGGCCACGGATCTCGCAGATCGTGAAGCCCATCCGCGCGATCCCGGCCTCGACCGCGTCGCCGTCGCGACGGGCCCACACCTGCCCGATCTTCTTGGGCTCGCCGTAGGTGTCGCGCCCGCCGAGCACGGACTGCTCGGTCGTCATCGGCATGAAGAGGGGGTACTCGCCCACCCGGTCCCCGTGGCGCGCCTGGACCCCGAACCATCCGGCACCGAAGGCCGGCAGCCCGGACATCTCCACGGTCGTGATCGTGAGGCGCACGATCGGCTCGGGGCCCGGCTCGAGCGGCTGTGGCAGCACGGCCGCGATCGCGTCGGGGTCGGTCTCCCAGAGCGCCGTCACCGCCTCGGACCAGATCTCGGCGCTGGTCGCCTCGATCTCACGGCTGCGCTGCACGGGCCGGGCTCCGTAACGGATGTCGGTCATGGCACGTCCCCCTTGCCGGTGGCCACCGGCAAATCGTTGCAGCTACCTCCTACAGGTTGCTCGCTGTCACAGTGTTACACGGTCGGCTTGGCTTGTCGAGTAGGCTCGCCCGGCAGTGACTGCCTCGACGAGCCGGACGACCCGGACGAGCCGGGAGCGCCGCTCGAGCCAGAGCCGCTCCAGCCAGAGCCGCTCCAGCCAGAGCCGCTCCAGCAACGGCGCCACCCCCACGCGCCGCCGGCTGCTCGACGCGGCGCGCACCATGGTCGAGGCGGACGGGCCCGAGGGTCTGAGCATGCGCCGCCTGGCCGCCAAGGTCGGGGTGGCTCCCACCGCCATCTACTGGCACCTGGGCAACCGGGAGCAGGTACTCCACTCCCTCTTCGACGAGATGCTCGCCGATCTCCCGCCGGTGGTGGCCCGCGGCCGCACGCCCCGGTCACGCGTCGCCTCGCTGGCGCGCGCCATCCACCGGCAGAACCTGTCGTCCATGTCGGCCACCCGAGTTGGCCCGCTACCTGGGTCGCTCCGGCGAGCTGTACTTCCCGCCCAGGCCGAGCTGGCGCGCGAGCTGGCCAAGGCCGGTATACGAGGAGACGAGGCGGCCCGCGCCGTGCGGGCCATCATGTTCGTCGTGGGCGGCTTCCTCCTGCTCGAGGACAGCTACGAGCGTCGCGAGGCGGTACCCGGCGCCGTGGGCGAGCTGTGGAGGACCTTCGACGATCCGGCGATCGACGATCGTCTCCGGCGGGCGATGAGTGAGCCGGTGCTGCCGGCGGGAATGCTCGACTACACCATCGATCGGCTGCTCGCGTCGATCATCCCCTGAGGATCGTTACCCGGTTGGCGCCCCAGCGCTGCTCGCAGCCGCGGCGCCGGATGTCGACCGTCACCACGCCCTGGCGGTGACCTCCCGCTCAAAGGCGTTGCAGGTCGAGGAGGCGGGATAGTCCGCCGGTTCGATCGGACGTCCGATCTCGGCGACCGTCGGCCCGACCCGCTCCCCCACCTGGCGCAGTGAGGGCAGGTCGAAGCCGTAGAACTGCGCGGCGTTGCTCTCCACCATGGCCCGCACCTGCGGCTCGGGACGCCCGGCAAAGGCCACCCGCAGCGCCTCCCGGGAGTGCGGGAAGCTGCCCTCCGAGTGCGGGTAGTCGGCGCCCCACATGATGCGGTCGACGCCGAGGCCGTCGATCTCGGGTGCCTCGCTCGGCCGCAGGAAGCTGGCGCCGATCCAGAAATTGCGGCGGAAGTAGCCCGAGGGCAGCATGCTCATCCCCGCCGTCACCGCGCCGAAGAAGTTCGATTCGGCGCTCCCGCCGGTGGTCATCCGTGCGTAGAACCAGTCCAGCGTCTCGATGCCCCGGGGGAGCCACGCGACCCCCTGCTCGGTGAGCGCGATCCGCAACGCCGGGTGCCGGTCGAGGACGCCCCCAAAGATCAGGTGCCAGATCGGTCGGTGGGCTGAACCAGGGCAGCTCGACCAGCATGACCGCCCGGGCCGGCTCGAGGTCGCCGTAGTCGGGCAGGCCGCTGCCGCTGTGGACCGTGAGGGGCACGTCGAGCTCCTCGCACACCTCCCAGAGTGGCTCGTAGTAGGGGTCCCACAAGGGCCGGAGCTCCGTGTTGGGTGCCGGCGGACGGCAGGAGCGCCCCGCCGAACACGTCGAGGTTGTCCCTCGCCCACCGGATCTCCGACACGGCGTCCTCGATCCGATTGAGGAACACCTGCACGATGCCCGCCCGGCGTCCCGGCGCCTTGCCGCAGAACTCGGCGAGCCAGCGGTTGTGGGCCTGCAGCCCGGCCCAGCGGCGCTCGTACTGCGCTCCCGAGGGCGGTCGGGCGACCAGGTTCCCCTCCTCGAAGAACGGCGGCACCGAGTTGGGGAACAGCACCTCGGCGGCGATCCCGTCGGCCTCGTCGTCTCGGCGAGGCGTCGATCGCTGTCCCAGTTGCGGTAGGCGGTGGGGGCGAGGAGATCGGCGAACGGGTTGAGATAGGCGGCCGCCCAGGCGTCGAATTCGTCATGCCATCGCGTGGCGAGGTAGGGCTTGTAGTCGATCAGGTCGGCGCCCGCGTGCCCGTCGGACGAGATGACCGTGTAGCGCTCGTCGGTCATGGTCAGATCGCCGCCGGCAGCGGCAGCTCGCCCTTGGCGATGGCGTCGGCACGGGCGTGCAGCAGGGCCCCCGCCTCGTCGAGATTCGTGGCCGATGATGAACGCGCCCGCCTTGATGCCGCCCACGACGAATCGCCCGAGCTCGTCGAGGTCCATGACCTCGGCGTTGCGACCGGCCGCCCGCAACTGCTCCCGAAACTCCTCGAAGGTCGTGCCAGGGGCGGGCGGACGTGGCCGCTGCCGGGCGAGCGAGGCCGGACGGTTGCGCTGTGCGGTCCACAGGCCCGTCTCCAGCAGGCCGCCGGAGGGGTAGAAGATCGCCGCCGAGAGCTGGGATCCGGCGTCCCGCAGCTGATGGGCCAGCGCCTCGGTCAGGCACGAGACCGCCGCCTTGCTCGACGCGTACACCGAGGCGTAGGGCACCGGGGCGATCCCGCCGTCGCCCGACGAGGTGTTGACCACCACCCCGGGTTCCCCCGAGTCGATCATCCGCGGCACGAACGCCATGATCCCGTTGGCGACGCCGAACACGTTGACGCTGAAGCACCACTTCCAGTCGTTGGGCTCCTGCTCCCACGGCCGCCCGCCGCCGCCGGAGGTGACGCCGGCGTTGTTGCACAACAGGTGACACGCTCCGTAACGGTCGAAGACCTGGGCCGCCAGAGCCTCCACCGAGGAGTAGTCGGACACGTCCGTGGGGACCCCCGTCACCTCCCCCAGGTCGGACAGCTCCGCGACGGCCTCCTCGAGCACCGCCTGCTCGACGTCCGCGATGACGACGTGGGCCCCTTCCTCGAGGAGCGCCCGGACGATGCCACGTCCGATCCCGTTTGCACCCCCGGTGACGACGGCCACCTTGTCCTTCAGATCGGTGATCACCCCGCCATTCTGTCACGGTGTTACGGCCGGGCGCTCGCCGGGGCCGTCAGGCCTCGAGCTCCGCGATCCGGCGCGCCAGGTACTCGCGCTCGACCTCGTTGTCGGTGAGCACGAGGGCCTCCTCGTAGAAGAGGAGGGCCCTGGGGCGGTCCCCCTGGCGGCGCCACAGGTCGGCCCGCGCCGCCGCCAGGTACGGGTAGGTGGCGAGCTGGGGGTCGTCGGCGAGGGGCTCCAGGGCCTCGAGGCCGGCGCCCGGGCCGTCGGCGAATCCGATAGCCACCGCCCGGTTGAGCCGGACGACCGGGGACGGCCAGATCCGCACCAGCAGGTCGTAGAGCGAGACGATCTCCGCCCAGTCCGTGGATTCCCAGGACGGTGCCTCGGCGTGCACTGCTGCCACCGCCGCCATCAGGGCATACGGGCTGGGTGGTCGGGCGCCCAGCGCCTCTCGGACGAGGGCGATGCCCTCGTCGATCGCCCTGCGGTCCCACCCGGAGCGATCTTGGTGCTCGAGCAGGACGAGCCTGCCGTCGGCGCCCTGGCGCGTGTCCCGGCGTGCGTCGCTCAGGAGAATGAGCGCGAGCAGGCCCGCCACGTCGGGATCCCCCGGCAGCAGGACGCGCAGCATGCGGGCCAGGTGCGCGGCACGCTCCACCAGCTCGTAGCGCACCAGGTCCGCCCCGGCCGGTGCCGTGTGGCCGGTGGTAAACACGAGATGCACCACCTGGAGCACGGCCGCGATCCGCTCCGGCAGCTCCGAGGCCCGTGGCGTGCGATAGGGGATGCGGGCCTGGGCGATCTTCTTCTTGGCCCGGGTGATCCGGGCCGCCATCGTGCCCTCGCTCACGAGGAACGCCCGCGCCACCTCCGCCGTGCTCAACCCGCAGACGAGCCGCAGGGTCAGGGCGACCTTGGCCGGAAGCCCCAATGCAGGATGGCAGCACGTGCAGATGAGCCGGAGCCGATCGTCGGGTATCTCGTGGGAACCGACGGACTCCATCGGCGGATCGACCGCGTCCTCGACGAGCAACGGCAACGACCGCCGCAGGGTTGCCTCACGGCGGGCCGCATCGATGGCCAGGTTGCGAGCGGTCGTCGTGAGCCAGGCGCCGGGCCGGTCCGGAATGCCGGAGACCTGCCAGGCGGTCAGCGCCCTGGCGTAGGCGCCTTGGACGCACTCCTCGGCGAGATCCAGGTCCGCGGCAACCCGCACCGTGGCGGCGAGCACGAAGGCCCATTCGCGCCGGTGCGCGTCGGCCACGGCGGCGACCACCGCCGCATGGCCCTCCACCGCACCAGCTTCGGGCCCACGGCCCTCCACCGCACGAGCCTCGGGCCCACGGCCCTCCACCGGGGCGATCAATCGAAGACGCGCACCGGGCGCACCTCGACCCCTCCAAAGGGAGCGGGCACCTCGCGGGCGATGGCCAACGCCTCGTCGAGGTCCTCGGCCTCGACGAGGTAGAAGCCGCCGAGGGCCTCCTTGGTCTCGATGAAGGGTCCGTCGGTCACGACCGGCTCGCCGCCCAGCTCTCGGCGGACGGACGTCGCCGTGGCCGTGGGCATCGAGCGCGTTGCCCCCCCGGATGGACGCCTGGTGTCGCTCGCCGAACCGCTGGTGCTGGGCCATCATGCGCCCAAACTCGTCCGGATTGGCGTCCTCCCAGCCCGTCTCGTCCTCGTAGATCAGCACGAGGTATTGCCCCATGGTGCCGCTCCTTTCTCCGCGCCTCATCTAAACCGACGCACGGCACGGACGCGGATCGACGCGGCGGCTCAGCTTTCTCTCGGCGGCGCCGGAGCCAGAGCAACGCCGAGCAGGGGGCGCAGGACGTCGCGCACGACCCTTCCGACGTAGGCGCGATCGGGGAACTCGCCCTGCAGCGTCATCCGGACCTGCACCAGGCCGATCACGACATCGGGCACGAGCTCGAGGTCACGGTCCGCGGCGATCTCCCCTCGAGCCACGGCACGGTCGAGCACGGCTCGGATCATCCGCCGAGGCCGATCGAGCGCGGTCGTGGACAGCGCCTCCCGCAGCTCCGGATCCCTGCCGGCCGCCGTGAGCAGACCCATGACGACCCCGATCTGGTGCCGCATCGCATCGTCCAGATCGGGGACTGCGGCCACCAGGGCCTCGAGGTCACCGTCGAGAGAGCCAGTGTCGGGAACGGAGGTCGGTGCCAGGGTCTCGCGCCAAGCCACCACGGCGTCGACGACGAGCGCGGCCTTGGAGGCCCAACGGCGGTAGAGGGCCCCCTTGCCGGTGTGGGCCCGAGCGGCGATCTCCTCCATGCTCAGCCGGTCGTAGCCGAGCTCGGAGAGGCCCTCGAGGGCCGCGGCCATGATGGCGGCGTCGAGGCCGGCATCGAGCGGCCGACCGGGGGTGCGTACCCCTTCTCGGCCCGTCTCGGCCCGGCGCGAGCCGTTGGAAGCTCTGCCACATTTATGGTACGTCACCGTTCCGTATTGTATCTTGACAGCGTGGCCGACCCCATGATCGAGGTGGACGGGGTGTCGAAGCGCTTCGGCTCGACCGTGGCTCTTGCGGACGTCGAGGTCACGGCCGAACGAGGTCGGGTGCTGGGCCTCCTCGGCCCGAACGGAGCGGGAAAGACCACCCTGGTGAGGGTGCTCTCCACCCTGCTGAGACCCGACTCCGGTCGCGCCAGGGTCGCCGGCTACGACGTCATCGAGGACGCCGGGGCCTTGCGCGCCGTCATCGGGCTCGCGGGTCAGTACGCGGCGGTCGACGAGCTCCTGACCGGACGGGAGAACCTCGAGCTCGTCGGGCTCTGGTACCACCTCGACCGCGCCGAGTACCGACGGCGCGCCGCCGACGTGCTCGAGCGCTTCTCGCTCACCGAGGCCGGCGACCGGCTGGTCAAGACCTACTCGGGTGGCATGCGCAGGCGACTCGACATCGGCGCGAGCCTGGTCGCCCGTCCACCCGTTCTCTTCCTGGACGAGCCCACCACGGGCCTCGACCCCCGGACGCGCAACGAGGTCTGGCGCTTCATCGAGGAGCTGGTCTCGGCCGGCACGACGGTCCTGCTCACCACGCAGTACATGGAGGAGGCCGAACGCCTGGCCCACGAGATCGTCGTCATCGACACCGGCAAGGTGATCGCCCAGGGCACCGCACAGGAGCTCAAGGACCAGACCGGCGGGAGCATGCTCGAGGCCCGCGTCGCACGTTTCGAGGACCTCGAACGCGCCGCTTCGGTCCTGGCCGAGTACGGCGGCGGTCGGCCCAACACCGACCCCGAGCAGCAGACCGTCCACGTCCCGACCGCTGGCGGCACGGACCTGCTGCTTGCGGCCGGGCGCCGGCTGCAGGAGGAGAACATCGCGTTGGACGACCTCGGGATCCGGCGACCCTCGCTCGACGACGTCTTTCTCGCCCTGACGGGCGCCCCCGCCGAGCAGACGGGCGGCGCCGGCGAGGCGGCTCCCGATGCGCCAGCCTCGCCACCGCGGAGCGCGACGTCGTGAGCACCGTCGATGTGGCCCCGCTCGTGCCGCCAGCGCGTCCCTCACACCCCGGCTGGCGCTCCGCGACACGGTCGGGGTGACCAAACGCAACCTGCTGCGCATCCTTCGGACCCCCCAGATGCTGGTCATCGGCGCCATCCAGCCCGCCCTGCTCCTGATCCTGTTCCGCTATGTGCTCGGCGGGGCCATCAACATCCCGGGCGTCAGCTACGTCGACTACGTCGTGCCGGCCATCTTTCTCGAGGCGGTCCTCATCGGCGGCATGACCACCTCGATCAGCCTCGCCGAGGACCTGAAGAGCGGCATCATCGACCGGTTTCGCAGCCTGCCGATGTCACGCTCCGCCGTGCTCGCCGGCCGCACGCTGGCCGACCTCTGCCGCAGCGTGCTCTCCCTCACCATCATGATCGGGCTGGGTGTCGCCGTCGGATTCCGCTTCCAGGGGAGCGTCCCCGCCATCCTCGCGGGGCTGCTGCTCGTCCTCGTCTTCGGCTACGCCTTTTCGTGGCTCTACGCGGCCATCGGCCTCGCCACCAAGGATCCCGAGACTGCCCAGGTGGCGGGCATCCTGCCCTTCTTCGTCCTCGTGTTCGCCAGCAACGCCATCGTGCCCATCAGCACGATGCCGGGCTGGCTCCAGCCGTTCGCCCGCAATCAGCCGATCAGCGTGACGGTCGCCGCCATCCGCGCCCTCTTCGAGGGTGTCCCGGCGGCGCACTGGGTCTGGCAGTCCCTCGCCTGGTCCGCCGGAATCTTCGCCGTCTTCTTCACGATCTCGCTCGTCCTGTACCACCGGAGCGTCTCCTGAGTCACGCCGCGGCCGTCCGGAAGACCGGCCAGCACACCTCCGTGCGGAGTCTCGACTCGTCGTCGGTGTCGAACGGGCTCACGACGTAGTACTCCCGTATCGGTCCCTCCACGCCGATGGCGCGCTCGCACACGTGGGTGCCCAACGCGCCGTAGGTCTTGTCGAGCTCGCCGAATGGTCCTTGGTGCACCGCGACCGCCAACTCCGCCGCGGGCACGACGAAGGGGCGGGTGCGCCCTTGCACAACGAGTGGATCCGGTGCGGTGCCGAGCGGCACGAACGCCACCACCTCACCCTCCTCGAGCTGGAAGAGGTCGTTCGGGTAGAGCGCTCCGGACGGACCGGCGGGCGTGATCCCCCCGCGCTCGAGCGCTGCGAAGAGCTCGCCGAAGGCGCCCGACCACCAGCCCATCAGGTCCTCCACCGTCACCCTTTCGACGATCGCCAAGGCCGAGGTCTCGGGCACCGACCGATACTCCACCGAGACGGCGGCCTCGGGCCGCTCGAGGATCGAGCGCAGCGACGCCACCGTGGCCTGGGTCTCTTCGAGCTGTGCCTCCATGCGCTGGAGGTGGGCCACGATCACCTGGTTCCTCGTCTCGACGTCGCCGGCGTCGAGCACCGACTTCAGGTCCTCGAGGGGCATTCCGAGGCTGCGAAAGCGCAGGATCACCTGGGCGGTCGACACCTGAGCAGGTTCGTAGTAGCGGTAGCCCGTCGAGGAATCGACGCGGGCGGGTTCGAGGATCCCCACGTCGTGGTAGTGGCGCAGGGCCTTGATGCTCAAGTGCGTCATCCGCGAGAAGTCACCGATCGGGACCAACACCGTCATGCTCATGAGTCTTGACCCTCCCCCCTCGGGAGGGCTAAGGCGACCTCCCCCAGATCCGCCTCACCCCCGGCTGCCGGCCCCGTCCGCGGCGGGCGTGGCAGGAGTCGGGTACACAGGGCCACGCCGAGCAGGAGCGAGCCCAGCTCGAGGAGGCTCCAGGCGAAGGCGTGACCGTACCCGCCGTGGAGGCTCCCGAAGAACACCACACCGGTGACGGCGACGCCCAGCGCATTGCCGACCTGCTGCGCCGTGGACAGCGTCCCCGAGAGGGAGCCTGCGCTACGGGCGTCGGCGTGCGAGAGCACGATGCTCGTCAGCGGCGTGATGCACAGACCCATCCCCGCCCCGACGAGCAGCAGCCCCGGGACGAGTGTGGGGATGGCTCCCCCGTACGAGACCACGCTCAGGAACAACGTCGCGTCTCCCACCACCAGCAAGAGCGCCCCCGCCCCGATGAGGTTCCGCCCGTATCGGGGAGTGAGCGATGGGGCCCGGATGGACGCGACGAGATAGGCGATCGCCAAGACGGTGAAGACCAGCCCCGCCTGGAGGGGGTCGAGCCCGTGACCCAATTGCAGGTAGAGGGCGAACACCATGAAGAAGGCCGCTTGGCCGCACCAGAAGAACAGTTGGACGGCTAGCCCGGCACGCAACGTCGGCCTCCGGAGCAAAGCGAGATCGAGCACGGGGGTGCCCCCCCGGCGAGCCACCCGGCGCTGATGCCATGCGAAGGTGACCAGCACCACGGGCGCAAGGGCCAAGGCCAGCCACGACCAGGCGGGCCAACCCTCCTGACGGCCCTCGACCAGCGGCAGGACGAGGACGAAGAGTCCGGCGGTCACCAACGCCATTCCGACGAGATCGAGGGGTCCCTCCGACGGCGAGCGCGACTCGGGCACGAGGCGCCCGGTCATGATCCAGGCGACCACCCCCACCGGGACGTTGATCAGGAACACGGTGCGCCACCCGAGGCGCGCCGGATCCCACTGGATCAGGAGGCCACCGAGGATTTGTCCCCCACCGCGGCCAGGCCCATCACGAGCCCGTACACCGTGATCGCCTTGACCCGGTCGGGACCGGTGAACACGACGCCGATGATCGAGAGCACGTTTGGACTGATGAGCGCGGCGGCCACCCCTTGAGCGAGGCGCGCCACCACGAGCACGCTCGGGTCGGGGGCCAGCCCGCACGCAGCGGAGGTGACCACAAAGAGAGCCAGCCCGATCGCGAATGTCCGGCGCCGCCCGATGCGATCGCCGAGCCGACCCGCCGTCACCAGGAACGCGGCGAACGTCAGGCCGTAGCCCGCCACGACCCATTCGATCGCGCCCGAGCTCGCGTGCAGGCGAGCCTGCAGGGACGGCAACGCGACGTTCACGATGAAGAAGTCGAGGACGATCATGGCGGTTCCCGCCATCAGCACGATGAGGGCCGCCCACGGGTCTCGAGCGGACGTCGGGGCACGAACCTGTTCTTGGACTGGAGTGCTGGTCATCCACCGACCATCAGCCCTCCCGCAGCGGGAGAGTCAAGGCCCTTGTCCGCAGGTTTGCGGGTAAGTCATCGGCAGGCGACGCGCTGGGGTGGTAGAAGTGGGCCGGACACAAGGGCTTCGCGTATGGCCATGGCAAACGACTCGACCCGCGGCTTGCATCGACTGGCCAGCGCCAGCTCGGAGGACAGCTCCGATAACCCCGCCGTGCTGGCCTACTCCCTCCTCGAGCGCCTGCTGGAGCGCTCCGACACGATCATCACCGTGCTCGAGCCCGACGGCTCCCTCCGGTGGTCGGCCGGAGGAGCCCTGAGCGTCTTTGGCGAGCACGTCGGGATGCAGCCGGGAGAGGACGCCCTATCGGCGGTCCATCCCGACGAGATCGTGCGGGCGCGTGCCTCCTTCGAAGACCTGCTGACCGGCCGCGTGCGTCGCGAGGAGCCCCTCGAATTCCGAGTCGGGACGAGGCAGGGCCGCTGGCACTACATGGAGGCGTTTGCGGAGTCCCTCCTCGACGACCCCGACATCGCCGGCATCGTCGTCTACGCCCACGACGTGACCGAACGTCACGAATGGACGGAAGAGCGCGACCGCCTCCTGGACGAGCTCCGGGCACGGGCGTCCGAGCTCGCCATCAACGCGGCCCATCGCGAGGAGCTGATGGCGGCGTTGGCCCACGAGCTGCGCACCCCGCTCACTACCATCTCCGGGTTTTGCGAGCTGTTGGCGGACGAGATGGGCGGCGGCGACGGTCACCAGGGCTCTTCCGTGCAGGAGTACCTCGCGATGATCAACGATGCGGTGCGTCGGTTGGTCCGGCTGACCGGCGACCTCGAGTTTTTGAGCGAGGTGGGCCCCGGTGGCCTGCGCCTCAAGTCCGAACCGGTCGACGTCGCGAGCGTGGCAGGGCGCTCCGTCGACCGCGCTCGCCGGCCGGCGGCCTCCAAGAGGATCGACCTGCGCACCTCGATCCGACAAGGGCCGCAGCTCCTGGGCGACGAGGATCGCATCGGCCAGGCGGTCGACAACCTCCTCTCCAACGCGATCAAGTTCACCCCCACGGGCGGTCGCATCGATCTCCAGGTCTTACCCACAAGCTCCGGATGGCTCATCCAGTGTGACGACACGGGCATCGGCGTCCCGGACGAAGAGGTGCGACTCGTGCTCGACCGCTTCTATCGGGGATCCAACGCTCGCGCCGCCGCGGTTGCCGGCAGCGGCATCGGGCTCTCGGTGGTCCGGGCCATCGTCGAGGGTCATCGCGGCACCATCCGCGTCAGTTCCGACCAGGGCGCAGGGACCACGGTCACCGTGACCCTCCGGGGGCTTCGGGACTGAACCGCGTCGTCATCACCGGCGAGCCAGCCGCAGCCAGCCGCAGGGCCATCTTGGGGCAAATGGCCACGGCGTCCTCGGCAGATCGGAGCAGCTCGTCGGGCACACCCCGGAGCACGATCGGGTATCCCCAATCGTCGAGGGTGACGAGCTCGGGCGCGATCTCCGCGCAATAGCCCCGGCCGTCACACGCGATGCGGTCCACGACGATCTGCAGCTCTTCGCTCATGAACCGTTCCCAGCCATTCTTCCCTCACCATGCCCGCTCGGCAGTACCCCGACGTCTGCCCTCGCCGTGCACCAGCCGGCCCGGTGCTCGGCGACCTCGTCGGCAAACACGCTGAGCGCGCTCGAGACCAGCCGGACGGCGCCGTCGGGGTGACCGCAGGCCCCTCGTCCGGGAATCTCGTCGAGCCACCGCTCCAGATCGTCCATCTCGACGGGCCCACCTCGCGCCAGCTGCTCGACGCGGCGTGCGACGGCGGGCAGCCCCAGGGCGCAGGGTCCGCACTGACCGGCGGACTCGGAGGCCAGGTAGCGGGCGATTCGAGCGCTCTCGACCACTCCGCAGGCCGATGCCGGAAGCGCGCCGACGAGGCCGGCTCCGAGGCCGATCCCCAAGTCCGAGGCGCACAACCGGGACGAGAGGGCCCGGTCCGCCGGCAGCCATCGGCCGGAGTAGCCACCGATCAGGACCGCCTGCAGCTGCTCGGTCGAGCCGCCGGCGAGACGCAGGACCTCTGCGACCGGTGCCCCGATGGCGACCTCGAACACGCCAGGCCGCTCGACCGCGCCGACGACCGTGACGAGCGTCGACCCCGGCTCGGCCTCGGTCCCGACGAGGCGGTACCACTCCGGACCGTGGCGCGCGATCAGTGCGAGGTGGGCCAACGTCTCCACGTTCTGCACCAACGTCGGACGTCCGCGCAGGCCCCGTTCCGCCAGGCGCGGCGGCTTGGTCGTGGGGACCGGTCGGGAGCGACCCACCAGGTTGACGACCGCGCTGGCCTCACCGCTCACGAACCCCGGGCTTGCGGCCACCACGCGGAACCGAACCATGTCCGGATCCGCCCGGCCCCGCTCCGCCACGGCCGCCCGCACCAGAGGGAGGACCTCGGCGTGCGCCACGACCACGACCTCCGTCGCCTCCACGATCCGCGCTGCCACCACCGCACCGTCGAGGACGAGGTGCGGCGCCTCGGCGAGCAGGACCCGATCCTTGCGGACAGCCGGTTCGCCCTCGGTCCCGTTCGCGACCACCACCGGGCGTCCCGGCGCATCGGACACCGCCCGCAGCTTGGTGGCCGTGGGGAAGCCGGCCCCGCCCCTGCCCAACAGGCCGGAGCGCTCGATCTCGTCGAGCATCTCCCGTCGCCGGTCGACCGAGGTCCGAGCAGGCGGCAGGGGTCCGTGGCGCCGCAGGTGCTCCGCCAGGGTCGGGGGGCCGCCGGCATCCGGAGGAAGGAGCCGCCCCAGCGCTCCCGGCCGTGGCGACTCTCTCCACCCGGCTGGCCGGCGTACCGCCGTCGCCTCAACCATGTCGAGCCGGTAACAACGCCCGGCGGTGACGCAAGGGCGGCCATGGGGGGCGACCGGCGCGCCACCCCGTACGGAGGGCCGTCGTCAGCCGGAAGCCGAGGGCCACGACGACGGCGCTCACCGAGCCCCACACCAGGGCCGCCACCCACCAGATCCCGAGGTCGCTGCCGGCCCCGAGGCCATGAGCGACGGCCGCCGGCCACGCCAGGTAGGCCAGCCAGTGGACCGCACGCCATGCCCGGAAGCCCAGACGGCGACGTGCCACGCTCGTCACGAGCACCGCTGCGCCCAGGTCCACCGCAAGGGCACCGAGCCCGATCGCCAGCGGCCGGTAGTGCGAGACGAAGGGCACGAGCGTCGCCCACCAGCCGATGCTCACGTACGGATCGAGCACGGCGGTCACGACGTGGAGCGCCAGGAAGGCCACCGCGAACATGGCCAACGTGCGATGCAGCTCGGCGACCGCAAACCGGGTCGCCCTCTTTGGGGCCGAGCCGGTGCGGGTCGCCACGCCCAGGACCATCGAGGCGCTCAACACGACGAGGAGCGCGATGCCGCTGGCCCGGGAGACGAGCCACATCCACGGAAGGCCCGAGGTGGTCGCGGCGTGGGCCAGTCCCGTCGTGGTGACACTCATGAGACCGCCCTCGCGTCGGTCCCGGCTGCGTCGAAGGGGGACGCGACGTCGACGATCGCGTCGTCGCCGCTCGGCCACGAGCCGAAGAGCTCCACCGTGCCGTCGACACCGACCAGCCGGGCCGGCAGGCCGACGGCGTGCAACCACTCCGCGGCGCCGGCTCCGCCGACGACGGTCGCCGTGGCGGCCGCATTGGCCATCGCGCAGGTCGGGGCGGCCACACTGGCCGTCCGCCAGGGGCCCGTCGCCGGCAACCCGGTGCCGGGGTCGATCAGATGGTGGAGCGCCCGGCCGCTGCGCCGCCACCGGCGAGTGACGACCGACGAGGTCGCCAACGCGCCCCAGGGAAGGCGGACCACCTGGCTGCTCGATTCATGGCGGGCGGCGGGGTCCTCCGTGACGAGAACTGGCCAACCGCCCACCGGGGTGCGCCCGGCCACCGCGAGATCGCCACCGAGGTCGACGAGCACCCCGCCCGTCCGCCCGGTCGCGGCCAGCGCCGCCCGGGCGGCCCGGTCCGCGCCGAGCCCCTTGGCGGTGGCCCCGAGGTCGAGCACGACCCCACGGGGGACCTCGAGGAGCCGGCCCTCGAGCCGGACCGTCCCCCAGCCGGGGGCGGGCCTAGTCGGTTCGACGATGGCCCCGCCCCCGGATCGAACCTCGGCGAAGTCGCGGTCGTAGCCCAGCCGGACGAGCGACTCGCCGACGGTGGGGTCGACGCGGCCCTCGGTCCATCGGGCCGCCCACAGCGCCACGCCGATGGCCTCCGCCAACCCGTCGCTCACCAGGAAGGTGCCGCTCGACGACCTGGCGACCCGAGAGATTTCCGAGTCCTCCCGGAAGCGGCTCGCCTGCCCGTCGAGGGCGCGCAGCTCGCGGTCGACTGCGGCGACCGCCTGACCGAGCCCGGCCACCGGCCAGACCACCACCCGAGCGGTCGTACCAAGGGCGAGACGCTCAGCGGCCGCGACGGACTCCTCCCCGGTGTCGACCCGGCGCCAGCCCGCGCCGTCGACCGGGTGGTCGGCACCCATCACGAGTCCCACCCCGCCGACGAGGCGCGCCCGCCGGTCGTTGCTCCAGCGGTGCCCGCGGCGCGCCCGCGCGGCCCTTGGGCGCGGCCGTCCCCGTCCCCGAACCCGAACCCGAACCCGAACCCGAACCCGAACCAGGAGCGACGCCGGACGCGCTCGAGGTCGCCACGGGACTCGCCACCCTCGGCGCTGCGGCGGTGCTCCCGGTCGCCGCGACGGCCGACGTTCCGGCGCCGGCAGCCGACGGTGACGTGGCCACCTGCGACGTGGCGGCCGTCGACGTCGCCCGGGGGCGACGGGATCGTCCGGGCAAGCGCGCCCACCATCGCCCCCACCCCTACGACCAACGCCGCCAGCGACCAATTGGACCACCGACGGACCTGGCGCAATCCGCGCGCTCTCGACGCGGTTGCGTCGTCGGCGTCGCGGTCCTCGGTCGACGGGGGCAGCCGTCGCCTGGTCCCCTCCCCGAGACCTCGGGGTTCGCTCATCCTTGACCTCCTCTGCAGGTTGTGGACCCTGTCGTGCCGGATGTCCGGCCTCGGGCCAGCATGCGCCGGCGCCCATGAGGAGCCCGTGAGGATTGGATGTGAACGCTCACATCTCGGCCTTTCGCGCTTTCATCGTCTTGACATCGTCGCCCCGTACGCTGGAGATATGCGCGTGCTGGTCGTCGAGGACGACCTCCGGATGGGAGAGCTGCTCAAGCGCGGCCTCGAGGAAGAAGGCCATGCCGTCGACGTGGCGTCCGACGGACCCGACGGCCTGTGGATGGCCACCGAGTTCCCGTATGGGGCGATCGTCCTCGACGTCATGCTGCCGGGGTTCGACGGGTTCGAACTCTGCCGGCGCCTCCGGGAGGCCGGCCGGTGGACCCCGGTGCTGATGCTGACCGCTCGTGACGAGGTCGGCGACCGCGTCAGAGGGCTGGACGTCGGGGCCGACGACTACCTCATGAAGCCCTTTAGCTTCCTCGAGCTCGCGGCGCGCCTCCGCTCCATCACCCGACGTGACGACCGGCCACGTCCCGTCGTGCTCCAGGTCGGGGACCTCAGACTGGACACGTCCAGCAAGAGGGCCTGGCGAGGCGACGACGAGCTACGGCTCTCTCCCAAGGAGCTGTCCATCCTCGAGCTCTTCCTGAGGCATCCGGGCGCCGTGCTCAGCCGCTCCCAGATCATCGAAGCCGCCTGGGACTTCGCCTACGAAGGAACCTCCAACGTCGTCGACCAGTACGTCAAGTACCTCCGGGACAAGATCGACGTGCCCTACGGGCGCCACGACCTCGAGACCGTGCGCGGCCTGGGCTACCGCCTTCGGAGCGAGGACGACTAGCCGATGTCGATTCGCCTGCGGCTCTCCCTCGTCTTCGTGCTGGCCTCGGCGGTACTCCTCTCGCTCGGGGGGTGGCTCTTCGTGGCGACGCTCTCGTCGTCGCTCCTCTCCTCCATCGATGGGCAGCTGGCTTCTCAGGCGGCCCAGGCCCCGCAGTACCTTTCGCCTACCGCCCGGGCAGGGTCCTCCTCGGGGGTGGCCGGTAACCCGCCGGAGTACCTGGTGCAGATCGTGGATACGACCGGCCGGGTCCGGGCGGGGAGTGAGGAGGCGGGGGCACGGCCCGTCCTCTCCACGGCCGACCTCAACCGCGCCCGCCGGGGACGGATCCTCCTGACGCAGCAGCTCGAGGGAGAGTCCGAGCGCCTCCTGGCCCAACCCCTTGTCCAGCGATCCGGTTGGGTCACCGTCGTGGGTACCTCGCTCAGCTCCTACGACTCGACGATCAGCCGGGTGATCCGGGAGCTCGCCATCGGGTGCTCGCTGTTCGTGGTCCTCGCCGGGGCGGGGGCCTACGCACTGGCGACCGGTGCGCTCCGGCCCGTCGAACGCCTCCGGCGCGAGGTGGCAGCGATCCCCGAGCGGGGCGTGGCATCACCGCCGACGACGGTGCGCGTCCCCTCCACCCGGGACGAGATCGCCGCGTTGGCCAGGACCATGAACGACCTCCTCGCTCGGCTGCAACGGGCGCTGCAGAGGGAGCGCGACCTCATCGCGGACGCCAGCCACGAGCTGCGCACGCCCTTCACGGTGCTGCGTGGCGAGCTCGAGCTCGCGTCGTCGCCCGGGCAGGACACGCGAGGAGCTCACCGTCGCCGTGCAGAACGCCTCCCGGGAGGTGGAGCGCCTGACGAGGCTCACCGAGGATCTCCTCCTCCTCGCCCGGCTCGACCAGCGCCAACTGCCGCTCCGGATCGAGCTGGCCGACGTCGCTCAATTGCTGGACGAGAGCGCGAGCGCCGGATCCGCCCGCAGCGCGGCGGCCGGGGTCGTCTGCACGGTCGAGGCCCCGCCCGGCCTGAGCGCTCGCAGTCGACCCGGGGCGCCTCCGCCAGGCCGTCGACAACCTCGTCGACAACGCCCTGCGCTTCGCGCCCGCCGGCAGCCGGATCGTGCTCTCGGCCCGGGCGGAGGGGGAGGCGCTCCTGATCGACGTGCTCGACGAGGGTCCCGGGTTCGACCCGACCTTCCTGCCGCATGCCTTTGAGCGATTTCGCCGGGCCGACGCCAGCCGCTCTCGAGGCGATGGCGGGACCGGCCTGGGCCTGGCCATCGTGAAGGGGGTCGTCGAGGCCCACGGGGGCGCGGCGAGCGCATCCAACCGTCCCGGAGGCGGAGCCTCGGTGCAGCTCCGTATCCCTGGGGCGGTCCCGGGCGCCAGTCCTGGTGCCCTCACCGACTCGACGCCCGGCGCCGGTCCCGAGAGGCGCCGGGCCGTCGACGAGGCCGCAGATAGAGTCTCCGGCGCGCCATGAGCCCCGACGACTCCACCCCCGAGCGAGAGGCCATTGTGGTCCTCCGATGCCCCGACCGGGTGGGGATCATCCACGCGGTCTCGGGGTTCCTCGCCGACCGTCGGGTCAACATCTTGGAGAGCCAGCAATACGTGGACCCGGTGGGCCGCCACTTCTTCATGCGGCTCCAGGTCGACCTTCCACGTCCGGTACGCGTCGAGCACCTCCGCCGCGAGATCGAGCCGCTGGCCCGGAGCTTCGATATGTCGGTCGGGGTGCACGACGCGCTGACCCGGCCCTCGGTACTCATCCTCGTGAGCAAGCTCGGCCACTGCCTCAACGATCTGCTCTATCGCCATCAGAGCGGCTCGTTGCCCGCGGAGATCGCCGCGGTGGTCTCGAACCATCCCGACTTCGAGGCGCTCACCCGTTCCTACGGTGTCGAATTCCGCCACCTGCCCGTGCACCCGGACATCCGGGAGGCGCAGGAGGACAAGCTGCGCGTCATGGTGGAGGAGCTCGGGGTCGACGTCGTGATCCTGGCCCGCTACATGCAGATCCTCTCCCCGCCCACCGTCGAGCTCCTGACCGGTCGGGCGATCAACATCCACCATTCGTTCCTCCCGAGCTTCAAGGGCGCCCGCCCCTACCACCAGGCCTACCGGCGCGGGGTCAAGCTGATCGGGGCGACCGCGCACTACGTCACCTCGCAGCTCGACGAGGGGCCGATCATCGAGCAGGAGGTCGCTCGGGTCGACCACGCCCAGTCCCCCGACGAGCTCACCGCCGTGGGACGCGACCTCGAATGCGTGGCCCTGGCCCGCGCCGTCACCTGGCACCTCCAGCACCGGGTGATGATCAACGACGGCCGGACGGTCGTCTTTCGCTGACCGTCGTCCGAGTCAGCGGGATCAGCCAGCCTCCACGCCCCGACGGCGGTCCAGGGCAGCCTTGACGACACGGAGGTACTCGTCCTCGTGTCCCAGCTGTCGCAGACCGTTGCTGGCGCCGTGGAGTCGCCGCAGGAGCACGATGTCCTCGATGAAGCGACCACACAGGTCCAATTCGTCGGCTCGCGCCATCCAATCGACCACCTCGCCGCGGCGCAGGTGCTCGGCGAAGGGACCGATCCGATCCACAGCAGCCCGGCGGGCCACGAAGGTGCCGGGCAGGCGAACCGGCCCCGTGGTCGCCGGTGGACGGGTGGACATCCCGAGGGGGACGGGTTGGACGTCGGAGACGAACTCCTGCATTGCCCCAAACACGATGTCGACCTCCGGATCCGCGTGGAGCACCCCGACGAGCCGGTCGAGAGCACCCTCCGCGTAGCGGTTGTCGGCGTCGAGAAACGCAACCAGCTCGCCCCTCGAGGTCCGAAGGCCATGGTTGCGCGCCGCGCCGGCGCCCCGGTGCTGCTGGCGCACGAGGGACACGACCCCCCCAAACCCCGAGGCGATCACATCGCCGCCGTCGGTCGAGCCGTCGTCGACCACGATCACCTCGAGCGGCTCGTAGCCTTGTGCGAGCACGCTCTGGAGCGCCTCGCCGAGGAAGGGCGCCGCCTCGAAGGCCGGGATGATCACGCTGAGACGCGGCCCTCTCATCTCTCGCCCCGCCGACGGTCGATCCGAGCCCTGAGGACGGCGAACATCGCCGCCTGGAGGCCCGGGCTGTCATAGGTCAGGTTGCGGCCGTGGAGTCGCCGGATCAGCACGACGTCCTCCAGGAGCTCGAGCCCGATGCCCTTCTCCCGCAGACGCAGGATCCAGTCGACGTCCTCCGACAGGGTGAACCGGGTGTCGAAGGGGCCGACCTCGTCGAACACGCTGCGTCGAACCACCATCGACATCGGTGGCACCTGATCGAAGCGGCCGGGCTCCGACTCCCCGTAGGCGAGAATCGGTGGAGCGGTCACCCAGTCGGGGGGGTCTACCCCGGGCTCGAGCAGCAGCTCTTGGCGGCCCAGCACGCACCCGACGTCCGGGTGCGCGCGCAGGTGACCGACCTGGATCGACAGTTTGGACTGCGGCATCAGATCGTCGGCGTCGAGAAAGGCGAGGAATTCCCCGGTCGAGTCCTCGACACCGGCGTTCCTGGCGGCCGATGGGCCGGCGTGGGTCTGGGACACGCAGCGCACGCCGGGGACCGCCTCAGCCACCTCGCGACTCCCGTCGGTAGAGCCGTCGTCCACCACCACCACCTCGACCTCATGGCCCTCTTGTGCCTGGGCGCTCTCGATCGCGTCTCGGAGAAAGTCGGCGCCGTTGTGGACGGGAATGACCACGCTCACGAGGCCCTCTGACCGATCAGCACCCAACCTGATCGCCCCCCAGGTCCTCCAGGAGCCGACGGAGCAGGTCGGGCACCGCGCCCACGTCCGTCCCGAGCTCGAGGGAGTAGCTGGGCACATCTCGCAGCAGAGCGCTCAGCGCGTCCATGCCAGAGCCGTCCCCGCCCCGCAGCTGGAGGAGCGTGGAGGGAGCGAGCGCCAAGAGCGCCCGGCCGGGCGCCATCCCCACAATCCTCGGGCGCGTTCGATCCGTCACCCTCGGCAGCACGACGGCCCGCACCGGCAGGCCGGCGGCTCGGCCCGCCAGGTACTCGCGATCCACGAAGCCGAGGACCTTCTCGTCCGCGGGATCCACCAACGAGGCGTCCGGCAGGAGCCAGGCGTGATGCCCCCAGTGCCGCACCTCCAGCTTGGCCGAGCGGTAGAGCGGAAAGGCCCGATGGCCAGGAGACGACCCTCCCAGCAGCACGTAGTCGTCTCCCAGGTATTCGAGGCCCGCACGGAGGGAGGCGAGGGCCACCGTGCTCTTGCCCGAACCGCCCTTGCCGCCGAGCAGGACCACCCCCCCGCGGACGCCCACGGCCGCGGCGTGCACGATGTGGAGCCCCCTGCGCTGCAACCACCAATTGAGGATCAGCCGCAGCGGGGAGCCCCGGTCCCAGACGGGCACGGCGGCGGCGTCCGCGACCGAGTACGTCGCCACCGAGCCGTCGAAGTCGACGGCGCTCAGCCCGCCACCGGCCTCGTCGTAGAGGACCATGGTCGGTGTCCGGTAGATCGGGCGAACCACGGGTGCGTCGACCGGGTCCGGGGGATGCGCCGGACCCCGCGGCGAGCCACGCTCGCCGTCCCAGACGAGTATCGAGAGGTCGGGCTCGGCTCCGAGTGCCGACTCCTCGAGATGGGACAGGGCGGGCCAAGTCGCGTCGTCCATGGCCTGACCGGCGATCCGCAACGAGATGGCCAGGCCGGAGACCCGCAACGTGCGCCGCAGCTCCCCGCCACGTGCGACCGCGCCGTCAAAAGCGCTCTGCAGGGCCGCCAGGCAGCTCTGCAGTTGCTCCGCCGTCTCTATCGTCGCCGTCTCGCCGACCTCAGCCGCCTTGGTCCGGGGGCGGGCCCACATGCGGCCATCCCTCGCCGCTCACATCGTGCACGGGGTCGAACATGAGCAGGTCTTCCATGTCGGTGAAGCGCTCAATGGCAGGAGGGTCGAAGTCGATTCTGCCGACACCGTCGGCCGCGGCTTCGCTCGGGTCGCCGCCGCCCGACTCGTCGACCCCCTCGAAGGAGCCTCCGGTCCCCTCCGCAGGACGCAGCAGGCTCTCGGCGAGCAACTCGGTCACGAACCTCTCCGCCTGGATCCGGATCGCGTCGGGCTCGGCCTCGTAGCGGAAACCGAGACGGCTCGCAACGTCGGCAACCGTGCGACCTTGGAGCAAGAGGCTCCAGATGGCCGCAGCCGAGCCCCGCAGGCTGTAATACGACCCGGTCTCGAGATTGATGGCCACGACCTCGTCGTCGATGACTTGCGCGATCACCCTCGGGCTGTCGAGCTCCACGCGCAGGCCCCCGACCGGGACGTCATTCATGCTGGTGGACTGCCATTATCGCGTTGCCCTGCCATGCTTCATCGCTCAACCACATCGATCCTGGTCCATGGTGCTAACCGCTTAGTGTAGAACTCCCGCTCCCGTCCAGGCCGCATTTTCTCAGGGGCCGCTATTGGCGTGCCCGCGCCTCGTGTCCCCTATACCCAGGGAGCCTCGTGTCGGCGGATCCGCCCGACGAGATCCGCCAGATCCTGGGCCTGGATCCGCGCCGCGACGAAGTCGGCGAAGCTCCCGACCTTCCCCCCGGGATAGGGCTCCCGACGTGCCCGGCTCCACTCGTTGAGGAGGTACGGCCAGCGCTGACCGCGAGGGAGCGGGTGGCACTGCAGCATCCAGAGAGCCCGGTCCCACAGAGTCGAGGGTGCGTTCTCGAGCGCGTCGACGACCCCTTCAGGGACGGCTGCGGCGTACTGGCTCCGGAGGGCGTCGAGGGCGATGGCCAGCTGCCGTGCGAGCCGGTGATACCGGGCACGCACGACGAAGCGATCCCAATCCACGGCGTCACCAAACGCCCAGAGGCAGAACGTGCCGTCGAGCACCCAGCGCACCGGCCCGGCATCGAAGCTCGTCCCGTGGGCCAGCACGCTGAGCAAGGCGTCGGTCGGCGAGGGAACCGTCGTCGGGACGCCGAGGAGGGTGGCCGGGCGAGCGCGATCGAAGACCCCCGGCCCAGCGTCCGGCCCGGGCAAGGTCGTCCAGTGCAGGTCCAGGCGACCCCCATCGGTGCCGGGACCCGCCAGATTGAGGCCCCGACGCACCCGCAGGGCTCCAAAGGGCTCGATCCCCCCCGTCGGCCAGTATCCGGCGCCGGTCACGATCTCGAGCGCACGGCGTGCCTGGTTCGGCGGCACCACCACATCGACATCGGCCATCGGCCGCGCCCCCGGGTCACGCCCGTAGCCGACGATGAGCGCAGCCCCCTTGCACAGCATCGTCGAGATCCCTGCCTCCACCAGGATCTCGAGCGCCGGTCGGACGACGCGCATCACGTGGTGGTTCTCGTACCAGCACCGTCGATAGGCGCCCTTGAGGCGTCCCATGTCGGGATCGTTCACCCCGAGCGACAGCAGTCGCCGGCAAAGCTCCGGTAGCAACGCCTGGGTGGTCGCGTCGAGGTCATCGATGACGCCGCCGGCCTCACGCCAGGCCGCCCAGGTGCGGAGGGCCTCGTGTCGGGGGAGCACGGCGGCCTGCAGCAAGGACTGCTGCTCGGGGGTGGGCACGATCGCCGGCCTCCCCCCCACGTTCACCGACCAGGCCATGGCGCTGTCGTCTGCACGAACCCGGAAACGGGCGGCGAGGGACGAGGCATCGCGGGATGCTACACAGGCACCGTGCGGGTGTTCGTGCTCGGAGGGACCGGCACGCCGGTGTTGGCCCGGCGGCTCGTCGAGTGCGCTGACCCTACGGATGTCCCGTATAGACGGTGTCGCCCGCCGCGACGCACAACGTCGTGCTCGGGCAGTCGATCGTGGCGATCGCCTTGCCCACCCCGAGGACCTGCCGGGTCCACGTCGCGCCCCCGTCGTCGCTCACCCCGAGGAGCACTTTGCCGGTGTCGGGTCCGGTGCTCACCCCGCCACCGGCGACACAGAGCGTCGCCGAGGGACAGGACAGGGCGCCCCAGGCGTCGGCCGTGTCGGTCGTAACCTGCGACCACGTGATGCCACCGTCGTCTGACCGCAGGGTGGTCCCCGCGGTGCCGACGATCTCACACGTCGTCGCGGTCGGGCAGGCGATGGCGTTGGCCGCGGTCGAGGGGTCGAGGTTGAGGTCCGTGGCCCGCCAGCTCCACTCCGGCTGGCCCAGGCCTCCGACCGTGCGCGCCCCGCGGTAGACGATCCCGTTGGTCTTGTCGAGCGCGAAGCACAGCGCCGTGGTCGGGCAACTGACCGCGCCGAGCATGGGTCCGCCCGGCACCGTCGACAGCGACCAGGTGAGGGTGCCCGTCAGGCTGGTGAAGACCGACGACCCGCCGACGGCGACGCAGAACAGGGCGCCGACACAGGTCCCGCCCGTGGGCGCCCCGGCGGTCACCGACCAGGGCGCGGGGCCTGCGAGCCAGCGGTCGCCGCCGTCCACGCTGCGCAGCACGTTGGTCCCGGTGAGCGCAACGCAGCTCGGCAGCGCCGCGCAGGAGACCGAGAAGACGTTGAGCGCCGCCACGCCCTCGATCGGAGCATGCCAAAACGCGCCGTCCGTCGCCGACGTGCCGATGTCGCTCATCCCCCCGCTCACGCAGACCGACCCCGCCAGGAAGGACGTCTGACAGTCGATGGCGGACATGCCGGGCACGTAGTTGACCGTCAGCCAGTCCACCCCTCCGTTGACCGAATTCATGTACAGCGCACTCCCGCCGACGGCGACGCACCGCATGGTCCTGCACGTGAGATCGGAGGCTCCGGCCACGCCCGGAGCGGGAAGGATGGACCTGGTCCACGTCTCGCCGCCGTTCAGGGTGCGCGCCACTCGCTTGCCGGTGTCCGCCAAGCCCACGCAATCTCGGGCCGTCGTGCAGGAGAGCTCCTTCACGGTCACCGCGGTCGGCAGCGTCTGGCCCGAGGTTGGTCCAGTGCTCGCCGACGTCGTCGCTGCGCAGCACGTCGTGCTGGCTCGTCGTCGCCAGGCAGGAATCGGTCGCCCCGCAGGACAGCGCCGTCAGGTCACCCTTGCCGCCGGGCACCACGCTGGACACGACCCCCCCGACGATGGTCGAGGTCTCCGTCGGCGAGGCCGCCACGCAGGAGTCGACCCTTGGACACGTCACCGTGAAGTACGCGAGCGGTGTCGGGGGAGGCGGGATCGCACTCCACGTGCTGCCGTCGTCGGTCGACCGCCAGATCCCGCCGCCGGGACCCACGGCGACGCAGTGGACGTTCTGGTCGCAGGCCACGGCGCTCGCCCATTGCGTGATGCCGTCCAACGGCAGGACCCCGGTATCGGTCCACGTCGCGCCGCCGTCGGTGCTGCGGTAGACGTGGGACTGCGTGTTGTCGACCGCGCTCGTCGAGACGGCGAGGCAACTCGCAAGGGTGCACGTGACGCACCCCCCAGCCGGTAACCCTGGGCGGTGAGGGAGTCGCTCCATGGCACGGACGACCAGTGCAGCGTGAGGCCGCCGTCGTCGGTGTACATGACGAGACCGTCGTCGCCCACCGCGACGCAGTGGTTCACCGTCACGCAGGAGACGCCCCTGCCCTGGCCGCCGGCGATCGGCACGGCGCCGAGTGCGGGACCCCGGTTGGTCCATGTCCACGGCGCGGCAGCGGTGAGCGCAGCTGTCGGAGAGTGCGGCCCCGGCAAGCCGGGCGCGCCCCCGAGGCCGACGAGCGCTGCAGCGGCAACGACGAGGCCGACAGAACTTGCAACACGACGGGAGCACGCGACCCAACTGCGGTCAAAGAGCGAACAACCGCCCCAGCGATCCCATGCCCTGCCTCCCTCCGATAGCGACTACCCTAACCCATCGGGCGCCACCCTCAGAAGAGCTACGCGGCGCCGCAAAGGAGGAGCGGTGGATTCCATGCAACCGTCGTGTCACATCTTCCCTCGTGCGTTCGCGACTCGTTGCTCGGTGCTCGCGAGATCCGTCGTTGGCTTGGCCGTGGTGTGCCTCTCCGTGCTGGCCGGCCTGTCGGCTCCCGCTGTGGCGGCACCGGCACCCCCGGCAGCTCCGGTCAGCTCGCTGGTACCCATCACGGACGCCAGCCTCCAAGTGACCCCGTCGGAGGCCACGGTCGTCGCCACGGTTGGCTGGAATGCCAACGGAGTTGTGCAGGGCCTGGTCGTCGGCGACCTCCGGGTGGTCGCGGTCGACGCCTCGACTCGACTCCCGACGTTGGTCGCCACGAAGAACACCCCCGTCACCGGGGCGTCCGAGACCTATACCTTCCACATCACCGACCCCGCACTGCTTCCGGCTCTGGCGGCCGGCAATCGGGTGGTCATCACCGCCACCCAGCACAAGAGGACCGTCGGCACGGCGTTCACCCAGCCGATCTACGCGACCGTCCACGAGTTGCAGCCGGGTCCGTCCCGGGGAGCGGTGGGAAGGTTGGACTGCTCCGCCCGGCCCATCCAGGGCAACTCGAGCTACAACAACTGCGACTTCACCGGGGCGGTGCTGATCCAGGCGAACCTCCCGGGCAGCCAGCTCGAGGAGGCCGACTTCACCGGCGCCTCGCTGGCCGGAGCGGCCCTAAGCGGCTCCAACATGGCGGGGGCATCCCTTGCCGGCACCGACATGAGCCGGACGACGAGCACCAATCTGTCCGCCGCCTTCTCGTTCGCTCCCAAGCTCAACATGAGCGGCAACTCGACCCTCAACAGCGACAACTTCGCCGGCGCCGACCTCCAGGGTGCCAACTTCTCGGGAGCCGCGCTCGACCAAACCACCTTCTTCTCCGACCCGATGAACGGGTCGTCGTGGGTCAACGCCCGCCTGCGTGACGACGAGCTGGCCGGCGTGAAGCTGCAGGGAGCCCATGATGCAGGGCATCACCATCGACGCCCTCAGCACCTTCTATCGAGCCCAGCTGCAGAGCGCAAACCTGCTCGGGGGGAAGATCGCCGATCTCGCTCGATTCCTGTTCGAGGGACCTTTCTGCAACACGACGATGCCCGACGGCAGCATCAACAACCGGGACTGCTGACCGAACACCGGAAGGGCTCTGAGGTCTCGGATGCTGTCCCACTGCTCAAGCCAGCAAGCGGTTGCAACCCGTCGGCACGGGCCTGGAGGCTCAGCACGCACGGCGTGGATCATCGGTCAGGATCGCGAGTCGCCTCGCAGGAACGGGCGCAGCGCCTCGAGAACGGCGGGGTCCTCGATGGTGGGCGCGCTCGCCTCCAGCCCGTCGGCGACCTCGCGCATCGACTTGCGCAGGATTTTGCCCGACCGGGTCTTGGGCAGTGCCGGGACGACGTCGACGCTGCGCAGCGAGGCGACCGCACCGATCTCTCGGCGCACGGAGGCCACGAGCTCCTGGCAGATGGCCTCCCCGTCTCGGGTGACGCCGGCCTTGAGCACGACGAACCCGCGGGGAACCTGGCCCTTGAGCGGATCGGGCACGGCGATCACGGCGCACTCGGCGACGTCGGGATGGGCGGCCAGGATCTCCTCCATCTCGCCCGTCGACAGGCGGTGCCCGGCGACGTTGATCACATCGTCCGTGCGGCCCATGACGAACAGGTAGCCGTCCTCGTCGAGGTATCCCCCGTCCCCGGTCAGGTAGTAGCCCGGGTAGCGGCTGAGGTAGCCCTCGGCGTAACGGGCGTCGTCCCGCCAGACGGTCGTGAGGGTGCCGGGGGGCAGCGGGGTCCGGACGACGACCGCCCCGGGAGTCCCCGGCGGCGCCTCGGAACCCGCCTCGTCGAGGATGCGCACGTCGAAGCCGGGCACCGGCTTGGTCGGCGAGCCGGCCTTGATGGCCATGGGCTCGAGGCCCATCGGGTTGGCCGCGATGGGCCAACCCGTCTCGGTCTGCCACCAGTTGTCGACGACCGGGACCCCGAGCAGCTCGCTGGCCCAGGCGTAGGTCTCGGGATCGAGGCGTTCGCCCGCCAAAAAGAGGTAGCGCAGGCATCCGAGGTCGTGCTCGCGCAACCGTTCTCCCGAGGGGTCCTCGCGCCGGATCGCACGGAAGGCCGTCGGGGCGGTGAAGAGTGCCCGCACGCCATGCTGCGCGACCACCCGCCAAAAGGCCCCGGCATCGGGCGTACCGACCGGCTTACCCTCGTAGAGCACGGTCGTACAACCCGTCAGCAAGGGTGCATAGACGATGTAGGAATGTCCCACGACCCAACCCACGTCCGAGGCCGCCCAAAAGACGTCACCCGGATGGGCGTCGTAGATGTTGGCCATGCTCCAACGCAGGGCCACCGCATGACCGCCGTTGTCCCGCACGATGCCCTTGGGCCGGCCGGTGGTGCCCGACGTGTAGAGGATGTAGAGGGGATCGGTCGCGGCGACCGGACGGCAAGGGGCCGGAGCGGCACTCGCCAGGGAGGCCGCCCAGTCGAGGTCTCGTCCCGCCGCCAGCTCGGCCGTCGCCTGCGGGCGCTGGAGGATCACGCAGTGGTCGGGCCGGTGCGACGCCTCGTCGATGGCCGCGTCGAGCAGCGGCTTGTACTCGATGACGCGATCCCGTTCGATGCCGCACGACGCCGAGACCACCAGCTTGGGGCGCGCGTCGTCGATCCGGAGGGCCAGCTCGTGGGGGGCGAACCCCCCGAACACCACGGAGTGCACCGCCCCGAGCCGGGCACAGGCCAGCATGGCGACGACCGCCTCCGGCACCATCGGCAGGTAGATCACCACCCGGTCTCCGGCGGTGACTCCCAGGCTCTCGAAGAGGCCTGCGCATCGCGCCACCATGTCGCGCAGCTCGCGGTACGTGTATCGGGCGACCGTTCCCGTCACCGGGCTGTCGTAGATCAGTGCCGGTTGGTCCCCCCGCTCGTCCACGTGCCGGTCCAACGCGTTGAAGCAGGTGTTGAGGCGCCCGTCCGCAAACCACCGGTAGGTCGGTGTGGCCTCTCGGTCGAGCACCACGGACGGGTCGCGGTCCCAGCTGATGGCACCGGCTTGCTCGCCCCAGAAGCCCTCGGGATCGCCGATGCTGCGGTCAAAGGCTTCCCGGTAGCTCCCCTTCGCCGTCGCCTTCCTGGTCACCGCACACCTCCCCCGGTTCGCGTCCGTGCAGTATGGACCGCGGCGGGGCTTCTGCGGATCGGGAGACCTACTTGGCCCCTGCCGCCTGCGCCTGCTGCCAGGTATAGGTGTAGGTCGCCTGCGGAAGGTAGATGGGGGTTCCGACGACGATCACGGTGGTCGCCACCTTGTTGGACGAGTTGTTCCCGACGGCGGCTCCAAAGGTCAGGTCTCGCAAGTACTCCCAGGTCCCGCCCACGCACTGATCGCCCTTGAGCGTTCCCTGGTAGCAGGCACGGAAGTTGCGCAGGATGTTGTCTCGGTGCGTCCAGCAGCCCGAGGGGTTCTTGGCTGTGCAGTCGACGTTGGGGCTGCCGGGACCGTCGTCGTAGAGCCAGGACCCATAGGCCAACAGCACGTTGGGGTAGCCCTGGGCGGAGTCCTCGGCCTGGTAGTAGAGGGGCACCGTGTCCACGATGGGGTTCGTCCCGGCCACCCCGGGGTCGCTGTACGGAGCCGTCGCCAAGTCCTGCGTCGCGTACGTGGAGAGGTCACTGTCCAACCCGTAGAAGGTCGGCTCCTTGTAGGCGGCACGGTCGGAATTGGCGAGTACGAGCAACTGCTCCTCGGGGCTGATGGTCAAGAAGTCGGACGGCAAGTGGTAGGGCGGCAAGCCGACCCGCCGGCGCGCCACGTCGAGGGCGTTGACCGCCAGCTCCTCGCAATTGACCCCGGTCGGCTGGCTGTAGCAGACCTGCGGCGGGACGAAGGAGGTCGCCTGGCCCGACTTTGGATGGGGCGGCATCGGGTAGGGCTTGACGGTAGGAAAGCCGACCGGCGTGGTCGTGGTGGTGGTGGTCGTTGGATGGCCCTTGGTGCTGGACGAGTGCGGCGCCGTGTTAGTCGCGGTGGTCGAGGTGTGGCCCTTGGTGTTCGACGAGTGTGAAGTCGTCGTCGTGGTGCCCTGGGCACCGGCGATCGAAAGAGGCCCCAATGCGAGCCCGATGCTTGCCACAAGGCCAGTGCCCAAAGTCAACGCCGCCCGCCGTCGGCGATCTCCAGCTCGGCTCATCGAGCCTCGAACCTCGAGGACACGCGGTCCGCCACCTCCCTTTTCCCGATTTGGCCGCCAAGCGTACCCGCGCCGTGTCGCCGGGAGGCGTAGCCCACCCTCGACCGCCGCATAGCCTCGCGGCCAATGCCGACGCCGGGACCCGCGACACGCCCGCACGAAGCATCGACCCAGGTCGCCATCGTGCACGACTACTTGACGCAGCGAGGCGGAGCGGAGCGGGTGGTGCTCTCGATGCTCTCCGCCTTTCCCGGCGCTCCCGTCTACACCTCCCTCCTTGATCCTGCGAAGACGTTTCCCGAGTTCCTCTCCGTCGACGTCCACACGTCGGTCCTGAATCGCAGCGCCCTCCTCCGTCGCCGTCACCGGCTGGCCTTTCCCCTGCTGGCGCCGACCTTCTCCCGGACGCTCGTCGAGAGCGAGGTGACACTCTGCAGCTCCAGCGGATGGGCGCATGGGGTCAAGACCTCCGGTCACAAGATCGTCTACTGCCACACCCCTGCACGTTGGCTCTATCAGGGTGATGCATATCTCGGGAACGGTTGGGCCAAACCCCGTGGTCTCGCCCTGCGCAGCCTGGCGCCGCTCCTGCGTGAATGGGACGTGCACGCGGCCGCCGAGGCTTCGCGCTACCTCGCCAACTCCACGGCCGTCCGCGACCGGATCCGATGCCAGTACGGCCGGGACGCCGAGGTGCTGCCTCCCCCACCCACCATGCGTACGGACGATCCACAGCGCCCCGTCGAGCGTCTCGAGCCGGGCTATTGGTTGTGCGTGGCTCGGCTGCTCCCCTACAAGAACGTCGACGCCGTCGTCGAAGCCTTTTCCGACCTTCCGGGCGAGAGGTTGGCCGTGGTCGGAACGGGGCCTCAGCAAGAGGAGCTCCGGCGCCGGGCGTGGCACAACGTCCGCTTCCTCGGGTCAGTGGCCGACGACCAGCTCCGGTGGCTCTACGCCAATTGCCGCGGCCTCGTCGCCGCCTCGTACGAGGACTTCGGGCTCACCCCGCTGGAGGCGGCCGTCTTCGGCAAGCCCTCCGTGGTCCTCGGCTGGGGGGGGTTCTTGGACACGGTGGAGGAGGGCCGGAATGGCACCTTCTTCACCAATCCACAGCCCCCGCTCATCAGCGGCGCGCTCCGGCTCGCCGCTGGCACCCGGTGGTCGGCAGCGGACATCCAGGCGCATGCCGAGCGCTTCAACCAGGAACGATTCAGTCGGCGACTGGCCACGATCGTCGAGGAGGAGCTGCGGGCCCACTGAAGTGGGACGCTTTCCCTCCTGTTTGGCAGAGGAATTCTGCTCTGGTACTCCCGCTCCAACGAGGCGCCGCGGTACATTTGGCGCCGGGGAAGGCCGTGTTGCCCGCAGCTCAGGAGGCCGATTTTGCCGCAAGAGACCATTTATCGACCTCCCCCTCCCTCCGGTCGACCTGACACAGACATGCCTGCGGACAGGGATCTGCCCGAAAAGAACCTGGTCGATTACTTTGCGGTCCTCTGGCGTCGCAAGTTCACGATCCTCCTGACGGTCGTCGTGGCCGTCGGGATCGCCATCGGCATCGACTTTGCCCGGACCAAGCAGTACACGAGCACGGCGCAGCTCCTCCTCACCGTGCCGGGGGTCTCCGCCAACAATTCCCAACAGGTAACTGCCGCTCAGCCCAACGTCCCAACCGACATCCAGCTGATCCAGTCCGCCCAGGTCCAACAAGCCGTGACCAAGAAGATCGGGTCGGCGCCCGGGGTGGCTGTCAGTGAGGTGGGCACCACGAACATCGTCAATATTTCGGCCACCTCCCCCAACCCCAACCAGGCCGCCACCGTGGCCAACACCTATGCGACCGCCTATCTCGAGGTCTCGAGCGCCAACTACCTCGGCTCCATCAACGCCCAGATCGCCCAGCTCCAATCCCAGATCAATGACCTGCAGACGACGATCAACCAGATCAACGCTCAACTCGGCAGTGCATCGGGCACCAGCGCCTCGAACCTCGAGTCGCAGCTGACCTCCCTCCTGGCCCAGCAGCAGACGACCAAGACCCAGCTCACGGCACTACAACAGAGCGCCGCCAACGCGAGCGGCGGCCAGGTCGTCACGCCCGCCACCCCGTCGAGCACCCCCTCGTCTCCCAAGCGCACCCGGGACGCACTCATCGCCTTGGCCGGTGGGCTGCTGCTCGGCCTCGGGCTCGCCCTGCTCAGGGACTTCTTCGACGACCGCATCAGGTCCCGGGAGGACCTCGAGGAGGCGGTCCCCTCGATCCCGATCGTCGGCATGATCCCCGAGGTCTCCGACTGGCGCAACCGGCGCAAGCCGTTCCTGGTCGAGCTCGCCCGCCCCCGATCACCCGCCGCCGAGGCCTACCGGAGCCTCCGGACGTCCATCCAGTTCATGTCCCTCGACCACCCGGTCAAGCTCCTCCAGATCACGAGCGGAGCGGCAGCCGAGGGCAAGACCACGACCTCGGCCAACCTCGCGGTGGCCATGGCCGAGGCCGGCACGCAAGTGGTCCTGGTCTCCTGCGATCTGCGCAAGCCTCGCATCCACGAATTCTTCGAGCTCTCCAACGGCGTGGGCCTCACGTCGGTGCTCCTCGGCAACGTCGAGCTCCACGACGCCCTCCAGAGCGTGCCCGGAGTCCCGAACCTCACCCTGCTCGGATCCGGCCCGGTGCCCCCCAACCCCTCCGAGTTGCTCTCCGGTCGGCGTGCGGGGCAGGTCTTTGCCGACCTGACCAACCAATTCGACCTGGTCCTCCTGGACAGCTCACCCTTGCTGCCGGTCACCGACGGTTCGATCCTCGCCGGTCTGTCCGACGCCGTGCTGTTGGTGGCGGCCGCCGACTACTCCACCAAGCGGGACGTCGGTCGGTCGCTCGAGAGCCTGAGCCGAGTCTCGGCGAACGTCGTCGGCCTTGTCTTCAACCGTGCGTCGTCTTCGGACTCGTACGTCTACTACCGCTACGGCTACGGCTACGGCTACGGCTCAGGCCCGACCGAAGCAGCGGCACCTGCGGATCCTGCGGCGGCCGCCACGCCTCCCCACGGGACCAACGGAGCGCGAAACGGTCGCACCACGCGGGGCGCGCGGCACGCCCGCTGATGCGAACCGACATCGACGAGTAGGGCGTGGCCCGGTACAAGCACCGTCGCCAACGCCCGTGGCATGAGTTCCGTTACGGCGTCCGCCATCTCGTTCATCACGCCACGGGCCACCGCCACGGCCACACCCGCCGCCGACGGCTCGACCCTTTAGAGGAACTTCCCGCTCCGGAGGTCACGGACCGTCCCTCGCCATCGTCTCGGGAGCCAACCCGCCCTGCACGGGTTGGGTCACCCGCCGAACCCTCCCATTCCAAGCGCCACGACCGTCCTCACCGGCGTCGTCGGCGACTCGTCCTGTTTACGGTCCTGGGCGGCCTCGTGCTACTGGCGATCGCGTTGGGCGCGTCGGCGGCCTACTCGGTCCTCAAGGCGAAGGATTCCCTGGACCAGGCCCGCCAGATCATCTCGGAGATCACGGGCAATCCGAACGAGCTCCTGACCCCCGAGGACCGGAACAGAACCATGCAGCGCATCGCCCAGCTGGACGCCGACGTGGCGACGGCGCAGCACACCCTCAATTCCTCACCCGGCGTCTGGGCCATGTGGGCGCTGCCGTATCTCCACACCCAACGCCAGGTGGTCATCGACCTGTTGGCAGACGTCCGCACGGCGGCCGACAACGGGCGAACGCTGCTCACGACGGTCAATCGGCTCGCGTCGGCCAGCCACGGCACCACCATCTCGCTCCCCGAGCTCCGCGAGTTGCACGCGCAGCTCGTGACGGCTCACGGCCAACTGGCTCCCCTCTCCCAGCAATCCGGCGGGCTCCTGCCCTTGCTGCCACCGCTGGCACACGCTCTGTCCCAGTTTGACCGGCAGGACGCGCATCTCACGTCTCTGTTGAGCGACGGCAGCCAGCTCAGTAACTACGCGCTCACCTTCCTCGGCGCCGACGGGCCACGCACCTACTTCCTCGCGGCCCAAAACAACGCCGAGATGCGGGACCAGGGAGCGATCCTCTCCTATGCCTTGGTCACGACCGACAATGGAACGTTCCAGGTGGGCTCCGCTGCCTCCATCGGCAACCTCACGCTGTCGACCCCTGCGCCGGTGCCCATGTCGCCCGGGATGCGAGCCGTCTTTGGTGACTGGGAGCCCACGCAGGTCTGGCAGTCGACCAACGCGGCCGCCGACTTCCCCTGGACGGGCCGCGATGTGACCACGATGTACGCCCAGGCGACGGGGCAACACGTGGACGGCGCCCTCGCCCTCGACGTTCCCGGACTCGCCCGGATCCTGCAGCTCGTCGGGCCCGTAACGGTGCCCGGTATCTCGGAGCCAGTCACCTCCGCCAATCTCGCCACCATCGTGCTGCACGACCTCTACCAGGGCCTCCCCCCGCAGTCGTCGCAGGTCGAGCGGCAAGACCTTCTGTCCTCGGTGGCCAAGGCGGCATTCGACCAGCTGCAGCAATCGCATGTCGATGTAGCGGCCCTGGCCAACGCGCTCGCCAAGGACGCCGCCGGTCGTGATCTGCTCGCCTGGGACTCCGTCGCGTCCAACGAGTCGACCATCACGAAATTTGGCGCCTCGGGAGCCATCGACACCCAGGATCCGACTCGGACCTTCCACCTCGCGGTCGAAAACGGCGGCGCCAGCAAGATGGACTACTACACGACGATCTCCGTGTCCGAAGACGTGAGCCTGACGCCGTCCGGCACCGCTGAGATCCAAACCACCATCACGACCAAGAACTCGGCTCCGGCCAACCAGGCTCCCTCGTATCAGCTCGGCCCCGACGGCATCAACACGACGGTTCCCGGGGAGTACAACGGCCGGATCTTCCTCTGGGGCCCTCGACGCTCGATTCAGTACGGGAGCGTGCGGGAGTCGGGCCTTTCGCTCCTCCAGAGCAGCGAGGACGTCATGCCACAACAGACCCAGACGGTCCAGTTCTTCACCCAGATCCCCGACGCGGTCCAAGATGGTCAATTGCACCTCGTGTTCGTGCCGCAACCCCGATTGACGTCGGATCAGCTCTCCGTCAAGGTCAGCGGCTCCGGCTGGACGATCTCCGGACCACCCTCCACGCAGGCGACCTGGGACAAGACCCTCAACTACACGTGGAGCGCCCACCGCTAGGAGTCAACAAGACCTCTGCAACACGAGCGCCTCGGCGAGGGCGCCCCACTCATGGCCGATATTCTGCAGCCAGGCGCTCACTCCCCCCGGATTCACCCCGACGTAGAGAGCCTCACCCCCGTAGCACCTACCGATCCGGAGGCGTCGCTCTGGTCATCTGAGGGGTGCCGACGACCACCAGGATTCGTCTCCAGCCGTCTCTTCGAGCTTTGTATTCCGATGAACCTTGCCTCGCCCTGTGTGGTCTAGCGGATTTGGCGTAAAGCAGGTAACCGTAATGCTGGATCGAGCCCTCGGACATCCGTGAAGACCGATGTCAGACAAGACCAGTGCCGGTGCAAATCCTTCATCCACCAGCTTGAGGCCCTCCTCAGACCCGATCGCCCGACCCCGCGAGAACCACCACCGCCTGAGCATGCGCTGGGTAGTTTCCTGCGGGAAGGACGAACAGCAGGATCGTCATCACCACTACCGCCACCGCGAGCGACGTTGCCAGGGTCACGAGCAGCAAGGACCACCATCTCCATATGGACCCCGCACCCAGGCGGTGGCCCCTGGCCGGTGAGCGGCCTCCGGTGACGTTAGGGTGCCTCGCATGGCGCGCCCGTCGCACGCTTCGACCTCCCCGCTCGCCGTGATCTGAACAGACTCACAGGCGAACGCGACCTCCTTCGTGTCGTCATGACCGCTCGGTAGACTTCCTCGTAGGCGTCCGCGACAACTTCGGGACGGAAATCCTGCGCACGCCGCATCCCCGCAGTCCCCAACCGTTCGCGCAGCTCCGGATCCCGGGCTGCTTGCGTCAGCGCGCGGGCCAATCCCTCGACATCCTTCGGTTCGAACAACAGACCATCCACCCCGTCCGTGATGATCTCCGCGGGACCACCAGCGTTCGCCGCAATGACCGGTCGACCGGACGCCATGCCCTCGACCACCACCCGGCCAAACGGTTCCGGAACAACGGACGCATGCACGACCACGTCACAGGATGCCAAGAGTTGCTCCGTGTCCTCCACGAAGCCAAGGAACTCGACCCGTCCCGACAGTCCGTGGCGGTCGACGATCCCGTGAAGTTCCTTGAGGTACGCCTCTTCCCCGAACATGGGTGTGCCGGCGATCAGAGCCCTCTCGCCCCCGTCCGAAAACGCCTTTGCAAAGGCGTCGATGAATAGATCCTGCCCTTTCCACGGGGTGATCCGACCGATCATGACGAAACGGACTGGACTGGATCGTCTCCCTTCCTCGCGACGGGGCCTCGCTCCGATCGAAACTTCCACCGGCGGGTTGATCTCGACGGTCTTCAGCCCTCCGAGTGCCTCGCGGCTCGCCTCCGAGTTGACGACGATGGCGCTGGGCAAGACCCGGGCGAGCATCCGTACCCCTCGAACGGTCGCGGGGGGCAGGTAATCGGGCGCGATTCGGTCGGCGATGCCCCACACCACGGGGATGCCGGCAAGGCGACCTGCGAGCCCGCCATAGATCGCCGCTTTGAGCGACGTCGTGTGGACGACGTCGGGAATCTCTTCGAGCAACCTTTGTCGGAGCCCGGAGACGTAGAGGAGAAGTCCACCGGCCCGCCTCGCGCCGGTCACGCCGAACAGGCTCTCGGTGCGACGAGCATCGCGCAGCCGAGGGTCCAGTTCGAAGATCTCGACCCTCACGCCCAGCCTGGCAAGACGTGCCTCCAGGGGGCCCCGCTCGCCAAGTATCACGTGGGCCGCCACGTTCGACGACGCGCCGATGAGACCGACGAGGGAGATCTCCGCCCCCGAGAGTTGGCCGCAGTGGTCCAGGTAGACGACGCGGATCCGGCTGGACGCTCGCCGAGCTCGCTCGAGTACGCCTGCAAACTCCCGGACACGCCCACCCCATCCGGGCACGTCGGCCCGGACCTCGCCGGATCGCCTCGACGAGTCCGAGAGCGCCTCGCGAACTTCGGCAGAGAAACGCTCCGGGGGAACGACCCTCACCGGAAAGCCCAAGCCGCGAAAGCCCGCAATGGGCGTTGCAACCGTCGGACGGCCGACCGCTTGGCATTCATAGGCCTTTATGGGGTCCAGACTCTCGGTAAATGGAGTGACGACGTGGGGCACGATGATCACGTCCGCATGTTGCAGGTAACCCGGAATATCCGCATAGGGGCGGGCACCCATCAACCGCACGTTGGACCGCTCCCGGAGGCGACGGACCGACGCGTCCCCAAGGCAATTGGGCCCGAGCAGCACGATCTTGACGTCGGGGAGCTTTGATGCCAGCTCGTCCACAAGATCGACGTCGAGGCGATCCTCGTGCAACGTACCCACATAGACGGCCGCCGGCGAGGCCGGGAGATCATGAGGGCGTTTCGCCGGTCGAGCAAAGTGCTCGAGATCTACCCCGTTTCCGATCAGCTGCACGTCGTCGCGCTGGCTTGCTCGGCTCTCGACGAGATCCGGGGAACATGCGACGACTGCTCTGGCGCCCTCCAAGAGCATCGTCTCGTTCCTGCGAAGTCGCACTCGGGCCCGATCCGGCATCGATGCGCGCAGCCAGTCGTCGGTCATGTCGTAGAGCGTCGCCCAATCGGTTTCCCGCATCAGCCGGGCGTAGGCGGCATCGTTGATCCACAGGGTGGGATCCTCGAAACCGACGTGCCGAACGGCCGATCGCACCTGTCGCCGCAACGACCGATCGGCGGCTCCTCCAAGCACCCTCGGAAGGAGCTTCGCGGGTTGGAGGAGGAGCAGGCGACCATCGCCCCGCGCCGATCGGAGCCCCTTCTTGCGGCGCGCTGTCAGACGAGAGCGCAATTGCAGCAAGTAGTCGAACGGAGGCTCGACGAACAGGACACGTAGTAGAGGATCCCGCTCCAGCAGACCATCAACGAAGAACTGGTTCCTCCGCCACACCTCGTCCCAGGCTTCGAGTGAGCAGACCACCAATGAGTGCTCCGCGCCCACCGTGACGGGGCTCTCCATCGCGACCCGAGCGGGATCCTGCATCAGGACCCTGCTCAGGCGTGCCATCCGACGTCGGTGCAGCTCGCGACGGTTCAGTGAACCGGGCGTGACGCTCCGAACCAGCGACCCGACGAGATTTGCCAGTCGGAAGCCGACGAGCGCCCACGCACCCCGGGTGTCGGCAACGAAGCGCTCAGATCCCCTATTGAAGTGCTCAAAGACCAGCGGACTGTCGGGAGCTGCGCTTGCTCCTCCGACATGGACCGCCACCGATTCGTCGATCGCTGCGACCGCCCACCCGAGACTCTGGAGCCGCCGGCAAAGGTCGGCATCTTCTCCATAGAGCCAATACCGTGTGTCGAAACCACCGATCGACTCGAACGCCGCCCGCCGCACCAGTAGGCACGCGCCGATGGCAAACTGCGGCCCCCGCTCGGGCTTGCCCACAAGGCGCGAGATTCCCAATGCTTCTCTCCAGGCACCGGCCGGGCTCGGTACGGGCCACGTCACGCGCTGTGGGCCTCCTGCGGAAAGGTTCAGCCTCGGCGAGACAGCGGCAAGCCCAGGATCGGTCTCCATGGCCTGAACCAGCCTCGCCAGATTGGAGGCCTCAATCACCGCGTCAGGGTTGAGAAAGAGGATGTACGGAGCCCTACCGAGGGCCGCCGCCTGGTTGCACGCCATGGCAAACCCGACATTTTCCCGGTTGGCCACGCAGCGGACTCCTGCGGCCTCGGCAAGGGCGCGGCTCGCGTCGTCCGAGGCATTGTCCACCACGACCACTCGTGCCCAGTCCGGCAGGGCGGACAGCGCACCGCCGAGATGATCCGCCGAGTTGTGCGACACGATCACCACGTCCACTTCCGGCATCACCGAGCGACCTCGTCCCCGACCTGCAGGGCTATCCTCCACACGTGACGTCCGGCGAATGCGCGGCGCCCTCCAAACGGGAGGACGGGATCCGGGTGTTGCGGATCTATCACAGTGCCGTTGTAGCCGCTTGGCGCCAACGAGATCGTGCACTCAGAAGCCTCGGCGTCGACGAGAGCCTGGTCACCGCGAAGCGCTGGAACGAGGGCGGCGCGGTGGTGGACTTCGAAGCAGGGCAGGACGCCTTTGCCAATCAAAGCCGCACCGTCGGGGCTCATCCGAACCTCTTTCTCTACGACCCGCGTCCGATTTGGCGCTTGCTGAGGCAGAGGCCATTTCGATCTCTTAGATGTGCACGAGGAACCGTGCAGTCTCGCGATGGCGGAAATCCTCGTCCTGCGGAAGCTTTCCCGTCGAAGAATCCCCTATGTCGTCTATTCGGCGCAGAATATCGACAAACGTTACCCACCGCCCTTCCGCTGGTTGGAACGTTGGTGCCTCCGGCACGCCTCGGGCGCCTATCCGTGCAACGACCGGGCCGGGGAGATCTTGGAGCGCAAGGGCCTGAGATCTTCGGCGGTCACCTTGCCGCTCGGCGTCGACCTCACCGATTTCACTCCGATCGAGCGGCCGCCGCCCACGCCCGAGCGCCTTCACGTCGGCTACATAGGTCGGCTGCACTCCCACAAGGGCGTACACGTCCTCCTCCGAGCGATGGCATCCACTCCAGGCGTCACCGCCGAGATCATCGGCGAGGGCCCGGAGGCCGGGCCATTGCGGGAACTTGCCCGGTCTCTTTCGGTCGCGGACAGAGTCCAGTTCATTGGTCATGTCGACTACCCCTCGCTCCCCGACCGCTACCGTCGACTCGACGCGGTCGTCATCCCGTCCGTGCCCACACCGCGGTGGGACGAGCAGTTCTGCCGCGTCGCGGTCGAGGCGATGGCCTCGGGCGTACCCATCATCGCGAGCAAAACCGGCGCCATCCCGGAGGTGGTCGGGGACGCCGGCCTCCTCGTTCCCCCGGACGACTCACTCGCACTTTCGAACGCACTTCGCACCCTCGCCGCCGCACCCGATCGTTGGGACCTCCTGCGAGTCCGTGGACTCGAGTCGGTCGACCGGTTTACGTGGGAGACGATCGCCGCCCAGCATCACGCCTTCTACCGAGCCTGCACACCGGCTCATCGGGACCCGATGACGAACCCGCAGGCCTCCCCTCGCTAGCTCGTGTGACCCCCGATGGCGTCGCGCCGGCTTCGTGAAGGAACCACGAGGTGTCGTACCTTCGACGCTCCCTTCCGAATGCCACGTGGGAGGGCCGTACGGCGGATTCCCGAGAGCGGGAAGCGCTGGGCCACGTCCGCTGCCACCATCGGCCTCAAGCTCTCGATAAACCGGTGGAACAGGACATCCGGGGCGAGCCACCGGTGATGGGCGTCTCGAACCGCCTTGACCATCTCCGGCCAGTCCCCCTCCACCCGCTCCAGGTACTCAGGCAGCTGCGCCGCACGCACCTCCGGCCAGCGAATGCTGCACCGCTCCCAGTCGGGCCCAGCCGGTGCGACCCAGTCGTCCGCGAGGATCACGGGCACACGCCCCGCCGCCAGGGTTTCGTAGAGGCGCATGGATGACGTCCCCTGTCCACACGGACAGAGGACGAACTTTGACGCGAGCAGCACCTCCCGAAACCGCTGCTGGCGTTCGGCGAACTTGGGCGCTCTGGAATCCCAGAACACGAAGTTGGTCACCCGCTCGACGACGCAACGGCGGTGTCGGAAGGTGTAGAGCGTCTCGCGAACGGGCGCCGTCGGCGATCCCACGAAGCTGAACAGGAGCTCTGGCTCGGCGTCCTCAATGGGTGAGGTCGCGGGACTTGCCCAATCAGACCCGTAGGGCCCGGCGACCTGGTACCGCCGAATCATGCTCCCACTCGATTGGCTCACGTAGATGCCCGGGAGCGCGCACCACGGCTTGTCTCGCTCGTCGTAGATGTAGCACTTTCCTGGATACCGGCTCCTGAGGGGGTGCCGACGGATCGCGTCGAGCCGCCAATCTCCGAGGCCACCCTCGAGGATGTGTCCTTCAGTGAAGAGAATGATGTCCGCGTCGTCCGCATCTTCGGTAACGGCGTGCTGCTTCAGCCGGCACCTGTCCGCCAAGTATCGAAACTTTCCGACGGTCGATACTTCCGCCGACATGCCGAGTCCCTCGAGGTGAGGAAGGTACACCCGAAGCCGAGTCTCACCCCGGCCCTCACCTTCCTCGCGAAGGCTTTTGCCCGTCGGTTGGCCAGGAGGGGCTTTGCGACGATCACGGGTCACTGCGATGCCCGCCATCATGAAGGAGGCCACGGTAGATGCCCTCGAGTCGCGAGACGTGTGCCTCCATCGTGTAATTATCCAGGTACCGCTGGAGGAGCGCCTCGCCGTAGCTCGCACGCTCCGCCGGATCCAGGGCCAAGGTCCGCAAGGTCTTCGCGGCCTCCCCCACGTCGCCGGGGCTATACAGGGCCGCCTCGAAGTGCTCCAAGCTCTCGACGTGGCCGCCGCCTCGCGCCGCCACCACCGGGAGCCTCGCAGCCATCGCCTCGACCACAGAGAGTCCAAAAGGCTCCCTCGTGGCGGTGGCTAGCAGGATGCCCGCCGTCCGCATCCGCACGGACAGGTCGTCGACGAACCCGAGGAATCGAACGGAGCTGGCAACACCGAGCTTCGTCGCCCTTGTCCGCAATTCGACCTCCTCCGAGCCCCTCCCGGCGAGGTGGAGCTCCCATCCCTCTTGCGCGAGCCCGCTGAGCGCCCAGATCTCGAGCGCCGTTCCCGTTTCCTTTTCCTTTTCGAACCGCTGAGCGACAAGAACGACGCGGCACCTCTGCCTGGTAGGCGAAGCCTCTACCCTGTCCTCACTGGGAGGCACCCCGGGCGGTATGACCCTGCACACCTGCTTCGACTCCTCGGCCACAAAATCGCTGATGGCAAGTTGACAATCGATCGCCTTCGGCAGCCAATTGAGGACATGTTGGCGTGAGCCCGACCGACCCCGGCCGCGCGCGAAGTGCAAGGTCGCCACGACGGGATCGCCGACAAAGGGCTTCGTCACGACCGCGGCAATCTCCGCTTCAACCATGTGCGCGTGGACGATGCCCAGTCGGGTGTCGGACCTGCGCTGACGGAGAAGCCCAGTGGCAGCTTGCGCGATCGTCACAGCGGGCCGGTATGTGACCCCTTGATTGGAAGACGCTCGACGCATCGCAGCCTCGCTCCCGCCGACGATGCTCACCGAGTGTCCACGCGCAGCCAAGGACGTCGACACGTTGGTGATGTACTGCTCGACCCCGGCGAAGCTATCGCTGCAGACGACTTGAGTGATCCGCAGTGAACGTGTCGATGACATGAATTCGATACCAACCACGAGACGGTGCTCTGCATCGAAGCTTACCCACAGCTCCGCTCCTTCCCAAGCCGACGAGATTTGCATCAGTCCGGATTTCGAGTACGGCTCTCTGGAGAAGTAGCCTACCCAGCACCGGTAAGGAGAGACCCATTCGCCAGCCACCATGACCGTTGACTCAGAATCGCCGCCAACGCCCGTTTCCCGTCACGTCAGGCGACAATTATCGATCGCAATGACGGCTCTCTACCTCCCCAGCGGGAGCAAGATTGGAGCCGGCTATGCCGCTCACCGCCTCGCCAATGCTACCGTCGCATTGGGGCACCGTGTGACGATGTTCAGCCCGTGTCGCAAGACGGATGATGCGAAATACGAACACGTCATGGTCCCACTATCCGGGCGATTTTCCACGTTCAAGTGGGGCATCGAAGTCGGTCGACTGGACTTCGCTGGCTTTGACGTTTACCACTCTCACGGAGACAACCACTTCCGTCGACGTCGCAACACACCGCCACACGTAAGGACCCTCTACGGATCGTGCTTCTCCGAGGCCTGGCACATCAAGGGGGCGAAGGAGCGCCTACGGATGTTCCTCCTCGGGTTGACGGAGATCGTCGGTACGTTGAGGGCGGATCGTTCCGTGGCAATCTCCCACAACAGTCGGCGATTCCTACCATGGATTTCCTGCGTCATTCCTTGCGGCGTAGATCTGACTCTGTTCCACCCCGGCCCCAAGGTCGAGGATCCGACGATCATCTTCGTCGGCACCTATCAACGGCGGAAGCGGGGACAGCTGCTGATGGCGGCGTTCGGCGAGCACGTCCTACCGGTCATTCCGAGGGCTCGGTTGTGGATGGTCTGCTCGGATGCACCGCCGGCGCCGAACGTGGAGGTCCTCGACACCCTCACGGATGAGGCATTGGCGGATCGATACCGCCGCGCCTGGGTATTTTGCCTGCCGAGCAGCTACGAGGGATTCGGCGTGCCCTACCTCGAGGCGATGGCCTCCGGCACCCCGGTCGTCGCAACCCCAAATCCCGGTTCGAGAGAGGTCCTACAAGATGGCATGTTCGGTACGATCTGCGCTCCTGATGCGCTCGGCCCGACCCTCATCTCCCTGCTTCAAGACGATCAACGCCGACAGCGTCAGGCGGACGCCGGCATCGAGCACGCTGCCGACTTCGCGTGGCCAACGGTGGCCGAACGGTACGACCGCATATACCAGGAGCTCGTCGAGCTCCGGACAACGGGGTGAGCTGGGCACGCGGCAACGTCCTTCCCCGCCGCCCCGCAGCAGCCCTCTTCCTTCCCCTTCGGGTCTCCAACAGATCCTCGACGACCGTGCCCACAGCTCCTACGCTCCTCGGGAAAGCGGAGCCCCGCCCCTGAAAGCTCTTGAATGGCGATCCAACCCGACCTTCTGATCCTCCTCGCAGGCGCAGTCGTCTTCGGCTTTGCCATTCTCGTCAGGTTCCCGCTGGCACCTGTCGTGGGCGCCGTTCCCGCGTCCTTCCTCGTGCTCCATGTGGGAGGGACCGGTGGTGGCAATAGCATCAGCCTGGCCGACCTCGTCCTTCTCCTAGCCGCCATTTGCGCGATTCCCCTCGTTCGATGGCGGAGGGCTACATGGTTCTTACGGTGGCTACCTCTTGTTCTCGTTTATCAAGCCACCACGCTTCTCTCCGTCGTGCACAATCCGAATCGTTATGACGTTGTTGAATGGTTCCATCAATTCCTCATGGTGGCCGGCGCGGCGGCTGTTGGCTACGCAATCGAGGCGAGAGGCCGCACAACCGTCGCACTGCAGCTCTACGTATTCTTCGCGTCTATTCTCTCGACATGGATCATCCTACTTTGGCTACCTCACGGCCTCCACCCGGCAGCAACATTGCCGCTTGGCCTACAGAAGAATGCCATCGGCAACCTCTTGGTGGTCTCCGTGCTCATATGTCAGTTCTCTCCCCCTTGGCAGAGGCATGATGGATGGCGAGCGGCTACAAAGTACCTTTGTATCGTGGCAGTGCTCGCCACCGGTTCGCGTCAAGCAGTCTTCGGACTGGTAGTTGCCGTCTCAATCACCTTTCTGCGTGATCGACGCCGGGAGACCGAGGGGACCAGAAGGGTTCGCAGTCGATCCTTCATCTTATTGTTCGTCATTGGAGCCATGGCGGCTATTGCCTATGTTTCTGTCGTGCACGAGGTTAACTCCGGAGCCAAGATCAACAGCATTACGACACGGGAGGCCTCCTATACCCAGACCCTCGACATCTGGAGGACGTCCCCACTTTTCGGGGTGGGCGAGCGTTATTGGTACACAGGCCAGTACCCAACCGCAATCCAGCCACCCAACGCAGAGATCGGCCTCCTCGCGACGGGAGGCATTGTTGGCCTCCTCGGACTCCTCGTCCTACTGGGTGGCTCTTTGCGCTTCCTCTGGAGGGCCCCACCGGCGCTGGGAGGCTCGGTCGCACTATCGGTCATGCTCGCACACATCGTCGAGGGCCAGTTCGACATCTTCTGGGTCACAGCCACGGGTTCGTTGCCTTGGATCTTCCTCGGGATGGCCTTGGCCGAACTACACCAGCAGCATGCTTCCTCCGAGCTCCCATCAACAGCGAGGGTGATCCCGTGATTGCCCCTTCGCATCCTGTCGAACGAGTGGCATGACCCCGTCTCACCGCCGTCGCTTCTGGCGCAGAGAACGACAACAAGCGAGATCCGAAGCGGATCCGGTCAGCCTGCGGGGTCTCGCCACCTCCCTTCGCACTCTCGGGATCCGTGACTTTGAACGACGCTTAGCCTTTGTCGCCTTCGCTGCCTTCGTATCAGGGCTTGCCCAAGCCACGCTCCTCGTCTTGCTCAGCCAAGTGGCCGTCAACGCTGCCTTGCGGAAGCACTATGTCGTAATACACGGAGTCCATCTGTCCATCGTCCAGATCGTCCTTGTTTCCTTTGGGCTCCTCGTCATCTACTTCGCGGGTAGCTACTCGTCGGCTCTTCTCAATTCCTCGCTCTCTTCCTCTGCCCTCGAAGGAGTCCGTCGCTCCCTTCTCGATGCCTTCTTTGCAGCGCAATGGTCGGTACAGTCCGAAGAACGTCTTGGGCATATTCAACAGATGCTTACCTTCAATGCAACGAATATCGCAAGCATCATGACCACCCTCGCTGGAGGTATCCAAGCCGTGCTCACGGCAATTGCCTTGATGCTTACCGCCTTCTTCGTCAGTCCCATCACCGCGGTCCTGGTTCTCGCTCTCGGCCTAGTCCTGTCCCTCGCTCTTCGACCACTCAACAGTCGCTCGAAGCGCTCCTCCCGCGACCTCTCCAATGCCTGGGATGCAATGGGAACCATGATCACGGAGTACACCAGGTTGACCCGAGAGTTCCGACTCTTTGGAGTCGAGGAAAAGGCCCTGACGCAACTCGAGAGGGAGAACATTACATCTGCCGAGATCTTCCGGCTCAATCGCCGGCTCGGGCAACTTACACCGGTCTTCTACCAGACACTCGCTCTGGCTTTCGTCATTCTCGCAATAGCGATCATTACCGGCCACCAAGGTGCAGGTCTGGCGAGCACCGCCGCGGTGTTTCTCCTCATGCTTCGATCGCTCACTTACGGATCGAGCATTCAATCCACCCTCCAGCAGCTGCGCTCCTTCGAGGGGTTCATCGACGCCGTAAGGTTCGATTTTGATCGCTACACCGGAAGCCGTCGGGACGAGGGCCGTCAGAAGATCCCGACCGAATATCGGATTTCGGTCAGCGGAGCTTCGTTCACCTACGACGGGCGCCGAGACGTGCTCTCAGACGTGACGTTCTCCATAGGCGAGGGCGCCTCCCTCGCTATCGTCGGGAGATCCGGCAGTGGAAAGACCACGCTCAGTCAGCTCATCCTCGGCTTGCGCGAGCCGAGGTCCGGATCGGTTCTCATCGGCGATCTTCCCCCTAACCGAATCGCCACGTCGTCCGAGGGGAGCCCACTCGCCTTTGTACCCCAAGAGCCCGTCCTCCTTCGGGGAACGATCTCCTCAAACATCTCCTTCTTTCGCAACATCCCGGAGGCCGATATTCGCCACGCTGCTCGGGCTGCCCATCTTCACGACGACATCTGCTCCATGCCCGATGGTTATGAGACCGCAGTCGGCGAAGGCGGAGGCGCGATCTCCGGCGGCCAGCGCCAACGTCTTGCGATAGCACGGGCGCTTGTTGGTCGTCCGCGGGTTCTCGTCTTAGATGAGCCCACGAGCGCTCTCGACCACCGCTCAGAGACGCTCCTTCGGCAGACGCTCCGGGAGCTTCACGGAGCCATGACCATCATCATCATTTCCCATCGTTTAGCGACCACCCAGGACTCCGATCTTCTTCTCGTACTCGAGCAGGGAAGGGTCGCCGACTTCGGTCCTCCTGCCGATCTTGCTGTTCGCCCGCCGTTTCGGCGGGTGGCGTACCCTGACATCGCGACTGTTATTCCACAGCCCGAGCGGACGTAGCGTACAGACAGGGACGCGACGACCTCCGATTCCATCGGATCAATGGGGAGGGACTCCGGATTAGCCTCCACCTTTACTGCCAAACTCCTCGCCCAGGTGGATTTGACGGACCCCGTTGATTAGTCCGCCCGCCTTGTGAGTTGTAGTTGGTGTTGCGGGCGCCACCGCTCGGCGAATTCGGCTGGCTCGTGTGCGAGAGAGCCGAGTCAGGACCGTACGTGTTCTACTCCTCTCTCCGATCGGCAACAATTTCCTTCGGCTTCGGGCCAAGTCGTCGAGCGATAACATTCCTACATGAACCCGGCTGAATTGGCACGCCGCTTCGTCAAGCCCTACTTACCCGACACTGCATGGCTAGTCCTGCGAACATTTGTACGTGGCGCGGATTGTCAATGGATGCGAATCGTAATGAATCAAGACATCGAGAGCTACCTCCGGGCGCTTGACGTGGGAAGCCTTTCAGCCGTAGAGATCAGCGGTGCGGGACAAAGCTCGCTTCCATGGGCTAGGTATGAAGTCCTCGACTTCCCGGATTTTGATCTATGCGACCGAAAGCCCGTTTCTCGTAAGTACGACGTCGTGATCTGCGAGCAGGTGCTAGAGCACGTTGTGGACCCAATGAGTGCCGTAGCGAAGCTCGCAGACATGCTTAGGCCGGATGGCCTTCTCGTGGTTAGCACCCCATTTCTCGTCCGCCTGCATTATTGCCCAGGCGACTACTGGCGCTTTACACCCGATGGGATGCGGTTGTTGCTCGAGGCCGCCGACCTGACCGTCGAGAGGATCGGAAGATGGGGCAACCGAGCGTGTATATCACGCGACCTGCGATCACGGTCTTGGACCGGACGTCCCATTGATTTCTCACGGATGCGTCCGTGGCGACCGCTCAGGAATGAAGCAGAGACCCCTTCTGTTGTGTGGGCATTCGCTCGACGCCATCGAGAATACGGGCCGGATTTGGCAACATGATGGGTTTCCCGGTGATCGTTCCCATGGACGGTGCCGCATGGATTCACCGAACCGACCCCTCTTCTCCTTTGCGTTAAGAGCTCCGACCCACGAACCAACTATCATCGATACGGCTCGACCCGATGGCGTACCGTGCCATATGTCGGTATGAGAGACCCTTCTCTCCGACTGAACCAGCACCTGTTCGGGATCCACCAACGCGACAGTCGCCGCGATGCCGCTCTACCGGCCTACGATACGTTGCGGTGACAGATTATTGGGCAGCCCGTACACGTCCGAGTTTTCCACGGCCGCGCCGCCGGCTCTCACGGTTGTGACTTTGCGGCTAATGGGAGCTGTCAGACTTGCGAAAGAGACGCTGCTTTCCGGAGCCGAGACTAAGGACGCCATGGTGATACCCGGCGTCGCCTCGGCTCACTTGCAGCCTCTCGCCGTCGCCCCTGCTCATCACGCCTCCTTAGGGCCCAGTTCCGGATACTGGTGGCCCCGGAGGCCGGTTCCGGCATTCCTGGGCGAAGCTGGGTCCTCCCGATTAGGCCTTTCGCCTCAGCAAAGCCAGCGACTTTGGCGCTCTGTGTTCTGCCCTCGGCCGATCCGGACAGCCGTGCCATCTTCTGGCCCGGCGCATTATCAACTTGCGACGCCGGCCCTCGCTTGTGCGATCCGTGAAAGCCGGCGATGTCGTGCCCTCTTGAAAGATCCGGCTCCGGGCTGATGCTAGGAACCCACAGATGGCGCCGCCTGCGTTGCCTTCCCGGTGAGCCGGTTCGGCACCCCTCCGAGAGCCGCCGCATAGCGCATTCGTATTCCCAGGAGTTCTTCGACGGGATAGCCCAGGGCTCCCTGGCGGCCGCTCGCGTCGTGCTCCCTCTCGTCTTCGCGCAGATCCGGCCGTCCTCGATTCTGGACATCGGATGTGGAACGGGAGCGTGGCTCGAAGCCAGCCGATCCCTTGGCGCCTCCATAACGAAAGGAATCGACCGCTACTCGCCAGAGCACGTGCCTTCAGCCGGCATCCAAGCACAGGACCTAGCGAGCCCGCTCGACTTGGCGAGGCGCTTCGATCTCGTGATCTCCCTTGAGGTTGCGGAACATTTGCCCGAGACCGCAGCTGCAACCTTCGTCGATAGCCTTTGTCGACACTCAGATGCCGTCCTATTCTCGGCTGCCATACCCGGCCAAGGCGGCGTCGATCACGTAAATGAACAATGGCAGACTTACTGGGCTGCTCAGTTCGATGAACGTGGCTACTTTCCTCACGACATCGTGCGTCCGGCTGTTTGGAACGACCAGCGAGTCCCGATCTGGTACCGGCAGAACATCCTTCTCTATCTTCGCGGTATCCGAGGCGCACCCAGCATGCTCGATGTAGTGCACCCGCTTGTCTACGACTTCTACCGGCATCCGCCATCAATCCGTGGGTCGTACCGCAACCTGCAAGACGCCCTGATGCGCCGCGCTAGATCTTCGAAGACCCAGGCGTCGACCACGAGCCTCTAGACATCCCACGGCCGTAAGAAGTCAAGCGGCAAGGTTGGAATCCTGCGGCTAGGCGACCAGCTCGTCGTAGAGGAGGTCTCGCTCCAAACAGACGTGGAGGATCCCGACCAAGCGGTTGGCCAGCTGACGGAGGGCCTGTCGATGCGTCTTGCCCCTTGCTCTGAGCTGGTCGTAGTAGTTGCGGGCTCCTGGTGACGTGCTGAGAGTGACCGGATACCCGTGAGCTGAACCACCAACTGTGCGAGTCCGATGCCCCAAGATGGGGCAAGGAGGACAGCACAATGAAGAAGCGGCGGCACACGCCCGAGCAGATCATCCGCAAGCTCGCCGAGGGAGAACGGCTCCTCAGCCAAGGCCAGAGCCTCGACGAGGTGGCCCGCCACCTCGAGATCACCGAGTCCACGTGGCACCGCTGGCGCAACCAATACGGAGGCATGAAGGCCGACGACGCCAAGGAGCTCAAGGAGCTCCAGCGGGAGAACCAGCGCCTGAAGAAGATCGTGGCCGACCAGGCCTTGGACAACGAGATGCTGAGTGTCCGTGGCCAGTTTCCAGTCCGCCGCTTTTGGCCACCAGAAGTCCGCACCCCTCGCGGTGATTCCTGACTCTACGTGAGCTTCGGTCCACCTCCCTTCTGTCGGGCCTCCTTCAGCCGGAACGACTCGCCCTGCGGTGGCGACGAGGACGCTGTGGTGAAGAGCCGGTCGAGCAGGCTGACGGCCGTCGTGTGCTCGGGGAGGAAGCGTCCCCAGTCCTCGAAGGGCCAGTGCGAGCCGATGCCGAGGGAGCGGCGCTCGTAGGCGGCGGCGACGATGCGGAAGAACAGCTGGGCGCCGGTGTCGTCCATCGGGGCGAAGCCGATCTCGTCGATCAGGATCAGGTCGGCCTTGAGGATCTGTTCGATCACCCGGCCGACGGAGTTGTCGGCCAGTCCCCGATAGAGGGTCTCGACGAGATCGGTGGCGGTGAAGTAGCGCACCCGCTTGCCGGCGTCGACGGCTGGTGGCCGAGGGCGACGAGGAGGTGGGTCTTGCCGGTCCCCGCCGGTCCGACGAGACAGAGGTTCTCCTTGGCCCGCGATCCACTCGAGACTGGCCAGGTAGTCGAAGGTGGCTCGTGGCACCGACGAGGCGCTCACGTCGAACTCGTCGAGCGTCTTGGTCACCGGGAAGGCGGCGGCCTTGAGCCGGCTGGCCCGGGCGTTCGAGGCGTCACGCGAGGCGATCTCGGCTTCGACCAAGGTGCGCAAGAACTCCTCGGGCTTCCAGCGCTGGGTCTTGGCCACCACCAGCAGTTCGGGCGAGAGCGACGCATGGCCCCGAGGCGGAGGCGACGCAGCCCGCTTCGAGGTCGGCCGGCAGTGGCGGGAGGGGTCGTGCTCATGACTCGCTCGCCGATGGCGTAGTCACCGAGCGAGCGCGTCGGCGACCGCGGGCAGCTCGACGATGAGCGCGTCGCCCGGGCTGGCTGGTCGCGGCACGCCGGTGCCCGCGGCGAGGATCGAGCGCACGTCGTGGGCCCGGAAGCGCCCGAACTCGACGGCGCGCTCGAGGGCGGCGATGAGCGCCTCTCTGCCGTGGGCGGCCTCCATGGCGCACAGCTCGTCGAGGTCGCCGCTGAGCGGGTCGATCCCCGCGGCGGCCGCCCCTTGATGAAGGCCTCGGCGGCCGGCCCGAGGGCGCAGAAGGCCTTCTCGGCCGCGGTCTTGGGTCGCACCGCCCGGGTGGGCATGGGCCGCGGCCCGCCGTAGTGGTCGTCGAGATGGCCGTCTCACCAGGGGCGACGAGATCGTGCTCGGCGATGATCTCGCCCAAGAACACGATCATGACCACGCCGTCTGGCGCCACGGAGCTCGACCTGTGCGGCCGATGTGGACCGTGCGGCACCGAGTAGCGGGCCGAGCCGAAGCGCACACAGCTGAGCCGGTCGACCTTGCGCAGCACGACCTTGCCGATCCGGGCCCGCAGTGCGGGCAGCGTCGCCCAGCACCGAGCGCTTCGATCTCGAGTCGCTCGGCGGGGATCGCGCGCGATCTCGGAGTGCACTGCGGCGTTCACCTCGGTCGCACCACGCCAGGCCCTTGGCGTTCGCGCTCGGCAGGTCGGCGACGCTGAGCTCTTCGGGGATCATGAGGTCGGACTTCACGTAGCCGACGAGGTTCTCGACCAGCCCCTTGGACTCGGGGTCCGCGCCCTCGCAGAAGTCGGGTCGGAATCCGTAGTGGGTGGCGAAGCGCACGTAGTCCGGCGTCGGGACGACGAGCCCGGCCACGGTGGCGCCCTTCAGGCATCCCATGCGGTCGGTGAGCACGGTCTTGGGCACCGCCGCCGATGGTCTCGATGCACTCGGCCAGTGCCGTCATGGTCGCCTCGCGCCCCGAGGTTGTCGGCGAAGTAGACGAAGCGGACCCGGCTCCAGGCCAGCACGGCGCAGAAGACGAACAGCGGGCCGATCTCGCCCCAGTCGAAGACCAGCATGTCGCCCGGCGCCCAGACCCCGGGTCGCCGTCCTCGGTGGTGTCTCGGCCCGCCACTTCGCCTTGGCCTCGGCCACCAGCGCGGCGGAAGTTGCGCGCCGAGCCGGTGTAGCCGGCCGCTCGGGCCATCGGGCAGGAGCCGCTTGGCCGAGATCCGCCCCTTGGTCCGCCCCACCCGCTCGATGACGACGTCTCTGACGGCGTCGTAGTTGTGCTCGACGACGGCACCCTCGCCCGATTCGGCCGCTCGGGCTCGGCCTAGCACCGATCGCTTGACGGTCTTGGGCGTCGTGCCGCAGATCTCTGCTGCTGCTCGGTAGCTGCCCACCTCTCGGTAGGCGGCATGCATGTCCATGCGTTCCCTCACTGATTTCATTGAGCGTCCCTTGGTCGGTGCGGCGGTTGGTTGCACCGCCACCGTCACCGGCCAGGGGGCCTCGTGGTGGATGCTTCAGTGAGGGGTGGGGACTTCTCGTGGCCAAAAACGGGGACTTTTCGTGGCCACCAGCGGGGACCTCATGGCCATAAGTGCGGACTTTTTCATGGCCACGGACACTGAGGGAGCTCAATCGAAAAAAATGGTGACCCCGAACGCGCGGCGCCACGCGGTGCGACACCTCCGCGAGCAATTCGGGGTCTCCGAACGCCGGGCCTGTGCGGTGGTGGGACAGCCCCGCTCCACCCAACGCCTCTCATCAACGGTGCCCGACGACGAGGAGCTGGCCCTCCGGGCGTTCTTGCGGGAATTCTCGAGGCGTCGACCACCCGGGTGTTGGCCGTGGTCAGCCACTCGGTGAACTGCGTGTTGAAGTCGGCCGGAGACCGGAACTCCCGACCGGGCATGAACGAGGTCTCGAACCAGCCATTGCGGCGCTCCACGATGCCCTTGGGCTGCGGGTCGTTCGGGGGCAGCAGCACCAGCCGGGTCGCCAGCGTCCCCATGAACGATTCGACACCCTCGGCGCGCCGCTGGCCGCGACCGATGCCGGGCTCGTTGTCCCAGATCAATCGGCGCGGCACCCTGCCCAGACCCTTCAGCAGCTCCCAGATGCCGAGCAGCAGGTCCTCGGTCTTGCGCGTGGGGATCATGCGCCCCATCACGAACCTCGAGTGCGCCAGCGTGACCACCAGCACAGGCAACAGCCGCGAGGTGCCGTCCTCGAGCGGGACCTTGCGGGGCGGGAACCACAAGTCGCACTGCCCGGCGTCACCTGGTTCCCACTCCAGTCGATCGGCCGGATCGACCGGACGATGCTCGGGTCTGATCCGTTTGACGTTGTCGCGGAACCAGCGGATCGACCCCTGCCACCCGACCCGCTCGGCCAGGACCGTGGCCGGCATGTCCGGCGTCTGCTCCAGCAACGCCCGCACCCGCGGCTCGAACACCGTGAACGACGTCTCCGTCGGCCTGCGGACATAGGTCGGCGCCGAATCGGAGTTCACCGCCTTGATCACCGTGGTCCGAGAGATCCCCAGCCGAGCCGCGATCCGCGCCTTCGGCACCCCCTCAGCAGCCAGCCTCCTGATCAGCGCCCAGTCCTCCAAAGTGATCACCCTCCAATCGTTGGGTGCTCACTTTTCACCGCCGAAAGTGTTCAGTTTTCGAGCGCCGCCGACAACATCGGTCAGCCACAAGAAGTTGGCCGACGGCGCCGTGAAGTTGCGGTTGACGAGGTCCTCGCTCGTGGCAACGCTGAGCAGATTGTGCCGTCCCTTCTTTCGGGTTGGCAGACCGGAAAGGCCCAGATCGGACATCACTCGGCGAATCAGTTTGCGGTTCACGACCAAGCCCCGCTCGTGGAAGAGGGCCGCTCGCATCCGTCGAACGCCGTAGGTGGATCGAGACGCCAGGTGCAGCTCAGTGATGGTGTCCGCCAAGAGAATGCGGCGCACGTCGCGGTTGGACGGGTGTCGGGTCTTCTGGTGGCGATAGGTAGACCGGTTCATGCCGACTACTCGACAGGCTGTGCGCTCGGAGTAGCCCAGATCACTCAATCCTCGAACGACTGGGCCGAGCCTTTTGGGCGAACCACTACTTCACCGTTGAACAGCGCAGAGGCCGCCTTCACCAATTCGAGCTCTGACTCCAAGTCCTTGATCCGCCGCCGGGCCCGAGCCAGCTCGTCGGGCTCGAAGCTTTTGAGGCCGGATTTGCGACCGGCGTCGATCAGTGCCTGATGCTTCCAGCGATGGAGCGTCGCGATGGAGACTTCGAGCTCTCCGGCTAGCTCCTCCACCCGCTCGCCCGCCAGCATCCGCTGACACGCCGCTTCCCTGAACGGCGTTGGGTACGTGAATGCCATGTCCACCTCCGGCGGATCACGGCCAGATTCTCACAGGTGTGGGCCAGTCTTTGGGGTCCAGGTCAGGTGGACCGATCTCACGGGGTCAGGCCAATCGCAACGAACCCGCTGTCGTCAATGCATACACCGAAGAGTCGGTTCTAAGTACTTATGTCGCCGTGTCGTATAAACAGACACCGTCTGACATTCTGCAGCCCATAACGCCATAGCCAATCGAGTCTCCGAGACGTGGGAAGAATCGGATCTACCAGAACGAGGGGCTCGTGTCTCCACCATAGCAGTGCCACCACAAAGGCTGTTAAGCCCCCAGAACAGATTAGGGTGACATCAAAGCCCCGACTTCCCCGCAAGATGCGGAGTGAGTCTAGGAGGACCACCTTGAGACGCTGCCGGCGCGTCAGCCGAAAACCGGGAAGACGCAAGTCCGTCTTCAATGAGAAGCCCGTCAGGGCGTCTATCCGTAGTGCTCCTCCCCACGCAAGGGAGCAAAACGCCCGCATACGCTCGGAATTATATCAGCATCCCGCTAGGGGGCCATCGAGCAAATTCGCTGTCTATTTCTACCAAAGCCGTGCCCAATCGCGTCTCGATACAACGACTGATATTGCGATGCCAACGTGGTCCATTCGAATTCTTTCACACGCCGGCGGCCAGCCGTGGCGAGCCGCTCACGAAACGACTGATCGGAGAGCGCCCTGTCCAATGCTCCTGCGAGGGCGTCTAGATCCACGGGATCAACCAGGATTCCGTCGACTCCGTCCCGCACGAACTCTTTCGTGCCGCCTCTGTTTGTGGCGATCACCGGTGTCGCACCACGCCATGCTTCGAGGACAACGATCCCGAAAGGCTCAACCCTGCTCGGAACCACCACGACATCTGCCTCTGCCATCGTATCTGCAACCTGACGGGCGTCGAGCCGCCCGGTAAACCGGACCCTCTCCTCCAGTCCGTGCTTGAGCGCCAGTCGTTCCAGATCGCGCCTCGTCGGACCCTCTCCCGCGATGATCAAAGCAACGCCGGGGTGACGGTAGGCTATTCGCGAGAACGCCTCGATGAGGAGGTCGAACCCCTTCTTCTCGACCAGGCGTCCGAGTCCCAGCACCCAGCGAGATGGGAACTTGTCGGCCGGGAAAAGCGTCCTTATGGAGCTCAGCTCGCATTTTGGACCGGGGAGCGAGACCCCATTGAAGATCACGCTCTCATGTCCGGCAGGCGTCCCGAAACGTCTCGTCGCATCATCGAGCGCAAACCGAGAGCACGCCGTCACTGCTCGAGCGCGCCTCATGGCCAGTCGGAGAGAGGCGCGAAGACTCGTCGATCTCTCGAAAATGTCGTGATCGTCCATCACCGTCTCGCCTTGGAGACTGACAATGAGCGGCAACTTCCGAAGTTCGCAAAGCCCCATGGCGTACGCTCCGTTCGGCCCAAAGCATTGGACGTGAATGACATCTGGACGAAAGGATCGCTCCGCACGAACAAGCGCTCGCATGGTCACAGGCGCCCTCAGCGAGAAGTCGGCAAGCGAACGGGCGTTCATTGACGGAAGGGCGAAGTCGAACCGCCGGACCCGTAATCCGTCGAGGGCTTGGAGACCGGACGGTCCCGTCCTATCGGGGTCAGACGTCCAGATCTCGACGTCATCGCCCGCGTTGACCAGGGCAGCGGCTAGATTTCGGCTCAGCTCCTCAACCCCACCGACGAAGGGCGCATAACGACTCGGCATCAAGGCGATCCGCATACGACCCTTCCCTGAAGGCGGCAACCCATTTCTTTCCCCACTCGTATGACCGCACCTTTCAACAGGACAGAAGGCTCCAATTGTATTGAACCTGCCGGCGCGCCCTCGCGCCGAGAGCCGGACGGGGTCCAATTGCGCCCAAGTGCACTGCCGCGCGAGCCTCAACCCCTGGCGCCGAGCCGAACGTAATGCGAATTGCTCTCGTTTTTCCGGGATGTTCCCGACAAGGCGGTGTCGAACGCATCATGTGGGAGGCCGCACGCTTTCTGGCTCACCAGCACGACGTCTTTGTCGTTAGCGAGGATTCGAACAACCTCCCGGACAACGTGCTCCACATTCGCCCGGAACTGGCCAAGTCCGCGTGGAGCTTGCAGACCTTCAGGCGGGCTGCCGCAGCTACCTTGTCCGACGTCGGAGCCGATTTGGTGATCAGCTATGGGACCCAATGCCCACCAGGTGATATCTGGGTAGTCAACAGCGTCCATCGTGCTTGGTTGGCCCATGCCGGACCGGTGGTCTTCCACGGCCATCAGGTTGACGGACGTGTGCGATACGTCCTCCCGAGACATGCCCAGGCATTGTGGCTCGAACGCACGTATTACGGCTCCCGCAACTGCCGGCACCTCGTCCCCTGCTCGTCTCAGGTTGCGACCGATCTCGCCACTTACTACCGACTCGGACACGTCCCTCGCACCGTGGTACCAAACGGATTCGCACCAGAGGAATTCAGCCCCCAAAGGCGGCTGGCCCTTCGTGAGCGGATGCGAGCGCAGCTTGGTTACCGCGACACTGACGTCGTGGCGATCATGGTGGCCAACGAGTGGCAGCGGAAGGGCCTTGCCACGCTGCTACGAGCGATGCGACGCCTCGAACATCGCTCTCTTCATCTGCTCTTGGCGGGTCGCTCCTCGCCCAATGCCCTCGTCAACGGCCTGATCGGCACGCTCAAGGACCAAGTGCGCTACGTCGGTTCGACGAGGGACGTTGGCGCCCTCCACGCTGCGGCAGACCTGTTCGTCATGCCGACGCAGTACGAGGCGTTTTCTCTCGCCGTTGTCGAGGCCCTGGCAAGCGGCCTCGGCGTCATAACCACCGATGTCCCCGGTGCTGCGGACGCCATCGAGCACGGTGTCAATGGTCTCCTCCTCAAGGACCCCATGGACGACAATTCCCTTTCGGAGGAACTCAAGCTGGCGCTCGACCCTGCCGTCCGGTCCTCCTGGAGCGAGGCCGCGGCCCCGTCGGTGGCGGCCTATAGCTGGGAGCGATTGATGCCACAATTCGAACGGGTCCTCCGGGACGTTGCGGAGCCGGCCTCCTCTCAGTCTCTCTAATGCACGACACATCACTGTCAGTAGTCGTCATTACCTACCGCCGACCGGTGGAGCTCGGAATCTGCCTCGATCACCTGCGCCAACAGACCCGCCCAGCTCAAGAGATAGTCGTCGTAGACGCATCCGAGGGATACGAGAGCGAATCCGTAGCCGCTGGCTACGACCGGGTCCGGTATCTGCGAAATCCCAGCGGTCGTGGGAACATGACGAGCTCGCGAAACACGGCTCTCGCTCTCGTTGCGGGCGACGTCATCGCCTTCCTCGACGACGATGCCTTTGCTCGGGAGGATTACCTCGAGAACCTCGCCGCGGCATACGAGAGGGATCCCGAGATGATGCTTGGATGCTCTCGCACCTTGAACGATCAACCGGGCGAGGATGCAGAGGGCGTCGAACTCATCGGTAAGTTCACATATCACGCCACAATTCTGAGCCACTTCGCCGCCCAACCCGGACGCAACGTGGTCATCGATCACGGGATTGGGGCAACGATGTCCTTTCGCCGCGCGTGCCTTGCCGATCTGGGCGGGTTCCGAGAATGGTTTCGCGGGATCAGTGGAGTGTGTGAAGATACGGATGTCTTCTTACGGGCTCGACAGCTTGGCTATAAGGCCGTATTCGTCCATGATGCCGTAGCTCGACACGTGGGCGCGCCACAGGCGCGGGGTCGGAGATTCGATGCCAGGTACCGGATTGCAGCGGCACGCAACTTTGGAGTCCTGCTTGTCGCGAACTGTGGTCTGACGCATCCCGTCGTCCGGAACCGAGGACGCGCTCTCCTGAACGAAGTGGTCCAAGCGGCCCGAGGACGTAAGCGCCGCCGCCTGGCCGGTCGCATCCTCTCCGTGCTTGGTCTCCTCCTCGGCCTTGCTAGGGGCGTCCGATATTGTCACGGAATAGGTCCAGCGCCGGCAAGAAGAAAGGATGCCCTTGCAACCGCCCTCCGGACACACCTTACCGGATAGATCCCGGAGGTGAGGGCTCTGGATAATGACCCGAAGCGGATGACACCACCGTCTCCGGGAGCAGAGTTGGACCAATTCTCGGTCGTCGTGCCAATGCACAACGCCTCAGCCTTCATTCTCGCGACCTTGGAATCCCTTGGAGCTCAGACGATTCACCCAAGCGAGGTCATCGTCATCGACGACGGATCGACCGACGGGTGCACAGAGATAGTTCGGTCCTTCCGCTTCCCTGACGGGTCGGCGCCAACCTTGATCCGTCATGAAAACCCCTTGGGTGTGGCGATGGCTCGCAACCATGGGGCATATTTGGCGCGCAGCGAATGGATCGGGTTTTGCGACAACGATGACCTATGGCATCCCCTCCGTATCGAAACCGTTCTCAACGCGGCCGCCACTCACCCAGAAGCGCTGGCGATTGCGACGGCGGCCACCGGGTTCGCCCTCGAAGCTGATCTCTCGGAACTTCGGTATCATCAGCGCTCCGCGATGGTCCAGCATTGGGTGACTAGCGACGACTTGGACACGCTTGTGCAGCGACTGGCCGATCTCACCGCCCCCGACGAGCGATATTTGACTTTCGCCGACTTTCGACTCAGTCCTTGCCTCACTACCACGTCGGTGTGTTTCCGTCGGTCAGCCTACGCTATGGCTGGCGGCCACGCACCGTGGTGCGACCGCGCGGACGACTGGGTCTTGAACGCGGTCGCAGCCCACCTCGCTCCGATACTTTACCTCGATTCACCGCTGATCTTTTATCGAATCCGCGATACGGCTCAATCCCATGATGATGCACAGAGCGCCCTGACGCTCTTGGCAGTCATGTTGGCGCTACGGTTCGGTCCTCGGGAAATCGATCGACGCCCAACTGGCCTCATGTATAGACACCTTCTCGGCGTCGAGGCTCGTAACGGAGCTCCCCTCTCCAGGACGCTCGCCCTGGCTGTCTTGGGTGAGCTCAGCCCTCGCCAAATCGCAAGCCTGTGCAAAACCATCCTTCGGCGGAAGCCTTGGGCACGTCATTTCTGATCGCACGCCCGAGCGACGATGAGATATTGCATTGCGAGGAACTCCTCACCTTTCCTGCCCAGGAGCCGTAACACCCTCCGCTTTCCTCGCGGCCTTTCCCAATAACTAGGCACCTGTATTTCAATGTAGAATCCCGCTTCTTCGAAGAGCTCCCTCATGCTCTGCTTGGTAAAAAAGCGCAAGTGAGTTCGGTCAAGGATTCCCCAGTCTTGGTAATCCCACCTTCCGCGAACTACCAATGAGCGAACGACACTGATATGCCTGATATTCGGGATCGACGCAACAACGCAGCCATTCGGCATCAGCTGACCCTTCGCAGCCAGCAAAGCGGAACCCGGATCCTGCATGTGCTCCAACACATCATTAAAGACAATGCAGTCAAAGAACTCGCCACGTGGAACATCCGACGGATAAGAGCCGACAACTACCCCGTGAAGGCGCGATTTTGCGACGTTCGCTCTACTCTCGTCAGGCTCGACTCCCCATACCTCGACACCTCGATCAGCGATGACCTTGCCAAAGTGCCCTTCATGACATCCGACGTCCAGGAGTCGTCGAACCGGCGGCACCGAGCGCGGCGACCTCGAGCCGTTGCGAGGTCGGAATCGTCTCGCTCAACGCTAGTCGCCTGTAGGTCACTCAAACATCTCCTCTAGCACGATCTTCGCGAAAGGGCTATCGGGAGACCGCGAATAGTTTCCTGCCATATGCTCTATGAGACACCGTTCTTCTAACTGGACTTGGTGAGGCCCTGCCTCGACAAGTGGGACTACGCTTCGCGAACTGAATCCCTCAGGCACCTCGTCATATATCGGACCAATAGCCGCACGCTCTCGGATCAGCTCTGGCCATCTCACTGCAGCACTACGCCACGGACACCTCGCCGCCGACGTAGTGAAGTGCTCATCCGCTAGTTGGCGATCCAGCACATACATTCCCTGGTATGGATTTCCAAGTTCCACGAACCGTCTTGCTCGGACCACGTCTGATGCAGACTCCTTCGAAGTAACGGTGACGCTAGCCTTATCGGCCACTTGCCGGGCAGTTTGATCGACCACGTAGCGTCGGCCCTCAAAGCATTCATACCGCACAAAGCCCGGCACAAGCCCCAGTGCCGCGAGGGGCGGCCTACAGTCGGCCCAATATTGAAGCGATTCCGGATAAAGGCGCAGATCATCCTCGAGGTACACGAAGTGTGTGAAGTGTCCCGATTGCAGCCCACGACGAAGGATATCCTTGTGCGCCCATGTGAGGAAGAAGCCGTGACGACGGAGTGATGTCGGTCTCCACGGAAATACGAGAATTCGTTGGGATAAGTGACTCTGACCATCCCCACACCGGGTTGCGGCGAACGTCGCTTGCGACCATGGTCCGACATAGATCTCACCACCTGCCACTCCGGAGGATAGGAGGTTGGTCGTTTCATCGGGTCTATTCGTCACGACGACGACCGTGATGCACCGCACATCGAATTTCAGAAGGGCCTCTATGCATTGAATCAGCAGACCTGGACGGCTAGTTTGCACTTCGGCCGATGTTTCAGACGTTGCAGGCTGCTTCTCTCTCCAATGCGGAATTGTGACCAATAGATGCATCGTCTCGATTGAGGGCGAGTTCCAACCGGAGCGAGCGGGCGTGGAAAACTCAGCCGTGCGACCCCTTGCCTCGTCCCATTTGATCAAGAGACGACCCGACCCGATCCGAGTCGCACTGCTCAAGCGGGCCAGCCCCTTTCGCAGCTTACGGGGAACAGCCAGAAGGCCCCCTCGCAGCATCCGTGAACGGCTCCCGCCGATCGGTTCGATTCCCGTCACTCTAGGCCCTCGTCCATGTTTGTGATCAACAAGTCGGTAGGTAGAGCAGATTGGAGTAGGGATTTCGATTGCACCACGAGGCAGGCAGCCAGTTGGAGTAGTCGTCTGCGAGCAGGGAGCTAGGTAGATGGGCTCGATACTCATAGTCGGCAAGAAAGCGATGGACCTCCCATTGTCCCAGCGTGTCCGTCCCCGCGAGGAGGCTATTGAACTCGATGAGGATCCATGGACGACTCTGGGTTAGGGTCTCAACGGCCCCACCAAGAGCATGAAGCTCGTAGCCCTCAATATCCGAATTTAATTCCGGAGACTTTGGACGAGCCGTCACAAATGGCATCGACCGTTTCAGTTCTGGCTGACTCGTGCGAATCCCCGTGGGTGGGGGGTTCACTGGAGATGCGCATGACGTTGTGGACCGGGCCGCTCAGGATCACCTCGCGGTCTCGTTCGGCTCCAGCGGCGCGATTTAGGAGTACCACCCTTTTCTCGAAGTGATTTCAGCGCGACGTTCTGCTCTAGTCGCAGCGAACGTCGAGCGAACCGGCTCGAACGCGATGACATGCCCTTGAGGTCCGACTCTCTTCCCTGCGAGGGCGGTGAAGAGCCCAATGTTTGCTCCGCAGTCGACAAATGTGTCGCCGGGCTTCAAAAGGCGGGCGACTACCAATTGTTCGAGCCGCTCTTCGCTGCCGAGGTAGACCGAACGATCGTAGGGGATTCGAAGGTCACAGCTGAGCCGGGATCCGCCGAGGAGTCGAACCCTTCGTATCCCCAGCTGCTCCACGCGTGGCTCAAGCTTGCGCTGCAACCGATTCGAGATGTCGTTCACCCCCCACCTTCGGTGTCTGCATGCCCAAGCGATGGCCCTGCAACGTTCGCCTCTTTGACATGATTCGACATTCGATTTGTACTGTCCCCTTGTCCATGACTGACAGACACCCGGCGGGATACCAGGCTTGGCTCCTCCTCCTGTAGACCTAGAGATCAACCCCTAACAGTTTGGCTCCAGCAAGGACAGGCCGACCGGCGGCGCTTCTTCATCCAGGACTAGAGAGCGCGCCAGGTGTGTCTAGGTCGTCATCGAGGCGATCCCGCACTCCCGTGAGGCCCTTGGCGCCATCGTCCGTCTCCTGCTGAGCGCCACCGCTCGAGTCGGGCCGCAGCAGCTGCCATCTCCGTTCCTTGCCACTCCCAGTCCTCACGGTAGTGATGGCCGAGGAGCGCCAACCGCACGGCCGCACCCTCCCAGTCCTTGAGGAGGTCCCGCACAAAGACCAGGTTTCCCAGATGACTTGGACATCTTCGTGCCGTCGAGACCAACCAGGCCGGTGTGCAGCCAGTAGCGCGAGAAGGTGTGGCCGGTGACGGCTTCCGACTGAGCTGTCTCGCATTCGTGGTGGGGGAAGATCAAGTCGCGTCCACCGCCGTGTACGTCGATGGTCTCCCCCAGCTCTCGCAACACGAGGGCCGAGCATTCGACATGCCATCCCGGTCGCCCCGGACCCCACCGGGAATCCCAGGCCGGTTCGTCGGGTTGCGAGGGCTGCCACAGGACGAAGTCCAAAGGGTCGTCCTTGAACGGATCGTCGGGTTGCCCACCATGCTCCGCAGCCAAAGCCAGCATGGTCTCACGGTCGTAGTGGCTGATCTTTCCGAATTCCGGGAACTTCGAGACGTCGAAGTAGACCGCCCCTCCAGACCGGTAGGCATAACCCTGATCCAGCGCCCGGCCAACCAGCGAGAGGATGTCGGAGATGGCCGAGGTGGCACGCGGCTCCGACCACACCGGCAAGAGGTTGAGCGCCTTCATGTCCGAGTCGAAGCGCGCCATCTCCTCGGCTGCCAGGTCGAGGTAGTGGACGCCGAGCTCCCGCGCCTTGCGCAAGATGTCGTCGTCGACGTCGGTGACGTTGCGGACACAGCGCGTCTCGTGGCCGAGGTCCCGCAGGCGTCGTTGGAGAAGGTCAAAGGCGAGATAGACCGAGGCATGTCCGAGGTGCGCTGCGTCGTACGGCGTGATCCCGCAGCTGTACATGCGCACGACCGGTCCGACGTCGAGGGGCACCGCCTCTCTTCTCGGTGTGTCCCACAAAAGCATCGCCACAGCTCCTCAGGCTCCCACCAAGCGCACGGTCGAATGCACGCGGTGCCGCATGTTGACCGAGATGCAACACGCCGTGAAGGCCTCGATCGCTCCCGCCTGAGCCAGGCTCCCCACCTCGATCGGGCGCAGCCCCTCCATCGACTCGACGAGGTTGACCGTGCCCTGTAGAGCGTCCTCATGATCGGAGCACACGAGGACGTCGGCCTCCAGTCCCGACTCCAAATCCTCCATCTCGGATGCCGGCAGGTGGTGAAACGCGGCAGCCACGTGCGACCCGGGCAACGCGGCCTGGAGGGCGGACGCCATCGATCCGCGGGCCACCTGGAGCGGCAGCATCTCCCGGCCTTGCCTCAGCAGGGCGACCACCATCGAGACCACCACTTTGCCCGAGAGGATCTCCTCGACGGACCGCACGGTGGCGACTGCGCTGTCCCAGGGGGTCCCCACCACCACCATCTCCGCCTGGGCAGCACCGGGGTTGTCCCGGCCGGCTAGGTCGAGACCGGTCCCCGGAAGCCGTTCCCGCAGCTCGGCGGCGATCCCCTCCGCTCGGCTCAGATCCCTCGACCCGATGGTGACCTCGTGCCCAGCGACGGCCAGACGCAGAGCGAGGCCGCGTCCCGCCGGACCGGTCCCTCCGAGAATTCCGACCTTCATGGCCGCCACCCTTGCACAACTTGGTGGAAACGCCGGCCGTTACGCTCGTATGCCGTGCCGATCCTCAAAGACAAGAAGATCCTCGTCACGGGCGTCCTCACGGACGCATCGCTCGCCTTCGCCGTTGCGAAGCGTGCCCAGGAGGAAGGCGCAGAGCTCGTCCTCACGGGGGCCGGGCGCGGACTATCGCTCACCCGGCGAACCGCCCGCAAGCTCGAGAGACCCGTCGAGGTGATCGAGGCGGACGTGACCCGACCCGAGCAACTCGAGGCTGCGGCTCAGACCGTTGGTGAGCAATGGGGCTCCCTGGACGGCCTACTCCACGCCATCGGCTTTGCTCCGGAGACCTGCCTGGGCGGCGACATCTTCAAGGCGGGATGGGACGACGTCTCCGTGGCCTTGCACGTGTCGGCCTACTCGCTCAAGGCCCTGGCCGAGGCCTTCCGTCCCCTCCTCCAGGCCGCCGGCAACCGTGGGGGCGCGTCGATCGTCGGTCTCGACTTCGATGCAACGGTCGCGTGGCCGATCTACGACTGGATGGGCGTGGCCAAGGCGGCCCTCGAGTCACTCACCCGATACCTGGCCAGGGACATGGGGCCCATGGGGGTGCGGGTCAACCTCGTCGCTGCCGGACCGGTGCGGACCATGGCTGCCAAGTCCATTCCCGGCTTCTCCCAGTTCGAAGACACCTGGAAGTCTCGGGCACCCCTGGGATGGGACGTGCACGACGCCGACGCCGTCGCCAAGGCCTGCGTGGCGCTGCTTTCGGACTGGTTCCCGATGACCACGGGGGAGATGCTGCACGTCGACGGGGGCGTGCACGCCGTCGGCTCGTAGATGGGACAAAGCCAACCAGCCGACCATTTGACGACTCGTCAGATAGTCGCCGCTCACCCGCGAATTCCGAAGGCCCTGGTCCAAACTATGGACGCTGACGCCGCGAGTTGCCTATCGTGGCAGCGGGGAAGGGTTGCCGAGTTTGCGATAGCCGGAGGGGCCAGGGAGCGATGACGGCGTTCGTCCAGTCAGGGCCCTGTGCTGGCGAGTCTTTCCTCGATGTCGGCGACTAGCGACCCCCGGATCAACGGGTCGGGCCGGAGGCCGGAACCGGCCGAGCGAGCCGCCCGTCATTCACTGCGCTCAGGGTTCCGCAGATCTCCCTCTGTGAGCAGGACCGCGACCGCTCACGCGGCGATGCTCAGGGACGAGCCGACATCGGAAGGAACGCACGCGCCGGCGGAGATCCGGGACCTGCGGCTCAACGTCGCCGGCCGACGTCGAGGCCTGGCGTTTGCCCTCACCGATTTTCTCGCCGCGACGTTGGCCGTGCCGATCGCATTGGTGCTGCTGGCGTTGGTCTCCAACGTGGAAACGGACCAGCTCTCTCAGTTCTGGTCGAACATGAAGGTGGACTGGCTCTTTCCCCTCTCGGTATTGGCGGCGTTCGCCGTCTCCGGCTTCTATCGGTCCGCTCGCCGGTCGCTCAATCCGAGCTCCTTCCACGAGATCAAGGACCTGGCCTTCGCCGTCGGCATGGGATGCGTGCTGGCGCTGGCAGTCGGGCTCTTGGCCCACCGGGTGTGGGGTACTCCAGAGCCGGCGGCGTCGCAGATGGTGGCGGCCGTGCTCGTCGCCATCCTGTTGATCACGGCGGCACGTGCAGCGCTGCGGGCGATGCGCCAGGCGATCAGCGGTAGCCGCATCGTCCTCGTCGGCAAAGGCCAGTTGATGCAGCAGATCGAGACCTACCTGGGCCTCCAAAAGGGCAACGAGGTCATCGGGCATGTCATCGACCCGGACACCGCCCAACCCGCCGATCTCGACGATCCGGGATGCCTCGGAACGCTCTCGGATCTGCCCCGGATTTGCCAGGAGCGCAACGTGGAGCGGGTCCTCATCGGCTTCCCGTCCGCCGCCACACCGGAAACGGTCGCCATCCTGAGATCGCTGCAAGGCGGGGTCAAGATGGCGCTGGTGCCTCGATATTTCGAGCTCATCTCCTGGAGATCCACGCTGACCGACCTCTACGGGCTCCCCCTCCTCGAAGTCGCCGCGCCGCACATCAGTCAGTGGGACCGTTTCATCAAGCGTTCGCTCGACATCCTCGTCTCCGGATTGGCCCTCACCCTGCTCGCCCCCGTCATGGCCGTCATCGGCGTCGGAGTGCGGCTGACCTCCCAGGGCCCCACGTTGTTCCGCCAGGTCCGGGTGGGTCGCGACAAGAAACCCTTCACCATCTACAAGTTCCGCACGATGACGACTGATGCGGCCTCGATCGACCGCTGCGAGATCCCGCAGCGTCCTGACCAGGAAGCGGGAGAGAAAGTGCGCTCGCTGTTCGAGGTCCGGCGCAAGTTCGACGAGCAGGAGCGGGTGACCCGATTCGGCGCATTTCTCCGCAAGACGAGCCTCGACGAGATCCCCCAGTTCTGGAACGTCCTGCGTGGAGACATGTCTCTCGTCGGGCCCCGACCATTTGTGCCTCTCGAGTCCGACGACCTCACGGGCTGGTCCTCGGTGCGCTTCCAGGTCCGCCCGGGCATCACCGGCCTCTGGCAGGTCTCGGGCCGGAACAACCTGTCCGTGGACGATCTGAGGCGGCTCGACTACCTCTACGTTTCGTCCTGGTCGTTGTCCGGAGACATCAAAATCCTCTGGGAAACGCCCAGGACGATGTTCCACGGGTACGGCGCCTACTGACGGCCGTCATATCCCGGCCATGAAATTGGCCGAGTGCTTGAATTGCCAGGTGGGTATAGGCTCTAATATTGAGTAGTTGTTGCACGCGACGAGCGGCAGCCGGCGGAGGGAGAGGTCATGCGCAGACTTGGCGCAATGGCGGCAGGCGTAGTGTTGGCGTCGGGCCTCGCCCTGGCTGGGCCCGGCTTGGCCGGGGCGACCCACCACCCCTACCCCCCACCTCCGCCCATCTCGGGCCAGGGTTCCGTGACCGGAAGCGTTGGCCATACGGTCTCCTTCACCGTCTGCGGTTACAAACCCGGGGCAACGGTCGTTATCAACGCCGGACCCGGCAGCACTACCGCGGTAGCGAACCCCAGCGGTTGCGTCACGGTCTCCGTAAAGATCACCTCGGGGCCCAAGATCAGCATCAACGGTGGACCGACCATCAGCCGGCCGTGCGGGGCCTCGACGATCACGCTCTTCGGGCCGACTCCACCGCCGACCACCTCGCTCAACTGGACCGAGACGCTCCACATCGTGGGGTGCTCGGGTCACTGAGGTAGGCGTCAGCGTCCGTCCGGCCACATGAGGGTGGACAGGCGCCCGACCAGCCGGGAGATCTCCACCGCGCTGTTCCGGTAGTCCTGTGGTGAGCCGCCCATCGGGTCCTCCACGTCGTCCTCGGGATCTGCGCCGAGGAGCTCCGTGGTCGTTCGGCCCTCGTGGACCCGCGCCAACCAGGCCTCGAGGGGCTCATGTGGGCCCCTGGGGCCGATCACCCGGCCTCGCCGCACCAGCTCTTTCAGCGTGAAGCAGCGCGGCCAGATCGACGGGGCGGACGTCACCGCCTCGCGGAGGTGCTGGCGGGTCATGACGATGACGAGTTGAGCCTCGGAGAGTCGGTCGGCGTCGAGCCGACTGCTGCGGTGGTCTCCGAGGTCGAAGCCCAGGTCCCCTGCCACCGCCACCAGCTCCGGCGGAGCCGGGCGGCCGTCCGTCAGAAACCCGGCGGAACTGACCGTCGCCTCCACGCCGGCCTCTTCCAACCAGGACCGCAGACAAGCCTCGGCAAACGGCGAGCGGCACATGTTCCCGCTGCAGACGAAAAGGATCTGCACGACGGGGGGTCACGCTACCCTCCGGCCGGCTGCGTGCAAAGGCCTGCAACCTCCCGAGGTCAGTCCATCTGTCGGGCGATAGAGCGCAGGATCTCGATGTGCTTTTCGGTGTCGAGGAGCAGGATGTCGATGATGAGCGGCCACAGGGTGGTGTCCTCGTAGGCCTTCATCCGCTTGCGCATGCGGCGCATCTCGACCCGGTCTCGTTCCTCGGCCTTGATAAGGGCCTGGGTCTCCTGGATAAACGCGGGGTCGGGCTTGCCCTTCGGGTAGACGTCGGGGGTCGCTTCCACCGGGCTGTTCGCGCCGGTGCCCCAGGCGATGGTGTTGGCGAGCTCGGCCAGCAGGCGGTGGTGCTTGCGCTCGTCGTCCAGGATGAGCTGGACCAGGTATCTCGCAGCAGGCGTGGGGCCCTCCTCGACGAAGCGCTGGTAGCGCTCGAGCAAGGCACCTTCCTCCTTGCCGTGGCGGGACAGCATCTCGACGAGCTCCCGCTCCTCGACGCTCGCGCCGGTCTCCCGCAGGCCCTCCATGGCGGACTCGAATGTCGCAGTCATGGACCACACGATGGCTCCGCCGACGGCCGGCGAGCTAGACCCGAAGGTCCCAATTCCCGAGATTGGCCGGCTCGAAGCCTCCCTCTGCGCTATCAAGAGGACGTGCCACATCCCCGCAACGACGACGACGCATTGGCAAAGGACCTGGCCGAGCGAGCGGGCTCGCTCCTCGTCACGCTCCGCAAGGGGCCCCTCGAGGGCCGTGAGCTCGGTGCGGAGGGCGATCGGCGCTCCAATGCACTCATCGTCGAGAGGTTACGCAGCGCCCGCCCGGGCGACGCCATCCTCTCGGAGGAGGGTGTGGACGATCCGACACGCCTCGGAGCCTCCCGGGTGTGGATCGTGGACCCACTCGACGGCACCCGCGAGTACTCCGAAGCGGGGCGCACGGACTGGGCGGTGCACATTGCACTGTGGGAGCAGGGTTCGATCACGACGGCGGTCGTCGGCCTGCCTGCTCAAGGGGCAGTCCTGGAGGCCTGGAGCCCCCCGGGGCTCTCGCCCCTGGCGGAGCCACTCCGCATGGTGGTGAGCCGCAGCCGGCCGCCGGACATCGCCGAGCCGGTGGCCCGGTCGATTGGCGCACGCCTCGTCCCGTTGGGCTCGGCCGGCGCCAAGGCGGCGGCGGTCATGACCGGCCAGGCCGACCTCTACCTCCATGCCGGCGGCCAGTACGAGTGGGACTCGGCCGCACCCGTCGGCGTGGCTCTTTCGGCAGGCCTTCATGCCTCCCGCATCGACGGCTCGCCGCTTCGGTACAATCGAGCGGACCCAACGGTCCCGGACCTGCTGGTGTGCCACCGGGAGCTCGCCAAGCCCGCTCTGGCGAGCATCGCCGACCAGGTCACGGGCCGAGCCCCAGGGTCTCCGGGTATTTCACGATGACCGTCACACAGCCGACCCCCTACCAGATCTCCCAGCTGGACTCGCTCGAGGCCGAGTCGATCGAGATCATCCGGGAGGTGGCCGCCGAGTTCGAGCGTCCCGTCCTGCTGTTCTCCGGGGGCAAGGACTCCGTCATCATGCTGTACCTCGCCCGCAAGGCCTTCTGGCCGGCGCCGGTCCCCTTTCCGGTCATGCACGTCGACACCGGCCACAACTTCCCCGAGGTCCTCACCTACCGCGACCAGCAGGCCGCCGCCCTCGGCGTCCACCTCGTCGTGGCCTCGGTCCAGGAGTCGATCGACGCGGGACGCGTGCGGGAGGAGCATCCGTTGGCCAGCCGCAACCGGCTCCAGACGGTGACCCTCCTCGACGCCATCAACCAGCACCGCTTCGATGCGGTCTTTGGCGGGGCGCGCCGCGACGAGGAAAAGGCCCGGGCCAAGGAGCGGGTCTTCTCCTTCCGCGACGACTTCGGCCAATGGGACCCCAAGAACCAGCGCCCCGAGGTGTGGCGCCTCTACAACGGGCGTCATCGGGCCGGTGAGCACATCCGTGTCTTTCCCCTCTCCAACTGGACCGAGCTCGACGTCTGGCAGTACCTGGCACGAGAGCGCGTCGAGCTCCCCTCGATCTACTTCGCGCACCGTCGTGCGGTGGTGCGCCGTGACGGCATGCTGATGGGCATCGGCGACTTCTATCCCCCCGCGGAGGACGACGAGGTGGTGGAGCTCTTCGTGCGCTACCGGACCGTGGGCGACATGACCTGCACGGCGGCGGTCGAATCGACGGCCGCCACCTTCGAGGAGATCATCGAAGAGGTGGCGTCCACCCGAATCACCGAGCGCGGTGCCACGCGGGCCGACGACCGCTTCTCGGAGGCGGCCATGGAGGATCGCAAGCGAGAGGGCTACTTCTAATGTCCGAGCTCCTGCGCTTCGCCACCGCGGGCTCCGTGGACGACGGCAAGTCGACGCTCATCGGCCGGCTGCTCTACGACTCCAAGGCCATCTTCGAGGACCAGCTCGAGGCGATCGAGCACTCCTCTCGCCAAAAGGGTCTCGAGTTTACGGACCTGGCCCTGCTCACCGACGGGCTCCGGGCCGAGCGCGAGCAGGGCATCACGATCGACGTCGCCTACCGGTACTTCGCCACTCCCCGGCGCAAGTTCATCATCGCCGACACGCCGGGCCACATCCAATACACCCGCAACATGGTCACCGGGGCCTCCACGGCGGACCTCGCCCTCGTGCTCGTCGACGCCAGAAAGGGCATCGTCGAGCAGTCCCGCCGGCACGCCTTCCTGGCCAGCCTGCTGCGGGTGCCCCACCTCGTCCTCTGCGTGAACAAGATGGACCTGGTCGACTACGACCGCAACGTGTACGAGGCGATCCGACTGGAGTTCGAGAACTTCGCCGCTCGCCTCGACATCACCGACCTGACGTTCATTCCGATCTCCGCCCTCCACGGGGACAACGTCGTCGTCCGGTCTCCCAACATGACGTGGTACGAGGGCAGCTCCCTGCTCAACCACCTGGAGGAGGTCCACATCGCCTCCGACCGGGACATGATCGACGTGCGCTTTCCCCTGCAGCTCGTCATCCGGCATCAGAGCACCGATGGGGACGACTACCGGGGCTACGCGGGCACCGTGGCCGGCGGGATCCTGCGTCCGGGCGATGAGGTCATGGCCCTGCCGTCGGGCTTTACGAGCACGATCGCCTCGATCGACACGATGAAAGGACCGGTCGACGCGGCCTTTCCTCCGATGTCCGTCACGGTGCGCCTCACGGACGAGATCGACCTGTCGCGGGGCGACATGCTGTGCCGCCCGCAAAACCGGCCCATCGCCTCCCAGGACATCGAGGCGATCGTCTGCTGGCTCGACGAGCAGTCGGAGCTCCAACCTCAGCGGATCTACGCGATCAAGCACACCACGGCCACCACCCGGGCCAAGATCCAGGACCTGCGCTACCGCTTCGACATCAACACGCTGCACCGGGAGAGTGGCGTCGATCGGCTCACGCTCAACGAGATCGGCCGGGTGACGCTGCGGACCATGCGGCCGCTCTTCTTCGACCAGTACCGGCGCAACCGCACGACCGGAAGTTTCATCCTGATCGACGAGCACACCAACGCCACGGTGGCCGCCGGCATGATCATCGGCGAGCCGTGACCCTTGGGCGAGGCGGAGCGGCGACGCACCCCTGAGGTCGTCTGGGACCACGGCGTCGTCACCCGGGAGCGGCGCTGGGCCGCACTCGACCAGCATGGCGCCACGGTGTGGCTGACCGGGCTCTCGGGCTCGGGCAAGTCGGCCCTGGCGGGCGCGGTCGAGGCCTCGCTGCTCGAGCGGGGCCGGGCCGCCTACCGGCTGGACGGCGACAACCTGCGCCACGGGCTCAACGCCGACCTCGGCTTCTCTCCGGAGGATCGCGACGAGAACGTCCGCCGGGTCGCAGAGGTCGCCGCGCTGTTTGCCGATGCCGGGATGGTCGCTCTCGTCGCACTGGTCAGTCCCTACCGGGCGGGCCGAGAGGTCCGCTCGCCGCGTCCACCAGGAGCGCGGCCTCGACTTCTACGAGGTCTGGGTGAACACGCCCTTGGAGGAGTGCCGCCGACGCGACCCCAAGGGTCTCTACCGCAGGGCCGACCAAGGTTCGGTGTCCCAGATGACCGGGGTCGAGCAGCCTTACGAGCCCCCGGAGCACCCCGATCTCGTCATCCCCGGCGCCATGCTCACCGTGGCCGAGGGGGCGGCCCGGGTGCTCGACCTGCTGGCCGGAGGCATGCCGCCGGCGGGACCAGTGCCGGGACCGGGAGCGACCAAGGACGCGTAGCTCCGGGCGAGCCCGGGCCCCGCGCAGCGAGTCTGGCAGCCCCAAGTACGTAGTTGCGTACGGTGTCTAACTTTAGGGCCCTAACCCTGGCGTCAGCGGCCCGAGCTCCAAGGCCGTCTCGAGGACGGCCAGGCCGCGCTCGGGGAGCGGATCCTCCGGGAAGTACTCGTCGTAGACCCCGAGCGCAGCCGCCCTCGTCGAGATGCCGGTAGAGCCGAGCAGTGCTCGAACGTCGTCGAGGTCTCTTTGGGGCCTCGCCGCCCGTAACTTCATGGCCAGCATGCTCGACTCGTCGGCAGCCACCACGTCGACAGCGCCAGCGCTGAACAGCGGGCGCCAGTCCGGCTCCTTGAACGGCGGCACAAAGATCTTCGCCGAGTCGTTCAGCCAACTCTCGGGGAGTCCGCGGCGGCGTCCCACCTCGGCGGCCACTTCCTTGACCTTCTCCGGGGGGTAGAAAACGGCGTCGACATCTCTGGTGGCGAAGCGGGTCCGAAATGCCAGCACCATGGCGGCGCCATCGACCACCGCGATGCGAGCCCGGACCTTGCGCTCCTCGAGTACCTCCGCCACCTCGCGCAGGGCGCCTTCGATCTCCTGGCGCTCCATCAGACGCTCGCCAGCTCCTGTTCGGCGACGAGTATTCCGTGGCGCCAAAAGGCACCGGGCGTGTTGGCGAGCTCCCAAGCGTGGAACCGGGGCGAGTCGCTGGCGTACCAGTACGGCCGGACGAACCATCTGGGCTCTTCCACCCAGCGCGGTGGGGCGATGTCATGAGAGGCGGCCGCCTCCTCGACTACTGCGGCCAAGAAGGCGTCCCACCGCTGGTTCCCAGTCGAGTCCGGCCGGGCGGCGGTGGCCCGGGCCACCTGCTTGGCGCCCAGCTGGGCCAATTGGTCTCGCAGGTCGAGCGCCGCTCGCAGTGCCCCGTCTTCGCGCTCGGAACGGGGGGCCGAGGAATCCGGCGGTACGGCCTCGAGACGCCGCCTGATCTCGGCGGCGGTGGCCCGGGCGCTCGTCGGCCCGGCCGACGGCACCACCAGGATCTCCACTCCTCCACCGGCGCCTTCCACGAGGCGTCCGAGAAGGGGAAGAGTTGGTTGTCGCTTGCCGGCCTCGATCTCCGAGATGGTCGGCTGCGGGATGCCCGTGAGCTGGGCCAAGGCACGTTGGGACAGGTCGTGCCGCGCCCGTAGCTCTCGGACAATCGTGGCGGCCAGCTTTTCCCAGGTCATTTCCTCAACGATACTGTTTCCCGTATCACTCTGTCACGATGGCCGAACCCTCGAATCGGCTTCGCCTGGTGAGGCGAACATCCGAGTACCGACGCGCTACAGGGCCAGCGCTGGTCCGCTCGGCCGTCGTCATACGAGGATCGTGCGAAACGTCATGGCGGGCGATGGCGGCGTCGGCCGTGACGATCCTGACCCGCAGATGACGCGCCTGCGCCACCAGCATCCGCTCGAATGGGTCCCGGTGGAGCACCGGGAGCTCTGCCAGCGCGAGGGCGCGGCGTGCTCGACGGCGAGGGGCTCGGCCCCAATGGCGCGCATGCGGTCGGGAACGTAGCGTTTCGGATTGTCCGGAAGCTCGAGCCGCCCGAGGCGGACCTTGATGGCGATCCCCCACGAACTGGCCGCGGAAAGAAGCGGGTCGTTGGCGGGGTCCTCGATCGGCCGCAGGTGCTGGCCGAGTCGCTCCAGCTCGGCCAGCAGCCGGAGGAAGACGTGGGTATCGAGGAGCAGCCGCACACTCAGGACTCGAAGGCCTCGAGGACTTCCGCGTCGAGCGGGCCGTCGAAGTCCTCGGGCACGACGAGCCGGCCGCGGTCGATCCCGAACGTCCGGCGCGCCTCGGCGCGTATCGCCACCAGGCGCGCCGCCGGCTCTCCGCGGCGGGTGATCACGACCTCCTCACCCGAGGCGACGTCATCGAGGAGCCGGGAGAGATGGGTCTTGGCCTTGTGGACTCCCACGGACTTAGTCATGAACTTGGTCTAGTTGAGCGCGTGGACCCTTCACTACCCGGGCAAGGACGATTCTCGCGGGAGTGGTTGGAAGTGCAAGAGATCCGTCGAACGCAGAGGTACGGCGAGCCGCTCGAGGCGGAATTCGCCCTCACGGCCGAAGAGCCGGCCGAGCCACACGACGGGTAGATCCGAGCGGGCATCTCGATCTCCGATCCGCACCGCCCGCAGTTGGGCGTGGCGCGTCCAGCAAAGAGCTGCCGAAAAAACAGCACCTTGTCCTCGCTGGAAGAACGGCCGTCCACGCCCCGACGGACCCCCGAACAACGGTTGGCGAGCAGGTTCACCGGGGAGCGCCTGGACCCCAGTCAGCCCCAAAAGCCGTGAAAGCCGCCCGTTCTGGGCGCGCACGGCGTCGAGCTCACTGCGCAGATCGCGGAGCTCTGTTGCCCGATCGTCATCCGGTGGGGACGTCAGCAGGTCGCCTTGTCTCGATGACTCCCTCACTGACTACCAAGTACTCATGGCCTTGGCCTGGGAGACTGTGATGGGAGGCGAAAGGGTCACCTCTCCCTCCTAGCCTGTCCGTCCCGAACTTCCCGGCACCGTCACGATGGCGGGGGCGCGAAGCGATGAGATCCCGGGGGTACGCTTTTGAGCATCTGGATGCAGACACACATGCGAGGCCAGCGATGACCGGCTATGCGGTGATGATCGAACACGAAGGTGACGCCTGGGGAGCGTATGTTCCTGATTTGCCGGGTTGTGCCGCCACGGGCCTCAACCGAAAAGAGGTTGAGCGTCGAATCCGTGAGGCGATTCCCGCCCACTTGGCGCTCATGCGCGAGTCGGGTGAGGAGATTCCCGAGCCGACCGCTGAGGATGTCATCCTCGTGCCGGCCTCGTAGCTCTGGCTCAGCAACGCCGCTAGCGCTCGGCGCGGATCGGGTCGCCGTCGGGTTCCCAGCTTCTTCGCACCTTGCGGTACGGGTACCAACAGCCGTCCCGGCCCAAGCGAAGTTGGCGCTCGCCATTCGTCAGCCGGTTCGCCGAGGCACGGGTGCCCGGCCCCAGGGCCTCCCGGCCGCCACGCAGCAGCTCGGGGCCAGGCTGCCAGGTGCCGTGCAGGACGAACAACCCCTCTCGCCCGCCGGTCCTCCAGGCGAGCCCCCGCCGGAGCAGCTCCGTGGTGCGAATGCCGGCCCGGCGGGCCAGCACGTCGAGCTCGAAGCCCGCCGCGGCCCCCTCTTCGCCGAGGGCTGCCGCAGCCAGCCGAGCACAGTCTTCGTCCGCTGAGAGATCGAGGGCGCTTGCGGCAGAGAGGCCATTGACGGCGCGCTCGGCACTTCCGGATGGAGACGTGGTCTCCGGTTGCCGCCCGGTCACGAGCTCCCACGCCCGGCGGGCCGCGTCGGTCGCGAGCACACCGAGCGCTTGGGGGTCGATCCCCGATCCCTCGGGCGGGTCGGTCGCCAAGACGGTGGGCCGCCCGGCACGCCGTGGGGGCGCCGGCAGCGACGGGATCGCGGTGACCTGCCGCCCCCAGGCGAGGCGCGCCGACATGCCAGGATCCTCCGGCCAGCCGTCGGTCAGGTCGGCCCCGTCGACGACTGGCGAGGTCGGGGCCACGCCACCCAGGCGCTGCGATCGCACCCCCGCCATGAGCGCCTCGCGGCTCCTGCCCCGGAGGAGAAAGAGGTCGAAGGGATCCTCGTCCAAGCGATCCGCCACCAGGTAGCAGACGGCGGCAGAGTGCTTGCACGGTTCGGCCCAGTCGGGGCACGAGCAGCGGGTCTGGATCTCGCCGGGACCCGGCAGGAGGTCGAGGCCGACCGAGCGGACATCCTCGGCGATCTCCGACGGCAGCTCGCCGTCGAGGAGAGCGGCGGCATGACCGGCCTGCTCCGCCAGCGCCCCAAAGACGGCCTCCCACTCTTGGTGGCCAAAGGGCCGTACCCGCACCCGCACGTGGTAGGGCGTTCTGCGAGAGCCCTGCACCTCTGCCCGCACCTCGCCAACATCGACATCGAGATCGTCGACCGCTCCCACTCGTGCGTAGGTCCTACCCCGCGGCAAGCGGTTGGGGTCGAGCCTTGCCCGGCCCTCCAGCGCATCGACCCACGCCCGTCCCCACCAGGTCCGACCGAACGGCGTGCGCCCCTGTTTCCGCGGCGGCCCCGTCGCGGGGCGGCGGGGCTCCTTCTTGGGCCAATTGCCCCAGCCGTCCGTGTCGCGTGGCATCACCGTGACGACCTTGCCTTGCGGGTCGACGTGGCCTCGGGTGACGCCAGGGTGACCAGATCGGCCAGCTCCTCGTCGGAAAGCTGGGATATCGACGCCTCTCCCTCGCCGACCACGGCCTCGGCGAGGGCGCGCTTTTTCTCCAAGAGCTCGACGATGCGATCCTCCAAGGTTCCCTCCGCGACGAGCCGGTGCACCTGGACGGTCTTTTCCTGGCCGATCCGGTGCGCGCGGTCGGTGGCCTGGTCCTCGACAGCCGGATTCCACCAGCGGTCGTAGTGGACCACGTGGCTGGCACGGGTCAAATTGAGCCCCACGCCGCCGGCCTTGAGCGACAGCAGGAACACCGGCGCTTGCCCCGCCTGGAAGGCGGCGACCAGCCTGTCCCGGGCGCGCACCCCGACGCCGCCGTGCAGAAAGAGCGTGTCGACACCGAGACCCGACAGGCGCGCCTCGAGCAGGAAGCACATCTCGACGTACTGGCTAAAGACGAGCACCGACTCGCCCTCGGCGAGGATCACGTCGAGCAGCTCCTCGAAGGCGGCGAGCTTGCCGGAGCGTCCGACGATCGGTCCGGGCTGGTGCAGGTACTGGGCGGGGTGGTTACAGATCTGCTTGAGGACGGTGAGCATCCGGAACACGAGGCCCTGGCGTTGAATGCCTTTCTTTTCCCGGATGGCGGCCAGCGCCTCTCGCACCTCTGCCTCGTACAGAGTCGCCTGCTCGGCGGTCAGGCTCACGGCATGGTCGGTGACGATCCGTTTCGGGAGGTCCGGGGCAATCCGCGGGTCGGTTTTTTTGCGCCGCAAGAGAAATGGGCGCACCGTGCGAGACAACCGCTCGGTCACCTCCGGGTCGCGCCGTTGCTCGATCGGGAGCGCCACCGTCCTGCGGAACCGTTCCAAGGGCCCGAGCAGTCCCGGAGTCGTCCAGTCCAGGATGGACCACAGCTCGGTCAGGCGGTTCTCCACCGGAGTGCCGGTCAGGGCGATGCGCACCTCACCGCCGAGCTCGCGCAGGGCCCGGGCGGTGTCGGACATCGGGTTCTTGGCGTGCTGCGCCTCGTCGGCGACCACGAGGGAGAACCCGGAGCGCGCCAGGTCCGCCCGGTCACGTCGGGCCACGCCGTACGTGGTGATCACCAGCTCGCCCCCCGCCAGGTCCTCGAGGCTGCGACCGCTCCCGTGATAGCGCCGCACCGGCGTGTCGGGAGCAAACCGTGCCACCTCCCGCGCCCAGTTGCCGAGGAGCGAAGCCGGGCAGACCACGAGGGTGCGTGGTGGCCGCTCTTTCTTGCTACTCCTCTTGGTCTTGTGCCGGTGGGTAGCCACCCGGTGGAGATGAAGGCCGATGACCTGGATGGTCTTGCCGAGGCCCATGTCGTCGGCCAGGCACCCGCCGAGTCCGAGCTCGCACATCTCGTAGAGCCACGACACCCCCCGTTCCTGATAGTGGCGGAGCTCGCCGGCCAGGCCCGGCGGAATACCGATCGGCTCCGCCGAACCATCCCCCAGGCATCGCAGTTTCTCGGCAAACGCTGCGAGGTTTCCCTCCGCCACCACGGGGACCGCCTCGCCGTCGACCACCATCTCGCCCGCCATGGCGGCCGCCAGGGCCTCGGCCGCCGGCATCGTTCGTTCGCGCCGATCGCGGAACTTCGCGATGAGCGCGGGGTCCACCGCGAGCCAGCGGCCCCTGATGCGCACCAGGCCCCGCTTGGCCTCTGCCAGCTGATCCATCTCCTCTGGGGTCAACGGCTCGCCGCCGAGCGCCGCCTGCCAGCGGAACGTCAGGATCGAATTGAGGCTGAACCCGGCCTGGACGACCGGCTCAGGCGCCGAGGTGATCGACGCGGTGACGGTGAGCCCCGCCGTGAGTAGGCCCGCCGGCCACAGGACGTCGATGCCGGCTGCCGCGAGTGCTTGGGCGCCCTCGCCCAGGAGATCGTCGATCGCTGCGTCGTCCAGATCGAGGTCCGAGGGGATCTTCTGGTTGAGCACGGCCGAGAGCGCCGGCCACGCCCGGCCTCCGCGTCGCAGTGCGAGCAGGAGCTCTTCTTCGGCCGTGGGACCCAGCCGTGCGAGCACCGCCGGCCCAAGCCCAAAGACGTCTGCCGCGTCGACCACCAGGCTCGGATCGAGCGACGAGGTCACCTGGACAATGGCCCGGGCGGGGGCGACCGGCGTGTCGGCGGACTCGACGACGGCGTATTGGCCGTCCGCGAGAACCTCGCCCTCCTCCCGACCGGGCTCGGGCTGGGCGCTTCCCCACTCGTCGCCTCCCGCGGCGTCACCGAATCGGTCCAGCTCGATCCGCAGGCCGACGGCAATTCCCCCGCCGATGCCCCGGCTCGCCTCGGCCAGCCATGCGCCGAGCTGGCGCGCCTGCTGAGCTTCGCGGGCCGCAAAGAGATCGGCGCCAGCCGCCACCGGGGCGGCCGAAGTGCGCACGAGAACGTCGGCCAGCGCGTCCCACAGCGCGCGGACGAGGTGCTCGGGCGAGGCAACCTCGATCGGGGTTCGACCTGAACGGGCCAGGCAGTGCGCCACCGGCGGCAAGGCCGTGGCCAGCTCGCCGATGAGGGCCTCGTCCGCTGCCTCCAACGGCCCGACCCGCCAGGCGTCGAAACCCGAGGGCGTCACCGCCGGCATGATGCGGCCACGCGCCACCAGGTTGAGCCCGGCGACCACCACAGCGGACCACGCGCCGGCGCTCTCGCTCAGGCCGACGGGATCGGTGTCGAGGAAACGGCGGAGTGCGGAGTCCACCGGCACCAACTCGGCCGGGACGGTCCGGCGCCGGACGCCGCTTCCTGCGGGAAGAACCAGCTCCATCTCGGTGCGAGACGATCGCTCGGCGACGGCTCCTGCCCTCGCCGTCTCTGAGCGCGGGCAAGACCCACGACTACCCAACGGGGTCGGAGAGCCCGACGCTCCCGTGCTCCGGCCCGGCGGCACGAAGAGCGCGAACCGCCCCTGCCTGGGGGGATCGGCGGGGACAAACACCATCTCGTGCCGGTCGGTGCCGGCCAACGCTCCGTCCTCTCGGGCCTCGTCTCGGGCCTCGTCGCTTGGCGACGCCAGGAGGGGCGCAGGGCGGGCGGAGGGATCCATCAATTCCCATTCAAGCCCACGGTCCACGCGCGCCCGTGAGGGTGCTGGTTAGGGGGACGAGCGATCACCCGCGGAGCGGCAGCCGACAGGGACCGACGGTGCGCGGCGGGCAGGGTCGAGTCCGGTCCCGCCATCGAGCCGGATCCGGCAGGCGTTGTGCTACACAGCTGTCCTCGGCTGGATCGTCACCACAGCGTGATCTCACTCGGGTGGCGATGGCTGCGCAGGGCGCGGTCCTTGGTGAGCAGCGTCCATCCGAATTCGATCGCAGTGGCATAGATGATGCGATCGGCGGGATCACCGGGAAAGGCCGACGAAAGGGCCGCGGCCGTGTCGGCGATCGCGGGCGTGATGCCCACGGTACGGACATCGCGAGCCATCTCCCCCAGCCAGGTGCGCACTGGCCTGGTCAGCTCGATGCGCTCGTGCTTGGCCAGCCAGGCGAGCTCGTACCACGAGATCGCCGAGACGGCGAGCTCGTCGGCGGCGTCGATGGCGCCCGCGGCGGCCGGGCTGAGTCTCGCCGGTTCGGCCGACCACCAGTGTGCGGCGTGTGTGTCCAGGAGTACGGTCGTCATGAGGCGTTCCACGCCTCGCCAGTGGAGAACAACTCGGTCTCGACACACGCCGTCCGTGCCACGTCGGCCAGCCTCCCCTTGAGGGCACGAGGGCCGCTCGCCGGCACCAGCCGGGCCACTGTGTGGCCGTGCTTGGTGATCTCGATCTCCTCGCCGGCGGCAACCTCATCGAGCAGGGCGAGGAGCGTGACCTTGGCCTCCGTAGCGGTCAGTTGACGAGTCATATGGTCATTGTACAGGTCAGGTGTCGGATCTCCCCTGCTCACGCCGCGTCGATAATTCGGCCCTATGGATGATGCCGGGGAAGGTCGTGTCCGCGCCGGAGACATCGAGGTGGGCAGCATCTCCCGGCTCGCCGCCGGCCGGGCATCCGGTTCCGTCGTCGAGGAACGCCCCCTCTCGGCCGCCGACGCCTCACGCGGCACTGGGCCGCTGTGCCTCCCGGACCACCGCGCTGATCGCCGGACGGCGACTCCATCGACCGTCTGACCACGTCGGCCGGCGGTTCCGGTTCGCGGACGGGACCGCGCCCATCGTCTACCGGGAGACCACCGTGGATCGTCGTCCCACGACGGCGCCGGCCGTGCTCGTCGTAACCTTCAAGCTCCGCTACGTGCGCAGCAAGCCCGGCCATGCGCTGTTCCGGTACGAGAGCGAGCTCAACACGATCCTCTTCGCCGGCTTCCCGGGGTTCGTCTCCAAATTGTGGTTCCGCCACGACGAGCGGGGTCGCTACCGCGGTCTCTACGAGTGGGACGACCCCGCGCTGGCGGTGGCCTACGTACGGGCGCTGTGGTGGGCGCTCGCCGTCGTGAGCGTGCTCGACTCGATCCACTACGCGCTGCTCCCCCGACTCCGACGTGACGAGCTCCTTCGAGATCCGGCAATCGTCGGTCCGACATCACCGGAGCTGGGCCAGTGGTGGCGGCTGCTCGATGGCCAAGCCGCCGACAGATGATCGGCGCGTACACGATGCGAGAGGGCAGACTCCACGGATGCCACGAGTCCTGTGGGAGCCGGCAGCCGACGCCCGCCAGACCAGCCGCATGGGCCAGTTCCTCGACTGGGCGGGAGCTCGCCACGGGCCGGACCCTGGAGGACTACGACCGGGCGCTCGCCTGGTCCATCGAGGAACCCGGGCAGTTCTGGAGCAGTCTGGCCGAGTTCGCCGAGATCCGCTGGCACGAGACCGCCTCGATCCCCGTCGAACACCTGGCGATGCCGGGCACCCGCTGGTTCCCCGGCGCCACCGTGTCCTACAGCGAGCACGCCCTCCGCGACGGGCTCGGGCGCGGCCGGGACGTCGCCATCGTCTCGCGCTCGCAGACCCGGGATCCGGAGGAGTGGACCTGGGACCGGCTCTCTCGGGAGGTCGGGTCCCTGCGATCCTGGCTCCGGCAAGTGGGCGTGCGTGCGGGAGACCGCGTGGCCGCCTATCTCCCCAACCTGCCCGAGACGATCGCCGGCTTCCTGGCGACGGCGAGCCTCGGGGCGATCTGGGTGTCGTGCGCGCCCGAGTTCGGCGTACGCAGCGTGGTCGACCGGCTGGGTCAGCTCGGCCCCAAGGTGCTGATGACCGTCGACGGCTACCGCTACGGCGCGACGGCCATCGATCGCCGGGCCGAGGTCGAGGCCATCCGGCGCGCCCTACCGTCGCTCGAGGCGATCCTGCACCTCCCATATCTCGACGAGCGCCCCCTCCCCGGGGCGCTGCGGTGGCACGAAGTCCGCGAGGCGACCGGGGAACCCGTCGAGCACGAGCCGGTGGCCTTCGACCACCCCCTCTACGTACTGTTCTCCAGCGGCACCACCGGACTGCCCAAGCCGATCGTTCACGGCACCGGCGGGATCCTGCTCGAGCACTGGAAGGCGCTCGCCCTCCACCACGACCTCGGGCGCGACGACCGCTTCTTCTGGTTCACGACCACGGGCTGGATGATGTGGAACCTCCTCGTCTCGGGGCTCCTGGTCGGCGCCACCCTGCTGTGCTTCGACGGGAACCCACGCCACCCCGACCTCACCACCTTGTGGCGCCTGGCGGCCGAGTCCGGCTGCACCCTCTTTGGGGCATCGGCACCGTTTCTCATGGCGTGCCGCAAGGAGGGTCTTCGGCCCTCCCGGCTGGGACCGCTTCAGCAGGTGCGGCAGGTCGGGTCCACCGGCGCGCCCCTCCCGCCCGAGGGCTTTCGCTGGGTGGCCGACGAGCTCCCCGGCGTGCAGGTCAACAGCACGAGCGGAGGGACGGACGTGTGCACCGCCTTTGTCGGCACCAACCCGCTCGTGCCCGTCTGGGAGGGAGAGATCAGCCGGCCCCTCCTCGGCTGCGACGTTGCCGCCTGGAGCGACCGCGGCGGTGAGGTGCCCGTGGGGACCGAGGGCGAGTTGGTGCTGCGGACGCCGATTCCCTCGATGCCCGTGGGCTTGTGGGGAGACGAAGACGGATCGAGGCTGCGAGCGACCTACTTCGACCGCTTCCCCGGACTCTGGTCGCACGGCGACTGGATCCGTTTCACGGAGCGCGGCAGCTGCGTGATCTCCGGCCGCAGCGACGCCACGCTCAACCGCGGTGGCGTACGCATCGGGACCTCGGAGCTCTACTCGGTGGTCGAGGGCTTTCCCGAAGTCACCGACAGCCTGGTCGTGCACCTGGACGAGGACGACACCCTCGTGCTCTTCCTGGTCCTGGCGCCCGGTTGCGCGGCCTCCTCGGACGAGCGCCTCGACGAGGAGATCCGGCGGGCGATCCGGACCGAGCTCTCCCCCCGACACGTCCCCGACCGGATCGAGACGGTCGCGGACGTCCCACGGACCCTGAGCGGCAAGAAGCTCGAGGTGCCCGTCAAGCGGATCCTCGAGGGCGCTCCCCTCGAGGATGTCGTCTCCCGAGGCGCCCTCAGCAACCCCGAGAGCCTGTCGGAATTCGTCGGGAGGTCTCGTCGCGCCTGATGGCGGACGGGCGATCAGCAGGGCCCAACACGAGCGCCGGCGTGCAACGGACGGTACCGTCTCGACCATGACCAATCTTGAGGCGCCTCCCACCTCGGAGCTGCTGACCAAGCAGTGGCTCCTGTCCTCGGACTCGCACATCATCGAGCCCCCCGACCTCTGGGCGGGCAAGGGCGGCGCACTGGCCGAGCGCATGCCCCGGGTCGAGTCCCTCCCCGATGGCGACTGGTGGATCGTCGACGGGTACAAGACCATGTCGTTCCTCGGGTTCCAGACGGGCGACCGCTTCGAGATCGAGCCCGAAGAGCTCCGGACCTCGGCCCGCTTCTCGGAGGTCCGCCCGGCCGCGTACGAGCCCGCCCGCTACGTCGCGGAGAACGAGGGGGACGGCGTGTGGGGCTCGGTCCTGTATCCGAGCCAGGGTCTCGTGCTCTACGAGGTGCCGGTGAGCGACGTGGTCACCGCCGCCATGCGCGTCTACAACGACTGGCTCGCCGACTTCTGCCGCCAGGACCCGGGCCGGCTCAAGGGCGTGGCCATGATCAACCTCGACGACATCGAGGAGGCCGTAACCGAGCTCGAGCGTTGCCGGCAGCGTGGGCTGAGTGGCGCCCTGATCACCGTCGCCCCGCCGTCGTGGCAGCCCTTCCGCTCGGCCGCCTACGACCGGTTTTGGGCCGCCGCCCAGGATCTCGCCATGCCGCTGTCGCTCCACGTCGCGACGGACCGCGCCGACCCTCGGGTCGGCAGCGCCGCGTTCCGGCTCGACGTGAAGGAGGTGCCGCCTTCGGTCTTCGTCAACTCGGACTTCCAGGTCCGCCAGTCCCTGGCGGAGCTCATCTTCTCGGGAGTCTTCGAGCGGTTCCCCCGCCTGCGCGTCGGCTCGGTGGAGCACGAGCTCGGCTGGATCCCCTTTTACCTCGAGCGCATCGACTACGTGTACACGGACCGGCCGCGGCGCGGGCCCGAGTGGATCCGCTTCCAGGATGCCGACGCCCTCCCGAGCGACTTCTTCCGCCGGAACGTCTTCGCTTCCTTCCAGGAGGACGCCAACGGTCTGCGCCTGCTCGACGTGATCGGGCAGGGCGTGCCCATGTGGGGCAGCGACTATCCCCACACGGAGTCCACGTTCCCTCGCAGCCGGGCCATCCTTGCTTCCATCTTGGGCGAGCTCAGCCCGGGCCCAGTGCAGGCCATCGTGGCGGGAAATTGCAAGGACCTCTACGGCTTCGAGCCTCCCGCAGTCCTGTGACCGTGGCCGCTCCGGGTGACAGACGACTGCGTCACCCCCGTGGTGACACCGGCACATGAGCCGCTTCGGTGGAAAGGTGGCCCTCGTCACCGGCGCCGGCTCGGGCATCGGTCGGGCGATCGCGGTGCGGCTGGCCAACGAGGGTTCCTCGGTGCTGGCGGTCGACATCGATCCGGATGGGCTGGCGGAGACCCAACGGGTGGCGGGCACCGACACGATCTCGTCGCACCAGGCGGATCTCGTTGACCCCGATGCCTGCGCCACGGCGGTCGAGGTCTGCCTGACGCGGTTCGGGCCGGCTGGACGTGCTCGGCAACGTCGCCGGGATCTACATGGCCACGCACACCCCGCAGATGACCCGGGACCAGTACCGCCGGATCATGGCCGTGAACCTGGACGCGTACTTCTTCCTCGCGCAGGCGGCCATCCCGCACCTGCTCGAGTCGGGCGGCAACATGGTCAACATCGCCTCCAACGCCGGGATCCAGGGAGTGCCGTACTCGGCCGCCTATTGCATGAGCAAGGGCGGGGTCATCCAGCTCACCCGCTCCCTTGCGGTCGAGTACCTGAAGACGTCACTGCGCGTCAACGCCATCGCTCCCGCCGGCACCAACACGAACCTGGCGCGGTCGACCGCCTTCCCCGACAACGTCGACGCGGACCTCGCCCGCCGGATGATGGGCGTGCGCGGCATGACCGAGCCCGAGGAGGTCGCGGCGCTGTTCGCCTTCCTGGCCTCCGACGAGGCCCGCTCGGTGACCGGTGCGGTCTACACCGTCGACCACGGTCTCACCGCCAGCTGAGCGCGAGCCTGTCCAGAGCGTAGGATCTCCCCTCATGACGGACACGGCAGACGGGGGGGCCGGGGGCTCGCTGCGACAATTTGTCTTCGACGTCGCCTCCATTCCGGGCCACACCAACGCGGAGATGCTGGCGGGATCGCCCGACGCCGAGCACTTCTTCGAGGTGCTCGGACGCGACCTCGTGACGAGGACGCTCGTCCAGACCGACAAATTGTGCGTCTACCACGAGACCGCCAAGCCCGGCGAGCGGGTCAAATCGCATCGGCACGGCACGTATCAGGTGAATTACCTGTTGCGTGGGGAGCTGCGCTTTGGGAACCAGCGCGTGACTGCGGGCATGGGTTACTTCTCCCCGGACATGCTCTATTCGTGGACGGCGGGAGACGAGGGGGCCGAGTGGATCGAGATCCACTCGGGCATGGGCGGCATCTTCACCGACCGACCGGGATCCTGAGGCCACGGCGGAGCTCCCTCGGGCACTGCCCCGTACCAGTTGGCGAGGCGAACAGCCTGCTCTACACTGCATCTTGGTAGTTGCGTTTGTTGGAATGTAGTTAGGGACTTAACCAAGGCAACCCCCATCGTTCGCGAGGGCAGCGAGTTCCGCTCGTGCGGGATGTTCTCCTCAGGCGGAGCATCGGTGACCAACGCGCCGAGATGGCTTGAGCAAGGGGGCGCGGGCATGAGGCAAGTTCTGCGGCGAGGGAGCCCGACCGAGGCGCCGACCGAAGTGCCGTACGGCGCCTGGTCCCCGCCCGAGCCGGATGAGTGGCACGGCGATCTCCTCCTCGGAGAGATCATCTCGACGCTCAACGCGCTCGGCTCGAGCTCCGAGGAGGTGTGGGAGGACGTCTCCCTGGTGGTCGGGTCGGCGATCATCGTCGGACGGGCGGTCAACGGTCCGTCCTGGCTGACGGAGCAGGCGGCAAGGCTGCGTGAAAATAGAGCGGCGACCAACGGACTGCGAACCAGGCCCCTCGGAGAGTGGGCGGACGCCATGGAGCGGTTACGTTCGACCTACCGCGACGACGACGATTCGGACTCCGTGGGCTACGTCCACCTGCGGGACGTCACGGTGTACGGGCCGCGCCGATTTGACACGCCTTTCATGCGCGTCCGGATCGATCGGATCGACGTGTGGACGCTCGGACCCCCAAGGGAGGGGCCCGCGGGTCCCTGATCCCTCGTCGGTCCTGATCGGAGCGGTGCCGGCCGATCCGATCGAGAAATGCGTCCGAAACATGAGCTCGGGGTTGCACAATGGGAGCGACCATGAGCTCCGGTTCTTACGACCCCCGCCTTGGCCCCGGTGCTCCCGGTGGCTACATCCCGCCGGCACCCGGTGATACCTCACCTGGGGCCCCGTCGGGCTGGGGGGCCGACGCCGCCGGCCAGGGATCCACCCCGCCGTCGGGGCTTCCCGGTCCGGCCGGCGAGGCACCCTCCGAACCCCGGGGCGTCGGGCGGCAGCATCCGGCGGGGGGCGGGACAGGCGGCCCGAGCCACCTGGCGGGGCCTCGACACCGCCTTTGGGGGTCCGGCCAGGACCCGGGTGATCGTCCTCCTGGCGTCCGTCCTGGCGCTGGCCAGTGCCGACACCGCCACCGTGGGAGCCTCCGCCAACGAGCTCCGCCAGGCCCTCCACATCGGCCTGGCCGACATCGGGCTCCTCGTCTCGGTCACCGCCGTCGTCGGCGCCATCTTCAGCGTGCCCTTCGGCATCCTCGTCGACCGGACCCACCGCATCGGGCTGCTCGTGGTCTCCGTGACCCTGTGGGGCGTGGCCATGGTGTTCAGCGCCACGGTCAGCACGTTTGGGGGCCTGCTGCTCGTGCGCCTGTTCCTCGGCGGGGTGACCGCCGTCGCCGGGCCGGCCGTCGCATCCCTCGTCGGCGACTATTTCCCGAGCGCCGAGCGGGGCAAGATCTACGGCTACATCCTGGCGGGCGAGCTGGTCGGGGCCGGAGCGGGGTTCTTCATCACGGGCGACGTGGCCGCCTTCTCCTGGCGGGCCGCCTTCGTCGTGCTCGCCATCCCGGCGTTCGTCCTGGCCTGGCAGCTCCGGAGCCTGCGAGAACCGGCCCGGGGGGGCGCGAGCGCCCTCCAGCCCGGCGCCACACGGATCGTCGGTCGCAAGGAGGCCGCCTTGGAGGCCCCCACGCTGGTCGAGGGGGCGCCGGCCCAGGAGCCGGTGCCGGACATCACCGACGCCCAGCGGCTGGCCCAGGAGCACGGCGTCGAGCCCGATCCAGACCTGATCCTGCGCACCGACCCCCGCAAGCTCAACATCATCCAGGCCACCCGCTACGTGCTCAGCGTGAGGACCAACGTGGTGCTCATCGTCTCGAGCGCCTGCGCCTACTTCTTCCTCACGGGCATCCAGACCTTCGGGCTGTCCTTCGCCCTCGGGCAGTACAACGTCGACAAGCTCCTCGCCAACCTGCTCATGCTGTTCGTCGGGATCGCCGCGGTCGGCGGCGTGCTCTCCGGCGGGCGGATCGGCGACTCCCTGGTCCGCCGCCATCGCATCAGCGGCCGGATGACCGTTGCCGGCATCGGCGCCCTCCTCACGGTGGGGTTCTTCATCCCCGCCCTGACGACCCACAGCCCGCTGACCGCCCTGCCCTACATCGCGGCGGCCGCCTTCTGCCTGACCGCCCAGAACCCGCCGCTCGACGCCGCCCGCCTCGACATCATGCCTCCGCTCCTCTGGGGTCGAGCCGAGGGCATCCGCACGTTCCTGCGCACCGGGGCCCAGGCCCTCGCCCCGCTCGTCTTTGGCGGCCTGTCGGAGCTGATCGACAGCAAGCACCAAAACAACGGGCTGCGGATCACGTTCTTCATCATGCTGCTGCCCATGGCGGCGAGCGGCATCATCCTGCTGCGAGGGACCCGCCACTACCCCCGCGACGTCGCCACGGCCGCAGCCTCCCTCGCCTACAGCCCCGTGGAGGAGCCTCGTCCCGCCACGAGGAGCCGCCCGCGCCTCCTCGGCCGGCGCCGGTCGGGCGCACATCGGGCGACCCGCGGCGATCCCGTCTCGCGAGGCGAGGTCAATTCGGGTCCTGCCTATCCGGCGTGGACCAGACCCCGGCCCGACGACCCCGGGCCCACCAACCCCGGGCCCATCAACCCCGGGCCCACCAACCCCGGGCCCACCAACCCCGGGCCCACCAACCCCGGATCGTCGGGCCCGGGGGGCCGAGCTCCTTGACGACCCGGATCCGTCCGCACCAGTCCCTGTCGCGGGGCTGACCCGTGAACCTCGCGATCGCTGCGGCGGTCTTTCCCATCATCTTCGTCGGCGAGCTGCCGGACAAGACGATGTTTGCCTCGCTGATGCTCGCCACCCGTGGCCGACCCTTGGCGGTTTGGATCGGCGCGGCGGGCGCCTTCGTCGTCCACGTCGTCATCGCGGTCACCATCGGCGTCACCATCTTCCACCTGCTCCCCCACCGCGCCGTCTCGGCCGTGGTCGCCGCCCTCTTCCTGGCCGGCGCGGCGTACTCCCTGTACGAGAGCCGGCGCAGCAGGGTCGACGACGAAGAACAGCGCGAACAGGAGTTGGTCGACAAGGCCAAGGCCGGGGGGCGACCGGCGGCGCTGACGGCCTTCCTGGTCATCTTCCTCGCCGAATGGGGCGACCTGACCCAGATCCTCACCGCCAACCTGGCCGCCCATTACCACTCCCCTCTCTCGGTGGCGGTGGGCTCCGTCCTCGCGCTCTGGACGGTGGCGGCCCTGGCGGTGGTCGGAGGCCGTGGCCTCCTGCGCTACGTACCCATTCCCATGATCCGCAAGATCACTGCGGTGGTGCTCGTGATCCTCGCCGGCCTCGAGGCCTACTCGGCCTTCGCCTGAGGAACGGCCACTTCCGCGTCCTACCCGGTCAGCGGGTTGAAGTTGGCGTGTGCGATGAGCCGCCAGCTGCTCCCGTTCCAGGAAAAGACGGAGAGGCGAGGAGCGGGCCCGGGCGTGTAGGGCTGGCCATTCACCTCACCGGTGACGTCCGCCAGGTACCGGACCACCAACACACCGCGCGCCTCGGTGGCGACGAAATTCGTGAGTTGGAAACTCTCGACGACGGGCAGATCGTCAAGGTACGCCGTCTTGGTCGCCCCACTCCCATCGGCGCGCTGGATCTGAAACGCCGGCGAAAGGAACGCTCGGAGGGCGGGCACATTGTGCTGCTGGAGAAGGACGAAGTACCGATGAACGAGGATCTCTCCGATTACCGTCGGGCTGGCGGCGCCGGGAGCCTGACCCGCCGCTGCTAACCCGACGGGAGCAGCGCCAGCCGCAGGCATGCCCGCCAGGTTCGCACTCGCCACCCCGATGACCGCCCCGGAGATGCACGTCGCAAGGATCATCGGACGCAACCGCACGGGTCCTCCCATCTACCCCCGACCGCCTTGGTCGAGGAGGCTGATCAAAGACGGCAGTATCTCACACCGGTCATCCTCACCTGGACTTCTGTGCTTCTCATCATGGGCACCAGGGAACAACTTGGCGCACTTTGCTGTTGAATTAAGTGAATGCGAAAAGAGGTTCGGAGAGGAAGATCCGAGAGGAGGTTGATGTGGTGTGATCAGAGAAACTTTCACTTGTCCGAAAGGGCCAGGCAAAGGGGATTGACGGAGTAGACGATCGGCCCCGCGAGAGTAGGCATGCGGCTTTGGCTTGGTGAGCAAGGCGGTGCTGGGGCAAAGGTCCCCTAAGGATCTGTTGGGGCCACTTCCCTTTGTCTGGCTCGGTCGGAGAACAATCAGACCGAGCGCCCGGACCCCCGGTTACCCCGGTGGGGCGGGCGCTTTCTCGCGTCCATCGTGACTGCGCGCTCAGGCCCCCCGTCGGCGCCACGGTGGACTGTGCAGCGGCTCCACGTCTGGCCGAGGGGGAGCCGGTGGCCGGCTCTCGTGGGGCTCGGCGTGAGACCCCGGCGGCGTCTTTCGTGCCGCCCGGACTTCGGCGCGGCAGACCGAGCAAAGTCCATGGCGAAGGTGCCCGTTGGACCCGCAACGGGTGCAGGTGCCGTCATGAGCCGCACCTTCGACCTGCTCGCTCTCCATTTGCCGCTCGTCGTGGCTCGTGTCGTGTGTCTCGTTCATCTCGGTCTCGCCTCCTGCAGCCAGGGTACGAGGACCGTGCACCGCTCCGGCAGGGACCAACGTCCCTCGCGGCGGCGCAGCGACTATTAGCCTCAACTCGGCATGACGATCGACCTGAACCAGTGGGACTCGCTGTACCGACACGGCTTCGTCCGCGTGGCCGTGGGCGTGCCCCACGTGCGGGTGGCCGATCCCGAGGCCAACGTCGACGCCACCTTGGACCTGGCTCGCCGCGCCGACGAACAGGACGCCCTCGTGGTCGCCTTCCCCGAGCTCGGGCTTTCCTCCTACAGCGCGGACGACCTATTCCACCAGAGCGCCTTGCTCGACGCCGTCGTCGACGGGCTCCACCGAGTGGTGCGGGCAAGCGCCGACCTGCGGTGCGCCCTGGTGGTGGGCGCACCCCTTGTGGTGTCCGGGCGACTCTTCAACTGCGCGGTGGTCGTCCACCGCGGGACTCCCATCGGGGTGGTCCCCAAGAGCTACCTGCCCAACTACCGGGAGTTCTACGAGAAGAGACAATTCTCGGCGGCCCGCGACGCCACGACCCCCGAGATGTCCCTCTTCGGACAACGCGTGCCGTTTGGGTCCGATCTCCTCTTCGCGGTCCCCGAGATCGAGGGTCTGACGCTCCATCTCGAGATCTGCGAGGACGTCTGGGTGCCGGCACCGCCGAGCAGCTACGCGGCGCTGGCGGGCGCCACCGTCCTCGTCAACCTCTCCGCCTCCAATGCGCTCGTGGCCAAGGGGGACTACCGGCGACTGCTCTGCGCCTCCCAGTCGGCTCGCTGCATGGCCGCCTACCTCTACACCGCGTCGGGCACAGGAGAATCGACCACCGACCTCGCATGGGACGGCCACGCGCTGATCTACGAGAACGGCGACCTCCTCGCCGAGGCGGAGCGCTTCGCCGCGCAGCCGCAGCTCCTGGTGGCCGACGTGGACCTCGCTCGCCTCGCCGCCGACCGGCTGCGGATGACCAGCTTCACCGACAACGCCGGCGACCACCGGGCTCGCCTGGGTTCCTGGAGGAGCCTCGAGCTCCCGCTCGAGCGACCCCCGCACCCGGTGAAGCTCGGCCGACCCATCCCTCGGTTCCCGTACGTGCCGGCGGATCCCCACACCCGACACGATCGCTGCGCGGAGGTCATCCACATCCAGGTGGAGGGGCTCGCCAACCGGTTGGAGGCGACCGGTGTGGACAAGGTGGTGATCGGGGTCTCCGGTGGACTCGACTCCACCCATGCGCTCATCGTCGCCGCCGAGGCCATGGATCGCATCGGCCTCCCACGCACCCACGTGCTCGGGGTGACCATGCCCGGCTTCGCCACGACCGAGCACACGCTCGGCAACGCCCGTCGCCTCATGTCCGCCCTCGGCGTGCACCGCCAGGAGATCGACATTCGGCCCTCGGCCCGCCAGATGCTCGAGGACCTCCAGCATCCGGCCGCCCGCGGGGAGCCCGTCTACGACGTCACCTACGAGAACGTCCAGGCCGGCGACCGCACCTCCCATCTCTTCCGCCTCGCCAACTACCACCAGGCGCTGGTCGTCGGCACGGGCGACCTGAGCGAGCTGGCGCTCGGGTGGTGCACCTTTGGGGTCGGGGACCACATGGCCCATTACTCGGTCAACGCCTCCGTGCCAAAGACCCTCATCCGCTACCTCATCGAGTGGACCCTGGAGACGGCGCGCCTCGGGCGGGAGGCCGAGGACGCCTTGCGATCCATCCTGGCCACGGAGATCTCCCCCGAGCTCATCCCCTCCCAAGATCCCGACGCCACGCTGCCGGCCCAGAGCTCTGAGGCGACGGTCGGCCCTTACGAGCTCGCCGACTTCTTCCTCTACTACCTCCTCCGCTACGGCTACCGCCCGAGCAGGGTCGCGTACCTGGCGCTCTGCGCCTGGGGCGACGTCGAGCGGGGCGGGTGGCCCGACGGCGTCGCCTCCGAGGACCGGCACGAGTACGACCTCGCGGCGATCACGATGCGCCTCGGCGACTTCCTTCGGCGCTTCGTCCAGACGAGCCAGTTCAAGCGGTCGACCCTCCCCAACGCGCCCAAGGTCGGGTCCGGGGGCTCGCTGTCGCCCCGCGGCGACTGGAGAGCCCCGAGCGACGCCAGCGCGAGGGCGTGGCTCGAGGAGCTCTCGGCCAGCGTCCCCCCCACGGACGGAGGCTGACACGGGCACGGCCCTCGTCACGGACCTCTACGAGCTCAACATGACCGCGAGTTACCTCCGCCGGGGCATGACCGAGGACGCCACGTTCAGCCTCTTCGTGAGGGACCTGCCGCCGAGCCGCGGCTTTCTCGTCGCAGCCGGGCTCGAGGATTGCCTCGACTATCTCGAGACCCTGGCCTTCGAGGCCGAGGACCTGGCCTGGCTCCGATCGCACGGCTTCAGCGCCCAAGACGTCGAGCGGTTCGCCTCGCTGCGCTTCACCGGCGACGTCCACGCCGTGCCCGAGGGCCGGGTGGTCCTCGCCGAAGAGCCCCTCCTCGAGGTCACCGGACCGCTCCCCGAGGCCCAGCTGGTCGAGACCTACCTGCTCAACCAGATCACCTTCCAGACGGCGGTCGCCACCAAGGCGCTGCGGTGCCGGCTCGCGGCGGGCGACGTGCCGCTCGTCGACTTTGCGCTGCGCCGCACGCAGGGCACCGACGCCGGGAGAGGCGTGGCGCGCTCGTCCGCCATCGCCGGCTTCGCCGCCACGAGCAACGTCGAGGCGGCCCGCCGCTACGGGCTCCGCGCGGCCGGCACGATGGCCCACTCCTACGTGCAGGCCTTCCCGTCCGAGGTCGAAGCGCTCCGGGCCTTTGTCGAGGACTTCCCCGATCGCGCCACCCTGCTGGTCGACACCTACGACACGCTCGAGGGCGTGCGTCGGGCCGTCTCCCTCGTCCACGAGCTCCGCGGCGAGCAACGCGGGCCGAGCCGGCTGGCCATCCGGATCGACAGCGGCGACCTGGCGGACCTGGCAAGAAAGAGCAGGGCGATCCTGGACGGGGCGGGGCTGCACGACGTCGGGATCTTCGTCAGCGGTGGACTGGACGAGTACGACCTCGAGGCCATGACCCAGCGCCGGCGCGCCCATCGACGGGGCGGGCATCGGCACCCGGATGGGCGTCTCGGCCGACGCCCCCTACCTCGATACCGTGTACAAGCTCGTGTCCGTGGGCGGACGCCCGGTGGTGAAGCTCTCGAGCGGCAAGGCGACGCTGCCGGGCCCCAAACAGGTGTGGCGCCGCTCGCCGATAGAGGCGGACCTCCTCGACGTCCGCTCCGACGCACCCCCGCCCGGCACCCCTTCGTCCGACACCGATCCGCTGCTGGTGCCCGTCATGCGGGCGGGCGTCCGGATCGCACCGGCCGACAGCCTCGAGGTGGCGCGCCGCCGCCTCGAGCGCGACGTCTCGGACCTACCGCCCGGCGCGTGCCACCTCCACCGACCCGTCCCACCACGGGTGGACGTCTCCGAGCGCCTCCATGCCCTCGACCAAGCCGTCGCCGCAGGCGCTGGTGGCTCGCCGCCGAGGAAACGGAGTGGTGAGGCTCATGGACCGGGATGAACGCACGTACTTTGGTGGCCCCGACGACTTTCCGAGCGTCCGACACCTCCGCCTCCGCGGCTCGAACCACGACATCGGCAGAGCGCTCGGCGAGTTGGTCCGCGATCGGTACGGCCGGACGGCGTCGGACTACGACGCCGATCCGCTCTTCGTCGGGGCACGCCGCGCCTACTTCCAGACCCACTACGCGATCCATTGGCAGCGGGTCTGCGGCATCGCCGAGGCCTTCGGCGTGGATGCCCAGGACGATCGCTACGACCTGAGCGCCCTGCGCTACCACATGGACCTGCCCAACCAGCCGGGCGGGCCGAACCAGTCGGGCGGGCCGGGGCCGGCCACGGGCTGCTCGGTCGTCTACTGCCCGCCCTCTGCGGCCGCGACCGGCACCGGCTGGCTCAGCCGCAACTACGACTTTTCAACGGGCACCCTGGCCGACCTCCTGTCGGGGGGCACGATGCCCGGACCACCCGGAGCCACGCCCGTGGTGGCGGAGCCCTATGTCATGGAGTGGTATCCGGACGACGGTGGATACGCCTCGGTGGCCATTCAGGCCTTTGACTGCGTGTCCGGGACCCTCGACGGCATCAACAGCGCGGGCCTGGTCGTCTCGATCATGGCCGACGAGGACGCCATGGGGTCCCTCGGCCCACACTATGAGCCGCACCTCGGACCACCTCGAATCACCGGCCTCCACGAGCTCCAGGTAATGCGTTGGGTGCTGGACACCTGCGCCACTGCCGCAGAGGCCCGTGCCGCCCTCCTCGGCGTCAAGCAGTACTACCTCGCCATCCCGTGCCACTACCTCGTCGCGGACGAGGCCGGTGATTCTTTCGTCTACCAGAACTCGACCGGCCGCAACGTCCAGCATGTGGTACGGGGCCAGGGCCGGCCTCAGCTGGTGACGAACTTCCAGCTCTCCGAGCACCCCAACCTGGAGTCCTCGCCCGACGTGCCGCTCACCCTCGAGACCAACGCCCTCTGGCGCTATCAGGAGATGGCCCGTCGCCTCGGCAGGCAAGCCGGCCCCCTCACGCGGGACGACCTGGTCGAGACCAACGCCTGCGTCAACGTCCGCAGGATGCTCGAGAACCTGGCCGCCGAGCCCCAAGGTCTTGGCGTGGCCGCCGCCGTCGATGCCAGGACCCTCTGGCACAGCCTCTACGACCAGGCCGGGCGGTCAGTCGAGATCAGCTTCTACCTCGGGGAGTCGCCGGACGCGAACGGAAGGGTGGTCGAGCGGCGTAGCGAGTACCTCAGCTTCGGACTGAACGGCTGACCGGCGCGCCGACGGCCGGTCCGCGACACCGAAACGGTCTCGCTCAGCCCACGACCAGCTCCTGAGCGAGGCGGGTCACCTCGACGGCCACCTCCAGTCGATGGCTCGGGCCGCCACCGTCCACCGAGCCGCGCAACGGCGAAACGTCGAAGTAATCGCGGCCCCACGCCGTCGTGATGTGCTCGTCCCCGACCAGCCGGTCGTTGGTCGGATCGATGTCGACCCAGCCCCAGCCGGGCACGAAGACCGACACCCACGCGTGGGAGGCGTCCGCGCCCACGAGCCGGCGACCGTCGGGCGGCGAGACGGTCTCGATGTAGCCGCTGACGTAGCGGGCCGAGAGCCCGAGGGACCGTAGGCACCCGATGGCCAGGTGCGCGAAGTCCTGGCAGACCCCGCGCCGATGCTCCAACACCTCTACGGGCGGCGTCGAGATCGACGTGAAGCCGGGCTCGTAGGCAAACTCCCGGTAGATCCGCCCGGCGAGGTCGAGCACCGCCTCCATCACGGGCCGGCCGGCGGGAAACGAGGGCCCCGCATACTCGGCGAGCGTGTCGGAGATCGGGACCAGCCGCGAGGCCGCCCGGAACCGGCGGGCCTCCCGGGCCGAAGGCTGACGGTCCATCTCGAGCAGCTTGACCACGGACTCCCAGGGAGGCCCCGAGGGAGACGCCGCGGGCTTCGCGACCACCACCTCGCTCGTGGCCGTCACGGTCATGGATCGGAACCCGCCCTCGACCACGAAGGTGACCATCGAGTTGCCAAAGAGGTCCGTGCACTCGTTGCGGCTGCTCGGGACCGGGTCGACCGAGATCTCGTGCGCGAGACACCACTGACGATCACCGTTTCGGGGCGTGAGATGCGCCTCGTTGCTGGCGTAGCGCACCGGTGCGTCGTACTCGTAGGTCGTGCGGTGCATCACCCGATAGGTCTTGTGGCCCCCCATCTCGCTCGATCTTGCCCCGCGTGGCGCCTGCGGCGGGGGAACCCGCCCGGACGGGTCGCGCCAGGAGGGTTGCACGCCCGGCCACAGCCTTCGTCGGCGGCGGCACCCGCATGAAGTACACGGTGTCCAGGTGGTCATGGACGTCCGCGATCCCCTTTTCGAGCTCGAGCAGGAACACCCGCAACGCGTGCGGGGTGAGCTCCCCGACGGGGGCGTCCCCTACCCGCACCGCGGCATCGGTCGCGGCCGCCACGACCGGCTCGTTGCGGGGGAGCCCCTTGAGCAGGGTGCGCACCTCGGCCAGGCACGCCCCCACCGCTCTCGGCGAAGCCTCGTCCTGGAGGAGGAACCGCAGGATCGATCCTCCGTCGGCCCTGGCCGGCATGACCCGTCGGTACGGCTGATAGCAGGCCAGCGATCGCAGCAGTGCCATCTGATGGACCTCGGTGTAGACATCGCCGCCGTCGGATGGGAGCGCCGCCTCGGCGTGGACCGACAAGCGTGCGGCACGTGAGGTCGGCCCGCTCCAGCTGCTGCCCGATGCGGAAGAACGCCAGGGCGTCGTCCCGCCGCATGGTGTGCTCCACCACGCCCCCGATCTGCGCTGCACCGTTCCACCACCTTCCGTAGCCAGCGCACCCGCGCGGCACGGTTACCCACGTGGTGGGCGTCCAAACTGGAGACCATCCACAGCTCGTTGCACAGCTCCCAGACCTCCCTCGGCACGACCGGCCGGGCCCTGCGCAGGTTGGACCGGGCGGCGGAGATCGACGAAAGGATCGACGAGGGGTTGTCCCGGTCAGCCAGGACGAACTCGACGACCTGGCCCTCGGCCGGCGCCGGGCGGCCGGAGGCGGCCGCCGCCCGGAACTCCGAGGCGGCGCCCGGCGATCTCGATGAGGGGCCACCATCCGACGTCCTCCCCCACGGGCAGGTCGATGTGGGTCTCGCCGTGAACCTGCACGATCCGGGCCATGTCCTCGGCTCGCTCCAGGTAACGCCCCGCCCAGTAGACGGCGTCGGCCATCCGTGCCAGCAGCATGCCCCGCTCACTCTCCTCCTCGCCCGCCACCGTGCCCCACCGATCAACCATCCGTCCCGCCGCACGCGACCATGGCCGTCGGCGGGGTCGCGTCAACGCTCGCCGGACGTCGGGAGAGTCCCCGATGATCTTTCGGGCGAGGGATCCTCGTGCTCCAGCGCCGGCGCTCACGATCCAGGTGTCCTTGCTGCCCCCACCCTGCGACGAGTTCACGATGAGCGACCCCTCGACCTGGGCCACCCGGGTCAAGCCGCCCGGGGTCACGTAGGACCCCTCCGGACCGAGCAGGGCAAACGGCCGCAGGTCGACGTGGCGCGGGACGATCGTCCCGTCGCACAGCGTGGGCATGGTGGACAAGCGACACCACCGGCTGGGCCACCCAATTGGGCGGGTACTGTTCGATGCGCCTCGCCACGAAGGCGAGCGCCTCGGCGCCGGCCGTCGGACCGATGACGACGCCGTATCCCCCCGACTCGTTGGCCGGCTTGACCACCAGGGCAGTCGAGGTGCCCGAGCACGAAGCTGACAGTCCGTCGGGGTCGCCGCACCGCCAGGTGGGCACGTTGGGCAGGATGGGCTCCTCCGCCAGGAAGTACCGGATGATCTCGGGGACGAAGCTGTAGACGGCCTTGTCGTCGGCGATCGCCGGCACCGGGGGCGTTGGCCAGCGCCACCCTGCCGGCCCGCCAGGCACGCATGCAGTCCCGGCACGCCGATCAGGGAGTCTCGCCGGAACACCTCGGGATCGAGGATAGAGCTCGTCGATCCGACGGTAGATGACGTCCACTCGCTCGAGGCCCCCCACGGTGCGCATGTAGACGGTGTCGTCCTCCAGCACCAACAGGTCGCCGCCCTCGACCAGCTCGATACCCGAGCTGCTGGGCCAGGAAGGCGTGCTCGAAGTAGGCCGAGTTGTGGACGCCCGGGGTGAGCACCACGATCGTGGGGTCGCCGGGCACCGGGCGAGAGCGACGACAGGAGCTCGCAGAGCCGGCCGACGTAGGAGTCCGACGGGCTCGATGCTGTAGGACCGGAACAGCTCGGGAAACACGCGCTTGGCGACCATCCGGTTCTCGAGGAGGTACGAGACGCCGGAGGGCACCCGCAGGTTGTCCTCCAGCACGTAGAAGGTCCCGTCCTCGCCGCGCACCAGGTCGCTCCCGCAGATCTGCGCCCAGATCCCGCCCGGCGGGGTCGACGCCCATGCACTCGGGCCGGAAGTTCGGCGAGCCGCGTGACCAGGTCCGCCGGGCACGACGCCCGCCCGCACGGCATCGCTGGTCGTGGTACACGTCGTCGATGAACAGGTTGAGCGCCCGCAAGCCGCTGGACGAGGCCCTCGCTCGACGCGGTCCCACTCCGAGGCGGCCAGCACCCGGGGGATCACGTCGAAGGGCCACGGTCGGTCGAGGACGGCCGTCGCCCTCGTAGGTCTGGAAGGTGACCCGATGCTGCGGATCTCGCGGTCGGCCGCCTGTTGGCGCTCGACCAGTCCGTCGATCCCGATGGCCTCCAGGTAACGCCAGAGCCCACCGGTCATCCCCTGCGGCGAACGGCCGCCGCCCACCAACTCGTCGTAGCCGGGGCCCGGCTCGTACGAGGCCAGCAACGAGCCTCCGACGCTGTTCACGAAGCTGATCCCGTCACGTCGCCCGGTCCCCCGGCAGCCTCGTCACCGGGGCCGACGGCAGCTACCTTTCCTCCTCCGCGTGTGGTCCGGACCCACGTTACGGAGGCCGCGTAAACGCCGAGCGTCGCTCAGATGACGGCTGTGTTAATCCGTGCGGTTCATCCGGGCACGGCACCCTCCCCGGCCCCGCACCGGCGGGCCCGACGCCCGCCCGAAACCTCACGCCCGGGACGCCGCGCTCGGGAGGTCACGCCGGGCGGCGGACGCGGATCCACTCCGTCACGCCGGCGCAGGTCAGCACGACCGCCGCGTCCAGTGCGGCGGCGAGCTCCACGCTCACGGCGTCCACGAGCCATGCCAGCAGTCCGATGCCGATCACCGCGGCGGCGGTCGCCAGTCGCAGCCCGACCACGACGCCGCGCGCCGGGCGCGGGGTCGTGGCCCCGATGACCGCGAGCACCACGTAGATCCCGGCAAGGGGCGTGGTGAACAGCCGCACGTCCAGGGCCGTCAGCTGGGAGCTGACCTTGAGGGTTTCCCACTGGGCCAACCCCACCGCCATGGCCACGATCGAGAGCTGCAGCGGCATGTGGGCGAGCAGCCAGACCTTGCGCCCGAAATTGGCCTCCGGGGGCCCCACCCGGTTGACGTCGTCGAAGTACAGGATCCACACCGCGAAGACGATCAGGAATTCGAGCGCCAGGACGAGGTAGTTGATCTGGTGCAACTGCCGCCCCGACGCGGTCAGGGCCACCTTCACGAACGACTCGCCCAGCACGATCATCGTGAGCAGCCCGAAGCGTTCGGCCAGGTGGTGGGAGTCCGACCTGGACTTGGCGATCGGATCGTCGTAGCGGGGCAGGAGCGGGGGCGCCACGACGATGATCGACGCCACCGCCCACAAGGCATACTGCGGGCCGTTGGGGAGGGCGCCGGAGATGATCGCGAGGGCACCACCGATGAGCAGCGCGTTGCGCCGGATGGTGGCCATGCGGCGCAGCTCCGGCACCGTCCGGCGGATGTCGTGGGCCAGCGCCGCCACGCTGATGAGCAGCACGCCGGCCACGTCTGCGGCGTGATAGCTGTGGGTCGTCACGGCGTTGCCCCCCACCACCGTAAAGATGGTGATGACGAACATCTGGGCGAGCAGGACGGCGCGTCGCGAGAGGCTGTCGGTGCGGTCCCGGTTGGTCAGCTCGGTCGTCTGGAACCACGCCCACCACAGCACGGCGAACATGCCGGCCAGCCATGTGGCGTTCTCCCAGTCGATGTCGTGGCTGTAGGTGTTGGAGAACACGATGGTGGCCGCCACGAGCACCAGGTCGTAGAAGAGCTCGAGCCAGCTGGTCGTGGCCCGATCGGGGCTGAGCTCCTCCGGCTGGGCCCGAGCGGGGGCCCCCGGGCGTCCTGCGGGCACGATGTCTTCCGGGTCGACGCTCCGAGACGCCCGCTCAGACACCCGAATCTCCAAGACCAACCCACTGCCGCACGATCCGAAGGACTCTAGCTACGGGTCCCCCGCGTCGACTCCGGGGCCATGGCTCCGCCCGGATCGAACCGGGCGTGGACCGGAGCGATCAGACCTGCACCCTGGCCCTCGGCGGCACGGCGACGCGCATGAGGTCCCGCGCCGCGACGACCTCGTCAAAAACGGCGCGGGCCTCCTCGAGCAGCACCGACTCGTCGGGGTAGCGCTGGGAGAAATGGGTGATGACCAGCTTGCGGACGCCGCTCTCGGCGGCGATCCGTGCCGCCTGCGCGGCGGTGAGGTGGTGGTGGGCCCGGGCCAGGTCGGCCTCGGCCTCGGCGTACGTCGCCTCACAGACGAGCAGGTCGACGCCGGCGGCGAGCTCCCATGCCCCCTCGCACAGGCCGGTGTCCATCACGAACGCGATCGATTGGCCGGGGCGGGGCACACTCACGTCCTGGAGCCTCACGGTGGGTCGGCCGGGCCGAGTGAGGATCCCGTCGCGCTGCAGCCGACCGACGTCGGGTCCGCGCACCTCCAGGTCCTCGAGGCGATCCCGCAGGATGGTGCGGGAGCCGGGCTCTTCGAGTCTCCAGCCGAAGGTCTCGGGCTGGTGGTCCAGGCGGCGCGCCGACAGCGTGTACCCCGGCGCGGCCAGCACCGGGCCGGGCTCGTAGACGGGGCGCAGGAGGACCTCGGCACGCGCCTCGAAGACCGAGGCGTTGAGCAGCCGTTCGACGAAGGGCTCCCCGCTCGCGGGGTAGCAGATCTCGATCGGATGGGTGACCTCGTCGAGCGACAGGCGCTGCACGACGCCGGGCAGCCCCAGGCAGTGGTCGCCGTGGAGGTGCGTGATGCAGATCCGCCCGAAGGAGGAGGCCGCCACGCCCGCCAACAGCATCTGGCGCTGCGTCCCCTCGCCGGGGTCAAACAGGATCCCGTCGCCGTCCCACCGCAAGAGGTATCCGTTGTGGTTGCGGTACCGGGTGGGCGCCTGACTGGCCGTACCGAGGACCACGAGCTCGCGCATGGGCCCATTCTGCTGTGACGTCCACTGCGGTGACGAGGGGCAGGCGGGCCCCTCGGAGATGGCGGTCAGGCGGACCCTTGCGGCGCGGCACTCTCCGACCTGCCGGGTTCCTCGTCGCGCGAGCGGATCAGCTCCGGATAGGCGCGCCGGTCGAATCCCGCCACGAAGGTGCGCAGGGATTCGGACAGGCCCACCACGACCGGGAGCTGCCACCGGCGCGCCGGCGAGACCACGACCGAATCGGTCGTCACCTTGATGGTTCGCACGCCCGGATCGGCCGCCACGATCGCCGAGAGGTACACCGCAATGGCGCAGTCGCGGGGATCGCCCGGCGTCCCCTGCACGCCGGCGGACCGCAGGTGCCTCGCCACCTCGGGCGAGTCGCCCCCCAACGAGCCGAGCACCCCGGCGGTCTCGGCTCGCAACTCCCGGCGCCAATGCCTGTTGGTGCGCATGCCTCCTGCTCCTCCACCTCGGGACTCCACGGGACGTTGCAACCCCCCGCCCCCTTTGTCCGTTACCCGACCCGCACTGCCGTCCCCACCATGGTGCGCCTCAGGAGGCTCCAGGTCCAGGGTCAATCGCGGGGAGGCCGCACCGTGCCGTCAACGCGCCACGTCGTCGAGCTGGGCCTCCGCGGTCGCCGGCGTCCCCAGCCATTCCCTTTTAGCTCCCTGACCAGGGACGGAGCACCTCTACGGGAACCTGAGAAACGGCTGGGAAATCCGGGCCACCCGTGTCACACTGAGACTCATGCCCCTTCCCCGCCACGTCGCGTACGCCCGAGCGGCCATCGTGTTCCTCGTGCTCACCGTCATCGGCGCCATCGTCACGGCGGTCTTTTACGCGGGCAATCACACCAAACGCGGCCTGGCGGCGGTCATCGTGACCGTCATCTTTCTGATCGTGGCAGCGGGCTGCTGGATGGCCTCGGTGCGATTCCGACGCGGACGGCGCTACTGATCGCCTACTACCGGCCAGACCTCGCCCTCGTCCACCACCTCGGCTTCGACTTCCACGCCGCAGCCTGTGCGCCCGGGATCCTCGAGCGCCTCGAGGCGGTCCGGCGACGTGACGGTCTGGTCCTCGAGGTCGGATGCGGCAGCGGCCTGCTCACCAAGGAGCTGATCGCCGCCGGCCACCGCGTCATCGCCACCGACGCCTCGCCGGCGATGCTGGAGCTGGCGAGCGCGACTGCTCCGGGGGCGGAGGAGCTTCGGCTCCTCGTCCTGCCCGACGACCCGCTCCCCGAAGCCGACGCCGTGGTCGGCTGCGGCCACGTGCTCAATTACCTCCCCGACCTCGCCAGCATCCACCGAGCCCTCGAGGCGATCGCCGGGGCGCTCCGACCCGGCGGCCTGCTGGCCATCGACCTCTGCGACCTCGAATGGGGCAGGGCGCGCCGAGAGCAGGACTCCCAAGGCTGGGTCGGGGACGACTGGGCCATCGTCACGCGGTCCTCCCTGCCCGCTCCGGACCGGTTCATCCGTGACATGACGACCTTCGTACGCCGCGACGGCTGCTGGCAACGCGACGACGAGCGCCACGAGAACGTGCTCGTCGACGCCGCCGACGCCGCGGCGCGACTGGCCGGCTGTGGAGTGTCGGCACGCGTCGAGCAGGCCTTTGGCCAGGAGGTCCTCCCCGCCGGCCTCCGGGTCCTCGCCGGCGAACGGGGGGTCGCGACGTGAGGGCTGGGCCTCCCGGCTCGCCGGGTCCCTTTTCGGCCAGGGCCCCCTCTAGAGAGCCAATCCGATGGCTACGCCCGCCCCGGCGATCGCGAGGCCGATCACCACGCTGGCCATGACGTTGGCCACGGCCTCGAGCACGTTCCCCTCCTCGAAGAGCTGGACGGTCTCGAAGTTGAAGGTCGAAAACGTCGTGTAAGCCCCGCAGAAGCCGACGCCGATCAGAGCCATCAGGACGGACGGCACGTGATGCGCCAGATCGAGGCCCGTCAGGAGCCCGAGAGCCAGGCATCCGGACATGTTGACCACGAAGGTGCCCCAGGGAAGGTCCGAGACGATCCGGCGGCTGACCGCACGGTCGAGCAGGTACCGGCAGGGGGCACCCACAAGTCCACCGGATGCGACCGCCAGGGCGAGGCTCGGGCTCACGGAATCGTCCGACGGGGCGGTCTGCCCTCAGAGCTCGACCACATCGACGTCGGACAGCGTGACGAGGGCGTCGGTCAACAGGTCTTGGGCGGCGCGCAGAAACTCGTCGATCCGCTCGGCGGGGCCGACGAGGACGATGGCCATGGGCGCGTCGGTGCCCAGCAGATGCGTCCGGTGCAGCTGGCGCGACGCCCCGAAGCCCTCCAGGCCGCCGACGGCGGTCGCGCCTGGGACGCCGATGCGCCGCGCCCGGCGGAGCAGCTCGCCCGTCAACGATCCGTGGCCGGACTGGTCGTGTGCGGTCAGGAGGATGGTCAGCTGCTTGGCGGCGTGGGAACGAAACGTCGACTCGGCGCTCATCGGATCTGGTCCTGGAGCCATCGCTCGACTCTGACGAGGAGCCGGGCGCCGACGACGCCCACCCCGAGGGCGGCCAGCCCACCGAGGACGCTCGCCACCACGTAGGCCACGGCGATCATCGAGTGGTCCGAGCGGATCAACAGCACCGCCTGGACGGCGAACGTCGAGAACGTGGTGTAGGCCCCGAGGAAGCCCGCGCCGACGATGGGCCGCGCAAGCCGGCCTCCGGGGAACTGCTCGAGGAACAAGATGAGCAGGAAGCCGAGCGCGAGGCTCCCCGACAGGTTGACCAGGAGGATGGCCCCGGGGAATTGGTCCGAACGGCTCGGGAGCGCCTCGGAGATCCCGTACCGGGCAAGGGCGCCGAGGACGCCCCCTGCGGCAATGGCGACGAGGATGACCGCCTGGGCACGACGTGAGTGGCGAGGGGGCATGCGCTCCTTCTGTTCTCGCCTGGCCGCAGCCCGGCCAGGTTGCCGGTAGGAGCCATCAGCCGTCTCGGGCGGTTTCGGGCGAGCTCCATCGCCGATCCCAACGTTAGATCCGGGCTAGGACACGGGCAACAGCGGTAACGTTGCACCACAGGCCGGGTGATGTCGACGAACCGGCAGGCGGCGGATCGGATGGCGGCGGACCGAACGGGGACGAGGCTCAGGGTCTTCCTCACGGAGGACGATCGCCTGGGTCGGCACAGCATCTGCGAGGTGCTGCTGCAGCGGGCGCTCGAGCACCACATGGCCGGGGCGACGATCTGGCGTGGCGTCGAGGGCTACGGTCCGTCGGGCAACGTCCGGACCGTCCGCTTTCCCGACGTCGCGACGGGGCTCCCGCTGGTGATGGAGCTGATCGACGCGCCCGAGCGGGTGGAGGCGTTCCTGCCGGTCGTCCACGACCTCGCACCGGGATCGCTCGTGACCCGAGAGCGCGTCCAGATGGTCCGACCGGATCGCGCCGACTAGGGCCGCCGCTGGAAGACCTGGGCCACCGTCCGGATGAGCAGCACCCCGCTCAGGACGATCCCGATGAACCCGATGACCCGCAGGGCCTCGGCCACCGTCTTGGAGTGCTCCAGGCTCGCCGCGACGAGCAGCAGCCCGGCGATCATCCCGCCCCCGATGCCGACGGCCGCCATGAGCACCAGGTCGAGCCACGACCGGAGCACCTGCTCGTCGCGTCCCCCCAGGCGCTCCGTGCGCACCGAGAGCCGACCCGCCCGCAGCTGGGTGGCGATCTCGTCGAAGTGCTGGGGCAGCTCGCGCAACACCGGCAGGGCCCGAAGGAGCTCGCGCTCGAGCACCTGACCCGACGCCTCGCCCTCGGGCTGGGCGACCTCCTTGATGAGGGCCGTGGCCTCGCCGGGCAGATCGAAGTCCGGGGAGATGCCTCGGAGCGTCCCATCCAGCGTGAGCAGTGCCCGGGAGAGCTGGAACATCGACCGCGGCGGGCGCAAGCCGTGGCGGCTCATGGTGGCGAGGACCTCGCCGATCAACTTGGGATCGAACTGCTGGCCGCTCGCCTCGACCATGAGCAGTCCGATGTCGGCTTCGAGCACTCGCAGATCGCTGATCGAATCCGTGCCGGCCATCCGCCGGACGGCCCGTGCCACGAGCTGGGGCTCACCGAGGGTCATGCCGAGCGCCATCTCCTGGAGGGATTCCCGGGAAATCGGGTCGAGCAGGCCGACGGCCCCGAAGTCGAGCAGCCAGAGGCGTCCGAGGTCGTCGACGAAGATGTTGCCGGGGTGGGGATCGGCGTGATAGGCGCCACCCTGGATGACCTGCCGCAGGAAGGCGCGCAACAGGCTCCGGGCCAGGCGCTCCCGAGGGACGCCGCAGGTCGACAGGGCCAACGCGTCGTCGACGGAGTGCCCGACCACCTCCTCCATGACGAGGAGGCGTCCGGTGGACACCTCGTCGTAGGTGGCCGGGATGTTGACGATCGTGTCCTCCCCCGACTCGTCCGCCAGCCGGTGGCTCATCGCCGACTCCCGGTGATAGTCGAGCTCTCGCTCCATGCCGGCGATCAGGTCCTCGGCCAGGTCTCGCATTCCGAGGAGGGCGCGCCGCGGGAATCCGCCGCTCGGCCAGACCCGCCATGAGCCGCAGCACGGTGGCGTCGCGTTCGAGCAACTCCTCCAATCCGGGCCGCTGGATCTTGACCACCACGTGCTCGCCGGTGGTGAGCACGGCTCGATGCGTCTGCCCGATGGAGGCTGCGGCCAGGGGCTCCCACTCAAAGGACGCGAACACCTCGTCGACGGGCCTGGCGAGCTCCTCCTCGACGAGGCCGCGCAGCTCCTCGGGGGGTATCTGGCGCACCGAGGCCCGAAGCTGGGACAGCTCCTCGGTCACCGGCTCCGCGAGCAGGTCGGTGCGCGTCGAGGCGATCTGCCCGAACTTGATGAACATCCCGCCGCAGTCCTCCAACGTGAGCCGGAGCCGGCGACCGAATTCCGCCGTCAACACCGCGTCGGCCGACACGAACTGGAACCGCGCCAGGCCCCGGTGGCGGGCGTGACGGAGAACCTCCCAGGCGCGTCCCACCGGGGACAGCTTCTGGCGAATCCACCGGAAAGGGTGCAGCAGCGATCGCCGAGACCGCTTGCGCACCCTTCCCCGCGGGGCACGCAGGGCCTCCATGATCACGATCAGGACCATGGTGCCGAGGACCCCGAAGAGGACGGCCAGCAGGCCCCGCTCGAAGTCGCTGCGGTGGGGCGCCGCAGCGACCGCACCGGCGATCCCGGCGAGGCACCCGACGAGTGCGGCCAGGAAGCTGCGACCCCGGCCGACCCGGACCCCGAGCAGGCGCCCGCTCACGACGGCCATCAAGATCACGAACAGGATCGCCAGGATCAGCGACAGGACGTTCTGGAATTCAATGGTGATCGCGGCCATCAGGTGGACGGATGATACGAGAGCCCGCCCCCGGTCATTTCCCGCTGACCATTCAATGGCCTTGACCGGTCTCGCCCGACCGTCGGGGTGGTCGGGCGGCGGGTCCATAATTCCGCTTGGATGACGACGCCACACCGGCCGCACTGATGCACGGGGATCGCCGCCCGGTATCCCAGCGCCGACGCGATCGGCGCATCGACAGCGAGGGCGAGCTGTATGCCAGTCCCTATTGGCTGCGCTACGTCTGGGCGACCCTGTTGCTCCTGGTCCTGCTCGAGTTTGCCAACGAGACGCTCGGGCTCACCGGACCCCAGGCGCTCTACCAGTTGTGGTTCCACGACATCGTGCTCGTGGCCTCGACCGCCCTCGTCCTGTACGGGCGAGCTACAGCCCGCGTCCGTTCGGCATGGTTTGCCATGGGCCTCGCCATGGCCTCCTGGACGATCGGGTTGATCCTCTGGAGCGCCGTCTACGGAAACCAGGCCACCCCCCTACCCCATGTTCGCCGACGTGCTCGGCTGGCGTGGTATCCCCTGATGGGCATCGGCATAGCCCGGCTGATCAAGGTGCGGGTTCCACAGTTCGAGCTGCACCGGTGGATGGACGGCCTCG